>NZ_JARLUX010000001.1:0-3995703 GCF_037162485.1 Pseudoalteromonas sp. B160 | reverse complement strand
CCAAAGTAGACGATTCGGTTATTACTAATACGACCCTTAAAATTGCCACTTTTAACTTGTTTAATTACCTTGAGCCGCCTAATGCCTATTATGAATTTGAACGCATATACACCGCAGAGCAGTGGGCTAAAAAGCAGCGTTGGCTTGTAAATTACTTAACCGAGCATCAGCCTGATGTGATTGGTTTTCAGGAAGTATTTAGTATTGAGTCGCTTAAAGAATTAGTTAAAGAGCAAGGTTATGCGTACTTTGCCGTGGTAGATGAGCCCCAGGTAATCGACGACTTTATTTACAAACGCCCTGTTGTGGCAATAGCCGCAAAATACCCAATTGCTGAAGTGGCAACTGTTGAGCACGACCATGAGCTTGCTGATACCCTTGGTTTAACTGAGGATTTTACATTTAGCCGAAAGGTGCTTAGAGCTACAATAACCTTACCGCATATCGGCAACACGGATTGTTATGTGGTGCATTTTAAGTCTAAACGTTCAATGATAGAGCTTGATGAGCAAAACAAAGACCTCACACCCGAAAAAAATATTATCGAGCTATTAAAAGCCGATATAGCAGGGAGTTGGGGCTCAACTATTCAGCGCGGCAGTGAGGCTACATTGCTGATGATAGACATCATTGCACGCCGCGAATCTACACAAAATCCAATGGTTTTAATGGGCGATTTTAACAACGACTTAGCCGATGGCGTTTTAAGCCATTTGTTAACTAATACGCTGCGTTTTGCCTCGACGTTTGACAGTAAAACTTACCTTGTAAAATATTGCCTTAACGATGCGTGGCAGTTATTTGCAAAGTCGCAATTAAATTTGGCTAATCAAAATAATGAAAATACAGTGGATTTAAAGCGAAAGCCTACCCATTATTTTGGCGCGAGCAGCTCAGTGCTTGACTACATTTTGTTGTCTTGCGAGTTTGACTCAAGTTACGACGACAGCTTTTTTGAGGTGAGCCAGTACCATACTTACGATCGTCATTTAATTAACCCTGAATTTGAGCGTGATGATTTAAGCACCGATCATGGCGTGGTATTGATTAGCTTAGCATTAAGGTCGTAGCGGATTTTGTTACTATAAATTGCAAGCTAATTTGCCGCTGACATAATTAATATTAAGGCGCTCAGTAGGTGCCTTGATGTTTTCCCTTTCTTTTATCCTGCTGTTTTAAAAAATCACTAATAATTAGTGCATTAACTCTAATTTATATTGATCCACATCATCTTTATTAACGGTGAGAGTGGTAGATTAGTGACGCTGGATTTTTAAGTTCGTTTAAATCGCTTATTACAACTACCCTTGTTGTACTTACAAAGCAGGGTTGCTTTCATATAACAAATAGCGTGCTGTATCCTAAAAATTTTTACCTTGATTACCCTCACTTACATTACTTTATACATACATGGAGTTTTAGCACATGACAATTAAATCAACGTTCAAATCTTTGAGTAAGCTCGCTGTATTGGTCATTGTGGGGGGCTGGCTGGTATGCTTGGCAAACCTTGCAGCCTACATCATTTGCTGAACAACTCCCTGACAGTGTTGCCTATGGAAATGGGCGAATTGAAGCGACTGAGTACGATATTGCTACAAAATTACCGGGCCGCTTAGTTGACGTTATGGTGCAAGAAGGCGATATGGTCAAAGCGGGTCAAACGTTAGCGGTTATTGATACTGATGATTTAAATGCACAGTTACGTGAAGCTCAGGCGGGGCTTCGTGTTGCTAATGAGTCTCGTAAATACGCATTAGCGATTGTAGAGCAGCATAAAAGTGAGCTTAATTTTGCACAAACTGAATTGCGCCGCTCTGCAAAATTATTAGAAAAAGGCCATATTTCAAAAGAAGTGGTTGATCAACAACGAACCACCTCTGCTATTGCGCAAGCTGCTTTAACCGCGGCAAACGTAAAAGTTGTGCAGTCGGATGCTGAAATAGAAGCAGCGCAGGCACGTATTGAGCGATTACAAAGCAACATAGCCGACAGCACGCTCACAGCACCAATCAATGGACGCATATTGTATCGATTAGCTGAGCCTGGCGAAGTGCTTGGCAGTGGTGGCAAGGTTTTATCTTTATTAGATTTAACCGATGTTTATATGAGTATATATTTACCAACAGCGCAAGCGGGCAAGGTAACAATAGGCTCACAAGCGCGCATTGTTATTGATGCTGTTGCCGAGTATACATTGCCGGCTAAAGTGACGTTTGTATCTGCACAGGCGCAATTTACCCCTAAATCGGTAGAAACCCGAAACGAGCGCGATAAACTGATGTTTAGGGTTAAGGTAAAGCTCGACTCGCAGTTATTAAAAGATCATATCAAACAAGTAAAAACAGGGGTGCCAGGGCTTGCTTATGTGTTGCTAGCACCTGAAAAAATTGGCCTACGTCGTTACAGGTACGAGTACCTGAATAATGGATAACGCTAATAATAACACCGATAAAAACGCGCAACAGCCACCTCTTGAAAGTGTAGTTACGCTTACTAAGGTGAGTCATCGCTATGCTAATAATCGCGTGCTGGACAACATTAGCATTTCATTACCTGCCGGGAAAATGGTCGGTTTTATAGGCCCTGATGGCGTAGGAAAATCAAGCTTATTGGCACTTATAGCGGGGGCAAGGGCGATTCAAGAGGGGAGGTTGAGGTATTAAACGGCAATATGCGTAGCAGTGGTTTTCGTAATACGGTGTCGCCACGCATTGCTTACATGCCTCAAGGGCTTGGCAAAAATGTGTACCCAACACTTTCTGTGTTTGAAAATATAGATTTTTTTGGTCGCCTTTTTTCTCAAAATAAAGCAGAGCGCAAACAACGAATTAATAACCTTTTAAAAAGTACAGGCTTAGAGGCATTTGCCGATCGCCCCGCAGAAAAGCTCTCTGGCGGGATGAAACAAAAACTCGGTTTGTGCTGTGCACTGATCCATGACCCTCAATTATTGATTTTAGATGAGCCAACAACCGGGGTTGATCCGCTATCGCGTCGTCAATTTTGGCAATTAATAAACAGTATTCGCGCTGAAAATACACAGATGAGCGTACTGGTTGCGACCGCCTACATGGAAGAAGCCGATGATTTTGATTGGCTAGTCGCTATGGACGATGGAAAAGTAATCGGTACGGGCAGCCCACAAAACCTAAAAACGCAAACTAACAAAGAATCGCTTGATGAAGCGTTTATAGCATTACTTCCTGAAGAAAAACGTCATGATCATCAGCGGTTAGTTGTGCCTCCTCGTAAACAAGACATAAACACAACCCAGTTCGCTATAGAAGCAAATGGATTATGTAAAACATTTGGCGATTTTACCGCTGTTAACAATGTGAGTTTAAGTATTGAACAAGGTGAAATTTTTGGCTTTTTAGGCTCAAATGGCTGTGGAAAAACCACCACAATGAAAATGCTTACCGGGTTACAACCGTCAACCAGTGGCGAAGCAAAATTGTTTGGTGAAAAGGTCGATGCCAATAACATCGAAAGCCGCAAACGCGTTGGTTTTATGTCGCAAGCGTTTTCGCTTTATAACGAGCTTACAGTGAAGCAAAACTTGGTATTGCATGCACGTTTATTTCACTTACCCGCAGAGAAAATAGAGCCGCGCGTTAAAGATTTAATTACTCGGTTTAACCTTAAAAAATACAGTGACGATTTTCCTACCGATTTGCCCCTAGGTATTCGCCAGCGTTTATCGCTTGCTGTTGCGGTAGTACATAGCCCTGAAATGCTCATACTTGATGAGCCCACATCGGGTGTAGACCCCGTTGCAAGGGATGACTTTTGGCAGTTACTCATTGAGCTTTCGCGCGAACAAGGCGTGACTATTTTTATTTCGACTCACTTTATGGATGAAGCGGCACGTTGCGATAGAATTTCGTTAATGCATGCAGGTAAAATACTTGCCAGCGATACGCCAGCTGCACTGTGCCAAGCGCGTAATACCGATACACTAGAAGCTGCCTTTATTGCTTATTTAGAAGAAGCAGTAAATGCAGCCGGAGCAAGCTCGGCGATACAAGCATCGATAACTGATAAACCCAAAGCTTTGGCTACAGCGCCGGCTACTCGTAAAAATAACAGTAACCCCGCATTTAGTTTGTTGCGGTTATTTGGTTATGCGCATCGCGAAACGCTAGAGTTATGGCGCGATCCTATTCGCCTAACGTTTGCTTTACTGGGCTCAATAATTTTACTGTTTATTTTAGGTTACGGCATTACATTTGATGTTGAAGATTTAAGCTTTGCGGTACTAGATCAAGACCAATCGCCAGAGAGCCGCAACTACATTCAAAATATGGCAGGTTCACGCTACTTTATTCAAAAAGCAGATATTAAAAGCCCGCAAGAACTTGATAAACGAATGCGCAGTGGTGAGTTAAGCGTGGCCGTTGAAATTCCACCTAACTTTGCTCAGCAATTTAAACGCGGCCGTAAACCTGAAATTGTAGTGTGGATTGATGGTTCTATGCCGTTTAGGGCAGAAACGATTAATGGTTATATGAGCGGCGTGTATTACAGCTATTTAACCAACTTATCTTTGCGCACTTATGCGCAGATACCCAATTTAGTGCCAGCTAATATTGAATCTCGCTATCGTTATAACCAAGATTTTAAAAGCATTGAGGCCATGGTGCCGGCGGTTATTCCACTGCTATTGGTATTTATTCCTGCGATATTGATGGCGCTTGGCGTAGTGCGGGAAAAAGAGTTGGGTTCAATCATAAACTTATATGTAACACCGGTTAACCGGCTGGAATTTATTATTGGCAAACAGCTGCCTTACATTTTAGTGAGTATGATCAGCTTTTTTGGTTTAGTCGCACTTGCTATTACCGTGTTTGGTGTGGCGCTAAAAGGCAGCTTTTGGGCGCTTAGTTTGGCTGCATTATTATACGTTACAGCGACTACCGGAGTGGGGCTGTTAATTTCGGCTTTTACAAAAACACAAATTTCAGCATTGGCAGCCACTACGGTGGTTGTGTTGATGATTGCCGTTAACTTTTGTGGGCTAATTGACCCTGTTTCTTCCTTAGAAGGGTTTGGCGCTATTATTGGCAAACTGTTTCCGACCACCTACTTTTTAGAGGCGTGTCGGGGGGTCTTTAATAAAGCGCTTAATTTTTCTGATTTATCAGCCCAGCTACTGCCTTTATTCGCTTTTATACCTGTGCTGACTCTGGCCAGTGTATTTTTACTTCCAAAGCAGGACAAATAGCCATGCAACGTCACGGAAACATTGTTAATTTAGGTATTAAAGAGTTGCGTAGTTTATGGCGTGATAAGGTTTTACTGCTATTTGTTTTTTTTGCTTTTACTGGGTTGATTTATGTGGTGGCTTCAGCCACGTCGATAGAGTTAAATAATGCGCCGATTGCAGTTGTTGATCACGACCAATCGCAATTATCTAAGCGTATTATTAATGCCTTTTATGAGCCTTACTTTAAAACACCAGACAGTATTTCATTAAGCGATGTTGACTCAGCTATGGATAATGGCCGTTATACTTTTGTGCTTAATATCCCGCCTTATTTTGAGCGTGATGTACTTGCAGCTAAGCAACCTACAATTCAAGTAAATATAGATGCTACGCGCATGTCGCAAGCATTTATTGGTGATAACTATATTCAAACCATTATTAAAGGCGAAGTAAATGAGTTTGTGCAAGGTTATCGAACCGTTTATTCACTGCCAATAAAGCAATCGGCGCACATTATGTTTAATCCAAACATGACAAGTGTATGGTTTGGTAGCGTGATGGAATTAATGAACGTGATCACAATGATTTCGATTATTTTAACTGGCGCCGCGGTGATCCGTGAACGCGAACACGGCACATTAGAGCATTTATTAGTGATGCCGTTAAGCCCCTTTGAAATAGTGATGGCGAAAATTTGGGCCAATGGGTTAGTGATTTTATTACTGACTACGTTTTCATTATTTATTGTGATCGAAGGTTTGTTACAAGTGCCTATTCATGGCTCGCCAGGCTTATTTTTATTTGGCGTTGCTATTCATTTATTTGCGACCACATCGCTGGGTATATTGTTGGGAACGCAGGCGCGCACTATGCCGCAACTCGGGTTATTGATGATCTTAATTTTATTACCATTACAAATGCTCTCTGGCGGTGTTACGCCGCGAGAAAGTATGCCTGAGGTGGTGCAAAATATTATGTTATTGGCGCCAACAACGCATTTTGTAAAATTTGCTCAAGCAATTTTATACCGAGGGGCAGGGTGGGATGTAGTTTGGCCTTACTTTTTAGCGTTAGTTGTTATTGGCAGTGTGTTTTTTACTGTTGCATTAATGCGCTTTCGTAAATCAGTGGCGCAAGGTTAGGGTATTAAAATATAACGCGTGTTTTCAAAAAAGTGGCTGTTTAAGATAAAGCCACCCGTTAACGTTAAAGCGCTAATGGGTGGCTACTGAAGATACCATCCGCAATAATAATTAAGCGAATGGGGATGACTTAGTTTAGTCTTGGGTTAATTTCTAAAGGAGACAGCGTAATGGTCTCATTACTGCTTGCTCCTTTATATTCTTGATAGTCTTTGTTTTCAAACAGCGTGTAAAAAGCATCAACATAATCGTCATTATTAGTAAACCATTCATCCGGCATTGCTTTTAGTAGTTCATTGGTCAGCTTAGGGATAATGGCATAACCTTGCGCTTGTAAATCAGGAATGCTCGCCATTACTTGCTCTGATATTTCTAATAATTTTATTGCTAGAGTTTTATAGTTGGTGTTGTCATCTTGTTCCATTAAGAGTAAATCGACCGCTTGCCAACGATAACGCTGCCAATGAATTAAAACCTGATTAGGGCTGTAATCGGTTTTGTCATGATCTAAATAAGGTAAATCAACGATATCTAATATTGGTTCATCTCGGGTCGGGTCGATACCCGTTACAATGGCATAAATTTCAGCACCACCTGAGATCCAAGGTTCTTTGTCATCTTCTAAGCGTATTTTTTTCAATACACTGGTTTGCAGGGGTTGTTCATTGCTTAACTGGTTTTGTGGACTAACCGTGGTTTTACTGAATTTGTTAGCAGATAAAATTCCTCTCATTACTGCAATACCCGCATCTTGTACTTTTTGTTGATCTAATTCGACAATAAATACAGGTTGGGTCGGCATTTGATCAACACTAAGATAGTGAATGTCACCAAACTGATCGAACGCTTCAATCTCGCTCCATTGCGAATCGTCACCAGCAGGTGCAAATGCAAATAAAGGGCGTTCGCCTTGCTGCCAAGCGTTAAGCATTTCATCGCTAGCCAAACGCACTTGTAACAAACTACCGGTGTTTTGTGGTAAACCTTTAAGCTGTTGTAATGCGCTGTTTGCTAAACGAGTATTTTGTTGTGTGTGCATGCCTAAAGACGGTAGCTGATCCGCATTCAAAACCAGTTTATATTGGCTTAGCGTTTGTTTAAGATCAGCGTTTAATACACTGTAATTAAGCGCTATTTGTTTTGCGAAATTGCGTTTAATGGTGGTTACGTCTTTGTATTGCGCCAACTTAGACAAGTTTTCACCTTTTTCGATTTCATATTGAGCTGAAAAAGCGGGCGCTGATACACAGTTCAATAGCGCTAAGGTTGCCAAGCATTTGGTTATTTTATTCATCATATTTATTTTACTGTTCCGTTATCAGTAACGCTATAAAACAATACTTAGAATAAATAATCAAACAAAATTTATAAAGTACGTAATTAGCATTGTTTTTGTGGTGGCGCTTATGCCTATGCTACATAAATACCAAGCAGCTGTTATAAAGTAAGTTTTATATAAAGAGTGAATCTATTACAAAAAGTTATTTTGCGGAAAAGTAATTATTATATACATCAGTGGCTTATATATGGCTTGATAGTTGCTGTAACTACTACTCTAATAACAACACAAAGGATTAAACAATGACCGATATAGCACATTCAGCGTTTTTAGCATTTTATTTATATTTAATTATGGTGTTAGTACAGTGGGCAGTGGCGACGTTTAGTAAAACCAAACAGCCTGGCGCTGTTCCAGGAAAAATTGATAAAGACCTATCTCATGAGAGTTTTATATTTAGAGCGCATCGCACCTTTCATAATACATTAGAAAACAGTGCGTTATTTATAGGAACGGTTTTATTTGCTTTTGTGATTAATTACCACAGTTCGGTTTTTGCAATCTGTATTTGGGTTTACGTCATTGCACGTTTAATTCATATGGCACTGTATTACGCCATTGCCACAGAGAAAAACCCCAGCCCGCGTAGCTACTTCTTTTTGATTGGCGTGATTGCGAATCTAGTTATGTTGGTGATGCTAGGGCTAAGATTAGCCAGCTAATAAAACCTGATAAAGCGAGAAGCATTATTTGCTTCTCGTTTTTTAATTTAATTATCTACTACAGGTTTTTTTGTGCGAGTAACCCAAAAGCAAATTAACGAACCAATAGTCACCAGCACAACACCTTATAAAAAAGAGTCAGCTAAAGCAACGGATAAGTAAATAGAGGCAAACACAGTTGAAAAAATAAGGGTAAAATAAGACAAGGTGCCTAAAAGTATCATATTTCCACCTATAAATGGCTGACTTCACAAAGCAAATCCTGACCCAATAACAAGAGTATCGAGACTGGAAATACGATGATCTACTTATGGAGCTTGAATTTAAGGCAAACGATATACTCTTGCTTATTTCAGCTTAAATAACTATGAATTGTATGCTGTATCGTGGTACGAAAAATCGACATTGGGACGTAAAATTCAGTTTAATACGTCATCATCGATGAAAAAGGTACGTACAAAAGTTCGGCGTTTTAATCGGAACTTCACATAGCAAACTATTGCTTTCTAACCGACCTTTTTCTAAATATATTTGGTTGCCATCCCCAGTGTAGGGCACCGAGCCGTAAAAATACGGTAATAAAGAGTGCGCCTAAAATACACCAAACATAAGGTACTTCTAATAGAAACAGTGTGGCATAAGTTAAGCCGCCAGATAGACACGCGGTGGAGTAGAGCTCTTCGCGCATGACAAGCGGGACTTCACGGCATATTACATCGCGCATTAGACCACCAAAGATGCCCGTGGTCATGCCCATAGTAATAGCCACAATCATCGTAGTGCCTTCGATTAAGGATTTTTCAATGCCAACAATATTAAAAATTGCCATGCCCAAAGCATCGACCAGCAACATGTAATAGTTTGATACGTGAGGTAAATGACGAATAAATATTACGGCGATAAATATGGCGCTGTATGTTGCGTATAAATAATCCGGTTCGGCTATCCAAAATACTGGGTGGTTTAATAATACGTCGCGCAGTGTGCCGCCGCCGAGCGCTGTTACTGACGCGACAACCACAACACCAAAACCTCCAATGTTTTTTTCATGGCCCATCAGAGTACCTGAGATGGCAAAAAACGCTACCCCGATCAAATTTAACAAATGAAAATAGTCAGATGCCATTGTGGTCTCCATACCATTACCAAAAAAGTAGCCTATTAGAATAGCGTACTGATGATTTATTTAGCCTGAACATAGGTATGGTGCATGATTAAGTTTTAAAACAGTGCTTGCAGCGCTCTTATATTCTCAGTACAAGAATGCAAATAAGCGCTGATACAGCTAAATTCGGCACTATAAATTGACTTAAAGCGCAAGTAAATTGAACGCATTAAATGGTTGTTCGTCCATAAATAATTGCTATTAGCTGTTGTTATAGTTATAACTGATGTTGGTTGTTTCAGAAGTTTCTGAAAGTAAAAGGGAGGTTATCGAGTGTTTTGCACTCAAATTACTAGGACAATACCCATCTAATGCGCGTGCTTTGCGCCTCTCTAATTGGAGAAGTAAGTGAATAAACATGTTTTTGCTGCTGCCCTCAGCTCTGTTATGGGCTTTACGCTTCCAGCGTTTGCTGATGTTCCAAACCCGATTGATACCCCATATTCCGGCACTATAAAAATAGCGGTTGATGCCACAGATCTAGCTCATCGTATTTTTAAAATAAACGAAACTATCCCTGTTAATGCTGGTGAAATGACTTTGCTTTATCCACAATGGATACCTGGACATCACTCACCAGTTGGACCAATAAGTCAGTTGGCTGGATTAAAAATGTCAGCAAAAGGTAAAGTGATCGAATGGCAACGAGATCCTGGCAATGTATATGCTTTTAATCTTAAGGTTCCTAAAGGTGTACGTGAGTTGCATGTTGAATATCAATTCTTGTCACCACAAAGTTCAGAGCAAGGGCGCGTTATGATGACGCCAGAAATGCTCAATTTACAATGGGATACAGTAGCGCTTTACCCTGCTGGGCACTATAGCCGTAAAATTAAATTTCAACCGAGTGTAACGTTACCAAAAGGGTGGCAGTTTGCTACTGCACTTGAAAAATCTTCGCAAAAAGGCAATACAGTTACCTTTGAGGGAATTGATTTTGAAAACCTTGTAGACTCGCCAATGTTTGCCGGTAGCCACTATAAGCGTGTTGATTTAAACCCAAATGCAGATACTCCGGTGTTCTTAAATGTCTTTGCCGATAAAGAAAAAGATCTTGAGATCAGTGCAGAAGGGTTAACAGCACACCGTGAGCTTATTCAACAAATGTATGCGCTTTATGGTGCACATCACTTTGATCACTATGACTTTTTACTTGCCCTGACAGATAAGTTAGGCGGCATCGGCATGGAACATCATCGCTCAAGTGAAAATAGCGCGAAAGAAAATTATTTTTCTGACTGGGATAAGTCATGGGTCGGTCGCGATTTATTAGCACACGAATTTAATCATTCATGGAATGGTAAATATCGTCGCCCTGACGCATTATGGACACCGACCTATAACCAAGTTAAAGAAGCTAATGGTTTATGGGTATATGAAGGGCAAACACAGTTTTGGGGGCAAGTCATTGCGGCTCGTTCAGGACTTTGGAGCCAAGAAAATGCGATGGATATGCTAGCTCGTTTAGGTGCAACCTACGACCAAGGACGCCCTGGCATGGCATGGCGTAATATTTTAGATACAACCAACGATCCAACTATCGCTCAGCGTTCATCTTTGCCTTATCGTAGTTATCAAATGAGCGAAGACTATTACTCTGGTGGAGAATTAATTTGGTTTGCGGTTGATGCAAAATTACGTGAATTGAGTAACAACAGTCATTCATTAGATGATTTTGCCCACAACTTTTTTGGCGTAAACCCGGGTGATTGGAATGTGTTGACCTACAAATTTGATGATGTGATTAACACGCTTAATGGTATTGAAAAGTATCAATGGGATGACTTTATTAATTCGCGTTTAAAAGGCCATGTTAACTTATCTAAATCACTGGAAGACCAAGGTTGGAAATTGACCTATAACGATAAAGCCTCTGAGGGCATTAAAGCAATTGAAAGCCGCTATAAATCAACTGATTTACTTTATTCTCTGGGCTTCTCGGTAAATAAAGAAGGCAAAATGCGTGACGTATTATGGGATAGCCCTGCATTTAATGCGGGTCTTGCGCCAAGTATGCAAATTGTTGCCGTTAATAATACTCAATTTAGTGCTGATGCACTCAAAGATGCAGTGACGGATGCTAAAGGCTCAAAAGCGCCAATTAAGCTCTTGGTGAAAAACTTTGATCAGTACAGTGAAATCCAGATCGATTATCATGATGGCCTTAAATATCCTCACCTTGAACGCATTGAAGGTAAGCCTGACTATTTATCACAGCTACTAACCGCACGATAAAATAAATCCGCGTAGGTTTATCAATACTTTTAAATATACCCACAGAGTGTGGGTATATTTATTTTATGCTAACCGATTATGATTTAGCATGTACGTTGGAGTTCTGGTTATTTTTTCATCGCAAAGTAATCCACAACTAACTGCGTCATCGCATTCACGCCTAATTGCAGTGCTTGCTCGTCAGCGAAAAACTGTGGTGAATGATTACTTGCTGCCGTTTTTGCATCTTGACCTTGTGGGGTAACACCTAAAAAGAAAAACAATCCAGGAGTTTCTAAAGCGTAATAGCTGAAATCTTCAGCGCCGGTGATCAAATCAGTGGTAATGATATTCTCAGCCCCAGCAACTTTAGTTAGTGTTGGCGTCATTTTTTGCGTGAGTTTTACATCGTTTACGGTGACAGGGTAGCCGTGGTCGATATGTACATCAGCTTTAGCACCACCG
Organism: Pseudoalteromonas sp. B160; assembly: GCF_037162485.1. Classification (NCBI taxonomy): domain Bacteria; kingdom Pseudomonadati; phylum Pseudomonadota; class Gammaproteobacteria; order Alteromonadales; family Pseudoalteromonadaceae; genus Pseudoalteromonas; species Pseudoalteromonas sp. B160. Next base: position 3,983,507 of record NZ_JARLUX010000001.1, on the reverse strand, counting down.
GATTCAGCGACCATTTCAGCTGTTTTCACTAAACGCTTTTTGATATCAGCGCGCATTGCTTGGTCAAAGGTGCGAATAGTGCCAATTAACTCGACACTATCCGGAATGATATTGGAACGTACGCCGCCATTAATAGCACCAAACGAAATAACTGACGGCGCTTTAGTAACATCAACTTGGCGAGATGAAATTGTTTGTGTGGCCATAATTATTTGTGATGATGCAACAATCGGATCAACACCATTCCATGGTCGTGAACCATGAGTTTGGCGGCCTTGTACATTAATTGTAAATGAATCTTCACTGGCCATAAGCGGGCCTTCACGGAAGCCAATTTGGCCTGTGTTTAATGAACTGGTTACATGTAAACCAAACACGGCGTCAGGTTTTTCTTTAAATAAGCCTTCTTTTAGCATGAGTTCAGCACCGCCTTCTTCACCTTCTGGGGCACCTTCTTCAGCTGGTTGAAAGACAAATAATACATCACCCGCTAAGTCATCTTGAATTTTAGCCAACGATTCAGCTACAGCCATTAGAATAGCGACATGGTTATCATGGCCGCAGGCGTGCATAACACCGACTTCGTTACCACGGTAGGTTGAGGTCTGAGTTGAAGCAAACGGTAAATCAACTTGCTCAGTGACAGGCAGGGCGTCCATATCGGCACGCAGCGCCACTAAAGGGCCTTTTTTACCACCTTTGAGTTTAGCAACTACACCCGTATGGGCTATCCCAGTTTGTACTTCGAGCCCCAGTGCTTTTAAATGTTTAGTAATGTATTTAGCCGTTTCAAATTCGCGGTTACTAAGCTCTGGGTATTGGTGAAGATGGCGTCGCCAAGTGATCACTTTTTCACTTACACTGTGGTTAGCTTTTTTAGATTCTTGTTGAGCTGTTGATCAGGAGCAGCTGCAAAACTTGGTGCAGATAACGTACTTAGCAATAAGCCGCTGTAAATAACTTTGTGTAACATAGTGATCCCTTTTATTATTTGATTATTAAAACTAATGTAGAGTAAACCGATATGAATGAACAGGACCGTGCGATAGTTAACCAAGGAAATTGGTTTAGTAGCCGCTCTAAAGAATTTCAACACCAGCTATTGTTACATGCAAAAGTAATTAAACTCGATGCGGGTGAAGCATTATTTTTAAGAGGAGATGAAAATGCGGGTTTATACGCTGTTGTTAATGGAGTTATGCGAGTTAGTGGAGTAAATGGAGAAGGTAAAGAAGCGGTACTGAGTTTTATGAATCCCGCTATTTGGTTTGGTGAAGTTGCTTTATTTGATGGTGGTTTGCGTACCCACGATGTTTATGCACAAACACCCGCTCGATTGCTACATGTACCGCATCGGGCACTGATACAATTATTAGCAATCACGCCTATTTACTGGCATGATTTTGGTGTTTTACTTTCACAAAAAATGCGGCTGCTGTTCACTTCATTAGAAGATCATGCTTTATTAACTGCCCAGCAAAAAGTCTGCAAACGGCTGGTTATGATGGCAACCATGTCGCTGCCCAGTAATACCGCTACTATTATGTTATCGCAGCAACAACTCGCAGATATGACCTATTTAACTCGTCAAACTATTAATCAAATCTTGCAGTTATTAAGTGAAAAAAAGCTTATTTCCCTGCATTACCAGCGTATAGAAATTCTTGATAAACAACAGCTGGCTTTACTTGTACATTAGCTGCGTTATTATTTTTACCTGATATAAGTACATTGGCCTTAAATTTGCTTTATAAAATAAAACTATCAATGGATTTGAAGCAATGAGCTCACTAATATTTAATAATCAGTACCGGACAGAACCTTATAACCCTCCTGTGCAAGCGAAAAGCATAAGCCATCCTAAAGCGGCAACCGAATTGCCAGAAACGGCAATAAATAGCCAAGCTAATACTGTTAGCAGCCCTAAAAACCCTTTATATGGAAAAGACTTTTTAGAAAAAGCAAATGAAGCGCTTATTTATCAACGATTAGGTGTTGATAAAGATAAAATAGCTGAACTTAAGGCCGCGATTGAAAAGCTGACAGAAAAAATACAAGAGCAGGGAGGGGGAATGACGAATTAGCAAAACAAATGGAATCGTTACAAAAAATGCTTGGACAAGAATATCAAAAAGGCCGTGAGTTACAATCTAAAACTCCGGATCACGATAAAGGTAAAATCATAAGCGCATTTGTATAAGTGGATTTTACAAATGTCGGCTAGAAGACATTGTTACGTTGTGTTAACTGCTAAAGTAAATAATAAGATAATTATATAAAGTAAAGAAAATGAAAACACTGCAACAACAACTGGGCAATTATGGCTTATATCACCGTTCAAAACGCAATGTACTCACACACTTTTTTGGTATTCCACTCATTGTATACGCTGTATTGTGTTTATTAGCGCGTATTTATTTACCGGTTGCTGATCATGTTATCAATGGCGCTCATGTTTTTGTGTTAGCTACTGTGATTTATTATTTACTGCTTAATGTCTCACTAGGTTTGATAATGGCTGTTATTTTAGTAGTAATGAGTATAGCGGCTGCGCCAATTGCATCACTTAGTTTTACTAGCTGGTTAGCTGTTAGTATAGGTGTTTTTATTTTTGGCTGGGTTTTACAGTTTATTGGGCATTATTTTGAAGGTAAAAAACCAGCTTTTGTTGATGACATAATCGGGCTTATCATTGGGCCATTATTTGTGCTTGTTGAGGCGCTTTTTTTACTCGGACTATATAAACAACTCGAGCAACAGATCACAGACATTGCGGGTCCTACAAAGCCTTAATAATAATCATAGGTAGAGCATGAACTTTAATAATAAAACGGTGTGGATCACTGGGGCATCATCAGGTATTGGTAAAGAGTTAGCGATACAGTTAGCACACTTAGGCGCTAATATTATTTTATCAGCCAGAAGTGCAGATAAACTAAATCAACTTTGTAGCGAGTTACCGGCTGGACAACACAAAGTAATACCTCTTGATTTATCACAACCTGAGCGGGTACTTGAGTATGTTGCAAATAGTATGGCTACGATTGGTAACGTTGATATTTTAATTAATAATGGTGGCGTGTCGCAGCGTAGTTTGTTTTTAGAAAATGACTTTATTGTGTATCGTCAACTTATGGAAGTTAACTATTTTGGTTTGATTGCGCTAACTAAAGCGGTATTACCGAGTATGGTTAAAAATGGCGGCGGCTGTGTAGTATCAATCAGTAGTGTCGCAGGTAAAGTTGGCTCTAAATTCAGAACCGGTTACTCAGGCTCTAAATATGCAGTCGTTGGTTTTATGGATTGTTTGCGAGCTGAAGTGGCCGATAAAAACATTCATTGTTTGACTATCTGCCCAGGCTCTATAAAAACGGCTATTGCTCATAATTCACTTAATGAACATGGTATTGCGCAAAATAAGGCTGAACACTCCATTGAAAATGGTATGGATGTAACGGCTGCTGTGAAGCAAATGGTCAGTGCAATAGCTAAACGTAAAGATGAAGTGGTGGTTGGCGAGGGGATCAGTGGCTGGGCTCCGACTATAAAACGTTTCTTTCCTAGTTTTTTTAATCGTATGACAGCGAAAAAGAATTATCGTTAAACAAACGATGAATAACACCGTGCTGGTATGCATTAACAGCGGCTTTATAGTTTATAAATTAGCTATAAATTGATTTTTTTGCAGTATTAGTAAACAGTTGTGCGTAGAACGATGGGTTAGAATGTAGAAAAAACAGGCGATCGCTTATGATCTCGCTGGAATTGGTCTTTTATACTTGCACCGATAATTATATGCACTTAAAGTAGCTAAAATGATGTAAACGAGTGATGAATACTGTGGAACAAAAACAACTTAAAGAATTAACACCAGAAGAACAAGAACAAGCAAAGCAGCAAAGTATTGCATGGCAACGTGAGTGTTTTCAAAATGCACAAAAGCATTTAGCAGAGAAGGGCGTAATGCCAAAAACTTTGCTAGAAAAAGAAAGCCGCTTTATCGCTCCGTTATGTGCCCTATGGAAGTTTAAAGGCCAAGACGGTAAAAGTTATTGGGTTATCACCGGTCGCTTACCAACTGATCATGCGTTAGCATCAGTTGCCGAAAATGCGCGTGATGCGCTGCGATATTTTTCTCTGCAATGGCAGTTAAAAGCAGATCAAATTATGCAAACCGGTGGACACGATAAAACTAAAGTTGATTTTGCAAACCTACTAATTAATCGTGCGCATGGTATTTATGAAATGTACGAAAAAGAACAGCTGTGGGCAAACGAAGTTAATTGACCTGAAAGCTTATTTATAATTTTAACTTAAAGATTTTAATATAAAGAACAGCTTTAAAAATTAAAAAAGCGAACGTGTTATGTGGAGTTACACATTAATATGTTCGCTTTTTTAATGCCCATTGCGTTAAATTGGTGGTTTTTAACTCGCTAGGATGGCCATTTTTAATAAATTTTTATCAATGCACCAGTGTAAATGGTTTCGTATTGAATTTATTAATGGGGCATTGCATACGAAGCCGTGGAATACCTGCTTCCATAAACACACAACCTTGTTGTTCAAAGCCATTACGTTTAAATCGTTCTACCTCATTTAAAATACAATTAATGCTGACGCAATCACAACCCTGCTGTTGTGCAAGCTCAACAATATAATTCAGCAATGAACGATAGACGGAGCGATTACGGTGCTCTGGCAGCACCGCAATACGGCCAATAAGGCCATCGCTACATAATCGGCCTGTTGCAACTGGGCCTTGGCTGTCATCTGTTACCAGTATATGATGAGCATATCTATCAAGATTATCAAACTCGATATGTTTGGGAATATGTAGTTCACATACAAATACCCGCTCTCTGATCTGTTGTAGTAACTCCTTGCCTATATCCCATTCTACCTTGTTGATATGATAGCCCATACAAACACACTCCTAGCAAAACCAAATCCCCTCATTAATTAGTGTAGTAAAGGTTTGTATAAAAACTAAACTATTTTTTGAACTATTTAGTTGCTCTGCTGTCACCATAGTATGGTCAGTGAGTAATTTAACCGCAGTTAAGTCACTAACAGGGAGTGGGTAGTTTTCACCATTTACGCTGAGAAGTATTTCATTTTCAAAAACTTGATACAATGCACGGGTGCCACCGAGGCGCTCAAAAATCACATCATCATCATTCAATAGCTCAGCTATTTGTTCACTATTAAATAAATCTTCTGGCGGCATTAAATCCATTTCATGCTTAGGTTGACTAAGTGTATTACCTAACCAAGATTTAAGTAATGCGTCGTCATTTAGGGCCGCTTGCATTAATAGTTTAATGTTTTCGACTTCGCAAGCTTGGATCTCACCTTTAGAATCGCGCAGTGTTATTGCAGGGTCTTGATAACGGCTATTTCCCGCTTCTTTATCAATAATGTGATCAGCAAAGTTTGATAATAGATCGCGTTGATTTGGTGCACGAAATCCGATCGAGTAGTTTAATGCGTTTTCTACAGCATAACCTTCATGTGGGCAGCCCGGCGGGATGTATAAAATATCGCCTGGTTCTAGGATGCAATCAATCACGGCTGGAAATTGTTCAACTTGTAATAAACTTTTATTTTGTGCAAATTGTTTTAGTTTATTATCTGGCATACCGACACGCCAATGACGCTTGCCTTCACCTTGAATAATAAATACGTCATATTGATCTAAATGCGGACCGACTCCACCCCCAGGCGTTGAAAAGCTGATCATTAGGTCATCAATACGCCAATTAGGAATAAACCGAAATGGTTCCAGCAGCTGCGCAGCATTAGGATGCCAATGATCGACTGCTTGTACGAGTAGGGTAGAATGTTGCTCGGTTAGTAATTCAAAATCTTCAAATGGGCCATGATGCGCTTGCCAGTCATTATCATGATTAGTGATAATACGCGATTCAATGCTCTCTTCCATGGCAAGACCGGCAAGCTCATTAGCATCAAGCGGGTCGGCAAAGTCTGTAAACCCTTGCTTGATCAAGAGCGGTTTTTTGCCAATACTGTGTTAGAAAGTCTTGCTCGGATAAGTCGTTAATCGTTAATTGATACATGCTGCGCCCATTAAAATGAAAAAAGCGAAAGGCAAGAGCCTTTCGCTTTATAGTGTATATAAAATAAGTTGTCGCAGAAAGCTTAAACTAGGTTGTCGATAAACTCGACAGCACGACCAATATAGTTAGCCGGTGTTAGTTTTTTCATTTCTACTTTTGCTTCTTCCGGTAACTCTAAACCATCGATGAAGTCAGCCATGATCTCTTGATTTACACGTTTACCACGGGTTAAATCTTTTAGCTTTTCGTATGGTTTTTCGATGCCGTATTTACGCATTACCGTCTGAATTGGCTCTGCTAGCAGTTCCCAGTTCTGATCCAACTCGTCAAGTAATCGTTGCTCGTTTACTTCTAACTTGCTTACACCTTTTAGGGTTGACTGGTATGCAATTAGCGCATAACCCATACCAACACCTAAGTTACGCAGTACTGTTGAGTCAGTAAGGTCACGTTGCCAGCGAGATACCGGCAGCTTTTGCGCTAGATGAGCGAAAATAGCATTTGCTAGACCTAAGTTACCTTCTGAGTTTTCAAAATCAATCGGGTTAACTTTATGTGGCATAGTTGATGAACCAATTTCACCCGCAATGGTTTTTTGTTTAAAGTGATTTAGCGCTATATAGCCCCATGCATCACGGTCAAAATCTAATAAGATAGTGTTAAAGCGAGCAATCGCATCAAATAACTCGGCAATGTAGTCATGCGGTTCAATTTGCGTTGTAAATGGGTTGAATGTTAACCCTAGGCTAGTTACAAATTGCTCAGCATGATTGTGCCAATCGTAATCAGGGTAGGCACTGAGGTGAGCATTGTAGTTACCTACAGCACCGTTGATTTTACCTAGCATTTCAACTTGTGCAATTTGGTCACGTTGACGCTTTAAACGCATATATACGTTGGCAAATTCTTTGCCCATAGTTGAAGGTGTTGCAGGTTGACCGTGAGTACGTGTCATCATTGGTACTGCTTTGTACTCAATGGCTTTTTCTTTAATTGCATTAAGTAGTTGATCACAGTAAGGAAGTAATACTTCGTTACGTGCTTCAGTGAGCATTAAACCGTGAGACAGGTTATTGATGTCTTCTGATGTACATGCAAAGTGAATAAATTCATTAATTGCATGTAACTCGGCGTTGTCAGCTACTTTTTCTTTTAATAAGTATTCAACGGCTTTAACATCGTGGTTTGTAGTACGCTCGATATCTTTTACACGTTGCGCATCGGCTTCGCTGAAGTTATCAACAATCGCGTTAAGTAAAGCATTGGCTTCGTCGCTAAATGCCGGTACTTCTTTGATCGCATCAGCTGCTGCAAGGGCTTGTAACCAACGAACTTCGACTGTTACACGGTATTTTATCAAGCCAAATTCGCTGAAAATACTGCGTAGTTCAGTGGTTTTGCTGCCGTAGCGACCATCCACCGGAGAGATAGCTGTTAACGCTGAAAGCTCCATAATAACTCCTAAATTTTAGTTTTGAACGATAATTAAATATGGTTTTTAGCAATGGCGATAATTCTTCTTTTCGCAAAGAAAAAGTGACGGCGTTTACCGCCCATTTGTCGCCATAATACTGCACTGCGAATACCTGCTAATAATAATGCACGTATTTTGTGTTGTACTAATTGCTGTTTTAGTAAGTCAGGCTTGCCATAAACCTGAATTCGGTGCCCTAGGGGGCTAAGCACCTTTGAATAAATATCGGCAAGAGCCGTAATAACAGTGTCATCAGTAATAGCAAAGTGATCAAGACGTCGCTTGATATCATCAATGCTTTTACCAAGCTCTGCTAAGCTACTTGCTTTTGCGCTCAGTGCACGCTCAAGTTGCATTAAACCGCCAACGTATTTGACGATTTCAACATCTTTCTTTTCACCTGCACTGAGTTGATCAAGTAAGATTTTATAACCATCTCTTAGATTCTCAGTGCCTTGATACACATCACTGGGTGAATCAGGGGAGGTTTGTACAATACTGGTTAATAGTTTTTCTAATTCGTAATCGTTGCTACTGCCGTACTGCGCTATTTTTTGAACTTGTTTAGCAACTTGGCACATGGCTGCTAATGCCATGACTTGGTGTTCATTCATTATTTGATCACCGAATCAATAATACCGCCACCTAAACATATTTCGTTGGCATAAAATACCGCAGATTGTCCTGGGGTTACTGCTTTTTGTGGTTCATCAAATAATACTCGGGCAAAACCATCATCGCCAACGAGCAGCGTACAGTTTAGGTCTTCTTGACGGTAGCGAGTTTTTACCGTGCAGCGGGTGGTACCTTTTGGTCCAACACGATCAACCCAGTGTAATTGGTTGGCATTTAGTCCATTGCTGTAAAGACGCGGATGGTCTTTACCTTGACCAACAATCAATACGTTGCGTTCTAAGTCTTTATCTACTACATACCATGGTTCGCCAGAGCCTTCTTTCATGCCACCAATTAGCAAACCTTTACGTTGACCGAGAGTGTGATACATCAAGCCTTCGTGTTCACCAACGTTGTTACCGTCTGTGTCTTCAATAACACCCGGTTGTGCAGGTAAGAATTTTTGTAGGAAGTCTTTAAACTTACGCTCACCGATAAAGCAAATACCGGTACTGTCTTTTTTATCGTGGGTAATTAAGTCTTGTTCTTCAGCAATGCGGCGCACTTCAGGTTTGGCAATATCACCAACTGGGAACAGCGTTTGTGCAATATGTTCATGACTTAATGTGTATAAAAAGTAGCTTTGATCTTTGTTATCATCAAGACCACGACACATAACGTATTTATCATCGCGTAATTCACGGCGTACATAATGGCCCGTGGCTATAAAGTCAGCGCCAAGCGCCGTTGCTGCAAATTCTAAAAAAGCTTTGAATTTGATTTCTTTATTACACATGATGTCAGGATTTGGCGTACGGCCTGCTTTATATTCAGCAAGAAAGTACTCAAATACGTTATCCCAATATTCTGCGGCAAAATTAACTGTGTGTAGTTCAATCCCCAGCTTGTCACAGACTGCTTGCGCGTCTTTTAAATCGTCGGCAGCAGCGCAATATTCATCATTATCATCTTCTTCCCAGTTTTTCATAAACAGGCCTTCAACTTGATAGCCTTGTTGTTTTAATAAATAAGCTGATACAGAAGAATCAACACCGCCGGACATGCCAACGATGACTTTAATGTGACTATTTTCGCTCATGGATAATTTCGCTTATACAGGTTGCTGTCATTTAAACTACTAGCGCATACGCGTATTATAGAGCTAAAAGGAGACACTCTGACAAATTACGCAGGCTATGAAAGGCCGCGATTATAGCAGTATACCCAAACCACCTCAAGGTGCAGAATTCAGCGTTTCACAGGGGCTTAATATCAAGGCGTTACTTTGCAACAATGGCAGTCCCTTTTAAGAAGTAACAACGCTGAGAGTAAGTGCCTGTGAAACTCCCAACAGGTTGGTTTAAAGCGATTTATACTGCGTTATTGATTTTAACAATAGAACCACTATTCCTTGCAAGCAATGCCTTGCCTAAATCGCTTTTAATTCCAACGACGCTCGCATCTTGAGGTGGTTTGGGTATAAAGAGACGGCCAAGCCACCCAAAATATGAGTTTTGTAGGGAACAGTTTCATAGCCAAATTGGCAGGGAAGGTATGGTTTTTAAGTTGTATTAAAACGATAAAAATTTTCGTAATGACACTTGGCTGGTTAAGTTTCAAAAAACAGCGCTTGGATTTTGAAACTTAACTAAGGCGTTATGGCTAGGTAAAAATTATTCTACACCAATAAACCCGCCGGTTTGGTGTGTCCACAACGCGGCATAAATACCATTTTGTGCCAGCAGTTCTTCATGGCTACCTAGCTCTACAATGCCGCCCTCATCAAGTACGATGAGCCGATCCATTTGTGCAATAGTGGATAGTCGATGCGCGATGGCAATGACGGTTTTACCGGTCATTAAATCATCAAGACTAGCTTGAATAGCCGCTTCAACTTCAGAATCGAGCGCGCTGGTGGCTTCATCTAAAATTAATATCGGGGCGTTTTTCAGCAGCACCCGAGCTATGGCTATACGTTGGCGTTGACCTCCAGAGAGTTTTACGCCGCGCTCACCCACTTGAGCTGCAAAACCTTTGTTGCCTTTGCTATCTTCAAGGTCATCAATAAACTCTAGCGCTTTGGCTTGTTTAGCCGCTTTCATCATTTCTTCATCGCTGGCATCTGGGCGGCCATAAAGGATATTTTCTTTGACTGTCCGATGCAGTAAAGAAGTATCTTGGGTAACCATCGCAATGTACTTACGCAGGCTTTCTTGACTCACTTTTGAGATATCTTGGCCGTCGATGTTGATACTACCGCTATCAATATCGTAAAAACGTAGCAACAAATTAACGAGTGTTGACTTACCAGCGCCAGAGCGACCAACAAGACCTATTTTCTCTCCGGCCTTGATGTTGAGATTTAAGCCATTGATAACAGCGCCGCGATTCGTTTCGTTTGCGGCTTTACCGTAGTTAAAATGCACATTATTAAAGTCAATTGCACCTGTGGTTACACTTAATGTGCTGGCATCAGGCAGATCATCGACTTCAATTGGGTTTGATAACGTTTTCATACCATCAGCGACAGTGCCGATGTTTTCAAACAAGCCACTAATTTCCCACATGATCCACTGTGCCATGCCATTTAAACGCAGTGCTAAGCTTACCGCAATTGCAATTGCGCCGGCACTAATGGCGCTCAGAGTCCATAAATACAAAGATAATGCCGCAACACTAAATACTAAAAAGTAGTTAAGCGTTTGAATGGCAAAATTTAAACTGGTAACTAAGCGCATTTGCTTATACACAGGTTGTAAAAAAACATCCATGCTGTCTTTTGCGTACTGCTCTTCACGTTGGGTATATGAGAACAATTTAATAGTCGAAATATTAGTGTAACTGTCGACTATTCGGCCGGTCATCTCAGAGCGAGCGTCTGCTTGCGAAGCTAGCCACTTTTTTGAGCTTAGGTACATAGTACATTTGGATCAAAATATACAGAGCTAACCATACAAGCAAAGGAAGCATTAAGCGCCAATCGGCTTCGGCTACTAAAAACACCATAGCGCCAAAATAAACCACGATATACATTAATACATCAAGTAGTTTCATCACGGTTTCACGCACCGCGAGGGATGTTTGCATTACTTTGGTGGCGATGCGCCCTGCAAATTCATTTTGGTAAAAGCTCACACTTTGGCGAAGCAAATAGCGATGTGCTAACCAACGAATTGACATCGGGTAATTACCTAACAAGGCTTGGTGCAATATCGCAGAATGAAAAAACACCACGATAGGTAGGACAACAAGTAGCACTATCGCCATTTTTATGAGTTCAGATTTTTGCTCAACAAATAATGTTTCAGGGGTGTAGATACTTAGCCAATCAACAAGCTGGCCCATATAGCTAAACAGTGATACTTCTAAAATCGCGAGCAATGCTGCGCTTAGCGACATAAAAAATAGCGAGACTTCCATACCTTTAGTGTAGTGACGACAAAATGCAAATAGCGTCGCAGGAGGCTGGGTTGGCTTTTGTTCGGGAAACGGCTTGATCATCCGCTCAAATAATCGATACATTTTAATATCTTGAATAGCAAAAATGGCGTTAACTATATCACTGAAAAGCGACAAAAACAGGTTTGCATAATGATCTTTTTGCTTGTTTGTCGGTTATTACAAAACAACAGTGACTACCATTTTATTTTGCCAATCAGCATATCTTTAAACATCACCCAGTCTGCCCATAAGCTATAAAACGGGTATTTGAACGTAGCAGGGCGGTTTTTCTCAAAGAAGAAATGACCAACCCAGGCAAAACCATAACCAATAATGGGTAGCAACCACAACAGCATAAATTGTTGGCTATACAGCACATACAAAACGATAATAAGCACCAAAGAGCTACCAAAAAAATGTAACCGTTTGCAGGTAATATTTTTATGTTCTTGTAAGTAGTATGGGTAAAACTTTTTAAAGCTAGTAAATTCTGGTGTACTTTTCATATCACATATCTTGTTAATGCTATTGACTGGTTTTAAATATTTAGTTTTACATTTCTTTACAGATATTAGGCGCTTTGATCTCATACTACTAGACATACTTACGACAAATTTATACCGTTATGAGTCTAACAAATAATTAAAAGATCATAATCATGTTAAAAAAAGCCATTACTTGCGCGGTGTTAGTTGCGCTTTGGGGTTGTTCTGAATCGACATCAATATCAACAAACAATCAAAATAATGCAGCAGCACCGATAACTGCTAACCAATCTATCACTTACCCAGAAACAAAAAAAGGGACTGTGGTTGATCAGTACTTTGACGAGAAAGTGGCTGATCCATACCGTTGGTTAGAAGATGATATGAGCAGTGATACGGCTAAGTGGGTTAAAACACAAAATGAACTGACTTTTTCATATCTTGAAAATATCCCGTACCAGGATAAATTAAAAGCCAGCCTTGAAAAGCTAATGAATTACGAAAAAGTAACGGCTCCATTTACTGAAGGTGAATACACCTACTTTTATAAAAATGATGGCCTACAGAACCAATATGTACTTTATCGTAGTAAAGGCAAGGGCGAAGCAGAGGTTTTCCTCGATCCAAATAAGTTTAGCGAAGATGGTACAACTTCAATGTCTGGTCTGACTTTCTCTGAAGATGGTTCGCTAGCAGCTTATCAGATCTCTGAAGGTGGCAGTGATTGGCGTAAAGTCATTATTATTGATACGCAAAGTAAAGAGCAAATTGAAAGTGCATTAATCGATATAAAGTTCAGTGGTATTGCTTGGGTTGGCAACGATGGTTTTTATTACTCAAGCTACGATAAACCTAAAGGCAGTGAACTCTCGGCAAAAACTGATCAACACAAAGTGTATTACCATAAATTAGGAACTGCACAAACAACCGATGAACTTATATATGGTGGCTCTGAGGAACAAAAACATCGCTATATTGGTGCCTCGGTAACGCGTGATAATCGCTACTTATTGATTTCTGCTAGTGTTTCAACATCTGGTAATAAACTGTTTATTAAAGATTTAACCAAGCCAGACAGCAAACTTGTCACAGTGCTTGATAATACAGATTCAGACACTTACGTTTTAGATAACGACGGCAGTAAGTTATTTTTAGTAACAAACTTAAATGCGCCGAATAAGAAAGTAGTGACGGTAGACGCCGCAAACCCAACTGTTGAGTATTGGCAAGATTTGATCCCAGAAACAGATAATGTATTGAGTATGTCTAAAGGGGGATTTCTTTTGCAAAATACATGGTTGATGCCATTTCTAAAGTGCAACAATATGACAAAGCTGGCAAGTTAGTTCGTGAAATTAGTTTACCCGGTGTGGGTACCGCTCGTGGTTTCAGTGGTAAAAAAGAAAGTAGTACGCTTTATTATTCATTCGCTAATTACACAACGCCGGGCAATACCTATGCGTTTGATGTAAATACTGGTAACTCAGACGTTTACCGTAAATCTGGGGCGCAGTTTGATTCTGCGGCATATACTTCTGAACAAGTATTTTATAGTTCCAAAGATGGCACTAAAGTACCGATGATCATCTCCTATAGAAAAGATTTAAAACGTGATGGTACTAACCCAACTATTCTATATGGTTATGGCGGTTTTAATGCCAGCATGACGCCAAGCTTTAGTTCAACCATTGCTGCTTGGCTTGAGCAAGGGGGTGTCTACGCCGTGGCTAATATTCGTGGTGGCGGTGAATACGGTAAACAGTGGCATGATGCGGGTACACAACTTAAAAAGCAAAATGTATTTGATGATTTTATAGCTGCTGCTGAGTATTTAAACGCAGAGAAATACACATCAAGTGATTACCTAGCCGTTCGCGGTGGTTCAAATGGCGGTTTATTAGTTGGCGCGGTCATGACTCAGCGCCCTGAGTTATTTAAAGTCGCACTACCTGCAGTAGGCGTACTTGATATGTTACGGTATCACACTTTTACCGCCGGAGCTGGCTGGGCATATGACTATGGTACGAGTGAGCAAAGTAAAGAAATGTTTGATTACTTAAAAGGCTACTCGCCAGTTCATAATGTAAAAGCTGGGGTTAAATACCCAGCGACCTTGATCACCACAGGCGATCACGATGACCGTGTGGTGCCAGCTCACTCTTATAAGTTTGCAGCGGAGCTACAAGCCAAAGGTGCAGGGAACAATCCATACCTTATCCGTATTGAAACTAATGCGGGTCATGGTGCAGGTACACCAACCAGTAAAATTATTGATCAATATGCAGATATTTACGGTTTCACCCTTTATAACATGGGTATCAAATCACTGTAATTGAATAATATAAATAAAACACCGAAGCGATTTTTTCGGTGTTTTTAAGGTTGCGCAGTGGGACTTTGCAACGCAAGAGTATTAATTAGCTATTACTTGAAAAAAGGCGTTGGTGTGTTTTAAACGCATATTCGTCAGTCATACCACTTAAATAATCACAAATTACTCTGTGTGTATTACCATTTTGTTGTTGTGCTAGGCGAAACACATTTGCTGTGGTTTCAGGTAATAGTCGTAATGGTTCGCAGGCAAATGCTTCAAATAATTCAATAATTAATTTTTGTCCTTTAAACTCAATTTGCTGCATATGTGAAGCACGAATGAGTCGTTGATAAATAAATGACTTTAACGTCTCAAGTAAATGCTGATAACTGTGCGGTAATTCAACGGTGTAATTTAAAATTGGATTTTCAAACTCAAGTTCTGTGTGCACAATGGATGATTGAGTAATAAATAAGTTTACTAATTCCCCAATCACATCTTTACGTTGTGCTTCGCTACCTAAAAATAGCCGCTCGGTTAAGTTACTGTCGCTAAGCCACTCACATTGCACAAGCTCAAGTGCGGGTAAGGCATGATTTTGCCACTCTTTTAGGGTGATTTGCTCTGTTGCAATTGCGTCTTCAAGGTCATGTACGGCATAAGCGATATCGTCGGCAAGTTCCATAATGGCCGCATCAAGGGATTTAAAACTGGTTTTAGATCTAAACTCATCGACGGCCTTAAAATCGCCTAAGCGTTGTTTATCAGCGTCAGATAAAGGCGCTACAATCCAGTCAAAGGTCGCTTTATCATCCTTGTATAAACCTTTTGCTGGGCGCCAGTCGTCAGCTTTTATAAATGCACGTTGCGGATCATGATGTGGGATGGTGTGCCACAAGTCATCAATAAAAGCCAGGTATTTTATAAAGCCAAGCAAAGTACGGCGCGTTAAGTTCATACCATGACCATCACTGTATGGTTCAAGTCTTGAAACAATGCGCAGTGTTTGTGCATTGCCTTCAAAACCACCATGTTCACGCATCATGTAGTTAAGGGCAATTTCACCGCCATGACCATAAGGAGGATGGCCTATATCATGGGCCAAACAAAGCGTCTCAAGCAAACTAGGGTCGGGAAAATGTGTGAAGTCAGGGTGTTGTTTCTCTAAATGACGAAGTAAACCACTGCCAATTTGCGATACCTCTAAAGAATGGGTTAATCGTGTACGATGAAAATCATTTAGGCCAATCCCCATTATCTGAGTTTTAGCTTGTAAACGTCTAAATGCAGCTGCATGGATTATCCGGGAGCGGTCTACTTGCCATGCTGAGCGATTGTCATTAGGGCGAAACTTGTTTTGATTTATTATGCGGCTTTGCCAGTCTAATTTCATTAATGGGTATCCGGTAACTTCTTTAGCGTTTTTATGCGCTTAATTGTAGCCGATTTTTATAGATTATAAATCCTTCAAATGGGTATATTCGCCTTTATTGGAGTGCTTAGGTATAATGAATGGTCAGATGCGTGTGGATATACCATGCATAAACATTAGTTTTTTTGAGAGAATACATGCTTAAGTATCTATTTCGTTTAATCGTTAGCCTATTTTTTATTTGGGCATTGAGTTACCCATTTATAGAAAGGTCGAATTCAACTATTGAGGGCGAAACAGCCTTAATCAAGCCACCAGTCAAAAAGAAAGAAAAGCCATTACATAACGTTAAGCTTCCTGATTTTAACGGCTTTAGTGATGTAAAAGAAAAAAACATGCTTTTTTTAACTTTATTCGGCCGCATGTTGAGGCTGAAAATAAAAAAATCCTGCAGCAACGGGCAACGCTGGAGATTGCATTGATGATGGTGCAATACGATGAGCCATTAAGTCGCACGCAAACTAAGCAAGTTAAAACGATTTTAAACAGCTATAAATTACCAGAAACGATTGATAGTTTGTCTTTGCGTCAGGCATTACGTCGAGTTGATATTATTCCTAAAGAGCTAGCGCTGATGCAAGCGGCAAACGAATCAGCATGGGGAACGTCTCGATTTGCTCGAATAGGATTAAACTTTTTTGGTCAGTGGTGTTATAGCAAAGGCTGCGGTATGGTGCCTAATCGTCGTAATACTGGTGCAGACCATGAAGTGGCGGCATTTAAATCTGTGCGAGCAGCCGTGACTTCTTATTTTAAAAATATTAATACCCATGCAGCTTATAAAGAGTTACGTAGTATCCGCGCCGATTTGCGTTTACAAGAAAAGCCAATTTCAGCGACTAAGCTAAGTTACGGATTAATCTCCTATTCCGAGCGTGGTGAAGCGTATATCGAAGAATTAAATCAAATGATCAACCAAAATAGAGCTTACTTTGATGAATAACCCAGTACGTAGTATCAGTCATATTATGGCATTAGCCGTTGTACTAATAGCAACGTTTACTGTGCAAGCAAAAGAGTTTGTGGTTTCCTATGATGGCTTTTATGATCGTTTAAAAGTCGTCAATAAAGGTGATTTTCAATTTGCTCAGGTCAATTTTTACATCACCGACATTGCCAGTAATGACGAATGTTTAATTAAAACCAGGCGCATTATTACTGAGCGAGAGGAATTTTCACTTAATTATACTGAGCATGCTCAGCTTTTACTTCCTTTTGATAAACAACTTGATACAAATAAAGCTGTGGTGGTTATCGAGCCTCAAAATGAAAACCATGATTGCCAGTTAAAACTGCAAATTGAGGCGCGTGAGTTCAATAATAGTAATTTAAATAAACACCAGTTGTATCAGCTTAATGATGAGTTTGATGAATTATTATCGGATCTGTCGGGATTTTTTGTTAGCAAACTGATGAGCTTTTTATTGCCTGAACAACAAGGTGTGGTGCTGACTTTTGCAGAGCCAGTGACGATTGCCGATCCTGCTTTTGATTGCCAAGGAGCAATTTGTCATGTCAGTGTTACTGAGCAGTGGGAAGACGATAAAACAGCATTTACTGTGCCGGTGCCATTACTAAAAGTAACGCCATGGATTGCTAAGTAGTAAAAAACAGTTGAGTAAGCGCTGTTAACAGCAGCGCTTGATTTATGTTATTACTAATCAAGAGTAATCAAGAGTAATCAAGAGTAATTAAAAAATATCCTTCCATATTTACTAATCAATGCCTATGAATAACCTTGTTTTTAGCCAATTGAGTTACACGCAGCCCAAAGCACGTTAAAATACAGTCATTATAGATTTAAAATAATTCCTTAGATATGAATAAAACCCATGTGATTGAATGCCTGCGTTTTGCTTTAGAGGCGCAACTTAGTACCGCGCAGGCTGCTGCAAAGACAGCCCATGACACCGCCACTCATGAAGAAAATATTGCTGAAAATAAATACGATACATTAGGCCTAGAAGCTGCCTATTTAGCGCAAGGGCAAGCACAGCGTGTGAATGACTGCCATTTGAGTATTATCGAGTTTGAAAAGGCATTTAAAATCGCTGTATCAAGTAAAGTTTCCATTGGTTCGCTGGTCTGTATCTGCGATGAAGACGAAAATCTAAAATGGTATTTTTTAGGGCCACTTTCTGGTGGTTTAAGCATTAAAATAAAAGACACTACAGTGTATGTTCTCACACCACTGTCACCATTAGGTCAATTACTGATGGATAAGCAACAAGGTGATGAGTTTAGTTTTACAATAGCGAATAAATCCACGTTATTAGAAATTATTTCAATAAGTTAGTGATGCTGAAAGGAGCTTTAACCAGCTTTTTTGATCTTACTGTGGTTGATTAAATTTACTTATCTTAACGCTAAAAATTACTCGTTGGAAAGGTAGCGAAAAACCCTTTATAAATCACCTGTAGATTAAGCAGTAGCTGAATCTAAAGCACCCATCCTGTTAAGTACACGTGTTGCACAACGATGACTTAGCAGTATGGGTGTTTCTATTTATATTCACTCTTACATTTGTATTTTGACTTATTTTAGGAAAAGTCGTGTTTAAAACCTTGATTGTGGTTGATAACAACGAGCAGGCACTTGCTCACTCATTCGAAAACGTAATTACCTTCAATACCTACTTACGAGATTATCCAAAGCATAATGAGCCAAAAACGCGCATTATTAATCTATGCGACTCAAGCCAATACTTGAGTAAAGGCTATTATTGCTCATTACTTGCTGAGGCACGTAAACATCAAGTATTGCCAAGCGTAAAAACGATTAATGCGCTACGTAATGGCCAAACTTTGATGCTTAATGTTGGCCATCTCGATGATGCCTTATACTTTGGGCATGCAGTAAATGAACTACAAAACAAAGCAGCAAAAGCGGTATTTAAACAATATCCAGCGCCTATTTTATTTGTAGATGAAGCCGGGCTGTTACAGCAAGGTTCATTAGCGTCGCTTAATACTCAGCAGCATCAAGACTTTGTTGCTAAATTAACTGAGTTTACGCAAACACAGTGGCGTATAAGCAGTTCGCAAAAACGTTACCGCTGGGATATGGCTATTTTAGTTGATCACAATGAAAAAGTGCCACCAAGCGATAAAGATGCAATAGCCCGTTTTATTAAAGCGGCAGCTAAACATGGTATCTATGCTCAAGCGCTCAGTTTTGAAGAAATAGATAATATCGCTCAGTTTGATGCGCTATTTATTCGCCAAACAACTGCAATTGACCACCCAACTTACCGTCTGGCAAGTAAGGCGCAGAGCCTAGGGTTAGTGGTGATTGATGATGCTGAGTCTATTTTACGCTGTTGTAATAAAGTGTATTTACATGATGCGTTTAATTATCAAAAAGTACCGAGCTTAAAAACCTTGGTAGTAGCTGATCAAAGTGATGAAACCATCAGTCAGCTTGAAGAGGCATTTACTTACCCATTAGTGCTTAAAATGCCTGAAGGGTCGTTTTCAAAAGGTGTCTACAAAGTAACTGAACGCAATGAGCTGGCAGCAAAATTGGCTGAGTTATTTGAATTTAGCGCTTTAGTTCTAGCCCAAGAATATATGTACACAGAATACGATTGGCGAGTAGGAGTTTTAAATGGTCGTGCTATCTATGCATGCCGTTATTTAATGGCGCGTAATCATTGGCAAATTTATAATCATGATGCAAAACGGTTTTTCTCTGGTGGTTTTGAAACACTGCCTACTTTTGAGTTGCCAAAAGCAGTTTTAGATGCGGCATTAAAAGCATGTAAAACTGTGGGCAAAGGACTCTATGGTGTGGATGTTAAAGAACACCAAGGCCGTGCATATGTGCTTGAAGTAAACGATAACCCAAGTATTGACCATAAAGTAGAAGATGGTTACTTAGGTGATGAACTTTATATGATCATTATGGAAGAATTTAAACAACGCCTCGAAGCACGAGGTCGAAGTTAATGACCGAGCATAGTGTGGCAGTTCGCGCTGCCACAGATAGCGATTTAAAAGCGTTACTTGAGATAGAGCAGCAAAGTTTTAATCAAGATAGATTAAGTGCGCGTAGCTTTAAGCGCTGGATTGCAGCCAAGCATGGTATTTTAATGGTTGCAGAGTCAGAACAACAGTTACTCGGCTATGGCTTAGTGTGGTGTCATAAAGGCACTCGTTTAGCACGTTTATATTCGCTAGCAGTTGCACCAAATGCACAAGGAAAAGGCGTTGCTCAGCAGCTTTTGAAAGCACTAGAAAGAGCAACGGCTGAACGCGGACGGTTATTTATGCGTCTTGAAGTGGCGGTAAATAATAAAGCTGCAATCGCACTTTATGAAAAGCTTGGCTATCGGGTATTTGGGCAATACAGTGACTATTATGATGATCATAGTGATGCCTTGCGGATGCAAAAAACATTCGTAAAACCAATGAGCTTGAGTTTTCGCGTGAAACGCCTTGGTATCAGCAAACTACCGAATTTACTTGCGGGCCAGCGGCATTATTAATGGCAATGTCATCAATAAAAAAAGCGATTATTTCACAAGTGAATGAGCTTGATATTTGGCGTGAAGCAACCACTATTTTTATGACCTCTGGTCATGGTGGTTGTCATCCATTAGGACTTGCTTTAGCTGCCAATAAACGCGGTTTTACAGCCGATGTGATTATTAATACACGTGATACATTGTTTGTTGATGGCGTAAGAAGTGATAAGAAGAAAGCAATTTTACACACGGTTCATAATCAATTTGTGGTTGAGGCAATTAATCACAAACTAGATGTGAAGTATCAAGACTTAACCCTTGAGCACATAGAGCGCTGGTTAGCAGCCAAAATGGCCGTGGTGCTATTGATCAGTACGTATCGCTTTGATGGTAAAAAGTCACCGCATTGGGTGTGTGTAACGCATTTAGATGAGCATTGTCTATATGTCCATGACCCTTTTTGTGAAAGCGATAAACAGCTGGCGATTGATTGTCAACACGTACCCATCGCTAAGAGTGACTTTTTAAAAATGGCCAGTTTCGGTAGTTCTCGTTTGAGTACGGCACTGGCTATACACATGCAGTAATTTTAGGATTTTGAGTGACTTTTTTGAATTAGTAGATATCGCCCCCTATTCGTGGTCGGCAATAGGCAGTGCTGCATTTTGTGGTGCTTTGATTGGTATGGAACGCCAGTTACGGGGCAAACCAGTAGGAATAAGAACCTCAGTACTGATTATATTAGGTACTTATTTGTTTTTAGCCACGGCGTTTATGCTCCATGGTGATGTGATTGACCACTCGCGCGTGGTTGGTCAAATTATTACTGGCATCGGCTTTTTAGGTGCTGGAGTGATGCTCGCTAAAGATGGCGCTGTGGTTGGGGTAACATCTGCGGCAACTATCTGGGTTTTGGCATCTATTGGTGTAGTGATTGCAACCGATAATTTATTGGCAGCTATTAAACTATCCATTTTGGTGGTGGGCATTTTATATGGTGTAGATGTCCTTGAAGCTAAGTTTAAAAGCTTAAGTAAAGGTGTACACGCTAAAGTTAAAAGTTATCACAAACGATACTATCGAAAAGAAATTAACGAATCAGAACGCCACTAAGAGTGGCGTTTTTATGTTGATAAAGTCATGCTTTGATAGCTCAATGCATCTTCAATAGGAGCTGGGCGGCCAATAAAGTAACCTTGCACATTATCAACATTTAATTTTCTTAATGCGTTAAGCTCTGCTTGCGTTTCAATGCCTTCGGCAACAATCGAACAGTCTATTGCTTTAGCAAAGCCACACAGTGCCTTGGCCAGTAAAAACTTACGATTGTCTTTATTTATATTTTGAGTAAGGCTGATATCTAATTTAATAATGTCGGCTTCCAGTTCTAAAATATGTTGAAACGACGAAAAGCCAGCACCTACATCATCAATAGCCAAACGTAGCCCTTTTTTTCGCAGTGGCGCTAATGCAGCTCGCATTACTGTATAGTCTGATATTGGTGAATGTTCAGTTATTTCTAATACCAACCTTGAACAATCGGCTCCTTGCAGAGTATATTCAAGTGCACCCGAGAGTATATGGGATGGTGAACAATTAATGGCGATATAAGTGGTGTCATTAAATTGCGCAATATAGGCGAGGCTGTTTTTTATCGCCAGCATTTCCAGAGATTCACCTAGGCCCACATCTGTTGCCTCTTTAAACCAGAGATCAGGTGTTTTATAAGGTTTGGTAAAAAAGCGCGACAGTGATTCAAAGCCCGCAATTTCATTACTAAATAGATTAAAAATAGGCTGAAAATAAATACTTATACTGTTGCTTGCAATAACCTCATCAATTGCTAATTTGGTTTGGCTATGCAATGCAGTGTTATGCAGGTTTTTTTCAATTAATCCAGTTGCAATTTCAGAGATCATGTTTAAAAAGACAAGTCCCGCTCGTTTTAGCTTTCATCATGATGCGATTTGTAACAACAAAACGTACCATATAATTTACCATTTGAAAGATTGATAGGCACACCAATATAAGCGCCTATGTTTAACTTGTCGGTTACTGGCATTATTTGAGTAATTGGATTTATTTTTGAATTGGTAATAATAGGGCTAAGCTGTTTCTCAGTGATTTTATGGCAATATGTTTCATTAATAGGATCGGAATTGCCCACTTTAACCGTTTTATTTGCTGATGGATTATCGACAACTTTGAAAACGCGTTCATCGTTAATAAACTCTGAAATAAAAGCAACATCCATATTTAAATGTTTGCGCACTAATCCCAGCAAATTTGTCAATTTAGCATCGATTGACGAATTATCTTTTTGATCCAAAAGCACATCGCTAAAATTTGCCGTCATGGCGCCTCCATGTGATTTTTTAGCACTTTTAATGCTATTACTATAATTTATATAGATATAAACGTCTAATTAGCGTTTGATTTTATTTGCTGCTTAGTTCAGTTTTCTCTATCTATAATTCAGGGAGGGACTAGCTCGTTTATAGATTTGCAGTCCTGCGCGATTAAATCGGTCGTTAATGGCCTAGAAAGTCCGGCACTTAGATGGTCCTTGTCGTACGCTTATCGTAATAATAAGAGTAAGCCTTATGCTTTTGTTATTTTAGCGTTTCAGTAGGTATAATATTTGGGGATGGTAAGATTTGTAAAAAATATGAATCTGACTGCGCTAATAACCAGTGATTATTTATTTAGGTGTTGTTTAATGGAATCGAGTTGGCAAATAATACAGTGGAATGGGCCGAAAAGAATTGTATTTCTGCTGTTTGCTTTCTTTTTTACAATACAGGTAGTGGCCAAACCAAGCTATCGTGTTGTGATATTAGTCGATGATAGTTATCCCCATATTCTTACCTTAAAGACGGTGAGTTAGTGGGTTTATATGTTGATGTAGTTCGTCAAGCTGCCGATTTGATCAGTGAAAAATATATTATAGAGTTGCAACCAGTACCTTGGAAGCGCGGTGTTGACGCACTTAGACGAGGAGAGGACTTTGCCTTACTACCTCCTTATAAAAATGTGCAAGGGCGCAGTTTTATTTGGCCTTACTCAGAGCCGCTGCATGAAGAAGTAATACAAGCTTTTTGTAATCCAAACTCAAGCTTACTCAAGATTGAAAACACAGAATATCCATTAAAGCCGATTAATGTTGGTATCAATGCTGGGTATCTTTTATTCGATCAAGCATTGAACACTGCCATGGAGCAAAACAAAATAAAAATATGGGAAAATAAAGATACATTATCAAATATTTTGAAGCTGGCTAAAAATAGAATCGACTGTTATATCAACGACAAGTGGGCCATTTTATCAGGCATTAAAGCACTTAAGCAAAGCCATCCTTTTGTTAATTTGAGTCAACTTCAGCAAGACAGAATTATTTTCAAGCGAACTGCTCACATTGGTTATTTGAAAGCACCATCAGAAAAATTTCCATTTAAGGATGACTTTATTAAAGAAATGGACGCAGCATTAAAGTTAGTATTTGAAAGGCGTACTCAAATCGACAGCGATGATAAATGATACGCGTTAAACGTCGATACTCATGTTTAACCCGCACTGTATATTTTGCTATCTAAAAGGTTTAACTGTTTAAAAATAACACCCCGCCAACTTATTAACCAAATAACTTTCTTCTAACCACTTTTCGATACTCGCTAGGCGTTTGCGAGAGCACTTTCTTAAACACGCGGGTTAAATGACCTTGATCATTGTAACCCACCTCTAAAGCAACCTCCTGAATTGATAAGTTAGATGATGCAAGTAGCTCTTTGGCTGTTTGTACGCGTAATTGCTGCCAATATTCAATGGGGCTTTGGTTGGTCGCAATGCGAAAACGGCGGGTAAAAGAGCGGTAACTCAAACTAAATAGTTGAGCGACCTCTGTTAAACTTTGTTCTGTGGTTAAGTTGTTTTTTAACCAAAATTGAATTTGCGCGATGAGTTCATCTGGATGCCGATCAACGGCGCCTTCAAGGTAGCGCTGATCTTCGTAAGGTTTCCTAATTTCGTGAGAAAAGTTGCGCTCAACATGCTGAGCGGCGGCCTGTCCGTAGTATTGGCTAATAATATGCACGATCACATCTGCTAAGGCATTTAGACTTGCCACACTGTATAAGCGCTCAGATTGAGTGATAAAAAAATCAGGCTTGAGCAGCACTTGTGGGTAGTCGCGTTTAAATTGTTCTGCATAATGCCAATGAGTGGTAGCGGGGTGACCATTTAATAACTTAGCTTCAGCGACTAAGCAATTGCCAGTACCCACGCCAATGATTGAGCTACCCGTTTGCCAGCTGCTGGCAAGCCACTGAACTAACCCAGAGTTTGCTCTGACAACAGGGCGAGGATTGCGCCAAATACCAGGCACAATAATCAAGTCACTGTAAGGTGCTGTGCCGTAAGTGTGATCCGGTAATATTGCTAAGCCGCTGCGATTTTTGATAGGTTCGCTGTCCTCAGCGATTAAATTAATCGTTAATGGCCGAAAAGTTCCGCTGTTTATATGCCCTTTGGCGTACGCCTCACCGGCTCTGAGCATTTCAATTGGCAAGGTGACACTGGTGATCAATAAGTGCTGGTATACCAAAATACTTATTTGCAAAGGGCTAAGTACCAAGTTGTTGTCCATTTAATTGCTCCGACCAGTTTGATTTGGCCTCATAGGCTCATTATTTGGCTATTTAAGCACAATGTTGATAATTAAATCCATCTAAACTGCAAGCTTCTCCTATAACACGTTTTCTCAAGGTAAATTATGACAGCATTACCCGTTATTATCGGCATGGGTGGAATTAACGCCGCAGGCCGTACTTCTTTTCATCAAGGTTATCGTCGTATCGTGTTAAATAACTTAGATACTCAAGCCCGCCAAGAAACATTTTTAGGCCTCGCCACGTTAATGAATTTAGTGAGTCTTGTGAATGGGCAACTGCAAGATTTACAAGGCAATACTGTTGAGCAAAGCGACATAGAAGCACGCTTTGGTGAGCAAATTATTGCCGGTACGTTAATTCGTAAAATTGAAAAAGAGCATTTTGATGTCGATGCAACACCGTGGCAGCAAAAAATGACGTTAACCGCGTCAGATGAAAGCGCTATTGTGTTTGAAACACGTCGTAAAGATTTACCTTCGCCGGTCCCTACAAGTTGGCAAGTAGAAGAGCTTGAAAATAAAAAAGTAAAAGTAACCATTGCGGCTCAGTTTGATATTAAACATGATTCTACTCGCGATAATCCGATTAAATCGGCTGGGCAACTACCAACAGGGTTTGATCCGTCTATTATGTACAACAGTCGCTACCAGCCACGTGGTTTACAAGCCACTATATTTGCTGCTACTGACGCGATTAAATCAACCGGACTCGATTGGCAACACATTATGAATAGTGTTGAGCCTGATAAAATTGGCACTTATTCAGCGTCGGTTATTGGTCAAATGGATGACAAGGGCTTAGGTGGTTTAGTAAAAGCGCGCCAGCAAGGTGATCGCGTCAGCACCAAGCAGTTAGCGCTTGGCTTAAATACAATGTCGACCGATTTTATTAATGCCTATGTGACGGGCAATGTAGGCACTACGTTTTCAACTTCAGGCGCGTGTGCAACATTTTTATATAACTTGCGCGCTGCAGTAAACGATATACAAGCAGGGCGTACACGTGTTGCTATTGTGGCAAGTGTGGAATGCGCAATTACCCCTGAAGTTGTTGAAGGCTTTGGTAATATGAGTGCGCTGGCGAATATTGAAGGTTTACGCCGCTTGGATAACTTAAGCAATGATGATGAGCCTGATTATCGTAAAAGTAGCCGCCCATTTGGCGAAAATTGTGGCTTTACTTTAGGTGAAGGCGCACAAGTAGCGATTCTAATGGATGATGCGTTAGCACTGGAGTTGGGGGCAGACATTCTAGGCTGCGTGCCTGATGTATTTGTAAATGCTGATGGCGTTAAAAAATCAATTACATCACCGGGACCGGGTAATTATATAACCATGGCGAAGTCGGCGGCATTAGCCACGAGCTTATTAGGTAAAGAAGCATTACAACAACGTAGCTTTATTTTAGCGCATGGTTCAAGCACACCGCAAAACCGCGTAACAGAGTCATTAATTTATCATAAGGTGGCACAAACGTTTGCCATTGATAATTGGAAAGTAGCAGCACCAAAAGCGTATGTAGGGCACACAATTGCGCCAGCTAGTGGCGACCAATTAGCGATGGCGCTGGGTGTATTTGCACATAATATTATGCCGGGTATTACCACCATAGATAAAGTGGCCAAGGATGTGCATAACCAGTATTTAGATATTCGTACTGAGCATTATCAATGCGAAGACATGGATATTGCTTTTATTAATTCAAAAGGCTTTGGCGGAAATAATGCCACCGCCACTGTTTTGTCACCCATGGTGACCATGAAAATGTTAGCAAAACGCCATGGTAGTGCGGTGATGGATGCATATGCATTGAGCAATCAAACCGTTACAGCTGCTCAGACTAATTATCAGCAACAAGCTGACTTAGGACAATATGAGCTAATCTATCGCTTTGGTGATGGCATGATTGATGAAGATGAAATTGTCATTTCTGATACCGACATGCATATTCCTGGTTTTGATAAAGCCATTGCATTTAGTAAAACGAATCCTTATCAAGATATGTTTTAAGCACATTATTCTTGAGTGGCAAGGCGCTTTTATAGCGCCTTTTTTAATGCGTGAAAATTAGCCCTATAAAGTTTTTAAATTGTCATTGGCTGCATTTTTTTGTTGAATCACCGCAGTTTACGCGATCTGTCATTTATCCTTGTTATAATTTCAAGCTATTAAAGAGGCCAACGTTTGAGAGTCCTATGATCGCCAGTTTATTATTGTTAAGTGCCAGTGTTACATTAGATAGCCATTTACCGCCATTGTTGCCATGGCAAGGTCAAAGTTTGGCACTGATACAACAAAAAGGCCCATTAACCACTGATTTCGAACTAAGCGAAGGGCTAAAGTCACCAAATTATCAGCAAACTATGGCCTTTGTAGATCGTCTTGTTGCAGCAAACCCTACCCAATTCCAAGTGCAAACTATTGCACATAGTGCCAGTGGCCGTGCGATCAACATGATGGTAGCAAGCGAAGATGGTGCATTTACACCTTCGCAGTTAATGCAAAACGCCAAGCCGACTATTTTTATTCAAGCGGGAATTCATGCCGGCGAAATTGACGGTAAAGATGCGATGTTTATGTTGCTACGCGATATTGCAACCGGTAAACGTCGAGATATTTTAAGCCAAGTGAACATCTTATTTATTCCTATTTTAAATGTTGATGGCCATGAGCGTAGTAGTCAGTTTAATCGCATAAACCAGCGTGGGCCAGTTGAAATGGGCTTTAGAACCAATGCCAATAATTTAAATTTAAATCGTGATTTCACCAAACTAGATACGCCTGAAATACGTGGTGTATTAAAAGGTGATCAAGCAGTTTAACCCAGATTTATATATCGATGTGCATGTGACTGACGGTGCAGATTATCAATACGATGTAACTTACGGGTACAACCCCGTATTTGCCAGTGAATCGCCAAGTGTGTCAGATGCGCTCAATAATTATTTTAAACCTATCATCGACACAAAATTACAAGAGCAAGGCCATATACCTGGGCCGCTTGTATTTGTAATGGATAAGCGCGAGTTTAAAAAAGGCTTAGCGGGTTGGGTTGCCACGCCTCGTTATTCGAATGGTTGGGGGGATTTAAGATCGTTACCCACAATTCTTGTCGAAAATCATTCATTAAAACCGTATAAACAACGTGTACTTGGCACCTATGTATTTTTAGATGGGGCTATTTCAGCATTGGCGCAACATCATCATCAATTAACCGAAGCGGTTGAAAAAGAACGAGCTTTTGTGCCAAGCCAGCTTATTGTTGAACGCAGTTATGCAAAAGAGCCAAACACTATCGCATTTGCAGGGATCAAATATTCGCGCAGTAAAAGCGCCTTGAGTGGCCAGATGGAAGTAAAGTATTTAGGCGAAAAACAGCACTATGATGCGTTGCCTATTTACTGGCAGAAGGACGCAAAAACCGTGATCACCGTACCAAGTACATTTTATATTCCACCTGCGTATCCAGACATTGTCGAAAAACTCAAATTACATGGTATTACAGTAGAAAACGTGAGCAGTGATGAGCTGGTAACTAATTTAAAAGTCGCGGTAGTAACAAAGCATGAATTTGATAAAGCGCCGTTTGAAGGACGCTTTCGAGTAAACGCAGATTTTGATTTTGTCGATGTACCAGAAAAGTCTCTGATCGGTTGGTCTAAAGTTGAAACTGCTCAACCTTTCGGTGAGTTAGTTGCCCATCTTTTACACCCCAAAGCACCGGATTCATTTTTTGCGTGGGGTGAGTTTAATACGATTTTTCAACGTACTGAGTACATGGAAAACTATGCATTAGCGCCGTATGCTCGCCATATGCTCAAAGATAAACCGGCACTTGCACTTGAGTTTGATAAAAAAATTCGTGAGGATGCCGCTTTTGCTAAAGATGCACAAGCACGATTAAACTGGCTCTATGAGCATACGCCATTTTATGATCAAGCTTATTTAAAGTATCCTGTGCTGATGACATTTGACACTAAACCGCAAATAAAGAATTAACATATGGAAATAATTACCGTACCGGTGACCGCTTTTGCACAAAATTGCCGAGTGGTTATTTGTAAACAAACACGCCACGCAGCGGTTATCGACCCAGGTGGCGACGCTGATAAAATCATTACTGAGCTTGCCAAGCATCAGTTAAGCTTGCAGTGTATTTTACTCACCCATGGCCATCTTGATCATGTCGGTGCGGCAAAAGTACTTGCTGAGCATTTTTCTGTTGATATTGTCGGGCCACAAAAAGACGAATTGTTTTGGTTTGATGCATTACCTATGCAAGCGCAAATGTTTGGCTTTGCACCAATTGCGCCTTTTCATCCTCAGCATTGGTTAAGTCATGGTGATACGTTTACATTGGGTCAATTGCGATTTGACATTCGTCATTGTCCGGAGCCACACGCCTGGGCATATTGTATTTTATGAAGCAACACATCAGTTAGTGATAGTGGGTGATGTTATTTTTAAAGGCTCAGTAGGGCGTACAGACTTCCCTAAAGGGGATGCCCAGCAGTTACTTGACTCGATTAAAAATCAAATTTTGACACTGCCTGATGAAACGCGAATTCTATCTGGGCATGGACCTGACACTAAAGTGCTGACTGAGCGCATATCGAATCCATTTATAAGTGGTAAATTTGGTTAGTTGCGCATAATAAATGCATAAAAGTACAAGACTCAACCTATAAACCAATGTATAATTTAACCAATTTAGTAAAATAAATAAGAAATAAAATGTCTCTAAATCATGTTGACCGCCAAATTTTGGCACTGTTACAGCAAGATGCAAGTCTTTCGACCGCTGATATTGCTGATAAAGTCGGTTTATCTCAATCACCTTGTTGGCGTCGTATTGCTAAGCTTGAGCAAGATGGTTACATCAAAGGCAAAGTTGCCTTATTGGATGAGAAAAAGCTCGGCTTTGATATGCTAGTGTACGCTCATGTTCGTTTATCAAATCATGGCCGTACAAATTTAGCTGAGTTTGAACGACTTATCCTAAGTTATGATGAAGTAACAGAATGTTACAGTATGGCTGGCACTATGGACTTTATGTTGCGGATCATTTCTAAAGGCATTGAAGGCTATGAACAGTTTGTTCGTGATAATTTATTGAATCTTGAATTTGTTCAAGAAGTTCACTCAAACGTCACTATGACTTGTGTCAAACGCAGTACATCGCTGCCACTTTAATCGTATCTAATCATGCTAGCGCTATAAAGGCGTTAGCTTGTTCCTCTTACTGCAATTGTTAACCTTAGCTTAATTTGTTAGAATTCAGCGCTTTTTTGATCCCACACCCCGAAGAGGAATTCAATGTTTAACTTATTAAGCAAGGCGCCGAGCTCTGCTAAAAACGATATCTTATCAGGTATAACGGTTGCCCTAGCGCTCGTTCCTGAAGCTGTTGCATTTGCGTTTGTTGCAAATGTAGAGCCTTTAGTTGGTTTATATGCAGCATTTATTGTTGGCTTGATCACCGCTATTTTTGGCGGCCGCCCGGGTATGATCTCCGGTGCAACCGGTGCACTTACCGTTGTTATGGTAAGTTTAGTGCTAGATCATGGGGTTGAGTATCTCTTTGCGACTGTATTACTGATGGGGATACTGCAAATACTAGCAGGGGTGTTTAAGCTCGGTAAGTTTATTCGTATGGTTCCGCATCCGGTGATGCTCGGGTTTGTAAATGGTTTAGCGATTGTTATCTTCTTAGCGCAACTAGGGCAATTTAAGGTGTCCGATGGTCAAGGTGGCATGCAGTGGATGACCGGCACGCCGATGATGATCATGCTAGGATTAGTCGCCTTAACGATGGCTATTATTCACTTTTTGCCAAAGTTGACTACAGCTGTGCCATCAACATTAGTCGCTATTGTTACTGTAACCGCCATTGTTATCGGATTTGATTTAGAAGCGCGTACAGTACTTGATTTCTTAAAAGATATGACCGGTGACAGTGCGGCAACTATTGCTGGTGGTTTACCACAATTTCACATTCCAATGGTGCCATTTACCTTTGAAACACTGAAAATTATTTTACCTTATGCACTTATTTTAGCGGCAATTGGTTTGATTGAATCATTATTAACCCTTAGCCTAATTGATGAAATCACAGAAACCCGTGGTCACAGCAATAAAGAATGCATTGGTCAAGGCGCTGCAAACGTTACCTGTGGTTTCTTTGGTGCGATGGGGGGCTGCGCGATGATTGGTCAATCAATGATCAACATTAACTCAGGTGGTCGTTCGCGTTTATCTGGTATTACAGCAGCATTAATGCTCCTAGCATTCATTATTTTTGCCGCCAGTTTGATTGAAATGGTGCCGCTGGCAGCATTGGTTGGCGTGATGTTTATGGTGGTATTAGGCACCTTTGAATGGGCGAGTTTCAAAATGATGAAACGCGTCCCAAAATCAGATGCTTTTGTCATTGTATTAGTATCGGGTGTAACGGTGATAACTGACTTAGCAATTGCAGTATGTGTGGGTGTGATTGTGTCAGCCTTAGTATTTGCATGGCAACATGCTAAACATATTTTTACTACAAACTACATTGATGAAGAAGGTTCTAAAGTCTACGAACTACACGGCCCATTATTTTTTGGCTCAGTGAAAAAGTTCGCGGAGTTGTTTGATGTTAAAAATGACCCTAAAGACGTTATCATCGAATTTAAATACAGCCGAGTGGCAGATCACAGTGCCATTGAAGCAATTGATACTTTAGCTGATAAATACACCAAGGCAGGTAAGCAGTTGCATTTACGCCACTTGAGCCCAGACTGTATACAGTTATTACATAAAGCGCGCGACTTAGTAGAAGTTAATGTAATAGAAGATCCAACTTATAAAGTTGCTTCAGACAAACTTGCTTAAACGAGACGTTTGATAAAAAAGCGAAGGCACTGCCTTCGCTTTTTTGTTGCTATCGAACAAATCATTGGCTGAAACCGTAGATGACATTAAAATTTATTTAAGTCACATAAAAACCAGTGCTCGGTGAGTCAATTATTGAGACTAAGCTCGACTAGTGCAGCTAGTGCCTGTATAATTCGCGGCCTCTTTATACCGTCTTATTGCCTGTATTAACTTTTCCTTATTCAGCGAACAGTGTACTTGTCAGTATTTGCTTAGGAAATTCATTTTGATCTCTACCGCTAATATCACCATGCAGTTTGGTGCCGAACCCTTGTTCGAAAATATCTCCGCTAAATTTAGTAACGGTAATCGTTATGGCTTAATTGGCGCCAATGGATGCGGTAAGTCAACCTTCATGAAAATCCTCAATGGCTCATTAGTGCCAACATCAGGTAACGTATCAATTGGCCCAGGACTGAAAGTCGGTAACTTAAGCCAAGATCAGTTTGCATTTGAGCAATACTCAGTGGTTGATACTGTGATCATGGGTGACGTTGCATTATGGAAAATAAAGCAAGAACGTGAACGTATTTATTCACTGCCAGAAATGAGTGAAGAAGATGGTATGAAAGTCGCTGAGCTTGAAAGCGTTTTTGCTGAAATGGATGGTTACAGTGCAGAAAGCCGCGCGGGTGATATTTTATTAAAAGCGGGTATTGAAGAAGAATTTCATTTTGGTCTAATGTCACAAGTAGCCCCAGGCTGGAAGCTGCGCGTCTTACTTGCGCAAGCCTTGTTTGCTAACCCTGATATTTTATTACTAGATGAGCCAACCAATAACTTGGATATTCATACCATTAGCTGGTTAGAGCACGAACTTAACCAGCGTAAATGTACCATGATCATTATTTCTCATGACCGCTATTTTCTTAATGCGGTATGTACTCATATGGCTGATATTGATTACGGTGAGCTGCGTATTTACCCAGGTAACTACGAAAAATACATTGAAGCATCAACACTTATTCGTGATCAATTACTTGCTGGTAATGCTAAAAAGCAATCTGAAATTGAAGAGTTACAAGATTTCGTTAACCGCTTTGGTGCTAATGCGTCAAAAGCAAAACAAGCGAGTTCACGTGCTAAACGCATGGATAAAATCAGCTTAGATGAAGTGAAGTCGTCAAGCCGAATGGCGCCGTCATTGTATTTTGATGAAGGTAAAAAGATGCACCGCCAAGCATTGATCTTAGAAGACTTTGGCCATGGTTTTGACGGTGAAGTATTGTTTGAAGGCGGCGAGCTGATTTTAGAAGCGGGTTCAAAACTTGCGATTATTGGTGAAAACGGTGTTGGTAAATCAACCTTTATTCGCTGTTTAGTGGGTGAACTTGAAGCTAATCACGGTGTTGTAAAATGGTCAGAAAATGCATCGATTGGCTATTGTCCGCAAGATAGTAGTAAAGACTTTGATAACGATTTAACCTTGTTTGATTGGATGTCACAGTGGCGTACAGCCAAGCATAACGATTTAATGGTGCGTGGCATGTTAGGTCGGTTATTGTTTACTGCGGATGATGCGAATAAAAAAGCTAAAAACTGCTCAGGTGGTGAGAAAAATCGCCTATTGTTTGGCAAATTAATGATGCAAGACGTAAATGTTTTGGTGATGGACGAACCGACAAACCACATGGATATGGAAGCCATTGAAGCGCTTAATAATGCATTAAAAGGCTTTGAAGGTACGCTGATTTTTGTCAGCCATGACCGTGAGTTTGTTTCATCATTGGCAACTCGTATTATTGATATTCGTGACAAAGAAGTGGTTAATTTCCACGGCACCTTTAACGAATTTATGGCAAGCCAACAAGAGCAAGCGAAGCTTTTGGCTGCAAAGTAAAGTTTATTGATCTCAGTTTTATTAAATGCATGATTATGCAAGCGAGTTCAAGAGCTCTGTAAATCAATATAATTGCTATTAAGTATCAGAAAACCGGCTGCGGCCGGTTTTTTTGTGTCTAAATTATGTAAAATTAAAAAGTTGCTTTGGCGTAGCTTTAAAGCGTCGTAACGTTAGCGCTGATAAAACCGATTTAATTAGTATAATTTTTAAGGTATCTATGTGGTAATTAAAGCTCGTATTCCTAAATTAGAGTCGAATCTTGAAAAACTAGCGCTCATCTTGTGTGTGCTATTTGTTAGCGGGGCTCTATTATTTCCTGATATGCTCACCGCGCATATTCAACCACTGATCATTAATGCATTATCAGTGTTGGGTGGACCATTTTTTCTGTTAGTTAATTTTTTATTGATAAGCGTTATTGTGCTGGCTATTAGCCCTCTCGGACAACGTAAAATAGGTGGAGAGCATACATCTATCGAGTTTTCAACTTTTGGTTGGTTGTCAATGTTATTTGCTGCAGGAATGGGATCGGGTTTAATTTTTGGGGCGTAGCTGAGCCAGCCATGCACGTATTGCAACCGCCATTAAAGCAAAGTCTTTACCCTGATAGACAAGGTGCTGCATTGGCTATTACGTTAGTAAACTGGGGCGCTCATGCATGGGCACTCTACGCAATATTTGGCTTAGTCTTAGGTGGTTTGAGCCATAACAGTGGCAAAGCGGGAGATATAAGTGCTCCGGTGTTGAGTGTAACAACTTCATTTTTAAGTCGCGCAGGGCAGCTAAAGTGTAAATACGTGATCCAGTTAGTGGCCATTTTAGCTATTTTTTTGGTGTAGTTGGCACGATTGCAAATTCAACATTATTACTACGAAAAGGGATTGAGCTTGAGCTTGGCATTAACTCGCCTTGGTTAGTTGGTTTGATTATTATTATGTTATTAGCGCTGTTGTTTAGCTTATCTGCGCGCTTAGGATTAAAAAAGGTATTCAAACACTCAGTCAATTTAATGTTTTTTTAGCATTTGGAGTACTTATTTGGCTCATCATGATGGTACCACTACAACCGATTATAGATGTGGCGATCAGTGGCGTTAAATTTTATAGCCACTTATTAGTGACAGGGACATGGCAATTATCAAGTCAACTAAATGATCCTGCTTGGGCTAATAGTTGGACGTATAATTATTATTTTTGGTGGCTAGCGTGGGGACCTTTTGTTGGGGTTTTTTTAGCTAAAATAAGTCAAGGTCGGCCAGTTTGGCAATACATTGTTGGCGTAGTAATTGTGCCAACTTTCGTTACTTTAATTTGGTTTAGTGTTTTTTCGGGATCTGCTATTGCTTGGGATAGCGGCCATAGTAGTGGCATTATGGCCGCTATTAAAACTGATTATACACAAGGCTTATTTGTATTTTTAAGCAGTTAGGTTGGCAAGGAGGTGTGCTTATTTGGTCGAGCTTATTATTATTACTGATCTTTGTTGCTACTTCGGCAGATTCTGCAATTTTAGTGATCCGTAATTTAGCGGGGACAAAAAGCAGTCATCGATTTAGTTTGTATGTGTGGTCTTTTACTTTAGCTCTAAGTAGCTGGGTATTGTTAATACAAAATAATGAATTACTTAACCGAAGTATTGCAATTATTGGTGCAGTGCCATTTTTGTTTATTTTTATTTTGCAGCTGATAGGATTTGTAAAAGAGTTTATGAAGGAGTTACAAGTGTAGTTAAACCTATTACTGTTGCTATGCTCGAGCTAGTTTATAGTTTATAGTTTATAGTTTAAACGTTTAATTACTTTATTGTCATTCACTTACAGTTTTTTACAGTGTTTTATACTCGTTCGTTTATAGTGAGTATTACAGATACAACCACTAAGCAATACTAATGCTATTAAAAACTGGCTCATTCGAGGTAGTTAAATAATAACTTACGCATTTAAGCAATGGGATATAAAGGATTAAATTTATGTTCAAGCACTTTATTACTGTTTTACTTGTCAGCCAATTACTAAGCGCATGCACTGTAGCGGGTGTATTAGTTGATGGAGTTATTTATTCAAAAGCGGATACAAATTATGATGCTGATTTAGCGCAGGCCCCCGCACATGTATCGCCTCAAGATAATACTTACTTTAGTCATGAACAGACTTTGTCATTTGCGGACTTAGGCATCGAAGTAGATCGTTTTTTAGTGGGGTTAGTGCAAGATAGCTCAGAGCCTACTCTGGTCTGCAAAAGAATAACTAAATCAATACAACAATGTGAGGAAGTAACGACTGACAACCTCACAGTAGAGAATACAATTAACGCTGAAGATACAGTTGATGAAATGATAAGTGTTCGTCGATAAAGCTGCTGATAAAAAAGTAACTATGATCGTAGCCTGCGTGCATATTCAACGTTAGCGGGTAATTAACTTGCTTTGCCACTGCAGTTAGATTGTCTGGTTTTAGTTGCTCGACTAAAAAATTATCGGCATCACCTTGGTCAATACGCATTGGTAAAAATTCGTTACTGTGTGCTTTTTTCATTAGTTCACAGCTATCGTAATTGGCCCATTGTGATTGATCATCTCCTAAGTACTGACTAAACGCTTTTTGCCCCCAAGGACAGTCAATAGGGTTGGTGATTGGGCTAAAAGCAGAAACACTGGTGTAACTTTTTGGATTGCGCAATGCAATCATCAACGCACCGTGCCCCCCATAGAATGCCCGCTAATCGCTTTTTTATCAGTCACGGGAAAGTGCTGTTCAATTAGCGAAGGCAATTCATTTACCACATAGTCATACATATTATAGTGCGTGTTATAGGGGCTTGGGTGGCGTTTAAATAAAACCCCGCGCCTTGGCCAAAATCATAACTGTCTTGGTCTGGCACAGTGTCGCCACGAGGACTAGTATCAGGTGCAACGATAGCAATACCAAGCGCTGCCGCTTTTTTAAATGCACCTGCTTTTTGCATAAAATTTTCATCCGTACAGGTTAAGCCTGATAACCAATACAGCACCGGTACTTTATTAGTTTGGCTGGCACCGGGTGGCAAGAAAATAGCAAACCGCATTTTGCAATGGGTGCTTGTAGATGTATGGCTGTATTGCTTGTGCCAGCCACCGCTAACTTTTGTGGCGCTTAAATTATCTAACATAGATTCCTCGCTAAAATACCACATAGCTTACACGCTATGCGGTATCTGTATTTTTAATATTAGTAGTGGATCACAATACGAATACTTTTGCCTTCATGCATTAAATCAAACGCGTCGTTTATGTCTTCAAGACCCATGGTATGAGTGATAAAGTCATTTAATGCAAATTCGCCAGCCATGTAACGTTCAACAATCTCAGGTAGTTGTGAACGACCTTTAACCCCACCAAATGCGCTACCACGCCAGACACGGCCAGTGACTAGCTGGAATGGGCGAGTTGAAATTTCTTGTCCTGCGCCAGCAACACCAATGATCACCGAT
Organism: Pseudoalteromonas sp. B160; assembly: GCF_037162485.1. Lineage (NCBI taxonomy): Bacteria > Pseudomonadati > Pseudomonadota > Gammaproteobacteria > Alteromonadales > Pseudoalteromonadaceae > Pseudoalteromonas > Pseudoalteromonas sp. B160. The sequence goes on along the minus strand of NZ_JARLUX010000001.1, from coordinate 3,946,310 downwards.
TCCCCCCAACCTTTATGACAACATTCAAGGGCTGAGCGCATGACATCAACATTACCTATACACTCAAATGAGAAATCAACGCCACCATCGGTCATCTCGACAATAACTTCTTGAATAGGCTTGTCGAAATCTTTTGGATTGATCAAGTCTGTGGCACCTAATTTAGTGGCTAGATCAAACTTAGATGTGTTGATATCAATACCGATAATTCGCGAGGCACCAGCCATTTTCGCGCCGATAATTGCTGACAAACCAATACCACCTAAACCAAAGATAGCAACGGTATCGCCTGCTTGAACTTTTGCAGTGTTTGTGACCGCGCCCATACCAGTTGTAACACCACAGCCCAGTAAGCAAATTTCTTCAAGTGATGCTGCTTTGTTTACTTTAGCCAGTGAGATCTCTGGCAGTACCGTATATTCAGAAAAGGTTGATGTGCCCATGTAGTGATAAATTGGTTGGCCATCTTTGAAAAAGCGAGTCGTGCCGTCTGGCATTAGGCCTTTACCTTGCGTTTCACGTACAGCGGAACACAAGTTTGTTTTGCCTGAAGTACACATTTTACATACACCGCATTCTGCAGTATATAAAGGAATAACATGATCGCCCACAGCAACACTGGTTACGCCTTCGCCGATAGCATAAACAACACCAGCGCCTTCATGCCCTAAAATGGCTGGGAAAATCCCTTCAGGATCGGCACCTGATAATGTAAATGCATCGGTGTGACATACGCCAGTAGCAGTAATTTTTACCATTACCTCGCCTTTTTTAGGCATCATTACATCCACTTCTTCTACAGATAGTGGTTGATTTGGACCCCAAGCAATTGCGGCTTTTGATTTTATAAATTCAGACATAGTAACTCTCTTGCTGGTTAAATACGAAGATGACTTGAAAACAATAACGCTATTTTATTTGTTTCTCAAACAATGTTAATCTTCATTTTAATAAAACACTTTTACAGTATGGTAATAATGAGTCGTTGGTTAGGCATAGACGAATTTATCGCAGTCGGTGAAGAAGGCAGCTTTACCCGCGCTGCAACCGCATTAGGGGTATCTGTTGCACACATAAGCCGCCATGTAACGCAATTAGAGCAGCGCTTAAATACCCAATTATTAACGCGTACTACCCGTAAAGTTGTACTGACTAAAGAAGGCGAAGTCTTTTTACATCAAACAAAACATTTACAGCATGCAATGGACGACGCCACCGCGTTGATTAGCACAACAGCAAAATGCTCCTAAAGGTAAAATTAAACTCACAGCTCCGGTTATGTATGGCGAAAGCTTCGTGATGCCAGCAGTGCATACTTTTATGCAACTGCACCTGATGTAGAAGTGGTGATGGCGCTGAGCAATGAACAAGAAAATTTACTTGAGGGCGGCTTTGACTTAGCTATTCGCCTTGGTCATTTAAAAGACTCTAGCTTAAAAGCACGACGTTTAAGTGCACGTCATTTTGTAATTTGCTGCTCAAAAGCCTATTTAGCCCGTTTTGGCGAACCTCACACATTAGCTGAATTACAGCACCATCAATGCTTAGTCGGCAACAGCAGTTATTGGCGGGTGTGCGAGCAAGGGCGTGATAAACATATCAAAATTGCGGGGCGGTTACAGTGTAATAGTGGCTGGGCCTTAGCTGATGCAGCTAAAAAGGGTCTTGGCATCATACAAGTGCCAAACTATTACATTGAGAGTGATTTAGCTACGGGTGAGTTAGTGCCTATTTTAACCAATAATCAGCCAAAACCAGAAGGTGTATGGGGAGTGTATCCTCCGCGACAATTTGTTGCGACCAATGTCAGAGCATTACTCGATCACCTTATTAAATCTCTAAACTAAAAGTTTAAATAAAGCGGCTTAATTTTGATACAGCAGTTGATTTGTCATGAATTTTTACACTTTTGCGCATACCCAATGGCGCTTTATTTATGCTAGTATGAGCGCTGAATTGGCATTAAATGTGACCATAAATAATTATGTTTCAACCTGTTAGCCTGTTTATCGGGCTGAGATACAGTCGCTCCTCGAAAGGGAACGCATTTATCTCTTTTATTTCGTTTTTCTCCATTGCCGGTATCGCCATTGGTTTAATGGCATTATTTACTGTCAGCTCAGTGATGAATGGTTTTGAAAATAACCTTAAAACCAATATGTTGGGCCTCATTCCTCATGTTGAAATTGCGTCTGATGGACAAACTCAAGCACAAATGATCCAGCTGCAAGATACCATTGTTGCGTCCAAATTTGTGAAAAGAGCGAGTTTGTATCGCCATGGTGAAGCCATTTTACAAACCAATCGCGATTTACATGGCGTGCTATTGCAAGGTTTGTACGACGATAACGCATCGCTTTATAAAATCAGCGATAAAGTTATTCAAGGCAACTGGCAAACAGTCATGACATCACGCTATCACATTGCGGTTAGTCGTTATTTAACACGTAAACTGGGAATTGGTTTAGGTGATAAAGTGCGCGTGATCATGCCTAATGCGTCAACCTATACACCTTTAGGTCGCGTACCAAGCCAACGTTTGTTCACCGTTGCTGCCATTTATGAAACAGGTTCTGAAATTGATATGGGACTTGCTTTTACTAGCGGCGAATCGCTACAACGGGTATTAAAGTTGCCACAAACTAGTGCTCCTAATTTGAGTATTTCACTGAACGATCCTTTTCAACTAGATGCCTTTAGCGCTTCAGCTAGTGCAATTTTAAGTCAACATACAGTCACCGATTGGCGCCAGTCACAAGGTACTTTGTTTGCAGCAGTTGCAATGGAAAAACGCATTATGTCGATGCTGCTGGCGCTGATTGTATTAGTTGCGGTATTTAATATTGTCTCTGCGTTGACCATGATGGTGAGCGAAAAACAAAGTGAAGTGGCTATTTTACAAACGCTTGGCTTAACGCCGGCTCAAGTGCAGCAAGTATTTATGATCCAAGGTTTGTACAATGGTTTGATTGGCACCAGTATCGGTGCAGCCCTTGGCTTATTACTCAGTGCTTATATCAACGAAGTGCTGGCAGGCATAGGTTTAAACTTGTTAACAGGGATTGCCTTACCAGTAAAATTTGACGTAATGAGCTTATCGCTGATTGCCGTAGGCAGTATTACCATGAGCTTTTTAGCCACTTTATATCCGGCGCGTAAAGCTGCCAATGTTAGCCCAGCAGAGGTATTGCGCTATGAATGATTTAGTTATCCAATGTGAACAGTTAAGTAAAGTGTATCAAGATGGTGAAAATCACGTTGAGGTTTTAAAAGGGGTTGATTTAACCTTACAACAAGGTGAGATGCTGGCTATCGTTGGCAGCTCTGGTTCTGGTAAAAGTACTTTACTGCACATTTTGGGGACTTTGGATTCACAAAGTGCCGGTGTGGCAAAAATTAAAGGTCAACAAGTTGCTAAGCTATCACGTGCTGAGCAAGCAAAATTTCGTAATGAGCATTTAGGGTTTATTTATCAGTTCCATCATTTATTAATGGAGTTTAACGCGTTAGAAAATGTTGCGATGCCGCTTTTGATCAAAGGTCTCAGCGCTAAAAAAGCCAATGCTAAAGCCCTCGTAATGCTCGATAAAGTAGGGCTATCGCACCGTAGTAGCCATAAACCATCAATGCTCTCTGGTGGAGAGCGTCAACGTGTGGCAATTGCGCGGGCATTGGTGAGCGAACCTGATTTAGTATTGGCCGATGAGCCAACAGGTAACTTAGACAAACAAAATGCGATTAAAATTTACGATTTGATCAAAGAGCTTAATAGCAGTTTGAATACCAGTTTTGTAGTGGTGACGCACGACTTAGAATTAGCCTATAAGCTGGGTAAAATTGCTTACCTTGATGATGGGAAATTGGCAATTAAAGAGGCCAGCCATGTTGCTTAGTGCCTATTTAAGTAAACGTTTTAGAGCAAGCTCCGGCAGCAGCGATGAAAAAAATGGCTTTGTTAGTTTTATTGCCAAAGCGTCAACCATTGGTATTTTACTCGGCGTTGCAGTGTTAATTGTTGCTTTGTCGGTGATCAATGGCTTTGAACAACAACTAGTACATCGCTTATTAAGCGTTGTGCCACAAGTTGAATATGTTGCGCCTAATCGTCCAATTGATAACTGGCCGGATAAAGTTCAAAAGCTCTCAGAGCAACGTGGCGTAACCGGTGCAGCACCTTTTATTAGTGTCAATGGCATGGCGCAATACAAAAGTGAACTAAAAGCGGTTGAAGTGCGAGGGGTTGATCCTGCTCTAGAAAGTGACGTATCGGCGGTTAATCAGTTTACTCATGGCAAGTTGGTCAGCCAAATAAGCGAAGACGAAATTATTTTAGGCCAACAAATTGTTAAACAATTAGGTGTTAAGCAAGGGGAGTTAATTACCTTATTGATCCCGCAAGTTAATGAGATAAGTACTGAGATTTTAGCACCCAAAAGGGTCACTTTAACCCTTGCGGGTATTATTGAAATGGGTGGCCCTATTGATAGTTCTGCTGCCTTCATCAATATCAGTAAGGCGCAATCAGTACTTGGTTATGAACCACTGCAAGTAACAGGGCTTCGCTTAGCAGTAACCGATGTTTTTCAAGCGCACCAAATTGCGCTACGGGTTGGCCAAACAATTGATGATTATGTTTATATCTCTAGCTGGTTTAGAACCCAAGGTAGCTTATACCAAGATATACAAATGGTCAGAACCATTGTTTATATTGTGGTGTTTTTAATCATTGCGGTGGCAAGTTTTAATATTGTTTCGTCATTAGTGATGGAAGTACGTGAAAAACAGGCCAACATAGCGATATTAAAAACCATGGGCGCTAAAGACAGTACGATATTAGCGACCTTTATTTTACAAGGACTTAGCCAAGCATTTATTGGCGTGGTACTGGGCTCATTTATAGGTGTGATACTGGCGCTGAACATCAGTGAGCTTTTTACCCTACTGAGTCAGTTGTTAGGCTCAAACCCGCTGGAAGGGGTGTATTTTATTGAGTTTTTACCCAGTAAGCTGGTATGGCAAGATATTGTGATCACTGTTATTGTAACTTTTGTGTTGGCAGTATTAGCCACTATTTACCCTGCATGGCAGGCAACAAGAGTGGATCCAGCCAAGGTATTAGGCAACTAAGGGAAATTTATGTTTAGTTATCAAGTAGTAATTGATTATTGGTTTGATGAACTTGGTCCATCTGGTTGGTATAAAAAATCTGATGCTACAGATATTAAGATACGAGATACATTTAGTGATCTGTTGATAGCTATTACAAAAGGCGAGTATGCGTCTTGGCGAGTGACTGCCTTAGGTGCATTAGCTGAAGTGATTGTGCTTGATCAGTTTTCTCGTAATATTTACCAGGATACCCCTCACGCGTTTAGTCAAGATCCGCAAGCGTTAACATTGGCACAGTTGGCAATCGAAAAAGGCTTTGATCAATTATTACCTGTTGAGCAGCGGGTGTTTTTTTATATGCCGTTTATGCACAGCGAATCGAGCTTTATACACCAACAGGCGATGGTATTATTTAAAGGTTTGAGTAATGAAGATTATGAACTTGCCCATAAAAATATTATCGATCAGTTTGGTCGCTACCCACACCGAAATGCTATTTTAGGGCGTCAGTCCAGCGCCGAGGAAGTTGCGTTTTTAGCTCAACCAGGCTCGCATTTTTAATCAAGCTTAGGTATATGAAATAATTGTTTAATTTCAGCAGCTAAATCAGGCGAGCTAAAATTGTTGTGCTGTTTTATCTGTTCAATATTAATAGCATCAAGGCGTTGCTCACTGGCGATCAGCACAATATTTTTATATTGGTTAAATTCAATCACCACAATATGACTGAATAGACTTCGAAGTGTCGTTAGTAGAGCGATTAATTGTTGTTTATTTTTTGCAGTAAAGTTGATGCAGATCTTACCGTATGTGCTAAGTCGAGCATGACAGTCGCACAAAAATGCCTGCTTTTGTAAAAACGCTGGCTGCGATTTACCACTAAAAACATCAATTAAAATCACATCAAATTTGCGGCTACTTTGAGCAATAAATTGTTCAGCACATTGCGCTACAATATGATTGTTGTCATTGAGGAAAAAATACTGCTTAGCTGCTTTAATTACATTCGGATTAATTTCGACAGTCGTTAATTCAAATCCGGCTTTATTAGTCACTGCTCGTTCAAAACAACCGCTGCCTAAACCTAAATTTAATATCTGTGAGGAGGGTTCGCTACAAAGCAAAAATAGCAGCATAGCTTGATTTACCGGATTACATACTTGCTGCGGTTGTGATTTTTCCATTACACCTTGTAAAGTTAGCTTATCCCCGAGTGTAAGCCAACGATAATCAGCATTTTCAAAAATCTTTAGCGTGTCTTGCTTACTTTGGATTGTTGCTACTAGGTATGCATCGGTAGTAAATGGCGTTAAATCAATCATGCCGTTCCTTCATAATGGGGATGTTGAGCAAAACAAAAAATCAATAGGGTGGCCTTGTTAACTCTGCTAAACTGTATGGCTACTCATAAGCCAGCAATACCTGCTTGGTTGTCTTATCTTACTCTGGAATTTACTTTGACTAATAATGATATTTTACGCCGCCTTCGCTATACCTTTAATTTAGCTGATACTACCATGATTGAAATTTTTGCTGCAGCAGATCATGACGTGACTCAACAACAAGTGATTGGTTGGCTAACCAGAGAAGGGGAAGAGGGTTACGTAGATCCAAGTGATACTGAGTTTGCCATTTTTCTAAATGGTTTTATTAATACAAAGCGCGGTAAGCGCGACGGTGAGCAACCAGCGCCAGAAAGTAAATTAAATAATAATATCATTTTAATGAAATTACGTATCGCATTAAATATGAAAACGGAAGACGTGATCGATGTCCTTGCCTTAACTGATTTTAGTTTGAGTAAGCATGAGTTAAGTGCATTTTCTCGCAAAGCCGATAACAAGCATTATCGTGTATGTAATGACCAAATATTACGTAACTTTTTAACTGGTTTACAGCTACAACTTCGTCCAGAGGCAAGCGGCGAATAATTTACGTGTTCATATCCGTATTTATATCGTACGGATATGATTTTTAACCCCACTTTAAGTATCGGTGTTTTAAGCTGCTCTCTGCGTTAGTATTTAAATCTTTATTTATTCACATTTCATAAATTTATATTCTTTTTTAATGAGCGTTAATTGTTGCTCTTGCGTATCAACTCAAAAATAATTCACGTTATCGAACGTTAAATATATAGGTTTATCATGTTACAGTGTTAAAAATATTACAATTTTTAAGGCTCTTAACTAGATGACCCATAAACTTGATCACGTCTATTTTAACATCTGAGACAAGCATAACTTTTAACACGGAAGAATAATTATGAATTATATCCATGATACCATTGCACATTTAAAACAAACTAGCCCAGCACAATGCGAATTTTATCAAGCCGTTGAAGAAGTGCTTGAATCACTTGAACCTATTCTTGAAAACTCAGCCGACTATCAAAAAAATGCGATTATTCAACGTCTAGTTGAACCTGAACGTCAAATTATGTTTAGAGTCCCTTGGGTTGATGATGACGGTAACATTCATGTCAATAAAGGCTATCGAATTGAATTTAACTCAAGCTTAGGTCCATACAAAGGTGGTTTACGTTTCCATCCAAGTGTAAATGCCAGCATCATAAAATTTTTAGGGTTTGAGCAAATTTTTAAAAATGCGTTAACTGGCTTACCGATTGGTGGTGGTAAAGGCGGCGCAAACTTTGATCCTAAGGGCCGCTCTGACAGCGAAATAATGCGTTTTTGCCAATCATTTATCAACGAGCTGTATCGTCATATCGGCCCAACCACCGATGTGCCTGCGGGTGATATTGGCGTTGGGGCACGCGAAATAGGCTATATGTTTGGTCAATATAAACGGTTGACCGGACGTTACGACGGTGCTTTTACCGGCAAAAGTTTATTGTGGGGTGGATCATTGGCTCGAAAAGAAGCGACAGGATATGGCGCTGTTTATTTTGCCAATTACATGTTGCAAGACAATGATGACTCACTTAAAGGTAAGCGCTGTTTAGTTTCTGGCGCCGGGAACGTGGCAATTTACGCGATGGAAAAACTTTATCAATTAGAGGCAACACCTATCACTTGCAGTGATTCAAGCGGTACGCTGTATCATGAATCAGGTATTGATGTTGCACTTGTTAAAAAGCTTAAAGAAGGTGCGCGTGAAGGTTTAGCTGTCTATTTAGAAACCCACAGCGATGCGAAGTATATTACTTGTGCAGATTACCCAAGTGATGGACATGCGGTATGGCGTTTTGTTGCTGATGCTGCTTTTCCCTGTGCGACGCAAAATGAGTTAACTGAAGCTGATGCGCGAACGTTAATAAGCAATGGCTGTATATTAGTTTGTGAAGGCGCAAATATGCCAAGTACTAAAGAAGCGGTCGATGTGTTGCTTGCTGCTAAAATAGCCTATGGCCCTGGCAAAGCAGCTAATGCGGGTGGTGTTGCGACGAGCCAATTAGAAATGGCGCAAAATGCCAGTATGCAAATGTGGACATTCGAAGAGGTCGATACTAAGCTGCAACAAATAATGAAAAATATCTTTGATACTGCAAGTAATACAGCCGCTGAATTTGATCAACCTGGTAATTTAGTGTTAGGTGCTAATATTGCTGCTTTTCGTCGTGTAGCAGATGCTATGATTGAGCAAGGTGTTGTTTAACAAACGATAGTCTTAATGTACATGAGCCCACTATATTGGTGGTGGGTTTTTTATTGACGTATATTTGTTCATATCGCGATTATTATCCCGTTTATCTAACCAATCAGTGATTGAACGAGTTAAACAGGTGTTGGTCTCAAAATTATTTGCAGCAGGTAACTGCTCACGTATTGTATATTTATCAAATAATAAAGAGCATCAACACTATGTCTGATCATAAAACCTATCAGCTATCGACCCTCAAGCCCGCAATTTTAATAACTACATTGTTTATTTCAACAAGCACCTTGGCCGCTGAGCTAAATTATCAAGATCAAACCAAGCTTCATGATATTGCCGCTGATGTTTCAGCAACACGTATTGGCAGTGATATTCAAACACTTGTTGATTTTGGCACTCGTCATACGTTATCAGATACAAAATCAAACACCCGAGGAATTGGTGCAGCTCGGCGTTGGATCAAGGCTGAGTTTGAGAAAATTTCTCAGCAATGCGGTGGCTGTTTAGAAGTAATAGAAGTTAAAGATACCATTTCTGGCGAAAAGCGTATTCCAAATCCTGTTGAAGTGGTGAATATTATTGCTATTCAACGCGGTACTGATCAGCCAAACCGGATGGTGATGATGTCGGGCGATATTGATTCACGGGTCAGCGATGTAATGGATTTTACCAGCGACGCACCAGGGGCGAATGATAATGCATCGGGTGTTGCTGGGGTGATTGAATCAGCTCGCGTGTTATCTAAATATAAATTTAATGGCTCAATTGTTTATGCCGCGCTTTCAGGCGAAGAGCAAGGACTGTTTGGTGGTAAAATTTTAGCCGACTATGCACAAAAGCAAGGCTGGCAAGTACACGGTGTACTCAATAATGACATGATTGGTAATATTACTGGTATTAATGGCGTTACTGATAACACGACTGCACGTATTTTCTCTGAAGGTACGCGGGTTATCGAAACCAAAGAGCAAGCGCATAAACGCCGTTTTACCGGTGGCGAGGTCGATTCAGCTAGTCGTAATTTAGCCCGTTATATCGATACCATTGCCGATCGCTATATTCCCAATCTTGACACATTGTTAGTTTATCGACTCGATCGCTTTGGTCGAGGAGGGCATCATCGCCCGTTTAACGACATGGGTTATGCTGCTGTAAGGGTAATGGAAACGAACGAAAATTATAACCATCAACATCAAGACTTACGCACTGAGGATGGTATTGTTTATGGTGATACCATTGATGGCGTTGATTTTGATTATACCGCAAAATTAACAGCGCTTAATGCGGTAAGTTTAGCGTCAATGGCATGGGCACCGGCACCACCTAATAACGTTGAAATATCAGGTGCTGTGCAACCTAGTACGACCTTAAAATGGCAAAAAAATAATGATAAAACGACCACGGGGTACAGACTCTATTGGCGTTATACCAGTGAACCACAATGGCAGTTTAGCCGCTATGTGGGTGATGTAAGTGAAGCGACTCTTAAAAATGTAGTCATTGATAATTATTATTTTGGGGTTGCTGCGGTTAATAAAGACGGTATTGAATCACCGGTGGTTTTCCCTGGCGATGTAGGTGCGTTTGAGCAAACACTAAAGTAATGTGTAGCGTCTGATATTCAAGCGTAATTACAGTTGCGCTTGAATATCAGGCAAGACAATTTAGTAGCGGACTTCGCAATTGAACAGCAATAGTTGTATTTTATGTTGACCTTAGTTTATGAATGTACGCTTTTCATACAATAATTTCAGTGAATACTTGAAGTTAATAGCTTTTTCGTATTATGGTGGAGTTAAATGTGAATTAGTTGACAGTGTATGAACCTATTTTTGCTGATTGCAGGCAGCTTAAGTGCTTTAGCCGCACTCGCTCACCTTGGTTGTATTGTTTTTGGTGCGCCGTGGTATCGCTTTTTCGGTGCTGGTGAGCACATGGCAATGCTCGCAGAGCAGGGTAAGTTGACGCCTTCGCTGATCACTTTCTTCATCGCTTTTGTATTAAGCGTTTGGTCGTTATATGCTTTTTCAGCCGCGGGTTTGTTCAAACAGCTACCTTTCATACGCTTTGTGTTAGTTGTGGTAACTGCGATTTATTTATTTCGCGGTATTGCAGGATTATATTTAATGACTAATCCGCTAGGACGCAGTGAGATGTTTTGGCTTTGGAGCTCGATCATTTGTTTACTGATTGGCGGCTTTCATTTTATAGGATTAAAACAACAATGGCTGGTTTTATCAGTTAAATATTAGCAAGGAAGGAAGCAATGTCTTTATTTGTATCGACGGATTTTAACCCCCAGAAGCGCTGCAAACAACTGCGTTTTATTTTACTCCATTAAATGAGCAGGTAGTTGAGCTTGATTTTACTGCTGTAATGTCAAGTGTGCCGCAGCTAAAAGGTATATTCGCCCCAAGCCTGATTGGCCAAAAGCCGATATGACCCTTGAAGAGAATCGTCAAAGCTTAGCTCAACATGCCGCAGAGTTTAACGAAAAAAAAGCATTTGCTTATGCGATATTAAACTCGAAAAAAACACGCTGCCTAGGCTCAGTGTATATTGATCCTGGGGTGAACAATGAATTCGATAGTGAGATTACTTTTTGGCTACGTAATGATAGTCAGGAATTAAATAATACCTTACGGTTATGCATCTTACATTGGCTCGCTGAGCATTGGCCATTTGAACGAGTACGATTAATTTCAACTAAGTATCAGGCAAGCTTTAGTTTGTAATACCAAAAGTTTATAACGCAATACAGGTCATACTCATTAGCGGATGTGTTGTGTTAGCTGGCTGATAACGTACTGCGGTTTGTTATCTGTGTCAGTGCTGTTAATCCGGATAGAGCATTTGCCGAAATTACATTATCAAAGCTGTTGTTATGTGTTCTCAGCTGTTGTATTTAAATCAGGCATAAGGTTAAGTCTGTTATGGATCGCGTGATGAACAAACGAAAGCTTAGTGCGTACCGCCTGTGTTAAAACAAATGGATAAGCATCAGCTAAGCCCATGCTGCGATTTAACGAATTTAAAATAATCGAAAATTCCATCCAGCTATCCAACATTACTGAGATTGATGTTTGGCTATTAAAGTAATACGAGTTTTGCGGTAGCCTTAACTCATCAGTGTCCTCAACTTCAAATTCATTACCGAGTGTAGAACCGGTAATAGAGAAATTTTTGCTGTCTCTAAAGTATCAATAATATGCATGTAGTGCGCCCAAGTTTCTGCCCAGTCTTCAAAAGGGTGCATGGTGGCGTATTCACTAATATAGTTTTCATGCCAATTAGCAGGAGCGCCATTTTTATAATGGGCATCAATCGCTTGTTGGTAATCTAAAGAATCATCGCCAAAATATTGTTTACATAAAGCATGTTTTTGCGGTGAATTTGCAATTAACTGGTCAAAATAATAATGCCCTAACTCATGACGAAAATGACCAAGCAAAGTGCGATAGCGCTCACCCATAGCATGCTTTGTTTGTGAGCGAGCGACATCATCAGCTTCAGCCAAATTAATTGTAATATGGCCGCAGTTATGGCCAGTAAAAACATTTTCTTGACCTGCTAATTTAGTCACGAAATGGTCATTAACACTGCGGTCGGTTATAAAATCAAAACTAAGGCCACCTTCGGCATCTTGGCTGAGGTTATTTAATGGTAAAGAAAGCGCTTTAAGTGTATACAATGCTCGGCGTTTTGCTGTTTCCATTTTGGTCCAAAGTGGAATGTGTTGATTAATACTTAGATCTGGGATTGTTTCATTAAACCGACATGCGAAACACAGCACTTCTTCTGTGTCTGGCGCTGGTACAAAACTGTCGATATCAACCATGCCATTGCATGCCTTATAGTGTGCATTGTTATCACATTTTTGATAGGGCACATCAGGGGCTGACGCTTTGTAATATAAGCCCGTTGTGTCATTAAATTCGTAGGGTTCTACAAGGTTAAAATTGTCATCAATACCAACAGTTTTGCCACAGGCAAGGCAGTGACTACTTTCAAAAAACAATATTTGATTATCTTTGCAGTTACATTTAAACGTTTTCATATTTTTTACCGTATCCGTTGATAAATACAATGACAAATTATTCAGTGAACAGACTTACATTAGCTATATTGCTAACAAATTATAAAGTTAGCAAATTATAAAATTAATAAGCCTGAGATTACTTGCCGTTAAATTCGTTGCAATAAATCTGATTTTTTCTCATTAAACTCAGCATCAGTGAGTGCGCCTAAATCACGTAATTGTGCTAATTTTTCAATAATGTCGAGGGTTTCATTCACTGAGTATTGCGAAGCATTAATAGCTGTCGACTCGCTACTCATCATTTTATCATTTGAGCCTGTCTCAGGGGGGATTGCTGTTGTTTTGCAAAGTCTGTTGATTGGGCAAAGTTGGTATTGTGACTTGAATGTGTCTGAGTGAAGCTATCATCAGCAATCACTGGCAAACTATTTACGCTAATGTTTCCCCACTGGCTACTAAAGGTAAGCGATATATCGTTGCCTTGTTGCTGGCTTACTCCCCGATCTGGTGATCGAGCGTATCATAGAGTGTGACCTGACCATTTTTTTCAATGGCTAAGCGATTAGGAAAAACAGCATAACGGGTGTTGTTTTGTGAACCGGTACTCGATGGATTACCTAAATTAACTGGCCACCACTGGTTGCTACCTAAAGTACCGGCAGGAATGACGGGGAAAACTTGGTTGTTTGCTAAAATAGTGGCAAGTTCGTTACATAAGTTATCAACGGTGTTTTTCAAGCCATTATTGAACATGTCTCCTACCATTGTCATTCCACCGCGCATCCATTGACCTGAGCCGCCAAGCTCTGGGCAATTAAACTGCGCCATTGAACCGCCGCCATTATTTACTGCAACTAACATATGTACTACTGCCTCATAACTTAAACCATAGCGGGCAGATATTCCTTTAACCAAGTTGTCACCAATGTTTGTTAATGTTTGCATAAATAGAGTCCTTAATATGAAGATAGGCGGGATGTGTATTACGTCATGATCTAACTGTGAACAATCTACCTTAAGCATTGATGCTAATAATAAATTAGCAAAATAAAATGCCAACATTGCTTGTTTAAAGACACTAAGCTTGCTAGTTTGGCTTTCAGGGCGATTAAAAATCAAACTACTATAACACTGTTAAGAAGCTTAATCGTGGTTTTATTGTGAACTATTTTTTAAGTTCGTTTTAGCGAAGCATTTAACTGGTGTTGTGATTAATTGGGACTTTTTTCTATTTAATCGCTAGAAAAAACAGGCATGCTTTATTGGTGAATTACATAAAATAATAAGCGCTGTGTGATTTTTAATACTTAGCTTTGTACTAATTTGGTGCGAATGTCGCACCAAATAATTCTTCACAGCGCTCGCTCTTTGATTCTAAACAGTCAATAGTGACCAATATATAGGCTAACAGCCTAATTTTATTATGTAATCTATATGGAATGTATATTGCTTAAATAGCAGGCAGGTAGTAGTAAGTTATACTTAAATGGCTATACAAAAAATTAAAGAGGGATTAATCGATGACAATTACTGTTGGTATAGCGCACCATACTCAATACAAGTACGACCGCCCAGTAAATATGGGGCCGCATATTTTCCGCTTACGTCCAGCACCGCATAGCCGAACTAAAATTAAAAAGCTACTCATTAAAAATAGTGCCGGAAGATCATTACATCAATTGGCAGCAAGACCCTTTTGGTAATTATCAGGCAAGAGTGGTATTTAATAGCCCCACAACTGAGTTTAGTTTTACTGTTGATTTAGTGGCCGAAATGACGGTAATTAATCCGTTTGATTTCTTTTTAGAAGAATATGCTGAAGAGTTTCCATTTGAATACGATAAAGTCGCAAAGGCTGAGCTTAATCCCTATTTAAAAAAACGTAAGGCGAGTCCTAAGTTTTTAGAATTGATTGATTCGTTACGTCCGGAAAAACCAATCAGAAGTGTTGATTTTTTAGTTGCGGTCAATCAGTCAATTTATAATCTTGTTGGCTACGGCATTCGTTTAGAGCCTGGAGTTCAAACGGCGAACGAAACCATCACAAAAAAACCGGTTCATGTCGAGATTCTGCGTGGTTGTTAGTACAACTGTTTCGTCATTTAGGTTTGGCTGCTCGTTTTGTATCTGGTTATTTAATCCAACTTACATCAGATCAAAAATCACTTGATGGCCCAAGTGGTCCTGATGAAGATTTTACTGATTTACACGCATGGACTGAAGTATATATTCCAGGCGCAGGTTGGATCGGGCTTGATCCTACCTCCGGCTTATTTGCTGGCGAAGGCCATATTCCGCTTGCGTGCACACCTGAACCTAGCTCAGCAGCACCTGTCTCTGGTGGCATAGATAAGTGCGAATCAGAATTTAGTTTTTATAACAAAGTAACGCGCGTACATGAAGACCCTCGCGTTACAAAGCCATATTCAGAAACACAATGGGCTGCAATAAACCGCTTGGGTCAGCAAGTTGATGATGTATATGTTAAGGAAGGTGTTCATTTAACAATGGGCGGTGAGCCGACGTTTATTTCTATTGATGATATGGAACATCCCCAATGGAACACAGAAGCCGACGGTAAAGAAAAACGAGTGTTAGCACAAAGCTTATTTATTGCGATGAACAAAGCATATACCAAAGGTGGCTTTACACATTATGGGCAAGGTAAATGGTATCCGGGAGAGTCACTGCCTCGCTGGCAATATGCATGTTATTGGCGAAAAGACGGTGAAGCTTTGTGGCAAGATGCCAGTTTATTAGCTGATCCGAATAAAGATTATAAATTAGACCACACAGATACCAAGCGTTTTACAGAACAGCTATGTGCAGAAATAGGCCTTGAAACCAAGGCTATCACTACAGCCTATGAAGATATTTTATATCATTTATGGCAAGAGGCATCGTTACCCAAAGAGGTGGGGCCTAAACAGCCTGAACTTCTTAGTGCAATGAGCCGTAAAGGCTTTTTAGCTAAAATGGAACAAGGTATTGAAAAGCCTGTTGGTTATGCATTGCCGCTGCAGTTTAATCAAGCGAAACATTGCTGGCAGTCATGCAAATGGGAATTTAAACGCGAATACTGTTTTTTATTACCAGGTGAATCACCCCTTGGTTATAGATTACCGCTTGATAGCCTTGAGTGGACAAGCAACATTATTGAGCGAGATCCGTTTGATATTCCAGATAACTTTACAAAAGCTAAAAAACTGCAAAAAGGCTTTATTGGTCAACAGATGATCAAAACCGCAATGGCATTGGAAGTAAGAGAAGGGCGGTTGTACATCTTTATGCCCCCAACGAGCCATTTTGAACATTATATGTCGCTATTAAATGCGATTGAAAGCACCGCAAAAACCCTGCAAATCCTGGTTGTTATTGAAGGCTATAGCCCGCCTAAAGATAGTCGTGTAGAAAAATACGCCGTGACACCTGATCCAGGTGTCATTGAAGTGAACATCCACCCATCTTCGTCATGGCAGCAATTGGTAGATAGAACAACGACACTTTACGATCTAGCCAAACAAGCACGTTTAGGAACAGATAAGTTTATGGCGGACGGTCGTCATACCGGCACCGGGGGGTAATCATGTCACTTTAGGTGGTGAAACGCCACAGCAAAGCCCGTTCTTACGACGCCCAGATATTTTAAGAAGTTTTATTACTTATTGGCAGCACCATCCTGGATTATCTTATTTATTTTCAGGTTTATTTATCGGCCCTACAAGCCAAGCACCTCGTGTGGATGAAGCACGTGATGAGTTGCTCTATGAGCTTGAAATCGCATTTTCACATATGCCTGAAGGGGAAGTGCCTGAGCCATGGCTCGTTGATCGTTTGTTACGCAACTTACTTGTTGATTTAACAGGTAATACACACAGGGCGGAGTTTTGTATTGATAAGCTATATTCACCCGATTCAGCAACAGGACGACTAGGTATTGTCGAGTTTAGGGGGTTTGAAATGCCACCTCACTCACAAATGAGTTTAGTGCAAATGTTGTTATTACGGACTTTATTGGCTTGGTTTTGGAAAAAGCCTTATCACAAACCGTTGATCCGTTGGGGCACCGAATTACATGATAAATTTTTATTACCTCAGTATGTTGAAAATGATTTAGCTGAGGTTGTTAGAGATCTGCAGCAAGCTGGTTTTGCATTCCAAGTAAGTTGGCTAAACCCATTTTTTGAGTTTAGGTTCCCTGTTTGCGGCACCCGAGAACTCGATGATGTGACGTTAGAGCTTAGAACCGCGATTGAACCGTGGCATGTACTAGGTGAAGAAGCCAGTGCATCTGGTACTGCTCGGTATGTTGATTCGTCATTAGAGCGCGTGCAAATCAAAGTAATTGGCACAATGAGTGACCGCTATATCGTTACATGTAATGGCCGACGCGTGCCGCTTAAAATTGTTAAAGGCAAAGCGAAAGATGAAATGGTTGCCGGGATCCGTTACCGTGCATGGCAGCCACCAACAGCGCTGCATCCTACAATTGGTGTACATGCACCGTTAGTATTTGATCTGATCGATACCTGGGAAGGCCGCTCAATGGGTGGTTTTGTCTACCATGTTAGTCATGCTGGTGGGCGAAATCCAGAAACATTACCCGTTAATGCATTTGAAGCTGAAGGGCGAAGGGTTGCACGATTTTGGGAGCATGGTCACACACCATCATTATTAGCATCTGATCAGCCTAGTTGGAGCCCATCGGCTGCGACACGAAGCTTTGAATCAGCACAATCGGTGAGTGAATTTGTTGTTCCCGATGAAGAAAATACTAATTCAGATTACCCTAATACGCTCGATTTAAGGAGACAACCTAAGTTCAAATAAATCATCTTTTTGGGTTGTTCATTGTATGACTCCACTTTGACATTACGCAAAGTAGAGTCATTATTTAACAGACGCTTTTGTTAATACAATTACCAACAAATTGAACTAGAATGATAGTTTACTTTCTATAGCGGAGCGCTTTTTAGCTTGTACATTAATAATAATACGATGCCAGAGCTGCCTAATTGGTTGTCTTTATACCTTGATAAACGCCACGGTCATGATGAATTGGCGGATCACAGTGGCTTAAACCCTGAGCATTGGGATACTTTATTTAATCGTTTAGCAAGTTTAACCGCTGAAGATGTAAGTAGTCGTGCCATTGAAATTACGCAACTTTTGCAAAATGGCAATATTAAAAGTGAGAGTAATCAACAGTGGCACTTCGATCCACTGCCTTTTATGTTTTCTCGAGCAGATTGGAATACGTTAGAGCAAGGCATAAAACAGCGAACTTTATTACTTAATAAGATCCAACAAGATGTTTATTCTGAGCAAAAGCTACTTTTGAGTGGGCAAATATCACCGCAGCAGCTGTACCAAGATAGTCATTACTTACGTGAAGGATTTAGCTTACCAAGTGATGAGCTAAAACTGTTTTTTACAGCGGTTGATGTGTATCGCGCACCATCGGGTGAATTTAAAGTCTTAGCTGATCATTGCCAATGTCCGTTAGGTCTAGGGCTATTGCTTAAAAACCGCATTATAGCTAGGCGCGTTATGGCTGAAGAGTTTGCTGAATGCAACGTGCAACAAATTAAAGAGTTTTTAAATTTGTTTCAAGAAGGCATTAACGAGTTTATTCATTATATGGATGATCCTCGTATTGTTATTTTAACTCAAGGGATCGATGATCCAAATTATAACGAGCATGCGTTTCTATCTACTTACTTTGGCTATACTTTAGTGCAAAGCGCTGATTTAACAGTGCGTAATGGCGAAGTGTGTTTAAAGTCATTACAAGGGTTGGGGAAAATCAATGTGATTTTACGTTGGATCCCAGATCAAAGTATCGATTCACTTGAACAAACACAATACTCGTTACATGGTATTCCAGGCTTATTACAAGCTGTACGTGAGGGCTCAGTAAAAGTATTAAATCCTTTTGGTAGCGGGGTACTCTCATCACCAGCAATACAATGTAATTTAGCCCAGCTATCAGAGCAACTTTTACAACAACCATTATTACTAGATTGCCCTAAGTACCACAGCATTGAAGATGTTAAATCATCGGATTGGTCACAGTTAGTGTTTGGTAGTTATAAAGATCCTAAACTAACACTTGATGGCCATTTAGACGCTGATAAAATTAAACAACTTATAACTAAGCAACCTAGCGATTATTATTTTCAAGATAAACCCGCATTTAGTAGCGCACCATTTTGGGATGACGGTAAGTTAATTGCAAAACCTGTGGTATTTAGGTGTTATGTATTAACCACAGAAAATGGCATCGAAGTGCTGCCATCGGCACTGTGTTTCTCTTATCAAAATAGTGCTAACGCTAAGGGCGCTGGTTGGCTCAAAGATACTTGGATAAATACCAGTAAAGATATTGATTTAACTGAGCAAAGTGTACCAACACCAATTAAAAAAAGAATGGATGTAAGCTTACTTGAAGGGGTTATATCAAGTCGTACTGCAGAACATTTATTTTGGCTCGGTCGTTATTTAGAGCGCTGTGAAAATACCATAAGAATATTACGTATCTTTATTGATCGTTACACTGAGTTGGCTATTTATCCAGATTTAATACGCCGCAGTACTGTTGCTCGTTTGTTGGCTGCTATCAGCGCTCAGCATATTGTTTACCCTTATGTAGAGCAAGCAATCAAGCTTGAAGAATTTGATAGCGCAGTGTCTAAGCAAACAGCGTTTGCTTTACTCGCTGATGAGCTACGCGCGGGTAGTATAATAAATACGTTAAATTATTTAGCGAATGCATCAGTACAGGTCCAAGAATTATTGTCTCATGATAGTCGTCGTATTATTGATGAAATCAATGAGCAAGTTAAAGTGCTAAAGCATATCAATATCAACATTTCATCACGTGCGATGCAAAGTATTTTAGATAAAGTGATTGGTTTGATCATGGCCTTTAATGGCTCGTTAGTGGATTGTATGCCAAACAGCAATGGCTGGTTTTTACTTGAGATGGGTCGCAGGATTGAGCGCAGCTTACAAATCACCTCATTAACAGGGGCTTTATTAACGCAAGAACTCGAGCAAGCTGAAGAGCTTGGTTTACTCGAAGCGGTTTTGAGTAGTCAAGTTAGCTTAGTGACCCATAAACGTCGCTATAGAATGTATCAAAGTATAGGTACTGGGCTTGAGCTATTATTACTGGATGCAGAATACCCTCGCTCATTACTTTTTCAGTTAGAGCAAATAAACCAGTTATGTAAGCATTTACCGACTAAACGCAGACAGGGAGTGATAGCAGCACATGAAAAAGCAATTTTACTTTCTAAAACGAGTTGCTATGTCACAGAAAAAGACTACCTGCAAAGGACGGACGCTGGAGTTCGTAAACAGTTAATCGAGTTTAACCATAATATTCGCCTGAACTTAAATACCTTTTGTGATGTATTATTATTGCAGTATTTTTCTCATACACAAACGGCGAATAAATTGAATTGGACTAATATTGAGCAAGCTCAATCGTGAAATATAAAATAAAGCATTCCACAACCTACAGTTATGCCGATTTTGTTAGCTTGTGTCAAAACCAAGCACGGTTAACACCAAAAACAAATCGTGCTCAGATATGCCACAGTAGTCGCATAGATATTGAGCCGCCGGCAAATTATCTACAAGAATTTACGGATTATTTTGATAATAAAGTGACCGCGTTTGAAATAGCCACTCAGCATAAAAAACTGAAAGTGACTATGACCAGTGAAGTGGAACTTTTATTAAGTGCAAATATTAACCTCGTCGACACTGATATGCCTTGGCAAGAGGCTCGCGATATCGTCGCAAAGCCAAATACATATCAGCTGTTAAAAACATCGGAGTTTATTTTGCCATCTCAATATACTCCTTTTGTACAGGGTATAAAGGAATACGCTTTAACGTCGTTTTTAGCTGATATTAGCTTGATTTGTGGCTGTAAAGATCTCATGGCACGGATTTTTCATGAGTTTCAGTATGATCCTGGTTTTACTACGATTAGTACGCCTTTGAGTGTTGTTTTTGCACAAAAAAGGGGCGTTTGCCAAGATTTTGCACATTTTGCGATAGCGTGCTTACGCAGTATTGGTTTAGCAGCACGTTATGTTAGCGGGTATATAGAAACAATGCCTCCCGAGGGGGAAGAAAAGTTAGCAGGTGCAGATGCGACCCATGCATGGTTTTCTGTGTTTGTGCCAAGGTTTGGTTGGGTAGACTTTGATCCAACAAACAATGTTATGCCTAATGAGCAGCATATAACACTTGCTGTTGGCCGTGATTTTTCTGATGTCACTCCTTTGAAAGGCGTGGTTTTTGGTGGCGGTACACAATTGCTTGATGTAGCGGTTGATATGATTCGATTGGAGTGATTAAAACAACTCAATATTAATAATGGATAAGGCGGAAGGATGTATGAAAATTGACTGGAAAGCATATCAAACAAATGGCTTTTTTGATGAATTAATAGACGCACAAGGAAATATTCGAACGCACGGTAAACAGTTAGCACAGTTTTTTTCTAGCTTATCAAAAGAAGAATTAGTTAAAGCCAGAGCTGTTGCAGATCTTGCCATAAAAGAAATGGGCATTACGTTTACAGTTTATAATGAAGGCAATATGATCGATAGAGCGTGGCCGTTTGACATTATTCCGCGCACTATTGGTAAAAAAGAATGGCAAACTATTGAGGTAGGTTTAAAACAGCGTGTTGAAGCGTTGAATCTGTTTATAAATGATTTATACCATGATCAAAAAATAATAAAAGACGGTATTTTTCCAAAAGGCTTACTCGAAAAATCAGTTAACTTTCGCTCTCAATGTGTTGGAATTACTCCGCCAAATAATATATGGGCGCATATCTGCGGCTCCGATTTAGTGCGCGATGGAAATGGCACTATGTTTGTACTCGAAGATAACTTACGCGTGCCGTCTGGGGTGTCTTATATGCTTGAGAACCGCTCTGTGATGAAACGTGTTTTCCCTGAGTTATTCGAACAAGTGTCGATTTTACCAGTTGATGATTATCCTTCACAACTGTTTGATATGTTGGCAGCAATGTCACCTCGTCCAGACGATAAGCCTGAAGTAGTGGTATTAACACCTGGTGTATTTAACTCCGCCTATTTTGAACATTGTTACCTTGCTCAAGAGATGGGCTGTGAATTAGTAGAGGGGCGTGATTTAGTAGTCGAAAAAGACGACTGTGTCTATATGCGCACAATTACAGGCTTGCAACGCGTTGATGTAATTTATCGACGCATCGACGATTTATTCTTAGATCCCGAAGCTTTTTTACCTGAATCACAATTAGGTGTACCTGGTTTAATGCGAGCATGGTCGAAAGGTAATGTGGCGTTAGTCAATGCACCCGGTGCAGGGGTTGCGGATGATAAGGTGGTTTATGCCTATGTACCTGACATCATAAAATATTACTTGGATGAAGAACCCAAGATAGAAAATGTGCCAACCTATAAGTGTTTAGATCCTAAAGAATGTGATTATGTTATTAAAAATATCGATAAACTAGTTGTCAAACCTGCAAACGAGTCGGGTGGCTATGGTTTATTGATTGGTCCTAAATCGACTAAAAAAGAGCAACAAGCAACCATTGCACAAATAAAAGCCGATCCACGGAATTGGGTAGCGCAACCAACTCTTGATTTGTCTACGGTTCCCACCCTTGACGGGACAGAGCCTGATGGACGTCACGTTGACTTGAGACCGTTTATATTATCGTCAGGTAAAGACACACAGATCACTACTGGTGGCCTTACTCGTGTTGCGATGGTGAAAGGTTCATTAGTGGTAAATTCATCTCAAGGCGGTGGTAGTAAAGATACCTGGATTGTTGACGAAGAGGCTAAATAATATGTTATCAAGAGTAGGTGAAACTTTATATTGGGTAGCTCGTTACGTTGAACGTGCAGAAAATGTTGCACGGTTAATTAATGTCAACAACATGCTGATGTTGGATTTACCTAAAGGCGTATGTACAGGCTGGGAGCCATTAATAGATATTATTGGCGCACGTCAGGCGTATGAAGATAAACACGCTGATTACACAGAGCAAAAAGCGCTGCGTTATTTACTTGTAGGTAGTGATAATGGCTCGTCTATTTTAAATTCTATTATCTATGCTAGAGAGAGCGCTCGGACGATCCGAGACGTAATGCCTCGCGATGTATGGGAAGAAATTAACTCCCTTTATTACTATGTAAAAGATAATCAAAAAGAAGGGCTTGCTAAGCGTGGCCGATTTGCTTATCTAAAGAAAATCATCGAATCAGCCCATCAAATATTTGGTGCTTTAGATGCGACTATTAACCATGATCATGGTTTTACGTTTATCCGCTTTGGGTCGTTAATAGAACGTGCTGATATGACGTCACGGATATTAGACATTCGTTCAGAGACGTTGATCACCAGCGATGAAGCAAAACCTTATGAAAATATTCAGTGGATCAGCTTATTGCGCTCGCTTAGTGCTTATCAAATGTATCGACAAGAGATGAGCGTACGGGTGCAACGTGCTGATGTATTAGAATTCGTGATGCACAGTGAAGTATTTCCACGGTCAATTTTGTTTTGCTTAATAGAGCTGAAAACGCTGATTTCACCTTTGCCAAACTCTACAGAGATTATAAATTTAATTGATGCAGTGGTAAAACAATTGAAAGCTGAAGATGTAAGAGCGCTTAAAAATGGCCACTTACACAATTATATGGATCAAATCCAAATTGAATTAGCGGGCATTCATAATGCATTAGCGCAAACGTATTTTTTAAAACCGCCAGAATAGGCCTGTTAAGCTATTAATCTTATAATACGCCCAAGGTTTTAAATTACATTGGGCGTTATTAACTAACGTGAGCTTTGGCTAATTATGAAAACGCGTTGTCTTTTAATTGTGCTTGCATTTGTTCGCGCATTTTAAACTTTTGTAGTTTTCCGGTAACCGTCATAGGGTAACTTTCAACAAATTGAATATGTTTTGGTATTTTAAAATAAGCTAATTTATCTTTTAAGAAGCTGCGAATTTCTTGCTCTGTTAACACGGCATCATCTTTAGGCTGCACCCAAGCACATACTTCTTCGCCGTACTTGTCGTCACTGATGCCAAAAATAGCAGCATCTTGCACGCCAGGGTAAGTGTAAAGTACTTCTTCAATTTCGCGCGGGTAGATATTTTCGCCACCACGAATGATCATATCTTTAATTCTGCCCACTATTGCAACAAAACCTTCCGCATCCATTACACCTAAATCACCAGAGTGTAGCCAGCCTTCTTTATCGATAGTTGCGGCGGTTTTTTCTTCATCATTCCAATAGCAACGCATAATACCCGCACCACGGCTGCATACTTCGCCAGCAAGCCCTATTTTTTGTATATTACCCACTTCGTCAATAATTTTTACTTCTGTATGCGCCAGCGCGCGGCCGACGGTAGTAACTTGTTTTTCAATGGATGAGTCAATCTCCGTGGCATTATTAATGGGACTACATTCCGTTTGGCCGTAACCGATAACAACTTCATTCATATGCATCAGCGATTGTACTTTACGCATTACTTGCTCAGGACACGTCGAGCCTGCCATGATGCCCGTACGTAAACTGGATAAGTCAAAACGAGCAAAATCTTTTAGTTCCAGTTCAGCAATAAACATCGTAGGTACGCCATGCAGTGCAGTACAGCGTTCTTTTTCAACTACCTCAAGCGTGATTGTTGGATCAAAAGAATCTCCTGGAAATACTGCCGTAGCTCCTTTACTTATACATACTAAATTACCTAATACCATTCCAAAACAGTGATATAACGGCACTGGAATACACAGCTTATCATCTGCAGTTAAGCGCATTGCATTAGCCATAAGAAAACCATTATTTAAAATGTTTTTATGGGAGAGCGTAGCGCCTTTAGGATTGCCTGTTGTGCCGGAGGTAAACTGAATGTTGATATCTTGATCTGGTTGCAAAGTTGCACCAATGGCGTTGAGCTCAACGCGGTGGGCGGCCGTTGGCATTGTCATAACTTGACTAAAACTAAACATGCCTGCGGCAGGCTCATCACCAATGCGAATAATATTTTTTAAATAGGGGAGGTTTTTTGCCTGCAGTTGCCCAGCTTTTGCAGCGGCAAGTTCGGGCAGTAATTCATTAAGCATGCCTAGGTAATTACTGGCTTTGAAACTTGAAGCGGTTATAAGAGTTGAACACTCGACTGAATTTAGTGCAAATTGTAGTTCGTTTGGACGATACGCTGGGTTAATACAGACCATGATTGCGCCAATTTTGGCGGTCGCAAATTGGGTTAAGCACCACTCAAGGTTGTTTGGTGACCAGATACCAACACGATCACCTGGTTTTACACCTAAAGCCAGTAACCCCATTGCCAGCTGGTTGATCTGCTGCTGATATTCTTTATAGCTTAAACGAATGTTTTGATGATGCAGCACTATCGCAGGGTGGTCTGGATTATTGTCGACAATGGAGTCGAAGTAATCACCTATGGTTTTATTGATCAATGCTGGGCTTTGTGCTCCTTTATAGTAGCTATGCTCTAAGCCAGCTGTATCTTTGACTGTTTTATTCGCATCGGTTGCAGTTGTATTATTGTTACTTATTTGCATGTACGGTCTCCGTGTCAATGTTGTGAGAGTCTACTCAGTTAGAAAAACACAGATTGTCGACAAATGAAAGCGCTATACGACCAATGTAGTAATAAAAATGATAAATATTAGGCAATAAAAAACGCTAGCTGTAGCTACAAAAAAACATTGCAGTACACACTAGCGTAGTATCTGATTATAAATTTAACTCTAATTGAAAATTAAAGCTCTTCGCTGCGGTAGGTTTTTTCATTAAATGTACATATGCATTTACAAACGCATTTTCTTGGTACTTTTTAAGCCCCGTTTCAGCGAAATCAATAGGAATAGGATTACGTTTTAATTGTTCTTTGATCTCGGTTGTACTGAATAAATAAACACTCAGCTCAGGGATCAATTGAATTGCAGTTTCCATTTTGAAACCGTTCGCACTACCGGCAAATTTACCTTTAGGCGCACGTTGACGAATAGCAACTGAGTCAATTTGATAGTCCTGCATAAGTTTCGCAAAATCAAATTGGAATTTACGCATTACTTCAGTGTCATTACCATTACCTAAGGTAAAGCGAGTTTGGCGAATATCTCGTATATCAAATACATCGTTATCTTTTGTTAAAATACACAGTAGTACGTCACTACCGGTAATTTCTACACCGCATGTTCTCATTGTCATTCTCTAAATAACTAATTTGGGCAGCATTATATCAATTAAACGCCTTAAAAACAGTGCATTTTAAAAACCGATTTCAATCCCAATGCCACTGTGGTCGCTTACGCAGATATCTTCATCAATTTGGTTTGGATTTAAGTGTTTATCAAAGCTTAGATAGTGCAACGATTTTATCCGCGATAATGCACAATCAGTATTAAAGTGTCCTGAGGTCAAAATATAATCAAGCACATTGCCACGACCTTGATAATAATGTGTTGCTGGTTTTACTTTACCATTTGCCGATTCACTGCTTAATTCAAACGAATCAGTTAATCCTACAATGGGTTGTTCAAGCTCTAAACAGGGCTCGCAACGAGTAGGGTGAAATCCTTGGGTCATGAATGACAGCGCAGGGCTGTCAATATTGTCGTTAAAATCCCCCATTACTAATGTTGCACAGTTTTTTTCACGCTGGGTTTTTAGCGCATCATAATAAACAATCGAAGCTTCCAGTGAGCGTGATATTTGCGATTGCATCATGCCAACGGTTTGTTGTAATAGATTTAATAAGGGATCGTCTTGATTATGAATGTTTAAAATATGCGCCATTGAATGCACCCGTTGTGATTTAAAGTGCACCACATAGCAGGTTAAATCACCAAATTCAGGTACATCAAAACTGCATTTAATAGGTGTGCGATTAAATTTAAATTCATTTTGATTATTTAAGTACTCAAGTAGTTCTGGGCAAGGGGTGAGTTCGTGGCATGCTTGAAAAGGGATTTTCGCGGCAATCGCCACCACAGGGTTAAATAATACCTGTGGATAGAGATGATCACTGCGTGGACTGGCTACAGTAGCAAAATAGTCATAGCCTTGCTCTTTACACAAAATGGCCAATTCTTTAGGGCTAAACACCTCTTGGAAAGCAACAACCGTTGCTTGACTTTGCTGTAGAAAGTCAGTGATAAATTGCTGTTTTTGCCGCCATTGCGTTGCGTTGTAACGTTCATGTAATTGATAAAAAGAATAAGGTGGCGCCGTAAAATTAAGTAAATTTAAAGTGGCAAAACGGATACGATTAGACGTCGTCATTAGGTTATCCAACAGCTGAAATTAAATTAAGTATGAAATGCGAGGGTTATTTGTCAATTTGTCTGGCTAAATACTTGTATTTAGTGGCTCCAAACGCGACAATAACTGCTTGTGTTTGCTAAGACTCAACAAATACATTAACCAAATACGGTTAAAATTAACAATGCTTATTCGTAAAAGCGTTGTCGAGTTATTCATTTTAATTTAATAAATACATGTGATGCATTGTAGGCGTCACCACTGTAGTAAGGACTTATAATGCCAGTTATTACTCTTCCTGACGGCAGTCAGCGTAGTTTTGAAAACCCTGTAAGTACACTTGATGTAGCCAATGATATCGGCCCAGGCTTAGCAAAAGCCACTATCGCTGGTCGTGTTAATGGCACTCGTGTTGATGCCTGTGATTTAATTTCTGACGATTCTCGCCTTGAAATCATCACCGCAAAAGATGATGACGGCTTAGAAATAATTCGTCACTCATGTGCTCACTTGATTGGTCATGCAGTTAAGCAACTGTTTCCTGATGCAAAAATGGCAATTGGTCCAACGATTGATAATGGTTTTTACTATGATATCGATATGGAACATTCATTAAGTCAAGATGACTTAGAAGCTATTGAAAAGCGCATGTTGCAACTTGCTAAAACAAACTACGACGTGGTTAAGAAAACCGTAAGCTGGCAAGAAGCCCGTGATGCATTTGCAGCGCGCGGCGAAATGTACAAAATTCAAATCCTTGACGAAAACATCGCTAAAGATGACCGTCCAGGATTATATCACCACGAAGAATATATCGATATGTGTCGTGGTCCACACGTACCGAACATGCGTTTTTGCCAACATTTCAAAATAATGAAAGTAGCCGGTGCCTACTGGCGTGGCGATTCAGATAATAAAATGTTGCAGCGTATTTATGGCACTGCATGGGGCGATAAAAAGCAACTTAAAGCCTACTTACAACGTTTAGAAGAAGCCGAGAAACGTGATCACCGTCGTATTGGTAAAGCACTTGATTTATGGCATTGGCAAGAAGAAGCGCCAGGCATGGTGTTTTGGCACAACGATGGTTGGAGCATTTACCGTGAACTTGAAGAGTTTGTGCGTGAAAAGTTACGCGAGTACCAGTACGAAGAAGTAAAAGGTCCAATGATGATGGATCGTTCTTTATGGGAAAAATCAGGTCACTGGGAAAAGTATTCAGAAGCAATGTTTACCACTGAATCTGAAAAGCGTGAATACGCAATCAAACCAATGAACTGCCCAGGTCACGTACAGATCTTTAATCAAGGTTTAAAATCGTACCGTGATCTTCCACTGCGTATGGCTGAATTTGGTTGTTGTCATCGTAACGAGCCGTCAGGCGCACTTCATGGTCTAATGCGCGTACGTGGCTTTACTCAGGATGATGCCCATATCTTCTGTACTGAAGAGCAAATCATGGACGAAGTATCAGCGTGTATCCAAATGGTTTACGATACGTACGAAACATTCGGCTTTGAAAAAATTGTGGTGAAGCTGTCAACACGCCCTGAACAGCGTATTGGCGAAGATCATATGTGGGACAAAGCAGAGCTTGCATTAGCTGATGCACTGAAAGCAAATAACATCGAATTTGATTATTTACCGGGTGAAGGTGCTTTCTATGGTCCAAAAATTGAATTTACTTTGTACGATTGCTTAGACAGAGCGTGGCAGTGTGGTACAGTGCAACTAGATTTTGCATTACCAGGGCGTTTAGGGGCAACTTATGTTGCTGAAAACAACGAACGTCGTACACCTGTTATGATACACCGTGCAATATTGGGCTCTATCGAGCGCTTTATCGGTATTCTTACAGAAGAATACGCGGGTTTATTCCCGACTTGGCTTGCACCAAAGCAAGTAGTGATTATGAATATCACTGATAAACAAGCTGCTTATGTGCAGGAAATTGTACAAAAATTAAATAAACTTGGAATTAGAGCCGCTGCTGACTTGAGAAATGAGAAGATTGGCTTTAAAATCCGTGAACACACATTAAAACGTATCCCCTATTTACTTGTTGTTGGTGATAAAGAAGTTGAACAACAAGAAGTAGCTGTACGTACCCGCACAGGTGAAGACTTGGGCAAATTTAATGTTGATGAATTTGTCGCTAAAATTAGCGAAGAAATTAAAAATCGACTATAAAAACTCTGCGTGTAGGGCATACATTTAATTGCTAACTACACGCTTATTATTTGATATTCTTGGAGGAACGTACTATTAGAGGCGGCAAGAAAGGGCAACAAACAGCCCAAAAAAATCGTATTAACGAAGAAATTACAGCTCAAGAAGTTCGCTTAATTGACATTGAAGGCGAGCAAGCTGGAATTCAGTCATTAAAAGACGCGCAAACTATGGCTGATGCCGCTGGTGTTGATCTAGTAGAGATTAGCCCAAATGCTGAGCCGCCTGTTTGTAGAATCATGGACTACGGTAAGTTCATCTTTGAAAAAAGCAAAGAACTAAAAGAGCAGAAGAAGAAGCAAAAGCAAATCCAGATAAAGAAATCAAATTCCGTCCTGGCACGGATGAAGGTGATTATCAGGTTAAGCTTCGCAACTTACGTAAGTTCTTAGAAGGTGGCGATAAAGCTAAGATTACCATCCGCTTCCGTGGTCGTGAAATGGCCCACCAAGAAATTGGTATAGAATTATTAAACCGTATCAAAGGCGATTTGGAAGAGCTTGCAGTTGTTGAGTCTTTCCCTAATCGTGTTGAAGGTCGCCAAATGGTTATGATGATGGCGCCTGTTGCTAAAAAGCAATAAACAAGCTAAGATACGCAGCGAATTTAGCTCAGGTCACCAAGTAATATGCAAATATTCACCTGTGCTAACCGGTAATAAAGTAAAACTGCAGCATTTATGTTGGGTTTTCACCGGAATATGGCAGTAAGTTAGGCCTAAAAGTGGAGCTATAGCAATATATCTCACGCCTGCTTACTAATTTTAAAGCAATACATTTGGAGTTATTGCAATGGCTTATAAGCTAAAAAGTCACAGAGGCGCGGCTAAGCGTTTCAAAAAGACTGCTTCTGGCGGTTTCAAGCGTAAACAAGCGCATCTTCGTCACATTCTGACTAAGAAAACTTCTAAGCGTAAGTTACACCTACGTCCTAAGATGATGGTTCATAAGAACGACCATGGTCTAGTTTCACGTATGTTACCATTCGCTTAATAGGGGTTTTTAGAAATGGCAAGAGTTAAACGCGGCGTTGTCGCACGTGCACGTCACAAAAAAGTTTTAAAACAAGCAAAAGGTTACTACGGAGCACGTTCACGTGTTTACCGCGTAGCTTTCCAGGCTGTTACTAAAGCGGGTCAATACGCTTACCGTGACCGTCGTGCGAAGAAACGTACTTTCCGTCAATTATGGATTGCACGTATCAATGCTGCTTCACGTCAAAATGGTCTGTCTTACAGCCGTTTTATCAATGGTCTTAAAAAGACATCTGTAGAAATCGATCGTAAGATCCTTGCAGATATCGCTGTTTATGACCAAGTTGCATTCGCAGCGCTTGTTGCAAAAGCTAAAGAAGGCCTAGCGGCAGCTTAAGCTTTTAAAATAAGTATTAAAAAGGAGCCTATGGCTCCTTTTTTTGTGGCTAAAATAAAGTTTTCACCAACAGTTATTTGCGGTAAGGCTCGTGAAAAGCGAGATAGTCGGTAGTGATCCCAACTGCGCTAACGCTATATAATAATTACAAATAAATGAGGTAATTAACTATTTTGAATTGGCAATCCTTAGTTGATAACCGCCAACGCTTTTTCTGGGTATTACAGATTGCGGGTTGGATCGGTTATGCACTTGTTAACTACATTGGCTCAAAAGTCTTTGAGATGCGCGATATTTATGTATTTGTGATCGTACTCAATGCTTACGCCAGGTGTTTAATGACTGTGCCATTGCGCTATATGTATCGCAAAGCCTGGAATGCATCTCCTTGGGTTTTAATGTTAGTAGTGTTCGGCGCTTCGTACATTACAGGCACTTTATGGGCGGTAATACAAAAATTTAATTTATGGGAGATTTATCGCCATGGTTATCGTCCTACAGAATGGTTTTACTATCTGCAACAAGGCTTAGATTCGGTTTATATTATTCTTTGTTGGAGTGGTTTGTACTTTGGCATTAAATATTATCAACTACTGCAAAGTGAGCGCCAAAAAGCCCTTAAAGCAACAACGATGGCGCATGAAGCACAACTGAAAATGCTACGTTATCAATTAAATCCTC
This sequence comes from Pseudoalteromonas sp. B160, assembly GCF_037162485.1. Lineage (NCBI taxonomy): Bacteria > Pseudomonadati > Pseudomonadota > Gammaproteobacteria > Alteromonadales > Pseudoalteromonadaceae > Pseudoalteromonas > Pseudoalteromonas sp. B160. The sequence goes on along the minus strand of NZ_JARLUX010000001.1, from coordinate 3,914,930 downwards.
ATTTTTTGTTTAATACTCTTAATGCTATATCTACGTTGATTTTGGTAAAAGAGAATAAAGATGCTAATTTAATGGTGTCAAAGTTGAGCGACTTTTTACGTTATACACTCAATACCGATCCGATAAAAAAAGTCCCACTTGAACAAGAGTTGCATGCACTGATGCTTTATCTTGAAATAGAGCGAGTACGCTTTGATGAACGGTTGCAAGTGAATGTGCAAATCAGTGATGAAGCAAAAAATGCATTAGTGCCGAGTTTAATATTGCAACCGATCATCGAAAATGCGATTAAATATGCAATAGCTCATCTTAGCGAAGGGGAGTAATTGATATTAAAGCACAAGTTTTTGCTAATGAACTATTATTGGAAGTAGGCGATAATGGCCCCGGTACTGAATTACTTAATGGCCAATTAGTTAATTCACAAGGGGTAGGGGTGGCAAATACGAAAGACCGCCTGAAAACTTTGTATGAAAATAACTATTCGTTTGTGTTATCACATAATACGCCAAGTGGATTGAAAGTGAATCTGCGCGTTCCGTTTGAGAAGGCTGTGAAGAAATGAGCAAGATTAAGACCCTGATTGTCGATGATGAACCATTAGCCCGTAGAGGGTTAGCGGTAAGATTAGAGGAGTTTGATGATATCGAAGTCATTAAGTTATGTAACTCTGGTCAAGAGGCTATCGATGCATGCCAAGCAGGGAAAATAGATTTAGTTTTTTTAGATATTCAAATGCCTGGAATGAATGGGTTTGAGGTTGCCAGAGCACTCAGTGAAAGTGTCAGAGCGTTACCTGCTATTGTATTCGTAACCGCATTTGATCAGTTCGCAGTCAAAGCATTTGAGATCCATGCTTTAGATTACATCCTTAAACCAGTCGACGACAACAGACTAAAACAGGCGGTAGAAAAAGTGCATACCTACTTGAAGACGCAACAAGACAACGCCCATAAAAAGAAATTGGCGAGTTTTGTAGCTGGAATTACTGGTAATAATTGTGAAGAGATTTTGAAAAAACTGGCAACTGGCGATACATTAACAGATCGCCGTTACCCAGAATCTTTAGCGGTGAAAGAGCAGGGTGAAATAATCCGTGTACCTGTAGCGACAATTCAATGGGTTGATGCCGCTGGTGACTATATGTGTTTACATTGCCAAGATGGTCAAACGCATATTTTACGAAAAACTATGAAAGAACTAGAACAGGAACTTGATCCTCAGCTATTTGTACGTGTCCATCGCAGTGCGATTGTAAATACTAAACAAATTAGCAAGCTTGTAACTCAGGTAAGTGGTGAGTATTTATTAGTGCTTGAGAACGGCCAAGAATTAAAAGTAAGCCGTAGTTATCGCGATAAAGTAAAAGCTGCGTTAGCAAGTTAACTTAGAAACGGGCTCAATAGCTGTTATATAACGAAGTAAATTAAACCATGTGTTTTAAATAAAAAAACGCGAGCCTTGGCTCGCGTTTTTTATAACTGCGTTAATTAAGCAACAGTAACAATTTTCATAGTATTGGTTGCACCAATCGTTTCCATAGCATCACCATGAGTGATGATCACAGTATCGCCAGATTGTAATGAACCCGCATTCACAAGTGTGTTAAGGGCATCTTTTACCATGTTATCTTTTTCACATTGTGTTGAGTCAAAGAATACCGGGTAAACACCACGATATAATGCTGTTTGACCAAGTGTACTGGCATGACGAGACAATGAATAAATAGGTAAGCCAGAGCTGATACGTGACATCAATTTTGCTGTGCTACCTGATTCAGTTAAAGTAATAATCGCTTTTACTGAATCTAAATGGTTTGCCGCATACATAGCTGACAATGCAATTGATTCTGCATTAGAAGAGAAACGACTATCTAAGCGATGCTTAGAAACGTGAGTTTCTTTTTGTGATTCTGCCCCTAAACAAACGCGCGCCATGGTTGCCACGGTTTCTTCTGGGTAATCGCCTGCCGCTGTTTCAGCTGAAAGCATTACCGCATCAGTGCCATCAAGGACTGCGTTGGCAACATCCATAACTTCTGCACGGGTAGGCATTGGGTTATCGATCATTGATTCCATCATTTGTGTTGCTGTGATCACGGTACGGTTAAGTGAGCGAGCACGACGGATAATGAGTTTTTGTTTACCCATTAAGGCAGCATCACCAATTTCAACACCTAAGTCACCACGAGCAACCATCACCGCATCTGAAGCAAGGATAATATCATCAACTGCTTCTACCGTTTCAACGGCTTCAGCACGCTCAATTTTAGCTAAAAGCTGTGCTTTAGAGCCTGCAGCTTCAGCTAGTGAACGCACATAACGCATATCGTCGCCACTGCGTGGGAATGATACTGCGATATAATCAACATCAATTTCTGCTGCAGTTAATAAATCTTCTTTATCTTTATCAGTGAAGGCTGGAGCAGTTAAACCACCACCTAAGCGGTTGATGCCTTTATTGTTAGATAACACGCCACCAACAGTTACTGTGGTATGCACTAAATGACCTTCAACATTTACTACTGTTAATTGAATTAAACCATCGTTTAAAAGTAGTAAGTCACCAGGGGCAACATCTTGTGGTAATTCTTTATAATCAATACCTACGGCGTTGATATCGCCTAGGCCTTTTTCCATTTTTGCATCAAGAATAAATTTTGCACCAACAGGTAGCGTTACTTTGCCATCTTTAAATGTCGATACACGAATTTTTGGGCCTTGTAGATCGGCTAAAATAGCAATGTGCTTGCCTAGTTTTTTGGCAATGTCACGCACTGCTTGGGCACGGTCTTTGTGATCTTGTGCAATGCCGTGTGAGAAATTCAAACGCACTACGTTTGCACCAGCACGGATTATTTTTTCTAAGTTGTTATCTCGATCGGTTGCAGGTCCAAGGGTCGCGACTATTTTTGTGCGTCTAAGCATCAAATTCTCCTGTAGGCTTACAATGTTGTAAGCAGGTTGACGGTTTTTCGTTATTTATAGGTGTTAGTTTAACTGACACGCATAATACAGTTTTTACTGACAGCAAATAGCGCGTTGACATCAAGGTAACGTGTAAAGCTGTCATTATTTTATACAAAAAAATTATGACCACATTATGACACCGGTGTCAGGTCTCGTCAATGCTCGACTCAGAAATCCATATCAGGAAAATTTATCGCCCCGAGGCAACGGTTGTTTGATATAATCACTGTATCTTGCGTGTTTGTCTTGCGCAAAGCGTTGTATCTGTTGTCTAGGCTCGCAATTTTAAGTGGCTTGGGTATATAATGCGCGCGGTATTATTTCATTTACTAACCAATAGTTGTTACCGAGGAGGACACTAAATGCAAGTTGCATTAGTAGGGTTAGGCGTTATGGGTAAAAATCTTGCTCTCAACTTGATTGAACAAGGGATGACGCTAGTAGCTTATGATAAAAACCCAGACGCGGGCGAAGAGCTATTAAGCTGTGCTAAATTACAAGGCATGGCAGATCGTCTGCACATTGTGTCTGATTTAGGTGATATGGTAAAACGGTTAACGCCGCCTCGCTCAATTTTGTTATTAGTGCCAGCGGGTGAGTTAGTCGATAAAGTTTGCAGCGATTTAGTTGATGCAGGCGTTGATTGTGACGATATTATCGTCGATTGTGGCAATAGTAATTATAAAGACGGTATTACTCGTAAACTAAAATATCAAAATAAATTTGAATTTGCCACTATGGGGATTTCTGGCGGTGCTGAAGGCGCGCGTCATGGTCCTGCGATGATGGCAAGTGGTTCAGAAGGCGGCTGGGAACGCGTTGAGCCATGGTTTGAAAAAGTAGCAGCAAGCTACAAAGGTGAATCGTGTTTTGCCCGTGTTGGTCAATCAGCCAGTGGTCACTTTGTAAAAATGGTGCACAACGGAATTGAATATGCATTAATGCAACTAATCGCAGAAATGTATCAATTATTACGCTTAGGCACTAACCGCACTCCACATGAAGTTGCAGAGATTTTTAATCAATGGTCTGAAGGCACACTCAATAGCTATTTATTATCTATCTCAAGTCATATTTTATCGTTAGAAACCGATGCGGGTGAAGCGTTAGTTGATTTGATTGATAATAAAGTTGGCGCGAAAGGCACGGGTTTGTGGACGGCACAAAATGCATTAGAACTGGGTATAGCCGTTCCTTCATTGGTTGCAGCTGTGCAAGCGCGTCACTTAACCAATACTGGTGACACACATGCAGCGAAAGAAATGACGTATGCAGCTAAATCAACTTCACAGGTTGAATTAGATTTAGATGAACTTAAAGATGCCTTCTTGTTTGCAAGTTTACTGGCTTATCGTCAAGGCCTTGCGCTGATCAAAGGTGCATCACGTGCACATCAATGGAAAGTCGATTTATCTAAAACACTGCAAACATGGCGTGCTGGTTGTATTATCCGTGCTGATTACTTAGATAACATCGCTGAAGGTGTTGAGTTTATCGACACTTTAGAAAAAGAGTCATTAGCGCTGCGTAAAATAACAGGTCAAGCAATGATGACTGGATTAGCATTTCCGGTACTTAGCTCAACGCAAACGTATTTTGCGACGTTGACGACACCAAGCAATGGTCATCTAGTACAAGCACAGCGAGATTATTTTGGTGAGCATGGCATTAAAACTCATAGTGGTGAGGTATGTCATTTAACTGATTTAGTAGAGATTGACGCGAAAGTACGTTAATTAGGCCAATAAGTTAAAATGAAAGGCACGCTAATTAGCGTGCCTTTTTAGTTTAAAAAAATAGTTTTTATTATAAAGCGCTCAGCTTATCTACTTAACTCACCACGTAAGTTGTCTTGCATTAAATGGCGAATAGTTTCAATTTCAAGCTTTTGGCTAAATAAGTAGTGTAATTTAGTTAAGCATGCCTCTAAGGTCATATCGTAACCGCTGATCACACCAATGTTAAGTAATGCGTTACCAGTTGCATAGCCGCCCATATTTACATGCCCTTTTAAACACTGGGTTAAATTGACGATAACCATACCGCGCTTACTTGCGCTGGAGAGGATCTCTAAAAAGTCTGGATCTTGTGGTGCATTGCCCACACCAAAGCTCAATAATACGAGGGCTTTAATATTGTCGTTTACCAGACTTTTAACTACAGCATGACTGATCCCTGGATACAAGTATAAAACACCAATAGGTTGCGGCGTGATGTTGGTGACTTGTAGCTCATTTTCAACATACGGGCTCAACTGGCCTTTTAATAATTGAATATTAATACCTGAGAGAGCCAGTGGGTCTAAGTTAGGGGATGCAAAGGCATCAAAGCCATCGGCATGTGCTTTAGTTGCACGATTGCCGCGAAATAATTGATTATTGAAAAATAGACTAACCTCAGCAATCGGATAATTAGCCGCTAAATACATCGCATTAAGTAAATTTACTTGGCCATCAGAGCGCAATTGCGACAGTGGAATTTGCGAGCCTGTCACTATCACTGGCTTTGTTAAGTTTTCAAACATAAAGGACAAAGCAGATGCGGTATACGCCATGGTATCTGTACCATGAAGCACGACAAAGCCATCATAATCTTGGTATTTACTTTTAATATCATCAGCGATTAGTTGCCAATGAGCAGGGGACATGTCTGATGAGTCAATCAGCGGGCAATACTCGTGAATATCGAATAAGGGCATTTCATCACGATTAAATTCGGCATTGTTTTCTACGGTTTGTGTTAAAAAACCTTCAGCGGGAATATAGCCTCGACTCGATTTTTTCATCCCAATCGTACCGCCAGTATATGCGATATAAATACGTTTACGTTTCATAAAAAAAGCCCAGTAAAAAAACTGGGCTTAGTATAACGGTTAGTTGCTGCGATTACAGCCTATACACTATTTATTGCGAAATATTACACACTAAGCAGCGGGCATAAATGCCTTGCGGATCGTTGTAATCTTTTAGACCTTCAACCTCAGTTGTTAATTGCTTAACTAAACCATTGATAGATGCTTGGTTTGAGAGTGCGTTTTGTAGCGTACTTTGTGAGCCAATTAGCGATCTAATCGATGCATTTCCAAAAATATCCTGCATTAATTTCTCTTCCGCCGATAGACTCTGCTTAATGGTTTTAACTTCATAAAAATCAAGCTTAGCCAGTTCAGCTGCCGCTTTGATAGCGTCTTGCTTATTGCCTAATTTGTCAACTAAGCCAAGCTCTTGCGCTTGGCTTGCAATCCAAACACGGCCTTGTGCAATAGAGTCAACTTGCTCAGGGGTCATATTTCGTGCTTCACCAACAACCTCTAAGAAGCGTTGATAAGCATCTTCTACACTTAGTTGAATAACCTGTGCCATTTTTTCATTAAGCGGGCGAGCGATTGATAGACCAGCCATTTCAGTTGTGGCAACGCCATCTGAATAAACACCTAATTTAGCCATGGTGTTTTCAAAGGTCATAAAGTTACCAAATACACCAATTGAGCCGGTAATTGTGCTCGGTGCTGCCCAAATTTCGTTGGCAGCAGAGGCAATCCAGTAGCCGCCAGAAGCTGCTACTGAGCTCATTGAAGCAACCACGGGTTTACCAGCTGCTTTAAGAGCAAGTACTTCAGCACGAATAACTTCAGAGGCAAACATACTGCCACCGCCTGAATCAATACGCAGTACAACCGCTTTTACTTTATCATCTAAGCGTGCTTTACGTAGTAAAGCCGCTGTAGAGTCACCACCAATTTCACCGGCTTTACGTTCTCCGTCAGAGATAGTACCGCGTGCAACCACAACGGCGACTTTTTCTGTCATTGGGTTATCAAACTCAATCGGCGATTTAACTAATGAGAGATATTCTTTAAACGATACTTGGTTAAAGGTTTTGCCTGTTTCTTCAGTGCCTACTAAGGTAATTAATTGTTGACGCACTTGTTGATTGGTTTTTAAAGAATCAACCCATTGATGTTCAAGGGCATATTTACCTGAATCGCCATTAACTGCTTGCATTTTTGCCAGAAACACGTCCATTGTTTCATCAAAGTTTGCTTCATCAAATGGGCGCACAGCGGCAACGTCTTGTTTGTATTCTTTCCACAATGCACCTAGCCATACATTATTAGCTTCTTTTGCTGCATCTGACATATCGTTACGAATAAACGGTTCAACAGCCGATTTAAATGTACCAACACGGAAAATATGCTGAGTGATACCGAGTTTTTCAAGCGCATCTTTAAAATATAACGGGTACATGCCAAAGCCTTGGATCTCTACACCACCATAAGGGTGCATAGATATTTCATCAGCGTGCGCAGCAATGTAATATTGTGCTTGTGAGTAATAATAACCAGAGGCAATTACTTTTTTGCCGCTCGCTTTAAACCGCTCTAACGCTAGAGTGATTTGTTTTAATTTATTTAAATGCGCGCTAGGCATTTTTTGTAAATCCAGCAAGATCACACTAATGCGTTTATCTTCAGTGGCTTGATCAATTACATTGATAATATCATCAAGTAAAATTTCAGCGGGCTCATCGTTGCTCTGTGTTGCGTCATTGATGGCAGATTCAATTGGATCAACGTAAACTTTTTCCTCTACGATTGGACCATTGAGGTTTAACCTGAGCACAGATGTGTCAGCAACATTAATTTCATTGTCATCACTTGTGATTGAAACAATGAAAAGAATGACAAGTAACACAAATAAAAAATTGAGGACTAAACGACGAGAAAAGTTAATTCCTGCCCACAGTCCTTTAAATAGCTTTGCAATCAAAATAAATCCTTAGTCTGGTACAACTTATATCTGTCACCATCTTAGCCCAGAATAAAAATTAATTTAACTGTTAAATCGTAACTAAGTATTTATGAGCGAGGTTTTAACCGTGAGAATGTGAACATATTAACTAATTTATCGCTTTTGTTGCTTATTGCTTGCCAATCGAGCAAAATTGGCTAATGTATAGAGGTTAGACCAGTTCATTGGGGCAGAGGATGTTAGAACAACAATTACAATTGAAACACACACAGCTACGTAACCGTTTGGTAATGGGCTCAATGCACACGGGGCTTGAAGAGGGATGGCATAACCGAAAACGACTGCGTGCTTTTTATGAAGCGCGCGCTAAAGGTGGTACTGCGATGCTCATTACGGGGGCTACAGTCCTAATTTGCGTGGCAAATTAACCCCAATCTCATCGTCTTTTAATAGCTATTATGATGTGTTTAAGCACCGTGCATACACTGATGTTGTCCATCAACACGGCGGTAAGATTTGCTTACAATTATTACATGCTGGACGTTATGCGTATCATCCATTTAATCAAGCACCAAGTGCAATTAAAGCACCTATTAACCCATATCAACCCAAAGCAATGTCGCTCAGTGCAATAAAAAAACCATCAAAGACTTTGCTCATTCCGCCTATTTAGCACAAAAGGCAGGCTACGATGGCGTTGAAGTGATGGGCTCAGAAGGTTATTTGATTAATGAGTTTATGGCACCGCATACCAATAAACGCTCAGATGAATACGGTGGAAGTTTAGAAAACCGTATGCGTTTAGCGTTAGAGATAGTCAAAGCTGTACGTGCCAAAGTAAATAAAGAATTTTTAATTATCTTTCGATTATCGGTGATGGATTTAATTCCGAATGGGTCAACACCTGAAGAGGTTACGATCCAGGCCAAAGCATTAGAGCAGGCTGGAGTTGATATTTTAAATACTGGCATAGGCTGGCATGAAGCACGAGTACCTACTATTGCGAGTATGGTGCCAGCAGGTGCATTTAAAGAAGCTTCAAAACGTTTAAAAGAAGTGGTATCGGTTCCTGTGATTGCTGTAAATCGTATTAATACTCCTGAGATTGCCAATGAAATTTTAACTGCAGGGGATGCCGATCTGATTTCGATGGCACGACCACTATTAGCCGATCCAGAGTTTTTTAATAAATATCAAGCACAACAAAGTAAACACATTAATATTTGTATCGGCTGTAATCAGGGCTGTTTAGATCATGTATTTAAAGGTAAACGAGCAACATGCTTAGTGAATCCTCAAGCGGGGTTTGAGCTAGATTATCCTCTTGAGCTGACCAACAAGGCTAAAAATGTGTTGGTTGTAGGTGCTGGGCCTGCGGGCTTATCTGCCAGTTGTTACTTAGCGCAAAAAGGTCATACGGTAACGCTGATTGATAAAAATACAGATATGGGCGGCCAATTTAATTTAGCGATGCGAATTCCTGGTAAAGAAGATTTCAATCATACCTTGCGTTATTTTATTAATGAACTTGAACGTCTAAAGGTCACGGTAACACTCAATACTCCTTTTACCGATAAAATGCTTGAGCAATACGATGACGTGGTGTTTGCAACGGGGGTGCGCCCGCGTGAGGCAAACTTTACCTGCGCGGATAATAAACGTGTTTTTTCATACGATGAAGTTATTCGTGGTGAAGTTGAATTAGGGCAATCGATTGCAATTTTAGGTGCCGGCGGCATTGGCTTTGATATGGTTGCTTTTTTAAGTGAACATAAAGACCAAAGTATTGCTGATTTTAAATCGCAGTGGGGAATTGAGTGTCAGCCAAGTCCAGATAAAGATAATCGTCAATTGTTTATGCTAAAACGCAGCGCTGGGCGTTTTGGCAGTGAGCTTGGTAAAACAACGGGCTGGATACATCGTCAAGTTGCAAAGCAACATGGTGTAAAACAGATCGCTGATTGTCAGTATCATCATTTTGATCAGCAAGGTCTAAAAATTACTGTGGCAGGAGAGGAGCAGGTGCTACCTGTTGATACAGTGATCGCTTGTATCGGGCAAGTCTCTAATAACGAATTAATGTCGGGGTTAATCGATAATCCTAAAGTACATGTAATTGGCGGGGCCAAATTAGCATCAGCAATTGATGCAAAACGAGCTATTTATGAAGCGCTTCAGGTCGCGCGTAAAATTTAACTGAAATAAACTTTTAATCGTAGCGGTCTTTGTTTAATACATTTCAAAAGACTAGACTGCTACGATGAATACATTGATCACACTATATAAAACTTCCCTACAAAAAATAGCCATTTTTGATGGTATCCCTGCTTTACTATTTAGACTGATACTGGCGCCAGTTATGATCATCGCAGGTTATAACAAGCTAAATATCAGTGGTAATGGTAATGGGTTTTTTGAATTCTTTTTAGCTTCTCCAGATGTTGTTGCTTGGTTTGGTAACCCAGACTGGGGATTAGGCTTACCTTTTCCTGATTTACTGGCTTTTTTAGCTGGCTGGAGTGAATTTCTCGGTGGCTGGCTACTCTTAGTTGGTTTATTAACCCGTCTGGTTAGCATACCGCTGATGTTTACTATGGTCGTTGCCGCAACCTCTGTACATTGGCACAATGGCTGGTTTGCGATTGCGCCCACAGATCCAGATACCAGTGCTGCACAAGTACTTGATTGGTTGGCGATCCCTGGTGCAAAAGAAAGTTTAGATAATTCCCGAGAAGTAAAAGAACGTATTGAGAAAATTCGAGGACTTGTACAAGAACATGGTTTCCCAGATTACCTTTATGAAAAGGGTAAACCGTCGATTTTGAATAATGGCATTGAGTTTTCAGCAATTTATTTTGCGATGTTATTGAGTTTATTTTTTACCGGCGGTGGGCGTTTTGTTAGCCTTGATCACTGGTTACGGAAAAGATTCGAATAATCTAAATCTCTACCTGTCAGTTTGCGACGCCCGTCGCAAACTTTCTAACTTTCAAACTTTCTCAGCAATCCCTATCAATGCTATGCTAGTTTCTTTTTTAATTAGATAGAGAATCGCTATGGACGCTATTGAGCTTTTATTGACTCGTCAGTCAGATCCTCGACTGATTGCACCTGCCCCAAACAACAGTCAACTTGATATTATTAAACAAGCAGCGCTTCGTGTGCCTGATCATGGTTGCCTTGCGCCTTGGCAATTTATTGTTGTTGCAGAAGATGCGCGAGAACGACTCGGCGAAATTTATTATCAAAGTGCAGTTGCAGAACAACAAGATGAAAAAGTAATTAATCGTGCCAAAGAGTTACCGCTGCGTGCACCGATGATAATCATTGCCATTGCCAAATATCAAGCGCACCCAAAAGTACCGCGTATAGAACAAGTACAAAGTGCTGGTTGTGCTGTGTTAGCTATGCAACAAGCAGCTTTTGCGCAGGGACTGGGTGGTGTCTGGCGTACTGGTTACTTTGCGCAAAGTGAGGCGGTAAAAGCGGCGTTAAAGCTTGATAATGAAGATGAGATTGTCGGTTACCTGTATTTAGGCACTCCAGAAGTGGACTGTAAAAAGGCTGTTCGTCATAGCCCAGAACACTTTTTCACAAACTTATAGTTGCCAAAACGTAATTAACTGGAACTTTGTCGTGTTATTTCAGTCAGAGTGCATTAAGGCTACCTTTGTTATTATCTTTAGGTAGCTTGGCTGTCTGAAGCGCTTGGATGCAATAACCCTCAATACAATGGTTTGTTATTTTTCTGCAGTTTGTTAATGTATGGAGTGTCTTAATTAGAATAACAACAAGAAGACGAGGATAATGGGAAATTTATTTTTACGTGAAAAAGAAAAATGGTTAACGTGGTCCTTATGGGGCTTTGTTGGTGCGGCTATCACTCTTTACACAGCATTTAGTACACAGACTCCTCATTTAATCGCGATCTCATCAACTGCTATTGTGGTTATCTTAGCGTGGTGGATGCAACGCACAAGACGATTTGATTTTGGTAGAGCGTTTAAAGTGTGTTGTTATGTGTTGTTTGTGAGTATTTTACCCGCTTTTGTATTGGTGCTTGTACCAAGTGATGATCTAAACCGCTTTGATTTAATCTTTCAGAGCTTAAGTTTTGTTACTTTTAGCTTATTAGTCTGCTTACTGTGTTCGTGGGTCGCGAAACGTCCAAAACAGTATTATTGATGTGTTTTTAAGCGCTTCGAGTAATTATAACGATTAATTTGAACTTTTTACTTTTAGGGCTTTACAACAAGGCAGCTAACCCCTATTATCCGCGCCGTACGGAGAGATGGCAGAGTGGTCGAATGCACCGGTCTTGAAAACCGGCAGGGGTTTATAGCCCCTCTAGGGTTCAAATCCCTATCTCTCCACCATATTTAAAAAGCCGCCTTATGGGCGGCTTTTTGCTATCTGGAGTTTAAGATGTCACAGCAAAATCAATTAAACACCACACAACGGGTGCTAAAACACGTACTGTTATGGTCGGTGTTTGGCTACTGTTATCACAGTGCTATTAACTTACTCGTTAAAATGGCGATGGATGCACAACCAGAGCATGTATTGCTCACAGCTATGCTTTACTGCCTAGGCTTTAATCTATTAGCTGGGCATTTAATTACTAAATATGATAAATACTGGCCAGAAATTGCGGCAATATTTATTGGTTGTATCGGTTTATTAGTCGTGCCGGTGTTATTAGTTGGTACGCAGGCATTACTGAGTCGTCCATTACTTGCTGGTATTTTAATCAGCTTGCCAATCTTGACTTTTGCTGTGCGCTTAATAAAGCGAAAACTCACTAAAAACTAGCTCTAAAGAAGCCCAAAAGGGCTTTTTTTATGATAGCATAGGCGCGTCTTTTAACTGATACCAGCGTTATTAAGCTTGGTATAAACAAAACGTGAAACATATTATGTCAGATAATTTTACTACAGATGCTGAAAAAGCAAGTTACGGTATTGGCCTACAGATGGGTGAGCAACTTAAAGCTAACCCTTTCGAAGGTTTAAACTTAAATTCAGTATTTGCAGGCATGAAAGATGCGTATGTGGGCGGCGATTTCCAAGTTGAGATCCCTGAGATCCAAGCTGCATTCGAAAAAATCAACACTGAAATCCAAGCACGTCGTGAAGAAGAAGCGAAAGTACTTGCAGCTGAAGGCATTGCATTCTTAGAAGAAAATGCAAAACGTGCTGAAATCACAGTGACTGAGTCTGGTCTTCAATATGAAGTACTAGCAACAGGTGAAGGCAAAAAGCCAACTGCTGAGTCAACAGTGCGTGTTGATTATCACGGTACACTTATCAACGGTACTGTATTTGACAGCTCTTATGAGCGTGGTCAACCTGCTGAGTTTCCAGTTGGTGGCGTGATCAAAGGCTGGACTGAAGCATTACAAATGATGCCTGAAGGCACCAAATGGCGTATCTATGTTCCTCATGAGCTTGCTTATGGAGAACGTGGTGCCGGTGCTGCAATTGCACCATTCTCAACACTGGTATTTGACGTTGAGCTACACGAAATTCTTTAATTAGAAATTGAGTAATAAAAAGCCGCGCTAATAACTATTAGCGCGGCTTTTTTATGGTTATTTACTGAGATCAGAAATAACCACGTAGACCAATTCTAAAGTTACGCCCAGGAAGTGGCGCTTCATCTTTAATAAATGAACTATGTACAAAACCCAGTTCATCCGTAATATTATCGACGTTGATATAAAACTGTGTATCTACCGGACCGACACTTAATTGATAATTTGCTTGCGCATCGAACAGTGTATAGCCATCGGTTGCGGTTTCATAAGCCGTGATATCACGTTGTTCAAAGTAGTGTGTGCCAGTTAAGCTGAACTGCCAATCACTGATATTATACTGTAATTCTGAACCTAACTTATTTGCCGGAATACGCGGTAAATACCCTTCATCATCAGCAAGTTTTGCAGTGGTTGAGTCACCAAATACTTTTACCATCGCATTTGAATTTAATTGATAATGTGCATCAAATTCAATGCCGTATAATTTCGCATCTTTACTGACAAATTGATAAACAGCCATACCATCATCGTGGCCAGGCTCTGCAGCTTCAAGGCCGTGCTCTTCATCAAACACTAACCCCGTGTTTTGCTGATAGTAAAAATTGGCAATGTCGTTATAGAAAAAGTTAACCGTATAACCAAAATCGCCACTAAAGCGTCTAAAGCCAAAATCAATATTGGTTGATGTTTCTTGTTTGATATTTTCAGGTTCGAAGTGAATTTCACCGTCTTCTATCGCGTAGCCTAAACCAAGCTCATAGGTGCCAGTTGCAATATGGACACCATTTGATAATAGCTCGGCTGATAACGGTGCGCGTTCAGAGTGTGACACGCTCAGCGCAATACTTTGTCCGGGTGTATATTGCCAAATAGCGCCTGCTGAAGCGCTCAGATTAGTAAAGCTTTTACTGTAAGGCGTTATTTCATTGGCGTGTTCATCAGTATGATCATCTTCATGGTCATGCGCAGCAGCACCGATATTACTATCAATATTATAATCTTCAATACGCGCACCTAATTCTAATGTCACGTCGCCAAACTGTTTTTCTTCGAGGATAAATAATGCATGAGTAGTCGTTTTGCTAGCGGGTGTGAAGGCTTCTTCACCATCGGCATCATAATCAGATTCACTAAAATGATAACCAGCCATACCATGCCAATTACCTAACTTATGCTCGATATTTAAACGTGCTTCAGTGGTTTCATTACTAAAGATAGTACCGATCGCGCCATCTTCAATTTCAGCATGGCGATAGTCAGTATAACCTAGACGTAAATTAATAGTTTCAATCCAGTTGTTGTGTAATGCATAGCTCATCAAACCTTGCCAGCGATCTTGTTCTACACGCGCATAAACGGCTTCTTCTTCGCCTTCATCATGGTCGTGTTCGTGATCATGGCCATGTTCATGGCTATGTGCTGGAATACCGTAGTCGGTTTCAATACGGCCATAAGAAACACCTAGCGTTAAATGCTCACCTACATAGCTAGTACCAAAGTTAACGGTTTGGCTATCAATAAAGGTATTTTTTACCGAGGTGGCTGTTTCATGCTCTTCTTCGTCATGACCCTCATGATCTTCGTGCTCTTCTTCAGGTAAGTTAAAACGCGGAGTTTGGTAGTCATCACCAGTGCGTTTGGTACCGTCAAAATGGAAGTTAAAGTTGTTATGGCCCGTCTCAAGCTTGGCAGCATAGGTGTTGGCATTTGAAACTGTGTCATGGCTGTATTCAACAGCCCCAGTTAAATGCTCGATATTATCAGTTGGAATGCGGTTATCTACTACGTTAACTACGCCACCAATCGCGCCTGAGCCATAAAGTAGCGTAGCTGGGCCACGCAAAACTTCAATCTGTTCTGCAGCTAGGCTGTCATTCGATGTTGCGTGATCTGGGCCAATACGTGACGCATCGCTGCTGTCTAAGCCATTTTGGGTGATTTTAACGCGAGGGCCATCTAGGCCACGGATTATAGGGCTAGATGAAACAGGGCCAAAATAGCTGGCATTAACACCTGGAAGGCCTTTGAGCGTTTCGCCTAACGTGGGTTTTGCTTTATTGCGCAGTTCATCACCACTGAGTACACTCACTGGTGAAATCATCTCTAAGCTATTTTTATGCAGGGCAGAGGCGTACACAACGACAGATTCAACTGACGTAGGTACAAGCGTGATATTTAGAGCAGAACTGGTTTCAGTTACTTGAACTCTAGCATCAACAAAATTATTTTTACTAATATGTAATTGGCTATTAGCATCAATATTAATACTAAATCGACCATTCTCGTCAGTTTTAATTGACTGTGCTTTACCGTGTACATGCACATCGGCATAGCTGAGTGGTTGCTTGTTATTGTCAAAAACTTGCCCAGTTACCAGCGCAGCATGAGCAGAAAAAGAGCTTAAAGCAGTGATAATTGCAGTTGATATTAAGGAATGTCGGATCATGGTTACTACGTTGTTGCTATTATGTTGTGATATAATATAACACCATCATTTGTGCTGATCAATAATGTTATACCATAACTTTTAAAATAAACGTGCTTATACCAGATTGGGCTATACTCAATAGGAGTAACGGCGAGACTGGTGAATATTATGTCTGATAAAACACGTATTTTTAAAGCACGATTTAGCATAGCTGATCTGCGTCATCAGCGTAATCACAAAGAAATTTTTACCACAGCGTTGACTAAAAATGAAACACTGGAGCATTTTGTTTTAAAGCTGTTAGGCTATTGTATTTTATCTTATGACAGCCATGCAGTGCTTAATAAACTTGCTGATAAACTACAGCCAGATGTAGGAATTCAAGCGTTGGACGAACATTATAAAACCTGGTTAAGTGTTGATAAACCTGACCTTGATGAATTAGTTAAGATCGCTAAGCAGGTGGATGAATTATTAATTTTAACAACGGGCAATAGTGAATGGTTAACGCAATCTCAGTCACGGTTAAAGTTATTTGATAATAGCCATATTATTGAGATTGACCAGCAGTTTATTGATGATATTCAGGTGGATTTAACACGCAGTTTAAATTGGGATGTAACCATAGATGAAAGTAGTTTAATGATCAGTGATAAAATACATTGCTATGAAACAAAGCAGTTTGACTGGCATTAACAAATTACTTCAAATTGAGAGTGATATTGCCATCGGGTTTACAGCAGCACAGCAGTACTTCTCCATCACGTACAAAGGCGAGTGGTTCTTCGTTATAGGTGACTTGCCCTGCTACTAGGGTTGCTCTACAGGCACCACAATATCCTTCTCTACACTGAAAAGGAATTTCATATTGCTGTTGTTCTAGGCAGTCTAAAAGGGAATGACAGCCAGTGTCAAAATCTACACACTGGCTATTATCTGCAAAGTGGATCTTTGCAGTTTTGTTGCTGGTCATTAGAGATCGAAGTCACCGAAATCAGAGGCATTAACTTGAGAGTCAATTTGGCCTACAAGGTATGAGCTTATCTCCGCTTCTTGTGGAGCAACTTGTACATTGTCTGACACTAACCATGAATTGATCCATGGGATAGGGTTACTGCTGGTTTTAAACTGTGTTGGTAAACCAACTGCAGTCATACGAGCATTAGTAATGTACTCAACGTATTGGCATAAAATATCTTTGTTTAAGCCAATCATTGAACCATCTTTAAACAGGTATTCAGCCCATTCTTTTTCTTGTTCAGCAGCATCAACAAACATCTTGATCGCTTCATCACGACACTGGGCTGCTACGATAGCCATTTCAGGATCGTCTTTACCATCTTGCATAATATTCAAAATATGCTGAGTACCAGAAAGATGAAGCGCTTCATCACGGGCGATCAGCTTAATAATTTTAGCGTTACCTTCCATTAATTCTCGCTCTGCAAACGCAAATGAACAGGCAAAACTGACATAAAAACGGATCGCTTCTAAGATATTCACTGACATCATTGCAAGGTATAAAAGCTTTTTAAGTTCAAATAAACTGATATGAACTGTTTCGCCATTAAGTTCATGTTTACCTTCACCGTATAAGTTATACACAGCCACTTTATTAATTAATTCATCGTAATATTTAGTTACGGCATCAGCACGTTCACTGATCTTTTCGTTACTAACGATATCATCAAAAATAAGCTCAGGGGCTTGGGTAACGTTACGAATAATATGTGTATATGAACGGCTATGGATTGTTTCACTAAATGCCCATGTTTCAATCCAGGTCTCAAGTTCTGGGATCGACACAATTGGCAGTAACGCAACATTAGGCGAGCGACCTTGCACACTATCAAGTAAGGTTTGATATTTTAAGTTACTTAAAAATATATGTTTTTCGTGATCAGGTAAGGCCTGAAAATCTAACCGATCTTTACTTACATCGACTTCTTCAGGACGCCAAAAAAACGATAGTTGTTTTTCAATTAGCTTTTCGAAAATAGGGTACTTCTGTTGATCATAACGCGATACGTTAACGGTTTGGCCGAAAAACATCGGTTCTTGTAGTTGGTTATTATGGTTTCGGCTAAAAGTAGTATAAGACATAAGATCACTCAAAAAACGAACAGGGCAAAGCGGGCGTATAGCCCGCTTCCAATTTATATTTATTACCGATTAGATTTTACACGCACCGCCTGCACAATCATCATCTTCCACTTCTGGTGTATCTTCTTGCATATCAGATGCACCATCACGGGTGTTATGGTAGTAAAGGGTTTTAACGCCAAGTTTGTAAGCACCCAGTAAATCTTGTAATAAGACCTTCATTGGTACTTTACCACCTTCAAACTTATTTGGATCGTAGTTAGTATTGGCAGAAATTGTTTGGTCAACAAACTTTTGCATAATACCCACTAATTCTAAATAACCTTTATTTGATGGGATATCCCACAATAATTCATAATTATTTTTAAGGCGTTCATACTCAGGTACAACTTGTTTTAAAATACCATCTTTACTGGCTTTAACACTGATATGACCACGTGGTGGTTCAATACCATTAGTTGCATTTGAAATTTGCGACGATGTCTCAGATGGCATCAACGCAGATAACGTTGAGTTACGCATACCATGCTCTTTAATATTGGCACGTAATGTATCCCAATCTAAATGCAATGGTTCATCACAAATTTTATCCAAATCACGTTTGTACGTATCGGTTGGCATAATACCTTGCGAATACGTTGTTTCGTTAAATTTAGGACATGCACCACGTTCTTTAGCCAGTTCATTTGAGGCTTTCATTAGGTAATACTGAATTGCTTCAAATGTTTTGTGAGTCAATGCATTGGCACTGCCATCAGAATAACGTTTGCCATTTTTAGCAAGGTAATATGCATAGTTGATTACGCCTATTCCTAGTGTACGACGGCCCATAGTTGCATTATGTGCTGCTGGCACCGGGTAGTCTTGGAAATCCAGTAAGTTATCAAGTGCACGTACCGCAAGTTCTGCAAGCTCTTCAAGTTCATCCAGTGACTCAATCGCACCTAAGTTAAAGGCCGACAGCGTACACAGTGCAATTTCACCTTCTTCATCATTAACATTGTTAAGTGGTTTAGTTGGCAATGCAATTTCTAAACATAAGTTAGATTGGCGAATTGGTGCCACTTTAGCAATGAACGGGCTGTGTGTATTACAGTGGTCAACGTTTTGTAAATAGATGCGGCCAGTGCTAGCACGCTCTTGTGCAAACATTGAAAACAGCTCAATAGCTTTAATACGTTTTTTACGAATTGACTCGTCTTGTTCATATTGTACGTAAAGACGATCAAATTC
This sequence comes from Pseudoalteromonas sp. B160, assembly GCF_037162485.1. NCBI lineage: Bacteria > Pseudomonadati > Pseudomonadota > Gammaproteobacteria > Alteromonadales > Pseudoalteromonadaceae > Pseudoalteromonas > Pseudoalteromonas sp. B160. Next base: position 3,895,910 of record NZ_JARLUX010000001.1, on the reverse strand, counting down.
ATCTTGATCTTCAAAAAATGCATCATATAAACCAGGCACATCAGACGGACTGAATAATGTGATGTAATCATCTTTGATCAAACGTGAGTACATTAGTTTATTAAACTGTACACCGTAATCTAAGTGACGAACGCGGTTATCATCAACACCACGGTTGTTTTTAAGCACTAATAAGTTTTCAACTTCTAGATGCCAAAGTGGATAGAACAGGGTTGCTGCGCCACCACGGACACCACCTTGCGAACAACTTTTAACGGCCGTTTGAAAGTGCTTATAAAACGGGATACAACCAGTGTGGTATGCTTCACCATTGCGAATAGGGCTACCTAGTGCGCGAATACGACCAGCATTAATACCAATACCTGCACGTTGCGATACGTATTTTACAATCGCTGATGAGGTTGCATTAATTGAATCTAGGCTGTCACCGCATTCAATCAGTACACATGAACTGAATTGACGCGTAGGGGTACGAACTCCCGCCATAATAGGCGTAGGTAATGAAATTTTGAACAATGACACTGCATCGTAAAAACGCTTTATGTAGTCTAAACGCGTTTCTTTTGGGTAATCAGAGAACAAGCTGGCCGCAACTAAAATATATAAAAACTGTGCGCTTTCATAAATTTCACCCGTAACACGGTTTTGTACTAAATATTTACCTTCAAGCTGTTTAACAGCAGCATAGCTGAAGTTTAAATCACGTCCATGATCAAGGTATTCATCCAGTTGATCAATTTCTTGCTCTGTGTAGTCAGCTAGTAAGTGTGCATCGTAACGCTTATCTTCAACTAACTTAACGATATGATCATACAAGCGCGGTGGCTCAAATTGACCATAGGCTTTTTTACGCAAATGGAATACAGCTAAGCGGGCTGATAAATATTGATAATCAGGCGACTCTTTAGAGATCTGATCAGCGGCCGCTTTGATGATGGTTTCATGGATGTCTTCAGTACGAATACCATCATAAAACTGGATGTGCGATTTCAGCTCAACTTGTGAGACAGACACATTATTTAGACCTTCGGCGGCCCAAGCAATAACGCGATGGATCTTATCTAAATCAAGTGACTCTTTACGGCCGTCACGTTTGCTTACAGATAGCTGTTGGTTCATAGTTTTGCCTGTATTCCTTGGGATATAATATTTTTTAGTGACACATTTTTCTTAAAATAAATTTTTTATTGCAATAAAACTGTATTAGCGCGAATTTAATTGAATAACATTTAGCCACAACATCTGGTGTTCATCAAATTCTAGATCACAAGATAGTGTGGTATGCGATCATTTGCAAGGGCATAAACGCCCCTAATTGTGGATAACGTTGGGATAACACGCTTGTGTTAGTAGCCATTAACCTTTGACCATCTGATTAAAATGAAATTTATAAAAATCAACTGATGATCGATTAAATTTACGCATTTTAAAAATAAATTTTGGCTGCTTTTTTTATCAACAAACAATGTGCAAAAAGTAACACGATCACAATATGTAGTGGTTAAAATTTAACATGGCACTATATATGGTTAAATGCATCAATAGGTGATTGCCAATTAAAATCGGCTTGCCAACTCAATGCTTCAGCTTCACTAGGGATGTAGCCCCACAACGCAGCAGCGCTGTGCATGTTTGCAGCCTTGGCTGCAATTATGTCACGCTGCGCATCACCGATATACAAACAACGACTCGGATCAACATCTAACAGTTGGGCTGTATGCAGTAAAGGTAAAGGAGATGGTTTAGCGATATCGAGGGTGTCACCACTGACAATTGCCTGTGCATCTTTGAGTTCAGCAATTGCAGCAACTAATGGAATAGTCAAAAATTCAGGTTTATTAGTCATGATCCCCCATTTGATCTGTTGTTGATCAAGCGCGATCAATAATTGTGCAATTCCAGTAAAGCATTGACTATGGGTGGCAATATTATCTGCGTAGGCCGTTAATAGCTGCTGGCGTAAGTCAGCTTGATTTGGGTGATCGTGCCATTGCTGACCAAATCCAGCTGCAAGCAGCGCCATTGCACCGTTAGAAGCTGCAGGACGATATATATCAGCGGTTACTAATGGTTGGTTATGATCAGCGAGTACGTAATTAAGCGCAGCCCCTAAATCATCTGCGGTATCGAGTAATGTACCGTCTAAATCAAAAATAAAGGCGTCGTAATCAATTGCGGGGGTTGCTGTGTTAAAACCAGCCATTACGCTAGTTTCTCAAAATGCAGAATATAATTAACGCTTACATCGGTATTTAAGCTGTACTGCTTTGATAAAGGGTTATAACTCAATCCCGCACTAGCACGTACTTTGAGGCCCGCTTGTTCTGCCCATGCAATGAGTTGTGCTGGTTTGATAAACTTTTTGTGATCATGGGTTCCATCAGGCACCATCTTCAATAATTTTTCCGCCCCGATAATTGCGTACAAATATGCTTTTGGGGTTTTGTTTAATGTAGAGAAAAATACATCGGCACCAGGTTTCGCTAATTCTGCTACTGCATGAATGATAGATGCAGGGTCTGGCACATGCTCTAACATTTCCATACAAGTAATAGTATCAAAGCGGGCAGGGTGTTCGCTGGCATACTGTTCGGCAGGTATTTTTATATAGTCAACGTTTACACCGGTTTCTAAACTGTGCAGTTTCGCAACGGTTAACGGCTCTTGACCCATATCAATACCAGTCACATGTGCGCCCATTCGCGCCATACTTTCACTCAATATACCGCCACCACAGCCGACATCGAGTGTTTCTTTGTCGAATAAGCCTTTGGCCTTGTCGGCAATAAAATCTAATCTTAATGGATTAATTTCATGAAGGGGTTTAAATTCGCCTTCACGATCCCACCAACGCTCAGCGATGGCTTCAAACTTTGCAATTTCTGCACTATCTACATTCTGATGTTCGGTCATAAAAAACTTCCTCGTCAATCTCAGGCCATTATATAGGGGTAAATTAATAAATCGCAAAGATTTAGCGCCTGTAAATCTAAATTAATTGTGGTAGCATGACTTGGTAATAATAACTAAATCCCCGCAAGCGCCCATATGTGGCACTTTCGTGGGTCAATACTGAAGGAATGTGATATCAAATGACTGATTTCGCCAATGAAATTCTGCCAGTCAATATTGAAGACGAGTTAAAAAACTCCTATTTAGATTACGCAATGAGCGTAATTGTAGGACGAGCACTACCAGACGTACGTGATGGTTTAAAACCAGTTCACCGCCGCGTTTTGTTTGCTATGAACGAGCTTAATAATGATTGGAATAAGCCTTACAAAAAATCAGCCCGTGTGGTTGGTGATGTAATTGGTAAATACCATCCCCATGGCGACAGTGCGGTGTATGACACAATCGTACGTATGGCCCAGCCATTCTCTTTACGTTATATGTTAGTTGACGGCCAAGGTAACTTTGGTTCAGTTGATGGTGACTCAGCAGCAGCAATGCGTTATACCGAAGTCCGTATGGCGAAAATGTCTCATGAGCTTTTGGCTGATCTTGAAAAAGAGACTGTTGATTTTGTACCTAACTATGATGGTACAGAGCAAATTCCTGACGTATTACCGACCAAAGTTCCTAACTTATTAGTGAACGGTTCATCGGGTATTGCGGTAGGTATGGCGACGAACATTCCTCCTCATAACTTAACTGAAGTTGTGAATGGCTGTTTAGCACTTATTCAAAACCCTGAATTAACCATTCATGAACTAATGGATTATATTCCGGGCCCAGATTTTCCAACTGCGGCAATTATCAACGGTAAAAAAGGCATTGAACAAGCCTATTTAACTGGCCGTGGCAAAGTGTACATGCGTGCACGTGCGGAAATTGAAGTTGACGAAAAAACCCATCGTGAAACGATCATCGTTCACGAGATCCCTTATCAAGTAAATAAAGCCCGCTTAATCGAAAAGATTGCTGAGCTTGTTAAAGATAAGAAGATTGAAGGCATTAGTGCATTACGTGATGAATCAGATAAAGACGGTATGCGTATCGTTATCGAGATCAAACGTGGTGACGTAGGCGAAGTGATCTTAAACAACCTTTATGCACAAACTCAGTTACAAACTGTGTTTGGTATGAACATGGTTGCGTTGATCAATAACCAGCCTAAGTGTTTCAACTTAAAAGAAATGCTTGAAGAATTCATCATTCACCGTCGTGAAGTAGTGACCCGTCGTACGGTATTTGACCTACGTAAAGCCCGCGATCGTGCACACATGCTTGAAGGCTTAGCAATTGCACTTGCTAACATTGACCCAATTATCGAGCTTATTCGTAACTCACCAACGCCAGCTGAAGCTAAAGTAGCACTTGCTAGCCGTCCGTGGGAATTAGGTAATGTGAAAGCCATGCTTGAAAAAGCCGGTGAGGCAAATGTTGCCCGTCCAGATTGGTTAGCGGATGACTTAGGCATTCGTGATGGTCAGTATTATATTTCTGAGCAACAAGCCCAAGCAATTCTAGATTTACGCTTACACAAGCTTACTGGTCTTGAACATGAAAAGATTCTAAGCGAATACCAAACGTTATTAGATTTAATTGCCGAGCTTTTATATATTCTTGCTAATCCTGAGCGTTTAATGGAAGTTATTCGCGATGAGTTAGTTGAAATTAAAGAGCAATACGGCGACGAACGTCGTACTGAAATTAATGCCGCGGCTCATGATATTAGTCTTGAAGACTTGATCACAGAAGAAGACGTAGTAGTAACCCTATCTCACGAAGGGTATGTGAAGTATCAGCCATTGTCTGATTACGAAGCACAGCGCCGTGGTGGTAAAGGTAAATCAGCAACCAAGATGAAAGATGAAGATTTCATTGAACGTCTACTAGTTGCTAATACTCACGACACGATTCTTTGTTTCTCAACGGCGGGTCGCTTATATTGGCTTAAAGTGTATCAATTACCACTTGCCAGTCGTGCAGCCCGTGGTAAGCCAATTGTAAACTTATTGCCGCTTGAAGCAGACGAACGTATTACGGCTATCTTGCCAGTACGTGAGTATGAAGAAAATAAATACATCTTTATGGCAACTGCATTTGGTACCGTGAAGAAAACACCATTGACTGCGTATAGCCGTCAACGTGCTAGCGGTATTATTGCCGTTAACTTAAACGACGGTGATAGCTTGATTGGTGTCGATATCACTGATGGTAGCAACGAAATCATGTTGTTTACTGATGCTGGTAAAGTTGTTCGCTTTAAAGAAGCCGAAGAATCACCTGTTTTAGATGAAAACGGCAACCCAGTACTTGATGAAAACGGTAACCTGGAAATCAAGTTCAAGGGTGTTCGTCAGATGGGCCGAACTGCAACAGGTGTTCGTGGTATTAAGATGGCTGAAGGCCAACGTGTTGTATCATTAATTGTACCTAAGACGAATGGTGCTATCTTAACCGTGACAGAAAACGGCTACGGTAAGCGTACATTGCTCAGTGACTACCCTGCTAAGAGTCGTGCGACTCAAGGTGTGGTATCAATCAAAGTAAGTGAGCGTAACGGTGCTGTAGTTGGTGCTGTACAAGTTGACGATAACGATGAAATCATGATTATCTCTAATCGAGGTACTCTGGTGCGAACTCGCGTTAATGAAGTTTCTACCGTTGGGCGAAATACCCAAGGTGTTATTTTGATAAGAACTATTGACGAAGAGCAAGTAGTTGGTTTACAACGTATCGAAGAGATCGAAATCGATGAGCTTAACGCTATTATCGAAGGTGAAAGCGTTGAACTAGTCGACACTGTTAATGATGACGCTGGGGATAATCCTCCAGAGGCATAACATTAATCATTAAAGCGGCTTCGGCCGCTTTTTTTACTATAAAAATCAAAAAAATTAATTGTTAAAATTAGCAATTAAAAACAATTGTTAAATTACTGGAATGAGGAAAGGTAATGAGTATATATAATTTTTGTGCTGGGCCTGCAATGTTACCGCCAGCTGTGATGGAAAAAGCACAAAAAGAATTTCTTGATTGGCAAGATTTAGGTGTATCGGTGATGGAGATCAGTCACCGTAGTAAAGAATTTTTAGCATTAACGGCACAATGTGAAGCAAGCTTACGCCGGTTAATGAATATCAGCGATGAATTTGAAGTGCTGTTTATGCATGGCGGTGGTCGAGGCCAATTTGCTGCAGTGCCACTGAACCTGCACCAAGCAGGTAAAGACGCCGTATATTGTGAAAATGGTGTGTGGTCTAAAGGTGCGGTTGACGAAGCGGTTAAATTTACTACCGTCACTGAGCTTGATGTCCGTAATGACACAAATGAGCAATTTTCTATCAAACCAGTTAGTGAGTGGCAATTTCCAGCCGATCCTTCATACATCCACTATTGCCCAAATGAAACCATTGATGGCATTGAAGTGTTTGATGTACCAAGTCACCCAACAGCGCCGATCGTTGCAGACATGTCATCAACTATTTTATCGCGTGAATTTGATGTTGATCAGTTTGATTTAATTTACGCTGGTGCACAAAAGAATATTGGTCCATCAGGCCTTGCCATTGTGATTATTCGTAAAACGTTGCTTGAGTGTGAAGGGGTTGCAAAGCCAGGTATATTTGATTACGCACTCGAAGTAAAACAAGGCAGCATGTATAACACGCCACCTACGTTTGCTTGGTATTTAGCGGCAGAAGTATTTGACTGGCTTGAGCAAAACGGTGGTGTTAAAGCCATGGAACAGCAAAATATAGCAAAAGCCGAACTGCTGTATGGCTTTATTGATGAATCGCCATTTTATAGCAATAAGGTTGCTAAGCATTGTCGTTCACGTATGAATGTGCCTTTTTGGCTCAATGATGAAAGCTTAAATGCACAGTTTTTAGCTCAAGCAAAAGAAGCTGGCTTACTTGCACTTGAAGGTCACCGTATTGTTGGCGGTATGCGTGCGAGTATTTACAACGCCATGCCACTTGCCGGTGTACAAGCGTTAGTTGACTTTATGGCGAAATTTGCCAAGGAGCACAGTTAATGGAGCAGTTACGCTTAGAGCCAATCAATCTAGTAAATGGCAGTGTTACCTTACCTGGCTCAAAAAGTTTATCAAATCGTATTTTACTGTTAGCGGCACTTGCGCAAGGCACAACGGTTGTAGAAAATTTATTAGACAGTGATGATATTCGCCATATGCTTGGTGCATTAAAATTATTGGGCGTTGATGTCAGTCTTAATGATGATAAAACTGTAGCCACTGTAAAAGGTGTTGGCGGGCAGTTTTTAACTCCAGCTGAGCCACTGTTTTTAGGTAATGCAGGCACCGCGTATCGCCCACTGACTGCGGTATTAGCAGCGGTGAAGGGGAACTATGAACTAATTGGCGAGCCACGTATGGAGGAACGTCCAATTGGTCACCTAGTTGATGCATTACAAGCGCTCGGTGGGGATGTTAGTTATTTAAAAAATAAAGACTATCCGCCACTTAAAATTGTTGGTGGGCAAATTAATGGCGGCAACGTTGCAATTGATGGCAGTATTTCGAGCCAATTTCTTACCGCATTATTAATGGCAGCGCCGTTATTTAATGGCGATACGTGCATTACAATTAAGGGGACGTTGGTATCTAAACCGTATATTGATATTACCTTAGATGTAATGACTCGCTTTGGCATATCGGTAACTCACGATAACTATAAAACCTTTACTGTAAAAGGTGCGCAGCAATACCAAGCTGTTGAACGTATTATGGTTGAAGGGGATGCATCAAGTGCATCTTACTTTGTCGCTGCGGCGGCAATTGCCGGTGGTGAAATAGAGATCAAAGGTGTAGGTGCAAAATCTGTGCAAGGCGATATTGGCTTTGCAAAAGTGATGGAGCAGGTCGGTGCTAAAATAGATTGGTATGACGAGCGCTTAGTGGTACGTAAAGGCGAATTAAAAGGTGTTGATATCGATGCCAATGCTATTCCTGATGCGGCGATGACCCTTGCGACAGTGGCGTTATTTGCAGATGGTCCAACCGCTATTCGTAATATCTATAACTGGCGCGTAAAAGAAACTGATCGCTTACATGCAATGGCGACAGAGCTGCGTAAAGTGGGCGCTGAGGTAGTTGAAGGTGAAGATTTCATCGAAATAACACCGCCAAAACACTTTAACGATGTGGCGATTGATACCTATGACGACCACCGTATAGCGATGTGTTTTGCCATGGTAGCGGTAGGCGGCAAGCCAATAACTATCAATGATCCTAAGTGTACATACAAGACATTTCCAACATTTTTCAATGTACTAGCATCGGTTAGTCAATAAATGACTAAAGTTGAAATATAAAAAGTTACATACAAAAAGCGGATATATTTAATTAAGTAACGTATAATGTCGCAGTTTTATTTTGGTGTGCATTGCAGGAGGTTTAAATGCAGGCGTTATTAATGCCCGTGATCACCGTTGATGGCCCAAGTGGTTCAGGTAAAGGAACTGTTTGTCGCTTGTTAGCCGATAAATTAGGCTGGGATGTACTGGATAGTGGCGCGATTTATCGCGTATTAGCACTAGCAGCACTTCATCACCAAATTGCACTAGACAACGAAGAGGCATTGGTGCCTTTAGCTGCTAACTTAGATGTGCAGTTTTTAGTTGATAGTCAAACTAACGCTGGAAAGGTTATTCTGGAAGGTGAAGATGTATCAACAACAATTCGAAATGAAGAAGTAGGAGCTGCCGCTTCAAAAGTAGCAGCTTTACCGCGCGTAAGAGAAGCGTTATTACGGCGCCAACGTGCATTTCGAACTGAAAATGGGCTAATAGCCGATGGCCGCGATATGGGCACTGTGGTGTTCCAAGATGCTCCATTAAAAATTTATTTAACCGCTAGTGCAGAAGAACGCGCGCGCCGACGTTTTGTTGAGTTGAATGAACGCGGTCTTGATGTTACACTAAGTGGTCTATTAGAAGATATTCAAGCACGTGATGACCGCGATATGAATCGTGCTGTTGCGCCGCTTGTACCAGCTGACGATGCTATTGAACTCGATACTAGCGAGCTTAATGCACAGCAAGTGTTTGATAAGGTTATGATTTTATTAGATGCAGCGATCGTCGAAGGTAAACTTCCAAAGCGACGATAAACTATTTATGCGCCAGCAGGATGCCAGTGCTATTTTAACAACCCCATGCAGCATGGTTGCTTATTGGTAATAATATATGAGACGTATATTCGTATGTCAGAAAATTTTGCGCAGTTATTTGAAGAAAGCTTAAAGGGTTTTGAAGCAGAGCAAGGCTCTATCGTTAAAGGTACAGTTATCTCTATCGAGAACAACATTGTACTTGTAGATGCTGGTCTTAAATCAGAAAGTGCTATCCCTGCAGAGCAGTTCAAAAATGCTGCTGGTGAACTAGAAGTTGCTGTTGGCGACGAAGTAGATGTTGCACTAGATGCAATTGAAGACGGTTTCGGTGAAACTATCCTTTCTCGTGAGAAAGCGAAGCGTCACGAAGCGTGGATCCGTCTTGAGAAAGCATGTGAAGAGCAAGAGACTGTTACTGGTGTTATCAACGGTAAAGTTAAAGGCGGTTTCACTGTTGAAGTTGATTCAATCCGTGCTTTCCTACCTGGTTCACTTGTTGATGTTCGTCCAGTACGTGACACAACTCACCTTGAAGGCAAAGAGCTTGAATTTAAAGTAATCAAGCTTGATCAAAAACGTAACAACGTTGTTGTTTCACGTCGTGCAGTTATCGAATCTGAAAACTCACAAGAACGTGAAGAGCTTCTTGCTAACCTTGTTGAAGGTCAAGAAGTTAAAGGTATCGTTAAGAACCTTACTGACTACGGTGCGTTCGTTGACCTTGGTGGTGTTGATGGTCTACTACACATTACTGATATGGCGTGGAAGCGTGTTAAGCACCCTTCAGAAATCGTTAATGTTGGCGACGAAATCGCAGTTAAAGTTCTTAAATTCGACAAAGATAAAACTCGTGTATCTCTTGGCCTTAAACAGCTTGGTGAAGATCCATGGGCAGCTATCGCTGGTCGTTACCCAGAAGGTTCTAAACTTTCTGGTCGTGTAACTAACCTTACAGATTACGGTTGCTTCGTAGAAATCGAAGAAGGCGTTGAAGGTCTAGTACACGTTTCTGAAATGGATTGGACTAACAAGAACATCCATCCTTCTAAAGTTGTTAGCTTAGGCGACACTGTTGAAGTTATGGTTCTTGAAATCGACGAAGAACGTCGTCGTATTTCACTTGGTCTTAAGCAATGTATTGCTAATCCTTGGCAAGAATTTGCTCGCCTACAAAACAAAGGCGATCAAGTTACTGGTAAGATCAAATCAATCACTGACTTCGGTATCTTTATCGGTCTTGACGGTGGTATTGACGGTCTTGTACACCTTTCAGACATTTCTTGGAATACACCTGGCGAAGACGCTGTACGTGAATTCAAGAAAGGCGACGAAATCACTGCTATCGTATTGCAAGTTGACCCAGAGCGTGAACGTATCTCTCTAGGTGTTAAGCAAATCGAAGCTGACCCATTCAATAACTACCTTGATGCAAACAAAAAAGGTGCTATTGTTAAAGGTAAAGTGACAGAAGTTGATGCGAAAGGCGCAACTGTTGAACTTATCGAAGGCGTTGAAGGTTACATCCGTGTAGCTGATATCGCTCAAGAGCGCGTTGAAGATGCAACTACTGTTGTTTCTGTAGGCGACGAAATTGAAGTGAAATATGTTGGTGTTGATCGTAAGAACCGCACTTTAAGCCTTTCAGTTAAAGCTCTTTTCGAAGCAGAAGAGAAAGAAGTACTAGAAAAGCTTAAGAAAGAAGAGCCAGTGTTCGAAAACGCAATGGCAGCTGCATTCGCAAATGCACAAAAAGACTAATTAATCAGTCTTAATTGGAAGGGCAGTGTTGCCCTTCCTTTATCTCTTTTTAAGGAAACGTTATGACTAAGTCAGAATTGATAGAACAATTAGCCGAGCAACACGCGCATGTACCTGTGAAAGATGTTGAGAATGCTGTTAAAGAAATTCTTGAACAAATGGCCGGCTCATTATCAAGCTCAGATCGTATTGAAATCCGTGGCTTTGGTAGTTTCTCATTACACTTTCGTTCACCTCGCACAGGTCGTAATCCAAAAACTGGCGACACGGTCGAGTTAGAAGGTAAGCACGTACCACATTTTAAACCAGGCAAAGAGTTAAGAGATCGCGTAAACGCGAGCATTGCCTAGTTACTTAGTTGGAGTAGTTACTTGTTTAGGGTATTAAAAATTATCCTGGTAGCAATATGCTTAATTTTTGCATTTGTACTTGGTTCGCAAAATCCACAGTTAGTGCAAATAAATTATATTATTGCCAGCAATACTTTACCCCTCGCAATGATAATAAGTATCTGCTTTGCTTTAGGTGTCGCAATTGGTTGTTTTATTAGCTTTAAATTGTTTTCGCAATTAAAGTGGCAAAACTATCGTTTGAAAAAAAATTAGCGCCTGAAAAAGATAATAATAAGCTTGTTGCTAATAAAGACACCTAACTATGATTGAGCTTTTGTTTTTACTTTTACCTGTTGCGGCTGGTTATGGCTGGATCATGGGTAAAAATAGCGCTAAAAACCAAGCTCATCAACTTAATCGTCAGATCACATCTGAATACAGTAAAGGCTTAAAGTTTTTACTCGACAGAGAGGAAGATCAAGGCCTTGAGCACTTAATCAACTTGCTTGAAGTCGCCGCTGACTCTGTTGAACATTATTCTACATTAGCAACGATGTTTCGCCGCCGAGGTGAATTAGATCGTGCAATAAAAATCCACGAATTACTGCTCAAACACCCAAGCCTTAATGAACAACAAGCTGCGGCTAGTCGCCTTGAACTTGCTGAAGATTATATTATGGCGGGTTTGCTTGATGGCGCCGAAGAACACTTAGTGTGGTTAGTAAAAGCCAACCACAGTGATGCATTAGAGCCGATACTTAATTTATATTCGCAAACACGCGAATGGGAAAAGGGTATCAATATGTTTGAAGCACACAGTGATTTATTTTCAAAGCCGCAACATTTCAAAGCCATAGCTAACTTTTATTGTGAAGCTGCGTTGCTTAGCAATGATCCGCAAATTATGCGCAAAGCCATTAGCCTAAATCATAAAGCGATCCGCCCATTATATGAATTAGGTAAATCAGCATTTGCAAAAGAAGATTACGTAAAAGCAATTTATTATTGGCGTGAGCTGATCTGTAGTTTCACTTTTTTTGCCCCTTTGTTTATAGATGATTTAGCGCATAGTTATGAGCAATTAAACTTAACCCACCAATTTCATGAATTATTACAGCAGCTACTTGATAAGGGTGGGGTGCTAATAAAAATAAAACATTGCCAAGCATTACTTGAGCAAGGGCATACCGAACAAGCAATCAAATTTTTAACTGATAGTTTAAAGCGTCAGCCGACAATTCGTGGCTTTAGTTTTTTATTACAGCTATTAGCAAAACAAAATAATGATATTAAAGATGTACTAGACCAAATAGATAAACTGGTCACATCTTATATTGCGACCAAGCCAGATTTTCAGTGCCAACACTGTGGCTTTACCAGTCATACAATTTATTGGGTTTGTCCTTCGTGCAAACATTGGGAAACCATAGTACCGAGCCGTGGTTTAGACGGTTTTTAGTTTTCTATAAAAATATTCACTTACTTCTACAATCAGTTTTAGGAAAGTTATGTCTCTCGAACATTCAAAAAAAGTTCTTATCGCCCTTGATTATGATGATCAGCAAACAGCATTAAATTTTGTTAAACAACTTTCTCCTGATACTTGCCGTTTAAAAGTAGGTAAAGAAATGTTTACCTACTTTGGTCCTGCGTTTGTTAAAGAGCTGATTGATTTAGGCTTTGACGTATTCTTAGACCTTAAATTCCATGATATTCCAAACACAGTTGCTAAAGCTGTTACAGCAGCGGCAAAAATGGGAGTGTGGATGGTTAATGTTCATGCCAGTGGCGGTGTCGAAATGATGACTAAAGCCAAACAAGCGCTTGAACAATTTGGTGATAAAGCGCCACTGTTAATTGCGGTTACTGTTTTAACCAGCATGGATGCCGCAGAGCTTACTCGTTTAGGGGTTGATAAAACCCCAGAACAGCAGGTTATTTATTTAGCAAAACTTGCCAAAGAATCAGGCCTTGACGGGGTAGTGTGCTCAGCGCAAGAAGCAAAGAAATTAAAAGCGGAACTTGGCGCAGACTTTAAACTAGTGACCCCAGGTATTCGCCCAGCAGGTAGCGACGCGGGTGACCAAAAGCGTATTATGACGCCAAAACAAGCGATTGATGATGGTAGTGATTATTTAGTTGTTGGCCGTCCGATCACACAAGCAGCAGATCCTGTTGCGGTTCTTAAAGAAATTAATGACTCGATAAAATAAACAAGCGTTATTTTAATTAGTACTATTACTAATACTAAGAAAAAAGAGCAAAGTATTTACTTTGCTCTTTTTGTTTCTGGGTATACAAACTTAATAACTTGGCGATGAATAGTCTGGAATGTGCCATTTTCGAATGTGAGGCTCTAACTTACTCCGAGCTAACGTAAATGCTCTAAAGGTTTGCTTCGAGATTAACGGACGGTCATTGACTAAAACTTCAAAGTTAAAAATGTTATGTTTGAACTCAGAAGAACCATACAGGACTAACCTGTTAACATTCCCAATGCATTTAATCTAGAGAATTTTTGAGTTTCTATTAATAATGGATCAACTGAGCTAATTCGAGCTAAAATTGCGTTTAAATCACCTAATATAATTCTAGGTTCATCCTCGATAATTTGATTTAAAAACTTCAATACAGTTTCAGGATATTCCTCAGGTAAATTTGTTTCATTTAACTTTCTCAATAAATAATTAAAATCACTAATGTTACTTAAACTATGCTGCAGTATAGAATAACTTTCTACAAAATATTTTTGAGTGTTTAAACATAGAATTGCAAGTTGATTTATTGTTAATTCATTAAAATTTTGATTTTTAGGCCAAACTTTTAATAAAAAGGGTTTAATTCTATTTTCCCAGTATTCATCAAATTTATCTCCAGAACTCGTTAATGCATCGTTTAACGCAACAGTAACATGATAAAAAGCATTTCCGGAGAGTTGTGAGAAGGCAACGGCGACTTCTTTGACTCCATATTCATCATATTTCTGGAGAGCAACATAGGTTAAAAATTTAGCATACTGTTGTGATTGTTCACCTAAATCATCTAAATGAGATGCTGTTTCTAATAAATTTGCTTTTATTTTAGTTAAAAACTCTTTGTGCAATCTTGGTGACCATAAGTAGCAAAACCATGCTACCTGAGAAAAACTACAATCGCTCCAATTAAACCAGTTTAAAATATGCTCTTCAGCCCACTCAGGTGAAACACTATAAAGAGATAAAACATTAGTAGATATAATTGCTTTAGATAAAATATATATTTCATTATATTGATTACACAGATGGTTGAGCCTTTCCTCATAATCTGAACTTATACCATAACCATCTTTTGGTTTTTCTCTATACCATTGTTTAAATAAAAGTTCAGTCAAGATTCCAACGGGGTGATTTATTGCAGCCATTAGCGGATCTCTATTAATATCAATCTCTTTTTCAAATGGTAAAGTTATTAATAGATCATAAAAGGTAAAAAATTTACTTTTTGTAATTACCTTACAATCGAAATTTTTATCAAGCCAAAACGCAAGAGACCTTGATATGTCGACTAACTTTTCTTTCTCTAAACTTAGAAGATAATTACATGACGAGTCCCAAGCAATATAAGAAAGCCGCCTATTTTCAGACCAAATGTTTATTGCCTCATTCCATCGTTTTGGTAGCCATGAATTACATTGAATAAGTGCCTCTATAACAAATTTTGGTTCTTTTCTACATCGAATGGACCAATCATCTTCATTTCGAAACCCTCCCTCAGGGTTATCCTCCAGCCATTTTATTAAACTATTAAGCTCTGAAGGAGTATTATTTTCCAGTCCTTTATGAAAACCTGTACTCATCCAAAAAGGGAACTCTTGTTCCTCTTTAATTTTTTCCCCCATATTGGATGCTTTTGAAGCATTTTTTCATATGCCCTATCACCCTCAATACCAACATTTAGTCTAGAATTTTTTAATTTGGATAATCTAAGCCAAATAGCACGATCTTTAATATCCTTAAACTCTTGCTCTGTAAGTTCTTTCCTAAACCAAGATTTAGATGGCCCTTTTAAAATATTACAAACTAGTCGATTCTTATCAACATCACTTAAATTTAAAAAAAGTTTTGGTAATAAACTTAATATCTCTCGTTGTGTCGCGGTATTCCATAACCAACGTGAGTCATCTATTTCCAGTAGCTCATTTACATCCACTGAAAAATTTTGGGGTAACTCTGCTAAAGCAAATAATGCCAACCTTTTGAAGATTGGAAATGGTAACGCCCACCAATCCATAATAGCGTTCATAGCGGCATTGGAATTGGTTGTTTTCATTGCAAGCCATGAGTCTCTAACTAACTCAATTAATACAGTCCAATCATTATGATGTTTATTTTGTGGATGTTTCGCGATCGAAGGCTGGTGAATGTATGAATAATCATAATACTCATTTACTTCCCCAGTAAACTCTTCAACTCCATTATTTCTAATAGAATTAAATTAAACTCAATAAATAGATTACCAATATCATGGCTCCATTTATCAACTTTATTTAGTTCTTTCAACGCGGAATATGGGTGAGAACTAGTGAGAACAACCTCACTCCTAAAAATACGTTTTATCCCACTCACAGAGCTAGCTAAACTCAGAGGCTCACTAAAACGGATTCTTGGAGAAAGTAATGTCTTTAGCTCATGTTTGAGGGGTAATGATAAATAGTTTACCTTATATTTATCTACCCATGAGTAAAGACTAAAACGATGGATAGAATTAGTGCAATAGCCCGATAGTATTAACTCCCATATAGTTAGCATTTCTTCACCTAAATTAGCGCATAAAATGTCACCACTATTTTTCCTGTGCGCTCTTAGCTCATTATTAATTTTCCAGTGTAAATCGCTATGTAGCCTTCCTCCTTGTTTACATATAAAGAGAACAAGTTCTGGTTTATCTAAGTGCTTAACTAACCAGATGCCAAGAAAGTTCATTACTTTATCCCACTGTACCTCATCATGAGAAAAACTTGCTAATGACATATTTGGTGAAAAAGCGCTTTTTGGAGGCCTACTGAAAAGTCTAAACTCAAAATTTTCTTTAAAGCTTGTGTCTACTATACCAAAACGTGGTAGATCACTTTTATCAAGCTTAATTTCATTAAGTACATTCAACCATTCAATAGGTGGAGGGGGTTAATTGAGCAAATGTTTTTGCAGGAATACCAGTTGGATCACTTAAAGCCCAAGCAAGTCTGTATGCATATCCATTATCTAAATCCGCTTCAGATGGCTTTGTAAAAGCAGTCGTTACTACTATTTGTTGCTTTCCAACCAGTCCGTCTCTATAGGTTTCAGACCATTTTTCTAACGTTTTATGTAAATAATAATGATGTCGGTGGTTTTTGTACAAAATAGGTGTGACATTTTTAGCTAACCAGTTTTGCTTTTCGTGCTCATATTCTTTTTCTTCATTTTTACCTGTTTTATAATTACCAAACGCGAACATCTCAGGAGGTGATTCACCTAGTAAACGGTCCGCTGCTAAAGCATCCATCATATATCTAAGTACAGGATCATTAAGGCTGTATCCTACAAAGCACACTACATAAGTTCTGAACAGCTCACTAACAAACCGTGAAGCCCATCTCTCATTCAAGTATGCCAATCCGAAGTCACCACTTGAAATAACTAAATTATCAAGGTCAAAATCGCTGATGTTCTCAGGTATTAATCCATGTAAATAAACCAAACCACTCCACCTACTTTTTGGGACTGGAAGTAATGGAGCTTGAAATATAGGAAAGTCTATTTTTTCACTTAAGCTAACGTCTTGAAAAATTCTATCAAAGTTGGTAGTTATTAAACGAACTCGTTTATCTTTTGTTGTTGCGAGCTGAAGTAAAGCTTTGTGAGTAGTAGTAGCATTTGCATCAGAGTAATCAGGTTTTAATTGATTAACCAACTCTTTTCTAACAGCGTTTCTCCATTCACTACTTGGTCTAGTCGCTTCTAGTAATGATACAGCAGTGTCAAATTGTCCTAGCTTTAATGTTTGCTCTTGTATTGGGGAAGGAACAACACCTAGATTCTCATATAGGCTTCTAACAAGCCCACCAAACCCTGGGAGTTTAGCTGGAAAAGATATCCCAGCACCGCAAAAGAAAACAACCTTACCTTCTTCATGTGCTTGTAATAGCTTTTCAGGAATATTTGGTCCATTATTCACAAACTGCATTACAAAAATCCTTTTAGTAAAATTACCTCCATATAAAATCAATAGAGGGGGTATCTGAAGGTGAAAATAACATACCTCCCTTAAAAAAATAATTTTTCGCACATAAGGCTTTACATAAGTACAACAAGTCAAAGCCGTAAACCTTCCCCTTGGGCATCACAAATGTAACGACAGTATATTGCATATAGCCATTTACGGCTTTAACTCATAAATGTCCAAAAATGAGTTTGCCCGACCGTCAGCTTCACGCTCATTGTTGCCATTGGTGCTTATGAAATAAAAAAGAGTAAAGCTTTCACTTTACTCTTTTCTTTATCATTTTAAATTGACCGCTTACTTAAGCCTAATAGCCTTAGCTTCAATATCAATTAACCCTTGCTTAAACAAACCACCAATGGCTTTTTTGTAGTTTGCTTTACTGGTAGAGAACACTTTTTTGATAAGTTCAGGATCCGATTTATCACCTAAAGCAATAACACCGCCTTCGGATTTTAATCTATCCATTATTTTTTCACCTAAGTCACTTACTTTAGCCATACCTGGTTTTTCAAGAATAACGTCAATTTTTCCGTCTTCACGTACTTTTTGAATAAATCCAGTTAAGCGTTGGCCAACAAACATGTTTTTAAACACCATGTTGTAAAATATAACGCCGTAATGTGCTTCTTCTATTAATACTTTATAGCCAATATCGGTTTTGCCAGCGACAATTAATTGTACTTCTTGTAGCGGCGCGTACTCAGGCTCCGTTTTATTGATAAAACGATTAAAGTTATTCGATGCACAAATACGGCCACTGGCGTTATCTAAATACAAACGTACTAAATAAGAATAGCCTTCTTGCATTCTTGGCTTTTGTTCGTTGAACGGTGCCAGTACATCTTTATCAAGCCCCCAATCTAAAAAAGCGCCAATGCTGTTGATTTCTTTAACACGAAGTAGGGCGTATTCACCTACTTGAGCTAACGGCTTTTTAGTTGTTGCGGTGGCGAGATTAGCGTTATCTAAAAAGATAAATACGCTGACACTGTCGCCAGCTTCTAGCTCATGTTTAATTTCACTGCTTGGTAAAAAAACTTCACCCAGATCATGACCATCAAGGTACGCGCCTTCGTTACTTACTTCGTTAACGAATAGGGTTTGGGTGGTTCCAAGGTAACTCATAATTATTCCTGTTCTGGCTTTTTACGACGGCGCATTGGTGCATCACCATCAATATTAAGAGGGGCTTTGATTGGCGCTTGTGGCTTTTTAGGTTTTGCTTTGCGTTTAGTCACAGCTTTTACTTTAGGCTTTACATTTTCTTGTGCTTTAGCCCATGTTGCATCAGGTTTTGGTTCGCGTAAACCTTTAAACTTACCTTTTAACCCTGCAACGGTATGAAACTCAAGTTCATCATTTAAGAATGATTTAATTGCTTTATAGCTTAACCAATCTTTAGGACCGACCAGTGAAATAGCGGTACCTTTAAAGCCAGCTCGACCAGTTCTACCAATACGATGCACATACTCTTCAGCGTGTTTAGGTAAATCAAAATTGATTACATGAGTTACGCTCAGTAAATCAAGACCACGAGAGGCAACATCGGTGGTTATTAAAATTTTAAAGTTTTCACGGCTAAAGCCGTCCATGATATCTAAACGTTTATTTTGGGCTAAATCACCTGCTAATGCTTGGGCTTTAAAACCTTTAGCATTAAGTGATTCGCTTAAACGGCTGGTATCAGTACGAGTCGCTGTAAATATAATGCATTGCCCGACCTCGTCTTGCTTTAAAAAATGCTCAAGTAGCGCTTCTTTATGATCAAGATGATCAGCTAAATATAAGCTTTGTTTAATATCTGAATGTTGTTCGTTAGCCGCACTAAGGGTAATTTGTTTTGGCTTTTTCAGTAAATTACGTGATAACGCATCGACTTGTGCATGATCCAGTGTCGCTGAAAACAATAATGTTTGGCGCAGGCGATGATCAGCTTGCTCGTTGATCATCTTTAACTGTGGAGTAAAACCTAAATCTAAAATACGGTCAGCTTCATCAAAAATAAGTAACTCAAGGCCACTTAGCTGCAATGAACGCTGAGTTAAGTGATCGGCTAAACGACCCGGTGTAGCAATAACAAATTGCGGGTCGTTACGCAGTGCTTTAATTTGATCATTAAAGTTTTCACCGCCTAATATTTTCACCGCTTTAATATTAGTACCTGCAATTAGCAGGCGAAGTTGGGTAAATACTTGGGTCGCCAGTTCACGAGTAGGCGCCACAATAAGCACACGAGGATCACGTTTACTGAGCGCCTTTTGTTTCATAACCCGTTGAACAGCAGGTAATAAAAATGCCAAGGTTTTGCCCGACCCAGTTTTAGACTGGGCGAAAATGTCATGGCCTGCAAGTGCGGTGGGCACTGCATGGGCCTGAATATCAGTGGGCTGGGTGATCCCTTGATGCGCTAATTGTGTTTCAAGGCGAGTATCAATCCCAAGATCAGTAAAATGCAAAGTGTGTTTCTCCAAAATGAGCAATTTGTTTGGGTATAAATAATTTCGCTATTATAGCGCAGTCCCGAGTGCGGCTAACAGTAAAAAGCCAATTATCACTGCTTTTTTTGCATTTAATTAGAAAAAGCGTAAAATACGCGCCCTCAATATGTATTATGCGCCGGATTTACGATTCGGTTACCGCCAATAACGGCTAAAGCAAAATAGGAATCACCATGACTGCTGTCCATAAAGACAATGTAACCAGCGAGCACTTTGTTGTATGTGCACTTTATAAGTTTGTTTCTTTACCTGAATACGAAGCCCTACGCCAACCATTGTTAGATGTGATGGAAGCCAATGAAGTACGTGGTACTTTATTAATTGCCGCAGAAGGTATCAACGGCACAGTTTCTGCCAAGCGTGAAGGCATTGACAACCTTTTAAGCTGGTTAGACAGCCAACCAAACCTTGATAACATTGTTAGCAAAGAATCATTTGATGATGAATGCCCGTTTTACCGTACTAAGGTAAAACTAAAAAAGAAATCGTCACAATGGGTGTTGAAGGGATTGATCCGCTGAAAGTGGTTGGCAGTTATGTAAAACCACAAGATTGGAATGCATTGATCTCAGATCCTGAGGTTATTTTAGTTGATACCCGTAACGATTATGAAATCGAAATTGGTACTTTTCAAAACGCAGTAGACCCAAATACTAAAACATTCCGCGAGTTTCCGCAGTGGGCGAAAGAAAACCTCGATCCGAGCAAACATAAAAAAGTAGCTATGTTTTGTACTGGTGGTATTCGCTGTGAAAAATCAACTGCTTACATGAAAGAGCAAGGTTTTGAAGATGTGTACCATCTTGAAGGCGGTATTTTAAAATACCTAGAAGAAGTACCAAAAGAAGAAACCATGTGGGAAGGTGAGTGCTTTGTATTTGATAATCGCGTAGCAGTCGATCACGACCTACAAAAAGGCTCATATGATCAATGTCATGCGTGTCGTATGCCAATCACTGAAGACGAAAAACTCAAACCAGAGTACATGGAAGGTGTTTCGTGTCATCATTGTATTGATGATGTTACCGATGAACAACGTGAACGATTTGCTGAGCGTCAAAAGCAAATTGAATTAGCGCAAGCTCGTGGCGAAGGCCATATTGGCAACGAAGCACAAGCCGTTTTACAAAAGCGTAAAGAAGCTAAAAAAGCGCAAAAAGACGCACAGCGTAAAAAGTAATTTAGTAGAGCTATTACTACCGTTTTATAAAGCCTCAGCATTGTCTGGGGCTTTTTTGATGGTAATCAAGATTGAATAAATTTAATCCTTAGGGTTTTATTGCACAATAACAGCCCCCTAATTCACAAGGTAAGATATTATGTTTCGAATCATCTTGACCTTTGCTGCTCTCATCTAATTTTTTTGCTGCAAGTACAGCACAAGAGCTTTTTTCAACAATAAACTTGCGCTTGAGTTACATGGAGGATGTTGCGTCTTATAAGAGTAATAATAATAACCAAGCTATTAAAGATAAAGAGCCTAGAAATTTAGATACAGTTATCGGACCTGCGCTGATAAAATTTCATCACTGTTGCCAAAAGCGGCATTGACCTAGCTTTTAGAGTTTTTCAGCAACAGTGGGGGATATATAAGTAATTGGATACGTTTAAGATCTAAACGATATATGAGCAACACAGAATTTCTGAATAGTTATAAACTTTAGTTCGCTGTTTACTAGGTTTTAAACTTGCTATATTAAGTCCACAACTAATATCGATCATTGCGGACTTACACTGTAAACTAATTTTTAATATGG
Organism: Pseudoalteromonas sp. B160; assembly: GCF_037162485.1. Lineage (NCBI taxonomy): Bacteria > Pseudomonadati > Pseudomonadota > Gammaproteobacteria > Alteromonadales > Pseudoalteromonadaceae > Pseudoalteromonas > Pseudoalteromonas sp. B160. The sequence continues at coordinate 3,874,236 of NZ_JARLUX010000001.1, read as the reverse complement.
ATTACTATCTAACCCTTTAAATTTAAAAGGTTTTGATTTAATAAAATAAGAACTGGATTCCCCAGCATAAGTCTGGTTTTTATCTAATGGCAACTTCATGACATCTGCATTTTTTTCAAAGCTCACTTTATTAAAGTCTACCCAAACAACATTTGGAGTAAGCGCATTTTCAAAGTAGTAAATTAAATTCCCCTGATCAGCAACAACTCTCCAGCGAGTATTAGATAAGTGAGGTTGCCCCTCGATTGCAATTCCATAAGGAACTGAAACATTACGGACTACGCTAAACACACTTGCGGCTGCGATTTTAGGGTCACTAGTCTGTGGTAATACGCTCAAGTAATAAGATGCTCGAACAAAACGATCGGCGGCTTTACCAGTACCTGGGAGAAAGTCTTGACCAGAGACCGTATCCCAATAGCTCTTTATAGCAAGTTGTTGTTCATATACGGGGTCATTAGTCATCACTTTATATGAACGATCATGATGTATTTTTAATTTGCCACTTATGTACTCAAAAATAGCACTATCTCCGCTTGCATCAGATAATGATAAGTGAACTGTCGTGAACTTATCGGTATCAGGAATAAAGTCTGATACAACTGCAAACTTTTCTTGTTCGAAAAACTTTACCGCCTCATCAACAGTTGCGAAATTATCAAGCGCGTACTGTGCCCAAGCTGCAATAGTAAGACCTGGACGCTCACCATCATAATCAAATTTGGGATATTCAGATGCTACCAACCATAATAGGTTTGCAACTAGTCCTTTTTCATTCATTCCGTCAGGTGCTGCAATATCCCATGAGCTAGCGACTACGCTTCCATACTTTGAACGCCATCTAATTGAGTTAGGCCCAACCTCACCATTACGCTCAATCCCCTTGGGGAAAATCCATAAATTTGCAGGGATATTAATAGAAAAATCCATACTTCTACCGGTCAACACTGTGTTATCTGGACAATGATAAACAAGGCGAGTACACGCATTAACTTTTGCGTTTAGTAGCATAGTAGAAATCAGAAAAATTTTAGTAGTCGTTGCAATAAATTTTTTCATATCCAGGACCCTTTTTTAAATTATGTCTCAGTCTGCACAAAGTACCGCAAATGTTATGCAAATAAACCTTTCTTGCACCTAGGCTGTACCTGGAATAAGACATTAGTTCACAAAAGATAAAACCACATCATTTGATGACCAATACAAACTTTAAATTTTAGCTCATTTTTTCTATGTTATTAGTGAGATTGGAATTTATTTATATTTTTAAAAGGAAAAAGTAAACACGCACTCTAAAGTATGTATTTTCCATATTATTAATTTTTAATTAGTCCAAAATACAAACTGGTTGATACATGGCAATTGCAAGGAAACGTCAAATAAATTGTGTGGATACGGTTATTACCATTGCGTATCCCGTGGCGTGCGTCGTGCATTTTTATGTGGTGAGTATCTTTTTTAGGTAAATAATTGTGATAGGTGTCATCTTAAGTTCTAAATAAGCGTGTTAACACGGTGATGTTTTTATTAAATCACCATGTATACATGCTAACTTTAGATTAATGTTTTTAAATGCGCTTCGGCGGCATTGGTGAGCTGTTCAGGTGTCATGTCTTTAGCGTTATCTACAGCAATAGTGCATTGCTCTAGTGTGTACACATCTTTTTTATACATAAAAATCAGCGGCTCACAACCGTCCTCTTTAGCTTTTGCTGATGTCCAATAAACGGCTGAAAATTCAACATTGCCATGTTCGTAAGACTCAACGCTAACTTCTCCGCTGTGATCGAATTGTAGTTGTTTAGAAAGCTGTTCACTAATGTTAATAAGGTTGACCAAAAATACGGCTTCTTGGTGTGTAATACCATGTATATCGGTAAATTTTTGCTTAAACATAATTGTCCTTTTAAATATAAACTAGCAGAGTGGACCCTAATAAAAACTATTGTTGCACACTATACCTGTTTGCCCACTTACTCAAAAGTACTTAGCAATAAACTAGATATTTTTGACCACTTTCAGGGTTTATTAACCCGTAAATTCAACAATTTTTAGTTCTAAAAGCTCAAACTACCATTATGAGTAAATTTAAGACAATACCTTATTCTGACCAATTAGGCTGTTTATATATAGGGTATTTATAGCTAGTTAGCCTCTTAGCATTAAATACACTGCTATAGTTACTTTCCCCTATAAAGGTATTTCAACGTATTGTTTTGACAGTTAATCGAACTAGACTTTTTATTGATCAAAACACTGTTACACTGCGTACCATAATAGAAATAATAATTAATTAGGTGATCTTTTTGAAATTACGAGTTCTTTTAGTCAGTGTTTTTATTACTTGTTCAGCGGTAATGCCATCGGCATTTGCTGCTAACGTAATTGTTGAACCTGTTGCGATGGAACGTGCAAAAGAGCAAGTTCAAGCGGTTGGTAATGCCGAAGCGATTCGCTCTGTTATCCTCTATCCTGCAGTGGGGGATAAAGTCACGGCTGTGCATTTTAAACCTGGTGATCAGGTAACCGCAGGAGCTATTTTATTAGAGCTCGATTCGCGCAGACAAAAAGCGGCGCTTAATGAAGCGAAAATAAAACTTGCAGATAGTGAACGAATACAAACACGTTTACAGCAAAGTCATGCTAAAGGCGCGGTGCCAAAAAGCGATCTAGATGATGCAAAAACCGTGTATGAGTTAGCTATGGTTGCGGTGACTAAAGCCGAAACCGAATTAGAAGATCGCCAAGTACGAGCACCTTTTAGTGGCACCATGGGGTTAACGGATGTCGAAGTTGGCGATCGAATTACCACTCAAACAGCCATCGCCAGTATTGATGATACTCGTTCGTTATACATTAATTTTAATGCACCAGAGTCAGCCATTACAATGCTTAGAACTAGCGGTAATGTGACTGTGATGCCGTGGCAAGGAAGCGATGCGATAAATGCGCAAGTCGCTTATCTTGACTCACGCATTGATCCACAAACACGTACGCTGCGTGTCAAAGCAAAACTGGATAATGCACAAGCACAATTTTTACCGGGTATGAGTTTTAGAGTACATATTGAGGTATTAGGGCAGAGTTTAGTTGCAGTGCCTGAAGCTGCGCTTTTATGGGGGCAACTGGCCCCTATGTATGGAAAAGTGTTGAGCAAAAGGCAACTCGCGTTGATGTTAAAATTCAGCAACGTTTAGCGGGTCGTTTGCTCGTATCTGGGCCTTTAAACGAAGGCGATATTTTGGTAGTTGAAGGCGTACAACGTTTACGCCCAGCGCAAGAGCTTAATTATATCAAGCCGCTTGCAGCAGCGCAGGAGTAGGTATGAAACAACAACCTATGATGCAAGATCTCCCTTCAATGGCCATTCGCCGCCCAGTGCTTATTGTAGTACTTAATTTACTGATCATTATTGCGGGTATTGCGGCCATTGCCGGGGTTGAAGTTCGTGAACTGCCTGATGTTGATACGCCAAGGATCACGGTGTCGGCTTCATTTCCTGGTGGCTCCCCAGAGACTGTTGATACCGAAGTAACCAGTAAACTTGAAGGGGCGGTAGCCCGCGTAAGTGGTGTAAAAACTATTCGCGCACAAAGTGAAGAAGGTAACGCACGGATTGTTGTTGAGTTTCGTGCTGGTGTTGACCTTGATGATGCTGCGAATGAAACCCGTGAGTCGGTAGCACGTGTACAACGTGAGTTGCCTGAAGAAGTTGAGCGCGTTTCTATTATCAAGGCTGATAATGATGCTGAGGCGGTTGTATCGCTAACCGTATCAAGCGATACCATAGCCCTTGAAGCGTTGACTGAACTGGTTGAGGTTGATTTAGCACCGCAGTTTTTAACCATTCCAGGTGTGGCCGATGTACGTTTAAATGGTGACCGAAAACGTGTTTTACGGGTGCGTCTTGATCCACTTAAATTAACCAGTTTTAATTTAACCGTTCCTGATGTAGCCCAAGTACTGCGCCAAGCGCCATTTGATGTACCGGCAGGTAGTTTGAAATCGACGGATCAACAAATTATAGTGCGCGCAGATGCAACCTCAGTTACCGCTGAGCAAGTGGCCGATATTATTATTCGTGATGGTACGCGTATTGGTGATATTGCGGCGGTGTATTTTGGTCCTGCGGATCCTCGCTCTATGGTGCGCTTAAACGGCCAGCCAGTGATTGGCATGGAAGTTATACGTCAAGCACAGTCAAATACCATTGAAATATCTGACGAAGTATTAAGTTTATTAGCAAAAATGCAAACGCGTTTTCCGGAGCTGAAATTTACTTTAACTTCTGATGATGCACAATTTATCAGGAGCTCAGTTGATGAGGTGATTTACTCACTGGTGCTAACTGTGCTGCTGGTGATCATTACATTATGGGTATTTATCGGCTCTTGGCGCGCGACTTTAGTGCCTGCATTTGCAATTCCTGTTGCCTTGGTTGGTTCATTAGCGTTGATATGGGCACTGGGTTTTTCAATCAATATACTTACTTTGCTGGCATTAGTGTTAGCAACGGGGTTGATTGTTGATGATGCGATTGTGGTCAGCGAAAACATTCAACGTCAACGCGGTTTAGGCCTTGGCCGCCGTGCTGCTGCGGTAATTGGCACGCGAGAAGTGTTTTTTGCTGTTGTCGCAACGACAGCGGTGTTAGCGGCGGTATTTGTTCCTATCGCTTTTTTACCCTCAACAGCAGGGCGATTATTTAGGGAGTTTGGTGGGGTACTTGCGGGAGCGGTGATCATTTCAAGCTTTGTTGCGCTTTCACTAGTGCCAGCGCTCACCTCAAAGCTAAAACTCAAACAAGGTGGTAAACACCCATTTGCTAAAATAGGTCATTGGCTTGCTAATATTTATACTAAAACCATTCATTGGGTGCTTGATCATGCGTGGCTTACGTTTATAGCTAGTATATTAGTCGCTGCGGGTTCGGGTGCTTTGTATCTCAATTTAGATAATGAATTACTGCCTTCAGAAGATCGCGGAAAAATACGTATCTTTGCTCGGGGCCCTGACGGTGTTGGTTTGAATTTTATGGACCGTCAAGCAATGCAAATGGAAGATATTTTGCTGCCGTATGTGCAAAGCGGCGAAATTGAATCTATTTATACTGTTGTAGGGCAGTGGGATCCAAATATTGTGTTTATTACTGTGCCTTTAAAACACTGGGATGAGCGTCATTTTTCACAGCAAGAGATCATTAATAAAATTCGCGGTCCGCTGGGTAATATTCCTGGGGCGGCAGGTTATCCGTCTGGGTCAAATAGTTTAAATTTACGCGGTCAAGGTGGCGGTATTGAGCTGGCACTATTAGGGCAAGATTACCTGCAGATTTATAAGGCCGCACAAGATTTTGCTGCACAGGTTGAGCAGACTATCCCGTCGATTGACAACGTGCGTATTTCATATCAGCCATCACAGCCGCAATTGCGCGTTAATATTGATAGACGCCGTGCAGAGGAATTAGGGGTGTCACTGAGTGATATATCAATCACCTTACGTGCTGCGATAAATGGCGATGATATTGCAGATTTAAATATTGGTGACCAATCGGTACCGATTATTCTGCAAGCACAAAATCAAACCATTAAAGATCCCAGTGATCTCGCTAATTTATATATCAGTGCAAATAACGGTCAGTTAGTACCACTGAGTAGCGTTGCAACCATTACAGAAGAAGGTGTTGCCGCCGAGCTTGAACGCCACGCACAGCGTCGTGCCATCGAGCTTGATATGGAACTGCCGGCGGACATGAGTATTGCACAGCTGGTATCGCAATTACGTGATATTTCAGAGCAAACGCTACCAAGTGGCATTAGCTTGGCATTTAAAGGTGAAGCATTAACCTTTGAAGAAACTTCTAATGAAGTATTTATCACTTACATACTGGCATTTTTAATCGTATTTTTAGTATTAGCCGCACAGTTTGAAAATGTTAATAGTGCTGTGGTGGTGATGGTAACAGTACCGTTTGGTATTACATCAGCAATTTTAGCACTGTATTTAACTGGTACTTCGTTAAATATTTACTCGCAAATAGGTTTGGTGATGTTAATTGGTTTAATCGCGAAAAACGCGATTTTGTTAGTTGAATTTGCTGACCAATTGCGCGACCAAGGTTTAACAGTTCGTAAAGCTGTAGAGCAAGCAGCATTAGTACGTTTAAGACCAATTACTATGACCTTGATATCAACCTTACTAGGTGCACTGCCGCTGATATTATCAACCGGGGCGGGAGCTGAGGCTCGCAATGCCATTGGCTGGGTCGTGTTTGGTGGCTTGTCTTTAGCGGTGCTATTTACGTTGTACTTAACACCGGTAATTTACTTGGGCTTAGCGCGCTTTACTACCCCTCGTGGTGATGAAAGTAAGCAACTTGCGCAGGAGCTTGATAAGGTAGAGTAAATCACAAATAAAATAGCCTAATTAACTATTTATCTTTGAAAAATAAGTTAATTAGGCTCACACTTGGGAAAGCTATCCCCAACAGGTTTTTTTATGCAAGCCGAACAAGTAGAAATCGCGCAGTTTTTAGCACAACACCCGCCTTTTGACAGCCTACCGAGTAAAGCAATCAATGAGCTCGCGCAACAGGTTGAAGTCGCCTACTTTAGAGCGCACACCGATATTTTATTATTTGGTCAAGATATAGCCGATCTTTATGTGATCAGAAGCGGCTCTGTTGAAATGTATCGACGTAATGGGGAACTGGATAATCGTTTAACTACTGCCGGTATATTTGGGCAGATGGGTTTACTGATGAATCGCAAGGTTCGCTTTCCAGCTAAAGCACTTGAAGATACGCTAGTGTATTGCATTAATGTTGAACTATTTAACCGCTATTGCGACGAATTTGATTCATTTGCTGACTATTTTGAAACGGATGGTAATGTTCGTTTACATCAGGCAATTGTTGAACAAGCCGATGGTAATGATTTAACCACGGCAAAAGTAAAATCGCTGATCCACCGTGATGTGGTAACAGTTAATACTGATTCAACGGTGCAACAAGTTGCCCAGCTTATGACTGATGAATCGGTGTCATCGGTTTTAGTTACTGATAGTACCAAACCTATTAACGACGACCCAGAGGAAGATGATGGTCAAGTTGTTGGTATTATCACAGACAAAGATTTACGTACCAAAGTCATTGCTCATGGGCTGGCATTTGACACACCCGCGCATACAATAATGTCTACAAACTTGGTTTTATTAGATGCCAATGCCTATGTTTTCGAAGCTGTACTTGCGATGCTACGTGATAACTTACATCACTTACCGGTGGTCCAAAAACGCCGTCCAATTGGGGTTATTTCTCTTTCTGATATTTTACGCTATGAATCACAAAGCAGCTTGCTATTGGTACGTGGAATACTTGCGCAGCAATCAATTGAAGATTTAACACACTATGCACGCCAGCTGCCGAATGTGTTTGTACGAATGGTAAATGAAGATGCAAACTCGCATATGATTGGCACGGCAATGGCTGTGATTGGCCGCACTTTTAAACAAAGGTTACTGGTATTAGCCGAAGAAAAGTATGGGCCGCCGCCGGTTGCATACTGTTTTATCGCATTAGGTTCAATGGCGCGGGATGAGCAACTCATTGTTACTGATCAAGATAACGCGCTCATTCTAGATGATGATTATGATGATGAACTTCATGATACGTATTTTCAAAATATTGCCGATTTTGTTTGTGATGGTTTAGCTCAATGCGGTTATACCTATTGTGATGGCGAAATAATGGCGTCATTTAAAAAATGGCGAAAAACACGTGCACAATGGTTTGAGCAATTTACTCAGTGGATAGAGCTGCCTAAACCGCAAGCCTTACTAAATAGCTCCATATTTTTTGATTTAGACGGGGTGTGGGGTAAAACCAAATGGGCCGATGAGCTTAAAATATTTATTGCCAAACAAAGCAAAGTTAATCGCGTATTTTTAGCTAATATGGCTGCAAATGCTCGCAACAGAACCCCACCATTGGGGTTTTTTAAAGGCTTTGTTATGGAGCACAACGGTCAGCATAAACGTTCTATGAATTTAAAGCGCAGAGGCACAGCGCCGCTTTCAGATGTTATTCGTGTTCACGCATTGGCGGTTGGATCACGTAAGCAAAACTCGTTCGAACGCTTAGAAGATATTATTGAAGCCAAGCTCCTACCGCAAGGCAAAGCACAAGATTTGCGAGATGCGCTAGAATATATTGCCATGATGCGGATCCGTCACCAAGCATGGCAAATTGAACAGGGGGAAGAACCCGACAACGATTTAGACCCTCATTTATTATCGCCTTTTGAGCAGCGTAACTTAAAAGAAGCTTTTGCAATTTTAGAAAAAGCACAAAGCTATTTGAAATTTAGTTACTCAGCAAACTCTGTGGTAAAGTAATTTATGGCTTTCAAAAAGCAAGCAATGATTGACTGGGCAACACGCTATAAAAATTTATTAAGCGGCGCTCAAAATGACACTATCAAACGTTTTTATGGAGCTGCTTTTAGCGATAAATTCGCAGCAATTAAAGATGTGCCATTTGTTGCAATGGACTTTGAAACAACCGGTTTAGATAGCACCAGTGATGATATTGTCAGCGTTGGTTTAATTCCTTTTAATTTACAGCGTATATATTGCAAAGATAGTCGCCATTGGGTGGTGCGCCCTAGGCGTAATTTCAACGAGGGATCCATTGTAATACATGGCATAACGCATTCAGAAATTGACGATGCACCGGATTTTAATCATATTATTGAGCCATTATTGCAAGCACTCAGTGGTAAAGTGGTTGTTGTACACTATGGCGCGATTGAGCGGCACTTCTTAAATACTGCACTGTTACTTAGGCTTAACGAGGGGATCAACTTTGCTTTGGTTGATACCATGGAAATTGAACGAAAAGCCTTAAAAGCCAGGCAGGGTTTGCTAGGTTGGTTATTTAATTCTAAGTTAGGATCGCTTAGATTAGGTGATTGTCGCCAGCGCTATTCATTACCTGTGTATAAAAACCATAACGCTTTAACTGACGCTTTAGCAACGGCTGAACTGTTACAAGCACAATTGAGTCACCATTACCGAGAAGATACACCGATCTCGCAATTATGGAGTTAAAAATTTCTTAACCTGAACTTTGGCTAACAAGCTTAAATAAAAAACGCCGCAAATTTGCGGCGTTTGTGGTTTTAAATAGCGTTTATTTAGCCGGTAACGGCTCAGTTCTAAGACCTAAAATAAGGCTTAAACACATAAACAGCAAGACGATTGTAAATGGTAAGCCGGTAGAGACCGCACCTGCTTGCAGTGCTTCGATTGCTTGTGTACCACCAATCCACAGTAGCGCGGCTGCGATAGCACCTTCAATAGATGCCCAAAATATGCGTTGTGGTACTGGCGCATCAATTTTCCCGCCAGCAGTGATAGAGTCTATTACTAATGACCCTGAATCAGATGAAGTGATAAAAAACACTAAAACTAATAGCACAGCAATTACAGACAAAATATTAGACATAGGTAATTCATCTAGCATTTGAAACATAGCCATAGGGACATCGGTTAAACCATTTAGGCCAAGTGCGCCAACACCATTGACTACTTGATCAATTGCGATACCGCCGTAAATTGACATCCATAATACTGTAACCAATGTTGGAATAAGTAATACCGCAATCAAAAATTCACGGATAGTACGACCGCGTGATACGCGAGCGATAAACATGCCTACAAACGGTGACCACGAAATCCACCAAGCCCAGTAAAATACAGTCCAGCCATGCATCCATGTTTCGTCTTCACGGCCATGTGGATTACTTAATGGAATGATATTTTCTACATAACCCATAAAGGTGGTAGGAATATTACCCATCGCAACAGCAAAGCCAACTAAGCAAACAAATACCAAAAGGGCAAAAGCAATTAGCATGTTGATATTACTAAGGAGTTTTACACCGCCATCGATACCACGCACAACAGAAATAATAGCCAGTAGGGTAACGCCAACAATAACGAGTATTTGTGAGCCAATGCCACCTTCGAGACCAAACACGTGGTTTATCCCCGCAGACGCTTGCTGAGCGCCTAACCCCAATGATGTTGCCAAGCCAAATAAAGTTGCCAGTACTGCTAAAATATCAATGATATGACCAGGCCAGCCCCATGCTTTATCGCCCAATATAGGGTAAAAAATTGACCGGATAGACAGTGGTAAACCTTTGTTATATGTAAAGAATGATAGTGATAAGCCAACTACAGCATAAATAGCCCAAGGGTGCAGGCCCCAATGGAACATAGTTGCCCCCATTGCCAGTTTTGCAGCTTCTGGGGTGTTGGCTGTTACATTCAGTGGTGTTTCATACCAACCAGTAAAATATGCAACCGGTTCAGCTACCCCCCAAAACATTAAGCCAATACCCATGCCTGCGGCGAATAACATAGCGAGCCATGAAACACGAGTATATGAAGGCTTAGCATCACTGCCTCCTAAACGGATCTTTCCGTAAGGAGAAACAATCAGTGCTAAACAAAAAATAACGAAGAAGTTTGCAGCCCACATAAACAAGGCATCAAAATTATTAATTATATCGAGTTTCACACCATCAAGTGCTGCTTTTGCAGTTTGTGGATCGGTAGCGAGAATGGCGATTAAAAAGATGACAATCAGGCCCGCGCTGATGCCAAAAACAGGGTTGTGTATATCAAACCCCCATTTTTGCACGTTATCCTGACCTACGGTGTAATCCGTATTGTCGATACTATATTTGTCATGATTTTCGCTCATGCAATACCTCTTTTGTTGTCCTAACAAGCTGCTTGTTACCAGCAACATACCTAATTTAATTAGTCTAAGTAACCTGAGCTTTGGATAATAAATCACTACGTTAGTAAATTTTTAAAGCAAAGTTCAGGTTAGGTAATAATTGATACTTAAATTTATTTGAAGACTAACTAATTTAAAAGATGATCATACAGCTACTAGTGTATGAGTTAAATACCAAATGTAAATGATTTTGTAGTTAAATAGCGGCTTATATGGCCATTGCAACCATTTTTATGTTTTTATATAAAACTACATAATTCGCAAAAGGTCAAAAATTAGTTTGATTGTTAAAGTAATCGTGGCTGTTTTTTGTGGTTAATTGAACTATTATTTTTTGTAGTTGTAAGAGGCAGCTGCACGAGATTGACGTTTTATAGTCGCAGTAATGAAAGCGTAATATGAATATGATTTAACATTAGGTGAGCTATATCATTGTTAAGTTGTGATAAGGAATTTAGTCATTACTATGAGTAACCATGGCAAAGAGAACACTAAAAACACGGCTGATGAGCATCAGTTAGTCCATCATTACCAGCGTGTTCGACATCAAAGCGTGACGTTAATAAACTCGTTATCAGCAGAAGACTGCCAATTACAAGCTATGGCAGATGTAAGCCCTAGTAAATGGCACCTTGCGCACACAACGTGGTTCTTTGAAACTTTTTTACTAATTGCACATAGCTCTCACTACACAGTATTTAATCCTAACTTTAAAACTTTATTTAACTCATATTATAACGGTATAGGTGAACAATTTAAGCGTGCCTGCAGAGGGAGTTTATCGCGGCCTAGTTTAGATGACGTGATTACCTATAGAGAATATGTTGACCTAGGCGGTGATTGAATTACTGAGTGCACCGTGTAGCGAGTCAATAAAGCAAGTTATTGAATTAGGACTTAACCATGAACAACAGCACCAAGAACTAATGCTGATGGACATTCAATATAACTTTTCAGTTAATCCGTTGTTTCCTGCTTATTGTGACACTAACAACAACCGTATAGAAAATCCTGTTACGCAAGCCAGTCCTCTTAGCTTTGTGGCATTCTCAAAGCATACTGCACATATTGGTGCAACTGAGCAAACGTTCAGCTACGACAATGAACGGCCAACTCATCAAGTGCTTATTCAGCCATTTAAATTTGCTAACCGGCTAACTACCAATGCTGAGTATTTAGCGTTTATACAAGATGGTGGTTACCAAAACCCAGAGCATTGGCTCAGTGACGGTTGGGCGCAGATAAATAATGCTCGGCAAACTGCGCCACTCTATTGGCATAAAGTAAATAATGAGTGGTTTGAATTTACATTAGCTGGATTACAGCCTTTGGCGCTAAATGAGCCGCTAAGCCATGTTACCTTTTACGAAGCAAACGCTTTTGCACATTACTCACAAGCACGCCTCCCAACCGAATTTGAATGGGAAAGCGTTGCTAACAGTAATGCGGCGCAAACTATCACCCAGCTGACCTACAACTGTTGGCAGTGGACAAACAGCGCCTATTTACCGTACCCAGGCTTTAAGCCAATAGCAGGCGTGGCAGGGGAATACAATGGTAAATTTATGGCGAACCAAATGGTACTGCGCGGTGGCTGTAAACTTACCCCGCAAAATCATTTAAGACTAACTTATCGCAATTTCTATTACCCACACCAAGCGTGGATGCGCAGTGGTATTAGACTCGCTAAGGATTGAGCATGAGCCAAGTAACAACATTAATGACAACCGACATTGATAACCGCTTTTTAAACGATGTTATTGCGGGACTGTCACAGCAACAAAAGAATCTACCCTGTAAATATTTTTATGATGATAATGGGGCCGCTTTGTTTGAGCAGATCACTGAGCTTGATGAGTACTACGTGACACGCACAGAGCTGAGCATTTTAACCAAGCACAGCCAAGCAATTGCCAAGTTGCTTCCTGATAACTTATCAATCATAGAGCCGGGCTGTGGCTCAGGTAAAAAAATTGCTTATTTGTTAGCGCACTTAGTGAATGTGAAAAGTTTTGTGCCATTTGAGATCTCTAATGAAATGCTTAATTACTCACTGGCCCATTTATCTCCATTATTTCCTGAGTTAGCTATTTCGCCGTTGTTGGGGGATTTTACTCATAGCCAAATGGTAAAGCAGTTAAGCCGTGAAACACAATTGGATAGCCAAACGAACCTCGTGTATTTTCCAGGCTCAACAATAGGCAATTTTTCACCGCTAAAAGCCATTGAGATCATGAAAAATTTCCATCGGTTATGTGGTATTAACGGTTATGTATTGATTGGCATTGATTTGCTCAAAGACCGTCAAGTATTACTTGATGCTTATGACGATAAACAAGGCGTCACCGCGGCATTTAATAAAAACTTGCTCCAGCGTATTAATGCTGAGTTAAATGCTGATTTTGATCTTAGCCAGTTTAATCACCAATCACGGTTTAATGAAAAACTAAGCCGTATTGAAATGCATTTGATCAGTAACTGTGATCAAACAGTCACCGTCAATGGCGAATCATTTAGCTTTTCTCAAGGTGAGAGTATCCATACAGAAAACTCCCATAAATACGCACTACAGGCATTTACTGAACTTAGCGCCCAAGCTGGATTACGTTTAGAGCAAACGTGGCAAGACGAGCAGGGGTATTTTGCATTGTGTTTATTAAGGCCAATTTAAACAATGAACAGTCCATAATTTATTATTTAACTGTACTTAGCTAAAAATGCTGCGCAAATTGATTTTTTAATAGTATAAATACTACATTAAACCTACGGCTGCTGGTGTAGCCATTATAAAACCTTATTACGAAGAGGTTAGTGTGGACAGTTCTACTAAATTAAAAACGATTGCAGCACATTTATTTGCACAACGCACAAGTGCAGCGCCACAATCAGATTTACCGCCACAATTAGCATTAACAAGCACTGAAGATAGTTTAGCTGTTCAACAATTGATGATTGCATTAAACAAGGGCCAAGTATTTGGTTGGAAATGCCTATTACCACTTGATAACGGTGCGATTATTTTGGCTCCAATATTAAAGCCGCCGCAATCATTTGCACAAATCTGCACATTATATACTGAACAAAACAAGGCACGGATAGAGCCTGAAATTGCTTTTGTGTTTGCGCAAAATATGCCAAAGCAGGCCAGCTATAGCGAAGCTGAAATTGACCACGCGGTGAGTGACACGCATATGGCACTTGAGCTGATCCAAAACCGTTTCTCTACAGCGTATCAAGCAAATCACTTTGCAAAGTTAGCGGATGGTTTAAGTAACCAAGGGGTGTTACTTGGTCCTAAAATTAATAAGCAAGCAGCTTATGATGCGGCACATATTACTATCGCGATAACACAAAATAATCAGTGTCATAGCTATCTTGGCAAGCACCCATGTGGTCTGGCACAAACACCAATCTATTGGGCAATAAATTATCTGGCTAAGTGTGGGATCACGCTCGCTGCTGGCCAAATTCTCATAACAGGCTCATATTGTGGTGTTATTGAGTTAGACACTGATGTTGATACTGAAATTGACTATGCAGGGCTTGGAAAATACACCGTCAAATTTAGTGGCTTAACTGATAATGACATTACTGTTTTTTAAACGGTAATTAATGGTTGCTCCGGCAACTGAATCTTGGAAAAGCTGGCCATGTGTTTGTTCAGTGTATTGTTTGATTATGGGGGCAATAATGCAGATGGCTGAACCTGTAGCGCTATCTTCATCAACGCCATAATAAGGAGCAAAATATCGAAAATGCCACTGTGTGTTTTGATAAGCTGTTTGGCGTTGTTGCAATACAATCACTGCATTTGGGTAGTATTGTAATTGTGCTGTATTTATCGCGAGTGTTTTTAAAGGCTGATCACTGTTAATCATCAAAGTACTGTAGCCGTTAATTTCTGCTGTTTTATAGCTTTGCACTATTGAGGCTGGAATGGCTTGTTGCAGCAGAACCTCTGTTTGTACCTCGGTGCTATCAATGGTGGTTAATTGTAGTTGCAGTGCGCGTTGATGTATTCTGGTTTCAAATACTTCCCCTGTTTTTGTATAAAAGGTGTTTGGGCTAAACCCTTGCCATTTTTTTAAAAACAGTGCAGCGGCGAGTGTCCCATGACCACAGCGGCTGATCTCGTGGCTGTGATTAAACCAACGAATAGGGCATCGATTTTTTTTGATATTGGCTTGATTTAAAAATACGGTGGCGGGCTGAGCGGTGTTTTTTGCAATCCGCTGCATTAGTCGAGTTGTTAACCCAGTTTTATAAATAACAATTAACGCAGACGAACCTTTACAGCGTCTCGCTGTATCGTTAAAAACTTGCTCAATAGCAAAAGACTGCACAAAGCGCGGGGCTTTGTGCAGTCTGTGAGTTATTGCCAGATTTAATAAGCGACTGGGCTTATTATTTCTTTTGTGCATAGGCGTCGTTATGAATACCTGCGGCACGACCTGATGGATCGGCATTATTTTGAAATGATGCATCCCATAATAACGCTTCAGGCGTTGAACAGGCGACTGACTTACCGTGTGGTACACATTTAGCGGCTGCATCACCTGGGAAGTGAGATTCAAAAATAGTACGGTAGTAATACGCTTCTTTTGAATCAGGTGTGTTAATAGGGTATTTAAATTTTGCGTTTTCAAGCTCTTGATCGGTTACTTGCTCGTTTACAAATTCTTTTAATGTATCAATCCAGCTATAGCCTACACCATCCGAAAACTGCTCTTTTTGACGCCATAACACTTCATCAGGTAAGTATCCGTCAAAGCCTTCACGTAAAATATGCTTTTCAATTTTGCCATCTTTACACATTTTAGCTTCAGGGTTGATACGCATAGCAACATCAACAAACTCTTTATCAAGGAAGGGAACGCGGGCTTCTACACCCCATGCCGCCATTGATTTATTTGCGCGTAAGCAATCAAACATGTGCAGTTTAGATACTTTACGGTTTAATTCTTCATGAAACTCTTGTGCATTTGGTGCTTTATGAAAGTACAAGTAACCACCAAATAGCTCATCAGCGCCTTCACCAGAGAGCACCATTTTAATACCCATCGCTTTGATTTGGCGAGCCATTAAGTACATCGGAGTAGAAGCACGGATCGTCGTTACATCGTAGGTTTCAATGTGATAAATAACTTCACGCAGGGCATCAATCCCTTCTTGAATCGTAAATATAATCGGGTGATGAACAGTTCCTATCATATCAGCTACTTTTTGTGCAGCCGCTAGATCTGGGGAGCCCTCAAGGCCAACCGAGAAAGAGTGCAGTTTAGGCCACCATGCATCGCTTTCATCATTATCTTCAATACGTTTTGCTGCAAAACGTTGGGTAATAGCTGAAATAACGGATGAATCTAAACCGCCTGACAACAACACGCCATAAGGTACGTCACACATTAGCTGACGTTTAACGGCGGCTTCAAGTGCATCTTTGACGTCTTCGGCTTTTGCGCTGTTATCTTTAACTGCATCGAAGCTTTGCCAATCACGGGCATAATATGGGCGCAATTGACCATCTTTACTCCATAAAAAATGTCCAGGAGGAAATTCTTCAATATGCTTACAGATTGGTGAAAGTGCTTTTAGCTCTGAGGCAACATAAAAGTTACCGTGCTCATCGTGGCCAGTATAAAGTGGAATAATACCAATATGATCACGGCCAATTAAATAAGCGTCTTGTTCTTCGTCATATAAACAAAAAGCAAAAATACCGTTCAGATCATCTAAAAATTCAGGCCCTTTCTGTTTGTATAACGCTAAGATAACTTCACAATCTGATTGAGTTTGAAAAGTGAAATCGGTTTCAAGGTTAGCGGCAAGTTCTTTGTGATTATAAATTTCGCCATTAACCGCTAGAATATGAGTTTTTTCAGGGTTGTATAAAGGCTGCGCACCGCTTGATACACCAACAATGGCTAAACGTTCATGCACTAAAATCGCTTTCTCAGATGAATATACACCAGACCAATCAGGCCCGCGGTGACGTAATAATTTTGACATTTCAATTGCTTGCGTACGCAATGGAGCGGGATCAGACTTTATATCTAATACACCAAAAATTGAACACATAGTAACTCCTCATTCCTATCATGTGTGTTAGTTAGGTCATAATACCTAACCATTCACGTTTGTTTTAACAGAAATAATTAACTAAGTCACATAGCTTTTACAATATTTTCAGAATAATTTATGCACCAGCATGGCCGCTGATGCACCAAGTTGGTCAGTGGGTGGTGCCAGCCGCGACTTTTACATCTTGTTTTGCAACAATAGCTTCGTTGATCATTACTTTTAACGCGCTTAGCACGGTTTCTTCGCTCATACTCGGTGCGCCATTATGGTGCACGGCTTGGCTTGGTAAATAAGGGATATGCACAAAGCCCCCTTTGATGTGTGGTTCATGCTCATTGATATGATGTAATAGACCATACATAACGTGATTACACACATATGTACCCGCTGTATTAGAAATGGCGGCTGGGATCTCACTTTGTTGCAGTGCTAATAACATGCGTTTGATAGGTAATTTTGCAAAATAAGCAGCAGGAGCATTTTTGACTACGGGGTGATCAATGGGTTGCTTTCCTGCGTTGTCTTTAATTCGGGCATCATCAATATTAATCGCGATACGCTCTATGCTTATTTCACTGCGGCCACCGGCTTGGCCGATACATAATACTAGAACCGGATGATGCTGCTCTATGGCTTTATAAAGCACCTCTAATGAGGTATTAAACTCACACGGTAGCTCAAGGGCTATTACTCGGTGCTTAGCGATTAAATGTTCGTCGAGTTTGCTTACCGCTTGCCACGACGGATTGAGCGATTCGCCGCCAAATGGTGCAAACCCAGTTATCAATACGCAGGGCATGCTTGATGTCAGTTTAGTCATTAAAAATCACCATATACATTAAAATAATATTGACCGTTAATAAGGCCAGCGCAGTAGGTATTTGCACCTTTATAACATGGTATTTGTCTTTTAGGTCGAGTAATGCCGCTGGAATGATATTAAAGTTTGCTGCCATTGGCGTCATTAACGTTCCACAGTAACCACTGTACATCCCAATTGCTACCAGTGGTGCGGCGCTGGCGCCATGACCTTCGATTAAAAAAGGCATAGCAATACCCGCAGTCATTACCGGAAATGCAGCAAACGCATTTCCCATCACCATGGTAAATAACGCCATGCCAACACAATACAGCACCACCAGCATAAAACGATTCTCTGGCGCTATAAATAAAGTAACCAACTCTTTAATTGAGTCTCCTGTTTGCGCCACAATAAACACGCCACCAAGCATTGCTAGCATTTGTGGCAGTATTGCTGCCCAACCGATAGAATCTAGCAGCCGACGGGATTCAGTGACAGCTTCAATCGGATTTCCCCAGTAATTTTCCAGCCAATAAGTAGCGCAGATACACACGCTATAGTGAGCGATGCGAGAGTTAAATGACGTTGATCAAGTAAGTAATAATCACCAATTGCGATACCATCAAAAGAAACAGTCAGTAATACCGTGATCACGGGTATCATTAATGCGGGAACAAATAATTTATTGCCTAGGCGAGAGGCCGATTGTGTTTGT
The DNA here is from genome assembly GCF_037162485.1 of Pseudoalteromonas sp. B160. Classification (NCBI taxonomy): domain Bacteria; kingdom Pseudomonadati; phylum Pseudomonadota; class Gammaproteobacteria; order Alteromonadales; family Pseudoalteromonadaceae; genus Pseudoalteromonas; species Pseudoalteromonas sp. B160. The sequence continues at coordinate 3,855,828 of NZ_JARLUX010000001.1, read as the reverse complement.
TGCTGCTCAGTGAGTGGTTGATAACTGCCCATGCTTACTAGGTTTAAACCCGCTAACAGGGCAATTAATACTACGCTCACACCAACCCATAAATAAGTGTTGGCTTTGCCGAACAAGGCAATCGATACATCACCAAATAAAAAACTGCTACCAAATAACAACCAAAATAATGCTGTGGTGAGCCTTTTTTGGATGGTTTTTGTCTTGCAGCGTTCGAACAACTAAAAACATCACAACGAGACCAATTAATAAATAAATGTTCTCAATGGTGATAATTGTAGCGTTTGAGTTAGTTACATCTGTTGTTAGTACTTTACTCATCACACTTCCTGCTGTTTGTAGTGAGCAACAGCCAGAGCTATTTTTGCTTCTAAACGAGATAATCTAAATAAATGAATAATGAGTGCGGCAATGGCGGTCGGAATAGCCCATAAACCAATATGCAGCGGTTCAATACCGGCAATGCCGTTTTCCTTTAAGAAGGCATCCATCAATAGTACAGCACCAAAAGCAATGAAAATGTCTTCTCCAAAGAACATCGCAATATTATCAACGGCAGCTGCATGGGCGCTGATCATGTCTTTTATGGGTTTTGGCAGCTCACCGTGTTTATTGGTCGCGGCACCTAATGCCATGGGGGCTAATAATGGACGAACAGTTTGTGCTTGACCGCCAAGGCTTAATAACCCAAGGGCTGCTGAGCATTCTCGAACGATAAAATACAGGGCTAATATACGTGCGCTGGTGGCACTTTGAATTTGTGCAATCCAGTTTTTCGCATGCTGTTGTAAACCATAGCGCTCTAGCAGTGCGATAACGGGTAAAATAAGAATAAAGCTGGCCAGTTGACGAGAGTTCATAAACTTCTCGCCAAAGGTTTGCAAAAGGGTGAGGATATCTAAATTTACCGCCCAACCAGTTGCAAGGCCAGCAACGGTTACTACAATCAGTGGGTTAAAGCGCAAGGCAAATCCTAGCACAACCACTGGAATGCCAATTAATGGCCAATAATTAAGATCAAACATCATAGTTCCTACACTGTGCTGTGTTTATTATTATTTATTAAGCTGAGCTTTTATTTAGTGATTGGTTATCTGATGCTCAAGTTTTTTAGTGCAATAGTCAATTGTTGTAGGTGAGCGTCAAGTTTTCGCTGCGCAGTATTTGCAGCTGCTAGGTTGACGAATTCAAATATTACAAAGTCACCAGGTTTAAGTTGTGCAAATTGGTGTTGATCCGCACTTATTATAGTACCAAGTAGCGGGTATCCTCCGGTTGTTTGGCCATCATTTAGCAATACGATAGGCTCACCACTGGGTGTTAGTTGGATAGAGCCCGGGCTAACAGCTAAAGAAGGCAATGAATGTGTATGCATTAATTGATTATGCTCAGTACTGAGCCTTACTCCCATACGATTACTTTGCGGACTGACTTGCCATTTCGTCTGGGCAAAAAAATCACTAAATTGTTGTGATAGTAATTGTTGATGTGGGCCTGAATGGACGCGGATCACACTGCGCTTAGCGGGGGCAATCGCTCCACGTTGCGGCCAATTGCCATCAAATGGCGTGATTGGGACTTGATCATTGGCTTGTAAAGGCGCGCCCGTTAGGCCACCAAAACCTGCTGCAATATCGGTGGCTGTTGAATTCATCACTGCATGACAATCAATGCCGCCTTTAATTGCGAGGTAGCTGCGAAAACCTTGCCGAGCGGTGGCAAATGTCAGTGTTTGTCCTTGCTCTACTGGATAACTCCAGCCGGATAAATACTTACTCCATCAAGCTTTGCTTGCATATCAGCGCCATGCAGCGCAATAACAGTGGCACATTGAAACTGTAATTGCGCTAAGCCTAAAGTGATCTCAATAACACTTTGATTGTCATCATTGCCTACTAAACGATTGGCAATGATCATTGCATAAGGGTCAAGCGCACCAGATTGGGCAATTCCTAAATGACGATAGCCATGACGGCCGAGATCTTGAATCGTCATTTGCATTCCAGGCTTTATTACGGTGATCATAATACCGACTCCTTAGTAATAAATTGCAGCGTATCGCCCGGTTGTATTGCGCATGGTGGAGTATTTTCACTGTCAAATAATGCAAAATCACTGTGGCCGATAATATGCCAACCACCGGGCGAATCAGCTGGGTAAATCGCGGTTTGATTAGCGCCAATGGCAACCGAACCTTTGGGCACTCGAGTTCGCGGCTGTGCTCTGCGCGGAGTATGTAATTGACTATTCAGACCGTGCAAATATGCAAAGCCTGGCTGAAAGCCTAAAAACAATACTTGATAATGCCCTTGGCTATGTATATCAATTACTTGTTGTGGCGATAAATTGTGATACTCAGCTACATAGTCTAGATCTGGGCCATAGTCACCACCGTATTGGGTAATAATTTTATGATGCTTACCCTGATAGTCGTGCGGATTTATATTTGCCCACCAAAGTGCTAACTGAGCTTGCCAGTGAGCAAGCGAAGTAGGGTCTATTAAATAAACTGTCAGCGAGTTCATTGCGGGTACTACATCTATAAAGGCGTCGCTGGTGTTGCATTGTTGCACTAGTGCCCAGATTTTTTTTGAATGCTCAGACTGTCATCGTTTAGGGCAGTGGCATCAAGCAATATGCTGTTATTACTGAGGACACTAATAGTTGGAGAGATAGTTTGTTGATCCATAGCCAAATGTATTTATTATTCTTGAATACCTCAAACTAGCATATAACGTATGAAATGTTTATAGCGATGCGACTAGTTAACAACCTTGCAATATTAACATTACCCAGTGTAGCGCAAACACATTAGTTTGGTTATGGAATGTTCTGGACTAATACACGTAAACTAGATATGTGAGTCAGACTATAAAAAACTGTGGCATATCACTCACTATTGCTTAGAGTAGGTGTTTGATAATGCCACAGTTGTGATAACAACTAATGATGTTAGTAGAATGCATTAAGTTATAATAGCTTACTGCTAATTACTTAACAGCCACTCACTGAGCAAGCGCACACCATAACCTGTGCCGCCTGGTGAAATTTCATCTTTTCCTTTAGTTGCTAGTGCATTACCTGCAATATCTATGTGTACCCAACGAGTTTCACCAGCAAAATGTTGCAAAAAGCTGGCGGCCGTTGTTGCTCCGGGGCCACTTGAGCCTAGGTTTTTAAGATCGGCAATGTCTGAACTTAAGGTTTCTTTATATCCCAGCGGTAAGCGCCATAGGTTTTCGTTTACTTGCATTCCAGCTAAAGTGAGTTGCGTAACAAGCGTATCGTCATCAGAAAACACCGCCGCATAATCGTTACCTACGGCTTTGATTTTAGAGCCGGTAAGGGTGGCAACGTCTATCATGATCTCCGGCTTGAAATATTCACGTGCATACCACATTGCATCACTTAATACTAGGCGTCCTTCTGCATCAGTATTAACAATCTCAACGCTTAAACCTTCTGCGGTGCGAACCACATCACCAGGGGCAACAGCGTATTGCGACACCATATTGGCAGCCATACCCATAACGGCAACAATGTTTTTGTCAGCTTTTGCAAGCGCCATTGCTTTGATAGTCCCAAGTACAGCGGCGGCGCCAGCCATATCAGATTTCATACGCGCAATTGATGCGCCTGTTTTGATACTATAACCACCAGAGTCAAAGGTGATCCCTTTACCAACCAGAGCAATAGGGGTCGCGTTTGAGCCTTTGTAATGTGCAACGACTAAGCGAGCGCCTTGTTCGCTGCCACGCCCGACAGCTTCAAGTGCCCCCATACCTAGTTCTATTAATTGCTTAGGCTCTAAAATAGTGATTTCTACACCTAGAGACTCAAGCTCTTTTGCCGCACTAGCAAAGTCAACAGGAGTCATTTCGCTGGCCACTTCTGAGGTTAAATCACGTGCTAAAAACACTCCTGCTTGAATGCTTTCAAGTTCAGAATAGTTACGTTTTGTTTGCTTGGAATTACTAACGTCAAAATGATAACTGACAGTGTGAGTGTTCGGATTTTGTTTATATTTTTCAAAACGATGGTCGCGTAAATTTGCACCGTGTGCAAAGTGAGCACTAAGTACACTGTTATTGTTTACGCCTTCAACGTCATCGAATGCAACCGCAGCAGTTGTTGTTTTACTGCTCATTAATCGCGCATGAATATTACCACCTAGTTTGGTCATTAACGCTCTATCAAGCTTATCTTGCTTACCGGTACCAACAATTAGCACGCGTTTATAGTCACTATTATAAGGTGCAATTAATTCAACAGTACTGGCGTATTTGCCACTAAAACTTTCATTTTCAATAGCGTGCTGTAATTGAGCATTGAACTTTTTATTGATTGAGTTAAATGCGGTATTGCTCCCATCCTCACTGTAAAACAACACTAATGCTTGTGCATTACTATCAAGCTTGGAAGAAAAATTAAACTCTGCAGCATGGCTTTGCGTACTAAGTGCAAGGGCAATTGATAATGCAGAAAAAGCAATAAGGTTTTTCATATTTGTACCTTTATTAAATAAACACGTTTTACCTCATTTATTCGCATAGGTTAAGTCGGATTCGGTAAAGCCGCAATAATGAGCGATAAAATAACCCACATTCCTGAAATAATATGTTCTGCTTCAAGGTCTACTAAAATGAAGCAACAAATAGAAAGAGGTAGAGTATGTTGGCAGCAAAGAATTGGCTTAAATTAACCACTTTAACAATTTTGTTCAGTGCGGCAAGTTATGGTGTTTCCCTTAACAATAAAAAAGATAATGATATTCAAGCAACAATGCATTTAGAAACCATGGTACTTGGTTCTGGTTGCTTTTGGGGGGCAGAAAAACGTTATGAAGCGCTTCCTGGTGTAATTGATGCAAAGTCAGGCTATGCCGATGGTAAGGGTTTTAAAGCAACTTATCGTAATATTACCCAATCATCGCGCAAGTTCGATGAAAATAATTACGCTGAAGTTGTTCAGGTTACTTACAATAGCAATATAATCAGTGCTGCAACGTTATTAAAAAGTTATTTTGAAAGTCATGATCCAACGCAAAAAAATCGCCAAGGAAATGATATTGGCACGCAGTACCGTTCAATTATTTTAACTACTACTGAGCAACAAGCTGCACTGGCTGAAGAATTAAAACAGCAGTATCAAGATAAACTAACCCAAGCTGGTTATGGCTCTATAAAAACCATTATAAAACCATTAACGGTATTTTTTCCGGCTGAGGAATATCACCAAGACTACTTAGTTAAAAATCCTAATGGCTATTGCCCTGATCATTCAACAGGCGTTGTTTTTGAAAAACGCAGTGATGATAAAGTTGATAATACGGCTTTACTCGCAGGAAAGCAGATAGTGATCATTGATTCACGAGATTACTGCCCTTATTGTGAAAAACTCAAAAAAGATGTGTTAAATGATTATCAAGGAACCATTGCCGTCACTTATCGTAAAGCCGATCAACTTGATGGTTTAACGATTAAATCAGCGACGTGGGCCACCCCAACAATCTTATTTTTAGAAGATGGTAAAGAGGTTTATGGTCGCCAAGGTTATGTGTCTAGCGAAGAGTTTTATAAAGCACTTGGCGCATTTAAATTAGGGGATAGTGAAGCATATACAGTGGCATTTAAGGCCCGTACAGATAGTCCGTTTTGTAAACAGTACGATATTTTTAAAAATACCCCGGACGGTATTTTTATAGACAAACTCAGTGGTGTACCACTGTTTGATACTCGGGATCGGTTCAAATCGGGCACCGGGTGGCTGTCATTTACTCACCCCATCAAAGACAGTGTGACCATGCATGAAGACAATAGTTACGGTATGCAACGTATTGAAATTAAATCTAAATCTACGGGTATTCATTTAGGGCATTTGTTCCCAGGAGAAGGCCCAAAAGGTGAAGATCGTTATTGTATCAATGCAACTGTGTTAGATTTTGTCGCTCGCAAAGACACCTAACAGTTTAGAATAATGGCTGAGGAAATTGCAGAGTAAGGCTTCAAAATAAACTATTTTTACGATAAACCCATTGAGCTGGGTTTATCGTATTTAATGAGTTGTATATCAAATTATAAGAGTACAATTAATGTCGGATCATCACTGTTATTGGCTTTATTTTAAGTGTTTAAATGTGTCTAGCAGCCATTTTATAAATAGCTCAAGCTGTGCATTTGCCTCGCCAGGGTAGTGCTGTACTAAATAGTATTTATCCTTGGTTACTAATGGTTCATCAGTAAAGTTGCACAACCAGCCTTCGTCAAACCATGTTTGACTAATAGGCAAAGGAATTAGCGCTATACCCATACCTTGTTGCGCTGCACGGGCAACACCAAACATACTATCTACTTGTATAATTTGCTTGGGTGAAAAGTCATCAAGGCCTGCATGTTCAGCCCATTGATGCCAAGCCCAAGGACGCGCTTTGTGCAAAATTAACGGCACTTGTTGTAATGCTTCAAGTGGCTTTTTGTGCCACTGTTGCCAATTTTCTTTATTACAAGCCGGTGTGTATTGTAATGAAAACAGCTCGTGGACAACGCCTTCAATTGGCTTCGAAGACGACAGCACAATAGATAAATCACTTTGTTTAGTTAACTCTTTACGCGTTTTCATGGTGTTTAGTTGTAAATTGGTTTTAGGGTGCTCAACAGTCCACTCGCTCAGTTTCGGCATTAATAACTCACTGGCAAAAAACTCTGGCAAAGTAATGCTGATGGTTATATTTTCTTGCAGCTGACTAAATTCGTTAATGGTTTTTTCGAGTGCTTTTATAAGTGGTGATACCGAGTCATAAAAGTTTTTCCCCGCAGCTGTGAGTCTAATTGAGCGTGTTTGGCGCTCAAACAACTCAATCCCTAACTGTTCTTCTAGTTGCTTTATTTGATGACTAACAGCAGATGGAGTCAAATAAAGCTGATTGGCGGCTTCTTTAAAGCTTAGCGTTCTTGCCGCAAAACAAAATGAACGCAATCCTCTGATAGGTGTTTGCATAGTCGTTGCTAGTAATTCTCAATAACGTTAGTTAAGCAATTATTATCCCAATTTGCAAAAAACCTCTGCTTAAAGTATGGGAATAGGTAATATTTGCCAGAATGCCTAATAAATAGACTTTATTGGATTGTTTAATCTGCTATAAGTATTTAAATAGCTAATATATTAAGTTATTTCCGTTGCTTATTAAATTATATGTTTAAGCAATTTCAGTGATTTTCACAATCATGGGGCATTATACGCTATTTGTGTGACAAATTGGTGCAGCCAAAAAAATCCCTCTTGCGAGGGATGCAACTCTTGTAATGAACTTTGAAGGGGCAATTTTAGTGTAATTGTGTGACGTAATAATACCTATTTGTGTACAAAAATAAAGTGGAGATATGAAGCACAACCAATCTTGATTAGACATTAATGTAACAAAACACAATAATAGTAGAAAAATGAAAAAGGATTTACTGATAATGTTTTGTACAAATTGTGGAAAGGAAAACCAAGATTCTAATAAGTTTTGCTTTAATTGTGGCCTTAGCTTAAAGGAAGTAATTACATTTAAAGCCTCTTGTACTAGTGAGCCTAAGAGCACTCACAATAATTTTCCATTAGTAACTATTCCGCAAAATAAACACTTCAATAAAGCCGTTATAGTTTTTATATTCTTGTTAGTTATTGCTGTTTTAGCCCCAGATAAAGAAGAAAGTGAATTTTACTCAGCTGAAGATAAATCAAGACTCTGTAGAGCTTATATAGGAACAGTTTTTCATAAACCATTTACTCATGTTTCTGCATACAATCAGCATGGTAATCATACCTATGTTGAATATACTAGAAACTCTGATATGACTAATTGGCAATATGTTTGTAATGTTACTGATAAGGAAATTGTATGGGCAGGATGGCAAAGTGATTTAAATGATTGGGGGCGTTGGAGGTATGAAGAACTAGGTAAATTGTCATATCGAGAAGATGAGAATATTGTAATAATTTCAGGTAAGAAAATAGATGTTACGAGAGTCTATTTGATGGATTGATAAGCATGGATAAAAAAATCCCTCTTGCGAGGGATTTTGGGTAACTCAGCGCCATTGGCACTGGGAATGAGGTCGGTACAGGGTGGACCTGAGCGTTAAATTAAAAAACCATCTCAGGGATTTCACCATCAACAAGTAATTTACCTGCTGTTTTACTAATAATTTCATCAACTGACACGCCCGGTGCGCGTTCTAAAAGATGAAATGCGCCGTCTTTGACTTCTAACACGGCTAAATCTGTTACTATTTTCTTCACACAGTTAACACCAGTTAAAGGTAAAGAGCAACTTTCTAGCAGTTTCGAGTCACCATGTTTACTTGCATGGGTCATAGTAACGATAATATTTTTTGCACCAGCGACAAGGTCCATCGCGCCGCCCATGCCTTTGATCAACTTTTTAGGGATCATCCACGATGCGATACTACCGTTTTGGTCAACTTCAAATGCACCTAGAACAGTTAAGTCTACATGACCTCCACGGATCATTGCAAAACTATCTGCACTATTAAATATGGCTGCGCCTTTAGCTGCTGTCACGGTTTCTTTACCCGCGTTTATCATATCTGCATCAAGCTCTGCTTTAGTAGGGTATTGCCCCATGCCTAGTAAGCCATTTTCAGACTGTAACATCACCTCAATGTTATCAGGTACGTAGTTTGCCACTAACGTAGGAATACCGATACCGAGGTTAACGTAATAACCGTCTTGTAGTTCTTGTGCAACGCGCATTGCGACTTGTTCACGTGATAATGCCATAATTATTGCTCCTTAATCGCGAGTGGTTACACGTTCAATGCGTTTTTCAAAGTTACCTTTGATCACGCGATTAACAAAAATACCAGGGGTGTGAATTTGGCTTGGTTCTAATTCACCCGGTTCAACAATTTCTTCTACTTCGGCAACGGTAATTTTACCTGCTGTTGCGGCCATTGGATTAAAGTTCATGGCGGTATGACGAAACACTAAATTACCATAACGGTCCGCTTTCCATGCTTTCACAATGGCAAACTCACCAGTGATTGATTCTTCTAAGATATAAGGGCGTCCGTTAAATTCTTTTACATCTTTACCTTCTGCCACAGGCGTACCGTAACCTGTCGCTGTATAAAAAGCAGGAATGCCAGCACCACCGGCACGCATTTTTTCAGCCAGTGTACCTTGCGGAGTAAGCTCGACATCAATTTCGCCGCTCAACAATTGCTGTTCGAATAGGGCATTTTCACCCACGTAGGAGGCAATAATTTTTTTAATTTGCTTGTCGTGCAATAAAATACCTAAACCAAAATCATCTACACCGCAGTTATTCGATACCACAGTAAGTTCTTTGGTTTGTTTACGTTTGATTTCGCTGATCAATCCCTCAGGGATACCGCATAAACCAAAACCACCAGCGATAATGGTATCGCCATCTTTTAAGCCTTCCATTGCAGCTTCATAACTTGAAACCACTTTATCGAAACCGGCCATGGGCCCACTCCTTATTTGTAATTATATGACTACTAATTTAAGGCTAAATATAGACTATTGATCAGTAGTTTGATTTTTAAGTGCCAAGGATACCTTGCTCACAGGTTGTTTATTTAATGCCGTGCAAATTGCCCAACCAGCTTTAGCCAGTCTTTCTAAATCAATTCCATGCTCTATGCCAAGTCCTTGTAGTAAGTAAACTACATCTTCAGTGGCAACATTTCCTGACGCACCCTTTGCATAAGGGCAGCCACCAAGGCCTGCAACCGCACTGTCAACCGTTGCTATACCTCGCTTTAAGGCAGTGTAAATATTTGTGAGCGCTTGACCATAAGTGTCGTGAAAATGAACAGCTAACAATGACTTATCAATTTCAGCTAGTAGCACGTCCAACAGCTCATCGACCTTTTTTGCGGTACCTACGCCAATAGTGTCACCTAGGCTTACTTCGTAACAACCAAGGTCTAATAACTTTTGACATACTTGTAGTACGAGCTGCGGATCGATATCGCCTTCGTATGGGCAGCCAAGCACACAACTAACATAACCACGAACACGAATATTATGTGATTTAGCAAAGGCCATTACATCAGTAAAGCGGGCTATGCTTTGGTCAATTGAGCAGTTAATATTCTTCTGACAAAAGGCTTCACTGGCAGCGGTAAAAATAGCAAATTCTTTAATACCTACAGCATGGGCTGCTTCTGCACCTTTTAAGTTAGGCGTAAGTGCCGTTAAATTAGTCGTAGGTAAATCAAGCGCACTGATCACATTGCTGGAATCGGCCATTTGTGGCACCCATTTCGGTGATACAAATGCGCCTGCTTCAATGTCTTTAACACCTGCATCAGCAAGAGCGTTAATTAAGGTTACCTTATCTTGGGTAGTTACTGCACGCTCGTTTTGTAAGCCATCACGGGCACCAACTTCAACAATGCGAACATGACTTGGTAGTGTACTATTCATCTGCTGCGCTCTCATCGCTGACAATTGCTAATAGGGCACCATGACTCACCAGAGCACCTTCTGCAAAACAATAGCTTTGCAATACACCATCATGGGGGGCGGTAAGCGTATATTCCATTTTCATTGCTTCTATGATCACCACAGCATCACCTTTTGTGATGGTGCTGCCAACGTCAATAAGGTGTTTTACAACGGTACCATTAAGTGGTGCTGCAAGCGGTAGGGCATCGCTTTCGTGATCACTGATATAGTGTTTATCAAAAATATCAAAGGTAGTTTGCAATGCCTTGTACATTACTGTGATGCTATTGTCTGCAGTAACCACATGGGCGATATGTTTATTGCCATTGATAAATACACTACACAGGTTATTGTCGATACTGCCAGAGGTTGTATAGTCAACCTCATCGATGCGGACTGTGTACCCCGCTTGATGAGCTGTTGCAGTGATCGCATTATCAACGAATGGCACCTTGATTGTTGCTTCTGCATTGAGTTTAAAACCAGCTAGACTGTCCCATGCGTTCTGAGTTCCTTGACGATTAAGCCCAGTTAAATAGCTAAATGCAGCTATAATGCGGCTGCTAACAGCGTGTTGTTGATTAACTTTAAGCAACGCATCGCCTTGCTCTTCAATAAAGTGAGTATCAGGAGCGCCTTGCTTAAAGGTTGCATGGTTAGCAAGGGTGTGTAAGAAGCTCACATTACAACTAAAGCCCGCTAAATGAAATTGTTCAAGGGCTGTGCTTAATCGTGCTAAAGCTTGCTCGCGCGAGTCATCATGAACGATCAATTTAGCGATCATAGGATCGTAAAATGGACTGATCTCATCCCCTTGCATGATCCCAGTATCAATGCGTACATACTCAGATTGAACTGGTATATACAAGCCATTGATGGTACCAGAGCAAGGAATAAAGTCATTGCTTGGATCTTCGGCGTAAATACGCGCTTCAAAGCTGTGGCCCTGTAATTGGATATCACTTTGTTGCATGGGTAATGGGTTACCTGCGGCGACGTTAATTTGCCAATTAACTAAATCGACACCAGTCACCATTTCAGTAACAGGGTGCTCAACTTGCAGCCAGGTGTTCATTTCCATAAAGAAGAATTCATCGCCACACAGTAAAAACTCAACCGTGCCTGCACCTCGGTAATTGATCGCAAGTGCACAGCGTACTGCGGCTTCGCCCATTTCTTTGCGTAGTTCGTCAGATAAACCAGGCGCGGGGGCTTCTTCAATCACCTTTTGATGGCGGCGTTGTAATGAACAATCACGATCACCTAAGTACACACAGTTACCGTGATTATCAGCAAACACTTGCACTTCAACATGGCGTGGTTTATTAACATAGCGCTCAAGTAGTACTAAGTCGTTACCAAAACCGGCGATTGCCTCACGCTGTGCACCTTGTAGAGCACTGATAAAGTCTTTTGCATGTTCAACCACGCGCATGCCTTTACCACCGCCACCAAAGGCTGCTTTGATAAGCACTGGGTAACCAATTTTTTCAGCTTCAGCTTGTAAAAACGCAGGATCTTGTTTGTCACCATAATAACCAGGTACTAATGGTACATTCGCGGCTGCCATTATTTCTTTGGCGCGGGTTTTTGAGCCCATTGCTTCGATACTGCTCGCTGGTGGGCCTATAAACGCAATATTATTGGCTTCACAGGCCTTTGCAAATTCACTGTTCTCAGATAAAAAGCCGTAACCAGGGTGAATGCAATCAGCACCTGCATCCAGTGCTACTTGGATAATTTTATCAGCTACCAAATAGGAGTCTTTACTCGGCGCTGCGCCAATATGGTAGGCTTCATCGGCGAGTTTTACATGTTGTGAATTTTTATCTGCATCAGAGTAAACCGCCACAGTGGTTAAGCCCATTTGCTTTGCGGTACGCATAACCCGACAGGCAATTTCGCCGCGATTAGCAATAAGAATTTTTTGTAATGATTGTGTGCTCATGGTGATCCCTATTTTTGCCAATTTGGTGGGCGTTTTTCAAAAAAGGCAGATAACCCTTCTTGACCTTCTTCAGATACGCGAATTTTGGCGATACGCTCTGCGGTTAAATTTATGATTTGTTCATTAATATCATGGCCAGCTACATCGTTGATCAATTGTTTTGCTGCGCGAACCGCGACAGGGCCGTTGTTGATCAGTGTTTCGAGTAGTTGATCAAGCGCGCATTCAAGTTTACCGGTTACTTGATGAATTAAGCCTAATTGCTTGGCTGTGTGGGCATCAAAAATCTCAGCGGTTAAAAAATAACGACGTGCAGCGCGCTCGCCAATGGCTCTGATCACATACGGGCTGATTACAGCTGGAATGAGGCCAAGTTTTACTTCGCTTAAACAAAACTGTGCATTGTCTTGGCATATGGCTATGTCACAACAGGCAATTAAGCCCAGTGCGCCGCCAAATGCCGCGCCTTGCACAGCACATACCGTTGGCAGTGGGCTGCTGGCTAATACATGCATTAATTTGGCAAGTTGTTTTGAATCCGCAAGATTCTCACTGAAGTCATTGTTTGCCATGGACTTCATCCAATTAAGATCAGCCCTTGCAGAGAAATGCTCTCCCTCAGTTTTTAAAACAAGGGCGCGTACATTTAAGCTATTAGCATGCTCTATACATTGAATAAGTTCTTGGATCACTTGCTCGTTAAAGGCATTGCGCTTTTCAGGGCGACTTAAAACGAGTACAGCCACATTTGATTTAGTTATTTGTAGTGTTACTGACATACTCACGTCCTTACATTCTAAATACGCCGAATTGCGAATCACGTTTTGGTGCATTGGCTGCAGCACTGAGAGCTAAACCTAGCACACTTCGGGTATCTGCTGGATCGATGATACCGTCATCCCACAAACGGGCGCTGGCATAGTATGGATGACCTTGTTGCTCGTATTGCTCGATAATCGGCTGTTTAAACTCGCTGATTTGCTCATCAGTCATGCTTTGGCCTTTACGGGCTAAACCATCTTGTTTAACTTGCGCCATAACGCCTGCTGCTTGTTCGCCGCCCATCACAGAAATACGCGCATTAGGCCACATCCACATCATAGTCGGTTCAAACGCACGACCACACATGCCATAGTTACCTGCGCCATAAGAGCCGCCAATTAATACGGTAAATTTTGGAACATCAGCACACGAAACAGCCATCACCATTTTAGCGCCGTGTTTAGCAATGCCTTCGGCTTCGTATTTTTTACCTACCATAAAGCCGGTAATATTTTGTAAAAACACCAGTGGAATATTTCGTTGTGCGCACAGCTGTATAAAGTGCGCGCCTTTTTGAGCTGACTCACTAAACAAAATGCCATTGTTAGCAACAATCCCAACCGGATGACCATAGATTTTCGCAAACCCAGTCACTAAGGTATCGCCAAAGTAACGTTTAAACTCATCAAACGAAGAGTCATCCACGGTACGTGCAATCACTTCGCGAACATCAAATGGCTTTTTAAGATCGGTGCCAACAATGCCGTATAATTCGTTAATATCATAACGCGGTGCTTTTACTTGCTCTAATATTGGCGAAGTAGGGCGTTGATAATTAATTCGTTCAATACATTGGCGAGCAATTGATAACGCATGAGCGTCATTTTCAGCGTAATGATCGGCAACCCCTGATGTTTTACAGTGGACATCAGCGCCGCCAAGTTCTTCTGCGGTTACCTCTTCACCTGTAGCCGCTTTTACCAGCGGTGGGCCGGCTAAAAATATTGTGCCTTGCTCTTTTACAATGATGCTTTCGTCGGCCATTGCAGGCACGTACGCGCCACCTGCGGTACATAAACCCATAACGACTGCAATTTGTGGAATGCCTTTGCCCGACATACGCGCTTGATTATAAAAAATACGACCAAAGTGCAGTTTGTCAGGAAATACATCATCTTGCTCAGGTAGGTTGGCACCACCTGAATCAACCAAATATATACACGGTAGGTGACACCGCTCGGCAATATCTTGTGCGCGTAAATGTTTTTTAACGGTTAGTGGAAAATAGGTGCCGCCCTTAACTGTCGCATCATTGGCGATGATCATACATTCAACGCCTTTAACACGGCCAATACCAGCAACTACACCGGCACAAGGAATCGCTTGCTCATAAACACCAAAGGCTGCAAATTGTGAAATCTCTAAAAATGGTGAACCTTCGTCAAGTAAGGTACTAATGCGTTCACGCACGAACATTTTACCACGGCTTTCATGGCGTTCTATTAACGCTGGGCCACCACCTTGGCTGATCTCGCTTACTTTATCGCGTAAATCATCAACCAGTGCCGCCATATTTTTATGATTTTGCAAAAACAGCGGGTCGTGAGGGTTGACGCTTGATTTTAAAATAGTCATAGCGCTTATCCTTAACGGCTTTCAGTGAATAATTCGCGACCAATTAGCATGCGACGAATTTCTGAGGTGCCGGCACCAATTTCATAAAGCTTAGCGTCACGCAATAGGCGGCCAGTGGCGTATTCGTTGATATAACCGTTACCACCAAGAATTTGAATAGCATCAAGTGCCATTTTAGTTGCCAGCTCTGCCGCATATAAAATTGCGCCTGCGGCATCTTTACGGGTCGTTTCACCGCGATCACATGAACGCGCAACAGTGTATACATAAGAGCGGGCTGCATTCATTTGTGTATACATGTCGGCTACTTTGCCTTGTATCAGCTGAAATTGACCAATCGGTGTATCAAACTGCTTACGTTCATGAATATACGGTACTACAATATCCATACAGGCTTGCATGATCCCCAGCGGGCCTGCCGCTAGCACAACACGTTCATAATCAAGGCCACTCATTAGTACCTTAACGCCTTCGTTTAAATTGCCAAGAATATTCTCTTCTGGTACTTCACAGTTTTCGAACACTAATTCACAGGTATTTGAGCCGCGCATCCCGAGTTTGTCGAGTTTTTGGGCGGTAGAAAAACCAGGGAAATTACTCTCAACAATAAATGCGGTGATGCCTTTAGCGCCAGCGGTTAAATCAGTTTTAGCATAGATCACTAAAGTATGCGCATCTGGTCCATTGGTGATCCACATTTTATTACCGTTTAAAATGTACTTATCGCCTTTTTTCTCGGCTTTAAGTTTCATTGATACTACGTCAGAGCCAGCGTTAGGCTCACTCATGGCAAGGGCACCAATGTGCTCACCACTAATTAATTTAGGTAAGTATTTTTCTTTTTGTGCTTGCGTGCCATTGCGATTAATTTGATTAACACACAGGTTAGAATGAGCACCGTAACTTAGGCCGATAGAGGCACTCGCTCGGCTAATTTCTTCCATTGCGATTACGTGTTCAAGGTAACCAAGACCGGCACCACCGAGCTCTTCGGGTACGGTCATACCTAGTAAGCCCATTTCGCCAAGTTGTGGCCAAAGCTGATTAGGAAACGCATTATCAAGATCGGTTTTTTCAGCTAAAGGGGCAATTTCTTGGCTAGCAAAACTGTTTACATGATCGCGGATCATATCTGCGGTTTCGCCAAGGCCAAAGTTCATTTCTTTATATAGTGAAATAGTGCTCATGATTCATTCCTGTGTGAGAGACTGTTAATGAATAGTCATTTAATCGTTATTGTTTAAAACTAGTTATTCATCTAATTGATTTAAGGTGTCGCGACAACGACGCTCTGCGGTTACTAATTCCATCAAGACAACTTTAATGTCATCCATTTGTTGGCTTAGATCAGCTTTTTTATCTGAAATTAAGTCAAGCATAGTCACTAACTGTTTAGCGCTGGATTTATCGGCATCATAAAGTTCAAACAAACGGCCTGTTTCAGCTAAGGTAAAACCTAACCGCTTGCCACGTAAAATAAGTTTTAAACGCACTTTATCGCGTTTTGAATAAATACGGGTTTGGCCATTACGCTCAGGTGAAATTAAGCCCTGATCTTCGTAAAAGCGAATTGAGCGGGTGGTTATATCAAACTCTTTAGCCAGTTCACTGATACTAAAGGTTTGTTCATTGCTTGCCGGTTCGGCGGCTGAACTTGCAAAGTTTGTTTGATTATCTTGATTCATAGTGTTTTTACCTCATTCGAATAACTCCAATATAAGTGAAGTTTACGTAAAGGTAAAGTGGATTGTAGAACTTATACTTTAGACTAATAACCTAAAGCCATAAATAGCAGGTGTAACCTGTATTAATGCAGCTTGCAGGGGCGCTGTTTGTATTAGGCTACAGCAAAATAAAGATATGTTTACACTTTCGTTGGGCGCAAAAATCTTGATTTTAGATTTACGTTGGCGTAAACGTAAATATTATGTATGCTCATAAGCAGATTATAAATTACAGTGTTTGGCTAATCTCTGCATATGAATATAGCCAATTATAAAATGGAGCCTTTTTTATGACTACCGAAGCCGTTGTTATTGTAGCAGCAAAACGCACCCCAATGGGTGGTTTTATGGGAGCCCTTAGTGATGCAGCCGCCACTGAGTTAGGTGCAACAGCCATTGCCAGTGCGCTTGCTGACACCGGATTAAGCGATACAGCTATTGATGAAGTGATCATGGGCTGTGTATTACCGGCAGGTTTAGGTCAAGCGCCAGCACGTCAAGCAATGTTAAAAGCAGGTCTTGCGCGCAGTACTGGCGCTACGACCATCAACAAAGTATGTGGTTCAGGTTTAAAGGCCGCCATGCTTGCACATGATTTAATTAAAGCCGGTTCAATTAACAGCGCGGTTGCAGGTGGCATGGAAAGCATGACCAACTCGCCATATTTTATTCCTAAAGCGCGTGGCGGTATGCGTATGGGCCATGGCGAAATTAAAGATCACATGATGAGTGATGGCCTAGAAGACGCATACGATAATAAAGCGATGGGCTGTTTTGCTCAAGATACGGCTGATGAATACGGTATTGGCCGCGAGCAAATGGATGAATTTGCACTTAATTCACTGACCAAAGCCAATGCAGCGATTGCAAATGGCGATTTTGTAAATGAAATTGCGCCGCACACTATTAGCTCTCGCAAGGGCGATGTAACCATCAGCATTGACGAGCAACCAGGTAATGCACGCCCAGAAAAAATTCCTGGTTTGCGTGCTGCGTTTAAAAAAGACGGCACCATCACTGCGGCTAATTCATCGTCAATTTCAGACGGTGGCGCAGCCCTTATTTTAATGAGTGAATCGCACGCCAAAGCACAAGGGCTTACGCCACTGTGTCGTATTGTTGCGCACAGTACCCATTCTCAAAAACCAAGTGAGTTTACTCTTGCTCCTGTTGGCGCAATGAATAGTTTGCTTGCAAAAGCAGGCTGGACAACTGACGACGTTGACTTATGGGAAATTAACGAAGCATTCGCCATGGTAACAATGTTGGCGATTAATGAATTAAAACTTGATGCCAGCAAAGTGAATGTTAATGGTGGTGCTTGTGCACTTGGCCACCCAATTGGTGCTAGCGGCGCACGTATTTTAGTGACACTTATCCATGCTCTTAAAAATCGTGGCCTGAAAAAAGGCGTAGCATCTTTATGTATTGGCGGTGGCGAGGCGGTCGCACTGGCGGTTGAAGCACTATAAATTAGTTAAATTTAAATTCTTACAGCCGTAGGCTCTTTTAACAATAACTACTGCGGCTTAATTTATTACCCTCTGGGGAGGAGTGCGTTATGCACCAAGTACCATTACTGATCAACGGCGAATTTGTTCAATCAACATCAGATCAACTGATTGACGTTATTAATCCAGCAAACCAAGAAGTGTTAGCACAAGTTCCGTGTGCTACCGACGCTGAAATGGATGCGGCTATCGCATCTGCCAAAGACACCTTTAAAAGCTGGAAAGACGTGCCAATTACTGAACGTGCGCGCATTATGATGAAGTATGCAGCACTTTTAAAAGAGCACCACGATGAACTAGCCACCATTATTTGCCATGAATTAGGCAAAACCTTTGAAGATGCCAAAGGCGATGTTTGGCGTGGTATTGAAGTGGTTGAGCAAGCAGCTAATGCGCCATCTTTAATGATGGGCGAAACCATGGAAAACGTGGCCCGTAAAATCGATACTTACTCATACATGCAACCACTGGGTGTGTGCGCGGGTATTACGCCGTTTAACTTTCCAGCGATGATCCCACTATGGATGTTCCCACTGGCGATTGTCTGTGGTAACACCTTTATTTTAAAACCCTCTGAGCAAGATCCGCTGACGCCAATGCGACTCGCTGAACTGTTCATTGAAGCCGGCGCACCTGCAGGTGTACTACAAGTTGTTCATGGCACTAAAGTACAAGTTGACCGCTTATTAGAAGATCCCGCAGTACGCGCAATTTCGTTTGTTGGCTCGTGTGGCGTAGGTGAATACATTTACTCTAAAGGCACTGCTAATTTAAAACGTGTACAAGCCTGTGTCGGTGCTAAAAACCACATGGTGATCATGCCTGATGCAAGTCGCTCACATGTAGTTAATAACCTTGTTGGTGCCTCTGTTGGTGCTGCGGGTCAGCGTTGTATGGGTATTTCAGTGGCGGTGTTTGTTGGCCAAGCGAAAGACTGGGTTGAAGACATCAAAGCCGGTTTTGCCAATGTGCGCCCGGGTGTGTGGGATGACAAAGATGCAGCCTATGGTCCGCAAACATCGACCGCAGCCAAAGCGCGTATTTTGTCACTGATTGCACAAGGTAAAGAGCAAGGTGCAACGTGTTTAATTGATGGCTCTGATTTTACTGTTGCAGGCTATGAAAAAGGTAACTGGGTAGGACCTACCTTATTTACTGACGTCACCACTGAGATGGATTTATACAAAGAAGAAATTTTTGGCCCAGTACTGGCGTGTATGTTTGTTGATTCGCTTGATGAAGCAATCGCGCTTATAAATGATTCTCCATTTGGTAATGGCACGTCGTTATTCACTTCAAGTGGTGCGGTTGCGCGTAAGTTCCAACATGAGATTGAAGTCGGTCAAGTGGGTATTAACGTACCAATTCCTGTGCCACTGCCATTCTTTTCGTTCACCGGTTGGAAAGGTTCATTCTATGGCGATACGCATACGTACGGTAAGCAAGGTATTCGTTTTTATACTGAGACCAAAACAATTACTTCACGTTGGTTTGAAGACGAGATTGCCTCTGGTCCAAACATGAGCATTAATCTTAAATAACTAATTTAACTTACTCCACATAATAAAAAAGAGGGGCACGAAGGCTATTTCACACACAATATTGCCTTCGTTGCTCTTCACGAATATCTAATTTGACAACGCAATTATAAACAAGAGGTCTCCAATGGACTTTAATTTAACTGAAGATCAGCAAGCATTTGCTCAAACAGCTCGTCAATTCGCAGAATCAGCACTGGCTCCTTATGCAGCAAAATGGGACCGCGAACATATTTTTCCAAAAGATACCATTAAAGCTGCAGGTGAACTGGGTTTCTGTGGTTTGTATACGCCAGAGGAAGCAGGCGGTTTAGGCCTGTCGCGCTTAGATTCAAGTATTATTTTTGAACAGTTGGCGATGGGTTGTACAGCTACAACCGCCATGTTGACCATTCACAATATGGCGACCTGGATGATTGCAAGTTTTGGTACTGAGCAAACAAAAGCTCAATATTGTGATCAACTTGTTATGGGTGAGCTACTAGCTTCTTATTGTTTAACAGAGCCTGGTTCAGGCTCCGATGCAGCCTCATTGAAAACAAAAGCGGTTCGTGATGGCGATGATTACGTGATCAATGGCTCAAAAATGTTTATCTCAGGCGCAGGCGAGACCGAAGTGTTAGTAGTTATGGCGCGTACTGGCGGTGAAGGTGCGGCGGGTATTTCTGCGTTTGTGGTACCGGCTGATGCCAAAGGCGTTGAATACGGTAAAGCAGAAGAAAAAATGGGCTGGAATGCGCAGCCAACACGACTAATTAGTTTTGAAGATGTACGCATACCTGCTCATAATTTATTAGGTCAAGAAGGTGAAGGCTTTAAGTTTGCAATGCAAGGCCTTGATGGCGGGCGTATTAATATTGCAACTTGTTCAATTGGCACTGCCCAAGCGGCACTTGAAACAGCCCGTGAATACTTAAAAGAACGCACACAATTTGGTAAACCGTTGGCTGCTTTTCAAGCGCTGCAATTTAAAATTGCCGATATGAATACCGAGCTTGTTGCGGCGCGTCAAATGGTGCGTTTAGCGGCTTTTAAACTTGATAATAATGACAGCGAAAAAACCACTTATTGCGCCATGGCAAAGCGTTTTGCCACTGATGTAGGTTTTACTGTGTGTAATGACGCACTACAAATTCATGGTGGTTATGGTTATATCAAAGAATATCCACTGGAGCGCCACGTTCGTGATGTGCGCGTTCATCAAATTCTTGAAGGTACTAACGAGATCATGCGGGTGATTATTGCACGTCGTATTTTAGCTGAATCAGCAGCCGATATTTTATAAGGAGCGCGAAATGTCAAACCCAAGTATTGAATTAACCATTGAAGGTCACGTAGCGATTTTAACCATGTCTAATCCGCCAGCGAATACCTGGACTAAAGACACGTTAATTGCCTTAAAAAATATGGTAAATGAGCTCAATGACAATAAAAATGTTTACTCCTTAGTGATCACCGGTGAAGGTGAAAAATTCTTCAGTGCTGGTGCTGATTTAAATGTATTTGCTGGTGGCGATAAAGGCGTAGCAGCGACTATGTCGCAAGTATTTGGTGACGCATTTGAAGCATTAACTGCATTTAGAGGTGTATCCATTGCCGCGATCAATGGCTATGCCATGGGTGGTGGTCTAGAAGTGGCGTTAGCATGTGATATTCGCATTGCAGAAGAGCAAGCACAAATGGCACTACCAGAAGCCAAAGTAGGTTTACTACCGTGTGCGGGTGGCACGCAAAACCTAGCATGGTTAGTTGGTGAAGGCTGGGCTAAACGTATGATCTTATGTGGTGAGCGTCTAAAAGCAGATAAAGCCCTACAAATCGGCTTAGTTGAAGAAGTGGTACCACAAGGCGAAAGTCTTGCTGTGGCACTTAAATTAGCTACTCAAGTGGCAGATCAAAGTCCTGTTGCTGTTAGTGCCTGTAAAACCCTAATCCAAAAGGGCCGCACTCAGCCAATGGCGCATGTATTACCGCTTGAACGTGAGTTATTTGTTGGTTTGTTTGATACACAAGATCAACAAGAAGGGGTGAATGCCTTCCTAGAAAAACGCAAAGCAAATTGGGTGAATGGCTAATGATTGAGTTAACGCAATTAAATTCACCAGATGCGCCCGTGGTGTTTGAAACTGCGAGCGCTGCAAACGGTTCACTCATTGGTTTTGCCACGCTCAACTCCCCTAAATCGTTAAATGCACTTAATTTTGAGATGATCAAATTATTAGCGCCGCAACTTAACGCATGGGCGGCTGACAGTAATGTTGCGATGGTGATACTTAAAGGGGCAGGGGATAAAGCATTTTGTGCCGGTGGTGATGTAGTCAGCCTACATAATGCTATGAACAGTGGTGAACCGGCAAATCTAATAGAAGATTACTTTGCTCACGAGTATCGCCTTGACCACCTCATTCATTGTTATGATAAACCGATCCTTGTTTGGGGTAATGGTATTGTGATGGGCGGCGGTTTAGGCTTAATGGCCGGAGCGAGTCATCGTGTGGTAACTGAGAACTCACGTATAGCTATGCCTGAGCTAACAATTGGTTTATACCCAGATGTAGGCGGCAGTTATTTTCTACATAAAATGCCTGAATATGTTGGCTTATTTTTGGGGTTAACTGCAGCGTCTATTAATTGTGACGATGCAATGTATGTGGCATTAGCTGATCACTACCTCAAGGCGGATAAATACGACACTCTGATTGAGCAATTGTGCAGCATTAAGTGGGGTAAAACGGCTTCATTGAATCACGAGAAGCTGACCAGTTTACTTACCGAACTTGATAATGTTTCTGGGCGAATGCCAAAAGGCAATGTAAAGGCGCATTTAGCCACCATTCAACAATTGGGTGAATTTACTGATCTACGCGATAAAGTAAATTATATCTTAAATCTAGAAACTGACGATACGTGGCTTATCCGAGCACAAAAAGCATTAAAGCATGGTTGCCCGCTCAGTTGCGCCTTAGTTGAGCGTCAACTTGCCAGTTCAAAAGGAAAAAGTTTAGGCGAATGCTTTCAAATGGAACTGGGTATGTCGGTTCGCTGTGGTGAAGTCGGTGAGTTTCAAGAAGGTATTCGTGCGTTACTGATTGATAAAGACGGCGCGCCTAATTGGCAGTATAAAACGCTTGAACAGATCCCAGATGAATTAGTCGAGAGTTTTTTTGTTCAACGTTGGGATCACGACTCACATCCACTAAAACAACTTACACAAGGATAATGTTATGTCACTTTCTATTGGTTTTATTGGTTTAGGTAACATGGGTGGCCCAATGGCTGCCAACTTAGTTAAAGCGGGTCATCAGGTTAAGGTGTTTGATTTAAACCGATCGGTCGTAAATCTACTTGCTGAAAATGGCGCGA
This sequence comes from Pseudoalteromonas sp. B160, assembly GCF_037162485.1. Classification (NCBI taxonomy): domain Bacteria; kingdom Pseudomonadati; phylum Pseudomonadota; class Gammaproteobacteria; order Alteromonadales; family Pseudoalteromonadaceae; genus Pseudoalteromonas; species Pseudoalteromonas sp. B160. The sequence goes on along the minus strand of NZ_JARLUX010000001.1, from coordinate 3,832,865 downwards.
TCGCCGCGGATGATGCTAAACATTGTGCAACGGATGTTGATGTATTGATCAGCATGCTACCGGCCAGTAAGCACGTTAAGTCACTTTATTTAGGTGATACCGGACTTGTACATATTTTAGCAAAGTCAACGTTAGTAATTGATTGTTCAACGATTGATGCAGCATCAGCACGCGACGTAGGCGCTGAGCTTAGTGAGCATGGTATCGACTTTGTTGACGCGCCGGTATCCGGTGGTGTTGCCGGTGCAACGGCAGGTACACTGACCTTTATCGTCGGTGGTGGCGATGAGCAATTTGCTAAGGCCCAACCGGTGCTTGCTGATATGGGTAAAAATATCTTTCATGCAGGTGATATTGGCGCAGGACAAGTCGCAAAAATTTGTAATAACATGCTATTGAGTATTTTAATGGCGGGAACCAGTGAAGCAATTCAAATGGGTATAAATAATGGCCTTGACGCAAAAGTGCTGAGCGACATTATGACCGCCAGCTCTGGTCGTAACTGGACCCTTGAGCTTTACAATCCTTGCCCAGGTGTGATGGCCACAGCCCAGGCTAGTAATGATTATAAACCAGGCTTTATGGTTGATTTAATGGCTAAAGACCTAGGTCTTGCGATGGAAGCCGCGCAGCAAAGTAATTCAGTAACCCCGATGGGGTCAATGGCTAAAAACCTTTATACCATGTTGCAACACCAAGGTGCGGGCAGCGAAGACTTTAGCGCCATATTTAAATTATTCTCGAAGGAGTAACAGGTGGAAATTAAAAATAATACCGTGGTGATCACCGGTGGCGCGCAAGGCTTAGGATTTGCAATGGCGCATAAACTTGCGTCGCTTGGTGCTAATATTGCGTTAATTGATATGCAACAAGCGTTGTTAGATGATGCAGTTGCTGAGCTTAGCCAACATGGTGTAACTGTAAAAGCCTATGTTGCCAATGTGACTGATGAAGATGCGGTGGTAAATACATTTAATACCATCAATACAGATTTTGGTCATATTGGTGTATTGATAAATAATGCCGGTATTTTACGCGATGGTATGTTTATCAAAGCCAAAGAAGGCAAAGTGGTTGCTAAAATGGCCCTTGATCAATTTAAGTCAGTGATTGATGTAAACTTAACCGGCGTGTTTTTAGCGGGGCGTGAAGCTGCGTGCCATATGATTGAATCGGGTAAAGGTGGCGTGATCGTTAATATGTCGAGTGTTGCTCGTGCGGGTAACATTGGTCAAACTAACTACGCTGCATCGAAAGCCGGTGTGGTAGCGATGACCACAGGTTGGGCAAAAGAGCTTGGCCGTTTTGGTATTCGTGTTGGTGCCATTGCCCCAGGGGTTATTCGTACCAATATGACTGACGCCATGAAGCCAGAAGCCAAGCAGCGTATGCTTGCAGTCACGCCAGTAGGGCGCTTTGGTGAGGCAGATGAAATTGCGCATACTGCACAATACATTATCGAAAACGACTTCTTCACCGGTCGCGTGGTTGAGATTGACGGCGGTATTCGTTTGTAAGTAAACCTTTTTTAAGTGTAATAAAACGGCAAGCCTCGGCTTGCTGTTTTTGTTTATAACTTAATTGGTTAATAAAGTAGCATCTTAAGTGGTGCTGTATGCATATACAGTTCTTTTTATTTGTCAGTAATAGCTTAACGAATTGGGCTGTAATTCATTTAGCGCTTCCTATTTTAGTTGTCATAGTTGCGATGAACTTCTACTATTAATTATCTATTTGTTCTTATAATGATAAGCACCTTCAGGGATCAAACATACATGATTGAGATAAACGAACAGATACTGAAAGATATAAATAGAAATTTTATTATTCCTCCTAAACCTGAAATATTAACTGAGTTACAAAATTTAATAGCAACTGGCGATGCGCCTATTGCTGATGCCGCTAAGGTAGTGGTAAAAGATTTAGCAATTTCATCAGCAATACTAAAAATAATAAATTCTCCTGCTTATGGCTTATCCCGTACTGTGGCTGATATAAAACAAGCCGTGATGTTTCTTGGTTGGGACGGAGTCAATGCGCTTGCACAGGGCTTGAAATTAAAAGAAATGTTTGCAACCGATAACAGCTGTATTAGCTTAGAAAGATTTTGGGATACTTCAACCGAGATTGCTAATGTAAACATGATGATAGGTCAGCGTCTTAAAAAACAGATAGCCATAGAGCCCTTGTATACGCTTGGGCTTTTTCATGATTGTGGCGTGCCTCCTATGGCAATAAAATATGATAATTATTTAACCGCTTTACACTGCGCTAATCAAACAGACAAAGAAACTATTATTGAGATTGAAGAGCGTTTATATAAAACAAACCATGCAGTTGTTGGCTATTATTTTGCTAATAGTTGGCATTTACCAAAAGAGATATGTCAGTTAATCCTCAACCACCACAATGCAGCTATTCTTGCTGAGGTGACAGATACAGATGAACAAATCTGCTTTGCTATTTTGAAAATGTCTGAAAACTTAGTGACTATGGTCAGACGAGGCTCGCCTATACCACAGTGGGGTATTATAGAATCAAAAGTCTTAGATGTACTGCATTTGAACGATGATGAGTATTGTGACTTACAAGAGGACGTTATTGATTTTTTAAACAATTTATCATAAACACATTAAGCATTATTTATGGTTAATTAAGGTTTTTTGCTTTCGCCTCAGTCATTGTTTAGTGCCAATGTTAGTCCAGTTTTTAGCACTATATTTCTACTTGCTTGGGCACCTTACTGAGCAGCCTAATAACCTTGAGCCGCTGTTACCCTGGAACATTGAGTAAACTAGGTGTTGTTAGCCATATGCCTACCGTTGAAGCTCGAAAACAAAAGGAATTAACATTGCGCTAGGCAATGACTTAGATTCACAAGGTTTAGTGTCACTGAGAGATATTTGGATCAATATTCATTACGGGACATGACCCGCCCATTGCACTTCATTTTAATAAAAAGTGCATGATGGGTGGTGTGGGGGCTGGAGGTTATAGACCTACGTCTACCCGATTAGGTTAAATTAATCACCGTGCCTCCAGACTGGAAAAGCATATTCTAAGCCTTGTTCTTCATGTAAATCTAATAGTGGATCTAGTGCATCAAGATCTAGTCCTGGCGGTACATCGACTGACATTAAAGAAAACTGGTTGAGAGTCTCAACTTTACAACCTAGTCGTTTAAGCATATCTATGAAAAAAGTGGTATCTATACCATCATTATTCATAACCCAGATAACAGAATGACCTGACTTTTTTACAACTTTAAATTCAAATATATGCTCATTTACTTCATCAGGAGTAGCAGAAAAAATATCGCCATAAGCCAAATCAGGAACAAAGAAAGGGGCATTAACTAACTTATAGTTACCATTAACTCGCTCGCACCAAGCACCTTCAGCACTTACTGGTGGCCAACCGTTTTCGATATCTAAAGCGAACATTACTTTTTTGGCAGACACTGAACTTCCTTTTTCACCTAACGAGCCTGTAGAGTAACTCGTCTTTAATTTATTTTTATTGATGCAGTAACCATAGCGGAGTAACTATTGTGATTCAATTAGTTACTTCGGTTATACGTAAAATATAAAATGGTGTGCTGTCGCTTTAATTGGCGTTTTGCTAAGGAGCAACGGCGATTAAACTGCTTACCCGAGTGGGAAAGGCTAAAAAATAAACATTTCGCTAAACAATGACAACTTAGCTTCATTGAGAGATATTTGGATCAATATTCATTACGGGAGATGAATCGCCTATTGCACTGTTTGTTATTAAATAGCACATGATGCGTGGTGTGGGGGCTGGAGGAGGCCTCCGGCTACCCTATTAGGCATTTTGTCGAATATCTTCAAGGATAACGGCAATCTCATGTATCTCAAGTTGTTCATATATACCCTCCTTTTTCTGCTCTTTCCAAAGCGAGGGGTCTGAGTCATCGAATTTGACACTGAAATGGCCGGAGAAGTTATAAAAATAACATTCAGAGACTTTAAAGTTACCATCTTCGTCTACCTCTTTGTCTATATTATTCAACCTCTGCTGATTGATCATGTCAATTTCATCTTTAGTGGCGTAAGAATCAACAGTACACTTTACTTTGGCTTCAAACGAGACTAAATAAGTTAATTCGGAAATGTTCGTTGCTTCATCAAACTTTTTAATTAAATCTATTACATCCGTTGATATATCACTATATTCACCAACAGCTTCCTCAACGATCATATCGTCGATAATATCAGTAATATCTGAATATTCTATTTCCGAAACTAATTTTCGCCGTATTTCATCCTCATATATTCTAAATAAAGTAAAGAATTTATTGTCACCTTCTAGTGAACTAAAAAATCTGGCATCAAGCCTCAACGGACCAGAACTAAAAAGTTTAGATAAATTATCAAAGCATATAATATTTTCACACTGAATTTCTTCAGTGAATTTTTTATCGCTAGAAATGAATACTACCTTTTCATTCGACTTCAATAGTTCATTTAAAGCACAGAAAATAAATGCATCGGGAATATCATTACGATTTTTTACCTTACTAAAAGGCTTACCACCACTAAAGTAAGCATCCATAACTGTTTTTCCGTGTTCCGGATGTATGGGAATAACTGTGGCATTTGTTTTTTCTTTGAACGAAATCCAGTTATCATTTACTTTTTTCAAAATTCCGTTTATATGGCTTGCTGCAATGCTGATTGTCGAATTGAATTCAAACTTGAACCCTAGAATACTTGGCTCTTCGTAGTACTTATTCAAAGTATTTGTTGCTTTTGCCACCGAGTCATAAGAATTTTGTGCTTCATCCCTTATCCATGATATATATTCTTTCTCTACTATTTCGGACACGTACAAACTGTATAAGTCTGCACGAATATACTTCACCAATTCGTTAAAGAGCGCTGAGTTCAACTTCGGCACTTGCTTCAAAATCGTCGAATCAAGCATTATTGGTATTTTTTTTCCATTCACGGGAACCTGAATTCGTGAGCCTAACGCTTATTGAACACCACTTTGGGGTTTATAACACCTCAAAACGGTACCTATTACATACCTTGATAATTCCACCAATAATTACTTTTGTAAATAAGTAATTAAAATAGCAAAATTCAAGACTTGTTATTTTGCAGTAAAACGGCGGTTAATAATGTCTGATAGCTTCTTTTTAGTTACTTTTAAACCCAATTCTAAAACCGCCCCAGTGTTTGCCATTTACATAAATGGGTACTGATAGGTCATGTAAAATTTCACCGGTATCACGTTTATAGGTTTGCAATAAAAAGCTCTCAGTGTGGCTACCACAGCGGCTGCCGGTGGCATCGTTGAAAATACGTTTAGTGCGGTTATTCACTAAATCTTGTTGGTAATTGCCCGTTAGTGGCTGGCTGTAGCGCTTATTGTGGGTAGGGAAGTAACCTTTTTTGTCTACGGCACCAGCAAAAAGAATTTTGTCATTTTCAAGAATAGGCTCTTGAATTGGCGGTAAAATTTTATCGGTTAAAGTATCGTATGGTGTTGTATATTTTGTCGGGTTAGTATTTTTAATTGCTTGATATTCTTGTGAGAACAACTGCTTTTCAGTTAATTGCTTCGTTTCTAGCAACTCAGTAAATTTTACCGCGATTGCATTGCTTGCCGTTGTTGCTGCCTTGAGTATAGGCTTGAAAAAGGCATTGTGTTCAACTTTACTGAGCTCTCTAAAGATGGTTTCAGATCCTATCGATAACATAGCTGCTTGTGATGAAATTGAGTTACCTTTGGTTGCTATTTCAGCTAGCAAATGGCTGATACTTGATACAGAGGTATTTATTTGTGTGGTTGCTTGTTGAAAAGCAGATACTGCTTGCTGCATGTTTTCTAAGGTTGATGATGAGTCTGTAATATCATGATTTATTGTTAAAAATGCTTGGGTAACATTTTCGAGTTCGGTTTTCACTTCATCACTTTGTAAAGAAACCTGTTTCATATCATCATTTGTTTGCACGCTATTAGTATTGATCTCAGTTAGCATCTGTGCAATTTGTTTAGTGGCTTGATTGGTTTTATTGGCAAGATTACGTACTTCATCGGCAACTACAGCAAAGCCTCTGCCTTGTTCACCCGCTCGTGCTGCTTCTATGGCGGCATTTAATGCCAGTAAATTAGTTTGCTCAGCAATGGTTTGAATAACTTGGGTAATGCTTTGAATATCAGTTGCACTTTTTAATAATAAATCTAACTTACTTGCGACGTTAGTAATTGAGTTAGACAACGAATCAATTTGTTGTGTGGCTATTTGCAAAGCGTTGCTCTGCTGATGTTGATGCCTGAGATGTTTGCAACATTGCTGCATTTACGATGGTGATACTATTAGTGAGTTCACTACTGTTATGGGATAACGCCTGTGTTGCAGCGCTAACCGATTCGCTTTCACTGTAACAACCATCAATTTCTTTAGTTAGGCTATCTACATAGAATCCGACTTCTGCTGCACCAATTGCATTTTGAGAGGTTGCCACTGTGATGTTTTGAGCAACATTGCTGAGTTGGGGCTGTTTATTAATGTCTGACGCAGGGTTTGGTTTTTTGTCAGTTAACTTGGCTGTAAAAGCGAATAGAGCAGTAAAAATTGCAATGATTAGCGCCGCGACTATCGATAGTTGCTCGAGTAATATAGAAAACCAATACTGACAGCGAAGAGTGTATAGCATAGCGATTTTAAATTCATTCCATTGACCTTTGTTGAGTTGTAATTTTCAGTCTTAAATATAAAGCACAGAAAATCAATTAATAAAAGGTCTAATAGGGAAGTCGACTGATTGACTTAGCAAAAAAAAAGCCAACCCTAAGGTTGGCTTTTGCAGTAATCTATTGCAGTAATGAGCATCAACTCATTTTAGTAAGTTGCACTGCCTTTGGTACGAGGGAAGGCGATTACGTCACGTACGTTGCCCATACCCGTTACATAGGCAACTAAACGTTCAAAACCTAGGCCAAAACCTGAGTGTGGTACAGTGCCGTATTTACGTAGGTCGCGATACCAGCTGTAGTCTTCTTTGTTTAAGCCCATTTCTTCTAAACGTGCATCAAGTACATCAAGACGTTCTTCACGTTGTGAACCACCAATGATCTCGCCAATACCTGGTGCTACAACGTCCATTGCAGCAACGGTTTTGCCGTCTTCATTTTGGCGCATGTAGAATGCTTTAATATCACGTGGGTAGTTTTTAATAACCACTGGTGCTTTAAAGTGCTCTTCTGCTAAGTAACGCTCGTGCTCAGATTGTAAATCTACACCCCATTCAACGGCGTATTCAAATTTCTTACCACAGCTTTTAAGAATTTCTACTGCATCAGTGTAATCAACTTGTGCAAAATCTTTCTCAACAAATTCTTCTAGGCGCGTGATAGCTGTTTTCTCAACACGTTGAGCAAAAAATTCCATATCATCACGACGTTCTTCAAGCACCGCTTTGAACACATACTTCAGCATGTTTTCAGCAAGTTTGGCGATATCTTCAAGATCAGCGAACGCAACTTCTGGCTCGACCATCCAAAACTCTGCCAAGTGGCGAGAAGTATTTGAATTCTCTGCACGGAAAGTCGGGCCAAAAGTATAAATTTTTGACATCGCTGAGGCGTAAGTCTCACCATTTAACTGACCTGATACAGTAAGGAATGCTTCTTTACCGAAGAAGTCTTCGCTGTAATCAACATCGCCTTTATCTGTACGTGGCAAGTTTTGCATATCAAGCGTTGATACGCGGAACATTTCGCCTGCACCTTCACAGTCACTTGCGGTGATGATAGGGGTGCTGATCCAGTAATAACCCTGCTCATGGTAGAAACGGTGAATAGCTTGCGCTAAACAGTTACGTACACGTGTTACCGCACCAATCATATTGGTACGTGGGCGAAGGTGAGCGTGCTCACGTAAATACTCAATGCTGTGGCGTTTTGCCGACATTGGGTATGAGTCTGGGTTTTCTACCCAACCAAGTACCTGTACGCTATTTGCTTGAATTTCGAAAGATTGACCTTGGCCTGCTGATTGTACTAAAACACCAGTAACTGACACAGAGCAACCGGCTGTTAGGCTAGTAACTTCATCATAATTATTTAGTGAATTAGGTACTACCGCTTGAATAGGATCAAAACACGAACCGTCATGAACGGCTAAAAATGAAATTCCTGCTTTTGAATCGCGGCGTGTACGGATCCAGCCTTTAATTGTTACTTGGCTGTCTACCGCAACCTTGCCTTTTAATAGCTCTGAAATCGCTAAGTGGCTCATCTTCACTCCAATGATATAAGTTGCCTACATTAATATGTGCGCTATTGCACTTGAACGGTGTATCTTACCTTTGAATGTAAAATAAAAAAACATTCAAAAGTAACTCTTTGCTTATTCTTTTGCATTTTTGTGGTTTTTTGTCGTTTAAAACCTAGAACTTTAATTTTTTGTGATAAGAAACAACTTAGATCAAAATTTAAAGGCGATTTTCACTGCGATAAAAACGGGTTTTGTGGCATTATATGCAATTACGATATTTAAACTAACTTGCTAAACATATAGGTATTATGAAACAAGTCTTTATTTTACGTGGTTTACCAGGGTGTGGTAAGTCTTATTATGCGCAAAACCTAGCCGATGAAATGGTAGCGGGCGATCAAAGCCAATACTTAATTTGTTCGACCGATGATTATTTTTATAATGAGCAAGGGGAGTATCAGTTTGATAAGTTCAAACTGTCGCAATACCACAATTTAAATTTAGCTCGTTTTATAAATGCGTTAGCGCAAGAAATCCCACTTATTATTGTTGATAATACTAACATCAAGAAATGGGAATTTATTGCTTATAGCCAAGCCGCTGTTGCACTAGGCTACCAAGTTAAAGAAGTGATTGTGGGTGAAGTAAAAGACAAATCAATGCAACACCTGTACGCCAAACGTAATAGCCATAACATTCCACTGAAAATGATCAGCAAAATGGCTTATATGTTTGAGTGGTAATAATTACCCAAATTACGATTAGATTGGGTAATTATTTAGGGTCTTGATGATATGCTAATAATGTTTTCCGGCAATTGCGGCGTAAATAGCGTCAGCTAATGTGGTGATATCGCCTGAACAACTAATATACGGTGGCATTAAATAGATAAGCTTACCAAAAGGGCGAATCCATACATTTTTACTAACAAAGAAAGCTTGTATCTTTGCTACATCGATAACAGTATCGAGTTCAACAACACCAATTGCTCCTAACGTTCTTACATCAACAACATGCTCAAGCTCATTACAACGGTGTAATGCTTGCAGCGCATCGTTTAGATGGGCTATTTGTGCTTGCCAGTCTTGCTCAAGTAATAAATCAATACTTGCACAAGCCACAGCGCAGGCCAATGGATTGCCCATAAATGTCGGGCCATGCATTAACACCCCAGCTTCACCTTCGCTGATACCAATGGCAATTTTATCTGTGGTTAATGTTGCAGATAACGTCATCATGCCACCTGTGAGTGCTTTACCTATGCATAAAATATCTGGCTCAATATCAGCATGTTCTACGGCAAATAGCTTACCTGTGCGGCCAAACCCTGTGGCTATTTCATCACAAATTAATAATACACCGTAACGATCGCATAGTTCACGCACGGTTCTTAAATACTCAGGATGATAGAAGTTCATTCCCCCTGCATTTTGTACAATTGGCTCGATGATAAAAGCTGCAACATGCTGATGATGTTCTTCGAAATACTGTGCAAGGTGGTGTGCTTCTTGTTTATTGAACTGTTGTCCAAACTGAGTCTTTGGTGCAGGCACAAATACATGCTCTGGTAAAAAGCCTTGGTATAAAGAGTGCATAGAATTAATAGGATCGCACACACTCATCGCTGCAAACGTATCGCCGTGGTAGCCTTTATAAGGCGTCATTAGTTTTTGTTTGCTGGTTACTCCTTGACTAAGCCAATATTGCAAAGCCATTTTTATGGCTACTTCAACACTTACCGAGCCGCTGTCGGCTAAAAATACTTTTTGCAACTTACTCGGGGTTATTGCAACCAGCTTTTTACAGAGCTCTACTGCTGGCTGGTGGGTTATGCCACCAAACATTACATGGCTCATTTTATCTACTTGCTCAACCACTGCATTTTTCAATACCGGATGACCATAACCATGAATAGCACTCCACCAAGAGGCCATACCATCTATTAGCACTTCGCCGGTGGCAAGGAAAATTCGATTATCGCGAGTGTGGCTAACAGGGTATACAGGCAACGGCTGGATCATTGATGTGTATGGATGCCAAATGTGCTGACGATCAAAATCAAGGTCTATCGTTTGTTTTTTGTTCATATGTAAGCTTTAACTAAGTGGGCTTTGTTGACAATGGTACGGCAATACGTATTCTAAGCCAATAACACCAAGAGCAAAAAATAAAAGAGAGTATTATGGAGCTTGCAACAGTTCGACACGATTGGACCCACAGTGAGGTGAAAGCCTTATTTGAAATGCCATTTAACGATTTATTATTTAAAGCCGCCTCTGTTCATCGCGCTAATTTTAATCCAAACGAAGTACAAATTTCTACGTTGTTATCTATTAAAACCGGTGCATGCCCAGAAGACTGTAAATATTGCCCGCAATCGGGGCATTACAAAACTGATTTAGAACGCGAGCGCCTAATAGAAGTAGAAAAAGTGGTAGAGCAAGCGCGGTTAGCAAAACAAAAAGGCGCCACCCGTTTTTGTATGGGGGCTGCATGGTCAGATCCAAAAGACAGAGACATGCCATACATTTCGCAAATGGTAAAAGAAGTAAAAGCCCTTGGCCTTGAAACCTGTATGACTTTAGGCATGTTAAATAACGAAAAAGCCCATGAACTGCGTGATGCTGGCCTTGATTACTATAACCACAACCTAGACACCTCACCTGAATACTATGAGCAAATTATATCAACTCGGACATTCCAAGATCGTTTAGACACCATTGATAATGTGCGAGACGCTGGTATGAAAGTCTGCTCCGGCGGTATTGTGGGTATGGGTGAGCAAGCAAGCGACCGCTATGGCTTATTAATGCAGTTGGCTAATTTACCCCAGCAGCCCGAAAGCGTGCCAATTAATATGCTAGTAAAGGTAAAAGGAACACCGCTTGAAAACGTTGATGACTTAGATCAGTTTGAGTTTATTCGTACCATAGCCACAGCACGTATTATGATGCCGCATAGCTATGTACGTTTATCGGCAGGGCGCACAGCAATGAACGAACAAATGCAGTCAATGTGCTTTTTTGCAGGTGCTAACTCTATATTTTATGGTGATAAACTATTAACCACAGAAAACCCTGAAGCTGACGCTGATATGAACTTGATCAAAAAGCTCGGTATGAACCCAGAAACACGCCACGATTATTCAGACGAGGCCTATGCTGCATCGTTATCGTCAGCGGTCGCAGATAAAGCAACCTCTGAGATGTTTTACGAAGCGTAAAGCGCTTAGTACTATGGTAATGGTTTGAAGTATCGCGTTGCAGGTTAAAGCATTTATGTCATTTGAATTTATAAACACCCATTTAGATGAACGCAAAGCACAACAGCTCTTGCGTAAACGCTATGTAGTGCAAAGCGCAACAGCGCGCACTATTACGGTTAATGATAAAACCTACCTTAACTTTGCGAGTAACGATTACTTAGGGTTTGGCGATTCGCCGGTGGAGTTAACCAGCGCGCCATTATTAGGTAGCCACAGCTCAGCACTAGTGACGGGTTATCAACAACCACAGCAAGCGCTTGAGCATGCTTTATGTAGTGCTTTGGGTTATGAGGCAGGCATGTTGTTTAATTCGGGCTTTAGTGCAAATAGTAGTGTTATTAAAGCCTTGTTTCAAGATAAAGCGACAGCGCAACACAGTGCTATTTTTCAAGATAAACTCAATCACGCTAGTTTAATTGATGGCGCATTACACGCCAACGCAGCTTTAATACGCTTTAACCATAACGATATAAACCATTTACGCTCACGGCTAGAAAAATCAAAAGCGCGCAATAAGCTCATCGTATCTGAAGGTGTGTTCTCCATGGATGGTGATACCGCGCCAATTAAAGCGCTATTTACCTTAGCAAAGCAGCATAACGCCTGGTTAATGATAGACGACGCCCATGGTTTTGGTGTTTTAGGAAAATCGGGTCTTGGCAGTTGTGAAGCCTTAATTACAGCCGACACCTTGCCCGATATTTTAGTGATCACCTTTGGTAAAGCGGTTGCTAGTAGCGGGGCGTGCGTATTAGGTTCGCGGCATTTTATAGATTACATGCTGCAGTTTAATCGTGATTATACCTACTCAACCGCTATGTCACCGTTTATTGCCGCTCATACTTTGGCACGTATTAAAAGCATAAGAGACGCCAACGACAGGCGAGCCAAATTAAACGCTAATATTGCGCTGTTTAAACGCCTAGCAAAAGAGCAGCACATTGCGTTAATGGAATCAAACACCGCGATTCAACCGATTGTTTTAGGCTGCGCCGAGCAAACGTTAAAAGCCAGTGAGCAACTAAAGCAGCAGGGCATTTGGCTAACGGCTATTCGCCCGCCAACTGTTTTACACAATACCTCGCGTTTGCGTATTACCTTAAGTGCAGCCCACACCCATGACGATATAAAACAGCTCGTTGGTAGTTTACAAAAGGTCATTTCATGATAAGCCCGCAGGCAATTAAAACTAAGCCACTTAGCCCCACTACAGTGTATTTAGCTACTCAGGCTTTAAAAAAAACCACAGCGCATAACTTTTCAAAAGCAGCAAATAGTTACAGCCAGCATGCCAATGTGCAAAAACAAGCGGCAAATGATTTATTTAAACTTATTAGTGCAAACCCTAAAAAGCTCTGTGTTGACCTAGGCGCAGGGCCGCTTGTAAATAGTCAGGCTTTAAAGGCATTATTTGGCCAAGTTGTTGCCATAGATTTAAGTTTTAACATGCTAAAAAGCAGTAATTTAAACACTCCTAAACTGTGCGCCGATATGGATAACTTACCGCTGCAAGCTAACAGTATTGATGTGCTATTTAGTAATTTTGCGCTGCAGTGGTCTGCTAATTTTGAAATCTTAATGCACTCGCTTTACCAAGCATTAAAACCAGGCGGGCAAGCCTATATTAGTACGGTTGTTGCAGGGTCATTAAACGAAATAAAAACCGCCTTTGCAGCGCTTGATTCACATAATCATATTAATCAGTTTGCAAGCCATAATAATATAAACCAATCGGTCGAAAAGGCAGGGTTTAAGATCAACGCCTCAAAAAAAGTCATTTATACCGATCAACACAGCAGTGCATTAGCGGCTATAAAATCGATTAAAGCCATTGGTGCCACCACACAAAACCATGCAACAAGTCGTCGTGGTTTATTAACTAAATCAGCACTAAAAAAGTCTGTGATGCCTATCCGCTTGTAAACAATAAAGCCCATGTATCTTACCATGTAGTATTGTTATCATTAGAAAAAGCCCAGTAAAAATAATAAGGCCATGCCATGAACCAGTTTTTTATTACCGGTACCGATACCGACGCCGGTAAAACTCATGTAACCAGTTTGCTGTTAAAGTTACTCGCACAACATAAAAAGCGCGCAATAGGTTTTAAGCCGATTGCCTCTGGGTGTGAAATGGCGTTTGAGCAGCTCGTAAACGCCGATGCGCTAATGCTAATGGAAAGTGCCACAGTCAGCGCTAAATACGACATAATTAACCCATTTGCATTTGCGCCGCCAATAGCTCCCCACATAGCTGCAGAGCAAGCGGGTATAAACATAACAGTAGAAAAGCTGAGCATGGCTTATCAACATGTTAAGCAACAAGGCGCAGATTACCTGTTAACAGAAGGCGCGGGTGGTTGGGCTTTACCTATTAATAATAACGAGTATTTATACGACTGGGTAAAAGCAGAGCAACTGCCAGTAATATTAGTGGTCGGGATGAAACTAGGCTGTATAAATCATGCATTACTCACGGCAGCACATATGCAAAGTATGGGTGTTAATTGCATTGGCTGGATTGCTAACCAAGTTGATGCCACTATGGATGAATACCAAGCAAACCTAGATTCACTGAAAACACGTTTACCATTTCCACTGCTTGCCATTAGCCCATACACAGAGCAAACCCCTAAATTACAAATTTATAAAACCCTGCTTGAAAAATTATCAATAAATCCATAAATAACCCTTGTGTTGTGACATAGTTTGTCACAGAATAGCGCTGACGTTATGACATAGTGTGTCATAACGCAGTGATTGCTCAAAGCCGATCAAACATAGTAAATCGCTCAGCAATAAATGTTATTTTTGGAGAACTCGTATGAAACGTGTATTTTTGTTTTTATTAACTAACCTCGCGGTTATGTTGGTATTAGGTGTGGTGCTTTCAATCATAATGAGTGCGCTGGGCTTAAGCCATCGTAGCCTTGGCGGAATTTTACTAATTGCGACTGTATTTGGTTTTGGTGGATCGTTTATTTCGTTATTTATGTCGAAATGGATCGCAAAAAAATCAACCGGTGCGCAAGTGATCACCCAACCTCGTACCGAAACCGAACAATGGCTGGTAAACACTGTGGCTGCTCAAGCTAAAAAAGCTGGCATTAACATGCCAGAAGTGGCGATTTACGACAGCCCAGAAATGAACGCCTTTGCAACCGGCCCAAGTAAAAATAATTCGTTGGTGGCGGTAAGTACGGGTTTATTACATAACATGAGCCAAGATCAAGCAGAAGCCGTACTGGCGCACGAAGTATCGCATGTTGCTAATGGCGACATGGTAACGCTAACGCTTATTCAAGGTGTGGTTAATACTTTTGTTATTTTTGCCGCGAAAGTGCTGGCTGGCATTGTAGATAACTTTATCAATAGCGATGAAGAAGAGGGCGGCAGCAGCTGGACTTACTTCTTATTCGATATGTTATTCCAAGTATTATTTGGTGTATTGGCAAGCATAGTGGTTGCCCATTACAGCCGAAAACGTGAATTTGCAGCCGATAACGGCGCAGCTCAGTTGGTAGGCGCAGATAAAATGCGTTCAGCCCTTGAGCGATTAAAGCAAAACCACCCATCGCAATTAGAAGGCTCAATGATGGCCTTTGGTATTGCCAGTGGTAAAGGCATGGCTGAGTTGTTTTCATCTCACCCACCGCTTGACGCACGAATAGACGCACTACGTCGTTAAAAAAATCCAAGTTTTTCACAGTACTTGTAAACAAAAAGCCTGCATTTGCAGGCTTTTTTATTTTTAATGGTTTTTATTGCGATTGAATAATCTCAGTAATGCCCTCCGGCGAGAGTATTTCAATCCAGTAACCGTCTGGGTCTTTAATAAAGGCAAGGCCTTTCATTGAGCCGCCATCTGGCTGTTTTACAAACTCCACATCGTACTTAGCAAAGCGCTCGCACGCTGCATATACATCAGGCACACTAATACCAATATGGCCAAAGCCTTTTGGTTCTTCATTACCACTATGATAACCGCTAAAGCTGTCGTCGTTTTCAGTGCCCCAGTTATGGGTAAGCTCAATGAGTGCAGGGCGGCGAAACACCCACTGGGTTTTTTCTTTATCATCACCCTTTGGCATGTCTTGTTCGTAGCCTAAAAAGTACAAAGTAAACTCCATACCAGGAAAGTCATACTTTCCTAATAGTTTCATGCCCAATACGTTTTCATAAAATGCCAGCGACGGTTTTGGATCTTTAATACGCAACATAGTTTGCTGCATCACATAGCCTTCAGTGGCCTGTGCAATTTGCTCTGGAGATTCATTATAGCTAGACATGAGATAATCCTTAATAAAATGACTGAAAAAACCTTAATGGATTTAAAAAGGCAGGGTGTGCGCTCATCATAATCAACAGCAGCACAAATTAAAACCACCGAGCTAAATTACCAGCCAGTGAGCTGAATGTTTTATAAGCAAAAAAATGGCATATTTAGCGATACTGTTTATTTATACAGCTCTTGATGTTTTGTCCAATATTACTGATCACCACCATTTTGGGGTATTTCTGCATTTATGAAGTATGACCTGAAGTTAACTAGCTGTTTACAGGTGTTTATTTGAGGGCTAAGATAAATGCAATGTATATATGGACATTTGTCGGTTTATAAAACGACAAATGTCGTAGACAAAGTTGTTAAATGCCTATGAAGAAAATCATCGCTAATATTTTTACCAGCGCCATTTATTCCTCGTTCTTGGGTAGCGTGGTGGTCTTTATTGGTATGGTTGCATCGTTCTTGGCTGGTGGGTGGGATTTTATAGGTGGCGCAATTGGTGGAGCTATACTGTTTTACTTTATTACAGCTATTTTTTCATGCGTTATAGCAACAGTTGTTGCTGGGCCAATTTACGTTGTACTCACTAAATATAAGCTTGCCAACTATTACACGGCATTTTTGCTAGGTCTTACTGTTACATTCTTTTGCTTTGGGTTTTCCACCTCGCTAGAGAATCTATATTGGAATTTGGCCGGTGGTATTACTGGTTTGCTGTTCCACTACCACTATATTAATAAGCCTAGTTGGGTGGGGAGCCCGCATTTAACAAAGCCATCAAATTGACGTCTTTTCCGTCGCTTTTTTGGTGGTTTAACGCTACGCTACCACAAAAAATCAACTACAAAGCCGCAATTTATGGCGGCGTTATGAGCCATATGAATAACTTACTAATTTGTAGCCTGATAATTCTGTTGGTTAGTTGCACAACCATAAAAAATGTTTCAGATAGTTCTCAATTTGAAGGTGACATAGGCATAAAGTATTTAGAAAATAACGCTTTCATTTGCACTGTTGATAATAATGCAATGTTTACGAAAGGCTTACCCGTTAACGAGCTATATGAAAACCATGGTTTCAAATCCTGTCCTCGCGGAATGGATGTTGCGTCCCTTCTAAAGGGGGCTGAAATTAAAGTTTCAGAGGCTTCTCATAGCTCACACTTCGGTTTAGTGTCTTATACAGATCATTGGTATTTTGTTGGTTCCGCCGACATTGGCGGTAAAATGGTGAGTTTTTATTACTACTTAGGGTTAACTACTGATGGAAAACCTCCTGTGAACTATAAGAATAATTTGTTGTGGCACTAGCAAAAGCTCATAACAAGGCCAGCCAGCATCGCTCCCTACGGTCGCTGGACCTCGTTTCACTCGGCCGCTGCTGGCGGCGTTATATGTATTTTTGAGGTTGTACTATTTGTCGTCGATTATAAGTAAAAACTTCAAGAAGCATTAAAAGCTCAATTCAAAGCTTTTGGATTTAAAAAGAAAGGGGCTTCTTGGGCTTGTGCTGAGGGTGAATTAGCAAAGTGGTTCAACATCCAATGTTCTCGGAACAGCGGTTGTGTTTACTTTAATGTTGGTATCTATTTTCAAGCAACAAAAGAAGTAGACTACCCAAAAGAACTAGATTGCCATTTACGCTTTCGATTTGAGCAGCTGTTAAGTTCTGATGAAGAAATTAGAGATTTTTATAGGCTGTCTGATTTTGAGTCAGGCCTAAATACAGAAGCTAAAATTACAAGATTAACAAATCTTATAGCCTCTAAACTTATTCCATTTTTTAATCAGTATAATAGCGTTACTGATATTTTAAATTCTGACAAAATTAGGCCTCATATGTACTGGAATAACGGTAAAGAGATAGCAATTAAGCTTTGTGCTTAATACATATAACTACAAGGGCTTTAAATTTGACTCCAAAAGCGCTCATATTTTTTGCGGAGCAAAACCAAAGCCAGCTTTTTACGCAATTTAAGCGGGCGTTATATGCAAAATGAATGAATCTAGCATTTATGCCAAATTAGAGTTTTTAAGAGATCAATTTATCAATGGTAAATTGATGCCTTGCGTTGACATTAAATTAGAAATAGATGGTCAAATATTTACCCAAAATGTTTGGCTAGAGCCACATGAATTAGGTAATGTGGTAGTCGTTATGTTGGCAACTAACAAGCTCTTTATTTCTAATAAATATTGTTTAGGTTTAATCCAAGCAAATGACGGGACAAATGAGCTTTTAAGTAATGAACAACTATGGGAAATTGGCATCCCGTAAATTGCATATAACTATAAGCCAATCAAGCGGGACTAAAAATAGTTTGCTCGGTTTCGCTTCGCTACACATTTTAGCCAACCATTTTTTGCCTGTTAATTAGGTGTTATGTTTACAAGGAAAGTTATGTATAAATTATTTATTTTAGTATTTTGTCTAGCTATGGTCGGATGTGCTTCAACTTCATCCTCATATGATGGGATTGAAGGTAGCTCGTTTGAAAATGCAGTTGTTTTTCCTAATGCTAAAAGTAGCTTTGATGGTATACCAATGGAGAATCAATGGCTGCAAGAGAAGTATCCAAACTTTAAAAAAGTAAGTCAATCTATGCTCTCCAACGGCAATGATGTATACGATGCTATAACCATTGAAACATCAAATGGCGAAACTAAAGTGGTCTATTTCAAAATGACTAGTTGGTTTGGTATGTAAGAAACCATATGGGGTCAAATCTTGACTTCAGACATCAAGTTCACACGGCAAACTTATAAGCTGCTTTTAAAATGCCGGTGACTTACAAGCTAATTAATCTCTAAGTTAAATTAAGGAAAAGGATTTTTTGTATTAATTATAAAAGGCATTAAACGTATTTGGTTTTGGTTTACGCTAGTTGTATGCCCATTATTAATTATTTTAGGTGTAGCTACCTTTGCACAGTTGTTAGGGCAGTACATGTATTCTCAGCAATTTAGTTTTTCTTTGCTATCTAGCTTTCAAATTGCGTTTATGTGTGGTGGGATTTGTGCGTTTTCTGTATTTTTAAGCACATTAAAAGAAGCAGAAATACGCTTTTTTTGCAAAATGAGTTAGTTAACATGGAAAATTGCTAAGTTTAACTCACTAAGGCTTACTTGGTTTTAAACCTCTTTTAAAACGGCTGTAAAATTAAAAATAATGAAATGGACGACTCAAGGATGAACAAAGGATTATTAAAATCGTGGAATGACGATAAAGGCTTTGGCTTTATTAAATCAAGCACACTGCAACACGATACCTTTATACACATATCATCGCTCAAACATATGAGCCGCAAACCTAACGTGGGTGACATTATCTATTTTGAAGTTGCAACCGAGCCTAACGGTAAAACCAAAGCTGTAAATTGCCGTATTGAGGGCGTATTAGTACTACCACAAATAAAGGCTTCAACAAGGCCGATTAAAATAAGCAAAACGTCACGTAAAAACTCACCGTTAATGAAACTTATAACGCTTGCCATTATTTTTAGTATTGGTTTTAGTGTGTATAAAACCGGTTTTTTAAATACCAAGCAAACACCAGTCGTGACTAATGCTAACTTAGAGTCATTTATGCCCGCTAGTTCAAACTCAATTACTAAAACACCACCAACATTTCGTTGTGATGGCCGCCAACATTGTAGCCAAATGACGTCCTATGCAGAGGCATTATTTTTTATTCAACATTGCCCCAATACCAAAATGGACGGGGATAAAGATGGCGAGCCCTGTGAACGGCAGTTTGGGAATAGGTAGTTTTTCGATAAACCAAAAATTTGGTTGAAGCCTGTTAGGTGGAATACGATTTTTGATAATACAGCTATAAATAGCTGGTGGAAAAAAGGCACGATAAGGTGCTTTAAGTTAAGCTATATTGAATTAACTGTTAAACACCATGGAGGATGTTATGTTTAAAATAATAATTGGTTGTGCTGTCATATTTTCGTTTGTTTGCATGTTACTCGCGGCCGCACCTTTTACGCCTGCGATATCAGGATCATTTATTATGCTGTTGTTTGCAGGAGCTATTGGATACAAGGGCTACCTGCAATCAAGTTTAATACTGCTGTTAATTAATACGCTGGCGGTTATTGGTAGCCCAGCTACAGATATAGACAACACTAATACATTACTGTTTTTACCGATATTATTTTCAATCTCATTTGGCGGTGTTTTATTAGGCGTAAGAAAGTTAACTTTAAAACACGTTTTGTAGACGAGAGTTTTGCCCACGTTTGAGGTAAAGCGTTTGTTATTAACCTATAAGGTGTAGCAGCGCTTTGCTCCCTTTGTGAAGATAGCCTTTCACATTGTTTGTTTCCTCTAACAGCAAAGCGTCTCTTAGTTCTCCTTGTGAATAAAGCTCTTATGTTTAAACCTAATATGGTATCAAATAGTTGTTACAAACTTAGAATCAAAGCGCTTCAAAAATGGCTGCAATGCCTTGCCCGCCACCAATACACATTGTGACTAGCCCATATTTGCCTTGAATTCGTTTGAGTTCATACAAGCATTTAGTTGATAAAATTGCACCCGTTGCGCCAACAGGGTGGCCTAAGGCAATTGCACCACCATTCGGGTTTACCTTATGGGCAGGAAAGTTTAATTCGTTTGCAACGCACAGTGCTTGTACTGCAAAGGCCTCGTTAGATTCAATTACATCCATGTCGTCAATGGTTAAGCCTGTTTTTTCAAATACGTGTTTTACCGCAGGAATTGGGCCGGTGCCCATTAACGAGGGATCAACGCCCGCTCTGGCATAACCTATTAATCGACCAAGAGGTTTTAAGCCTTGCTCATTCGCTTTTTGCTCAGACATGAGTACCAACATGGCTGCGCCATCGTTTATACCTGATGAGTTTGCTGCGGTAACGGTTCCATCTTTTTTAAAGTAGGGCTTTAAGGTAGCGAGCTTCTCGGTTGTGGTATCGGCTCGCACGTGTTCGTCAGTATCAAAAATATGGCTGCCACTTTTTGATTTGATTTCAATAGGGAGTATTTGCTGTTTAAAATGGCCTGCAGCAATCGCTTTTGCTGCTTTGTGATGACTTTGAGCTGTGTAAGCGTCTTGCTGGTCGCGGCTAATAGTGTATTTATCTGCAATGTTTTCAGCGGTTATTCCCATTGGGTTATTATCCCATGGGTCTTGTAATGTGGAGGTGAGTTCATCTTGCATGATGCTATTACCCATTTTTTGCCCCCAGCGATTACTTTCGAGGGTATAAGCTGAGCTACTCATGCTTTCAGCTCCGCCAGCAAGGGCTGCATCTACATCACCTAATTGAATTTGTTGTGCGGCTTGTATAATGGCTTCAAGGCCAGAGCCACATAATCGGTTGAGAGTTACTGCGTGACTACTAATAGGTAACCCCGCATCTAGCCCAATGACTCTTGAAAGGTATGCGTCTTTAGGACCGTTATGAATTACTTTACCAACTACAGTTGAGTCAACTTGGTTGGGTGATAGCTTGGCTCTGGCTAGTGCTTCTTTCGCACATAGAGTGCCTAGCTCGGCGGGCGTGAAATTTTTAAGGCTACCACCAAAGCTGCCGATAGCGGTACGAACTGCGCTTAATATAACTACGCTATTGTTATTAAGTTTTGTCATTATTTTCTCTTCTTATTTTTAAACTTTATTCGCTTTGTTATAAATGAAGCTACTTAAGAACCAAAGGGATCTAAATTTTAGGTAATTCATCAAAACACAATTAAGCAATAAACAAAAGTAACAGCCGTATCCTGTTTGTTAATAAAGCCTATCAATTTATTTGAACATATAGATAAGTAATATGGCTTTTTCTAGATTTTGAAATAATTTATTTAGTTGGACTCTCATTTTAACGATAACCCAATGTTTAATTTATAAATAATAAATAAGTAAGACAGCCACCTTAATTTTTGCATTTTACAAAGCTAAATACTAAGTTTTAATTAGTGTGAAAAATAATCATGGTGCCGCTACAAAGTATTATCACTGTATTTCACGTTGTGTTCGCCGAGCATTTTTATGTGGTGAAGACTGCTTTACAGGAAAGTCTTATGAACATCGCAGAGGGGGAAAGGCAAGTTACTTGCTTTAGTCGCAAAGACATTTTGTATTTATATATGTGCTAACGCCGTAATGAATAACCAGCAAAATGTAGCAACGTTAACAACAGCGAAAAACTACTGGCCAGTACTTATACCCAGCTAAAACGTCAAATATTGCCCCAAGGCAAGGGTTTGCATGTCAGTAATTTTGGATTTGTAGAATAAAAGCTTCCCAAGATAATTGTAAATGTAATTTTGAATGAGTTTTAGGCGGTAAATTGATTTGATCTGAACTTATTTGATGCTATTTTTAGGTGATTTTAAAATGGGGGTGTCATTTTTACTTGTTACACCGCTTCGCGGCATCAAAATTGTCGTAAAACTCAGCGTTAGTTCTCAAGGATGAAAATTTTGAAAATAATTGTAGTTTGCATTTTACTCGTATTGTTCGTGTTCTATTGGATTCGTCCACTGGCTAACCCTGACATTACAGAATATTATCCTCCAATCATATATTCTGATGAGACCTATTTTTCAATTACGATCCCTGTGGAAATTGATTTAAAGGATGGTAAGCGATCATTCACAGAGTTGTTTAATGCCTATGGTTTTAGCGGCAATGGCCCATCTATAGAGCAAGTTGTGAGAGCAAATACACATTTTGCATCTGTTCAATTTGATAGCGAAGGTGATGCATTTGTTATGTATACGTCAAATGAAGAGCAGTATTTGTCGATTTTAAATGAACTACGCTGTATGGAAGAAATTGCCTGTTTAAAAAAGTGGGTTAAAACCGCGCGATGGGTGTTGATTAAAGAGTGAGAGCAAATCGGATAGCCAGGGTCTCTAACATCAAGCCCCAGACTGCTCATCATGCGCTTTTTATTAATAGCAAGTGCAATGGGCGGCTCATCTCCCATCATGAATATTGATCCAAATATCTCTCAATGACACTAAACCTTGTGACGCTAAATAGTCATTGCCTAGCGCAATGTTAATGCCTTTTGTTTTTGAGCTTTGACAAGAGCTTTCGCTTCCAAGCGCCTACTTTTGGTACTGGTGATACCACACTATATGGATATGGCGAGTCGATCACTAACCTTCAACTTGATTAAACTGCGTATCTAATTAGTGCGTACTATTTTTATAAAAAGCACCACTGTCGCCTGTAACACATTATTACTAAACGGGGGATCTTGTGTTCTAAACCCACGGTTAGTCGATAAGCGTTGGAAGACTGCAAGTAAGTTACATCGACAAAATGAAGCTCAAAAAGACAGCTCAATAGGGCGATGAAAGCTTTTTATTTAAGGAATGGTAAAAGGTTAGGCTGTAATTGAGCCTGTTTGCTTGTAAGTAAACTGTGCAATATTACAGTTAAAAATGCATGAATAAATTGACCTTACTCGGAAAAACAGAAAGTAATGCTTTCATTGCATTATGCGGCAACTTTATTGTCTTGTTCATAATATAGAAAAGCTACTTGCTTAAAACGTCAACCAAACAAAAAGCTGCGCATTGCAATAATGCACTTTTTAGTGTGTTTGTTATTTAGGTTTTTTATCATGAGTTGTTTATTTGCATGATAAATTGAGAGCATGTTAGGGGACACAGTAAAATTACCAGATAAAAATCATGTTTAGTCTGAGATTATTAAAAGTGGGTGTCTATTTTATTGTTATGGTGGGTATTGCTAGTGGTTAATACTAGTCGTGTTAAGTTACTGACCATTTATAGCGACAGATAAATACAGTGATAACAAGGCAGGAATTTTGACATGTAGTTGTTCTCGGCAATTGCTCCTGCATTGCTCTACCTCCTGCATCCATGCAGTCGTACATAAAAAATCACTAACGCAGTCAGCACTTTATTTAGCCCGCTAGAATGGTTAAATATTTAAGTCGATTGGTATAAGGTATGGCTGAGTTACTCTCTTCACCCCACCACTTTATGGTCGAATTAACGCGTTACGTTAATTTTCAATTTAGACGTTAAAAAGCCAGCGATGCTGGCTTTTTTTGTGGGGTAAATTTGATAATGATAAACAGGAAAGTTATGAATTACCTGAACCTTGGGTAAGGGATTTATTATCCTAAGTTCAGATTAATTACAGCCTTTTTGAATTGGTTGTGTTGTGACATTTACGACGAAGTCATTGTAGTCTCTGTCGTTTTGATCTTCCCAATATTGCTTAGTACCACTGGCTTTATAGGCTGTTTTAAGATTGTTTGCATTACCGTTCACGGAAAGTACGTAAACGATTGAATCACTGGCTTTAACGTCGTAATAACCTGATGCTCCATGCTCATCTAACAATTTAATATATTGGTTATTAACCTTAATACCCCAATCATTATTATAACCAGAATTTTCAGAGATAAAAGAGTAACTGATCCGTGTGTAATTCTCGGCAATACACTGAGCATCATCATTTAAGATAGACGCTGGTAGAGAACTTGAACCAGTTACATTAAGCTGAGCAACGGCATTGACGGTAAAGGTTTTAGTTTCACTATAGTCATCGTTATCAATTGTTGGGATTGTAAATGAAGCAGTTGTTTCACCTGCCGCAATAGTAATGACTTGATCAGAGAAACTGTAGTCGCTACTTGTTGCTGTTCCTGCTGAAGTCGATACATAAATATCACTATCTTGTTCATAACTATTGCTTAGCTCTAGTTTATAAGATAATGCGCTACCTTCGTCTACTGAATCAACAATCGGTACAATAGTAAAGCTTGGAATATCTGACGCGGTGCAAACTGGTGCATCGTAGCATGCAACTGATTCGTTAAAATTAGTTGCTAAATCATTTAAACGTACTGGAAAATCTGCAACATGGCAGGTATTACCAGTGTTTTTATTTACTTTGTACAACTCAGATTTATTAGAATGGCCTAGATCAGTTAAAATAGTTCGGCTTAATACAATATCACCTTGCTGGTTAAGTGCAGCGCCTGTGACAGTCGTTAAGTTGTGATCAGATAATTTTGTTGCCGTAAGTTCCTGCACATTCACAGTATATAAACTTGTACTGGTGACTAAGATTAATTCACCATTTTTAAATACCATGTCACCACGCCAGATACCTTGGTCATTTTCAAGGCCTGTAATATTTCCAAGTAAAATTGTTTCGCTAGTTTCAGGATCGATCGCGTATAGCTTATCTTTATATGATCCAAGTAAGCGATTATTTTGTTGGTCATACACTAAACGATACATGTTACTTGTTCTGCCAACTTCAACATGTTCGTTTGTATCTAAATCAACATAGGCCAATTTGATGTACTTAAACTTACTGCCACTAATAGGTAGAGATTTGAGCTCTGTTGAATTAAAACCTAAGTGCTCAACATCTACTTGATATTCAATAGGGCGAGGTGCTGAGATGTAATACAAGCGATTTGTTTCCGGAATATGAGCAAGCGCTGAAGAGCTGTATTTAGCTCTAGAATGTGCTTGAGTTTGTTGTGTATATTCGTCTAGTTTAAATATAATACCGGTGTCACCGCGTCCAGCATTAATACCATAAAGTTGACCGTTACATTGGTTTGCATGCGCAACTTGCAAAGATGAAAGGATAGCAACAGACAGGGTTGTAATTTTTAGTGTTGTTTTCATTTAGAGTAGGCCTTTTAACGAGGATCCATTGTTACAGCTATAGTTAGTCTGAGGTAATTACAATTTGGTTTATAGCTGCCTATCCTTGTTCCCAAAATTGTATTGCTTAATTCCTATAAGCCGAGCGCATCCGTTATTAACCTCAAAGTATTGTACAATTATCCTAATGGTTGATTACAAAAGCAACATATCTTAACAAGCGGTTGGCATTTATACACGAAATGCTGGCTAAATTGAGGTGTTTTATAATACTAAAGACTTAATTTTGTATCTTTAACGGGGAATTTTAAGTTGTGGCTATTTTTGTTCACGAGCAAGCTGGTTAGGTAATAACTGTTCAATGATTTCACGTGCAGGTAACGTATAACGCACACCATCAAACATAACAGATGTAAATTCATTAATGCTAGTAATACCTGTAAGGGTCCAACCTTCACCGCGCTTTGGGCAATACACTGTGGTTGTAGGTTGTATTACTTTAAATTCGTCATTCATAATTAGCTCAGTTATTAACTTGTATGGCGGGTATCTTAAGGGAATAATAGCGGGCTTTAAAGCCGTAATTTAATTTTATTTATGAACAATGAGTTTGCACTAAGTCGAATCACATTAAAGCCAATTAAGCATAGGGACTGTAGTGCGTTGTGGGCTATTTTGTCTGAGCCGTTAGTTGCTCAGTTTAATGACTATGCAGTGCCACTTACGCGTGATGACGTAAAACAACTGATCCAAGATGATATTACTGGCATGTATGAAGGAAATACGCTGCGCTTTGGAATGTACTTATTAAATACGTCGACCTTGATTGGCTGCATTGGTTTATATGATATTGAAGAAGATACTGCTTGGTTAGGTTTTGAGTTGTCTCCAAATTATTGGGGGAATGGGTATATGTCTGAAGCATTAGCATTCTTGCTAACAAATATAAAAGCCGTTGTTAAGCTGTTAGGCAATGAGTTGAACATTACTAATTTAAAGGCTAAAGTGGCGGTAGAAAACACCCAAAGCCAGCAATTACTTCGCCGTTTTAAATTCACTCATGTAGCGAGTGAACAATGGGCGTATCAACTGTAAATCATACTTTGTTACATAACGGTAGTTTAATTAAAATACAGAAAGGGTATTGTTTTTAAAACAATCTTTACCTGAAAGCTATGCTTCTATTAAAAAAACTTAATCGCACTGCAATCATAATTCTATTGAGTATAGCCGCCTTCATTGCATGCACTATTGTCATTTATAAATACAACGCGCATTACAGGTCAAATTTTAAAGACATCACAATTTATTCGCAGGTATTGGATGAAAATAGGAAAGTGTTTATTCGTTTACCTAGCAATTTTGAGCCAAATAAACGCTACTCCTTGATCATTAGAACCGACGGTAACTTCAATCTTACGCAGTGGGATTCAGTGATGGCTGAGCTACCAGCGCAGCAGGATACAATTTTGGTATCGATCCCCAATCAATTTTGGACCTTTACTAGAAATCGAGATTTAGTCCCACCGTATGCACGCCAAGATGTGAATACCCAAGCAAGACCAGCAAGTGAAAATTCACCAGAATTATTTGGTCAAGCTGATCAATTTTTGGCTTTTATTGAAGGTGAGTTATTACCGTATTTAGAATCACATTATAAGCTAGATAATAATCGTGTTTTGTCGGGCTATTCAGCAGGAGGGAGTTTTGTTTTATACACTATGAGTACAAAGCCTTGGCTGTTTAACGGTTATTTTGCATTTAGTCCGGCTGCTTGGTACGACGATATGACCGTTGTAAAAGAGTTTGATCGATTCTTATCGCAACGATGCCTCAATACAGACGATAACATACCGCTGTCGCTCTATATAACAGTAGGAGGCGCCGAGCATCCTTTAATGTTAAGTGCCTTTGCTGGTCTTAATAATAGCCTTAACATATATGCTAATGATATTATTTGGAATAGCAGAATTAATGAAGGTTTAGAGCACAGGGAAAACCACGGTGCATAGTGTTAAGCAGGCACTCGATTTCTATAATTCATCAATAAACTAATATGCTTAACTAAATAATAAGACAGTAATAAACCACAAAAGAACACATCATACTATATTTGTTAAATAAGATAACTCTGCATAAAAAGTTATTTTCAACTAAAAGCTATCAAGAAGAATCATGAGCTTGATAAATCAAAGTTAGTAATTCGATTAAACGTATCACAAGAGTTATGCTTATTTGGCTATGGAGGGATCTTCATTGATACAACGACAACGTCTTAAATCAAAAAATATCAGTAAACAGTCGGTAATTGCAGCGAATTAGTAGGGGTTCAGAAGGTGAGTTTTATTTACACACTAACGACGTTTAATTTATCAATAGATAAGTTACAGAGTTTGCACTTAACCATAGAAAATCGCTATTACTTTAAGTTAAAAGCTTAAATTTAATGCCCAAAGTGAAACACACCATGAAATAAGTTGTCGCTAAAGAATAGATATTTTGCTGGTGAGTTGACGTAGCATTTTTTCAGGTTCTGGCGCAGGTTCATTTAATCCTGAAATAATAGTCATAAAATAACAATCTAACATCACATTTGCTTTTATATCGTCAAACTCTTGCTGTTCATCGAACAGCCGTTTTTTAAACTCACTCATTTGCTGTTCAAAAAAATCGGCTTGCCAAATCATATCGCTTATCAATATTTTACTAAATTCAATGTTATTACAATAAAATTCAAATAACGGTAGGGCATAGTGACGTAACTTAAGCCTTGGTGCATGTTGGCGATCAGTTAAACTAGCCTGATGAATGATCGTATCTATTTGTTGCTGCATTCCTGCTTTTAGTAAGTCGATTTTATTTTCGAAATGACTAAACACTGTACCAACGGCCACATTAGCCGCTTTTGCGATTTCTCGTGTAGATGTATGAGCATAACCTTGCTCTAAGAATAACAGCCAAGCCGAGGTAAGAATTTTATTATAGGTTTGCGTTTTTTTATTCATTGTATATCAATTGATTATATTTAACTTGTGATAGTAAAGATGAAGTTACTTGAAAAAGTGACTGCGCTCAATTATATTTATGAGCGCGCTCATTTAAGCAAGGAACTTATATGAACTTTATCAAACAAGTTATTGGTTACGGACTATTTATCCCATTTATTATTTTTATTCTTACATGCTAGGACCATTACTTAAAGCAATTTTATTACCGGGGGAATTTTAATGTTATGGATAATTTTAGGACCTAAGGAAGGTTATTTGGCTTTGACAAAAGCGTTTGCAACTAAAGGTAAAGCAAAAAAGTGTGATCGCAGCGGGTGGTTAATATTAGCAAAACAGGCTGATTAAATAATCAGCCTGTAAGTGTTCTAGTTATAATGTGTAATGAAAACCAAATGCAATGCCATCATCTTCTGATAGACCCATTTGATATTCTTGCTCTTTATCGGCACTTGAAAAATCACTAAAGTCTTTACGTGCTTCAATATAAAAAATCGTATCTTCGTCGAATAGATAGTGAAAGCCAAGTACTGTAAATTGACGTTTAAAGTTGTCATTAGGATCGGCGTTAAAATTTGGCTGGATCACGTAATCTGTTCCAGCATCATAGAGGTTATATGCAATGAAGGTACGAATGTCATTATCAAACTTATAAGATAATAATGACTCTACCCCAATCGCGTCTTTGATCAGACGGCCTAAGTTATCGGTATCATGATTTTCATTTTTGTTGATATTTGCGGCAAAATAAAGGCCATCATTGTTGAAATTACCCCAAGTAACACCTGCGCCATAAATAAAATCATTAACAGACTGAATACGTCCTGCTGCGTAATTTACGGTTAGTTCACCGCGGTTAAACCAGGCAGTAAGTTTTAAGTCGTCGCTTACAGAATAGGTAACGGCTGCCCCATAGGTTGAATTAAATTCTACTTGTTGAGCAAGATCACTGCCACTTTCCCACAATGTCTGGCAAGCAGCTTCTGAAATGGCTTCAATATCGCAGGTATAAAAATCATTATTTTTAAATTGCACTTGAGTTGCAATACTAAAATCACCAAACGTATTACGATACTGCAATAACTTATCACCGCGCCCGGTGCCATTAATTGCACCATCGTCTTTGTTGTAGGTGTAAACACCGGCTGCATTACCATCCCAAACTAGGCTATAGTTAGTACTATAAACTACGTCGTACCAAGCCCCCATTGTTTACCTATTGTCACTTGGCCATATTTTTCATGCGCTATACCTATATAACCAAGTCGGTTATATAAAAATTCATCTTGAATAGATTCAAAGCGGTTGTTATAGATGATATCGCTACTGCCAACAGGGTTTACACCCCATTCTAATAAGGCTAAAGCTGACCACTGATCTTTTAGTTTGCGGCTAAAATCAAAGCTAATCCGTGATGCACCATTAACTATTTCAGTTTGCCCTTGTGTGTGGATTATTCTGGCGTCAATAAAACCACCGATGGTTAAATTGTTTTTTCCGTCATCATAAACTTCAACAGCGTTTACGCTCGGTGCCATCAAAGCGCTTGCGATAATGACCCCAATTAATTTTCTATTCATTTGATATTGCCTTGTGTGCTATCTATCATTGTCCTTTGGTCGCGCAGACTAACAAAGCTAAATTAATGGCTAAAGTGAAAAAATATCATTAAAAAATGATAGAGGAAATTTGAATTGTTAATTTCTGTTCCTTTTTTGTCCGGCGACAAAATGCGAGCACAATAAATTGATCCAAATTAGCTTATTTTAATGCGTTGCAGCTATAGCTCACAAAGCTAATAATTCATGGAAAAATAGGCCTATTTGGTTTACACTCCAGCCAATTTTATTTCTTTGATTTTCCCCGTTGGAGGGTAGCGCTATCATCAGTACAGCTAACATCACCATGCAATTTGGTGCTAAACCGTTATTTGAGAATATTTCAGCTAAATTTGGCGAAGGTAACCGTTATGGTTTAATTGGCGCAAATGGCTGTGGTAAATCAACATTTATGAAAATCTTAAGTGGGGAATTGGAACCGTCAGCTGGTAATGTAAGTACTGATCCAAATGAACGTGTTGCTAAACTAAACCAAGACCAGTTCGCTTACGAAGAATATTCAGTTATTGATACTGTAATAATGGGCCACAAAGAGCTGTGGGCGATTAAACAAGAGCGTGATCGTATCTATAGCTTGCCTGAAATGAGTGAAGAGGATGGCATGAAGGTTGCCGATCTTGAAACTGAGTTTGCTGAAATGGATGGCTATTCTGCAGAATCTAAAGCCGGCGAGCTACTAATGGGCGTAGGTATTGCAACTGATCAGCATTACGGTCCGATGTCAGAGATTGCTCCTGGTTTTAAACTGCGAGTGCTTCTTGCGCAAGTGTTATTTTCAGATCCAGATATCATGCTACTCGATGAGCCAACTAATAACTTGGATATTTATACTATCAAGTGGCTTGAAGATGTACTGAATCAACGTGATTGCACAATGATCATCATTTCCCATGACCGTCATTTCTTAAACTCTGTATGTACGCATATGGCTGATATTGACTATGGTGAATTGCGTATTTACCCAGGTAACTATGACGAATATATGTTTGCAGCAACGCAAGCTCGTGAACGCTTATTAAGTGAAAATGCCAAGAAGAAAAATCAAATTGCCGAGCTACAACAGTTTGTTTCGCGCTTTTCAGCTAATGCATCTAAAGCAAAGCAAGCAACATCTCGTGCCAAGCGAATTGACAAGATTCAATTAGATGAAGTTAAAGCATCGTCACGTCAAACACCGTTCATTCGTTTTGAGCAAGAAAAACAGTTATTCCGTAATGCCCTTGAATTAACAAACTTAGGCCAAGGTTTTGACGATATGCTGTTCACTGGCCTTGAAGGCTTAGTTGAAGTAGGCGAGCGTATCGCTATCATCGGTGAAAATGGGGTTGGTAAAACAACACTGTTAAATACTTTAGCAGGTCGTTTGGCACCGAAGCAAGGCGAGTTTAAATGGTCTGAAAACCACAATATCGGTTATTATGCGCAAGATCATGCTGATGAATTTGCCACCGATATGAACTTATTCCAGTGGATGGAGCAATGGCAGCAAGAAGGCGATGATGAACAAGTTGTTCGCAGTTTCTTAGGCCGTATGTTGTTCTCACAAAATGATATTAAAAAGTCTGTAAAAGTAATATCTGGTGGTGAGCAAGGCCGCATGTTATTTGGTAAGATTATGATGCATAAACCAAATATCCTATTAATGGATGAGCCAACGAACCACATGGATATGGAGTCAATAGAAGCATTAAACCTTGCGCTAGAAGCATATGAAGGTACGTTGATGTTTGTATCTCACGACCGTCAATTTGTATCCTCAGTTGCAACCCGTATTTGGGAAATCAAAGACGGCAAAATAATTGATTTCAGAGGTACTTACTCTGAATATTTAGCCAGTAAAGAAGGCTAAAGCTCAATTTACATACTGATCAAAAAGCCATGCTAGTCATGGCTTTTTTGTTACTCGATATTCGCAATTTAACAATTAATACGTGTATAATGACCGCCTTTAATGCGGACATAAGTCCGCTATAGGTATTAAAACCATTACTGAGGAGTATTTATGACTGTTGGCATTATTATGGGTTCCAAGTCAGATTGGCCAACTATGGAACATGCGGCGATCATGCTAGATAAATTTGGCATCGCTTACGAAACTAAAGTTGTATCGGCTCATCGTACTCCTCAACTACTCGCTGATTACGCAAGTTCAGCAGCAGAACGTGGTATTAAAGTAATTATTGCCGGTGCCGGTGGTGCAGCGCATTTACCAGGTATGGCCGCTGCTTTCACATCGTTACCAGTATTAGGTGTGCCGGTTAAGTCTAAAACGTTAAATGGCATTGATTCATTGCTGTCGATTTGCCAAATGCCAAAAGGTGTTGCAGTAGGTACATTAGCAATTGGTGAAGCTGGTGCTGCAAATGCAGGATTATTAGCTGCACAGATTTTAGGTTGTCAGCAACCGGAGATATTTGCCAAAGTTGAAGCGTTCCGTAAAGAACAAACCGAAACTATTTTAGCTAACCCAAATCCAGCAGAGTAATATGACTATTTTAATTTTAGGAGCCGGCCAATTAGCACGTATGATGTGTTTAGCTGGTGCGCCATTGAATTTAAATGTGGTTGCGTATGATGTTGGTAGTAAAAAAATTGTTCACCCATTAACTGGGCAAATCTATACTACAATGTTAGAGCAAGCAATTGTAGACGCTCATGCGATCACCGCTGAGTTTGAGCATATTCCTGATGATGTGCTAACGCTATGCTGTGCAAGCAAGAAGTTTTATCCGGGTAAAGCCGCGATTAAAACGGGTGGCGATCGCGCCCTAGAAAAAGCATTACTAAGTAAAACCGCAGTTAAGTGCGCACCATATCAGTTGATCACTGAAAAAGCCCATTTAGAACAAGCCGTTGCTAGCTTGGGTAAGCCATTAGTTATCAAAACCTGTCAAGCCGGTTACGATGGGAAAGGCCAGTGGCGTTTAAAATCAGATGATCAAATTGAGCAGATATGGTCACAAATGGCTGATTTTATTGCCTCCGGTACTGAATCCGCGCCACACACTATTATTGCCGAACAAATGATCCCATTTGATCGTGAAGTATCAATCATTGGTGTTCGCGATAAAAGTGGTAATACCGCTATTTACCCACTTACTGAAAACCAGCATACCAATGGTGTTTTAACCTTATCTATCGCCGGTAAAGAAAAATCTGTGATTCAACAACAAGCTGAAGATGCATTTAATAAATTGGCTAATGAGCTTGATTACGTTGGTGTATTGGCGATTGAGTTTTTCGATGTGGCAGGGCAGTTATTGGTCAATGAAATTGCTCCTCGGGTTCATAATTCTGGTCATTGGACCCAACAAGGCGCGCATTGCAGTCAATTTGAAAATCATATGCGTGCAGTCTCTGGGCTGCCATTAGGTAGCACACAATTGCAGCGTGTTACGGCAATGGTGAATGTGCTCGGACAAGCCGCGATTCCTCAGCAAGTACTAAGCATTGCTGAGGTTACGAGTCATTGGTATGGTAAAACAGCAAAGCCTGGTCGTAAAATGGGCCATATTAATGTATCTGCTGCGAACCTTCATGAGTTAGGTGAACGCTTAGCACAATTGTCGGAGTATCTTCCGGAGGAAGATTATCCAAGCGTATTAGCGGCCAGCACCGCGTTGATTTTAAATTAACTAAAAAAGCCGAGTTTATCTCGGCTTTTTACTTGAGGAATGGTTTTATGATTAGCGCTAAATACAGAACCGTGGTATTCGCTTTTTTCATGGCATTATTTATGTCTGGTTTTATGTCATTGGTAATTTCAATTTTTAATGTTGGTTTAATTGATAACATAGTTTCTATTTGGCTAGCGGCGTGGGCTTTTGCATTTTGTGTCGCATTTCCTACCGTAATTCTTGTAGCGCCAGTTGTGCATAAGCTCACTACAAAGATTGTGCGCTCGTAACGAAGGGATTATTTTGTCTGTGTCTGATCGGATTAAAAAGCCTCTATACTTGCTTTTTTTGGCCTGTGTATCACCCCTTGGATTGGTGGTGGTAGTGCCCTAATTTGTGGCGCGATGTTTGCTATTTTGCTCGGTAATCCATTTGCAGAGCTATCCCAAAAGGCGAGTAAATGGATGCTCAAAGCCGCGGTGGTTGGCTTAGGTTTTGCTGTTGATTTTAATCAGGTGATTGAAGTTGGTCGCAGTTCGCTGGTACTGACCATAGTCAGTATTACAGCGATCATTGGTCTTGGTGAAATTTTAACGCAAGTCTTTAAATTAAATCGTAACACAGGTGTATTAATATCATTCGGTACGGCCATTTGTGGAGGCAGTGCGATTGCAGCGATGGCGCCTGTAATTAAAGCTAAAGATCACGAAGTAGCGATTGCACTTGGTGTAGTGTTTTTATTAAACGGTGTCGGTTTGCTACTATTTCCAACCATTGGTCATTACTTTAGTTTAAGCCAACACCAATTTGGTTTATGGGCAGCGTTAGCTATTCATGATACAAGCAGTGTAGTAGGGGCCTCAGCAGCTTATGGAGCTGTGGCACTAAGTATTGCTACAACAGTTAAGCTCACACGTGCGATGTGGATCATTCCCTACACTACGATTGCAGGTGTCTTTTGGCGCTCAGAAGAAAAGGCCAGCATTCCTTTATTTATTGTTGGTTTTTTAGCTGCTGCATTGATCAATACGTATTTGCCTCAATTTACGGATCTCTGGCAGCTGATCAACACCGTAGCAAAACAACTATTGGTAATGACTTTATTCTTAATTGGCAGTGGCTTATCACTGGCTGTATTAAAACAAGCAGGACTAAAGCCCTTTATAATGGCAATTATTTTATGGATAGTAGTAAGTAGTGTCATTTTGTTATTAATTTTAGATGGATATATCGTATGAAGAAGCAGTTTTCTATCGCCACATTAGCGTGCCTATTAATCAGTGGTTTTTCTAACTCAGCATTGGCCGCATCATCTTTACGTGTAGCCACGTTTAATGTGAGCATGGATGCAACAAATTATGCTGAAAATGATAAGGACGTTGATCCTAATGGCCTGGTAAATGCGTTACAAACAAATCATCCACAAATCAAAAATATTGCCGAGATCATTCAACGTATTCGCCCTGACATTTTATTATTAAATGAATTTGATTATGTCAGCAAAGCGCAAGGCATTGATTATTTTAAAACGCACTACCTTGCTAAAAGCCAAAATAAACAGCCCGCTATAGATTATCCGTACAGCTATGTTGGCCCAGTAAACACAGGTTTGAAAACGCCATTTGATCTAGATAATGACGGCCAAGCAACTGGTATTAAAGGGGATGCATTTGGTTTTGGCTTTTTTGAAGGCCATTATGGTATGGCCGTCTTATCTCGCTACCCAATTGATTTTGATAAAATTCGTACCTTACAAACCTTTAAATACAAAGATATGCCAAATGCTAAAATGCCAATTGATCCAACTACAGGTGAAAATTGGTATAACAACGAAGAGTGGCAAGCTTTGAGGCTCAGCTCAAAATCGTTTTGGGATATTCCGGTTACTGTAAAAGGTAAAACGCTGCACGTTATTGCATCGCACCCAACGCCTCCTGTATTTGATGGTGCTGAAGATAGAAACGGCTTACGTAATCATGATGAAGTACGTTTGATTAAAGATTATATCGCCAGCGCAGATTACCTCTATGACGATCATGATGTCAAAGGCGGGTTAGCTGAAAAATCACGATTTGTTATAGTCGGAGATTTAAATGCGGCTCCTGAAGGAGATAAAAAACGCCCAGATACAACGAATCAACTTTTAAAAAACTCATTAATAAATAGTCAATTTACACCAACTAGTAAGGGCGCTAAAACCACTTACAGTGAAAAATATGCTGCGGCTTACACAGCTTACTGGCAAGCTCGTGCAGATTATGTTTTGCCTTCAACTTATGGCATTGAAGTCCATGACGGTGGGGTATTTTGGCCAACTAAAAGTAGCGAGTTATACCGGTTAATTAAAGATCGTAATGCATCGTCAGATCATCGCATGGTGTGGTTAGATATTTCTATAAAGTAACTTGGTTATTAAACAGCAAAGTTTGGCTGTTTGTCTGAAATAATTGCTATTACATAGGCGCTTCTGCTTAAATTGGGGGAATTACAATAACCTTACAGAAGCCCTATGATTTTTAAATCTTCTACTCAAAAAACCTTAATTGCACTTGCCGTAGCATCCAGCGTTATGTTGTCCGGTTGTCAATCAACCGCATCTACCCCTAAAGAGCAACCACAATCAACTGTTGCCAGCGTTGTTGTAACGCCTGCTGATACAGGCAGCAGCGCGATCACACTTGAGCAAGCAATGGCTCATCCTGATTGGTTAGGCCGCCAAGCAGAGCGTGCGTTTTGGGCTGCTGATTCAAAAACAGTTGTCTATGCGCAAAAACAACAAGGTAATGAGCTTCGAGACTTATTTACACAAGCTGTTGATAGCCAAGCGGCAAGCCAAGTAGCGTTAAATAAGTTGCATACATTAGGGGCTGGTGATGCTGTTTATTCAGTGGATCGTACACAGCAAGCCTATGTATTTGAAGGTAATATATTTGTAAAGAACATCAATACAGGTGCAATTACACAAATTACTCACGACAGTGCTAAACAATCTAAACCACAATTTTTAACTGATGGTAATTTAGCTTATCGTCAAGGAAACACTTTTTATAAAGTAGATTTGGCAACGGGACTGCAAGCTGAGCTTGTAAATCTTCATTTGAGCGATGCACCAAAAGGAGTTACAGAGCCTGAAACTTACATCGCTAAAGAACAGCATAAACTGATTGATTACATTGCGCTGACTCATAAAAATAAAAAAGATAAACAAGCGCGCAAAGAGCAACTCAACCAGCAAAATAGTTCAATTGCCGATGCTCAGTTTTACTTAGGTAAAGGCAATGAGTTAGCCGATGTGCAGTTATCACCAAATGGTAAAGCATTAATTGCTGTTGTCACTGAGGCCAAACCTTGGCGAGATGAAGCCGACATCATGCCAAACTATATTGCTGATGATGCACGGGTAAAAGCTGAAAAAGTACGTCGTCGTGTTGCTGATGAAAAACCACAAACCTCGCAAGTTATCTACATAGATTTAACTGAGCAAACGCAAACAGCACTCGCATTTGATACCTTACCTGGTTTTGATGAAGATGTATTAGCGGCAGTTAAAAAAGAAAACTATGCCCGTGACGGCAAAACATATGAATCTAAAAAAGAACTTCGTGCTATCAACCTAATGATGGATTGGGGATGGGATCAAAGTGCTATCGTCTGGAACAAAGCCGGCACGCAAGTCGCGATTATGCTTGAAGCATGGGATAACAAAGACCGTTGGTTAGCTACTGTTGATGCTGAAAATTCCAAACTTGTTTCACAACACCGTTTACACGATGATGCATGGGTTAACTATGCTTATAACGATTTTGGCTGGTTAAATAATTCAGATACCTTGTATTATTTATCTGAAGAAACTGGCTATAGCCACCTATATAAAAAACCACTCAATGGTAAAGCAACACAACTTACCAAAGGTCAGTTTGTCGTATCGAACCTCACACTAACAGATGACGACAGTGCAATTTATTACAAAGCCAATGTTGAGCATCCTGGTCTATATGAAATCTACCGCGTTGATCCACAAACGGCAAAATCAGAGCAAGTAACCAACTTAGACGGTATGACCGACTATAAATTAAGCCCTGATCAAAGCAAATTATTGTTAACACATTCCAAAATCATGGCTCCACCAGAGTTATATGTTGCTGATGCAAAAGCGAATACAACTGCAACGCAGCTAACTCATACAGTATCGAGTGAATTTTTAGCAAAACAATTAATTGCGCCTAAAATTGTTGCGGTACCGTCAAGTCATACTGAACAACCGGTATACGCTAAAGTATATTACCCAGCAGACTATGTAGAAGGTGAGAGCGGCAAAAACCGCAAAGCGATCATTTTTAACCATGGTGCAGGTTATCTACAAAACTCACACATGGGTTGGTCAGGTTACTTCCGCGAATTTATGTTTCATTCATTACTAGCCTCTGAAGGTTATGTAGTGATGGACATGGATTATCGTGCATCAAAAGGTTATGGACGTGATTGGCGTACGGCGATTTACCGTCAAATGGGTACCCCAGAAATTGAAGATTTAGCCGATGGTGTTAAATGGATGGCTGAAAATGCCAATGTTGATACCGGTGCTGTGGGTACATATGGCGGCTCTTATGGTGGCTTTATGACCTTTATGGCGTTATTTACTCAGCCTGATTTATTTCAAGCCAGGGCTGCGCTTCGTCCAGTTACCGATTGGGCACACTATAATGGTCCATACACATCAAACATTTTAAATCACCCAGATGTTGATCCAATTGCGTATGAAAAAGTTCGCCTATATATTATGCGCAGGGACTTAAAAACCGCTTATTGATCAACGCCCCTATGGTTGATAATAATGTGTTTTTCCAAGACTCAGTACGCTTAGTACAGCGTTTAATTGAGCTTGAAAAAGAAAACTTTGAAACGGCTATATTTCCAGTCGAACCACATGGTTTTGTACAGCCTTCTAGTTGGTTAGATGAATACCGTCGTATTCATAAACTATTTAAAGAAAGTTTATAAGCACTAAATTTTTAGACAACGCCAAGCTTATGCTTGGCGTTTTTTTATATAATTTATCAGCAGTGGCGTTGCGAGTACTATTCCGCCAATTGCACCTATTAAGTGAGCATCAACAGCAACCCGAGAGGCAATTAATTTACTCACTTCAGCACTGGGGCCATGAAATTGTTCATAAGCAATTTTAAGCCAAATACCGATAAACAATAAACCGCCGCTTTTCATGCCAACTTCAATATCTTTGATTGCCCCCCACACAATTACACCATGCAGTAGTGCACTCAATCCGGTGTAAATGTGAATGTCAGGACAAAAAAAGTAAACACCAATACCGCACCAAGCAGCCAAAAATAAGGTGTGCAATGCATATTGCGTCGGTTTTGTATGCTCAGCATGTAACGCCCATATCAGTACGATACCGGCACAATTTAATGCTAAGTGCGCCCAGTTAGCATGCACATATTGGCTCGTGATCAAACGCCATACTTGGCCTTGGTCAATGAGCTGGCGATTAAACTCTAAAACATCATTTAAATTAAACGCTGCAAATAGGGCGCTTAATGCCATTAAACACAGCGGGGGTAAAATATATCGGGGTTGAAGTGGTAAATTGACCATTTTATTCTTATTTTTACAGCAAAATTTTGCATATTGTGCCCGTTTAACTTTAAGATGCCAAACATCTCAATGCAATTAAGGTCTTTTTATGTTTTTACCTTTTAAAACCAGCGTCGTCTTTAGTTTAACTCTTCTCACTTTACCTGTTTTAGCCACTCAAACACCACGAGAAGTACGCGAGCCAGAAGCCGCTACAGGCCATCAACTTAAGCAACATGTAACTGGTCAGCAGTATATGGTTGCTGCGGCAAACCCCTATGCTGCTAAAGCAGGACAAACCATACTCGCTAAGGGCGGCAGTGCAGTCGATGCTGCCATTGCAACGCAATTAGTCTTGACCTTGGTCGAGCCGCAATCATCAGGAATTGGTGGTGGGACTTTTATGCTGCATTTTGACAAAGGTCATAATAAGCTAACCAGCTTTGATGGCCGCGAAACAGCTCCAAGTAATGCTGACGAAACATTGTTTTTAGATGAAAAAGGTAACGCGGCACCTTGGATTGAAGCAGTGGTTGGCGGCCGTTCAGTGGGTGTACCTGGTTTATTGCACGCCTTTGCTAAAGCGCATCAACAATATGGCAAACTTGCATGGGCGGAACTGTTTAAACCGGCCATAGAACTTGCTGAACAAGGATTTGTAGTATCACCGCGTTTACATGCTTTGTTAGCCAAACAAATAAACCCTGGGGTGACAACACTTCCAGTGATCCGTGATTATTTTTTTCCAGATGGTAAACCGCTTGCTGTTGGCACTGTTAAAAAGAACCAACCACTTGCTGAAGTTTACAAAAAAATCGCCAGTAAAGGCATTGATGCTTTTTATAAAGGCGATAACGCTAAGCAAATGGTTGCTGCGGTCACTCATTCTATTGTGGCACCAGGTACTTTAGCATTAACCGATTTAGCTAATTATCAAAGTAAACAACGTGACGCAGTTTGCACCCCGTACCACAGTTATAAAGTATGTTCCATGGCACCACCGAGCAGTGGCGGAGTCGCGGTGTTACAAATTCTCGCTTTGCTTGAAGATAAGAACATGGGTCAATTTAAAGCTAATTCTGCACAAGCCCTGCATTATTTTAGCCAAGCATCGCGACTCGCTTTTGCGGATCGTAATGTGTATATGGGCGACCCCGATTTTGCAGATATTCCTACTAATGAGCTACTCGATAAACGCTATATCGAGCAACGGACAAAATTAATAAGTGAGCGAGACGAAAAAGCCTATGCAGGGCAACCTCGTCCATTACTGAGTTACGCACAAGATGATGCGTATGAATTGCCATCTACTACTCATGTATCTATTGTTGACAGTGAAGGGAACGCGGTATCAATGACCAGCTCAATAGAAATGGCGTTTGGTTCAACGGTTATGGTGAACGGTTATATATTAAACAACCAATTAACCGACTTTGCCTTGTCGCCGCGCAAAAACGGCAAATTATTAGCCAACCGCGTTGAAGCAGGTAAACGCCCGCGCAGCTCAATGTCACCGGTGATGGTGTTTAATAACGATGGCAGTTTACGCTTAGTGGTCGGCTCACCTGGCGGTAGCCGAATTATCGACTATGTCGCGCAAGTAGTTATTGGCGTATTAGATTGGCAACTAACTGCTCAACAAGCCATTGACTTACCAAGAATTACTAATCGTAATAATTATACAAGTGTTGAAAAAGGCACCGCTATAGAGGCGATTATTCCTGATTTACAAAAACGTGGTCATACAGTAAAAGTCGTCGATTTAAACTCTGGCTTGCATGCGGTTGAAGTCGTCAATGGCACTTTATTTGGTGCCGCAGATCCTCGCCGCGAAGGGATCGCTTTAAGTGAGCAAAGTATTGTTCTTAAAGAGCACGAAATGCCAGTGAATAAGCCTTAATTGACATCGTGATTTAATGTACAATCTACTTTTACGTGTGTGTTAAGCGCACACGTCTTATTTTCTCCTAATGGTCTGACAAGATTGAATATCATTGCTTTTTAATATTCAACAGTAATAATGACAGATCGTAACTTAAAGACTTCGTTAAGCTTGGACTTATGACTACAAATACTGACCCAAATTATCTTTATATTCATCACTCAGGCCCAGGTCTGATCGAAACGCCACTCTTAAATAAAGGCAGTGCATTTACTCAAAAAGAGCGTGAAAGTTTCAACCTTGCGGGATTACTGCCTCCTCGCTATGAAACGATTGAAGAGCAGGTTGAACGTTGTTATCAACAATATTCAAGTTTTAAAGACAACCTAAATAAACACATTTATTTACGCGCCATCCAAGATAACAACGAAACACTTTACTATCGTTTAGTGCGTGACCATCTTGAAGAAATGTTGCCTATTATCTACACCCCAACCGTGGGTGATGCCTGTGAAAAATTCTCAGATATTTATCGCAGCGCGCGCGGTTTATTTATCTCTTATGAAGACCGTTATCAAATCGATGATATTTTACGTAATGCGACCAAAGGCAAAGTAAAGGTTATCGTTGTCACCGATGGTGAACGTATTCTTGGTTTAGGCGACCAAGGTATTGGTGGCATGGGCATTCCAATTGGTAAGCTATCACTTTATACCGCCTGTGGTGGCATAAGCCCAGCCTATACGCTACCGGTTATGCTTGATGTAGGAACGAATAACGAAAAGTTATTAAACGATCCTATGTATATGGGTGCTCGCCATAAACGTATTGCACAAGATGAATACGATGAATTTTTAGATCTATTTATTAAAGCCGTTAAGCGTCGTT
Source organism: Pseudoalteromonas sp. B160 (assembly GCF_037162485.1). Lineage (NCBI taxonomy): Bacteria > Pseudomonadati > Pseudomonadota > Gammaproteobacteria > Alteromonadales > Pseudoalteromonadaceae > Pseudoalteromonas > Pseudoalteromonas sp. B160. The sequence continues at coordinate 3,790,815 of NZ_JARLUX010000001.1, read as the reverse complement.
GGCCAAATGTGTTATTACAATTTGAAGACTTTGCACAACCTAATGCAATGCCTTTATTAAAACGCTACCGTGATGAAATTTGTAGTTTTAATGATGATATTCAAGGCACAGCGGCGGTTACAGTTGGTTCGTTACTTGCTGCATGTCGTGTGAAGAGTGCACAGTTATCAGAACAAAAGGTAGTGTTCGTAGGTGCAGGCTCCGCAGGCTGTGGTATTGCCGAACAAATCATTACACAAATGGTGTCGGAAGGTATTTCTGACGAGCAAGCCCGCAGCCAAGTTTTCATGGTTGATCGTTTTGGTTTGTTAACACAAGGCATGGAAGGGCTGCGCGACTTCCAGCAAGCACTTGCCCAACCTACAGATAAATTAGCTGATTGGACATACAGCGGTGAATACGCGTCATTGCTAGATGTGATGCACTGCACAGCTCCTGATATTCTCATTGGTGTATCAGGGCAACCTGGTTTATTTACTGAGCAAGTTATTCGCGCCATGCATAATGGATGCGAACAGCCCGTTATTTTCCCGTTAAGTAATCCATCTAAGCAAGTTGAAGCACTACCTGAAGATGTGATCAATTGGACACAAGGCAAAGCGATTGTTGCAACTGGCAGTCCATTTGCACCGGTTGTTTATGACGGTGAAACATTTGTAATCCCACAATGTAATAACAGCTATATTTTCCCTGGTATTGGTTTAGGTGTCATTGCGGCGAAGGCCACCCGTATTACTGATGCAATGCTCATGGTGTCGAGTGAAATATTGGCAGAATCATCACCTCGAGCTAATACCGGTAAAGGGAGTTTATTACCTGCACTAACAGAAATTGAAACACTGAGTAAACGCATTGCTTTTGGTGTGGCTAAAAAAGCCATCGAAGAGGGGGCTGCACTTGAGATCAGCGATGATATGTTATGGGCGGCAATTGACAGAAATTACTGGTTACCAAAATACCGTAATTACAAACGTTGTAGTATCTAAGTGATCACTGCTGATTAACTAGTAAATTATCTAGAAACAGGCTTCGGCCTGTTTTTTTATGCTTGTTCATTTTAAATTAACCGCGTACGGTATCTAATAACGTTATTAAAACTATTAAGGATATGTATGCGTTATTTACCATTGTTAGCCGCGACTCTAAGTTTCAATGTATTTGCAGCCAGTACACCAGATGCCCCACACATTTACATTCAAGGCCAAGCGCAAATCTCCACTATTGCCGATAATGTAAGGTTAGGCGTTGCAATTGTTGAAGTTGATAAGGACTTGATGAGCGCTAAACAAAAAGCTGATCAAACTATGGCTAAAGCGATTAAATTAGCACAGCAGCAGGGGATTGATGAAAAAAGTATTTATGGTTCACAAATCTCAATTAACCGAGAAAATCAATACAACCGTGAAACAGGTAAGCAAGACTTTATTGGTTACCGGGTTAGTCGCACACTTTCACTCACACTGACGGATGTAACAAAATATCCATTACTGCTGCAAAGTTTAGTGAACGCAGGCATTAATGAAATAAACCAAACTGAGTTCACATCGAGTCGTTTTGAGTCATTGCAAAAGAAAGTGCAAAAAATGGCAATTGCAGATGCAAAATCAGCGGCAAAAGAATTTGCTGCTGATTATGACGTAGAACTCAAAGGTTTGTATAGTGCTTCAAATGCCCCTATGAACGTATCAGCTCAACCTTATATGCGTGCTGAAAAAACCATGTTGTCAGACAGTAATTCTGGCAGTTTCGTCCCTGATGCCTATCATGCCGGCGAAATCACAATTTCGGCAGACAGTTACGCTATTTATCTAATTAAAAATTAACAGCCAACTCATTGGTGGCGAAATTTCGCCACCAATTTATCTCCCATTTCAGGGGAGATTCTCGCGATAGCATTAAGCATATTAATTATTTGGTCGCGATCATACTGATTACTAATATTCTCATTTACATCATCGATAATAGCATCTAAATAAGTAAATAGACTCTGCGCTGCTTTACTGTTCTGGTGGGTTCTGAACAAAATGTTTTTGAACGCTTCGAGTACATTATTCATCACATAACCATCACTTTTTGCATAGTTGCGGATTGGCGTGAAGTTATCATGCAATAATTCATCAAATGATGTTTCATGGAAATATAACAGTGGCTGTTTATCATCACTATGTTTTAAAGAGTAATTAACGTTATATATGCTTAATCGATCAATGAGTAAAATACTGAGCATATCGATCGCCTTTACCGCAGTACCAGGATCGTTAATACCCGGGCTCATCGCTTTCACTGCAATCTCTGAAATCTGTGTCATTCCAAACCTATAATTGTCACTTACATATTCTTCGATATAAAAAATAAAGCAATTAAGTAGATCTTCAAGGAGTTGCTCGTTATCAGATAAATCATGATTACATTTTAAAAACGGATAGCCTTCAACAGTAAAAAAACCCTGCTTAACTACAACATAAATTTTTATATCATGTTGTTGGCAAAGGGCACATAGTTTATCGCTATTCACGCCTTTAAAGTAACCTTCTGTTTTACTTGAAATACTCGACCAATCGTCAAAGTTAGGAAATACATCGATAGGGTTATCTTTTTGCATGCTAATAATCGATTTCAATTCATTTTTAGTATTCTTATATAAGTCGTTTAATACGTTATCGACTTGAATAGCCCTTGAAATTGAATGGATGAAAAATACAAAAAAGCCTAACGATATCAGGCCAAAAACAAGTGAAAAAAGTATGCCCAATGAAGGAATTCCTATTTCACCATTATCCATAGTCCGGATGTTGATCAGCATAACGATTGAAAAAATAATACTGCCGAGATAAAAGCCCAAAACAAGTTGATGTGATTTACGCGTTATAAGCCCTGGTAATACTCTTGGTGATAGACTTGCGCTGGCACTATTAAGTACCACCATAACCATAGAAAAACTAAAAACAGTTAGCGAAATAATACTACCCGTTAATGTACTTAGAATCGTTCGTGCATTTTCTTCGCTATCAACCAATAGTACCTCAAGCAGCGATTTAAGCTCCATAACAAAAGACGTATACTCTGTAGTTGTTACAAGTACAGCAAACAATAAAAATATCACTGATAATAACGATGGATAGAAACCGATACTACTGACTAATTCTCGGTAATTATCGGCAATTTTTCGTGGAGTGAACATATATGAAACCCTAAGATGACTTAGTTGTTGTACCAACAACAGCTAATTTATGCAGTAAGCTTAACAACAAACTTTGTTTTACGTCTAATTATTAATAATAACGTTTCCAATATATGCATGTTTTATTAGCTGGAGGCTTAAAACTTACTTAGTATATGGACTCCTAATAGCAAGCAGCAAGATGTTGTAACTTTAATTTTACGGACCGCATTGAGCGTCTTGACTACAATATTTGCTTATTGCTTGATATGCGACGAAATCGTCTAAATAATAGACGTCATTGAGAGGGCATTGTATAAGGTCATTCTATTAATCTCAGTAGCAAGACCATACAAAGGTTAAAATAAGTGATGTTGTTTTCTGAGGTTGATTATCATTTGTTATTTAAATAACAATAGTTGTATAGTAATACGAATTATTAGGGGGACTTGGCAATACACAAGTTCTTATAAACTATTAGATAAAAATTAGGTTTATTGTGATCATATCTTTCTACGCAGCCATATTAGCTTTTATGTATATTTATTTAAGTATAAATGTTGTAAAAGTGCGAAAAGCAAATCAAATATCATTAGGTACTAACGATAACCAACAACTACTGAGAGCAACGCGAGCTCATGGTAATTTTATTGAATACGTACCTTTCGCGCTGATCCTTATTTTTTTAGCAGAGTACCAAGGTTTAAGCAGTCATTATTGCCATCTTTTAGGGACTTTATTAGTATTTGGTCGCGTATGCCACAGCATTGCGATTAATGATAATACCTTAAAACTTAGAGTTATAGGCATGCTATCAACCTTTGCAACCCTCGCGTTAAGTGCAATTGCGTTACTGCTCGGTCGTTTTTTCTAAATGTTTTGTACATGGCTTGCACTTTCTACATCATTGATAGTAAACCCTGTTAGTGCAGCTGTTGATCATAATGATCCGCGTCAAACACTGAATGTTATTTATCCTAAGCCAGAGCGTGAATACGAACTAGATAATTGGTATCCGCTAGAGTTACTCAAACTTGCACTAAAATATAGTGGCCAAGCGTATACCTTACAATCATCGATAAAAATGGTACAAAGCCGTTCTTTAAAAGAGCTAGAACACGGTGAGCTGGTTAATGTAGTATGGTCAATGACAAGTATAGAAAGAGAGCAGTTGTTTAAGCCTATTAGAATTCCAATTTATAAAGGTTTATATGGTTGGCGTTTACTACTTACTACTGAAGACAAACTTTCATTATTTACAGCCGTAAAAATGCCATCTGAACTTAAAAAGCTTTATTTTATTCAAGGACATGACTGGCCAGACACGGTAATTCTAAGCGATAACGGTTTTCAAGTTTCAACATCAACAAGTTATGACTCCTTATTTAATATGCTTGTTAAAGGACGTGGGGATGCATTTCCTCGCTCAATTTTAGAAGTTGATTGGGAATTAAAGCAGCTTGATGCAAGCGATCACATTACTACGGTGCCTAATGTCGTTTTTAATTATCCAGCAGCGATCTACTTTTTTGTTAACTCGCAGCGCGATGATTTACATAATGCAATTAAAATTGGTCTAGAAAAAGCACATCAAAATGGTGAGTTTGATAAATTATTTAATCGCCACTTCGCTGAAATTATTGCAAGCGCAAAATTACAAGAAAAAATGATTATAAAATTAGAAAATACACATCTTCCTCACTTAACTCCTATTAACAACAGTGCATTATGGTTTACTCCAGAAAAAAGCATTCAGTTCCACAAGTCATTATGAATCCAATAACTAAAATCTTTATAATTGGCCTACCTCGTACGGGCACAACCAGTGTATGCCATGCATTTTTACAACTTGGTTTTAGTTGTGCCCATACAGCCTATACCAAGCAATGTTTTAACCAAGCGCAAGTGATTGCTGACACACCAATTTTTAATGATTACGAATATTTAGATTCACTTTATCCAGGTGCTAAATTTATCTATTTAGAGCGGGAAGCAGAAAAGTGGCTGCCTTCAATTCGCCAATTATTACTGAGAATGCACACCAACTTAATGCGAGAGGATGGGGGTTTTAACCCACATATTAAGCGTTGTTATCTGCATACCTTTGGTAGTTTTTCTATTAATGAGTTACACAATGATGCCTATTTACAACAATGCTATGAGCAACACAAAAGTGCTGCACATAACTATTTTGCTAAGCGAGCAGCTGACTTTTTATCAATAGATATAGCCCATCCAAAAAGTTTTAATCAGCTTTGTGATTTTTTGCAATTACAAACTGAACTGACAAAGTTTGAAAAAATGAATATTGGCGGCAAGGTAACAGCTTGGAATGCAATAAAGCATCCACTAAAAGTTGCATCAACAGCAAATGGTAAAATCGATAAATATCTATACCCAACATCTTGATAAGAAGTAACTACTCAAGGTAATTAAAAATTATTGCTGTAACAAGATTTTGTAGTTCAATTGCGTTAAAATCTCGCCATTAGTTTTTAGGTAAAATATTTATGTTCGAATTAAAATACCACACTCCATTTGCATGGACCGAAGCTGTGATGGCAGACTTTGACACCTTTTTACAAGATCATGCCGCTGCAGAAAAAAGCGTCCGGTATGGCTATGTCGATGTTGTCGCATTATCCAGATCGCCGCAAGCTTGTAAAAGCAATGACCGATTTAGCACTGGAAGAAATGATCCACTTTAAACAAGTATTAAAGCTATTGCTTGATCGTGATGTTAACTTAGGTAACGACCAAAAAGATCCGTACGTAAAAAAAATTCGCGCGATTTTTAGAAATGGCCGCGATGAATTTTTAATGGATAGATTATTAGTAGGTGCCGTAATTGAGGCGAGGGGACACGAGCGTTTCTCTTTAGTTGCACAAGCATTACCAGTCGGCAAAGAAAAAGATTTTTATGTGGCAATAGCTAAATCAGAAGAAAAACATAAAAACTTATTTGTCGAGCTGGCTTATGAATATTTTGATAAAAATGAGGTCGATTCGCGATTAGAAGAAATTCTTATCGCTGAAGCTGAAATATGTAAAAACATCCCATTTACTGCGGCGCTGCATTAATCAGATCAGCGCTTGATAGTGCACGTTGAAGTGTATAACCGCTGAGCAGCAACAGCTGCCATATGTTCAGCCATTAATTTGGCTGATATTTGCTTGTATGTAACTCACTTTTTTGAATTTTTTTGGTTGTAAGATCACTGGAAATTGGGCTACTACCTTAGTCCCTTTGCTGCTAGAGCTTCGCTTAATAGGCAGTTTATATTCTTTTGCAATACTATTCATCACGTAATAACCTAGGCCAAAATTTATAGAGCGGGTAAACATTGATAGGCCTTTACCGTTATCTAGTACCTGCAATATTAACTTGTTACCGATCTTATTTAAGTGAACTGTTATTTTAGTTGCACTTGCATGTTTAAATATATTCTCAACAGCATGGTATAACACCGCATAAATATCACACTGTAATTGTTTAGTAAGAACTTCATTACCAAGCGTGATATTGAATTCCGACTCAATACCATCCCTTGATAAACATTTAATATGTAGCATATCAATCGCTGTAGCCAAGTCGTTCTGCCCAAGGCTTGCATGGCTATTAGCAATAGGGCTTAAAATTTCATGTGCTTTTTTAAGTTTATCAAGGCCTTTACATACCATTATTTGATCTCCGCCACATAAATCTATGCCGTTTGCTAAGTTTATAGCAGCAACACTTAGCCCTTCACGCTGTAATTGCTTTTGATGTGACTTAAAAACACGGTGAAAACTCTGCAACCAAAAGAATACAAAGCTAGCAACACCTAAAAATAAGCTAATTAGTATTAAAGCATAAAACCACAAAGCACTATTTGAGCTATACCAAGGCCCACTTACAAAAAAATTGAAAGACTGTGGCTTACTCCACATACCTCCATTAACTTTGCTTCTATATTCTAATGTGTAATTATCAGGGTTTAGCTTATTTAATTGTATTAATGGGGTAGGGATATCATGCCATTCACTCATATTTAAGCGGTATTGATAATTAATGTGATCGCTAAGCGTGTAGCTATAATTAGTCAAAGCTATATCAAGCCAGCCAGAGTTATTCACTTTTAACGTTTCTGGATTTAAGTACGTTTTAGTGTTTGTTCTTATATAACTAATACGACTATTTGGTATAGTTTCTTGCTTTTTTCTTTCAACTCTTATTACGCCTTGGTTGCTAACCGCAACAATTTTATCACTAATACTTAATATTCCATTTGGTGTAAAAGAATGATCTCCTGTACCTTCTAAAAGATTAGTGTAAGCATCATCCATACTAAACTTGTGAATACCATGGTTAGTAGATAAATAGAGCTCTTGGCTCAATGAATGTAGCTCATTAATATATAGCGGGCTTACAATAGATTCCCACTGACCGTTAATTTTTCTAAATAAACCGCTGCCGTAAGTTGCAGCATAAAGTGTATTACCTAACAATTGAATATCTGCGATAGGTGCATATTTTTCAAGTTCAATCGAGGCATCACCCCGTTGATTAAAAGATATCAACCCCTTTTCATTAGCAATATAGAGTATACCTCCAAGGTTTTTAGTTGCCCAAGCAGTCTTATGCGATAGAAATTTATTGATATACCCTGAATCGAGTTGCGAAAGGGCTAAATCAAATATTTGAACTCCCTCATCATTTGTGGATAAGTAAATCTGTTTATTAATAACTGCTAAGTTAATTACATAACCTTTAAAGAACTGAGTAACAAGCTGTGTAGTCAAGTTAATAGCATATGCACCTAAATTAGTAGTAACGAACAGCGTGTCACCTTCTTGCTGTAATGCAGTGACAGAAAAACCAAGTTTTGAGATTTGCTGATTCAAATTGTTAAGAGCAGAATAGTGACCGTCAGAGTAAATATAAAGCCCGTTATCAGAGCCTATCCAGGTTTTACCATTTACTGTTGCGATCACATTGTAAATCGAAGCAATTGAAAGACGATCGAGTCTGACCTTAGATGAAACGACCTCAAAGCTATTAACATCTAATGCCCATAAATTTTGTTCATCATCAACAAACAAGTCTTTATATGCTTGAGGATGGGAGTTTATGCCTTTTTGTAACACTGATAGTTGTGTTATTTCAGCTTGGTTTATAGAGCCACGGTCTACATAATACAAAAAATATGGAGGTGAAAAGCGCAGATGTCTTGCACTTGTAATGTCGTCATTAACAATTTTTATGTCATTCAAGTATGAATATGATGTCATATGATCATTTAAAAAATAAATCACTCCGTAAGGTGTAGCAACTATCTCTCCGTCACTAACATGTGTGTCATCAATTAATCGTACACTCCTATTATTAATCACGTAGACACCGTCATTTGCCATAATGTACCCATGGTTGGCTGAGGCAGATACATCAAACATCTTATCTTTTTTACCAAGCGGCTCAGTAACTTCAAATGTTTCTAGATCAAGTAACGTTAATTGCTCTCTAGCTAACATAAATAAATATGTATTATTTACTGCCAGCTTTCTAGCTGCGATATCACTAAGTTTAACGGCTTCAAGCGTATTTAGATTAAATTGCCACACCTCTTTATCTTTATAGGCTATATACAAATAACCTGGTGATTGAAAGATAACATCACTTGTCCAACGCTTAGGTAAAATAGAGATACTCGAAAGGTTTAGGTAATGACTACCATCGAAACGATAGACACCATCATGTGAAGAAAAATAAATATTCTTGTTATTATCTTGGGTAGCGGCATTCAAATGCTGCATGTTAAATGCAAAACAATAAGTGCTACTCAACATAAAGAAGATTAAAAATAGTAACTTGTTCATAATGGTGTCCATTTTATTATTATTACCAATCAAATTGGCTTACACATTTCCTAGTGACCATTATTGTGCCGATGTTGGCCTGTGATCTCTAGAACCACAATATGGCTTTACAATTGGTAACTCTACGTTTAAATCATCAGAACGTTCAGATGTTAATGATTCCGCTTGATAATTTAACGTTTTTTTAACCCCTTTTGATATAGTACTTTTATACCAATTTTCATGAGCATTTTCAGGAGGAGTTACAACTAGAAATGTAGGCTTTCGAGGGTCAGCTTCATTTACTTTAGTGTTCCAACTATGCAAAACCTGATCACCTGCTGCGTTGCCGTACATACTTGCAAATGCAGTAGCAAGTAAATGCGCACCTGCATCACTGGTTATAATCATCGCCGTTTTAGAAAAGTCACTACCACAATCAAAGCTCATATCAACATTAAGCAATGAATTATCTGGTAGTAAAATATCTGCACTCATATATTGAATAACTGCACGATCTGCTTGAGGAGCAAGGGCTGCAACATTACAAATCGTTAATGTTGCACACAGTAAAGTTGCAATTTTAAATGTATTTTTAAGCATATTAATATCCTTTTTTACGCCATAGACAAAGATCCATCTGCAACAGTATCAACAAATACCTCACTCATGACAGTCAAAAGCTTTTGAGTCAGTATTGTTGTAACTTTTGCACATCAGAAGTTCACGTCTTGTAGGCAATTTTTTATAAAGTAATTTCTCTAAAACTTTTTCAACCAAAGTGTTAGCTACTAATCACTAATATTAGTTGGAGAAGTTCTGAGCTAGTTTTATTAACTTCATCTATTTCAACTGCCAAAATGCATAAATAAAGTTCCAGTGAATATTTTTTAAGGTACATACTAACAATTGTCCACAACACGGAGTGTTCTTATGTATGTGAATACAATAGCTACATGTAGTAAACCTTTATCATTATTTACTGCTAACTTTTCTTTTACTTTTTCTAAAATACCGAAGTCAACATCATCGATATTATCGATATTATCGATAATGTTATTTAGCAAAAAATTTTGCATAGAATTAATTTAGCATGACTTCTGAAAAAATGATATTTGAAGAAATAAAGACCATTATTAGTCACTCTATGTAAATAACTATCACGAATATTGAATACGGCATTAGTTTGGAGCTATATCACTCATGATGAGCATAAAGACTTTTAAATGAAATTTTCAGACAAACTCGCATCTGCAGGTTATTCTATTGGTATTTAGTTAATGCAGAAACAATCCAATAGTGGCCGGAGTAGGGGGTTACCGTTAATATTTTTATTCTTTATTGTGCATTGTAACGGTTTGTTTAATAAGCTCAGATGTTAATTGTAGAGTTGTAGATTCAGATATTGATTTATTTGCAGATAGTTGGCAAATATAGAATAATCCCATGTTCAAAAAAGCAGTTCGTTCAGTAGTTGTTGTTAAAATATTTGCAGTTTGCTTAATTGAACCAGATAACTCAGCCAGCGCAAGCGCTTTTTCAGAACTAGTGCCTTGACTAGTTGAGACACTTTCGGCAGTTTTGGACAAGTTCAAAATAGCTTCTGAAATAGTTGCTTCACCTTTGCTATCGGTTGTTTTAATAGCTAATGCAGTTTGCATGCAAGCTCTAATTGTTCCATCTGGATCGTTTAAGATAACTGCAGCACTGGTATCTGGCTCCCAAACAAAGAGCGTACCAACAGTTTGTTCATTTTTATCGGCAATAGATATATAGGATTTTTTAAAGTATGTACTGCAACCACAAAGTATAGATGTAACAGCAATAATAGAAATAAGTTTCATATCGTACTCCTTTACATTAGTAACTAATATAAACATGGTTTACAAATATAATTATGTAAAGTTAAAAATGATTAGTAAGTAAATATGGTTGAAATTTAAGTAACAGCAGCAAAGTTAGCGCTTAAAAAGTCGATACCAGATAGCTAGCAATTAACGCTAGGGCACTTGCCTGTGAATATACTAAACGGAATGTCACGTAAAAACGCACCTATATATAGTAGCGCTGTTACAGTTAGCAGCACTCAAGTTGAAAAGTTCTTAACTGGCCAACTGGCAATTGAGCAAGTACACGAACTAATGAACGCTGTTCAAAAACCAAATACGTTTGCTTATATAGGCAACCAAGTAAAAATATCGTACCAAGATTTTATGATCACGGCAGAGCTAGGCCAGGGTTAAATACCATCATAGCTGCCGGTAAAGTTTAAACATCGGCAGCTCATTATAGTTGTGTGTAAATGAGCAGTGCTCAAAGTCAGCTAATATAAAACAGCTTTTAAAGTGCGTTTAGAGTCAAAGTTAAACAACCAGCCATTAACAATTAGTTATGTGTGAGTTAGGTGTTTGAAATTGGTGTAACTGATTTAATCTAAATTTGCATGCAAATAGGGAAAATAGCGTTTATTAATCACGGTAATTAGGTTGTTACTTATAAAACTCACTCTATTTAACATAATCTTTCTGTTAGGCTGCGACCGTAGCTGTGTCCCTTGCTGCGCCTTACTTTGTATATTTATTCCCCGCCATTTTGACGGGGGATAAAATGACCTAAGCGACATACTGGCGCCATAATTTAGCGCGTTCTGTATCACCAGCCTTTTCAGCCTTAGCTAACTCTATGGTAGCTACTATTTTCAAGGGTTCAGGGTGTTTACCAATCGTTGCGATCATTAAAGCGTTATCTTCACTAAATTCATTGATTCCTTGTCTTATCTTGGATATTGCTTGTTTTGATACACCTAGCAAGCTGGCTGTCATATAGTCGGACTCAATGTCCACGGTGGCTTTAAACCAATCGAGTAGTTCAATCGAATTGCTTATTTTCATAACTTTTCTCATTCAGGCCGCAGGTGCAGAAGCATAAAATAATCTAATTTCAGGGCTTTGCAAGGTAACTTGGCAATTGACTTGGTCGATTGGCAAGTTACTATTGTGTGGCCTCGGCAGAGGTATCATTCAGGTCAGCGGGGCGGCTGAGAGGGTCGCAGCTTTCAGTTTAGCCCCGTCTTCTTAATTTGACATGAATGGTTACTTAAAACGTCCCTGAATGGATTAGAAGCGATGACACAAGCAACTAAAAATTTAAGCCTAGAAACGGCTTTAAACACAAAAATAAGAGTTTCCTTTGATAATGGTATTGCTAGCTCAGATGGTGGCATAGCCGTTTACTTTGACGCACTACTTTTCAATGATGACATTGAAGTAATTTATTTGGTACGTGGTGGTGAATTTTGCGGATCCTTTCAAGTACTCCCCCAGGAATACCTAAAGCTTAAAGAAGAGGCTAAAGCCCTCAACCTAATTACCTAACCAGCCTTGTGCTGGTTTTTGTGTTTATAGCTAAAGCTATCAAGGTAGCTTTAGCTATAAATACACTCGTTAAATAAACGGTTGCGGAGCTTTAGCGCTTAAATTGGATCATAGAGTTTTGTGGTTTAAGCGCACCGCAATAGTGGGGGTTGAGTGCTCCAATAGGGCTATCACGGGAACAATACCAACAGCCCTACCTGTACGAAGCGATAACATTTTTGGCTAGGATAAGCGCCCAACTGGGGTAATTGGAGACTCGCAATCTCCCGCACATAACCGTTAGGAACACGGCCAACGTTATGAGAGTGAGCAGGGGTATCAGGGGTGCGTAGGTTGAAAGCACTTGAATAGTCACTCTTGCGGTACGTTTACCACGACAAACCGCCATCCGAAGCAACGGCTTACCAGTACGCACTAAATTAGCGTGTACTGATAAGCCCCTCAAGCGGCTAAGGGTGCAGCGCCTACATTGTAATTAGCATAAGTACCGATTGAGTTCGGTTAATCTTATAGCGGTTTACAAGGGGCTTGCTGCACCCGAAGCGCAGCGAGGGGCAGCAAGACTATAAGAGTCTCCAGCCCTTTTAGGGCGCGCATCATAAACTAGGAGAATAGCCCCGCAGGGGCCATCCTTTTTCTGGGCTGCAATGGCTCTTTATTGCGGCCCATACAACCCTAGGCGTAAGTGAGGAGAAAAGCCCCGCAGGGGCCAGCATTTGGCCCGCCGCAGGCGAATAAAAAAACTGACCTGTTTTGATAAAAATGCAAATAAAACTTATTGGGCGGTGCGGTATGTGTGTCAACAAGACCCGAAGGGGCTTTTGTCCACATATCCACGGCTTATTGTATTGTGCGGTAAGTGTGGCAATAAGACGCGTAGCGGCTTTTGTCCACTTATCCACAAATTTCGTTTTTTTCGTTAAAAAACAGGTGGTTAAAGTTAAATGTCTGATTCTAAAGAAAAAATCCATGCGCAATTTGAATCAATCCTGGTGCTTGAAACAGAAGTAGCTGCAAGTAGTGCATTCAACGTCAAATCTAAAGCCTTAGAACTCGCTAAAGCCCAACGCAGGCTGTGTGCGTTACTCATGAAAGAAGTGATCACACTGTCGCACAATGTAGAGCAGCTACAACGGGAGCGCAGCAATGGGTAAAGCCGTATTAGGTAAAATCACCTGCCCGCACTGTGGCAGTGAAGATGCAACCGTTCACGAACAAGCCAGCCGTTCAGCCCGTTTATATTATCGGTGTATGGACGGCCCACACGGCCCATGCGGCACCATTCAATGTACATTACCAGGCGGGCAAAAATTCATTCGTGACAATATGCGCCAACTTAACGGCGTAGAAATTGACGAAGCTGCCCACGAAGCCGCCGAAGTTGCCCGCGAGGAGCAAACCAAAGCCGCCACAACACCCACCCGTAAAAAAACCTTTATGGATTCACTCTTTGGAGAGGATGACACATGAGCCTAAAAACTGACGTACCAGAGCAAACAATTGATGATATTGCGGCCCGTTTAGGTAGCCCTGATTTTGGTGATTTTGGTGATTTTGCTGATGATGAAAAAAGTCCCGAAATAACTGATCAGGTTATGGCTGAGCAGGGCGAAAAGCCCAAAATTAATGCCGGTGATCTGCTTAGTACCATGGTGGTGTTCGGCACTAATTACCTAGCGGCTCGCCGTGGTGAGCATTGGGTACTAAGCGAAGATGAAGCGCGAGGGCTAAGCCATGCCATTGATGAAGCCATGCCAGACGTTGAAATGTCGCCTATGTGGGCGCTAGGCGCTGTTTCAGTGGGGATATTTGGCCCGCGCATAATGACCGATATTAACCTAGACAAAGTTGAGGAGGCAAACGAGGATGAAGAGACCACCGACACCCCTAAAACGCCATGATGCCAGTTTAGAAAACCGCAATGTGTTAATTGTTGGCGCGTCAGGTAGCGGCAAATCAGCGTTTTTGCGTGAAACTGTCGACTTTAAACAAAAGCGGATCATTGCATGGGACCCTGACGAAGATTATTCATTACCCCGCATTCGGACTATGGCCGCGTTTGAAAAGCTGGTTAAAAAATGCGGTTTTGGTCCTATTCGTTGCGCGCTTACGGTTCGGCCCACAGAAGAAAATTTCGAGAAGTGGGCGGCCTTGGTCTTTGCTATTTGCCACCAAGCGGCCCCGATGGATATTTTAGCTGATGAAATAGCCGATGTTACTCGCGTTGGTAAAGCCCCGCCTAATTGGGGGGAGCTATGTAGAAAGGTGCGTAAATACGGCGGTAGGTTGCTTGCAATCACCCAGCGCCCACAAGAATCGGATAAAACGATACTCAACCAGGTTGAATTTATGTGGTGTGGCGCGCTGAAATCCGCAGCCAGTTATAAATACATGGCCGCAGAAATGGGGGTAACTGTTCAGCAGTTGCAAACGATTAAAAACATTCACCGTAAGCAAATACAGTATTGGATCCGTAAAGGAACCGACAAGGCTATGCTACAAACGATTGAGTTTAGATAACAGTTCTAATAACTGACATGACATTCTGAAGCAATACACAGAATGATAATAAAAAGCCGGAAAGGTACAATACAAGAATTATCAATCTAAGAATTGGTTTTTGGTCATCAAAGATCTTAATGGTAAATTCAAATATTGCTTTAAACCTTTCTGGCGATAAGTTGTATAGCGTATCAGTTTGTTTTTCAAACGCTTTTGGGGTTTGACTTTCTATTTTTTCAACAGATTTATTATTCAAGTGAGCAACATAAGAATTTGCTATAGATTCTGGAGTTGTATTTTTTAATTCTGCTTCAGTAACAAACTCTTTGTAAAAATTGCGCTTTGTATATACTTTTGTCTTCCTATCTATTAATAAATTTTTCAAATAAGAACCTAGCTGAATAACGCTCTTTCCATCATCTTGAAATTCATTAATATTTTTATATTTCTTTATTATATCGGGACAAAATATCGCATATAAAAATTGAGCTAATGTAAATGTGAGTGCTGAAAAAAAGAACAGCTGCCAACTAAATGGTAGTGCCAAATTAAGTTCTATAGTTACTTGCCCTATAGTGATAGGTAGAACTTCAGTAATTTTATTTAAACTTTTGGCTAGAATTGGCACTATTATTATCCAAACATATGAGATTTTTACTAGCTTAATATCTGCCATGCTTCTTATTACTGACCAATGAGGGATATGATCTTTCCAATTTGTCATTATTTTATCCATAAATTTTTTCTTCATTTTAGCTATAAGTAAAGCTTAAGCAAACCAATATATTACTATTTACTCTCCAGGCTCCATTACCGTGCAACTACATTTGGAGCCGCACATATGTTTACTAAAAATCGTTTGATCACAGTTGGTATGGCATTAGCCGCTTTTGCCGTTATCAATAAAGTACGCGCTTTGCGTCCTGTTAAAAACTTAATTAACTAGGAGCAATTTACATGCGCGAAATTTCAAAAATGCCAAGTATTACGGGTGTAGAAGCTGGTAACACTGTATCGCTAGACGTCCCCGTTGGCCTGACTTACGACAAAATCCATCTGAAATACTCAGGTATGACCGCCGCCCAGCTTAAAAACATTCGTATTGAGCTAAATGGTAACTTGCTAACAGAATACAAAACCTTGCAAGACTTACTGAATGAGAACAACACCTTTAAGCGTGAAACCTTAAACGGCTATGCAACTTTCCATTTTGTACGTGATGAACTAGAAAGCGCACAAGGCCCTAAGCTTGTTGAGCAACGCTTTTTTGCATTGGGTACCGTTGGCCTTTCAACTGTGCAAATCAAGTTTGATATTGATGCCGCTGCAACAGCACCAACGCTTGAAGCATACTGTGAAAAATCAGCCCCCGCTGTGCCTGGTTGGTTATTCAAACGCCGCTCGTATATGAAAAACCTGCTCAATGGCCGCACAGAAATTGAAAACTTGCCAAAGCCACCTGGTGCGCACATTGGTCAAATTCTTATTAAAGCGCCAGGCATTACAGGCGTTGAGTTTTTGGTTGATAACGTGAAATGGCGTGATGCTATCCCACTTGAGTTACACAACCATATTCTTAAACAAAATGGCCGTAGCCCACGCGTTGATGAGTATTTGATTGATTTCATGCTCGAAGGCGATATGTACGGCAGTTTAAAGTTAGATGCAGCTATTCGTGATATGCGCTTAAAAATTGATTCTGAGACTGAAGGTCAATGTGAAATCGTTGTTTACTACTTCTCAAACTACGCACAATCGACTTTCTAAGGGGGTTGTATGTTTGCAAACATGTTAGGAGCAACGGGGGTCGCAGCAAATAATATTATGCCTGTTGGTGCCCCTCAGCCCTCAAGTATCTGGGGAGATTTTGGCGGTTTGTTATCGCAGGCTGTTAACTCTTACGGACAGTATGAAGCCATCAAAGCCGCTAAAAACAGCACAGGTCAAGGGCGTGTTGAACACACCAGTACACCAGAACTTAAAAATGGCGCAGCGCGTTTAGTTGATGCGCCAAAAGTGCCACAAGTACCAGGTTCTCAAGCCGCTGAGCCAATGGTATTTGGCTACCCACAAAAAACGGTGATCATGGCGTTTGGTGGGCTACTTGTCCTGGGCTTAGTTTTGCGAGGTAAAAAGTAATGCAACAACCATCTGGAAAAGGCATTAAATTTTTTGCTTACGGTGTGGCCGTCGCGGCCATTGGTGCAATCGTGGCTGAATACGCCCGTGATTGGATACGTTCACGTAAGGCGGGTAAGTAATGGGACCATTAACAAGCGGTGGTGGCATGAGTAATTCCAGTGCCGCTAGTTCAGGCACTGGAGACCAGTCGGCGAATATAGGATTCCAAGGCGGGGCTATCAATTTTGGGTCGAATAACAACAATCAGTTGTTAATACTCGGCGCAATTGCCCTTGCTGCATTGTTCTTATTCAAAAAGTAATTTTATGCGTATTGCACACAGTAGCGAACTTGAAAACATCAAAACAGCAGCTGGAAACCTCAACGATTACGCTGATATACAGCGACAAATAGAACTTAGCCAGGCTTTATTAGTTGAATTTCAAAACTGCTACTGTGTGCTCCGTCTTGATGATGACGGGTTATGTGTGGTCTGCGCCGAGGGTAAAAACTTGCTCAAAATGGCCCCGCACATCGTTAGAATTGCGCGCAAATTAAAAACCCCCTCCATTGTGTACCACACAAAGCGAAAAGCCTTAGCGCGTCATTTACGTGCTTACAATTTTAACTATGAAATGACCGATACCTACGGGCATTTAGTTTATAGGATGGTTTTATAATGGGTAGTAAATCCAGATCTGATAGCCGCCAAACCACTAATAACACCAGTACGTCTTTGGGTGTACAAGGTGATAACACAGGTTATATGACCGTTGGCAACGGTAACACCTACAATATTCAACAAACAGATCATGGTTTAGTAGACGGCCTGGTTAATATTTGGGGGGATATGTCAGGCAACATGGACACCATGGTCAGTGCTGCTAGTGATATGACCTATCAAAACAACATCATGACCGAGAACGTCACCAGTGACGCGTTTAACATGGCCCGTGATGTAAACAGCGACAGCTTAGATTTTGCCAATAACAGTTTAGGCGAAGCGTTCGATTTTGGCCGTGATTCACTCGACTTTGCTGAGCGTTCACAGCAAGGCATATTTGACGTTGTAGGTAACGCGCTTGGGTTTGGCTCTGATGCGTTAGACGCTAATACTAATTTAGCCCGTGACAGCATTGATGCACAAAGCGGCCTTGCTCGTGACAGTATCGATGCACAGAACAACTTAGCGCGCGATAGCATCGAGGCACAAAGTTACCTGGCAGAAACCTCAATTGATGCCAACAGCAGCTTAGCCCGTGATGTAGCGAGTCTATCTGAATCCATGCACGCAACCAATACCGCCTTTGCTAACAACGCCATGTTAAACACGATTGACGCAATCGGTGATAGCAATGAACGGGTATCAGAATTAGCCTATTTTACCGCCAATAACAGCAGTGATTTAGCCCGTGATTTTGCCACCGGTACCGCCGCCGCTTATTCGGATGCAGCTAAAAGTTCACTGTTGGCCAGTGAGCAAGCATTGCAGTTCGTTGATGACATGAGTCGCAGCGATGACAGCCAATTGGCAAAAGACACAAACAAAACCATGATTTATGTCGTTGTCGGCATGGCGGGCGTTGTCGCCCTGGCGCTAACCGTAGGGAGAAAATAAATGCTATTTCAAAAACGTCAAAACGATAACGAAGGTGTGTTCATAAGCACAGTCGGCAGTCATTTTACATTATTAAAAGCGGCGCCTGTTACTCGCGTCAGTCTATTTAAAAACGGCAGTAAAGTATTTGAATCAATCATGTGGCAGGGCATGTCACTTAAAAATATTCCGTTTGATAATATTTATATTAGTTCTGATGTTATCCAGGATATCACTATCTGGGCTGGTCAGCAGCCAATTGATGTACAAGAGCCAAGTATTAGGCAACAAACAATACGTGCTGATCAGGTGTTTATTAGTAATGGCATCAATACACTTTTAGAGAATGATCCAGCGCGAGTAATAGCCCGTGTTGAATGTGATAAGGATATTTGGATTGGTGGTGAAAACATGGCCGTTGTACTCGGTACACCACAAAATGCCCGTAGATATAAAGCGGGACAAGAGTTTGAAATACGCGCTTATGGGCATGTGAATTGTTATATATCCGATACAGCACAAGCAGTGTTGTTTGATAATGATGGCAGTGTAAGTAATGTTGCTGTTCCCTGGGAATACGGAACGGTAAGAACGCGAACTGAATTAGAAAACCTGGGGGTACCTTACTTTGATATTGAAATTCCTGCTCGTATGGCTGGTGTGCCTTTTAAATTAAAGGTCTTACTTCAATTTGATGAAGGGGTGACTGCGCATGGCTCGAAATTATTTATTACCCAAGGCGATCCAACGACAGAAGCACTTGATAATACTGGGTTCGTTTCAGGTGGGGTGAGTCCTGGCACTTATGAATATGAAGGTAATCAACACTTGAAATGGCCTAACGGTCTCAGTGTCGGCGTACACCGCGTTTTTATGGTAGATGAAACCACATCAGCTGGTTATACAGCTGGGCAAACTGTGGGCACTCGTTTCCTAAAAGTGTGGACTGAAAACAATGTATTTGCTTTAGCGGGTACATGCCAAGTTATGCAGGAGCGCGGCTAATGTCCCAAAACACACTAATCACCTTAACTTTTGTCACTATTATCTTGCTATCTGGAGCGCTGTACATGGCTAAATCTAAAGGCTTACGAAACAATAACCCACTCAATATTGAAGAAAACGGCACTGATTGGGTTGGCCGTGCGGGCGATGATGGCCGCTTTGTGATCTTCGAAACGGTAGAGCATGGTTTAAGAGCAGCGGGGCGCATATTGCGCACCTACGCCGCCAAATACCAACTAACGACTATCGCAGGTATTGTGTCGCGTTGGGCTCCACCTGTTAATGCTCAGGGTGAACATGAAAACGACACACAAAATTACATCAACTTTGTGAGCCAAAAAACAGGGATTGAGCAAGACCGGCCTTTAACGCGGGAGACTTATCCGCAGGTATTGGCCGCGATGATACACATGGAAAATGGATCGCAACCGTTTAGCCTGGACGAAATACGCCAGGGCTTCGAATGGGGGTTTTATGGCTAACTTTATGAATGCTAATTTTAAATGGTTGCTACTCGCAGCTGGCGCATACTACTGGTACACAAAAGAAGGCGGGTTCTTTGATACCGCTAAAAAAGGTAACACGGCCATTAACGCGGCACGTAGCGGCAGCATTGTCTGAAGTGCAATTTGCCGTTAATGGCAGCAATTACATCAAATACCCTAATCCTGGTTTCTACCTAAATCCAGATAAGTTAGACGCTCAGCAGCGCGTAATTGATAAGACCTGGCTTAAGGCCATGTACATGTCACATGACGACCACGGCGATTACATAGAACAAATATTTGATGCCAACTTACAGCTCAAAGCGCCCTATATACCGCTTATTGGTGGGCTAGTTGATGCGTCTAGCATCGTGACAGCGCTTAAGGGATAACGTATGGATTCAGGTACTTTGATAGTAATAGGCGTACAAATAGGGGGCTTTATTGCCACTGTAGCCACGTTAAAAAATGACATTAACTGGCTAAAGGTGATCATCAACGCCCAGGACGAACGAATAAAAGCACTAGAGGGTAAACTATGTTAGCAACACTCGGTAAATACTTAGCAGTAAAGTTAGTCACAGAAGCGTTTTTAAAGCGCGTATGTCTGGCTACGGCCAAACACCTAGCCAGCAAAACAAGCAATAAACTGGATGACGAACTTGTCAGCGCCTTAAGTGATGCGCTAAAGTAAGTTTTTAAATGGAGGTAATAATGTTTGTATTGTCAGATACGTTAAATAATATAAATCAGGAAATTGAAACTAAATATAGAATTGGTGATACTTTACCAGGTCAAGAAGTTTTTGCAATGGATACACTTTACAGTTTGCCAATGGTTAGGGAGGCATTGTTTATACTTGACATTATTGGTGTTATTAAAGTCTCGCCTGGGAAAAGAACAAGAGTTATAAATAAAATTGAAAATATTTCTAAACAGGATATAGAAAGAGGTTTAAATAAATTCCTATCTTCTAATGTTAATTATAGTGAAATTAGTAGTCACTTAAACGAAATATATGATGTCGGTGAAACGATTATTTCTGAAAGAATTTTCTCTAATGTGTTAAACGTAAGAAGGAATGAGCTTAGAAAGTATTTTATTTTCCTTGATTTCTTGGGCTATTTTGAAATTAAAAAAGGTGACTCTAGAACAATATTAAAAAAATTACCGACTAATATTTGAGGAAAAGCCCTTGCATAATCGCCAGGGCTTTTTTATTACTACGCCTTTTTAAGTGGTGCGATTGGCTCCAGTTCGTCGGCTTGCTCAGTCATTTGTTTTTGCATTTGCTCCACAAAATCCCAGTTAGTGGAGATTTCTATTAATTCGTGGCCCATTTCTTTTAAGCGCTCCCGGGTAGAAACCAGGTTCTTTAAGTGCGTAAGCTCCGCTTTTAAGTTCACAATGGTTGCATCCTTAAAGCGGGTGCTTTGCTGCAGAATCCACACACGCTCTAAATACAACGGCTCAAAACGTCTGCCGTTGGGCGTCCATAAATACCCTTGAGGGCAAATATAAAAGCCGTTCCAATTCCCGTTTTGGATAACACCCGCAATCTTTTGTTCGAGTAATTTTAGGGCGCGTTTGCATGGTTTATTGGTTGTGATCCAACGCTCCAGAGTGCGTTCAGAGGTCAACAAATACTCAATAGCGGCTTTTCTATCAATCAATCCTGTCGCTGTAACAAAGCCAGCTTTACGCAGTGCGGTTTTAAAATCGGTCATTTTTTACTCCTTTGAATGTCGATTTAATGGTTCCGCGTAGGGTTGTTTCATGAAATTGATCCAAAAATTGAAAAAAGATCGAAAAAAATAAAAAAAGATCGTAAAAAAACAAAAGTTATTAAAACAGGGCTTAGGGCTGTGATTTTGATTGAACTGCAATAGTGGCCTGATTAGTGTCAAAATAACGGTATTTAACATAATATAAATTATAGGTTATTAAATATATTAATGCGAACCTCTGCAAATACACACCTAGAACCACCTTCTAAGTCCAATACTAGACGGTATCGGACTTAGTGATGATTTATTTCAATAATACAGTTTAATTCGAGTATCTTTCTTGAGCTTCATTATCGCTTAGCATAGTATTAAAAATACAATTTAAGCTGTATCACAAGAAGTAAACAATATGGAATTTGTGCGCCCGTTAGAACCAATCCTAATAATTGATGATGTTCAAGATATACGTGACTACTTAAATCAGATCTTAACTGAGTTAGGTTTTGAAGATATTCTTGAAAGCAGAGATTTTGAATCGGCTAAAACGTTGATTGATGAAAAGTCTCCGAATGTTATCTTTCTCGATATTGAACTTCCCGATACCGATGGTACAGAAATTCTTGAATACTTAAATGACAATTACCCACATACACATGTTGTCATGTGCTCTGGCCATAACAGCCTTGAAAATGTTCAAAATACTTGGGAACTAGGTGCTAAAGGTTTTATTGCAAAGCCATTTAATGCTAAAAAAGTTGATACTGTGATGAAACGCCTCGAACTTATTTAATGTAATTTATCAACCTACAAGGTTACTATGCAACAGACCGTACAAGCGATCATTGATGATTTATCTCAGGTTATTTTTGGCAAACAGCAACAAATAAAACTCGCGTTAACCTGCTTATTTAGCCAAGGTCATTTATTAATTGAAGATTTGCCAGGTATGGGTAAAACCACTTTATCGCATGCACTTGCTGCGGTATTAGGTTTATCATATCAACGAGTGCAATTTACCAGTGATTTATTACCCTCAGACATACTGGGCTCAAGTATTTTTAATGCCAATGAGCATAAATTTACTTTTCATAAAGGGCCTATCTTCAGTCAAGTTGTTTTAGCGGACGAAATAAATCGCGCAGGTCCAAAAACACAAAGCGCTTTATTAGAGGCAATGGAAGAAAACCAAGTTACTATGGATGGTGATAAGCATGCCCTACCAACACCATTTTTTGTTATAGCAACTCAAAACCCTTTATATCAATCAGGTACTTATCCTTTACCTGAATCTCAATTAGACCGTTTTTTTATGCGTATTAGTTTGGGTTTTCCACCTAAAGAAGCTGAACGTAAACTCATTTTAGGCCAACATAATCGTGATTATGCACACTTACCTGTACGTATCGATACACAACAATTAATTGAAATACAAAATAAAGTAAGTGCTGTTATGTTAAGTGAACCAGTTGTTGATTATATTTTGGCGCTTGTATCTGCTACCCGAAATAACAGCCAATTTGCTAATGCGTTATCTCCACGGGCCAGTATTGCAGTTGGCAAAGCCGCGAAAGCATGGGCGTTTATTGATGGTCGTGACTTTGTTACCCCTGATGATGTCCAAACTATTTTTGCTAGTGTTAGCGAACATCGTTTAGGTCTGCAGCATGATGTTAGCTCACAACAGATCAAACAATTAATAAATACTGTTGATGTGCCACTTTAAGGTATGAACAATAAAACAGGAAAGCGCCCTACTTTTTGGTTTCAGTTTAAAGCTAAGGTATTCAAGCTATTAGTAAGAAATAAACATAATACCGAACATCTTACCTTAACGCATAACACAATATATGTTTTGCCATCAAAATTGGGCGTGAGCTTTTTAGTGGTTACTATGCTTAATTTTATATTAGGCATTAATTATCAGAATAATCTGATTTTAGCGATGGCTTATTTAATGCTTGTCGTAATGATATTTTCGCTACTTATGGGTTATAGCAATCTTAAAGGATTAAAAATTGATTATAAAAATCATATAGCTAGCTATGCTCCCTGCTCTGCATTATTAGAGCTGCAACTAAAAACCGAAAAAAATGTCAATCATTGCAGTTTATTTATGAAAATAAAACCCTCACAACCGTTGATGAAATAACCAGTCAAAAGCAAATAGTTAATTTAGATTTAGGATTAAAAGAACGTGGTGAATACCCCTTGCGCCGATTAAAAATAATCAGCAAGTACCCGTTTGGATTAGTATCAGTATGGAGCTACATGCAATTAGCACATACGGTATTTGTCTACCCGCAACAACTCAAACCATTGCATGAAGCTAGTTTGCAAAATAACCACAACACTGATGATGGCCTGCATAAAAACAGCCATGGTAGTGATGAATTTGATGGTTTAAATATTCATCAAACTGGTATGAATATGAAACGAATATCATGGAAACATTACGCAAAAACTCAGCAATTAATGGTAAAAGAGTTTGTAAATTATTCAGCCCAAAGTGTTGTTTTTGATTTTAATCAGTTACAAGGAAATACCGAATCCCGCCTACAACAATTAAGCTATTTAGTCACTCAGGCTTACTCACAAGGCGTTAGTTATGGCCTGCAATTAGAAGCAGGACTATACGCGATCAGTGATACCAAAGAACATTGTAAACAGTGTTTAGAAGCACTAAGCCGTTTTGCAAAGGATGAAAATGAAAGTCACTGATAATTTAACCGCGATCAATTTGTCGTTATCTATTGTTTATATTTTAGTGCTGAGTTTTATTTTTACTGAGTTACCTCCTCTATTTAATACATTATTAGCTAGTTTGTGTATTTGGAATCTAGCCGTTACCTTATTGAAAAGAAATAAACCCAATGCCATATTAGCAAATACTTTGGCCGGTTTGAGTCTATTGATCTTGTTTTATGACGTAGGTTTTAGCGATACGGTGACTTTATTTGTTGCGATGCTGATCCTCTCTAGCTTATTTAAATTACTGCAAGCCAATACAAAAAAGCATTATCAAACTATCATTTTGTTAAGTTTTTTTAGTCTCTCAACAGTATATCTATTTTCTCAGAGCTTATTTGCTACGCTAGTAATTAGCATGCTATATATTTTAAATTTTGCGCTTTTAGCGCTGATTGAATCTAAACATAGTTTAAAAATTGCAGCTAAAGACAGCTGCAAACTTTTGTTGCTAGCACTACCTTTAGCGATATTTTTATTATTATTGTTACCGAAACTTCCCGCATTTTGGCAATTACCGGGGCCAAAACTCGCTAAAACCGGTTTGTCAGAAAGTGTTGATCCATTTGATATAGCCAAACTGTCTAATTCAGATGAGTTAGTATTTCGAGCTAAATTTGATCAGCAAAAGCCATCTTCCCCCTATTACTGGCGAGCGATTATACATGATGAGTTTGATGGGAAACGCTGGTTAATATCGGACATTTTAAAAAGCCAACAAGTAATTGACCAAACCACATCAGCTGAACGTGGTGAACCATTATATAGTTATCAAATTTTTGCAGAGCCTGGCGCTAAGCCTTGGCTTTATGGTTTACAGTTTGCCGACTCGGCCCATCAAGATGTAAAAACAACCAGCAATGGATTACTACTGCGGAAACGTTTTTTAGCTAATAGTATTAGCTATACAGCCCAGAGTTATGCTTTTAGCTTGGCTGAACTCTCTCGCTCTGCACACTATCAAAACGTGCAGCTTAGTTTAGCTAAAGAGACTAATTTACAGTCGCAGTCTTTAGCTAAACGTCTGTATGAACAACATAATAACGATGATCAGGCTTTTTATTCAGCACTGTATGACTACTTTGCCAATAATAACTTTAGCTATACCTTAACGCCCGATCCAATTACCGGTAACAACACCCTTGACCAGTTTTTATTTGCTAATAAACGTGGTTTTTGTGGCCATTATGCCAGCACAGCTGCATTTATGTTTAGAAGTGTTGGTATTCCTGCCCGCGTTGTTTCGGGGTACTTAGGTGGTGAGTATAATCAACAAAATAGTTATATGAGCGTCTATCAATATGATGCCCATGCATGGGTTGAAGTATTTATAAAAAATAAAGGTTGGCAAATTTTTGATGCAACTGCGGTTGTTTCACCTGAACGATTAAACGGATCTTTATCACAGCACTTGCAGCTTAATAGCGAATTTACTAGCAACTTGAGTTTTGGCTTATTACGATTGAGTAATATTGCTGGTATTAACTGGTTAAGGCTTAAGCTTGAAAATCTTGATTACCAATGGACAAATTGGGTGTTAGGTTTTGACCAGCAAAAGCAATCTTCCCTGCTAAAAGAATTATTCGGTAATAAACAGCTTTGGCAAATTTCACTGATCGTGATAGCAACCGTATGTTTAGCCTTTATTTGTTACTTTGTGTATTTGTCTTGGCCTAAAAAGCCAGAATCGCCAGCGCATTCACTCGCAAAAGACTACCTTACTGTTGTGCGTTGGTGTAATAAGCAAGGTATTTCTGCACCGTCAAATCAAACGCCGCTGCAATTTTTAGCATATGCAGCTCAACAGCTGCCTAACAAGCGGACATATATCATGCAATTTGCGCAATTATACTCCGATGTGCGTTATCGCCAGCTAATATTTAGCGCTTATCGTAAAAAACACAGTAAAAATCTGGTAAAATTAATTAAAACAACAACTAAGAGAACTCTATGAATGCAGTCGTGATTGGCGTTATTTTAATGCTTGGCCTTACTTTAGCCCGCGTTAATGTAATTGTTGCTATGACTTTAAGTGCTTTAGTCGCCGGTTTAACCGCCGGACTTAGCTTAAACGATACCCTAAACGCATTTAACGCAGGCCTCTCTGGCGGAGCTGAGATCGCTCTAAGCTATGCAATGCTAGGCGCATTCGCTGTTGCGATTTCAAAATCAGGCTTAACGCGCATTTTAGCTGCAAAACTACTCGCTAAAGTAAATAACATTAGTAGTAATAGCGAAACGAATTTAAGCTATTTTATTTTACTGATAATTTTAGTGTGTGCAATTTCATCGCAGAACCTAGTCCCAGTCCATATAGCTTTTATACCAATTTTGATACCCCCGCTACTGGTTATATTTAATAAACTAAGGTTAGACCGACGTGCTATTGCCTGTATTTTAACGTTTGGTCTAGCAACCTCATATATGGTTTTACCCTATGGCTTTGGTGGAATTTATTTATACTCGATTTTACATAAAAACTTAGTGGAAAATGGCTTAGATATCATTAATACCCAAGTACCTATAGCGATGATCATTCCTGCCTGTGGCATGTTAGTTGGGTTAATTGTAGCTGTGTTTATCAGTTATAGAAAACGTCGGGATTATCAGCATGATGAACATCAAGAGCACGCAACTAATGTGGTTGTAGAACAACCTAAAAAAGTATTGTTAGTCGGTATTACAGCGGTATTAGCCTCTTTAGCAGCACAAAATGTCAGTGGTTCAATGATTTTAGGTGGCTTAGTTGGGGTGATGATTTTTAGTTTGTTTGGCGTAGTTAAGTGGGAGCAAAATAGCGACGTATTTAGTAAAGGCGTAGCAATGATGGCAATGATTGGATTTATAATGATCTCAGCTCAAGGGTTTGCCTCTGTAATGAAAGCGACAGGCGATGTGACTAGCTTAGTACAAAGCGCCGCATTGATTATTGATGGCAACAAACCTTTGGCAGCTGCACTAATTTTATTAGTTGGTTTAATGATCACCATGGGGATTGGCAGCTCATTTTCCACAGTGCCAATAATAGCAACCTTGTTTGTGCCACTGTGCTTAGAGCTTAACTTTTCAATGATGGCAACCGCAGCTTTAGTGGGAACCGCAGGTGCTTTAGGCGATGCTGGCTCCCCTGCTTCCGATTCAACCTTAGGACCAACTTCCGGCTTAAACGCTGACGGTCAGCATGATCATATATGGGATTCAGTTGTGCCTACTTTTATCCACTTTAATATTCCATTACTAATATTTGGCTGGATAGCCGCTATGGTGCTTTAATACCTTGAATGTGAGTAACCAAGTAGAGAATAGATTAAGCCCCCTACTTGGTTACTCAATTATTGTTTTAACGCAGATGCTAAAGATATAAAATAGTGTAATATAGTATGATGTGTTCTTTTTATAAAGCAAAGAAAGCACCATAAAAGTGCTTTCTTAACTTAACAACTCGGTTTAAAAACCATAAATCATCTTATCGCATACAACCGGCGTAGGTCTGTGATTGTCATCGACCGCAACGAATGTAAAACTCCCAGTAATTGCCGAGTGTTTATCATCCCTGTGCATTGTTTCTAAGAATATTTCAACGTCGACTCTTAAACTTGTATTGCCTACATGCACAACTTTTGAGATCAATTCAGCGAAGGTTCCAGCTGGAATAGCTTCTTTAAAATCAACTCTATCTGATGAAATGGTTACCAATGGTTTACGGCAAAAGCGCGTTGCAGCAATAAATGCAACTTCGTCCATCCATGCCAATGCATCACCACCAAACAAGGTATTGTGGTGATTAGTGCGCCCAGGAAATACTGTTTTTGTGACCGAAGTCGTTGAGTCTTTAATACGCTGAGCAATTATTTCTTCACGGTTTACTTGAGTTGTCATGTTCTCTACTTTTGGTTTGCTAATTTATCTAACATCATAAGTGCAGGATCAAGGCGTTCGCCTTTCCAATTAAAACGCCAATCCAGATGAGGGCCAGTTACACGGCCAGTCGCACCAATTTCAGCTATTTTATCACCGCGTTTAATGGTATCCCCTACTTTTACATCAAGCTTACTTAAGTGTATGTAGGTAGACGTGACACTGTGGCCATGATCTAAAATTAAAGTTCCGCCAGAGTAATAAAGGTCGTTATCAGCAAAAACAACGGTACCACTGACAGGCGCATAAACAGGGCTGCCTGTTTTGTTGGCTATATCTAAACCAAAATGTGGCCGACGAGGCTCACCATTAAAATAGCGTTGGCTACCATACACACCCGAAATACGTCCTTGTGCAGGTTTGTAAACTGGATCTAAAAAATACCTAAGCTCAGAGTCAACTTTTCGGGCATTTCTTACTGCCACAGCTTCGCGGCTGATACGTTCACTTACCGCTTTTGGCGGTGACACATATTTACTTGCCACTCCAGTAATTTTATCAATTTTATAATCACGTTTAGTGATCTTAATCGCTTGCTGATGTTTGACACCGTCTGAATCAACCCAGGCTAATTGATGGGTTAATTCAGCATCACGGCCAAAGCCAAATACAAACTCACCTTGTGCGGTGGTTTTTAATGCTTGGCCATTAAAAATAACTGACTTAACCCCATCAATTTGACCCGTCACTAACCCGCCTTGGGTTAAGTGACCTTTTAGCTCCACTGCATCAGCAAAAAAGCTCACAGTAGCAAATAACGAAACGGCTAATAATTTACGCATAACAAATGGACCCTTTGGCCACACCTTCGTATGCTGTGACTTTTACGTCATTGTCAGGATGCTGCGCTTTAACTTGCTCAGCAAGGTAACCTGCAATACATTCAACCGTAGTATCAATGGGTAAAATATCACACCGTTCTTTACTTATTGCCATTTCAAAATAGCCTTGTGCGGCGGTATAGGCAAAACAGAGGTCATTTTCTTTGGCGCTGATGTGCTGTAGCTGCGGCGCTTGAATTTGATCTTCTGCTGTCGCTAAATAAATATCTTGCCATTTATCAGCCCATTGCTTTTGTAAGCGTGGCATTGCCATGCCATCAAGGGCAATACCAATTTGCGAACGGTGACCATGAATAATACGCTGGCAATTACCGTCGTGCTTTTTAAGGCCATGACTATAGTGATAATAAAAGCTCTTACTATGCTCTGGCTTTAACTCAATTTCAATTTTATCGATATTGCTTGGTAACTGCGGCATGATTGTAGCAATTAAAAATTCAATAACTGACTGCTCATTAATAACATCAGCATCAATTAAACAAAACGCTTGGTTTGGCGCGCTCATTGCTAAGTGGTGATCATCACCAAAAGTACAATCAAGTGTTGTGTAGTCACCATGGTTTTCAACTTGGCCGTTAATTTGGTTGCCAATGGCCAGCTTGTGATCAATACATTGGTCGATAATGCCTTTGATTTGCTTTTTAACTAAGCCAAAATCAAGCACCATAGACTCTTCATTTAACTTGCCATGCAAGGTTAAATCAACAATCCAGCTCTCGCCAACTGCGCCTCGTTTATTACACAAGTAAGAAAAATCAATTACGGTAAGTGCGTTAACAAAAAGGATCATAAACTTCCTTTATACTGGTTAAAAAATCACGGTAATTATAATGATTTTTGCTAGTAATTGCGCGATTTAATCGTGTAATTAGCATGTTCTTCACCTAAGCGGTGGTATTTCGTGCAAATAAATTATTTTTTTAACTGCTCCGAGTTGTTTAGCGTACAAGTGTACGCTAAAGTACGTGGCAATTTCTAAGCGATGAAAAGTGTTATGGAACCTAAAAATAGTTATACAAAAGAAGATTTGATCCTATGTGGTCAAGGTGAAATGTTTGGAGAAGGCAATTGTCGTCTACCAAGTGACAACATGTTAATGATGGACCGTATCGTCTCAATCACTGATGACGGTGGAGAGCATGGTAAAGGTGAAATCGTTGCTGAGCTTGATATTAACCCTGATCTTTGGTTTTTTGCTTGTCACTTTAAAGGTGATCCAGTCATGCCAGGTTGTCTTGGTTTAGATGCAATGTGGCAACTGGTTGGCTTTTTCCTTGGTTGGTCTGGTGGTCCTGGTCTTGGCCGTGCGCTAGGTGTAGGTGAAGTTAAATTTACTGGGCAAATTTTACCAACAGCAAAAAAAGTTACCTACCGTTTGACCATGAAGCGCGTTATTAAACGTAAATTATTCATGGGGATGGCTGATGGTACTGTTGAAGTAGATGGCCGCGTTATCTACGAAGCAAAAGATTTAAAAGTTGGTTTATTCCAAGATACTAGCGCGTTTTAATTTTTTATTAAAACCCAGCTACAAAAACGCCGCTGTTTCATAAACAGCGGCGTTTTTGCTTTAATTCAATACTTAAAAATTAGGTTTTATACATATTGCGATTTTCTATCGCTTCGCGCCAACCGCCTAACCACTCTGATTTTGGGTCTACTTGTTGATAAGGGCATAGGTCTTTTGAACGGCCCGCGAGGCCTGCTTTAAAGCCTTGAGAATGAGCTCTTTCTAACCGATCTCTTTTCTGTCTCTTCATAGGTAAATCCTCACCTTTTATATTTATATATTTGTAGTGTTCGTGACATCTACATTTAATGAATAGTTAATAAAACTGTTAAATTCAAATCACAAAAGCAATTAAATAAATTGACTTTAACTAAGCTGCTGATGCAAAAATGAATTAACATATAAAAAAGTAAAGTGGTCGTACCATCTTCTGTGCGACCCATATATGTACAAAAAATTACGACTATCTAATCACTAACACGCAGTTTCCTGCTCTAATTGTGACTGCGGTTTATGGATGAAGTTCCTATAAAAAATGTAATTATGACAAATTTATTTCAACTCATTAATAGTAAAGAAGTTTAATTTTTGAACTTATTTCAGACCACTTTACTGCGGCTTATTCGCACTTAATTAGCCCACATTTCACGTACACTTTTTTAAATTGTTTAATAATTAATCCTTGCAACTATACCCAAACCACCTCAAGATACAGAATTCAGCGTTTCACAGGGGCTTAGTATCAAGGCGTTACTTTGCAACAATGGCAGCCCCTTTTAAGAAGTAACAACGCTGAGAGTAAGTGCCTGTGAAACGCCCAACGGGTTGGTTTAAAAGCGATTTATACTGCGTTATTGATTTTAACAATAGAACCACTATTACTTGCAATCAATGCCTTGCCTAAATCGCTTTTAATTCCAACTGAAACTCGCATCCTGAGGTGGTTTGGGTATATTAATACGATCGGTCTAATATGTGTTTATGCTAAAAAATAGTCAAAATCCACCACGACGTGGTCGCCCACCAAAAGTTGCCCGCAGTAATGCCGACACCAAAGCATTACTTATTGCTACGGGGGTAGAAACACTTACCGAGTTTGGCTTCAGTGCCACAGGACTTGATACTATTTTAAAAAAAGTAGGTGTTCCAAAAGGTTCTTTTTACCACTACTTTAATAATAAAGATGCCTACGGCTTAGCTGTTATAGACGCTTATAACGATTACTTTGTTGCTAAACTTATTCGCTATCTAGGGGCAAGCGATATCCCTCCTTTAGAGCGACTAATCAATTTCACCCAAAGTGCAGCAAGGGGTATGCAAAAGTACGATTTTAGTCGCGGTTGTCTAGTCGGTAATTTAAATCAGGAACTAAACCACCTCAGCGCTGACTTTAAAAATAAACTATTGACCAGTTACGAGATTTGGCAACAACATGTGCAAGTTTGCCTGGCACAAGCTCAGCAGGAGCGTGTTATTGCAGCCAACGTGAATACCACACAAATGAGTGAATTTTTTTGGATTGGCTGGGAAGGTGCTGTAATGCGTGCCAAGCTAACTAAAAATACTCAGCCACTTATTTTATATACTGAAATGTTTTTACGTGCATTGCTTAGGTAACGGCTTAAGTAATTGCTCTTTTTGCATAACAATTAAAAGACGATCGGTCTAAATGGAGTCCAGATGAACAATCAATTTAAAGCCATTGTTATAAATAATACTGACGATAAGTATACCGCGTCAGTACAAACACTAAATAATAGCGAATTACCCAATCTCCCTGTCAAACTAGATGTGCTTTACAGCACCCTAAATTATAAAGATGGTTTAGCTATCACAGGAAAAGGCCCCGTGGTGCGCTCATTTCCTATGGTGCCGGGTATTGATTTAGTGGGTAAAGTAACAGCCAGTGATTCTAGCGAGTTCGCTATTGATCAGTTGGTATTATTAAATGGCTTTGGTGTTGGCGAAAAATACTGGGGGGCTGGCTCAACAAGCCGCTGTTAATGGCGATTGGTTGATCACACTCCCAACGTCGTTAACACCTAAACAGGCCATGCAAATTGGTACTGCCGGTTACACCGCGATGCTCAGTATTATTGCGCTTGAAAAGCAAGGCATCACTCCCGACTCTGGTGATATTTTAGTAACGGGTGCAAACGGTGGTGTAGGTAGTTTTGCCGTCTATTTACTTAATCTACTAGGTTTTACCGTAGTTGCAGCAACAGGTCGTGTAGATCAAAGCGAACATTTAAAACAACTTGGCGCCTCTGAAGTGATCGACCGAAATGAGCTATCAAATCCAGGTAAGCCATTAGCAAAAGAACGTTTTGCTGCAGCCATTGATTCAGTTGGCAGTCACACCCTTGCTAATATTTGTGCTTCTTTAAAGTATGGCGGTGTTGTTACTGCTTGCGGTTTAGCACAAGGCATGGATTTTCCTGCATCCGTTGCGCCGTTTATTTTGCGTGGTATTTCATTAATCGGCATAGACAGTGTAATGCGTCCTAAGGTCGACCGCATCCAAGCATGGCAACGTCTAGGTGAGCTTGTTGAGCAGAGCTACTTAGATAAAATATCGACTGAAATTAATTTAGAGCAGGTTATTAACGCGGCTGATGAGCTGATGGCCGGAAATATCCGAGGCCGTGTAGTAGTAAATTGCCAACAGTAAAAATAAGTTATACCAATCGTGTTAAGTTACTAAGTATTTATAGCGACATAGAAATGCAGTAATAACAAGACAGGAATTTTGACATGCCGTTGTTCTACTTGAAAAATTACTGACGTAGTTTTTAGCCCGCTAGAATGGTTAAATATTTAACTCAATTGGTATTATTAAAGCTTCTTGTAAAAGAAGCTTTAATTTCTTCGTCATTGCACGCCTAAAGCAGCAAGCTTTTCGTTTAATTCGTCTTTTGAAATTAAACTCATTTCATACTGTTTTTTAACTTTACGAATAGTGTCGAAATTATCAAGTTTTAATCGTGCTTTAGCTAATTTCTGTTCTTTTTCTGCTACAGAGATCACATCAAGTTTAACGGCTTTTTCAAGCTTCTCTTTTTCTTGATCGTATTCTTTTTGAAAAATTGCTTTTTCTTGAATGATGATTTGATCTTTTAGCTTTTTCTCAATTTCAATAGCTTCATCTTCAAGCTCAATTTTTTTCTCAAGTAACGGTTCAACACGGTTTAATGCTTCTTGCAAAGCACTTTCGATATTTTGTCCTTGGTTTTCTAGTAAATTTTCGACGTATTTTTTACCAATATCTTGATAACCAATATTTAGCTGCCCTTCTATTGAAGTGATCTCAGAGCGGATCGCCGATAACTTTGAGTTCTCTTTCATTGAGGTGCTCATATCAGAGCTTAGTTTAGACGTTGATTCGCTGATATTTGAACCAATAGTGGTAGCTTGTGTTTTAATTTTATTAAAAAGACCCATGTATATTATTCCTTAAATCTATCATCCAATGTTGTGGCGTCATGCCGATGCTTATTAAAGCGCGCTAATATTACCGATAAAGTAAACAAATGTAAATTACACAAGCAAACTGACTTGATATTCTTGTATCAAATTATCGTGATAAAAATTATAATTCTGGGATTAGATTTTAGAAAAGAGTGTAAAACATGAGTAATGAAGATTTATTCGGCAATAACCCGCTACAAGGCGTTAAACTTGAGCAAGTTGTATCAGAGTTAGTTGATCAATATGGGTGGGAGCTTTTACATGCTTATCTACTGCTAAATTGTTTTAAAAACAACCCTGACATCAAATCTGCAGTTAAATTTTTGCGTAAAACCCAGTGGGCACAAGATAAAGTTGAAAACTTTTATCTTTATAGATTAAAAAATCTACCTAAACCCGATGATGTTCAATATGAACTACCACCGCGTGACCGCGTTATTCCTGAAGATCATAAACCGGGTGAACCATGTGAGTTAAGTTTTAGCGACGCAAAACGTATTCAAGCGAAAAA
This sequence comes from Pseudoalteromonas sp. B160, assembly GCF_037162485.1. Classification (NCBI taxonomy): domain Bacteria; kingdom Pseudomonadati; phylum Pseudomonadota; class Gammaproteobacteria; order Alteromonadales; family Pseudoalteromonadaceae; genus Pseudoalteromonas; species Pseudoalteromonas sp. B160. The sequence continues at coordinate 3,756,015 of NZ_JARLUX010000001.1, read as the reverse complement.
AGAAGCCAAAGATCGTGCACGGACGCGTAAACAACGCTCAAATGCCAGTAATCCTTGGGGTAACTAAGTGCTAGGTGCTAGGTGCTAGGTGCTAGGTGCTAGGTGCTAGGTGCTAGGTGCTAGGTGCTAACAAATGTTTTAATAATTAAGCTGGCAGTGCCAGCTTTTTTGCGTTTATACGGATACTTTTCATAAATGTTCTAATGTACTTTCATTTAAAAAACGACTTAGCTTTCTCAGATTTAAGCCCTCATTTATTTCTCATTCTTTCCTCTTTTTTGTGCAATAAAATTTTAGTGAATTATTCACAAAGAAATTAAGGTTCGCTGCGCTTAAAGAGCTAGCCTACGCAAATAGAGCCGATTTGATTAATTATTGGCTCTAATCGTATCACTAGCAGCACCCTTTCATTTAATACATAATCATTTTGACAGCGGTTGCTAGCAATAATGCGGCGAAGATTTTTTTGACTAACGAGACTGGTAAGTAATGGGTGGCTTTGGCGCCTAACGGGGCGGTAAACCAGGATGTGCAAATAATACCGAATAACGCTGGTAAATACACAAATCCAGCAAATCCATCTTCTAGTGCAAAATGGCCGCTACCTGCGCTGATGTAACCAATTGAACCAAATAATGCGATAACAATGCCGCATGCGGATGCACACCCTATGGCTTTTTTCATATCGACTGAGAAGAACGTTAACAATGGTACCAAAAGCGCGCCTCCGCCAATACCGATCATCGCAGACAAGCCGCCGGTGATAGTGGTCATAATGGTTAACACACCTTTATTGGGCATGTCACGCTCAACCGATGGCTCACGCTTATTACTTACAAACATCTTTATCGCAATAAGTACCACTGTGACAGCAAACACTAAGCGAACAACCTGCTCAGGTAATAGTGCCGCTATAAAGCCACTGATAAGCGCCCCCAGTGCAACGCCCGTCATTACCCAAGGAGCAAGAGTCCATGGAACATTGCCATTTTTATGATGTGCGATTGCGGAAGACGTTGATGTAAATAATATTGATGCTAATGACGTTGCAATTGCGGCAATAACGACTTGCTCAGCTGGTAGAATTTCAAAATGCAGTAAAATAATACTCAACACAGGAACAATAACCAGTCCGCCCCCAATACCTAGCAGCCCTGCTAAAAAACCTACGCCACTGCCAAGTAAGGCGCAGTATAAAATCAACATTATTAATTCACTCATTGCGTTTATCTCTTATTATAATTTGGGAGCACTCATGCTAAATGAATGCGGTTCTATTTCCTATTGAGCAGCTATCACTCACCATATTGGCCGCGAGTATATCAATATAACTGATGCCTATTGATATATTTGGCTACATTAAGCCCTGAATAATCCTCATGTTTTAGATGAAACAAATACAAGTCACCCATCTAGAAGTCTAAATGTTTGGATAGCCAAGTTGGAACTCTGTTTTTTCAAGTGCCACTTCAGATAATTTATCGCTAATGGCGTGCAATATTATTAGTTGATGAATACAGCTCATGTTTTAGGTGAAATTAAACCGTTTTTATTCATGTACCGATACACGTATAAATAGCTCAACTCTTAGAGGCAACACAGTTTTACAGCGGTTTTAATCAAGCCATCAGGCACAACACAAAAACTGTGAACATCACTTACCGAGAGATCAGTAACGTTAATTCGCTCAAGAGCACAGCATAAACGCAGGTTTTAAATCAGATAATTGGATACAGATCACAATGACTAAAGATTTCACATTTACTATTAAGAGTATTTGTCTCGATGAAAATTATCATCCAGCAGCTAATACACGTATCACTACCAATTTTGCAAACTTGGCCAGAGGCAGTTATCGCCAAGCAAACTTACGCAACGCCTTAAAAATGATCGATAACCGTTTTAATGCCTTGGCGCAGTGGGATAACCCAAAAGCGGATCGTTATTCTGTAGAGCTTGAAATCATCTCTGTTGATATGGATATTGCTGGCAGTGGTAATAGCTTTCCATCGATTGAAATATTGAAAACAAATATTGTTGATCATCACACTAACAAACGCATTGAAGGTATTGTAGGAAATAATTTTTCCTCCTATGTGCGCGACTATGATTTTAGTGTATTACTGCAAGAACATAATAAAGATCAGCCTAAATTTAGTATTCCTGATAACTTTGGCGAGCTGCATGGCAAACTATTTAAATATTTTCTTAGTTCTGACAGCTACAAAAAGCACTTTAAAAAGCCGCCAGTAATATGCCTAAGTGTTTCGGATAACAAGACCTATCATCGTACTGAAAATCAACACCCTGCGTTAGGTGTTGAATATCAGCCAAATGAACCGTCTTTGACTGAACAATATTTCAAAAAAATGGGCTTGCAGGTGCGTTATTTTATGCCGCCAAATAGTGTAGCGCCCTTAGCCTTTTATTTTGTTGGTGATTTGCTAAATGATTACACTCATCTTGAGCTTATTAGCACTATTAGCACAATGGAGACATTTCAAAAAATCTACCGACCAGAGATCTATAATGCCAATGCGACTGCGGGGAAATCATATCAACCAAATTTGAAGAACCTAGATCATTCACTCACGCAAATTGTTTATGACCGTGAAGAGCGCAGTAAATTGGCGAATGAACAGGGGAAATTTGCTGAGCAGCACTTCATCAAGCCATATCAAACAGTGCTTGAGCAATGGTCTGCTAATTACGCGTAATAGCGAGTTCAATCGTTAGATTCAATCGCAACTTAAAAAGTTAACCCAAATAAATGGCATTATTTATTATGAAAACATCTATTAGCAAAACAATATTACCGACTTCAACTGCAGGCAGCTTACCTAAACCTTCATGGCTTGCAGAGCCAGAGACTCTTTGGTCACCTTGGAAACTTCAAGGTGATGAATTAATTGACGGCAAACACGATGCATTACGGCTCTCTCTACAAGAGCAACAACGTGCAGGTATTGATATTGTCAGTGATGGCGAACAAACACGCCAACACTTTGTTACCACATTTATTGAGCACCTTAACGGTGTAGATTTTGAAAACCGTAAAACGGTGAGAATTCGTGACCGCTATGATGCCAGTGTACCTACTGTGGTAGGTCCTGTTAGTCGTATAAAACCGGTTTTTGTTGATGATGCTAAGTTTTTACGCAGCCAAACCAAACAACCGATCAAATGGGCGCTACCAGGTCCTATGACTATGATAGATACACTTTATGATGACCATTATAAAAGCCGCGAACAGCTCGCTTGGGAATTTGCCAAAATTCTTAATCAAGAAGCCAAAGAACTAGAAGCTGCGGGGGTTGATATCATTCAATTTGATGAGCCTGCATTTAACGTGTTTTTTGATGAGGTAAATGATTGGGGAATTGCGTGTTTAGAAAGAGCCATTGAAGGCCTTCAATGCGAAACGGCCGTGCATATTTGTTATGGTTATGGCATCAAAGCCAATACAGATTGGAAAAAAACGTTAGGCTCAGAATGGCGACAATACGAAGAAGCATTTCCAAAACTGCAGCAATCTAATATTGATATTATCTCATTAGAATGTCACAACTCTCATGTACCAATGGAACTACTTGAACTTATTCGCGGTAAAAAAGTAATGGTAGGCGCCATTGACGTTGCCACCAATACCATAGAAACACCAGAGGAAGTGGCAAATACGCTACGTAAAGCACTGCAGTTTGTCGATGCTGACAAGCTCTACCCGTGTTCTAACTGTGGTATGGCTCCGCTACCTCGGGCAGTTGCAAGAGGTAAGCTCAATGCGTTAACCGCAGGCGCAGAGATTATTAGAAATGAGCTGGCTCAAAGTAATTAAAATCTAATTTATTTCATGAGGTGGAGTAACCACCTCGTCCTAATTTATTTTCAACAATTACACTTACTACAAATACAATAAGCCTATATACACATAAAGTATTTAATACCCGCGCTTTTGCCAAAACTCAATTTCTGACATGGACTCTTGTTCAAACACTGAAAATGTTTTATCGGCAATCAGTTTACCGTTTAGCTCTATGGTCATACGCCAATCGCCTATCTTATTGCTTATAGGTTGCCACAAGGTATCACCTAGGTAAAAGTGCCAGTCATTGTCTTTAACGTATTCAAAGCCGTCAAATGGTGGCATTACCTCACCATCAGCATCCGGTATATCAGGATGGTATATACAATAATGAAGTTTTTCGCCTTTGGCTTTTTTAATATTAATGATAAAACCAAACTCCACATCGAGTTGTGCGGGTACTTTTGTGGTAAATGCTTGAATTTGCGGTAAGGCTTTTGATGATGAGTCCCACTTTGTATAAATACCAAAGCTTTGCATAGTGATCACGGGCTTAGTTTTTGCCATTATTTATCCTTTTTTTGATGCATTAGTTTAACGTATTTATACGGCAAAATTAAGCGCCAAAACGTTTAGGATCTTTAGGATAGAAAAAATCAGGCTGGCGATCACACAAGGCAAACTCACGGGTATTTTTGTAAGGTAGTTTCATAAACCCGGCAACCCCCACATCAGTAATGCTCACCGCATATTGCATCAACTTATTAAGCAAGCGCTTAAACTGTGCTTCTTTAGTGCCATCTAACAAACGATAGTAATGATGTATTTTCATTCTATCAGGTAAAGCTTCAAAAATAATGCAGCCGGTATGATGTATTTGGTTTAACTCAAATACGCATTTGATCACTTTTTTAGGTAGCTGCAGTTGCTCGTCCGGATCTTTACCGTCTTCAAAATAAGAATGTGGTCGGGTGACTTCTGAGCTTTTTAAATTCATTACCTCATAGTCAAGCTCTGGAAGTTGTTCAAACTTAAATGCCCCTGTGCCATCACGCTCCAGTTGAATGGTCTTTCTTGCATCAAATAAACAACACTTAAATAAGCCTTTTTGATGAATGCCTTGTGCCAACATCACGGTATTATTAACCGCTTGGGTAAAAGCATGGCCTAAACTTTCATCATGCATGATCAGTGATGATTCAACGAACAGTGATTCTTCTTTCCAATGAAAGCTTAAGCCCCCTACTACTGGGTATTTTGCTAATCGGCTGATAGAGGCTAAAAATGCTTTTTCAGTATCACCGGTGTCAAACAGGAATTCTTTATAATACCGGTCCAATTGAGCGTCATTTACATCAAGCAGTTGTTGATTGTGGTCGGCTTGGCGTAAAAATTGTTTACGTGAGCTATAAACCACAGTATCAGGTCGTTCGTCATCGTTACCAAACCAAAATGGAATATTGGCTCGCACATCTTCAACTAAATTGAGCTCTGGTAAATATGCTTTAGCCATAGCAGGCATATTACGCATAAAGTAATCACCCGCCCCGTCTCTTGTAATTTTATTTTTAGAGAGCATACCGTCAATCACTTTTGCAAGCTCCATAGGGAGCCCTAATGAACTGGCTGGGATCACTTGCGCGCCAAATCGGCATGACTGTGCAGAAGCCAGTGCGTATAAGGTGGACGCCACGCCTTGCTCATCAAAACGCGGCGATGATTTAGCACCTGACATTTGCTCATCACCAATAAAATACACATCCCCCATCCGCGCATTGGTGGTACTTAAATCGCCAGACATTAAATCCATAAAGTTACTGGTAATTGGCTCGCCATTACTGTCTATTTGGGCATACACAGAGCTGCCCCAGTCCACCAGCGATAAGCCTTGGGTATGTTCATCCCACACTAGATTAGAAGGCTTGATATCGCCATGCACAATCGGTTGTGGCGTTATGCCATTTTGCTGAGTGCGAAGGTCTATTAATACATTACGCAGTTTTAGCGCTAAACTGGTGATTGCTGCGGCGCTAAAGCGGCCTTTTTTAAGTGATACTTTTTCTAAGTCTTCGCCCAGCGCGCGGGCCATCATTAAAATGCCCTGCTTTTTTATCCGTTCAAAAGCATAAAACTTAGGCACTAATGGGTTATCAACTTGCGAGAGCATATACGCTTCGTCCTCAAGTCGATCACGTACACTTTGCGCCAAGGTGATACGTGAAAATTTAAACACCCAAGGAAGTTTACGCTCATCTAAACCCGCAAATACAAATCCAAAAGCACCCGAGCCAATCATTTCAACCTGGCTGTAGCCTAAATTAGTGAGTTGCTTAATACAGATATTCAACCATTGGCGGTGTTTTTTGCGTCATGGTGCGAAAGCAAATAGACCGACTGCTCTTCATTGATATAAAAATTGCGGATTGCTTTGGTTTTCACTGCGAGGTCTCAATGTATTCTAAAAAATGTAAGGGATAAGGGTGAAGCTAGCTTATTGATTATTAATTTTTTAGTTCTAAATTTCTAGTCATTTAGCCTCAGCTTAGCGTGTCCTGACATTTTGCGCAAAAAAAGTGTAAAAAGGCAATCTGTGTTAAAAAATAATGCACCCAACTCACTAAACGACAGGTGATACTCTTTATTCATGGTAATTGCTTAGTTAGATATTACAGACTTTCTGATTGGTAAAATAAAAGAAAAAAGCCGCGTGATCAGCGAACTGATCACAACAGCTTTTAACAACCAGAATCGTTATAAATTAGAGTGCTTGTTCAAGCTCTGGTAGCACATCAAATAAATCTGCTACTAAACCATAATCCGCCACTTGGAAGATTGGCGCATCGGGATCTTTATTGATAGCCACAATCACTTTAGAATCTTTCATACCCGCTAAGTGCTGAATTGCGCCACTAATACCTACAGCAATATATAAGTTAGGCGCAACGATCTTACCGGTTTGACCCACTTGCATATCGTTTGGTACAAAGCCTGCGTCAACCGCAGCACGAGACGCACCAATTGCCGCGCCTAGTTTATCGGCAATACCATTAAGTAATGAGAAGTTCTCGCCATTTTGCATACCGCGTCCACCTGATATAACCACTTGCGCAGCAGTTAACTCTGGGCGCTCAGATTCGGTTTGCTCAACACTTACAAATGCGCTTAATTCACTGCTAAACACAGAATCAACAACACGACTCTCAGCGGGAGCTTGCTCACTTTGCAGATCAAAGCTACTTGCACGAACGGTGAGCACTTTTTTGCTATCCAGTGATTTTACAGTTGCGATGGCATTACCGGCATAGATTGGGCGTTTAAATGTATCAGCGTCAACCACATCAATGATTTCTGAAATTTGTGCAACATCAAGTAATGCGGCAACACGTGGCATAAAGTTTTTGCCCGTTGTAGTAGCACTAGCAACAAGATGCGAATAATCTGGCGCAAGCGATAATACTAAATCTGCGATGTTTTCAGCTAACTGATGCGCATACTCGCTATGATCAGCCACCAGCACGGTGTTTACACCTGCAATACTGGCCACTATTTCACTCATTGGTGCTACGTTTTCACCAGCAATTAGTACATCAACAGCAAAACCAAGCTTTAATGCTGCGTTTATGGTTTTAGAAGTTTCAGGCTTTAAACTGCCATTGTCATGATCTGCTATAACTAATGTTTTCATTTAAATCACCTTCGCTTGTGTTTTTAATAAATCAACTAACTGTGCTACATCATCAACAATGATACCGCCACTGCGTTTTGCCGGTTCATGTACCGCAACAAGTTCGATACGCGGAGTTAAGTCTACACCTAAGCTATCAGCTGCAATTACCTCAAGTGGTTTACGTTTGGCTTTCATAATATTTGGCAATGATGCATAACGGGGTTCATTCAAACGTAAGTCTGTTGTGACTACGGCCGGTAACTTTAATGAAACTGTTTGTAAACCGCCATCAACTTCACGCGTCACATTAACAGTGCCATTTGCTATGTCGACCTTTGATGCAAACGTACCTTGCCCGCGCTCGGTAAGAGCCGCCAGCATTTGACCTGTTTGATTGTTATCTGAATCAATCGACTGTTTACCTAAAATCACCAGTTCAGGGGCTTCTTGCTCGACGATTTTAGCAAGCAGCTTTGCAACGTGCAGTGATTCTAATTTTTCGTCAGTCTCAATATGAATCGCTTTATCGGCGCCCAGTGCCAGTGCTGTACGTAATTGTTCTTGAGATGCTTTAGCACCAATGGTTACAGCAATTACTTCAGTGGCAGTGCCCGCCTCTTTTAAGCGGATAGCTTCTTCAATGGCAATTTCGCAAAATGGGTTAAGTGCCATTTTCACATTAGTTAGATCAACGTCGCTATTATCTGCTTTAACGCGTGCTTTTACGTTGTAGTCGATAACTCTTTTTATTGGAACGAGAACTTTCATAGGAACTCCATAATTATTTAAACCTACAAGCTAACGTGTACGTCAACCTATTTATTTTATGAAATCAGACTACTTCCTGTTGACGTAAACGTCAACCTAAAATAACCTTAAACTATTCATCGCCTGTAACGTTTCATTTGCAAGTATGAAATTGCCCTCGTAAAGGCACAGGTCCGTCACATAAAAGAGGTTAATATGGTCGAACGCGAAACCATGGAATTTGATGTCGTTATTGTCGGCGCAGGCCCTGCAGGCTTAGCTACCGCCATACGATTAGCGCAACTAGCACGAGAAAAACAACAAGAGTGCATGATCTGCGTGGTTGAAAAAGGCTCCGAAGTGGGCGCCCATATTTTATCGGGCGCAGTATTTGAAACCACCGCTTTGGACGAGTTACTGCCCAATTGGCAAGAACTTGGCGCACCAGTGACCACTAAAGTAACCAGTGATGAAATATATTGGTTTAATAATGACAGCAAAGCCACCGCTATCCCTCACTTTGCCGCACCTAAAACATTTCATAATACTGATAACTATATTGTCTCTATGGGTAATGTATGCCGCTGGCTTGCAGAGCAAGCAGAAAACCTAGGGGTTGAGATTTTCCCAGGTTTTAGCGCACACTCACTGATTATTGAAGATGACACAGTAAAAGGCATTATTACCGGCGATATGGGCCTTGATAGCAATGGCAATGAAAAAGATGGCTTTATGCCTGGCATGGAACTTCGTGCTAAATACACTGTATTTGCTGAAGGTTGTCGTGGTCACTTAGGTAAACAGCTGACCAATCAGTTTGCACTTGATCAAGATGCCTCACCGCAACATTATGGTTTAGGCTTTAAAGAAATTTGGCAAATCGATCCTGCTAATCACAAGCAAGGCACGGTAGTTCATGGCACCGGTTGGCCCTTAAGTGCAGATACTAACGGTGGTGCGTTTATGTACCACAGTGATAATAATCAAGTTGTAGTCGGCTTAATTGTTGATTTAAATTACTCAAACCCGCATTTAAGCCCGTTTGATGAATTTCAGCGCATGAAACACCACCCAATATTTAAAGATGTATTAGCCGGTGGCGAACGTATTGCTTATGGCGCTCGTGCGATTGCAAAAGGTGGCTTGCACTCATTACCAAAAATGCACTTCCCGGGTGGTTTGTTGGTCGGCTGTGACGCGGGCACCTTGAATTTTGCCAAAATCAAAGGCAACCACACAGCGATGAAGTCAGGTATGATTGCCGCTGAGGTGATCTTTAACGCGCTTACAAACGAGCAACAGCATACTGACTTAGTTGACTACAGCGAAGCATTTAAACAAAGTTGGGCTTATAAAGAGCTATACCAATCACGTAACTTTGGCCCTGTGATGCATAAGCTAGGAAAATTTCTTGGTGGTGCGTATAACACCCTTGATCAAAATATTTTTGCAGGGGCATTACCTTTTACTTTTAAAGATAATATCCCAGATCACGCAACGCTAGTTGATAAAAATCAGGCCAGTGTCATTGATTACCCGAAGCCTGATGGTCAACTCAGCTTTGATAAATTATCTTCGGTGTTTTTATCAAATACCAATCATGAAGAATCTCAGCCGTGTCATTTAAAACTAAAAAATAGCGCTATTCCTATCGATGTTAACTTAGTTAAATTTGACGAGCCTGCTCAGCGCTATTGCCCGGCGGGTGTGTATGAGATACAGCAAATTGCCGGCAAAGACGAGTTTGTGATCAATGCACAAAACTGCGTGCACTGTAAAACCTGCGATATTAAAGATCCGAGTCAAAACATCACCTGGGTAACACCTGAGGGAGCCGGTGGTCCCAACTACCCAAATATGTAATCTAAATACAATTAAAGCGCTTGATACAGCGTTAAAATAATATTTTACATATAAATTATAAACCTATCCTAAATTGCAGGGGCTTCGGCCCCTTTTTTGCGCTATGCTAATAAGAATTATATATGAGTGAGATATTTTTATGCCGTCGTCTAATGTTGTATTCCGTTTTTTAGCAGAGCCCACCGATGTGAATTTTGGCGGGAAGGTTCATGGCGGTGTCGTCATGAAGTGGATTGACCAAGCAGGTTATGCCTGCGCTGCTGGTTGGAGTGGTCATTACTGTGTCACTGTATCTGTCGCTGGGGTTAAATTTCGTCGCCCTATTCTAGTTGGTCAAATTGTTGAAGTTGAAGCTAAAATTGCCCACACTGGCAAAACCAGTATGCAAATCTTTATACAAGTTCGCTGTGGCGATCCGAAAACGCGTAATTTAGTTGAGACTAACCACTGTGTAATTAGCTTTGTTGCCATGGACGAAACAGGTTACCCCGTAGCAGTGCCAGAATACATCGCAGTGAGTAATGAAGACAAAAAATTAGAAAACTACGCAATTAAGATGAAAGAGATTGCCATAGAAACTGAAACTTTATTGCATAAATCAGAACCCTGATCACCTAAACTATCTATCTGTAAAAGCTACATCCTAGTCAGAAATCTTTTCTCCAGCCAAACTGAACGAGCGTTTAAATAGCGCTCATTGGTATACTTTGTATGCTATAAAAGACTATAACTGGCTGTTTTAAAGCCAAATTAATCATGGCACGCACCATGCAATATTAAAAGTAACCGGTAATTTAAAGGTTATATTTTTTATTTTGTAAAGGAGCTATTAAATGATTAAATCAATTTCACTTTCTGCTATCTCATTAGCATTGTTAGGTTTTAATACTGCTGCTAGCGCAGAGACAACAAACATGGATTACCCTCGCGTATATACCGGTATTGGTTACGGCCAATACTCATTCCAATTTGAAGATTCTGAAAACGACATCGATTTTGACGACGACTCACAGATGCTCAAAGGCTATGTTGGTTCACAATTTAATAAGTATTTGAGTTTAGAACTGGCCTATCAAAACTTTGATGAAGTAAGTGATATAGATAGTTACGCTGAGGTAGATGGTATCTCCCTTGCTGCACGATTAGCAGCACCAATAACAGAAAGCTTTTCTGTCTACGCTAAAGGTGGTTGGTTAGAATGGGACGCCGAGGTCACCAGTGATATTCCAGCCCTTGGTGAAATATCAGCCGATCAAAGTGGTGGCGATATATTCTACGGTGCAGGTATTGAATATGCATTTACCAGTAATATGCAAATACGCTTTGAGTACGAGCGTTACGAATTAGAAGACGATATTGATCCAGATATGGACGTGGCATCAGTATCTGTACAATATATGTTTTAAGGAATGCTTAACCTGTTCTGAGGTTATTTAGCAGTAAAAGGCAGCTTCGAGCTGCCTTTTTTGTTGTTAGCGGTTAGAATATCGTATCTTTAACAGTAATTGAGTTTCATGAGCGATTTTCAACTAACGGCTATTGGCCATATTCAATCTCCTTATAAACAAAAGTTCGCCATTCCTCGCCAACCGCGTTTAGTTCCACAAGCAAAAGCTAAGTTGGTATTTGCTGCTGATTTTAACCGTGAAGAATTTGTTCGTGGTTTAGATGAATTTAGCCATATTTGGTTATTGTTTCGCTTTCATGAAACTGCTGATAAAGGCTACTCAGCCATGGTTAGACCACCGCGTTTAGGCGGTAATGAGCGCAAAGGCGTATTTGCCACACGCGCGACCTTTAGACCCAATGCCATAGGCATGAGTGCCGTCAAGCTTGAAGGCATAGAGTATAAAAATGGCCAGCTGTGTTTATTATTGGCAGGCATAGATTTACTTGATGGCACCCCGATTTTAGACATCAAACCATATTTACCTTATTCAGATGCCATGGTTGATGCCAACTGCAGGCTTTGCTGACACGCGCCCAGAAACGCAAATGACCGTTGAGTTTAGCCCGCAAGTGCAGGCGTTTATTGAACAGCAAACCAACTTCCCAGAGTTGCATGACTTTATTAGTAATGTACTTAAGCAAGATCCTCGCCCTGCCTATAAAAAGCAAAAAGAGGGTGAACAAAGTTATGGAATGACCTTGTATGATTTTAATATCCGTTGGCAAGTAAACGACGAGCATAACTATGTCACTAGCATAGAAAAAAGTTAGAAAAACACACTTAGCGCTTTAGTGTAAAAGCAACCGCTGCTAAACTGAGTGCCCAATTGAAATAATAATTTTATAACTATCGGAATAAACATGCGTACCAGTCAATATATACTCGCAACACTTAAAGAAACGCCATCAGATGCTGAAATTGTATCGCATCAATTAATGTTAAGAGCGGGCATGATCCGTCGCGTCGCGTCGGGCCTATATACTTGGTTACCCTCTGGATTACGCGTGTTACGAAAAGTCGAAAACATTGTGCGTGAAGAAATGGACAAATCAGGTGCAATCGAAATGTTGATGCCTGTTATTCAACCTGCGGATCTATGGGAAGAGTCTGGCCGTTGGGAGCAGTTTGGCCCAGAACTTATGCGTTTTACTGACCGTCACAATCGTACTTTCGCGTTAGGACCAACCCATGAAGAAGTGATCACCGACTTTGTTCGTAAAGAAGTAAGTTCGTATAAACAATTACCGCTTACTTTGTATCAAGTACAAACAAAAGTGCGCGACGAACGTCGTCCTCGTTTTGGGGTTATGCGCGCGCGTGAATTTACTATGAAAGATGCCTATTCATTTCATTTAAGTGAAGAATGTTTAGATGCAACTTATCAAGTAATGCACAAAGCATACTGTAATATATTCGATCGCTTAGGCCTTGATTACCGTCCTGTTATTGCTGATACCGGCTCTATCGGTGGTAGTGTATCTCATGAATTTCATGTGTTAGCTGAATCAGGTGAAGATGCTATCGCCTTTAGTGATAAAAGTGACTATGCAGCAAACATCGAAAAAGCAGAAGCATTAGCGCCAAGTGAAGCGCGCCCTGCTGCCGCAAAAGAATTAAAAGTATTCCCTACGCCTGATGCGAAAACTATCGACGAGCTAAAGAAACACTATGGTGTAAAACCTCATCGCAGTGTTAAAACACTGATTGTTTACGGCGCGCCAAATGAAGATGGTCAACGTGGTTTAGTTGCATTAGTAATACGTGGCGATCATGAGCTTAACGAACTTAAAGCTGAAAAACATCCATTAGTAGATTCTCCACTGGAAATGGCAAACGAGGCTGACATAATTACAGCCATTGGTGCTAAACCAGGTTCATTAGGCCCTGTTGGCTTAACCATGCCAATTTTAGTAGACCGTACAGCCAACGTAATGGCTGATTTTGTAGCCGGTGCTAACAAAGATGACGAGCATTACAGCGGTATTAACTGGGATCGCGATGTAACTGAGTATGAAGTTGCTGATCTCACGTAATATTGTCGAAGGTGATCCTAGTCCATGTGGTAATGGTACTTTACATATTAAACGCGGTATCGAAGTTGGCCATATCTTCCAGCTTGGTACTAAGTACTCAGAAGCGATGAAAGCGGGAGTATTAAACGAAAGCGGTAAGAACCAAATAATGACTATGGGTTGTTATGGTATTGGTGTATCGCGTATTGTCGCAGCGGCTATTGAGCAAAATAATGATCAATACGGCATTATTTGGCCACAGCCAATCGCCCCGTTCGATTTAGCCATTGTGCCAATGAATATGCATAAATCGCATCGTATACCGGATATCGCTAATAACCTTTACGACGGTTTAAAAGCCGCAGGCTTAGACGTGTTATTTGATGACCGTAAAGAGCGCCCAGGTGTGATGTTTAACGACATGGAATTACTCGGTGTACCTTTCACGTTGGTAATTGGTGAGCGTAATCTTGATGAAAACAAGGTTGAGTTGAAAAATCGCCGTACTGGTGAAAAATTAATGATAGATATTGATACCGCTGTTGAAGCAATCAAAGCGGCCATGAACGCTTAATCATCAGCACCTTCTGAAAAAAAACCGCGTAATGCGGTTTTTTTGTTTTTGCACGATCATTAATTGTCATAGATGTTTCGTCAAACAGTCTTATAAACGTCATTCAAGTTGCTTAACTTTGTTGTTATTACACCGTGAGTAACCTCCTATGCACGACATCGAAAAAAGTGATAAAAAGTACTACCCAGCTGTTTGGATATCCGATGTACATTTAGGCTATAAAGATTGTCGAGCAGATTACCTACTCGACTTTTTAAATAGTATTGAGTGCGATACCCTTTATCTAGTGGGTGACATCGTCGATTTATGGTCGATGAAGCGAAATTTTTATTGGCACCCTAGTCACTATCAAGTATTAGCTTGTATTCAAGCCAAAGCAGTTCAAGGTACTCGAGTGATTTATATTCCTGGCAATCACGATGAAACATTCCGACACTACGTCAATAACAGCCTATTTGGTATTGAAGTCCACCAGCAGTTTATTCACACAACCAAAGCCAACAAACGATTTCTTCTGGTTCACGGTGATGATTTTGACTCAGCAACTAGGTATAACAAACTGATCAGTATTGCCGGTGATACAGGTTATGACTTTTTACTGTTTTTAAATCGCTGGACTAATCGTATTCGACGCCTATATGGTGGTAACTATTGGTCACTTGCTGCTTGGATAAAAGCCCGCGTTCATAAAGCGCGTGAAGCAATAGAGGCATTTGAAAATGCTGCTATTCATGAGGCTAAAAAGCAAGGCGTAGACGGTATTATTTGCGGTCACATTCATCACCCACAACTCAAAGTCGTTGATGGCATTGTTTACTGTAATGATGGCGATTGGATAGAAAGTTGTACCGCAGTAGTAGAGCAAGAAAATGGTCGTATCGAATTGCTACACTGGTCTGACACTCAAACAGTGATTAATTCTGCTGATATTACCAAACTTAATCAAAATCTTGGTGGACCAAAGGCTAAACCTGAAAAATCAGTAGCTTAAAATTTAGACTGTGTGGTTTATTTTAACCACATAGCTAATTTATCTTTCAAAACTTTTGGCTTTATGGGTTTGGTAATATAATCATTCATACCAGCTGTAATACAACGCTCTCTGTCACCTGCCATAGCGCTGGCTGTCATAGCGATAATAGGCACTTTTGCATAGTCAGCACCAGCTTTGCTGCTGCGAATTGCAGAGGTTGTGTCATAGCCATTGAGGCTTGGCATTTGGCAATCCATTAAAAGCAGATCAAATAAAGGTGTGTGCTCTGTATTTAATATTTCTAGCGCATCTAGGCCATCGCTGGCACATACAATAGTGACACCGGTATTTTTTAATATTGCTTTGGCAACTTCAAGGTTGATCATATTATCATCAACCAATAATACCTTAAAGTTTGATAAATCGTATTCAACATATTCTGTTTGCTCACTACCTTGGCTAGCAACCAAAAAACTATTATTAACACCAAACAAACTTGCTAACTTATAGCTAAATTGATCTTGAGTAAGCGGCTTATTTAGCACATGGCAATTTTCAGGTACCTGCTCTTTGGCTTTTTTACTAAGCAGTAAATCACGCAAGATTAATACATATTTTTTATTCTGCTTATTACATAAATTAATCAGTGTTTGTAAGTATGGGTGATCATTATCAACAACCAGTAAATCAACTTTTAACTCTTGATATTGTGCTTGGTAGTCAAATCGTTGAATATTATTGGCCGCTACTTGGCAATTTTTAATCAATAAATTAGTGACATTGTTATATACACTGTCGCTATCTATCAGCACGCCAACCTGAATATCTTTTGCCAACTCAACGGCAGTATTAAGTCTTTTCTCAGCTGCAATATGTAATTGCACTTGCGCTGTAAAACAGCTTCCCTTGCCCTTTTCACTGGTTACACTAATATCACCGCCCATCAATTGTGCCAGCTTACGACAAATTGATAAACCAAGCCCTGTACCTCCAAAGTGGCGAGTGGTACTGGTGTCCTCTTGAGTAAAGGCCTCAAACAGCTTATCGATATTTTTTTCAGCAATGCCGATGCCTGAGTCTTCAATAACAAAGCTCATTAATAACTTTTCTTCAGTAAGATACTGACACCCAACAGTCAAACTGACTTCACCTTGATGAGTAAATTTGAATGCATTATTAAGTAAGTTTATTAATATTTGTTTTAATCGGTGGCTATCTCCGACTAACATACGGTCAATAACTTTATCAGTATACAAAAACACTTCTAAGCCTTTACGCTGTGCTTGCAGTGCCATTGAGGTGATCATATCACTGCATACAGTAATCACATCAAAACTGTGATTATCAATACCAAGTTTACCAGCTTCGATTTTTGAAAAATCCAAGATGTCATTAATCAATGTCATTAATGAGTTAGCGCTGCTATTGGCCAGATCTAAATATTGCTGTTGCTGCTGCGTTAGCGTGTCCTCTTTGAGCATTTCCAGCATCCCTAATACACCATTCATAGGCGTACGTATTTCATGGGAAATATTAGCAATAAAATCACTTTTAGTTTTACTGGCTGCCAAAGCTTGTTCAATCGCACTTTCAAGTTCAGTTGTGCGTTGTTGCACTTTTTGCTCTAACGTACTATTGAGTTTTTCAAGCTCAACTTGGGTCTGTTTAAGTGAATTAATGTTTCGTAAAATCGCTGCTACTTGGTAGCGCTGGGTAAAGATATCAAACACGCTAGTAAGTGTAATTGAGTAAAAGTGTTGTTGATCTTGCGGGTCAATAAATACGCCTTCAAATGATGGTTTTGATCCCTGTGCTATTGTTTCATCAATACATGACTTATCACCTTCTGCTAGCGAAAATAATTGCGTAAACTGGGTGTGATCAATAATGATATCAAAGCATTGTAATGCTGTTTTATTAGCATTACTGATAAGGCCATCCTCTTGTACTGTTAAAATTGCATCGAGAGAATTTTCAATAATCTTGTTATTACGCTCCTTCAAGGTGTGAAGCTCTAATTTGCGGTTTATATACCTTTGGTATAACCACACTAATAACCACAAAGCAGTGAAAAGTGAAATAATTACCAACACAAAATGATCACGGCGCTTAGCAACGTCTGTTAACAAAATATCGGTATTAATTGATACCGCAAGTTCAAGGGGCAACATGCTAATGTTATTTTCTAAACTAATACGTTGTTTTAAATAATAATGACTTGGTAAATCATGAAAAGGTAAAGTCGCTTGGCTACTCATATCTTGGCTTTGACTAAATACACTTGACCAAGTAATGTCTTGACCAAACTCAAAACCAAATCGTAGTTTAGGATCTGGGTGAAATAAAAACTGCTGCTGATCATTTAACAGATAAACATCAACCCCAGCAGATGAACTAAAAGTAACACTATTAAATAACTCGTCAGCAAAATAATTTGTTACTAATACAGCAAATACTGCTCCTTGTTTATTAAATACCGGCTTCGCAACTCGGTAGGTGCTCACGTAGGGTATCTGAATTTGACCATGCTCTCGATTATAGTTAATCGGTGATATATAGACAGATTCACTATCTAACCTGCTGGCATTAAGCATGTAATCCCGTTGCCCTTTTTGTTGTAATAAGTCTCCCTCGAGGCGCACCACAACATCATTGATCCTATCAACACGGACAATTTCTTGACCATTATCAGCAAGGGTAATATATCTGGCTTGTAATAGCTGCTGGTCAGTGCGCATAAAGCCACTAAATATTTCAGCTAAGCGCGTTTGCCATATTGCGATGGGCGTATTTAATAGTGGATCAATAAGGTTATTTGCAGCGGCTCGACTAATACCACTGATAGGCGGCGTGACATTTAAAAAGTTGATTGACAAGACACTGTCTTTTAAATGCCCTTTTAATATTTGTGCTTTTGTATCAAGCTCTTGCTGTAGTGTGGTTTGGGCAATCTGGTAAACATCTTTGCGTGCTTTTTGCTCATAAATATATAAAGCAGGAGTTGCTAAGATGAAAAAAACAGCAAAGCTAATAAAGAAAGTTTATTACTGCGAAATAAATTAGAAAATGTCAGAGGGTAGCGCATCAAAATTGCCAGTTTGCTTTCAAAACAAACTATATTATAGAGCAATTAAAAAAGTTATCTTTGAGCTTTTTATCGATTCTTAGTTTTAACCATGAAACTATAAATAAATAATAAAAAATGACGAGCTATCCCGTCATTTTTTATTATTTAACTGAGAGTATTGTAACAACTACGCCCAGCCTACTTCTTTACAACTTGTTACCTAAATAAGACTTCTTCTTTATTAAACCATTTAACACAAAATGCTAATAGTGCACCGGCAACAATCACGGTCGCTAAAAAGATTAGTCCAAGTAACGTGTAATCAATCGTACCTTTGATAATTTCTTTAATCGCTAAAGCCACATTAGTAACCGGAATAAATGCGGTTTTAGCTGTTAGCTCAACATTCGGTAATAAAGCAACAATGATAGGAAATATCACCCCCATGCTCAGTGGTGTCATATAATTTTGTGCTTCTTTAAAACTACGCGCATAAATCGATATTGCTAACGCAAGAGAAGAAAAAATCGCCGCTACGGGTAATAAAATAATAAAAATGAGTGCCAAATCTAATACTCGTAATGAACTAAATGCTGTTTTTATCACATCCAAATCAATGAAAGAAATCGCGATACTGATCCATACGCCCATACTCAACACGGTTATCGTTGTGGTGGCGATTGACGCTGCAAGTAAAGTAATAAATTTACCTAATACAAGTTGCGTACGGGTGATTGGTGTCAGTAGTAACGTTTCTAATGTGCCGCGTTCTTTCTCACCTGCACCTAAATCAATTGCTGGGTATGTTGCTCCCATCAAAACTAATGGGATCAGTAAGTAAGGAATAAAGCCGCCTATTTTCTCACCTAAATTTTCTCGTTTATCAGCGGTATCAACTTTTACAACTTTGATTGGATCAATAATCGCACTTTGTTGCTCAACTGAAACACCATAACTCAATAGTTTTTCAGCTCTTAGCTTATTACCAAATTCTTTAGCAAGCTCTTTTACTCTGTCGAATAAAAAGTTAATCGCTTTGGCATCGTTATAAACCACTTGCCACTGGCTCTGTTTTGCGTCATCAAGGTTTTGTTTGGCATCTGCGGGTAAGAAAATACCCATATCAATGGTGCCAGCTTTAACGGCCTCAGTAAGCTCTGCAACTGTATTAAAGGTGTGTTCACCTTTGTATAATTGAAAACTTTTATGGTAAAAAACTTTATCTGTGAATGATTGCGCATATTCGCCATTGATAATGGCATAGGTATGAACTTTTTGTTCGGCTTCAAGTGTTGCTTGAGAACTAATAAATGCCATCACCGCAAATAATAATGGAAAGATAGCAACTGGCAATGCGACAATAAAAATGAGTGTTTTTTTATCACGTAATAGCTCTTTTAATTCCTTTTTAAATACTTCAAACATTATTTTTCTCCGTCAAAATATTCATAAACGCTTGATTTAGTTCGTCGCTTTTACCCACTTTTTTAAATTCGTCAAGACTGCCGTCAAAACAACTGATACCTTCGTTGATCACCGCAACGCGGTCACACAGTAGCGCTACTTCATCTAAATGATGGGTTGAAAATATAACAGGAGTCCCTTGCGCTTTAAGCCGTTTGATAAACTCGATCACCGTTTGAGTGGTCATTATGTCTAATCCAGTGGTCGGCTCATCAAGTACTACGACTGCCGGGTGGTGCACAACTGCGCGGGCTATATTGGCTTTTTGTTTCATACCCGTTGATAAATTATCAGCACGTTTATCAATAAAGCTATGCATGTCGAGTAAATCAAATAACTCTTCACACCGTGACCTAATCGCGTCTTTACTCATACCGTGCAGTTTTGCAAAATATTCGATATTTTCTTTTACCGTTAAACGGCCATATAAACCGGTACTGCCAGATAGAAAACCAATAGACTTACGACCAAATAGTGGTTTTTTTATGATGTCTTCACCAGCAATAATTATTTGCCCTTCATCGGGTTTTAACGCTGTCGAGATCATTCTTAGCGTGGTGGTTTTTCCTGCACCATTAGGGCCGAGTAAGCCCAGCACTTCGCCTTTATTACAATGAAAGCTGACATCTCGCACCGAATGAAAATAATCTTTATCTTCACGGGGATCTATTTTATCGACTTTGTTTTTTTTATGGTCTTTAGTTAGCTTAAATTTCTTTTTAAGCCCCGTAACTTCTATCATGTTCATGTCCTTCGTTTTGGTCTAAAGTAATCTGTATTACTATAAAACTCGGGGTTATTATTATCATACCAGCCTGGTACGCCTAGCAGTGGTAATGGTGAGAGCTGGCTATTGTCCCTTAAACAGTTATCGACGCTAATCATCTCATAAAGGGTTTGATCAATATACTGATACTGCTGGGCTAAATCTTTACAAAATATGTCACTCGGTACTTTTACAAATAATGCTTTACCTGTCAGACCAATATACGGCTTTGTTAGCATTTCATAATTAGCGTGGCCGAACATAAATGGCGCAATGGTTTTCCCCCACAACGCTCTTTGCTCAATAAATGCCTGCTGCCATTGATGATTTTTAAGTAACGCAGGCCAAATTTCATCACTTACAGCAAGTACAACCCCACATTCATCAAACAAGGTTAAGGCATTGCGGTGTTTTGAGCGTACTTTAGTGCCGTGAAGTGTGATCTCTTCTACATGACGTTGATTGATTAATGCTTTAGTTTTAGGAAATAAACACCAGATAAGTCCACCAAATAAGTCATGCCAATTTTGTTGTCGCGTTGGTACTTTACCGGTATCAAAAATGATTTGCTCATAATAGCGCTCTTCCTCACTAAAGCAGGCGTCATCAACAAAGCGAATTGTTTGCTGATTTGCATTTTTAGCATCTAAAAATGATGAAAACCACGCACATTGCGGCCAGTCGGATAAACCATTTAAAGAAAACAGTGTATTTAAATGGCTAAATGCACCATTTTCTAAACTGGGGCTATGCCATTGTTCGTAAGGGGTAAAACGCTTCATGAGTATCTTTAGCTTTACAATTATTATGGTTGGAGTTTACCGCAAAAACTGGTTCTCTTTAATAGAAGTTCTTATACTGAGCTCACTTAAAACAAAAAAAGAGCGACTATGAAACGTTATTTTTCTCTGACACTCCTTGCAACTGCGGTACTTGCAGGATGTGCAACAACAAGTCTCACCTCTGATGATGTTAGCAAAGGGTATTATTCAATCAATGCCCAACAACTCGCAGAGCATGTCAAAGTGCTTGCCTCCGATGAATTTGGAGGCCGCGCTCCATCTTCAAAAGGTGAAGAACTCACACTAGCTTACCTTACTGAAGAATTTAAAAAACTAGGTTATCAACCAGGTAATGGCGACAGCTTCTTACAAGAAGTTCCGTTGGTGTCTCTTGAAGCAGATCCAAACATGGTGTTAACTATCGGCGGCAAAGATTACCAGTATAAAAAAGACATGGTAATGGGCAGCAGTCGCATTAGCGAACGCCAAAGTATTAAAGACTCTGAACTGGTATTTGTTGGTTATGGTGTTAATGCCCCAGAATATAATTGGAATGATTACGCAGGTTTAGATGTTAAGGGTAAAACTGTGGTGATCTTAGTCAACGACCCTGGTTTTGCCACTAAAGATCCTGCTTTGTTTACCGGTGATGCCATGACTTACTATGGCCGTTGGACTTACAAATACGAAGAAGCCAGCCGTCAAGGTGCTGCTGGGGCTATCATCGTTCATGAAACTGCACCGGCCTCTTACCCTTGGTCTGTGGTTGAAAACTCATGGAGCGGCGAGCAGTTTGGTTTTCAAAAAGAAAACAATAATATGGACAGAGTCGCTGTTGAAGGTTGGGTAACCACAGAGGTTGCTAACGAGCTTTTCACTAAAGCAGGTTTAGATTTTGCCAGTGCAAAAGCCAATGCAGCAAAAGGCGCTTATCATGTTGATATGGGCGATTTAACAGCGTCTATTGCGGTTAAAAACACCATCAAAAAATCAATTTCATATAACTTCATTGCGACTTTACCTGGTAGTGAAAAACCAGATGAGCATATTATATACTCAGCACACTGGGATCACTTAGGTACTGATAAAAACCGTAAAGGCGACCAAATCTACAATGGAGCACATGATAACGCGACAGGCACTGCAGGCTTAATTGAAGTAGCAGAAGCGTTTGCAAGCTTACCAAAGCACCCTAGCCGCTCAATGACTTTTTTGGCAGTGACAGCTGAAGAGCAAGGTTTATTAGGATCTAAGTATTATGCTGCACACCCAGTGATAGCAGCAAATAAGACAGTCGCTAATATTAATATGGATAGCTTGAACTTGTTAGGCAAAGTAAAAGATATCAGCGTAGTTGGTATTGGTAAATCAGAAATGGACTCGCTATTAGCACAGGCAGCTAATGCACAAGGGCGCACCGTCTCGGGCGATCCTAAACCATCTTCAGGCGGGTACTATCGCTCTGATCATTTTGCTTTCGCCAACATGGGTATTCCAGCGATGTATGCGGGTGGTGGCAGTGAAGCACTTGACGAAGATACGGCTAATTATCGTAAACGCATGAGCTTAGTGCTACGTGGTTGTTACCATCAACCATGCGACAGATACCGTGATGAATGGGATCTATCTGGAGCTGTACAAGACTTACAACTGTTTTATCAAGTAGGTTTTGACATTTCTGAGCAACCACAATGGCCAAAATGGAATGCGAACTCAGAATTCCAAAGAAAATAATGTAAATGATATTGATTTTCATTTAATTTAAATCTAAAGTGCAACTTAGATAGCTTTTAGGTTGCACTTATGTTTTCACTTTCACTGCCCAAAATTAGTTTTCCAGCGTCCACACATTTTATTATCAATAATAAACGGCTGTTATTACCGCTATTGTTATTGTGTTGTTTAGCTTATGCTCCTTTGCGAGCAATGACATTAACGGCAATGAGTGATGCGTTTTTTCAAGTTAGTATATTTGTTGCCGCCACTTTATTTATCTATTACTACGCCATTGACCGGCTGCCTCACTTAGAGCTTGGCTATTTAAGTCAAAAATCCCCCTTGTTAGAAATTAGTTTTGCTTCATTACTCGGTGCTTTGCCAGGTTGCGGAGGCGCTATCATAGTAGTGACACAATTTACCAAAGGACAAGCGAGCTTTGGCTCTATCGTTGCTGTATTAACAGCGACCATGGGGGATGCTGCATTTTTACTATTAGCAACGAAGCCGCTTGAAGGCTTACTTATTATGATTATTGGCCTGAGCGTTGGTATTATCAGCGGCTCCTTAGTCAATGCATTTCATAAGCAAGATTATCTTCGCCCAGCAAAAAATGATTATGCTGATGAGTGCTTAAATCAGCCTAGTAAGGCAATTATAGTCAGTAAATCAATTTGGCAAATTATTATGATGCCCAGTCTTATTGTGGCAATAATGATTGCTTTCAATACTGACTTTTCAGCCTTTGACGCTCTACTTGCTGAATCAATAACCTTATTTGGCGCTATTATGGCGCTATTGGCTGTTACCACTTGGGCGCTGTCGTCTAAAGGTCAAAGCTATCAACAAGTAACTTCAGAAGAAGAAACTATAACGCCCCCTTCAAAGCTATATAAAGTTTTGCAAGACACCCATTTTGTCACGGCATGGGTAGTTGCCTCGTTTATGCTATTTGAGTTATTAGTAACATTTGCCGGTGTAGATTTAAAAGCCTGGTTTACTCACTATGCATACTTAGCGCCTTTAATTGCCGTTTTGATTGGTTTTTTACCTGGCTGTGGACCACAAATAGTGGTAACTACATTGTATATTCAAGGCATCATTCCCTTTAGTGCCTTAGCTGCGAATGCAATATCAAATGACGGCGATGCCCTTTTCCCTGCAATCGCAATGGCACCACGTGCCGCATTTGTGGCAACAATATATTCGGCAATTCCCGCTTTACTCGTTGGTTATGGCTTATATTTCTTTGGGTTGTAAGTCACTGACATAAAAAAGCTCAGCGACTGCTGAGCTTTTCATTATACCAATCGTGTTAAGTTACTGACCATTTATAGCGACAGATAAATACAGTGATAACAAGGCATAAATTTTGACATATAGTTGTTCTACTTGAAAAAATTATAACGCAGTTAGCGCTTTATTTAGCTCGCTAGAATGGTTAAATATTTAAGTCAATTGGTATTATTCATTATTTAATTAAACAGTAGCGGATTCTAGAGCAACTTCTTTTGGATTTGGGCCATGATCATTTTCACCTTCTTGCGAATCTTGTGCTAGGAAGATAATCAATACAATCCAACCAACTATTGGCACTAGCCAAAGTAACTGCCACCAACCAGAACGATTCGTATCATGAAGACGACGAGCACCTGCACTTAGTTGCGGGATCAACACAGCCAAACTATATACTGTGCTTATGATGATTGTATCTGTCAACTCATCGAATACACCAGTTACGAACGAAAAAATAATATTGAACAGTATAAACATCCAATATGCTTTGCGACGACTACGTCCATTAAAATCGGCATAACGACGCATTGCTTCCATGAAGTATTTCATAATAATTCCTTAATTTTTTTAAATTCCCTTACGGGTGTCGCTTTTAGCAACAACAATATAATAAATAAAAAACAACAATATGAAAACAAAAAACCAGCATTAAGCTGGTTTTAAAATAGGTAACGTTTAAAGTTAACTCATTGCCATCATCATTTTAGCTGGATTTTCTAAATACGATTTCCACAAGTTATTGAATCGCGCTATCGTAGCGCCATCAATCACTCGGTGATCGCCTGACCAACTAACTTGCATAATTGCAGCAGACACCACTTGCCCTTTGGCATCAAAACGCGGTAGATGTTGTAATTTACCCAATGCCACAATCGCCACTTCTGGCTTGTTGATAATTGGCGTCGCAACTGTGCCGCCAATCGCGCCAATATTAGAAATGCTAATTGTGCCGCCTTTGAGATCGTCAGGGCTAACACGTCCTTCACGGGCAGCATCCGTCAATCGCGTTACTTCATTGGCTACATCAACAATACTCTTTGTTTGACATTGTTTAATATTTGGCACTAACAAACCAATTTTAGAGTCAACTGCCATACCGATATTGTGATCATCAAAGTAGCTAAGCTCAGTGCATTCATCATTTATTTTCGAGTTTAATACCGGAAATTCTTTCATAGCCAGCGATAAGGCCTTGATGAAAAATGGCATCATTGTCAATTTAACGCCTTGTTGCTTATATTGCTCTTTTAAATCACTGCGCAAAGCAATCAAAGTTGTTAAATCAATCTCATCACAAAATGTAAAATGTGGGATAGTCGTTACCGAAGCAACCATTTGTTTAGCCATTGCTGCTTTGATGCCTTTAATTGGCTCAATGCGCATGCCGCCAGTGTCGCTAGCTGTGGTTTTCGTAACGTCAGGCTTCGTTTGCAGTGGTGATGTATCAATACTATTTGGCACTTCCCCTTTCACAAACTGTTCAATGTCCTCTTTGTAAATACGGCCATTCTTACCACTGCCTGGGACTGTGGTTAGATCAACATCAAGTTCACGTGCTTTGCGTCTTACTGCCGGTGATGCGACCGCCTTTTTATTAATTACAGGGGCTGTTACTGACTTTTCAACTACTGCTGGTTTTTGCTCTACCGCTTTGGTTTGTGCTTTCACTAATGCATCATTGATATCGACAACATTTGCTTGAGTGCCTGCAATCGACATTTGAAAAAGTGGACTGTGTACTTGCGCAACATCCCCTTTAGCATAATAAAGTTTTACCACTGTGCCGGTATATTTAGCTGGAATTTGTACGAGTGCTTTATCTGTCATTACATCACAAACGGCTTGATCTTCTTCTATCAAATCGCCTTCGCTGACTAACCACTCAACAATTTCACACTCAACAATTCCTTCACCAATATCGGGAAGGATAAAATCCTCAACGACTTCAGAGTCAGTATTTGTTTGCGTGTGCTCTATTACGCTGGTTGTTTCTGGTTGAGTATGATCGGCTGTAGTCTCACCAGCTACATCCATTGCAAACAGCGGGGCATGCACTAAAGCAATATCCCCTTTAGCATAATAGAGCTTACTGATCACACCATCATGAACCGCAGGAATTTGCACCAGTGCTTTGTCTGTCATTACATCACAAATCGGTTGATCTTCAGCTACGGTGTCGCCTTCGGCTACTAACCATTCAACAACTTCACATTCAACGATGCCTTCACCGATATCCGGTAAAATAAAATCTTTTGCCATGATGACTCCTAAAATTCGACCGATTGCTTGATTGCTGCGAGCACTTTCAACGCATCAGGTACATATTCTTTTTCAAGCGCTAATGGATACGGAGTATCTAAGCCGCAAACACGTAAGATAGGTGATTCTAAATGCAAAAAACATTCTTGTTGGATTGTCGCCGCAATTTCTGCACCAAAACCATTAGTGATTGGTGCTTCATGGCTAACAATAAGTCGCCCTGTTTTTGTCACTGAGTTAACAATCGTTTCCATATCCCATGGTAAAATACTGCGTAGATCAATCACTTCACAACTAATACCCTGCTCACTTGCACGTTTTGCAGCATCTTCGATGATTTCCATCTGTGCGCCCCAAGCAAGTAGTGTTACATCCGTACCTTCACTAACTATTTCAGCTTTACCAAGTTCAATGCTGTAATCTTGTTCAGGAACTTCACCCGTTGATGCACGATATAAACGTTTAGGCTCAAAGAAAATAACTGGATTATCATCTTTAATTGCAGCACGTAATAAGCCCTTTGCTTGGTAAGGGTTGCGAGGGACAACAATCTTAAGTCCCGGGGTATGTGCAAAATAAGCTCCAGGTGATTGCGAATGATATAAACCACCGGCAATACCACCACCGTAAGAGTACGGATAGTCAGGTTGCCAACATTAAACTCGTTACCGCTACGATAACGAAATTTAGCAGACTCATTTACTATTTGGTCAAAGGCTGGAAAGATATAATCGGCAAATTGAATTTCAGCAAGTGCTGGTGCGCCAAACGCTGCTAAGCCATTAGCAAAACCCATGATCCCTTGTTCGGTTAATGGTGTATTAAATACACGGTGCTGACCATATTTCTCTTGTAGTCCAGACGTTGCGCGAAATACGCCGCCAAAATAGCCAACATCTTCACCAAAAATACACGCTTGCGGATGTTCAGCCATAGTTATATCAAGGGCTGAATTAATCGCATGTAACATATTCATTTTAGCCATTACTTAATTCTCCCTGCAGTCACTGGGTAAGCATCGGGGTGTTGCTTGATATGCGTTTTCAATTGCTCGTATTGACGTTGCAAAGAAGGGATCGGTGTATCATATACATCCGACACCAACTCTTCTAAGGCCGGTTTTGCAATCACTTCAGCGCGTTTTAATGCGGCTAGGATATCTTCACGAATTTGCTCTTTGGCTTTATTGTCTTCTTCTTCATTAAGCCAGTTTTGCTTAATTAACCATTTGCGAAAACGTTCGATTGGACAAGATTGATAATTTGCTTCTTCGTCTTTTGAACGATAGCCACTAGGATCATCTGATGTAGAATGCGCGCCAAGGCGATATGCAATCGATTCAATTAAAATCGGCTCACCTGTTTTAGTGGCAAGTTCACGGGCTTTTTTAGTTGCGGCATAAACAGCAAGTGCATCAGCACCATCAACACGAATCGTTTTAATACCGTAACCTACGCCACGAGAAGCGATGCCGTCGCCCTTAAATTGCTCATCCGCAGGAGTTGAAATCGCATAGCCGTTATTGCGAGCAAAAAATATAACCGGTGACTTATGCACTGCGGCCATATTTAAACCAGCATGGAAGTCTCCTTCTGAAGCAGCCCCTTCGCCAAAGTAACAGATAGTTATGTTATCTATCGTTGAGCTTAGTTCACCTGATTTTGCATCTATGTGTTTAATTTTCTGCCCGTACGCGTAACCTGTTGCTTGCGGTATTTGAGTACCTAGCGGCGATGAGATAGTCATGTAATTAAGTGCACTTGAACCGTAGTGAATTGGCATTTGGCGACCTTTACCTAAATCCAACTCATTTGAAAACATTTGATTCATAAACTGATCAAGTGTGAAGCCACGATAATGAAGTGCAGCCTGCTCACGGTATTGCGCCATGATCATATCGTCTTGATCAAGTGCCGCAGCAGACGCTGTCACTGCCGCCTCTTCGCCTAAACATTGCATGTAAAAGCTTACCCGGCCTTGGCGTTGAGCAGCTTGCATACGCTCATCAAGTGCACGAATAAAACGCATTGTTTCATATAACCGCAGCGCAGTACTTTCATCAATATCGGGGGCTGTTGCACCGTCGTGGATATCGCCATCCTCGTTTAAAATACTCAAGGTCGGAATATTCAAGGCATGACCGTCAATAAATGAGAGATCATGACTAATATTCAGCGATACGTTATTTGGATTGCTCATAACCTACCTTCTTTTGTTGTCGTAAACAGTACAAGTCAGTTGTTATTATTGGCTGTGCTCTGCAGGATAAACTTTGCAGAAACTGTACTGTATTTAAATTAAAGCTGCTAACACTTTACGTTAACGTAAAGTGTTATTCAACTAATCATAGACGAAACAAAGTTAATTGGCGACAGTGGCATTGGAAAGTTAACTATACAAGAGCATAAAGTATATACAATCATATAGTTAACGATTTGAGCTGACCTGCAAAGCAACAAATTAAATAATATTATCAGTCAGTTGTAATGGTATTACCGTTAATAATGCACGTTGTCCAAGGGCGACATCGGCATTAGGAAATATAATTGCTTCGCCTTCAACATCTGCGTAATAACAGGTCTGACCATCCGTTGCGAGTAAATCACCTTTGCTAAACCCGGTAAAATTCTCGGCATCATCCGAAAAAGGAAACGAAAAATCGTGTTCAGTGCGATTGATTGATCGGTGCACAGCAAATAACTCAAAGTCACTTGCATCAAATTCTTTATATATCACTTCTTTTTGGCTAATTAATGCGATTAGGGTCGCTTTGGTTTTCGCAAAACGACTCATATCATTTTCACCAAACGGTTTTACTTGACCAAGTTCAACGGTAAATGAATCTGCACCATGAACAAAAGAAGAATAGTAACTAAAAGTGGTGGCTGGTGATTTCATCATTAGCACCGTATTTACTCCACAGCTTAATAAAAACTGTAGTTGCGATTTTTTCCACGGTTTACCATGTAAAAAGGGATATACAGCAAATTTATCATTTTTTGAACCACGAATAGCAGTATGCAAATCGTAATGACAGCGCTCTCGCTGCTGCCCACCGCGTTGATAAAAGTCACTAACATATTGTTCAAGCTTGGCCGCTCGTGTGCGCTCATTATTCATCTTTACACCTTCGACAGTGTGATGACCATTAAATAAACGGTTTAGATTTTCTTCTACAAAACGCTTGTCAATATTAATTGATTGCGGGTTACCAAAAATAAACAGTACACGCTGTGCTAGTTGTAAATCGCCTAAGATAATACGCTTAATTAATTCATCGCAAATTTCAATAGGTGCTGTTTCATTACCATGGATCGCACTTGAAAGTACCACATCGATTGTAGTAGAGCATTTTGGTTGAAACTCTATAACGCCGGTGTCATGAATAGTTACAGTGGTACCATTACTTAAAGTAAAAGCACTCGGTGCTAAGTGCCATTCATTATTACGGCTGAGAGTTAAAAAATCGCCTTGCTGTTGTAATTCGTTTAAATACTCTGAGTTGGCTGTCATAATCCAAATGCCTTCATATTATTATGCAAATGAGAAACAAAAACGGCTGAATAAATCAGCCGTTATAAAATAGTCTAAGCGTTATTAACTAATCACTGAATCAACCAACTTC
The DNA here is from genome assembly GCF_037162485.1 of Pseudoalteromonas sp. B160. Classification (NCBI taxonomy): domain Bacteria; kingdom Pseudomonadati; phylum Pseudomonadota; class Gammaproteobacteria; order Alteromonadales; family Pseudoalteromonadaceae; genus Pseudoalteromonas; species Pseudoalteromonas sp. B160. Next base: position 3,725,952 of record NZ_JARLUX010000001.1, on the reverse strand, counting down.
TTGGCTTCTTTTTCTAATAGCGCTAAATGTTCTTCACCTTTGAATGATTCAAGGTAAATTTTATAAATGTCTTCAGTCCCTGATGGACGCGCTGCAAACCAGCCGTTTTCAGTAACTACTTTTAAACCACCAATAGCGGCATTATTACCAGGCGCATGAGTTAGCTTTTGTAAAATAGGCTCGCCCGCAAGTGTATCTGCCGTAACATCTTTCGCACTTAGCCCTTTAAGTCGCTCTTTTTGGGCAGAACTTGCAGGTGCATCTATACGTTTGTATATAGGCGCACCAAATTCGAGCTCAAGCTCTTTATAAAGTGCTGATGGGGTTTTTCCTGTTACAGCTAAAATTTCCGCGGCTAATAATCCCATGATGAAACCGTCTTTGTCGGTATTCCATACTGTACCGTCAAAACGAAGGAATGATGCCCCGGCACTTTCTTCACCGCCAAACGCGAGTGTTCCAGTACTTAGCCCTTCGACAAACCATTTAAAACCAACAGGTACTTCTCGTACTTGACGATTATTACGGGCAACTACTCGGTCAATCATCGCACTTGAAACAAGTGTCTTGCCAATTTCAACGTCTTTGGACCAATCACGATGATTTAATAAGTAATCAATGGCAACCGCTAAAAAGTGATTAGGATTCATTAAGCCGTCAGGAGTTACAATACCATGGCGATCATAGTCTGGATCATTGCCAATGCTTATATCAAAATCATCTTTAAGGGCGATTAGGTTTGCCATCGCATAAGGTGATGAGCAATCCATACGAATTTTGCCATCTTTATCAAGTGGCATAAATGCAAAGCGCGGATCGACACTTTCATTAACGATTGTTAAATCTAAAGCAAATTTTTCGGCGATAATAGGCCAAAAGTTGATCCCTGAACCACCGAGCGGATCAATACCCACTTTAATATTTGCCTTTGCAATCGCTTTTACATCAACAACATTAATCAAATCTTCAATATAAGGAGTCATTAAATCTTGGTATTTAATAAAACCTGAACGGGCAGCTTTTGCAAATGGGAATAGCTCAACTTCAACTAAATCTTCTAGTAGTAGTTGATTTGCTCTGTCTTCTATCCACTTAGTAACGTCAGTATCTGCCGGCCCGCCATTAGGTGGGTTATATTTAAAACCGCCATCTTCTGGAGGATTATGTGAAGGTGTAACAACAATACCGTCAGCTAATTCATGAGGATGTAATTTGTTATGACACACGACCGCGTGGCTAATCACCGGTGTAGGTGTAAAATCGTCGTTTTCTTGCGTGATCACTTGTACTTCGTTAGCAACAAGCACTTCAATCGCTGAATTGTAAGCCGCCTCACTTAACGCGTGCGTATCCTTACCTAAGAATAGCGGTCCAAAAATATTATTTTGTTTTCGGTAATCACAAATTGCTTGAGTAATGGCGAGAATGTGAGATTCATTGAATTTCACATCATATGAACAACCTCGGTGCCCTGAAGTACCAAAAGCAACACAATGTTCAGGGTTTTGCTCTAGATCGGGTTCATTTAAATAATAAGCAGACACTAATTTTGGTACATTTACTAAATCTGATTGTGTTGCAGGTTTCCCTGCACCGGAATGAATCGCCATTACATTTCCTTTATAAGTAGTCTCGAATTTTTTCAGCTTGTTCAGCACTATAGCCTAAGCCAAGTGCCACTTCGTGTAGCATCATTTTCTTACGGGTAGTATTTGAGTTGGTCATTACCCAGTATTCACTGTCGGTAATGTTTTTTGGATTCATACTGCTGCCACTGTTTACTAACGCTTCTTTGCTGGTTGCGAAGTAAACGCGATCACGCCCTTGCACATCCAATACCGCTGAAAAATCAGTTTTATGAGTTCTATGTAAAGCAGATAAAATAAACAAAAAGCGCCCTACTACGCCTTTTTGCATCGCCAACTCTTCTTTATTGAGTATATTAAAAACACTGGCATGCGCTTGTGTCAATGGTGTGACAGCGGCTGACTTTTTATTCTCGGTCGATGAGGTGTGTTCAGTTGTTTGAGTCGTCTTTGCAACCTCATGCGTGACGGGCTGTTCTGGTTTTTCTTGCGCGGCTAAATCATTTTCGCCGTGAATATTTAATAAACGACGTAAAATAGTTGAGGCGCTTTCGCCTATACTTTGAGTGTTACTTGCAATGTATTGATATAACTCGTCGTCTATGTCAATTTTTTTCATGTTATTCCTGTCGTTACGGGTCACATTTTTTCATCCATGCTGATTATACCCAAACCTGATTTAATTCTCTATGTTTTGCAATTTGTTATTTCACTAGGCAAACTAGGCACACTTTTATGAGATTGTTTTTGGAAACTGTGATGCTGTTAAATTACAAACAAACTGGCCAAGGGCCGCATGTAATTTTGATCCATGGATTGTTTGGTTCACTGGAAAATTTAAATGTTATAGCCAATGCATTGGCAGAAAATTTTACAGTAACGAATCTTGATTTACGTAACCATGGCCGTTCACCACACAGTGATATTATGGATTACCCGAGCAATGGCTGACGACGTACTCGCCTTAATGGACCATTTAAGTATTGATAAAGCCCATTTAGTCGGTCATTCTATGGGCGGGAAAGTTGCTATGCAAATAGCACATATTAATCCAAGCTCAGTAAATAAACTCGTAGTATTAGATATCGCTCCTGTTGCATATCAAAGTCGTCATGATGATATCATTGCGGCATTAAAGCTGGTAAAAAGCCATGCTATTAATGACCGCAAAGAAGCGGATAAATTAATGACGCAGCTAATACCTGAATTAGGTGTTCGCCAGTTTTTGCTAAAAAGCTATGCGAAAAACGAACTTGGTGAACTGCAGTGGCGCTTTAATTTGACTACCCTAAGTGAAAAATATCGCAATATTTTAGCAAATATTAAAGCAAATGATTCTTGTTTATGCGATACTTTATTTATCAAAGGGAACGATTCTGATTATATATTGCCTGAATATCGTGAAGCTATTATGGCTCAATTTAGCAACGCAAAAGCAAAAATTATTCATGGCGCAGGTCATTGGTTGCATGCCCAAAAACCAATGGCGGTTAATAAGTCTATCAATGATTTTTTAATGGCTTAATAAAGCAAAATTTAATCACGTATTTTTGACTTAGCGCACTAAATTATTACAATTTTATATGCTATAGTACGCGCCGTTTAATTTAAAGGTTATACGTTGATGGTCAGTCAGTTAATTAACGAATTTGATACCCTTGGGTTGTACTTTGGCTTAGCCGGTGTGTTCTTTTTTATCGGTATGGCTATCCAAGACGTACTAAAAAAGGGAATGTGCCTAAATTTGGCCGTTATGTAGTATGGCTTGTGCTATTTTTAGGGTGTTCTGGTTTTATCGCTAAAGGACTTATTCAAGTTTTTTGGCAAGGTGCGGGTGTGGGTTAACCATGGCTAAGTCTGAAACAGATAGAACAACGCTCGATTTATTTGAATACGAAAAACGCCCCGGCAGACCAAAAACGAATCCCCTACCAAGGGAGGTTCAGTTAAAGGTAAATAAACGTAATCAAATAAAAAGAGATAAAGCACGTGGTTTAAAGCGTGTCGAATTTAAAGTTTCATCGCAGTTATATCAAGCGTTAAGCGATATGGCCGATGCACAAAATATTAGCCGCAGTGCGCTGATTGAAACTATTTTACAAGAAAGATTGGCTATTGATAGATAAAAGGTTTTAAATCCATGGCAAGTGTAGGTATTTTTTTCGGAAGTGACACAGGTAACACAGAACATGTAGCTAAAATGATCCAAAAAGAATTGGGTAAAAAGTTAGTGGCTGTGCATGATATTGCTAAAAGTTCAAAAGAACAGATCGCAGAATTTGATTTAATCTTATTTGGCATTCCTACTTGGTATTATGGTGAAGCACAATGTGATTGGGATGACTTTTTCCCTGAATTAGAAGAAGTTGATTTTGAAGGCAAGCTTGTGGCTATTTTTGGCTGTGGCGATCAAGAAGACTACGCTGAATACTTCCTTGATGCGATGGGTATGATCAATGACATCGTTACTGAGCGTGGCGCTATTGTTGTGGGTCATTGGCCAACACAAGGGTATGATTTTGAAGCCTCGAAAGGCATGGCTGATGACAACCATTTTGTTGGTTTAGGCATTGATGAAGACCGTCAACCAGAGCTTACTGAACAACGTGTAAAAGCATGGTCAGCACAAGTTTATGAAGAAATGTGTTTAAGTGAACTTGCTGATTAAATGCACTTTATTGCTAGTAATCGTATAAAATAATGACGTTCGTTTTCCTATTACACATTTTATAAGTATTTCTAGCAATTGATCTTTGCACTTAATGACTAGGCACGTTATTCTTATCGTTGCTAATGTGTCGTGTACATCTTTGTAAGGTGTCTAGTATAACCAAATATAATTGAGACAGATTTAATGACTGATCATAACTTGGAATTAAAAAAAGCCGGCTTAAAAGTAACTTTGCCGCGTATTAAAATTTTAGAGATTTTACAATCTCCAGATAACCAACACATCAGCGCTGAAGATGTTTACAAAATTCTTTTGGACCTAGGTGAAGAAATTGGCCTTGCTACTGTGTACCGCGTACTTAACCAATTTGATGATGCGGGTATTGTTAGCCGTCACCATTTTGAAGGCGGTAAGTCTGTATTTGAACTCTCTGGTAGCACACACCATGATCACCTAGTATGTTTAAAATGTGGTAAAGTTGTTGAATTTGAAGATGAAATGATTGAACGTCGTCAACTTGAAATTTCAGAAGAAAATGGTATTAAATTAACCAACCACTCTCTTTATCTGTATGGCGAGTGTACTGACACTGCAGCATGTAAAGCATTTGCTGATAGCCAATAATTTATTAGCTGAATAAAAAAACCTGCAAATTGCAGGTTTTTTTATGTCTGTTACTTTTATCCCCTCGCCTTTGAGCGAAGGGATAAAAAACTACTGCTGTGTTTTAGTCCAAGAATCACGTAAACCAACTGTTTGGTTAAATACAATGTTCTCTGACTTAGTATCACGGCTGAAGTACCCTGTACGTTCAAATTGAAAACCTTGTGCAGGCTCTGCATTAGCAAGTGATGGCTCAAGTTTTGCATTTGCTAAAACCACTAATGAATCTGGATTTAAAGTTGTTGCAAAGTCTTCAGCTGCTGCAGGATTTGGTACGCTGAATAACCGATCATATAAACGAACTTCTGCGGTGATTGACTCACTGGCTGACACCCAGTGGATAACGCCCTTCACTTTACGTCCATCAGTTGGATTTTTGCCCAGCGTTTGTGGATCATAGCTACAAAAAATCGTGGTTATTTCGCCATTTTCGTCTTTTTCAACACGCTCTGCTTTAATAACATAAGCACCACGTAATCGAACTTCTTTATCAAGTACTAAGCGCTTGAATTTGTTATTTGCTTCTTCTTTGAAGTCTTCACGTTCAATATAAATTTCACGGGTGAACGGAACATCACGACGACCCATACTTTCATCATTTGGATGATTTGCAATTGATAAGGTTTCAACGGTATCAACAGCATAGTTTTCAATGATGATTTTAACCGGATCGAGAACGGCCATGGCACGTGGAGCATGTTCGTTTAAGTCTTCACGGATACAGGCTTCAAGCATGCCCATTTCAACCATGTTTTCTTGTTTGGTTACGCCAATACGTAAGCAAAATTCACGAATTGATGCTGGTGTATAACCACGACGGCGCAGACCTGCAATGGTAGGCATACGCGGATCATCCCACCCTTCAACATACTCATTGACCACTAAATCATTTAGCTTACGCTTTGACATTATAGTGTATTCAAGGTTTAACCTTGAAAACTCAATTTGTTGTGGATGACATTCAAGACTGATGTTATCTAACACCCAATCATATAAACGGCGGTTATCTTGAAATTCAAGTGTACACAATGAATGGGTAATGCCCTCTAGCGCATCTGAGATACAGTGCGTAAAGTCATACATTGGGTAAATACACCATTTATCACCGGTTTGATGATGATGAGCAAAACGCACACGATAAATAATAGGATCACGCAGCACCATAAATGAGCTGGCCATATCGATTTTTGCGCGTAATACACACTCGCCTTCTTTAAATTCACCAGCACGCATTTTTTCAAATAGTGCTAGGTTTTCTGAAGGACTAGTATCACGGGTTGGACTATTTTTACCAGGCTCTTTTAACGTGCCGCGATATTCACGCGCTTGATCAGCTGTTAAAAAGCACACATAGGCTAAGCCTTTATTAATAAGCTCTACAGCATAGTCATACAAAGTATCAAAATAATTTGACGAATACTTTATTTCACCATCCCAGTTAAAACCTAACCACTGAACATCTTCTTTGATTGAATTAACGTAGTTAATATCTTCTTTTTCAGGGTTAGTATCATCAAAACGTAAATTACATTGACCACTGTAGTCTTGCGCAATACCAAAATTTAAACAAATTGATTTAGCATGACCAATATGTAAAAAACCATTTGGCTCTGGTGGAAAACGAGTATGTGTAGACGCATGTTTACCTGATGCTAAATCTTCATCAATACGGGTTCTTATAAAGTTACTTGGGCGATTCTCAATTTCCGCCATAGGAATACAATCCTCACAATAGTGCATGGTGACAAAACTACTGCATTATACCCAAACCACCCCAAGATGCGAGTTTCAGTTGGAATTAAAAGCGATTTAGGCAAGGCATTGATTGCAAATAATAGTGGTTCTATTGGTAAAATCAATAACGCAGTATAAATCGTTTTTAAACCAACCTCGTTGGGCGTTTCGCAGGCACTTACTCTCATCGTTGTTACTTCTTAAAAGGGACTGCCATTGTTGCAAAGTAACGCCTTGATATTAAGCCCCTGTGAAACGCTGAATTCTGCATATTGAGGTGGTTTGGGTATATTATAAAAACAAACTTTAACATACAGTAATAGATGCGGGTTTATTACATATTGTGTGCTTAGCGGAAAATACTAGCTAAAGAACCACGCCTGGGTTGTTATTTAATCTCTTAATGACGATAAATTGTTCTAGCGCAATAAAACAGTCATTCAACCAAGCTACAGTGACGTCATTAAAGTAATTCTTTTAAGGAGAAAATAATGGCTTCACTTTCACAGCATCGCGTTTATATCCCAACTACTGCACGCGCAAACCAATATATCTTAGCGGAGTTCGTACCCAGTGCCGATTTATACGCACGTTTTAGTAATATACAGCAATGTTATGAACGTTTAGCACGACAGCTATTCTCTTCATGTGATGAATACGAGCTACACAATGTACATTTGATAGCAAACGATAAGCTCCCCGTTGTTAGGTTTCATGAAGAGTCGTATTGTTTACAAACAGAAAAACAAATTTTATTCTTTTATAACCCGCGTTACCATGAAGCGCATAAATGCATTTACGACAGCAGCAAACCCAGTAAAAAAATTCGCTTACTCTTCCTTGCTACTGGTGAAGACTTGCGTGCGAATGCTGCCATATTCCATACTCGGGTTAAAAAAGTACTCGAATACCTACAAAGCACATTATTGATCGATGAAGCAGCAATAAAAGTGCGTGATCATCAACATTTAACCTATGACTTGTTCGCCAAAGCGAAAGGATGTAAAGAAAGCTACGGTTATAAACTCAGAGGACTCTACCCTCGCTACCAAAGCCGCCATTGTACACTCCTGCAGAACATAATGAGATGACCTATACGACATTTGCGATCCCAATAACACGTACTATTAAAACTCAGTTTCATCATTTACTTAATAAGCCAACATTCACAGAGTTTTACCAGCACTTTTATGACGCATTTATTAAGCAATGCGCCGCCAAAAATTTACATTTAGCGGCGATGATAGCAAATGGTACGATGCCAATAATTAGAAACAGTAAGACTGATAACAACGATGGCAATCATGAATTGCAAAAGCTAAGTTTTTCAACCGACGATCAAAAAACGCAATACAGTCATTATTGGCATGATGAAAAACTAGTAGATTCACTGCATTTTGTTATTGTTGCCAGTGAAAAAGACGAACAAGGAATTGGCCACGGTCGGTTTATGAATCAAGTTGAAAGTGTGATCCGTACACTCATCGAACCATTATCTATTAATATAGAGCGCCAAGATATCACTGTGCGATTTTTTCAACATATCAATCATTATCTATAATAGCGAGCTTGTCGATAATGAACCCCTTAAGCTAAGTTCAGGTTAACTACAGACCTTATCCCTGCCAGTATTTTTAGCATGGTAAAGGTTTGTGTCAGCAACTTTTAATAACGTATTAAGGGCGAGTCCTGGCTGCATTTGTGCTACACCAGCACTGCTTGTTAAAGTGATTTTTTTATCGGTCAAGCTTAACGATTTTAAACAAATGCATAAGTTACCGATAAAATCATGCCCTTGTGCAAGTGTTAAGTTTGGCATTACCACAATAAACTCTTCACCACCAAAGCGAGCAAATTGATACTCAGTATCAGCTAACTGCTCTGTAAGTAACGCGCTAAAAGCAATTAGGGCTTGATCACCGATATCATGACCATATTGATCATTTACTTGTTTAAAATGATCAATATCTAAAATTGAAACTGAAAAGTTTTGTTGCTTCCCGATAAGTTGCGCTGCAATAAAATCGAGAATATAGCGACGGTTATGAGCTCCAGTGAGTGGATCTGTATTTGCTCTGCGTTGGCTTCGTAAATATGCTTTGCGTTGATTTAATGCGAAAATTGTAATGCTTAATATCGCTAATATACCAATAACAGAATAGGCTGCTTGTAACTGTCCTTCTTTAGCTAACTTATCTAAAGTAATTTGTTGGTATTTTAATTTCTCTTCAGCCAACTGCAATTTGATATCTTGTTGAGTAGATTCAAATCGTGAGCGTGCTTCTTGCTCGAGTTTCTGCTGCGTTGTTTCTTTTGCTTGCTCTGTAAGCTTAATCAATAACTTCAGTGCATTAGTAGCCTCTGCAAAACGACCTAATTGTTCTAGGCTTTGCGCCTTTAAGCTGAGTGTATTCCGGCTGTAACGGTTATTAAGCGGCCTATCGTAATCAGTCAACAATAACTCTGATGCTTGAATATATTCAAGTGCTTGCTCTGGTTGCTGTAATGCTAAGAAAGTTTTAGCAAATCCATTATTTAATGCAATTATATGCGCTGGATTTACAATCACTTTATTGACATAACTTTTAGCCAAGTATAGTAGTTGCAACGCTTGCGAATATTTTTTTGCTTCAGAGCAACATTTGCTTTACCAGCTGGCGCTAAAAAAGATAGCGCGGTGCTTTTACCATTGCTGATAACATTATCATTTCTTCATAACAAGCCGCCGCTGAATCAAGTTTTTCGGCGCGCTCATATGTCATGCATAAGATATAGATAACAGGCAAACCATTGACAACATTGCCGTTTTTACTGGCGAGATCGCGTGCTAAAACTGCATATTGCTCACCTTTCTCAAATAGTGACATGGTCGAATAATATGCAGCTAAACTATCATAAACATAAAGCATGGTAGTTGATGACATATTCGCAGTTTTGGCTTCAATGTAGGCATTTTCGATAATTTCTATTGCTTTAGGGTATTCCTCTTGCCAGAGCAACAGAGCCCCTTCAATTGACTCAGCTTGTACCAACATCTCTAAATCGTTTGCTTGAATAAAGGCATTTTGTGCTAAGCGGATTTGTTTAATACTTTCAGGTAACAGCCCTTCTTCTAAAGAAAAAACACTCCAATACATTAACCAATAACCTTGGATCCAATCATCGTCTTTAGGCAGTTGTTGTTGGGCAAGTTCAAAGTAACTTTGTGAACGTGCGATATCACCTTTAAATAAATACAGCCGCGCTAACAAAGTATTATTATAAGCGTGTTCAGTGGTAGAAATACGCTGAGCTGCTTGTGTAATAACTAATTCTTCGATCAACTGATTTGGTTCAGCTAATGCGCGTTGTTCGGTTACTAAAAATGCGGTACGAAATGAAGTAGATGAAAATAAATTGAAAGAGCAACAAAAGCATACAAGGTAGACTGTAAAATAAATTATTCGCATTACTGCTAGATCTTCCAATGATAAAAAGCAATCGCACATTATAACGGCAGTTTTGATTATTACCAGTAGAGTTTATTGAAACAAGCTATTGATTTTTATTATTAAATAAACAGCTAGAGATTCGGAAATTTATCATTATCTAGACATAATACTTTATAAATAATGGCAAAAAAAAGGCTCACTAAGTGAGCCTTTTTTCAAAACATAACAGGTTATTACCAGCCAGTTTTTTCTTTAAGTGCTTTACCGATATCAGCAAGTGAACGTACAGTTTTTACGCCCGCAGCTTCTAATGCAGCAAATTTCTCATCAGCAGTACCTTTACCGCCAGCGATGATTGCGCCAGCATGACCCATACGCTTACCTTCTGGTGCAGTAACACCAGCAATGTAAGAAACAACAGGCTTAGTAACGTTAGCTTTGATGTACTCTGCAGCTTCTTCTTCTGCAGTACCACCGATTTCACCGATCATTACGATCGCTTCAGTTTGTGGATCTTTTTCGAACATTTCTAAAACGTCGATAAAGTTAGTACCAGGAATTGGGTCGCCACCAATACCAACACAGGTAGACTGACCGAAACCTGCATCTGTAGTTTGTTTAACAGCTTCGTACGTTAAAGTACCAGAGCGAGAAACAATACCTACTTTACCAGGTTTGTGGATGTGACCAGGCATGATACCAATCTTAGTCTCACCAGGAGTGATAACACCTGGACAGTTAGGACCGATCATACGAGTACCTGTTTGATCTAGTTTAACTTTAACGTCAACCATATCAAGTGTAGGGATACCTTCAGTGATACAAACGATTAGCTCGATGCCCGCATCGATTGCTTCTAAGATAGCATCTTTACAAAAAGGTGCTGGTACATAGATAACTGATGCAGTTGCACCTGTTGCTTCTACAGCATCACGTACAGTGTTAAATACTGGAAGACCAAGGTGCGTTTGACCGCCTTTACCTGGGCTTACACCACCAACCATTTGTGTACCGTACTCAAGCGCTTGCTCTGAGTGGAAAGTACCTTGGCCACCGGTGAAACCTTGGCAGATAACTTTTGTATCTTTATTGATTAATACAGACATTATTTGCCCTCCGCAGCAGCAACAACTTTTTCAGCCGCGTCTGTTAGTGATTCAGCAGCAATGATATCTAGACCAGAATTCTTAAGAACTTCACGACCTAGCTCAGCGTTAGTACCTTCTAAACGTACAACTACAGGTACGTTTACGCCAACTTCTTTAACTGCGCCAATGATGCCTTCAGCGATCATGTCACAACGAACGATACCACCAAAGATGTTAACTAAAACAGCTTTAACGTTGTCATCTGAAAGAATGATTTTGAATGCTTCAGATACACGTTCTTTAGTCGCGCCGCCGCCAACATCTAGGAAGTTTGCAGGCTTACCACCGTGTAGGTTTACGATATCCATAGTACCCATTGCTAGGCCTGCACCGTTAACCATACAACCAACGTTACCGTCTAATGCAACGTAGTTAAGTTCAAAACTTGCTGCATGTGCTTCACGTGCATCTTCTTGTGATGGATCGTGGAAATCACGCATTTTAGGTTGACGGTAAAGTGCATTACCATCGATACCGATTTTGCCGTCAAGACAGTGAAGGTTACCTTCATCAGTGATAACAAGCGGGTTGATTTCAAGTAGTGCGAAATCGAAATCAGTAAACATTTTACCAAGACCCATGAAGATCTGTACGAACTGTTTCATTTGTACTGGGTTAAGACCCAATTTAAAACCTAGTTCACGTGCTTGGTAAGCTTGAGGACCTACTAATGGGTCGATCTCTGCTTTGTGGATAAGCTCTGGTGTTTCTTCAGCAACAGTTTCAATTTCAACACCGCCTTCAGTAGACGCCATGAAAACAACTTTGCGAGATGCACGGTCAACAACTGCACCTAAATACAATTCGTTGGCGATATCAGTACAGCTTTCTACTAAAATTTTAGCAACTGGCTGACCATTCTCGTCTGTTTGGTAAGTAACTAGGTTTTTACCTAACCAGTTAGCTGCAAACGCTTTAACTTCGTCGATAGTTTTAACTAGCTTTACACCGCCAGCTTTACCACGTCCACCTGCGTGAACCTGAGTTTTAACAACCCACATATCACCGCCGATTTTCTCAGCAGCTGCTGCAACTTCTTCAGGTGTATCGCAAGCGAAACCTTGAGAAACTGGTAAACCATATTCGGCAAAAAGTTGTTTTGCCTGATACTCATGCAAATTCATGATGCTTTATCCAATTTTTTATACTAAAAGAGCTGACTATTTTTATAAATAGACAGCTATCCCAAATTGCGCACCTAGTATAGATCCCAAGGCTTAACATGAAAACCCCAGTACGACCAAAGGCGCAAAAAAAGCTGTGAATATGACTCACAGCTTATATTTTATACTACTGAATTAAACATCCAGTAATAAACGAGTTGGATCTTCAAGTAACTCTTTAATTGTTACTAAGAAGCCAACAGATTCTTTACCATCTATTTGGCGATGATCATAAGATAATGCCAAATACATCATAGGAAGAATTTCAACTTTACCATTCACAGCCATTGGACGATCTTGGATTTTATGCATACCCAAAATTGAAGACTGCGGTAAGTTGATAATAGGTGTTGATAGTAACGAACCGAACACACCACCGTTAGTGATAGTGAAGTTACCACCAGTCATGTCGTCAAGTGTTAACTTACCATCACGACCTTTAAGTGCTAATTCACGAATACCTTTTTCGATTTCAGCAACAGATAGCTTATCGCAATCTTTTAGTACTGGAGTCACTAGGCCACGTGGCGTAGAAACTGCAATGCTGATATCAAAATAGTTGTGGTATACGATATCATCGCCATCAATTGATGCATTTACGTCAGGGAAACGTTTTAGTGCTTCAGTAACTGCTTTTACGTAAAAAGACATGAAACCTAAACGGATACCGTGACGTTTCTCGAACACTTCTTGATACTGCTTACGAAGATCCATGATTGGTTTCATGTTAACTTCGTTAAATGTCGTTAACATTGCAGTAGAGTTTTTCGCTTCAAGAAGACGATTAGCAATGGTTTTACGTAAACGTGTCATAGGAACGCGTTTTTGTGTACGGTCACCCATTGGTGCCGCTGGCGCTGCTTCAGCTTTCGCCGCAGGAGCTGGTGACTTCAAGAATTGATCAACATCTTCTTTTGTCACACGACCATTTTTACCAGAGCCTTTAATTTTAGAAGCATCTAGGCCTTTTTCTGCGATTAAACGACGCACTGACGGTGTTAACACGTCTGAACTATCGCTAGAATCAGCAGCTGGAGCTTGTTCTTTTGCTGCAGGGGCTGCAGCTGGTGCGCCACCGGCTTTAACTTTACCGATAACTTGGTCACCCAGTACTGTATCGCCTTCTGCGTGAATAATTTCACCCATTACGCCATCTTCTTGAGCAACAACTTCAAGAACAACTTTATCAGTTTCGATATCAACTAGGTTTTGATCGCGTGTTACTGCGTCACCTGGTTGCACATGCCAAGTAGCTACTGTCGCGTCTGCGACTGATTCTGGAAATACAGGTACTTTAATGTCCACTTCTTTACCTTCTGATGCTGGTGCTGATTGCGCCGCTGGCGCGTTTTCTTGTTTGTCTGAAGCTGGTGCAGCTTCGCTCTTTGCGTCTTCAGTTGGCGTAGCTGCATCAGCCTCACCAATGATACCGATCACTTGGTCGCCAAGTACGGTTGCACCTTCTTCTTGTGAAATTTCAGTGATCACACCATCATGTGGTGCAACAACTTCTAAAACAACTTTGTCTGTTTCGATATCTACTAAGTTCTGATCACGGCTTACTTTGTCGCCAACACTTACATGCCATGTAGCAACGGAAGCATCAGCAACCGACTCAGGAAGAACAGGAACTTTAATTTCTGTGCTCATTGCTTATCCTTTATTTTCAATAGTAAGCGCGTCTGCGACAAGCGCTTGTTGTTCTTTAGTATGCACTGACATATAACCACACGCTGGAGAAGCAGAGGCTTTACGACCTGCATATTTAAGCTTCGCACCTTGTGGGATTGCATCTACAAAGTGGTGTTGTGAACAATACCAAGCACCTTGGTTTTGCGGCTCTTCTTGACACCAAACAAAGTCTTTCACATGTTGATAACGCGCCATAATGGCTTCCATTTCATCATGTGGGAATGGGTATAACTGTTCAACACGCACAATAGCAACATTCTCTTGCTCAAGCTTACGACGCTCTTGTAATAGCTCGTAGTAAACCTTACCACTACAAAATACTACGCGTTCTACTTTGTTAGCATCAATATCATCGATTTCATCGATCATATTATGGAATACACCTTCTGCAAGCTCTTCAAGCGACGACGTTGCAAGTGGATGACGTAACAATGATTTAGGTGTCATAACAATCAGTGGGCGACGCAGTGGTCTTACTGATTGACGACGTAACATTGCATATACTTGTGCCGGTGTTGAAGGCACACATACTTGCATGTTGTGATCAGCACATAGCTGTAAGAAACGCTCTAAACGTGCTGAACTGTGTTCAGGACCTTGCCCTTCATAACCATGTGGCAATAAAATGGTCAGTCCACATAAGCGGCCCCATTTTTGCTCACCTGAACTTAAGAATTGGTCAAATACAACTTGTGCGCCGTTAGCAAAATCACCAAACTGTGCTTCCCACAGTACTAGTGATGTTGGCTCTGCTGTCGCATAACCATATTCAAACGCCACAACCGCTTCTTCTGAAAGCACTGAGTCAAATACTTGGAAAGTACCTTGATCTTCACTTAAGTGCTGTAAAGGCGTGTAAGTGGCCCCATCAGTTTGACTATGTACAACTGCATGGCGGTGGAAGAAAGTACCACGACCTGAATCTTGGCCTGTTAAACGAATATCAGTACCTTCAGTTGCGATCGTTGCATAAGCAAGTGTTTCTGCCATACCCCAATCAAGTGGTTTCTCACCGTTAGCCATTAATTTGCGATCATCGTAAATCTTTTTAACGCGAGACTGAGCTTTATATTGCTCAGGGTAACTTGCTATTTTGTTACCTAGTTCTTTTAATTTTTCAACTGGAACGCTGGCATCGTAATCAACACTCCATTCATGGCCAACATACTTAGCCCAATCAGATGAGTGTGATGTTTCTGGTTGAATTTCTTCAACAACACAATTGCCTTCGTCTAAACCATTACGGTAGTCATCAGCCAGTGCTTTAATTTCATCTTCGGTAAACGAGCCTTCAGCCATTAACTGATCTGCGTAGATCAAACGTGGCACTGGGTGTTTTTTGATTTTTTGGTACATGATCGGTTGAGTCGCATTCGGCTCATCCGCTTCATTATGGCCGTGACGACGATAACAAACTAAATCAATAACCACATCACGTTTAAATTGATTTCTGAAATCAAGTGCGATTTGCGTAACAAATGCAACCGCTTCAGGGTCATCTGAATTAACGTGGAAAATAGGCGATTGCACCATTTTTGCGATGTCTGTACAGTAATCTGTTGAACGTACATCGTATTGTTTGCTTGTAGTAAAACCAACTTGGTTGTTCACTACAATGCGAATACTACCACCACAACTAAACGCATTTGTTTGCGATAAGTTAAAGGTTTCTTGAACAACACCTTGGCCTGCCACTGCCGAGTCACCATGAATGGTGATAGGTAGTGCTTTAATACCTGAACTGTCACCCAAACGGTCTAAACGTGCACGAACCGAGCCCATAACTACTGGGTTTACGATTTCAAGATGCGATGGGTTAAAGGCAAGAGCCATATGAACTTTGCCACCTTTAGTAGCAAAATCCGAAGAGTAACCCATGTGGTATTTAACATCACCTGAGCTTAATGTTTCTTTATGCTTGCCAGCAAACTCATCAAATAGTTCTGATGGGTTTTTACCAAGCACATTGACAAGAACATTTAAGCGACCACGGTGAGCCATACCAATAACCGCTTCTTGTTGGCCACTTTCGCCAGCACGGTGAATAAGCTCTTTAAGCATTGGTACTAATGCATCACCACCTTCAAGTGAGAAACGTTTAGCACCAGGGAACTTAGCCCCTAAATATTTTTCAAGACCATCCGCTGCGGTTAATCCTTTAAGGATACGCAACTTTTCATCTTTACTGAATGTTGGACGTGATTGCACTGACTCTAAACGTTGCTGTAACCAACGCTTTTCTTCAGTTGATGTGATGTGCATATACTCAGCGCCAACAGAACCACAGTATGTGGTCATTAGAGCTTGATATAACTCACCTAAAGGCATGGTATCGCGGCCTACGGCAAACGATCCCACGTTAAATTCACGGTCAAAATCAGCTTTAGATAATTCATGATATTCAAGCTCTAAGTCTCGAACACGTTCACGTTGCCAAATGCCCAATGGATCTAGGTTGGCATTTTGATGACCACGGAAACGGAAAGCATTTATAAGCTGGAGAACTTTGACTTGTTTAGGGTCACTGCTTCCACCTTCTGCTACCACTACTTCTCTATGCTTGTTTTTCGCAAGCGCCGCAAACTGTGCACGAACTTCTGAATGCTTAACTTCAACATCCACACCATCAACTTTTGGTAATTGTTCGAACACTTCTCGCCATTCTTCTGGCACAGAAGTCGCATTGTCTAAATACGCTTCATAAAGCTCTTCTATATAAGCAACGTTGCCGCCGTTTAAATGTGAAGATTCTAGCCATGCCTTCATCACACCTTCGTGCATTTATAAGCCCTTTTCTTTAGCGCAGAAATTAATTGTAATAACAAGATGGCCAATTCACATTAGCCATCTTACATTTATCAAGATTATTAAACCGAACGGCTTATTAACATTGATTTGATTTGTCCGATTGCCTTAGTTGGATTAAGACCCTTAGGACAAACGCTAACACAGTTCATGATACTGTGACAACGGAACACGCTGAATGCATCGTCTAAATCAGCTAAACGCTCTTCAGTTGCCGTATCGCGGCTATCAGCCAAGAAACGGTAAGCATGAAGAAGACCAGCTGGACCTATGAACTTGTCTGGATTCCACCAAAACGAAGGACACGATGTTGAACAACATGCACATAGAATACACTCATACAAGCCATCTAACTTATCACGTTCTTCGATTGATTGAAGACGTTCACCCGCCGCTGGCGTGTCATTAATTAAGTATGGTTTAACTTTTTCGTATTGAGTGTAGAACTGACTCATGTCAATAACAAGGTCACGTACCACAGGTAAACCTGGTAATGGACGTATTACAATTTTACCTTTGCCATTTTTTTGTAGCGTAGATAAAGGAGTAATACATGCTAAACCATTTTTACCATTCATGTTAACACCGTCAGAACCACATACACCTTCACGGCATGAGCGACGGAATGATAACGTTGGATCTTGCTCTTTTAATAATAAAAGTGCATCCAAAACCATCATGTCGTGGCCTTCTTCCGTTTGCAAAGTATATTCTTGCATACGTGGGGCGTTATCAACATCTGGATTATAACGATAAACAGAAAATTGTACTTGTGCCATCGTCTCGCTCCTAGTAGGTACGTGCTTTAGGTGGAAATGCTTCGCGCAGTTTAGGCGCATAGTTAACATCACGTTTGCTCATTTCATCCGTTACCGGATTGAAAACAGAGTGACATAGCCAGTTTTCGTCATCACGATCTGGGAAGTCAAAGCGAGAGTGTGCACCACGGCTTTCTGTACGGAAGTTTGCAGCGACTGCAGTTGAGTACGCTGTTTCCATCATGTTATCTAGCTCTAGACATTCGATACGTGCAGTGTTGAAGTCTAATGATTTATCATCAAGACGCGCATGCTGCAGACGTTCACGAATTTCTTTAAGTTCTTTAAGACCTGCTGCCATTGACTCACCTTCACGGAATACCGAGAAGTTAAGTTGCATACATTGCTGTAGATCTTTCTTGATTTGGACTGGATCTTCGCCTTGACCAATTGTTGAGTTTTCCCAACGATTAAAGCGAGCAAGTGACGCTTCTAAATCTGACTCAGAGGCATCTTTAGATACTTCAACATCATTTAGGTATGTACCTAAGAAGTTACCAGCTGCACGACCAAATACCACTAAATCAAGCAATGAGTTACCACCTAAGCGGTTTGCACCGTGTACAGATACACAGGCAATCTCACCAACTGCAAATAAGCCTTCAACTACTTTCTCATTGCCTTGGGCATCGATTTGTAGTACTTGCCCATTTACATTGGTTGGTACGCCACCCATCATATAATGGCAAGTAGGAATTACTGGAATTGGCTCTTTAGCAGGGTCAACGTGAGCAAATGTTTTAGCAAGATCACATACACCAGGAAGACGTAGATTAAGCGTTTCTTCACCTAAGTGATCAAGCTTAAGCTTAATGTGTGGACCCCAAGGACCATCACAACCACGACCTTCACGGATTTCTGTCATCATTGAACGAGCAACAACATCGCGTGACGCTAAATCTTTTGCATTCGGTGCATAACGTTCCATGAAACGCTCGCCATCTTTATTTAAAAGATAACCACCTTCACCACGACAACCTTCTGTTACTAGCGTACCCGCACCAGCAATACCGGTTGGGTGAAATTGCCACATTTCCATGTCTTGCATAGAAATGCCGGCACGAGTTGCCATACCAACACCGTCACCAGTATTGATGTGTGCATTAGTCGTTGATGCGAAGATACGACCTGCGCCACCCGTTGCTAGTACAACAGCTTTAGATTTAAAGTAAACAACTTCGCCGGTTTCGATATCGATTGCAGTACAACCAACAACATTACCATCATCGTTTTTAACTAAATCTAATGCATACCATTCAGAAAATACATTGGTTTTGTTTTTAACGTTTTGCTGGTAAAGAAGGTGTAATAACGCATGACCAGTACGGTCAGCTGCAGCCGCAGTCCGTGCAGCTTGCTCACCACCAAAATTCTTCGATTGACCACCGAAAGGACGTTGGTAAACACGGCCATTTTCAAAACGAGAAAATGGTAGACCCATGTTTTCTAATTCAGTAATTGCTTCTGGGCCTGTTTTACACATATATTCGATAGCGTCTTGGTCACCGATGAAATCGGAACCTTTAACAGTATCGTACATGTGCCATTCCCAGTTATCTTCATGTGAGTTACCCAAAGCAACCGTAATACCACCTTGTGCAGACACAGTGTGAGAACGGGTTGGGAATACTTTAGAGATAAGCGCACAGGTTTTACCTGATTCAGTGATTGCAAGTGCTGCGCGCATACCCGCACCACCTGCGCCAATCACAACGGCATCAAATTCACGAACAGAATATTTCACTTAAACACCCCATAAAACGATTAGACCAATAGCTACGTATGCAACGGCCATAAGGTTTAATACAAACCCTAAAACAGCGCGTAATGTTGCATTTTTCACGTAATCAGTCAGTACTTGCCAAAGGCCAATACGGGTATGAACCATAATGCAAACGAGGGTAATTAACGTAAACCCTTTCATTGCGAGGTTTGAAAACAGGCCTTGCCATGCTTCAAAAGTAACTTCTGGTGTACATAAGAAGTAGCCGATAATAAAAATCGCATACGCGGTAATTACTAGTGCCGTGGTACGTAATGAGACATAATCTTGTACACCATCACGCTTTAGAGTTGCTTGATTTAAAACCATATCCACACCCCTGCTAGAACAGAAGCCACAACGCCAAGTGCCATAGCAATTTTAGCGCTGAGGTTACCTGATTCAAGTTCTTCCCAATGTCCCATATCCATAATGATATGACGAATACCGCCGATAAGGTGGTATGCCAATACGGAAATGGTGCCCCAAGCTATAAATTTGGCAATGAATCCGCTAAACAGACCCTTGACGAATTCAAAACCTTCAGCAGAAGAAAGAGACTCAGACCAAGCCCAAATGACAAACGTTAAAGCAAAAAATAACGCAACACCGGTGACGCGGTGAAAAATTGATGCTTTAGCCGTTGCCGGCATTGATATAGTTGTTAGATCTAGATTTACAGGTCTTTGCTTTTTCACAGTTACTTGCCCATCTTGCCCACTAGGAGCTCATCTACTTGTTTTTCTTAACCCACCAGAAAACGATTTTTCTGATGGAACTATCTAAGTAAAGCTTTTTGTTACGACTAAAATTCACATTTTTGCAAAGATTAGCTGTAAAAATAACGTTTACCTACAGACAATACGGTATAAAACCTTCGATAGTATATATAGCCAAAGGTCTTTTTACAATTCTTGTTTAGTTAGAGCTATTTGCGAATTAGCCAATGGTATAATATTTAATCCCGTCAGAATATTTATTATACATTTGTGCATAATGTTTATAAAAATTGACTTTAACCCCCTCTTTCACGTTAAAATGAAAAGGATGTGCTTAAACAGATTCAGAACATAACAATCAGAGTTGTTATCTTAATAGGAGATAAATAGATGGCGGATAAGAAAGCCACAGTCCATATTGATGGTCTAGATCCAATCGAACTTCCAATTTACCAAGGTACTGCTGGTCAGGATGTAATCGATGTACGTACGTTAGGTGCTCACGGTCATTTCACATATGATCCAGGTTTCATGTCGACTGGTTCTTGCGAATCTTCAATTACATATATCGACGGTGGCAAAGGGATATTACTTCACCGTGGTTACCCAATTGAACAACTAGCCGAAGACTCAGATTATGTTGAGTTGTGTTATTTACTGTTAAACGGTGAATTACCAACTAAAGAGCAATATACTGATTTTGCATCACAAATCACACATAGCACGATGCTTGATGAGAAAATTGCAAACTTCTTCCAAGGCTTCCGTTTTGATGCCCATCCAATGGCTATGCTATGTGGTGTAGTTGGTGCATTATCATCTTTTTATCATGAAGATCTTGATATTACTGATGCAACACAACGTAAAACAAGTGCTGTAAAATTAATTGCTAAGCTTCCAACTATCGCAGCGATGGCTTATAAATACAACGTAGGTCAACCATTCGTTTACCCACGCAATGATTTAAGCTATGCAGAAAACTTCTTACATATGATGTTCTCTGTACCAGCTGAAGAATATAAAGTTAATCCAGTGACTGCTAAAGCAATGGATAAAATCTTTATGCTTCACGCTGATCACGAGCAAAATGCATCAACGTCTACAGTACGCTTAGCTGGTTCTTCTGGTGCTAACCCATATGCATGTATTGCCGCAGGTATCGCATCACTTTGGGGCCCTGCACATGGCGGTGCTAACGAAGCATGTTTAAACATGTTAGAAGAAATTGGCTCTGTTGATCGCATCGACGAATACGTTGCTAAAGCAAAAGATAAGTCGGACCCATTCCGTCTTATGGGCTTTGGACACCGTGTTTACAAAAACTTCGATCCGCGTGCAACTGTAATGCGTCAAACCTGTCACGAAGTACTTGCTGAGCTTAATATTCAAGATCCGTTGCTAGATATTGCAATGAAACTTGAGCAAATTGCATTAGAAGACCCATACTTTGTTGAGAAGAAACTTTACCCTAACGTAGACTTCTACTCAGGTATTATCTTAAAAGCAATTGGTATCCCAACAAGCATGTTCACTGTGATTTTCGCAATGGCACGTACTGTTGGTTGGATCACACACTGGGACGAGATGTTATCTCAACCTGGTCATAAGATCAGCCGTCCACGTCAGCTATATACTGGTCACACACACCGTGATTACGTAGCAACAGACAAGCGTTAATTTTATAGTTGATGCTAAATAGGGCCGCATTTGCGGCCTTTTTTGTATCTAGTCCTTGAGAAATATCACAAAGCCATTACAATTCCGGTTCAGTTTTTAATTCGGCTTTGGTGTGCTTGATGTTGAAAAGTTATGTTTAATATAGAAAAAATTCGCGCAGACTTTCCTGCCCTAAAACAACTCATCAACGGGCAACCGCTGGTCTATCTTGATTCGGCTGCAACCACCCAAAAACCACTGTCAGTTATCAGCGCGACTGAGCATTTTTACGCACGTAATAATGCTAACGTTCATCGTGGCCGCCATACCTTAAGCGAACAAGCAACCCACGCCTATGAACAAGCAAGACAGACCGTTGCCAATTATTTTAATATCGACGCAAATGAGTTAGTTTGGACCAAAGGAGCTACTGAGGCAATAAACTTAGTTGCGAATGGTTTAACTGAGCAGCTTGATAATGATTCAACCATCATCATTTCAGCCTTAGAGCATCACGCTAATATTGTGCCATGGCAACAGTTAGCAAAGCGCACGGGAGCAAAGCTGCTGGCACTTCCGTTACAAAAAAATGGCAGCTTTGATGTTCAAGCATGTGTTGAATTCATCAGTCAGCATAAGCCATCTGTACTTGCTATCACTCACGCGTCTAATGCACTTGGTAATATCACAGATCTTGACCCAATATTACATGCCGCAAAACGCCATGACGCAATTACCTTAGTGGATGGTGCGCAAGCTGCGCTGCATTTACAGCCAAATTTACCTCAACTTGGTTGTGATTTTTATGTTTTTTCGGCTCATAAAATGCTCGGGCCGACCGGATTAGGAGGATTATATGGTCGTTATGATCGATTAAATAGTTTAGCTGTGTATCAAACTGGTGGCGAAATGATTGAAACTGTTACATTAGCAAAAACAATATTTCGTCAGGCACCAGCAAAGTTTGAAGCAGGTACACCAAACATTGCTGCAGTGATCGCTTTTGCAGCTGCAATCGATTATCTAACCAGTTTAAATAAGACTAATGTATATACTCATGAACAAGTAATTTTTAATTATGCGGCAGAAAAACTGCAAGCCATCGCAGGAATTACCGTTTATAGCAACATTGAGAACAATATTGGTACCCTTTGTTTCAATTATAAAGACGAACACCCTTTCGATATAGCAACACTTTTAGATGGTTATGGTATAGCAGTTCGCAGCGGTCATCATTGTGCGCAGCCATTAATGCAACATTTAGGTATTAATGGCAGTGTTCGAGCCAGCTTTGCATTTTATAATAACCATAGCGATGTTGATTTATTTATCGCTGCTTTGCAAAATTGCTTAGAGTTATTAGACTAATTATGGATAAGACATGATTAAAACGTTTAAAGAAATTGCTTCATCGCTTGAGAGCTCGCCATCATGGCAACAAAAATACCGTGAAATAATGCTACTAGGTAAACAATTACCAGCTATGCCGGCTGTTTTAAAAACCAGCGATGCCCTTGTACCTGGCTGTGAGAGTAAAGTTTGGCTGTATTTGGATTTTGATCTTGAAGAAAATTGCTTGGTTATTATTGGTGACTCAGATACCCGTATAGTAAAAGGGTTATTAGCGATTATTCTGTCGCTTTATAATGGTTTAACCCCTGAACAAGCTATTAACACTGACGCATTTGCACAGTTTAATCATTTAGGGCTTATCCAGCACCTTAGTCCTTCCAGAGGCAACGGTATTAAAGCCATGGTTGAGCGTATTCAAACCATGGCAGAACAGAAAAACTAATTTTTCACGGTACGTGCGCAGCGATCTAAATATTTACGTATTGATTTTGCTGCGACAAAAAAACCAAAACTTCCGGTTACCATAGTCGCTGAACCAAAACCGTTGTTACAATCCATATTCATGGAGCCATCAGCCCCCTGTTTAGCATGACAAACGCTGCCATCAGTACTTGGATATACCAATTGCTCAGTTGAATAAACACAATCGATGTTGAATTTTCGCTTTGGATTGCTACTAAAGTTGTACTGCTTGCGCAAAATATATCGGACTTTTGCCAGTAATGGATCATGGGTGGTCTTTGCTACATCACCAAAAGTGATTTGACTCGGATCAGTTTGACCGCCAGCACCACCGGTGGTGATCACCGGTATTTTGTTACGTTTACAATGCGCTATTAATGCCGCTTTTTCTTTTACTGCATCAATGCAATCTATGACATAGTCAAAACCACTTATATGCTCACGAATATTATCTAAAGTAATAAAATCATCGACAACACTGACCTCACACAGTGGATTGATCAATTCACAGCGGGCCTTCATTGCGACAACCTTTGCTTCACCCACCGTGCCTGTTAATGCATGTATTTGCCGATTCACGTTGGTTGCACAAATATCATCAAGATCAATTAAGGTTATTTTACCAACTCCAGTACGTGCTAGAGCCTCTGCCGCCCACGAGCCCACGCCACCAATACCAATAACACAAAAGTGGGCTTGTTGTAGCCATTCAAATTCAGTGTTGCCATATAATCTTTTGATACCACCAAAACGGATATCGGTTACTTTTTCACTCATTTACCAATCCAGTTGCCATGGTGTCTGCCAAGGCTGAAAATTTTCATGTTCAATTAATGTTGTAAACTCATCATCGTAATGCGGTAACAAACTAAATTGCTGTAGTTTACCTTGCCACACAAAACTTAGTGCAAAAGCATGTAAATAGGTGCGCTCAGCAGCAGTACCACCGTATATTACATCACCTAAAATCGGCGCAGAAAGGCTTTTTAGCGCGACCCGTAATTGGTGCGTTTTACCCGAGTAAGGCTTTAAGATAAATGCCCTTCTATTGGCTTTAAAATTAATAGAATAAAAGCGAGTTATAGCTGGGTTTTCTTTACTTGTTAGTAGCTTATAGGTACTACGGCGTGATTTAGCCATATCCCCTTTGATCCAACCTTGCTTTTTCTTCGGTTTGCAATCACTTATCGCCAAATAAAACTTATTAACTTGATGAGCAGTAAATAAAACTGTCAGCTTTGCAGCCGCTTCACTACTGCGTGCTAAGATTATTAGCCCCGATGTCACTTTATCAAGGCGGTGCACAGCATATAACTTTTCTGTGAGTTGTTGCTCAGCGAGTACTACAAAACCTGGGCCTTCTTCACTATGGAAATTAAGCCCGGCAGGTTTTTCTATAATATAAAAATCAAGGTGCTTTGCTATAACCTTGAGTAATGTGAACGTGTTCACCACTTAATGACTTTGCAGTATAGCAATTACACGCGCTAAATCATCAGGCGTATCAACCCCTGCTTGGGGTGTTATTTTTGCCTGTTCTATTTTTATTTTATAGCCATGATATAAAACACGTAATTGCTCAAGAGATTCAAGTTGCTCTAATGGGGATGGCGTCAGTGAGATGTATTGTTTAATAAAACCAGCGCGGTATGCATAAATACCCACATGACGTTGAAAATCTTGTGTGTCTAATCCGTTATTCTCACCAGTGTACATATGACTACGATCATAGGGAATGCTGGCACGAGAAAAGTACAGTGCATTTTTATTTACATCGCTGACGACTTTAACTGCATTGGGATTAAAGATCTCATCGACATTCTCAATGGCGGCACTCAAGGTCGCCATTGGCGCACTTGAATTAGCAAGTAAAGCTGCAACTTGCGAGACATTTTCAGCGGCTAATAAAGGCTCATCACCTTGCACATTCACTACAATAATATCGTTATTAAGTGATAATAAATCAACAACTTCAGCTAGCCGTTCAGTGCCTGACTGATGATCATCTCGAGTCATTAAGACATTATTAGTAAAGCCTTTGACAACATCAAAAACCTGTTGATGATCGGTGGCTATTACGACCTTACTAGCCCCTGACGCCATCGCCTTTTCATAAACATGTTGAATCATAGGTTTGCCACAAATATCAGCAAGGGGTTTACCTGGTAGACGACTCGATGCAAAGCGCGCTGGAATAACGACTACGAATTCCACTTTTTCAATCTCTTCTAAGCTCAATTCACGCGCTTCATTTTCTAGTAATACAGGAATATCATCTCGAATAGGGTAAGCAAGTTTTGCAGCTGTGCTGATCAATTCACTGTTTTCTTTGTCTAAACGTAATTTGCCTTTACACACTGGGCAAGCAATTATTTCAAGTAATTTTGTATCAAAGGCCATCTAGGATCCCTTTTTCTCTCAGTAATAAGTTAAGTTTAGATACCACCGCAGGGGATGGCTCTGCGTCAACAGGTAAAAAATACCACGTTGGTTTTGCAAATGAGTGACATTTTACCGCATCTTTCTCCGTCATAAACACTATTTCATCATTAAATTTTATGAAATCTTGTGCTGTATAACCATAATGATCTCGAAAATGATGACAACTTAGCAATGTAATGCCTTGTTGACGTAAGCTATTTTCAAAACGTTGTGGATTACCAATGGCGCTCACTGCGTGACCTCTCAAAAGCGGGACTTTAGTGGCTATATTAGTGGCAACACTTACTAAATCAGCACTTCTTAGCTGATAATTAAACATGGCATTCCCCCCATTTTCAATAACCAAATCAACTGATTTTAAACGTTTTTGTGTTTCTCTCAGTGGCCCCGCAGGCATTAACAAGCCATTGCCAAAACGTCGTTGACTATCAACAATACAGCACTCTATTGTTCTGGCCATTTTATAATGTTGCATACCATCATCGGAAATAATCACATCAAGCTGATGTTGCGCAATTAATTGCTCTATATTAGCTTGTCGATCTGGGCCTACAACTACAGGGCAGTCAAGCCTGCGTTGAATAAGTACCGGCTCATCACCTGCCTGAGTCGTATCAGTATGCTCAGTCACAGTGAGTGGATAGCTATCACTGTTGCCGCCATAGCCTCGACTAATAATGCCAACCCTTAAGCCACGCTGCTTTAGGTAATTAGCAAGCCAGATCACAAAGGGAGTTTTCCCGTTACCACCGACGCTAATATTACCTACCACGATAACTGGCACAGGGCTTTGGTATGCCTTCAATAAACCTAGCGCATACGCTAATTTACGCAGATTACTTATAAACCAAAATAATCCACTCAGTGGTAAAAGTAATACGGTAAGAAAGCTTATACCTCGATACCAGCTTTGTTCTAATTTACTCACCCGTGCTCACCAAATTGCATCTTGCAAAGCGCTGCATACGTGCCATCATTAGCCAGTAAGCTGATGTGATCACCACTTTCTATCACTTGACCATTATCAATAACATAGATGTGGTCGCTTTGTTCTATTGTTGATAATCGGTGAGCAATCACAATAGAGGTTTTATTTTTCATTAATGCTTCTAAAGCTTGCTGGATCAGTTTTTCAGACTCTGTATCTAATGCAGAAGTTGCTTCATCTAAAATCAAAATTGGTGCATCTTTTAAGATTGCTCTTGCAATCGCTATACGCTGGCGTTGCCCGCCAGATAACATAACGCCATTTTCACCGACCATGGTATTTAGACCGTCGGGTAAATCTTTCACAAACTCCCACACATGTGCTTGTTTTGCCACATTCAAGACCTCGTCATCACTAAGTGGACGTGCAATACCATAACTGATGTTATTGGCAATGGTGTCATTAAACAACACTACTTGCTGTGATACTAGAGCAAATTGGCGACGTAAATCTGTTAACTTATAATCCGCCAGTGGCACGCCATCGAGTAAAATCTCGCTTGGCGGTTGTAAGTCATAATAACGTGGTAATAAGTTTGAAATAGTTGATTTACCAGAACCTGAACGCCCAACTAACGCAATACTCTCGCCCGCTTTTATAGTGAGCGATAAGTTTTTTAATACAGCTTCTGCTTTCGTTGGGTAATTAAAGGTGACATTTTTAACTTCAATCATACCTTTTACTTTATCTACACTAATTGTACCAACGTCTTTTTCGGCCTCTTGGTCAAGCACTAAAAATGCTTTGCGCTGCAGATATGCCACGCTGTAAATCGCTATTTACATTAGCTAATTGCTTTAAAGGGCGTAATAACATCATCATCGATGAAATAAGCACCACAAAATCCCCAGAGCTCACTGTATCAATCATTGATGGCATAGAAACCACCCAGAGAATAACTGCCATTGCACTTGCAGCCAAAATTTGAATCACAGACACACTAAGTGCTTTAGTGGCATCCATTTTGATACGCTGCTGACGATTATGATTATTAATTTTTGCAAATTGGGTTATTTCTTGCTGTTGACCGCCAAAGCCATGAATAACTTTATGGCCACTGAGCATTTGCTCTGAGCTACGGGTAACTTGCCCCATTGCCGATTGAATATTTTTAGAGATAAGACGAAAACGTTTTGATACAACGGAAACAATAACTGCCACCAGGGGGATTATGATCAAAAAGATTAATGACAGCTTCCAACTTGTATAAAACATAACAGCCAGTAAAAACACCACAAATGCGCCTTCTCTGACTACTATAAGCATTGCTTTGGTGATCGCTTGCTGCACTTGCTCGGTATCGAACGTTATTTTTGAAATTAAATCCCCAGTTGAATTTTGATCATGAAAGGCAACGGGTAAATGTAAAATATGCTCAAATAATTGCTGACGTAACGAGCGGACAACTTGTGAACCCACATAACTTAAACAATAAGACGAGATATAGTTAAAAATACCCGCCAAACACTAACGCGATGACAACAAATGGTGCGTATTTTAATACTTCAGCGTTGCGTTGATTTAAGCCCTGATCTCATAAATGGCTTCATTAGTTGGATAAATAAAGCATCCATAGCTGAGTAGCCAATCATGCCAATCACAGCAAAAATGGCAACGCTTTTATAATCCCCCACATACGTCAATAAACGCTTATAAATTTGTGATGTAGTTTGGTCCATAGTACTCTCTTATTCATAATCTGTGGCTATTGTAGCCTCCAGTTGCACAAAACTAAACTCAATCTTTTAGAAACCAATAACTTTCATCTTCACGAGCTAGGTTTACTGTGTAGTGATGTTGATAAAACTCAATTTTAACCTGCCCTTTTTCAGCTGTTGTATATTGTAAAGCGTGCTGCTTAGCATAACGTGATAAAACTTCTGTACGTGGAAATTGCCACTGCCCTTTATATGCCGTTGAATGAATAACAACCTCAGGAGCAACCGCATGAATAAATGCATCACTTGATGAGGTATTACTACCATGGTGAGGACTCAATAATACCGTACTTTTAAGCACACCTTGCTGCTGGATTAGTTGTGCTTCTCTTTTTGTTGAAATATCACCAGGAAGCAAAACACTGAACCTGCCATCACTGATATGCACTACACAAGAGTTATCATTGTCAGTTATTAAATGCTGTGCCGGCTCGCTCACGGTAATGATTAAGTCATAAAAACTATATTCGCCCGCTCTGCAAACTTGCTCTGGGCCAGTTGGTTGTAGCAATTTAAAAGTATGCTGGTAACCATGCTCTAACCAATGGGTAAGCCCTCCGGCATGGTCTTTATCCATGTGGCTAATAAGCGAAACTTCAACATCAATACCGTTTCTTTTTAAATAGGGTATTAAGGTTCTATTGACCCGCGTAAATGTATTAAAATAAATTGGGCCAAGATCATAAATAAAACCTTTGTCTTGATTACTGACTAACACCATGGTGCCATGACCCACATCGAATACATTAAGCTGCCAGCGCGGTTTGGTCAGTAAATAGTGATCGAGTACAACCAGTAGTAATGGTATGCATGCCAACAAACGCCAGGGCAAAAAACACACAATTATTGCTGCAATATAGCTACTAACAAGCAATTGCTGGCTAAAATTTGTGGTATCAAACCAACGAAAATTCTGTGGGATCAACAATAAGAGCTGATAAATATGCTGTAATAATGAATCAAACACACTAATCAACCCGCTAATATCAATAAATACACTGATTGCGGAAAATAATACTAAGCAAGGCATGATAATAAAACCAAGTAATGGGATAGCCACTAAATTAACAACTAAGCCAATTACGCTGACCCCATTGAAATAATAAAGCGATAGCGGTAATAAACCAATAAACAAAGCAAACTGTAGGGTAATGAGTGTTTTTATGATGGCTAAAAAGCCGGAGCTGGTTATGGTTATGACACTAAAAACCCAAAAGATAATTGCTACCGCAGTGAATGAAAAATAAAGTCCTGGATTAAGTAAACTAAATGGGTCGATGAGCAATACACATACTAATGCAAACAAGATAAATCGCCAGCGCAGTGCCTGTTTAGCAAAGTAATAAATAACTAAATAACATCCTAACATGATCAAAGCGCGAGTTGCCGATACGATAAAACCACTTAAGTACACATAACTAAAAGCAAGCACAAATCCACCTAAACTATAAATAAGCGACAAATTGATCTGCTGTACTGTTGGTTTAACCACAAAAATAAAAAAACTTATTAAGTAGCGGGTTATAAAAAAACCGATACTAAACATCAAGCCAATATGTAATCCAGAAATGGCTAATAAATGGCTAATACCAAATTGTTGTAATTCTTGCTTTTGTGAAAAACTCATAGCACTGCGGTCGCCAGTCATTAGCGGATAATACAGCCAATTTAGCGAGTTATGTTGGTAGGTGTGTTTGATAAAATCACGGTATTTTTCAATTAGGTCAGCTTCATAGTTATTAGAGATTTCGATAATACTACCAACTTGCTTGCCTTTAAAAAATAGTCGCTCACTAAATGCGTAACGCTCTTTATCAAACACATCATAATTTTTTTGGCTGCGATATTTTTCTAATTCAAGCCACGTTTTAACATGATCACCCACCTTAAGTAACTGGTCGTTATTAAAAGTCAGCAATGCAAAAGGAGGCTTAATATTTGATAGAGGTTGATTATCTATCTTATTGAGCCGAACTTTTAAATAATAGTGATCACGCTGAGAAATAACCTCAACAATCGTAATATTACTTAGATATGGTTTATTTTCATCCAAAGCCAAGCTGGAAATTGCGTAGAAGCTGGTAAAATGTACCCATACACACAAAATTCCACAAATAAAACCTAACAATACACTGTAAAACGGCTTAAAATAGAGACTCGCAATTAACAGAGATAACGCGAAAACTGTAAATACAAGGGTCTGATAATAAAAAACGGTTATAATACAACCAACGACAAACCCAACGCTTAACCAAACAGATGTAAATGGTTGCTTTAAATGGCTAAAAAAACGATCCAACGGTTTTTACCCGATCACAATAAAGTTAAACATCATAAATATTTAAAAATTTTTGGTCGTTTACTCCACGATGCCAATCTATGGCATTTAAATCGTCGTTCAGCTCGTGGGGCATTTTCCGTCGGTTTATTCTTTGCTTTCATTCCGGTTCCTTTTCAGATGGTGCTTGCTGCTGCATTGGCAATTCCGTTACGAGTAAATCTTCCTATTTCTGTCGCAGTAGTTTGGATCACTAATCCGCTAACCATGCCACCTATCTTTTATTGTTCGTATTTAATTGGCACATTAGTGTTAGGACAGCCGGAACAACATTTTGCATTTCAACCAAGTTGGCAATGGTTTATGGAAAGCTTAACAACTATTGGCCCTGCTTTTTTAGTTGGCTCTTTGATCAGTGCTTGTATCGCATCAGTAATAGGCTACTTCGGTGTTGATTTACTATGGCGTCGTTCAGTGCGTAAAGCATGGTTAAATCGTCATAAAAAATAACTGTTTCTAATTTAAAGTATAGACAAAAAAACCTGCTTAGCAAAGCAGGGTTTTTTTTCAATACTAAGTGACCGTTAATGCTGGATCACCCAGTAATAATTTCAAAAACTAACGAAATATACGACGTAGACCAACTAGAGGAAGTAATAATAACGTATACCAAGGGAAACTAGACGATTGACGCTCATATGTGTCAGTTTCAGGATCAGAGCAGCTATCAATAGTCCCATTAATAGGAGATAACTTCACTGGCACAGCAATACTTTCGTATTCTATCTCACCATTAATATCACGAACAATACCACCTAATGAATCAGTTTTTTCTACTGTTTTAGTAGCAACACCAAAAATTTCATTTTTATTGTTAATCACTTTCGCTTCTGCAACGACATAACCATAACGAGTTTCACCGTCTGCTTCATAGCAAGGCAGTAAATCATTTATGTTTGTAATCGCATCTTCACCAATCTTGTACAGGAAACCTTCTCGGCGACGCGCACCAACATTAAATACGTCAGTTTCACCTTCACCAACAATATAACCATTATCATTAATATCATTGGCAACTGAAGTAGAACTATTAAAGAAATCTTTTGGGAATACAGTACTGCTGCTGGCAATATCATGATAGAAAAACTTAAGACGATCAGCGCCTTCAATTCTTTTTATACCATAGCCAACAATAATGTTATTTTCATTAATGGCTACTGACTTACCACCAGTCCAATCATCTTCTTGATTGAGGATTTCAGCAACGTTACCGTCTTTGTAATAAACAGGTAATG
The DNA here is from genome assembly GCF_037162485.1 of Pseudoalteromonas sp. B160. Taxonomy (NCBI): domain Bacteria; kingdom Pseudomonadati; phylum Pseudomonadota; class Gammaproteobacteria; order Alteromonadales; family Pseudoalteromonadaceae; genus Pseudoalteromonas; species Pseudoalteromonas sp. B160. The sequence continues at coordinate 3,693,568 of NZ_JARLUX010000001.1, read as the reverse complement.
CTCTGATTGTTGACGATCTATCATTATCACGAATGTCAGAGTAACCAGCAACAATGCCATTACTATTAACAGCGAGTGCATTACTTATAAATGCAAACCCGTCATCCTCTTCTGGCGTAAGGCCTAAACCAAGCGGTTCAGTTTTAGTAATATTTAAGTTTGTATCAAGTGTCCACTTAATAGCACGGCTATCAAACAGTCGTGATGATGTACTTCTATGCAAATTTTCAATACAAACACTGACAGGTTCATCTTCACCATCACAGTTATCATCAATATTTTCTTGTCTATCAACTGGGATCCCCGTTGATACTTGCCCGACTACAATATATCCTGTGTTGGTTTTAACTATACCGTTGGCTGAACTTAAGCCGCCATGTTCAGCATATTCTGGCACTAATGGCACATTTAAACCGGATGGTGATATAACAACGCCACGGGAGATAAAATCACGCACAAATTGTGTTTCTTCTTCAGTTTCACCATCAGGAAGAAAACTGGTTTTTTCATAAGGCGCACTGCCCCAACCTACCGTAATACCGTCTTCTGCTACTGCATTATAGTTATTGCTAACTGATCGTGTTAGGCCATCATAATCAACTGATGCAACATCAAAAAGAACTTGTTCTTGCGCTATACCGTCCAAAATATTGTAACCGATGATATTAGCCAATTTTTGATATTCTGGGTTGTTAGCTTGTGCTGATAAAAATGAAAGCATAAAACTATGTGCGTCTGGGTTAGTCGCCGCTGCATTATTGTTTTCAATATCATCTAAGGTAAAGGTAATTTCTTTATCAATTAACTCAAAGTAGTTTTCTTGGTTGCTATATGCATTTTTAATTAAGTTATCTGTAAAATCGATGTAACTCACATCTATGGGTAAGTTATATAAGCCGTTAGACTGCCCGATAATATAGCCGCTTTCGCTGACATCTTTTACGTAATTATGCTTGGCTTCGTCTAAAGAACTCAGCTCTGTCAACTGATATGTTGCACTGATTGCTGATGTACTCATCGTAGCTAGAATACTAGCCGCGAGTAATTTATATTTCATTTTAGTCCTTACTACTGATTCTTTAAATCTTCAAGTTCTTCCCAGCGCTCCAGAGCGGCTTCAAGGTCAGACTCAAGTTGTGCTAAATGGTTCAATTCTTTGGTTGTCGCACTGGCATCTTGTTTAAAGAAATCAGCGTCATTAACCACAACTTGCTGCGCTTCTAATGCTTGTTCAAGTTGTTCCAGCTTACTGGGTAATTGTTCTAATTCAAGTTTTAATTTGTAAGAGAGTTTATTACTTTTGTTATCTGCTTTAGCCACAGGAGCTGGTGCAACGACTGCTTCTTTTTTAGCAGGTGTAGTTAGCTGTTTTTTTGTTCCTGTGATAAATAATTAGCATAGGCTTCATAATCACTGTAACCACCGACAATATCTGTAATTACCCCATTACCTTCAAATGCCCAAACACTGGTACAGGTATTATCAATAAACTCACGGTCATGGCTTACAATTAACACGGTTCCCTGATACTGATTAATAATATCCTCTAACAGCTCGAGGGTTTCTATATCTAAATCATTGGTCGGCTCATCAAGCACAAGAATATTTGATGGTTTTAAAAATAGTTTAGCTAATAATAAGCGATTTTTTTCACCGCCAGAGAGTGCTTTAACCGGTGTACGAGCACGCGCAGGCGGGAATAAAAAGTCTTGTAAATAACCGAGTACATGACGTGAGCGTCCGCCCATCATTACTTCTTGCTTACCTTCGGCAACGTTATCTTGTACGGTGGCTTCTTCATCAAGCTTTTGGCGGTATTGATCAAAGTAAGCAAACTCTAAGTTCACCCCTTGCTTAACAATCCCTGCATCAGCTTCAATATCACCAAATAGCAGTTTTAATAAAGTCGTCTTACCAATACCATTAGGGCCAACTAAGCCAATACGATCGCCACGCATAACTAAAGTAGAGAAGTCATTGGCAATTACTTTGTCTTTATTAAATGCATGATTTAGATGTTTAGCTTCAAATACTAATTTTCCTGAACGGTCTGCCGTTTCAATATTGAAGTCAGTTTTACCCACTTGATCAACACGCTGTTTGCGTTCATTACGTAGCTGTTTAAGCTCGCGGACACGGCCTTCATTACGCGTTCGACGTGCTTTTACACCTTGGCGGATCCACGTTTCTTCTTCTGCTAAGCGTTTGTCAAATAATGCGTTTTGCGTTTCTTCTACTTTTAAATCATGGGCTTTTTGCTCTAAATAAGTAGCATAATCGCCAGGGTATGAAATCAGCTTACCGCGATCTAAATCTAAGATCCGCGTCGCCACTGCACGAATAAACGCACGGTCGTGAGAAATAAAGACAATACCGCCTTTAAACTCTTTTAAGAATTGTTCAAGCCACATTACACTTTCCATATCTAAATGGTTAGTAGGCTCATCAAGTAATAATAAATCCGGCTCACTGACAAGTGCCCGTGCAAGGGCAACTTTGCGTAACCAGCCACCAGAAAGTGATTCAAGTTTGGCTTCTGGTGCTAATTCTAACTGTGTTAATACAAGTTGAATTCTACTATCAAAACGCCAACCATCTGCAGCTTCGAGTTGATTTGATAAACGTTCAAGTTTATTAAGTAGTTTATCTGTGCAGTCAGTTTGTAACTCAGTGCTGACGTGATGAAAATCAATTAATAAATTTGCAATCTCAGGCATACCTTGAGCAACATAATCAAACACCGAGCCACTAGCTCCTTTTGGTGGATCTTGCTCTAGACGAGATATTTTAATACTACCTAACTGATTTATTTCACCATCATCTAAAATAACTTGGCCATCAAGGACTTTTAGTAACGTTGATTTACCCGCACCATTACGACCAACCACACACACACGCTCACCAGTTTCGATGACGGCATCAGCGTTGTCTAACAGTGGATGCGTACCATACGCGAGTTGAGCTTTAGAAATTCTAATTAAATCCATACTATCTGTTTACTCTTATTCTGTTTGCGTAAAAAACTGACGCACATCTTGCGCAGTGAAAGGCCAAAATAATTGCGGGCCTTGATCGCTTTTTAAAACGGGTATACTGGTCTGATATTCTGTAATTAATTCTTCATCACTCATAATATCAACAAGCTGTAACAGATCATCACCCAACAACGGCGTGATCAAGCCCTGCGCTTGCTCACATAAATGACAGCCATCGGTATGATACAAAATCCACTTAGCCATGGGTTATCAACCAGCTATTATGTATTTTTTTATTGCGTTTAAAGTCAGGAGAAATCGTCTGCTCTGAAATATTAACAGCTTTTAAGCCTAAGCCAATCAAGCCCACTTCATCCATGGTGAAGCCACGCATATTATTCGAGAAAATCAACGTGCCAGATGGACTGAGAATTTTTTTAACCCATGTCAGTAATTTAATATGATCATTTTGTACATCAAAAGCATCTTTCATGCGTTTTGAATTTGAAAACGTTGGCGGATCTAAAAAGATCAAATCGTATTGGCTTGTGGCATGCTCAAGCCACTTCAAACAATCAGCCTGTTCAAAACGATAACGGGTATTACTGATATTGTTCAGGTCAAAGTTATCTTGGCCCCATTTCAAATAGGTTTTCGATAGATCAACCGTGGTTATCGCTTTAGCGCCACCCAGAGCTGCATGTACAGAGGCTGTCCCTGTGTAGGCAAATAAATTCAAGAAGCGTTTATCTTTGGCATTTTCTTGGATATAACGACGAGCAAGACGGTGGTCTAAAAACAAGCCAGTATCTAAGTAATCAAATAAATTGACTTTAAACTTCGCGCCAAACTCCTCAACCACTTGAGTACGATTTTGCTTAGCCATTGGTGTGTATTGCTCTTCACCTTTTTGCTTTTTACGTACTTTTACAGCAATATTTCCAGGTGCGATATTGAGCTGCTGTGAGGTTAACGAAATCACGTCTTGTAAACGTTTGTGCGCTGTTACATCGTCAATTTCTTTCGGCGCAGCGTACTCAAATATTACCGCTGAATCACCATAAATATCAACGGCTACATTGTATTCAGGAATGTCAGCATCGTAGACACGATAGGCCTGCACATCATTTTGTTTGAGCCAATTTTTCAGGCCTTGCTTATTCTTTTTAACCCGATTAGCAAACGACATTGAACCTTCAAAGTTCAATGCAGGCTTATCTTCAGTTGTTTGGCTGACTTGTTTGTCATCAAGTTGATATAAATTAAGTACCACATCAAGTGGACCATTTTTAAATTTATAACGCTTGAGTTTCACCAGCTTTAATAATTTAAATAAACTCTCATCCATGCCTAGTAGGGCAAGTTTCCAGTTATTAAAATGTTTTTTAAAGCCTGTACCTAAAGCACTGTGTAAACTTACCAACTCAGCCATCGAACCAATACGTTCACCATACGGTAAATTTGAAATAACCACACCTGGTAATTTTGCCACTGAGGTAAGCTTAGTTGCATCGCTTTGTTTAAACTTGATCACATCACCTAGATCAGCTCTACGAGCATTATCTACTGCTTTGCTTAGTACATTAGCGTCATTGTCATGGCCAATAAGCCATAGTTTAGGATCTGTAATTTGTGCTGTAAGCTGCTCTTTTAACTCTTTGTATTTAGCAATACGGAAACTTGGTAAGCGCTCAAATGCAAATCCCTCACGGAATAAACCTGGCGCTTCATTACGCGCCATGCCAGCAGCTTCAATCAAAATAGTGCCTGCACCACAGCAGGGATCAAATAGCGGCTGTTGAACATTGTCAAGCCAACCGCTGCGTTTGATCAGTGCTGCCGCTAAATGCTCTTTAATAGGTGCCTTACCTTGACCTTCTCGATAACCACGTTCAGATAAACGCGGTCCTGAATAATCGATATACATGGCCACACCTTGACGCGATAAACGCGCAACAACGCGTACATTGGCATCTTGTTTATCAACGTTTGGCCGCTGTTCAAATAAATCATTAAAATAATCAACAATCGCATCTTTGATCACTAAACCTGAGAACTGGGTATTTTTAAGTGAGTCGTTGGTACCATTAAAGTCGACTGCAAAAGTTTGCGTTGGACCAAACCATTCCTGCCAAGGCTGTGAGCGAGCAAAATTGTAAAGGCTTTCTTTATTATTTACGCCCTCTTTCTCTTCGATCAACATCAGCACTCGTGTCGCGAAGCGGCTCATTAAACAGACCTTTTGTGCTAATGTAGTGTCGGCGTCAAAACGCACAGAACCAACTGTTTGTTTGGTCACCGTAGCGCCAATGTCAGTAAGTTCATCAACCAATAAATTTTCGATTCCGATAGAAGTAAGTGCGATAAAATGCAAAGTAATAACCCTTAATAGCTAATTGCGCGGGATTATAACATAGGTTGGGAGACAAACACGCGATAAACAAAGGAACTATAAAAAATATGCTAGGCTGTTTTACTGTTTTGTGCGTGGTTATAAATTGGATGGACACGATTGTTAAGTATACGAATAGCTTCAAATTGATTAAGGCTTAAGTTTTCATCAAGCTTAAAATGCTCAGATAGACAAATGCATAAAGAGGCTTCTTTACAGTGGTCAACAATCAAAAACTCACCACTTTGTTCGCTAGTTTGCAATTTTATAACTGCTTCTATACTGGGCTCATTGCCTTTGTAGGGTTCGAAAAACCAACTTTTTGCCAGCATTGGCTTTAAATAAAATTTAGCTGCTGTCGCATTTAGCGCAATTTGACATAGCTGCGCGCCATTCCATAGATTAAATCCAGCAAGATATTGGTAAACCTGCTGATAAAAGGCGGCATCTTCTAAACTAAAGTTAGGTTGGGTTAAAATAGCATCGGTGAGTTGACGTAGTTTATAAGGCGTGCACAGCTGCATATCTTGATCTAAATCGATCAATAAACGATTTCTTACTGGACAAGCAATCCATTTCCACTGCTTTGATGCTTGTAACATGCGTTCCCTACGCCCTTACTAATTAATCTTATGAATATTGTAGTATAGCGGCTTTTGACCAATTAATATATATTTCTTTAGAACATTTATTGAACGATCAAAAGCTTAAATAACGGATCCTTATAAGCCTTGCAGGATCGTTTTTACCAATTGCGGTCCTTTATATATAAATCCAGTGTATACCTGTACAAGATCTGCACCTGCTGATAATTTTTCTTTCGCACTGGCTGCATCATCAATTCCGCCCACTCCAATGATCGGCAACTTACCTGCGGTTAAACGTTTTAATTCTTGCACTACATGAGTGGATCGCTCACGTACTGGCTGACCTGACAGGCCTCCGGCTTCATCAGCATATTGTTGTCCATGCACCGCAGCGCGCTCTAAGGTAGTATTCGTCGCTATTACACCATCGATGTTGTTATTTAATAATGATTCACTAACTTGAGCTATTTGCACAGCATCAAGGTCTGGAGCAATTTTTACTAGCATTGGCACTTGTTTATTATGTTTGGCGATCAAATCAAGCTGCTCATTTTTAAGGCTTTGCAATAGATCATCCAGTGCAGCACCATATTGCAGATCACGAAGTCCAGGCGTATTTGGTGATGAGATATTGACAGTAATATATGAGGCATGTTCAAACACTTTACGCATACAGTGGATGTAATCGTCTTTACCTTGTTCATTTGGGGTATCTTTATTCTTACCAATATTGATACCTAGAATGCCGTCGTATTTAGCAGCCTTAACGTTATTAATTAGGTTATCAACACCTTTATTATTAAAGCCCATACGATTGATAATTGCATTTGACTCTGGCAGACGGAAAATACGCGGCTTGTCATTACCGACTTGTGGACGAGGTGTCACAGTACCTACCTCAATAAAGCCAAAACCCATCTTTGCAAACGCATCAATACATTCTGCATTTTTATCAAGGCCAGCTGCTAATCCTACTGGGTTTTTAAACTGTAAACCTAAAAATTCGACTGGACGATCTGCCACTGATTGCGACCATGCAGCACTGAATGGGGTATTGTTAAAACGGCGTAAGTTATGAAGTGCAAATTCATGGGCCCATTCCGCATCACGGGTGAACATAAAACGGCGAGCAAGATCGTAAAACATGAAATAATCCTCTTAATAAAAAAATACCCCAGACTAGGCTGGGGTATTGTATAACAATTTTAACGATTAACTCATTATTTTCATGTGGGAAAATAATCAGTCAGTATCAATTGCTTATTTTGCAGATGTATCACAGTTATGACTAAGTAGCATAAGTTCACGTAATGCAACTGAGAACTTAGCAAAATCATGACTTTGTGAAGTCTTAAATTCAGCTAACATTTGCTTCCAGCGTTGTAGTAATAAATCTTGGCTGTCCATCCACTGATCAATTTGACCGTCAACATCTTTGTTATCACCAGCAAAGTTATTTAAAACAACTTCAGATAGTGTACGTTGTTGCCAATCAAGCTCTTCACGGTATGAAGCGCGGGCCAATGCTTGCCAATGATTCGCCACCGGCTGATGAGTAATTTGGTCAAGGAACCAATGCAGTCCCATCCGTGCACCTAGTTTGAAGTAGGTATTAGATACCATATCAATACTACGCCCTGAATTTGCAGCAACTTCTGCTAAGTCCATTACTGAGAACAAGCTAGAGAGCGATACAATACGTGTTGCAAGCTCAGCTGGCACTGCACTTTCAATAAGCTTGTCTGCGGCAGCAGATAAACGTTCACTTTCTTTTTCAACCATGTAGTTAGTTAAGTTTGCACTTAAATCAGCGAAGGTCGGTGCAAAGAAGGCAATTGTTTGCTCAATATTTTGCGCTTTATTGCGATGACGTAAGAACCAACGTGTTGCTCGGCGTACTGTACGACGTAACTGATACAACATTTCAGTTTGCACTGCGGCTGGGATCTTGTTATCAAGATCAACAATTGCAGACCAAGTATCACGCATTTGGAATACTTCACTTGCAACAGAGTAACATAACGCTATTTCAGCTTCGTTTGCGCCAGTTTCTTCATGCATACGTACCATGAAGTTCAGACCCATATCGTTAACGATATTATTAGCTAATTTAGTAGCAATAATCTCTTTACGCAGTGGGTGATTATCCATCGCAGTATTGAACTTTTCACGTAGTGGTAAAGGGAAAGACTTCACTAATAGCTGACGATAATATGGATTTTCTGTGATGTCGTCAGTCACGAGTGACTCTTTAAGTACCATTTTAGCGTACGACACAAGCACAGATAACTCTGGGCGAGTTAAATCTTTACCCGCTGCAGCGCGTTCTGCCAACTCTTCATCGCTTGGAATAAATTCAATTGCACGATTTAACTTGCCATCTTTTTCAAGGGCATGAATAAAGCGTACTTTTTCTTTAAGCGTTGATGAGCCTTTTGATTGCGTAATTGACAGTGTATGCGTTTGGCGATAACAATCTTTCAGTACCAGTTGTGCAACTTCATCGGTCATTGAATACAGTAGTTCATCACGTTGTTTACGCGTTAAATCACCGGCTGTAACTAAACCATTAAGTAAAATTTTGATATTTACTTCGTTATCAGAACACGCAACACCACCTACGTTATCGATGAAGTCAGTATTAACGCGACCGCCTTTAGCAGCAAATTCAATACGTCCTAATTGGGTTGCACCTAAGTTGCCACCCTCACCGAGTACTTTTGCACCAAGCTCACTACCATTGATACGTAGGGCGTCATTTGCACGGTCGCCTACATCTGCATCGCTTTCTTTACTGCTCTTGATGTAAGTACCAATACCGCCATTCCATAATAGATCGAATTCCATCATTAAGAATGCTTTGATCAACTCGTTTGGTGTCATGCTGGCTTTTTTAGTGCCCAACATTTTTTTCATTTCTGGCGTTAAAGTGATTGATTTAGCCGCACGTGAGAACACCCCGCCGCCCGCTGAAATCAAGTCTTTGTTGTAGTCTTCCCACGATGAACGAGGTAAGTTAAATAGGCGCTCGCGCTCTGGGTAAGACGTTGCTGAATCTGGGTTTGGATCAACAAAGATATGCATGTGGTTAAATGCCACTTGTAAACGGATATGCTTGGATAACAACATACCATTACCAAATACATCCCCAGCCATATCACCAATTGCAACTACCGTAAAATCAGTTGTTTGTGTATCAATGTCCATTTCGCGGAAATGACGTTTAACCGATTCCCATGCACCTTTGGCTGTAATACCCATTTTCTTATGGTCATAACCTACTGAACCACCTGATGCGAATGCATCACCTAGCCAGAAGTTATATTCATTGGCAATGCCATTGGCAATATCAGAGAAAGTAGCTGTACCTTTATCAGCTGCTACAACCAAATATGCATCATCTTCATCATGACGAGTTACATCAACCGGCGGCACAATTTCACCTTGGATAATGTTATCTGTGATATCTAATAAACCACGAATGAAGATTTTGTAACACTCTTGGCCTTCTTTGAAGAATGCGTCACGATCCGTTGGCAGTTGTTTACAAACAAAGCCGCCTTTTGAGCCTACAGGTACAATAACTGTATTCTTTACTTGTTGTGCTTTAACTAGACCAAGTACTTCCGTACGGAAGTCTTCACGACGGTCTGACCAACGCAGGCCACCACGCGCAACTTTACCACCACGTAAATGCACACCTTCTACACGTGGAGAATAAACAAATATTTCAAATGCCGGTAATGGCAATGGCATATCTGGAATTAAGCTTGGATTTACTTTGAACGACACATAAGACTTAAACTGACCTATGTCATCTTTTTGGAAGTAGTTAGTACGCAGCGTAGCAATGATCATATCGACGTATAAACGAATAATACGGTCATCATCTAAGTTAGCAACGTTTTCAAGTTCTACATAAATTTGTGCAATTAGCTTATCAAGCGTTTTAACACTAGCAGGGCTTTTAACAGAGAACTTTTTAGCAAATAAATTAACAATTTGCGAACCAATGTGCGGGTAATTAGCTAATGTGCTCTCGATGTAGGTTTGCGAGAAAGTAACCCCAACTTGGCGCATGTATTTTGCATAAGCGCGTAAAATTGACGCTTCGCGACCAGTTAAGCCACCCATTAGCACTAAACGGTTAAAGCCGTCATTTTCTAAACGGTTACTCCACACACTAGTAAGTGCGGCACGAAAACGTGCTGATACTTTATCGAAATCTGCAATACCTTTGCTATCAAGTAGCATTGAGAAATCCATGATCCAGTTGATACGGCCATCGCTGGTTTTAACCGAATAAGGCGTTTCACCAATGACGCGCAAGCCAAAGTTTTCAAGCATTGGCATAACGTCTGATAAATGGATTGGCTCATCTTTGTGGAATAAGCTCAAACGTACAATGTTGCTGTTCGCTTCTTCTTGCGGACGGTAAAACAACATTTCAAGCTTGTTATCGTCATTCAATAGTTCAAGCTTTTCAATATCAACAACAGCGGCACTTGGGAGTACTTCATCTTTGTAAGAACGAGCAAACGCATTACAATATTTGCGGTTTAATTCGTTACCACGTGCTTCACCAGCAGACTCTAACAGTGCTGATTGTAATTTATCTTCCCAAGTACGAGCGGCTTCTACTAAATTATTTTCGATGTCTTTCACGTTATATTCTATATTGTTGTCAGTCACACGCACGGTATAATGAGTACGCGCCAGTGTAGACTCAGAGAAGAAGGTAGTAAATTCGACTTTATCGTCTGAATTAAATGCATTGCCTAAAATATCTTGTGTTTCACGGCGCAGCGCTGTGTTATAACGCTCACGCGGTACATAGACCATGCAAGAGAAAAAACGACCATAAGCATCTTTACGCACAAATAAGCGACACATATCGCGCTCTTGTACTTGTAAAACACCCATTGCAACTTCAAGTAACTCGCTTTCACGGGCCTGAACAAGTTCATCACGCGGATAGGTTTCAAGAATATTTAACACCGCTTTATAAGCATGAGTGCCTTTGGCAAAATCACACATTTCCATAATGCGATTTATTTTACTTTTTAAAACCGGCACATCAGCAGCGCTGTTGTTATAAAAACTTGATGAAAACAACCCGATGAAACGGTCTTCGCCAATCACATTCCCCTCATCATCAAAACGCTTAATACCAACATAATCGATGTAAGCTGGGCGATGTACGCGTGATAGCGAGTTAGTTTTAGTAAGGATCAACAAGTTATTGCTACGGGCTTCTTGACGGGCAACTTCTGGTAATTCAGATAATAGGCGAGAATGCTCTTCGGTTGAATTTTTCATTAAACCTAAGCTACCCTCGATTTTACCTTTGAGCTGGTAATCGCCTTGTACTGGCGACAAATCGTATTGGCGATAACCCATTAATGTAAAATTATCTTTTACTAACCAATCTAAGAATTCAACAGTCTCTGCAACTTCACTTGCATTGTTGTTATGGTTACGTTTTGGTAATTCTTTACTGACCGCAATTAACTTTTTGCGGATTGGTTGCCAATCTTCTACCGCAGTAGACACATCGTTCAACACTGACTCAAGCTCTTTTTTGAACGAGTCAATCACTGAAGAATCTGTTTGGCGATCAATTTCGATAAAAAACACTGTTTTTGTAGAGCTAGACTCTTGTTCGGCTTTTAAATTTGATAAAGCTGAAATTTTAGCGTTTTTATCGCGTTGAATCTTAAGTGGGCTGTGTAATAGCAAGTGAGATGCGATATTTTCGCGGGTCATCGCCATACGAACAGAATCAACTAAAAATGGCATATCTTTAGCGATAATTTCGACGATTGTGTGTGATGACTGCCAGCCATCTTTTGCTACTTCAGGATTGAAAACGCGGATCACCGCATCATCAGAGGTATTTTTTTCTAGCGAGTTCCATAGGCTAAGTGCAGCGCCATATAAGTCACTATCATTGCGATGTGCCAAATCTTCTTTAGACATATTGCTGTACAAGGATTTGGCGAATTTCTCAACGAGTAACACATTATCAGCGTGAACTTTTTTCTGGATCAGCTTACAGACATTATCTAAGATAACCGAGGCTTGCCCTTCATTTCGTGTCATTACATGTTCCTTAAATCTATACCACCTACTTAGATGGAAAATTTGTACAGCAATTTATTGTGTGGAGTCAGGCAAATTCTAACCCTTTTAAAATTAATAAACAGCCCTTTCGATGAAAACATTTTAAGCATTTCAGCTATTTGGTCATCTATTCACAAATTATAGATATAAATGGCCTTTACAGGCCATTTAGGAGCAAAATTATTCACATTATTTTTTCTGGTCAGTCCAGATCAAACTACCAATTGCTGGTAAAAGTAATACTGCGCCAAGCATATTGACTAAAAACATGAAGGTTAACAATATTCCCATGTCCACTTGGAACTTAAGATCAGAGAAAATCCAGGTGCTCACACCAATAGCTAACGTGATACCGGTAAATAACACCGCACTACCACGCTCAACGAGTGCATTACGATACGCCACTGGTAAGGCAACACCTTGCTTTAATTGCCCCATCATCGATGACAAAATATAAATCCCATAATCCACCCCAATACCTACACCTAGTGCAATCACTGGCAACGTTGAAACCGTCAGACCGATTTCAAGTTGTACCATTAAAGCTTGCGCAAGAGTCGATACAATATACAAGGGTAACACTACCGCTATGGTCGCTTTTACACTCTTAAAGCTAATCAAGCATAAAATAATAACTGCACCATAAACGTATAACATCATTGGTAATTGTGCAGCAGAAACTGATTCATTCGTCGCAGCCATGACGCCGACAGGCCCTGAGGCCAACTTAAACTGCAGCATATCGGTTTGTTCTTCAATGGCAAATTGCTTAACACTGGCAATGATATGTTCAATGGTCTGCGCTTTATGATCATCTAAAAAGATAATCACTGGCATAACTGAACAATCACCATTGAGTAAACCGGTACTGGTTTCGACTCGTGAGGTAGATTGCACCAAACTTGCTGTATTACGAGGCAAACTTTGCCATTTTAAATTACCTTCGTTATACCCGGCATTAACCGACTGCGCTACTGAGCTTAGGGATACTGCTGATTGAACACCTGCTAAGTTTTCAACTTTATATTGAAAACGACTAATGCGCTCCATTACGTCGTGCTCTGTACATGCTGCAGGGTAAGCTTCGACAATCACTTTTAGAATATCGGATGAAATTGTATATTTGTCCGATATTAAAAAGGTATCTTGGTTATAACGGGCATCTTGATGCAATGACGGTGCACCTGCATGTAAATCGCCGATATGCATTTTCCCTGCTTGCCAATAACCTACAGCAAACAATACTAAGGTGCAGCCAATAATGATTTTCGCGCATTTTGGATCCGTGGCTTTGACTAACAGATCACGAATTGAATCAAGTAAGTTTGGTTTTTCGCTGTTGCCTGATTGAATATGAACTGTGTTTTCAAAGCGCATATACGATGCCCATACTGGCAATAAAATCAAATTAGTAAAAATAATAACAGCCACACCTAAACTTGCTGTGATAGCCAGTTCACGAATTATACCTATATCTATGGTTAGTAACGTCAAAAAGCCGACCGTGTCTGACAGCAATGCAATACCACCGGGTATTAACAGCGATCTAAAACTAGCCTGACAGCAAAGACGCGTATTACTGCTTCCTTCGGCGACTTTTTTACCTATTGCATTGATCATCTGTACGCCATGACTTACGCCGATTGCGAACACTAAGAATGGTACTAGAATCGACATTGGATCTAGACCAAAGCCTAAGCTCGACAATATCCCCAACTGCCAAACCACGGCAATAATTGAACAGGCTATAGGTAAAATAGTGAGCTTGATGCTGCCGCAAAATAACCACACCATGATGAAAGTAAACGCGATAGCAATAGCAAAAAATAACACAACCCCTTTCGCACCTTCGGCAATATCACCGGCCATTTTGGCAAAACCAATAATGTGGATACTTACTTTATCAGTGCTCAATGGCTCTCGAATTTCGCTTTCTAGCTTTTGTGCAAACGCTAACGTATCTAATTTTTCTTGCGTTTGCGGATCAGTTTCCATCAACTGCGCGGTTACCATCGCACACGAATAATCAGAGGCAATCATCCTGCCTACGACTTTCGCTTTTTCGATATTCTCTTTAACAACCGCTAAACCTCGTTGATCAGCAGTAAAATTGGCGGGAATAATTGGCCCACCCGCAAAGCCGTCTTCAACAACTTCGACAAAACGTGCACTGGGTGAAAAAATTGAATTCACTAACGGACGATTCACCCCAGGAATAAAATATAACTGATCATGAACGGCTTTTAATTGGGTGATAAACTCAGGATTAAAAATATCACCGCTATCATCACACACTGAGATCAAAATACTATTTGCGCCACCAAATTGCTTTTCATGCTTTAAATACACTTTCATATAATCATGATTAAGTGGAATATTTTTATTAAATGAAGCATCAAGTTGGATTTGTGTGGCTTTAAAACCTAAAAAACATGTTATTAAAATAAAACTTATCACCATCATTAATCGATGACGAAAAACTGCTTTCTCTAAAAAATTGACGATTGTGTGCATTATGGAGCCATCCCCTTCACTTTAATGCCATTTTCTGATGCCATAACCAATTGATTTTCAAAAATAACGGCATCAAGAATTGCTTTACCATCCGCTAACTGCTCAATAGTAAGTTGATTATTTTTATAGTGGAAAATCACACCGCTGTTGGCAAGTAACAACCATTGATTATCACCGCTAGCGATAATACTATTGATTGTGGCGGTTTTATTATTACTTATTGGTTGCCATTGCTCACCTACCTGACGGCTAAAAATATTGCCTCTTAAACCCGCAACTATTTCTTGCCCTTGTTCATCGCTGGCATAAGCAAAAAAGGAACCCTGGTAGATTTCTTCATCGCGTTGCCATGTTTTTCCGTTGTCTGTACTGTGCGCTAACAAACCCATTTCGCCCACTAACATAAGTTTATCTTTTGTTGTGACAATACGATTAAAGTGCGGCAATATTGATGCAGTTTCGGCTTCATAGCCTTGTGGATCTGATTCTTTTAAATCATTTAAGTAATCTCTATCATCTGCAAATAATAAAGAATCCAGAAAACGCTTTTGCCAATGTTTGCCACCATCACTGGTTTCATAAAACATACCATAGGCACCCACAGCAAAGCCGTGAAGTTCACTGGTAAATAAAATATCTAAGCAAGGTTTATCTAATTGCGTGTTCACCTGTTGCAACTGCCAGTTTGCACCACCATCATTAGTATGAATAATAGTCGCATCATGCCCGCAAGCCCAACCAAGTTCACTGCCACTGAAGGCAACCGCCGTTAATAACACTTGCGTTGGAACGCTCGCTTGTTGCCAATTTTTTGCATTACTGCTTGTAATTATAGTGCCATGTTTTCCGACAGCGACCAGTTGCTTTCCTGTGTATTCAATATCAGTCAACAGGGTTTTATCTGCTTTAGTTGCGACAATTGCAGCAAGTGGTTCAGCTGCAATAGAAAGAGTTGAAAGGCTCGCCACAGCGGCAAGACCTGCATAAAGCATGTACTTCATAAATTAAAATCGCCTTGAAAAGAATGTGTTTGTCGGTATATAACGTGCAGTCGGGGGACTCGGTTAGTGTCATGACCCAGTGCGTGTCAGAGTGACAAACGCGATTTGAAATAATAAAAAAGCACCTAGATAATTCCAGGTGCTTAGAGTGTATTAACGACCTTCGCGGCGCAGTGCACTTGAGGTAAATTCATTATCATTAAACGATTGTGAGAAATCATACATTTTCTCTTGGTTATCTAAACCAATCGCTAGGTAACGGCGTGAATTCAAATCGTAGTAAACGTCTAACGTACTCCAGTTAGTGAGCGCATCGTAATAGTTAATTGTATGAGCCATCGCTACACGGTACATTTGGTCACGGTTATCATAGATATCCGTCACTTGAACTTGCCAGCTATCTTCATCAATATAAAATACGCGCTTCTTATAAATATGACGAGTGTCGCCTTTCAGATCTGCTTCTACAACCCAAACACGGTGTTTTTCATAACGCACATGTTCCGGGTTGATGTGACCGGCCATCAGAATATCGTCATACTGTAACTTATCACTGTGTAGCTTATAACTATTGTATGGTACATAAAGCTCTTGCTTACCTTTGAGCGTCCATGTATAGCGGTTTGGCGAACCGTTAAACATATCGAAATCATCGGTTGTACGCAAGCTATCAGCTGCTGTTCCTGGTGCATCATAAGCAACATTAGGCGCGCGACGAACACGACGCTGGCCAGAATTGTAAGTCCACGCTTGTCGTGGAGTTAAAATTTGGTCCATGGTTTCATGAACTAATAGCGCCGTGCCAGCTAAACGCGCAGGTTCGGTGACTTTTTGTTTAAATTTAAACAAAATATTAGATTCTTGTAACTCTGCAGGTGTTGCTTTTGGATCTGAGTACTTAACTAACAGTTGCTCATCAAAGCCAACCATATTATACGAACCTGAGGCTGTTGGAGCCGCTTGACCGCCAAAACGCTCAATTGACAGACCACGGTAGCGTAATAAATGGTTCCAAATTGCCTCTAAGCCAGTTTTTGGAATAGGAAAAGGAATGCCAATAGCAGTATTTTTTATCCCATTACCTTCTTCAATCAACTCTGCAGTTGGTGCGTATTGTTTTGTTGCATCATAGACAAACTGTGGGTTTGAAGCACTGCGATGAGTAGTATAGATGTTCATTTTAAACGTATCTGGATACGCTTCAAAAAGAGCTACTTGACCAGGACTTAAATTTGCTTTGTATTTATCAACATTTGATTTATCAATGGTGAAAAGTACTTTGTCGTCAGCATACGGATCTGGATGATGCATTCCTGGCGTATAACCTGCCGGTGCTTTAGTAATACCACCTGTCCATGCCGGAATTGAGCCATCAGCATTACCCGCTTTTTCAGCACCTAATGGGGTTAGATCTGCACCTAAGCGCGCAACTTCTTCGCTCGTCATTTTTGCAACGACCGCTGTTGTAGAAAATAAACTACATAGCGTTAGTGCAATGAGGGTAGGTTTTTTTATCATCATGATACCCTTAAATTGAATATTTAATATTAAAAGAAACAAAATCACGGTCTGAGAAAGTATTGGTATCTCCGCCACCCCAGAAAGAGTTGTAGCTAAAGTCAAATGACCATGCATTTTGATAATTAAAGTTGGCTGTCACTCCAAGTGACTTGCGATCTTCAATAAACAAGAACATCGGGTCTGGTGTGTTACCATTTACATCATGTGAGAAAACAAAGCGAGGTGAAAAATTAACTCCTTTAAAGAAGTTGTAATAATCGCCTTTAGCAATTAAGCGATATCCCCATGATGATGCTGTCGCAAACTCTTTTTGTTCGGGGCCATTAGACAAAGCCATATGAAGTGTTGAGTAATCATCTGCATTAGGGCCGGTCATAATACCGCTTCGACCAGTGCCTGAAACATTTAAACGCATTTCATCGTATTCAGGCATATTATTTATGCGCACGCCGCCAATTTCACCCACTACAGCCCAGCTATCTGCACCCAGTGATGGGCCAAATAAATGTGTTGCTGTAAACTGCAATTGGCTAGTATTACGCTCAATATAACCTTTTGCTAATTCCCCAGGGCCTACAACACTAACTGCGTTACCCTGACTCATTTGTGAAATACCGGCAAACTCAGGACGAAGTCCCGCTAACGCTAATTGCTCAGGCATAGCAGCATAAAGCAATTCTACGTCATCGATTTGTAGTGGTTCGTCTTCACGGAAGGTGAACTCACCAGCAAACGCCGTTTCACCAATTGATGTATTAAAGCTTAACCCATACAATTTAATATCTTCTGGATACTCATTGGTTGCTTTAGCAAATGCTTTTAAATCAGAGACATTGTCAGAGGTGATTTTAGTCGTTGCTAACATGGCTAAATCTTGGGCCAGTGACGCTTGTGTAAAGTTAGATACGCGACCTGAAATAAGAGGACGGCGGCTATGGTAGTTTACATGGTAAAGTGCAACTTCAGTGTCATAAAAATCTGGTAAGAACATACCTAAACGTAAACCATATTGACCACCATCATCAGGTTCAGTTTTACCATCATCCCCTTTGCCTTTAAGAGCGACTTTAGTAGGGTATGCCAGATAAGTTTGTGCCAATAATGCTTGCCCTGCGGGACTTGCAGGGTCGATCCCTTTAGCGGCAGCAGCTTGACCAAAGGTAGTCATCAAATTATTTAAGCTATCAGTTAAAAACGCTAAATCGATATCTGGGTTGGAGGTAAAACCAAGCTGTACATTTTGCTGATAACCATTTTCAGCGGCAAAGTCATTGGTTGAAAAATACGTTCCAGCTGCAGGTAAACGTGTTTCATGCCATTGGTATTGGTAAAAGCCTTCCAAAGTCACATTTTCAGTGATCCCTAAAGATGCCCATAACATACCAACTGGAATAAAAGCTTCTTTAAGCTCTGCACCTGGCGCTTTTAACCGATCAATATCGACCGGATTTACGTTAATACCGTGAGAAATTAATGTACTTTCTCCCCAGTTTATGACTTGTTGCCCTAGACGAATAGAAAGTGGGTTATTGCCGTCATTTAAATCAAAGTTAGCCCATACGTAAGCATCTAATAGACGAATATCTGCGCAGCTTTGTTTCTTTGTGTCTTTATCATCACAAGGATCAACTCCTTGCCCTGAAGTTGGATTAACATAGGCACGATCGCCATCCATCAATTCAAAATCATAAAAATACATAAATCGAGTAAATAGACCATAGTTATCTTTGTTGATAGATAAATCATGCGTCCCTTTCAACAGCTTTGAAAAAGATTCACCGCTATCAAAGTTCAAATCACCAGCGTCGCCGTTATTAGAGTAAGAGCCAGGTTGGGCCCAGACATCTTGCGCTGAATAAATTGGATTTAATACAGAGTTATAACCTGTCCAATCAAAAGACGGGTTATTACTTTTACCTATTAAGTTAAAGTTTCGGTCTTCAACACGGATACTTTGTCCATAAGAAAAAGCAGAGTCGAAGGTTATATCAAACCCTCCAGCCTCAAACGTTGCAGCCTGTGTGTGTGCTGCTGATAACCCTAAAGTAGCGGCTGCGATGCCTAGTACTAGTTTATTTTTAACAAAAAGCGATCTTCTTATCATTGTGTGTTCCCCCTGTCGCGGGTAATTTTGTGATCAAGTTATTGTTTTTAGTGTAGTCGTAACGATAGAAGCGAAATAAAGAAATTACAAATAGAACGCGTTCAATCGGTCATAATTTTTCTGTTTAGTTGACGTTAACCTAATGGTAAGACGTCCTACCAGATAATTTATACACGTAAATTAACAATAGGACAAATCGAATTAACAAAAAAACAATATTATAAGTGATTATTTTAAAATATTGTTTTAGGCAACACGCTCCAAACGTAAAAATTTATACTCTGGAGTAAGCAAAAGTCGAAAGCGCCCTCTTACCCCTAAAGAGGAAATAAAAGGACGCAAATGGCTGGCGGCAAAACGTACTTTTTTGCCACCATCTTCAATTACTTGAACTGATGTATACTTACCTTCGTAGTAATCCATGCACTGCTTGTAGGTTAAGTTCAGTAAAAAATAATATTCGATCATAATTTATTGTAGTGCTTTATCAACTTTTTCAAACAAGTCATCACTTAAATTATCAAGCAAAGCTAGGCGTTGCAGCTGAGCTTTGATTGCAACTGAACGTACCTCATCATATCTGCGCCATGACATAAATGGCGTTAACATACGTGATGCATTTTGGGGGTTGATTGCATTAAGCTTAACTAGTAAGTCACCTAGCAATTGATAACCTGTACCATCTTCACGGTGAAACTGTGCGGTATTAAAATGACTAAAACTGCCCACTAGTGCCCTGACACGGTTTGGGTTTGAAAAATCAAAACAAGGGTGATCATATAACTTTTTGATATTACTAATGGCGTCATCGCCACCTTGCATTGCTTGCAATGCAAACCACTTATCCATCACTAACACATCATGGCGCCACTGACTGTCAAATTGGTTTAACAACTCTTTTGCTAATGGATTATCAGCTTTTACCACTGCACTGAGCGCGGCGAGTACATTGGTCATATTGTGTGAATTAGCAGTACTAACAAGAAGTTGATTGATATCAAGCTCATTAATTTTTGCCAAATAATGCAAGCACATACCTTTTAATGCACGTATAGCGACAGCTGTTGCACTTACAGAGCCGTCATCAATTAAACTTTGATAACAGTCTAAGAACTCACTACGCAGTTGCTGAGCAATTTGTAACTCAAACTGATTTGTCACCGCAACCAATTGATCCACAGGGATCACATTAAACTCAGCTGCGAGGGTATCAAAACTAGGCAGCTTTAATAATTCAGCAATTAAAGCTAAATCTCCCTCCTGATCAACTAATAAACTACGTAATGCAGTAATAATTGCTGGATCCAATTGATTATTTTCAGGTGTTATAATGGCCCCTTTAACCGCCCCAATGAACAATTGTTGTTGAGCATCCCAACGCGAAAAGTCACTGCGCGCAAAGCGCATAATGTGTAATAATTCAGTGGCTGTATTTTGTTGCTCAACAATACACGGCGCAGAGAAATCCTCTAGTAGCACCGCTACAGGCTTCGCGGTTAAACCATCAAAGCTAAACGTTTGCTGCGCTGTTGTGACATCTAAGACATGATCAAGTGGCTGTCCTTCAAACTGTAAAGGGACAGACTCGCCCTGTTGATCAAGTAGCTCGATAGCAAATGGGATATGTAATGGCGCATTTTCTGGCTGATTAAGCGGTGCCAGCTGCTCTATATGCAGTGAAAAAGTACCATTGAGCTTATCAAACTCTTGTTTTACGATTAGCCGTGGTGTGCCAGCTTGGCTATACCAACGTTTAAACTGAGTTAAATCGATACCTGAGGCATCACTCATGGCCGCAACAAAATCATCACAGGTGACGGCTTGCCCATCATGACGCTGAAAATAAAGTGCCATGCCCTGCTGGAACTTTTCTTCTCCCAATAACGTGTGCATCATACGGATAACTTCAGCGCCTTTGTCATACACAGTTACTGTATAGAAGTTATTCATCTCAATCACTTGTTCAGGACGGATCGGATGTGCCATAGGACCGGCATCTTCACTGAATTGATGAGTACGCATTACTTTAACCGCATCAATACGATTCAGTGCCCGCGAGCCTAAATCACTGCTAAACTCTTGATCACGAAAAACTGTTAAGCCTTCTTTTAACGACAGTTGAAACCAATCACGACAAGTCACTCGGTTTCCTGTCCAATTATGAAAATACTCATGGCCAACGATTGACTCTATGGTGTGATAATCTTTATCAGTGGCGGTTTCTTGATTAGCCAACACACATTTAGAGTTGAAAATATTCAGACCTTTATTTTCCATCGCGCCCATATTGAAAAAATCCACAGCAACGATCATGTAAATATCTAAATCATACTCAAGATTAAAACGCTGCTCATCCCACTGCATTGATTTTTTAAGTGATGCCATCGCATGAGGAGTTTTCGGTAAATTCCCTTTATCAACAAACAAGGCTAAATCTATTGTACGACCACTTTGCGTAACAAAGGTATCTTCAAGTACATCAAAGTCCCCTGCAACAAGTGCGAACAAGTAACTTGGCTTTTTGAATGGGTCTTGCCATTTTGCAAAGTGACGGCCATTGTCTAATTTACCTTCCGCTAATTTATTACCATTTGATAATAAATGAGTAAACTGCTCGTCAGCAATAATAGTCACGTCAAAGCTTGCAAGTACATCTGGGCGGTCAAGATAATAGGTTATTTTTCTAAAGCCTTGCGCTTCACATTGTGTACAATATGCACCGCCAGATAGATATAAACCTTCTAAAGATGTGTTAGTTTTTGGCGCTATTTCATTAACGATTGTAAGCTGGCATTGCGCTGGTAGATTATGGATCACAAGCTGCTCATCAAGTAGGTCATAATCTGTATATGCGTTGTTATCTACAGTAATTGAGATCAGCGTCAAATCAATGCCATCAAGCACTAAATCTGCCACACCTGCTATTTTTTTCGTGATCGTCATTATACTCGTAACACGGCTGTTTAACGGCAATAAATCGAAGGTCAAATCAATGTGATCAATTAAAAATGGTGGAGCTTGGTAATCTTTAAGATACTGTGCTTGAGGTTTTTTTAATGCAGTCATGTGAAACTCCAAAGTGGCTCCTCTTAGCAGAGGAGCGTATAATTTATGGCTATTGTTTTGGCTTAATACGTAAAATTTTAATGCCTAGGTAAGCATAAATAACAGCTAGTAATGGATTTATAAGATTAAAAAATGCATATAGCGCATAATCAAATGGGTTGATCAATAATACACTTTGCATATATGCACCACAGGTATTCCAAGGGATCAGGGGACTGGTGATCGTCCCGCCATCTTCTAATGTTCTTGATAAATTAACGGGTTTCAAACCACGCTTTGCATATTCTTCTTTAAACATCCGACCAGGGACCACAATAGCGATATACTGATCTGCAGCAATTACATTGGTACCAATACAGGTCGCAATAGTAGCAGTAATTAAAGAGCCAGTGCTTTTCGCAATTTTAAGAATACTTTTTACAAAAATATCTAATAAACCTGTTTTTTCCATAATGGCGCCAAACATCAATGCCGTCATAATCAGCCACGTTGTGGTTAACATGCCAGACATTCCACCACCACTGAGTAATGAATCCATTTTTTCATCGCCTGTGAGGATACTAAAGCCATCAAAAAATGTACTCCAAACCAATTTAAAATAACCGACAATTTGCCCCTGAGAGCCATCAATTTGTGTTGCAATTAGGTCTGATTGAAAAATCATTGCCCATACTGCACCAAGTACCGCACCGATTGAAATTGCCGGAAATGCAGGCATTTTTTTAATTGCTAACACCAGTAAAACAATCAGTGGCACCAGCATCTCTAAACCTATATTAAAGTTTTGTTGTAGAATAGCGGTTATTTCATCAATACGCCCAGCCTCACTTGACGCTGTAGCATTAAAGCCCATAAAAATAAAGATGATTAGTGCAATCACAAAACTTGGTACAGTCGTCCATAGCATATGATGAATATGCTCGAATAAATCAGCTCCCACAACCGCAGGAGCTAAATTTGTTGTTTCAGACAGTGGACTAAGTTTATCGCCAAAGTAAGCCCCAGATATTACGGCACCGGCCGTCACTGTTTGCTCTAATCCAAGGCCTGTAGCAACACCGAGTAGCGCTACACCTATTGTCGCCGCCGTGGTCCAAGAGCTACCAATACTCATTGCTACAATGCCACAAATTAAACAGCTTGCTGCGTAAAACCAACTAGGATTAATTACCTGTAAACCATAATAAATAAGCGTAGGTACAGTGCCTGACAGCAGCCAAGTGCCGATCAGCGCGCCAACCATTAACAAAATTAATATAGCGCCCAAAGATAGAGTGATCCCCTCTATCATCGCTTGTTCAAGTTTTTTCCAAGTATAGCCATTTTTAAGGCCAATAAGTGCAGCTGTAAATGTAGCAAACAGTAGCGCAATTTGATTCGGCCCTGATGACGAACTATCGCCAAATAAATAGACCGCAGCACCTAATAAACAAATCAGTACAGAAATTGGGATCAAGGCATCGAAAAAGCTGGCCTGTAGGATGGTTTTTTCTTTTTGTGAATTCAAAATTGAGACTCCTACGCGCATTTTTATGCGCGTTTAATTATTATTTTTTAGCACAGACGCGACGCTTAGCCTAACTAAGTTACTTACTTTTGTCAGCGTTTAATCAGTAATTATAGCAATATCAAGAGTTTTAGGCAGCAAAAAAGGCGCCAAAGCGCCTTTTTTATTAATATGTAAAACAAGTTATTTCTTAGCTACACGACCAAACTTAATATAATCTTGGGTAATTAATGCAGCTTCTTCTAGGAATGGATCTAAGTCGTCTAAGACATCAGGCGCATCATCCAAGCTCTCAATCGGTTTTTCACCTAAACGAGTAAGCCTTTCATTAGTACGAGCTAATGCACGCGCTTCACCATCGTCTTTTTCTTTAATACGCTGCGCTTCTACAAGAGAAATAGTTTTCCGGTCTTTCTCTTCTTTATAACGCGTAATATCTTGAAAAACATAGTTAAACTCTGGTTCTGATTTAATGCGTTCAGCATGCGCTTTGCTTAAGTAAGCAATGGCTGGGTGTAAGTCATCAACCGAGTTATATTTGGCGCGTACGATACTGTCCCACGGTAATGCATTATCCTCTTGGCTTTCGCCCCATTCCGCTGGATCAATTGCTGATGGGAATGAAATATCTGGGATCACACCTTTATGCTGTGTGCTACCACCATTGATACGATAAAACTTTGCAATCGTATATTGCACACTGCCAAGTGGATTATCGTATAAATCGTAAGCACGGCCTAAGCCCTTATGCTGCTGCACAGTGCCTTTACCAAACGTTTGCTCACCAATTATTACTGCTCGACCATAGTCTTGCATCGCTGCGGCGAAAATCTCAGAGGCAGATGCGCTGTAACGATCAACAAGCACCGTAAAGGGGCCATCGTAAAACGTAACACCATCACGGTCTTTTTGCTCTTCAATGCGATTATTTAGAGTATGAATTTGTACTACTGGACCTTGGTCAAAAAACAAACCAGATAGTTGTGTTGCTTCATATAATGAACCACCACCATTTTGACGTAGGTCAATTATAATGCCATCTACTTTGGCTTCTTTTAATTTCGCCAATTCTACTTTAACGTCTTTAGACAAGTTGTTGTAGAAACCAGGGATCTCAATAACACCTATTTTGCTGGTTAAATCAGAATATTTTGCTTTGAATACTTCTGATTTTGCAGCTCTATCTTCGAGGCGAATTTTATCGCGAATAATTTCAACTACTTTAGGCGCGCCATGATCATCAGCACCTTTTAAGTATTGTAAACGCACCTTAGTGCCTTTTGGTCCTTTGATTAAATCAACTACGTCATCTAAACGCCAGCCAATGACATCAACAAATTCTTCTTTGTCTTGAGCAACGCCGATAATACGGTCATCAGCTTTAATT
This sequence comes from Pseudoalteromonas sp. B160, assembly GCF_037162485.1. Lineage (NCBI taxonomy): Bacteria > Pseudomonadati > Pseudomonadota > Gammaproteobacteria > Alteromonadales > Pseudoalteromonadaceae > Pseudoalteromonas > Pseudoalteromonas sp. B160. The sequence goes on along the minus strand of NZ_JARLUX010000001.1, from coordinate 3,668,391 downwards.
TGCTCCGATTTATCAGCAGGTCCACCTGGAACCAAGCTGCGAATAACCGTGTAGTCTTCGTCGTAGCTTAGTACTGCACCAATACCTTCTAGTTCAAGATCCATGTCCATTTTGAACTGTTCAGCTCTGCGTGGCGATAAATAGGAGGTATGTGCTTCAATACTTCGCGCAAAAGAGTTCATTACTATCTGAAATACATCTTCACTATTGGTTTGCACTAAACGTTTTTGTGCATTGTGATAACGCTTAGTTAATAATTCTTTTATACCAGGCCAATCTTTGCCGGTCATTTTTAATCGTAGTGCATCATATTTTACACGTTCACGCCAAAGCTCATCTAACTCAGCTTGCGTTTGTGACCAATCAGCATCTTCACGATCAAAGTAATATTCATCCGCATTATCAAAGGTCATTGGTGTTTCAAGTAACTTTAAAGAATACTCATAACGCTCAAAACGACGCTGCATGCTTAGGTTGAAAATATCAAAGGTAAAATCAAGTTTACCGGTCGTTAATGCATTATCAAATTGGTTGCGGTATTGCTCAAATGAGGCAATATCCGCAGCCAAAAAGACGCTTTTATTAAAATCAAGGGATTCGATATAACGGTCAAACACTTTACTTGAAAGTGCGTCATCAAAACGAATTGGTTTATAATGTGCACGAGTAAATAAGTTTGTCACCCGTTTGCTAGCCGTACTATGCTGACTCTCTTGCGTAAGTACTGGCAAGTCTTTTGCTGTAACTACATCATTAACATCAGCAATATCTGATGCAAATAATAAACCTGAATACAGGGCGGCAACTAACGGAATGAGCTTAAACTTCTGACTCATACACAACTCCTTAATTTATATACAGCTTAAATAATGTACAGGCTGTCTGCTTTAGTTTTAACTTGCATGCCAGTTACCAACTCTACATGAACGTCTTCTTTGTTCACTTCAGTGATTACTGCATTAACAAGGGCTTGGCCAAGTTTAACTTTAACTTTGTTATTAACCTTGACCTCACTTGCTGGTAAAGGTTCAATTTTACCTGAACGTTTAACCGGCGCAGCTTTTGCTGGTGTGGTATTAACTTTAGCGTTTTTATCGCCTGGTTTAGCGAATTGGCCTGGTTTCTTTTTGTAAGATTTTGTGTCTGAATCATTACGTGGACGTTGTGACTTTTTACGTTTAGCCATTTTCGCACGACTTTCTTCAAGTGCTTTTTGAGCATGATCAATATGTTCTTGCTCCACTTTAGCACCTTGATTTCCATCAAGATCAATACGAAACTCAGACTTAGTAACAGCTTCTAAATAACGCCAGTTAGACGTATACTTTCTCAGCGCTTGACGTACTTGCGTCTTACTTACTTTTTCAGAACCTTCAATTCGCTCAGCGATATCTTTAAAGATACCTACTTTCAGCGGCTTGATACCGTCTTTTTGTTTAAAACATTCTGGGAATTCTTGGTATAAAAATTCCAATACTTCATTAATATCTTTTAGCTTGTTTGTGGTTTCCATTTTAGAACCTATTTATCACATCTTTTCATCAAGGGACGAATCGACGTAGTGTGTTACCCAGTCGACCAACTCTTCAAAGTCGGCTTCAATTACAGCCATATCGCCTCGAAGGTGTTCCCAAATACCGTTAATTATTTCATCAATTAATTCACATTCAGTGTCATCAGGAAGACGATCCCATGCAATATGAATTAAATCGTTGAGCGTTTCCGCTACATGCTCTTCATCCCCTTCCCAATCACCTACATCAGTGATGGCAAACAGATAATCCTGTACATTTACTAAGTCTTTCATGCAATAGTTGCCTCAAAACATGCGACGAGTGCTTCTAAACCTTGCTTATCATCAACATCAAACCTAGCAATACTTGGGCTGTCGATATCTAATACAGCAAATACTTCACCATTTTTATGAATAGGTATTACTATTTCAGAATTAGACGCTGCATCACAGGCAATATGACCTGCGAATGCATGTACATCTTCAACTAGTTGAGTTTGTGCAGTTGCAGCGGCAGTTCCACAGACACCCTTTCCTACAGGAATTCGGATACATGCAGGATTACCTTGAAACGGACCAAGCACTAATTCAGTTGGTGAATCCATCAAATAAAAACCAGCCCAATTTACATCATCGAGTGACGTAAATAACAGCGCGCTAATATTCGCCATATTGGCAATAATGTTAGGTTCACCAGTAATTAGCGATTCAGTTTGTTTAACTAATGACTGGTAAAATTCTTGCTTTTGCATACCAAACTACTTCTTATCAAACATACAGTAGCTAAAGGTACTCTTTGTCGCCAATAATTGAAACCTTTTCAGGGCAAAAAAAGCAATTTGCCCTAATTTTTCAGCAAGCTTGGTTAATAATTCTTCTATTGAGGAGGTTGTTGTTTTATCGCACCTAACCTTAATCCATATAAAAACAGTCCCGCCGCTAAAGCTGACATCGCGGTATTAATTAAAAAGACCATACCACCTGTTGCACTGAGTAAGTAACTAAAAATTGCACCACCGAGTAAACCTAATGTCAGTACTCCCGAATAATTAACTTTCGCGTACTTGTACATCAATAAATATCCAGGTACTACAAAAGCAGCCATGGTTAAACCGACAATATGCGCGTTAGCTATCGCACTCATAAGTAACTGGAAAAAGGTAGTCAGCGGATCGGTATTGAGCGTTAATGCATAATAAACTCCTAACACACTGCCAATGATCACAGGTGAAAGTAATGATAACCCAACACTTTTTGCAAGCCGATGTTTCATAATGCGTCCTTAAAATCATACCTGAATAAATACTAAGGATGCATGATGTTTTACAACATCGAAATAGAGACTATGGTCGTAATTTACGATGATAAATCATACAGCAATCATGATAGGGTAATTTTGATGCCCGTTTAACCTAAGCAAGATCCAGTTTTAAACCGTTATAGAGTTTAGCGTTATTCACTTTACAGAAAAGTATAATTTTGCCTCTTTATATACAGAGGCTATAAATTTACAGTTGATCGATTTTTCTCGATAAATCAATGCTACTGTGGTCACTATTTCTTCAAGTTCAATGACTCTTGCAACTAGAATCTCTAATTTCTTTTGCATCGCTAAGACAGTATCGGTTCTCTTTGCTTGTTCTAAGAAAAACAACTCTCTTTTAACTAATGTTTTCTAAAAAAAGTAATGTTTAATTATTAGCAATAATACAAATGGTGAACTAAAAACTATCATGACCAAAACAATCCAAGCATCATTATCTCCATTAAATATTTTGAGTGGGTGTTCTAATAAACAGAGTCTAACTATGTGGTTGATTTTGAAATAGTGACGAGAGTGTTACTTCACGCTTTTTCCCACGTCGGATATGTAGGTTAACGTAAACGATACTCAGAATAATGGCTTTTGCTTTGAATAGATTTTTTTAAATCGCCAGCTGCGCCACCAGACATATTAAATATAACGTAAGCCGCATTCGCAATATAACCAAGTAAACCATGTATCTGCTATTGTTGAGATGGTAACAGCCATTTGCGCTGAAATGGCATCATGTCATTGATAAATATGACCCAAGCAGAATATTATAGTACTAATTAGTGCTGCTGGGATGACCCCAAAGATAAAAACGAAACAACATACCAAACAAAGCAGCTCTAAAGACTAGCTCTTCAAAAAAGCCTGCATATATGAATCTGTTACAACCTCTGATATAGAAAGATTTAGCTCATTACTTAAAAAAACGTAGCCTATTAACATAGGTATACAACTTACTAATGCCGCTGATAAATAGTGTTTGAAGTCTTCTATATTACTACCTCACGCGTCATACCAACGAATGTGTATAGATTCAATGGAGCATTAATAAAGGTAAGCAGTAGGCCTTTTTTTATAAGATCGAAAGATAGGGATTCAAACCCAAACTCTCGAATAAAATATTTGAAATAAATGACTTACTAACATAACAATTTTTAAATAAATAACGTAAAAAAGACAAGCAAACACCTAACTCAAAGGTAATATTGTTATTCACCATTACGACCATAATGAGTTTGCAGACTTTGCTCATGCTCTAGACTGAAAGGCACTGAGGGATCAAATGTGGGTGCATCTTTTACTTGCTGCTGCGTCATATCAACATAGATTTTAGAAGTGGGCCAACTCACCTCTTTAATCCATTTTGGGGCAATCAAAACCAGATGACCCAACCACCAATTACTGGTGTTAATAATCAAATAACGAATTTCCCAGGTGTCGGTATCTATCAACATACCATGTAAGTGACCTAGATCACCGTCTATGACATCAAGTTTATAACCCGTTACTGCATTACTACTGCGTAGATGATGATCATTATCTTGAGATAATGCAGCATCAACATCTGCGAAATTATCTGGTGCATCTAAGTTATCAGGCTTTGGTGCGACACTATAATAACCAGGTGACATCATATTAGGACTTGAATAACCACCCCATATATCAGTGTTATCGCAATAATGTGAGTAACCATAATATCGCATGTATTCTAGCTCATACTGCCTAGAAACTGGTTTTTCGCTATCCATGTCAGGGCAGTTTTTAACTTGTTTTCTTGAAATTGTAACAGTGAGCGTCTGTGGTTTCTGATTCAACTCTTTGATTGATATAGGTGAAAGCAATATTTTTTTACTTAATAGCCAAGATCCAGTTTCGACCACCAGATATCGGATCACCCAATGTTTATCATCAAAGTAAAAATCTTTGGTAAGCCCAATATCTCCATCCGATGCATGAATAGCTAAATTTTTTAAATTATTCAGAGTATGTAACATGGCGTATTTGCTCCAGATTAAAAATGATAAACAATAAATCATTGTTTCGCTGATAGGGTTTTCATCTAAAAGCTTGCAACAAATTTCTCATTAAATCTGTTCGCTTTCGCACAGAACTGGCATTAATAAAAGCCTAGTCTAGATTTATCTATAAATTTTAAGGTGAACTGAAATGGCTAAAATAAAAAATTAGAGTTAGCAGCCTATCGCAACGATATCATCGAAGGCGTGAATAATTTGATTAAGAAGTATCGCGCTATTTTTGACTGGGATGTACCCGATATATATGAAAGATTAGAAACAATTTAATTTTGAATGAAGCTCATCAATGGCTTGATAATATTAACAATGAATAAATTTCAACGGCCTATCAAGCTAGCAAAAAAGTTCGCTCTGGAATGAGTTACCATATTACGCTCAAAAATAGATCATAATAAATATCAGATTCGCGACGTATTGGCTGTTAGTTTACCATTTTTTATGTCAGAACAGGACTTCATTGGCCAGACCAATAAAAGATGTGCATCAACACTCCCACGATCAAACTTAGATTCTGACTCACAGTTAAAAGAAAAAGCATTGGGTGCACCACCAGATAATAATAAAACAGTCATTATTGCTTTGAACAAGAATGGCGATCTGATATCGCAGGTCAGAGAAGAGTCACAGCGCCCCGATGAATGATATTACCAAAGCCTTGCAAGTAGCTAACAACTCCACCGATAACAATTAACTTATCAGATAAAATCTGACCAATAGTTTAGCGTATGATTTGATCCGTTAATTTATTTAAAGGCTTATGCGGATTTATATGAAGTGCATGTTATTTGGCGCATTATGAAAATACATTGACTTAGTCAATCTTTATGGAGAACTTCAGAAACAAAAAGGCCGTTGATTATCAACGGCCTTTTTGTTTTATATGGTGGAGAGATAGGGATTTGAACCCTAGAGGGGCTATAAACCCCTGCCGGTTTTCAAGACCGGTGCATTCGACCACTCTGCCATCTCTCCGAAACATTTATAAATCACGAATAAGAGTGTACTCGCAATTATTTTAATTAGGTGGTGGAGAGATAGGGATTTGAACCCTAGAGGGGCTATAAACCCCTGCCGGTTTTCAAGACCGGTGCATTCGACCACTCTGCCATCTCTCCGCACGGCCTGCATAATAGAGAAGGCAGTGCTCTTTGTGAAGCTTTTTTCAAAAAAGTGTTCAAGTGCTTAAAAAATCATTGATTTGTTTATTCTTAACTCACCCCTGAGTAAAAATCACACTAAATTGAACTTTTCTTTTTAATTATCGGTCTATTGAACTACAAAGGTTTGCCCAAATATAGAAGTCTTGGTAATCTAACTTCAGTTTAATTATCGGAACTTACAATAGGTTTCTAAAGGAGCTCTAAAATGGCATTTAATCATTCGTACAATACCGCTAGACCGGTTATGTCGACCATTGAAACAAACAAGGTACTTAAAAACACCTATTTCTTACTGGCCATGACATTAGCATTTAGTGCTGTGACGGCTGGTATCTCAATGGCATTACAACTACCTTATTTTATGGGGTTAGTTTTTACTCTTATTTCATTTGGCCTTTTATTTGTTGTAAATAAAAAAGCCGAAAGCGCGTCAGGCGTTGCATGGGTATTCGCTTTTACGGGTTTAATGGGTGCGGGACTTGGTCCGTTACTTAACCATTATGCAGCGATGCCAAATGGCCCAATGCTTATCATGCAAGCGTTAGGATCAACTGCACTGATTTTCTTTGGTTTGTCTGCGTATGCACTAAATACTAAAAAAGACTTCTCTTTTATGGGCGGTTTTTTAACGGTAGGCCTTATTGTTGTGATTGTGGCCAGCATTGTTAATATCTTCATTGGCAGCTCGCTAATGTTTATGGTATTAAATGCAGCGGTTGTATTGATCATGTCTGGCTTAATCTTGTTTGATACAAGCCGCATCATCAACGGTGGCGAAACAAACTATATTCGCGCTACAGTCTCTTTATATTTAAGTGTATATAACTTGTTTACTTCATTGCTTGCACTGCTTGGCGCAAATAATGACTAATTAAATAGTTCTGTTAAAATAGCCCCTCTTTAGGGGCTTTTTTATTGGAATAGTTTTGGCACGATTTGTACTTTCTCTGCACAGCGCACCATCGGATCATGATACCACGCAACGTTTGGTTAAATTTGCACAAGCATGTTTAACACAAGGGCATAACATTGATGCCATTTTTTTGTATCAAAACGGCGTTTTTCATGCCAGCGAGCAACTAGATTTGGCAGCTGATGAATTAGCAATTAACGCTTTATGGCAACAATTACATGAGCAAGGGATTCATCTTATGTTGTGTGTTACTGCTGCCGAAAAGCGTGGCCTTGATATAAATAATACCGGTTTTTTTGCAGTCGCAGGGTTAGCTGAGTTTGCAATGCTTGCCAGTGATGCGGATAAATGGGTGCAATTTAAATGATCAATGTATTAGTTTTAAGCCACCATAGTCCTTTCGATGATTTACATATTCGTGATGCATTAGATATGACATTAATATTCGCTGCTGTTGAGCAAAATATTAGTTGGTTATTTAGCGGCCCTGCGGTACTTGCCCTAAAAAAACATCAACAACCTGAGCATATAGGTTTAAAGAACTACTTTAAGACCATCAGAACGCTAGAAATTTACGATGTTGAAAACATTTATGTATGTGAAAAGTCTCTGCTCGAGTATGGCCTTGATAAACATAACTTGTTAGTAGAAGTAAAAGCGCTTAATTATCAGCAGCAGACTCAACTTATTGCCCAGCAACAACACATAGTGAACTTATGAGCACTTTACACATATTTTCCAAGCCACTTGGCTATTACAACACGGATCAATTAGTTAACCTGATCCAGTCAACAGACAAAGTATTATTATTAAGTGACGCATGCTTCGCTATTGCCCAATTTAGACAGCTTGCAACGCACTTATTAATACTTGCTGATGACGCCAAGGTACGAGATATCACAATCAATCAGCCCGATCACTCGCTTAGTTATGACGACTTTGTCGCACTAACATTAGCAACATCTCACTCTATTACGTGGTAATACATGCTTGAATTTAATAATCAAATTATCGACACGGATAAACAAGGTTACTTACTTGATCACTCGTTATGGAGTGAACAATTAGCCTGCGTTATTGCCGAGCAAGAAAACATTGAATTAACCTCCCAACACTGGGAAGTGATTCATTTTGTGCGTAATTTTTATTTGGAGTACAACACCAGCCCAGCAATAAGAATGTTAGTTAAAGCAATGGCAAAAGCACTGGGTGAAGATAAAGGCAATAGTATTTATCTGTATACTCTTTTTCCTAAAGGCCCAGCTAAGCAAGCAACTAAAATTGCTGGCTTACCAAAACCCGCACGGTGCATCTAGCAATGACAACAGCTAAACCAAATAATACAGCAAAACGCCGAAATAGCGGCCGTAGCTATAATCGCGGTGCAATTACAACCAAAAAAGTGAATAACTCAATAAAGCGCGAGATAAAACCAGCCATTGCCGCCAGTGAGCGAAAAATTGTCTTATTTAATAAACCATTTGATGTGCTGTGCCAGTTTACTGATGAAGCAAACAGACAAACCTTAGCTGACTTTATTACCATTAAAGATGTATATGTTGCAGGACGATTAGATAGAGACAGTGAGGGCCTGCTATTGCTCACTAATTGTGGGAAATTACAAAACACTTTAACAGCGCCAAACAAAAAAACCAGTAAAACTTACTGGGCACAAGTTGAAGGTGAACCAACTGATGCAGCAATTAAACAACTGTGCCAAGGCGTCGAGCTCAAAGACGGATTAACATTACCAGCCGTTGTTAAACGCATAGATGAGCCAACTTTATGGCCACGTAATCCTCCCGTTAGAGAGCGAAAAAACATTCCAACCAGTTGGCTCAGTATTACCCTTACCGAAGGACGTAATCGCCAAGTAAGAAGAATGACAGCACATATTGGCCACCCTACTTTACGTTTAATCCGCTATCGTATTGGTGACTATACGTTAAAAGGAATTGATAATGGCCATTTTAAAATAATCGCAGATGAACTATAGCTGTGCTTGATCGCAGCTATTTCAAATATGCCTAGTAGCGCTCAGCTGATTTTTTGTATCAATCTTCACTAACAACGATACAATTACGCCCTTGTCTTTTTGCTTGGTACAAAGCTTTATCTGCCGCATCAGCAAAATAGATATAATCGCCAGTTTGGGGATTATGCAAAGTTTTAATGCCCATGCTTAGTGTTATATAGCCAATATCTGTATATTCATGCTTAATAGCTAATTGATTAACTGCTTGCTGGATTTGTAATGCACTATGTAAAGCCTTTTTCGGATCAGCCTCTGGCAGTAACACCACAAATTCCTCACCGCCAAAACGTGCAACAAAGTCCTTTTCGTGATTCATCGTGGCCACTGCAATACATTGTGCAATTTGATACAAGCATTCATCGCCTTTAATATGGCCGTAGTTATCGTTGTATTGCTTAAAATAATCAATATCGATTAAGATCATTGATAACGGCTTTATTTTTTTATTCATTAATTCAAGTTCATTGGCCAACTTCTCATCAAAACAACGTCGATTGGCAATTTGTGTTAATGAGTCTAAAAATGCCATGTCTCGAAGTGTATCTTCAGCAGCTAAATGCTGTGTTACATCCTTAAATATAGCTAAAAATTCGTGCCTAAAATATCTTCCCGAAATTTCCATCATTATATGGGAGCCATCTTTACAAGTAACACAATAAACTTGTGGTTCAATATCAGTATCATTTTCTAACGCAAAGCTAAGAGCTTGTTGCCACGTTTGTCGCACCCACATCAGATAATGTGGATCTGGGTAAGCATTAAGCCACCAATCATTAAGTGTTGGAATATCCTCAATTGTGTAACCGAACACATCGACAAAACGTTGGTTTATACGGATTATATTCTCGGTGAGCATACATACATTACACAACGGTATTGGCACTTGCGTAAATAAATTAACGTACTCACTCAAATCATGCTGGCGGGTTAGTGGTTTATTATCTTGCGTTGAATAATCACTATTTTGCACGATAACAGCATTATTTTGACTCGTTTTTACGCGCATCGATAGCGCGAAATGCCATTCTTGCCACCAGGTTGCTAACTGTGAAACGAGAAAATACTCAGACTCACTTGAAGTTTTCAAATTCACGGCAACACTTTTAAGTAGGCAATCTACTTTACTATATTCAATTACTCCCAATTGTTGATAATTTAAAAGAATATTTTCAAAAAGCCTATACGCATCAACTCTTAAAATACTGCGCGTGTCATCAACCATCGCTGTTAATTGTGATTTAGAATTACCAGCATATTGTGCAATGAAGTTAATTATTGATTGTTGATAGAAAATATAGTCCATATACATTGCCCATTAATTACGTGTGCATAAAAACATGCACTTGGAAGTACACCAGAATAATTTAAAGGAATGTAAGCAGATGAAAATATTCGGCGTGAGAAAATTCGTAAAGAGCAGTTGATTAATGTAAACAATATAAAAGTGAAATCGCAATTTTAAAATACCCTTAATAACTTTATCAGGTCCAGTAATTTACGTTATTTTAGCAATAAAACTTAGCCACTGTTTATTAAACAAACAAAAAACTATCATGTAAGAATAAATAGGGGTAGATTTATCATCTGGAAATGTATAAAAGTGCTAGCTCTTATATATTTTAACAATCCAAAAAGACGACTTTGTGGCGCACAATATGCTTATTTTCTTAAATAACTCAAGTATGTTATTACACTGCCGTTATACATTATTGTATGAATAAACTCTCGACTTAAAATACGGTATTAACTACATTATCGCGCGCATGGGATTAGATGCTAAATGGATATGACCAATGAAGAACTAAATTTTATATCAGATCTTTTCCAAGTGACGGTTCCTTCAAAATTGAGGGACAATCATACACTGACATTACAAAGCTCTATCCCTGCCAATATTGCTGAATTACTAAATAATACAAAATTAACACTACTGGCTGAAGTTGGCGATTATCAATTATGGTTTCCACTTGAAATAAGAATTGATAAAACAGGCGTTGTAACCCCTGTATTAAGCGCACCAGAGGTCATCGACACACAAGGAATAAAGCGCTGTTGGCGTGGCGGGAACCTCAATATTCAGAGCCAAGACTTTGAAGTTGAATCAATCTCAAGTACTGGACTTTTTCTAAAATCAACGACTCAAAAAGCTCCTTTAGCGATTGAGCAACAGATAAAATTAACCCTTCCAAACAAAAAAAATATTACTATCGACATCAAACCGGTACGTTTTAGTAAGCTAGGCATGGCTGCCAAGATCACTCATATTCATCAAGGGAAAGAACATCTAAGGGCTTATTTATTTGAAGCCCATAAGCGCCAAAATGCCAATTTATATGAGTCCACAAACAGCTTATAAATATAATTCACAGTTGTGTATTAGTCGCAGCTAGTTGCAGTGAGGTTAGTACAGCGATAAGCTAAACCTTTATTGTAATAAATGAAGGTTCTATGAGCGAAAATAACTATCCAATAGGTACTCAAGGCACGCCTTGGAATGATAAAGATAAACAGTGCTGGTTTAACCTACAAACGATTAAACGTAGTTATCAATCTGAAGTTGTAACTTTAATCAACGAACTGGATAATGATTTCGAGGTTGAGCAATATGGTGCGCTCAGTTTTGATCCTACTCGCTACCCTCTTTTTATTATTAAATCAAAACAGTGGGCATCGAATAAACCGAGCATATTGATCACCGGTGGCGTACATGGCTATGAAACAAGCGGTGTTCATGGCGCATTACATTTTATGAAAACGCTAGGTATGAAATATGCTAAAGAGTTTAACTTACTGGTTGCTCCTTGTATTAGCCCGTGGGGATATGAAACCATTAATCGCTGGAACCCAGCAGCCATAGATCCAAACCGTTCGTTTTATTCACCAAGCCCAGCACCAGAGTCAGCAGCACTAATAAATTATATTAAAGCACAAAATATACCTTTATTAGCGCATATTGATCTGCATGAAACAACTGACACTGACAACAGTGAGTTTCGCCCTGCACTTGCGGCTCGTGATGGCAAGGTTAACACTAATTGGAATATTCCTGATGGTTTTTATCTTGTCGCTGATAGCAATAAACCTGAAGCGCAATTCCAAAAAGCGATTATTGACACTGTTGCTAATGTGACTCAAATTGCCCCCAGTGATGAAAACAATCAACTCATTGGAGTGCCATTAGAACAACATGGTGTGATCAATTATGCAGCACGAGAACTCGGTTTATGCATGGGCTTTACAGATGCACAGTATGTCACGACGACAGAAGTGTACCCAGATAGTCCGACGGCAACAGATGAGCTATGTATTACAGCACAGGTGGCTGCAATTAAAGGTGCATTAGATCACCTGCTTACAAAATAATTATGACTAGGGTCTATTGGTAATTATATTTAGGCCCTATTCTGACATTTTTAATCTGGTTATATATTATTCACTGATTAATTAATGCAAATTTATAAAAAATTAAAAAATACCTAGACTCCGCGTTTTAATTGTATAAAATTCGCGCTCTTAAATTTTCTTACAAGGAAGCACGTTGAAATTTAGCAATAAACATGGACAGGTTAGTTTACACCGCGAGCAAAATATAATCATTGCTAATTTTTGCGGGAATCTTAATGCAAGTTTAGTAACCTCATTTAGCAATTGCTTATTTGAGCAGGTTAGTCAGCTTGCCAATAAACCATGGGGATATATCAGTGATTCTCAAAATTTGTTGGCTGCAACTCCTCAGGCAGAGCAACAACTTACAGTGTTGGCCTCTGCCATGGTTCGTAATGGATGTATTGCTAGCGCTTATATTTTTGATTCAGCTATCGTAATCAATCAAATGCAACGCATTATTCACAATGCAGGCCTTAGCGTGGATGTTCGCCATCGTCTGTTTAAATGTTTAGTGCAAGCTAAAACCTTTGTTCACCAAACAATGAACGATAATGCAGCTCAATTTCACTCTGCATAACTTAGTTACGATAAAACACACTGCTTATTGATGTATTAATACTGCTATCTTCTTCGGCTGTGATCACAAAATCAAGTTCATTGAGCTTACTTGGTAAATCATAGCCATCGGCAACCACAGTGACCGGGATGCGCTTCATTTGACCAGGCTCGACAGCTGTAAGTTGAGGGCTCTGTAACTTAGCCACATCAAGACCGGTAATCGCTACTCGGTAATGCAGTAACTGTTGTGTTTTATTAATTATTGTCAAGGTGTAAGGGTTTTCAACTAAGCCCTCATAATTTACTCGATATAATGCATTACGATCACGCAGTACTGACACTTCGATTGGCGTGCGTTGAACTAACCACGCTAACATACTGACCATTAATAAAACCGTGAGTGCGCCATAACCAACCAGTTTCAACCGGTATGGATTAGTTTGCTCGCCAGCCATCTGCTTTTCGCTTGCGTACTTGATCAAGCCTTTTTGATAGCCAAACTTATCCATTGTGTCGTCACACGCATCGATACATAAACCACAGTTAATACATTCATATTGTAAGCCGTTACGAATATCAATCCCTGCAGGGCACACTTCCACACATAAATTGCAATCTACGCAATCACCTAAATCTAACGCTTTAGGATCGGCCTTACGTTTACGTGGACCACGACTTTCCCCACGCGCACTATCGTAAGTGACAAGTAATGTATCTTTATCAAACATTACAGCCTGAAACCGTGAGTATGGACAAGCAATGGTGCACATTTTTTCTCTTAAGAAACCGGCATTTCCATAAGTACAAAAGGCAAACAAAAATACCCAAAAACTAGTGATGCCCGACCATTGCAGAGTAAACATATCCCCATACAAGCTTTTAGCCGGAATAAAGTAAGCCATAAATGACGTTGCTGTAAACAATGATATGATTAACCAAGCGCTGTGCTTGATTGTTTTTTCTGCCATTTTGATAACGTCCACGCGGATTTATCTAACTTTATACGTTGATTACGTGTTCCCTCTATACGTTGCTCCACCCATGAAAACATCAGCATCCAAATTGTTTGTGGGCATGTATATCCACACCATACCTGGCCAAGCCAATTGGTAACAAAAAACAACGCAAAAGCGCCTAACATAAATAACAACGCCAAGATCATAAAATCTTGGGGCAGTAAGGTCAGCCCAAAAATAGCAAACTTTTGACTCGCAACATCTAGCAATACCGCTTGCTGGCCTTTGTATGGGATCCAAGGAATAAGAATGAATGTAAGCATGAGTAACCAACCAAGGTTACGGCGAATACGCTGGAAAAATCCTTTTTGCTCACGGATATAAATAGGCCCTTCATGCTTATAGGGCTTGATGATCATATCTTCTTCTTTAATATCAAATTTCATAATAACTACTTACTGTGACGGTTAGGCCTGTAAGTTTGCAAGTTTCAGACCAAACTGAAATTAAATTAAGCAACTGAATATTAATGAATTTTTATTTAATAAATTCGCTAAAATCGCGATATTTAGCGAGCGTCGTGATATTTAACGATTTTTACGGATCATCAACTTGCGCATTTTTGATCGTAACGTACTCTCCGGCATGCCTAATTTAACTGCCGCGCCTTGACTGCCAGAAATTTGCCAATTTGATAGCTCTAATACTGCGATGATATGCTGTCTCTGCGCTTCGTCAAGGCTCAGATCCGTGTTTAGGTTAGCGCTAGCATTGGCATCAAGTGGTTGCGATAACTGCAATACAGACTGCTTTGATAAAATAGCCTCTCGCTCTAGTACATTCTGTAATTCACGAATATTACCTAGCCAATCATACGCTTGTAGCTGTGTTATGGCTTTTTCACTGAGTCCTTTGAGCTGTTTACCAAGACGTTTATTTAATTGCGCAATCAAATTACTACACAAGTATGGGATATCTTCTTTACGCGCTTTCAGTGGTGGAACTGTTATTGGAAATACATTTAGTCGATAATATAAATCTATTCTAAAGCATCCTGACTGCACCATTGCCCATAAGTCACGATTAGTCGCAGCAATTACACGAATATTAACTTTACGTGTTTGGCTACTGCCAACACGTTCAAATTCATGCTCTTGCAATACCCGTAACAACTTACTTTGCGCTTCAAGAGCAAGCTCTCCAATTTCGTCTAAAAAAATGGTGCCATTATTAGCCAACTCAAAACGTCCTTTACGATGCTCCTTAGCCCCCGTAAAAGCCCCCTTTTCATGACCAAATAACTCAGATTCAAGTAAGCTTGGCGTAAATGCGGCGCAATTGACCTTAATAAAGGATTGCCCACTGCGCCCACTTAAGCGATGTAAGTTACGAGCGACTAATTCTTTTCCTGTGCCGTTCTCACCTAAAATCAACACAGTGCTATCGGTCGGGCTAACAAGTTTTATTTGCTCAAGCATGGTTTGAAATACGTGGCTTTTGCCTACCAAACCAGACTCTTGCCAATCTTCATTAAGTTCTGCTATCAAATAGCTATTTTGCTCTTTTAATTGCTCACTTAAGTGATTCACTTGCGCTAAAGCATCACGCAGTGCGTGCTCTGTCTGGTGTTGTTTTGATACATCGCGAAATATCGCGACAGCGCCGATCAACTGATTATTTTTATAAACGGGTGTAGATGTATATTCTACCGCAAAACAGCTGCCGTCTTTACGCCAAAATACCTCATCTTTAACATGCCGATGCTTGCCGTCAAACATAGTGCAATAAATCTGGCATTCATCTGCTGGATATGGCCGCCCGTCAGCATGACTATGATGATGGTACTGATGAATTTTTTTACCCAGCAACTCATCTGCATGCCATCCAGTCATGCGTTCAGCAGCGGGGTTTACAAATACCGCATTACCACTTAAATCAAAGCCATATATTCCCTCACCAACAGCGTTGAGTAATAAAGTTGGATCGTCTAAAAACTGTTTTATCATTGCTTACACCAATCTCGCGAAATATCGCGTTCATTATGCCTATAATGGCGAAGATTTGCACCCTAAGTGACTAAATCATACCGCTCATTAAAGCGAAACTATCCGTCGTTTTGCTTCATCATGAACCGCATCTAAAGTAACTGTAAGACTACAGCACTCATTATTAATCAATTGAAAATAATATTAATAAATACCCAACTATCATCAAGGAAAAGTTAATCAACTTGTAATTTTACTATATTAGCTTTGCAAATATGTATTAACTGCAGTGTCTGCACACTTCTTATTTAATTATTGCATAATCTTTGCTTACAATTTCATCTCTGGTAGTAGTTACATTCTTGGTTGTAACCGATTAAACTCAAAAAAAACAATATTGTAGGGATCACATGTCGTTAATTATTAACAACCTTGAAAAACACTATAAAACGGTTACTGCGGTTAATAAGCTGTCATTTGATGTGCAACCAGGAGAGATTTTTGCTTTACTTGGCCCCAATGGTGCGGGGAAATCATCATTAGTAAAAATGATCGTTGGTTTTTCCTCTCCAGATAGTGGCTCTATTCAACTCAATGAAGCAGGACAAGCGTATTCATCTATTCCGGCACATTTACTGGGCTATCTACCAGAAGACCGAGGCCTCTATCCAGAAAAAACAATAAAACAAAATCTACAATTTTTTGCAGCATTACACGGCGTAAAAGATAGCGAATTTACGCAGCGCTGTGACTATTGGTTAGCTAAATTTAATTTAACCGCACGCTTGAATGACCCCTTAAAATCACTTTCTAAAGGGAACCAACAAAAAATCCAATTGATCACTGCAATTTTACATAAGCCCAAATGGGTAATTTTAGATGAGCCATTTTCTGGCTTAGATCCTATTAATCAGGAATTAGTTGTTGAATTTTTAGCGCAATTAAAACAGCAAGGCATGACCGTTATTTTAAGTGCACATCAGATGGCGATGGTAGAAAAACTTGCTGATCGGGTATTGCTATTAAATCAAGGTGAAAGTGTTTTATACGGCAAACTCAGTAATATACTTCAAAGCGCGCAAAATAATAGTATTCAAGTCGTATTCAACGATCCAATTAATCAAACTTACTTTGAGCAACTATGTGAACATTATTGTGTTGAGCAAATAAAAGCACAGCAACTAACTATCACCCTAAAGCAACACCAATCACTTAACCAGTTACTTCCTCAGTTAATCAGCATCGGGGAAATATGTGAACTCAAAAATAAAGCTCAGTCACTGCATGCAATTTATTTACACGCAGTAGCTGAGCATAACGCTAAACTGGATCAAGGAACGACGCTATGAATAAATCATCGCTTACACAGCAACAGCTCTGGATTGTTGCAAAATGGGAGTTCTTGCATTTTTTTAAATTAAAACAAGAAATTATTTCGAAGTTGATCATGCTCGCTATTGCTGGAGTTATTTATTTTTTTGCCACTGCAAACAGTCAACTTGAACAAGGTTATCATTTAGCAAGCAACCTCGAGTTTAGCGTCAAAACAGAGCCTACATCGACACAATTTAAGTTTACCAAACATGATGATTTAACTGCCATCATTGCAAATTTAGCTGAGGATACTGGCTATGATGGCGTACTTAAGTTTGACCAAGCGACTCACTCATATACGTTAATAACGGCTGTAAAATCAGCATGGCAAACAACATTGCAATCGCTCCTTAGAGCGCAATTGCAACAAGCTCAATTTGATAGCTTAGGCTTAAGCGAGCAACAACGACTAGGATTGACGAAAAATATTTCAATTGAACATAGGGTACTTGACGAGCTTTTGAAAAATCAAGCTGATCGTAGTCAAACATACACAGCATTTGGGGTACTGATATTATTATTTGTTGCGATGTTTGGGATCTTTGGCCAACTCTTTGTCAGTATTACCGGTGAAAAGCAAAACCGCGTAACGGAGCAATTGCTAGCCACCATGACACCACAAACATGGATAGATGGTAAGCTACTTGGGCAAATATTACTTGCAGTAAAAACCATGATTGGCACCTTGCTATCGATTATTTTATCGATGCTATTTTTTACTGTTATCATTAAACAACAAGCCCTCAATTTAGACTTTATTAATTGGTCATTACTGCCTTGGTTGTTAGCCTATGCGATTGTAGGTCTTGGCATCTGCGCTGCATTTATGGCTGCGATCGCAGCGGGTATTGATGATCCTAATCACAGTAGTAAAAGTGCCTTAATGATGCTGCCATTGGCACCTATTGTGATTGCATTTTTTGTTATCGATGCACCAAACAGTGTTTTAACAATCGTGCTTAGTTACTTGCCGATCACGGCATTTGCGGTTATGCCGGTGCGCATGTCATTAGTTGAAATACCAATTTGGCAAGCACTCTTATCCCTGCTTCTCAGTATTGGCTGTTTTTATTACTTACGTATATTTGCCGCTCGTATTTTTAAAATGGGTATGAATATGTACGCAAAAGAACCGAGTTTAAAGGCTATGTGGTTGAGTATCTTTAAATAAAAAAACATATAGGCAGATAGCGTTGCGTTATCTGCTATTTAATGATTGTGAGTTTTGCTATTTATAAAATCAGTGAGAGCAAATAGCACACCTGATATCACAAAAGTAACATGAATTATTACTTTCCACATCAATTCATCACTTGAGTGACTAGTAGAGCTTATAAACACCTTTAACAGTTCGACTGCAGAAATGGCAACAATTGCGCTGATCAATTTCATTTTAAGACCAGAAAAACCTACTTTACCCATCCATGCAGGACGATCTTCATGATTACCAATATTTAATTTAGAAACAAAATTTTCATAGCCACTAAAAATAATTATTAATAATAATCCTGCCAGTAATGCGGTATCAACCAAGGTCAAAATACCCACCAGTAGTTGCTCATTAGTAGCGCTAAATGTATTTATCGCCATTTGATACAGGTATTTAAAAAACTTCAAAAGTAACAGTATAATTGCAACGAGTAAGCCTATAAAAAAGGGAGCTAGTAGCCAGCGGGCTCGAAAAATAAAGCTTTCAACAAACTGTTCTAGTTTAGATGCAACACGAGGTGTGGTGTCAGGTAGTTGGCTTTGAGACATAATTATTCCTAAATTGATAGCTGGCGTAAGATAGCATTGATTAACATAAGTTTCTCATTATTTTACCGTCTCTTAGTACATTATATTTGTCTTTACGATAAAAATATTTCGTTATCTTTTATTGTCATTTCGTTTAAGAATCACTTACCAACAGCATGTTGCTTGATTGGATCACTGTTGTTTTTGAATATAAAACAGCAGTCACTACATTTTTTAGGAATACACGAATGAAAAAAGCATTGCTAGCGCTTATCGTAGCGCCATTATTTGCAGTTTATGCAACTTTTGCTGTTGCTGACGATGCTGTTGAAGCTTCCGCCGAAACAATTAAAGAATACACTGAGATGTGTTTAAACTGGGCCAAAGACGACGACATCAGCAATGAAGAGCTTAAACCATACGTACTAAAGTGCGTAAATGATGAACTTGAATCAGAAGGCTATAAAAAAGTCACTGACGTAAAAATCTAACGTCAAAAATGCCTCTAAAGGCATAATTTTTGATATAAAAAAACCGGAATTGACACAAGGGTGTGCATTCCGGTTTTTTTGTTTTCAGAGCTTAGTATTCTACTCAGCGTCCTTTTTTGTTTTTGCAGCGGCTTTTTTAGGTGCGGCTTTCTTGACTGTTGCCTTTTTAGCGGCTGGTTTTTTCTTAGGTGCGGCTTTCTTCTTTGCCTCTTCAACCCACTTTCCTGCATTGAAATGTGCAGTCCAGCCTGTTGCTTTACCGTCAACCTCAGTCATTACATATTGTTCTTTATTCTTACGGCTATAACGAACAATTGCTAAGTTACCATCAGGATCTTTTACTGGTGCATCAGCTAGATAATAAAACTTAGGTGAAATACGATCTCTAAAACGCTGTAACTCTTCCACCTTAGGGGCACGAGTTTCACGTGATTTAGGGAAGGTATTCGCTGCTAAGAAAATACCTGCAGCGCCGTCACGTAGCACAAAGTATGCATCCGATTTTTCACACTCTAATTCTGGTAACTGAACAGGGTCTTCTTTTGGTGGCGCTGCTTCGCCGTTACGCAGTAATTTACGGGTGTTTTTACACTCATCATTACTACAGCCAAAGTATTTACCAAAGCGCCCTGATTTAAGCTGCATATCTGATGAGCATTTATCACATTCAATGATAGGGCCATCATAGCCTTTAATTTTAAACGTGCCCTGCTCAACGACATAGCCCTTACAAGCAGGGTTATTACCACAAACATGTAATTTACGAGTTTCATCTATCAGGTATGAATCCATTGCCGTTTCACAAATTGGGCAACGCTTCATTTGCATCAATGTTTCGGTTTCGACATCTTCAACGTCAGCGGCAACCGCTTCATCACCTGACACTAAGTTCATAGTGGTAGTACAACGTTCTTTTGGCGGTAAATTATAACCTGTACAGCCTAAGAAAACGCCAGTAGAGGCTGTTCGAATACCCATTTTTCTGCCGCATGTTGGACAGTCAATATCAGTTTCGACCATTTCATTTTTACGCATCCCACCTTCATCTTCTTCACCACTGGCTAAAGTCAGTTGTGTAGAAAAATCAGCGTAAAACTTGTCAAGTACCTGTGTCCAGACACGCTCACCTTCAGCGATGTCATCTAACCGGCCTTCCATTTTTGCAGTAAAGTCAAAGTTCATCAGATCAGTAAAGTTCTCAACTAAACGATCGGTGACAATTTCACCCATTTTTTCTGCAAAGAAACGACGGCTTTCAACACGGACATATCCACGATCTTGTATCGTTGAAATAATCGATGCATAGGTAGATGGACGACCAATACCACGCTTTTCAAGTTCTTTTACTAAACTCGCTTCACTAAAGCGTGCTGGCGGCTTAGTAAAATGCTGTTTTGGATCAAGTTCAACAAGGCTTAATATCTCGCCTTCTTTAATAGCTGGTAGTGATTGATCTTCTTCGTTCTTTTTTCGAACTGCTGGTTGTACTTTAGTCCAACCATCAAAACGTAACACCCGTCCTTTGGCTCTTAATTGGAAATCGGCGGCAGTAACAGTTAATGTTGTTAAGTCATATTCAGCAGGGACCATTTGACACGCAACAAATTGACGCCAAATTAACTCATAAAGCTTTTTAGCATCCG
The DNA here is from genome assembly GCF_037162485.1 of Pseudoalteromonas sp. B160. NCBI lineage: Bacteria > Pseudomonadati > Pseudomonadota > Gammaproteobacteria > Alteromonadales > Pseudoalteromonadaceae > Pseudoalteromonas > Pseudoalteromonas sp. B160. The sequence continues at coordinate 3,647,288 of NZ_JARLUX010000001.1, read as the reverse complement.
GGTCTACGCCATCTAGGTGACCAGATAACACAGTAACACTTGAAGGACGGATCGCCTCATGCGCCTCTTGTGCATTGCCTTTTGAACTATAACTAATAGCTTCTTTTGGTAAATACTTATCACCAAACTGCTGCGAAACATACTCGCGACACATTGCAACTGCATCTTTCGACAAGTTGGTTGAGTCAGTTCGCATATAGGTGATATAACCTGCTTCATACAAACGTTGCGCTAACATCATGGTCTTTTTAACGCCATAGCCTAAACGCGTACTCGCAGCTTGTTGCATTGTTGAAGTAATTAGTGGCGCACTAGGACGACTTTTACTTGGCTTTTCCTCAACACTAACAACTTTATATTCAGCTTGCTCTAAAGATGCAGTAGCTGCCATAGCTTGCGCTTCATTGACTGGCTTAAAGGCTTTATCACCTTGCTTGAACACCTCTAAACGAAGTGCCGACTCTGTATTTTTCACATCGGCATGAATATCCCAGAACTCTTCAGGAATAAACGCTTTAATTTCACGCTCGCGCTCAACTAACAAACGTACTGCGACAGACTGTACTCGTCCAGCGGATAAACCACGGGCAACTTTTTGCCACAATAATGGCGATACCATAAAGCCTACAACACGATCTAAAAAGCGACGAGTCTGCTGGGCATAGACCATGTCGGTATTTAGCTCACCAGGGGCCTCAAAGGCGGCCTGAATGGCATTTTTAGTTATCTCATTGAATACGACACGCTTATACTTTTCTGGCTCTCCACCGATAATTTCTTGCAGGTGCCAAGCAATCGCTTCTCCTTCCCTATCCAAATCCGTTGCGAGATAGATTTGGTCGGCGTTTTCAGCGAGCTTTTGTAATTCTTGAACAACTTTTTCTTTACCTGGTAATACTTCGTAATGTGGCTCCCAGCCTTTATCTGGATCAATCCCCATTCGAGCTACTAAATTTGTATAATCACGCTGTTTTTTGTACGCGGTCTTTTCTTCTGGTGCCATTTTACGTACTTCTGCAGGTGTTTTTACAGCAGCCGTTTTGGTTTTGCCTGAACCGGAGGTAGGAAGATCTCGTACATGCCCAATAGAGGACTTGACGATAAAATCGTTTCCTAAATATTTATTAATTGTTTTAGCCTTAGCAGGAGACTCTACAATTACTAGCGATTTGCCCATAGTTGCCTATTTCTAACCAAGTATTTTAAATGTGTTTTGCCCATTTACGGGCGCGAATATTTATAGGTATATCTACAAACACCAATTGTTACAAGCTTTTAATACAAACTTTTCTGCTTTTAATGAATAATTAAACAATTATTGTCGTTAATTTAGACAAAACGGTGTTTTAAGGTATTTGCAGTGGAATATATAGAATAGCAACAAAAATGCCAACCTTATGGTTGGCATTTATTTTATTTAAATGTTTGAAACTAGCTAACCATCATCACTAATTTGTAATTGTGCAGTGGTATTGTTCTCTTTAGGCGAAGTAAATGAAAGCTTTAAAAATCCAATAGATTTTTTATTCGGCTCCGCTTCACGACTTATAGAAAGGCCAATTAATGCAGCATTTGTTGCTGAAGAATTGCCAATCACAAATCCGTCTGTACCACTGTAATCTCCGTTTTCTGTACTTATCTCAACATTTGTTTCCGCAGCTAACGGGTTATTGTAAATATCAGAGTAATAAAAATTAAAAGATAACGAAGCTAACTGAACACCCGAGTCATAGCTTGCAATATTGAGCTCTGTGATATCACACATTTGATCGTTAACACTCTCCTCAAGACCAAGAATCACCTCAGATGTAGTCCCAACATCATATTGATTAGTGATGTTTTCACAGCTATCAATACTATTGGCTACTCCCAGAGCATTTATTGAAAGATTTCCAGTGGGATTACCAGCGTCATCTAACTCAATTTCAGCTAACGCCGCAGCAAACTTATTACGTAATGATTCTTTGTCAATTACAAAACGGTAATAAACTGTACTGCCGGACATAATAACTTCAAATGAACGGCGTACATCAATAAGCTCTTTATTACACATGTTAGCAGCCTGTGCTGCTTCGGTGCATAATAACCCATTATATTTGCCATCTAGTAATGTATGCATACCGTTAGAGTCTATATCACCTATTGGCTCCTCAAAATGGGCTCCGTTCGTTGCAAACTCACTACATGGATCAGTATCTGAGCCATCTGTACAGCTTTGTGCATCTTTAGTTAATGAAGCTGTCACTGGGTCATAAATTGCCGATAAACCGTCGTAAGTTCCGCTCTCATTATGATCAACGAACGCTTCATTTAAGTCATAGCCTGAATAGTATTCATTGCTATCGAATAGGCCATTACCATTAATATCAATAAAAGACTCTTGCCCTTTAGCTGTAACTAAAACTGTAGCACGTGCCCCAAGCGGTACACCTAATTCATTCGTGTTAGCATTCAAAATCCCATCAATACAAGGCGCAGGGTTATTCTTATATAAATCGCAGTTACGTGTTTCTTCAACCAATCCTGCAAAATTTGCATTTGCATTTAACTGAGTAAGTGTGACGGCATTACTTTGTACAAATGTAGGATTAGTAACGCCAACTATATCCTCCAAATATTTTGCTTTAACACGTAGCAGCTTTTTAGGGTTGTAATCAGATAATTTATTTCCCCATTTATTTTCAGTAAATGGTCTAGGGTTCTGGCTTCGCCATTGCACTGTACATGCACCATCAACAGAGAGACACTCTAGTTGTGGATTGCCCTCTTCACCATCTAAAGTACCAATAGCGCCCCCCTCTGTTGTTAAATACACTGAGGTACCATCTGGAACCGGGTTATTAAAATGGTCTGCAATGAGCACTGTTATATCAAACGTTTCATTATCGTATTGCAAAGTCTCTGTAGCATAGTTAGTAATCGAAGCGGTAAAACTATTATTATCAGGAAGCCCTGTACTAATAGAGAGTAAATCAGACACGGTGATAATTTGCTGATCCAATGATACCAACGACAAGTTACCTGTTGGACAGCTTACTCCTTGGTCACGGTCTGCCTCTGCTTTTTGGCATTGCGTATATACATCTTGCCAGCAAGTTACATTATCCTTTTGATCGGCTGGTATTTGCTCATCAGGAATAAAACATGCTTGCACTCGCACTGCCATCGGCACAAAACCTGAATTCACTTGAACTCGGGCCAAGCCAGCAGCATCAGTGTCAACACTATGATGCGATAAACTGATCCCACCATTAGTAGAAGTAAGACGGAAATCTAAGCGTTTACTCGTAACATCTTGGCCAATTTTGTCGATTAATTTAAATGTTAGTTCACTATTTTCTTTACGACCAACACCACCAGTACCCTTTAACGCAATTACATTTTGAGTCGCTGAAATAAATTCAATCGACGCCACATCAGCTTCAGAAACAGGAATATTAACTGACGCTATTTCGGGCGTGCCCCCTGTTAATACTGTTGCAATAACAGTATCACCTTGTGCACTTTTACAGCCATTTGTTCTATATGTTGACGTAGCAATACCACCAATACTGATCACTTTTTCATCAACAATTGATTTGCCACTCTCAACACAACTTGATGTAAACTGAACATCAAAAGGCGTTACGATTAAATCATCATTAGTATCTCTAATTTCAACAGTTATAACGGTTGTTGCACCTGCAGCTAGTGGCTGATATTGACCCTCAATTGGATTACCTAAGCTATCTAATAAATTAGGCAAGCCATTATCTATTGATACTTTTAATTCTGCCGTACTAATTGAAAATGCTTTATTTAGGTTTGTATCTTTTGCTGTAGCAGTTAGAGTACCGGCTCCACTACTTGCTCCTGGTTGTAGTTTTAATAGCGCAAATCCAAAGTTATCAGTTAAGGCTTTTCCTGAATCAGGAAGTAATTGACCTAAATCTGTAGATAACTCAGCAATAATCCCTGAAATACCATCACCACTACTGGTGTCTACAACCTTAATGAGTACGTCAATAAGTGAATCGGATGAAAATGTATTGGTCACTGTACAACCACTAGAAGGGTCTAGCGGATTTAATGCGACAGTATTGCGATTTGTATCCCAATTAGCATTACACCCTTGGAGAAGTTTAATATCTAATTCTGCTTGAGCACTTTCAACCGGAGCATCGTCACCATTTGAAACAAAGCCAGCTGTTTTTGTTATTATCTCGTTACTTTCAGATTCATAGCTTGCAACAACTTGACCAGCTCCTTTGAAGTTGCCACTGCTTAGTGTTACTACGGCTACACCATTCTGATCAGTTAATGCAGTACCTAACTCTGGGGTGATTTTACCCGTGAATTTAGATGTAAAACTAATTAATTGAGAAGCAAGTGGCACACCATCATCTCTTAATGTAGCAGAAACAACACCTTTATTATCTTTACTAACCGGATTTAGCTCTGTAAATACTGCTCCATTTTGATCTAAGATATTTAGCTCTAGAGTTATAGTACCCGAGACCCCTGTATCACTACCCTGGCCACCCGTAGTCTGAAAATCAAAAGTTCCAGAATAAGACTCCCCACCGACATTATAAGTGGCAGTCACTTTACCTGCTCCCGCATCTTTACCTGCAGTAAGTTCGATTGTCGCAATACCATCATTTTGAGTTAATGCTGAGCCTGTTGTGGGCTGTAATAGGCCAATCCCATCTGTCAGCGTGAACAAAATACGCTTGCCAGCGACTATTTCGCCATTTTGCTTTAAAGTTGCTCTTAAGTCTAAAGGCGCTTGACTTGTTACACTATTTGAAATTGCTCCGGTATCTTGGCTATAGCCTTGAAGAGTAACTGTATAAGTGTCTTGGGCTGTACTGTCTTGATCACCTGTCGACGTAAAAGTAAAAGGCTCTGTGGTGTTAAACGTTTCACCATTAATTGTGACCGACGCATTAACGGTACCGGCTCCAGCTGTATTACCCACGGAAAGGTATATTTTAGCGCTACCATCAGTTCCAGTCTTGACAGTGCCTGATTCAGGATCAAGCACACCATATCCGCCATCAGTAGTAAAAGTGACAATTACATTAGGTGCTGCTACACCATCTTTCAATAACTTAGCCACGAGCACTAAACGTTGTTCAGAAGAAACGTCGTTAGCAGCTTCACCAGTGGTTTCTGACAAACCATTAATACTTAGTGTATATGAAGGAGAATCAGTGCCCCCTCCATCAAGGCCTCCACCGTCCTTTTCAAGTGTTCCACCGCCACCACACGCAGTGATAAAAAAACTTAACAGTATGACACTGAGCCATCGCATTAAAGGCATTGCCCTCTCCCTAGCTTTGTTATTAATTATTTAAATAATACATTTACTCAATATTAACCTATAACACGCTTGGAAATCACAACTTTTATTTGTTTTTTGTTGTTTTTTTGATCCATATTTTTTTTCATATTTATCGATTTTTTCTGTATAAAAATCTGCATGCTGGTAGGCTATGGCAAATTTATAAAAAATAGATTGTTACTATGTCAAAAATCCGTTCAATGAGTTTAACCACCCGTATCATGATAGGTATGTTTCTGGGGGTTGCTGTAGGCTTCATATTCCAAGCAATATTAGCTGGCGAAGACGATTATCTAATCCCACTTGGATTATTCTCTTTGCCAATTAAAGGCTTTTTTGTTGATGGTTTATTTCATATTGGTGGACAAATTTTTATCGCCAGTTTGAAAATGTTAGTTGTACCACTGGTATTTGTTTCACTTGTTTGTGGTACATGTAGCTTAAGTGATCCGAAAAAATTAGGCCGTTTAGGCGGTAAATCAATCGCTCTTTATCTTATTACTACCGCAATTGCAATTACGGTTGCGATTACCTTGGCATTATTAGTTAATCCAGGGGAAGGGATTAACTTACCTTCTGAAGCGACGTATAGCGCAAAAGAAGCACCAACTCTTGCACAAGTAATCATTGGCATGTTCCCAACCAATCCAATTGATGCCATGGCCAGTGGAAACATGTTACAAGTTATTGTATTTGCATTACTATTTGGTATTGCCATGGCACTTGGCGGCAGTGCAGGTAAACGAGTAGCGGTTGTTTTTGAAGATTTAAATACCGTGATTTTAAAATTAGTTACCTTATTAATGAACGTAGCTCCTTATGGGGTATTCTGTTTAATGGCAAAGCTCTTCACTACTATCGAGTTGAACTTGATAGTCAGCTTAGCTAAATATTTTGGTGTTGTTGTGGCTGCATTATTTTTCCATGCATTTATTAATTACAGTTTATTACTGAAATTTTTAACTGGATTAAACCCTGTTATCTTTTTGAAAAAAATGAAGCATGCCTGTTTATTTGCATTTAGCACTTCAAGTTCAAGTGCAACAATGCCTATTACACTTGAAACAGCCACTAAAAAATTAGGGGCAAAAAATTCAGTTGCGTCATTTACAATTCCACTCGGTGCCACTATTAACATGGACGGTACAGCAATCATGCAAGGTGTGGCTACGGTATTTATTGCACAAGTCTTCAGTGTTGATCTCAACAATTTCAGATTACTTAATGGTAGTTTTAACCGCCACTTTAGCGTCTGTAGGCACCGCTGGTGTTCCTGGCGTAGGATTAATCATGCTTGCCATGGTCCTGAATCAAGTTGGTTTACCTGTTGAGGGCATTGCCATAATTATTGGCGTTGATAGGTTACTTGATATGACCCGCACAGCGGTCAATGTAACGGGCGATTGCATGGTGACATGTGTAGTGGCTAAATCTGAAGGTGAACTAGATGAGGCCGTATTTAACGACCCTAATGCAGCAAAAGACTTAGAGGATTATCACAAATCAACTGACTAAAGTTGTGCGTGTAAAAATAAAAAAACCCGCAAATTTGCGGGTTTTTTTATCATTTAATAACGGAAACCTTTATGGGTTTAGCCCTTTTAAACGAGACAATAATGATATACCGGTTTTGTTAACAGTGTTACTCAACCCGATAGCAAGCTTGTCGCTTAAGCTCTTTTTAACTTTATATTTAATTTTATATATTTGTCGCTCATCTTGATACTTAAGCAATGTGTCATCACTGGTTTCTATGGTATCGACTAGACCTTTTTCAAGCGCTTGAGTCGCAAACCAGTGCTCACCTGTTGCCACTAAGTTAATATCTAAACTTGGCCGTTGACTGCTAACAAACTGTTTGAATAAGTCATGAGTTTGCTCTATTTCTTCTTTAAACTTCTCCCGTGCTTTATCTGTATTTTCACCAAATAAAGTTAGGGTATGTTTAAACTCACCCGCAGTGATTTGTTCAAAATCAACATCGTTTTTCTTCAGAATTTTATTAAAATTTGGAATTTGTGCTATCACACCAATAGAGCCAACGATAGCAAACGGTGCGGCAACAATTTCATCAGCGACACAAGCCATCATGTAACCACCACTGGCAGCAACTTTATCAATCGCAACCGTAAGGTGAATACCTCTATTTTTAATGCGTTGTAGCTGGGAAGCAGCAAGTCCATAGCCATGAACTACACCGCCACCACTTTCTAGCCTAACCAACACTTTGTCTTGCTTAGGATCGGCAATTGCAACAATTGCGGTAATTTCTTCACGTAAGCTATCGACTTCATGAGCATCCATACTACCATTAAAATCAAGTACATATAATCGTGGTTTCGACTGTTCATCAGTGTTTTTTTAGCATCATTCTTTTGTGCTTTATGGTGTGCTTTTAATGCTTTTTTAGATAAGGTGCTTGCAATAAAATCATTTTTCAAATCATCTAACTGCTCAGAAATATCATCAATCTCAATCTCACCTTTTTTACTTTTAGGCTTTATCGCTGCAGCGACACTAATTAATATTACCGCAGCGGCGGCAATCACAAATGTCGCCGTTTTAGCTAGAAACAGCCCGTACTCATATAGAAATTCCAATCGTATTCTCCAAACAAAAATTTGACCTAATTTACCATTCAAACAAAAAAAAGCCACTTTTCAGTGGCTTTTCATTTATTTTAATACTCTAAAAAGTTAATCAGTGACAATCTCGGTATTTTGAATAGATAACGCACGACCTCGAGTTACTAAGTAAGTTGCAATCTGTAATTGCATTTCACTTGTCGCGGCAGCGCTTCCTTCAGCCGTCGCGCCTGCGGCTGCATTCGGTGCAGGTGTAAGTACTGAGCTGTGATGCCCTTTGGTAAATTTAACTAAATAACTCATACCATCGTCAGTAGGCGCTTGCGACTGGGTTACTGTCGTTAAACCCATTAAGTTAGCAAGTGGCAGTGAGCCTGCAATTGGATTGTTTACAGTCATTGGTGGAATCACTTGGTCTGGTTTATTTCCATTAACTTCTCCATCTCCAACTACCACATTCATATAAACAGGTGTGCCAAGCGCTTTTATAGCAGATGCATAGTTTGTAGGATCCCCGCTATCAAGTGCCGTCTGTGCTGCAAATGAGAACTGACTCATTACACCTTGAATGCTAGCTAGCTTAGTCATTTCACCAGCTGCATTTAACGAAGTGTAATATTCTCCATACCCACATGAAATACTCTCGCTCGTAGAAACTGCTTCACCACAATTTGATACAGCAGAGCTCTCTCTATAAGCTTGGAACTCAGCAGATTCAGATGTCCCAGCTGATAGCAATACTGAGCCTTGAACAAATGGGCCAAAACTCGCCGATTCTAGTAAGAAGCTGGCTATCCCACCACCACCGCTAGCAAGTGCGACGCTATTGACTTTGAACAGACCATCAACTTGGCTATCTAAAGGTGTATTTGCTTGAGTAACAAAAGCGGGAGCAACTACTGAGCCTAATGAATGTCCAATAAACACTACATCAGAAGTGTTAAGTGATGTATCGTTTGTAAAGTTTAGACCAAGACGTAAAGCAAGTAAATCAGCTGCAGACTGTCTTAAATTGTCACGTGCTACTAGTAATGATTGCAAATTCATATACGCCAGGACAGAGCCTGTTGATGCATTAAAATCATCATTACCATCGTCATCCACGTCAATACCACGTTCACCATGCACTGGATGGTCTATTGAGGCCGTTGCAAAGCCTTGAATCGCTAAACTAGCCGTTAATGCCAGCATATCTTCTTTTTTAGAAGTAATACCATGTTGCATTATCACCACCGGCCAACCACCAGCTGGCATTTCAAGTGCCGACATACCAAGACTTTGTGTTCTGATAAAATTTATTACAGGCAAAATAGGTTTTGTTATCTGAACAGTTACTTCTTGCTGGCTTTGCACTTTTGGGATCGGATTGTATTTTGTTAAGTGGCGAGTAATATCAATTTTCGGGTAATCATGTAATCTCCCCTCACTTAAACCTTGGCAAAGCGGCTCATATGGACCAACATCAAACATTGTAGGATCAATTTCATCTTCTTTTCCTGCTTCGCGCAGCGCTTGATCAGCTGCTTGCTGGTTAAGTACGGCAACAGGGCTTGAACACATGCCTTGCCAATATGTGTCAGCCAAATTTGAAATTTCTTTTCCTTCAGGCTGAGATAAATACATAGGTAGTGTCACACTACCTTTTTGATATTGAACACCTGCAAATGCTGGCGAAAGTCCAGTAACACCTTGTGAAGCAAAGACTTGCTCAACCGTTAGCAGTGGTTGCTCTGGGATTTGAACCATTGGTGTTGGCAAGGCTGGGTTTTGCAGGCTTGCTGCTAGTAACTTTTTAATAGTACCAAGTACCGGACCAACAGACTGAATCGTCATCGCCCCACTAAAAATAATATCATCTTTACTAATAGTGCCACCTGACGTGACCACATTTTCATAACTGTTTACCACGCCTTGAAGCGCTAATTGGCTCTCGGTGATCAGTGGGGTCTCTTCACTAACCAAACCATAAGTTGATGAAGGCTCGATAGAACGCCCTAATGAGTCTTTAAGCTCAGTCGTCAGCACATTAATATACGAGCTGCCAGCTTTAAACGGTTTTAATGGAATAATAGCAACCGCATTGCCACTTGCTTTAGTGATGAAATCAACGCCAAAGGTTAATTCACCTAATAGTTTACATCCGGCTCCAGCGGGTACCGCTGCGCAATCTGCATCTGTTAAACTAGCGCCCATAACAACTTCAAAAATACGCACAGATCCCGGCGCACCAGCCGAACTTTCATCAAGGCTAACATTCGCAGGAAAAGTAAGATCTATTTTATAAGGAACTTGGCTAGACCAGCCATCAAGTGCACCTAGTGCCAGGGACGGGTTAGCATAGGCGCTTCTTGGCACTGATACACCATTAGCACTCAACTCACCGGGGATATTAATAGTGCCATCTTTTGTACCACTCATTAATAAATCATTTGGTACTGAAATAACCCCATTTGCGGGATCAAACTTAACTGTAGCTGATGGAATAACTGGTGGTGTATCATTTTTAACATCTTCTAACGTTTCACCGCCGCCACAACCAGCTAGAGCAGCTGTAATTGCAAGTGAGAGTAGCATTTTTTTCATATTGTTTGCTCCGCACGTAATCTTTTTTATGTGTGTTGATAAATAAGTGTAGCTAATTTTGTTACTAATTCTTTTAAGTTTTCGCGTAATATTTAGTTAAAATAATGTAATTAGGTTATTAATAAGACATTAGACCAGTTAAAGTTAACGTAAAGTTTCAAATTTCGCCACCTTATTTTGCAATAAATTCGATAACTTGGTGTTTTGCTATGTTAAAATCAACCAAATTGATTTTTTGGACCTTTATTATGCAAACCTATAAAGCGGCTGATAATGCCCTACAAGACAAAGTGATCTTAGTAACTGGTGCAGGTGACGGCATTGGCCGAGTGGCTGCAATAACTTATGCCAAACATGGCGCAACGGTTATATTATTGGGTAAAACCACCAGCAAACTGGAAGCCGTGTACGATGAAATCATTGCCGTTGGCGGGCCAAAGCCTGCGATTGTACCGATGGATTTAAAAGGTGCAAGTAAACAAAACTTTCGTGATTTAGGCGCTACCATTGAACAGCAATTTGGTAAACTAGATGGCTTGCTCAATAATGCAGGAATAATTGGCTCACTGGGTCCACTTGAGCATTTTTGTTCATCAACGTTTGATAACATCATGAAAGTGAATGTTACCGCTCAAGCGATGATCACAAAATATATGTTTCCAGTTTTACGTAAATCTCCAAGTGCTTCAATTATTTTCACCTCTTCTGGGGTTGGTCGCCAAGGTCGTGAGTTTTGGGGCGCGTATGCCATTTCAAAATTTGCAGTTGAAGGAATGATGCAAACATGGGCATGTGAAGTTGGTAAAACGAATATCCGGATAAATTGTATTAATCCCGGCGCCACCCACACAGCTATGCGTGCCAGTGTCTATCCAGGCGAAGATCGCGATAAACTAGCCTGCCCTGAAGACTTAATGCCAACTTATTTATACTTAATGAGTGATGATTCAAAAGACGTCAATGGTCAATCATTAGACGCGCAAACAAAGAAATAATACCAGTCGTGTTAAGTTACTGACCATTTATAGCGACAGATAAATACAGTGATAACAAAGCAGGAATTTTGACATGTAGTTGTTCTACATAAAAAATCCCTAACGCAGTTAGCACTTTATTTAGCCCGCTAGAATGGTTAAATATTTAAGTCGATTGGTATAAACCAAGTACTAAACATAAAAAAGCCGCTAATTAGCGGCTTTTTTAATGCAAGGCAGATATTAACGGCGTTTAGTTTGTTTAACGCGATTATTATGTTTTTTGACTGCTTTACGAATTTGATTAATTTTAGCGCGCTTATCTTTGCGTTTTTCAGGCATAACAGATAATTTTGTTTGCGTTTCACGGCCAAGCTTAACTGTTTTACGTAAGTAATTTACAGTCTCTAAATCTAGCTCAGCCCAACCACCTTGTGGTAGACGTTTATCGAGCTCTAATTTACCATAACGAATACGAATAAGGCGAGAAACCTCAACGTCTTGAGACTGCCATAAACGACGAACTTCACGGTTACGCCCTTCAGTCAGCGTTACATTATACCAGCGGTTAATACCTTCGCCGCCCAGTGGTTTAATAGTAAGAAATTTTGCCATACCATCTTCAAGCTCAACCCCTTTGGTTAAATTTTTGATAGTTTCTGCTGTTACTTCACCAAATACACGTGCTGAATATTCGCGCTCTACTTCGTAACTTGGGTGCATTAAGCGGTTAGCAAGCTCACCATCATTGGTGAACAACATTAAACCTGCGGTATTTATATCTAAACGACCAACAGCAATCCAACGTTCACCATCAACGCGCGGCAGGCGGTCAAATACCGTTCTACGTCCTTCAGGATCTTTACGTGTACATAACTCACCTTCAGGTTTGTTATACATAACAACGCGACAGATACGTTCAGCTTTTTCTTCAATTTTTACCGTATGGCCATCAACACGGATCTGGTCGGTTTCTTCAACACGATCACCCAGCTTTGCTACTTTACCATTAACACTGACACGATTTGCATCAATGTATTTTTCCATCTCACGTCGCGAACCTACGCCCGCTCTTGCTAAGACTTTTTGTAACTTTTCACCTTGTATACTCATTCGGATAGTTCTCTCACAGAAGGATCACTCAATAACTGGTCAATTTTACTTTGCTGCTGTTTTGGCAGTGGCGGTAAGTTATCTAAACCTGTTAACGAAAAATAATCTAAAAATTGTTTGGTTGTGGCATATAAAGCGGGCCTACCTGGCACCTCTTTATGACCAACAACATGTATCCACTCACGCTCGAGCAGACTTTTAATAATAGCTGAGCCTACGGTCACTCCACGTACTTGCTCTATCTCGCCCCGAGTTATCGGCTGACGATAAGCAATAAGCGAAAGAGTTTCTAATAGTGCACGGGAATATTTAGGCGCCCGTTCTTGCCAAAGGTTATTTAACCAAGGGGCTAAGCTGGCACACGCCTGAAATCTAAATCCACTACCGACTTCAACTAAGCGAATACCACGGGTTTGATAATGAATTTGGATCTGTTCAATCGCGAGGTTAATACGTGTCATAGACACACTTAACTCAGTTAATACGGTGTCTTTTAAATGCCGTTTACTGACTGGTTTTCCCGCAACAAAAATCGCCGCTTCAATGATCTCAACAAGCTGCTCATCACTGATTCGTTTCGTAGCCATTTTCGTAGCAGATTTTGTCACCATAGGCACCAAGACGTTGCGGTATATTCAGCGCGCTATTATGCCAGATCAATACAAAGGTTGGAAAAGTTATTCTATAAAAATGTAAAATAGCAGCGATTAAAGCGCTGCTATTGTAGATAAACGAGCTAGTGCGTTACATTTTTAATCAAATTGTCGCACCTTGATATCGTTTCACAAACTCAGTAACCACTTCACCATTACAAATCAATGAGTTTAAGTTTGCTATTTTTTCTTTCACTGGAGCCAAACCTTGCTTCAAGGCAGTAATACATAGCTGTGTTTCTGCCTGTGAGTTTTTAGCAAACACTTCAATTACTTTTTCTTGGCGAACTTTATCATCCACTTTTTTTGCAATATCACGAATATCATCACCATTACACAAAATACTTTTTGAATAACGTGATAAATACACCCCGTGCTGGGCTGCAACTTTGCGTGCTGCAGTAAATCCTTCGTTAGCACTGATTGAGCATAATTTAGATTCAATTTTATGATCAGCATTATAATAATGTGCTGCACTGGCAGTCTCAGAGAAAGCAGTCGCTGCGACGAATAATGCTAATAATTGTAGTTTCATGATTTACCTTTAAGTGGAGTTATATTGTGAGCAATTTTTGCGCATTATATAGACCAAAGTTTACAAATCAACCGAATTATCTATTTAATTTTTTATTTAAAAAAGCGTTAACAATGTTTAATCAAAATTCATACTTTGTTCAACAATTGAGCGGCTTATTATTATAAATAAGCGCATGTACCATACGCTAATTGATGGTAGAATTTGCCATAATCTGCAAAAGATAACTCTAATTAAAGGTCAAGCCATGAAAGTAATTTCATTTAACATTAACGGGCTGAGAGCTCGTCTGCACCAATTACAAGCAATCATAGATAAACATCAGCCTGATATAATCGGCTTACAAGAAATAAAAGTACATGATGAAGCTTTCCCACTCGAAGATGTTCAAAATATGGGTTACCACGTTTATTTTCATGGTCAAAAAGCACATTATGGCGTAGCTATGTTATGCAAAACTGAACCTAAGTCTGTGGTTAAAGGATTCGCAACAGATACTGATGAATCACAAAAGCGCATGATCAGCGTCACTGTTAGCCAAGAAAATGGCCGTGATCTAACCGTAATGAATGGCTATTTTCCACAAGGCGATAACATTACTCATGAAACAAAATTTCCGTATAAGCGACAGTTCTACCGTGATCTAATGACTCACTTACAAAGCCACCACAGTAACGACGAGGATGTCATTGTCATGGGCGACATCAATATTTCTCCTACTGATCTTGATATTGGCATTGGTGAGGTTAATCGCAAGCGTTGGTTAAAAACTGGCAAATGTTCATTCCAGCCTGAAGAACGTCAATGGCTTGCAACCTTGCTAGATTGGGGCTTTACAGACACCTTCCGTGAACTTCACCCAGACACAAGCGAACAGTACTCTTGGTTTGATTATCGCTCTCGAGGCTTTGATGATAATCGTGGTCTACGCATTGACGTTATCCTAGCGACTCCAACTTTGGCTACTCGTTGTATTGAAGCGGGAATTGACTATGAATTACGTGGTATTGAAAAGCCATCAGATCATGCGCCAATATGGTCAACCTTTAGTTAACGCTAATGGATAAGCTAACGACAATCCCGATAATAAGCATTGAACTTCAGGCAATTGCTTGGCTTGTTATCGGCTGTATTTTTTGGTCGAGTGTCAATAAGTCACACTACCAACATTTAATAACCACGCCAGCCCGTCAAACAGGCCTATTTGTCTGTGCGTTAGCATTTGCCTTATTGTGGCGAATTAAAGCCGGCATATTACCCGGTCTTGAACTGCATATTTTAGGTGTAACTGCCATAACGCTTATTTTAGGCTGGCGCTTTGCATTATTGAGCGCCACCCTAGCAAGTCTGCTATTAACGGCTTTCAATCAAATAAGCATTGCGCAATTACCTATCCACTTATTGTTAACCGCTTACTTACCCATTTTAGTCAGTTATGGGGTATTTATACTGTGTTATAACCTATTACCACGGCATTTTTTCATTTACATTTTTGTATGTACTTTTATTTGCGCCGCTTTCATCGCCTGCTTTAAGATTATCACCATTAGCTTATTTTATTATTTAACCGGCAATTACAATTGGTTTGAATTAAGTGAAAACTATCTCTATTTATGTGTCATTATTTGCTTTCCTGAAGCGATGTTAAACGGCATGGCCATTACCCTATTGATCACCTATCGCCCACATTGGGTAAAAACATTTTATGATAAGGATTACCTAGACTCATGAGTCTCGATTACCAATGCCCGCTCTGCCAACAATCGCTTGAGTTACATGCCAAAGTGCTAAAATGTATTAACAACCATAGCTTTGATACTGCAAAAGAAGGCTATGTGAATTTATTACCTGTGCAACAAAAGAACTCTAAGCAACCTGGCGATAATCTTGACATGGTACAAGCAAGGCGTGCTTTTTTAACCACTGGGCACTACCAGTTTTTACAACATGCAGTTGCACAGCGAGTTGCTCTGCAAGCACCACAACAGGTAATTGATTTAGGGTGCGGGGAAGGTTTTTATACTCATGCGATTGCCAATGCATGTACTGCACACGTTTATGGCGTCGATATATCAAAATCAGCAGTTAAATATGCTGCAAAGCGATACAGTAATTGTAATTTTAGCGTTGCATCAATCAGCCAAGCTCCATTTAATGATGGCTCAGCAGATGTATTAGTGAGTATTTTTGCCCCATTATTTGATGCTGAATTGGCTCGATTAGCAAAACCAGACGCTACATTGGTAGTTGCAAGCCCTGGCCCTTGGCATTTAAAAGAACTCAAGCACTATATTTACCGAGACGTCAATGCGCATACACCGATTGCTGCGCCTGTAGGGTTTGAGCTTATAGAGCAAACATTATTAGAACAACAGATAAGCTTGCCATTTAAAGATGTGAAGAACTTGATCACTATGACTCCCTTTGCTTGGAAGTTTCGTCCTGAACATTGGCAACAACTAGAACAACAAGGTGAGCAAGTCGTCACCCTGTCATTTTATGTTAGTCAATTTAAACGTGTTACAGATTCTCTCGGGTAAACGCGCGGTCCATTTTATCAAACATATCATTGAGTAAATGGGCCAACTCTGCATAACGTGGTTTATCTTTAGGGACATGCCCTTGGTAGCCATTGGCTACCATTTTCGTATGAAGCTCTTTATACCAATGCTCCATCGCAGGCTCAAGTACAGTATCTGCACGCTTGCCTAACCACAGCAATCCCTGTAGCGGTAGAGATAAAAAAAACAACGCGATAGCGACTGCTTGAGGTAAAAAACTGCTGCCTAAATAATTAATTTGCATAAATAAAGTGAGCATTGCCAAAATCGGCATTACTGTAATTGCCAGCTCGGTGGCTTTGATCACTCTAAACTCCGTGAACAGAGGCGCTAATTCTTTACGCATAGGCCATTTTTTTGCATATTCACGACCAGTTTGGACTTGTGACATCACACTTTTTTGCATCATGACTCCTAGGTGTCGCTGGTATATTTATTAATGTTACCGCAATGAGTGTATCATATTCACGGTAACATTCCTGTGTAAAATCCCTTCCACCTTTTTCATCCAAAACGTGTTTTTGATCATGGTTTAAACTTACCTTAAAACAATTAATGAGTTAAAATAAGCGCACGTTAAGTCAACTAGACTTTAGTATAGTCATTACAGATATCCATAGCAATTTATCGACCAATGACTCTTTTACTTTAATCACTATGCTCGAGTACTTGGTTATATAACAACTAAGCTTAATGCGCAATTGTCAAAAAATGGGATCCTGTTATGTCTTCGCAATCATCACCTCATCATGTTCTTGTACTGAACTGTGGAAGTTCGAGTTTAAAATTCGCTATTTTAGATGCCACCACATCTGAAGAAATCATTTCAGGTCTTGCTGAACGCCTAGGCTCATCGTCGCCATCTGTGAAATACAAATACCTTGGCAAAAAACAACTGATTGAACTTGCGCCTAATCAAGCTCACAGTGCGGCAATCGATACCTTAGTTAGCCTTATTAACGAACACCATTTAGCTGAAAACCTTATTGCAGTAGGTCATCGCGTGGTTCACGGCGGCGAGCACTTTACTAAATCGGTACTGATTGACGACGATGTAATTAAAGGAATCACTCAAGCCGCTACGCTTGCGCCATTACATGGGCACGCTAATTTATTAGGCATTGCTGCGGCGCAAGCATCATTCAAGGGACTACCGCAAGTAGCAGTGTTTGATACCGCGTTTCATCAAACCATGGGCAATGTTGCCTATTTATATGCCCTCCCTTATAAACTTTATACTGATTATGGTGTTAGACGTTACGGCTTTCATGGTACCAGCCATTATTATGTTGCAGGTCAAACAGCAGTCCTTTTAAACCAGCCTATTGAGCAAAGTAATTTTATCAGCGCTCACTTAGGTAATGGCTGCTCTGTGTGTGCAATTAAAAATGGCAAAAGTGTTGATACCAGCATGGGCTTAACTCCACTAGAAGGCTTAATGATGGGCACCCGCAGCGGAGATATTGATCCAGGTTTATTTAACTTTTTAACCACCCAACTTAACTACGATGCACAACAAATTGATGACTTATTAAACCAACAAAGTGGCTTACTGGGTATCAGTGAACTTTCTAATGACTGTCGTACAATAGAAGAAGCTGCTGTTGCAGGAAATGAAAAAGCCATTTTAGCATTGGAGATGTTTTGTTATCGTTTAGCAAAACAAATAGCCGCATTTATGGTGCCATTGCAACGCCTTGATGCGTTAATTTTTACCGGTGGTATTGGTGAAAACTCCGATATTATTCGTGATAAAGTAATAACACAACTGAGCTATCTTGGCCTTGATTGCGACAGTACAGCCAACCTTGCAGCCCGATTTGGCACACAAGGGGTTATCAGCAGTAATAATGCAAAAACAAAAGCAGTAGTAATGCCAACAAATGAAGAGTGGGTCATTGCTCTTGATGCCGCCTCAATTGCACAGGAGTTATAATTATGGCACGTCGAATTATGCTAGTACCTATCTCTACTGGGGTTGGTTTAACATCGGTCTCAGTCGGGTTAGTGCGTGCGTTAGAACAAAAAGCGGTCAAAGTTAATTTTTTCAAGCCCATAGCCCAGCCTCGCTCAGGTGAAACGGGCCCTGAAAAATCAACACAAATTGTCACCCAAGGCTCACCTATTACACCACCTACTCCTTTTGCGCTTGATTATGCAGAGCAAATGATCGGGGATGGAAAAGGTGATGATTTACTTGAAGAAATTGTTGAGCGCTTTGAAAATGCCATAGGCAACGATGTAGTCGCAATTATCGAAGGTATGGTCCCTACTCGCCGCCAACCTTATGCAGGTAGAGTAAACCGCGAAATAGCACAAACTCTCGGCGCTGACATTGTGTTTGTGCTCACTCCTGGTAATGACAGTAACGATCAAATTGAAGACCGCCTAGAAATTGCAGCCGGGTATTATGGCAGTGTTGACCATGCCCGAGTATTAGGCTGTATTTTTAATAAAGTAAATGCACCACTGGATGATGAAGGCAGAGCACGCGCAGATCTCGTGGAAGCACATAAACCCGACGAGCTTGACAATGAGCTCAATCGCTTAGCATCTTTACCTATTTTTAGAAAACATCCGTTTATGTTACTTGGCTCGATCCCATGGGATTTTGAGCTGGTTGCTCCGCGCGTTAAAGATTTATGTGCGTATTTAAAAGCTGACGTGATCAACGAAGGTGATATGGCTCATCGTCGTCTACGCCGCGTAACATTTTGTGCCAGAACAGTGTCAAATATCTTAAATCATTTTACCCCAGGCGCACTGCTGGTGACCCCAGGCGATCGTTCAGATGTGTTAGTTGCGGCCTGTTTATCAGCCATGAATGGCACTAAATTAGGAGCTATCTTATTAACTGGTGGTTTTAAACCTGAGCCACGGATCATGACCTTGTGCGAACAAGCGATGGCCACCGGCCTGCCAATCCTCAGTACAGATGCTGACACCTGGCGTACTTCATTGCTACTGCATAACTTTAATATGGAAGTACCGTGCGATGACGTACAACGAATTGATAAAGTAAAGCATCATAATGCCAGCCATATTGATTCTGACTGGTTAGATACGCTTGCTAAAAGTGTCGGCAAAACTCGTAAAATGTCACCTCCAGCATTTCGTTATTTACTCACGGATAAAGCCCGCCAAGCGGCAAAAACTATAGTGTTACCTGAAGGCAATGAGCCTCGAACAATAAAAGCCGCCGCTATTTGCGGTCAACGTGGTATTGCGAAGACCATTCTATTGGGCGATCGAGAAGAAATTGAACGTATCGCTATACAACAAGGTGTTGAGCTAAACGAAAATGTAACCATTATCGAACCTCATGATGTGATCAACGACTATGTTGCGCCTATGGTTGATATTCGTAGAAACAAAGGCCTGACTGAAGTGGTTGCCCTTGAACAGCTCCAAGACAACGTTGTGCTTGGCACTATGATGTTAGAGCGTGGTCAAGTCGATGGTCTGGTCTCGGGTGCAGTAAATACAACCGCCAACACCATTCGTCCGCCGCTGCAATTAATAAAAACAGCACCAGGGTCATCATTAGTCTCGTCGGTGTTTTTTATGTTGCTACCTGATCAAGTACTGGTATACGGGGATTGTGCCATTAATCCTGATCCAACCGCTGAGCAATTAGCCGATATTGCCATTCAATCTGCAGACTCAGCCGCCGCATTTGGTATTGAGCCACGAGTAGCGATGATAAGCTACAGCACCGGCACGTCAGGCACTGGGGCTGATGTAGAAAAAGTCCGTCTGGCAACAAAGTTAGCGCAACAAAAACGCCCTGATCTGATCATCGATGGTCCTTTACAATATGATGCGGCGATTATGGAAAATGTCGCACTTAAAAAAGCACCAAATAGCCCAGTGGCTGGTAAAGCGACGGTGTTTATATTTCCAGACTTAAATACCGGTAATACCACTTATAAAGCGGTGCAACGAAGTGCTGATTTGATAAGTATCGGCCCAATGTTGCAAGGTATGCGCAAACCCGTCAATGACTTAAGCCGCGGTGCTTTGGTTGATGATATTGTCTATACAATTGCGCTTACTGCTATCCAAGCGGCACAAGCCGAAAATATTTAACACCATGGGTAAAGTGATTGCATGATGATCACTTTACCCTGTGCATTTCTTTAGCTAATAAAAATTATAAATAAAATAAATAGCTTAGCGTTGTTATACCTCCCTATTCCCAACCTTATCCACAGAAATTGTGGACAACATTGCTCTTTTATTTAAGTAAGATAATCTATACTATTGATCAGTATACACAGATGGGAAGTCTCACAATTAAAAAAGGGGTAGCAATGTCTAAGCAAACGTTACAACTGCATAGTACGGCCTTTACCATTCATAGCCTTGATGTTGATAGCGAGATCCCCGCTGCTTTATTCAAACAATCAATGTTTATTATCGCCAAAACCAACGATGAGTTATCTATTGTTTGCCCTAGCCAGTTCGCCATTGAAAGCCTTGATGCTGAACACGATTGGCGCGCGTTAGAAGTGATCGGTCCACTTGGTTTTTCATTAACCGGAATAATGGCAAATATTTCTGGAGTTTTAGCCACAGCAAATATCTCTATTTTTGCGATTTCAACCTACGACACCGATTACGTTTTAGTAAAACAACAGCGTATTAAAGATGCCATCAGCGCGTTAAAAAAAGATGGCTATCAGTTTCTCAATGAGCCCAAATTAACATAATGAAATACACGGATATTAGTTATTTACCACAACGTCAGTTAGCGGCTAACAGTATTGCAATTTGTAGCCCTTTTAGTGGTAAAGTTGCCCCATTAAGCGAGCACCCAGAACCCTTCTTTAGCTACGGCACACTTGGCCCAGGGATAATGGTTGCCCTGAGCAATCATAAAATATTAGCGCCCTTTGATGGTACATTAATGCAAGTAAAAAATGCCGGTACTGAATTTATTTTACAAGCCAACAATGGCTTAAAAGTGCTTCTAAATTTATATTTAGACCAACAGCAACACATTAAACACACTCATATAGCCCAACTCAACGGCAGTAAAATAACCAAAGGGCAACGGCTCGCTTATTTTGATCTTAGAGATCTCAATAGCCCCTTACTTGCCAGCCTTATTTTACTTAACGGGCATCAACTTAAACCAATACATTATTCTTTATCTCAGGTTACAGCTGGGGTAGATACTCTTTTAACACTAACTAAGAAGTAATTAATATGACGACTCTTTACGGCATTAGTAACTGCGACACTATAAAAAAAGCCAAAAAATATTTAACCGATAACAACATTGACTTTAATTTTCATGATTACCGTAAAGACGGCATAAGCCTTGATATGATCACTGAGTTTGCAACGCACATCGACTGGCAAGATCTGGTCAATAAACGTGGCACAACCTATCGCCAATTATCAGATGAGCAAAAACAGAACCTTGATAAACACACTGCCTTGGCAATTTTGGTAGCACAACCAGCAATGATCAAGCGCCCAGTGCTTATTCGCAACAACAGCTATCATTTAGGTTTTAAACCAGCGCAATATGATGAGATTTTTGCATCATGAATCATCCCGTCATCGAACTTGCACAAGCCTTAATACAGCGTCGCTCAGTCACCCCTGAAGATGCAGATTGCCAAACTATAATGAATGAGCGATTGGCACAGCTTGGTTTTAATATTGAATCACTGTTTTTTACTGACACCCAAAATACATGGGCACGTAAAGGCGACAGCTCACCGCACTTTTGCTTTGCAGGTCACACTGATGTAGTACCAACAGGACCAGAAAAGAACTGGCAGCACCCGCCTTTCTCTGGCTTTCTAGCCGATGGCATGTTGCATGGCCGTGGTGCGGCTGATATGAAAGGCTCTTTAGCTGCCATGGTGGTAGCAACCGAGCGATTTGTAACTAAACACCCCGATCATAAAGGCTCAATTTCTTTTTTAATTACCTCTGATGAAGAAGGCCCTTTTATCAACGGCACCACGCGAGTAATCGATACGCTGGAGGCCCGAGGTGAAAAAATAGATATGTGTTTGGTTGGCGAGCCTTCATCGCGTGATGTACTGGGTGATGTCGTTAAAAATGGCCGCCGAGGCTCACTGACTGGCTTTTTAACTGTTAAAGGCATACAAGGTCATGTGGCTTATCCGCAACTTGCTCTAAACCCTATTCATATTGCAGCGCCAATGCTTGCCCAGTTGAGTCAAACGGTATGGGACAACGGCAATGAATTTTTCCCTGCTACTAGTTTTCAGATTTCAAATATTAATGGCGGTACGGGAGCTGGCAATGTGATCCCAGGCGAGCTTGAAGTGCAATTTAATTTTCGCTTTAGTACCGAAGTAACTCATCAGCAACTCCAGCAACGAGTTAACGACATTCTGGCTGAATATGATTTTGCATACGAGCTGAGTTGGATTGTTAACGGTCAGCCATTTATCACCGAAGGCGGCCCGCTTATTGATGCCACGGTTGCAGCCATCAAATCAATAACTGGCTTAAATACCGCACTTGAAACCACTGGCGGTACTTCAGATGGACGTTTTATAGCACAAACCGGCGCAAAGGTTATTGAACTTGGCCCACGTAACGACACCATTCATAAAGTGAATGAGTGCGTTAATTGTGATGATCTCATTGCACTTGCTGATATTTACGAGCAAATTCTAGAGCAACTTTTAACATGATCCCTGCTAAGCTCACATCGCAACAGTTGGCTGAGTGTGCCTGTGGTAAAGACGAGCTACTGCTTGTTGATTATCAAGATCATAAACTGCATAAAGACATTATTGATGACTTTATGCAGTTGCAAAATGCAGCTCGCGTTGCAGGCTTTGCACTGACTATTGCATCAAGCTTTCGTAACTTTGAACGTCAAGCATTGATTTGGAATGCTAAATTTAATGGTCATCGACCTGTGCTCAATAAGCAGCAACAGCCCGTTGATTTAGCCTCCATGACAGACATTGAAAAATGCCATGCCATTATGCTTTATTCAGCCCTACCGGGAAGCAGTCGCCACCACTTTGGTACTGATCTTGATATTTTTGACCAAGCCAGTGTTTCTGATGACTATCAGTTGCAGTTAGAGCCTCACGAATACCAAGACAATGGCCCTTTTGCAGCGCTGACCAAGTGGCTGGATAGTCATTTAGAAAAGTATGGCTTTTATCGCCCTTATCAACATGATTTAGGCGGCGTTGCGCCTGAACCTTGGCATATTAGCCACATAGTGCAATCTGACATTTTACTACAACATCAGAGTTTAACCGTATTAGCTGATACTATAAATAACAGTCAGCTTGCCGGCAAAGCTGCTATTTTGGCGAATTTGCCGCAACTGTATCAGCGTTACGTGCTGAATGTCAGCTCTGCGGTTGTTTAGCCAGTAAAACCAGCACAGCGCCAAGAATAACGGCGCTGGCAATAACAAACTGAATGCTTAGTTCTTCCGCTAAAAATAACATCCCTGCCAGTGCAGCTATCACTGGCACACACAGCTGAACCACTGCGGCTTGACTGCTTTTTAATAAGGGTACGGCAACATACCAAACACTATAGCCAATACCCGACGCAAGAGCACCAGATGCACATGCAAGCGCGATCCCCTGCCAACTGATCCCCGTTAAATAACCAAAACCCACGATCAACAATATCGGTAATGCAAATAAACTACGCACAAAATTAAACGTTGTGGTTTTCAGTGGGGATAGACACACTTTTCCGCGAATACTGTATATCCCCCACGCAATACCGCTAATCGTCATTAATAATGCTGGGCTCATTGACGGCATCGTTGCCGATGGCAGCATTAAATACACAAAACCAATGACAGCGATAATAAATGCACACCACTGTACAGTCGTGAGTCGCTCCTTGTTGAAAATCCCCCAGCCAATCATAGTCAATTGAACAGCAGAAAATAAAATCAACGCGCCAGTTCCAGTGTCCAATTCTACATAGGCAATTGAAAAACATAACGCATAAACCAGTAAGCTAACACTGCTGCGCCAACTACCACGTTCATGCTCTGCATTATTAAGATTGTTATCTTCCCTAGCTACAGACTCTGTTGGTGTTGCTTGTATAAGGAAAATAAATCCTAAACACAATGCGCCACTGAATAGCCGCAAAGCTGTAAAATTCCATGGATCAATGTAATTTTGTGCTAATGCCATACGACATAAAAGAGAATTAGCTGCAAATGCCACTAGGGCGAGTACCGTAAACAGTGTTGCTTTCAAAGTGATCCTTAGTTTTAATCTTGCTAAGCATTAAACCCTATGAGGTGAGTTATTCTATCGTTTAGTAGTCGGCAACCACTCGATCCATTAATTAATCAACATAATAAGAAAATCAGCTACCTGTTTGCCTGAAGTATCTATTTATACAGGATTGCCATAATAGCGCAAAGCTTACCTATTGTTTTGATCATTCGAATGTATCGTGCAACAACTCAGTGACCAATGATCGCGTAACTATTTCTTATAAACACGGTGATTGCTACGCTTTTTTACATTGTTTAACATCTTCTCTGGATTAGATTATGCTAATCTGTATTAACGCTTATAAAAGGAGTGCCATGTGCAACGCAGTGTTATTTTTGGCTTTTGTGTCATGCTAAGTGGATGCAGCACCATTGGGTTTAGTGATCTGTTTTCAGATTACGCTACCCAAATGACGCCTGTACGCCAAGCTATTAAGACCAACAATATCGACCAAGCCCAACAGCTTTTGCCGACTAATGGGCAGTCACATAGTAACTACTTGCTCAATCAATTAGAGCAGGCCCGTTTAAGCAATTTAAATAATCAAAATGAGGCTGCAAGACCACAGTACGAAGCGGTATATCAGCAAATGGAAATAAAACGCCAAGCAGCAAAAATACAAGTAAGCGCAGGGCTTGAACAAAGTAACGCCCTTTTTACCAATGATTCAGTCATTAGCTATACGCCAGCGGCTTATGAAATGAGTATGCTGCACAGTTACCAAGCACTTAATTATATATATCAACATAATATTGAGGGCGCATTAGTCGAAGTTCGCCGTGCAAATAAAGTACAAACAGATGCGTTAACGGCTAATCAAGACGACATAGATGCTAGCGTAAAAGCAGCACAAAAACATTACCCAAGTATGGATGAGGTGATCAAAAACGTAAAAAATGGCTATCAAAATGCGTTTACATTTTATCTGTCAGGTTTGCTCTATCAAAGTAATAAGCAATACGATGATGCCTATATTGATTATAAAAAGGCATTAGAGATCAACCCTGAAAACACCTATTTGCAGCAGGTTGTACTGCAATTAGCAAAACAGCAAGGATTTGATCAAGATTTTGCCGAGTATAAAAAACGCTTAGCTGAATTGCCAAAACAAGTCGCCAACAGCGGTGACGTTGTGGTCTTGATCGAACAAGGTTTAGTGCCAGAAAAAGATGAATTTGTGTTGCGCCTGCCGATTAATACATCCGGTGGTGATGCTCGTTTTTATAGCTTAGCGATGCCCGTTTATAAAGATAGAGCCTATATACCAACGGTTAATGACATTAGTATCGGAACACAGACTTTACCTTTGAGTCCATTGGTAAGAATAGAAGCGTTAGCGGCTAAAACACTTGAAGAACAAACACCGGCAAGAGTATCGAGGCAAATACTAAGGTTAGTCGCTAAAGAAAAAGTATGGGCAGAGCTGGCTAGAAGTGGCGGCGATGTGGGTAATATACTCGCTAATCTATACAACCTAGCCTCTGAGCAAGCAGATACCCGCAGTTGGTTAACTTTACCTAATCAAATAAGTGTTGCGCGCACCCAGTTAACAGCAGGAGACCATGTTTTAAAACTTGCCAATCAGAACGACATAAACTTTACGGTTAGTAAGCAAGGGTTAACCTTGATTTATCTAACCTCTATTAACAACTATTTTAATTCCCATGTAGTGCAACTTTAGGAGCTATCATGAAATATTTAGTGCCATTATTAACGGTCTGTCTACTTGCTGCCTGTACCAGTAGACCGACTACATCAGGTATAAGTGTTGAACAAGCTTCAGCGCAATACCAACAACAGCTAAAAGTCGATAATCCTGCACTAGGTAAAAAGCTGGCCATTAGTGATGTAAAGACTCGCCAAACGAATCAATTAACTGATGTTGTTGTCACACTTTCGAGTCAGTATAAAAAATCACAATATTTACAGTATCAATTTACCTGGTATGACGGCGATGGTTTTGTGATCAAAGGCAATCATTCTCCTTGGCAATCATTGACTTTATTTGGTTTTGCTAACGTGCAACTGCCTGGCCTTGCACCTACATCTGATGCGGTTACATTTTCATTAGCGGTACGCGAAGTATCGACACAAGCACAAGAATTTAAAGATTAAAGGACACCATTATGAATACAGTAAACACAACTAAAAAACCAACGCTTAAAACACTCTCGGGTTTTGCGTTGTTAGGTTTGAGTGCGCTTGCCCTCAGTGGCTGTGCCAATAAAGCCGTAGTCAGCTACGGAGACGCACAAGCTGTAGAAACAACTGATATTAACTTCGGTTCAACTGACTTACAAAAAGTCGCCAGCCAAATGACGGATTCACTGTTGGCATCACCTGTGGTCGGCACATTAACAGCTAATACTCGACCAATCGTATTTGTTGAACGTATAAAAAACAAAACCAGTGAACACATTGATACTGAATCAATTACCGATTCAATTTCAACACAATTATTGCGCAGTGGTAAATTTCGTTTTGTTGATATGGGCCGCGTAGAAGCCGCTCGAGAACAATTGAACTTTCAAAATGATGATGCCCTAGTAGACCCAACTAAAGCGATTGCATTTGGCCAACAAGTTGGCGCGCAGTATATGCTCTATGGCAACCTGTCGAGCATCGTAAAATCGAATGCCGATAAAGCCGACGTATACTATAAATTCACAATGCGCTTAATGGATTTAAAAAGTGGCTTAGTAGAATGGGCGGACGAAACAGAAATTCGTAAAACCCGCGAAAAATCAACCTTTGGCTGGTAATTCAGCTGAGGAGGTAAATGATGAATAAACTCATACTTGGGCTGTGTACAGCCCTGCTCATCAGTAATCCAAGCTTTGCCGCATACGAACGCAATAAAGCCGTTCCTGTCCAGCAAGTACTATTTGGCAGTGTTCAATCTGTACGTAATATTACCGAGCAAGAACTTGTTCAAGACAAAAATAGTGGCTGGAAAACCTTTGGCGGTGCATTACTTGGTGGCGTTATTGGTAACCAATTTGGCGGCGGCAGTGGTCGCACCGCAGCAACTATTTTAGGCTCGGTCATCGGTGGCAGTGTGGCGAACAACAGGCAACAAAGCAGCCATTATAATCAATACCACTTAGTCGAGTTAATGATCAAAGTTGAAAATGGTGAACAATTTATGGTGGTACAAGACAAAGACAATCAAATGATATTTAGAACTGGCGACAGCGTGCGCTTAGTGTATTTATCAGATAATACAGTCCGCGTTGATAAAGCCTATTAAGCTATTACATTAAACTAAAAAGCGAGCAGTATTAATGCTCGCTTTTTAGTATTTATAACTTTATTACTACGTTAGCTTTGTCTGTAATCGCTGAAAAAGCGTTGCATCTTACTCATAGCAGTCGTTAAATCATCTTTGTTAGGTAAAAATACCAATCTGAAATGATCTGGATTTGGCCAGTTAAATGCTCTTCCGTGAACCAGTAAGATCTTTTCTGCTTTGAGTAAATCTAAAATCATTTTTTCATCATTTTTGA
This sequence comes from Pseudoalteromonas sp. B160, assembly GCF_037162485.1. Classification (NCBI taxonomy): domain Bacteria; kingdom Pseudomonadati; phylum Pseudomonadota; class Gammaproteobacteria; order Alteromonadales; family Pseudoalteromonadaceae; genus Pseudoalteromonas; species Pseudoalteromonas sp. B160. Next base: position 3,619,185 of record NZ_JARLUX010000001.1, on the reverse strand, counting down.
TATTAAAACGCTCAGTATCTACTTTGGCAAATGCGTACAATGCTCCTTTTGGTTTTGCACACGAAATACCTTCTATCGCATTTAAACCACGCCATGCAATATCACGTTGTTCGTATAAACGCCCACCGGGATTTATTAAATCATCAATCGACTGTACGCCACCTAATGCTTGCTGGATCGCATATTGTGCCGGCACATTGGCACATAAACGCATAGAGGCTAAGATATCTAAACCTTTACGTAAATCATCCATCAATGCAGTACGGCCACTTAATACCATCCACCCCATACGCAAACCCGCTGCGCGATAGGTTTTTGCTAAGCCATTAAAAGTAATGATCGGCACATCATCACACAGTGCACCAATGGAGCTGTGCGTGATCCCATCGTATAAAATCTTCTCGTAGATTTCATCACTCAATAACAGTAATTTATGTTCACGTGCAATATCAATTAACTGCTGTAAAAGTGCGTCGTCGTATACTGCACCCGTCGGATTATTAGGGTTGATCAGCACTAATGCTTTAGTTTTTGACGTGATTTTACTTCGAATATCAGCAATATCAGGGAACCAATCTTGCTCTTCATCACATAGGTAATGGACTGGATTACCACCCGCAAGTTTGACTGAAGCGGTCCACAATGGATAATCAGGTGCTGGGATCAACACCTCATCATCATTATTCAGCAAAGCTTGGGTCGTCATTTGAATTAATTCACTGACCCCATTACCAATATAAATATTATCGACGTCTAGATTATATAAACCACGTTGTTGGTAGTGCTGATAAATAGCCACACGGGCTGAGTAGAGGCCTTTGGAGTCACAGTAGCCTTGGGCTGAATACAAGTTACGAATAATATCGCGGTGCATATCTTCAGGCATATCAAACCCAAATGCCGCAGGATTACCAATATTCAATTTTAAAACTTTTTGGCCTTCATCTTCCATTTTGCGAGCCTGAACTAACACCGGCCCACGAATGTCATAACAAACGCCTTGTAATTTATGACTCTTTTTAATTTCTGACATTTTTACCTCTACTAGTGGAACAGCTAGATTAACCTAGTAAAGGGGCTAAATACCAGTGGATTTAATACTTCAAAACTGAAATAAATTCACGTCTGGGTATAGCTAACTAACGGCTTTGTAACCAATCAGTTAACTTAGCTGCTGAACCGGCAACTTGGTTGTCAAGCTGCTGAGCTGCCGCAAGCGCCTGAGAAACATCATTATTATTTAAGCTTTGTTCAATTTCTCTGGCCACCTGAGATAGACTGCTGGCACCAAACTGCGCAGCATTTGATTTTAAACTATGAGCATGGCGACTTGCGACTTGGATATCACTATGTATTGTAGCCAATACTTCAGAGCCTAATCGTTCAAATTCAGCACAACAAAAAGTCAGCGTATCGCTAAATTGCTCGCCTAATAACGATTCCATACTTTCCAATGCGCTTTCATCAATGACTATTGTATTCATTATTCATCCTTTTGTATTTAGCAACACTAAACCAGTAACTTATATTATTTTTATACTTTATCGTTCTATAGAAAAAACCAACTAATTGTCTCATTAAGCGTATAATTAGCGGGTTTTTCAACTTATTGCTATTAAACAAGATTATTTTATGTCCCGTTCATTGTGTGTTAATTGTAAATTTAGTCTACAAACGTGCCTTTGTGAAGATTTGTCGGTACTGGAAAATAAACTCAAAGTTATAATTTTGCAGCATCCTAGCGAAATAAAAATCACTAAAAACACCGCCCGCTTACTCACACTGTGCCTAACGCAATACGACATCATGGTAGGAGAAACGCTGGCTGATTTTGCACAACTAAGCACACTACCCGTTGCCACAACAGCCTTACTCTACCCTGATGATAATGCCATCCTACTGGATGATGAAAGTACCGCAGCACAACAATTTAAAAGCCGGTTAAGTCATCTAATTGTAATCGATGGCACCTGGAAAAAAGCATTTAAGATCATGCAACTTACCCCAGCCCTTGCGGCTTTTAAAAAGGTCAGCTTTACGACGATCCCACAAAACCGATATCGTATTCGCAAAGCTCCCCGTGCAGATAGCCTCTCCACATTAGAAGCGGTTGCACATAGTTTAGCCTTGATTGAGCATATTAACCCTGAACCTCTGTATCACGCACTGGAAGCACTCAACAGCAAACAAACCCAGTTTATGCCTGAGCATGTTAAAGCGCGTTATCAAGCCAAATGAGTGCCAATAATCGCTTAAAGCGCGGGTTTTTCCGCCAGGGACCGGATTATCGATTTGATGACCAAGTTGACTTTAGTGATATCCGCGATACATTTGGTTTTCGTACTATGGTGGTGGGTAAATGGGTCACCAAAGAAGAACGCTTTATTAGTGCTAATTTAATTTACGACGCACTAGCCGATTTAGCGCAAATACTGCAAGTGCCGCCAAAGACCATTGGTCTGAGGGGGAAACTCAATTTTGCTTTTGGCCATGGCGGTCAACAACACGTCCAAGCACATTATAATAGCCGTACTCGAACTCTTGCGCTGGCAAAAAATGCAGGTGGTGGCGCGCTGGCGCATGAATGGTTTCATGCGTTTGATCATCACATAACTAAGCACATATTTCCCCAGCATTCGCCACAGCATTTTGCCTCTAAACTTTGGCTGGAGCACACGATTGAGCAAAGTCACCCACTAAACTTAGCATTAAATAAGTTTTACCAAGGAGTATTTCTAGAACCAACCGGTCAACACGCTAATCAATATGTTTTAGACTGTATAGAATTTGATAAACAACAGCAGCAGTTTTATATGAGTATGCCTGAAGAGCTAGCTGCGCGTAGTTTTGAAGCATGTATTGCTTGTAATGAGCAGATCGTTAATCACTTTTTAGTCTCCGGGCTCAATAGCTCAGCACTTATTTATCCTAAACACGATAGCTTGAAAATTTGTAATCACGCACTTAATAATTATTTTTCCCAATTAGGTCAACGACTTTTTCAAGATCATTAACAAATACAGTGGTGGTTTCAAGATTTTCTTCAAGCCACTGCATGTAATCGTCAAACGGTAATGGCCGTGAAAAAAGTATCCCTGACCAACTTCACAGCCATAGCTTTGTAATTTAGCCATACTTTGGCTATCTTCTATCCCTTCAGCCACTACGTATGAACCCAGTGATTTGGCAATATCACAGGTAGCACGACAAATTGTTTGATCATTTTTAGAGTATTCAATATTCATTACAAATTGCTTATCTATTTTTATTTCATCAAAGCCCATTTTGCTCAAATACGCGAGTGACGAATACCCCGTGCCAAAGTCATCAATTGCTATTTTAACGCCAATTAAACGGTAATCATTCAGGGCATTTTTTATATCAACCCCCTCAAAGAGTGTTGCCGATTCCGTTAGTTCTAACATTACATTAGCCGGGTTGAGTTGATGCTCATTCAACAACGTTATAAATAACACGGGTAAATCTTTACGCAGCAAATCTTTAGCCGAAATATTGATAGATACAATATGCTCAGGCAATAATACAATCATTTTCTTTTGATATTGCAGTGCTTGCGTAATAACCCATTCGGTTAAATCTGAAATTATCCCTGATGATTCAGCAATAGGGATAAATAAATCAGGGGGAACATTACCCAATTGTGGATGCTCCCAACGTAATAAAGCTTCCGCGCCGTACACTTTACCGGTGTTTAGATATATCTGTGGTTGAAAAAATAAACTAAGCTGATCGCATTCAATGGCTTCTTTTAGAGCTGATGCAATCGCAATGCGCCGTTGCGATAACGTCACATTCTCTATATTAAACATATGCCAGCGTTCACCATGAAGGGGTTTAACCGCCAGTGCTTGCAGCCCTCGCTGGACTAGTTGTAATGAGGTACTGGCATGTAAGGGATAATTTGCTACACCGATTTCAACTTTATCAATTAAGTGAATGCGTTGATGAGTGAGACCCTCAGCAAAAACGCTATTGATCACACATACAAACTGCTCTACTTGGCTTAATTCTAACTTGCCGACTATTACAACCCCATAGGTGCTGTCATCTAACCTGGCAATACAACGGCTATGCTGATGGTTAGCTTCAACACACAGTACATTCATTGAGGCTAATTGCTGGGCTAATTTGCCCATGGTTAATTTTATCTGCTCATTTACATGTTCATAGCCAAAATTTGCTCGAGCATTAATCAGTACAGCAGGCCTAAATAACAGTAAAGAATGCTCTGTTGATAATTTCACCTGACTATCAAGACGCTCTATTAGTAACTGTTTATTAGGTAGTTTTGTATCATCGTCGTGAGTGAGGCTGTAGCTATATTGCATAACACACTTACGCTCGTGAATGAGTAACAACATCACAAAAGTAATTACATTTAGCACCAGTAACATATCATTAAGTTGCTGTATCTGTGCACCAGCCACCAGCGTTGCTTGCCAACATAAAGTTTGTAAAGCCACTGCAAACCAAACCAGTACAAACTTAAATTGCATCGCTTTTTTGGTATTACTAAGCCAATAAAAAAATAAATAACTCATCACCACCAACATAGAACCCAAACACACGGTCACTACAGCAAACTGCACTGATTGCTTCATAAAACAGCTAAATAGTGCTGCAACACAAAATAAGCTTATATAAACTGTTAACTTATCTTGTCGAGCGTTTAAAAGATTTTGCGACTGTAAATAATGAATAAAGTAAAAGTTGACCACCCCTAAGGCTATAACTTGAAATGAAAACTGTAACTTTGTGTACCATAAAGACGCAAATTCAATATTAAAGTAATTCAACACCCCTTTTGCTATTAAAAACTCACTCAATACACACATTAGGTAAGCAAGTAAATAAAGCGATTTTGCTTGATGAGATAAACCATATACAGTGCCAACAACGGCAAGACACAGCAGTAATAGCTCCGGTAATTAAAAAGAAATTTCGCAGTTTCTTGTTTATCAAATTGGCAAACTCATTACCAGTTGCAAGGCCAATGCTCAGCCTGTCATCTTCACTATGGCGAGCGTAAATTACAGCCCAACGAGCCTCATCTTCAGGTAACAGTGCGTGTGGCAGTACCTTATTAACGTAACGGTATGCATCATTATTTACTTCAACTAGCGGGTTGAAATTCTCATCAAGAGTATAAAAATCAAGCTGTGCTAAATGGGAGTTATCTGCATAAATTACCTCAATCTTTGATTGCGACTGTTTATCCAAATCAATAATAAACCAATAGCCTTGCTCTACCTTGATACGAACATATGATAAATCTGTTTTTGAGTCTGTAGCGACAACTTGTTCTAGTAGAGGTTTGGTAGTTTGAAAAGGCGTATTTGCTGGCACTATCCAGCCACTGGAAATCACTTCATCAGCCAGCAAAGGCGTTGTAGCAGTGATGCTAAACAATATTAACAAAATCTTTATACAATATGTTCGCGCTAATATGCTTGCCTGATCCACTGTCACTCCATGTGCATTATATAAACAGTACATTATAAAACTATAATTAAAGTATGGAGGTATTAAGTGAAATTGCCAGTAAATAACCTAAACTTGGGAATAATATGTCAGTAAAATGCTTAAGTAGAGTGTATGGTAATTAAATCGAGTGATTATATTTTTAAGTAATAAAAGGCCTATCAAATGATAAGCCTTTATTTTAAAGCTATATTTTAATTAGTTACTATCATCACTAATACGACTTGCAACTGCGCTGGTTTGATCTTTATATTTAGCATCTTTACGCGTGTTGTACGGATTTTCAGCAGGGCCTGACATGGTCTCAAAGCTCATAGCGCCGATTTTCATCATTGGTCGTAATGCCAACGGCAATTTACCGGAGTTATAAAACTCTAACACGATATTACCAGACCAACCGGATCAATCCGATGGGCCGTTACATGCACCATTAAACCTAGACGTGCCAAAGATGAACGGCCGTCAAGCCAGCCAACGATATCTGCCGGCAACGTGACTTTTTCATAGGTCATCGCAAGGGCTAATTCACCTGGGTGTAAAAAGAATGCATCGCCCTCTTTTAACACGATTTCATCGCTCATTATTGATTCCATTGCTTTATTAAGCTGATCTTTTGGACCACTTAAATCAACATAAGCTGCTGTATGATCTTGAAATACACGAAACTTATTACCTAAACGTAAATCTGCCGTTACCCCAGAAATCATTTCGTCGGTCGGACTTGGCTCAATAATAATACGCTGTTGGGCAATATATTCTTTAATATGGGTATCTGATAATCTCATTAATTAATCATCCGTAATCACAATTTCGACTGAATTATGATGGGGTTGTTGATAGTAAAGCATACTGGCAATCAGCCGCGCAGCATCAGCATATGTTTCACTCACCGCAGCCTGGTTATCCATCGCAATTAATTTGCCTTGCTCTGAGTATTCGCGAATATCAATCGCCAAAGGAATTTGCGACAACACAGGCACACCATGACGCTGAGCTAATTTTATTGCGCCATCCTTGCCAAACACATGATTTGGTTTGCCGCAATGTGAGCATAAAAAATGACTCATATTTTCAATCAAGCCCAATACTGGCACATTCACTTTATTAAACATGGCAATGCCTTTTTGCGCATCAGCAAGTGCTAAATCTTGCGGAGTCGTCACAATCACCGTGCCACTGGCAGGTACTTTCTGACTCATAGTAAGTTGAATATCCCCAGTTCCTGGTGGCATATCTACAATCAGGTAATCAAGTTCACCCCATGCAGTTTCATTTAACAGTTGCGTTAATGCGCCCGACGCCATCGGTCCACGCCAAACTGTGGCATCATCACTAGGCACTAAAAAGCCAATTGATTGTGCTTTGATGCCATTAGCGTCAAATGGTAGCAATTGCTTGTCATTTTTAGCCGTGGGTGTTGCTCCTTCAAGGCCTAGCAACATTGGAATAGACGGGCCATAAATATCCGCATCTAAAACTCCCACTTTTGCGCCTTCAGCTTTGAGTGCACCCGCTAAATTTACCGCGGTGGTTGATTTACCTACACCACCTTTACCTGATGCAATCAACACAATATGTTTTATCGCTTTGAACTTAGATGCTTCAGTCAGCTCAATGCTTGCGTTAATTGTCACTGCTTGATTAAGTTGTTGGCTTACAAACGCAGCTACCTTTGGCATTTCAGATAACGCAGCAAATGGCAGCGTTAAGTGAAGCAATATTGATTTATCACTTTTTGATTCAATGCTTTTAATGAATTTTTCATCAATGCCGACAGCAAAAGCGGCACTGCGATACCCTGCTAAGGCAGTAATAATCGGTTGTTTTTGCACCGATTTAGAGGGGAATAGTTTCGACAATCCAAACATAACAATAAAATAGTGTTTCTTTGATGAAAATTGCCTCGGAATTATGTAACATTCAGGGCATTAACACCAGTCAATTAATGAAAATCGGCCAACCACGAAGGTGTTTCCTTTAGGTTTGCTGATAATATTATGATTTTCATCCGTTCCTTAACAGGAACCGTCAATTCGGAATGATTATGGCACAGCGAAAGATCCTCATTACCAGTGCATTACCTTATGCCAACGGCCCAACACATTTAGGCCATTTATTGGAATATATTCAGACTGATATCTGGTCACGTTTTCAAAAACTACAAGGCCACGAAGCTTATTATGTTTGCGCCGACGATGCCCATGGCACGCCAATTATGCTCAATGCACAAAAGCAAGGGATCACGCCGGAAGAAATGGTAAAAAATGTCAGCATTGAACGTCAACGTGACTTTGCAGACTTCAATATTAAATTTGATAACTACCACAGCACCCACAGCCAAGAAAACAAAGAGTTCAGCGAGCTTATTTATAATCGCTTAAACGATGCCGGTCATATCAAAAAGCATACTATTTCACAGTTATTTGACCCTGAAAAAGGCATTTTCTTACCCGATCGCTTTGTAACTGGTACGTGCCCAACTTGTAAGTCTGAAGACCAAAATGGCGACAGCTGTGACGCATGTGGCGCAACATATAGCCCAACAGAGCTTATCAACCCGCGCTCTGTGATGTCAGGTGCTGAGCCAGTACTTAAAGACTCTGAGCATTACTTTTTTGACCTGCCAGCATTTGAAGGCATGTTAAAAGAGTGGCTTCACTCCGGCACTATTCAGCAAGAAATGGCCAACAAACTAGACGAATGGTTTGCCGATGGCCTGCAACAATGGGATATCAGCCGCGATGCGCCCTACTTTGGCTTTGAAATCCCTGGTGCGCCTGGTAAATATTTTTATGTCTGGCTTGATGCGCCAATTGGTTACATGGCCAGCTTTAAAAACTTATGCGACAAACAAGGCATCGACTTTGATGCATTTTGGCAAGAAGGTTCTGACGCTGAGCTTTACCACTTTATCGGTAAAGATATTATCTACTTCCACAGCTTATTTTGGCCAGCAATGCTTGAAGGCGCAAAATTCAGAAAGCCAACCAATGTATTCGCGCATGGTTTTGTAACGGTTAATGGCGCTAAAATGTCTAAATCGAAAGGCACGTTTATTAAAGCGCGTACATATTTAGAAAACCTCGACCCTGAGTTTTTACGTTATTACTACGCTGCTAAACTTAACAGCGGCATCACCGATCTTGACTTAAACTTAGAGGACTTTGCACTACGTGTAAATTCAGACTTAGTTGGTAAAGTGGTTAACATTGCCAGCCGTTGCGCCGGTTTTATTACTAAAAAGTTTGACGGTAAATTAAGTGACACTGTCATGGAGCCGCAATTATTAGCTGAATTCCAAGCAGCTACCGATACCGTTGCACAGCACTATGAAAACCGTGATTATAGCCGTGCTATTCGTGAAATAATGGCGCTTGCTGATAAAGCAAACCAATTTATTGATACCGCAGCACCATGGGTATTGATCAAAGACGAGACGAAACAAGAACAAGCTCACCAAGTGTGTTCGCTTGGGCTTAACTTATTCCGCGTGTTAATGACTTACTTAAAACCGGTATTACCGGGTATGGCGGCAAACGTAGAAGACTTCTTAAATGATGATCTATCTTGGCAAGGCGCGCAAACTGCGCTTGTTAGCCACCCTATCAATAAATTTAAACCGTTAATGCAACGTGTAGAAATGGATAAAGTAAATAAAATGGTCGAAGAATCAAAAGAAAGCTTACTCGCTGCAAAAGACAAAATCGATCCAAACAGCCCTTTGGCAAAAGAGCCTATTGCAGCTGAAATCGAATTTGACGATTTTGCCAAAGTAGATTTACGTGTAGCGAAAATAGCCAAAGCAGAGCACGTTGAAGGCGCTGATAAACTACTTAAACTAACGCTCGACTTAGGCGGCGAAACACGCCAAGTATTTGCTGGTATTAAATCAGCTTATGCGCCAGAAGATATTGAAGGCAAACTAACGGTTATGGTTGCCAACCTGAAGCCACGTAAGATGCGCTTTGGCATGTCAGAAGGCATGGTACTAGCAGCAGGCCCTGGTGGAAAAGAAATCTATATTTTGAACCCAGACGACGGCTCAGAGCCAGGTATGCGTGTAATGTAATTCGACTTTACTAGTTAAAACTAAAAAGCCGTTGTTTTAAACAACGGCTTTTTAGTTGGCCAGAACAAATTGTTTTTCCAGCACATAAAATTGTGGGTGCTGAGGTTAGCGACCTGCGGCTACCCGGTTAACTTAACGTTTGGATGACCATAGCCAAATCATATAATTGGTAAAAGAAAAAATTATAAGCGGTATACCGAAAAACATTAGACCAAAATAAGGCCCTGTTAGTGCTGATATTCAGTAGTAACCTACACCTTTAAAAGGCTCACCTGAAATTAACTCAAATATACTTCTTAAAAAGCTCGATAAATACAGAGCTAGAAAGCCCATGCCCAAACCTAAAAGCTGTACTTGGTACTTTTGGTTTGTCTGTGAGTTATTGGAGCAAAGTAATAACCAACTATAAACCCTGAAAGTGCGCAAAAGCTACCGACGAGATCTGTGCCCAGCCAAATGAATAGTGGCCAACTGGCAAAAGATAAGATGACTGCATATTTCAGCCTTTCAGAAACTCTAAATATGGGCACCATGTTTAGTTAAGTTAACACCCGCATAAATTGCGGAAAATGCTTGGCTATAATTAGCGAAGAATGAGCGCCAGCCAAGCGTTTGAAGTCATTTCTGATGCGTTTATTATACCTTCTTTATCGGTAATTCACTTATTTTATAGACTCGAAAAGGTCCCATACAAAAAGTGATTAAGCCATCATTTTTCTTCGGAGCTCGGTAATTCACAGTTATATAAGCCTCATTTATCGCATCAGTCTTAATTGTAAAGGTTGATACTTTATAATCAGCTAGCTCATGATTGCTTTCAAAAGCATATGGTTCAGAAATAATTGTAGGAACATACAAGGTTACCCTATCAATTTCACCTAGAGATATTACAGCTCTTACAGCCTCAGCAACACCATAATTAACAGGATAATAAACCGTTATTTCTGATAAATCAGCGAAGTTATCTTGAGTTATAAACGCCGCTACTTTCTTTATTTCGCTTTTTTTATCACAAGAAAAAGTTGATATTGAAGTAAATAAAAATAACAAAACTAAAAGTTTCACTGAGCTTCCTTGAAGGTATAACAATTTTATCTACGACATTTATCTTTTTACAAACAGAAAAATATCCATATATTACAATGCATTTATCTTAGCTATCAAACAAACACCTGTAAACAACTAGTTAACTTCACCTCATTTTTTATAAATGCAGCAATACACCAAAATGCTAGAGATCAGTAATATCTGACAAAATCATAAACACTATTTTTATATACAGTTTATTGTTAGGTGAGAGTCAACAACGCTAAATTTAATCGCTAAGCTATTTTAAGTTTTAGCGCTGTTATTTTTTGCACTACTATTCTTTATCAGTGCTATCCTTTACCAGACTATAACAGCGCTTACTATTACTGTAATTCTTTTAGAAGCCTGTTTTTACGTGGTAAATAATAGTCATCGTAATCCAGTGAAACTATCACCCGCTTTGCTCTTCCGAGCAATTCAGCTCTTGGTACTAAGCCTATTACTCGTGAATCAGCACTGTTATCACGGTTATCCCCCATTGCTAAATACATATCTGTAGGGATGATAAGTGGATCAAAATTTTGCATATAAGAGCGCTGCTTAGCGAGTTTTACAGTATGTTTTATGCCATGCAAATTCTCTATTTCCACTCGGTTTATGGCGGTTTCAGCTACAGTTTCGTAATCAAGCTTTTCACCGTTAATAACAAGTTGATTATTAACTAAAGCAACAGTGTCGCCCGGTACACCTATTACTCTTTTTATTAGGCGATTTTGTGCCGCAACAGAATCAAATACAATAATATCGCCGGCCTGTGGCTCGGCTAGTTTAACCAGCGAAATTTTAGTAAAAGGCACTCGTAGGTCATACGCCATTTTATCTGTCAATATACGGTCGCCCTCAACAATGGTTGGCTGCATTGAACCTGTGGGTACTTCGTACCAGTCAGCAACTGCACTTCTAAAAACACACATCAGCGAGATAAATACGATTAACGAGCGATTATTTTTCCATATTTTATAAAGGTATTTCACAGTTTTGTTCCATAAGTTAGTATGTTATTTAATAGACAAAGCAGATATTTATCAGTTCAATCAACTTTGTAACAAGGCGTGTATTACTTCTATTAATTAAGGCTAATAAACTAATACCAGTCGTTTTTCGTAGTGATTTTTTAGTTCTTTTGATGGATACTATTTGGAAACAAATAATAATAACTACGTATATATGGAAATTACACAAGACAGACCAGCGCAAGCTAGCAAAGCTAAGTTTTGCTTAGACTTACTGCCTGGTAAATTAATCGACATTCAGTTCACCAACCCATTAAGTGTCAGATTTAAACTCTCTTTAGTTGGCTATGAAGCTGGTAAGTATTTAATTTTAAAGTACCCTGTCCAAGCAAAAAAAGCCAATATGCTGATGTGTTAAAAGAAGGCAATGGCGCAATTGTACGCTATATAGTCGAAGGTGAACGTGGGGAGTGCGTCGCTTTTTCGACCACTATATTAGCTATTTCTTTTCGACCAGAAAAGTTACTTTACCTTGCTTACCCTAAGAATATTGAGAGTCGGCAACTGCGTGAAGTCAGCCGTTTACAAACCCATATACCAGCAAAGATTAGCATTAATAAATCGCATAGTTATGGCAGTGAAAATCTATTGCAAGGTTTGATCATCGATATTTCACCGACTGGTTGTCGCTTTACTGTGCATGTTAATTCAGGGTTTTTAGCGCTTAAGAAACGCCCCGTGTTTGTGCATGTTCTATCGCCTATCGACAACAGTGCCGTGGTGATCAGTGCGCATGTGCGCAACAATCAAATGCAGGGAGATCGTTTAAGTGTGGGCATCGAGTTTGCCGCACATGAACAACAAAAAATGCAAAACTTATTGGCCGCTTACACGATAGACATTGCTTAATAATTGCATGTTTAACAAATGAGAGTAACTAAATGTACTCTCATTGATAACTCGTTATTGGTTTTTAAACTGCTGCTTAGCTTTTTCAAGCTCACCTTCACCAATACCAAGTGAATCAGCGGCTTCTTTTATTAAATGAGGCTGGGTCATTACCAAGCCCATTAGTGCTTGTAACTTCTCTGGTGGAATACCGAGTTGCTGTACAAGTGCCATTGCCATCATTGGGTTTTGAGTAAATGCTTGAAAAAGTTCGTGTACTTTTTCATCGCTAACATTGTGCTCTTTTAATGTTGCTATAATTGGGTTCATGTTTTTGCCTTAAATCGCTTTATAGTTGCCCATAGTTATATGGGCAAATATTGGTTTTTAAACTACTGAACTAATAATACAACTTTTCCGGCATTTTCGTTTCGTTCAAGAATGGCGTGTGCCTCACCAGCGTCTTGCCAAGGCAACGTTTTATAAATATTTAAATCAAACTGTTGATTTGCTATTTCGTCATAAAATTTTGCTACAAACTCATCGCGTAGTTGGCGTTTAAACGCTTGACTGCGATTGCGCAGTGTTGAGCCATGAAATGAAATCCGCTTTTGTAACAAGAGTGCAAAATCTACTTCTGCGAAGCGACCATCTAAAAATGCCAGCATAATTATTTGGCAATCCATGGCGGCGATTGCTGCATTTTTACTTAAATAGCGCCCAGATACCGGATCAACAATCACGTTCGCCGTTAAACCATGGTTTTGCATGTAAACAACAAAATCTTCGGTTTTGTAGTTGATTACATGATCAGCACCAAGCGCTTTGGCGTGTTCGCACTTTTCATCGCTACCTGCGGTAATAACAACCGTTGCCCCAATACGTTTAGCCATTTGAATAGCAGCCCCACCTACGCCACTTGCGCCAGCATGGATCAGTGCTGTTTGGCCTGCTTGTAACTTACCAAGTTGAAATAACGCACCAAACGCGGTTAAATATACTTCGCTGATCGCTGCACCTTGCGCCATAGTTAAATCACTTGGTAAAGCCATTAATTGTGCTGCATCGACCGCCACATATTCGCTATATGCACCGCCTGCACACAAAGTAAATACCGCTTTATTAAGCCAACTTTGATCAACCTCGGTGCCAAGCTCAATCACTGTGCCTGCGCATTCAAGCCCTAAAATGGGGCTGTCGCCCTGTGGCGCTGGATACTTACCTTGACGTTGCATACAATCAGCGCGGTTCACGCCGATAGCAGCAACTTTAATTAACACTTCATTAGTTTTTAATTGCGGTTTAGCGGTGTCGCTTAATGTTAAATGCTGATCTTGATGAGAAATAAATTGCATTGCAGCTCCTGAATTGATGAGTTAATCGATTTTGCGCCACACTTCGGCCTCGACTAACTTACCATTTTCTGTCAAAGAATGATGCCACAAATCTCCTTCAATTTTGTAATCAAAAGCCATGGTTTTGCCAAGCAACGATTCAATATTACCGTAAGCAAAAGTCTCTACAAATTGTTGGTTTTTTAAGGTGTACTGCCCGCCACCTGCATAATGAAACTGGCCATTTTTTTGGGTGATGTAATTAAAATGAGTGGCGGTTATTAGTTTAACTGAGGTCAGCTCTGGTGCTTTGGCAGTCACATAACCTTGTTCAACTGCATATTTCCCTTCCACAAACTCCCAACTGCCTAATAGCGGGTTAGCTATAACCAGCGGTGAGGTGATAAATAAACTTGCTAATAATAAAGATTTCATGGTTTTCCTTGGTTTTTATTTTATGTAAGCTTACCTTTTTACACACCAAAAATTAATCAGACTTATGGGTAATAACCCTGGCTGAAATCGCCAACTTTGTTTGTATGGATACACATCAGCCAATTGCCCAGCATTGATATCAGCTTGGCACTGCAGCCAAAAATCAGGACTAAATAAGTCTTGATGTTGCTGGCAAAAATGACTAAATGCTTGCTGATCAGCACTAAAAAACACTTTAAACTGACTCGGGAATACATCATTTTCGGCAACATCAAAATAGCTTTCGCTGCTTAGTTCATCAAAACTATTTTCACTGCTCGGTAAGTCTCTAAAGTTACAATCCGTTAATGGGCAAATTTCATCATAATCATAAAATACCACGCGCCCCCAACGGGTCACACCAAAGTTTTTCATCAACATATCACCAGGGAAAATATTAGCCCCGGCTAACTCTTTAATCGCCTTGCCGTAATCAAGCATTACATTATTCAGTTGTTTATCGTCACATTGATTGATGTATAAATTAAGTGGTGTCATTTTGCGCTCAACGTATACATGCTTAAGCACTAAGGCTTTATTTGCAATAGCCATGCTTGAGCCGATACTCGCTCGCATATGGGTAAGCAATTCATCGCTAAAACGATTTAAATCAAATGCTAAATAGCGAAATTCATGGGTGTCGACTAAACGGCCGACTCTATCCGCTTGTTTTACAAAGTCGTATTTTGCCATCACCTGTGCTTTGGTTGATGTTTTAGGCGCGCTAAATTTATCTTTTATTACCTTATAAACATAATCTGAGCCAGCAGTGGTAAATACTAGCATTACCATGCCTGGCGTGCCAGGAGCAATAATGTACTTATCATCTATGGGACTATTGTTGGTGGTGTCGACCTTATAGCGATAAAACTCTGTTTTGGCATGTTTAATAAAGCCAATGGCATTGAATAATTCAAATCGTTGCTTATGTGGCATTAGCACTGATAAGTAATCTACATAGCGCGCGGGTTGGTCGGTATCAACCATAAAGTAGGTGCGAGCAAAGCCGAATAATAAACTCAGTTGATCTGCGCCCATCATCACCGCATCAAGCTTTAAACCGCTTTGGGTATGTAAAATAGCGACAGCAAAGGGCATGTTATCGCCATTTTTTGCAATACAACGACCTATTAAGTAGCAGGCTTTATTTCTAAAAAACAGTGAATTAGCGTATTCAATATAGCCATCGTTTAAATTCATCAGCTCATACACTTGACGACATTGCTGCTGCGCACCTAACGCCAAAGTACGCTGCAAAATATCAACATCATGAGCTAAATCTGTAAATCCAACCCGAAAAGATTGTCGATAAATAAGTTGCTCCACCGCCTGGCTAAAGCCATTTTGCAATGAAATACGACTTACTAAATTATCAAATGGCCGAGATTTAGCGCGGTATTTGGCTTTTAAAACAAATAAATGCACGGTGCGAATTTTTTTATCATCCCAAATCGAGCCAAAAGTTGAATTAAAAAATGTATGCGCAATCGGTTGGTTTTCATGATCTTGCACCATATGGCCATAAATATGCTTTGCCTGCTGCCACAGTCGCGGATCGTTGAGCTCTTTAAATGCAATGACTCGCACCGCTTCACTAACATTTTTAACTTGCCTTTCATATACTTGTAAACGCTCACGCATTGCCGATTGTACACTTTGCCATTGCCGTTGCTCAAAACGACTTTGTGCACCTAAGGTAATATTTAAAAACTCAGCAAACATCGCTTCAAAGCCTGCGAATACGGCACGCGCTAATTTGGTCGCAATGACTTGCTCAATTGCGTTGTTAGTTTGAGTCGATAACGTATTTGCTGTTTTTAGCTCTAGCATATTTCTATCACTTATGATGACTATGTCTATTTAGTGGTTTACACACCTTAGCAAGCACGCTTTAATTTAGATAATTAATACAGCGAATGAATAAGATTGATCAAATGAATATAAGAAATGTCGATCTCAACTTGCTTGTGTACTTAAATGTACTGATAGATGAGCGAAATGTCTCGAAAGCGGCAAATAAATTAGCATTAACCCAACCAGCAATGAGTAATGCACTAAAACGTTTACGTGATTTATTTGACGATCCGCTCCTAGTTCGTGCCGCAGGCTCTATGACTCCTACTGCAAAAGCGCTGAGTTTAAAACCTGAAATAGAAGCGCTGTTAAAAATGGCTGAGGCAATAACTCAACCCAGTGATATGTTTGATCCAACCACTGGCGAACTCACCTTTAGAATTATGGCGAATGATTATTTAGAATCAACGCTAGTCGCCCCTTTTATTACCCAGCAACTCAATAAACATCCAGGACTTAATTTTGATGTGCTTAGCCCCAGCGATGTTAGCCTGCAAGATATGGAAAAGGGCAGCATTGACTTAGCCATCAATCGCTTCAACGGCCTACCACGGTCTTTTCATCAGGCCAGTGTCTGGCGCGATAACTATTGCTGTTTAATGCATCCAGCTAACCCATACTTAAAACAGCCTGATCTAGAGCAATACTTAGCGTCAGAGCATATTTGGGTAAATCGTGCAGGCTGGGGGGCTGAAGCTGCCGTCACGAATAAATCAGGTAGCCAAAAGCTGGGATGGGTAGACGAAGCTCTTTGGCAGCTTGAACAAACCCGTCATATTCGGGTGTTTACTCGTCATTACATGGTGGCAAGTTTGCTATGCCAATCGCCACAACTGATCGCCACACTACCAAGACGACAAGCAATGCTGCTAACTAAACATACCGAGTTAGTGATTAGTCCTGTGCCGTTTCAAATTGTCCCAATCGAAGTAAAAATGCTTTGGAGCCCATTACTGCATCATGCCAGCCCACACCAATGGTTACGCCGCGAGCTGCAAGCGTTCGCTAATACGATTGCTGATCGCTAGAAAGCTCTAATTAAAATGGAGATATCTAGTTATTATTGATTAAATCAATATCAGTTATTGAAAACAACAATTTCATAAATAGTGTGCTTAGGGCTACAGTGAAGTCATACCAAATGAGTTAACCACTAACACTGAGAGACAACATTATGATGCAAACTACAGCAAGCTTCACCCAACAAGACGGATTATTTATCGACGGCCATTTACATGCGTTCATCGAACAACAACTTTGTAAGCAAACCACCCTTGAGTGTAATGATGTTTACCAAGCATTGGCGACTCTGGTTGATGAATTTGGCTGTCAATGTCGTAAAAACAAACATTTTGACAATGACAGTTTAGATGTACAAACGTTATTGCATGCGTATCAAGTTGAGCATAATCACCCGCATTGTCATGTTGATGCACAAACAACAACTGCGGTATTAGATGAATATTGCTGTCAGGTGCCAGCTATTATTGTTGTTGCTTTAATGGATACATTAAGCGGTACACCAAGCGATGAACACAATGCAAAAGCAATTTATCAACGTGCTGCAACACTGACTAATCGCCCTTGCATGTATCGTGCAAAGCTCTACAACGCCAATGCAGCGTAGTTCATGAAACTTTTAAACGCTCGATTATCCTTTGTGTAAAATCACTGCAACTGAGGATGGTCGAGTTTTGCTGCTCTGCCTGTAAATCAAAGGTCACTTCACCGGCTATAAATGTCTGTTGCAAAGCCAGCTCTATACTGTTGGCCGCTTCGTGCCAATTCATAAACCGTAGCATCATCACCGCACTTAAAATACTACTGGTAGGATTTGCACTATTTTGTCCAGCAATACGCTCAAACGTACCATGAGTTGGTTCAAAAAAAGCCACTTCATTATTTAAATTTGCTGCGGGCATAATACCAATACCACCCACTTGTGCAGTCAACATATCTGCTAGATAATCGCCATTTTGGTTGGTTGTTACCACTACATCAAATTGCTCAGGATTCATTAACGCTTGCTGGAGCATGTTATCTGCAATCACTTCTTTAATAACTAACGGTACCAAGCCCTCACGCGGTATTTCTAGCCAACGGCCATTACTGTGTGGTATTGCTGAGAACTCAGTTTGCGCCACGGCAAACCCCCAACGCTTAAACGCACCATCAGTAAATTTAAATACATTGCCTTTATGCACTACCGTTACCGAGTCACTATTTTGTTCAAGCGCATACGCTATTGCATAGCGCACTAGCCGCTCTGACCCTTCTTTAGAAATATTTTTAATGCCAATACCACATTGTTGATCAAAGCGCAGACGGGTTACGCCCATTTCTTGGCATAAAAAATCCAGCATTTTTTCGGCTTCGACACTGCCAGCTTGCCATTCAATTCCAGAGTACACATCTTCAGAGCTATCGCGGATCACAACAATATTGGTATTTTCAGGTTTTTTTAACGGTGACGGTAATGCGCAATAGCCTTTAATCGGCCGCATATTTACAAACAAATCCATTTCATGACGAAGAGCAACATTGAGTGAACGAAAACCTCCGCCAATCGGCGTGGTTAAAGGCCCTTTAATCGCTATTTTAAATTGCCGAACCGCATGAATCGTCTCTTGCGGAAACCAATCCCCATCATATAGCTGCGCAGCTTTTTCACCGTTAAAGACTTCCATCCAGTGAATTTTTCGCACTCCTTGATAACATAACTGCACAGCATGGTTCACAATGTCACGCATGCAAGGGGAGATATCCTGCCCTACTCCATCACCATCAATGTAAGCAATGATCGGCTGCGCCGGAATATGCCACACGCCTTTATTATCAATGCTAATTTGTTCACCCTGAGGTGGGATTTCAATGTGTTGATAACCCATAACCTGCCATATTTTTATTATAAAATATCATATAAACATTAAACCATGGTTGGCAGTGAGTGTCGTGGTTTTAGCATCTATACTTATCATTCAACAATAAAATAGTGAACGGATTTTATGCTTTACTCGGTCTTCTGTGAGCAATTAAAAACCATTGAGTACCACGTATGAAACTGTTTAATCGAATTTTATTCGTTACTTGTTTAGCGAGTACATCTGTTTTCGCAGCCCAGCTTGATCCTCAAGGATTAACCGAGCTGTCAAAAAGCAAGCAGCAGATAATACTGCAATGGCTGAATTTTTAGTCTTGAGCAAACTCAGGCAACTTTAGGCCCACTGCCATACTCTAATTTACCCATTTATTTACACCCTCGGTATATTGCATTTGAACCCGTGCCTTGGGGAAGTGTGCGCCGTGGTGATCCAGATGGCATAGAGTTACATTTTGATCGCTTTGCCAGTTTTACACAATTACGCGATGACTGGACCCTCTACCATGAAATGGCACACCTTTACTTACCGTTACTACCCTATTCGGGCTTCTGGTTAAGTGAAGGATTTGCAACCTATATGCAAAATATAATAATGCGTGATAGTAAAGTGATCACTAGGAAGCAATTTATACATCGACTATCTGCAGGGCTTGAACGCGGACGTCAGCAAACGCGAACAAAGCAACAGCCATTAAGTGAACTTGCCGACGATATGTGGCAACAAGGTGCACAACAAAGAGTTTATTGGAGTGGTAGCGCTTTTTTTATTGAAGCAGAGCTGGCTTTACAGCAACAAGGACAAAGCTTGACACAATTAATAAAACGCTATAGCGAGTGTTGTTATAGCTCAAAAACAACAGCAAAAGAACTGGTCACAACATTTGATCAGCTTTCACGCAGCGCCATTTTTTCAACCTTATATGCCCGTTATACACAGCGTACTGATTTTCCCGACATTACCCGTGAGCAGCTTATTTTACTGAGGTGAGTGACATAAAATATCATCAATTTCATCAAACACTTGATAAACTAAATGGCTATCTAACATCACGCTATCGGCTTTAAGGGCTTTGTCTAACTTGATTGCATGTTGGTACAATGTTTCGCACTCAAACATTCCAGCAGTTCCTTTTAGCATATGAACACTTTGTGCAAACCCTGTCATATCGCCATCTGTATATTGCTTGGTTATTGTTTCTCGCTGCTTTTTAAGCCCTTTTATGTACACCTGTTTAAGCACCTCAAATTCATGCTCTGGCAATTTTACATCTTCAAGCATTTCGATATCTAAATAACTAGCAATTTTATGACTAAATTCACTGCGGTCAATTGGTTTGCCTATATGATCAATAAACCCTTGTTTTAGATAGCGATCAACTTCATGCTTCATAGTATTTGCTGTAAGGGCAACAATGGGGGTCGTTAATCCTGTTGCCTGCATAATATGAATCGCTTGTTCGCCATCCATTACTGGCATTTGAATATCTAATAAAATCAAATCAAATTGATGATCTAGGGTCGCTTGCACTGCATCTTTGCCATTTTCTACCGCAGTAACCGTTAACCCCATTCGCTCTAAAACACGTTTGATCAATTCACGGTTTTCAGGATGATCTTCCGCTACCAGCACTTCACCCACGAGATTTCGCTGATCTTGACTTGGCAGCTCTTTTTCTTTGCTTATAGAGATCTCATCAAAACTATTGATCCAACGTACTCGTTCAGGCATATATAGCGCGATATTGAGGCTAAACTCACTGCCACTGCCAACATGGGAATGAACGGTGATATTACCATCTAACTTTTCGGCTAAACTTTTTGAAATATTTAAACCGAGTCCTGTACCGCCATATTTACGTGAGATCGATGAGTCAGCCTGATAAAACGGCGTGAACAAGTCTTGTTGCTCAGCCTCTGTCATCCCGATGCCGGTGTCTTTAACTTTAATGACAAGCTGCTCTTTAGTGCAACTCACCACTAATTGAATATGCCCTACCGTGGTAAATTTTAATGCATTAGCTGTTAAGTTTAACAATATTTGTCGTAATCGGGTTGGATCAGAAATAATCCAATCAGGCAGTGGGAATTGGTAATCAACTTTAAATTTAAGACCTTTATCACGAATTTGTTTGCCTAATAGCGATTCTATATGCGCAATGGTTGCAAATAAGTCAGTCTCGACTAAATCAATTTCAAGGCGATTGGCCTCTATTTTTGACATATCAAGTATGTCGTTTATGAGTCCTAAAACATGGCGGCTGTTTTGTAAAATAACCCGAATACCATGATTTCGTTCGTGAGGCTTAATATCGCCTAAAATAATACCATCTGCGTAGCCTATAATAGAGGTCATTGGCGTACGTATTTCATGACTCATATTTGCTAAAAAACGGCTCTTAGCTTCACTGGCATCAGTGAGTTCTGACGCCAATTGTTGTAACTCCTGCGTACGCAATTGCACTTTTTGCTCGAGGTTTTTAGTAAGCTCAACATTCTCATCATGTAAAATACTAAATTTATTTGCCACTGCAAACGCGAGTAACATCGCATCTAAGGCGGTGCCAATCAAACCTAATAGGTACAAATCGATTGCAATCGGCGTCAGTACACCTAAATTAGTTAAATTTCCCACCATATTAGGAATTGCCATCGCTAGGTAAGCAAAGACAAAGTATCGCGCGGGTTTAAAACCACTCATCCAACTGCGAACCCCTATGTACATGCCTAAGCATAAGGTGCACCCCGTTACTATGGTTGCCCA
The DNA here is from genome assembly GCF_037162485.1 of Pseudoalteromonas sp. B160. Lineage (NCBI taxonomy): Bacteria > Pseudomonadati > Pseudomonadota > Gammaproteobacteria > Alteromonadales > Pseudoalteromonadaceae > Pseudoalteromonas > Pseudoalteromonas sp. B160. Next base: position 3,597,380 of record NZ_JARLUX010000001.1, on the reverse strand, counting down.
AATAAACCCAAAACCTGGCCACATAGCAGCGAAAGGCAAACCTGCGGTTGCCACCACAGCTAATATAATTGATGCTTTGGCCAATTGTGGAAAACTGTCTTTTAGCTTAAGCAAATTATTGAAAAATAGAATGTTAGTTAATGGTATTAAAACAAACCCTAGCCAATGGAAATGGGCATTATAAAAACCAAATAGTTGATCTGGAATATGGAAAAACTGGCTCCACGCAAATACCCAGCATGCTGTAAATAAGGCGTAATAAAGGTGAGTTACATCCCGTGCGCCAAAATATATTAATAAGTTATACAAACCCAGCGCAATGCCTACCCCAAAGCACAACATCATCACCATATTTTCGATGGTGATCTGGGTAAAGAAGTCTGCATAGGGTTTTAATACCAGTTTAGGAGGAGTGTAAAAGTAGTCACTTTCATACTTGGTGATCAAAAAGTAACGCTTGCCTGGTGTAAGTGCTATTTTATTGCCGTAATGAAAAGCAAATTCGTTTTTTCAATCCCCCTGTTACGTAACGCGCGACCTCAGATGTGGGATCGGCCATATCATATACACGTGTTTCAATACGCGATACTAAGGTGTTGTAAGGGAACAACACTAATTCAGCTAGCTGAGTCTGATTTTCAAGTTCGACAACTAACCAATAACTTCCGCCATAATATGTGGTACTTGTTTGTGGTTTTTTATTGTCAAGCCACGTCGCAATCTGAGTGCTGTTATCAGGAAACCCTTCATAACTTGCCGCTAATAAGGTACCAACTTGAAACAAATTTATATCTTGTTGTTGCTCTGTATAAACAAACACATCCGCTGACTGTGTTGCTCGCACTTCGCAGACATATATTGTTAGCAAGCCTAAAAAGACTACATAGCAAAAACCTTGTATTGCTTTTAACAGCATACAATACGCCTCAGTTTAATGACAAAAAGATTAGAACTGATAACTGATATCCAAACCATAGCGGCGACCTTCCCCTTTAAAATCTTCCAACATGCCAAGGAAAGAGCTCAAATCAAACTTCAAATTACTGTACTCACTGGCAAATAAATTTTTCCCCCACAGTACAAAACCTAGGTTATCTAATTGATAACGAATATTACCATTGACTAAACTGTAACCATCTTGCATAGCATACGGATTTTGGTTTTGATCAAAATAATAGTCTGATTGATAATCCACTAGTAATTGTGTTGTTAAGGGATTACCAGCAAGCTCTAAACGATATTCTACGCCTGCACTAACATTCCACTTTGATGTAAATGGCAGCCGATTATGAGTCAAACTGTTACCCAAAGGATCAACAAATTCTTCAAATTCCGCATGGGGAATGTAACCCATCGCAAAACGCATTGAAAGTGCTTTAGTCGCTTGATAATCGAGTTCAGCTTCAAGGCCATAGATCACTGAATCACCAACGTTCTCTAATAATTGCACGGGTGGCTTTTGTGGTGAGTCTGATGGTTGGTTCATAAACACTTGCTGATCATTATAATCATAATAAAAAGCAGCCCAATTAAACCGCACACCTTGCTCAGGCCACCATGATTTAGTACCAATTTCATGCGCATTGAGACGCTCTTTGCCATAGTCAGCTAATTCGGCTTGCTCTGGGGAAGATAAAAACCCGCCATTATAACCACCACTTTTAATCCCATTTGCAAAACGGTAATAGCCATGGGTTGTATCGTTAATAAGGTAGTTCACAGCAAACTGGCCAGAAAAACCATTATCAGATTGCTCGCCTTGCACATGATAAAATGGCACTAAAACCCCTGCTAAATCACTCGGATCAACTACCATATTTAATTGTGCCACTGAGTCATAATCAAGTGACTCATAGGAATAACGTAGTCCAACACTTAGCAACCAATCTGAATTAAGTTGATAGTCTAACTGGCTGAAAGCGGCAATATTTTGCGTGTCAATTTGGTTATCATAGAAGAAGGTTGCGGTTAAGTCGGTGGCTAATATACCGCGATAATCTCTTAAAATATCGTTAATATTATCTTGTTTGATTGATTCATCTGCGTAATATAAACCACTGGTTAAAGTATGTTTGTTCCATTGCGTTTGCAAACGTAACTCTTGGCTAAATAAGTGAGTATCTAAACCTAGATTTCCTTCGCATAATCGCGCTGGTGAGCCATCACAATTAAATGCATGATCGCGCTCTAATTGGTTATAACTACTAATCGAAATAATTTCGTTAAACTCATTTAATTGCCAATTAATATGTGCACTAAACCCTTTACCATCCGTTTTATGCGGAGAATCGTTATTAACTTTAACCGTGTAAAAGTCATCACTGGCATCATTGAAGCCAAAGTTATCATAGCAATTTGTCGAACCAGCTTCGCTAGGACTACATAACTGACCTGTTAATGGATCCGCCACTACACCGATATTACCGACAGGCTGCACAATACCCTGCCAATCTTCGAGGTGCGCTTGTAACAATACCTGTACAGTATCAAACTCACTTAATAGTGATAGCCGTGCATTGGTTTGTTGCATTCCAGCGGTAGGTGATTGTGCAAAAGTATTGGTGGTTGAATAGTCATAGTCTTGATGATTTAAAGCGACACGAAACGCGCTGTTATCACTTAATTGATTGTTATACATAGCATCAATACTAAACGCGTTATTATTTGCTATACCCGCTGTTAAATACCCCGACTCGTTAAATTCAGGGCGTTTAGTGCGAATTAAAATTGCTCCGCCAGTTGAATTGCGGCCAAATAAAGTCCCCTGCGGACCACGCAAAATATCCACTTGCTCAATATCAAAGAAGTTAACGATCTGATTACTTGCAGATCCTACGGCAATGTCGTCTACATAAATAGCCACAGGCGAGGTGTTCGCCGTATTGTAGTCAACTAAACCAACCCCTGGATATTTACCGCCGGTGGCGTACCTTCAGCCGCATTTTGGCTGATTTTTAAATTAGGCGCGAATACCGATAACTCTGTTGAATCTTTATAATGTTGATTTTTAAGGCTATCACCTTTGACCTGACTAATGGCAATACTAACATCTTCAATTGCCTGCGCGCGTTTTTGGGCGAACACCTCAATGACTTCGAGGCTTTGGCTAGAGCCACTCGAATCGTCATTTTTTGCCTGTGCAGCCACAGCAAAAACGAGGCTCGACGAGCACAGCAGCAATATATGATTTGAAAAAGGATAACGTTGGCTTTTCATTAGATGGTGAACCTTAATACCGACAATGTAAAGATATTGTAATTATTTACGATTATAGACTAATTTATTGATTAAAGTCGCCAAGTTATCCATTAATTAGCTAGTTTTACTGCGCTTCAAAGGCATTTTCACCACTGATCTGCTGCGGATACCCACACAGTGCTCGTGCTGTTTGCATTCCAGCCATAACCGCAGCTTCAACACAACCTGCATTAACACCTGTTTTGATCCAATCGCCGGTAATAAATAAATTACTAAATTGCGTGCCATCAGTTGCTAAACGATATTGACTGGAACCTGAAACCGACAGCACATAACGCTCACTTGGATCAACATTCACTCGCCAGTACTGTTGATCTAAGCGCGCTGATTCTGGCACGTCATGCTGTGTATATAAAATGGACCAATCAAAGTCATTATCGTTATAAGCTAACGGCCATAATGGCTGCATATTAGTTGTTAATAGTTGTGTTAAGTTAGTTTTTACTTGTGCTTTTGCCCGTGCAGGGAAACCATGATCACTCTGTGGTGGATACTCTTGACAAGGAAATGCACTACAAAAATAGGCAATATTCTGCGGACTATTGCTTGCAGGCCACTGCTCTTTATCAATTAAGTTTTGCATTGCAGCCCAAGTATCAAACGGTTCGCTAAAACCACTCAAAATAGGCCCTTCTTCACTTGGCGGCATATACTGCCAACCTAACTGTTGATCTGTTTTATTTAACCAAATCTGACTGGCTTGTGTAGCTACCGAAAGAACATTTTTAGCCTGAGCAGCAAAGTTGTCGTCTATTGCTAATAATTGTGGGCAAACATGCTCTAATGAAGCAACTGAGACCCCAAGGATCAGCCGGTCAAAATCATCTTTAAACTGCAGTGTTTTAGTTGGTAGTTGTGCGCCAAAATGTGCTTGGTAACAGCTGGGCCAATCACTCCAAAATGATTCTAAATTAATATTATTCTGCTTTAGTAACAGGGCCTGCTCGTGGTTTATCTGCTGATAAAGAGGCTCACTTGGCCAGCAAGCTAAGTTTTTCACATCAATTAATGGCTGATACTCTGATGAGTTATTTAAACTCACTTGCTGTTGTAATAACACAGAAGCAACACAGTTTTGGCCACTTTCATCAACCCCAGGTGTAAGTTGCTGTAGTTGATGGAAGAATTCAAAGTTAACGCCTCTTTGTTTTAATAGTTCATACAATGGCGCAAAAATAACATCGCCCATTCCCGCCTGCATTTTCCACATTACCCCACCGCGATAACACAATGCGATTCTAAGCATGGCAAGTGCAGCAACTCCAGCTTCTACATTTGGTTTTTTAAAATCACCTTGTGGGTAGGCAAACACTAAATCATAAAAACCACGCACGGGCGCAGAATCGACACTGTATTGTTTATTCGCACCATTTTTTAATAACCATTGACGAAAATCATACTTGTTAATGACCCCAAAACCATCGCGATAAACTTTATCTTTAATCAATCCAACCAGCATCGCTATCGCTAAATCGGCACAAATATAAATACGCCTCAACTCTGCATTGTCATCCAGTAACTCGGTTAACTCTTGGTTAATCCAGCGTTTTAGTTTTCTGACAATATACCAAATCACTAAACTATCTTTCTTCTCAGAAATTTGTGGCTGCAGTGTGTTGTTACTTTGCACAAAGCTATTTAATTTATCGACAAGTAAGCTAGGTGTTGAAGTGATTTCTTGATTGAGATTTTGTATATCGTTGGTAAAGGTTTGCCATGCATCACTGCCATCAGAAACCAAGGTCTGAATTTGTTGATGAAAATGGCGTAGTAGGTATCTATCTCGTGGTTTTTTTGTCGTTAATTGTGTGCTCTTAGCTTGGACTCTGGCGGCCAGTTCAAATTGTGGTATCCATTTTTTTAGCCATGCAAGGGTCATTTTTACAAAGTCCCACACGGTAATATCTAAACTCCCATTCGCAGGATTGCCAGGTAAAACAGGAAAGTCTATAGGCCACGTTTGCCACTGTTCATCAATGTGCTCCTCAAGGGCAATAAAACTATGCGGTTTAAGTGCTTGTTGCCAGGTACTCAGTGCACTCGTTGGCGGACGCTGTAGCTTGTCGTATACAGTTTCAATGGTTTTAAAACTATTAACATAGGCACCAAACCAGACATGTAAACCATGCTCTTCTATGCGCTGCCCCATAACAGCATTACGGCCACTGGCTCCTTTTCCTCCTAAACGCCAACCTTGTTGGTACACTGTAATATGTCTTTTTTGCTGCCAATTAGGTTGTTCAGTCAGGTATAAAGCAGCCGTCATTGCGGCAACACCACCGCCTATAATAACTATTTTTTCTTGCTCCATAATGGATCCTTACTTAGGGAGTATTTGTGTAGCTTGAAGTTGGTCAAAATCCATCTTGATATAAAACGGCAAATACACAGCTTGCGCTCCTAGCTGTAAACCAAACATTTGCGCTAAAGGAAAACTATCTAGTAGCTGTAAATGTAGCTGATAAGCACCACTGAGTAGCTTAAATTGATGGATTTTCTTTATTTCTGAAGGAGAGTGCATAACTGCTTGAAAAACAGCCTTATCGCCTTGCCCGTCAGGAAATTGCTTAAATAGTATTTGATCCATCTGTGGATTCACAAAATCCTGTAACAGCTGCTTTAATAGCGAAAAATCAATACCAAGATGATCCCCATCAAACAAATTGGCGACATGCTCGCCAAAGTCCTCTAATACAGATAATAAGCCATCGCTTTGCGTCTTGACGTTTTTGGTGACTGAAAATAAATGCTGTGATTGTAATTTTGACGTTGGCGAAAAATGCTTAAAACAATCCAGTGAAACTGAAAAGTCGGTTATATCACTTACCGAACTGGGCATCTGGTAATCACATAAATATTTATTGTAACCCCATGTTTCTCTGCCGTTTATTAATGCATAAACATTATTTACGCAAATAAACGCCGGATACCAATAAAGATGAGTAATATCTTCATCATTGCCTTGCTTTTCAACCTTTGCAACTGGTAACCAAATAATAATATCAGTCTCTTGCATCCAACCGTGCTCACTAAAAGGCGGCGTTAATGAGGCAATTTTTTCTATGTCGGTAAAGGTTAATAATGCATATTCGCCTATGCCTTTAAAATATAACTCATCCGTTGCAACAATATTAAGCGTTGTATCGATATACTGTTGAACTTTATCCTGATCTATTTTTGCAAAAAAACCATACATATTTGCATTAGTCATTCGACATGGTGGCTTTGCAACAGGGTTTGATAAAAAGTGACTATAAGGAGGTAGTTGTACGGTCATGATTTATAATTATTTTATTGGATAAAAAAATAAGTATAGCCAAGATTTTTTACAAGGTAGTAATTTCAGTTAATTATTTTCAGTGAGCAAGTATTGGCTATATTGTTGATAACCAAAGCTATCGAAGCCTTTTGACAAGGGATTCATAAACCCATGACCGTAGTCTGCACGCTGGCATTGCACTTTGATTTGCTGCTCTAAACAAGCGAGCACAGGAAGAATATCAAAGTGCACTTCTTGCTTCGCAAAAATAAACTCGCAGGCCACGCTGGCAGACAAATCTAAATAATGACGAACTTGATTTGGATAAAATGCTACTAATCTTTTTATCTGTGAATTTTTCACAGTTGCTTGGCTTCGCCACGCAGCGGCTCCACCAGCACTAAAACCGATTACCGTAGTTGGTTTAGTTACTCTACTAAGAATGGTATTAAGCTTGTTGAAATAGTTATCGTGACCACACTCAGTGATAAATAAATCATACTGTAATTGCTCATCAATCACTGGCTGCAATTGCCCATCGTACGGATCGACAATTATGCTTTTAGCGTTAAATTGCCGTGCAAAGTGACTCAAATGAGCGGTTTTACCAAAAATATCACTAACGATAATGTATTCCATAGCCAAATCTTATTATTTACAGTTAAATTACCGCACAACAGTTAAAATACCGCTAAACGCCTTTTTCAGATTAGCTAATTAAAATACAGCAGTTAAAATACAATGGCTAGAATAAAGTTAAAATAATGCTTGCGTAAATAAAATTACTGGGGTAAATTATCCTCTTGGTCCTAAAAAAGCCTCGCGGTTAACCTCTTTACCCTGATCCAGTAATCCCCGCAAAACGTATATTATAGAGCTAAGTTATTGTACGGCGAGAACCCCAATTCAGACTACGGCATATTTTTAAATAGTCGCATAAATGTCATAAAGATCGTCAACACTGTAATGAAGCTAAACACAACACGGTCTATCTAATTGTGCTTTGAAAGCTAATAAAGAAATTAGCGCACATTAAAGATAACAAGAAAAAAGTGAGTTTTATTATGTCTTATAGTTACAACGGATCTATGATCCAAATCGCACATCCAGTGCAATCAATTTCAGTAAATAAACAACGTGTTATTTTTTCTGATACACAAGGTTTAAAAAATACCTTATTTACAAAAGCAAGTGACGCACGTCAATTTGTTAAATGGTTAAAAGCCAATTAATCGATACTGATTTGCTTCCTCGCAATTTAAATGACGCCAGCTAATGCTGGCGTTTTGCTTTTTTTAAGCTAACTATTCAACAGCTGCTACACTTAGTGTATTAATAATTTATCTGTGGTTGAATTAATGCATTATGCCTTTCGTTATGCTTTTTTATCATTGTTAATTAGCACTCCTTTGCATGCTAAAACAATTGATTGGATAGTCACTGACTTTGCCCCTTATTATATTTTTAACGATCAATACGCAGGAACAGGCCGCGATGAAGGTGTTATCGCCTTATTAGAACAACAGCTTCCTAGCTATACATTCAACCGTACTATTTTTCCATCAAGTCGCACAATACAGGAGCTGTCTAACCCAAATCATACTTACTGCATGCTCTCGCTATACCAAAGCCCGCACCGCAAACAACACATCAGCTTTAGTGAACAGACTTCGACGGTTGGCTTATCGCCTTCTATTGCTATTCACCAAGAGCTTGTGCAACATCTCAAGCTTGAAACAAGTACACCTGTATCATTGAAAACCCTACTCAATCAATACCAACTTGCACTGGGGATTTCTATGAGCCGATCATACGGTAATGCTATTGATGCAGTAATTAATAATAGTGCCGACGCATCCATAATTATTCGACCTGGTCGCGATACCCTTGCCAGTTTGACTTACATGTTAAAGAAAAAGCGCATTGATATTTTATTGGGCTACCCAAGCGAGCATTACTATTTAGCAAAATCGATGGGGTTTGAAGATCAGTTAATGCAATTGCCTCTGACTGAAGCTCCCGATCTGAGTTATGGCTATATTGGCTGTACTAATACCGAGCAAGGTATCGCACAAGTTGAAGTGCTTAATGCAGCACTGAAAGAAATAAAACAACAACCAGCCTACCATGAAGTGTTATTACGTTGGTTACCAGATAATTTAAAACCGTTACTAGAGCAACGTTTACAAGCAAACAAAAACGCCCCAACTGAGTGAGGCGTTTATCAATATTAGCATATTTATTTAACCTGAATTCAGGTTAGGTTTTACTTACGCACACCTTCAATATATAAACCAATATCAACATGTGTAGATGCAGGACCTAGGTTGTAATCAATACCAAAATCAGCAAGCTTTAAACTGGTTTCACCTTCAAAGCCAACTCGGTAACCACCCCATGGATCTTTACCTTCACCAATTTTATCGATTTCAAAGGTAATCGTTTTTGTTACACCATGAAGGGTAAACTCACCTGTTACATCAGCTTCATCACCCTCTTCATCAAACTTAATTGACGTACTTTTGAAGGTCGCTGTTGGAAACTTATCAACATTTAAAAACTCTTTACCACGTAAATGCTTATCACGTTCAGCATGGTTCGAATCGATACTTTTAGTATCAATATTAACCATGATCTGTGATGCATCTGGGTTAGCTGCATCGTAGCTAAAGCCGCCGTCAAAAGTATTAAAACGACCGTGTAACCAGCTATAACCTAGATGCTTAATTTTAAAATTTACAAATGCATGGGCACCTTGAGTGTCAATAACATAATCTGCAGCGTGTGCAGTATTAGCACCAAACAATGTTGCTGCTACTGCAGCTGAAAGTAATATTTTTTTCATTTATTAATCATCCTTTTGTGGTTTTATCATTCTAACTAAGGTTTTATCTTTATCGATAAAGTGATGTTTTAACGCCCCAAGAGCATGTAAAACCACTAATCCTATGAGGCTACATGCCACATAGTAGTGAACTTTACCTGCAATATCTGCTTGATTAGCTACTGAAAAATCAATTGCGGGAATACTAAATAAGGTAAACACCTCAATTGCACGACCATCCGCAGTAGAAATCAAATAGCCTGAAATCACAATGACGCTAAGCAGTAGATATAAAAATATATGTACTGTATGCGCTACATTATTTAACGCTTTACTGCTGCCCGCTACTGGCTCAGGCTGCGTGCCCAATGCACGCCAAGCAAATCTAAAAATTAATAAAGCAACTAAGGTGATCCCTACGCTTTTATGTAAATCCAAAGAACCTTTATACCAACTATCGTAATAAGTAAGTTCAACCATGTACAAGCCAAGGCCAAATAAGCCAATCACCATTACCGCCATTAACCAATGTAATAAAATGGCAACCACACCGTACGAAGATTTTGTATTTTTAAGCATGTGTTATTAATTCCATTATCGAATGACATCAGAATAGCGCGTACCTAGATAGAAGAAAATAGCTAATAACAAACAAGTTATGTGCGTATATGCACAATTAAGATTAAAGTTAGCAAGTTAGCAAGTTAGCAAGTTAGCAAGTTAGCAAGTTAGCAAGTTAGCAAGTTAGCAAGTTAGCAAGTTAATCAATGATAAACATCATCACCCTAATAATTGTTTAATTATTTTCAATCAAACCGATATAAATTTGTGTTGTAGGATCGACTTGCAAGCAAGTGATAAGGTTTTCTTTGATGAGCTCTAGCATAGCAATAAAGCTAACCACTACACCACTGCGGCCTTCGTCAAAAGTGAATAAGTCAGTGAAAGGAAGTTGCGTGCCGGCTGTCGATAACTTTTGCAAAATTAAACTCATTCTTTCGCGAGTTGATAAAGCTTCAGCGGTTATTTGATGATGCTCAAAAGTTTTAGCTCGCGCCATCACATCACTGAGCGCAAATAGTAAATCTTTTAAATCAACATCCGGTAACAATTGAGCATGCTCGCTCTGCTCAGGCACTAATGCGTGGGCAATAAAAATATCACGGCCAACACGTGGAATATCATCAAGGTTCTGCGCAGCTAGCTTAAATTGTTCATACTCTTGTAAACGACGAATTAATTCAGCCCGTGGATCTTCTTCTTCCTCAAGCTCTTCATGTTTTGGCAGTAATAGTCGTGATTTTATTTGTGCAAGTAATGCCGCCATCACCAAATATTCACCAGCAAGCTCCAATTGAAACTCGGTCATCATTTCAACATAACGGACGTATTGTTCAGTAATGCTAAAAATCGACAATTCCAGAATATCTAACTTATGTTTTTTTATTAAATATAGTAATAAATCAAGTGGCCCTTCAAAGGTTTCTAAAATTACTTCTAGAGCGTCTGGCGGAATATACAAATCTTCCAGGGTATTCATTACTTCTTTGCCATGCAAAAAAGCCAGCGGCAACTTTTGTTGCGCCGGCTCTCGTATTTGAGCTACATCATCAGTATGTAGTTCGTTCATGGTTTATCGGCGTAGTTATTCAAATGGAGCTGTATCGCCACAGCCTACACGCAGCACCTCAACTGTATCTTCTGACAGGTCGATTACTGTGGTTGCTTGCTCAGCTAAATAGCCGCCATGAATAATTAAATCAACTTGATTACCTATGCGATCACGTATCTCGTCCGGATCAGACTCAGTAAACTGCTCACCGGGTAAAATTAATGAACACGACATCAATGGCTCACCTAACTCGGCTAGCAATGCGCAGGTAATTGGATGTTCTATTACACGAATACCAATGGTTTTTTTCTTGTCGTTTAACAAACGTTTTGGTACTTCTTTAGTGCCTTTAAAGATAAACGTATAAGGCCCAGGTGTATTGTTTTTAATTAATCTAAATAGTTGGTTATCTACTCGTGCATAAGTAGAAAGCTCAGATAGATCACGACATACTAAGGTAAAGTTATGGTGTTTTTCAATACCACGGATGCGCTCAATACGCTCTTTTGCTTGTTTGTTACCTAAATTACAGCCTATTGCATAGCCTGAATCGGTTGGATATACCACCACTCCACCTTGTTTGATAATGTCGACCGCTTGATTAATTAAGCGTGGTTGTGGATTATCTGGATGAATATGAAAAAAATCACTCATTTAGTTCTCCTGTTTGCCCTTCCCAAGTTTGCCAAACGCCTTGGCAATCTTTTGGCAAATATAAGTTTTTTCCTAATTCTAGCCAACTAGTAGGAAAATGAAAATCAGATCCTTGCGAACACAGTAAATCGTATTCACGGCTCAATTCGCCTAAAAACTGTCGCTCAGTCGGTGCTTGTTGTGGTTGTGCAACTTCCATTGCATCGCCACCGGCATCTTTAAACTGACTCAATAATTTGCGCAGCCATTTATTTGACATTTGATAACGCCCAGGGTGGGCAATCACAGCAACGCCACCTGCGGCATGAATGGCGGCAATGGCGGTTTGCATATCACACCAATCGCTTGGTACATAACCCGTTTTAGCGCGGCCAAGGTATTTTTTAAACACCCCAGGAATTGTGGTTGCAACGCCACGAGCAATAAGTGCTCTTGCATAATGTGCACGGGTAATTTGTGCATCTGCGGCAAGCTCTTGCGCTTGTTGATAAATGCCATCAAAGCCATTTTTCTCTAAACGACGACCAATCTCGACAGCTCTATCAGCACGTTTTTGCTGTTGGATAGTCAATAAGCTGGTCAGTGTTGACTCGTCAATATCTACGTTTAATGCCACGATGTGGATCTCAAAACTTTCCCACTTAGTGGAAATTTCAACCCCTGATATCAAGGTTAATGGTAGAGATTCGCTTTCTATATATGCTTGTGCAGGTTTAACCGCAGCAGTGGTGTCGTGATCAGTGATCGCAAACACATCTATATTTTTTTCAACTGCACGCAATAATAATTGCTCAACAGTTAATTGCCCGTCAGAATGTGTGGTATGACTGTGTAAATCGTATTTTATCAAAACAGAAGACTGCTCATATTAAATGTGCGAAAGTTGTTATTAAGTATAACAAAATTTTTTAATAAATTGTTTTAAATAAATACTTGACACTAACGCCGTTGATACGGTTTACTGTAGTCACTTGAGACACAAATAGAACTACAATAATGATCAATTCAATCCAAAACACTATCTGGTGGTGGCACTCGTAAATTATCGGGTGACGAATTGTCGTGTCTAACACATTCTAAACCCGCTTATTGCGGGTTTTTTTATATTTAAATTTTAGGGTAACAAACATGAATAACGTAGCAACTTTTACACATCATTGGTGGTGGCGCCTGGTATAGCGGGACGGTAATGGTCTATCTAAAACATAGGTATCGTTATTCAAACCCCGCATAGCTTAGCTTGCGGGGTTTTATTTTTTGAGGGAATGAGGTTTGATTTTTAGTCATATAACAACAACGCCAGGTGAAGTTACTAGCATCACCGAAGTGCGAGAATATATACATAGCCCATTGGCACTATATGGATTGCTTGATAAAGATAATTCATTACTGTTAGAGTCAGCAGAAATTGATTCTAAAGACAGTGTCAAAAGTTTAATTTTGGTAGATTGTGCACTAAAAATAATCTGCACAGGTAAAACAGTCACAGTAACGGCGCAATCTAATAATGGTCAGCAATTACTGCCTTATTTACAAACTAAATTAGAAAACTGCCATACTCAATTAAACAAGCAAACTCTCAGCATCGAATATCAAGGTATCGATCATAATATTGATGAAGCCTCAAAGCTGATTGCCGATAATGCTTTTAGTGCCTTGCGCTGTTGTATAAATAGTATCAGCAGCACCACAAACAATCCATTTTCGTTATTTTTAGGCGGTGTGTTTGCTTACGACATGGTAGCCAACTTTGAACAACTGAGTGATGTACCAGATGGAGAAAATAGCTGTCCTGATTACGTCTTTTATTTAGCTGAAACCTTAGTGGTAATTGATCACCAAGCTAAAACCACTGAGCTGATTGGTAACGTTTTTAATGGCCCTGATGTGCATGCAAACTGTTTTGAAGTGGGTAAAAAGCTCGAACGTTTAAATACCTTATGCGACCAAGCCGATAGCTATAGTGCGCAGCAAAGTGCTGGCAGCAGTGACGTCAGTGTTGATATTAGTGACGAGCTCTATTGCCAACAGGTCAATAGTTTGAAAAAACACATTGTCGATGGCGATATTTTTCAAGTTGTGCCATCGCGTACCTTCTCGTTAGCTTGCGCCAACCCACTACATGCCTACAGCCAACTAAAAAAACAAAATCCAAGCCCGTACATGTTTTATATGCGCGACAGTGAATTTGCGTTATTTGGTGCCTCTCCTGAGTCAGCTTTAAAGTTTTGTGCTACATCACAACAAGTTGAAGTATATCCAATTGCAGGAACTCGCCCACGAGGAAAGTTTGCTAATGGCCAAATTAATCCAGATTTAGACAGTCGTATTGAACTGGAACTGCGCAACGACCAAAAAGAGCGTGCTGAGCATTTAATGTTGGTTGATTTAGCACGAAATGACGTAGCTCGTATCAGTGTCCCAGGAACTCGCCACGCAAAAGAGCTATTAAAGGTCGACCGTTATTCGCAAGTAATGCATTTAGTGTCACGCGTTGTTGGCACATTAAAACCTCAGCTGGATGCCCTACACGCTTACCAAGCCTGTATGAACATGGGCACTTTAGTTGGTGCGCCTAAAGTCAGCGCGGCAGAGTTGGTAAGGCAAACTGAAGGTAAGCGCCGTGGTAGTTACGGTGGTGCGGTAGGTTATTTAACCGGTGACGGCGCCATGGACAGTTGCATTGTTATTCGCTCGGCCTTTGTTAAAAATAATACCGCGTATGTACAAGCCGGTGCCGGAGTTGTGTTTGACTCAGACCCTCAATCTGAAGCCAATGAGACTCGTGCTAAAGCACAAGCGGTTATTACAGCCATTCAATCGACGTACCAAGGACACTAAAATGAGTCAAAACATCAACAACTTAACGGACTTAAAAATCTACTTTTTAGATAATTTTGATTCATTTAGTTATAACTTAGTCGATGAACTTTCTATGTTAGGCAGCGATTTAGTGGTATATCGTAACAACATAGACGCGCAGGTGATTTATGACAAAATGTGTGCGGAAACGAAACCAGTGATTTTAGTACTGTCGCCGGGCCCAGGCACCCCCACTGCGGCGGGCTGCTTAATGGCATTGATTGAACTATGCAAAGGCCGTTTTCCAATGTTGGGGATTTGCCTTGGCCAACAAGCACTAACACAAAGTTATGGCGGTATTATTGGCCATGCTGGAGAAACCGTACATGGTAAATCATCAATCATTGAGCTTGGTGAGCACCCAGTATTTGCAGGTATGGGTGAACGTATGCCTGTGGCACGTTATCATTCACTGATGGCCACGAAAGTACCCGACAGTGTTGCAGTGATAGCCCACTATGAGTCAATACCGATGGCAATTTATCATCGTGACGATAAAGCCCTTGGCTATCAATTTCATCCTGAGTCTATTTTGACGCCCAATGGCGCCGCGCTACTTCAACAAAGTATGCAATTTTTAGCCAGTGCACAGCAGTAGAGGATAGTATGTCAGTAAACCAACAATCAGCCAGTGAGGCGAGCATTGGCTCAATGATTGATGTGTTATTAACGCAAACATCATTAAGCTTTAGTCAAAGCCAACAGTTATTTGATGCCATTATGCAAGGCAAAGTAAATGACATCGAACTGGCAGCCATCTTAGTGGCACTGAAAATAAAAGGTGAAGTAAGCGACGAAATCGCAGGAGCAGCCGCATCGATGCGTGCTAATGCGATACCTTTTATTACTCACTTAACAAACCTTGTCGATAGTTGTGGCACTGGCGGCGATGGCTCAAACACTATTAATATTAGCACCACCGCCGCCATCGTTGCTGCAGCTTGCGGTATAAATATGGTCAAACACGGTAATCGCAGTGTTTCGAGTAACTCCGGCTCCGCTGATTTACTCAAAGCATTGGGCATCAATATAGACATGAACCCAGCACACGCGGCGCAGTGTTTAGAGCAAACCGGCTTTACGTTTTTGTTTGCTCCGCATTATCACAGCGGCGTACGCCATGCTATGGGTGTGCGAACGACCTTAAAAACCCGTACTATTTTTAATATTTTAGGGCCATTGGCAAATCCAGCAGCACCGGATGTGCAATTATTGGGGGTATATGATGAAAGTTTATGCTTAGCGATGGCACACACCTTAAAAACGTTAGGTACACCGCGCGCAATGGTCGTTCATGGCTCGGGCACCGATGAAATAGCCTTGCACGGTGAAACGACCGTAGCAGAGCTTAACAACGGAAAAATCAGCCAGTACACACTTACCCCTGCTGATTTTGGTCTTGCAAACTATTCACTTGAACAACTTGCCGGTGAAGGGCCAGAATATAACGCCAAGGCTAGCATGGCTATTTTAGCTGGTAACGGCACCGACGCGCACAATGCGGCCATTATTGTTAACGTTGCTGCGTTGCTTTATTTAACCAATAAAGCCGACGATTTTAAAAGTGCCGCGATGCAAGTTAAAGAGGTTTTACAAAGCGGACGTGCATTGAATACCTTAAATGCCATTGTCATAAGCAGTAATAAAGAATACCCAAACTCCGAGGTAAGTAATGGCTAATGTATTAGACAAAATAGTTGCAGATAAAAAAATAGAGCTCATTGAACGCAAATCCAAGCGCCCTCTTGAGAGCTTTAAGCATCAAGCAATACCCACAAATCGTGATTTTTATAAAGCCCTTGCAGCGCCTGGCACTCAGTTTATTTTGGAATGCAAAAAGGCCTCGCCGTCAAAAGGCCTTATTCGAGAGCCGTTTGATTTAGCCGAGATCACCCGTGTTTATAAAAACTACGCTAGCTGCATCAGTGTGTTAACCGATGAAAAATATTTTCAGGGTAGTTTTGATTATCTCGAATTTGTGCGCAGTCAAGTAGAGCAACCATTGATCTGTAAAGATTTCTTTATCGATGAATACCAAATTTATTTGGCCCGTATTTATGGCGGCGATGCTATTTTATTAATGTTGTCAGTACTCGATGATACGCAATATCAATCGCTTGAAAAAGTTGCAAAAAGCCTAAACATGGCAATCCTCACCGAAGTGAGTAACGAAGCTGAAGTACATCGAGCTCTGGCACTCAATGCGCAAATTATTGGTATTAATAACCGTGATTTACGTGATTTGAGCACAAACTTAGCTACCACTGAGGCACTAAGAAAGCTTATTCCTGATAACAAAGTGGTTATTTCAGAATCAGGTATTTACACTCACCAAGATGTAAAACGCTTGGCCCCGTTGTGTAATGGCTTTTTAATCGGTAGTTCACTGATGGCTGAGCGTGATTTAGAGCGCGCTTGTCGAAGCGTAATTTTAGGTGAAAACAAAGTTTGTGGCTTAACCCGTAGCCAAGATGCCATTGCCGCTTATGAAAGTGGTGCCGTTTATGGGGGGCTAATTTTTGCACCTAAATCCCCTCGTTTTGTTGATTTAGATTGTGCAAAACAAGTTATGCAAAGTGCCCCGCTTGCTTATGTAGGCGTATTTGTAAACGCAACAATCGCAGACGTTGTCAATCATGCTCAGAGCTTAAAGCTTGCAGCAGTGCAATTACATGGCCAAGAAGATGCAGTCTATATAAACGAACTGCGTCCTTTGCTACCAAGTAATTGCCAGATTTGGAAGGCACAAGCTGTGAAGGATAGCTTGCCAGCACCTGTCAATGGCGTTGATCGCCACTTATACGATACTCACAGCGATACGCAAGCCGGCGGTACCGGTAAGACCTTTGATTGGGCAATACTCAAAGAGACTAAGCAGTCATTTATGCTTGCTGGTGGCTTAAACCCAGAAAATATTCAAGGTGCATTATATCAAGGTGCGCATGGACTCGACCTAAATTCAGGGGTTGAGCAAAGCGCCGGTAAAAAATGCCCAAACAAATTAAATGATGCATTTATCAGCATCCGTAAATATTGAGGTTAATATGAATAATCCAGCTTATTTCGGCGAATTTGGCGGCATGTTTGTCCCAGAATTGCTAGTACCAGCACTTAAACAACTCGAAAACGAATTTAATAAATCGCAAACAGATCCGGCTTTTCAAGCTGAACTGGAAAAGTTACTTAATGAATATGCTGGCCGTCCTACGCCGCTGACATTAACGCGTAACTTAATTAAAAACCCAAAAGTAAAATTATACTTAAAGCGTGAAGACTTACTGCACGGTGGCGCGCACAAAACGAATCAGGTGTTAGGCCAAGCACTATTAACTCAACGCATGGGTAAAAAACAAGTTATTGCTGAAACAGGCGCAGGCCAACACGGCGTTGCAACGGCGCTTGCGTGTGCATTACTTGGTTTAAAATGCCGTATTTATATGGGCGCTAAAGACGTGGCACGCCAACAACCAAACGTATTTAGAATGAAACTAATGGGCGCTGAAGTGATCCCGGTTACTTCAGGCTCTGGCACATTAAAAGATGCCGTAAACGAAGCGCTTCGTGATTGGTCAGCAAATTATAAAGAAGCGCATTACTTACTTGGTACTGCTGCAGGTCCTCACCCATTCCCTACCATCGTTCGTGAGTTCCAAAAAGTGATTGGTGAAGAAGCAAAACAACAAGTATTAAAAGCTGAAGGTCGCCTCCCTGATGCGGTGCTTGCTTGTGTAGGCGGTGGCTCTAACGCCATTGGTATGTTTACAGATTTTATTGACGAGCCAAGTGTAAAACTCATTGGCGTAGAGCCCGCTGGCAAAGGGCTTGATACCCACGAGCACGGTGCAACAATCTGTAAAGGAACTAAAGGTGTTTTGCACGGTACTTATACCTATATAATGCAAAATGATGATGGCCAGATTGAGGAATCATATTCTGTCTCAGCGGGTCTTGATTACCCAGCTGTTGGCCCACAACATGCGTTTTTACATGAAACTGGCCGTGCGCAATATGTGGGTATTACAGATACCGAAGCATTAGAAGCATTCCAATTACTGGCTAAAAACGAAGGGATTATTCCTGCGCTCGAATCAAGTCATGCACTAGCTTACGCACTGAAGTATGCAGAGCAGCAAACTGAAGAGTCAATTTTAGTAGTGAATTTAAGTGGTCGCGGCGACAAAGACTTATCACACGTTATGGATGTACTTTCTAAAGGGGATCAGTTATGAGCCAGACAGCAATCCAAAAAACAGACCGCTACGGTAAAATGTTCGCCCGTTTAAGCGAGCTAAATCAAGGTGCATTTGTGCCGTTTGTTACAATTGGCGATCCAAATAAAGAACTGAGCGTTGAAATAATCAAAAGCTTAATTGATGGCGGCGCTGATGGCTTAGAGCTGGGTATTCCATTTTCAGACCCAATAGCAGATGGCCCAGTTATTCAAGCTGCCAATATTCGGGCCCTTAAAGTAAATATAAATACCCAAGATTGCTTTGATATCATCAAGCAAGTACGCCAGTACAATGCTGATATCCCAATTGGTTTATTGTTGTATTCGAACTTAGTTTTTAAACGCGGTTTAGAGGCTTTTTACCAAGATGCCAAAGCAGTCGGCGTTGACTCAATTCTAGTTGCAGATGTGCCGCTTCATGAATCTAAAATGTTTCGCAAAGCGGCAATGAGTAATGGCATTGACCCCATTTTTATAGCCACGCCTAACGCACCTGATGACACTTTACGCGAATGTGCCTCTTATGGCCGTGGTTATACTTATTTGCTATCCCGTGCGGGTGTAACAGGCACAGAAACTAAAGCACAAATGCCGGCGACATCAATTGTCACTAAACTAAAAGAATACCACAGCGCCCCTGCGTTATTAGGTTTTGGGATTTCAACCCCTGATGATGTAAAAGCAGCACTTAATGCCGGTGCAGCAGGTGCTATATCTGGCTCGGCGGTAGTGAAAATTATTGAAGCGAATCTCGATACCCCTCAAGCTATGCTCAGTGGTTTACAAGAGTTCGTAGCGAGCATGAAAGCTGCAACTGCGCTGTAAGTTCATACTTCGAAAATAAGAAAAGGGCCTGTTGCGGCCCTTTTCTGGTAATCAAACGCGTTAAAGACTCTCTTTCAACGCTTTTGCTGCTTTAAATACAGGCTTGTTAGCGCCTTCAATGTCTATTGCCTCTCCCGTTTGTGGATTGCGTCCTGTACGTGCGGGATAATAACTTAACGCAAACGTGCCAAAGCCATTTACTTGCACTTGATCACCTTCTGATAATGATTTAGTGATGGCTGCAAGCATGCTTGATAACGCCGCTTGAGAATCTTTTTTAGTTAATTCACTGTGTGCAGACATTGCACTAATCAGTTGTGCTTTATTCATAAAATGCTCCTAAAAATACCGCTTACTCAGTCACTGTTCAGCAGATTTTGGTAATGATTGAATACAAAGGCACGCAGGCTAAGGGTTAGTAACTACTAAGTCAACCTTGTAAACAACACAATAAGTTGATACAACCTCTGCAACTATTCTTTGGTTTTATTTTTTGGGCATTCTATGCATGCAATAATTGAGTTTATTCCGCTAATTTTATTTTTTGCGGTATTCAAGTTAGTTGATATTTACTGGGCAACGGCATTATTAATGGGCACCACTTTTCTGCAGGTCGCTTATTCTTATTTTAAAATAGGCAAAGTGCCTACACGCCAATGGTTGTTTTTTGCCATTGCAGTGATTTTAGGCACTCTTACGCTGGTGTTTCATGATGAACAATTTGTGAAGTGGAAAGCCACTATCATCTACGCTGTGCTCTCATTAAGCTTATTGATCAGTCGCTACTTTCTTGGTAAAAATTTAGTTAAACAAGCACTCAGTGCCATTTTAAATAATGCATCAGACTCTGAGCAAGAAATTACCGTACCTGAGTCGCTTTGGGATAAACTCAACATATTGTGGATAGCGATCACAGCGGGAATATCAGCGTTAAATATCTATATCGCTTATAACTTTTCTCTCGATTTTTGGGTTAACTTTAAAGTGTTTGGCTTAATGGGGATCACATTTGTCAGTCTTTTTGCCACTATCATCATGTTGTATAAATATTTACCCGATGAAGATGAGCCCAAAGTAGACAATAAAAAGCGCTCTTAATGTCATAAATATGTCGTCTTAGCTTGTTAGCCTAGTATACAAAATCACGCTGAGACGACCTTGAACGCCAATCAATACCGCTGGTTTGAATTTACCTTTATATTTGTATGCCTTCCTTTGCTGGGTTTTTACCTTCGTGCCTACCTTGCTAATTGGCTGATCCCCGCGTTAATCGTGTTAATGAGTGTCTGCGGTATGTTGCTGCTAGGCGATCCCCACTTTAAACGCTTTAGACTTACCAGCCTTGGTCAATTTTCCGCAGTGAAACGCCGACTGTTTAGTTTCTTTTTTATCGGCGCACTGTTTTCAGGGGTTTTTTACGGGATCATTAATCAAGGTAATTGGTTTATGCTGCCTCGAAACTCATTTAATGACTGGTTAATGTTACTCGCGTTCTATCCATTATTGTCAGTCATGCCGCAAGAGTTGATATTTCGAACCTATTTTTTTCATCGTTATAAACGCATCATGCCAAAAAAAACGGTGCGCATAATTGTTAGCGCCACAGTATTTGCTTTAGCGCATATTGTTTATGCTAATTGGGTAGCAGTACTACTGGCATTTATAGGCGGGTTATTATTTGCATTTACCTATGCTCAAAGCCGCTCCACGTTTGTCTGCGTTATCGAACACAGCTTATGGGGACTGTGGATGTTTACATTAGGAATAGGTCAGTACTTAGATTCGGCAACAATCTCTTAACTGAAAAAGCCGTGCTAATGATACTTAACACGGCTTAATTATGGGAAGCTCAATTAGTTGTATTAATTAAAAACCGAAAATGCTCATAGCAAAAAACTTAGTCGCTACGGTATTAATAAATATAACTACTAAAATTACCGGAATAAAGGTTGATAGCGAAAAGTTAACGTATTTTTCAGTAAAGCTACCTGCATAGCCTGGACAACCTTGGCTAAGCTCTTCACTTAAACGTACTTTTTTCCAGCGATACATCACGAATAAACACACCATTAAACCATTCAATGGCAAGATAGTGTCGTAAAATACATCATACACAATATCAAATAAGCTTTTAGACGCTCCGCCATAGTTAGTAAATGAAGTTAACCCTTCAACCATACCAAACGACATAGTACATAACACTGTCAGTACACCGATGCTACCAGTTAATATCAGTAACGCCATTTTACGACTTATGCCTTTACGGTCACTTAGCGTAGCTGTTGGCACCTCAACGATGGATACCAACGAGGTAATTGCAGCAAAAAATACCAGCAAGAAAAACACAAACGCAACAATTGATGCACCAACATAGCCAATATCAGTTTGTAGCGCGAGTAAAATCTTTGGTAAAAACTCAAAAATCATCGACACAGATGAGTCAGACAATTTAGTAGGATCAGTATCTGGGTTAAAACTAAAGATAGCTGGTAGCACCATAAGACCGGCAATAAACGCCACCAGTGAATCAGTCAGTGCAACCATTTTAGCACTGCCAACAATGTCATCCTTTTTCGAGATATATGAAGCGTAAGTCATCAATATACCCATACCCAACGACAATGAGAAAAACGCTTGCGCTAATGCACCGTTCAAGACACTGGCATTCATCTTAGAAAAATCAGGGATAATATAGTACTTAACGCCAGCCATAGCATTGTCTAGCGTCAATACATACGCCACTAATGCGATTAGCAATACGAACAATGCTGGCATTAAAAACTTAGCTGCTTTTTCAATCCCTTGCTTAACACCACCGACTAAAATCAAATTAACAATTAATGCCACAGCAGCCATATACGCAAACACGCTGGAACTATTAATAAACACCCCAAAGCTTTTTGGATCAGCCAACACATCTAAGTTACCAACCGCAACTTGGCTTAAATAACCAAAAATCCATACCGTGATAACCATATAAAACACAGCAATCATAAACGGGGTTAATACTGCTAAAAAGCCAGCAAAACTCCACTTAGTATCATTACCAGATAATAACTTGTAAGAGCCTAATGGATCTTTTTGTGCTTGGCGTCCCATTGCCATCTCTGCCATCATTACTGGCAAACAAATAAACACAACAAACAGCGCGTAAACGAGCAAAAAAGCACCACCACCATTTTTTGTTGCTGAGACTGGAAAACCAACCAAGTTACCAATACCGACCGCAGAGCCAGCAGCTGCTAATATAAATCCAAGGCGGGAGCTAAAATGCTCACGAGTATCGCTCATTTAAAAACCTTATTATTATTTTGTACCATTCAAGCGACTCTACCAGTGTTGTGCTGGGCTTTTCAAGCAGATTCCGCTTAAAAATATAATGATACTGTAAACCTTAGAGGTTGTTGTTCTTTTAAGATTAAAATTTGTTCAAGCTAACAGTGATTAAATCGCAGCATCAATTTACAGCCTCGAAAGTTAACTAAAAACTGCGTAAAGCTTTCGCGCTTTAATAGCGCTCTAAACTAATCGTAATTTATTCGCCTATTAATTTTGCTGTGCTAATATCAGCATAATTCCAATAATATTCAAATCCAGAGAACACACCATGTTGTATATGATTTACTCAACTGATGTTGAAAATAGCTTAGAATTAAGAAAAGCCGCCCGCCCTGCTCATTTAGCACGCTTACAAGAATTAGACGAGCAAGGCCGATTACTGACAGCAGGTCCATTACCTGCCATTGATAGCGCCGAGCCAGCTGACGCTGGTTTTACTGGTTCTTTAGTGATTGCAGAATTTAGCTCATTAGAAGCAGCTCGCGAATGGGCTGCAGCAGATCCTTACGTCAACGGCGGCGTATATGAAAACTCACAAGTTAAACCGTTTAAAAAAGTTTTTCCTGGCTAAGTAAAACCAACAATCAAACAGGATTATACTATTTAAATGAACCAGATTTTAATGCAATGGGTATAAGACTTTGAGTCAAATCACCACAATTCAGTGTTTGTTCACCGGATGTTAATTAAACTCTGCTGCATTGAATCATCAGATTTAGTGATTTTTCACTTGAATTATAGCTACTTGGTTCATTAAACTATTCAGGTCTGGTTTAGGAGTTTCTCATCATGCGTACTGTGTTAGCTCTCAGCGTCGCCATCACTGTGCTATTTTCGAGTGTTTTTTCGACTAGTAGCCAAGCTGCATCTCAAGTCAATAAAGCTGAGATAAATAAAAAACAAGCTGTTGAGCTTGCTAAAAAAGTCGAAGATGGTAAAACTCTTAAAATTACCGTACTTAACGATATTTATACTGTAAGAATATTAAAATCGGACGGCCATGTCGTCGACGTTCATGTCAATAAAAAGACCGGCGAAGTGAAGAAGGATTAAGAAATGCGAATTTTAGTAATTGAAGATGATTTACACTTAGCAGACAATCTGCGTAATGCATTAGAAAAAGAACGTTATAGTGTCGATCTCTGTCATGATGGCGAAGCTGGTTTATTTCACATCACAGAATATCCTCTTGATATGGCGGTAGTTGATTTAGGCTTACCAAAAATTGACGGTATTGAACTGATCAATAAAGCCCGCGCACAAGGGATTACAATTCCAATTCTGATTTTAACAGCACGTGACCGTTGGCAAGATAAAGTTGAAGGACTTGATGCTGGTGCTGATGACTATTTAACTAAACCATTTCATGTTGAAGAGTTAATAGCCCGGTGTAACGCGTTGATCCGTCGTAGCGCAGGCAAAGCAAATCCTGAAATGACTGCTGGGCCTATTAAAATTCACACCCGCTCACAACAAGTGTGGGTTGATGACCGAGAGCTAAGTCTCACCGCATACGAATACAAAGTGCTTGAGTATTTAATGGTTAATCCACAAAAAGTGATTTCCAAATCTGAGCTAACAGAGCACATATACGATCAGGACTTTGATTTAGATTCAAATGTAATCGAAGTATTCGTACTGCGCTTACGTAAAAAGCTTGACCCTGATGGTACTTTAAACCCAGTAGAAACACTACGCGGACGCGGTTACAGGCTTAAAAGTCAGTGGTAGCATCGCAAATACCGTTAAAAGTAAGGCAAGGATTTATCCTTGTCTTTGTTTTATTAGTCGCTTTACCCATTTTATTCTTCTCTATTGGTAAGGCATACTATGCTTCGTTAGTCGAAGCCACCGAAAAAACCCTCGAAGCCCATTTATATTCTTTAATTTCAGAAGTCGATTTTACTGAGCGCGGCATTATCATGCCCAGCACTATTTTAGCTCCTGAATTGAATCGTTTAAATTCTGATACTTATGCGATGATCTATCGTGAAGAACAGCCTGTATGGCACTCTGAGTCGGCGGTAAATGTTAACTTTGTGCCTGACGAACTAGAAACCAAAGCAGGCGCTGCCGACTTTCGTCGTGTGGAATATAAAAATACCGTGTATTGGCAACTTAGCCTAACCGTTATTTTAAATAACATTGACCAGTCAGAGCATGCTCGCTTTATTTTATTAAAACGCAACGATGCTCTACTGCGCTTAATGGATGGTTTTAAGCAAACCCTTGTAAACTGGATGTACGTCATGGGTGTAGCCATTGCAGCATTAATGGCTGTGGGCTTTGTGTGGAGCGCGCGGCCGTTGCAACGACTGGATAAAGAAATAAAAGCCATTGAGTCAGGTGATATTCAAGAAATTAAAGGACTTTATCCTGTTGAGCTGCAAACTATAAAAGCCGATTTAAATTTACTACTCGAAACTCAGCAACGCCAAAAAGAGCGCTATCGTGCGTCTTTAAGCGACTTAGCTCACGCACTTAAAACGCCACTGGCAGTATTAAAATCGAGCCCGCTTGCCAACGATGCCGATGCCCAAGAGCAGCTTGACCGTATAAATGTGATGATCGAACACCAATTAAAACGCGCTGCAACGGGTGCAGCTGATACATGGAAAAAACAAACAGCCATTAAGCCGGTGCTAGATTCAATCCTCAATGCAATGAGTAAAGTTTACCGCGATAAAGATATTATTTTTACCCATGCGGTTAAAGACAAAGATTACTTTTTAGGTGACAAAACTGATTTACTCGAACTACTCGGTAACTTAATTGATAACGCCTGTAAAGCTTGTCGCTCACAAGTCGATATCCAAGTCATTCAAAAACGCAACCTCACTATCGCTATTAGTGATGATGGACCCGGTGTGCCGGTTGATAAACGCGAATCCCTGCTTACTCGTGGTACCCGCTTGGACACCTACGAAAGCGGACACGGTGTCGGTATGGCGATTGTGTCAGATTTAGTAAAGTCGTATCACGGTACCCTGACTATTTTAGATGCTGATACCTTAGGCGGCGCGAAATTTATTTTAGAGTTTAATTATAATGATAAAAAATAACTGGTTAATAGCTGTATCTGGGCTGCTTTTAGCACTGAGTACAACAACGTTTGCAGCAGAAGAGCAATGTACAGTCGTTGAGCAAGCAACACCTGATGAAGCTAAAAAATATATTCAATGTTTAGATAAACAGATAGAGACCTTAACCCGTATTCAACAAACCTGGATAAATAAAATCACTTTAGATTTAAATAAGATCCAAGAAGATACCGGTAACTCTCAGTTGCTACCAATTTTTAAACGTAGCATTATCAATTACCAAAAATACCTGGAAGACAGCTGTAAATGGCGTTATTTACACAAAGTACCCAACGCCACCCAGGCTGCAATTGTATATAAGCGCTGTGAATTGCGTATATTAGAGCAGCACATTACTGTATTAAAACAACCTATCTGACCACCACGGTGGTTATTTAGAAGGTGACTCGATTTCTTCACCATTACCTAACAGAGTCGCTAACCAGCGCCCTTCGTCGCTGGCTTCTAAGGCTATTTTAACAATCATCGTCAATGGCACCGATAACAACATACCTACCGTGCCAATCAGCCAACCCCAAAAGATGAGTGATAAAAATACCACTAAGGTCGACAGTCCTAAACCTTTACCCATGTACTTTGGTTCAACTATATTACCCATCACGGTATTAATAGTTAAATACCCTACTGCTACAATCCCTGCGACCAATGGTCCTTGCGTGATCAAAGCTAATAAAACTGCTGGGATAGCAGCAATAATAGAGCCAATATTAGGAATGTAATTAAACATAAATGCCATTACCCCCATAACACGAAGTAGTCAACATTTAAGATCCACAGTAGTAGCCCAGCTAATATGCCTGTACCAACGCTTACCACTGTTTTGATCGCTAAATAAGAGTTAATAGAATTTAAAAAACGGTCTATTTGCTGCATTTTCATATCAGGATCGTCTAATGCCATATGAATTTTATGACTAAGCATAGGCCCTTCAAAAAGCATAAATACCACAGTTAAAATAATTAAGAACAAATTTGCCATCACGCCACCTAAGCCAGTCAGCATACCGGTGGCAACATCAATCATTTTTCCCGGGTCGAACATTGATATAACTTGCTCTTTATTGAGCAAAATATTGTACTTGGCAGCAACATCAACCAGCCAAATAAACTCATCCTGTAACTTACTTTTATATTCAGGTAAATGCTGTGAAAAGTCAGTCAATGATTGCCCGACTAAGCTGGCAAGGCTAACCCCTAAGCCAACCACCATCAACATCACTAGCATGATCGCGATGCCTTTAGGTATTTTGTAACGACCAAAAAACTTAATAAAGGACTACAAATAATGGCAATAAATGCTGCAAGTACAAACGGAATGACAATAACACTTGCCGCTTTAATACCAGCTAAAGCAATCACCAACGCTGCAAAGATAACTAAACTTTTGTTTACCCCAGTTAAACTAGCCAAACTACAATCCTTTAAAATATAAACTGCAGCTAGTGTATGTGAAAAGTCTGTAAAATGAAATATTTGCAAAGTGATCAAAGCAGCCTACTCTACGTATAACGATTACATAATTACTAAAAGAGTTTTATTGCTATGCATATCTTAATAACCGGCGCAACAGGCCTGATCGGTCGTCATTTGTGCCCTGAGCTAAACAAAGAACATCAATTGACAGTGCTCACCCGCAATCCTGCAAATGCGACAAAACTGTTAGGTGAGAACATTAATGCGACTGACTCCCTTGAAGAGGTTGATTTTAACAATCTCGATTGCGTTATCAATTTAGCCGGTGAACCCATAGTAAATAAACGCTGGAGTGAAAAACAAAAACAAATACTGCGAGACAGCCGTATTACGATCACTCAACAAATTAGCGCTGCAATTAACCAATGCGATACACCGCCGCATACTTACATATCAGGCAGTGCGGTCGGATTTTACGGTCGCCAATCAACCACCGTAATTGACGAAAGCTTTGTTGATGTGACCCCTGAATTTAGTCATCAGCTATGCCATGATTGGGAACAAGCCGCCCTGCAAGCAGAATCAATCAATACTCGAGTATGTTTATTACGTACAGGTATCGTTTTAGCTAACAATGGTGGTGCATTAGCCAAAATGTTACCGCCATTTAAATTAGCACTAGGTGGTCCTATTGCTGATGGCCAGCAAGGCATGTCATGGATACATATCGAGGATATGATTAATTTAATTATACAGATTATCAATAACGTGCAACTCAGTGGCGCAATTAATATGACCGCCCCAACACCTGTATCAAATAGCGAATTTAGTCAAAGCTTAGGTAAAGTATTAAATCGACCAGCAAAAATAACTATGCCTGCATGGGTTCTAAAATTAGTAATGGGTGAAATGGCAGATTTGCTGCTTTACGGACAATATGTACAACCAACTAAAGCTCTTGAAAGCAGCTATTGCTTTCGTTATAAGACATTAGATACTGCACTTACGAATTTATTAAAGTGAACGCAGTATTTATGCTAGATTACTATATGGCAATAGAACTAGTCAAAATGGGCTAGTTGGCCGGTATTTCTCATAATGTTTTCATTACTTAATGTTAAGGTCCACATTATGAGATACGATATTAAGCGAATTTACAGCATCTATCTAGAGCTCTATCGGAAGCTTCTAAAACGTTTATTTAGCTATAAGTATCTTTTTACATCTCGATTAGATGGTAGTTTAGCGTAAAATAACTAACGGCAATAGCGTGTTTTCTATCATTTTTAGGGTGTTACTGCCCAAAAAAGCATGTGCTATTTTTGAATGCGAAAAGGCCCCCATTACCAGCATTGCTATTTTATTTTTTAGTTTTATATGCCATTAAAGAACTAAAAATATTACCCTCTAAAATACTTGATTTGACTTCAAAACCACTTTCAATAAGCAACGCTTCGGTGCGTTTAAATTTTTCCAACAAATCATGTTTGCCATTTTCTACAGTCACCAAATGACACGTTAAATGATGCAACAAACCACCAGCAATAATCTGTTTAACCATTTTATCTGCTGTTTCTCGTCCATCATAAGCAAGCATAAAGTTGTTCGGCTCACTGAAGTGACGATTGGCAATTAAAATAGGTGTATGAACATGGCGAATAACCTGCTCAATATGCGACCCAATAGCTTTAAAATTCTGTTCGTGAGTTTTACCGCTTCGGCCAATAACAATCAGTCGCGCTGCATCTTCAAGGTCGCAAATTGCCTCAACAATACCGCTATGGCGCTGCTTACTTTCAATTGACTTACACCCTTGTTGGCTAGCAAATACACTCGCGTGATCTAACATTTCTTTGCCTATTTGCAATGCTAATTTACTGCGTTGCTCATCCAGTGTCGCCATCTCTGATAATAATGATGTAGTTGCACCAAAACCAATTATGCCACTTAAGTCGTCAATCACAGCAGCGTTTTGTTTTTCTATGGCATGCAAAAATAGCATCGATTTATTAAGTTTCTTGGCCGCCCAAATCCCCGCCTTACACACATCATCTGTGTAAACTGAGCCATCTATACAAGTAATAATTTTATTCATTGTGCTCTCCTTAATGGCCTGTCATGAGTTTTTCAACTTCTTCAGGGTCATTGTGAACGCCAAATTTGTCAACAATCGTTGCTGTCGCGTCGCTCATACCAATAATCTCGACCTCTGCACCTTCGCGTCTAAATTTAATCACAACTTTATCAAGCGACGACACTGCCGTAATATCCCAAAAATGCGAATGAGTTAAGTCAATCACTACTTTAGCAACGACCTCTTTAAAGTCAAACGACTCAATAAACTGCTCTGAGGATGCAAAAAACACCTGTCCAACAACCTGGTATACTCGTTCATCAGCCGATGATTGCGCTGGCTTTACAACCATAAAACGACCAATTTTATTGGCGAAGAATAGTGTCGCCAATAGCACACCGACCAATACTCCCATGGCCAAATTATGCGTTGCGACAACAACAACGACCGTAGCAACCATTACGATGCTACTTGATAATGGGTTTTTCTTTAAATCTCGCAGTGAATTCCAAGAAAAGGTGCCAATCGACACCATTATCATCACGGCAACCAGTGCCGCCATTGGAATTTGCTTTAGCCATTCATCTAAAAACACCACCATAAGTAGCAGAAAAGTACCCGCGGTAAAACTTGATAAGCGGCCACGTCCCCCTGATTTTACATTAATGATCGACTGGCCAATCATCGCGCAGCCGGCCATTCCTCCCATTAAACCTGAACCTATGTTCGCGATCCCTTGACCTTTACATTCACGATTTTTATCACTAGCGGTATCGGTTAAGTCGTCAACAATTGTCGCTGTCATCATCGACTCCAATAAACCAACGACAGCAAGGCCAAATGAATAAGGAAGAATTATTAGCAGTGTGTCGAGGTTAAAAGGCACATCAGGCCATAAAAATATTGGTAAGGTATCTGGTAACTGGCCCATATCGCCAACAGTTCGAATCTCAAGTCCTACCAACATTGCAACCAAAGTTAAAACCACGATACACACTAGTGGTGATGGAATTGTTCTGCCTATCACCGGTAAGTAAGGGAATAAATAAATGATCCCAAGACCCGCAGCCGTCATCGCATATACATGCCATGTTACATTCGTCAGCTCCGGCAGCTGTGCCATAAAAATAAGAATTGCCAACGCATTTACAAAGCCTGTAACCACGGAGCGAGACACAAAGCGCATTAAACTCCCCAGTTTTAAATAGCCTGCAATAATTTGTATCACACCGGTGAGTAATGTCGCCGCCAAAAGGTATTCTAAACCATGCTCTTTAACTAAGGTAACCATCAGTAAAGCCATAGCGCCAGTAGCGGCAGAAATCATCCCTGGTCGTCCACCCACTATCGAAATAACCACGGCAATACAAAATGAAGCATACAAACCGACTTTAGGATCCACGCCCGCTATAATAGAAAAAGCAATCGCTTCTGGTATGAGCGCAAGCGCCACCACAGTACCTGCTAGTAAGTCCCCTCGGATGTTAAAAAGCCAATCTCGTTTTATTTTTTCTAACATAAAAAACCTTGTCATGTAGTTAACATTAACGCCCATACAGCAGTCAATAAAACACCGACAATGCTTTTACTAAACGATGACAACCGCATTTTCATTAATGTTTTTTTATTTATTAAAACGGCACATAAGCGCCTACCAATGTTTGGTATATAGGTATCACGCAGCGGTGATTTAGAGGAGGAATAACTTAGGGCGGCGTTAAACGCAAAACATTGTTCCTTATGTAGAATGAATAAATTGTCGTCTTTATTCTTGCATCTAACGTATTTTTAAGCAAGCCAAGTAACTTTTGTGTAGGCGCTGACAGCTGCTGTCACTCCTTACCTTGCCAATAAAAACACATAAAAAAACATGCCATCATTTACCCGTTCCTTCTCAAACGGCTGCAACGATAAACATTGTAAATACATTTTAGTTATCGTCTTTTTAAGTTGTTAAATACATATATGCGACTAAACTTTAAGAATAATTACAAAAACTTATCAAATAAATGAAAAAGTACTTAGTCTTTCTATTGTTGTTTAGTGGATTCGCGAAAGCGACTATGACCCCTGTTTCTTACCAAGTCGGTGATCAAACAATCGTTGCTCCAGCAGTACGATATGAATATGGCTATGCTTACAATATTGAAGCAAAGAAACTTTTAAAACTAGTCACTTTAAATTGGCCCCCTTATATTGATGAATCACTTTGTAACAACGGTTGGCTATTTCAACTAACCGTTAAACTACTACTACAAAAAGGTTATGGAGTGCATATAGAGTTTCTCCCATGGGCCCGAGCACTAAGAGCGGCCGAATTAGGTCATGCAGATATTTTATTTCCTGAGTATTTTATTGATAATAATGTTATGTCAGAGAATAAGCCAAATAAAACGCGCAATGATTTAATGGCTTTATCCTCGGCTATTCCAGGTGGAAACTTGTCACTAGTCGCACTAAATGGCAGCCACTCAAACTATGACGGCAGTGTAGAGTCTATAAAAGATCAAATTATTGGTGTTGTCCGAGCATATAAAAACACCCCAGAACTCGATAAACTAATTGACTCAAAACAAATTAATACCATTGTTGCCAATAATGAGTTTCAGCAAATTCATTTACTTATGGGCCTACGGGTAGACCTAATTGTAGCTGATTTTGACGTGTTGATTGCCAGCATTGAAAAGTCTGCTGCCTCCGAAAAAGAAAAACAGCAAATGAAAACTGCTCTAATGGTATTGTCCCCACCTTTAGGTTACAAACCCCTCTATTACACAGTAAGTAAAGCAAACCCATATTGGCAGGAAATTTTAGCCGATCTCAATAACGAGATAAAAAAAATGAAAGAGCAAGGAGCACTTTCAAGCTATATTGAAGAAAAAAAACAATGTAGCAGCTAAAAATAAGGCGCTTAAATGTTAGCAAATAAACGCCTATATATTATTAAAACAACGACTCAAATGTCCCATCAGGAAATAATATACCAGGAACCCCTCTTACCGCTGTTACATCTGCGATTTGTGTATCGCCAAAATATAATCCACCACTGTAGTTTCGACCTTTTTGCTTAACATCTAACCAGCGACCTTGAGCACCGTGGATCACGGCATTAATATTATTGCCAACAGTACGTAAGTTAATTTCAAGTGCTCTATCCTTTAGCCGTAAGGCAATCTCTGCATTGCTAATATCAGCTAAACGATTCAAACGACCAACATAAGCAAACTGAAAATCCGGTGCGCCATTTAATGGCGTTATCAATTGCACAGCAAATGCAAGATTCTGTGTAGCTTCATTTATAAATGGCGTTGCTTCTATTGCTTGTAGGTTAAACTGTGTCGTTTGATTTTCACTAACAAGCTGACCTTTAAAGTCAAAGCCAGATACCACTGTCACAAGCTCTTCAAAAGGAGTAACGAAGCGATCAGCGTTTAGCTTTATATCACCGGTTAAGACGCCGCTATTGGCACTTTCTAATGAAACCTTTGTCTCTATATTCAGCTGCCCGAGTTGTTTCACTTTGATCATTTGAAAATGGATCGTCAGTTCCATCAAATGACAACACTAAATCACTCACATCGGCGTTTAGTTGAGCATCTTTGCCTATCACTTTCGCACTAATAATACCGGATACTTTATTACCCAGCAGTCCACTTACTTGCCATTGTGGAATATTTAAATCTAGCTGTACGTCATGCTCATCATACTGGCCACTAATAGCCCAAGAATAAGGGGATTGTTGGTAGTTTATTGTCAGTCCCTGTAAATTATAAACTCCTGCGTCGGTATTATTTAATGGCGAAAAGTTATAGAGCACGTCATAAAGCACATTCGCTAAAACGATAATAGTTTGTTGCGAGTCTTCGCCTAATATTATTTCAAATTCAGTTAGCTTTTGTTTGAGCTCATCACTATACGTTTGCTCTTGTAAGCGTGCCACACCTATTATATTACGCACATCTTCGAGTAACTCACGAGAGTGTAATTGCTCTTCATCTCGTTCTAGTGGCGAAATATTGCTAGCATTCCCAATCATAACTAGCTTTTGTTTGACCTCTCCAACGACGGATTGCAATAATTGATTACCATCTTCATTAAGTAAATTCTCTGACACATAGCGATCTGCAAAAGTACGATAAAGTGGCAAACTTGCTAACTGGGCCTGTTGTTCTACCACCGTATTATTGGCTGTATTTAAACTCGCCTCGATATCCGCAGCTCTTTTTAAGATCACACCAAAAGTCAGTGCATTAGTAAGCAACTCAGCTTCAAGGCTGTCATTCAACTGACTATGAGTGAGGTGATAAAAAGGTGTCGCACTCAAGCTTTGTGTGGTTATGCTTATGTCTAAGTTATTGTCGCTAATCACTGAGCTGATCGGCGATAAATAGACCTTATTTTCGCCCGGGGCTGCAAAAAAATCAGCACGGTAACTTAATGTCATATCCATCACTTCTTGATAATCAATGCGACGATTAGAATTCTGATCATTCGGGTTGTTTCTCACTGTGCGACCACAACCTGCAAAACTTGGACATGTTAACGTCGTTGCATTTGAGGTAAATTCAACATGATGAAAATTTAAAGTTGTGGTTGGTAAAGTCACATCATTAATATTTGCAACGTCAATATTTTCTATAGAGCCCGTGTTATCATTAATGAGTGTTAACGTACCCGCAGTGGATTGCCAAGGCGCAATATAAAAGCTTACCGAGGAGGACGTCAGCATGACAGGCAAAGTGTTTGTTGTGCCATTATCTGATGAGTCACCACAACCAACTAATGACATAAGTAAACTAACTGATATAAGTTTTTTAAACATCACAAGTCCTTAAAACGCTAACTTCAGAGTACCAATTTACATTGGCATAATACGCTTTATCAATATCGAGATTATCGGTCTGTATATTAAAACCAAAATAATCGTTCTCAATACCCAGCAAAAATGCTTCACTTTTTATTTCATAACCACCAATAACTGCCCAATGATCCCAAAAGTGCATGCGTGCTTTTAATTGAGAAAACGTATCTTGATCAAATTGTTTAACCATCAGCTCTGAAGAAAACAAATCATTAATACGATAATCCGCATAAACCTTAACGCGCACCGGCATATCAAATTTATGTGTAACTTCATTACCATACTCTGACGTTGCTAAGCGTATTGTAGGCTCAGTAGCAATATCGCCATCATCGTTTTCAGTAAACGGGAGCTCTGTTGTATAACCATTTGCAAAACCACTTTTTTATACTCGGTTTCATACAGTAAGTCTTGTGCGAGAAGGCCGATGGTTAAGTCTTGATTTATTTTCCAATTAACTGCTAAATCAACGCTGTACCCTAAGCCGGATGGGTTCTCATCAGGAGTAAATCGCTTAAATAAAATATCTTTCGAAAAATAAGAGTCAACTGTTAATGCGCCTTGGATCTCATCACTATAAACTGTACCTTCTACATTTATATCTTGAAAATGCGTACTAGCAAAAACCGTTAATTTAGGCGTTATTGTTAATGCGTCAGAGTCTAAAAATTTGAAATCATATGAAACAAACAATCCATTGGTGGTTGATTGCTTACCGTCTAGGTAATAAACATAATTTCTATCTTCAAAAGGAAGGTCATTTTTTTCGGTATGAAAGTAAACAGCAGTATCCGGATCAAAACTTAAAACATAATCAAAACGACTTTGATAACCGACTTTAAAATTTCCATAACCAACGCCAAACTCAAACACATTATAAGTAAATGCGCTATCACCTGATGTAAGTGGAGCATCAAAGTCGTCAATAAAGGCAGTGACAGGTTGTGCTTCTGTATACACTTCTGAATCGAATGTGGTAAAGACTTGAAACTGCTCTGCAGCGTAACTAATAGGGGTAATTAAAAAAGCGGAAAATCCTAACGTGAGAATTTTTTTCATACTTATTTCACTTGTTATTATTTAAGAGGGAGAACGACTCTCCCTCTTATTTTTACGTTACTTCGATGAATCTAAAAAACTAATATCAGTGTAATCGATAACTTCACCATCAATATACTCTACAGAAATACCATTTGTGATCTCTGTTACTGTACCAAACTTCATCATCGCACCTGCGAAGTTAGCATTTACGCTACCCATAAAGTCCTCCCCTCTTCTGCCATCAAAGATAGTGTATAGCCAATACTATTATGTAACTCGATATCAACGGCATAATTATCATTTTCATTTGCCCAATCAACAGATAACATCGCAGTGAAATCAATATCACCTGTAACACCTGTTGCGCTGATCATGCCAAGCTCTGTTACATCTGCGCCAGATATGCTTAATGTACCAATAAATCCTGAATCACCGTCAACTATTTCAACACGACTCCAGCCATCTACTGATAACACATTTCCATCAACAGCCGTATCGCTTGAAACTTCCTCTTCAAAGTTAATTACTAAACAAGAATCTGATAGATCTTTAGGAATAGTCCCACTGTTAGCGTCGATACAATTCTGTAAAGCCTCACCCATATCATCAAGTGTTTCAATACTAACTTTTGCACCATCAACTGTTTCAATCATACCGCCAAACGCAAATACAATTGCTTTATTATTGATAGAACCATTAACGTTGATCTTATTGCCATTTTCACTATTAACAAGATTTAGCTCTAATGCATCTTTATCAAAGCTATACGTCCAATTAGGATATCGTGTAGAAACAACACCAGTGGCTTCATCTCCTAAGTCCCAAGCTTCTGTTAGCACATCATAAATAACTTCGGCAGTATCAAATAATGCCCGACCGCCTGTTTTCGTTACCAAAGTTGCATTTCGAATACTCTCAGTGCCTGCTTTAACATCAACTAATACTGTAAATGTTGCAATTGCTGCTTGGGCATCAGATTCAAGTGAGGTTGCACTGCTCAAAGCAGTATCTGCTTCGTTGCTAACGCTTGTGGCTAATGTAGCACTGAGTTTAGCTTCTGCAGATAAATTTGTAGCAATCTCTTTATCACTCGCTTCAGCGGCAATATCCATTAATGCAGCAGCAGCAACCTCAGCTTGTACTGCCGCATTAGCGAGTTCGGCTGCTTTTGCACTAGTCGCTGTAGCCACGGTAATTGCAGCTTGAGCGGATGACAAAGCAAGTTCTGCATTAGCTTTGTTGTCAATCGCTGCAGCGGCAACTGCAATCATAGCTGTTGCTAAATCACTTTGCGCAATCATTGCCGCAGAATCAGCAGCATCTAGGTTATTGCTTGCGATAGTCACATTGCTTTTTGCAACGTCGATATCGATGCCTAATGCAGTCACAGCCTCATTAGAGCGAACCACCTCAGCATCAATCCCCGTAATTAAAGTTGAAACCGCTGCGAGTTGGGTTGCAACAGCGCTACTTAACGAGTTTGCTTTATCAACTAATTGTTGATATTGCTCACCTAAACTTGCGGCGGTTGTTGCAATCCCTTGTGTTGAAGCAAGTGCAGCAGAAAGCTCTACTTGTAACTGGCTATATTCCGCCTTGCTCCCTGATAACGTAAACACATCAGCACTGTAAGCCAAAACCTGCTCGGTTGTTTCTAAACCAGCATCACCCAACGTTTTAACTTTTGTCAATTCAGCAGTACCAACAGCGATTGAGTCGGTAGACGTAGTTAATGCAGCAGTTGTTGCAGTAACTTGTAATTCTAACTCAGCCGCTACTTTAGCTGTTAGATCATCACCAGCATCACAGTTATCTTCACAGCCAATTTTCTCTAATGCTTTTTTAACTTCTTTTGCGGTTTCTTTTAAATCTTTATCAAGCCCTTTATCTTTTGCTTTTGCTTGCACATCTTCAACAGCTTTGGTGGCTTTATTTTTGAGTTTTGCAATTTCATCAGGATCGGTAATACCTAAGTTTTCAGCAACTTTAGCAAATGCTTCATCAATACCTTCACCTGTAACTACTGCGGCAAAAATAAGGCTGGTATTCTCAACTGCTTTTTGTAACTCAGCTGCAATCTTCTGGACAATTTCATTGTCACTGTTGCTTACTTTGCCTTCTTTAACAGCTGCAGATAGACTTGCAATCAGGTCTTTTAATGAGCCATTGGCACCCGCCCCCGCGACAGACTGCAATGAAACGGCAGTTTGAACTAACGCCAAAGTACCTGCATCCAGTGAATCACCTTCGCCAATATCACTGAAATCAACCGCACCACCAAGAGAAATATCACCAAGTAAAGAAGCGGCTTTAATTGCTGTATCAGGCCCTAATACTTGAATTAATGTTTTTAAACTTGCCGCTGCAACTGCTTCATCTGAGACTGCTGAACCATCTTTAGCACCGTCTAACAACATTTTTGCTGCGATACTCGTATATAAAGTCACATTAGCAAAGTACTGCTGCACACCAGTACCATCACCCTCCGCGAAATTAATACCACGAGCACTTGCTGGTGCTGGTGAAGCTTTAATAAACTTAACAACTTGTAATTCAAGATCATCTTTGTACCATTCGCCAAAATCAATCGCGGCATCGCCATTATTGATCATCCCAGCGACTTCAGATGCTGCTGGGGTTTCATCATAGCTGCCACAACCGGTAAATGAATCACACTTGACCATGCTGTCATCTTCTTTCGACGTACTCACCGTAATATAAAGCGGACCCGAAAAGCCGTCTTCTAGATAAATATTATAGGCACCACTGGTTGACGTCATTGTCTCTGTTGGATTAGCTGCCGCAACCAATGCCAATGCTTTGGCATCAGCGTCTGCTTGTGAAGTTGTCGATTCTGCAGTATAGCTTGCATCAGATGCAGCCTCTAAACGATAAGCTACTGGGACAGATTCCCCCGCATCATCAACAGTAGATACTGTCACTTTGGCATTTTTTAACGCGCCTTTTACAGCTTTCCCCGATACTTGGGTATTAAAATTAGTGCTGACTTCGCCTTTGTATACTGTAACTGGTTCAGGCTTGTTATAGTTATTATCATTTTCTGAGCCACAACCGGTCAGGCCGAGAGTCAATGCAACCGAGGCTGCAATTGGGGTAAATTTAATTATTCTTTTCGCCATGAAAATCTCCTAGGGTGCTTGTTAGCAAATAGCATTACTGAAATCGTAGCCTATATTAATATCAACAGTCATTTAAGTTAAAATTATGTATAAAACCGTATCAAATTAACGTAATTAACCACATTATTATTACATGTTATCAACTTACCACCAATATATGACAATTTATAAAAAAATGTAATTTTAATTACACCTGTAAATATGCATCTAACTAGCACTGCCATTTTTAACACAAGTTAAAAGAAATAAAATAAAAAACATTTAAAAACAAAGAATTAAAAAAACACTGTTTTTTTTTGAAACTCATTGAGGGACTAACTTTAGGGGAAATATCAACCAAAGAATACAATTTGACGCAATGCTGTTTACATTTTTTCACATAAATATGGATGTAAAAGTGGCCTGACTGCCACTTTTAGTTTTATTTCACTAATTAATTGACCTCAGGTACTCGGACAACGCCTTCCATTAGCACACGAGCACTGCGACTCATACTGGCCTTGGTAACCTGCCACTTACCGTTTTGAAGTATCGCTTGCGCGCCTACAGTTAATGTACCTGACGGATGACCAAAGTTAACTTCGCTCAACTGACCGCCACCAGCTGCAAGATTAACGAGCGATCCTGCTATCGCAGCTGCGGTGCCGATTGCAACAG
Organism: Pseudoalteromonas sp. B160; assembly: GCF_037162485.1. NCBI lineage: Bacteria > Pseudomonadati > Pseudomonadota > Gammaproteobacteria > Alteromonadales > Pseudoalteromonadaceae > Pseudoalteromonas > Pseudoalteromonas sp. B160. The sequence goes on along the minus strand of NZ_JARLUX010000001.1, from coordinate 3,558,230 downwards.
CGGCAGTACCCATCATGGCATGATGAAGTTTCCCCATCGACATGGCACGTACCAGTAGGTTGATATTATCACTGTGAATTTCTTTACCGCTTGAAGCTAGATATGTCATCGGTTTATTAATAAATGCCACTTTTGGTGTATGTTGACGCGCTGCCGCCTCACTAATATGAGCGATCAAGCCCATTTTAACTGCCCCATGCGCTCTAATAGACTCAAGCTTAGCTAATGCTTGTTCGTCATTATTTATATCATCTTGAAGTTCAGTGCCGGTATAGCCGATATCTGCTGCATTAACAAAAATAGTAGGGATACCCGCGTTGATCATAGTGGCTCTAAGTACACCAAACTCAGGGACTGCTAGTTCATCTACCACATTGCCTGTTGGAAATAGCGCACCATCGCCGTCCGCTGGATCAATGAACTCTAATTTCACCTCAGCGGCGGGAAATGTCACCCCGTCGAGTTCAAAGTCACCCGTTTCTTGTACTTCACCGTTGGTCATTGGCACATGCACTAAAATGCTTTTTTTAATATTAGCTTGCCAAACTCGCACTATAGCCACACCGTTTTCTGGAATACGGCTAGCATCAACAAGACCATTACTAATTGCAAATGCGCCAACTGCAGAAGTTAAATTGCCGCAGTTCCCGCTCCAATCAACAAACGCTTTATCAATAGCAACTTGGCCAAATAAGTAATCAACATCGTGATCAGCTTGCTCACTTTTACTTAAAATAACGGTTTTACTGGTACTAGAAGTAGCCCCCCCATACCATCGGTTTGTTTGCCATATGGATCTGGGCTACCAATCACTCGCAGCAATAAATTATCTCGCCCAGAACCTGCCACTTGTGCAGCCTCTGGTAAATCGCTGAGATTAAAGAATACCCCTTTACTAGTGCCACCGCGCATGTAGGTGGCAGGTACTTTAATTTGTGGTTTAAATGTCATGACTGTTTTCCTTATACACTTTGCGTGGCTTCTAAAAAGTCTTGAGCAAAGCGTTGTAATACGCCACCTGCAGCATAAATGGATAGTTCTTCTTGAGTATCAATACGGCACTTTGTTGGCACATTTAATACTTCACCATTAGTGCGGGTAATCGTTAAATTAACGCTCGCACCTGGTGTTAATTCACCAGTTACATCGTAACTTTCACTACCATCTAGCTTAAGCGTTTTACGGGTGGTGCCCGCTTTAAATTCCAGCGGTAATACACCCATACCAATTAAGTTAGTACGGTGTATACGCTCAAAACCTTCTGCAGCAATAACTTCAACGCCTGCTAAACGCACGCCTTTGGCTGCCCAATCACGAGAAGAACCTTGTCCATAGTCAGCTCCTGCAACAATAATTAATGGTTGTTTGCGCTGCATATAGGTTTCGATTGCTTCCCACATCCGAGTAACTGTGCCCTCAGGCTCAATACGGGCATATGAGCCTTGTTTCACTTCGCCATTTTCAATCACCATTTCATTAAGTAATTTAGGATTAGCAAAGGTTGCACGTTGCGCAGTTAAATGGTCGCCGCGGTGCGTTGCGTACGAGTTAAAGTCTTCTTCTGGCACACCCATATGCGTTAAGTACTCACCTGCTGCACTACTGGCCATAATTGCATTTGACGGTGATAAATGATCAGTTGTGATGTTATCGCCAAGTACCGCTAATGCGCGCATACCTTTCATGGTACGCTCACCAGCGAGTGCGCCTTCCCAATATGGCGGGCGGCGAATATAAGTACTTTGTGGGCGCCAATCGTAAAGTGGGTCGTTATCTTCACCGTAATCAACGGTTAAATTAAACATCGGCTCGTAAACCTTCTTATACTGCTCAGGTTTTACGCTTTGTTTAATCACTGCGTCAATCTCTTCATCTGATGGCCAAATATCTTTTAAGGTTACATCATTGCCCTGCTGGTCTTGTCCGAGTACGTCTTTTTCAATATCAAAACGAATAGTTCCTGCAATAGCATAGGCAACTACTAATGGCGGAGACGCTAAAAATGCTTGCTTAGCGTATGGGTGAATACGGCCATCAAAATTACGATTACCAGAGAGCACAGCCGTGGCGTATAGGTCGCGATCAATCACTTCTTGTTGAATAACGGGATCAAGCGCACCACTCATACCGTTGCACGTAGTGCACGCAAAGCCAACAATACCAAAACCAAGTTGCTCTAATTCTGACAGTAATTTTGCATCTTCAAGATACGATTGCACTGTTTTTGAACCCGGTGCTAATGAGGTTTTAACCCATGGCTTGCGAGTTAAGCCCTTCGCATTTGCATTACGCGCAATAAGACCAGCTGCTATGACGTTACGTGGATTACTGGTATTCGTACAACTAGTGATAGCAGCAATAATACAGGCACCGTCCGGCATTAAACCGTCTTCATTTTCAACAACCCCAGAGATCCCCTGCGCTGCCAAATCACTGGTTGAAACACGGCGATGCGGATTTGACGGTCCAGCAATATTGCGGCCAACGCTTGATAGATCAAATTTTAATACCCGATCGTACTGCGCTGTTTTTAGGCTGTCGCTCCACAGACCGGTAGTTTTTGCGTAATTTTCAACTAAGGCAATTTGCTCTTCTTCACGTCCTGTTAGGCGTAAGTAATCAATGGTCATCTGGTCGATATAAAACATCGCTGCGGTGGCACCAAATTCTGGTGTCATATTTGAGATAGTAGCGCGATCGCCTAATGTCAATGCATCTGCGCCTTCACCATAAAACTCTAAATAGCTTGATACGACACGCTGGCCACGTAAAAACTCAGTGATCGCAAGCACGATATCCGTTGCTGTAATACCCGGTTGACGTTTGCCACTGAGTTCAACACCAATAATATCAGGCAAACGCATATAAGAGGCGCGGCCAAGCATCACGCTTTCGGCTTCAAGGCCGCCAACACCTACTGCAATGACACCTAACGCATCAACATGCGGTGTGTGGCTATCAGTACCGACTAAGGTATCAGGAAAAGCAATCCCATCGCGGCTTTGGATCACCGGCGACATTTTCTCAAGGTTGATTTGATGCATAATGCCGTTACCAGGTGGGATCACATCAATATTTTTAAACGCAGTTTTGGTCCAATTAATAAAGTGGAAACGGTCATCGTTGCGTCTATCTTCAATAGCGCGGTTTTTTTCAAATGCATCAGGATCAAACCCTGCGTATTCAACGGCTAATGAGTGATCAACAATCAGCTGTGTTGGTACTACTGGGTTAACTTTAGCTGGATCGCCGCCTTTGGCTGCAATGGCATCACGCAAGCCAGCTAAATCAACCAGCGCTGTTTGTCCCAAAATATCGTGACAGACTACGCGCGCGGGATACCAAGGAAATCTAAATCTTGTTTGCGCTCGATAAGCTGCGACAGTGCTGCGGTTAGCATTTGCGGCTCACAGCGGCGTACTAAATTCTCTGCTAAAACACGTGATGTATAGGGTAAGGCTGCGTACGCACCAGCCTTAATTTCATCAATTGCAGCTTGGGTGTCAAAATAATCGACATTAGAGTTAGGTAAGGGTTTTCTGTATTTAGTATTGTTTATGATAGTCATTACAAGACTCGCTAATTTGGTGACGGTGGTCGCACACGTATAGCGTGTTTAAGGGATGTATGAAAAAAGAGGCCTTAAAAACTATGCGCTAGTGGCAATGTGCAAAAAATAAAAGGTGAGCGTATTTTCGCCCACCTTTAATAGTCTTAACGTGATTCGATTGGCGTATAACTACGCGCTTCTGGCCCAGTGTAATCTGCACTTGGGCGAATAATACGGTTATTAGCGCGTTGCTCTTTTACGTGTGCGGTCCAGCCTGTTACACGGCTCATAACAAAAATAGGGGTGAATAACTTAGTTGGAATGCCCATAAAGTGATACGCCGATGCATGGAAAAAGTCTGCGTTACAAAATAACTTCTTCTCACGCCACATAATTTCTTCACAGCGCACTGATACTGGATAAAGTACCTCGTCGCCTAGCTCTGCAGCGAGTTTTTCAGACCACTTTTTAATGATCACATTACGTGGATCTGATTCGCGATAGATTGCGTGACCAAAGCCCATAATTTTATCTTTACGCTCCAGCATGCCCATGATTTCTTGCTCTGCATGGTCTGCATCTTTAAAGCCTTCAATCATATCCATTGCCGCTTCATTCGCGCCGCCATGTAATGGGCCACGTAACGTACCAATTGCACCTGTTACACAAGAGTGAATGTCAGATAATGTCGATGCACAAACGCGACCAGTAAAGGTTGAGGCATTAAATTCATGCTCTGCATATAAAATCAGCGATACATTCATCACTTGAGCAAATAACTCTGATGGCGCTTTATCATGTAGTAGCGTTAAAAAATGCGCGCCAACTGAGTCATCATCAGTTTGTGTTTCAATGCGCACACCGTCGTGAGTAAAACGATACCAGTAACAAATAATGCTTGGGAATACCGCAACCATACGGTCAATGGCATCATTAGCCTGACTAAAGTCATGCTCCATTTCAAGGTTACCTAGCATAGAGCAACCTGTACGCATGACATCCATTGGGTGCGCGTCTTTTGGAATGTTTTCAAGTACAGTTTTCAGTGCCGGTGGTAAACCACGTAAACTTTTTAGTTTAGCTTTGTATTCGCTAAGCTCTGCAGAGGTCGGTAATTCACCGCGCGAAAGTAGGAAAGATACTTCTTCAAACTGCGCTTTTTCAGCAAGCTCTGCAATGTCGTAACCACAATACGTTAAGCCTGAACCGGTTTGCCCTACTGTACAAAGTGCTGTTTGGCCTGCTACTTGTCCGCGAAGTCCTGCGCCGCCTAATGCTTTATCTACCATGATGTGTCTCCTGTTGAATTTATTATTATTTATCAGATTTTGCTGAAAAAAGGTTATCGAGTGTATTTTCATACGAGTGATAATCTAAAAAGTCATAAAGCTCAGCACGTGTTTGCATATTTTCAATTTGGCTCTGTTGAGAGCCTTCATTTAAAATTGCTGAATAGACGTTAAGTGCCGCTTTATTCATTGCTCTGAACGCGCTGAGTGGGTAAAGCACCATTTCTACGCCTACATCACTTAGTTGCTCTTTAGTATAAATTGGCGTTTGGCCAAACTCAGTAATGTTGGCCAAAATAGGCACATTAATCGCTTTGGTAAAGGCTTGATAGTCGGCAAGATCGTGTACGGCTTCTGCAAAAATCGCATCGGCGCCAGCTTCAACACAGGCTGCTGCACGTTCAATCGCGGCATTTAAGCCTTCTTTTTGAAACGCATCAGTACGCGCCATAATGTAAAAGTCACTGTCAGTTTTAGCATCAACAGCCGCTTTAATACGGTCAACCATCTCGCTTTGCGAGACAATTTCTTTGTTCGGGCGATGGCCGCACCGCTTTTGCGCTACTTGATCTTCAATATGAAACCCCGCCGCGCCGGCTTTGGTCATCTCTTTGACTGTGCGAGCAATATTAAATGCTCCACCCCAACCAGTATCGGCATCAACAAGTAATGGTAAATCGCTGGCACCTGTGATGCGGCGAATATCTTCCAAAACATTATCAAGACTGGTCATCCCCAAATCAGGCATACCAAATGAAGCATTCGCGACACCTGCACCTGAAAGGTAAATTGCTTGATGACCCATTTTTTCAGCCATCATCGCCGTGTAAGCGTTGATTGTGCCGACGACTTGTAATGGATGATTATTGGCAATCGCCTGTTTAAATTTTAATCCTGCTGACATTACATTCTCCTAACTTTGAACGGGGTTGCTTTATGACAACTTATATTTTTTAATGGTTTAATATGACGTTTTTACTGCTCCGCGCGCTCATTTTGCGCGGCATGTAAATTAAACTTCGTTTGTATATTGGCTTGCGATGCACTGATATGGCGCTTCATCAATAACTCAGCTAATTCCCCATCATGGTTTTCAATCGCATTAATAATGGCTAAGTGCTCATCAAACGCTTTTTGATACGCGAGGCCCAACCATGCCCATTTGCACACGATACATACGAATTAACTGATAAAGTCCGTTACTCAATAAGTGAATAAGGTGGTCGTTTTTACTGCCTTTAATAATGCGATAATGAAAATCCAGATCGCCGGCTTCTTGATAGTAAGACTCACCCTCTTTTACACGTTGTGTTTTCAGATGCTGATTAAGTAATTGCTTTAAACTTTGCACTTCATCCGGTGCCATATTGTCGGCAGCTAAACGACACGCTAAACCTTCAAGCGCACTGCGAACTTGATATACTTCTATTAAACGTTCAGCTGTAAGTGCCACAACACGACAACCCACATTCGCTTTACGCTCAACTAAATAACAACTTTCAAGGCGGTTAAGCGCTTCACGAAGCGTTGCACGGCTTACACCATAACGCTTTGCCAGTTCTGGCTCGGATATCTTGCTACCTTGAACAATACTGCCTTCGACAATTTCTCGACGCATATCCACAAATACCTGATCTGAGGCGGTAGTAATAGGTGTTTCACTAAAAGCATCTTGCGTCATTGTTCACCTTCTAAGATTGTCGACAATTTACGGATACACTATGGTCTTTAGCTGTAAATGTGTCAACCCTAAATCAGTAAAAACTGCGTTTAAAAACGGCTATTGTCGACATAAGTATAATAAATAATGTTTAAAAACACTTAAAACACACATTTATGCACCAAGTGTCGACAGGTTTGTATACTTTAAAAGATTATTTAAGGCACTGCTCTGAGCCACTAATAATGCTAGAATACAACTTTAAAATTCTCTGTGAGCACTGCCTTGGACGCCAATACCTATATTCCCCAGCATTTTATAGATGACGTAAAGACCTATTTACCAGCACACCTAACATTGGATGACTTTCTCAATGCCTGTCGCAGACCGCTTCGTAAATCTGTACGTGTCAATACGCTTAAAATGTCGGTTGAGGATTTTCAGCAGTATGCCCTTGATAGAGGCTGGACATTAAGCCCAATCCCATGGTGTAGCGAAGGTTTTTGGTTAGAGCGCAGTGAACATGAAGAGCAAGCTCTGGCACTGGGTAACACGGATCTACATTTAAGTGGCGCTATGTATGTACAAGAAGCCAGTTCGATGCTGCCACCAATAGCACTTAAAGACGCATTAACTGATGCAACTCATGTGCTCGACATGGCATCCGCTCCTGGCTCTAAAACTTCTCAATTAGCAGCATTAATGAATAATCACGGGGTATTGGTTGCCAATGAACTGTCGTCATCTCGTTTAAAAGTACTCAGCGCAACCTTAAAGCGTATGGGAGTTGGCAATTGTGCATTGTCGCATTTTGATGGGGCTATTTTTGGCGATTATATGTATGAATGCTTTGACAGTATTTTACTCGATGCCCCATGCTCTGGCGAAGGTACGGTTCGAAAAGATGCTGATGCCTTAAAGAATTGGTCAATTGAGTCAAACATTGATATTGCCAAAGTGCAAAAAAACTTAATAAAAAGCGCTTTCTATGCATTAAAACCAGGCGGTACATTAGTCTATTCAACCTGTACTTTAACCCCGCTCGAAAATCAGCAAGTGTGCGAATATCTTCTCACTGAGTTTGCAGAGCATCTTGAAATACAACCATTAGATCATTTGTTTGCAGGTGCGGAGCGAGCCACAACCAGCGAAGGCTATTTGCATGTCTGGCCGCAAACATTCGACAGCGAAGGCTTTTTTATTGCTAAGTTTAAAAAGCTTGCTAGCTGCGATAATCCAAATCAAAAAGTAAAAAAAGGTGCATTCCCTTTTCAGCCGTTTGACAAAAAATCCAGCCAAGCATTTTACACTGAGCTAAAAAAACAATTTGACCTGACATCACTCAGCGGCTCACTAATGCAGCGCGATAAAGAACTGTGGCTATTCCCTGAGCAGTTTGCCGCCATTGAAAACAAAATAAAATACGCGCGACTTGGTATCCACCTCGGCATGATCCACAAAAATGGGGTGCGTCTTAACCACGAATTTGCCACCGTATTTGGTGGCCAATGTAAGGCTAATGTAATTGCACTAAGTAACGAGCAGGCCAATGACTACTTTCAAGGTAAAGATATTCGTTTAAGCGAACCTAGCAACGCACTTGGCGAAGTGGTTTTAACCCTTTGTGGCTGTCCGATAGGGCTTGGAAAATGGCAAAAAAATAAAATTAAAAACTCCTTACCTCGAGATTTAGTACAAAACACTCAACTGATCAGCTGGTGATAATAATAAGGTGTGGATAAGTTGGCAACAACCAATGTATAAAATTTAAGCTTTGCGCTTCGTTTTAAGACAAACAGTTGTTTTATAAGCAGTATAAAAAATCATCATTTATTGGGTTTTTTTACATATGTTAACTACACTTAATATTACTTTCTACTTCTCCCTTAATGAACTTAGAAGGTGTTTTTAAAGTTAGCGCAGGCTCATTAGAGCCATCCCTAAGCCCAGAACAATGCGGATTCGTTCTGGGCGTTTTTTTGTCTATAAATAAGCTATCGTCTTGAAATTTATTCAGTCTCAGTCACATAGGTAATCATTGCTTTATTACACATAACTTGTTTCTATATATAGACTAAGAAAGTGTAAGGACTACCATGTTAAAAATATCTTCATTGATCATGACTATTTCAGTACTGTCATTCTCTGTTATTGCCAATCCTGAGTCGCAAAAATACCTTGGTTTTAATTACCCGCATAAAGCGCAAAATGCTGTGAGTATCACGTTTGATGATGCCCGTCACAGCCAAGTCGATGTTGGCGCTGCGATTTTGAACAGGCACCAAGTCAAAGCAACTTTTTATGTTTCCCCTTTTAACGTCAAGCAGCGCCTAACTCAGTGGCAAGACGCGGTAAAATCGGGCCATGAAATTGCAAATCATACCAGCAGCCACGTATGTACAGGGAATTTTGAATGGTTAAGAGCACAAGACTTATCACTTGAACACACTACACTCAAGTGGCTTGAAAATGATATTTTATCAGCGCAGCAATACCTAAAAGATCATTTAGGAGTGACCCCTCGCGCCTTTGCTTATCCGTGCGGCAATACATTTGTTGGCCAGGGCATTGATACTAAGAGCTACGTGCCTTTAATCGCTAAACATTTTGACAGCGGCCGAACTTGGTTAGATGAGTCAGCTAATAATCCTAATTTTACTGATTTTGCACAGCTAACAGGACTTAGGATCGACGGAATGAGTTTTGATGAAATCATTACCATGCTGGATCAATTACGGGAAAATAATGCTTGGTTGATTTTAGCGGGCCATGAAATTGGTAACGGAGATCAATATACCACTGACGCAAAAGTACTCGAGCAATTGCTTGTTTATCTGAAAGATCCTGCTAACGGTTATTGGTTAGATACAGTAAGTAACGTTAGCGACTATGTAAGACAACAGCGCAAACCATTAAATTAATCATTGCTTAAATCAAACTCTGTGGTGCGATTATCGGGATGGAGTAACTGATAACGCGCCAGCTTTCCTTGTTGTAATTCAATCAAACTAATCGCTGAATCACTCACCAAGTATTTTTGCCCCTCCCCGATGGTTTGATGTTTATCGACTTCCATCTGCCAACGCTTTGTAAAAAAGTTTAACGGGCTTTTCGGCGCGTATAAAATCGAGTCTAACTTATCCAGCACGTTAATTAATCTACGCGGAAACTCATTTTTAATACCACTGGCAGTAAGTTGCCAAATTCTATTGGGGTGCTTACCAAAGCGTTTCTGTACGGAAAAACAGAATGAGTAATGTACATCACCCGATAAAATAAGCGTTTCTTTAGGGGTATCGTCACGGCGAAAGGTATCCAGTAACTTTTTAGCTGAGCCTTCGTGGGCCATCCAGTTTTCAACATCAACTAATAATGGCTGTCCGCAAATATTAAACAATGACTGAATAGCTTCAATTGATTTAACGCCAAACACCGGTGCGGGTGAGACAATGATCACTTGTTCATGAGTCACTAAACTGCCTTCTAGCTCAGTGAGACGCTCCCAATCAAGTAGACCAGAGGGCTCATTAAAGTTTTGCTCATTACGCCAACGATGAGTGCGGGTATCCAGCACGACCACTTTAGGCACAGTATTCAGCTCATAATGCCAATGATTAAACTCGAGAATGGTTTTATCAAACGCTTTAAATTGCCATTGTTTTTGCTCAGAAAAACTCGTCTTAAACGCATCAAGTAAAGCGGCTGTTTTATGACCTGCATCATTGCCAAAGCCTTGCATCAGCCAATAACTGATCAAGCCATTATTAACAATACGGCGGCTAACTGGATGTTGGTAAATAACCTGCTCCCAACCAGCCGTCAAGTTCCAATCATCGGTAACATCATGATCGTCAAACATCATTAACGTTGAAATATTTGCCAGTAGCACCTGAACGTGTACTAAGCCATTTTTAAAATCCGTTAAAGCTGCTTTTTCATTATCAAAAACTTGCTGGCATTTGGGCGAGCTTGCTTGATAGCTAATACTATCAAAGTCAATTAAGTCCCACAGTAACGGGCTAAAATTGAGTAAATAAAGGGCTATAAACTCTTCAAAAAAGATCAAGTGATTTGCAGCTTTTAAGCTTGAAAAATGTGGCTCATCTTTTTTTAGCCAATAGCCAACCCCTATTTTATTGCGTTTTTGCCAAGGGACCGTCGGTAAATATAAGTGGCGCTGATAAAGTTGTTCACTTAACTGTGCAGGTAAATCAATTGCCAGTGGTTGCTCTTGGTATATTCCTAATACGCTGATCAGTCGTTCAATTGCTAATAACATCGCACCAGCAACATCATCGGCATACACTTGATCACCAGAGAGCAGTAAAACATCCGCCCCGGTTTGATTTACACTGCGATTTTGCTGTTGAAAATCATTCGCAGCCACTAAGCTATCTTTTGCAGGATGATGTGGGTTACGGCATGAGCCATGTAAAATCTGCTCAAGTTTTTGCGGGATCACAAATTCAGGGGTGGCTTTTCCTTGATAACAAAAATCACTTAAATCAACGTCTAAGTTGCTGTTTAATAGGCGGTAGCTGATCAGCTGATTAACAGGCAATGTTGCGGCAATCGGTTTTACGATCACAAAGTGCAAGTAAAGATGAGTACCTAAAGCAATGCTCTGTTGCTCACTAAAAACGTCTATATCATCAAATTCAATACTAAATTGTGATGCTACCGACGTTGCAAACTGTATGCAAACCTCTGCAGCATCAGCTCGGCGCACCATCGGCCCCATTATTAATAGAGGGAGTGATGCTGTGCTCATATGCTAATTAACCTTTGTTCACTAAGTTGAACAATGAGTAGAAGTTTTCCGTAGTCGCTTTGGCTAGCTCTTTGTAGCTAATACCTTTTAAATCAGCAATGTAATAAGCAACATCTTGCACATAAGCGGGCTGATTAGTTTTCCCACGATACGGTACTGGCGCTAGATAAGGCGAGTCTGTTTCGATTAATAATCTATCAAGAGGGATTTGTTTAACAACATCTTTAAGCTCTACGGCATTTTTAAAGGTCACAATGCCAGAGATAGAAATATAAAAGCCTAAGTCGATGGCTTTTTTAGCCATATCCCAATCTTCAGTAAAGCAATGCAATACACCACCACACTTTTGTGCGTTATGTTCACGCATTAAGTTTATGGTGTCGTCGCGCGCATCGCGAGTATGAATTATAAGTGGTTTTTGTAACTCGTTCGCCACTTCAATATGACCCACAAAACTTGCTTGTTGCACGGCATGGGTGTCTTTCGAATAATAGTAATCAAGCCCTGTTTCGCCAATTGCTACTACTTTATCGTGGCTTGCTAAATCAATTAAGCGTTGTTTATCAAGTGCGTCTTTTTGATCAAGCGGGTGAACACCACACGAGGCAGAGACATCACTATAGCCTTGAATTTTTTCTAGCATACTAGGGAATTGATCAAGTGTGACACTCACACATAAAAAGTGTTCAACTTGTTTAGCCCGTGCACTATCAAGTACTTGGTCTAAGTTTAAATCGAGTTTATCAAAATCGAGTCGGTCTAAATGGCAATGAGAATCTACAATCATGTTACTGCTTACTACATGGTATAAGTTGGATTACCAGAGTTTAACATAGTCCCTAGTAGTTTTTCGATCTTCACATTTAGGTTAGTTTTATCATCGATAAAACTAATACCAATGCCCAGTGGGTTAGAACTTTGCGCGCCTTGTGGCGTGATCCATGTAACTTTTCCGGTTATTACATCATCTTCAAGCGCATCCGGTAATGTCACTTTTAATGCCAATGAATGACCCATCTCATAACGCATATTAGTGCGCACAAATAGTCCACCATTTTTTAAATACGGCATATAGCAGCGGTATAATTCATCTAGATCATCTAAATCGACTAATAATTCTTGCACAATAATCCTACTTATAGCTTTTACGTAAACGATACGCTAAACGAGACACTGCCAACGGCAAGTTCAATCCTAATATCTGTGTACTGTTTTGCACAAATTCGGCCAATGCATTTTGCGCACTCTGATATGAATCAAAATCCATTCCAGCAATGAGTTGTTGTTTTAATTGTTCGCTTAAAAATAAACAAAAGATGCGAACACGCTCTGTATCTTTACTGATAATATCAACTAACGCACTGAAATTATGGCCTTGTTTTAGCTCAGTTGCAAACTTATACAATTCATCGATGACCTCCAGCTGCTCATCTTGTTGCCAACGGGCAATCAATAATGGCTGCTGGGTAAACATTTTTAACCATGGATATGCAGGAACGTGCAGTTGGGAAATCCAATTCATAGCAACATTGGCGTCATTCACTTTTACTTGTGTAAGCGCGCAGCGACTTAAAATAGTGGCCGGTAATTGCGTTGTCGCACTCGTTGTTAGTAACAAAAATCGCTGCGGGCTAGGCTCTTCTAACGTTTTAAGTAAGGCATTGGCCGCCGCGGTGGTCATTTTATGGCAATCATTGATCACCACCACTTTATTGGCATTTTGCGCCGCTGATTGATGCATGAAATCGCTGACACTGCGAATATCATCCACACCAATGCTTTGTCCATCAGCTTGCACTACATATTTGTCAGGATGAGTAACCGCTTGATTTAAATGGCAGCTCTTACAATGCCCACAAGGGACTAAGTTAGTTGCAGACAAGCACAATAATGCATTAGCCAGCTGCTCCACTAAGGCGCGCTTACCAACACCTTGTTGACCATTAAATAATTGTCCATGGTGAAAACGCCCAGCATTAAAACTGGCTGCTAATTGCTGCTCAACATTGCTAAGCCAAGGATAAATCATGTTAATTGTTACTTTTCATAAATTGTTCAAGCACGGTAATAATATCTTGATGTACTAATTGCATACTTTGACCTGCATTAACTGTTTTAATAGTGTCATCACTATTTGCGAGTTCTAAATAGCGTGCGCGGGTACGTTCAAAAAAACTCAATGCTTGTTGTTCTATACGATCCAGTTCACCGCGTCCTTTCGCACGGGCAAGGCCCACCGCAGGTTCAATGTCCAAATAAATGGTCAGATCTGGTTTTAAACCTTTTAATACAATATTGGCGAGAGAATCTAACGTAGTAGCGGCAATTTCACGTCCGCCGCCTTGGTAAGCCTGCGATGATAGATCGTGACGATCGCCTAATACCCATTGTCCTTTAGCAAGTGCTGGACGAATAACATTATGTAGCAGTTGCGAACGGGCTGCATACATCAGCAGTAATTCTGTTTCGCTGGCAATCTGTTCGACATGGTTATCTTTTACAATAGTGCGCAGTGCTTCAGCGATGGGTGTGCCGCCGGGCTCGCGTACATTAATAAAATCAACTTTGTGCTGCTCTAAAAACTGTTGGCAAATTGCTATAGCTGTCGATTTACCGGCCCCTTCTAAGCCTTCAATCACAATAAATTTTGCTGCTGTCATGATCTCTCTTTTTAGTTTGAAAAAGCATTAATCGGCTTTCTCGTTTTATATTCTTTACTCTGATTTGCTTAACTGTTTTTGATAACGTAAGTAATCTTGTACTGCTTTGTTATGTTCTTTTAAGGTTTTAGAAAATTGATGGCTACCATCGCCTTTGGCAACAAAATAAAGGTACTCAGACTCAGGTGGATTGACTGCTGCAAGTATTGCCGCTTTTGACGGCATAGCAATCGGCGTAGGCGGTAAGCCATTAATTTTATATGTATTATACGGAGTATGATTAGTTAAATCTTTACGTTTTATATCACCATCAAAGTCAGCACCAATGCCATAAATCACGGTTGGATCAGTTTGCAAGCGCATTTTTGTATTTAGTCTATTAGTAAATACAGAGGCTATTAATGGCCGTTCGCTGGCAAGGCCTGTTTCTTTTTCAATAATTGAGGCCATAATCAATGCTTCGTAGGCCGTTTTAAACGGTAAATCAGCAGCCCTGTTTTGCCAAGCCTCATCAAGTACATTTTGCATTATTTTATGCGCTCGTTTGAGCACTGAGCTTGTCGTATCATTAGCATGATAATAATAGGTATCAGGAAATAACCACCCTTCTAAATGCTGCTCAGAGCCGACTATTTGCTGAGATAACTCACCAAGACTTAAATCTTGACGAAGATACTGGGCTTTACTTATTGCCGCTAAAACGTCACGAAGTGACTGACCTTCAATAATTGTAAAACTAAAGCTTACTTGTTTACCTTGATTGATTTGCCGAATGTTATCAAGCACCGTGGCGTTATTAAGTTGATATAAACCAGCTTTTAAATCCGTCAGTGTCGGATCGAGTTTCGCGAGTATCTGATAACGTAAGCACCCATCTAACCATTTTTTAGCTTGCCACTGTTGGCAGAGTTGATTAAACCCCGTGCCTTTTTTAACTTCAAACAACGTATTCGCTGGCGCTTTTAAACTACTGTTAATAGTAGCTTGCAACTGTTGATAACCAACTCCAGTTACCAATAATGCTAGCAACACAATCGATATAATCACTCTTAACACGCATACTCCTTGGTAAATAAACCATGCAATAATACTAAACTATTTGCTAACTCAAATTGCATACCATCAATCGCTGTAACAGGCACAATTCCCATTAAGCTATTACAACTAAATACTGCCTCCATTTGCAGCAATTGTTCTAGCTTAATATCAGTAAATTCAATGGTTAACTTATCACACAGTGATTGCAGATAAACCCCTTGAATGCCACAGTTTTGCAAACTTGGACTAAAAACTCGACCATTTTTAATAGCAAAAATATTTGCCGCAGAGGTTTCAATCACATTATTGTGATAATCACACACCAGTACATCATCACAATCTTGCCCTTGCATGGCGCGTTTGATCATTACTTGCTCTAAACGATTTAACGTTTTCAAACCAGCAAGCAATGGTTGCGATGCAAGTTGCACAGGGCTAATAGCGAGTTTAATACCTTGTTGTGCTAATTGAGCGTAGTGTGAAGGAAACGGTAATAGCGACAGTACAATCAATAAATTGCTTTGTTCAGGAAGGCCATAACCACGCCCTCCTTCACCACGTGTAACCACTATTTTTAATACGCCCAGCGAAACCGTCTTAATATACTCAGCGATTGCTTGCTGCAGCGCCGATAAATCCAGCTCACCAAAACTAAGTCGCTGCGCGCATTCAACTAATCGTGCACTGTGAAGTGGCCAATGCTCTACTTGAGCATCAACTATTTTTGCAGTTGTAAAAAAGCCATCGCCATAATTAAAGCCGCGATCATTGCTACTTATGCTAACGCCTTGCTGTGGCGTGACTAATTTTATTGTTTGCGCTATGTGAGTTTTTTGTTTTGGCATATTTTGCATATAAAAAAGCCCAGTAACAACTGGGCTCTTATTTTGTCTCGTTGTTAAAAAAGATTATACCTTTTTAAATACCAACGAGCCATTAGTACCACCAAAACCAAATGAGTTACATAATGCGTAATCAAGTTTCGCATCACGAGCCGTGTGTGGAACGTAGTCCAGATCACAGCCTTCATCAGGGTTATCAAGATTAATTGTTGGTGTTACTTTTTGATCTTGTAACGACAAAATAGTGATAATTGATTCAACAGAGCCTGCTGCACCGAGTAAATGACCCATCATAGATTTTGATGAACTCACCATCACATCTTTGGCAGCATTACCAAAAATTGACTTAACCGCAGAGGTTTCTGCTTTATCGCCAGCGTTAGTCGATGTACCGTGAGCATTAATATAACCCACTTGATCTGCATTGATTTGCGCATCGTTTAAAGCATTTTCCATCGCCAAGGCTGCACCGGCACCATCTTCTGGTGGCGACGTCATGTGATAAGCGTCACCGCTCATACCAAAACCAACCAACTCAGAGTAGATTTTTGCACCTCGGGCTTTCGCATGCTCGTATTCTTCAAGTACGATAACACCAGCACCATCAGCAAGTACAAAGCCATCACGGTCTTTGTCCCATGGACGTGATGCAGCTTGCGGATCATCGTTTCGGGTTGATAACGCACGTGCAGCGTTAAAACCACCCATACCAATTGGCGTTGAAGCTTTCTCTGCACCACCGGCAACCATCGCATCAGCATCACCATAAGCAATCATGCGCGCAGCGTGACCAATGTTGTGTAAACCTGTTGTACAGGCTGTCACGATAGAGATATTTGGACCACGTAGACCGTGCATAATCGATAAATGACCAGAGATCATATTGATAATGGTCGACGGCACGTAAAAAGGAGAAAGCTTACGTGGGCCACTGTTTAATAACTTTATGTGGTTTTCTTCAATAAGCGTTAAACCACCAATGCCCGAACCCACAGCAACACCAACGCGGGCTGCGTTTTGCTCTGTGATCTCAAGGCCAGAATCTTGTAGTGCTTGTACACCTGCTGCAATGCCATACTGGATGAACAAATCCATTTTTTTAGCATCTTTTGCCGGCATATAGGCTGACGCATCAAAATCATTCAGCAAACCAGCGAACTTGGTGCCAAAACTAGATGTATCAAAATGAGTGATAGTTTGGATACCACTTTTGCCATTTAACAAGCCTTGCCAGGTTGATTCAACATCATTACCTAGCGGCGTCAACATTCCTAAGCCAGTTACGACGACTCGACGTTTAGCCACGGTTTGCCTCCAATAAGGGAATTATTATTTTTCTGGTGGGTATTAATACCCAAATGCGTGGAAATACAGGGTATAGATAGATTAAGGGCAGCGAACGCTGCCCTTAATATGCGATTGATTACTCAGCGTGAGCCGTTACGTAATCGATTGCAGCTTGTACTGTAGTGATCTTTTCAGCTTCTTCATCTGGGATCTCAGTATCGAACTCTTCTTCAAGAGCCATTACTAATTCAACAGTATCAAGTGAATCTGCGCCTAAGTCATCAACGAAAGAAGCTTCATGCTTTACTTCTTCTTCTTTAACACCTAGTTGCTCAATGATGATTTTCTTTACGCGTTCTTGGATGTCGCTCATTCTTCTTTCCTTTATTAAAAACGCCAATGCGTTATTTTCAGATTGCGGCGTAGTTTACGGCGCATAATTCTGTGATTCAAGGATTTGCTGATAATTTTTTATCTGGTCAAACCTCTTGACGGTTATTTGTGTCTTTTATCGCTTATTTTCAGCACGAATTCAAGTATGTTTAAAGCAAGTTAACAAAAAATTCAACATTTTTCGACAAGCCGCCTCAAAACAAAATAGGAACAAAGTTCCTTACACCATGTACATCGCACCATTTACGTGCAAAGTTTCGCCTGAAACATACGCTGCTGCATCAGATGCTAAGTAACATACTGCGGCGGCAATTTCATCCGGTTGGCCTAAACGCCCAGCAGGAACATTAGCAAGCGTAGCTGCTTTTTGCTCGTCAGTTAAGCTGTCGGTCATATCTGTTTGAATAAAACCAGGAGCAACTACGTTGACTGTAATACCACGAGAAGCAACTTCACGCGCTAACGACTTAGAAAAACCAATTACACCCGCTTTAGCTGCTGCGTAGTTAGCTTGCCCTGCATTACCCATTGTACCAACAACTGAACCTATATTGATAATTCGACCGTTTTTCTTTTTCATCATCGGGCGTAACACTGCTTTAGATAAACGAAAAACTGAGCTCAAGTTAGTATCAATGATATCGTCCCACTCTGCATCTTTCATACGCATAAGTAAGTTATCGCGGGTAATACCGGCATTATTTACTAATACGTCGATATCGCCTAAATCGGCTTTTATCGCAGCAAGTGTCGCCTCGATCGACGCAGGATCAGTTACGTTTAACGCATAACCTTTACCATTCTCGCCTAAGTATTCGCTGATATTTGCAGCACCGGGCTCGCTGGTTGCAGTACCGGCAACTTTAGCACCTTGTGCTACCAATGTAGTAGCGATTGCTTTACCAATACCGCGACTAGCGCCTGTAATTAGGACAACTTTGCCCTCTAACGAAAATAAATTTGCCATTTTTTCCTACTCTTATTTTGCTTCGTCAATGGCAGTTTGGCTATTCACCGAACCACATACCATTGCTTTATCAATGCGTTTAGCAAGACCCGTTAACACCTTCCCAGGACCAAACTCGTAGCTTTGGGTAATGCCCTGCGCTACCAATGCTTGTACTGTTTCTGTCCATCGTACTGGACTGTATAGTTGACGTACTAATGCATCTTTAATAGCATCCGCTGAACTTGCAGCTGTTACATCAACATTATTAATTACATCACACTTAGGTGTATTAAATGTTAAAGCAGCTAAATCTTTTGCTAATTTTTCTGCCGCTGGTTTCATTAGTTCACAATGTGAAGGTACGCTTACCGATAAAGGCAACGCACGTTTTGCACCGGCTTCTTTACACGCTTCTGATGCTCTGTCTACTGCGGCTTTATGACCTGCAATCACAACTTGACCCGGTGAGTTATAGTTTACTGGTGCAACCACTTCACCTTGTGCTGATGCCAAGCACGCGGCTTTAATTTCGTCATCACCTAAACCAATGATCGCAGCCATTGAACCCACGCCTGCTGGCACAGCTTCTTGCATATATAAACCACGGTTTTCAACCAATTTTACAGCTTCGCCTAAGCTCAACACATCAGCACATACCAGCGCTGAGTATTCACCTAAACTGTGACCTGCCATCGTTACGTCTGCATCTGGATTTGCAGCAAGCCATTGGCGGTAAATTGCCACTGATGCTGTTAATAATGCCGGTTGCGTACGATGGGTTTGATTTAATTCTTGTTCTGGACCATTAAGTACTAATGCAGCCAAATCATAACCAAGTGCCGCTGATGCTTGCGCAAACGTCGCTTTAACAATATCAGATTGCTCTAATAGTTCACTTAACATACCCACAGATTGTGAGCCTTGACCCGGAAAAACAAGTGCAATTTTTTGTGCCATACTTTGCTCTTTTAATTAAACAAATAAATAAATGTTTAAGTACACACCTGACATAGTAATTAATCGTCAGTTGCGACTTTTTTAGTTGAATGTGTTTGCTCGAAGATAGCTGCAATTTTTTCAGGAAGTTGACGTTCCACCTCTCTAGCAGCTTCGTCGATAGCAGCATGAAATGCTTTAGCTGAGGCATTTCCATGGCTTTTTACGACAATACCGCGCAATCCTACCAGAGAAGCGCCGTTATACTGGTCGGGGTTCACCCGTTTATAGAGTTTTTTTATTACTGGCTGTAACATAAATGCTAAACATTTATAGAAAAAGTGCTTTTGCAGTGCTTTAGTAAGCTTAAACATAATCAGCTTGGCAATCCCTTCACAGGTTTTCAAAGCCACATTGCCCACAAAACCTTCACAGACGATCACATCTGACTTACCAGTAAAAATATCACTACCTTCGCTGTAACCAGTATAATTAAGGTAGCTACATTGTTGCATCAGTTGTGCAGCTTGTTTGATATCTTCATGACCCTTAATGTCTTCGGAGCCAATATTTAATAAACTCACTTTTGGACTATCACAGCCCAGTGCTTGCCCTGCGACAACCGAGCCCATAATGCCAAATTGATATAAGGTTTGTGCATCACAATGCACGTTCGCACCTAAATCAAGTAAGTAAACCGGATTTTTTCGCTCAGTTGGCACAGCCGAGATCAATGCAGGACGTTTTACGCCTGGCAACATTTTCAGCACATAGTGAGCCATAAATAATAATGCACCGGTATTTCCGGCACTAACGCACGCTTGTGCCTCACCTGATTTAACTAAATCAAGGGCAACGCGCATTGAGGAATCTTTTTTAGATCGCACAGCAGAAGACGGTTCACAGCTATTGGTGACTACTTGACTACAATGACGAATTATTAAACGAGGATGAGATAGAGAATCGAGAGACTCGAGTTCTTTAGATATTACTTGTTCGTTGCCACATAAGATCAATCTTAGATTGGCATTTGCATTTACCGCGTTAACGGCTGCGGGGATAGATGAACGGGGGCCATAATCGCCCCCCATCATATCTAACGCAATTGTTAGATTGGTCAGCATAAAAGCAATCTCTTATTTAGAAATTACTTGAACGCCTTTGTAGTAACCATCTGCAGTCACATGGTGACGACGATGAGTCTCACCAGATGTTTGGTCTACAGTTAAAGTTGGACCACTGATCGCATCGTGTGAACGGCGCATGCCGCGTCTTGCACGAGACTTTTTGCTTTTTGTACAGCCATAGTCTTCTCCTAAGAATCTTTCTTAAGTTGTTTCAAAATATCAAATGGATTTGGTTTATCATCTTCCGCTTTTAAAACACCAAAGCTGGCAGGCTTTGCTGAATAACTGCATGAAGCTTCGTTGTGGGTAGCAACTAATGGCACGGCTAAAATTAGTTCGTCTTCGATTAAATCAAAAACGTTAACTTCACCATTTTCATCAAGCGCTACTTCATCGTAGTCTTCTGGAAAAATCTCTAACTCTGTATCCTCACCGACTGGTGAATAAACAAAGTCTTGAACCAAATCCAACCCTAAATCACCATTACAACGTTGACAAGTGACAGTAACATGTGTGGACAAATTGCCTCTAATCACAGCGAAACCTTGATCATCGTTTTTGCAATGAATTTTTACCGCTATTTCACCTACTTCTTCCTGCACAACTTCCCGTAAACGGGTAAGTTTTTCAAGCGGTACAATGCCGTTATACTTTAAACGGTGTTGCGCTGCCTTGCCTGGATGAAGAGTGATGGGAATTTTCACCTTTTGCATAGGGGCTGCATCATATAGATAGTTACTTGGTTAGTCAAAGTAAAAAACCAATTTTAGCTGGTTTTTCGCGA
Organism: Pseudoalteromonas sp. B160; assembly: GCF_037162485.1. Lineage (NCBI taxonomy): Bacteria > Pseudomonadati > Pseudomonadota > Gammaproteobacteria > Alteromonadales > Pseudoalteromonadaceae > Pseudoalteromonas > Pseudoalteromonas sp. B160. The sequence goes on along the minus strand of NZ_JARLUX010000001.1, from coordinate 3,536,944 downwards.
TTCATTTCTTTGTTTTGCCAACGGATCTGATTTATCCTAACTCAATCTAATTTTCATTAGGAAAACAATCCATGCAGCACCCGCTTATTTTAGCCTCAAGTTCACCCTTTCGTCAGTCTTTATTGCAAAAATTTAATCTGCCGTTCGACAGTTTTTCACCTGATATTGACGAATCAGCACTACCCAATGAAGCCCCTGTTGAACTTGTAAAACGCTTAAGTGAACTCAAAGCACGCGCAGCCACTGCCCTTTTTAAACAAGGCTTAGTAATTGGCTCTGATCAAGTTGCCGTATTTGAGCAACAAATCTTAGGTAAACCACACAACAAAGAAAATGCCATTAAACAACTGAGTTTATTTAGCGGTAATACAGTCACATTTCTAACGGGCTTATGTGTTTATGATATTCAAAGCAATAAAACAAAAACCCTAGTTGAACCCTTTAATGTTACATTTAGAACACTGACACAAGCACAAATATCTGCTTACTGTGACGCAGAGCAACCCTACAATTGTGCAGGCAGCTTTAAAAGCGAAGGCTTAGGTATTTGTTTATTTGAAAAGCTTAGCGGTGATGACCCTAATAGCTTGATTGGTTTACCACTTATCAAACTCAGCCAATTATTGACTGAGTTTGGTATGGATGTGTTAAGTAATCAAGACTAACTATTTATTCACTACGACTTAAACTAAACGCGCAGCTAGTTGCTGATACGAATCAACTGTCGCAATCGGTGTAAACTCGTTTAGCTGCTGGGCGTTATGCACCCCCATAGTTACACCTAAACGGTCAATATTGGCCGCTTTTGCCATAGCCATATCTATTTTGGTGTCGCCAATCATCAGCGCATCATCATGGCTAATATTGAGTTCATCGAGCAGTTGCAACAACATATCAGGAGCTGGTTTTGACAATGCATCATCACTGGTGCGGGTCGCTACAAAGTAATCCCGTAACTGTGTTTCATCCAGCAAGCGTTCAAGGCCGACTCGGCTTTTTCCGGTAGCAACAGCTAACAATACGCCACGGTTTTTTAATGCCGCTAAAGTCTGTTCTACATCAGCAAATAAAGGCGTAGGCGTGTTATCAAGATGTTTATACTGATGCTTATAACCGGCGATTAAATCAGCGTGTAAATGGCTCTGCTGAGGAAATAACACCGTCACGGCCTGCTCAAGTGATAAACCAATGATATTTTTAACCGCCTCGTCAGTGGGGCAAACTACACCACAGACTCTCGCGGATTGATGCATACAGTTAACTATTTTAGCCACTGAATCCATCACCGTGCCATCCCAATCAAATATAACTAATTTATAGGGTTTCACGGTTTTGCGGCACGTAACGTTTTAATACAATTAGCCAGCGCTTTATCAAGCGGCGCTTCTACTCGCATAGTAGTTTCATTTTTTGGATGATAAAAACTCAAATCGTGCGCATGTAAAAATAATCGCCCTAATCCCACTTTACGCATCGCCGCATCAAATGCTTGGTTGCCATATTTATCATCACAAGCAATTGCATGACCTTTACATTGTGTATGCACACGAATTTGGTGAGTACGACCGGTTACTGGTGATGCCTGCACTAACGAACATTCAGCAAAGCGCTCCAGTACTTTAAAACGAGTATGTGAAGGTTTACCTTCAACGTTATCCACACGTACTACTCGTTCACCTGATTGTAGGGTGTTTTTACGCAGCCCTTCGGTGACATTTTTAGTTTTAGAATCCCATTGCCCATCAACCAATGCCCAGTAATTCTTTTCCATGGTTTTTTCACGTAACTGTTCATGCAAGCTGGTCAACACTGAACGACGTTTCGAGATTAACAAACAGCCTGATGTATCACGGTCTAAACGATGTACAAGCTCTAAACTGCGCTCATCTGGGCGCAATACGCGCAATGCTTCAATTAAACCATAACTGAGCCCACTGCCGCCATGCACAGCCATGCCTGATGGTTTGTTAATGACGATAAGGTATTTATCTTCAAATAAAATAGCCTCTTCAAGTTTGGTCACTACATCAAGATTTTTAGGCACAAACTCTTCACGTTCAGCTATTTGTATTGGTGGAATACGAACGATGTCATCGAGTTGTAATTTATACACAGGTTTGATGCGTTTTTTATTAACCCGCACTTCCCCTTTGCGAAGAATTCGATACACAGCGCTTTTAGGCACCCCTTTTAAATGAGTAATAAGAAAGTTATCAATCCGTTGACCTAAATGGTCTTCGGTAATCGTGACGAAAGATACTTGTAAGCCGGTTTTTTCTGACATTGCCTAATCACTGATTTAAGTAAAATAATTTTAGTTGCTAACACAGTTATAATAATGGGATAATCACCGTCGCAAATATATATTTGCAAATAACAACGGTGCTTTTTAACACATTAAAACATTCGTGATGCACATTCTGGGTAATTGATCATACAGATCCGAGATAAGTTTTCCAAAGCTTTTATACATACCCAGTTTACACGTGCCTTCAATTAACTCCGATGCGTGTAATATATCGCCAGTTAAGTTTGAGCATGAAGTGTTATTTAATGTTGATGAAAAAAGCAATTTGAACAGATAATTTGTCTGATCGTGACGGCGTACAATACGCCGTTCAGCAGATGTGTTGTAACCGTACAAGTTAATTTAATTAATGGTCGACTCTGGACAGAACTCGAATACGTCACTGTAAAAAAACAGCCGATAGTTTTGGCACCATAATAGAATTTAATAACGTGACAACACGTTATTGTCAGCCAGCACCATAAAGATACTTAGAGCACGGATACAGTACCAAGCTCCCCCACAGACCCAGTCGTGAGATTGTACAAAAAGAAGCGATGGGAGCAACTGAACAGGCGAAAAGTTTCGTCATGTCAGAGACATAACACAGTAGAGTAACAATATGAAACGTATGCTAATCAATGCGACGCAGCAAGAAGAAATGCGCGTAGCACTGGTTGATGGCCAGCGCCTGTATGATTTAGATATCGAAAGCCCGGGTCACGAACAAAAAAAGCCAATATTTATAAAGGCAAAATCACTCGTATAGAACCGTCATTAGAAGCCGCCTTTGTTGATTACGGCGCTGATCGTCACGGATTCCTTCCTTTAAAAGAAATAGCCCGTACTTACTTCCCACAAGGTTATACTTTCCATGGTCGTCCGAATATTCGTGACGTGATCAAAGAAGGTCAAGAAGTTATTGTCCAAGTAGACAAAGAAGAACGCGGCCAAAAAGGCGCAGCCCTCACCACTTTCATTAGTGTTGCAGGTAGCTACTTAGTCTTAATGCCTAATAACCCTCGTGCTGGCGGTATTTCTCGTCGTATCGAAGGTGATGAACGCACTGAACTTAAAGAAGCTTTAAGCCGTTTAGAACTGCCTAAAGGCATGGGTTTAATCGTGCGTACTGCCGGTGTTGGTAAATCGTTTGAAGAACTAAACTACGATTTAAAAGCGCTGCTTGTTCATTGGGATGCGATTCAGCAAGCCTCTGATGGCGGTAAAGCACCGTTCTTAATTCATCAAGAAAGCAACGTGATTTTCCGTGCGATTCGCGATTATTTACGCCGTGACATCGGTGAGATCCTAATTGATAAAGCCCGTGTATTTGAAGAGGCTAAAGCGCACATTGAGCGTTTTCGCCCTGACTTCATGAGCCGTGTAAAACTTTATCAAGGTGAAGTGCCTCTTTTTACTCATTATCAAATCGAAAGCCAAATTGAGTCTGCGTTTCAACGTGAAGTACGCTTACCTTCTGGTGGTTCAATTGTTATTGACCCAACTGAAGCACTTACTTCTATCGATATCAACTCATCTAAAGCCACTAAAGGCGGCGATATCGAAGAAACTGCGCTTAATACCAACTTAGAAGCTGCAGACGAAATTGCTCGCCAATTACGTTTACGCGACTTAGGTGGCTTAATCGTTATCGACTTCATTGATATGACACCACCGCGCCATCAACGTGAAGTAGAAAATCGCTTAAAAGATGCTGTTCGTCCAGATCGTGCCCGTGTACAAATTGGTAAAATTTCGCGTTTTGGCTTACTTGAAATGTCGCGTCAGCGCCTACGCCCTTCATTAGGTGAAGCGAGCCAAGGCCCATGCCCACGTTGTAGTGGTCAAGGTACTATTCGTTCAAACGAGTCGATTGCATTGTCAATCCTACGTTTAATCGAAGAAGAAGCGATTAAAGACAATACCTCACAAGTTAATGCCCAAGTACCTGTAGCGGTTGCCTCATATCTGTTAAATGAGCAACGCCGTAGCGTGCATCGCATCGAAAAACGTCATAACTGTGATGTGGTGATCATTCCAAATCAACATATGGATACACCACATTATGAAGTAATGCGTTTGCGTAAAGATGAAACAATTGAAGCAGCAAGCTACGAGCAAATCACATTACCTGAACAAGAAGTGTATGAAACATCAAAAACACCAACGGTCGCGGTACGTGAAGAGCCGGTGTTAAAAGGCGTAGTTATGCCATCGACACCAGCACCACAAGCTCAGGCTCAAGCAGCCCCAGCAGCGGCACAACAAAGTGTTGCAGCCCAGCCGCAGGTAAGTTTATTTACTACCATCAGCAATTGGTTTAAGGCTTTATTTGCAACGCCTGCTGAGCAAACAGAAAGTGAAGAGCAACAGCAGCAAAAAACAGCGAGTGAATCTCGTAATAATCCACGTCGTAAAAATGACGGTGATACACGTCGTCGTAATAACCAACGTCGTCGTAACAATAATTCACGTACTAAACCGCAAAGCGAGCGTACAGAAAGCGTAGCTGAAGAAACGCCAGCAGTTGAAAACACGCAAAACAACGAGCAACAGGAAAGAAACGATAACCGTAACAAACGTCGTCGCAATCCTAACTCACGTAAGCGTAACGATAACCGTAACGATGACAGCAAAGTAGTAGCAGAAAAAACCGAAGCAAAAGCTGACGTAAAAGACGTTGCACCAAGCCAAGATGTCGTTGTTGAAGCAACGGATCAAAAACCTAAGGTTCGTCGTCAGCGCCGTAACTTACGTAAAAAAGTTCGCCTACAAGATGAAAATGCACAACCGGCTACAACCAACAATGACGCAGAGCAACAAGCTACGCCAGTTGTTGATGACAAGCCAACTAAGCCAGTTGTAACTCAAACTGAAGAAGTTAAAGCACCTGTTGAGGCTACTGCTGTTGAAACAACGGCTGTTGAAGCGCCTGAGCAAAAAGCTGAACAGAGGGCACCAAACGAGCAAGAGACAGTAACATCGACTGATGAAGAGCAAGGCCAAACGCGTACGCGTTCACGCCGTTCTCCACGTCATTTACGTGCTGCTGGGCAACGCCGTCGTCGTCCTGAGGGTGAAGAAGCTACGCCAACGCAAGGTACACAACCACCAGCATTTATTCCAGTTGCAGATCAAGCCGCTGCTGAATATGAAGCTGAGTTAAAAGCCAAGCAAAATAAGCAAGCTGCAGAAGTAGTTGAAGAAAAACCTGCCGTTGCTGAATCAGCTCCAGAAGTGGTTGAACAAGCACCTGTTGCTGCTGAACCTACTCCAGAAGCGGTTGAACAAGCACCTGTTGCTACTGAACCTACTGAAGAAGTGGCTGAACAAGCGCCTGTTGCTGCAGAACCTACTGAAGAAGTGGTTGAACAAGCACCAGTTGCTGCTGAACCTACTGAAGAAGTGGTTGAACAAGCGCCAGTTGCTGCTGAGGCAACTGAAGAAGTGGTTGAACAAGCGCCAGTTGCTGCTGAACCTACTGAAGAAGTGGTTGAACAAGCACCTGTTGCTGCTGAACCTACTGAAGAAGTGGTTGAACAAGCACCTGTTGCTGCTGAAGCAACTGAAGAAGTGGTTGAACAAGCACCAGTTGCTGCTGAACCTACTGAAGAAGTGGTTGAACAAGCGCCTGTTGCTGTAGAACCAACTCCAGAAGTGGTTGAACAAGCGCCTGTTGCTGCTGAAGCAACTGAAGAAGTGGTTGAACAAGCGCCTGTTGCTGTAGAACCAACTGAAGAAGTGGTTGAACAAGCACCAGTTGCTGTAGAACCAACTCCAGAAGTGGTTGAACAAGCGCATGTTGCTGCTGAACCTACTCCAGAAGTAGTTGTTGAGGAAGCACCAATGGCAGAGACTAAGCCTACTGCAAAACCTGTAGCACACACTAAAACAGTGATCACTTCAGGTAAAGCAAGTGCGCCAATGGCACAACCTACTGCTGTTGCAGATAGCGAAGTCGCCCATACGCCAAAAGCGATGGCACACGACAAACGTGACGCTATTCCAGATAGCGGCTTACGTGCCGGTTCTATCAAACCAGCTGGTCGCGCGAATGCTGCAATGACTAAAACCATGAGTGTTGACTAACACTTTTGGTTTAGCTTAAAAGCACACTAAAAAGCCGCGTAAATGAAAATTAACGCGGCTTTTTTAATAGCAGTTTTAAGGTTAAAGAGAACGATTTACTAGGCTCTAGCTAAAGCAAACTAGCCTAAGCAGATATATTAGATAAATAGTGATGGAAAAACAAACAGCACATTGCACTTGTTATTTATAAAAAGCGCATGAAGGATAATGCTATATTTATCCTTGTTTTAGCATATACTCATGCAGCAATTCAGGAAACTTTTCTTGCGGTGGAAACTTACAAAAACTGTGCTTTGCCCCCGTACTCGCCCACTCAAGTTTTTCATCCGTGTAAGTTTCAATGAATGGTTTGTAGGTGCGAGAGTCATCTAGCATTGTTGAGCGAACATTTACAAAATCATCCAAACCTTCTAGGTGGGTAAATAACCAGCTCATACAATGTCCACAAAAAAAGTGCTGCGTACTACTGTCATGCAGCCCGCCAATAACAGGCGCTCCAGATGTAATAGAAAAGGCAGCTCGTTGAAATAATGAGCTTAAGCTAAATGCGCTAGACGTCATTTTCTGACAGCCAGTGCAATGACAAGCCATAGTGATCATTGGCTTTGCGCTAACTTCAAACTTTACCTGTCCACAACGACAATGGCCTTTTGTTTTATGAGATGTACTGTCCATTATAATCTTCCTTTAAGTTCAATTTTATCAACGCCGATGCTACGTTGAATGTATCACAAATAACCTTAGCACATGCTACAGGGTTTGATTGCGCTATAAAATGTCCGCCTTCAATCTCAACTTGGCTGAAGCTGGAACACATTGACGCTAAGTACTTCACCGCACTCGCGCTTACCAGTAAATCTCTACTAGGGCGAATATAAGTCACTGGGCAATCTAACTCGCACTGTTGTTTTGAAAGGCCAGCTATGTTGCCTAATCTTAATTTGAGTTTACGTTTATTCGCTGTTTGCAGCGAAGCAAATACAGGATAAACCAACGTTTGGCCACCCGTTAAACTAAAACCAAACAGATAAAGTAGCTTTTTACTTAAATAATTTGCTGACAGTAAGCTAACAGGTAAAAAGCCTGCCAACTTAGATAACAAAGAAGGCGCTGAGATAAAGCTGGCCAAAAATACGATGCCTTTCACACGACTGCCAAGTAGCTTATAAAGCTCACAAGCCACCGGCCCAGAATAAGACTCCGCGACAATATAAATATCAGTATCTTTAAAACGCTTTGATATTTCTGCCGCTTGTTTAGCATAAGTTACGCCTTCAAGTGATTCATATGAGATCACTTCAGTATTTATATTTTCAGGCAAGTTTTTTGTCAATTTAGCAAACAGACGGCCAGTACCATCAAGGCCAGGAAGCAGTATAATTTTCATATTTAAATTCAGCACCCAACGTTAGCATTCAAATACTTGAACTTTGATTTTGGCCAAGTGCTTTTGTGCACAAAAATCATGAGCAAGAAATATGAAAAGTGTAAAAACAATTTAGCTTTGCTCATAAACACCTAGACTCGTTAAATTATACAGTAACTAATTGATTATCTAAAACGATGGCAAGTCGAAGGCTCATATTATTAGGGATGTTTGTTATTTTTTCTTTTCTTGTATTGCGGTGCCAACTGAAAGACCAATGCCAGCGCCAACAGCAATGCCAATAGCTAAACTAAAATGTAATATGTTAAATATTACACCAATAACCACACCGATAGCAGAGCCAACTCCACACCCTATTGCCATATATACACCTAAGGTTTTATTTGCTGATTTACCTTCCTTTTTATTACTCATATCAGTCCTTAAATCATCACAGCTATATCGGCTTATCTACAAGTCTAAAAAATGACTCGATTTGATTTATTTTCATTTGTAAACCAAACACAGCCTAGTTACTATTTTGGTTAAATTATTTGTAAGCACATAGCTAACTATACCGTCTCATCGCTTACTGCAGCGGCAAATCATGTAAATCAATTCCTGCATTTATTAGTCTTTAATTCTTTTCAATAATTCAATTACTTCTTGCACCACCCTATCTGGTTCATCATTTTGAGGATAATGATAGCTCTTATCTGTTAATACAGCTTTACCTTGTGGAAAAGACTCAGCCGAAGTTGAATGCAATTCGCCCCACATTTTTCGGCCTTCATCGGTAAAAAAGAGTAATGGCGGATTTTTATACTTTTTCACGGATGCAATAACGGTTACAGGAATATCTGGGATCTGTGGATAATCTGGCAATGGTCTTTTCCCCAAAAGTCCAGATACTGGTTGGACATACCATTAGCCATATCGCCTAATTTCACTTGTGCTATTTCTTTCTCAGCTTTTGCAAGATCAATTTGGCGCATGATATCAACATCATGCTCCAAAGCAGGCTCAATCAGCATGAGGGCTGAAACCCACTCAGGGTAAGTTGCAGCGAATCGTCTTGCGATATAAGCACCATATGAATGAGCAATATAGACGATTGGTTTTTCAACGTGTAACGCTTCAAGTAGCATGAGAGCTTCGTTTGCATACTCTTCCGAGCTGTAGTTTTTTCTCAATTGCGTAGAACCGCCGTTACCAATTTTTAAATAACGAATGATGCGGGCTTCCTTTGCAAGCTTTTCAAAAACCGGCTCCCAATCAAATAACCCCGCAGAGCCACCAGCCTCTAAAAATAGAGTATGCTTGCCACTCCACGCGATTTCGTACTCAATATCATAGCCATTAACCTTAATAAAATTAGGCTTGGCAAACACACTTGCCGTGACAAAAAACAGCAAAACATTAATCCAAATTTCACTTTTCCTCCTTAACGACTAAACCTGTAGATAAACTCATTTTATAATTCACTTTTATTAATAAACCATAGCCAAGTTACTATTTTGGTTAAATTATTTTTTGTATTAAAAGCTAGAGTAATAATCTTATTCGCGGTGGTTTTTTCAGACAACTTAATTAATTTAGTATCGACTGTAACTATGCTTCGGCACACAGCAAAAACAAGAAAGCGCGGTGTAAACACCACGCTTTCAACTAATTCAAATCTGCTTAAAACTTACTGCTTATGGCTTATGGCTCTAATCTTCACTTTCCATAAACCGTTGCAATTGGTCTTTAAGGTTCGGCGGTATGCCTTTAATAACTAACGTATCAGTGGCCTCGTTGTACATTACCCGTTCGCCTAAGTGTTTGCGCTCAAAGCTGATGCTAACACCGCCGCCAAGGCCAGAGAATTTAACCATACTGGTAACTGTTTTTTTATCGACCAGGAATGACTCTTCTAAATCATAGCTTTGCTCTTTGCAAAAGCTTTCAAATGGGTTGTCGTCACCTTTGGTAAGCGTTGCTGATAACTCGCTGACGTTAGCATCTTCACCAGTAGTAACGCAGTCATTACAGTAATCAAATACTTGTTTACGCAGATCGTCTTTTTCAGATTTATCAAATTGTTGCTCTGATAAATAATCTTCAACTGCATTGAGCATTACTTGGCTTTGCTGTTTAGGATCGATGCCTTCTTCGCAACCTAAAAAGTCTAAGAAGAAGTCGGCGACTTTGCGCCCTGCTCGGCCTTTAATAAATGAGATATAACGATTGTCTTCTGCTTGGGTGTCCCACGCAGTTAAATCGATGCGTGCAGCTAGTTGCATGCGGGAAATATCTAAATGGCGTGACGAGGCTAAATCAAGCTCCGAGGTAATAGAGTAATGCTCTTTGATGTTGATCATTGCAATCAGCATATAATCGGTTGCTACGTATTGATAATGACAAAATACTAAATAGCCAGTTTCGTTAAACGCGTACTTATCAAGTTCCTCTTTAAGTACAGCTGAAGCTTGCTCTGTCATGTGCCAAAAGCCAAGCTCGCTGTTGCGGTAACTTTGCATGGCTGATGCAACTACAGAGTTTTTATCACCACTAAAAGCACAGTACCCTTTTCCTGGTTTGCCGTTGTATGCGTGATGAAGTTGCTCGATGAATACAGCGACTTTATCATTCACTGCCATTTCGTCATTGCGCAAATGAATTTGCGTATCGTCGTCTTTTTTGTCTACATAATGAACGACTAACTTTTTAACATCTATTGCCATCTTTGTTTTTCACGCCTCTGGTGTTAAAATGTGAGAATATAACTCTTTTATTGAACCAACTGATGCCAATCTTATCAAAATATTCTAATGATGAAGTAGAACAAATCGTCGATCAGCTCATTGATGTGTTAACTAAGCACAATGCGCCGGTTGATTTAAGTCTTATGTGTTTAGGAAATTCTATCACGCATATCTTAAAAGAGCATGTACCAACAGGGAAAAGACAAGCGGTTGCAGACAATTTTGCCAAAGCACTTGCGCAATCGGTTAAATAGACTTTATGAATTTATCGCAGCACAATCAGTTTTCGTCTAAAGCGAGTCAATTATTAAGTTGGGGGCATTTGTTTACTTTTGCCAATATCGGCTTAGTGTTGCTCATAAGTTTAAGTTACTTATTTGCTGACTCTCCACCTACCAGCTTTATGGGTATTCTTTATATGCTAGTGACATGGCTTAGTCACACTAGTTTTATTACCTTTATTGCCTTTGTACTGACGATATTTCCGCTAAGTTTAATATTTCCTTATCCACGTCATATCCGCGGTATGGCTGCAATATTTGCCACTTGTGGTGCATCACTACTGACGCTTGATGCCTATGTGTATTTTAACTTAGGCTACCATTTAAGTAGCTCTGCGTTACCTGAGATTATTACCTTATTGTGGCATCGTTTAACTAGCTCTCCAGCGCTGACAACCCTGCTCGCTGGGGGAATTGTAATGCTTATTTTTGCATTTCAGTTATTAGCAAGTAACTATACATGGCACCATTTAGCTCGCTTAAAACAATATAAATTTGCTCGCTACGCCGGCTCATTGTTATTGGTATGTTTTGCGATGAGCCACAGTATTCATATTTGGGCTGATGCAAATTTGAAGTTTGACATTACTAAGCAAGATAATGTTTTACCCTTGTCCTACCCAACGACAGCAAAAAGTTTATTGGCAAAAAATGATTTACTTGATATTGAAAGTTACGAGCAAGCACATAACGTAAAGGTTAATACACAAAATGTAGATTACACGGCTCCAACACCAATTGCTCGCTGTGAAGACTTTAATGCTGCGACAGTCGATATTTTAGTGTTTAGCTCTGCACCTGCGTTAACTAATTTTGCTAAACAGCACAAAAATTTAAATAAAACAGAGCAGTTTTTACAACCCGTTCACCATCAAGATGTACTATTTAGCTTGATTTACGGTTTACCTGCATACTACAAGCCAGCCTTAATGACAGAGCAAACATTGCCGGTGTGGCAAAGTAATCGTCGTAGTATTAGTGTCAGTGGCTTTGATGATTTTAACTATATCAATAATACAACAGCGGGTGATGCAGCAATTCGTATCATTAAAGCCGATGAAAACACTGCGCTTCGAGAGGGAGTCAATCAAGTATTTGCATTTAGTTTAGCCGATGTTGATCACGGTATTGTGAGTGCTTCATCTTTATACAGCACAGATAGAAAAGTAACCCGCACTGAAGGCTTGATCCAGCCAAGCGATTTAATTGCCACAAGCGTTGGCCAATATTTAAATTGTGCTGATATCGCAAAGCAAAGCATGCTAGGCGTTAATCTGTATAACAAAAAAGGCGATATGGGCGTTAATTATTCGCAAGGCGTATTTATTGCCTATAAGAAAGACCGTATTACATTAATTGATTCTGATGGTAATTATAAAAATATCTCTGCTGCTCAAGGCTTTTCAATAGAGCAAGGTTTAGATATTCCGTTTTTAGCACAAAGCATTAAAAAGCTAAAAACCTTTACCGAATAACTGCCACTGGCAATTTACCCAAGTTAGGTTATAGTTTTTGTATATGATTATGCCCTAACTAGGGAAGGCTAGCGTAATGAAACTGTGTACTCTTTTCGTTATTTTTATTAGTTTGCTATTTGTTGCTGATCAGGCGGCTTCCGCAGATCAATATTACAAGTGCGTAACCGACAGAGGTACTACTTTTAGCCAATTTCCCTGTGGCGGGCAGGCAACGCAACATAAAATAGCAGTGTCGCCCAACGTCACTCCGGCTACTGTAAATCATGTCAAAGCGCTTAATTCCCTTGAGCGTGAACAAATTATTCGTAATCTCAACGCTGAGATACGCAGCGTTAAATATAAACTCGCCATTTTGAGTCGCGACCGTGACCGTGCTGAATACGAGCAACTGCAACGGCTTAATCGTTTAATGAGTGATGATGATAAAAAAAAGCTTAGTAAAGAGATAAAAAAGCAGCTAAAAGTGATCAATAAAACGTTTGCCAAAAACACCAAAACGACCAACAAACAGCTCTCTGCACTCGAAAAAAACTGAAACGTTATGAATAAACTATTGGGTTTTACCAATATTTAGCATACTCTTAACATGTGTAGAGCATATACTCTACAGGTCATTTTGGAGTACCCGTTCATGCAACCACAAAACATTGCCGAGCTAATTTTAAATGGCTTTAAAAAGCATTATAAATTATTTCAGCAGATCACCGCACAAGCACCTCTGGCATTTGCAAATAAAAACTGGACAAAAATGCACGACATTAGTCGCTTGCGGATCACTTATTACGATGATCGGGTTAACGAAACCACCCAGCAACTACAAAATCAGCAATTAGCCAATCAACTGGATGAATCACTCTGGCTGCAAACAAAACAAACCTACCAGCACTTTTTAACGTTTCATCCACAAGCAGAATTAGCCGAAACATTTTATAACTCTGTGTTTTGCCGCTTATTTCATCGACGTTATTTTAATAATGATTTTATTTTTGTAAAAGCCACCTTAGCAGATGCCCCTGCGCTTCCTGTAGAAGCAGAATACCGCAGCTACTTTCCTGTTGTAGACGGCTTAAAGCCCACTATCCGTAAAATAATTAATCAATTTGATTTTAAAGCCGATTTTGTTAATTTAGAGCGCGATATACGACTTTTAGTAAAGGCGTTTTATAAACAAGCACCCGACACCCATCACCGTGCGTGGCAAATGCGCTTTGACATATTACAAACGCCGTTTTATCGCAACAAAGCAGCCTATATTGTCGGCCGTGTGGTATCACAAAGTGGTGTGCAGCCATTTATTATTGCGGTGTTACATCATCAAGAGCAAGGTCTGTATCTCGATGCTTTACTGACTAACTCATCGCAAATGCGGGTTATTTTTGGCTTTGCTCGCGCTTATTTTATGGTTGAAACCCACGCTCCTTCCGCATTAGTTCGGTTTTTAAACCAACTAATGCCCAACAAAACCTTAGCAGAGCTTTACAATGCCATTGGCTTTCATAAACAAGGTAAAACCGAGTTCTATCGCGAGTTTTTAACCCATTTACAACGCTCCAGTGATGATTTTGTGATTGCCCCTGGCACACCGGGCATGGTGATGATGGTATTTACCCTACCTTCATTTGATTATGTATTTAAAATAATTAAAGACAAATTTGGTGAAAGTAAACCATTTGGCCGCGATACCGTTCTCAAACGCTACCAATTAGTTAAAAGCCATGATCGGGTTGGTCGTATGGCAGATACCATAGAGTATTCTAACGTCGTATTCCCTGTTGCGCGTTTTAACGCTACATTGCTTGCACAGCTTAAACAAACTATTGGTTCATCAATGATCATCGAAGGCGACTTACTGATCATCAAACATATGTATATTGAGCGACGCATGACGCCACTGAATTTATATTTAGAAAAAGCTAATACTGAAGATGCCGCTGTTGCCATTGCAGAATATGGCCAAGCACTCAAGGAAATGATCGCCGTTAATATTTTCCCAGGCGATATGTTACTTAAAAACTTTGGTGTCAGTAAACACAAACGCATTATTTTTTATGATTATGATGAAGTGCAATATTTAACAGACATGAACTTTAGGGCATTGCCTAAAGCAAAAAGTTATGATGACTACTTAACCAATGAGCAAAGTTACTCTGTGGCACCACAAGATGTATTTCCAGAGCAGTTATGCACTTTTGTAATGCCAAACCCGCAATACAAAGCAGTTTTCAGCCAAACACATCCAGAACTATTAGACGTCGCATTTTGGCAGCAAGCGCAACGAAATATAAAAGCAGGGGTCGTTAGCCATATCTACCCTTATCCAGCAGCGCAGCGTTTTATCCATCAATGGTAGACGAAAGGACACACAATGAATATCAGTAAAATAGATTTAAACTTACTCGTTTATCTCGACACCTTATTACGCGAATGTAATGTTACTCGCGCCGCAAACCAGCTTAGCATTACACAGCCGGCAATGAGTAATGGTTTAAAACGTTTACGTAACCTGTTTAACGATCCGATCTTAGTACGCACCAGTGATGGTATGGTGCCCACTGAACGAGCTATTGAATTGCAGCCGGTGATCCGTGGCATCTTAATGACATTAGAAGAAACGCTTGCACCAAACCGTGAATTTGAGGCCAGCCAAAGCAAACGGGTATTTAGGATTATGGCCAGTGACTATGCTGCCAGCACCTTAGCACCTAAGCTACTGAGTAAATTACACGATGAAGCGCCGGATACCACACTCGATATTCTCACTCCAAGTGATGTTACTTTTCATGATGTAGAAAACGGTAAAGTTGATATGGCAATAAATCGTTTCGAAAACCTACCGCAGTCGTTTCATCACAAACGTATTTGGAAAGATAGCTTTTGTTGTTTAGTAAAAGCTGACAACCCGATCATTGAAAATTTTAGCCTCGATAGTTATTTAAAAGCGCGGCATATTTGGGTAAGTAAAACAGGTTTTGGTGTCGGGGTTGGTATGGATCCTAAAGACGTACAAAAACTTGGCTGGGTTGATGAAGCGCTCGCCCACTTTGGTAAACACCGAAATATTGCCACATTCACCCGTAATTACCACGTTGCAATACATCTAGCGAAAGAGAAGAACCTGATTGCGACACTCCCTTCAAAAGCCGCTAATATTTATTTAGATGATCCTGGTTTAAAAATTTTGGAACCTCCCTTCCCTATACCACCATTTGAGTTAGATATGATTTGGAGCCCATTACTTCACAGGGATGCCAGCCATATTTGGTTACGCCAAAAAGTAGCCGAAGTTGCAGATGAATTAAAGTAACGCTCTTACAAAAGCCCTGTAAAATTTGCTTACTGGTATTTTCAAGTAAGCAAACATCAATTTAAAAGTATTAATAATCATGATGTTAAAATAATTTAAAAATGGAATAGCAATTGCTTTAAGTTACTTGAACTTTAATATTCATTTAACTTAAAGAGGTCAATATTATGAATGCCCAGCAAGGAAACGAAGTAAATCATATCACTGACATTATCCAAGTAATGAACAGCGGCATCGACTTTTATGAAAAGGCGCAGGAAAAAGTACAAGATCCAGCCATTGGTGCGCTATTTCAGCGTATGATAGACGCACGTAAAGTCAGCGTTGAAAACTTACAGCCTTACGCTATTAATCAGCAAGGTGAACGAGAAGATGGTTCGTCTTTTGCTGTTGAAGCTCGCCGAGCATATACCGCACTGATCACAAAATTTAGTGCCAACAACGACCAAATTTATGTCAAAGAGCTTGAAGAAGTGGAAGATAAAACACTTGAAGAAATTAAAGCTGCCATGAAAAAACCACAACCGCACGATTGTGAAGCCGCCCTCGCTAAAGTATTACTGACCATGCAAAGCTGTCATACGGAGATGAGCCGTATGCAGAAGCATTAACCACAATGCTTAAATGAAAGCCCTGCCACGCGCTGGGCTTTTTTATGCTCATAATTATAGTCAAATGATTTTTATAACAAAACAATGCAAATAATTAATAAAAATAGCATATTTATTTAACCACAGCATGATTTTAATCGTCTAGGCTTATTAATAGGTACCTACTATCCCGCTGTGGCGCCGCAGCATTTTATCAAAAATAACAAGGTTCCATTATGAGAAATAAACAACATGTAAACCCACAAAACGCTGACGTTGATATGACGCCGATGCTTGATATTGTATTTATACTTTTAATATTTTTTATTGTTACAACTTCATTTGTAAAACCTGTGGCAATAGAGCTGCAACGGCCTGTAGATAAACCCAGTATTGATAAACAAACTAAAAGTGCTCATTTTAGTATTGACCAAAGCAATGCGGTGTATTTTGCGGGGCGATTAATTGACTTAAACCAAGTTGCCACTAACCTTGCGATGTTTGCTGCGAAGTATAATATCGCCACAGTACAAATAGCCGCTGACGAAAACAGTACGCATCAAACTTTAATGACAGTAATGAATAATATCAAAGAGTATGATAACTACCCCATCGCACTCACATCACACTAAAAGCAAAAAAAGGGCCAGACGGCCCTTCAAAACTAAATAACGTAGGAGAAGTTATTTTTAGAATCGGTATTCAGCACCTACATAGTAGTAAGCACCGTTAAAACCAAATGGTGCTGAACGGCGTGAGTACTCAAATACACCGGTTGAACTGATAATAGTATTACCAGAAGCATCAACAATTGTGCCTGAGCGAGAATTACCTATGGTATTTTTATCAGGGTAAACGTCAAATAAATTGTTTGCACCAATATTTAGTGACAAGTTGTCTGTGACAAAATAATTTACTTTTATATCGGTAAGAATTTCAGCGCCGTAAGTCTGGCGACCGCCATCTTCAACCGTGTATTCGCCATAACGATTGAGCGATAAGTTTACCGTCCAATCTTCAAGGCGATATAATGCACTTAAGTTTACTCTGTCTTGTGGTTGCCATTCTTCGATGATTGAGGTTTCTTGCGAAGAAAATACATCTTCGACAGGGATCGTTTCCAAACCACTGCCCGCAGGAGTAAATAAATCAACCACATCGGTTTCAGTAAAGTTAGCCGCTAATGTAAAATCTAGGGTACCGCCTAAGCCTTCCGTGTTCCATGTCGCAACAAAATCCACACCTTGCGTTTCGGTATCTGCACCATTTAAGAAAAACTGCCCTGCACCTGCGCCAGAACTAACCAATGCAGCATCTAGCGTTGATGACAACCCTTTACCTAAACGGTTACTGATCACAATACGGTCGTCAATATCAATTGAATAATAATCAACGGTAACATTAATATTATCCGTCACGTTATACACAATACCTAAGCTCATGTTTTGTGACTTTTCTTCTTTAAGTTTTGGAATACCAATACTCTGTGCAAGCGTGCTGTCGTTTCTAAAAGTACCAACTTCTTCTGCAATTAGATCGCCATTAGGACCAACTACAAACTGGGTACTGATATTATTGAAATACAATTGCTGCATTGATGGTGCTCTAAAACCAGTACTCACCGCACCGCGCAGTGAAACGTCATCAGTCACCGACCAGTTACCCGCTAACTTAAAGTTAACCGTATCACCAAAGCCTTTGTAGTTATCGTAACGCAGTGCGCCAGAGATAATTACATCATCAATAATGTAAGTTTCAGCATCAAGGTAAAACGAAATCACATCACGTGATTCATCCACAGAAGATTCCGGCGATGAACCACCAAAACCTTGTGTACCACCTGCTGCATTTTCGCTGCCAATACCACCGCTCATACCATCGTAAATATTAACACCATTATTAGTATCATAATCACGGTAAGCGTATTCACTGCCTTCTAAAATACGATATTCATCGGTGCGAAGCTCGGCACCCATTGCCAGTGAAAAATTATCATAGTCTTGTGTAAAATCAAGATTGATTGTTTGCAGTGATAACTCCATGCCATACGCATACGCTTGGCGAGGAATAGTGGCACGAATATCATCAGCACTTAAACCTTGATCATAACGTAATAAATTAGCGTATGAACCATTGATAGTGTCACTAGTGGTATAATCGATGCTGTTTTCACCATAGGTGTATGACAGGTCAAGACTAGAGCTATTATCAAACTCTTTTTTAAAGCCAAAGTTATACGAGATATCATCAATGGTGGTGTTGATCATTGGCAAAAAGCCCATCGGGATCACCGCATCACCATCTTGTAAAACTGGGTTGCCATCAGCATTGGCATTATGACGGAAGAACGCCGCTGATTCATTATCTCGGGTTGAATAAGTAATAAAGCCATAGAGCTCACCACCAGCAAGTTCATAACCGGTATTCACCGTTAAAGCAAATTGTTGCGAGTCTGCATCGCCAATTCTAAATGTATCACGTGGTGCAGTCAGCTCACGAGGATCGCCCGCTAACAGCGTGCCATCATCAAGCTCTGTGCAACCATAAAACTGGCAAGAGCCATGTAAACCGGCACGATTTGTAGGTGCTCGGTCGCGGTAGTTGATAGTGGTATTTAAATAACCATCATCGCCTAAGGCAAAGCCTTTATTAAAATCAACCGTAACGGTTTCGCCATCACCTTCAGAATACTGGCCATAATTAACCGCGGCTTTACCGCCTTCATCAGCATCTTTTAATACGATGTTGATAACACCCGCAATCGCATCTGAACCATATTGCGCAGCCGCACCATCACGTAATACTTCGATACGTTTAATTGCAGCAGCTGGGATCGCATTCATATCTGTACCTGCGGTACCACGACCTACAGATGTATTAATATGGATAATGCTGGCCTGGTGACGACGTTTACCATTGATAAGTACTAATGTTTGATCTGGCCCTAAGCCACGTAAAGTAGCAGGTCGTAGTGCATCAGTACCGTCACTGATCGATGAACTTGAAAAGTTAAAAGACGGTGCGATAGCTTGTAACATACGGCCGACTTCTGTTTGTCCGGTATTTTCTAGCGCTTCAGCACTTAAAATATCAACAGGTACGGGTAAGTCTTCGACCGAACGCCCTGCTACACGGCTACCAACGATGGCGATTTTTTCAATATTTTCTTGAGCGGCTTGTTCTTGTGCATTAGCAACTTGGCTATTGGTTGCCATTAAAAGTGGTATTACAGCAGCACTGACCCCTGAAAGCTTTCTCATGTTGTTATCATTCCTATTGATTTGTTTGAGTTTTATACTCAGTAAACCATTTTGATCAACAACCGCATCGAGTTCAGTATTTTTCAGCATTGTACTAAGCGCTTCTAACTGAGTGTAATAACCATACACTGATTGAGCTTGGTATTGTTTTGCTAAATCAAACGAAAAAACCACGGTTTGTTCTGTTTGTTTTGCAAACTCTATCAATGCTTGATCTGCTCGCTGCGCTTTTATATCAAATTGTACCATCTGTGGATTTGCAGCCTCAGCCTGAACTTTTAGGCTAAATACTAAAGGTGCTAATACAATTAACCCACAAATTGGATACGTTTGGTTACTGCGCAACTTATACAAACAGTTGAGAAAGAATAATCCGCTATGCAATCCTATTTTTTTATTAATTATTTTTTTACTTTTTATATTTACCATTGTAACTTCTGACACTTTAAATCAAAGAGCAAGCATAAAGCTTAGCTGTGATCACCGTGTTTTAGGCTTACGATATGTTCACCTAAACGTTCATGCTCAATGGCTAAATTGATACGCAGGCTATCAAGTAAACCGATAATATCACCGGCTTTAAACACCCCAGCCACTTTTAAAGAAGCTAATGCAGGATCAGCAAGTTCAAAACGCGTTGCGGTATAGCGACTCACTTCTTGCAGTGCTTCGCTTAACGACTCGCCATTAAAAATTAGCATACCTTGTTGCCATGCTAGATCCCGTTGTACATCATCTTGTGTTAACCGTTTGATTGGCTTGGTAATACTTTCTTTAATTAATGCTTTTTCGCCAGAGATAACAATACTAGCATTAATTTTTTTCACACTGTCTGTATCATTACTAGCACTTTGTAATTGTACAAAATCATCAGCATTTACGGCAACCGAAGGATCCGTGATCATCACTTTACCCTCAGTAACAACCAGCTCAAGATCCGATGCTGCATTACGTTGCACATTAAAAACAGTCCCCAGTGCGGTAAATGACTTATCGCCTGCCATCACCGTAAATGGACGTGCGGCATCTTTAGCAACATTAAAACGTCCTTCGCCTCGACTTAAAATCAGTTGTCGGCGGTTTTTTGTATACGCAACTTCTAATAAGCTATTGGTATTTAATTGCACAATCGTACTATCTGGTAGCACAAACGTTGCTTGCTCACCGACTTTAGTACGGTAAATTTTACTGTACTTGGCTTGTTCTTGTGGTGTTGTTGGCCACTGCTCAATACCAACAAATATAAAGCTGGCAACTAGCAATGCGGCAAAGACACTTGCCGCAATCGAAAAATTAATTTCTCTGCGGGCAGGCTTATTGATGCTGTTTTTATTGGGAAATAAGCTACTCAACTCATTTAATACGCTCAGTTCATCCCATAACTGGGCTAACTCAAATACCGCATCTTGATGGGCTTTATTTTGTTGCACCCAGTGCTGAAATTGCATACGTTCTTGCTTTGATAAGCCCCTATCCATAGCACTTATCCAACGACTGGCATCTGCTTGAATAGCATCTTTAGACGAAAATTGATGGATATTACTCATTTTCCCACCCTCCTGGCAGGTTCAATAGTGGCACTGCTGTGCTCACCTAACTGCTCATGTTGCTGCATGTAGCGCATAGATTGTAACAAACCTTTGGCAATATGTTTTTCAACCGTACTTTCACTTAACTTCATTTGCGCTGCGATTTCTTTTTGGCTCATGCCATATACTTTCTTTAAAATAAAACATTTTCGCACTGGCTGGCTTAGTTGCTCAGTAGCACGGCAAAACAATAAAAAGCGCTCTTTTGAGGTCACTTCATCCTCAAGCTGCATAGATCGCAACGACTGCTGATAATCATCAGAGGTATCTAATGAATCGCAATGCTGATTATCCCATTTAGCAATGTGGTTAAGCGCCAAATGCTTAGCAGTCTTTAGCATATAACTGCGTGTATATTTAATATCTTGTTTTAAATCAGCTTGATAGCTCTTAACAAAGGTTTCTTGTACTATATCTTCCACGTCATCTGGTTGTACAATGCGCGAAACAAAACGTCGCAACTGTGAAGACAGATCAATAAATGTTGTAGATAATGTCGGCTTGCGCGTCATTATTAACTTTACCCTTGCTATTATTATTACTCCTAGGGTACGAGTTTTAGCGCCAATTACAAGGCAATTTGTTAATTTTGTGGTTATTAAAGCTGTTTCGCTAACAAAGCACTTACAGCACTTTATAATTAAGCTATTGTCATACAAAGTAATGACTTCATTACTTTATAAACAGCTTTACAGAATATCTAAATTCTAAGGTATCAAACTACTTTGAGCTTTAAAAAATACTGAAAAATAAACACGAGCCTGTACCTGTAAAAATTTAGGGTATACACTCGTATGTAACTAAGCTATAGGGATTAAGCACCACGTAAGCCATGCTTTTAGCTTATAAAACATTATAAATTATTCATACTTAACAATTGGAACTGTGGAGTAACCATGCGTCTGTCTTTCGCACTATCAAAATTATCTTTATTCTTATTTACTTCGGCTTCGCTGTTTCTACAAGGTTGTAGTGAAGCACCTAAAACTGAGCAAGCAGCAATGCATCCAGCAGCTGTGGCAACAACTATAGCAACCTATGAAGATGCCCCATTCACTATTGAACTACCGGCAACCTTATCAGGTTCTAAAGAAGTTCAAGTACGTGCCAGAGTAACGGGGATCCTAGAATCTCGTAACTTTGATGAAGGCCAGACAGTTAAGCAAGGGCAGTCACTTTTCACTATAGATTTAGCCCCTTACCAATTGGCGGTTGAAAGCGCGCAAGCTGCTCTTAATGGTGCAAAAGCATCTTTAGTGCAAGCCGAACGTGAAGTGAAACGATTAGCCAAACTACGTGCTGAGAAATCAGTCTCACAACGAGATTACGATAACGCCAGCTCCACCCAAGATATTGCTAACACGACGTTAGAGGCCGCGAAAGTTGCATTAAAAGAAGCCCAACTGAATTTACAATATGCGCAAGTAAAAGCGCCTGTCGCTGGAGTAATGGGCCGTGAATTTGTGTCGGTAGGCACTTTTGTATCAGGTCCCGATCTATTATTAACGCAAATTACCCAGTTTGACCCTATTCGTTTACGATTTGGTATTTCTGAGCGTGAACAATTACAAATGCGTCAAGATGTTGCAAATGGCTCATTAACGCTGCCAGAAAAAGGTCAGTGGCACACGAGCATTAAATTGCAAGACGGTTCACTCTCCAATAAAAGTGGCAAAGTTAACTTCTCCGATGTACGTATTAACCCAAATACCGGCACCAGCGAACTACAAGCAATTATCCCCAACACTGATTTCGAACTTCGCCCAGGTCAATTTGTGCGAGTGATGTTAAGTGGTGCGGTACGCAAAAATGCATTTGTAATACCGCAACGTGCGGTACTTGATAATGGCACTGGTAAATTTGTTTATGTAGTTGCTAAAAATGAACAAGGCAGCACGATTGCGCGCCCAGCTCCCGTTGAAGTAGGTGAGTGGATCCAAAAGCCAGATAATCAAGGTGATAAAAACTTTTGGTTGATTAAATCAGGCATACAGCAAGGCGATGAAGTGATCATCGATGGTATGGCAAAGATTTTCTTCCCGGGCATGCCAGTGGCCGTTAACAATGCAACAAACAACGTAAGCGCAGAATAGGCGCAGGGAGTTTTATGTTTTCTCGTTATTTTATCGACAGACCTATTTTTGCGTTTGTGATCTCAATTGTTATTGTGCTGGCGGGCCTGGCTGCCATGCGCAGCTTGCCGATCGCACAATACCCTGAAATTGCCCCACCCGTTGTGCAAGTGACAGCAGCCTATCCGGGTGCGTCGGCTGAAGTACTCGAACAAACCGTAGCCGCGCCGATTGAAAATGCGATTACCGGTGTTGAAGGCATGATGTATATGTCTTCAACCTCGACAAGCTCTGGTGCAACAACCATTGAAATAACGTTTGAAATTGGCACCGATATTGACCAAGCAGCAGTTAACGTCAATAACCGTGTAAAGCAAGTTGAAGCTCGTTTACCTGAAGAAACACGGCGCCAAGGCGTGGTGGTGCAAAAAGGTTCATCGAGTTTTTTG
This sequence comes from Pseudoalteromonas sp. B160, assembly GCF_037162485.1. Lineage (NCBI taxonomy): Bacteria > Pseudomonadati > Pseudomonadota > Gammaproteobacteria > Alteromonadales > Pseudoalteromonadaceae > Pseudoalteromonas > Pseudoalteromonas sp. B160. The sequence goes on along the minus strand of NZ_JARLUX010000001.1, from coordinate 3,513,432 downwards.
CAAGTTCATGCGTTTTATTCACCGGACGGCACTCGTGATAGTCTATGGACTTCAAACTATGTCACCCTGAATATTTTAGACCGTATTAAACGTGTTCCTGGTACAACGAGCGTACAAATTTTTGGCGCGAAAGATTACGCCATGCGTATTTGGCTGCGCCCTGATGTAATGAGTCAGCTCGGTGTTACTGTTGAAGAAGTCGCAGGGGCAGTTCGCAGCCAAAACTCTCAATATGCAGCAGGTTCGATTGGTGCAACCCCCACTTCACAATCAGCGCAAGAGCTGGTTTACAGTGTTACCGCTCAAGGGCGTTTATCAGAGCCTGAACAATTTGAAGAAATCATTATTCGTTCAAACCTTGATGGCAGTAGCTTACGTTTAAAAGACATTGCCCGTGTTGAACTTGGTGCAAAAGATTATAACTTCAGAGGCACTATCAACGGCAAAGAAGCAGTATTATTAGGTATTTTCCTACAACCTGGTGCCAATGCACTTGATGTAGCAGCAGAAGTTAATGGCGTATTAGCAGAGTTAACTCAGCAATTTCCCACTGGACTTGCTCACTTAAATTCGTACGATACCACCCGTTTTGTTGAAGTCTCGATCCGCGAAGTAGTGAAAACACTACTTGAAGCAATGGTGCTGGTTTTCTTAGTGGTGTTCTTATTTTTACAAAATTGGCGCGCCACACTGATCCCAACTCTTGCCGTACCGGTGTCATTACTTGGTACGTTTGCTGGCATGTATATGCTTGGTTATTCTATTAACTCATTGACTTTATTTGGTATGGTACTGTCTATTGGTATCGTAGTGGATGACGCCATAGTGGTACTTGAAAACGTAGAGCGTATCATGCACGAAGAGCATGTGAGCGCCCATGAAGCCGCAATAAAAGCAATGAAAGAAGTATCAGGACCTGTTGTTGCTATTGTTCTAGTACTTTGCTCAGTGTTTGTGCCAATTGCATTTCTAGGTGGCTTAACTGGCGAACTATTCCGTCAGTTTGCGATCACCATTTCAATTGCTGTGAGCTTATCTGGCATAGTTGCACTAACAATGACCCCTGCTTTATGTGTGCTTATTTTAAAACAAGAGCATAAACAAACCGCAAGCTTCTTTTTATGGTTCAACCGTGTATTTACTAAAATAACCAGTAAGTATGTGGGTGCTGTTGGTTTTATGGTGCGCCGTGGCGCATTAGGTTTATTGCTGATGATTGGTATGGTGTCAATTACCATTGGCCTTTGGAAAAGCACTCCAGGTTCATTAGTGCCTGATGAGGACCAAGGCTACTATATTTCAGCTATTTTCTTACCTGATGGCTCATCCCTTGAGCGTACAGAAAAAGTAGTGGCTGAAGTTATTAGCGCCGTACAATCTAATCCTGCCAATGAAAATGTGGTGGCATTTACAGGCTTTGATTTTATTGGCGGCGGTTATAAAAACAGTGCAGCCACCTTATTCGTCACCCAAAAACATTGGGATGAACGAGAGATTGATACTAAAAGTTTGGTTAATGAGCTGTTTATGAAAACTGCGCATATCAACGAAGCACTTGTTTTAGCGTTTAACCCCCCTGCTATTTTTGGTTTAGGGAGCACTGGCGGATTTGAATTTTATATTCAAAACAAAGGCGCAGGTGGCCCAGAAAAACTGCAACAAGCCATGGGCTCAATGATGGCTGAAGCACAAAAAAGCCCTATTTTAAGTGGCCTACAAACGTTGTGGCGACCAAATGCACCGCAACTTAAAGTTGATGTAGATCGTGAACAAGCCCGCGCGATGGGCATTGAAATTGACGATGCCTTTACAGCCCTTGCCGGCACACTGGGTACATATTATGTGAACGACTTCAATAAGTTTGGCCGAGCTTGGCAAGTACTTATGTCAGCAGAAGCTGAATTTAGAATGAAGCCTGATGACATTGGACGAATTTATGTAAAAAATAGTCAAGGTACTATGGTTCCTATGTCTGCGTTTACTAATATTGAATATAGTCGCGGACCAGAAAGTCTAAATCGTTATAATAACTTGCCTGCGGTAAAACTGCTCGGTAATGCTGCACCTGGTTACAGCTCTGGCCAAGCAATTGCTGAAGTTGAACGTATTGCAAAAGCAGTATTACCACCTGATATGACCTACGACTGGACCGGCTCTGCGTATCAAGAAAAACGCAGCTCAGGTACCACAGGAATTGCTTTAGGCCTTGCGGTGATCATGGTTTTCTTAATCCTTGCAGCACTGTATGAGCGTTGGTCATTGCCACTCTCGGTGATGCTAGCATTGCCATTTGGAACCTTTGGCGCATTGGTATCAATCTGGTTAGTAGGCATGACTAACGATGTGTACTTCCAAATCGGCTTAGTGACCTTACTTGGTTTAGCCAGTAAAAATGCCATTTTGATTGTTGAATATGCATTGATGAAACATCAACAAGGTTGGAGCGCAAGCGCTGCAGCACTTGAAGCTGCCCGTCTTCGATTTAGACCCATCATCATGACTTCGATGGCCTTTATTTTAGGTGTAGTGCCATTAGTATTGAGCTCAGGCGCCGGTGCAGGTGCACGTCATAGCGTTGGTACTGGCGTTATGGGCGGCATGATGGCAGCAACCTTCCTTGCCGTGTTCTTTGTACCACTGTTCTTTTATTGGTTAACTGAGCGCAAACTTACTGAAAAACGCTCGCGAGCAGATTTATCCGATGAAATTGCAAGCCACCACAAGCGTGAACATGTCGACACCCAAGAGGGTAATTTATGATTTAAGCTCAGCTACAAAAATATAAGGGCAAACAGTGGTTTGCCCTTTTTTATGGTAATTTGATAACTAGCAATTTTATACTGTCGGCGCTACTATTAAACTATTGCGTCGAGGAGCCTTATGATGAATAGTGAAAAATTAACCGAGTTTGAGCAGTACTTTCAGATTGATGAAAGTAATCGAGTAAATTTATTTGCTGTTGACGATAGCAAAGTGCCTACTACCTTAGCGCAACTAGAAGCAGATATCCCACCGTTATTTAAATTGGCCAATGAGGTTAGTGAATTAGAGCAAAGCTCGTTAAGACCATTGCGTAGCCTTGGTGATTTGGCACAAGAGCTTGCCGTATTTTTACAAGCACAATCGCGTAAAATCGACTTGATCATGAGCCATATATTGGCCTCAGAGCAGCCCGAAGATAACGCCATTTATTGTGATAGCTACGGCGGTGGCGGTGTCAAACTAACCGATACAAAAGTCTACTCTATTGGCCAAGCATTTCGCACTAAATTATTTTTACAGCATGAAGCCTCTGCTATTTATTGTTACACCGAGGTAGTTGCAGTTAATAAGATTGACGATGAATACTACCAATACACCCTACTTTTTAAAGCCATCCGCGATACTGATCAAGAACTTGTGGTACGTGCTAGTTTACATGCACAAACCAGACAACTGAAAAAGCGTCAGCTGCTGCAACATGAAAGCGACAACTTTGATACCCAAGACACAACAGAGCCAACAAAACCAGAATAATATAGCTACTAGCAACCCTCATTTTGAAGTGGCTTGGCTATAGTTGAAATGCTAAACTAATAGCACCTTTGTTTGTTTATTAAATTCATGAACTTTAGACTTTTACCCGAATGGGCTGAGCAAGACGCCGTTATGCTCACTTGGCCACACCAAGCCACTGATTGGTGCGACAATTTAACCGCTGTAGAGCCTGTATACGTGCAATTATGTCAGCATATTTGTAATGCAGAGCAATTAGTGATCATCGCTCATGATGAAGCCTTAAAAACACACATTAGCCAATTATTGCGCAACAACGCTGTTGATTTGAGCCGCGTGCATTTTGTTGTTACTCCCTGTAACGATACGTGGGCACGTGATCATGGCCCATTAACCTGCGCCGCAGTTGCTGATAATAGCCAACTAAAAATTGTTGATTTTATCTTTAATGGCTGGGGTAATAAATTTACCAGTGAATTAGATAATAAAATTAATGCGGTACTAGTTAAACAACTTGCCGATACGCGCAATCAATACCAAGCGCTTGATTTGGTTCTTGAAGGTGGCGGTGTAGAGATTGATCAACACGGTGTACTATTGACCACCAGTGAATGTTTGCTTAATCCAAATCGTAATCCAGATCTAACCCAACAAGACATTGAACAGTGCTTGCGTGAACAACTTGGCGCCACCGACTTTTTATGGGTTGATCATGGCTATTTAGCTGGTGACGATACCGACAGTCATATCGACACTTTAGTGCGTTTTGCGCCTAATGATACCTTAGTGTATGTAAAGTGTGATGATAAAAATGACCAACACTTCAGCGCTCTTGATGCCATGGAAAAGCAGTTACAAGGTTTTAAAGCAACAACAGGTAAACCTTATACCTTAATTGATTTACCATGGCCAAAAGCCGTATTTAATGATGATGGCGACAGGTTACCTGCCACCTACGCAAATTATTTAATCATTAATGGAGCTGTACTTGTGCCTATTTATGCTGATGCCAATGACGAATTAGCCTTAGCACAAATTCAAACGGCCTACCCTGAGCATCAAATAATAGGCGTAAACTGCTTACCAATTATTCATCAATTTGGTAGTTTACACTGCATTACTATGCAATTACCCCGTGGATTTTTAGCTGGAGCATCATTATGAGCAGCCCTGCAAATTTAACCGTTGCCTTAGTGCAGCAAAGTAACAGTGATAATGCCGCACAAAACATGGCAAAATCAATTGCCGGTATTCGCGATGCCGCAAGCCAAGGTGCACAACTGGTGGTGTTACAAGAATTACATCGCAGTCTGTACTTTTGTCAAACCGAAGATGTTGATGTATTTGATTTGGCAGAGACTATTCCGGGCCCAAGTAGCGACACTTTAGCTGAGCTTGCAAAAGAATTAAGCATTGTTATTGTTGCCTCTTTATTTGAAAAACGTGCCACAGGGCTTTATCACAATACTGCGGTAGTGCTTGAAAAAGACGGCACAATTGCGGGTAAATACCGTAAAATGCATATCCCTGACGATCCAGGCTTTTACGAAAAGTTTTATTTCACTCCGGGTGATTTAGGTTTCGAACCAATTCAAACTTCTGTCGGCAAACTTGGTGTCTTAGTGTGTTGGGATCAATGGTTTCCAGAGGCTGCGCGTTTAATGGCAATGGCCGGTGCTGAACTATTAATTTACCCAACCGCAATTGGCTGGGATCCACGTGATGACGAAGGCGAGAAAACACGTCAAAAAGATGCTTGGGTAATATCGCAACGCGCACATGCGGTTGCCAATGGCGTACCCGTGATTAGTTGTAATCGTGTCGGTCATGAAAGTGATCCAAGTGGTCAAAGTGAAGGTATTCAATTTTGGGGTAACTCGTTTATAGCGGGTCCTCAAGGTGAACTGCTAGCAGAAGCCAACAACACTGATGAGCAACTGTTACTTGTTGAACTTGATCAAAAGCGTTCTGAAAATGTAAGACGCATTTGGCCGTACCTACGCGACCGTCGTATAGATCATTACCACGATTTAACCAAAATATATCGCGATTAAGAATAAATTAGCGCCTCACTAGAGGCGCATTAAAGGAGTAGTAAATGGCGTTTGCGCAATGGGCAGCCTTGCCTTGGGTAAAATCTCAAAAAGATAAAATTCAATGGGGGCAACTCACTGGCAGTGGTTTAAGTATTGCCATTGCACAAGGGGTTAAACAACAAGATGGCTTAGTGCTTATTGTTACCCCTGATACACCCAGTGCATTGCGCCTTGAAACAGAGTTGGAGTGCTTGCTACCCGAGCATCCAGTAATGATATTCCCTGATTGGGAAACGTTGCCTTACGATCATTTCTCACCCCATCAAGATATAATTTCATCGCGCTTAGCCACCTTAAATACTTTAAAAAAAGAACAACAAAGTGTATTAATTGTGCCTGTGTCTACCTTGATGCTACGTACCGCCCCTGCTTCGTTTATTTATGGTTCAACCATTAATTTTAAAGTCGGTGATATTCTCGATACCCACAAACTTCGCAGTAACTTAGAGCAAGCAGGCTATTTGCATGTGCAACAAGTCATGGAGCATGGTGAATACGCCATTCGTGGCTCGATTGTTGATTTATATCCAATGGGCAGTCCGCATCCATTTAGACTCGATTTTCTTGATGACGAACTTGATACCATTCGTTTATTTGATGTTGAAAGCCAACGCTCGGATGAAAAAGTCGATAAAATTGAATTACTACCTGCTCATGAGTTCCCTACCAACGAAGCCGATATTGAACGATTTAGAATAAACTACCGTGAAAAATTTGGTGCCAGCTCATCGCAAGATTCCGTGTATATGCAAGTGACCAAAGGCAATTGGCCTGCTGGTATCGAATATTATATGCCGCTGTTTTTTGAGCAATTAGCCACTATCTTTGATTACCTGCCAGATACTGCAACAGTGATGCAACTAGGAGATTTAGAAGATGCTGCGGAGCATTTTTGGCATGATATTAATGTGCGTTATGAAAACCGTCGAGTCGATCCATTGCGCCCGTTACTTGAGCCAGTTGCACTTTATCAACCCATTAATGAACTGTTTGAAAATTTAGGCAACTTTGCTCGCATTCGGTTATCGCAAGCAAAACTCGCGACAAAAGCAGGCAATAAAAATCTAGTCACCAGCGAGTTACCCGCAATACGCATTGATCATAAACTACATGAACCCTATCAAGCATTTATAAATTATGTAGCAGCGCAAAAGAAACAAAAAGGCCGTATCTTACTGTCAGTAGAATCCGATGGTCGCCGTGAATCTCTGCTCGCTATACTTAAACCCAGCGGCTTAAAGTTTAAAGAGTTTTCATCATTCGATGAATTTGTAAATAGCAGTAGCGATGTTGGCTTAATTGTCAGCCCACTAGAACAAAGTGTAGTACTTGGTACAAAGCCCGCATTATCCATAGTTACTGAACAAGAATTACTTGGCATTAAAGTATCCCAGCGTCGCCGTCGTAAACATAAATACGAAGCTAGCCAAGATGCGCTCATCCGTAACTTAGCTGAACTTAAAGTTGGCCAACCGATTGTACACTTGGACCACGGTGTAGGCCGCTACCAAGGTCTGCAAACGATTGATGCGGCGGGACTGATCACTGAGTTTGTAACCATTACCTATGCCAATGAAGCAAAGTTGTATGTGCCAGTGTCAGCCCTGCATATGCTCAGTCGTTATTCTGGTGGCGAAGAAGCCAGTGCACCGCTGCATAAACTGGGATCTGATGCTTGGGAGAAAGCGAAAAAACGCGCGGCTGAAAAGGTACGTGATGTGGCCGCTGAATTACTCGATATTTACGCCCAGCGTCAAGCTAAAGCTGGTAATGCATTTGCCCTTGATGGTGCTGCTTATCGCGTATTTAGTGATGGGTTTCCATTTGAAGAAACTGACGATCAGCGTAACGCTATCGAAGCTGTGCTAGGTGATATGCAAAGTAAACAAGCAATGGATAGGTTAGTCTGTGGTGATGTAGGTTTTGGCAAAACTGAAGTTGCGATGCGCGCCGCCTTTGTTGCTGTAAACGACAATAAACAAGTAGCGGTTTTAGTACCAACTACCTTGCTTGCACAACAACACTTTGAAAACTTTAAAGATCGATTTGCCGACTTACCCATTGAAGTCGGTGTGCTGTCTCGCTTTAATTCGCCTAAAGAACAAAAAGACACCCTAGAAAAAATGGCTAAAGGTACCTTGGACATCGTCATTGGTACTCACAAATTGATCCAAGCCGATATTATATTTAAAGATCTTGGCTTGCTCATTGTCGATGAAGAACACCGGTTTGGGGTACGTCAAAAAGAGAAGATAAAATCACTGCGTGCCGATGTTGACATTTTAACACTCACTGCAACACCAATCCCACGTACATTAAATATGGCCATGAGTGGTATGCGTGATCTTTCAATCATCGCGACCCCTCCTGCAAAACGCTTAGCGGTTAAAACATTTGTTCGTCAACGCGATGCAGATTTGATCAGAGAGGCGGTATTGCGGGAAATAAAGCGCGGTGGCCAAGTATACTTTTTACATAATAACGTTGAAACTATTGACCGCGTGGCAGAAGAAATTAGTGAGTGGGTACCTGAGGCAAGCGTCGCTTCTGCCCATGGCCAAATGCGCGAACGTGATTTAGAACAACTGATGAGCGAATTTTACCACCAGAAATACAACGTACTCGTATGTACTACCATCATTGAAACGGGAATTGATATCCCCACAGCCAATACAATTATTATGGATAGAGCCGATAAACTAGGCTTAGCGCAGTTACATCAGTTACGGGGTCGAGTTGGTCGCAGCCATCATCAAGCTTATGCTTACTTATTAACGGGTAATCCTAAAGGGCTGTCGAAAGATGCTGTAAAACGCCTTGAAGCCATCGAGTCACTGGAAGATTTAGGTGCCGGTTTTGCACTCGCAACCCACGATTTAGAGATCCGTGGTGCTGGTGAGTTGCTTGGTGATGATCAATCAGGACAAATGCAAACCATCGGCTTTAGCTTATATATGGAAATGCTTGAGCAAGCTGTGAAATCTCTTCGTGAAGGCAAGGAGCCTACCCTTGATAACTTGCTACAACAACAAAGTGAAGTGGACTTAAAATTAGCCGCTTTACTCCCTGAAGATTATATTCACGATGTAAATGCGCGACTAGGTATTTACAAACGGGTTGCCAGCTGCGCTAACCTAGATGATATGGACGAATTACAAGTTGAGCTGATTGATCGCTTCGGTCTGCTGCCTGATGCAACTAAAAACCTATTTAGTTTGCAGCAACTGAAACTCAAAGCCAGCGAATTAGGCATCAAAAAAATTGAAGCAAATCCAAAAGGTGGCTATTTTGAGTTTAGTCAACATACTAAGGTTAACCCTAGCTTCATTATAGGTTTGATACAAAGTGCACCTAAGGTGTATAAAATGGATGGTGCAAATAAGTTGCGCTTTGCGATCAATGAAGCGAATGCCCGCGAACGCTTAAAAATGGTCACTGCAATGATTGCGGATTTCGAAAAAAGGTTAGCCATTAATGTTGCTTAAAAAATCTCTTATCCTACTATGCTGTGTATTTAGTAGCACAGCATTTGCAGAACGTTGGTTTGAAGTAGAAATACTGATATTCAAACAGCGCCCAGCCCCTTATTTGCAAGAAGACTTTAGCTTAGCTAAAGAACCAATTAACGCTAAACGTAGCATTGATTTACTGACACCACTTTATATTGAACAAGCTAAGCAGGAATGTATCAACGGCGACACTCGCTTTAATTCACAGTCGTTAACCGATTCTGTGATTGGTGTAAACCGCTCTAATTTGTGCGATAACAACATCGATTACCTGCGCAGTTATTCAGTGTTACCACTGAGCCCATTAGCGCCTGTTAAAGATGATATGGAGCAAACCTACTTACTTGCTCCCGAACAGCTACAATTTACATCACAGCAACAAGAACTACTGCGTAAAGGCCTCAAACCTATACTTCACACCGGGTGGCGTTTTGAAGGGGCGAGCCAATCTCGTTCTGAAAGTATTAAACTGTTTGGTGGTAAATTATTGCACGCACCTGTGATTGCGCAAACGCCACAGTATACAAATAATGACTTTATTAGTTTAGTCAGTCCTAATCAGTTCATAGCCCCTGCAATTGAGCAAAATGCAGATAAGTGGGAATTAGATGGCACTTTTAATATTTATTTGCGCCATTATTTATTTATTAATGCCAGCTTTGACGTAAATGAAATCCAAGTAACTGGTGAAATCCAACACGCTCGGTTCTCACAATTCAAACGTGTGATAAGTGGCGACATTCATTATTTTGATCATCCAAAAATGGGCATGATTGTACAAATTAGAAAATTTAACCACTAAATAAAGGAAGATGACCGAATGAAAAAACTTTTAATTATTGCTGCAACATTAAGCCTAGCAGCTTGCTCAAAAGTAAACTTAGATAATTACGAGAAAATCGAAATTGGCATGGACAAAACTGCAGTAGAAGCAATTTTAGGAAGCGCTGATAATTGTGTAGAAAAACCCTACACACAAATTGCACATGGGGCGATGACAGTAAAAACATTGAAATAACCTTGGTATCAAACAAAGTATCTTTGTATAGTAAAACTGGTTTAGAAAAATAAACCATTGCAGTAGGTAGTAACGATGTTGCCACCTACTGACAGTTATTACCACCAATAGACAGGATAATGACGCTTAGGGTTACGTGATAAATTATTAACTAGCAACCCAACTAACAGCATAATTGTCGTACCAAACAATACAGGGCTTACGACATAGTAATAACCTAGCTGTTGTATACCGCTACCACCAATAACCGCAATCAAAGCAGTAGCGCCACCCGGTGGATGCAAAGTACGCGTTAAGTGCATAACCGCAACTGATAGTGAAACAGCCAAAGCACTTGCCAACATTAAATCGGCAGTTAGCAGTTTTGCCACAGTAACACCCACCAACGCACTGAGAACATGACCGCCAATAAGATTACGCGGTTGAGAAAACTCTGCCAATGGCGCACCGTAAACAAGCACAGCAGTTGCACCTAAAGAACCAATTAAAAATAAATTAGTTAACGGATCAAACTGTAAGCTTTTGCCAATTATTGCAACTAAATAAATGCCTAAAAATGACCCAATTAAAGACCAGATGATTTTACTCATCGGTTTACGTGGTGGACATTGACTGGTTGCGGCCATCCTGAAATCAGAAAGCGCATATCACTCCCCTCAAGCTGTGTAAAAAGAGGGAGATAATACCTGATAGATAAGAAAATCGACGACAACATTTATTCCATTTCGCTATAAATCAGTTCAATGCTAACTATTTTACTTCTATTTAAGGTGATTTTATAACGCTGGTACTTTATCTCTTCGTCATTTTGATATGAAAGCACTACATTTAGTTGATAGCGCCGCTCCACACTTTGTTTAGATATTTTATTATTATCAAGATGATACAGTTTACCTTCGCCTTTTTTTAAGTTCCGCGCAAACGCCGCTAAACTAAACTGCAAGGTCTGTTGCAAGCTATCATAACCAGGTAAGAACTCTTTTGCATTAACCCGTATTTCACTGGCAAAGTGCAGCCATTGCGCTGCTTGTTTATTTTGTTGACGTCGTTTTGAAAATATTTTTCGTACATCCTCTGGAATATGTTTAAAGCGTGTATATTCAAGCCAGATGTATTGTGTAGCTATTTTATCCTTGGTTACACTATTTCGAAATTGAAATCGCCATTTTGGGCGCCCTTTCACAATAGCTCGCCAAATAACTCGTGTTATGTCTTCTTTAAAAATTTCTCGCATCCCGTAAATAGCGCCCAAAATGATCACTAATGTTGCAGTCACTTCGGTAAATGAGATCCGCGCATTCAGAACCACAACCATAACAAGCGCCATTATAATCGCTGTAACGGTTCCTTTAACCAATCGTTTTAAATAACTATTAAGGTAACGAGTATTACGATTTAACACCACACCATGCTCAATCAAACGCTGTAGAAGACGCATCTTATTGGTGATCCGGTTTGCATCCTGAAGGGTTGATTCCGAGTTATATTGCAGCTCATGTCGATAATCTTGCTCGGCTTTACAAAAATTCATCAGATCATTACGCTCTTTCGCGTAATCACTGCTACGTGGCCCTTCGTCAAGTAATTTTAAAAACGACTGCTCAATATGCCAACTCAGATAGTTATCTGCATTGGTATAAAACGAGATCAGTTTTTCATCATCAGGTGTGTAACGCCTTAGCTTTTTAAGTAAGCTTTGACTTTGTTCACATAATTCAATAGCGCGCTGATAAAACTCATCAACTTCTTCAATCTTTATTGTATCTTTGATATCAGTATCAATCGCTAGGCGGACTTGATAACAATACAAATTGAGGTTTTGCCGATAGTCTTGTTGTTCACCTTTATTTTTACTAACAAAGCGACTGCGCACTAAAGGTAAATGGATATTATTGGCGTTATACGCTAAATACGATTTGAAGTGGTTATTAAAATACGATTCTTCTGTTAACGTTTGCGGATTGATGCCCATTTCATTCGGAATAGAAAAGTACATATCAATGCGCTGTTCAGAGCGCGGGCTCAATTCAGGTTCAATTATAAAGGATAAGTTTTCATCCTGTTTTAGCAATCAGCTCTCCTAATAAGTAAAAAGATGCATCTAGTTTACTGCCACACTTTCATTTGTTCAATAAAAAAGGCCTAGTAAACTAGGCCTTCATAAGAATCCAATATTCTTTCTAATTAGAATTTAACATTCACACCAGCGAAGAAACGACGACCCAGTACATCGTATGTGTACGGGTCAGTGTTTGAATCATTATTACCTGTGTAGTAAGGAGGTTGCTTATCAAATAAGTTGTTTACACCTGCAGATAATGCAACAGTTTCATTGATCATGTATGAACCACTGATGTCATGGTAGATAACAGTTGGTGTAGACGGCGCATAACACGTGTCTTTACCGATACATGAGTAACTATCCATACCAGAGATGTAACGAGCTTGATACTGTGCATCCCAGTTGTCGCCAGCTGCATTTAGTGTAAAGTTAGACTTAAGATCTGCATAGCCACCAATGTTTGAAGTTATCAAACCAGCGTAATCAACAGTATCATCAAGAACAGTTACAACATACTCGTCTAGGTAAGTAGTGTCTAAACCTGCTTTCCAGTTAAGGCCTGCAACTTCAAAGCTATATGATAAGTTTAAATCTACGCCAGACGTTTCCTCAGCACCAACATTTTGCAGCTGATTGTTGAAACTAATTCGACCTGTGCTATCCATGCCGATATTAGCTGACTGACATAATACAGAATCAGCATTTGCAGTTGTTGCTAAACATTGATCGACAATATATTGCTCGTTAACTGATGCAATCGCATTATCAATCTCAATTTTGTAATAATCAATTGTCATGCTGGAAGCCGTCAAACCACTCTGGCTCGTATACGATACCTGCTGTGAAAGTATCCGCTTCTTCAGGAGTAAGTAATGAGTTACCACCTACTGTTACTTCAGCTTGATCTTGTGCACCAGGGAAAGTTACACGTTCAAAAGAAGGTGAATTACCTGAATAAAGCTCAGAAACGGTTGGTGCTCGGAATGCTGTAGATACTACACTACGGAACATTAGTTCGTCATTTGCTTTCCATGTTAAACCTAGCTTCCATGTTTCGTCAGAACCAAATGTGCTGTAATCAAACGCACGGATTGCAGCGCTAAGCTCTACGTTTTGAGCAAATGGTGCATCAGCAAGTAATGGGATTGCAAATTCAACATACGCTTCATTTACGTCAAAGCCGCCAGCGGTTGGTTCAACCATAGGGTCATTTGCAAGGCCTTGCGCTGTTAGTGAATCTGGTGTGTACCATGCTTTCTCTTGACGGTGCTCAACGCCCGCAGCAAAAGCAGCATAACCTGCTGGTAATTCAAACATTTCACCTGATACAGATGCTGAAACTATAAATAACTGACTACCACCATTGTTTACTTCAGTGTAAACATTTTTACGGAAATCTTCAGATGTCCATGCAGCTTGATCAAGCGGGTTAAATGTACCTTCAGTGATTTGTTCTTGGATAGCACCCATATTGTGAAGGTTGGCTGTCTTATCAACAGAATCGTTACGACCGAAGTTAGCTGACACATCCCATGAGTAATCACCTACAAAACCTTCTGCACCAATTACCGCACGAACAGTGTCTACTGACTGTTCGAAATAACGAGGGCCAGTGTCTGACATACGACGCCCATAAGAGATATCATCACCATATGCGTAATTTAATGTGTCAGTAATATATTTACCGTCTGCATCACGATCTGCAAGACCATCGCCATTGCGGTCAACTTTACCTACATAAGTTTGACCAAGTAATGAATCGCCCATATTTTCATTGTACTTGAAATCAAACCATACTGGCTGTGCAGCCATTTGCTGTTGCGACCAACGTTTTGTGTAGGTAAATTCCGTAAATACACGTGTATCGTTTGAAATTTCATAACTTGCAAGGCCAGTTAAGTTCAAACGCTCCATTGGCGTGTATAAGTAGCTATCTGGCGCAAAGTTATAAAGGTCTGAATCTGTATACGGATGGAGTCCACCAAGGCCGCCTAAACCATCATCGGTTGGGGCAAGACCTGAAGTAACAGGGTTACCATCAGCATCAACTGTTGAACCATCTTCATTTACATCACCAATTACACCACCTTGCCAAATATGGCCACCTGGGCTGTATGGAGAACCACCGTTACAATTTAGACCGTTAGCACCTTCTGCAATAGGACAACTTGAGAAATCACGATCTGATTGCTTTGCTTTACCACGGTCAGTGTACTGCATACCGATAACAATGTTACCTTTATCGAATGAAGAACCAACTGTAAAATCGAATGAACTTTCAGTTGCATCGCCTTCGCCTGTGATTGCCGAGTTGACGTTCATATCAAGGCCTTCGAAATCATCTTTTAGGATGATATTCACAACACCTGCAACCGCATCCGTACCATATACAGCAGATGCACCATCTTTAAGTACTTCTACAGATTTGATCATTGAAACAGGGATCGTGTTTAGGTCAACAGTTGATGCAGCGCCAGTACCTGAGGCAATCATACGACGACCGTTTACAAGTACTAATGTTCTACTAGAACCTAGTCCACGTAAATCAATACGTGCATTACCACCAGAACCATTGTTAACGCCAGGGTTTGTCATTGCACCGCCTGTGGCGGTCATTTTTTGTAATACGCTATCGATGCTTGTGGCACCCATTGCTTTAATATCATCTGCGCCAATTAATGTAACTGGGCTAGCGTTTTCCATATCTGAACGCTTAATGCGAGAGCCCGTAACTTGGATTTTTTCAATTGATTGGGCGCCATCTTCCGCAGCCACTGCTTGCATTGTTGAAAACATAGGGATAGCTGTAACTACAGCTAAACCGATAATAGATTTTTTCATGTGAAACCCTACTTGTTGGAGAAATACCTTGCTCAGGTAGCGCTCGTTTTATTTGAGAATATCGAGTCAGCGAGGGCAACTTAGGCGGACTTAACTGAATGAAATCTGAATGAGCGGTTAATAATTACCTTCGAAATTATTGATAAACCCACAATAGGTACATTGGTTAATGAATGTTTCATTGTTAACTAGTTAATACATTTTATATTCATATACTTAAGTGCAAAGAAAAACATTTTAAACATGTATGAAATCAAACTAATGGACTTTGTAATTATATGTAATTAACGTATAAAAATACCTAAATCAGAAAATTTCACAAGTTAATCACATCATTTTATTAAAACTGCAAAACTGACCAACAACTGCTAACCATAGTTATGCAATAATTTTGCGTATTTAAGCTCTATGCAACTTTTTTGATAGCAATATAGTGGGGTTTAGCTTTGTTCATTGCAGCTTAATGTCAAAATAAGGTGGTTTTATGCGCACTCTATAAATTTAACTGAAAATATAAAAATTCAAGGCGAGACTTAAACTAGAAACCCTGATTTACAAATAGATACTCAACTTAATATTCAGCGTATTATTTCAGTAAATATTGCTTTGAAGTGTTTTGAACCGTTAAAGGATCAATTAAGAAATGGGCCCAGTGCATTGTTAATGCATTAAGTCAGTTAATACTTAGCAAATGAAGGTAACAAAAATAGCGTGTTTGGATAGGTAGAATAAGTGATAACGGACATTTGTAACTCTATGCCCTAAGCTTCGGATAGCAACTTTCTTAACCAACACTCCGATTTAATATGGATTAAACTGATATCAATAAGTCGCATCAAAGTAATAAAATACATGCTTAAGTTGACCCTGTGGATTTTTAACTTCGAGTGTCAATTTCCAGGTCATATTGCGCTCAGAACAAATACCAACCATACTTTGTGCGACAAAAATATCGTCAAGCGGCTTAAACAACACCGGAATATATCCCATATACATAGTGATGCCTTCAAGTTTTGCACTGTGAACTAACAATGAGCTTGGTAACGATAAATTTATCTCAAAAGGCGTTTCTGGCGTTATTTGTTGCTCACTCAACCAAATTTTCACCTGATTATCATACTCGCATAACTGATTTGGCTGACAGCTTGCACCTTGGCGTTGCTCTTCTATACTTAGCGATTGTGGGCCACATGCAATTAACAGGTTCAATACGCTTAAAAACACAACTAAAAGCTTAATTGGCATAATATTCCCTAGATAAAGTAAAGGCTGATACTAATCAGCGCAGTGTTAAAATACAACCACAGAACTAAATTCTTACACAAATGTACAAAAGTGCATCAAAAAATAACCAACTGCATGTGAAAAATTGATTGATGTCATAATTTTATGCAATTGACCTATCTTTTTTAGGCCAAAAATTTTATCATTTCCCCGCAAAAATAAGGGTTTCTCGAGTTTGTTTTCTGAAGCAGTCAAAGCTTTGAGGGTTTTTGATAACATACTTAAGAATAATAGTAGGCCCCACTTTATATAGTGGGTAATTCATTTCTAAACGCATTTATTGCAGCGGAAGCCAGAAAATGAGCCAAACAGTAGCATCACAAACTGAGTACAACTATAAGGTTGTACGCCAATTCGCTATTATGACAGTGATTTGGGGCATCGTTGGCATGAGTATTGGGGTTCTGATTGCTGCCCAATTAGCTTGGCCAGCACTTAACTTTGATACACCATGGTTAACATACTCTCGACTACGTCCGTTACACACGAACGCAGTTATTTTCGCATTTGGTACAAGTGCACTATTCGCGACATCATATTATGTCGTGCAACGTACTTGCCAGACGCGCCTTCTCTCAGACAAATTAGCCGCCTTTACCTTCTGGGGTTGGCAGTTAGTTATCGTACTTGCGGTAATCACTCTACCTCTAGGTATAACAAGTTCAAAAGAATATGCTGAGCTTGAGTGGCCAATCGATATCTTAATTGCTGTAGTGTGGGTTACCTATGCGGTTGTGTTTATGGGCACCATAGCTAAGCGTAAAGTATCGCACATTTATGTCGCTAACTGGTTTTATGCTGGCTTTATCATTACTGTTGCAGTGCTTCACATTGTAAATAGTATGGCTGTGCCTGTATCGTTAACTAAATCATACTCAATCTACGCAGGTGCAGTAGATGCGATGGTTCAGTGGTGGTACGGTCATAACGCTGTAGGTTTCTTATTAACGGCTGGTTTCTTAGGTATGATGTATTACTTTGTACCAAAACAAGCAGGTCGCCCAGTTTATTCTTACCGTTTATCTGTTGTTCACTTTTGGGCTTTAGTATCACTTTATATTTGGGCAGGCCCTCACCACTTACACTACACTGCACTTCCTGATTGGACACAGAGTTTAGGTATGGTTATGTCAATCATCTTATTCGTTCCTTCTTGGGGTGGTATGATCAACGGTATCATGACGCTATCTGGCGCATGGCATAAACTACGTACTGATCCAGTACTACGCTTCTTAGTTGTTTCATTGTCTTTCTATGGTATGTCTACCTTTGAAGGCCCGATGATGGCGATCAAGTCTGTAAATGCCCTTTCTCATTACACTGATTGGACTGTTGGTCATGTTCATTCTGGTGCACTTGGTTGGGTTGCGATGATTTCTATCGGTGCTATTTACCACCTTATCCCAGCATTATTTTCTCAAGGTCGTATGTATAGTATTAAACTGGTTAACACACACTTTTGGTTACATACTGTAGGTGTTGTTTTATACATTGTAGCAATGTGGATTTCAGGGGTTATGCAAGGTCTAATGTGGCGCGCAGTAAATGCTGACGGTACATTAATGTACAGCTTTGTGCAGTCACTTCAAGCATCACATCCATTCTATGTTATGCGCTTCCTAGGCGGTGTGTTCATCGTGGTAGGCATGCTGGTTATGGCTTATAACGTTTACCGTACTATTTCTGCGAAGAATGATTCGTTGAAATTAGATGCGCAAGCACAGTTA
Organism: Pseudoalteromonas sp. B160; assembly: GCF_037162485.1. Lineage (NCBI taxonomy): Bacteria > Pseudomonadati > Pseudomonadota > Gammaproteobacteria > Alteromonadales > Pseudoalteromonadaceae > Pseudoalteromonas > Pseudoalteromonas sp. B160. Next base: position 3,495,400 of record NZ_JARLUX010000001.1, on the reverse strand, counting down.
GCATAACGGAGTGAGATGATGAGCAATAATAATTCACAAAACAAACATGAAATAGTCGAAAAAAATATCGGCCTTATGGCTATCTTGACTGTTTTTGCTATCAGCTTCGGCGCACTAGTAGAGATAACTCCACTGATGTTCCAAGATGATACAACAAAGCCAGTCGATGGTTTACGCCCACTAAACGCGCTTGAAATGGAAGGCCGTGATATCTATGTACGTGAAGGTTGTTATAACTGTCACTCACAAATGATCCGCCCTTTCCGTGACGAAGTTGAACGTTATGGTCACTACTCGGTTGCTGGTGAGTCGGTTTGGGATCACCCATTTCAATGGGGTTCTAAACGAACTGGTCCAGACCTAGCACGTGTGGGCAAACGTTACTCGGATGACTGGCATTATGCTCACTTAGTGAATCCACGTGCTGTGGTTCCTGAGTCAAACATGCCAGGTTTTCCTTGGTTAGCAGAGGATCGCGTTGATACTAGCCTTACTCTGAAAAAGCTTAAAATTTTCCGTGATACATTTGCTATTAATCCACAAAATCCAGCTCACCCTGGTTTAGGATATGGTAGTGATGAAGAACTAATCGCTGACGTTGCTAAAGTTGATGCTATGAATGACGGTAAGGGTGCAACAGAAATGCAAGCCCTCATTGCTTACTTGCAACAACTTGGCACGCACTTGAAGTAATTAATTATGGATTACGGAACATACAGAGGCATTTTAACTCTGGTAATTTTAGTACTATTTATTGTCATTGTTGTGTGGGCATATAGTAAGCGTAGTAAAACACGTTTTAAAGACGCCGCTAATGTCATCTTTGAAGATGAGAAAAAACATAATGATACAATCTCTAACGAGGAAAAGGGGTCTGAGAAATGACTAGCTTTTGGAGTATATGGGTTATTGTATTAACCCTTGCATGCTTATTTATCATTTTTGGATTACTAGTGTGGAATTTAACAAACTACACTGGTGTTAAAGAAGGTGAAAGCTGCGGGCACGAATTTGATGGTATTGAAGAACTAAATAATCCACTACCTAAGTGGTGGACTTACATGTTCTTTGCAACATTTGTATGGTCAGTTTATTACTTAGCAGCATATCCTGGCCTAGGTAACTGGGAAGGTATTGCTAAGTGGAGCAGTTCTAACCAGGGTATAACCTCTTTAGCTGAATCTAAAAAAGCAGTTGAAGAAGCTAAAGCGAATGGCGAATTTGTAAAGCTTGATGCGGAATATCGCGCTGCAGATGAGCGTTTTGGTCCTATTTTTGCGGCTTATGCTCAGCAAGATATTGAAACACTTGTTACTGATGAAAAAGCACTGGAAATTGGTCAGCGTTTATTTGCTCAAAACTGTTCACAGTGTCATGGTTCTGATGCTCGTGGTGGTCAAGGCTTCCCTAACCTAACTGATAAAGATTGGTTATATGGCGGCACGCCAGATAAAATCAAAGAAACACTTTTATATGGTCGTATTGCTGCAATGCCACCTTGGGGTGCTGCATTGGGTGAGCAAGGCGTTAAAGAAATGACTGCTCATGTACTAAGCTTATCAGGTCGTACCGTTAACCAGAAAGATGCAGCAGCAGGCGCAGCTAAGTTTGCAATGTGTGCCGCGTGTCATGGTGCTGATGGTAAAGGTTCAGTTGCACATAACTTACCGTTTGGTGCACCTAACTTAACTGATAACATCTGGCTGTATGGTGGTTCTCAACGTGCTGTTGAAGAAACACTTAATAACGGCCGTGCCGGTGTTATGCCTGCGTGGAAAGATATTTTAGGTGAAGAAAAAATCCACCTATTAACTGCATACGTTTATAGTTTATCGCAAGATAAATAATTAAAATGTTAATGGGTTGTTTATATTTTAATGTTTTAATTCAATAGATTAATTAAGATCAAAAAAGCCTCCATCTGGAGGCTTTTTTTAGTCTTTTCAATTTAAATCCTATAAAATGCCCTTATCGCAAAACAAATTAAGTGTATTTATGACCTCTACTCCTTGGTATAAAAATTTCTGGCCGTGGTTTTTAATCTTTTTTCCGCTAGTTGCCATCATTGGCTGTATTTCCCTCTTTATAACTGCGATCGGCAATGGCCCTGATATGGTGGTTGATGATTACTATAAAAAAGGCAAAGCAATTAATTTAGAATTGAGCAAATTTGATAAAGCCAAAGCGTTATATTTACATGGGGAATTAAACGTCGAAACAGACAAAGTAAGCTTTAAATTCAATAAAGGGGATACCAGTAATATCCATTCTTTAAAGCTATCGTTTTACCACCGTACAATCCAGGCCCATGATTTTAGTACTCATTTAACCCCTAATGCAAATGGTGAATTTACAGCAATTATTGATCCATATAGTGATGGTACTTATACTGTATTTATTGAGCCAATAGACGGTAGTTGGAAGTTAAAAGAAAACATCACTTTGCCAAGTAAGCAAAGTATTACCATAAGTCCTGAATATAAGTAGTAAAGCTATCATGTCTAATAACTGCTTTCATTGCCTTGAAAGTGTACCATCTGGTTTTAGCGCGACTGTTGTTATAGACGCAAGCGCGCAACCGATGTGTTGCATTGGCTGTCAAACCGTTGCCGAGACAATTGTTGCTCAAGGTATGACAGATTATTATAAATTCAGAACCGTACGCGCTGGTAAAGTAGAACAGCTAGTACCAGAGCAATTAGCATTTATTAGCAGTTACGATAATCCAGATATTCAAGACGAGTTTATTTCTCAAACCAACGACATCAGTGAAGTGTTATTGACCGTTGAAGGGATCACTTGTGCCGCCTGTGCATGGTTGATTGAAAGGCAGCTGTTAAATATACCCGCAATCAAACGCGTTGACGTAAATACATCAACAAACCGTGCGATGATCCAATGGCATAAAGATCAGACACCACTAAGCGACATTATCAAATCGTTATTAGAAATTGGCTACAAGGCCTACCCGTTTCAAGTCGATATTGAAGCAAGTCAAAAGCAGCTAGTTGCCAAATCGTACATTCGCAGGCTCGGCGTAGCAGGCTTAATGACAATGCAAGTGATGATGTTTGCTTTCGCCATGTACTTTGGCATGTTTTCTGGCATGGAAGAAAGCTTTGAACAGTATTTTCGATGGATCAGCTTAATACTCGCTTCACCGGTTATTTTATACAGTGCTATGCCCTTTTTAACCAATGCAATTAATGGCTTAAAAGCCAAGCAGTTAAACATGGATCTTCCTGTATCCCTGGCTATTTTTGGCGCATATGGCGCAAGTAGTTACGCCACAGTGATGGCCGTGGGCGAAGTGTATTTTGAATCAATTTGTATGTTCACCTTCTTATTATTGCTAGGTAAATATTTAGAGTTTAGGGCTCGACTGAAAGCCAGTGAGTTTACTGCTAACTTACAAAAGTTATTACCACTTACAGCCCGTACTTTGGATGAAAACGGCCACGAACATATTATTGCAGCTAAAAAATTAAAACTCGGTGACCGAGTCTTAATTAAAGCCGGAGAAACAATTCCTGCAGATGGTGTTATTTGCTCTGGCAGCACCACCGTTGATGAAGCAATGATGACAGGTGAGCATTTACCAGTTAGTAAGTACATTGATCATCAAGTTTTTGCCGGTACCGTGAATCATGATGGTGTAATTGAAATCCTTATCAATAAAATTGGTCAAAATACTCTTTTAAACCAAATAATTAAATTGCAGCACAGTGCGCTTGCCACCCGTCCTAAACTGGTGGAAATCACCGACAAAGTGGCACAGTGGTTTGTTGCCTGCTTGCTGGTATTTGCCTCACTTACCGCCATCGGCTGGTATCAAGTTGACCCTGAACATGCCTTTTGGATCACCATTGCGGTCCTTGTTGCAACTTGCCCATGTGCGCTAAGTTTAGCAATTCCAACCGCCTTAACCTGCGCGGTGGCTACCTTAACCCGCAAAGGAATACTCATTAAGCAGTCTCATGTGCTAGAAACACTACCACAATTAACGCGCGTTGCTTTTGATAAAACAGGCACGTTAACACAGGGGCGTTTTAGCCTAGATGCTGTGGACTTATTAGCAAATTCTTTATCTAAAAAACAGATTTTGGCTCTTGCAGCACAACTTGAAAGTTACTCCGAACACCCTATTGCGACTGCATTTAATGAGTTCACACCCACACAGCGCGACTTAACGAATATTAAAATTCATCCTGGCTGTGGCATCACCGGTGAAGATGACAATCATAACTATGCAATTGGTAAAAGTGGTTGGTTCAACAGTAAAAAAGTAATGCTCAAGCAACGTTCTACATTGATCAACAACCGGTTGCTAATTTTTACTTTGTAGATGAAGTAAAAAGTAATGCTGCAAACTTAATTACCTCTTTACAACAGCAAGGCTTAACCTGCCACATGCTAACTGGGGACGCCTCAAATGCAGGGCAACAAATTGCTAAGAAGCTCAAACTTGATAGCTTTAAAGTAGGCTGTCTACCAGAGGATAAACAAAGCGAAGTGAAGCTGTGGTCAAGCCAAGGTGAAATTGTTGCCATGGTAGGAGATGGTGTCAACGACAGTCCAGTGTTTAATAGCGCACATTTATCTATCGCAATGGAAACCGGCGCTGATATTTCCAAAAACACCGCCGATGTGGTATTACTCAATAGTGATTTAGCCGCTATAGAGCATTTATTGACGGTATCGAAAAAAACACGCCGAATAATAAAGCAAAATTTAGCGCTTTCATTGCTCTATAATGGTTCAATCTTACCGCTTGCGGCATTAGGCCTAGTTGCACCTTGGATGGCTGTGATTGGGATGTCTGCCAGTTCCATCATTGTGATCAGTAACTCACTAAGGTTATTAAAATTATGAGTATAATTTATATTCTAGTTCCAATTGCTATTTTATTTGTACTGATCGCGATTGGAGTGTTTTTTTGGGCCGTTCGCGGTGAACAATTTTCAGATTTAAACAAACAAGGTCATAGCATTTTGTTTGAAGATGATAAAGAGCAGCACAAAAAAAGTAATGATTGACCCCTTATTTGTCAGCGCTTTTATCATGGGCCTTATTGGCAGCGGACATTGCATAGCAATGTGTGGTGGTATTGCCAGCTCCTTACAATTAGCCACAGATAAAACCCGACCATTGCAGTACTCCATTGCGTATAACATCGGTCGTGCCGGCAGTTATATGCTCGCAGGGGCGCTCGTTGCTGGGATCAGCAGCCATTTTGCCACCCAAAGTCATTGGTTCGCGTTAATTTTAGCGTTTTTAAGTGGCCTGTTTATGATTTTGGTTGGCTTGTATATCATGCGGTTAGGCGCAAGCTTACAATGGCTGGAATCGCTAGGGAAAACCTTGGTGTGGCAGCACTTGGTAAAACTAAATCGTTTTATAATGCCAATCAACTCATTACCTAAAGCAATGGCTTATGGCGCATTATGGGGTTGGTTACCCTGTGGTTTAGTTTATTCAGCGCTAACCTGGGCGATGACCAGCAACACAGCCCTTGATGGCGCTCTAGTCATGCTATTTTTCGCGCTTGGTACGTTTCCCGCGATGTTAAGTATCGGCATGGGCGCACAAGTATTACATAAAGTATTAAATCACCCATGGGCACGAATAGCACTGGGCAGTGTACTTATTTGGTACGGGATTTATTTACTTATCATTGCAACTGACAAGCTGCTGCATTAATCTTAACAAATTAATGTGACAACATTTAATGGACTGAACTAATGGATTTATATCAAAACAAAGCCAAAAATAATTGCACAATCAGCTGCAATGACTGCAGCATAAGTCAACTGTGCTTGCCTTTTACCCTCAATGGGCAAGAAATGGATAAACTTGATGAAATCATTGAGCGTAAAAAACCATTACACAAAGGGGATTTTCTTTTTGAATCAGGAGCGCCACTGAACGCTATTTTTGCTGTTCGTTCTGGTTCATTTAAGTCCTACACCCTTTCAGAGCAAGGTGACGAGCAAATTACTGGCTTTCACCTCGCAGGAGATTTAATCGGCTTTGATGCAATAAATAAAATGGCACACCAAAGCTTTTCTCAAGCGCTCGAAACCTCAATGGTATGCGAAATTCCATTTGAAACACTTGATGATCTAGCGGGTAAATTACCAAAACTACGCCAGCAGATTATGCGCCTGATGAGCAGTGAAATTAACTACGACCAAGAAATGTTTTTGTCACTGAATAAAAAATCAGCCGAAGAGCGCTTAGCTAGTTTTATCTACAACTTGTCAAATCGCTTTGGCGAACGCGGGTTTTCTCGTAAAGAGTTTCGCTTTACCATGACCCGGGTGAAATTGGTAATTACCTTGGTTTAACCGTTGAAACGATTAGTCGTTTACTGAGTCGTTTTCAAAAAGCTGCTTTAATAAAAGTGGAAGGTAAATTTATCACTATTCTAGATAGTGATGGGTTATCCGCAGCTGCAGCAATTCACCCAAAATAAACTTGATCTAGCGCAACAAGTTGTTAGCTGTTACTTTAACTACTCACGTTATACGTTACACTCTAGCTATAAAGTAGTTAAAGGAGCAGCTTATGAACACCATCAAACAAATACTCGCCATTATTGATCCAACCGCTGAGTCTCAGCATGGTTTATCTCGCTCTATCGAATTAGCCAAAAAGTCCGGGGCCAGTATAACCGCCTTTATGAGCATTTATGATTTTTCCTATGAGATGACGACCATGCTCTCTGGCGATGAGCGCGAGGCAATGCGCAATGCCGTCGTTAAAGACCGTCAGTTATGGCTGGATGAAATTTTGCAACACTACCCAGACGTCGATATTAACAGTCAAGTGGTTTGGCATAATCGCACTTATGAAGCGATCATCGATACGGTAATAGACCAACAGTTTGATTTGGTTGTAAAAGGAACTCACCAGCACGATACACTTAAGTCAGTAATTTTTACTCCAACCGATTGGCATTTAATTCGTAAATGCCCAGCCCTGGTATTATTGGTAAAAGAACACGCTTGGCCTTCGCAGGGTAATATTTTAGCTGCTGTTAACGCTGTAAGTGAAAACCAACAGCACCTTGATTTAAACCATCGTATTATTCAAGATGCGCAGTTTTTATGTGAACTGGCTAACGCAAGCCTTAGTATCGTTAACGCCTACCCTGCGACACCGGTAAACATTGCAATTGAAATCCCTGAGTTTAACCCCAGTATTTATAATGAGTCGGTTAAAAAGCACCATATAGAATCGACCCATGAGTTAGCAGCTAGTCATCAAATCGCCCAGCAAAACTGTGTCATAGAAGAAGGTTTACCAGAGGACGTGATCCTGGATGTAGCAAAGCGCCTTAATAGTGAATTAGTGGTGATTGGTACGGTTGGCCGCACTGGATTAAGTGCAGCCTTAGTAGGTAACACCGCAGAGCATGTCATTGACAGCCTTGATTGTGACGTATTAGCCTTAAAACCCGACGGCTATGTGAGCCCGCTGGCAAAAGATTAAATAAATTTTGTTGATTGAAACTTTAGGCATATAATACGCCCCTTTATTTTACCCATAGTTCTAAAGGGGGCGTAATGTCGCATTCTGTTCAAGCCAAAGCTCAACATAGCTTATCTAAGTTACAAAAACGCTTACGTCGTCAAACCGGTCAAGCGGTGATGGACTTCAATATGATTGAAGAAGGCGACCGTATCATGGTGTGCCTCTCTGGTGGAAAAGACAGTTATACTCTACTTGACATGCTGCAGCATTTACAGCGTGTTGCACCTATTAAATTTGATTTGTTTGTTGTTAACCTTGATCAAAAGCAACCAGGCTTTCCTGAACATGTATTGCCAGCATATTTAGACACTCAGAATATTGAATACAAAATTGTTGAAGAAGACACCTACAGTATAGTGACTGATATTATTCCTGAAGGTAAAACAACCTGTTCGCTATGCTCACGCTTACGTCGCGGCATTTTATACCGTACCGCAAATGAAATGGGAGCCACTAAAATCGCCTTAGGTCATCATCGCGACGATATGATCGAAACCCTATTCTTAAATATGTTTTATGGTGGCAAACTGAAAAGCATGCCAGCTAAATTAATGAGCGATAACGGCGAGCACATGGTAATTCGTCCATTAGCCTACTGTAAAGAAACAGATATTGAACAATATGCTATCAGCCAAGCATACCCTATCATTCCATGTAATCTGTGTGGCTCACAAGAAAATCTGCAACGCAAACATACAAAAGCGATGCTTGCACAGTGGGATATTGAGCACCCTGGTCGTATTGAGAGTATTTTTACTGCAATGCAAAATGTTGTGCCTTCGCATCTAGCAGATAATGAGTTATTTGATTTCACCAACTTAAAAACCGGTGAAGTAATTGATGGCGGCGATATTGCGCTTGATAAACCAGACATACCAAAACAACCTGTACTTAACGATGATGAAACAGCTGATGTTGTGACAATTAATTTAAGTTAACAAATTAACTTAAAGAATAACAATGCCGCGTATATCGCGGCATTTTTGTTTTCCGTTGATAAAGTCAGTTACGGCATATCCATCAACGCTTGGCTTTGCTCATCGACCTTAACTTGATAGTTTTCATGCCTTAAACCAAGTAACTGTGGTAACGTTGCAGCAATACAAATTGACGATAATGTTCCCACAACAATTCCTACAAATAGTGCGATAGAAAACCCCTGTAACGGCGCACCAGCCAATAACCACACACTCGCCACTGTTGCAAGAGTAGTGCCTGAGGTGATTAAAGTACGGGTCAAAGTGCTCTTAATTGATTCATTGATCACCGTATTCACGCTAGCTTGTTGTGTTGTGGAATCTAAGCGCAGTAGCTCGCGTACCCTGTCACCGACAATAATTGAATCATTTAATGAATAACCAATGATTGCCAGTAAACTCGCTAATACGGTTAAGTTAAAATCAAGCTGTAACCATGCAAATAAACCAACTACCACCACCACGTCATGCATTAAAGCCACAACCGATCCCAACGCTAAACGCCACTCAAACCGTAGCGCTAAATAAATCATCACGGCAACCATTGCCGCAAATAATGCCAAACAGCCTTGTTCAAATAATTCATCGCCAACTTGTGAGCCTAAGTAAGAAGATGACAACACTTCAGCACCCAATGTCTCATCTTGCGTAAGCGTTGCTAACCAAGGCGATGTACTGGCTTGCTCTGCCTCTCTTAACTGAAAGTGCTGGCTAGATTGAGCGCTTAAGGCAAAGTCATCATGGTGATAATAACTAATTTTTTTCGCCAGCTCAGCCTCACTAATTGGCACTGCAGTGGTAAACTCCGTTAAATAGCCACCAGTAAAATCAAGGCCGAAATTCAATCCTTTTGTAGCAACCCCTATTACAGAGAGCAGCACTAGTAGGATAGATAAAACCAACCCCGATAAACGTAAGCGGGTTGTGGTGCTCATTTTTTCATTTGAATTGCTCATGCGCGAGCTCCTCGCTTATTTGCCAATTTTAAATACAAAGTCTGACTCAACGCCTTAGAAACATACACCCCGGTAAATACGCTAGTTATTAGCCCTAACGCCAGCGTAATTGCAAAGCCTTTGATTGGCCCATAGCCAATACCATATAAAATAATTGCCGTGATCATAGTGGTAATATTAGCATCAAAAATTGTCGCAAATGCTTGTTGGTAGCCCTGCTCTATCGCTTGATATGGTGCTCGGCCTTTACGGCGCTCTTCTTTGATCCGCTCAAAAATAATAACATTAGTATCAACAGCCATACCGATTGTCAGTACCAGCTCGGCTATGCCCGGTAAAGTTAGCACCACACCAGGCAGCAGTGACATTAATCCTACTAAAGCTGTTAAATTCAATAATAAGGCAATATTTGCCACCAGCCCTAAACGTCGATACCACAGCGCCATAAAGGCTAATGTAATACCCATTCCCAACATTAAGGCCGCGAGCCCATTATGTATGTTATCTGCGCCCAAGCTTGGCCCAATGGTTTGTTCTTGTACGATTGTCACCGGCGCAGTTAATGAACCTGCACGTAATAGCAATGCTAAATCCTGCGCCGCTTGTGGGCTTTGCATATTAGTAATACTAAATTGGCTACTCAAATGTTGAGCTATATTGGCAACATTAATCACTTCACTTTTTTAACTACTTCACCTTTGACATTTTTATAATATTCAGAATACACCGTTGCCATTGGTTTACCGATATTACGTTTGGAAAATGCCGACATCGCCTCGCCACCTTGGCTATCAAGGCTAAGTTGCACTAGCGGCTTGCCCCATTCATCGCGCCCTGCATGGGCATTATTGATGTGTTGTCCCGAAAAAATAGCAATTGGGTCTAAATTGATCGAGCCACCATTTTGCAGGTTAAAGGTTTTTCCGCCGATTTCTTTAAGCTGATAAAAATCAAGCGACGCTGTTGCACCTATAATACGTTTTGCTTCACTTGGATCTTGTACACCGGGTAACTCAATACGAATACGTTGTTTACCTTGGCGCTGGGTAACTGCTTCAGTAATGCCTAATTCTTCAATACGGCCTCTTAAAGTGGTTAAGGTTTGACTCATTACTTCTTTATCAAACGCATTACTACCTTGTTCACTAAAACTAAATGCCACCGTTGTTAAATTACCCTGTGAATGCGCAGTTGCAATTAAACGCTCAAAACGCTTTAGTACATTCGCCTGTACTGCGGCTAAGTCACTTTTAGCAGCAGGCAACGCATGTAATTCAAAACCATGGGCATTTTTTTGTACACGAACACCTCTGGCTTTTTCATCACGAATAATTGTTTTAGTTTGTTCATACGCACTATCAAGTTGCTCTTGTTGCGCTTTCACTAAATCAACATCTAAAACAAATAACACACCACCATTAAGATCAAGACCTAATTTTATAGGTGCTAATCCTAAGCTTTGTAACCAATCGGGACTTGTTTGATGCGTAACTATTTTTGCATTCAACTGCGTAAATTCACTTTTTAACGCTTGTTGCGCTGCGGCACTTTTGGTTGGCTCTTGTAGTAACACATTTAATGAAAGGCTGTTTTGCGCCACTTGAATTGATTGCTCAACCAGAAACCCATGTTGATTTAAAAAATCAATAACAGATTTTTGCGAAGGAGTATTCGCTAGTAACTGCTGTGAATGTTGCTGGCTCTGCGTTGTACTCAGATGCAGCCACGATTTTGCTGGATATAAATTTGGTAAGGCACTGATAGCTAATAATACCAGCGCCAAAAACATCGCCATATAGCTTATTTTAAAACGCTGTAGCTGCGGTTTTTTTGATGAATTTTTTAACATATTGCTTCCTTTAAACCAATGCAAGCATCGGTTTCTCGCCTCATAGGCGCAGTAATTTATTTGCTTTAGTTGAATGACTAAAACATCGAAAAAATTAGTAGGAAGAGTTAACTGAAGTAAGTAAGTACTGCACGGTATTGTAAGTTGGCGTCTTTCCAACCACTAATCCGTGATTTTTTACCTTCGTAGGCTACAAACCAAGGTAATGTTATTGGCGGTTCAAGGGGTTGTAAGTAAAGTTGGCGCGCAAGGCTAGGTACAAAAAACTCAAATATTGCCACATAACTTGGCTCAACTTGGCTTTGATACAGAAATAACGATGAATTACTCGCTGAAAAGCGTGGCTGTAAAGACTCAAACCCCGCGCCTTCTGTTTGTTGATCAGCCGCCGTAATTGGTATCTTCTTGGTAAAAGGGGTGCTATCTGATACTGAAGTATCAAATACCTTAACCTCTAAAACACTCAAATCACATAACATCGCCGACTGAAAAAAAGCGGTAGGCTGGCTCACATTAGTCTCAGCGTTGCTCACAGCATTAGCCTGCACACTAAAAAGTGCAGTAAACAGCAGTAATACAGTAAGGACTAAGCGAAAACGGATCATTTTATTATCTAAATAGTAAGCTGGTATTATAAATGGGGAGTAATTGCCCTATTTCAATAGCTAATTTGCAATTGAACAAAAAAAACCGCAAGTAAAACTACTTACGGCCAAAAATCACAGTCGATAATTAAGCGACTTCAAGTGAGGACATGTCAATGACATAACGATGAGACAAGTCACCTTCTTTTAAGCGTTCAAAAGCCTGATTAATGTCTGCCATGTTGATCATCTCTACTTCCGGTAAAATATTATGTAGCGCACAGAAATTAAGAATTTCTTGAGTTTGTGCAATACCACCAATCAAAGAGCCAGCCACGCGGCGACGCCCCAATAATAATGGCACCGAGTTTGATTCAGCCATCTCACCCACTTGTCCTACTAATACTTGAGTACCATCAATATCTAATAGAGGCATATAAGGGGTAAAGTCATGCTTAACTGGAATAGTATTAATGATCACATCAAACTGATTAGCGTATGCTTTCATGGCTTGTTCGTCTTTAGATACCAGTAAACCTTCAGCGCCATATTCCAACGCTTGCTGTTTTTTATCATCTGATCGACTAATAGCTGTCACATGGGCCCCCATTGCCGCAGCGATTTTAATTGCCATATGGCCTAACCCACCTAAGCCAATAACGCCAACTCGGCTACCAGGCCCGACATTAAAAGTACGTAGCGGCGAATACGTGGTAATACCCGCGCATAAAATTGGCGCACACTTAGCAAGATCAAGTGATTCTGGAACGTTTAAAACAAACTCTTCGCGCACTACAATGTGTTTGGCGTAGCCACCTTTGGTTGATTCACCAATGATACGATCTTTTCCTGAATAAGTTCCGACCATGCCTTCGCGACAAAATTGCTCTTCGCCTTTGTGGCATTGGTCACACTCAAGGCAGCTATCAACCATACAACCAACTGCTACATTATCGCTAACTTTGTATTTAGTCACTTTGCTGCCAACCTCAGTGACACGACCGACAATCTCATGTCCTGGTAAAATTGGGTAACTGGTGCCACCCCAATCATTATTTACGGTATGTAGATCTGAATGGCACACCCCGCAATATAAGATTTCAATCGCAACATCTTCATCGCGCAAATCGCGTCTTTCAAAATGAAATGGCTCTAATGGCGTATTAGCTTGATGTGCTGCGTATCCGATAGTTTTCATCTGCTTTCCCTTCTATGTTAAAAAACTGAGTTTAATTAACCACTCTAAAACATTGTCTTAAGCTGCCTAAACTGTACTATGTGCTGTTAGTAGTATAGCCCTAGATACAAACTGTTAAAGTTTATACTCTAGGCTACTAGAAAAAGTTTAATGCAGACTTAATAGAGTTAGAGAAAATATGCGCGGAATGGGTAAACAAGAAGCAATAAAACATCATGATGCGATGAATTTAAAGCAAAGCATTGTCACCTTGTGGCCTTACTTAGTTGCTTTTAAAGGCCGTGTAACACTTGCAACACTGGCATTGATCGCCGCAAAGGGTGCCACTTTATTAATGCCATGGGCGCTGAAAGAAATAATCGACAGTGTTGATCCAAGTTTACAAAATATAGTCATCGTACCCATAGCTTTACTGTTACTGTATGGCGGACTACGTTTTGCGAGTGTGTTTTTTGGTGAAGTACGTGATGCGTTGTTTGGTCGTGTAACTGAACATGCTATGCGCCATATTGGCCTAAAAGTATTTAATCACCTACACAGCCTTGAGTTGTCGTTTCATCTTGATAGGCAAACTGGCGGCATTAGCCGTGATATAGAGCGTGGCACCAGTGGCTTAAGCTTCTTAATGCGCTTTTTAATGTTCAATATTGTGCCAACTTTATTTGAAATAGCCGTAGTTGCGATTATTTTTGCAACTTTATTTTCGCCGTGGTTTGCCGTAGTTACCCTGCTTGCAGTGGCTTTATATATTACCTTCACGGTTGTTGTAACACAGTGGCGCAACCGCTTTATTCGCGAAGCAAACCAAGCCGATAATAATAGTAACAGCCGTGCTATTGACAGCTTACTTAATTATGAAACCGTTAAATATTTTAATAATGAAAAGCATGAAGCACAAACATATGATGGCTTTTTAGCTAGTTGGGAGCAAGCCTGGCTTAAAAACCGCTTATCGTTGCTTGCCCTTAATTCAGGTCAAGCCTTGATCATAGCAGCAGCGATCACCGCTTTAATGTGGCTTGCTAGTATTGAAGTGGTTAAAGGCACACTCTCTATTGGTGAGTTGGTAATGATCAACGCCTATATGATCCAATTATTTTTACCGCTCAATTTTTTAGGCTTTGTTTATCGAGAAATTCGCCGCGCCTTAACCGACCTTGAAAATATGCTCGGACTATTAACCCGTAAACCACTCATTTCAGATAAAGCAAATGCACAACAGCTCAATATACAACACGCTGATATAGAATTTAAAAACGTTAACTTTGGCTACCATCCATCAAGACCTATCATTAAGCAGCTTAGTTTTTCTATTAAAGCAGGCAGCAAAGTCGCGGTGGTGGGCGCCAGCGGTGCAGGAAAAAGCACCCTAGCCCGTTTACTGTATCGCTTTTATGATATTGACAGCGGTGAAATACATATTGATGGTCAACAACTTACTAGCGTCACACTCAACAGCTTGCGACAAGCGATTGCCATTGTGCCACAAGATACTGTGTTATTTAATACCAGCATTCGCGACAACATTGCTTATGGCCGTCCAGATGCTACAGCACAAGACATTGATAATGCTATTAATATGGCGCATTTACGCAGCTTTATTGATAGTTTAGATAAAGGTGATCAAACCCTCGTTGGTGAACGAGGTTTAAAAGTTTCAGGCGGTGAAAAACAACGCATTGCCATAGCCCGAGCCATTTTAAAACGCTCCCCTATTATCATTTTTGACGAAGCAACATCAGCGCTAGACTCTCATTCCGAGCAAGCAATATTAAAAGCCATGTCTGCACTAGCCTCTAATCATACCAGTTTAGTTATTGCCCATCGCTTATCAACAATAACAGATGCAGATACGATTATTGTGCTCAAAGAGGGCCAGTTGATCGAGCAAGGCAAACATGATGAGTTACTTAAATTCAATGGTGAATATGCGCGCATGTGGGAACTTCAACAAAAAACAGCATAAACATGGAGACTCATCTTCGGCGCGGGATACACACTGTATGCCGCGTAGTTTGTTGTTTCACCTAACTGAGAAGTAATTCACCTCAAAAGTTTGTCTGTTTTTAGGTTATCAATAACAATCTGAGTTAGAAAACGTGCAATAAAAATAATTAAATTACATTCAGGGGAAGTCCAATGAAAAAAACACTTATTGCAGCAACACTTGCTGCCACATTTCTGACCGGCTGTTCAGAGCCTAAAACAACACAAGCGCAACAGCCTAGTACCGAAACCCAGCCAGCAAAAGCTGAATTAGGTGGCTTTGGGGTAGATTTAACAGCCCGCAATGAAGCCATAAAACCAGGTGATGACTTTTTCATGTACGCCAGTGGCACATGGTATGACAACTACGTTATGCCTGCCGATAAAACTCGCTACGGTGCATTTGCAGGATTGGCAGAACGTAGCGAAGAGCGTGTTAAGGCAATTATTGAAGAGATCGCAGCCCGTAAAGATTTAAATACTGAAGAAAAGTTAGTTGCCGATTTCTATAACGCGTATATGGATACCGATACCCTTAATAAGCTTGGTGTGTCGCCAATTAAACCACTACTAACGGAAATTAGTAACGTTTCATCAACCGATGATCTAACCAAATTATTTGGCCAATCGTGGTTAACGGGCGTTAACTCGCCTATTGGTGGTGGCATGTGGTTTAACCGCTTAGACCCAAATAAATATGAAATGTCATTAGGCGCTGGCGGCTTAGGTTTACCAGATCGTTCTTACTACCTTGAAGATTCTGAACGTTTTGTTAAAACTCGTACTGCTTATGTAGCCCATATCGCCGACATGCTTAAATTTGCAGGTGTTGACAATACAACTGAACGTGCTGAGGCAATTTTAGCCCTTGAAACCAAAATAGCACAAGGCCACTGGCCACGAGAAAAACGTCGTAACCGCGACCTTACCCTAAATCAAATCGAACGCAGCGAGCTGAGCTCTAGCTACCCTGATTTTAATTGGGATCTGTATTTTGAACAAACAGGATACCAAGTACCACAGTTAAATGTATCGCAACCAGAGCCGATCAAAGCCATGATTGCATTGATCAATCAAGAAGATGTTACTGTATGGAAAGATTACTTAACCTATCACGCACTAAGCTCTAATGCAGAGCTACTGTCTGAAGATGTATTCAATACTAACTTCGCATTTTACGGAAAAGAGCTAAATGGCCAGCAAGAGCCTCGCCCACGCTGGAAACGCGCTATCAGCCAAATGTCGAGCACTGATTCATTAGGTTTTGCCATTGGTAAAGTGTATGTAGCACGCTACTTCCCTGAATCATCAAAACAACAAATGTCAGCATTGGTAGAAAACCTGCGAACAGCTCTGGGCGAACGTATTGACAACCTAGACTGGATGGGAGCAGAAACGAAAGTAAATGCCCGCGCTAAACTCGCTGCGTTTGTGCCTAAAATTGGCTATCCCGATGTATGGCAATCATTTGATGGTTTAAGCATAAGTAGCAATGATTTGATGGGCAACATCAAAAATACCCGCGAGTTTTTCCGAGCTGAAAGCGCTGCAAAAGAATTGCAAAAAACCGACCGTAACCGCTGGGGCATGACACCACAACGTGTTAACGCTTACTACAACAGTTCGTTTAACGAAATTGTATTCCCTGCAGCAATTCTACAACCACCATTTTTCGATCCTAATGCCGATCCGGCAGTAAACTATGGTGGCATTGGTGCCGTGATTGGTCATGAAATGGGCCATGGTTTTGACGATCAAGGCTCTAAATCAGATGCTAACGGCGTACAACGTAACTGGTGGACAGATGCCGATCGTGCTGCATTTGATGCCAAAGCCGACCAACTTGCTGCACAATACAGTCAATACGAGCCAATCCCTGGTAACTTCGTTAATGGTCGTAATAGCTTAGGTGAAAACATCGGTGACGTGGGTGGGTTAGCAATGGCTTATCACGCTTACAAACTCAGCCTAAACGGTAAAGAAGCGCCTATTATTGACGGCCTTACGGGCGATCAACGGTTCTTCCTAGCCTGGGCACAAGTATGGAAAGAAAAACGCACTGAGCAAAGCATGTTAAACCAGCTTCGTGGTGGCACACATGCACCCGGTCGCTTTAGAGCACAAGCACCACGTAACCACGATGCATGGTACAAAGCATTCAATGTACAACCGGGTGATGCCTTGTATTTACCAGAAGATCAACGCGTACGTATTTGGTAATAACCCGATACATTTCGATTGAAAATATAACCCGCAACTGCGGGTTATATTTTTTGTGCTGCTTGCTCACTCAAAGCAACTTTAATTCCCACTGAATTCTGTATTTCCAAGCGAGTTGGGTATAGAATACGGCACTACAAAATTTATACTTTTAAAAACATATTTAAGGCGAAACGCAGATGGGAAGAGCTTACCAAAACAAAAAAGATTCAATGGCTAAGACTGCGGGTGCTAAAACTAAAGTTTACTCAAAGTACGGTAAAGAAATTTATATTTGCGCAAAAAATGGTGGTATTGATCCCGATGGCAACCTATCGCTACGTCGTTTAATTGAACGCGCTAAAAAAGATCAAGTACCAGCACACGTAATTGACCGCGCAATTGATAAAGCCAAAGGCGGCGGCGGTGAAGACTACTCAGCAACTCGTTACGAAGGCTATGGCCCTGGTAACTGCATGATCATTGTTGATTGCTTAACTGACAACAACAAACGTACCTTTGCTGATGTACGTGTATGTTTTACTAAAGCAAACGCTAAAATTGGTGCACAAAACTCGGTATCTCACCTATTTGATCATTTGGCTATTTTTGTATTTGATGGCGATGATGACGAAGCCGTGCTTGAAGCACTAATGATGGCTGACGTTGATGTTACTGACGTAGAAGTTGAAGCCGGCAAAGTCACTGTTTTTGCTCCGCATACTGAGTACAACAACACCCGTACCGCACTTGAAGAAATGGGCGTTACTGAGTTTGATGAAGATTTGATCTCTTTTGTGCCGCAAGTTGAAGCACCAATTGCAGGCGAAGACGTAGAAGTAATGGAACGCTTTTTAGCGATGCTTGAAGATTGTGACGACGTACAAAACGTGTATCACAACGCACAATTTTAATTTTATTGACTAAAATTATGACTAAGGCCAACTTGATTGGCCTTTTTATTTTCTTATTGTTAAACCCCTAAATAAATGGATTTGTATTTTGAATACCGTTGAACAGCTTCGTAGTGGTAAATTAGCTGGCACTAAACGTTTACAGCTAGTTGAAGAGCTAACCACATTCCCAGACGAAATTTTTACCCTTGCAGATACCCTCGAAGTACTCGATTTATCAAATAATAACTTATCTGATTTGCCCGACGAATTTGCTAGTTTAACTAAATTAAAGCGGGTGTTTTTATCATTCAATCAGTTCCAGCATATTCCTGCTGTATTGGCAAAATGCCCTTCCCTTATTATGATTGCATTTAAAGGCAATAAAATCAGTGAATTTACCGAGCATAGTTTGCCGCTTTCGACACAATGGTTAATTTTAACTGACAACCATATTGAACAATTGCCAGACTCTTTTGGTGAACTTACGCAACTGCGTAAACTTGCCCTTGCTGGTAATCGACTAACGACTTTGCCACACAGCATGCAGCAGTGCCAAGCGCTTGAACTCGTGCGTTTATCTGCGAATAACTTAACTGATGTTAATGACTGGCTGTTTGAATTACCAAAACTCAGTTGGCTGGCTTTTGCAGGCAATGACTTTAATAAAGCACAAAGTTTACAACAAGTTCAATTAGCAGCCGTACAACTAAACGAGTTTTCACTTGTTGAAAAAATTGGTGAAGGTGCGTCTGGGATTATTCACTTAGCACAGTGGCAGCACAATAATGTGGCGTTAAAACTGTTTAAAGGCGCGATCACCAGTGATGGCTATCCACTTGATGAAGTAAACTGTTGCTTGCAAGCGGGCGAACATAAAAACCTAATAAACGTTCTCGCCTATATCGATAACCCAGAGCAACTTGGTCTGGTTATGGAGCTTATCAGCAAGGACTATCAAAACCTCGGCTTACCGCCGTCACTTGATACTTGCACCCGCGATACCTTTTTTGAGCATACACAGTTTACTGCTCACGCCATTAAACACATAGCTAAGCAAATGGTCAGCACCCTTGCCCACTTACATATCAACAACGTAAGTCATGGCGATGTATATGCGCACAACACCATGATAAACGATGAATACACAGTATTGTTTGGTGACTTTGGCGCAGCAACTAACTTAGACTCTCTGACCGACTATCAGCGCCAACAAATGCAGCGTATTGAAGTCAGAGCGATTGGCTGCTTAATTGATGATTTACTGAGCGTGTGTTCTGAAGTTACGAGCGATGCAACACAGCTAAGAACACTTGCTCAACAATGTATGAATGCAGATATGAGCCAACGACCAACTCTTAAAGCACTAATAGAAAAACTATAACTTTTATGCGCGACTCTACCTCTGAGTCGTGCTTTACCGCCTTGCTTTGCTACATAGCTATAAAATAAAACTGAATATAAATAAGCCTTGGTCTACTTATATGGCTTTCGTGTCTGGTATGCTTTTATAATATCAGTAACTTTACTGAGCTTTGGTCAAACTAATTCACCCAAAGCTCAGTTGGTTAATAAAATAGCGTTAATCAAGCGTTATTGTAATGACTTCGTTGGCAAATTCGCTATACACCACAAGGTGTTTTTCAGAAATAGTCTCAAAATGAAAGTCTTTCATTGAATAACTTTCCCATGACACATCAGCTTTGATCAAATACTCTTTATCCGCAGATAGGGCCCACAGTTGCCCCGTAGATTGATTAGATGACGCATCACCTACATAAACCAATAAATAGCCTTGTTCACTCACAATAGGAGTTATTTTTTTAGTATTACTTCGTGCATAACTCGCAATTGTGCGCCATGTTTCATTATAAACTCTGATCGGTTGAGTGGTATTTAACCGTGATTGCAACTGCAATTCTGACTGCTCTGTACCAGCCTTACGTAAATATTTAAGCACGGCATATTTTATCGATGCTGTCTCAACAAAATCACCCGCTAGTAAAGTATCTAAGTCGCCGCCAATCCAATCAGGAGTTATTTGTCTTAACGCGGTTAAATCGAATGCAGTACTTGTCTCTACTTGTTCTCGTGTGAATTTAAACTGTTCAATGCCACTGTCTTGGTTTGTAAATAAGAACTGGTTATTACCATTTTGCCAAATAGTAGCATTGCGTACATTATTCAATGAAAACACAGCGTCATCGCGCGCACTTGGTATAACGTCCATTACATTTATAAGCAACTGCTCATCAGTACCAAAACCTAGACCAAATGTGATGTCATCATATTCAAAAAATGGTGTATGACTAAATGTACTGATCTGCTTACTCAATACAGTTCTCCCTCGGATCTGAGCATTTATGATCTGTATATACGATTTTGATGAAACCTCATTATTATCTTCAAGCGCTAGATAATGGTCTTGATTATTTGCAATAAATTCACTTTTCAAAACCCCATCGTTGATTAGGTTAGATACTGCTTTCCATTTACCACTTTGCCAACTATAAACACCATCAGGAAAAGACGTTAACGCAAATAGTTTACCGCCTGAAATAGCTAGACTTGAAGCGTTAATATCATGGATTTTATAATTACCTAATTGGCCATTATCAAAAGAAGCAGAGTGTAATTTGTATTGCGTAGAGGCGCCTTCAGTAATAAACCAAACTTGCTCATCAAACCATAAATATTCAGATTCAATTAACCGCTCTTTGTCGGGGTTATCAAACAATAATTGCTTTTCTTGTTCACTAAACACCAAATACAATTTACGTTTTTCATACACCACAGTATAAGGACGGCAAGCTACTTTAAACTTAAGATTAGAGGAGTCATCAACTTCACAAATCTGTGGCCCGCCAAGCGCTGTAATTTCAGGCTCAATCATTGTAAGTGGTGGAACCGAGACTGGAGAGTCTTTTAACTGAATACTTTGCTCGCCATAACGAATAGTTACAGGGTATGAATAAGGGGTTGTTTGCGCAAAACTCGCCTGAGAAGATACACATTTAACAGCAAGGCTATAATTCAACGTTGTTGTATTGCTCAGCTGTGTGTCGCACGTGATACTTTCTGGTATAGCTAATAAGGTTGGTTGTACAAATGTTTTTGACGTTGCGCTCAGTTCAATAACCTTGTCTGCAGTAAGCTTCGCTTTGTTATCCATCCATGACACTTCAAGTCCTGCGGCAACACCATTGGCTGTTATTTTGAGCGTAAACGTTTGCTCTGAAATAGCAGGTGGCTTTGTGTCTTGACTGTCTCCAGAAGAGCCACCGCATCCACTTGCGGCTAAAATAGATAAGCTCACTAAAAATGATTTAAATTGCAAAATAGAATCCTTGTGTTTAATTAGTTTCAAAAAAGTCGCTAGTAATACATATTCCTTCAGTTATCAATTATTACTACTAGTACCTTTTTTAGCAATATATTTTTTGGTTATTATCTGTCCATACCAATACTCGATAAAATATGACTACTATCGAAAACACTAAATTGAAAGGATTCCCATATCGCGACTATTTTTGCTTTTTAAACGGAAACAGCTGCTGTTTTAACATCCCAGTTGGTACATAGTCCCCGACTACGCCATAAGCTTCTGGCCATTCTTGTTGGCCTTTTACGGCTGTGCCAAAAACATAATCTAACAATGAAAAGTGCGCAGCATAATTACGGTCAATGGCCGCTTTATCTGAAGAGTGATGCCAATGATGAAACTGTGGCGTAACCAATAAATATTTCAACCAACCAAATTTCACCCGTACATTGGCATGGTTAAATACCGCCTGAAAACCCACGATTATCACATATAAGCTGATCACTTGTTGCGAAAAACCCAGCACGAAAATAGGCGTAAGTACTAAACTGCGCGTCACTAAAATCTCTAAAATGTGCTGGCGAGAGCCTGCAAGCCAGTCCATTTCTTTTGCACTGTGATGAATACCATGAAAACGCCATAAATAAGGCACTTCATGATAAGCGCGGTGTACAAAGTACTGCATCAAATCAGCGACTAAAATAATTAACAGCACTTGCAATATAAAAGGTAATTTACTGATGTAGCCCTGCACAGTGCTTGACACTGCCCAACCAAAACCATAATGCACAAAGTGATTAGTCACTAATAACACAAACCCAATAATCAAATGGTTAACAAAAAAGTGGTTTAGATCACCGCGCCATTCACTACGTAATATCTTTTGTTCTTTGCGGTGCGGTAACAGCTTTTCAATGAGAATAAATATTAAGGTTGAACCCAATAAATCTAATATAAACCAGTCTAGGCCTATATAGGGTGTGTTATCAGCAAAATCATTCACCTCAACATTAGGGCCGCCAAACGCAATGGCCAGCACAATAAAAAACCACGCAGTTGCACCTAAACGTTTATTTTTGTTACGTACAAAGTTAAGTAATCCCAAACTACCGGCCACGATAAGCGCACCAAACATCAGTTGACGTAAAAATTCTACACTGTAGCTCTTTCTCAGTTCCGGTGTGGTTAAATATTCTGGAAAATGAAAGGCGAGCACGCCTAAACAAGACAGCATCGCTAAAAAGCAGCCGATATAACCGCTAATATTACCTTCACCTATTTGTAGGTGGTTAGTACGGAACAGGTGAGTTTTTAGAGTATTTTTCATTAGTAATTCCTTTTATACCAATCGTGTTAAGTTACTAACCATTTATAGCGACAGATAAATACAGTGATAACAAGGCGTAAATTTTGACATGTAGTTGTTCTACATGAAAATCATAACGCAGATAGCGCTTTATTTAGCTCGCTAGCATGGTTAAATATTTAAGTCGATTGGTATTAAAACAGCTCGCAGAATACCATATCTACAGCCCAGCGCTAGACACAAAAAAGCCGCGATAGTCGCGGCTTGGTTGGATAAAGCTAAATTTTTACGTAGTACTTATTACAAGTACTGACCTAACGCTTTAACTTGGTCTAACATACGGTTTGAGAAACCCCATTCGTTATCGTACCAAGCCATCACTTTAACTAGTTTGCCATCAGCTTTCGTTTGCGTAGAATCAAAGATTGACGACGCTGGGTTATGGTTAAAGTCAATAGAAACAAGCGGTAGCTCGTTGTATTGTAAAATATCTTTCATAGAACCAACAGATGCTGCTTTCATGATTTCATTGATTTCTGTAGCAGTTGTTTCACGCTTTGTAATAAACGTAAAATCAACCAATGATACGTTGATTGTAGGTACACGAACTGACATACCATCAAGTTTACCAGCAAGCTCAGGTAACACTAAACCAACCGCTTTAGCAGCACCAGTTTTAGTTGGGATCATTGACTGCGTTGCACTTCGCGCTCGATACAGATCAGGATGATAAACGTCTGACAAGTTTTGGTCATTAGTGTAAGCATGGATTGTCGTCATGCTACCTTGCTCAATACCGACTGTATCGTTAATTGCTTTGGCAATTGGTGCTAAACAGTTAGTTGTACATGAAGCATTAGAAATAATGTTGCTATCTGCAGTGATCACATCACTGTTTACACCGTGAACAACAGTTGCATCTAAATCAGTACCAGGGGCTGAAACGATTACTTTTTTCGCGCCCGCTGTAATATGTTTTGCAGCATCTTCACGCTTAGTGAAAAAACCCGTACATTCTAAAACGATATCAACGTTTAATGCTTTCCATGGTAGGTTAGCTGGATCGCGTTCTTGGGTAAGAGTAATAACGTCGTCGCCAATCAGCATGGTGTTATCAGCAAGCGTTACTTTATGAGAAAATTGCCCATGCACTGAATCATATTGTGTTAAATGTGCATTAACATTAGCGGGTGCTAAGTCGTTAATTGCGACAATTTTAATTTCATTATTTTGTGCAGACTCATAAAGCGCGCGTAGAACATTGCGACCGATACGGCCATAGCCATTAATTGCTACATTAATCATTTCAAAACTCCACTTAAATTATTTAACTTCACTTGCTTGGCGAGCAAGCGCTTCAATGGCTTGCCAGTCTTTATTTTCAATTAGTTGTTTATCTAGCATCCAGGTACCACCAACACAAATAACATTGCTAAGTGCTAAGTAACTTGGTGCTGTTGCTAGGCTAATGCCACCGGTTGGACAAAATGTTACTTGTGGTAATGGCCCACCAATCGATTTAAGCATTGCTGTTCCACCTGCAACTTCTGCTGGAAAGAACTTTAAAAACTTAAATCCGTGACTGGCTAATTTCATCACTTCACTTGGCGTTGCGGCGCCCGGTAGAAATGGAATATCAGTGCCTTTTGCCAGTGCTAAAAGTTCATCATTTACGCCTGGGCTCACCATAAAATCAGCACCTGCGGCAACTGATGCATCAAAGCTTGCTTTATCTACCACAGTCCCGGTGCCAACATAGGCTTCTGGTACTTCGGCTTTCATTAGCTTTACAGCTTCTGCAGCAATCGGTGTACGCAGTGTAATTTCAAGTGCTTTTAGACCGCCGTTATATAGCGCTCTTGCTAGTGGCGCTGCATCTTCTAAATTATCAATTACCACCACTGGCACTACCGGTGCCGATGATAATATTTTTTCTATGCTCATAGTGTGTTCCTCATACCCAGTTTGGCGAATTATTATTCTATTCCAAAGGCGCTAGCGCCCATGTCTGCGCTACTTACGATATTTCTAAATCCGGTGAACAACTCTCGGCCCGTACCAAACGTTAAGCTAGGTACGCTAAGTTGTAATTCACGTTGTGCTAATTCTTCATCACTTACATGTACTCTTAAGATACCTGCTGGTGCATCAAGAGTAATTAAATCACCTTCCTGAATCTTAGCAATAATGCCGCCTTCAACAGCCTCTGGTGCTAAGTGGATTGCCGCTGGCACTTTACCTGATGCGCCTGACATACGACCATCAGTTACGATCGCTACTTTGTAACCTTCATCTTGCAAGGTTGCCATTACTGGCGTGAGCTTATGCAGCTCTGGCATGCCTTTGGCTTTTGGACCTTGCTCTTTCAGTACAGCAATAAAGTCTTGGTTTAGCTCACCGCGTGTATAGGCTTCTTGTAATGCACTTTGTGAAGCAAAAACTTTTGCTGGTGCTGTAACAACTTGATGTTCAACTGCAACCGCAGACACTTTGATCACGGCTTTACCTAAGTTACCAGTTAGTAACTGTAAGCCACCTTGTTTACTGAATGGGTTGTCAATTGGACGAAGCACATCTTCGTCTAATGAATTCTCTGGACACGGTACCCATTTAACTTTGCTTGGGCCTGTTGCGCTCGTCATGATCAGGTTACTGTCAGTATCTAAACGTGGTTCTTGGGTATACGCCTCGAGACCTTCGCCAACAATGGTTTTAACGTCATTGTGCAAGAACCCTGCACCAACGAGTTCTCTCATAAGGAAACCCATGCCGCCGGCTGCTTGGAAATGATTTACATCAGCAGAACCATTTGGATAAATACGTGTTAGCAGTGGCACCACTTCTGATAAATCCGACATATCTTTCCATGTCAGCTCAACGCCTGCCGCTTTGGCAATTGCCACTAAGTGAATTGCATGATTCGTAGAGCCACCCGTTGCTAACAAACCAACTAAACCATTAATAATGGTTTTTTCAGTTACAACATCCGCTAAGCAATTAGCATCTTTACTTTGAATCAATTGTTTAAGCATGGTTTCTACCGCATTACCGGTTAAACCATCACGCAATTCTGTATATGGATTGATGAACGAGCTACCAGGAAGGTGCAAGCCCATAATTTCCATCAACATTTGGTTACTGTTTGCAGTACCGTAAAACGTACAAGTACCCGCGCTGTGATAAGACGCACTCTCCGCTTCTAAAAGCTCATCACGGCTTACTAAGCCTTGAGCAAACTTTTGACGAATACGGGCTTTTTCTTTATTTGGAATGCCTGACTGCATCGGGCCTGCTGGCAAAAAGTACACCGGTAGATGACCAAATGATAAAGCACCAATTAATAGACCAGGGACAATTTTGTCACACACACCTAAGCAAAATACGCCATCAAACACATCGTGTGATAATGAAATAGCTGTCGACATCGCAATTACATCACGAGAAAAAAGTGATAACTCCATGCCATCACGGCCCTGAGTTACGCCATCACACATGGCTGGCACGCCGCCTGCAACTTGAGCTGTGGCATCGTACTTTGTAGCAATGTCTTTAATTAAATCTGGATAATCTTTGTATGGCACGTGCGCAGATAGCATATCGTTATATGAATTGATAATCGCTAAGTTTGGTTGCTCATCAGCTTTTAAACGTGCTTTATCATCACTGCTACACGCAGCCATAACATGGGCGATATTGCCACAACCTAAACCAGAACGAACTCTTGTTTGTTTTTTTGCATGATTGATGCGTTCTAAATAGGCTTGGCGAGTAGCTTTACTGCGTTCAATGACGCGTTCGGTGACTTCTTGAATACGAGGATGTAACATAAAATTCGACTCATCTCTAAGGTTAGAG
The DNA here is from genome assembly GCF_037162485.1 of Pseudoalteromonas sp. B160. Taxonomy (NCBI): domain Bacteria; kingdom Pseudomonadati; phylum Pseudomonadota; class Gammaproteobacteria; order Alteromonadales; family Pseudoalteromonadaceae; genus Pseudoalteromonas; species Pseudoalteromonas sp. B160. The sequence goes on along the minus strand of NZ_JARLUX010000001.1, from coordinate 3,468,739 downwards.
GATAAAGGCTCAGTGGCAAGTGCATACTCCACGAATGAACTTGCACTGAGCATCTTTGATTTACCCGTTCAAAGGTATACGTTGGCAGGTTGTCTCTCACAATCAACCTGACACCGGTGTCACTGTATTAACGCATGACTGTGACACCGGTGTCAACCCTATCCTATAAATTTAGTTTAAATATTTTAAATGACCAAATAATGAACGAAAATAATTTTTCATAAGGGGATCTAGCTTGGTCGCTAAATTGTGTTGCTGGAGTGCTAGAAAATGTGAGGAGTTTTTACTTTAATTTATTGATTATAATATCTTTTTATAATCTAAATGATATCAATCGTAAGTACCTATGAGCGGATAAAAAACCCAGATAGCAACAACATGCAGACTACTTTGTTAAGCAAAAAAATGCCCGAGTAAGCGTCACTCAAACTCGGGCAACTGTGAAAAGCCTTTATCTAACTTGTGCGGTAGACTCGCGTGTGATTAATCGCGCTTCAAGCGTAACCTGATACGGTTGCTCTTGCGGATCACCAATATGCTCAATCAGTTTAGTAACCGCTTGTTTAGTCATTTCTTCAACCGGTTGCGCTATGGTAGTAAGACCAGGCCAAATATGACGAGCGATTGGCGCATTATCAAACCCCGCGATAGAAATATCATCGGGTACTTTAAATTGACGTTGTGTTGCCAATTTTAATACCGCCGCAGCCATGTAATCATTTGATGCAAATACCGCGGTTGGACGTGGGGTTAAGTCTAAAATGCTGCGCGCACTATCGACCCCAGAATGATAACTAAAGTTACCCTCTTCAACCAAACGTTCATTAAATTCAATGCCGTGCGTACTAAGTGCTCTGCGATAACCTTTGAAACGCTGCTCAGTGGCACTGTGATCTGGGTGGCCTTTAATAAACGCGATCGCTTTATGACCAAGCTTAATTAAGTGCTCAGTGATCTCAAATGCGCCCTGCTCATCATTACTGCGTACTGAAATTGAATCGTCTTCAAGCACTGCTGATGCAACTCGTGCATACGGAATTTTTTTACTTTTGAGAAAATCGACTAATACCTTAAAATCTGAAAATGGCGGCGTCAATACCAAGCCATCAAGACGAGAAAGATTGTAGTAAATGCTCAATATTACTGATCAACGCATCACCACGTAAATCACATGGGTGGATTAACAAGTTATAGTTGTTTTCTTGACACGCAGCAAGCGCACCGGTTTGCACCTGGGTGATATAACTTTTACTCGGGTTATCGTAAATGCAACCAATAATAAAACTACGATTTTGCGCCAAACCGCGGGCGATCGGGTTAGGAGTGTAATCTAGCTCTTTAAAAACCTTAAGAACTTTTTCACGGGTTGCATCACTAACATTAGGTTCATTATTTAAAACCCGAGACACGGTTTTTTTAGAGACCCCAGCATAACTTGCAACACTATTTATTGTAACTTTCTTCATCCAACCTTCCCAATAACACCCCTATGAGCGATGTATTATGACTGCTCATTGACGTGCAAACATGCAGCAGCACCAATAAGTGGAATATTATCTTGTGTGACTAACGTCACTGGTATTTGGCTCACATACTGCGACATGATCCCTTTAGCACCAAAACGCTCAACAAAACGACTAGCAAGTAAACGAGCTTGCATACGCGGTAAAATACCGCCACCAATATACACACCACCTAACGCACCAAATGCCAGTGCTAAATCGCCTGCGACACTGCCAATCCAATCACAAAATTGATTTAACGTAGCATCGCAAATTGCACATTCACCACTATTTGCTAATTCGCTAATTTGTGCAGCGGTTAAATTCTTAGCATCGACACCTTTTACAGCTGCCATGGCTTGATACAAATGAGCAATACCCGGCCCTGAAAATACTGTTTCGACCGATACATGTGGCAATAGCTTACGTAACTCGATGATCAGCTGAGTATCTAATTCACTCACTGACGCCAACGTTATATGCCCACCTTCACAACTCAAAACAGCACGTGATTGGCTAGTACGTACTAAACACGCCGCACCAAAACCAGTGCCCGGACCCATGACTGCAATATTTGCATCAGTATCGGCTTGTCCTGCTTTAACTGCAATGTTTTGTTGTGGATCTAAATAAGGTGCTGCATAGGCAAACGCAGCAAAATCGTTGATCACTTCCAGTTGAGCTAAATTAAACTCAGCTTTTACTTGTTCGACACTAAAGTGCCAACCTAAATTAGTTAAATGTACTTGGCCTGCTTTTATCGGTCCAGCCACGGCTAGACACGCGCGTCGAGGTTGAATATGACTAACTTGAGATAAATAATGCGTTATTGCCGCTTCCAATGAACCAAAATTGGCACTGGGGAAAATGATATTATGCTCAATAACGAATTGTTTTTCTTGTAGGTTAAAAGCAGTAATTAAAGCAAAACGGGCATTAGTGCCGCCGATGTCGGCCACTAAGATAGGATCGAATTCTGAATTTGGCTTGGAGTTCATCGTGTTTTCTCTTTTGTCTAAGCGGTTTATATACTTAGCTATAACCGTGCTTATTATTTTAATTTCAATGGTCTTGCTATCGCTATGAGATAAACTTTGAGCTATCACCTCAAAGTAGTTACTCTAGTATAAAAAATGCTGCCCAACTAAATGGGCAGCCAATACGTTTTGACAACAAAATGATAAAACACCCGCATTATGACACCGGTGTCAGGGTTGAATCAATAAAAATTTTAAATTACTGATAAATTACTGATAAATAGCTTGTAAAAATCAGCAAATAAACGAGAATGACACGAGTTATTTGCACTTTAGTTAATTGAAATAGTTAGGTTGTGTATGAAAGGTAAAGCTACATCGTTTGACATTGCACACTACGCAGGGGTATCACAATCCACTGTCTCGCGCGCCTTGCGCAACAGTCCATTGGTTAATGAAGAAACCCGCAAACGTGTTTTTGAGGTAGCCAAACAGCTTAACTACAAAGTAGATAAAAATGCGAGTAACCTTCGAACTCAACAAAGTAGTACATTGGCTTTGTTACTGTTTGAAGATCCCACAGCAGATGAATCACAAATCAATCCGTTCTTTTTAGCGATGCTGGGCAGCATAACGCGTGCTTGCGCAAAAGAAGGGTATGACTTATTGGTATCGTTTCAATCTGCAAGCTCAGATTGGCAAGCGGACTACGAAGACAGTCACCGTGCTGATGGTATTATTTTATTAGGTTATGGCGATTACATTGATTTTCAGCCTAAGTTTAATACCTTGCTTGAACAAAACACCAAATTTGTATGCTGGGGAGCAACGGTAGATAATCGTGCCGATTTAACAATTAGCTGTGATAACTATGGCGGCGGCCAACTTGCTGCTACGCATTTAATTTCCCAAAACCGCACAGACTGCGCTTTTATTGGTGATGCATCTGATCATAGCCCTGAATTTTTTGCCCGTTTTAATGGCTTTAAAGACAAGTTAAAACAACATGCTATTACCTTAAGCGAGCGAAAAATAGCGAATGCGATTTCGACCGAAGAGTCTGGTTATCATGCCACACGTTCGCTTATTGCCAACAATACTACCTTTAATGCCCTTTTCGCAGCTAGCGATCTGATTGCTATAGGTGCAATACGCGCCTTAAAAGAAGCCAATATTAACGTGCCAAAAGATGTAGCCGTGATAGGTTTTGATAATATTTCGATTGCCAGCTATGTAAACCCGCCACTCACAACCATAGAGCAAAACACCACAATTGCAGGACAAATGTTAGTTGAAAACTTACTAAAACTAATTCGTGGTGAACAAGTGCAAAGCACCCTACTAACGCCACGATTAATTGCACGAGGTTCCAGCTAACTACATATATTTTATTACATTATTTACGGTCTTTTGTCCTTATTTTTTTATAATTACACGCTAGGTAAACGTGCTATTAACAGCCAATTCACACGTTAATTTCACATTAGTTTTTTTTATCTGAAACTGAGCATTTTTAGTGTAATTTCTCACTCGTCTTTTTATTAGTTTCTCTCTACAATCGCACTTTTATTTTTGCTCTTAAAAATTCAAGTGAATATCTTATGCTATTAACTATTGTTTATATTATTGGTATTACAGCCGAAGCCATGACCGGTGCGCTGAGTGCTGGGCGCAGAAACATGGATTGGTTTGGGGTTATGTTAGTAGCCAGTGCCACTGCAATTGGTGGTGGCAGCGTACGCGATATTTTACTTGGCAATTACCCTTTAACTTGGGTAAAACATCCAGAATATTTATTGATCACCTGCGTTGCCGGTATTATTACAACTTGGCTTGCAAAATGGGTGGTTAAATTTAAAGGCATTTTTATGCGTTTAGATGCCCTTGGGCTTGCCGCATTTAGTATTATTGGCTGCCAAGTAGGGCTTAATATGGGTTTGCACTATGGTATTTGTGTAGTCGCTGCTATTGTTACCGGCCTATTTGGTGGATTATTACGTGATTTAATTTGTCGCCAAGCGCCGCTAGTATTACATCATGAGCTTTACGCCAGCGTAGCACTGATTGTAGCTTGTTTATATCTAGCACTACACCACTACAACATTGATGACAACATCAGCGTTATTACAAGCCTAGTTGTAGGGTATTTAATACGCATGGCATCGGTACGCTTCAAATGGCGCTTACCGACGTTTAGTTTATTAGAACCAGCTAATTTGAAAAATGAACAGTAAAGGCAGTCGTTTATTAACCCCTGCTCATAAGCTTTTCAATAGTCCAATTACTTTTTAGGCTATTGAAACAGCCAAAAAATATTATTTTCATACGTTAAAACTAAATAGTTTTACCGGCTGTTTTATTTTGAAAGTAATTATTGAGTAATAAAGATTGCAATAAACTTGTACCACTTGATGTTGCCCAATATAAACCAATAGCAGAGGGGAAGTTTATTAAGGTAATAACACAAATCACAGCTGGAATAATAAATAATAAGGTACTGGTTTGCTCAGCAGTTCCAGGCATCATCGCCATAGAAAAATAAGTGATCACACCCACCAACAATGAAAGTGCAATATCGGGTTTTGCTATGCTCGCAATCCACGCAAACTTACTATTAAACACGATTTGTTGAAGAGCTTGAAACGTACCAAAGCCAAATAAACCTTGACCTGCCATATTTAACACACTCTTTTTATCAATAAATTTAATGTTGTGCTTTTTATAGAGCGCCATTGTAGATTTAGCTATTGCACTGGGTTGATCTTTATATTTGTTTTTTATTTCATCAAGCTCAGGCTTTAATACAGCTATCGCCTTTTTGTTACTAACGGTTTTGGCCATCGCTAACAAGTTAATCGGCATTAAAACTAAGCGACCAATTAGTGTAAATAAAATAATAGCTAAAGCTTGGCTTAGCCCGACTTCTTGAGTAAAAAAGGCGATAGACTGCACGATAAAGTTCGTAAAAAAATTCCAAAGTTCCATTTAAACTTCCCTTTCAGTTTGATGTATTAAAAGTAAACACCTCGACATATTATGTCAAGCAGTTTATTAATGTCCATTATCGCGCTGATGGATCTTTTTTAATGATATTTACCAAATAAGGCTATTTTTTATCATGATAAAGACATTTAAACGTTTCTTACTTATGAGCTATATCGAGTTTCTAAAGCTGAGCAAATAACCTCAAGTAAGCGAAGATTGGGAGCTAGTTTAACTCTCGATCACTTATTGCTAACTAATATTTGCACAATAAATTCAAGTAAATTATTCACTGCAGGGAAGATTAACGAATTTTGTATTAAGATCGTTTTCTAGCTCAACCCAGTACTTAACTTCTATATTTAACACAGCCTTTGAAACTAATTTCTCCTTAAAAATCATGGGTATGTTGTGAATCTGCTTTTAAGTAGATGACATTTCCTTTAGTAAGCCCAGAGGCGGATAAGCAGTAGTCGTAGTAATAAATAGCAATGTTTTCTGTGATGCACAGAACAAATTCTTTAGTTATTTCACATAAAATCATGAACCTAAATGACACCATCAGTACTTGATAGCATATAGTTATTTAATAAGAGGGTGTTGCAAGCATAGGGTAAGTAAATAAGAAAAAGTGAAACACATTAACGAACCAATGGCATAAAATAGCCCACTCTAAACGCTGAGTTTTATAAAAAATGTATCCATAGCCAAACCTGCAACAGCTGCCACTAGCATGTAACTAGCTCCAGCTGAAAAGTGTGCGAGTGAAAATAAACCAGTAGTGACCACAGGCGCTAGTAATGCAAACCGAGCCGAGATTATCACTTTCGAAAGCTTAGTTTGTATTATCCCTCTAAATAACGCCTCTTCTGCAACGCAGGTAAAAAATAGATTAATTGCTATAAATAAAAACCAAAATTCGGGTACTTTAGGCGCAAACTCCATAAGGCCCAATATTAAAGCAGTGATGAGTGCAGCTAAAATCGTGATAGCAATAATCAAAAGTGGATGCCCTACCATTATTGGTTTTAGCGTTTTATTTTTTGTAAAAAAATAAGCGCTCAGCATCAAACCCGCTAATGCTTTATCGAAATTAGCATACAGGGTAAATGTAATCGCATTGCTAGTAAGCTGTTCATTAACAACAATAGGCTGGTTATTAAAACCGGAACCAATGTAAGGCTAAACCAAGTGAGGCTATTACAAATAAAGGCGTTAAGATACTGCGTATTAACGCAGAGGTTGCAGATACCGAAAAGTGCAATAAGCCTAAATAAAACACAATAACAATAACTGCGTATAAGTTTATATATTCCTGATAATAGGCAGTTATAACACTTAGCAGCAGTAAGTATTGCCAAATTGGTTAGCGTAAAATTACTATCTTACAAAATGGAAAAACGCATAAAATAGATAGCGCTAGGAAACAAAAAGCCATGAATGTGTAATCTTATGTTTTAGATTTTAAAAAGGCTTTTTACTTTAATTAACGCCTTTTACAGATCCGACCAGCAGCATGGCATTTATAAAAGTAAAAAAGTTCTATCCGCTTTTTGCATTTAATATCAATGATACAAAGCACTATAAATGGCATTAGTATCGAAATAAATAACACCATTGAAGTACCAATAGCGCTAAAAATAGGGCTACCACCAGTAACTACGTCCCATTGCTTACATCTGGAAAATTATGGCGATTTTAAATTCAGTACCAATAAGTAATAAAATATAAAAACCGCCAGATACTTGAAGATAACTATTAACGCCATAACTTATTTGTTAGGGCTGTGATTCAAGGGACTGCTTTTCTTTGAGGTAAAGATAAAGTGGAAGCCCAAACGACACACCCACAAACAACGTGCCCAGCACAGCAAAATATCGATATGTCACTTTATTTCTGCGACCATCGACAATGATAAAAACCAACAAAACAACGGCAGACACTACAACATCAAGCCAAGCAAATACGCTGATAGAATTTGTCACCGCATCATTAAACAAGAGACCAAGATCTAAGCCATTTGTAACTACCCAAGGAACAAATGCGCCATAGGGCAATAAAATGCCTAATAAAGTAAGTACTAGATAAAACCTAACCATTTCACCATCCTTGCAACTATTTTTAGTAAGCCATAATCAATCTGTAGAATAACTCGTATTTAATTTATTTTTATTGATAGTTTAACCATAGGCGAGTTCCTATTTTGATTCAATCGGTTACTTCGATTTACGTAAAATATAAAAGGTTGTCATTGCCTCATTGACAGTCTATTTTGACCATGAATTTATCTAACAAGTTAACCGTAGGTTTAGAATAATATTTATTACGGAAGATGAACCATCCACTGCACTTCCTGTTAATTAAAAGCGCATCATAGATGTTGTTGGGCTAGGGATTAGAAAGCTCAGGCTAACCGATTATCTGCTCTTTTCTGGAGCGGAGGTAAAGACTATATTTATCACTACTTTTTTGTCTGCTTTACTTATATTTGAAATATCAAACGGTTCCTATACTTAAATAGCTTTTAACGCTTCTTTTTCTAGCTATTTTTAGCCTGTAGAACACACAACTTAGAAAAATTTAGATAACCATTATCTTCAAGGTTTATATGTACCTGCACTTTTTGACCAAAACAAGTTTCGCAAACAAATAAATGTGATTCAATTATACTCTTATTCTTACTAGCCCAATTTGGAACATCAGATTTCTCGTTAAAATCCACAACCTTTCTAGTTGAGAACTTCCTCCAGGTAGTTAATGCTTCATGGTTGAAGCACAGCCTATCATGAGCAAAACAAGATATAGTTTGATTAGATGTTTCATAATTCGCTAGAGCATATATCAAGCCAATTACTTGATTTAAATTTGACCGTCACGGTATGAGGACGGCCAAAAAAACTCTAATGTCTAATGACAGTAGTTAAGATCAATATATGCTATATTTTTGTGACTAGCTCTGTTTTTACAGGAGCAATTAACTCTTTAAATTTAGGGTGTGTAATTAAATCGCGAATCAAAAGCTGAACAGCAGGTGAAAATTCTTGAGCAACTTGTTGACAGGCTTTATCTGCGACCCAATTGGTTGAAAACTCATGTCTGGTCGATATTTTCACAGCGTTATCATTGTTTGATGATGCCGTAAGTTCAAACATCCATTTCCCATTGCCTATATTGGAGTTGAAGTCTATTTCAGTAAAATGTCCATTTAAAATAATCTCCGATTGCTCTTCGTATACACCTGCAACTTTCAACTCTGAAACAAATGCACTGTGAATGTAACTTTCAAAAGACTCTTTATTAGGAGTCTCAACTGAGCCAGCTCCTCTACATGATATGCCACTTTGTCCTGGCTTTACTGATGTAAATGGCTTAACAGCAACTTGTACACCCTTATAATTTTTAAGTGTCTCTATATTTTCAAACGATGCGCCATATTTTGAGGCATGGAAAGAACAACCTGAAATATATATAGCAGTAATCCCTATAATCATTATTTTTATTGTTTTATGCATTCTACCTTCCCTTTTGTATTTAAAAAATTCAGTTTACGACCAAATTAAATAAAAAATATAACGAGCCTATAGAATTACTCGTTTTAAATTTATTTTTATTGATGTACCGACCATAGCTGAGTTCCTATTTTGATTCAATCAGTTACTGCTATTTCACGTAAAATAAAGAGGACTTAGCTATGTTTTAATTGTTTTTTGCAAGGTGTTAGAGTGACGTCTTTGAGTGGATAAGCACTTCCCTTTCTTAATGTATCGTGTTTTGCAGTGTTTCTAGAAAATAGAATAAATAAAAAGAGTAAATAAAAAGAGTAAATAAAAAGGACAGACACATATTTTGTGTCAGAAAATTTAGCACCTCTTCCGTTGTGGGTAACCGTATCATTATTTTTTTGCACACTGCACACTGCACACTGCACACTGTTAGTTACAGAACTTAGAATTCAGTGGCTTGGAAGGAGTTTTAGGCAAATAAAGGCAAAGCTAGGTCATCACTTTATTTAATATCGTGTTTTTTAAACAAACCAATAAAGATGCAACTGTTCAACCTGCGCCTTTGTACCATTTTACATCGTTGCTGGCGGCTTGCTGCTTTAACCGTTGTTTGCTGCCTGCAAAATTTGAGTACTGCTGCCTGAAACGTTGAATTGATTCAAGCCATTGCGCTTCTTCTATATTCAACGTCAGGAGCACTTTTGGTATGCTTTTGTTGATATGCCCTTTTTTCTTTGGATCTATCTGGCGGCCACTCCAGTCGACTAATTCAATGTAATCCAGTAAGGCAAAGGGGATCGTGCCTTTAATATGATTACCACCAAATTGCTTTAGCTGTGCTGGTTGACTTTCATGTTGAACAGTATCTTTTTGTTTGAGGGGTTTATTTGCTTTGACCGTGTCTGTGGTAAAGGCTTTGAAATGCGCTATACGCTCTTGAATTGAGGTAAAATCACTGTCTTCAAGCGTATCGGCTATGTTTGCTCTGATAGGATTCAAATCAACGTAGGCCATGCAACTGAGTACTGCGGTTTGATCTAATAATGCCTGTGACTTATAGCGCCCTTCCCAGTACTTGCCCGTGCAGTTATCTTCCTTATTGGCCTCGCGGGCAATGTACTCATTAAGGTTTTTCATATACCAGCTGATGTCATAAAGCCTTGCGCGCCATTTAGCGATGATCTCATCAAAAAAGAGCACACTCGCCTTATCTAGCTGCTCACCATTTAAGTAACGATCAACTAAAACATGGCCGTTATAAAGTTGATACCAGCGTTCAATTACTTCATCATCAGACCAATCAAGTGCTTGACGTCTATTGACGTTCACAACAAGGTGGTAGTGATTGCTCATTATCGCGTAGGCAGCTATCTCTATAGCGAAAACGCTACTTAGTAACTTAATTCGCTCTACTAACCACACTCTACGGTGATCAAAGTTTTTACCTGTGTATTTATCATCACCACACAAAAACGCTCGCCTAACGCATCGTGAAATTAAGTGATAATAAGATGTGGACGCTAAATCAATAAGCTTTTTCTTGCCCGAGTCATACATAGCAACTCCTGTTAAACTGTATATAAAAACAGTAGTTGATACTATGGATTTTGCAAAAAATTTGCAAAAAAATGCGCCTGTCCTATTTTTCTGCTCCTTTTCCAGATATACATCTAAAAAAACGAATACCATTACAAGCGTCACTTGGACAATGCAGCTGAATGTCAGGTGTATTCAAGATGTTACGGCAGTAACCATTAACAGACTTATGCTCAGAAAGATCTGAAATATGCGACACACGATTTGGCGGCGTGGCTTCTAGGAAATCCGAGACGTTTTCAAATTTCGGCTCTTCAGCTACATCCTGTCCTTTTTCTTCTGACATGTTCTCTATTACTCTCAGATAAGGCTAACGCATACAATAACGGGAAAAGCCGAGTGCTTGGCACGAAGTGCCAGCGAGGCTTGTTCCCAATGAGCGAAGCGAATGATGTTTATTGTTTTGTTAGTGTTCATTGTCTGATTCAACCGTTTCAAACTCAATACCACCAACACGCTTTGCAATAAAATTGTACCCGAAACACATGAGTCTATTCATTATGTAAAACATAAAACCGTATAGTAATGGTGCTAATGCAAAAATTAAAAACGGAAAATTAGGAATACTTTCACCAGTGCTTGTTTTCATTTCTGGAGCGACGAAAAAACCAATGACTCCCATTATGGAAAAAGGAATTGTGAATAGTGCGAACGCTAAAGCAATAACTTTACTAGTTTGGTGCGATGAGAAAGATTTTATCTGGACTTTCATATTTCCTCCATGAACACTAACGCTTGCCGTAAACGGCACAAAATAGCAGGCTAAAATTGGCGACGAAGGAGCACAAGCCTGCTGTTTTGTGTCCACGGTTTTACGGCCTTGTTAGCATTCAGATCACTCCGAGCTGACACTCGGTATGCCTAAATTTTTAACTAAGGTTGTAAACTGCTCGTTTGTATATGGCCCAAACACAAATTCGTTGTGCTCTGCAAACTCGTGATCTTTGGTTTTATCGATGTAATAAAAAGAACAAGTTTTATATGGGCAAGCATAAACTGATATGTATTTTTTATTAGCATTAATATTTATAGGCTCATCAATGCGACCAATATATGCACCTTTACCAATGCTATAACCTAACGTTTTAGTACCATCAATGTAGTAAACTTCGTACGGCGTCTCTTCCCAAACTGGTGAGCAACCAATCAGAGTTAATGACACCAAAACTAGAATTATTCTCAAAAACTTCCCTGAATGCTAACGCTTTGCTAAGGGGCAAATTATGGTTGGTTATAATGCGCGAAGCGCCAACCAACTGTAATTTGTCCGTTTGAGCAACTTGTTAGCTGCTTGATTTATTGACTATAACTGAAAGTTCTTTACCGCCAATATTTATAGTTGCTTCTTTACCTAGCTCCACAACTAGAGAAGGTGCTATATGCTCTCCACCTAACTCTAATTCGGTTGCCAAATTTACCGTTGAATCATCGACTGGTGTCAATGTAAGAGAAAAACTATATAAATCATCAATTGAAATCGATGCTTCCTTGTTTGGGTTAACAACTAAAGTTGGTGAACCAATCAGTTTTTTATTATCATAAAATTTTGCGTTTACTGTAAAGTTATCATTTGCTTGAGCAATTGTAATAAAGCCAAATAAAGCAACTAATCCGATTAATTTTTTCATTATTATCTCCGTATATTGAATGATACTGCTTAAAGCAGCTAACAGCTTATTGAACACCCAGGGCAAGATCACGAACTTTACCTTGACTTAAAAGTATGATCTTATACTCCTTTTTAAGGAGCCCCCATGCCTGATATTCAACTATTTAAATATTTCGAATCAATTGACGACCCTCGCCAGCAGGGTAAAGTTGTCCATAAACTTTTTGATATCATATTCTTAGCTGTCAGCGCTGTCATATCTGGGTGCCAAGGCTGGGAAGATATTGAAGATTTTGGCCATGATAGATTAGATTGGCTCAGGAAGTACGTTCCTCTTGAGCAAGGTATCCCTCGCCATGACACAATCGCTCGTGTGATGAGTCGCATTGATATGACGCAGTTTCAAGATTCTTTTTCTTCTTGGATGAAAGACTGCTCTAAATTAACTCATGGCGATGTAGTTGCGATTGATGGTAAGCGATTGAAAGGTTCATTTAATCAGTCAGATAGGCGCGATGCACTTTATATGGTCAGTGCATTTGCGTGCGAAAATGGTGTTGTTTTGGCGCAATGCCCTGTTGATAAAAAGTCGAATGAAATAACAGCGTTACCAGAGCTTCTTGAATTACTGGAGATAAAAGGCTGCTTAGTCACGATTGACGCGATGGGGTGTCAAAAATCAATTGCAGAGACAATAGTGGATAAACAAGCCGATTACCTACTTGCAGTAAAAGCGAACCATAAAGGACTACTGTCACAAATAGAGAATGCTTTATTACCTGAGGTCACACGACAAGCGTCCGAAGGAGTTTTGTTTAATGAAGCCGATTATCATAAAAACAGAGAAGAATTCAGGTGTTGTGCTGTTAGTCATAACGTAAGTGATTTATCAGAAACGAGCAATTGGAAAGATGCTAAAACAGTGGGAGTTATTGTTTCTTATAGGAAAGAAAAAAACAAAGTAAGCAATGAGTTATGCTATAGATACTACATCAGTTCAGCATATTTATCGGCGGAAGAACTCGCAAGATCCGCACGGCAACATTGGCAAATAGAGAATGGATTACATTGGCGTTTAGATGTCGGATTTAAAGAAGATGATTGCCGAATTAGGCGTGAAGGTGCAGCACCTGTATTTGCGGGGCTGAGACACATCGCATTTAATCAGCTAAAAGCAGAAACAAGCTTTAATAAAGGCATGCCCGCAAAACAGAAAAAAGCTATGCGCAGTACAGATTACCTTGAAAAGATATTGAAATCATAGATTTTTTTCATGCTCTTGCCCTGATTGAACACCACTTTGGGGGATTATAACACCCCAAAACGGCGTATATTACATAGCTCAATAATTCCACTAAATAACTCAATTGTAAACATGTAATTACGTGCTATATAAAATAACTCTTGTGCAATTACACCAAAACGACTTTTAATAATGTTATTGGACAAAACACTAACAACTGTCTATACATACAGTACCTTTTTATTGGAAATTGAATATTATTTATGAAATCTCTTTTTCTAAACATGATTCAAGAGCATATGTATAGCAAGCGTTATGCTAAGAGCACCATTGAGGCTTATCTTTTTTGGATAGCTGCCTATATTCGCTTTAATAATATGCAACATCCAAGTTGTATGGGGGATACGGAAGTCGAATTATATTTAAACCATTTAGTAAACACCCAAAATGTTGCTCAAGGCACACAAGCTCAGGCGTTGAATGCGCTTAGCTTTCTATATAAAGAAATAATTAAGAACCCTCTGTCGTTATCATTAAATTTTGTAAAAAGTGAGCGTCCGAGAAAATTACCCGTTGTGCTTACGCAAACTGAAGTAACCGCACTATTTAAACACTGTATTACAAAGCACTATTTAGCTTGTGCGCTACTTTATGGCAGCGGTATGCGGCTAATGGAAGCACTACGTTTACGGGTACAAGATATTGACTTTGATTATAGCTGTGTTCGAATTTGGGATGGAAAAGGAGGCAAAAACCTAGTTGTAACACTGGCAATAGAGCTTGTTCCACAGTTGCAAACGCAAATACAATTAGTTGATAGTTACCTACAACTGGATCTTAACAACCCTTTATATAGTGGCGTTTATATGCCCCACTTATTACGTAAAAAATACCCAAATCATAACAAGCAGCTGGGATGGCAATATTTATTTCCATCTTATAAGCTCAGTGTTGATCCTGAAAGTAAACTGTTGAGAAGGCATCATATAGATGAAAAGCAAGTACAGCGTGCGGTTAAAAAAGCAGCTAAGGATGCCAACATTAATAAACACGTTACCCCACATACTTTACGCCATTCTTTCGCTACGCACTTACTCCAAAGTGGCGCTGATATTCGAACGGTTCAGGTACAATTAGGTCACACTGATGTGAGAACAACCCAAATTTACACGCATGTTTTGCAGCAAGGCGCCAATGGCGTAATTAGCCCATTTTCACGAATTGGGGCTAACATATGTTAGCCCCAACGGATAAATTTTATTTAAAGTGTGTTATTCAATAACAACAAACCATAAGCTGCGAGTTGCTCGTCATTGAGATCGTGTTGCCAGCTAGGCGTTAACCCCTGACGTTTTATACCGCTGATGCTTTGCGGGTTAGCGGTTAAATTAAGTATAAACATCGATTTACTGCCGTTTAACTCGCGGGTTATTTCAACTAGGCCGTTATCGTATTGAGTTAACGCATAACTGCCTTTTATACCCAGCTCTGGGCGCTGTTTTTTCTGCGAAATTAAGTGCTGATATAAACGCCAAAGTGAATCAGAGTCTGCTTGCTGTACTTTAACATTGCGATCGCCTGCGCTAAGCTGCTCGGCTAAAAATTCAGGCCACCAGCTGGTAAAGTCTTTACCAAATAATTCACTTTGTTCAACCCAGCTCGTTTTAGCTTTGGTAAAACCGGCTTGATTGCTGTTGTCCCATTGCATAGGCGCACGTTTATAAACATCATGGCCTGTGCCACCTTGTGTTAAGCCAATTTCTTCGCCGTAATAAATATACGGTGTACCAGGGGAGCTAAATAACATCGCAGCGGCAAGTTTTGCTTTATCGTCGTGCTCTGCAAGTTGATAAGCGATACGTTCTTGGTCGTGATTAGTTAAAAACGGCGCAAAAAAATCAAGCGGTGCGGCTGAGTCAATACGTTGCTGTAAATTTTGTTTGAGCACATTGGCATCAACTGCGTTGATTTGTTGGTTAGATTGCATGGTGCCAAATTGCGCTTCGCCACTGGCATCTGGTTTTAACAAACCCAGTATTTTATAGCCCACTTCAAAATCAAAGCCCTGATCAAGCCCCTTCCCTGCACCATAATACTTGGCTGCCACAGGAATATCGGCCCAGGCTTCACCTACTAAATACGCCTCAGGGTTCACACTTTTTACATACTGATTAAAGTGCTGCCAGTAAGCTATGGTTTCGTCTGTGTCGGCCTGTGCATTGCCGCCGCTTTCCATGGCAAAGCGCACAGCGTCTAACCTAAAGCCAGCAACACCTTTATCAAGCCAAAACTTGGCCATTTTTTCCATTTCAGCAATAACATCAGGGTGGCGTAAATTTAAATCAGGTTGGCTTGCACCAAACGCACCGTAGTAATACTGCTGGCGGGTTTCATTCCAATGCCATACGGCATTGGCCTGGTCGTTATCACTCCATGCGTGGCCCCAACCGCTACCGGCTTTTGGCATATCGTCGCGCCAAATAAAGTAATCAGCAAAAGGGGCTTGTTGTTTTGCTGAACGCTGAAACCATTCATGGTTACTTGATATATGGTTTATAACTAAATCAAGTATGACTTTCATGCCTTTGTCGTCAGCAGCTTTTATAAAGGCTTCAAACTCTGCCATGCTGCCGTAGTCTTTTTCTACTTGGTAAAATTCAGTAAAATCATAACCATGATACGACGGTGCTTCAAACATCGGGGTTAACCACAATGCGTTAACGCCGAGCTCTTGTAGATACGGGAGCTTTTGGGTCATACCATTAAAATCACCATGGCCATCAGCATCGCTGTCGTAAAAACTGCGGGGCCAAATTTGGTAAAAAATGGCGCTTTCCCACCACGGGCTTGCTTGTTGTTTAGTATTTAATTGCGATGTTTCGGTGTTATTCGTGTTGTTATTTAATGATGGTGCGCTTTGGCAGCCTGTTAGCATGATTGCTAATGCTAATGCGCTCAAGGTAAATGTTTTCATTTCAGCCTCGTTATTATTGTAATAAATAACATAGCCGTATTTTACTACGGCTATGTTAATTAACCTGAACTGCGGATAGTTTGTGGTTATTTTAGTGCTTTAGTTACCACCGGATAATGATCCCATACTTGCTTGTCACTTAGTGAGCGCACTAGCTTCACGTATTCAGCATGCGTCCACGCCAGTGGTGTGGCTGAGTTAGTGCCCTCGCCTAACGTGTATCCTGCTTTATTTACGCCTACGCCATCCCATACTTGTTCTGGTAGCATCATGCCTTCGTTAGCAAAATGCTCTAGCCCTTTTACATAGCTATTTTTAATAGCCTGCTGTTTAGTTGAATCCAACGTATTATTGGCATTTGCGGCGGCAATTTCATAATGGCCCCGTTCACCGGTAAAAAATGGCCAAACTCGCCCACGTTGCCCTGGGCTGTTTTTTCCGCCTTGCGCATAATTAGCGCCGGTTACTTCATCTTCACCGTATCCGTCGTTACCATAACGGCGGTAGCCTGCAAATGTGCCGCTGCCATCAGTAAACTCAAAGCTGTATTTAACTTGTAGGTTATCGATGAGCGTTTCATCGTCGTACTCAGGTAAGGTTTTAACTATGCTGGGCGCTAGCGCATCACGTACGCCATAGCGAACTAACTCTAAAAAGCCACCATCAAGTATTTGCTTTTTATTAAACCCGTCACGGCCATTATTAGCGTTAATTTTGGTATTTGAGTTGGCGTTTTTATCTTGGCCAATGCGAATAAAATACTCGCCGTCTGAAGCGTTTGATTCTAAATTACCTGCGGTGGTAAACATCATACTTTCTATATCGGCGTTGTAACTTTTTGCTGTCGCAAGGTAGCGTTTAGCATTCACCTCATCTCCTGCCATTTTTGCAATATCAGCAGCGGTAATTAAACCGGCAACAACAGCAGCGGTGGTTGATGGTGAATACCCTGCTTGCTCTTCCCAACGCTCTTGTTGAGTCGCAGGTGGGGTTATTTGCATGTCGTTCCATAGGATTTTAGCGCGCCCACCGCCTACCAAAAAGTCAGCGGCCGGTTTTAACATGCGGGTATACCAATCAGTTAGCTCAGCATCACTTAATACATCAGCCTGATGAAGCTTCCACGCTAGCATAATAGGCATAGCGGTTTGGTCTAGCTGTACGCCTACCCATTCAAGTTCGCCATCTACGTGTGTTTTTTGTAAAAACCACCCTGTGTCGCCGTTGTTGCCCGGGTTTTGCTGTTTACTTGTACTTTTTCAAGGTATTCAAATGCGGTTTTGGCTGTTGCAGTATCGCCCATGGCCATAAATGCCATGGCAACTTGATAAAAGTCGCGTACCCATACCGCTTTGTAACCAGTAGAGCCGGTTTTAGCAGATACGGTTTCGCCCCATGGGTTAGATAAAGACGCAATAAGCGCCCCTGCATGGGTTTTGTCTTCTTGGGCTTTTAACACCATAGCACTGGTATAAAGTAACTTGCCGTTATCAGCGGTTTGCTCGCTCATGCTAGTCAGTGGTGCAAGGCTTTGCAGGTAGTCTTGCCAACCAAGGGCTTCGCCTTTACCGTTGTAATTATCAAGCACAGCTTGGTAACCTTTGGCTAGCGTAGCTTGGCCTTGTTTAAAGCTTGCTTGCTGGTTGTTGCCAAAACTTAGGCTTAAATCGAATTGACTGTTTTTACCAATTTCACCTAGCTCTGCTAATAAACTAACATTCCCCGATTGTTCACCGGTAGTTTTATAAACGCGGGTAAGCTGCTGAGTTGTTTTAAGCTGGCTTAAACCATCACTCACGCCCGTAAAACCGACACTTGTTTGTTTAAATGGCTGTGCACCTTGCAATGACAAGTAATTATCGCCCTGCCACGCTACCAATCCTTGCTCGGTGGTTTTTGCAAAGTCATCTAAGCCGTTGTTGTTTATATACGGGTTAACCGTTACATAAGCTTTTACACCGTCGAGCTGGGTATTAAAAATACTGCGTACAAATAAGCTTTGCCCGTCTGGATCGGTAAATATATGTTTTTCTAGGCTAAAGCGACCTTGTTTGTCTTTGCTTACTACTTTGTATGCTAATGATAACGGGCGGCCTTTATCGTCTTTGTATAAGTAGTCAATAGTAACGTCTAAATCATCAGCTTCGGTGACTGTAAAATCTTTTCCTACTACAACAAATTGCATGTCTTTAATTTGCGCTTGATGAATAAGCCCAAACATGGTTTCGGTGATCATCCCTTTAGCAATCGAAAACCATACTTTTGACACTTTAGCTGTTGGCGCGTCGTCACTGTAATGGCCATTTTGGTATTGCTCAAAAGACGTGCCTATCCCGGTTTTACCTGCGTATGCCCAAAATGGGGCTTCGCCTGGTGCGCCTGGCGCATTCACTGATGTTTGCGCTTCTGTGCTGGTTTGCGTATTTTGCACGCCACAACCGACAAGGCCTGCGGCCAATATTGTCGCGGTAATTAGGTTATATTTTTTCATTTTAGACCCTTAAATTAAGACTGTTTAACACGCAGTACGGCAACCGCTGCAAGTACAAAAGACACAGCACCTAGCATCAATGCGTAAATAGGTTGATTTTGGAAAAAGTGACGAAGTATCAGGCCAAGGACACTGGCGGCTAATAATTGTGGGATCACAATAAAAAAGTTAAATATTCCCATATACACACCCATTTTATGACTCGGTACTGAGGTACTTAACATGGCGTAAGGCAAAGACAAAATAGACGCCCACGCAAAACCAATACCTATCATTGGCCAAATAAGTAAGCTCGGATCTTGTATAAACATAAAGCTCGCCAAACCTAACGCACCTAAAATAAGGTTAAGTGCATGCGCTAGTTTTAAACCAACACGCTTAACGATGATCGGGATACATAAAGCCGCCAATGCAGCAAAACCGTTGTAAGCCGCAAATAAAATACCCACCCAGTCTGCACCATTGTTATACGCCGCTGAACTTGTGTCGCTGCTACCATAATGAAAACTGGTTACCGCTGAGGTGGTGTAAATCCACATGGCAAATAATGCAAACCAGCTAAAAAACTGTACCCAAGCAAGTTGTTTCATCGCCTCTGGCATAGTGAATACATCGTTAACGACTTGGTAAAAGCCACCGCTGGTGTGGTTTTTTGCCTGAAGTGTGGCTGCAATAAATTGAATTACGCCAAAACTCACTAAGCCAGCTGCCAATAGGTACAGCTCTTTTTCTAGGTTTAATCCCATGACTAAACCAAGTACGGCAAGCCCTAAAACAGTAAATACACTGCCGCCTTTACTAAAGTTAATTTGTGCAGATACAGCCTGTTCAGCCTCAGTTTGCTCTTGTTGATTAAATGCGGCCAATTCTTCAGGTGAATATTCTTTGGTGGTTATAATTGTCCAGCCCACTGCGACCAGCAATACAACTGCACCAAAGTAAAACGAGTACTTTACTGAATCAGGAATTTGCCCTGCAGCGGCGGTGTTGGCAATATCAAACCAGTTCGTCATCATCCAAGGGAGTGCAGAAGCAACCACGGCGCCTACGCCTATAAAAAAGCTTTGCATTGCATAGCCAGTAGCACGCTGTTTGTTTGGTAGGTTATCGCCTACAAGGGCGCGAAATGGTTCCATAGTGACGTTAATCGATGCATCCATGATCCATAACATGCCCGCTGCAATCCAAAGTGTTGGTGAGTTTGGCATAATAAATAACGATAATGTGGTTAAAATAGCGCCGTATAAAAAACGGACGACGGCGGCCTAATTTGCCCCAGGTTTTATCGCTCCAGTAACCAATAATTGGCTGTACAATTAACCCTGTGAGTGGTGCTGCTACCCACAAAATAGGAATGTCATCTACATTAGCCCCAAGGGTTTGAAATATTCGGCTTACATTACCGTTTTGCAGTGCAAAGCCAAATTGAATGCCTAAAAAGCCAAAGCACATGTTCCATATTTGCCAAAAACTTAAATCTGGTTTGTTATTTTTCATTATGAGCTCCAGTGGTTAATACTGCACTGCTAAGCGCATTTAAAGTTAAACTAATGTGTGCCTGCTCAGCTGTAATAGTTAGCTCGGCGTTTTGATTCGCCTCTAGCAAATCAAGCAATTGTAATTTTTCGCTGGTATTTTGCATCAGTGTGTTAAGTGGAATATCAATACTGATCTGACTGACTTGCTCAGCAAAATTACTCACCACCCAAATTTGTTGATTACCGATACTGCGGCTAAACGCAGCAACTTTTTCGCTGCCAGTAACCATCAGTGGTTGCATGTCACCAGCTACAACTGCTGGATGTTCACTCAACGCCATAACGGCTTTGTAATATTCACGTAATTGACCTTGTGCCGGTGTTAATAAAGCACCATCAAACTTGCCGTTGTTCATCCACGCTTGATGCGCTGGCACGCCAATGTAGTCAAAAATACTGGTGCGAGTTGGTTTGCCAAAGCCGGCATCTTCAGAGCCATCTTCACCCACATCTTGAGCAAAATATAATAGTGTTGGCGCACGGCTAATAAGGTTTGATACTACTAATGCGGGTTTGCCCTTTTCACTACTACCTGCAAAGTCAGGGCTGGCGATACGTTGTTCGTCATGGTTTTCTAAAAAGTGCAGCATATGCTGCTCTATGTCAGCCACTTTTTGCTGAGCATTAAAAATAGTGTCTGCCGGTTGCGTGCCTTGCATAACAGCTTTTAAGGTGTCGTAAAAGCCGACTTTATCGTACAAGT
Source organism: Pseudoalteromonas sp. B160 (assembly GCF_037162485.1). Taxonomy (NCBI): domain Bacteria; kingdom Pseudomonadati; phylum Pseudomonadota; class Gammaproteobacteria; order Alteromonadales; family Pseudoalteromonadaceae; genus Pseudoalteromonas; species Pseudoalteromonas sp. B160. Next base: position 3,447,621 of record NZ_JARLUX010000001.1, on the reverse strand, counting down.
AATCCATTTTTCCTTGCTGGATATACGGGCGATATAGTGCGGGATTGTATACTTCGGCTAGTAAAAATGCCTCTGGGTTGTGCATCTTGATTGATGAGTTTAGAAAGCTCCAAAACTCTACAGGTACCATTTCGGCCATATCATAGCGAAAGCCATCTACGCCTTTATCGAGCCAATATAGCGCGATATCACGAAACTTATACCAGCTGTTTGGCAACTCTTTATCCTGCCAAAACTCAAAGTGCGCGCGTAAATCTTTAGTAGCATACTCATCGGGCAGAGTTGGAAAGTCATAACTACCGTCAGGTTTTACGCCATAATTTACTTTAACTGTTTCGTACCAGTCGTTTATATCAGGCTTAGCAGCACGGGCACCATTACCAGTCCATTTTGCAGGCGTTTCAGCAAATAAGCTATCAGCAAGTGGGTGGGCATTACCGCCTAGCACTTGGTAGTTTTCAATGGTTGGTACTTGAAATGACTGCCCAGTAACGTAATAAAAGTTATTATCGCGGGCATACTCTACGCTGGTGTCATCTTGCTCACCAAAATCTTTAACTCCAGCGGGTTTAGCGGTTGATTGATAATGACGCGCCACATGATTTGGCACAATATCAATGACCACTTTCATACCGTGTTGATGGGTGCGCTCAATTAATGCAGCAAACTCTTCGAGGCGGCGCTCTGGATTAATGGCTAAATCTGGGTTTACATCGTAATAATCTTTAATTGCATACGGCGAGCCGGCACGACCTTTCACTACATCCGGATCATCTTGGCTAATTCCATATTGGCTGTAATCGCCTACCAAAGCATGGTGTAACACGCCGGTATACCAAATATGGGTGGTACCAAGTTCTTTAATGCCACTTAAAGCAGCATCATTAAAGTCACTAAATGTGCCTACGCCATTTTGCTCTTTGGTTCCCCACGGAATATTGACTGTTTGCGTATTACCAAATAAGCGCGTGAATACCTGATACACAACCGGCTTTGAATGCTCGTTAACTTGTTCAGCTACCTTTTTGTCAGTACTGGGGGTTGTGGGCTCATCTGAGCAGCTCGACAATAACAAGCTACTAGCTAATACCCATGAGCCATATTTGAATGTACTAATTGTGGTTTTATTTGTTGTCATAATGTTCTTACTTAGATCTGACGTTTTAATGGGTTGTCATTTAAACGTCATTTTTATTATAAATTTAATACTAAAGTGAACTGCCACTGACTGACAGCGGCTGCATACGTATTCACACAGGCTTTATTCAATTATTAATACCGTTGCACTCATAGGCGCTAAGGTCACTGTATCTGTTATATTTATTTGCTGTTCAGTAAAAAGACTCACAGCCTGTTTGTATTGCCCAATAACCTCTTGCAGATACGCTAATGACCAGTTTTTTGCTGCGGTATTTTTATTTAAAAACACCAACAAAGTTTGCTGTTCACTTATCCGCGCGTAACTGTATATACCTGATTTAGGACTAAAATGAACCAGTTTACCTTGCGCTATTGCTGGGCTTTGCTTTCTAAAATTAAGTAAGGTGGTGATGGTTTGCTGCATATCACGCTGCTCATCTGATAACCCTTGTCCTGTAAAAGCATTACTTGGCTGACCTTTAAAACCACCGGGAAATCAATACGGATATCACCGTGATCATTACTGCCCGTATTATCAAGCAATACTTCGGTGCCATAATACACTTGTGCAATACCACGAGTGGTAAGCAACATAGTCATCGCCATTTTCGTTTTAGCAAGATCTTGCTTAAGCTGAGTGTAAACTCGGCTCATATCGTGGTTATCGGCAAACACGAGCAAGTTGTCTGGATTTGGGTATAAAAAGTCATTGGCGATTGATTGATACACTTTTACCCAGCCAGTGTTCCAACTCTCCTCTTCATTAAGTGCTTGAATAAGTGACTCTTGTAATGAAAAATCCATCACGCTTGGTAAGCTTGAGGTATAGCCGTCGTTATTTACCTTTCCTGCTTGCCAATATGAAGCAATCGCAGGATTGGTGGTCCACTCTTCGCCAACAATATTAAAAGCGGGATACTCAGTCATTATGGCTTTAGTCCAGTCAGCTAAAAAGGCTTTGTCTGAATATGAATAGGTATCAACGCGAATACCGCTTAAGTCGGCGTATTCAATCCACCAAATAGCATTTTGGATAAGGTAGTTTGCTAATAACGGTTGCCGCTGGTTTAGATCCGGCATTGTGGCTACAAACCAGCCATCGCTAAACTGGCGTTTATCAAACTCACTTGCATGTGGGTCTTGAATGGTTTGACGAGCATGGCTGGTAGCATGTTTACCGTTTGCAAACTCGCCATTAAAATTGATCCAATCTGATGTGGGTTTATCTGTCATCCATTCATGCTCAGAGCCAAAGTGATTAAGCACTAGGTCCATCACTATACCAATACCGTGTTGTTTCGCTTTGGCTGATAACTCGCGATATAACTCATTTGAGCCCATGCGTGGGTCGATAGTGTAAAAATCGGTAATTGCATAACCGTGATAAGAGTAGCTGGGCATATCATTTTCAAGCGGTGGTGTTAACCAAAGCTGGGTTACGCCCAGTTTTTGCAAATACGGCAGTGCGTTAATTACACCTTGAATGTCGCCACCGTGACGCCCACCTCGCTCAATTGGATTTGCAGCCTCAAGCATTCCTTTTACTGTGTCGTTGCTGCTATCGCCATTAGCAAAGCGATCCGGATTAATTAAGTAAATGGTATCACTGCTATCAAAACCGTTACGTTTACTGCTATTAGCTTTACGTGCATGCAATTGATACTCAAAACGCTCCCCTGATTTGCTGCTAAACACTAAAACACCTGGCTTTGCGATTGGATTTATTTCAATATTTAAAAAAGCGTAATTTGGGTTATCTGTTTTAGTTACACTTTTTAAACTCACCCCTGAGTAAGATGCTAATTGCCATTGTTGCTTAGCAATACCTTGATCATGCAGCATAATTTGCAAGGTATTATTTTGCATACCAACCCACCAGTTTTGTGGTGATATAGTTATTGCATTGGCGTTTAAACACATCCCTAAAAGCGTGCTTAATAAAAAGATATGAATGAGTGATTTCATATTAATTATTTTTCATCCTCGCTAAAAATTCACTATGAGTCGGCAATTTGTTTACCGTACCACTAATCAGAGTTTTTAAATTACCAAATAACTCTGCGAGTTGTTCATCACTCAGTGCATCTGCGAGTGGGTGATAATCCTGCGCTCCAAGCCCTTGACCTATCATTACTTGCTGCCATGCAACTTCGGCAAAAAGTTCATCATCTTCTCTAATTAATTTACCTGTTTGCTTAAATAAATCGATTTTAGTTTGCAGTGATTTAGGTATATTCATTTGCTTACACTGGCGCCAAAATGCGCTGTCAGTGCGCTCAGTCAATTTGTAATGCAAAATAATAAAGTCGCGGATCCGCTCAATTTCGATTTGGCTTTGCATGTTATATGCATCTATTAATGACTGCTTAATTCCATTATTCGGAAAAAACTTTATTAACCGAATCACGGCGGTTTGAATAAGGTGGATACTGGTCGATTCTAACGGCTCTAAAAAGCCGCTAGATAAACCAATAGCGACCACATTTTTATGCCATTGCTTTCGCCTTCGCCCTGTTTTGAAACGAATCACTCTAGGCTCTGTAATTGGTTCACCGGAATATTATCAAGCAGTTTCAGCTTCGCTTGCTCATCGGTTAAGTGTCGACTTGAATATACTAGGCCATTACCTACACGATGTTGTAATGGTATTTGCCACTGCCAGCCTGCGCTATGTGCAATAGAACGCGTATAAGGCACTGGCTCTGTAGCCGTTTTAGTTTGTACCGCAATAGCACTATCACATGGCAGCCAATGTGACCAATCCTCAAACCCCGTATTTAAGGTCTTTTCGATTAGCAGTGCGCTTAGCCCTGTGCAATCTATAAATAAATCGCCTGAAATTATTTGCCCATCTAACAGCTCAAGTGCCTTTACAAAACCGGTCTCTGGGCATTGCTGAACATCAGCAATTTTACCCTCAATGCGTTTAACACCGCGTGATATAGTCAGCTCTTTTAAAAATTCTCCGTACAAGGTGGCGTCAAAATGATAAGCATAACTTAGACCTGCTAGCTGTGTATTAGGTATGTATTTTAAATGAGTAAACTTATGCTGTTTTGCTGCTTGATAGTTAAGTGAAAAGTCCCAAAAATCTGTCTCACTACCTTGCTGCTTAGCCTTCAGCCAAAAGTGGTAAAACTCACAAAATGGGAAGTCTTTCCCAACATCACCAAAAGCATGCATATATTTGTGATGCTTTTCGCGCCAATTTTCAAACTCAATGCCGAGCTTAATTGTTGCTTGTGTTGCTTTGATAAACTCACTCTCGTGGATTCCTAATGCCGCGTTTAGGTGAAGTATCGGCGGAATACTAGCTTCCCCAACTCCGACCGTACCAATTTGATCCGACTCAATGAGGGTGATATTAACTACTTTACCTAGCACTTTATTAAGTAACGCCGCAGTGATCCAACCTGCAGTACCACCACCGGCAATAATTATGTGTTTTAACTTTTGCTTTTGCATTCACGCTTCCACCGTTATGTACTTTTATCAGTGTAGTTGAGCGATATAAAAAAGCCCTTGTAAAACAAATTACAAGGGCCTTTCAACGCTAAAAAAATTATAGCTTATAGCTAAAGCCAAGTAGGAAAGTACGGCCGTAATCTTGGTAATCACGTACTTGTAAATCACTGTTGCCTTGAAGCGATACAAATGGTTCTTCAGTGATATTTTGCACTTGGAACGTAACACTCAAGCCGTTCAAACTTTCAATGCTACCTTCACTAAAGTCATAACCAATTTGAGCATCCCAGATAGTTTCGCCTTTGATATCAACCTGTGTTGTCGCAAAACCCAAACCGTAAACATCGCCTTTGAAGTCGCTACGTTTTCTCATACTTGTACGTGCTTGAAAAACCGCTACGCTCAAAATAAACCGTTAAGCTGTCAATTTGGTCTGATAACCCTGGTAGTTCATACTCGTTACCATTTTGATCAGTCAGGTCTTGCTCTACACCAGTATGACTTGCAATTAAGCCAAAACCCTCTAACGATGAGTGAAAAATATTAAACGGTAATGCCAGTGATAGTTCGTAACCCCAAAGATCACCTTCGCCACCATTTACTTTACCTGAGCCAGAGCCAGTTGAGTTAGCCGGAATTTGACCTGTTGATGGGTCTGCAACTCCAGACATATCAACTTCATAACTACCATCAAAAATCCATTGCGTAATATCTTTATAGAAAAACGCTGCAGCAAAGTAACCTTCTGCATTAAAGTAATTTTCATAGCTTATATCTAAACCTGTGGCTTCTTTAGGCTCAAGCTTCGGATTACCACCTGATACGCTCCAATAATTACCATTTTCATCTGGTTGCTGATTATATGAAGCATTAATTGATGCATTCATTTCGTCAAGACGAGCACGTGAAATAGTTTTTGCAGCACCAAAACGAATGGTTTGGTCTTCATCAATTGCAAACGATAGATTTATACTTGGTAAAAAGTGGCTATAGTCATGACTTACATCTGTAGATGAAACAACCACTAGACCATCAACAGTATTTGCTGCAAAACCTTGCGAGGATTGATCTGTTTGTACATAGCGAGCACCAATATTACCTCTGACCGGTATTGATCCGAGTTCAGCATTGATATCGAGTTGTGCGAATACTGCAGTAACTTCTTCTTTGACTGTCCAAGATTGCGTTTTATGTTTTTGATCAGTCAGGCTTTCTTGTAGTAAATCATAGTAACCGTCGTTTACTAAACCGTTAGTGTCATAAGCAACCATGTTGCCCATGCCGATAAAATCAAGGCTAGCTGTACCTTTACGATATTGTTCAGGAATCGATAGCATACCTGGGTTTGATAATGAAAAGTCTTTTAAAGTCATGAAGTAACCTTCAGACACTTTACTCTTTTCGCGGTCACGGTATGAAATACCAAAGCTTACTTTACTAAAATACTCGTTTTCAAGTAATTTGCTTGCCGCTAACTTTAATGTAATTAGTTCATCATTAATTTCAGGGGCATTAATAAAGCCATCTTGTGCAGTATTTTCGTAAGCTGTTCCTGATAAGCCATATTTATTGTTTAGAGCTGCACTTTGACCCCCATGATAATGGACCACCTAATTGAATTAAGCCATAATCACTGTAGTCTAGCTGAGGAGAAAACTGTGCACCGGTGTTCCCACCATCAAACTCATAACCAATGTTATCAGCAATACCATTTGCATCGCCTCGGCCAGTACCAGAATAGCTTTCGATACTCCAAATTTGGCGTTCAACTTCAGAGCGGCTGGCGTCAAGTTCAACTGACCAAGAATCATCTATGTTATATTTAGTGTTAAAACCAAACTGCGTTAAATCAGCATTACGCTCTTCGTAGTCATTACGTACTACTACACGTTGGCCTTGGGTTACAGCACTAGTAATAAAGCCACTTTCAGAGTCAACTACGGCTGAGTTAGGATCAATTGTACCTTGTCCCCATGCAAATGGAACTTCAATACCACGAAGGATTTTTTCATCTGAAAAATCAACATAAAGCGCATCAAATGTCATACTTAAACGATCAGTTGGTGCTGCTTCAACGACTAACATTGCAGAATCGCGTTCTAGAGTAGATGATCGCACGAACGGTTTTGCACCACCGAGTATTGAATACGTTTGGCCGTCATCACCCGTAAACTCAGGATAACCCCAAGAGTTCCAGCGTTTTTCTTGGTTTGGTGAGCTCATTTTGTTGTAAGCAAATGCAACACCAATTGTATCGTCTGCAAATTGGTCGATATAAGATACTGTACCTCGAAAACCTTGGTCATCACCATCTGGATTTAATTTATCAAAACCTGTTTGCTCTAATTGACCATTAAACATGATCACGCGCTCACCTTTACTTAAAGGCTTTACAGTTTGCATGTCGATAACACCGGCGATACCTTCCGCGTCTAGGCTTGCACTTGGCGTTTTATATACGGTTACACCGCTCATTATTTCTGACGGATAAAGGTCAAACTCAACACCACGATTGTCACCAATCGATACTTGCTCACGACCATTAAAGGTTGTAGCACTTTCATTTTCGCTAAAACCACGCACACTTACTCGGCTTGCTCGACCATCTAAACGCTGTGCAGTAAGGCCTGGTAAACGGGCAATTGACTCTGCAATTGATGAGTCTGGTAATTTACCAATATCTTCTGCAGAGATAGATTCAACCACCTCTGAAGAAAAACGCTTTGTATTGATTGACTCTACAACGCTGCCGCGAAAACCTTTAACTTCGATGACTTCAACGTCATTCTTTGCGGTTTGTTGCTCTTCTTGTGCGTATGAAGAGAAACTGCTAATACCTGCGGTTGCAAGTGCAATTGTTAATATACTTGGTTTGAACATAGACATGATGTGTTTCCCGTTACCCAATTTTATATTACTAACTTTTAGCGAGTTGCTTGTGATAGAAGCAAACCATTTGTTAGCTATTTTGTTGTCAGGATGAATATTAACGCCCGTTTTATTTTATTAACAACTTTATGCATACGTATTCAGACTAGTGCAAAACCAATAACTTTAACAAAAAATTCACACAAATAATGGCAACACCTTGTTTTTATAGGTATAAAGATGAGGCAATTGATCATTCTATTTTATAAAAGAAATATGCACTGCTTCGAGCTCCTTTGGTGCGGCAATTTACAGTTTAATACCTTAATTATTAGTGCATTCACACTTTACATTCGAGTCCTGCTCGCTCCTCTTACAAAATGCCAATTGGTAAGACCATTAATTGCAATGCACCATAACGCTACAGAACCCATATAATATGCACCAAGTTGGATTTGCTACTTTGTTAATGATACGAAAACGAGAATTGGTAAACATTCATTTGCCGCTCACATACCTTTATTCGTAGGTTTTTCAGAAGCTGTTTTCCTTATTAAAGCGATCTATTTAGCATGCATACGTATGCATCCTTTTTACAGTATCAAGCCCTTCACGTATGCTTTTTAAAAAATAACGTAGTTCGTTTCAATCGAACTGCTAACAAGATTACGAACACACCATTTCTAAACAGTAATAATTAAATGGGAAGTGTTGTCACGATGGAGAAAAAAATGGCTCAACAGCAGTGGTATAAGGGCGCCGTGATTTATCAGGTTTATCCGCGCAGTTTTCAAGATACCAACGGTGACGGCATTGGTGATTTAAAAGGGATCATCAGCCGGATAGACTATATTAAAAGTCTGGGTGTTGATGCTATTTGGATCTCACCATTTTTTAAATCACCAATGAAAGACTTTGGCTATGATATCAGCGATTATCGTGACGTAGACCCTCTTTTTGGCGATCTTAATGACTTTGACGAGCTCATTGCACAAGCTCATCAACGTGATATTAAAATTATTATTGATCAAGTATTGAGCCACACATCAGACCAACATCAATGGTTTTTAGATAGCCGAGAAGACAAAACTAACGACAGATCTGATTGGTATGTATGGGCTGATGCAAAACCAGATGGCACCCAGCCAAACAACTGGCTTTCAATTTTTGGTGGCCCTGCTTGGCAATGGGAGCCTCGTCGTGGCCAGTATTATTTACACAACTTTTTTACTGAACAACCGGATCTTAATTTTCACAATCCAGATGTACGTCAAGCAGTATTAGATAATGTTGAGTTTTGGCTTAAAAAAGGCGTAGATGGTTTTCGCCTAGATGCAATTAACTTTTGTTATCACGATGCACAGCTACGTGATAACCCAGCCAAACCGCCAGAAAAACGCCAAGGCCGTGGTTTTAGCGAAGATAATCCATATGCATTTCAGTATCATCATTATAATAATACCCAACCTGAAAATATCAGCTTTATGCAAGATATTCGTACCCTGTTAGACAAATACCCTGGTACCGTGTCTTTGGGTGAAATATCATCCGAGGATTCACTTGCTACTATGGCTGAATACACAGCTGGTGGCGATAAATTGCATATGGGTTACAGTTTTGAGCTACTAACCAATGATTATAGCAGTGAGTATATTCGTACAACAGTTAAAACATTGGAAGAACGAATGACAGAAGGCTGGCCATGCTGGGCCTTTAGTAACCATGATGTAGAACGTGTTGCTAGTCGTTGGAGTAACAATGGTGAAGTAAACTCAGAGCAGTGTAAAATGCTTACCGCCCTACTCGCTTCATTGCGCGGTAGTGTATGTATGTACCAAGGTGAAGAGCTAGGTCTTGGCGAAGCAAGTGTGGCGTTTGAAGACTTACAAGACCCATATGGGATAACTTTTTGGCCAAACTTTAAAGGCCGAGATGGCTGTCGTACGCCTATGCCATGGCACAATGATGACGGTGAACAGGCCGGATTTTCTGCAACGAAACCTTGGTTACCTGTTGACGAAAACCACAAACGCCAGACTGTAAGCAAACAAGATAGCGATAGCGATTCGATTCTAAATGCGTTCCGCCATTTTATGACATGGCGTAAGCAACAAGCTATCTTACTCGAAGGCGATATTGAATTTATTAATACCCCTGAGCCATTGTTAGCTTTTTACCGTCGTTTTGCAGGCGAGACTATGTTGTGCGTATTTAACCTAGCTCAAGAGCCTGCAAGCCTCAACATTGAACACACTGATATTGTGCAACATACAGAATTGAATCATCACAATGGCAGCTTAGAGAAACAAACCCTTACCCTACTCGGTTTTGGTTGTTTTTACGCAGCAGTTAGTTAATTCCTGTTTTAAAGTAAAAATACTTGATGCTCTTATTAATGAGGTTATGGAAAAATAATCGGTCATAATCTGTATTATGGCCGTTTTTGTGGTTTGTTTATAACACTGAGAAGATATAAATAATTAATCTAAGTTCAGCTTGGTAAACAACCAATTAATTGATATATAATCACTTAATTAACTATCACTTTTTTCATTCGCGATAATTAAAAACTAAATGAAGCGAGTTCTGATTTTACGGTCACTGAATGGTGTCGTACTTTAGAGGTCAAAACAAGTTCAGTGACAAATTAACTAGACAGCATGAAGAAAGATTAAGTACCGTATGATTATAGCTAAGTACACCTAGCCTTACTTAATGTTCCAAGGCAATATCTGGCTGCTCGACAAGGTGCTATTAACAAATAGAAATATAGTCATACATCATAAGATTGTTAGCCTTTGTAGTTTCAACAAGACTATAAAGCATGGCGCTGCCATGTGCATAATTACTGATATCTGAGAACAGCCAGTTTTTGCCGCCTATTACGAATTCTTTCATTGCTCGCTCTGTCCAGTTGTTATCAATACTGACCAAGCGGCCATCAAAGTAACGCCGAAATTTTTCAAACTGATTTATCGCGTAGTTGATGGCTTTCCCAAGCGCCATTTGGGATGGGACTTTATCTTTGTGCTTGAGCTGCCATTGGTACAATTCACCAACGATTAGTTTGGCCTTTTGCTGTTTAATGATAAATTTTAATCGCTCGTTTTATCTTTGATCGCTTACTAAGTCACATAGAACATCACGATGTAAGTAAATAGCTTCAGGTTTAACAGTCATTATCACCAAGCAAACTAGGGTAACAATTGGCTAAGGTAAGATACAGGCACTTTTTGCTTTTCCAAGTATGCAGATGATTGAGTATTGCTGCACGGTGGCGTCAAGGTGTTTAGTTACTTTGCGCTCTTATGAGGTATCAAGCCTACTTCGCACAGCATAAAAAGTTTTTTTATAATGAATACTGCTGGCAAAATTCAGTAATAGTTAAATCGCTGGCCTGTTTTTCTTCGATAATGTTCTACCACTGCTCAAGGCTGCGTGTTTTTCTCATGCCTATATCCTAATTAAAATTTAGAAATAGCTTAATAGTTTTGCGTGAACTGCAGCATATTGGGCTTTAAATTATAACTATTAAAAAAATGTGATCCGGTTCTAATGTGTGACCTACCTACTCTTGCTTTCCTTGGTTAGAAAAAGCTTGCAGGCGGAGTTAGAATAAATATTATTTACACATTGTTTTTAATCCCATGAAGCATGTATGAAAATACTTTATTCTCTATTAATACAGGTTCAACTTTTATTTCTATACCTTCTTCAATAAATTTACTAATCAAAGTGTCCATACTATCGGCATCAAAACCTACATCCATCTGCTGTTTTATTCTAATTTTATAATATCTATAGTTTTCCCATGTGGCTTCTAGTTGCGATAACGATACTCTCTCATTCGAAATATTAATAAAGGCAAAATATCTTCTACAACGCCAGAACTTGCTACGCCGCCATTACTTAAAACATCAATATTTTTAAGCTCGTCAATTATCTGTTTTGCAAGTTTGAGAATACCATCTTTATTTTTTTCCTCCTTCCGTGCTAGCTTCAAACTTATTATCTGAAAAATATTATTATATAACTCTTTATTTTCTTGAATTTTTTCTAAAGCATCATAAATACTGGTGGAGACATCGGATACCAAAGAACAATTTGAATGGACATTATACAAGAAACAACCACCAGGTTTTAGTACTCTAGCAGTCTGTTTAATAGCCTTTGAAGTCTCTGCGTATTCAAATGCGAAGTTTGAAAATAATACATTTATTGAACTGCTTTCATAAGGCATTAACTCAATTGATGTTTCGTGGACAATATTTACTTTATTATTTTTTTTAATCAGTAAATCATTAAGTTGAACTTTACTATAATCCATAACGTTTAATGTAAAATTTTTATCAGCAAGCGTATCGATTATAATCGAAGTTAAAAAACCATTGCCGCAGCCTAACTCTAATAAACAAGCATTACCTGGTATTTCAATTTGGTTAATGGCTTTCCTCCACGTTAGCTCTAATTGCTTATCCGCAGTGCTGTTTTTAGGGAAACAACTTTGCAAACCAGAACTCCAATAATTCTCCCATGCTTTTTCTGACATATACCCGTACCTAAAATTAAATTCCACTTATAAAAGTAATGCAATTAAAATCATTTTAAGAAATGGAGCCGAATTTCATTTGACCCATTGCTTCTAAATAATTTTAATTAATAATAACAAGTTTACATTTCTTTACTATGTTACTTATTACAAACTGTGCTTCAAAGCATATAAAAAAGGGGGAAGCAAAGCCCCCCTAAATATTATTTAGCTAGATATTAGAACTTAATACTATACCTGGCGAATAACTCTCGGCCATAGTGGCCGCGTATGTAAAGAGAATTATCTATCCAGTTATCATTGTCATCACGAAGTATACCTTTATCAAAAATATTACGTGCACCAACAGTAACTCTACCGAATTTATCAAAATCATAAGCTGCTGTTACATTATGTGTAATATAAGTAGGCCTATTACCTGTAGACTCATTTAAAATAGAACCATCAGCGTTGATTACAGGAGCACTAACCATACCTGTAGAGGCTATTGCATCTGTAACCCAGTTCACACTTAAGTTGTCGATATTATAACCTAATTCAAACTGCGAACGCCATTTTGGATAACCTGGGTGTCCTTTATAATCCTGAGAAGGACCTCCAAAGTATATATCTTCTAAAACTTCTATCATGTAAGTAGTTTGAGAGCGAAGACGGAATTCACCGAAGTCAGTTTCTAGTCTGTAAGTTAGCTCTGAGATCTAAGCCAGTACGACCACTTACTGCCCCGTTATCCGATGTCGTGACTATATTCTCAGAAAAAGCGCCATTTTGATCGCGTTCATACGATAATGTAGGATAATTTGTTAATAATTTGTCTAATACACCACCGAACTCTGCATACATTAAATCTTGAACTGTAATATCTGCTACAACATCTTCAACTTCTACATCGAAATAATCAAGTTTAACCGTCAAATCTTCTATACCCGAGTAAACAACGCCAAGATTCATATATGTTGAAGTTTCTGGTTTAAGATTACTATTACTTTTAATTGTATTATCATACTGAGCTTCTGCACACTTATTTAGCTCAATGTTTTGCGCTTTACATGCATTGTAGTCGGTTGCAAACGTCGCAGAAAAAGAATCCTGTCCCAGAAGCTCATCCAATGAAGGTGCTCGGAAACCTTTAGAATAAGAACCGCGAATTAGTAGATCATCCATTGGGCGATATTCAACTTTAAAGCTTGGCACACCTTTTGAACCAACATCGCTATAATCGTCATAACGGTAAGCACCAGATAATAAGATTTCCTCAGTTACTGGTAAGCTTATCTCATAAAAATATGCATCGTTTGTTCGGCTTCCAGCTGAACTATTACCTGCACTACCACCTACTAATCCAGCTTCAGACTGAGAATCGAAAGTTGAACTATACTGAGTTTCATAACGCTCGATACCTACGTAGTGAGATATCATTCCGCCTGATAATTCACCTAGCTCAAAACCAGCACCCGCAAAGATGTGATCAAAAACATTTTGGTTTTTACGATATGTGGTCAATGACATATTAGCCTGACCTTCATCAGTACCTAAAGAAATATCATTAGCAAGGTTGTAATATAAACCACCGTAGCTTAGGTAATCACGACCCGTATCATGGTAATCTAACTTAGCTCTATGGTAAGAAACTTCCCATTCAACGCTATCAGCTAACATACCTCTGAAACCAACAATGTAATCTTGCTGATAATCTTCAATTAGCGTTCCACGTGGACCTATGCCGTACCAACGGAAATTACCTTTAATTTCAACATTATATGGGTTATGTTCATTACCTACAGGAATACCATCCCAGTTTGCAGCTGCTGGCGCATACTGACCATACGATTCGTTTTTACTAAACATTGCACGTGCATAGATTTCTACATCATCAAGGATTTCATAATCCATAGATGTCATTACCGCATCACGTTTGGTAGAAGCGCTGTTAGTTGATACATTTGCGTAAGCGTATCCACAGACTTCACCGCCACCTATACCACCTTCCCAGGTTCCTTGGTCAATTGCACCAACAAAGCCTGGTACTGTAGCTGCTAATTGGTCACAGATTGGTGATGCTTCTTTTTTACCCGTTATAGGGTTAATTATTGTTGCACCGTACTTGCTAATACCAACTGTATCATCAGCAAGTGAAATTATTCCATCACCATTTTTATCTACCATAGACGCTGACGTATAATCACGCATTGAATCTGAAATCAAACCTTGTTCTTGATGATCATATACAAATGTAATGCTGCCTTTGTCACTGGAAACACCTGCAGTAAAGGACATTGTTTTTGTGTCCCCGCCATCTGCGTCCGGTCGACCAAATGACATATCGAAATTAATACCTTCGAAATCTTTTTTCAAAATTACATTAATTACGCCAGCGATAGCATCAGAGCCATAAATAGCAGAAGCGCCATCTTTTAACACTTCGATTCTTTCAACAGCAGCTGCTGGAATACTACTTAGGTTGGCGGTTGAACCACCTAAACTTGGAGAACCGGCTAATCTCTTACCGTCTAATAAGACTAGTGTACGACCTGAGCCAATACCAAGTAAGTTAATAGTTGATTGTGATTGAGCTCCTGAACCTGAGCTTGGTAGCGTAGCACCAAAACTATTACCAGTTAGCGATTGGAGAGCATCAGATACAGATAAACGACCTGCATCTTTCATATCACTAAAAGTAATCACTTCTACTGGCGATGCACCTTCAATATCAGTGCGTTTAATGCGAGACCCAGTAACTTGAATACGCTCAACTTTTTCTACTTTTTCTTCTTCTGCTGCAAAGAACTTGCTGAAAATACAGCTGTTGATGCTGCACCAAAAGCGATCGCTAAGCGAACTGCTTTTGAAACTTTGTTATTTAACATTTGATTCTCCCTGGTCATATTAATATATGATTTTATTAGTTTTAATTACTCATAAAAAAGCTAATAAGTATCCATAAAAGATACTAAGTACCTAATTGAGCGAAGGAATAGTAATATCAGGTACAGCCAAAGGTCAACACTTATTTAACTTTAAATCCATCAACTTTACAGTTAAGGAACAAAAAAACACAACTAATAAACAATATAAGCAACTGTTTTTATTGATTATTAATTTTATATTTACATTTATCGAAAAGACTAATACAAATAAATTAACAAGTAATACATTCAATAATTGAATCAAAACCCTTAATTCTTTAATTTTATTAGTTAAGACGATTTCTGTATGAAGGAATAAAACTGAGTTAGCGGCAAATTGACGGAGATTTTTCAAAAGGTAGTTTTGTAACAGTATTTGAAGACCATACCTCATCATTCAATAATTTAAGACAGAATTTTGCTACATGTTATATGACTCCGTTTAATATTTTTTCAAATACTGAAAGGTAAAAACTTAGTTGAAAATCAGACATAACTATTAAAAGGCGTTATACATGTAATAGCATCATAAACTAGTAATTCTACATTGGTTATTAACAGTTCTACTTAGCTTTTTTCAGTATTGAATAAAACATAACAATAATTAACGAATTTAAAAAAGTTAACCTAGTTTAATATCGATAAGTTTTTCTTAATGTAAACTTACCCTTCATTTATACCACTTCAATTAAAATAATTTTTAGTCAATTAAATACAAGCCGAAAACTACCATATTTTCGTTATAATACTAATTAATTATCGCTGCTTAAATTTAGGTAAGTTCCCGACCTGCTTTAATAAAAAAATAAAAACCAAAAGATGCCTTAAATATAAGGCTAAATTACATTAAACCAACCAGTAATAGAATATCTTGGATACTTTGCGAAAGGTGTTACGTAACTTACTGAATGTGGTAAATTTACATCAAATAAACTAAGAGTATTATTTTTCGGAAAAAACGTATCAATCATCCCCCTTCAGCATTAAAAAGTGTAGTAAACCACCCCAATCAGGATGCCAGTTTGGTGTAAAACCAAATACATAGGCAATAGCTCTACCTTCACTAGGTAGCACATCATTATGCCTTGTTAAAAAATTACCTGATATATAGCGTGTCACTTGTACACTTGCACTAATTACATTTTCATTACCAGTGATCTCGTCGAATAAAATTAAGGCAAACATCTGAATTCAGATAATTAAAAAGAGCTTTATATAAAGAAAATTCTGTATTTTTATTGATATTATGTCGCCCATAAAAAAGCCAATTCCATTTGAAGCATCTTTATAGATTGTCCTTTGGAGTTCTCTTTTTCTTCTGTAGTCATATTCCCTAATTCACGATCTGAAGATTGAATATATTTACCATCTATAGCAAAAGCATTTAGAAAACTCGTCTTATTTTCGATCGCTTCGTGCAAAAGTGATGCACTTTCATCTGTCCATACGTCTGAGAGCATGACCCTTTTATTTTTCATATACTCTTCTTGTATACTCTCCAGCTTTTCACTTATATTTTTTAACTCAACCATTTTTTACCTCATAAAAAAAGCCACTCTAGAGTGGCTTTAAATTAAATTAAATTAAATTATTAATAATGCATTAAAATTTAATAGTTGCTCGTAAATATACAAAGCGATCCATATTTACATCATACTCAGTAACTGAGAAGTTGTTTGTAGATATTGCTACATCGTTATTGCTATATTCTGGTGATGGTTCTTTAGCGAATAAATTCTCAATACCTAGTGTTAACTTAGTATTATAAGCATCTAATGCGTAGCCTACTGAAACATCATGTACAAAGTAAGAACCGATCTCCGCTGCCATACCTGGGTAGTTTTCAGCACCATATAAAACATCGTAATAGTTCTGTAAACGATCTACATAACGAGTTTGCCAATGAGCGTCAAAATCACCCATCGACCAATCAACTGCAAATGTACCTTTATATTCAGGGTAACCAGCATCACCATACTGAATCCCAACTTGATCTTCACCATCAAATTCATTCGTCATCACATATGACAAGTCTAGTGACGTTTTAAAGCTACCGTATTCAGTATCAAATTTATAGGCTGTAAAGAAGTCAATACCTTCTACGTTGTATGAACCTGAATTTTGTAGGAAGTTACGTAAATCAACAACATTACCGTTTGCATCGCGATCAATATAATCACAAGACTGAGCATTATCACCTGTTGAACATTCATTCAGAAGTCTTGAAGCACCATAACGACCGATTGAGTTTGTAACTTCAATATCATAATAATCGATTGTGAATTCTAAACCATCAACATAACTTGGGTTATAAACAATACCAAATGTTTTTGATTCTGACTCTTCCGGCTTAAGATCTGGCGATGATACATTTGTAATACGAATTTGAGTATTTGCTTGTGCATAACCATCTGGTACACCAGCACAACCTGGAAGGTTAGGAACTGCACCCTCAACTGAATTACATGGATCTGTTAGTGTTGGATATGAATCAGCATTACCTGCATATAAATCCGAAATTGAAGGAGCTCTATAACCTTCAGCCCATGTACCACGAAGTAAAATGTCGTCGATTGGACGGTATTCTACACCCACTTTAGCAGTAGAGTTGCTACCATATGCACTGTGATCTGAGAATCGAATTGCTGGTGAAATAGTTAAGCCTTCAATAACAGGAATTGATAGCTCAACATATGCCTCGTCTAAGCGGAAACCACCAGAAGTAGCATCACGTTGGTTACCTGACGTTTCACCACTTTGCGTTAGTGGATCTGGAGTATCATAACCACTCTCTTCACGACGCTCTAAACCGATAGCCATACCAACTACACCAGCTGGTAATTCAAATGCATCACCCGCAAAGTTTAATGTGTAATCTTTTAGCTCTAAACCTTCACGCGATACGCTATCAAACGTTACGAAATCAACCATTTCCGGTGTAATTGAACCAGCACCACCAAATAAGTTAAGCGGTACACATGACGTTGATGCGTTACAGTTATCACCAAGTGCCTGATTAATACGCGTTAAATTTAATAGACCTGTTGTTAATACGTCTTGGCTATTTTTACCGTATATATATGATGCATCCCAAACCCAAGATGTATCGCCAACATTACCCTCTAAACCAACCATTGCGCGGTATGTTGTATCATTTTGTTTGTAAATACGATTACCCGCTTCTACAAATCGACGTTGACCTGCATAAGGTACATATCCGTCAACACCAGAACGTGCGCCATCACCATATAAAGTTTCACCGAAAGGGTTATAGATATTATTTGCATGAATATCTACTTTACTTGCAGATGCACCAAAAGACGCACCAATAGTAAGTGGCATTGCAGCTAATAACTGAGATGACTCACGGTTTGTCATCATGAAATCAGATACTACTCTAAGATCATCAGAAAGGTCATAAAAAGCTTGTACGTACATACTATTACGTACTTGTGGAGTCGACAAATAGTTTTCTGGTGCATAGTTATACACATCACCACTGCGATCTCTGAATGAATCAATGCCTACACCTGAACCAGCACCATTTGGAACTAAATCGAAGCCAGCATTAGATTTTCCAGCGTTATTTTCAGTATAACCTTGAGCTAGCAAATCATTTCGAAGTGAATCAGAAATAGCACTAGATGTTAAACGAAGACGGCCTTTTTCTGTTGTTGAACTGTTACCCATTGATGAGATATCACGATCACCAGCCCAAATTTCAGCTTGAGTAACGTGGCTAAGGTTCATCATTAAGCCACCTTTATCAGAGGTGGTACCAATTGTTAAATCAGCTGAATATTGACGGCCATCATTATATTTTAAGTTTTCACCACCATAAACTGAAAGCTCTGCACCTTCAAAATCTTTACGTGTGATGATGTTCACAACACCGGCTATCGCATCTGAACCGTAAATTGCTGATGCGCCATCTTTAACAACTTCAACACGTTCAATTGATGCTGCTGGAATGGTATTTAAATCAACTGTTGAACCTAAAGATGATATCCAACGTTTGCCATTCACTAAAACCAATAGACGCTGTGCACCTAGGTTACGCAAATCCATGTTAGTGGCACCGTTACCGCCATTATTAAATGCAGTATTCAACGCAGCACCTGCGGCAGGGATTTGCTGTAAGATATTACCGATACTGATCTGGCCACTTGCAGCAATATCTGAACGGTCTAGTACAAGTACAGGACTAGCACTTTCTAAATCGGTTCGTTTAATACGAGAACCAGTAACTTGGATACGTTCTACTTTATCAACACCTTCTTCTTCTGCTGCGAATGAAGTTGCTGAAAATGCAGCTGTTGATGCTGCACCAAAAGCGATCGCTAAGCGAACTGCCTTTGAAATTTTATTATTTAACATTTGATTCTCCCTGGACCACTATATTGTGGGTTATTTTTATTTAGTTTTTGTAAACTATCGCAACACTTAATGTTGCAACTGCACAATGATAGTAAACAAAAAAACCAAGATGCCAACATTTGTTCACATTAATTTAATTTAAATGTGGGGTAAAATCGATAACATACTGAAAAAAGGTACTAAAACGACTAAAATAGCAACAGTGATATTTAAAACACTTTCCTATGTATACTTTTTAGCAACAAAAACAGCTCAATAATACCCATATTTGGAACTATCTAAAGGAGTTGTAATTGTATTTTATTAGACGAGTTAAAATCTTTATTCAAGGGAAGCAGGATCATTTGTGCGATTGGTTTGAGTTGTTTTTCTACATAAATTGCATAGTCATATTTTTGACTTGTCTGGGTTTGCTGCATGTTTGCATAGAGCTCTGCACCAATATGGGTGTACACATATTCAACAATTTGGCCTTTATTAATGACAAACTCAGGGTGAATTGCTTGGTATTTTTTGACAGCTTGGACTTGAGGAGGGATGTTTTTTTGATAATCAGCCAAGTGTTGGCCGAGTTTTTTTCTGTATACGAGTTTGTCGTCAAATTCCCCAGCATACAAACGCGTAATGTAACTTTCAATAATCGGTGTTAACATTTCAACAGTAAAACTGTCGCTGAATAAAGTTTCAAACAGTTTGGTTTGAAATTCATGCGCTAATTCTGTCCAGTCACTTCGCACGGTTTCCATGCCTTTGAAAATTAGCTCTTTTTTATCTTCGCATTGTACCTGGCCAACATAACGTTTTTTTGAGCCAGTGGTTTTGCCACGGATAGTCGGCATAAAGAATGGGCTATAAAGTGTTTCGAATTCTATTTCTAAATAACTTTGTGTCGCAAAGCGCTGTTTTATTGTTTGCTGCCATTTTTCATTAATAGTATTCGCTAATTGCTTGCCAATTTCTTTGCAGTTATCTGAATCAAGTTCATCTGGTAGGCTCACAAATGTTGAATCGGTGTCACCATAAATAACAGTATAACCAAGCTCTTCGATCCACAGTCTGCTAGTTTGCATTATTTCATGACCACGCAAAGTAATAGAGCTTGATAAGCGTGGATCGTAAAAACGACACCCTTTGAACCTAACACCCCATATAAACTGTTCATGATGATTTTTATAGCTTGCGATAGCATGGGCTGAGCAGTGTTTTTTGCATGTTGCCTTGATGAGGCTAACTTTTTTATTAAATTAGGAAGGTGATGCTCAGTGCGAGAAAAAAAGCGTCTTTAAAACCTGCAATCGCGTTATCAGGCTCCTCTAAGCCGCGAATTAACCCAAGCGGATCAATACAAAACGTTTGCATAATCGATGGATACAAGCTTTTAAAATCCAACACGATAACATTTTTATAAAGCCCAGGAATTGACTCCATCACAAAACCGCCAGGGCTTTCAAACGATAAGCCATGATCGCCTAGATTCGGTGCAACATAACCGCTTCGATGCAATAACGGTAAATATAAGTTAGTAAAAGCAGCCACTGAGCCACCCATTCGTTCTAACTCTAATCCTGTTAACTGCGTGCGAACAATAGCAAATTCAATGAGTTTTAACTTTGCAAAGATACGATTAACTAACACACAATCTTGACGATTATACGCCGCTAGCGAGAGCTTATCTTCATTATATTGACGAATAATTTCACTCAAGCGGTTATCGCTTTGGATTAACTTTTTCTCGCCTAGTATTTTATGGCTCACATTAGCCAGTGAGAAACTATCAAAATGATAAGTAGCATTTTTTAGCGTATCTATGCCATCGATAACACAGCGCCCAGGCAGAGTTAAACGGGTAAAATGTCCTTCTCTGATCTGTAATTGACCATTACCTCGACCCAATAATAATTTAACGCCAAGGGCATCCGCGCGTCGATTAAGTACATTAAAATCAAATTCAATGACGTTCCAACCAATAATAATGTCAGGATCTGCTTGTTGTACCAGCTGTTGTAATTGAGTCAGCAAATCAATTTCATCATGGCACCAATGAATAGTCTGTTCACTCTGTTGTGGCTCGCCAACCATAATAACGCAATCAATCCCCTCACTTACTAAACCAACTGAAAACAACACGCCTTCACCACTGCACTCAATATCCAATGACAGCGTTTTAAAACGTGGTTTATACGAATCAGCTGCTTTTAACTGGGCATTGTCGATTTGGATAAAGCCAACTTGTTGAG
The DNA here is from genome assembly GCF_037162485.1 of Pseudoalteromonas sp. B160. Lineage (NCBI taxonomy): Bacteria > Pseudomonadati > Pseudomonadota > Gammaproteobacteria > Alteromonadales > Pseudoalteromonadaceae > Pseudoalteromonas > Pseudoalteromonas sp. B160. The sequence goes on along the minus strand of NZ_JARLUX010000001.1, from coordinate 3,426,079 downwards.
TAACGTCGCCTGTCACCCACACCCCACCTCGAATAAAACGCTCCATTAAAAAGCGATCGCTGTGGCGTACATCACCTTCATATACTGTGATCTGGTTTTCTAGGGGTTGGTTTTCTAAAAGCTGCCTTGCTTGATATAACGCTTGTGAGCTTGAAAAATAGCAAGCGATGCATTGTTCGCCACTAAAGTGTTTAATCGCAACGTCTTTAAATTCGACATTGATATTGTGCTTTGATAACAACTGAGCAGCTAAAGCACGTTGTTTTATTAAAATAAAAAATACCGCTTGTTGATTTGGCACTAACACTTTTATTGGACCGTGATCAGAGCTTAGCCAATAGCACAGTGTGATCCCGCTATGGCGGCTATACTTATCAGCAGAATATTGTTGCCTAGAAAGTATAAAGCCTTGATAGATTGCTTGTGTCAATGTTCGATCCCAATTAATATACAGCACTGTGATTATATACATACTTTAGGTTATTAACCCATGCTTTCTGATGCATTAAAAACAACGATAAGAAAAATTCACAAGCATGTGGCCGATAACCTCAGTGATTATCGCCCTCGCAGTAGCCAAAATTACTTAGTAGCCGAAATTGCAAAAACACTGGCGGGCGAGTACCACAAAAAACAGCGGATCTGTGTTATTGAAGCTGGTACTGGTACGGGTAAATCGCTGGCCTATTGTTTAGGTGCATTACCGCTGGCGCTTGCACAAAAAGAAGTTAATTATTTCTACTGCAACGGTAGCCCTTCAAGAGCAATTAATAAGTAAAGAACTCCCCTTTTTTAAAAAATATTCAGGCCTTGATTTCAAGTTTGATTTAGTCAAAGGCCGCCAGCGCTACCTATGTGCTCACAAACTACATAACGCGGTCAACGGTGATAATCAAACGCAAATGGACTTTATGCCCACCCTTACTTCGCCACTGAGTGCGATGGAAACTAAATGTTTGCAGCAACTCTATGATGCTTACACCAATAAAAAGTGGCAAGGCGATCGAGACAGCTGGGCAGATACTATCCCTGATCGCGTTTGGGGATTAATTGCTTGCGATAAACATGCTTGTCAAAGACAAATGAAAGCACATCAAACCTGCCCTTTTCAACTTGCTCGTCAACGCTTGATGCAAATGGATGTATTAGTGATTAACCATTCATTATTATTAGCTGATCTTGATTTAGGTGGCGGGAAAATTCTGCCCGAGCCAGATAATAGTATTTACGTTATTGATGAAGCTCATCATCTTGCGCATATTACGCGTGACTTTTCATCTGCCGCAGCGACGATTAAAGGCACCATTGATTGGCTTGATAAACTCACTAAATTTAGTGGCAAAATGGCCAAAGTATTAGTAGGTCAAAAAGCCATTGGGCAAAATTTTAAGCTCTGTGACAGTATTAATGATGCCAATAAAGACTTAAAAGTTGTTCGCGATATTTTGGATAATGCCAATTTTAACTATTCAAAAGACGATACATACCGATTTGAACATGGTGAAATACCTGAATCGTTACACGCTAAAGCCAAAGATATCAGCGAGGCGACCCTCGATGCTCTGCGCTGCTTAAATAAAATGCACGATACCTTAGTACAAGATGTCAGTGATGGTGATATCAAACCCTATGTTGCCGATCCTATTTTAGGCGAAAGCGGTCATTACATTAATCGTTTAGAGCAACTAAACAAACTTTGGTATAGCTACGCCACCAAGGGTGAAGGCACACCACATGCACGTTGGATAAAGCGTTTAGAATACAAAAACCATCACGACCATCTACTCAGCGATTGCCCTATTGAAGTTGGCTACTATTTAAAAGATAAACTGTGGCGACAATGTGCCGGTGCGGTTTTATGCTCAGCGACCCTGACTGCACTTGGTTCATTCGATCATTTTGCTTACGAAAGCGGTCTTACTAAAGAAGAAGGTGTAAAATACTTAAAAGTACCTTCTCCGTTTGATTATCCTAATCAAGCCACTTTGCACATACCAACATCACACATCGAGCCGACCGATAAAGAATTTAGTGATCATCTGGCCAAAGTATTGCCGGATCACTTAAATACGCAACATGCTAATTTAGTGTTGTTTGCGTCTTACTGGCAAATGGATCATGTAGTAAAAGCTTTGCGCGCTAAACACCTCGACATTTTAGTACAAGGTGAAATGTCGCGTGAAGCACTGTTAAAGCAACATACAAAGAATATAGATGCGGGTAAAGGCAGTATTTTATTTGGCACACAAAGCTTATCCGAAGGACTCGACTTACCGGGTAAATACCTTGAGAACTTAGTGATCACTAAAATTCCATTCGCGGTACCCACCTCCCCCATTGAAGAGGCACAAGCAGAGTTTGTACAAAGTAAAGGGGGTAATCCGTTTTTATCTATCACGGTGCCTGATGCGGCTAAGAAATTAGTGCAAAGCTGTGGTAGACTGCTGCGTAAAGAGAACGATCAAGGGCGCATTACAATCCTAGATCGCCGTTTAGTGACCAAGCGATATGGCAAAGCCATGCTTGACACATTACCACCCTTTAAAAGACAAATAGATTATTAATGTTTGAACTTGCACTAGACCCAACAACCTGGGCACTTCTTTGCGCAGTGGCACTTGCCGCAGGCTTTATAGACGCAATAGCCGGTGGTGGTGGCATGTTAACCGTGCCAGCACTTTTAACAGCAGGATTGCCGCCCCATTTAACACTTGGCACTAACAAATTAGCCGCTAGCTTTGGCTCACTCACAGCAAGTGTTACTTACTTCCGTAAGCAATTATTTAATCCTCGATTCTGGGCAGCGTCAATTATAGCAACCGCCATTGGCGCTTTACTTGGTACCCTTATTGTTGACTACCTGAGTATTGAATTTTTAAACAAACTACTGCCTATTGTTATCATTATGGTAGCCTGCTACAGCTTATTTGGCAGTTTAAGTACGGTAGAACATGATCAATTACCACCATTGAACAAAACAACTAAAATAAAACAATGGCTACAAGGCTTAAGCTTAGGGTTTTTTGATGGCTTGGCAGGCCCTGGGACCGGGACTTTTTGGACTGCATCAAATAGTTTACTCTACAAAATGAGTTTACTGCTAAACTGTGGTTTAGCCCGTTCAATGAATTTTGTGTCAAATTTTGTATCACTGATTACTTTTGTAGCGCTTGGTCATGTTAACTTTTTACTCGGTATCACAATGGGCTTCTTTTTGATGTTTGGAGCCTGGCTTGGAGCTCATTCAGCAATTCGGTTTGGCAGTAAGTTTATTCGTCCTGTTTTTAATACTGTGGTGATAATTTTAGCGTTAAAACTAATTTACGAGGCTTATTTATAAAATGCGAACAGCTTCTTTTGATAAGCTTTGCCAACAAGTTGCAACCTTAAAGCAGCATGCTGAGCAATTTGATAAAGCCAAGTTATTTGCTAAAAACCGCTATATGCAGGCACAACCCAGTTTATTTGACCGAGGTGTGTTTACTACTAAAAGCATGAAATTAGTTGATTATGTGTTAGAAATTGAAGATGAAGTTAATAGCCTTCCACCACTGGAGCGTCGCCATGCTCATAATTATGCTTTAGAGCGTATCGGTAATCAGGTGCAAGCCGTATTTAACGTCATTAAATCAACCCCTATTTGGGAAAAAGAAAACAAAAGCACTTACAAACCCCGTAGTAAAACCAATAATAAATCGGCACCTTACCAACAAGCTGTAAAACAAATTATGCAACCCGCCCATGAGCTATATGACGAACTCAAACAAAATCATGAGTTCGAGCGTCGCTTAGTGCTAATGGTTGAAGAATGTAAGCTAAGAATGCAAAATGTGGGTCCTGTAAAAGCAAAAGCCATTAATTTAGAGATCCTTGCTCTTCATGGCCGCCTTGGTCGCTGCCGTAAGGCAATATCTGCCACCGAAGAAAAAATTCAAATAGTTGAAAAACAACAATTACGCTAGCTATGACTGTTTTTTATCATCCACTATACTCTGCGCTTGAACTGCCTTTACGACATCGTTTTCCAATCGCTAAATATAAATTGCTAAAACAAGAAATTGCAGAGCTTGGTTTTACTGACTTTATTAGCCCAAATAAAGCGACTAATGAACAGCTCCAGCTTTGCCACAGCCATGAGTATGTTGAACGCTTTATTAGCGGGCAGTTAACTGACAAAGAAATAAAGAAAATGGGTTTCCCATGGTCAAATCAACTGGTAGAGCGCACTTTATTTTCTGTTGGTGCAAGTATTCAAGCCTCTGAATACGCTTTAAAAACGCAGCTGGCGGTAAATCTCAGCGGCGGATATCATCATGCTTATAATGCTTACGGCAGTGGTTTTTGTATTTTCAACGACCTCGCGGTTGCCGCCGCTCATCTCATTAACACTGAGCAAGCATCAAAGGTGCTGATTTTTGATTGTGATGTACACCAAGGTGATGGCACAGCAGAAATTTGTGGCTCTCTTGATGGAGTGATTAGCTGTTCGATTCATTGTCAGCAAAACTTTCCACGTTTAAAGCAGCATTCTGATTATGATTTCTCACTCAACACTGGTTGCAGCGATAATGAATATTTAAAAACAGTCGCTAATGCCTTGGATTTTTGTATCCGTCTTCATCAGCCTGATATTATTTTATATAACGCCGGAGCTGATATTTGTAGCCAAGACGAATTAGGCTATTTTGATGTTAGTTTAGAGGGTGTATATCAACGCGATTCGCTGGTTTTAGCAACCTGCAAACAGCACTCAATTCCTTTAATGTGCGCGCTCGGTGGCGGTTATCAGCGAGATACACAAAAGTTAGTTGAGGTTCATAAGTTGCTTTTTCAAGCGATTGTCGATTTATACCCGCACTTGGTATAAACTAAAAACAGCTTAATACTACCAAGGTAGATAACACAGTGCGATTACATGACGACATACACAATTACTATGAAAAAATTATGATTGAAGAAATCATTAAACGACAACTTGAAAAGCATTATAATGAAGACGTAATGGCTGATTTTTGCTGTACTGTATTAAACCAACTACCTGCCCGATACATTCGTTATGATGTGGATATGGAATTTTACTTACCACAGGTCGAACGGATCCATATGGAGGAACGAGTAAATATTGCCATTGATGTAGCAATCAGCCAAATAGCGAAAAAAAGGGCGGACATGAGTAAAGAGTTAACCCAAGCACCTACACACGTAAAATTAGCCGTAGACTTAATAATGCTGCTTGAACAACATGAAGTTGCCGCTGATGATGTGCTCAAAGCACTTGAAATAATCAAAAGCGATTATGAAAAAAAGCGCCTCAATACTAACATACAGCCAGCATAATTTTCTGGCTGTAGTACATTTGCATAATCGTATTATTCGTCTTTAAAAATTGCCACGTAGGTCGCTTGCGTATTCGATTTACTGGCCCGATACATACCACTAGTATTAAACGGTAAACTGATATTACCTTTACCATCAACGATGATCACTCCTCCAGTACCACCAATGGGCTTTAGCACACTATTAATCACTTCATCACCCGCTTGTGTAATAGTCTTACTTTGATATTTAACTCGTGCGCAAATATCAGCCGCGACGTTATAACGAATGAAATACTCGCCGTGGCCAGTGGCAGATACCGCACATGACGCATTTTCAGCAAATGTACCTGCACCAATTACAGGGGCATCACCAATGCGACCAAAACGCTTTGCAGTCATCCCACCCGTTGAAGTACCTGCCGCCAAGTTACCATTTTTATCAAGTGCAACAGCACCCACAGTGCCCATTTTATAATTGACGGGTAACGCCTGATGCGCAGCTTGATAATCTTTACTGGTAGCTTTGGCTTTATCTAGTTTTTCTTTTGCTTTTAATAACGCTTTATAACGGTTATCCGTATCAAATAAGTTATTTTCGACCAATGGAACGCCCTGCTCTTTGGCAAACTCTTCAGCACCTTGACCACTGAGCATCACATGAACCGATTCTTCCATCACCAAGCGCGCTAAATTAATCGGGTTTTCAATATGTTTAACACCCGCAACAGCGCCCGCTTGACGATCACGACCATCCATAATTGACGCATCTAATTCATGGCCGCCGTCATAGGTATATACCGCACCTCGACCGGCATTAAAGTATGGCGAGTTTTCTAATACATTGATTGCAGCGGTTACTGCATCTAGGCTTTCGCCACCTTGCTCAAGTACTTTATAGCCAGTTTCTACCGCCTCTTTGAGTTTAGAGCGATAAGCTTTTTCTTGCTCTGGAGTAAAACGGCTTTTTTCAATCGTGCCCGCCCCACCGTGAATAGCTATAGCCAAAGGTGTACTAGCGCTTATGGCTAATGGGCTAAACGTTATACAGCACGCACTAACTAAAGCGCTAAAAAGTGACTTGTTCATACAGGTAGCTTGTGTTGGAAATAAGTATAACCAATGTGAATAAATTGGCGCTAAATTACAACCCTAACCAGATAAAAGACATAAAAAAAGCGCCCAAAGGCGCTTTTTAATATTTCGTTTAAATTACGCTTGTTGCGCTTTCAAACGAGCTAAACGTGCTACTTGATGCGTAGACGTTAAGAAAGAGAAAATAGGCGCTAAATAACCACGCTTACGAAGCTCTAAAAAGTCTTCGTCGCTTAACTCGTTAAGCTTTTTCTCATCAATAAGGTAAATACCATTGATGTCTTTTTTCTCGCCTTTAATATCAACTGTTAGTGTTTGCGCTACTAAAAGCTCTTTATCAGCAAGATATTTTGTGAATGCTTCAGTTACATGAGAAAACTCAATAAATGATACAAGTGCTTCTTTACGACGTTTTAAGTAATCTGTCTCTTCACCGTTTTCAAATAATGCATTTCCTTCAGTTTCACCCACTAATGGGCTTGCTTCGTCAATCACAATACCATATTGATCTTCTTGTGGGTGTTTAACTAGACCCAGTGGGTAGCGTGTTGTTGCCATAGGAGCAAACGCTGCAGTCCACTTACCGTCTTTTACAAAAGGTTTTCGCCAGGCTCTAAACCAAACATAGCTACAGCTTGAAATTGACCAGTCTCGTTATTTTTTACGAAAGACATTGGAAACTCATTTGCTACACGCGCGAACTCATGTGCAACGACAGGCACTAAGTGTTGAGTTTTTAAAAATTCTACATTGATGCCGTTTTGAATTTTAGTGTTGGCATGCTTTTCATTGTGTAAAGGCTGTACTTGTTGCTCCGCCATGTTACTGCTCCGTTATTAATAAGTTTATATTTTTGCTGTTAGTACCCTAAGGCTAAAGGTTTTGCTACAAAAATGGAAGTGAAAATTTTGTGTCAATTTGCATGTTACCAAGTAAAATAAGCCTCTCAAACAGTTGCATACAGATAAAAAGTTTATCGTTGTTTTATAGCTTCCTAAAAAGTATATGGCTGGTAATAACCATTTTTAAAAAAGCTATGAATTAATTAGTTGACGTTGAGTACTATTAGCTAAATTCCTTAATACTGCTCTCTGTATAGCTTTTTCTTAAATCAATTATATTTTATTCATAAAAAATAAAATTACTGTTAATTTTAATTTTAATTTTTCGTTATATTAAGTATTTGCAGATAAATCTATAACACGTTGAAATTGACCAAGTGAAACAAGGTGTGAATATATCGCCTCTAGCATCCCTTGTTTTTGCAAAGATAATAAAGACTCATCATCTAGAGATTTTAATAAATCCCTATCAACAGAATAAAGGCCTGAAATTTGCTTTTTTTGACCATCACCTAAATCAAATTTAAAAGAACATTCAGTGAGTAGCCCAAGTTCTACCAGTCGACTAGTGAACTGTGTTGATAACTCCTCTTGTCGAGCAAGTTCTTTTAGTTCAACTTGCTTATAAATCAAATAGTCAGAAGGTTCTCCTACATTGTCAAATAGTGCTTCACCATTTTTTTCTGTATTTAATGCAGCGGTTTCAACAGCAAGAAAAACTTGACCTTCTGGGGTTTTAGCTAGCGTGAATGGGTGTTTTTTAACATGTTGAGGCACGTACATTGCTTTGAAATGACCATCGTTGTAAAAAACATTTCGACCCGATTCAAGCCCTAAAATAGCAACCATTTTAAATGGGTTCTCATCGCTTGATTTCATAAAGCATACAGGAAAATTGAGTGCTACTTTTGCAATTTCAATAGGGGTGATAGGAACAACATGCTGATCCTTTATATGTGAAAAATTAGCATCAACTTTTACATACTGCCCTTTGTGTTTTTCCACGTTAAAAATTTCAAATTTATCTGACATTAAACACCTATTAATATATTATTATTTACTTAAAAATAGCACGTATAAGAGGTAATTTAAAGTATGCAAATAGATAGATTAAGTATTAATAACATAAAAAATATACAAGAATTTTTGTGCAATTTAAATGAGCCAATTATAATAACAGATTTATTTTCTAATTGGCCAAGTGTTACACTTGCAAAACAATCACCTTTAGCACTTCTTAGAAGCCTTGTTACTCAAGCATCTACTGAATTAGTGGATACTTTAATTATTGACAAGAAGTATAAAGGCCTAATTGGTTATACTGATAATAAATTTAAAAATTACACTTTCGAAAAACACAATGCACCACTTATTTCTGTACTTAAAAAATTAATAATTAATTTTAATAATCAAGGTTCAGATACTATTGCAGTGCAAAGTGCACTAATAAATGAATGTTTACCTGATTTTTGTATTAAGAACTCTGCACCTAAATTTTTAGCTAACGTTCCTCCTCGTATCTGGCTAGGCAATGCTGCTACGGTTCCTGGACATTATGACACTGAACATAATATAGCCCTAAACCTCTGTGGTAAAAGAACTTTTTATTTGTTACCCGCAAATGAAATAAAAAATCTTTACGTAGCACCCATTGATAGAACTGTGGCTGGCCCTGCAATCAGCTTAGTGGATTTTGAAAACCCTGATTTTGAAAAGTATCCAAAGTTTAAAGCCACAAAGGAGAAAGTGTTAACTGCAAGTTTAGAGATCGGTGAAGCTCTCTATATACCTCCACTTTGGTGGCATAATGTAAAAGCCATTGATCCTGTTAATATACTAGTAAATTATTGGTGGGATCCGACATCTACAAAATCGGATTTAGGATTAGAGGCAACAGATAGTTTATTACATAGTATATTAACACTTCGTAATTTGCCTGAATCACAGAGACTTGCTTGGCAAGCTATTTTTTCTCATTATGTATTTGAGAAAACAGATGAATTTAAAAATAAAAGTAATGAATATCACGGTATTCTTTCAAACTCTCATGAAAGTCTAAAGTCAGTTGCAAGTGCATTAAAAGAAAGAATGAAATAGTAAAAATAAAAATGCCGCTATACAGCGGCATTTTTTTACACTCTGTTCAATTAGAATCGGAAGTTTGCACCTAGTACGAATCTACGACCATTTTGGTAGATAGATAGTACACGATCTTCACTAGTGTTGAACTCAACAACTTTTTCATCAGTTAAGTTTATAGCTTCTAATACAACCGAAATATTTTCAGTTACATTATAAGTAGTACTAAAATCTAACTGACCGTAGTCATCATTCCACAATTCTGTACCTGATGAATGAAGTCCTTTGTACCATTTAGTACGATAGTTATACATTGCACGAACAGAAAACATATCATTTTCATAAAATGCAGAAGCGTTTAACATATTTTCTGATGCGCCCATAACTAAACCTGAACCAGGATTTGCTACATCACGTTCGCCATCATTATTTGCATCTGTGTATGTATAGTTAGCAGACACACCAAAACCATTACCTAAATCATACTGAAGTGATGCTTCTAAACCTGTTGTAGTACCACCTTCACCATTTGCAGGACGAGAAACTGTTGCTGTAACCCAGCTAGAAGTTTGCTGATCATAAAAATCTTGTGAAGATGTAGCTGTAGTTTGATAACTTTCAATATCTTTATAGAATAACGTTACAGCGAATAATGACGCATCATCAAAATAGAACTCCCAAGCGGCATCAAACTGATTTGCTATTTGTGGAGCTAGATTAGGATTACCGGCTTGTGCTGTAGGGTTGGTTTCACCTAAATCACCAGGCGCTGTAATTGGTGATATATCAAAGAAGTTAGGACGAGCCATTGTTCTAGCAGCAGAAAGGCGGACAATTTGGTCTTCGGCTAAGTCATATGACAAGTTAAAGTTAGGTAAAATCTCTGTATAGCTGCGAGATTCAGTAACCCATTCTAGTGTCGCAGGTGCTAAATCTGCATTTTCACCTGGATTTTTAACTGTTAATAGACTAAAAGAGTCTGAAGAGTATAAGTAACCTGAAGAGTCTTGATCTGTTCTCGCTACACGAATACCGATATTACCGCGGTAATCATCGCCAGAAAAATCACCTTGTACATAATAAGATGTTTTCTTTTCAACTACCTCAAAGATCTCGCCTAAATTTTTATGTACAGCATAAGATGCATTTGGACCTAAGCCAAGTTCTATCATTTGAGCGCTGTTATGGGTTAATTGTTGAGTGATATCACCGTTAACAACATCGGCACCAACGCTATCAGTACCTACCGCAAGATCACATTTAGCTAAGGTATCACATTGGGAAGACAAAATCTGGGCCATGTAATTAGGGCTTGTACCATCAGTTGCAACACCCCAATGCCAGCTATATGCATTTCTGTCTTGTGTACGTTTTTGATCGCGATATTTCACACCAAATTTAACAGCTGTGAATGCACCTAACTCTACAGGAACATCAAAGTCTACTTGTCCATATGACTCATCATCAGTTGTTGGTTTATTTCCACCCCAAATCCAACCACCATTAAATTTAGAAGGATCAGTACCATCAACCCCAGCATTTACTGTAGGTGTAGAGCCTGTTAGATCGAAGTTATAGTCACCTTGTCCACCATATTCCCATGATGTTTCATTCAAAGTACCACCTTCAGCTGCAGTAGTACCTAACTCAACATTCATAGAGAAAGAATCAGTTGCAAAGTCAACATCTAGGTGAATTGAGTTTGTATCTGTTTTTGAAATACGGTTGATGTGGTTCCAGCGAACATCGGTACCACCAGTGCCTTTTACTGCATTACTGCCTACGTATGTTAAGTCAGCCCCTGCGCCAGGATTCATAAGTAAGAAATTAGAGTTAGTGTTATTAACATCCATTTTCGAATCTAAGATGTTTAATGTTGCGCTAAAATCATCAGAAGGTGCAAACTGAATTGAACTGAAGAAAGTTGTTCTTTCACGATCTTGACGGAAAACAGGAACGCCCATAGTACGTGGAGTATAAGTACCGTCTGCTGAATTTGCATCCCAACCTAGTACTTCAAAACCTTCACGACGAACTGTACGGTCAGATTTTGAACCTGAGATCAAAATACCAAACTTTTCGTCTTCGTTTTTCCAAGAATAAAAGCCTTCAACTAATGGATCATGTTCTTCTGATGATTCTGAGTACTGGCTCTGTAACGTGATATGAGTAGTGCCAGAATCTAAATCGAGTGGTTTACGAGTTCTTAAAATAACAGTACCACCAATTGAACCTTCATCTAAGCGGGCTTCTGGTGATTTGTATACTTCAAGGCTACTTACAAGTGAAGAAGGTAGCATAGTGAAGTTGAAACTACGAGATGGGTTATCAAGTATAAACCAATCTGCTGTACCTACGTTTTGACCATTTAATAAAGTACGGTTTTTAGTCGGATCTGAACCACGAACAGTAATTTTTTCACCTTCACCAAACTCACGGCTAACACCAACACCTGTAATACGTGAAAGTGATTCAGCAACGTTTTTATCTGGGAATTTACCAATATCTTCTGCAGTAATGGAGTCGACAACAGCATTTGCAAAACGCTTATTGTTAATATCAGCTTTAGCTGAAGCGCGAATACCACGTACCTCAATGACTTCTACGTCTTCTTGAACTTTTACTTCATCAGCTGCGAATGCAGCACCAGTTAATCCGGCACTCATTACAAGACCGATATTTACTGCTAATAAGCTTTTTTAAAATTTTTAGCTAACACAGGATTCCCCTTGAATCATTTTGTTTGTTTTATTTATCACTTCTGCCCAGTGATGATGACAGCGTTGTCATCTAGTAACAAACCATACACTCTAAATTACATTTGTGCTACATCTTTTTAGCCGTTTTGTGCAAAAAAATAGCTATAAAAATGCTAACCAATTGAATATTAATAGATTAAAAAAATAGAGTTTATAAATTGTTACAGTTTTACGGCGGGAATATAGCATGGTTAAGTTCAAAAAGAGAAAACCAAATGCACTGTATTAGGTAATTTTATGATTTTAGATAAGTCTTAGTGTAAAAAAACGTTCCACTTCAACTATACAGAAATGACATTTCGCTTATTTGCTGATAAAGATATAACTTTAGCTGGATGAACAAAAACACATCTTTTCACATTAATATTGCAGAAAAATTAGGGCAAATAATTTATCAAGGGGAATTTATTAATAGTTATCAATATCAATGACAGCGTTGTCATTTTGTATTTTAAAGAGTTACGCTATTAATGTCTACCTTTATTTTCCCCCATAGCCTACCCTTTTCATTGAAAATTTTAGAGAGCTATAGGAACCGTGAAAATTACTCATATAATTGTTCTATATGGATAATTTTTAATGTAGTTAGTGAAGTTTTTTAAACCACTAAGATGCTCATGTTTTTAATAAAGTAGGCATAAGTAGCCACATTTCAACAAACAACTAGTTAACTCACACTATTTGTGAGGCTTGTTATTTAGTGAAGATAAGTCACTTACAGATAGATCACATTACGCTCCAAACTTAATAATTGCCGGGCGTTATATAATAACAATCGACTTAAATATTTAACCATTCTAGCGAAGCTATAAATGGTCAGTAACTTAACACGATTGTATAACTGTTGTTTTCGATAAAAATAAATAAGCGAAAATAATAAAGATCTTGCAAGTGCGATACAGATAAATTTAGAAGAGAAACAAAAATGCAGGCTTTATAGCCTGCATTTTAAAGTTTGGGTCGATTGGGGTCGTTACGGAGCCCAATAAACTTCAATATTTATTGTTGGGTGATTTAAAACTGCACGTAGTGGCATGTCGTTTTCATCTCCACCGGCTTTTGCTGCTTTATATACAGCAAGCTTTTCTTCTCCACTGATCAGTAACTTAACCACTTTAGACTGCGCAATCGCTGCTAAAGTTAACGTCATACGTTCGGTAATATTCCCTGTTACTTCACTTTCAATAGCATTAATTGCACATACCAATTGTGATGTTTCAAGCCCTTGCTGTAAACCGCCCGCATGTGGAAATAATGAAGCGGTATGACCATCCGGTCCCATGCCTAATATAGTAACATCAAATGGACGTTTCAGTTGTTGGTACGCAGCTTCACATTCTGCACTACCCTGTTGCGCAGTCTCGGCATTATTTTTCATAGTAATGAAGTTAGCTGCCGCGCCATGATTTTGTAATAACGTGCTCTTAATAAACGCTTCATTACTTTTTTCATGTGCTACATCAACCCAACGTTCATCAACCATAGCAACATCTATCTTTGCCCAATCTAATGCTAGATTAGATAAGTGCTTATAAGCGGGTGCAGGTGATGAACCACCTGATACCATCAGTACGGCACGGCCATCAGCTTCAATACCGCTGACTAAACTTTGTTCAAGTGTTGTAGATAACTCAGCGGTTAATGCATCTTTTGAATCAAAAAATTTCTCTACGATGGTTGCCATTGTTATGCCTTATCGCCAGTGTTAAACCAAACATGGTTATTTTCAGCTAATAGTTCATCAGCATCATCAGGCCCCCAGCTACCAGCACGGTATAAAGCAGGCTTACCTTTTTCTTGCCAGCGCTCGATAATTGGGTCAATCCATTTCCAAGCTTGACGTACTTCATCACGGTGAATAAACAGGGATGGATTATTTGCAGCCGCATCTAACATCAAGCGCTTGTAAGCATCTGAATGGAAACCATTGCTATAAGCTTGCGATAGTTCAATGTTCATGGTTACCGGCTCTAATTGCATCTCTAAATTATCAAGACGCTTTGACATCAAGGTTAATTGAATTGTCTCTTCAGGCTGAAGGCGGATAACCAAACGGTTTGGTTCAATATTGCCAACATTATCACCGTAAACATTGTGTGATACTTTTTTGTATTCAACGACAATTTCGGCACAACGTTTTGCCATACGTTTACCTGTACGAAGGTAAAATGGCACGCCCGCCCAACGCCAGTTATCAATATGAGCACGAATAGCAACAAATGTTTCTGTTTTACTTGAACCTTCATTTAACTCTTCTAAGTAACCTGGGACAATTTTGCCATCCAAATCACCGGGTACATATTGACCACGAATGATGTTGTCATCTACATCCGTTGCAACAAGTGGGCGCAATGATTCTAATACTTTCAGCTTTTCGGTGCGAATGCTGTTTGCATTAAGTTTATTTGGTGATTCCATCGCGACTAAACATAACAATTGTAATAAATGGTTTTGCACCATGTCACGTAAAGCGCCGGCTTTATCATAAAAACCAGCACGGCTTTCAAGGCCAACAGTTTCAGATAAACTGATTTGAATATTATCGATTGATTTAGCATCCCACATATTTTCAAATAATGAATTTGAAAAACGCAGTGCCATTAAGTTTTGTACCGTTTCTTTACCTAAGTAATGATCAATACGGAAGATTTGCTCTTCGCTAAAATATTCAGCAATTTTTGCATTGATCTCTTCTGCTGAATTACCGCAATAACCAATTGGTTTTTCAACAACGACACGTGATGTAGCAGTGATCAGACCTTTGCTAGACAGTATTTCACAGCAGCTACCATATACCGCAGGTGGAAGTGATAAATAGAACACCCGAGATTTGTCTGCATCATGCTCATCTAGTATTGTTTTTAATTTATCCCAATCATCGTCTGCTTCGGTTACATTCGTGACTACTGGCACCAAGCACGCTGAAAAAGCTTTCCAATCTTTGGCATTAAACTCACCTTTACCTAAAAATTCTTTTAGTGCTTGATGAGCTGTTTCTATGTATTCCGCACGTTTACTTTTCTTCACGAACCGTCGGTAAAATACGCGAACCTTGTGGAAGGTTGCCTTCTTGATATGCGCGATACATTGCAGGTAATAATTTGCGTAATGCAAGATCACCACCGCCCCCAAAAATTACAATATCAAAAGGATTTAGCATAATTTACTCTCTACGTTTGCTATGCCCCGTTGTCGACTATCCACTATTGATAGTGCGGGCATACATTCTTGTTGTTTAGTTGATGTCAGCTTTTTGGCATCGTACTCGAGAAAAAGCCTGTTGAATTCGCTTGTTTTATCGCTGAATATTGGTTCAGCTGTATTCATTTCAAACTGGTAATTAAATGAGTCTTAGGGGCTCTGTATATCCTCTCACAAATATACAGGCCCTAAGAACTCCAGCGCTACCCGTTCAAAGGTATTTGGTTGCACAGCACAATTGATTGTGCTGTGCGAATTTTTTACTGCTCTCGACGTTGTTTATAATAGCTCATTAAGCCATTTGTCGAACTATCATGTGGATGGTTTATATTATCATCCAGTAACTCAGCTTCAATTTTTGAGGCTAAGCCTTTACCAAGTTCAACACCCCATTGATCGAAAGAACAGATCTCTAAAATGATGCCTTGGCAGAAAATTTTATGCTCATATAAGGCAATTAAGCGACCCACCGTTTTTGCATCAACCGTATCTAACAGCATTGATGTTGTAGGACGGTTACCACGGTGGATTTTATGATCAATTAGCGCGGCTATTTCAGCCTCTGATTTACCTTTTGCGGTTAAATCAGCGCGAACTTGCTCTGCATCAACCCCCATCATCATCGCTTCTGTTTGTGCAAAAAAGTTCGATAATAAAATGTCGTGATGCTGACCAATATTAACCTGAGGTTTAATAGAGGCAATAAAATCAGCCGGTACAATCACATTGCCTTGGTGCAAACACTGATAAAAAGCATGTTGACCATTAATTCCGGTCATACCCCAAATAATTGGCACTGTAGTATACGGTACGGTATTACCCGCAAAATTAACGTGCTTACCATTACTTTCCATTTCACCTTGCTGCAAATAAGCTGGCAACATGTGTAATGCTTGATCGTAAGGTAAAATAACCTGTGAGTCGAAACCTAAAAAGCTGGTATTCCATACGCTCAACAAAGCCATTAATAATGGTACATTTTCTGCAAATTCGGCCGTTTTAAAGTGTTCATCAACTTCAAAAGCGCCTTCAAGAATCGCTTCAAATGCATCAAAGCCTAAATACAATGCAATTGGTAAGCCTATCGCACTCCATAATGAAAAGCGACCACCTACCCAATCCCACATTGTGAATACGTTTTCATCAGCAATACCAAACGCTGCCGTTTTTTCTAAATTAGTGCTCACTGCTACAAAGTGCTTAGCAATAGCTTGCTTGTCATCGGCTGACTCTAAAAACCATGCAACGGCGGTTTTTGCATTGGTCATGGTTTCAGATGTAGTAAAGGTTTTTGACGAAATCACAAACAAAGTTGTTTCAGGATCGATGTCTTTCAATACTGACGCAATTTGTACGCCATCAACATTTGAAACGTAATGTACTTTTAATGAGTCATCTGCATAGCTTTTTAGTGCTTCAGTGGCCATTTGTGGGCCTAAGTTTGAACCACCAACACCAATGCTCACAACATCTTTCACGGCTTTACCGGTATAACCTAACCATTTCCCGCTACGTACTTTTTCAACGAACAACTTAATTTTTTGTAATTCAGCGTTAACCACCGAACTTACATTCTCGCCATCTACAACTAATGATGATGCACTACGGTTACGAAGTGCAGTATGAAGCACGGCTCTATCTTCGGTGATATTAATTTTTTCACCGCTGAACATTTTATCTCGCCAGTTAGCGATATCGCACTCTTGTGCTAAAGACAGTAACTGTGTCATCACACTGTTATCAATCAATTGTTTTGAATAATCAAATAAAACACCTGGGATCTGAGTCGAAAATTGCTCGAATCGCGTGCTGTCATTGGCAAATAAATCTTTAAGATGAACTTCCTTCATCTTATTTGCACTTATTTTTAATGCTTGCCAACTAGCTAACTGTGAACGACAACTCATTTTTAACATCCCCTTAAACTTGCAACAAACTGATTTATAACTATGTTTATATTAATAAAGTGAACTGATAGCGTATTAACTTACAAAGAAAATTAACGATAAGTTAGAATGACAACGCTGTCAACAAGCTACTTTTATATTTTACAATCGAGATAATAACGCACTTTTACTCATTTGACACCGGTATCATAAAAATTATCTCAATTATTTTACTGCTAATTTTACTGAACATTAGATACACTAACTGGTCTTGATGAAGAAATAATGAATAACACGTTTGTTAAGTCTACTTAGGTGTATTCTTATCAGGACCATGACAACACTAAAACAATAACCTAAAAGTAACTCTATGAAAGTAACTATAAATGATGTAGCGAGGCTCGCCAGGGTTTCGATGAAAACGGTTTCACGGGTAATAAATAAAGAACCATCTGTTCGTAAAAAAACTTACGATACAGTCATGGATGCTGTAAAAGAGCTGAACTATCAGCCAAATCTTGCAGCACGAAACCTAGCTGGTACGTCATCATTTACGGTAGGCTTAGTTTATGACAATCCTAATGCGTATTATGTGATTGATATGCAAAATGGTGTGCTTTCTCGCTGTAAAGATGAAGGCTATGAATTGGTGATCCATCCATGCACTTATACAGATGCAAACATGAAAGATGAATTTATTACCATGATAAAGCGCTCTCGCTTAGCTGGGCTTGTACTTACACCGCCATTGTCAGAGCAAAGTAGCATCACCAATTTACTCGATGAGTTAAATATTCATTACGTTAGGGTGTTATCTGGGCGACCATCAGATGATGATCAAGACACCTGTATTTATGTTAACGATTATAAAGCCGCGTATGAGATCACCACTCACCTTTTAACTCATGGACATGAAAATATTGGCTTTATCTGTGGCGATAAAGAACATAAATCGACGTCTGAACGCCTTGAAGGTTATAAAGCAGCGCTGGCAGATCATCATAAAGAATTTGATAAACGCTTTATTTACGATGGTAAATATTCGTTTGAGTCGGGTGTTGAAGGTGCAAAGCATTTGTTAGCAGAGAATAACACCTTGGCTATTACTGCTATATTAGGTGGCAATGATGAAATGGCCGCTGGCGCTCTATTTGCGTCACGCTTAATGGGTATTGCCATTCCTGAACAGTTATCTATTACTGGCTTTGAGGATTCTCCTTTCTCCCGTCAGACATGGCCAAAGTTAACTACCGCTCATCAAGCAAACGATGTTATCTCTCAACATGCAGCACGGTTATTATTTACCAAAACTCGCGGTGCTCGTAACCAAGATAAAGACATCATCACATCATTTACACCATCAATTGTGATCCGTGAAAGTTCAGGGCCTAAACAGTAGCTACAGCCTTCACTGATAATAAATAAGGCGCTAAAAAGCGCCTTATTTCCCTGTAGTCAATCGCCAGTCTTCTACACTTGTTATTATAACAGTGCCATTCCACCGCTGAGATTATACACGTCAGTAAAGCCAAGCTGAGATAAGTTAGTTGCCGCTTGTTTTGAACGATTACCACTGCGACAAAGTAAAATATACTTACCCTGTGGGCTCAATTGCCTGTCCACTAATGCATTTGCCATTCTACTTAGCGGAATATTCATCACTCGCGCAGGGCTAACTGCAAATAACTGAGGAATATTGTTTGCCCCATGTTCATATGGTTCACGGGTATCAATTAAATATACATCGCTTGCAGTTAACATATCTTTTGCTTGCACGGCGTTCAGTTCGTAAGCTCTACTGTATTTCAAACTGTCAGCATAACCACACAAAGTTGCAAATTTACATAAATTGTCTTCATCGCTGCGCTGCTTGTTGTTAGCAAATTCAGTATCACTTAGTTCATTGTTCAATAATGCATGCAATAACGGCGTTTGCTGCTGTTGAACTTGCCAATTAATAGCAAAACATTGCTGGTAGTCATGACCAGAACAAATAACTGTCGACTCTGCTAAGCATGTTGATAGTTGACGTAATGAGTGTGCCATAGCTAACGCATCCCCACCGTCAATTGCAGTATTACCAAGCCCAGCAGGCAGCAGCAAATCACCGCAAAAGCAAAATAGCACTTGTTGAGAGTTGTTACACCGTAATAAATAACTAACACTATCTTGGCTGTGCCCGGGTGTTGCTAAGCGCTCAATGGTGCATTCAGGTAATGCAATACTCGTTTGCTGCACTGGCCACCCCAATTCATGCTCGTCTTGCAAACTGAATTTTAAGGCCTGAGCCAACAATGTAGTCGCACAGCATCGCTCTTGATGGGCATGTGTGTCTAAAATGGCTGCTACCGTTAAATTTTGTGTGTGTACTATTTTTTCAAGCCGCGGGATAAGCTCAATAATTGGGTCAATGATCACTGCTTGTTTATCTTGACTGACATACAACCAACAACACGCACCTTGATGTCTAAATTGTGTTAACCCTAATGCACACGCTTCTTGCTGTGGTGATGACGAATCTGAAACCACCAAACAATTAGCTTGTAATATTGGTTTAAGTGAACGAATACGCGCACAGGCAGTGGTTATTTCAGCCTGTGTTGTCGCCGGTCCAAATGATAAACGTATTGCATTTTCACTACGCCAATCACTCACGCCCATGGCATCTAACACAAAACTACGATTTGCGCCTGAGCTACAGGCTGAGCCACCACTGATACGAATACCTGCCGCATCGAACAAATCCATCACTTCTTTACTACTGAGTTCATCAACAGCAAAATTTAACGTTGTTGGTACTGACAATGCAAAAGTATGATTAAAGGTTATATTACCAAAGGTATCTACTAAAGCCTGATGTAATTGTTCACGATAGCCGTTTAACACATCGATTGATTTAAACGTATCGTTTGTTTTATCCAGCAATAAACAAAACAGTTTGTTAAGACCTGCTATACCTGGCAGGTTTTCAGTACCGGAGCGCATGCCACTTTCTTGACCACCACCGGCAATAAATGGCGTATAAGCACTGCCTTGACGAATATACAACACGCCTATACCTTTCGGCGCGTAAAGTTTATGGCCTGAAAATGGCGCGTAGTCAATCGTTGTATCACTAAGGGCCAATGCGGTTTTCCCTAGCGCTTGTACGCAATCCACCATCCACGCAACTTCCGTGTTATGTGCTCGTATTACCTTTTCAATCGCTTTTAAATCTTGATAAACACCGGTTTCATTGTTAACCGCCATGGTACAAATCATCAGTGCATCACCAGCGTGTTGAGCAATAAAATCTAAATCTAAAAGGCCATCACTCGATACCAGGATCGCAAGCACGGTTGCGTTTATACCCAATACGGCATTCCAATGTATTAATGTATTAGGTACTGCTTTATGTTCAGTCGCGCCATACAGTAATACTGGATTTGGTTTAGCATGATCTTTAGCTGCTATGAGCGTAGACACAACAGCTGTTTGAATTCCTTCGGTAGCCCCAGAAGTGAATAAAATATCCCCCTGCTGTGCACCTATCACATCACGTGCTTTTTGACGTGTTTGCTCTAATAAGTGTTTAGCTTGAATACCGGTAATGTGTGAAGAAGAAGGGTTACCAAAGCAGATTTGCATAGTATGCGAAACAACCTCTGCAATACAAGGTAGCACCGGTGTTGTTGCGTTTGCATCAAGGTAAATTTGTGACGATGAGTCAGTAGGTAATATTAAATCAGACATTAAAAAACGCACCATATTACTAAAAGATATATCTTATAACCCATTCTACATAAAATTAATGGGCCGCGTAAGAATCAATTAGTCTCTCAGGTGCGTTTTCTATACCATTTGATACTATACCCAAAATACCTAAATCTTCAGGTGATTTAGGTATAAAGCTAATTAACCAAAGTTCGTGTTAGCTATGCTCAATCAGTTGTTCTTCTTGTTTCGTTGACCAAGCATTGAGTAAGGCTTTTACCAATGACGCTAGTGGAATTGCAAAAAACACGCCCCAAAAACCCCATAAGCCACCAAAAAACAGTACCGCAACAATAATAAATACCGGGTTCAGATCAACCGCTTCAGAAAATAGTAACGGCACCAGCACATTACCATCTAATGCTTGAATAATGCCGTAGATGATCAGTATGGTCCAAAACTGGGTTTCTAAACCAAATTGAAATAATGCCACGGCCGCAACCGGTATGGTAACAAGTGCCGCACCCACAAAAGGGATCAATACTGATAAACCCACTAATACGCCCAATAGCGCTGCATAACGTAAATCAAAAATAGTGAACGCGATAAACGATACTGAGCCTACAATCAAAATTTCAAACACCTTACCACGAATATAATTCATGATTTGTTGGTTCATTTCGTGCCATACCTGCAGGATTAAGCGTCTTTGTTTTGGAACGAGTTTTTCTGCACTTCTGATCAACTCCAGCTTATCTTTGAGCATAAAGAACACCAGTAATGGTACTAAAATAAGATAGATCAACCACGCCACTACATCTTTTAATGATGTCAACGAGACCGACAATAGTACTTGGCCAAACTCAATTGCTTTGGCTTCAACGCTGCTGACCACTGATTGTACTTGCTCTGCATTAATTAAACTGGGGTATTGCTCAGGCAAGTGCAGTAGAAAAGATTTTCCCTGTTCTATCATGTGCGGGCTTTCTTGCACTAAATTACTTGCTTGCTGCCACAGTATTGGACCCATGCCGATCACTAAGGTCAGCATCAACCCTGAAAAAATTAACATCACAATAATAGTGGCAGTAAAGCGGTGTAAACCAAAACGCTCTAAATGCGCAACCGGCCAATCAAGCAGATAAGCAATCACTAAAGCAATCAAAACAGGTACAATAAGTGCACCAAAGAAATAAAACATCGCCATTAAAGCGAGTAATAAAAACAATAGAGTTACTGAATGTGGATCTGAAAACTTCCTTTCGTACCAAATTTTTACATATTCAAACACGATTTAGCTCCACGATTAACAACCCACGTTGTTGATCTAATTTGTACGGATAATGATTTTTTAGCAAAAAGCGCTCCATATCTTGAGTTGGTTGATCCACTAATAATGTAAACTTTATCGGTTGCGCAGTTGCTAAAGCTTGGCGTAAAGTCAACTTAAACTGGATAAATTGCTGCGGACATTTGAATCCGCGCAAGTCTTGCTCTAGCATAACCAATTATCTGCCCTATAAAAATGAATAATAATACGGTCTTTGTCAGCGTTGTTAATAACAAATGTAACTTTTTCTTAAAACACGCATCGCAATAGTTTATCCTTATAGCATAGTTAGTAGTAAGGATAAGTTAATGTCTGGCACGCATAATAAAGCGCAACTACCGAGTAATCCAACTCTTAAAGAAATTAACTGGTATAAAAAACAAATAAACTGGGGCGAACTTCCGCCCTTCTATCACCTTGTCGCCTCATCAGTGAGCGAGTCAGAGGGGATATTAGAACATGGTTTTGATAATGCCGTAAAAAAAATAATTGATAGGCGCAATTGGAACCTCGATTTACTCGGAGGTCATGAAGACGCTCTTGGAGAGATATATTGTGAAAACAAGCCAAGAATTGCGCTGCACCAAGTATTTACCGACCAGGGCTTTGAATTATGGGCACTGCCTTATGCAAAAGACGTTACAATAGATAAATACGTAAAAGATAACCGCTTTATAGAGTTTAACGAGTGGGATCCAGTGTCAATGAAAAGTTTGATTCGGATTAATCAATTACATAAGTTTATTGGCTTTTACTTTGAGCGTGGTGACAAAGCAGATAAAGCACTTATTCTTCATGCGCACAAAGTAGTACATAAAATCATTAGTTTTTTACAACGAGAATTGAACGTTGTAAAGCTAGATGGGGTCACAATCAAAGAATTGTATCAATTGTGCGAACGAGATAGCAGAGCATGCAGTGATGAAATTGACATTGCTAAACTCATGCTAGGTGAAGATCATAACAAGGAATAAAATGCAGCTTAAATCAGCCTTTATTACATTACTCACTACACTTTTAACTTTTAGTGTGCTGGTAAGTGAGCCATTAAAGGCACAAACTAATTTTACATTACCCGATCTTGGTACTTCAGCATTGCAAGCTTTGCCTCTAGAAAAAGAGCAAGCAATCGGGAAAGTAATGATGATGCAAATTCGTGGCTCATCACCGGTTGTTAATGATCCTGTGCTTGATGAGTATTTAACAACGATCGGCCACAAGCTGGTTGCTAATGCAAATGATGTTCGCTTTCCGTTTTCATTTTTTGGATCAACAATCCGGAAATAAACGCATTTGCTTTTTATGGTGGCCATGTTGGGGTACACACCGGTTTAATTGCACAGTCCGATAACGAAAGTCAGTTTGCCTCAGTACTTGGTCACGAAATTGCCCACGTTACCCAGCGCCATCTTGCACGTCGCATGCAACAACAACAAGATAACAGCGCCCTCACTATTGCCGGTATGATTGCCGGTATTTTAGCATCAGTTGTGTCACCAGATGCCGGTATCGCGATTATCTCAGCTAGTCAAACACAAAGCGCATTTAGTCAACTCACTCACAGCCGTTCAGCTGAGCAAGAAGCCGATCGAATTGGTATGCAAACACTCAATAATGCAGGATTTGACCCATACGCATCCAGTGAATTCTTAACCAAACTTGCTGCGCAAATTCGTTATAAATACAAGCCACCGGCCTTTTTACTTACTCACCCATTACCTGAGAGCCGCGTGTCTGATGTGCGCTTGCGTGCACAGCAATTTGAAAAACGCCAACTTCCGGATAGCTTAGAATTTAATCTTGCCAAAAGCCGCGTGATTGCTCGCTACCACCAAACACCAGAAGCAGCTGAAAATTTCTTTAGAAAGCTCATACGTGAAAACAGTTTTTATAATAAAACAGCGCTTAATTATGGCTTGGGTATTAGTTTATTGGATCAAAAAAAGCTCGATGAAGCGGCGCCTATTTTAGACGAACTTTTAAAGTCTGATCCTAAAAATTTATTCTACATTGATACGCATACTGATCTACTGATAGCACAAAAAAAGCCGCCGAGGCAGTAAAATTTTTAGCCGCATTGCATGAAAATCGTCCTAACAATCAAGTTATTACCTTAAACCTTGCCAATGCAGCACTTGAAGCTGAGCAATACGATGTTGCAGTGCAAATATTAAAATCATTTTTACTCGAAAAACCTGAACATAATTTAGGCATGCAACTTCTTGCAGATGCCTATAAAAAGCAAGATAACTTAGCCGCTTATCATGAAGCAAATGCCGACGTTCTTGCACAATACGGCGCCTACTTAAAAGCCGCTGACGAAGTACAAAAAGCACTCAACTTTGTAGAACCGCAAGAGCTAATTAAACAACAACGTCTCAAAGCATTGTTAACGCAATACCGACAAATGCAAAAAGAGCTCGCAAGACTTTAAGTCTGGTGCTGCTTGCCCTAAAATAGCCTTACTTTATCTAATTGGATTGTTACTATGTCTGTTACTATTTTTCATAATCCACGTTGTTCAAAATCGCGTGAAACATTAGCTCTACTTGAACAAAAATCGATTCAGCCAGAGATAATCGAATACTTAAAAACTCCACTGAATCATGAGCAAATCAGCATTTTAGTTAAACAGTTAGGGTTTTCTTCAGTTCGTGAACTAATGCGCACTAAAGAAGATATTTACAAAGACCTAGACCTTAAAAATGAGCATGATGAAAACGTACTCATTGCAGCCATGGTTAGCAATCCAAAATTAATTGAGCGCCCTATTGTGGTAAATGACAATAAAGCCGCTCTGGGTCGCCCACCAGAAAACGTACTAAGCGTACTTTAATGAGCGTCACTATTGTTGTGTTGTATCATTCAAGTCACGGCTCTGTTGCAGCCATGGCACATGAGATTGCAGAGTCGATTGAATGCCAAGGCGGTACTGCACTGCTAAGAACCTTTGTAGCAAGAGAACCTCACGATATTGTGATCAGCAAAGATGACTTAATCCAGTGTGATGGGTTAGCATTTGGCACCCCTACTCGCTTTGGTATGATGGCCTCACAAGCCAAAGCTTTTTGGGAAACCACCAGCGACTTATGGTTAAAAGGGCAATTAATAGATAAACCAGCCTGTGTATTCTCATCATCAA
Organism: Pseudoalteromonas sp. B160; assembly: GCF_037162485.1. Classification (NCBI taxonomy): domain Bacteria; kingdom Pseudomonadati; phylum Pseudomonadota; class Gammaproteobacteria; order Alteromonadales; family Pseudoalteromonadaceae; genus Pseudoalteromonas; species Pseudoalteromonas sp. B160. The sequence goes on along the minus strand of NZ_JARLUX010000001.1, from coordinate 3,400,737 downwards.
GTAGCATGCATGGTGGCAATGAAGCAACGTTGCTTAATTTGTCACTGCCGTTATTACACCACGGTATGCTGTTAATGGGTGTGCCGTATGAAGTACCTGAGTTACTTGCCACACAAACCGGTGGCACTCCCTATGGTGCAAGCCATGTTGCTGGTGCACAAAATAGCGCGCAATTAAGTAAAGACGAAATTAAAATTTGCCAAAGCGTTGGCCAACGCTTAGTTAAAATTACGAGAAAATTACAATGACATCGCACAGCGATTTAAACCCACAACTGACGCCGAAAAAGGCTATCACTATCCGTTTTCAACGTATTGCAATAATTGGTTATATTGGCTTGTTACTGCTGATGCCACTTTGGTTGTTTTTATTAGAGCCTAGAGAAGGTCATAGCAATGGATTTATTTTTGTTGTGTATATTCTGCCGCTTTTACTGCCGCTAAAAGGCATCATTCAAGATAAACCTTATACGTATGCGTGGGCAAACTTTATCGTTATGTTTTATTTTATTCACGGTTTTACCCTACTGTGGGTCGCACAAGAACAACTAATATGGGTCGTTTTAGAGCTGCTGTTCGCCAGTATGATGTTTATTGGTTGTACTTATTATGCACGTCACCGCGGTCAAGAGCTGGGACTAAAAATTCAAAAACTAAAAGATGAGTTAGCAACAGAAAAAGCGGCTCATGAATTTAATAAAAAAGACTAAAGTTAATACCAAACGACTTAAATATTTAACCATTCTAGCGAGCTAAATGGTCAGTAACTTAACACGATTGGTATAACAACTAAAAAACGCGCTTAATTAGCGCGTTTTTGTCTACGGTGCATGCAAGAAGCTTAAACAACTTCACTTAACGTTGCCAATGCCACAATACTTGCTAAGCCTAGCTGCCCAACTAAACTGATCAATGAGCAACAACGCAGTACAAATAACCCCCATGGGTGTTTAATATGCGGGTATAAAGCGCAGCGCTTCAAACTCATTGCAAAAAAGAAGCAAACTATAGCTAATATAGTCAAGCAAAGCGTCAACTCACTTTTAATCGCAAGTGTATCATCAAAAAAGAAAAACAACTGTAGCGGCAACAATAAAGTCACGATGGCATGTAAGGCGTGAACTTTTTTGATCCGCGAAAATTGTCCATCCGGCGATAATTCTTTAATACCAAAATCACGCTCTAAGCATTTCACTAACTGACTGGCTTTAACACTCACTGCTAAACGATAACAACTTAAGCCATCACAGTTACGAACACGAAAGTCATAGCCAGACTTCAATAATAGCACCATCAAAGGTTCATTTTTTGCTAGTACCGCATAATGTAAAGCACTGTTACCAAGGGCATCACGTTGTTTTTTATCTTGTTTATCTAATAAGGTTTGTACTAAATTAACAAACCCTTTTTCAACTGCCCACATAAAGGCCGTTTTACCATTTTCATCCGCCAACGTGCCTGTTGCACCTTGCTCTATAAAACGCATCGCCATCGTTTGTTTAGCTGTGTCAAAACGCAAATGCGCCAACAGTGCTTGTTCTAATAGCACCACTGAGTCAACATCTGGTGATACTTGGGTCAATAAGGTGAAATAATCCTTTCCACCAGCAACTTTTTTCGCCGCTAATTCACTTAACGCATTAACGTCATCGATTGAGTCAGGTATAAAGGTGCTAAAACGTTCACGAAAATCAACTTCTTTCCACAGTGCCAAAGCATCTTCAGCACTCATTTTACTGCCCGCATTGAGCGCATACTCGATGATTGTAAAATAGCGTTTTGAGAATAACTGAGATAATAACGTAACGGGTGTTTCTATCGTTGTTTGTGACGCTACAGCTGCATATTTTTCAAGGCGTTGGCAAAGTAATAGCACTAAACTCTCTGGGCTATACTCGTTATCAAAATAGTAATCTTTAGCTGCCGAAATATACTGTTGAGCGGCTTCATCATATTCACAGATATGTTGGAAAAAACACTCTTCAAATGGCTCAAGGGGAGTTAACCAGGTTAAATAATAGATAGGCGGTAGCACAGTGGTACACACGCCATTGTCTTCTTCAGTCGAGCGACAAGCCGGCCATGCTTCTAAAGCGTCTAAAATAAATGCACCGTTTTGCTCAATAAGTCCTTTGACTAATAACGGGTATTCTTTAGGCCAAATAAGTACATTTTCCATTAAAAAAACACAACTCCAGTGTCTATCTTGCTCGGTACAAAGGTCAGTAAAAGAGTTTAACAACTACAAACTGACACTGCGCTTAATATAATTTTAAGTACCCCAGTAAATTAGTGATACCAGTGGGTATGTAAGCGCTTATTCTAGCATACCCAAAACCACACGCTATAGCCAAACAGTGTGATTTTAAAAGAAAATAACAAAGCACCATGCAGTTAACACTGCATGGTGCTTTAGGTTGGAGACTTACTTGGAAATGATTACTTACTGTTAAGCTCAGCTGTCACTTGGTCAAGGCCAACTTCTGAAATTCGTTGAATAACTTCTTTTTGCTTTGCACTGAGTAACGAAATACCTTCAGCGACAATATCATATACTTTCCAGCTACCATCTTTACCTTGGCGAAGCTTAAAGTGTAAGTCAATCGTTGGCGCATTATCTGCAATAATTTGCGTCTTAACCGTGGCAAACTCACCCTCTGCAGCATCGTTACTCTCTTCGAATTTTATTTCTTGCCCGGTATATTTCATTAATGCACTAGCATAGGTAGTGGTTAAGTAATGCTCCACTGCACTTATAAATGCAGTCGCTTGTTGGCGATCGATACCTTTAATGTGCTTACCTAATAATTTATAGGAAACAAATTTAACATCTATATTAGGCATTAAATACTGATCAACAATGTGTGCCATGTCACTTTTACTCGCTGTGCCTTGGCTGTTTATTTTGCCAATTTCACTAAACAGCTGATCGCCTACCTGAGTTAATAACTGATTAGGTGACTGTTGTGTTTGCGCAAACAAGGAAGCACTAAAAACTAGCGCGATTAATAATAAATAACGACCAAGTGAAATCATTGTTGATAAGTCCTAAGTAAATCTTGTAGCGTAATTTACGCTGTTCATAAGAGATTAAAAAGCCTCAAAATAGCACCTTATTAGTGCCAGCATGGCATCAATTGATTTAATCTTTTTATTTCATATTGTTAGCTAAGCTCATGCAATAACACACAGAGTCTGTGAATTTATGCCACTTGAATTAGCCTCCCCCACGCCCTTATTTTGTAAATAACGTTTTCATCTAAAGAGCTTTACCATGTTATTTAAAACATTAACTGTATTGATTTTATTATCTATTTCCATGTTCAGCAGACTATCTTATGGTGCGCCCTATACACTTTCCCCTCATGGCTATGCCATTGATTACATTCAGGGGGAAGGTGATGTTAAAGGCTTAAAATTGGCATACCAATACCATGCTCCGGCACTACAATCATTAATTGAAAATACCCATATTTACTTAGAATCAAGTATTAATATTTGGGAATACGGCGCAGATAATAGCCATCAGACAAATGTTGTCCTTGCAATGTCCCCGGTATTTCAACATCTGATCAGCTCAGTGCGCAGTATTCCTCTGTATTTCGAAGCCGGCATAGGAATTTCATTAGTCAATGACACTCACTTCGCCGGCAAAAATGTGAGTACCCACTACCAGTTTGAAGACCGACTAGGCTTTATTGCTGATTTTGGAAAAACCAAAGCTGCGGTGCGTTATTTACACTATTCAAATGCAGGGTTTAAAAGACCAAACCCAGGTCTTGATTTTATTTCGCTGTCGTTTTCTAGACGTTTTTAACCCTAGAAATCTTTGCTACACTGAGTACTTATAAATGACTCATTAGAGATCACCATGCAAATTTGGCATATACTCATCATCATCTTAGTGTTGGCAATCATTATCGGTAATATTTTGCTGATCAAACACTCAGCAAAAATGGATTTTAAAAAACCAACCGATGAAGATGAACTAAAATCAGAGCAACAAAAAAAGCCCTAACTAAGTTTTGTTAGGGCTTTACATCGTAGGAGATGTTCTTTACTGCAGCTCCTCACGCAGCTCTTTGGTTGCTTTAACCATATTATCAAGAGCTTGTCGCGTTTCTTCCCAACCACGGGTTTTCAAACCACAGTCCGGGTTTACCCATAAACGCGCAACCGGTATTTTTCGTGCGGCTTTATGGATCAACGTTTTCATCCATGCAATATCCGGTACATTCGGAGTGTGAATATCATATACACCTGGACCAATATCATTTGGATAATCAAAATTCTCAAATGCTTCAAGTAGTTCCATGTTAGAACGTGAGGTTTCAATGGTGATCACATCGGCATCCATATCTGCAATCGCGGCAATAATACCGTTAAATTCGGCGTAACACATGTGAGTATGAATTTGTGTTTCATCTTTCACACCGCTTGCTGAGACCCTAAATGCATACGCTGCCCATTCTAAATATGCTTGCCATTGGCTACATTTAAGCGGCATACCTTCACGAAATGCAGGTTCATCAATTTGAATAATATCAATACCGGCATTTTGTAAATCGACCACTTCATCACGTAACGCAAGTGCAATTTGATTAGCGATGGTGGGTTTGTCTAAATCATCACGAATGAATGACCAAAACAGAATAGTTACAGGACCTGTTAGCATGCCTTTCATTTTCTTACTCGTCAGCGACTGTGCGTATTTTGTCCACTGAACCGTCATCGCTTGTTCACGTGATACATCCCCCCAAATTACAGGTGGTTTCACACATCGCGAGCCGTAGCTTTGCACCCAACCAAACTGGGTAAAAGCAAAGCCTTCTAATAGTTCAGCAAAGTATTCAACCATGTCATTACGCTCCGCTTCGCCGTGCACTAACACATCTAAATCAAGCGCCTCTTGCTCTTCAACAGCGTAACGAATTTCTGCTTTCATTTGCCTTTGATAATCATCCGCAGATAATTCACCGGCTTTATAATCACGGCGTGCTTGACGAATTACTTGAGTTTGTGGAAATGATCCTATGGTGGTGGTCGGCAGTAGCGGTAAATTAAGTGCTGCATGTTGTTTTTCAATACGTTGAGAAAATGCATGATTACGCTTACCGTCTTTTGCGGTGAGTGCAGTTACACGCTTTTGTACAGCTGTATTATTTACACGAGTAGAGGTTAAGCGTGCTTTAATAGGTGCTGAATAAGCAACGAGCTCACTGCTATCATTGCTTTCAAGCGCGGCTTTTAATAATGACAACTCTTGGCCTTTTTGTTTTGCAAATGCAAGCCATGAACAAAGCTCATCATCGAGCTTTTCTTCTTGCTCTAAATCAACCGGTGTATGCAGTAAAGAACAAGATGGAGCAAGCCATAGATTATCACCGCGCTTTAGCGCAATGTCTTTTATGCTATTAAATACAACCTCTAAATCAGTACGCCAAATATTACGGCCATTTACTACGCCTAATGATAAAACTTGATCTGTACTTAATAATATATCTAGTTTTGCAACATCAACATTTGTTGCAACACAATCAAAATGTACGCCATCAACAGGGTAACCTGCAATATCATCAAAGTAGGCAGTGACCGAGTCAAAATAACTAGCAAGTAACAACTTCACGCCTTGACCTGCAAGTGCACGAAAGCTTGTTTTTAATGCCTCTTGATAATCTTCTGTCAGCTCTAAACCTAATATAGGCTCATCAACCTGTACCCATTCAATCCCTTGCTGCGCTAATTTAGCGAACACGTGTTGATAAACAGCTAATAGTTTTTCAAGTAAGCTAAGTTTATCAAACTCCTCACCTGCACTTTTTGCTAAGTAAAGATAAGTGACTGGGCCGACCAATACTACTTTTGCATTGTGCCCCAATGCTTGTGCTTGAGTAACTTGCTCGAATAACTCAGTCCAGGTTAGTTGAAACTGCTGATCATGAGTTAGCTCTGGAACTATGTAATGATAATTAGTATTAAACCACTTTGTCATTTCGCTTGCTGCACATGAACAACCGCTTGGTGCGCGACCACGCCCAATACGAAATAATGTATCAAGATCAATGCTACCATCCGCTTTTTGATGACGCTTGGGCACTGCGCCAATCAATAAAGAGGTAGATAACACATGGTCATACCAAGCAAAGTCACCTACCGGTAATAAATCAATCCCAGCATCTGCTTGAAGAGCCCAATTTTCTGCGCGGATCGTCTTACCTTGTTCAAGCAACTGCGCTTGGCTGATTTTACCAGCCCAGTATGATTCTACTGCAAATTTTAGTTCACGCTTTCTACCTATGCGAGGAAAACCTAAGTTATGTAATTGTGCCATGTTGAAATTCCCTTCCAGCTGTTTAGATAGCTAAAACCATAAACCTATACCTGACATCAAACAATTGATGCTTCCTCAGTTTCAACTTGAGGTAAATTCATGGAAATATTTTTTTGCAAACTCAAAAAATATAATGACAACGCTGTCAAATATGATGCTATGGTATATTTGTAAATTTCACGTAAAAAAATGGGGTTTATAGCCATCTAGACGTTGATGCATCTTAATTTAAGGCGTATTATGGCTGTAATCTGAGTTAAACTCACCTTTACCATGAGAATTATTAAAGATGATTGATGTAAAACACTTAAAGACCATCGCAACCTTGAAAGAAACCGGTTCCTTGGTAAATACTGCGCGCGAATTATTTTTGACTCAATCCGCTTTGTCTCATCAAATCAAAGATTTAGAAAACAAACTTGATTGCCAACTATTTGAACGTAAAACTCAACCGGTGCGCTTTACCCCACAAGGTATGCTATTACTTGAACTTGCCAGCGAAGTACTCCCGCGTGTTGAAGCAACCAAATGCCGTTTAAAAGAAAGTCTTAATCAACCAATTTCACAATTACGACTTAGTGTTGAATGCCATGCTTGTTTTCATTGGTTATTACCAACAATTAAAGAATTCAATAACTTTTGGCCTGATATCAAAGTTGATTATGAGCGCGGCTTTAGTTATGACGCTATTCCTGATCTGCTCAGTGATGAATTAGATTTAGTACTCACTTCAGACATTCGTGAACCAGATAAACTTGAATACGCACATTTATTTGATTTTAAACTTAAATTAATTGTTGCTCCTGATCATGAACTAGCGAAAAAAGCCTATGTAACGGCACTTGATTTGAAAAACGAGACGATTATTTCGTACCCTATTCCACGAGAGCGTCAGGATATCTTCAAACATTTTATTCAAAATGCACGTTTTGATGGCACCTTGAAAACCGTAGATCAGGGCTTGCTCATTTTTCAGCTTGTCAGTGCCGGAATGGGGGTTGCAGCATTACCGGATTGGTTAGTAACACCATATGAAAGCCAAGGACTCATTAAGTCGATTCCATTAGGCGCACTGGGATTAACCCGTCCAATGTATTTAGCCATGAAAAAGAATATGAAAGATAACCCAGTGTATCGCCACTTTTTAAATACCTGTAAGTTAAATAACGGTCGATAAAATAGGTTTAACCCAGTAGCATACAGAAAACCCCTTTATGTGTGCTACTGTGATGTTTGAACTGAAAAAAATCCTCGGTGCAATGCTGATGCCATTGCCTCTGTTTGCTCTACTGTGCTTTGTTTGCTTATTAATCGCACTGCGTACCAAGAAAGTCAGCGTATTTGTTGGTTTAATCGCAATCACCAGTTTATTGCTGATTAGTACCCCTTTTATTGGTCAAAAAATAATTGCTCCAAATTCACAGTTAAAGTATATTTTTGATACAAGTAAACAGCCGATACTCGATAAAATAGTGGTACTTGGTTGTGATATAAATCCTAACCCAAAACTTAACGCCAATAGCCAACTTGGTAATTGTGCTAAAAGCCGCCTAATCGAAGGTATGCGCTTAGCATATGTGTACCCACAAGCTCAACTTATTGTTTCAGGTGGCGGTTACAATAAAGTGACCAACAGTAGTTTGATGCAACAAACCGCGATAAGTTTAGGTATTGATGCGCAGCGTATTAAACAAAATCCTACGGCTATGGATACCGCCGATGAAGCACGGCTTTTAGCACCTGCTCTAGTTGATTTTAAAGTTGCACTGGTAACTTCGGCAAGTCACATGGCACGAGCAAAAGATCTATTTAATAGCCAAGGCGTTGATGTTATTCCCGCCGCCACTGATTTTTACGATTTCTCAGCGTGGCCTCATCGCAAACAATATATTCCGAGTGTTGAAGTATTAAAGGCAGTCACAAGTTATTGGCATGAAGTAATCGGTAGTACGTGGATAAGTGTGCGCCGCTGGATTGATCCAGAAGCGCTTTAACATCTCACTCACTTAAAGTGAAGTAGCTGGCAACTCAAACTGGGTTGTCTATATCAATAAAGGTTACATCAAAGCCATGTTGCTCAGCCAATAACTCACCGAGCGCTTTTATGCCATAGCGTTCGGTGGCGTGATGGCCTGCGGCAAAAAAATCGATCTTTTGCTCACGAGAACTGTGAATGGTCTGCTCTGAAGCCTCGCCTGTTAAATAGGCATCAATCCCCTGGCTAGCAGCCAAATCAATATAACCTTGACCACCTCCAGTACACCAAGCGATGGTCTCAATTAGCTCATCACGTACTAGGCTAACTAAAGGTTCACGAGCGAGCACTGTTGATATTTTTTGTGCAAATTGCTCACCACTCATTGGGATTTTTAAACGCCCTTTGACTGCGACACTATTTGCTACAGGCTCCAAACCATCGAGTATTTCTAAATCAAGTAGCTGTGCTAATTGCGCGTTATTACCGATTGCTGGATGCACATCAAGAGGTAAATGATAGGCAAATAAATTGATATCATGATTAAGTAACGCAGCTATGCGACGCTTTTTCATACCGGTAATAGGTTGCGCTTCACCTTTCCAGAAGTAACCATGATGAACCAATATTGTATCTGCGCCATGTGCAATTGCAGCATCGATTAATGCTTGACTAGCAGTGACACCTGTAACAATTTTTTTAATCTGTTCACGTCCTTCGACTTGTAGCCCATTTGGGCAAAAGTCTTGAATAGAATCAGGTCTTAAAATGGTATTTAGTAATTGGTTAAATTCTCTGCGCTGCATTTTTTTATTCCAGATTAGCGTTAAATTTTGTGCAAATTTTGGCGTTTATAGGGCTAAAATGGAAGGAAAATCGCAAAAAATTGAAAAGTAAGTCAAAAATAGGTATAAATAAATATTCTCAATCTGTGTTTACAACGTATAGGGCCTCTGATGAGCAAACTAGACAAAACAGAAGTATTAAATGCCTTTGAAGCAGCATACCAAGCAGCCAATGGTAAGAAACCTGAAATCACCAGCAAACCTGGTTGGTACAGCATCGACGGCGGCAAAAACTTGCGCCTTGCAGAAGTTGCTGAATTAACAGAGCAGCTAACTTCAGGCAATACGTCTGCACAACCTGCAGCAACAGCACCGGCTAAGAAAACTAAAACTAAATCAGCAGTGCCAGCTAAAGCAGCTGTTAAAAAACCACCATTTACTATAACAACAGCTAATGAAGAAGGTTACACTGCCGAAGAGTTTTGGATTGTGTACCTAGCTAAAAAAGATCACGATTGCCGCTTACCTCGCGGTGTTGTGTAATAACTTTAGACTCGTAGCATAAAAAAACCGCTTTTAAGCGGTTTTTTTATGGCCAACAACGTTGAGTTTTGTATTCAACCACCCTGATATATACCCACAGATAACAATAAACACGGTACCAACAAGAACTGGCATAATCAAAAAGTCCCAACTTTGACCACTGACCATAATCAAAATAGGGTTGGCCCCTGTTGCAGGATGTATGGTGTTAGTCAACATCATTACGGTCACAGCTAATCCAGTCGCAATAGCAATACTGATCGGATCCACGCCTATAAAACTAATAAAAACCAAACCTATCACGGCAGTGATGAAATGCCCTACAATAACATTTTTTGCTTTTGCTAAAGGGCTGTTTGGTACACCAAACACCAGTACCGCAGTTGCGCCAAATGGTGCCATAAGCCATACACCATAATTCCCTAAACTTTCTAAATATGCTAATACCGAAAGTGTCAGTGCTGAAAAGATACCCGCGATAACGGCTTTGTAAAATACATCATTCATTAATATTACTTCCTTCAGAGGTAGACCGACTTGTCTACATTTAGATGATAGACAAGTCGGTCTACTTATGTCAAGCTTACTTTTTGACTAGGAGCAACCATGGATAAACGTACCCAGATAATTAATACCGCACTCAGTGCGTTCTATCAAAGAGGGATCCATGCGGTAGGCATTAATGAAATACTTAAAGAAGCAGGTGTTGCAAAAAAAACGCTTTATAATCATTTTGTCAGTAAAGATGAGTTGATCTGTGCGTGTTTAGAGCTCAGAGATCAGCGCTTTAATCAGTGGTTGTATGAACAATTAGAAAACTGCAATACCCCTTCGAAGTGGCTGATGCACTTTTTAGCGCACTCTCCGCTTGGATAGACAATAAAGTCTCTGAGCTTGGACCTTTTAATGGCTGTTTTTTTATTAATACTGCAGCGGAGTTTCCACACAGCGAGCACCCTATCGCGATGCTTTGCAAAGCACACAAAGAATCAGTTTTACAGTTATTGTTCGATAAACTCTCACACACAGAACAACTTAAAGGTCAGTTAGAAAAAACCATACAGTTAGCACAATTATTAATGACCTTAAAAGAAGGTATGATCTGTCAGGCTAGAGTGACGCACTCCAGTAATACACTAATGCAAGACCCAGTATTATTACGCCAACTTATAGCAAGTAGCATATAAAAAAAGCGGCTATTCAGCCGCTTTTGATTGGTTTATAACACTAATAATTACTTATCTTCAAAGTACAATTTGTCGCGTGCTTTTTTGCCAACTTCATTCATAGTCGCGGCATCAAATAACCGACCGTTGATCATCGTATAATCAACTTTATCTGTATCACGAATATTAGTCAGTGGATTACCATCGATCACCATTAAGTCAGCCAGTTTACCGACTTCCAATGAGCCGATATTCTGATCAAGGCCGATGTACTTGGCCGGATCAAGCGTCGCCGCACGAATAGCTTCCAGTGGACTCATACCACCTTGAGCAAACATCCAAATCTCCCAGTGCGCTGCAAGGCCTTCGCGCTGACCATGTGCACCTAGATTCACTAAAACACCTAAATCTTGTAGCTCTTTTGCTACCCGTGCATTGTTAAAGTGATTATAGTGGTGATCGGGTGCTTTAACACGGCGCATTGAACGTGGTAGTAATTGGTTTTTTGGCACAAATTTACTTAAGCGCGGGTGATTCCACACATCAGTCTTATCATACCAATAGTTTTCTCCCCAGATGCCCCCATATGCCACACCAAGTGTTGGCGTGTAGCCTACATCACTTTGTGACCAAAGCTGCTTGATATCATCATAAATATTCGCCACGGGAATTGAGTGCTCAATGCCCGTATGACCATCAACCACCATCGTTAAATTATGCTGTAATAATGAACCACCTTCTGGCACCACCATCATTTCAAGCTCTCGGCCAGCTTCAATTACTTGTTGGCGTTGTTCACGTCGTGGTTGGTTGTATGATTTAACACTAAACGCGCCAACTTTCTTTAATCGCTCTAAGTGAAATTTAGCATCATCTAACGAATCAATGTGTGATGTATAACCTGGCATATTGGCACCATATAAAATAGTACCGGTTGAGAAAATACGTGGGCCTACAATAGTCCCCGCTTTTTGCATTTCGCTGGCTGTAAAAATCTCTGTTGTATCGTTTGATGGATCGTGAATTGTCGTGACGCCTAACGATAGGCCCGCTAAGTTTTTCCAATTTTGCTCAGGAATGATCTCATCGCTGCCTTGTGAACCATGCGCATGCGCGTCAACAATTCCTGGCATAATTGTTTTGCCAGATACATCAATTACCTGTGCGCCTTTTGGAATGTTAATATCAGCAGCTGTGCCAACGGCTTTAATATGTTTACCATCGGTTAATAGTATTCCATTTTCAATGACTTGCTCACCTTTCATGGTAATAATACGTGCGCCCGTTAAAGCTATCATGCCTTTTGGTTCAGCCATTTTGCTACTAAAGCCAATGTTATCGCCACTTTTTACTTTGAAGTCAGCGTCATCCGCTTTATTGATATCAAATAAACCTGCCAAACTTGCATGATAAAGCTCTGGGCCTAGCGTCCAATACAGTTTATCGCTGCTGGCGCTCCAGCTGATATTCTCACCGGCACGAACAGATAACTGCTCAATCGGAAATTGGCTGTCTTTAGGACCAATATTGATGGTTTTACCACTTTGCACTAATGGCGTAACAAACACTTTAAAACGTTCAGCAAAAGCGAGGTACTTGCCATCAGGCGATACTCTAAACTCAGTAGCATGCTCTGACTCATAAAGCTTAGTGATTTTTTTCGAATCAAGTTCAACCACACTTAGCGTTGGCTTAGGCCATGGGCTCATCACAAAAACTCGATCATTAGCTGATGCAAACTGCGGCTGATAACCACTTTTAGAAATCAACTCAGCTTTCCCGCCTTTGCTACTCACTGCATAAATACCCGGATGCAGTGACCAATCAGGGTTTAAGATGCTGCCTCCTGAGGCTTTACGGTACACCACTGTTTTGCCATCAGGGCTGAATGTTGGCTCAACATATTTACCTGGCTCTGTGGTAATATCATCACCGCGACCACTACGCGCAGAGACAACTCGAACAGCACCCTGTTCGTTATCATCCCAGGTTACATAAACTATTTTTTTACCATCACGGGAAAACTGCGGGAACAACTCAAAGTGGTCATCTTGTTTAGTTAAACGCTTTATTTTTCCTGACTCTAAATCGCGTTTATAAATATGTCCTAGCGCTTCAAAAATTGCTGTTTCACCATCCGGCGAAATCTGTACATTACGCAACATTTTTACAGCAAATTCATCGCTATCAATGTTTTGTGTAAAACGCACTGCTTGTTGAATTTTTTTACTGGTTTTTACTTCAAATGGTACGGTTTCTACATCGCCATCTTGCACATCAAGTTTATGAATAGTACCGCCAGCCCAAAATACCAGTTGGTTATTATCTGGTGTCCATGCAATGGTTGGATACACGCCATGAATAGCCCAAGTCTCTTGCATATCACGTTCAAGCTTGTCATATAGCTTAGTATGCTTACCGCTGGTTAAGTCATATAGGTAGAGGCTAGTTTGAAAATCATCTCGTTTAATATACGCAAGCTTCTTACCGTCTGCCGACGGGGTTGGTCTAATCGCGCCGCCCATACCATCAATAATCGTTTCTATCTCACCCGTTTCGCGATCGTAACGCTTGATTTTATAAATGCCAGCAACCGAATCTTTTGAATAATGAAAGGTTTTACCCGGCGTCGCATCATGTGAAAAATAAACATATCGGCCATCAGGTGAAAACATCGGCTCACCTAAATCTTTTTGATCATTCTCACGTTTAGTGAGTTGTACACCTTTGCCACCCGCTTTATGATAAAGCCATACTTCACCTGCGCCTAATGAACGGCTCGCTGTAAAATGCTTACGAGCAACAATATAGTCGCCGTCGGGACTCCATGCGGGACTGTTCAATAAGCGAAACGTTTCATCGGTTACCGCGGTTTGATTCTCACCGTTTAAATCCATCAACCAGATATTATCGCCGCCACCTTGATCAGAGGTAAACGCAATATGTTTACCATCAGGACTAAAACGCGGTTGCATTTGCCATGCGATATCAGAGGTCAGTTGAGTGGCAGTGCCACCAGCCATCGGCATAGTGTAAATATCGCCCAGCAAATCAAACACAATGGTTTTGCCATCAGGACTGACATCGATATTCATCCAAGTGCCTTGAGAGACACTAATATTAGCATCAACAAATTGCCCTTGTGGCGCATCCACTTGCCATTTTTTGTCATCATTATCTTGTGCCTGAGCCTGACCATATAGCGCCAGTGACACAGCTACAGCCATTGCTGTATGAAGCATTTTTTTCATCGCCTTCTCGCTTATTTTTATTGCGGTTTTCATCTTATAAACATGATTGCAACAAAAACGGCAGCAAGTTACCAGCGATATCTGATAAAGCGTCGTTATTTGGCGGTTAATGCCATTTTATTGGATCAAACTGATAATAGCCGACCAATAAACTGTATATTTCAGGATCATAATGGCGCAGCTCACTGGGCTTTTCGAGAAAAGTTTCGGTGATCACGGCAAAAAATTCGGCTTCATTTGTTGCACCATAACTATGAATAACATGCGGCATATTATACGCAACATGCGTTTTTAACTGATTATAAGCGCGGCTAAAAACACGCCCCCACTGTTTATAATCTACTTCTTTAGCTAATATAGGCGTGCCTGTGGTTTTACCTGTTTCTTGATCGAGTTGGTGAGCAAATTCATGAAACACTAAATTATGTCCGTCACTGGGTAAGCGGTTCCCTTCAAGCACATCGTGCCAGCTCAGCACTAAAGTCCCTCCAGGCCATGACTCGCCTTGACGAACAGTATTATGATAGCTTACTAATCCGGCACTATCACGAGATGTCTGCGGCGCGTAATAAGCACTTGGGTACAGCAAAATTTCTTTCACATTTTGATAAAGTGGCCATGGTTTATTAAGCACCAACACACACGCATCCGCAGCAATTATTAACTTCATACTCTCGTTAAGAATTAAACCATCACAACCAATAAAGCGTTTTTCATTTAGAAACCAGACAATATGACGCTCTAATTTTTCCCGATCAGCATCCGTCATTTTTTGATAGATAGGCATATACCGTAACAATAATGTTTTTTGCTTTTCATCTAAACGATAATCTTGATACTTTTTTTGCCACAAGCGGTTTTGAATAACCGGCCAACGCCAATAAACAACTACAAACGCAATCAGCGCAAATATTAATAATCCATTTACCATTAAAAGGTCCTATCAACAGGTGTAGCTTATTAATATGTCCTGTGAGGATAAAATTCAATCATCTAGTCTAGCAACAGCTAAAAAAACCGCCCATAACTATGTTATAGGCGGTCAGCTATATTATTTCGTAAAATCAATTATATTAACGATATAAACGGTCCCAAGCACAAGTACGGTAGCCATTACGTTCAAAGTAAAAGTTATTACAATTGTCATCGTAGTTGCTATTGCCGACATCAATACGATGACCACTAATATATTGATTATGTAATGACACCTGCTGGCCGTTATACAACAAAGTAAAATGCACGTGAGGACCTGATGATTGTCCCCCTTCACATAGTGCTTGGTAATAATTGTTCGCATAACGACCGAGCCATGCACCTGGCTGCACAAAATCACCGCTACTATACTGCAGATTAGACATATGATAATAGTTGGTTGAATAACCACTCGAATGCGTTACGCGGATATTACATGACGAAAAACGTGTGATAGTACCACCATGCGCCGCTTGAACATATGGTGTATTTGCGCCCCAACCACCAGAGCCATTATTAAAATCAAGCGATGAATATGGATAACCAGAGCCAGTATTAGAGTGAGCCCCACCGCTGTACCAATAATAACCTGATGACCATGGTAAGTTCATTGAAAAACTAGCCGCAGCAAACTGCTGATTGCTACTTTGTAGTGCACTTTTAGAGGATCTTTGTAACTGAGCGCGACTATCAGGGAATAGACGCTCAAACGTCGCTAAAAAGCCGGTCAGATCGCTCTTAGCGAAATTAACATTATCTTTGCTTAATGCTTGTTTTTTAAGAACACTGACCAATGCTACTGTCGCTGCAGTACTGCTGTTGGTATTGACTCTATTCGTGATTTCCTCGCCCGCATACTTTGATGTTTCCGGGGTGGCTTGGCTATCTTGCCACTGTTTATATGCATAAAAACGTTGACTTAACATCATTACCACATCTTCTAGCTGGGCATCAAAACCGTGTTCGTCCGATAAACCTGCAAAAGCATTATTAAGATCTGCGTCAGGATCAGAAAGTAAGCCACTTTGCAGCTCAATCAAGGCTAAGATAACTTTAGCGTTGATACTTGTATAACCTGCCCAGTGCAAAACACGCTCTTTTTTATCTTCCAGTACTGGCGCATGCAGAGCAAAGAAATTATCCCAATCTTCACGCAACAAGTCATTATTGAACACAAACTGAGTATCGTCCACAGCCACCAAGGAGGTTAACTTAAGTGACTCAATGGACTGTGCAGTAAAGTTAAAATCATTCTGCTTATGGCCTTGTGCAAACACCGCTGGCGACACACCTAAAACACCTGCTAATGCTACATATATCATCTTACTTTTCATCTTTTGTTCCTTCTGTTCACATCAAAAGACCCCAAAACGGGAACAAAAGGTATAGCATCAAACCCAATTAAATGTTAATAAAATGTTTTAATATATGTATTAGTATATATTATGTACCCGAAAAGCAATGGCCTGTAGCGTGTTTTCCTAAATACTCTACTATAACTTTTAGAGTGTTATAACTTCGACTCGATTTCGCCCATTACTTTTTGCTTGATAAAGCGCTTGATCAGCTTGCGCCAGTAACCTGTCATAGTCATTAACTGCCAATGAATCAGCGACTCCAAAACTAACCGTTACCGATAACCCGCTAGCGATGTTTGAAAAATCGTAGTTTGCAATTTGCACACGTAATTCTTCACATAATTGAGCGGCTTGTTGCGCGGTTTTATGAGGGAATAGTAATGTAAATTCTTCACCTCCCCAGCGAGCAACTTGACTATCATCACTCTCATTGAGCTCTCCTAGCATATGAGCAACCACACAAATTACACGGTCGCCAACAATATGTGACCACCCATCATTAATTCGCTTAAAATGATCAATATCCATAATCGCAATAGCGAGAGGTGAACCATGCTGTTTAAAATCAGCAAAATTGTCCGCAAGCCAACAGTCAAAGGCACGACGGTTTGGTAAATCAGTTAGTTGATCATGGGTTGCTTGATGAGCAAAGGCATCTGTTTGTTGTTGCAGATCATTAGTTTGTTGCTCAACCCGCTTAATCAACTCTATCTCTATTTTTTTATAATGATAAAGCCGGTATCTATAAAGCCCGTAGACTAATGCTAATAAACCGATAAAAACCATTATTTTAAAAGTAGTTTTTTGCCAAAAATATGACTGAATCACAAACGTTAAGGTTTTATCATTATTTTGCCATTGCCCATTAGGGTAGCCCGAACGTACCTTAAAAGTATACTTTCCCGGTGGTAAATTAGTGTATTCCGTAATGGTTAATTGATTACGATTAACCCACACATTATTATAACCAGTCAATTGGGTCTGGTAATTCAACCGATGAGGCATAATAAAACTTAGGCCAGCATAATGAAAAGAGAGCCGCGAAACACCAAGCGGTAAAATAATTTCTTCATCTTGCTGCACCAAGGGGGTCATTTTGCCATCTACATACATTGCCTCAATAATTGTCGGTAATGTTTTCTTTGTAGCTTGCTTTAATCGTTCAGGGACGATAGTACTTGCCCCTTGCGCTGTAGCAATCCAAATACTGCCATCTTTGTGCAGCACTGCAGAAGGATTAGACCCGCCATTAGCCTGAGCGCTTAGCATGCCATCTCCTTCATCATATAGCTGATACTGGATTGGCAACGCATTATTTTGTGCTAACTGCGCTAGCCGCTGTTTGACCTGTTTTTGATTTACTTGGATCACACCGCGATTACTAGATAACCAAAACGAATCTCCCTGTGCCACAACTTGAAACAACTTATCAACTGGCAAGCCTTGTTCACGCCCAAGAATACTCATTTCTCCAGTTGGGATATGACACCGGACAAGACCACGGTCTGTCGCCATCCAAATATATTCAGATTCAGCATAAAAACCAAAAGCATATTCAGCATCAAAATGGGCAGGAAACACTTTAGCCGTAAATTTTTCTAAATTTGGGCTAAAAGATGCTACTCCAACGCCGGTTCCAATCCATACATTGCCATAATTGTCTTCACTAAGGGCTATAATAAAATCACCAGGTAAACCATCTGTACTTGAAAACTGCTTCAGAGAGCCATCCACGTCTATTCGTGTCAAACCTGCTGCAGTTCCCACCCATAAGCGCCCTGAACTATCAAATAACAACGCCCTAACTTCATTACTGGCTAAGCCATTTTGACGATCCAGAACAGGATAAACTTTACCATTGATAATCCGCATCAAACCTGAGGTATAGGTCCCGAGCCAAATTTGACCTTGCGCATCTTCGGCTAAACTTAAAACCGATAACGGATCATTCCCATAAGCAGGAGGGAATGTGTTTACTTTATTATCTTCAATGCGATTTAAACCAAGGCTGCTGCCTACCCATAAGCTACCATCAGAATGCGACAACACGGTACGGACATAATCGCCTGTCAACCCTCGTTTTGTGGTCCAAGTCGAAAAAGCGGCTTCACGCAATCGGTATAAACCGCCATTTGTGCCAACCCAAATACTATTTTCACGATCTTGTAATAACGATAAAATCCGATTTGCAGGTAAACCAGCGTCAGCATCAAGTTGTTCAAGTCCTAACGGGCTTAATCGAAACACCCCTTTATTGATCGTACCAAACCAAAGATCATCATGGTCATCTTGTAAAATACTTGAGATAGCCTCATTTTTAAGTTGAGCATGAATACTGATAAAACGATTGTTTACCTGTTTCCATGCACCTTGTTCACTGCCGACTATGAGCTCACCTTGGCGGGTCAAATACAAGGTGTATATTGGGCTTTGTGGTAAACCGGAATCGGGAGTGATTAAACGCGCTGTTTTATTATTAATTTGATACAAGCCATTGCTGGTTGCAACCCAGATAATACCTGCATTGTCTTCTATTAGACGATAAGCACTGAGGTTTTCTAAAATCGCCGTGTCCGGCGCACTATCAAACTCTCGATATACAACACCTTGGCCCTCAAGGGCTAACCAAGTTTCATCTGAAGGCGTTTTTAATACGTGATTTACCATCGCAGTCGCATTTGGCTTGGCATGCCATTGCCCTTGATATAAATGACTGATCCCCCTCGAGCGCCCACTATGTATAGACCGCCATCAGCTTGTGGGGCTAAACTACGTAAACCAGAATCTGGTAAACCAGTTATTTCCGTACGTGTAAACAGTTTAAACTCTCGGCCATTAAATCGGGCTAATCCTTCCCAAGTGGCAATCCACACGTAACCATCATTTGTTTGTACCACGCTATTGATACTATTATGAGGCAAACCAGAACGGGTATTCCAGGTTTCAGCAAAGTAGTCATTAAGAGGTAAGCGGGTTTGCTCAGCAGCAAAGCAACTAAAAACAACAAAAAAGAAAAAGCAAAGACCTAAACGAATCATTATACTAAACGCCTTCGTAATTATGGCGAGCTAACAACTTAGCATGAACGCAAATTAAATAGATAATGATTTTCCAGTAGTTAACTATCATTATGTTTTCTTGTATATGAATTATACTAACATAGTCTGAGTTTTATTTTCATTAACTAAATAACACAATTCGTTTACGGCCACGCTAAGCACACAGAGCGTCTATACTCTGCTGCAGCTGTTCAATAAACTTCGCTACATGTAAACCATCCATCAATGCATGGTGCACATCTATTGAGATAGGCATTGTCCCCTTTTGTGCATCAAACTGTCCAAACACTAATTTAGGAATGCCGAAATGATTACCTTGTGTATGTGCATGAGAGAAGCTTGTAAAGTTCAACCACGGTAAAACCGAAATATGGATCAAATCAGTCTGACCTTCGGTTTGCGCAAAAGCAGTTGAGAATAATGGCTGTTGCTTTGCCGCTAAGCTAACTCTGTTTGCATGTATTTGAAAGTCGTTCAACGTAGCTTGTTGTGAAAAGTAGCTAAACCTAAAGGTATCATCATCAGCAAGCTCTACAACACTGGCACGTTGAGCAGCTAGTTGCCAAGGTACACCGTCAATGATCCTCAGTAACATTGGTTGATAAGTATTACTTGCCTGCAATGTCGCATAGATATAGGCATGAAAAAAAGAGCATTGCTGTGATTTACAATGCTGATACAACGCCCCCATATCTAATTGTACACATACATTAAAGTAGGGTTGCGTAAACTCTTTAAACAGTGAGAAATGTTGTTCGCGTGGCCATGTGGCTAAATCGATGGGCGTCATATCTTTAAAAACTATACAGGTCAGGATGACCGTATCGTGAGGGATTTACTGAATAATGTAAAGGCGTGCAATTGCACGCCTATAACGCGTTTATTATAAACCGTTTTTGATGATCTCTTGTGCGAGTTCGTCTGCGATCAAATGCGTTGATTTTTGCTCTTTCTCACTTCGCGAAAAAATTTCAGTTAAGGTTTTGAAGATCCCCTCAACATGTTTATTTGATGCCTCAGCACTGTAACCTTCTGGCGCTGTTTCATAATAAACATTAATAATACCACCTGCGTTAATCACATAATCTGGTGCGTATAAAATACCTTTTTCACGAATGATCTCACCGTGACGAGACTCGGCTAATTGGTTATTTGCACAACCAGCAATAATTGTCGCTTTAATGCGTGGAATAGTCGCATCATTTACTGTTGCACCAAGTGCACACGGTGCATATACATCGACATCAAGGTCGTATATTTCATCAATGCCTACAGCAGTCGCTGCAAAATCATTCACGACTCGATCAATTGCCACTTGGTTGATATCAGTTACAAACAAGGCCGCACCCGCGTCATGCAAATGTTTACACAAGCCATAAGCAACAGCGCCTAAGCCTTGTACTGCCACTTTAATGCCACTCAAGTCTTGGTGACCACGTTGATGTTGTAACGCCGCTTTAATTCCTAAAAATGTGCCATACGCTGTAAATGGTGATGGGTTACCACTTTTACCTTCAAGGCCTAATACATAGTTAGTTTCTTTATTCATGATAGCCACATCATCACAGGTGATGTTTACATCTTCAACGGAATAGTAACTACCATTTAAGCGCTCTAATTGGCGACCAAATGCACGGAATAATTGTTCAGACTTAATTTCTTTGGCATTTCCAATGATCACAGATTTACCACCACCAAATGGTAAACGTGCTACCGCATTTTTGTAGGTCATACCCTTTGATAAACGAAGCGCATCGACAACAGCGTCGTCATCACTTGCGTAATCCCACATTCTGCAACCACCAACAGCAGGACCTAAATTAGTATTATGAACGGCAATAATTGCACGAAGGCCTGATTCTTTATCTGAACAAAAAACCACTTGTTCGTGGTTATCAAAATCAACTCGATTGAACACAGCCACTTTATCTTACTCCGAAATTTGTAACCCGTGAGAGGGTATGCACGCTGAAATTGCCGAGACTCTACCACTTCATATTACAGCTTGCCACTATATGAGATGATAAAACCTATCAATATCAGGCGCCGTAATGAACAAGCTAAATTATCGCAATTTTAAACATTTTAAATTCAAAAATAGTCACTTTTTAGAATAGTTAATTAACTTAACTAAAAATATAGCATGATAACGTTTACGTGAACGTCAATTTAAATATTATTGTAAAGTTTAAATTACAAGGCAATAAACAGCAACAAGAGAGTAATGATGGGTCTTTGCGGGAGGTTAGGTGGTTTACATCCAACTGGTCAGAGCTGATAAGCGGTATCTGAGAAAACTCAAATACCGCATAATAAAGCGAATACTTATTTTAATTTAGCGTCTAACTCTGCAATTTTAGCTTTCCAAATTGCTGGGCCTTGGGTATGCGCATTTGCGCCTTCACTATCCACTGCGACAGTGACTGGCATATCTTCTACTTCAAATTCATAGATAGCTTCCATACCTAAATCTTCAAATGCCACTACACGGGCTTTTTTGATTGCTTTAGATACTAAGTAAGCTGCTCCACCTACGGCCATCAAATACACAGATTTATTGTTTTTGATAGACTCAACTGTTGCAGGGCCACGTTCCGCTTTACCAATCATGCCAATAATGCCAGTTTTTTCTAGCATCATGTCAGTGAATTTATCCATCCGCGTTGCTGTTGTAGGACCCGCTGGGCCCACTGCTTCATCACGTACCGCGTCAACTGGGCCAACGTAGTAAATAAACTTATTATCAAAATCAACACCTGCAGGTAACCCTTCACCAGAATTGATCATATCTTGCAGACGTTTATGCGCTGCATCACGACCAGTTAATATAGTCCCTGACAGTAATACTGTTTCGCCCATTTTCCATTCATGCGTGTCTTCTTTAGTTAGCGTATTTAAGTCAACACGACGCGTGCCCTCACCCACTTCAAATGTGACTTCTGGCCAATCTTCAAGTTTTGGCGCTTTTAAGTTTGCAGGACCTGAACCATCTAATGTGAAATGTACATGGCGAGTCGCCGCACAATTAGGGATCATAACCACAGGTTTTGAGGCCGCATGAGTCGGTGCGGTTTTTATTTTCACATCAACCACTGTTGTTAAACCGCCAAGGCCTTGTGCGCCAATACCGAGCTTATTTGCGCGCTCAAATATTTCTAAACGAAGTTTCTCTTCGGTGGTTTCTGCGCCACGTTCCATAAGCTCATGGATATCAACTGGATCCATAAGTGATTCTTTTGCCATTACTGCGGCTTTTTCTGCCGTTCCGCCAATACCTATACCTAGCATGCCTGGTGGACACCAACCAGCGCCCATGGTCGGCAAGGTCTTTTCGACCCATTCAGCCACATCATCAGATGGATTAAGCATCACCATTTTACTTTTATTTTCAGAGCCGCCGCCTTTTGCTGCCACCATTACTTCAACATTGCCGCCTGCCACTAAATCAATGTGCACGACCGAAGGCGTATTATCTTTGGTGTTTTTACGGCTACCTGCAGGATCTGCAACAATAGATGCACGTAATGGATTATCTGGATTCAAATAAGCACGACGCGTCCCTTCGTCAACCATTTGCTGTACGGTTAAATCTGTTTTGTCCCACTTAACATCCATACCTACTTTCACAAAACAAGTAATAATACCTGTGTCTTGGCACAAAGGACGTTTGCCTTCTGCCGACATCCGCGAGTTAATTAAAATCTGCGCAATGGCATCTTTTGCCGCTTTACTTTGTTCTTTGTTATAGGCTTTTTCGAGCGCTTGAACAAAATCAAGTGGATGATAAAACGAAATATACTGCAATGCATCTTCAATGCTATCAATAAAGTCTTGCTGACGAATTGTACTCATAGGGGTTCCTTAAATTACCTTTACGTGAGAACACGTAAACTAGGCCAAACCAGTGACGGTGGTTTGTACAGCGCTTAGGCAACGTCACTAAACGCTGCCAAAAAATTATAACTTATGATACCCTCCTAGCCCGTTTCGAGCCAGTTCTTCAGGGTAAAAAAATAGATGATAAAGCAACAAAAAACCTGTATTCAATTAGACATTTCGCTCAACTGCCTAGAGGTTTTCGCCTATTTTGCCCATTTACCTTATGCCGTTCTGCTGGATTCAGCCAACAGCGACCATATAAATAGTCGTTACGATCTGATTGCTATTGCGCCAAAAATGCGCCTAGAAGTTAAAAATAACCACACGTTTATTGATGACAAGGCAACTGAACAAGATTGTTTTAGTATCATTAAAGCACAGCTAAATACTCTAGATAGCAGTAAAACTAAGCCTAACCTACCTTTTAGTGGCGGCTGGCTCGGGTATTTTGGTTACGACCTTGGCCGAGTCATTGAAAAACTTCCCAGCCAAGCTATCGATGATATCGATATGCCACAACTAGCTATTGGTCTCTATATGGATGCACTTATCTATGATAAAAAGCTGCACAGTTGGTTTTATGTCGCACAGCCTGATGTTGATAGATCAGCAATGTATCTACAGGAGTTAGCTCACGCCTCTCCAATTACCTCGCCATTTGAAATCACCCGAGGCTGGTCATCAAATATGAGCCGCGCACAATACAGCGCTAAGTTTGCAAGAATTCAGGGATATTTAAAAAGTGGCGATTGTTATCAAATTAACTTAGCACAGCGTTTTACAGCGCAGTATCAAGGCTCACCGTGGCATGCTTATTGTACTTTGCGCGAAGCTAACAAAGCACCATTTTCAAGTTTTATTAATCATCCTGATGGCGCTATTTTATCTATTTCCCCTGAGCGCTTTATTGCCATTAATGATAATCAGGTTGAAACCAAGCCAATCAAAGGAACGCTGCCACGGTGTCTTGATAAAAAAGAAGATGCGTTACAAGCAACTCGATTACAAAATTCAGCGAAAGATCGCGCTGAGAATGTGATGATTGTTGATTTACTGCGCAACGACTTAGGTAAAGTTGCCAAACCTGGTACCGTGCAAGTCCCGTCACTCTTTGCGATTGAGAGTTTTCCTGCAGTACACCACTTAGTCAGTACCGTGACAGCGCAGTTAGCTGACGATAAAACTGCGGTTGATCAGTTGTATGCTGCTTTTCCGGGAGGGTCAATCACCGGTGCACCCAAAATTCGTGCGATGGAAATCATTGAAGAATTAGAACCGCATCGGCGCAGTATTTACTGTGGTTCAATCGGTTATTTAAGCGCTTGTGGCAATATGGATACCAGTATTACCATCCGAACTTTAGTGTGTCACAAACAGCATATTTATTGTTGGGCTGGCGGCGGCATTGTTGCTGATTCACAAGTGGATTTGGAATACCAAGAAACTTACGATAAAGTAAATAAAATCTTACCTTTTATTGAAGTAACCTGTGTGAATAGCAAACAGCTTATGGCTCGTTTTCAGCTAACTGCGCCTGCCAATGAGTATATACAGCCAGCTGATAAGGAGACATTTTAAACAACGTCCTCAACGAGCCAGTGCCGTTATGTTACCGCTGATTGATGTAGATAACAGCGCGCACATATTACTATGCAAACGCCCAATGTTCTTAAATCACCATCCTGGGGAAATTTGCTTACCAGGCGGTAAGCATGAGTTGAGCGATGCAAACTTACGCCATACTGCACTGCGTGAACTAAGTGAAGAGCTAAATATCGCCCCATCAAATGTCACTGTCATCGGTCAATTAGGCGATTACTCTACTCTTACCGGCTTTACGATTACACCGTTTGTTGGTGTATTAGCCCCAGATACACATTGGCATGCAGACCAAAATGAAGTGGCCGCCAGTTTTTTGCTGCCCGTCAGCGCACTCGCTGATGTAAACAATTGGCAACCCTTACCTTTTCATCGCTTTGGCAAAACTATTACTTTACAAGGTTTTTCAACTCCTTACGGACTACTTTGGGGAGCCACTGCTAGCATTATAAAAAACTTTACAAAACAGCTTGCCATACCAGTTTAAATCTCTATTGCAAAGGGTTACAAGGGTACAATTACGCGTTATTATGTGCGACCGTTCAAAGGCAGCAATCGTGCTGAGTAAAAGTAGAGTAAAGTTATTATGATCAGTGCATTCGATATGTTTAGTATTGGCATTGGCCCGTCATCATCACACACCGTCGGCCCAATGCGCGCATCGCGTTTATTTGTTAACGAACTACAACAACAAAACTTGTTAACCGATGTCACCAGCATTAAAGTTGAGCTATATGGCTCATTGGGACAAACAGGTATCGGCCATGGCTCAGGCAAAGCAGTTATCCTCGGACTTGCGGGTTATGATCCGGAAACCATTGATGCCGATTTAGTAGACGATATTCTCGCTAAAATTGAAAATGAACAAGTGATCCACTTAAATCAAGTGCATCAAGCAAAGTTTCCAAAACAAGGAGCGATTGTATTCCACCGTCGTAAAACTTTGCCAAAACACTCAAATGCAATGGAGATCATTGCTTTTAAAGGCGACGAAAAACTCCATAGTAAAGTTTACTATTCAATTGGCGGCGGTTTTATTGTTACCGATGAAGAATTTGAAAACGAAAAACAAGCTGCGCTCACTGTCCGTGAAGAAAACCCAGCCCTTTCCATTTGGCAGTGCCAAAGAATTATTAGAAATGTGTAAGGAGTCAGGTTATAGCGTATCAAGCTTGATGATGAAAAATGAAAAAACCTTACGCACAGAAGATGAAATAAAAGATGAACTATTCAATATTTGGCAAGTAATGAAAGCCTGTATTGAACGCGGTATGCGCACCGAAGGAATTTTACCTGGTGGTTTGAAAGTAAAACGTCGCGCCCCTAGCCTGTACTTAAAGCTCAATATTGAAGTCAGCAATGACCCCCTTCGCGCAATGGACTGGGTGGATTTATTTGCCCTTGCTGTTAATGAAGAAAACGCTGCAGGTGGCCGTGTAGTTACAGCACCAACTAATGGCGCAGCAGGTATTTTACCTGCGGTATTAATGTACTACCACACATTCATTAAAGAAATAGACCGCGATATTGCAACTCGTTATTTATTAACTGCCGCCGCAATTGGCATCTTATATAAAAAGAATGCCTCAATTTCAGGTGCTGAAGTTGGTTGCCAAGGCGAAGTTGGCGTCGCATGTTCAATGGCTGCTGGTGCACTGACTGAAATTGTCGGTGGCAGTGTATTACAAGTAGAAAATGCCGCGGAAATTGGCATGGAGCATAACTTAGGGTTAACCTGCGATCCTGTCGGTGGATTAGTACAAGTGCCGTGCATTGAACGTAATGCTATGGGAGCTATCAAAGCAATTAATGCATCGCGTTTGGCTATTCGTGGTAGTGGCGAGCAAAAAGTATCATTGGATAAAGTTATTAAAACCATGCTTGATACTGGTAACGATATGAAAACTAAATATAAAGAAACCGCTCGCGGTGGCTTAGCTGTAAATATAATTGAGTGTTAGGTTTATAGTCATTAAAAAAGCCGCAATATGCGGCTTTTTTGTTTTCAACAGATTAAAGTCACTTAACCGGTAATTCTATATCTTCAAACAGCTTATCTACGTCATCTTGATTACGTAGTAAACTCGCTCGCTCAACCCGCTCTTTGGTCAGATGTGGTGCAAAACGCTCTATAAAGTCATACATATACGTACGTAAAAAGCTGCCTTTTCTAAAGCCAATTTTAGTGGTGCTGGCTTCAAATAAATGGCTGGCATCAATACACACTAAATCGGTATCTGCAATTTGATCAATCGCCATTGATGCTACAACACCCACACCTAAACCTAAGCGTACATAGGTTTTAATCACATCGGCGTCAGTTGCAGTAAATACAATGTGTGGTTCAAGTCCCTGCGCATTAAATGCTTTATCAAGTTCTGAACGGCCAGTAAAACCAAATACATAAGTAATAAGTGGATACTGGGCAATATCGGCAACGGTTAGCGACTCTGCTTTTTTAGCTAGTGGATGGTCTTTTGCCACCACAATACTGCGATTCCAGTGATAGCAAGGTAACATCACTAAATCAGAATATAAATGTAGTGCTTCAGTGGCAATTGCAAAATCAGCATCGCCACGAGCAGCAGCATCAGAAATTTGCTGCGGCGTACCTTGGTGCATGTGCAATGACACCGCAGGGTACTTTTTCATAAATCCTTGGATCACACTTGGCAGTGCATACCGTGCTTGGGTATGTGTGGTGGCAATATTCAACTTACCTTGATCAGGTAGTGTATGCTCATTTGCAACCGCTTTAATACCCTCTACTTTAGAAAGGATCTCACGGGAAATATTAATTATTTCAGTGCCCGCGCTGGTAACATGGGTTAAGTGTTTTCCACTTCGCCCAAAAATCTGCACGCCCAACTCATCTTCCAACATACGTACTTGCTTAGAAATACCTGGCTGTGAGGTAAACAAACTTTCAGCGGTTGCTGAAACATTAAGTTTATGATTTTGGACTTCGACGATGTATCTGAGTTGTTGTAATTTCATGGCTGCATTTTTTAGTGTAGTTATACTGCTTATTTATAAATGCTACATCGCGTCAAGCCAAGTTTTTTCTGATTAACAATAGAAAAAGGCTGTCTGGAATCGTATTTATAAGGTTATCTGCTTAGGCTAGCATAATCCCTCGCCTTGAGGTAGCCATCTTTTAAGCTGATGCTCAAAATGAAAAAATATCATACGCAGATAGTAATAAATGATGAGAAAGTGAATTCTTTTACATAAGCCGCGCAAAACTATCCTGTTAGCATATATTTAATGTAAGATTAAAATTATTAGTTTGTGAAATTTGAGACCTAAACCATGATCGTTTCTATTATTATTATGTTGATTGTTGCACTGATTGTCATTGCCCTCTGGGTCAGTGCGGTACAACAGCATAAAGAGAAACAAGAAACAGAACGCCGCAAAGACTTAACCAAACAAAAAAAATCATTGAAGAATCAGAAGACGTTCTATTAAATAGCGCAAACATCCCTATGTCAGAACATATTTTACGTATTCTACAACGGCGTATTCATGATGCTTTAGTCGCTATGGTGCAGCTATCACCCAATTCGAAAGAGTTAAAGAATCGCTTAAAGGAAGCAAAAGAACGTTTAGGAGACTCAATCGACACCACTAACTTAGAAAATTTAGTGTTACCCGATAACGACAAGCAATTAATAGCACTAATCCAAGGTATTAAGAAAGTACGCGCAGTACTTCGTTCAGAGCATGGCAAAGGGAAAGTAGACAGCCAAATTTTTATTGCTGAAGACAAGCGCTTAGAAAAACTCCAATTACGAATTAATATTGAAAGCCAGATTAAACGAGGTATCTCCGCACGCTCTGCGAATATGGTCGGTTCTGCACGCCAATACTTTGAAAAAGCCTACGCTACTGTATCTGCAGTCGCTTATAGCGATGACTATATAACCACTAAACGCCAAGAGCTCGAAGGTTATTTAGAAGCAATAAGCACAGAGCTTAAAGCATCTAATGCAACAGCACTGAAGAAAAAGCAGAGCAAGAACAAGACGATTTAGACGTACTTTTTGCACCAAAGAAAAAGTGGTAAACCACTTTTTCTTTGTATTAACTTAGGGTCTGTTGACCTTTGCGGATTAATATTTGTTCAAACTAGGGGCAATTTAATCGCGGCGCGAGGTTTGTAACCTAGTGGGCTAAGTAAAAACCGAGCAAAGCTTCCGCGTCCTGCTCACGCCCCTTACTTACATCCAAAGTAACAAAGAGTTAATTGCCCCTAGGCAGAACCCTTCGGGCAGCGCCTGTTTGGCATTGATGCTGCGTTATCACCTATTTATGGGGAATGACCACATCACATAGGTTCTGCCTTGCCTAAATACCAAACAGACTGCTGAAAATTCAACCTTGATAAGTCAACAGACCCTAGTAACTCACTAAGATAAAAACGCAAATTTGATCACAAACATCGCAGTCAATATCCACACACTGATGCTTACTTGTTCTCGTTTACCACACAATACTTTAACGACTGTATAAGAAATAAAGCCCAGTGCAATGCCATGAGCAATGGAGAATGTTAGCGGTGTCATCAGTAATACCACACTCACTGGAATGGCATCTGTCATATCATCCCAATTTACAAACTTAAGGTTTTGTAGCATTAGCACCGACACATATAAAATAGCTCCCGCAGTTGCATAAGCTGGCACCATTTTCGCCAAGGGTGCAAAAAACATCATCAATAAAAAGCACATTCCTACAACCACAGCTGTAAGTCCGGTTCTGCCACCCACAGATACTCCTGCAACTGACTCTATATATGAGGTTGTGGTCGAAGTGCCCAATACTGAACCGGCAATGGTTGCGGCGCTATCAGCACTTAATGCTCGTCCTAAACGAGGCATATTACCTTGTTCATCAGCAAGACCTGCTTTTTGAGTTACCGCAACTAAGGTGCCTGATGTATCAAATAAATCAACGAACAACAATGCAAAAATGACGCTAAGCATTGACAACTCAAACGCCGCTGAAAAATCAAGTTGCATAAAAGTAGGCGCAATTGAAGGAGGCATAGATATCACGCCTTGATACTCTACCAAACCCAGACTTAGCGCGATCACAGTTACTAATAAAATGCTGATCAAAACACCACTTTTAAAATCACGATAAAGTAGCGCTGCAATAACAAAAAAGCTAAAAATAGCCAACAATGGACCGGCAGCCGTTATATCACCCAGTTGCACTAATGTTGCAGGGCTGGCCACAATGATCCCGGCATTTTTAAGCGCAATTAACGCTAAGAACGCTCCAATTCCTGTTGCAATGGCTTGCTTTAACACCAATGGAATAGCATTAATTATCCACTCCCTGACTTTGAACAAACTCAGGAACAAGAAAATACAGCCCGACATAAACACAGCCCCTAATGCTGCTTGCCAGGTATAGCCCATGCCTAACACAACACCATAAGTAAAAAAGGCATTAAGCCCCATACCAGGAGCCAAAGCTAACGGATAATTTGCCCAAAAGCCCATGATAAAACAGCCAATAGCCGCAGCAATACAAGTTGCCACAAACGCAGCACCTTGATCCATACCAGCTTCAGCCAACATAGCAGGGTTGACAAACACAATATAAACCATAGTAATAAAGGTAGTGAGGCCGGCAATACATTCGCGGCGCACAGTCGAGTTGTGGTCGCTAATTTTAAATAACGCGTCGAGCATAAGTGAGTTTCATTTTAGATGACAATAATTGCGTGATTTTATCATATATTTCAAGAATAACAGGACAATTAACCTGATATTAGACTAAACTGAGCAGGTAAATGACAACAATAATATGTGTGGCACTATGACAGATACCTCGCCAATTGGCTTAGATTTAGAACAACAGTTAGAAAACGTATTATCGTTTATCACCCAACCGAGCAAAGCCCCACACAGTGCGGTTAAAGCTGATACTCCTGATAACACTGTTAATAAAGCCCTGTATTATTTAAAAAATGATCAACCTCCTCTCGCTGCTAAATGGATGCGCTTAGCTGCAATGTCAGGTAATCAGCGAGCCCAATTTTATCTAGGATTATTTTTTATCAAAGGCCAGGGCGTACCTACTAGTGTTTTTCATGGCGCAGTATGGCTAAGTTTAGCCAGTAGCCAAGGCTATGAGCCTGCAACAACCGCCTTAACTGATTTACGTAAACATCTAGCCACCCGCCGCTTTAAAGATGCCCAGTGTTATGCTGCAACACTGTATGAACAAATACACCAACAGCAGTTTGCTCACCTGATCCCCAACTCACCTTGAAAAGGGACTAATCTACCCTTTTCGTTAAAATCAATTGCCACCTCAATTTAAATAATTAATACATTGTTTTGTATAGTATTATTTAATTTTCTGCACATTTTCAAAGCTGATGGTATCAAATAAATTTAAAAATCGTTCAAAAAGATAGCAAAAAACACTTGCACACAAACACTGTATAAACTACTGTATATGAGTACTGTATAAACAACCAGTGAGTGAAACTTATGTTACAGCCAATTACCATCAGAACAGTTAAAAGCTATCAACAAGATAATTTAAGCGCATCAGTAAATTTGATTCAGATAGAAGATGAGATCTCTGCAACTTTTGAACTTCTAAAGGTGTTACACCATTACAATAATAAAAACGCATGGACGTTACTGATTGCACCGGATCACGTACCAAGTAAAGCTTTACTTGATTCATGTTCTATTGATACCAGTAAACTATTAGTGATTAGGCAAAAGCATCTGGTTAATTTAGAGTATGTACTAAATTCAGCACTACATAACGGTAACTTTGCAGCGGTGATCACCTGGACAGACATTGTGAAAGACAATCAAATAGCTAACCTGTCATTAAAGTTAGACCAAGCGAGTGCAAAACTATACTGTTTTACTAAAACCCAACAAGCTACAGAGATAGCATTAGCACAATAAGCTGTTAAAATGCCGTTTTTTAATAAAGCGTATTTTATTTATGACCTCACTCACTGACAGTCTTTGCTTATGTGGCAGCGAACAAAGCTATAGCGATTGCTGTGAAAAATTGCACTTAGGCAATATACAAGCAACAAGCCCAGAGCAACTAATGCGCTCTCGCTTTGTTGCTTATGCCTTAAAAAATGCTAAGTATATTTACCAAACTTATGCACAAAAAAAACAAGCAGCAAACCCAATCAAAGAAATTGCTGATTTTGCTAATAGTTGCCGCTTTATAAAATTAGCTGTGATCAGTGCAGACCAGCAAGAATACACTGGTTGTGTTGAATTTTGTGTTAGCTATTTTTATCAAAACTTGTTTTGCCAGCTGCATGAAAAATCAAGCTTCATAAAAGAAGATGGCCAGTGGCGTTATCTCGATGGTGAGATCTTCCCTGTTGCAGATATAAAAATTAGCCGCAATGATGAATGCCCGTGTGGTAGTGGTAAAAAATATAAAAAATGCCACAGCGTGTAACACTTTCTTAGAGTATAGTTTTTACCGTAAGTATTTATAAATAATCATAAATTCAAAAAACTCGCAAGCCAACGTGGTCTGTCTAAGTGCGATTAACTCTTTGTTGCTTAACCTAAATTTTGGTTCATGTGTTTTCTAACGCATTGATTTAAAGCACTAATATTACTTTTACTCTCCAGCCAAAATTTTCAGGGAAAATAAGGCGAATTTACGCGTCAATAGCATGCCTATTACAAATAAATTCAACGCAGTTAACATTGAAAAATAGCCGCTGGAGATAGATTTATTATCCGAAGCTCAGATTACTTCCGCCAGTAGAATAACGCGGTAGCAGTAGCGAGCCCACTAGGTTAAAAACCTCTTGTCACGATTAAATCACTCCTAGATTAAACAAATTTTAATTCTGAAAGGTCAACATACTCTAGTACTTCACAACAACACCTGTAAACAACTAACTCATCCATAAAGCATATCAATATTGCGTTAGAACCAGCCCCGTAACATGCAAATATCTAGTCATATCAAAAAACAATAAAGGAACAAATGTTAACTAAATTTCAAGTATCAAAAAACACTATAATAAAAACTAGAAAATAAATCGTTATTATTTTTATATTTTTTAAAATAATTAAAACAAAACCTAACCCATTAATTTTAATTAAATATATTTATTTAAAACGCATAAAAACAAAACTAAATGATGAAATTAAAACTAATCAATCAGTAATTAGCATTGCAGAAAGTCATTTTTAGCGCAATAATGCCACCGGTAGCACTGCGGTACAAGCATAAACAGGACTTGATTGTGTTAACATTTTTAACAATTAATTTATTTGATTGTTTTGATCTGAACATACAGTAATTAGGAACAACCAATGAATAAACGTACGTTATTTAAATATTCTTTGCATGCTTTGGCCATAACAACTGCTATATATGGAAACAGTGCACTTGCTAATGCGTCAGGCTTTGCCGCAACGAATGGTGGTACAACAGGTGGTGCTGGTGGCGATGTTGTTTATGCAACAACTGGAACCCAAATTCATCAGGCTTTATGTAACCGAGCATCAAGTGACACACCAATTATCATCCACGTTGAAGGCACCATAAATCATGGCAACACCAGTAAAGTATCTGGAGATAGTTGCAATACTGGGCCAGATCTAATTGAACTAAAAGAAATTAGTAATGTTTCTATTATCGGTGTTGGTAGCGGTGCTCTTTTTGACCAATTAGGCATCCATATTCGTTCATCTTCAAATATCATTATTCAAAATGTTCACGTTAGAAACGTCAAAAAATCAGGCTCCCCCACCTCCAACGGCGGTGATGCAATTGGCATGGAGTCAAACGTCAGAAATATTTGGGTCGATCACGTTACACTTGAGGCCAGTGGTGGCGAAAGTTCAGGATATGATGCTTTGTTCGATATGAAGAGTAATACCAAATACGTGACATTATCTTACAGTATTTTGCGCAACTCTGGACGGGGTGGTCTCGTTGGCTCAAGTGATAGTGACGATACTAACGGCCCTGTTACTTTTCATCACAATTACTATGAAAATATTAATTCTCGCACGCCTTTACTAAGACACGCGACAGCGCATGCTTACAACAACTACTACTATGGACTCGTGTCATCGGGCATGAATCCACGAATTGGCGGTAAAATGCGCGCCGAAAACAACTACTTTAAAAATTCCAAAGATCCACTCGGCACTTTTTATACAAATGACATGGGTTACTGGCAAGTCAGCGGCAACATTTGGGATAATATCGATTGGTCTGAACAAGAAAACAAGCTTCACCCAGCAGGCCCTAATCCAACCTCAACCACAACAATCAACATCCCTTATAACTATCAGCTTGATAATGCACAGTGTATACCCAACATCATTGCAGCAACGGCTGGCGCGAACAAAGGCTTGCAAACATCGAATGGCCAATGTGGCTCGACTACCCCAACTGATCCAACACCGGATCCAGATCCAATACCTGAGCCAACGCCATCAGGGGAAAATCTTGCTATTAGTGCCGGTGTTGATGGCAGTTCTAAAGCCAGTGGCTCGAGTTATGGCAATGTGAACGACGGCGATATGTCAACTTACTGGTCACCGTCAGCTACCACGGGCACGATCAATATTAAAAACCTTAACACCACCATAAATGCGATTAAAATAATTGAAACCCCAGCCAGTAAAGGAAGCATTACAGCTTGGTCTTTAGTGAACTACGATACAGGTGTAACACTTACTAACGGTGGTGCTGTGCCAAATGTAATCACTTTTTCTAACACTAACTTATCCAAAGTAAGTTTTGTGATTCATTCCGCCAATGGCGTACCGCAAATTGCAGAGTTTGAAATCTACAATGGTTATACCGACGGCAATAATGGCAACCCAACCAATACACAAGTCAATGGTACTTACCGCATTACCCCAAAACACAGTGGTGCATCATTAGATATTGCTAACTGTCAAAGTGAAGATGGGGCAAATGTTAGGCAGTGGTCTTGGCTTAATAATGATTGCCAAAAATTTAATATTTCAACAGTCGATGGGGTGTGGCATCGTATTTCACCTGTCAATGCTCCTTCTAAAGGGTTAGAGGTCTATACGCATTCAACTACAGCGGGTGAAAATATCAATATCTGGACATACACAGGGAGCTATAACCAGCAGTTTCGTTTGCAAAGTGCCGGCTCTGGTAAGTGGCGTATCATCAACCGAAATAGTGAGTTGTGCTTAGACGTCGCAGGTAGCAAAACTGCCGATGATGCTAATATTCTGCAATGGACATGTACCTCAGGAGCAGAAAATCAAATGTTTGAGTTAACCAGACAATAACTAACATTTACTGTGAAGGGCTTTGTTAAGCTCTTCATTATTAACCATGTTCAGTCAGCGCCTCACGGGTAAAGCGTTGTTTATGTAGTCTGTAGATAGTCGATATATTAATAACAATTACAGTCGCTTCCAATAACACGCCGCCAATAGATCCAACAATTATATTATTTGCCAACCATAGGCACGATCCTGCAAACAGCAAAACACGCATTTTGATGCCCGTTAAGCAAAATAGTGCAAAACAACCCAAACAAGCGGCAACAATCGCAAGGTAATCCGTCCATTGCTGGGCTGTTAGATAACCGATAACCACGGTTAAAATAATAAAAATGGCTGCTATCCACACCGATTTTACCCGCATTGATACGGCTGTACGCCCCGCTGAAAATAAACAGCACAATGATGAAGTGATAGCATTGAGTAAATAAAAGTGCAGTGCATGATTTAGATTCATCACCACCATCATTATTTTTAAACGACGATCATCCTTTTGATAAAAGCACACCAATGCTAAAACAAAGCTGAGTAAACCAAACCCTTGGGCAATCCAACTATCAACCACCAGCACTACACCTCACTAAAATAAATATCTCAACCGCTATTGTGGTTAATATACAATCAAACATCTACACGCTATTACAGATTATTTTCAATCATGGTTTTAATGATCCGCGCTTTAACAAAGTGATCTAATTGGTGGGTTTGTATCCACCATGTCGCAGCTTCCATAAGTAATTCTGGATCATCATTTTTGTTGGCAAAAAAAGCATAAAACGACAGCCCAACATTATCTCCCTTCGCCGCTATTTTTTTGTCGCAAACTTGAATGATCTTAGTCCTTAATTCGTCGCGCATTACGGCGTTACCTCACTTCACTTTTTAAACTGCATTGCATTTCAATAAGTTGGTGTTCGCCAACTATTTCAACATCTTTAATATATTTAAAACCATAACTTTCGTAATAGCCTTGCAAATAGGCATGTGCATGAATTTCAATGATCTCAAGGCCAATTTTACTAGCATGTGATAACAAGGCATTAATAACCAATTTAGCAATGCCGGATCCTCGGTATTGCTTTAACACTGCAATCCTTGCCATAACGCCACACCGTCGATTACGTTTCACTAACCGCGCAGTAGCGACTAAAGCACCGCCATCTGTTACCACCACATGCACAGCTCGTTCGTCGAAACCGTCTAAATCTAACTGCTTAGGAATACTTTGTTCGATCACAAATACCTGGTGGCGAATAGCATGCGCTTGCGCAATCAGTTCAGGGCTAGTGCCTAGCGTAACATCCATTTATTGTGACCTCTTAAACATAATCAACGAGCTAATTTTACTGTAATTGTTGTAGTAGCTGAGCTATTTCAGCCTTCAGCGCTTTATCAGGAATTTTATTTGCGCTAACCTGCGCAGCTTGTAAACTTACGATAGCAGCTTCGGTTTGCCCTAGTTCAACATGCATAGTTGCCATCGCATAACCAATTGACGACATATAATCTTTCGCATTGATGGCGTTAGCTTTAGCTAATGCTTTTTCATAGACCAACAACGCATCGGCAAACTCATCGGTAAAATCAGCGAGCGTTTCCCACTGTACAGGATGATCTTTCTCAGTATTTTCATGCTCAATACACAGTGCTTTTAGCTGCCCATAGAGTGAATCGAACGTAACTTGATCTTGCTGCTGTGCAGCATTCATTAGCTCACCGGCTAAGTTCAATACTGATTTATACAGTTTTGTATTCATTATTCTTTCATTACCTTTTGTTAGAAATTACAGCCAAATTAACTATCTTGCATGGCTAAGAACAACAACTCAAAGCGAAACGAAAGAAAATACAAGGCCGAGAGCGTACTATTCTAATACACTCGAGACTAAAATGATTCATTCTAAAGCGTATCAAGCCTAAGGCGGGGAAAAAATCTCAGCTCAAATCAGGTGATAACCCCCTGTTACAAGTTATCACCTCAGCCAAATTTTTATTGTTTCAAGGCTAACTCTCAGTTTTTGCTGTATCTTTACCACTTGCATGAATAAAATACAGCGCAATACCCAAACATATTACAGCGCCAATACGACTTGGCGAAAAAGCAATCACATCGTTACCAAGCCAACCAAAATTATCAATTAACATACTCATAAATAATTGACCGAATATTACCGCAACCGTTGCGACTGCGGTGCCAATTCGCTGCACAGCAAACACCATTATCACGATATAGGGTACTCCACACATTGCCCCTAATAATTGCCACTTTGGCACATCCAACAGGGTTAGCGCATGCCTAGGTTCAAAATAAAAGATAAGTAACACGGTGATCAACGCCCCCACCGAAAAGGTTAAAAATGCGCAGCGAAAAACACCTACTTTACTTCCTAATTGGCCATTAATGGCAGCCTGAATACTCAAGGTTGCACCACCAATCACCGCCAGAATTATCATAATTATAGTCATTAGCGTCCCCTAACCTTGTGCCATCAGAATTAATGCAATGACAATAAAAAATAGTGCCATAAGCCGTTTACGGTCAATCTGGCGATGTTGACTACCAAATAAACCACAATGATCTATCAGCAAACTTTTCGCTATTTGTCCCATCAAGATACTGATCATCGTCATAGCAATACCTATCACAGGTGCTGTGAACGTCAATATAACGACATAAACAGGCCCCAACACGCCACCTAACAATGTCCATGATGGTTGTTTGAAAAAAGATGGGCTATTGCGAGGACTAAAAAATAGCATCAACATAAAGGTAAGAGCAGCACCAACACCAAACACACTAAATGTGGCCCATAATTCTCCAACCTCACCACCTAAAGGGCCCAATAAGCCTGCTTCTACAGACAGCCCCATTCCTCCCATAACGACAATTAAAATCAAAATAAACTGCATGCAAATCTCCTATTAATAAGGAATAAATAATAACCTAGAGCTTTAACGCGAAAAATGGGATTATATAAGAAACACTTTTGCAGGATTTGCACAAATGAATGATTTCAGTTCGATCAATATCAGAGCGTTAAAATTTTTTATCGCCGTGTATAAATGTAAAAGCTTTTCTGTTGTTGCTCGACATGAAAATGTATCGCCTTCTATGGTCTCTAGAGTAATTTTGCAACTTGAAGATGCCCTTGGTCAGCAACTTTTTTACCGTAACACAAGAGCAATAATGCCAACCGAAGCGGGCCGAATTTTTCATGATTATGCGCGCTCAATGACCGAGCAACTCAACGAAGTACGTAACGAGCTGCAAGATAGAGCAACTCAACCCAAAGGGTTAATAAGAATTAATGCGCCGGTTTTTTTCGGACAAAAACACATAGCGCCTTGGCTTGGTGAGTTTTTAAATCGCTATCCGAAAATTCAAGTAGAGTTGACTCAAACCGATGATTTTATCGATCCGCATATTGATGCCGCTGACGTGATTTTTCGTATCGGATCTCTTGCAGATTCATCGTTACATGCTAAAACATTAGGACTGCAAACTTATCATTTAGCCGCATCCCCTGCTTATCTGAAAAAATATGGCACACCAAAAGTACCGGCTGATCTTAGTCAGCATCAGGGCTTAATTTATAGCGGTTCATCGGGGCAAAATCGTTGGTTATTCAAAATTAATTCGTCATGGCAGCAGCAAAGTGTAATACCGACTTTAGTATCTAACAACGCTGAAACGCTGTTTATCGGGGCTTTGAACGACATGGGAATTGTATTATTCCCTGATTGGTTAATTGGTGAAAGCTTAAAAACAGGCGCTCTTGTTTCACTCTTAAGTGAATTTGCGCCAACAATAAAAACAGGACCACAAAACATTACTGCAATTTACCCTAATACACGACAACCACCGTTAAATGTTCGAGTATGTATTGATTACTTTAGTGAAGTTTATGGCAACCCGCCGTACTGGAAATACCAAAATTAAGTATCTGCGTTATGCTCTAACGGGTGCAAACAGACCAATAGTGATACCTAAAAAAACACACCCGCTCAGCACACAATTGCATGTAGCTAAGTGACGCAGTTACTCACTGATTTTTTGGTGAATAATTTAGTCTGAGGGTAGATTTATACACTACAACTAGGGGTATACTGGAAATAGGTTTTCAATTGTGGAAAATAGTATGCTCCCAACAACACACCCTATTTTTTGGCGCGACCCCGAGTTACCATTTGTAGAGCTGCGCCAAGTATTAGATGGCCGCAAAGTCACTTATGCTCCCCACTCCCACCAGCAATGGTCAATTGGCGCAATTTTAGCGGGGCAAAGTGAATTCATTTGTGAAGATCGTCTACATCAAGTAACACATGGTAATTTAGTATTAATGAACCCTGATGAAGTCCACGCCTGTAATCCAAAGCAAAACTCAGTGTGGGCTTATTACATGATGCATATAGATAAAAATTGGTTAGCAGCGTTATTGTTCGAGTCTGGCGTCACAAAGCAACAAAACTGGCAAGGAAGTCGCTTGGATACAGTGCTACTACCACAGCTTTATCAGGACTTTGTTATCTTGTGCCAAAACCTAATGACAAATACGTTTACCGCAGCACAAAAGCGCACGTTGCTAAGTAGTTACTTCGTGCAATTATTTACGTACCTTGATTGCGTTGAGCCATTACACGAGCAAACGTTATTACCTGCAAATAAGCTATATCAAGTAGCGAACTACCTGAATGAGCACTGTTTTGAAGACCAATCAATTAACGCAATCAGTAAACTTTTTGGCTTTAGCAGCAGTTATTTAGTGCGCGCTTTTAAACGTCATTTTAATATGACTCCGCACGCTTATCGGTTAAATCGTCGTATTCAATTAGGTCAGCAAGCACTAAAACAAGGCCAGCCAATAGCAAGTATCGCTCACAGTGCAGGCTTTAGTGATCAAGCGCATTTTCAGCGGGTCTTTAAACAACGCGTAGCGGCAACTCCCGAGCAATATCGCCGTACTTTATCACTGTAAATTAAAACCACTAAATCAATAATAAAAAGCAGCTGCCAGCCAGTAATAGTGCAAGAATTTTATTCATCACTCGCATTTTAGCTGGGCTTTGAAAATGCTGCCCGAGCCGTATACCTAGCCAAACCCAACAGCCAAGTGATAACCAACAAATAGGTAAATATAAACTTGCAAAAGTAACCAGTTCAAATCCTTGCGCCCCTGGACTATATGCTGCAATGCCTGATAAAGAAGCCAACCACGCTTTAGGGTTAAGCCATTGCATGATCACACCTGTCATAAAGGTAGGGGCATTTTGCTTAGCGTCAGCTGTGAGGCCGCCATCATCGATAAATAATTGATAACTGAGATAAAGTAAAAAAGCGATAC
Organism: Pseudoalteromonas sp. B160; assembly: GCF_037162485.1. NCBI lineage: Bacteria > Pseudomonadati > Pseudomonadota > Gammaproteobacteria > Alteromonadales > Pseudoalteromonadaceae > Pseudoalteromonas > Pseudoalteromonas sp. B160. Next base: position 3,360,168 of record NZ_JARLUX010000001.1, on the reverse strand, counting down.
CGAGCCACTGTAATACACCAGTGATCCAGGCTAATTGCGCAATGAGATAATGCAAACTAAAACCAATAAACAAAAATAATGCAATGAAACCAAAGGTAGCACCAGTCACAAATATTAAGCCTCTTTTTGCCCCATATCGCGCACTACTACTTAACGAAACAAGGTTAACTGGCCCGGGTGATATAGACGCCGCCAAGGCAAATAGTGCCATTGAGATGATCACTGATAAAGTCATAACGTATACTTAGGTTATTTAAAGTGGCGTTTATTATCTGTTGTTGCAATAAGCCATGTATTGAACAAAATTGACCTTGTTGTAAATAAAATAGCATCTGACAAATTACCCCTGCAAAAACACAGCTGCACTAAAAACAATCGGTGATACACTAGAATTAGTCCATCTTACAAATTAGCGAACCATGAAAGAATGTAATCAATGTGGTAAATGCTGTATTAAATACGGTGGTGGCGATCTGAGCGCCACGCAAGAAGAGATTGATCTATGGGAGATATTTAACCCCGAAATCTTTGAGTTCGTTAAAAATAACCAAATATGGCACGACCCACAATCGGGAGTAAAACTAAGCCAATGCCCTTTTCTTGAAATAGCACCAAAAATAAATCCCCTCGCCGCAAATAAATATACCTGCAGTATTTATTTAGACCGCCCTGAAGATTGCCGCCACTATCCTAGCCTTATCACCGAAATGGTAAGAGACGAATGCGAAATGATTGAAGTAATCGATTTAGATAACTATAAAAAAGCACAAAGAAAACTTGATCTATTAATGCAAGACAGTCGCCCTGGCGGCTATACAGAATAAAACAGAGCTTAGCTTTGAGTGAGCTCCTAGCCATTAGACTAAAGACTTAGCACCCAGTAATTCATTAATGCGTGCCGTATAACTGGCTTTTTTAAAGCAATAAACAACAAATATGAAAATAAGGTATTGATTATTAACAATAGAAATTAACTTTTGAATATTTTCTTCTCTGCTGGCTATACCTGCGCCAAGCTACTTTAATCCGTCATGCTCGACCTTTGCCTAATCGTAATTGATAAACCTCTACTTTATTCTATCGATTCAATATTCATTGCTTTATACAAGCTGTTTTTTTATTTTGAGTTAGCAACAATGTTGCAGGAGAATTCATGACAACCACGCCAAAAGATGACACGTCATCCCAAGCTGAGCAGGTAAGCGATACTCAAACCGTTTCCGATAGCTATAAAAATCTTCATAAACCAAGCTCTGAGTTTGCCAGTCGAGACGATTATCTCGAGCATGAACTGCAAATTATGCAGCCAAAGCGCTGGCGTCCTAACTTGCCTTTTCGGGATTACCGCTTCGAATTTGAAGACACAATTCCCGCGATGGCAGGGACAATTGGTAAAGTTGTTATGGTAGGCGCTATTGCCGCCACCTTTGCCGCACCGCTTGGTTTAAGTGACGCCTTTGTGTTAGAAAACGTACGCTATGAGTTACTCATAGTGGCTATTTTTATCATCTTGTTTTCAGGTTTTATTTTACCCACTGCTAACTTAGCGGGAACCCACGGACCACTCATTCCATTAATTCCCATTGTTGTTGCGGCAGGCGGACACCCAATGGCATTCGGGCTACTCATTGGCGCCTTAGGGTTACTGCTTGCCATCAGTAAAGGCGGCAGTTTGTTGGCACGACTAACCAGTAAAGGGGTGTGCGGCGGATTATTACTTTACTTAGGATTCATAGGCACTATATCGCAAGTAAAGAAACTGTTTGCATGGGCTGAACAAATTCAAATGACCCACATTGCCTTCATCGTTATTTTGGCCACTATTTTACTGTACGCGCTACTCGAACATTTTAAAAAACGTTGGTTAGCTGTGCCGCTCAGCTGCCTTATTGGTGGTTTAACGGCCTTTGCCTTAGGTGCGCCGTTTGAATTTAAAACCGCCCCGGGTTACCAAATATGAACCCTATGTATTGGTGGGGTGAAAACACCGGTTGGATGTTAGGTTTGCCGACTCTTGAAAGCTTTGTAGTCGTATTGCCCTTTGCCATACTGGCAGTGGCCATGTGGTCGCCAGACTTTTTAGGCCATCAAGTATTCCAAAAGATCAGCTACCCAAAACGTACTGAAAAAGTGCAAATGAACATTGACGATACTATGCTCAGTGCATCAGTTAGGCAAACCTTTGGCTCTATTTTAGGTGGGTCTAACTTCACCTCATCATGGGGCACGTATATTGTGCCTGCCGCGATTGCTAAGCGCCCTATTCCAGCGGGTGCAATTTTAACCGCACTTTTTTGTGTAATTGCAGGTATATGGGGTTATCCAATGGATCTCGCCATTTGGCAACCGGTACTGTGTGTAGCGTTAATAGTGGGTGTATTTATCCCACTGCTTGAGGCGGGTATGGAAATGACTCGCGAAGGTAAAACCACGCAATCAGCAGCTATTGTGGTATTTGCTTCAACGTTAGTAAACCCAGCGTTTGGCTGGTCACTGACCATGCTGCTCGATAACTTAGGCTTAATTGGCTGTAAAGAGCGCAGCTCTGAGCTGACCCATATGAGTCGCTGGATCATTCCGCTGTTTATGTTTGTATTATTGACCAGTGTTATGGCCATGGTGGGCATGCTGCCAGGTATTCCAGCGTTGCTAGAAAACTTTAGGCACTAATACAAAAAGGGGGAAGCCAGTACAGCGCTCCCCCTTTTTAATAACCGTGACTTCGTTTTATTCGTCTTGCAACGCCATAGCAGCAAGTTTCATGGTACTTGCAAATGATTCTGCGCCTGCGATAAACAAGCCATTGTGGCAAAACATTGCGTCATCAATGCCCGTTTGCGCTTGAAATGCAGCATCTGATAAACCAGCCCATGCTTTTGGTAGTGACTTTCTGTCTTCAAATGAACCCGGTTCAACAGGCACCGTTTGCAAAATCCATTTGCCTGAATGCGATGGATAAACCATGTATAACGCTTCTTGCGATAAAGCATGCACGGTTTTTTTCCACGGCGTGTATTGCTCTAATACAATCACTCTTGCATCATCTGCGTTATCAATCGCTTTAGCGACGATTGCTTTAGCATTAATGCCGCCACTGGCTGCTGCAATAAAACGTGTTAAAACACGCGATGCAAATTCAACCGCCTCATCAAAACAACGATCAAAGTCACTTTCCTCTTGCCATGTTGGGTTAAACATTGAAATTGTTTGGCTAAGACTAATCCCTTTCGATACACCTTCAACATGACCGCAATCAATCGCATCAATGGTCGATACCAAACCAGCATCAACTGCATTCGCAACATCTTGGTCACCCTGACACAGCTCTAAACCATATTTTTGCCAAATTAAACCAAATGATGAGTATGGGATGCCATTTTCACGCTCACCGGCACCGCCACGTTGGTGATGATCAAAACGTCCAGCAGCTGGGTCATATTCGCCGCCAACATCAATCACTATGTCAGCTTGCGCGATTAATTCTAAATCACGGGTACGTATAAGTTTAAAAGTAGGAAGAATATGCCTAAGTGCGGCGATACTAAACACATCATCCGCATGAAAATTACCGTTATGAGTTGCTACTGTTATATCATTCATTTATTTAATATCATTTTAGAAAGGAGTAAGAAGACGGCGAAATTTAAACTGATCCGTTAGCACAAAATAGATAAGTCAAAATTACAAGCACAACAGTATACGCTATCGGCGAGCAGCCCACAAAAACAGTGAACCACTTTGTGGTAATTAATCGTCTAGAGGAAGATAAGCGACAGTAATAACAAAGCAACAGTAGATTGATGGTAAAAACATAACCAATCCATACATGAACTGTCTTCAGTAAAACTTTCTCCTCGAGCGATACCTCAGTCTTTGCTAAATAAAATTGCCGAACCCACGGCCATTAAACTAAGTATATTATTTAAAGAGCAAGTTAAATAATATTGTTGCCTTGCTCAGGATCGCGAGAGCGCTCAGCTTGTTCACGAATTTCATCAGCATCACTGCTCACATCATCAATACCAGCATCCAGATGCGCAATCGGTTTGACTTTTTGATCTTGCGTAGTGGGTTGTTCCGGAGTCTTTTGTGCTTGCTCACTTGGTGCATTTAAAATAATCCGTTCACGAGCATCATCAGGCATACTAATACCATGCGCGTTAAAGCTATTAACCATTTCACGCATCAATTGCGACGCTACCTTAACCGGGCTGTTTTGCTCACTATTAACCCAAAAGTAAATACTGAGATTGATAGTGGCTGAGCCTAATTCATCAAGTAACACCTGTGGGGCCGGATCTTTTAGCACAGCAGCTTGTTTATCCATTAAACTCAGCGCTAACTGCTGAGTGTTACGTATATCGTTATCGTAACCTATGCCTATTTTATAGTGACCGCGCATTTTCGGATTAGCAGTAAGGTTTTTAATCACATTTTTATAAACAGTCGCATTAGGTATTTGAATATGATTACCATCAAAATCAACTAATGTGGTCGCCCGCGCAGTGACCTTTTTACTACCCCTAAGCAGCCATCGACTTCAATAACATCATCAATACGAAAAGGACGTTGCACACTTAATAGCATGCTCGATATAAAGTTCTCTGCAATATCACGAAATGCAAAACCTAAGATTAGCCCGACTAATCCAGTACCGCTCATTATCGCCACGGCAAATTCACTTAAGCCTGCTAAGCGTAAAAATAAATAAACTCCAAACAAAATGATCACAGTACTAATAAAGCGACGAGCAACAACATGCAATAACCGCCTTTCACTTACATAGCCAATAGGTTTCACTAATAAATAAGACACAGGCTTTGCTAAAAAATAGCACACGATTATTGCTGCTATACCTAAAGTGAGAGCGGGTAACATTTGCCAAGCACTTTGTAAAAAATGCGCAATTTGTGAGTTTATACCTTGCCAAGATACTGGCGCTAAAGGATCCGCGTTGGTACTCGTTGTTTGTATTTTTAATGCGCTAATAATTTGATTATTAATACTATTCATTATTTCCATATGTAACTCATGCGCTCTTTATTGATGAAACCATTAATTCTGTAGAAGCAAATTAAACGCCAACTTAAGCTGGCAAGCACCTTGCACCCTAACTTCTAATAAATAGTGACTAATAACCATCAGCAAGGAATAAAATATGGCACATAAACCACGTGGCTACACAGCAGATAAACCAACCGAGATCCCCTTGCTGGGCTGGTGGGATATCAGCAAGCGGGTATATCAAAGTATGTCGCAAGATAACTTATCCTTTGTTGCCGCTGGTGTCGCCTTTTACGCATTACTCGCTATTTTTCCAGCACTGGCAGCCTGTGTTTCGCTGTATGCTTATTTCGCCTCTACGGCGGATGTTAGTGAACAGATTAGTAAGTTTATTACTTTATTGCCACCAAGCAGCCGAGAAATCGTTCTACAACAGGTATCTGAAGTTACCCAACAATCACAAAAAGTGTTAAGTGTTAGTGCAATAAGCACGTTGTTATTAACCACATGGAGTAGCAGTAAGGGCTGCCAAGCACTGATCACAGCCTGCAATATTACCTACCATGAGCAAACCAAAAGGCAGTTTTTCAAAGCGCTTTTAGTACGCTTTCTATTCTCTATTGGCGCTATATTGGTCGCAGTAATCGCATTATTAATCATTGGTATATTGCCTATCGCACTCAATATTGTTGGTCTAGAAAACAGTATCGATACGGTGATCAAATTACTCACTTGGCTATTACTAGCAGCGACTTTTCATTTTGCTTTAGCTTTTGTATATCGTTATGCACCCCATAGAAAAGCGGCAAAGTGGCGTTGGGTTACAACTGGTTCAGTAATGGCGACAGGACTTTGGATCATCGCATCATTAGGGTTTTCATATTATGTGTCACAGTTTGCTTCATACAATGAAACGTATGGTTCGTTAGGCGGGGTCGTGATCATGTTGATGTGGTTGTATATCAGCGCCTATATTATTATTTTTGGCGCTGCGATTAATGCCAGCACCGAACAACAAACCATGGTTGATAGCACCGTAGGACCTGCACATCAGTCTGGCAATCGCGGGGCTTTTGTAGCGGATAACCTAACGAAAAAACAAAAATCAGAACGTTCTGTTAAAACGAATGAATAGTGCTATTTTTACCCATGGTTGTTTAATTTTATTGTGTTTAAATAATACCATACAAGATTCGGAGCAAAGCAATGAAAGTAATAAAGCAACTCAATAGCCATGCAACCCAAGATGGTGATGGCGTAAATATTAGCCGGATACCAGGCTTTGATGGTAAGCATTTAGATCCTTTTTTAATGATCGACGAATTAAAATCCGACGATCACAGTGACTTTATGGGTGGGTTTCCTGCCCACCCGCATCGTGGTATCGAAACCTTTACCTACATTATTAAAGGCGGCTTTGAACACCAAGATCAAATGGGCAATAAAAAAGCTATTCGCGCAGGTGATGTGCAATGGATGAGTACCGGCTTTGGCGTTATCCATAGCGAAATGCCACTTGCCGATGCGATTGAGGGGATGCATGGCTTTCAAATTTGGCTCAATATGCCAAGCACTGAAAAGCTCAGAGCACCGAAATATCAAGATACTACTGAGCACCCTGCACCTGAACATAAAAATAGTCAAGGTGTTGAACTAAAAGCACTGGCTGGCAATTGGCAATTTGACCAGCAAACTCAGGTTTCAAGCCTACAAGAACTAGCAGCCAATGGCATGCTAGCAGATGTAACATTACCTGTAGGCACTGAGTTTGCTCATCCACCACTGACACAAAGCAAGGTGATGATTTATATTCATACCGGCTCAATCAACACCGAACAAGGTGGTCCAGTAATGGCTGGCAGCCTACTTATTTTAGAGCCCGGTAGTGATATTAAATTTAGCTCGCAAAGCGGCGCTGGGGTACTTATTTTAGCCGGTGATCCGCTTAATGAACCTATTGCTCACATGGGCCCGTTTGTGATGAATACGCAAGATCAATTACGAGAAGCAATTAGTGATTACCAAAGCGGTAAATTTGGTAGCTTTTAAAACACGATATAGGAGTCAATTATGGGATTACTAGTCAACGGTAAATGGCAAGATAAATGGTACGACACCGATAAAAGCGATGGTGAGTTTAAACGCGAGTCTGCACAATTACGTAACTGGGTAACCAAAGATGGCAGCGCAGGCCCAACTGGTGAGGCGGGCTTTAAGGCACAGAAAGGCCGTTATCATTTATATGTTTCATTAGCATGCCCATGGGCGCACCGCACCTTGATTTTTAGAAAATTAAAAGGCCTTGAAGACTATATTGATGTCTCTGTGGTTAGCCCAGATATGTTAAATAACGGTTGGACGTTTGATAAAAACAACCACAGCACTGGAGATGCACTTTTTGATAAACAATTTATGCATCAAATATACACCGAAAATAAAGCAGATTATTCCGGAAGAGTAACTGTGCCTGTGCTTTGGGATAAACAGCAAAATAAAATAGTCAGTAATGAATCTGCTGAAATCATTCGCATGTTTAACAGCGCCTTCAATGAGTTAACTGGCAATAAACTAGACTTTTACCCAAATAACTTGCACGCTGAAATCGATGCAATTAATGAGCTGGTGTACAACAACATTAATAATGGCGTGTATCGTACTGGGTTTGCGACCACTCAAAAAGCCTATGAAGAGGCATTTAATGACTTATTCACTGCATTAGACAAAGTCGAAAGTATTTTACTCAAGCAGCGTTATTTGGTGGGCAACACCCTAACCGAAGCAGATTGGCGATTATTCACCACTCTAATACGCTTTGACAGTGTGTATGTTGGGCATTTTAAATGTAATCTGCGTACTATCGAAAATTACTCGGCACTGAGTGAATACTTACGTGAGCTTTATCAAGTTGCTGGCGTTAAAGAAACCGTTGATTTTTATCATATCAAACGACATTATTATTTTAGTCATACCATGATCAACCCAACGCAAATCGTCCCTAAAGGGCCCAATATTGATTACGCTCGCGAGCATAATCGCGGTTAACCAATTTATACTACCCCTGCAAAATGGCAGGGGTAGTTTAAGCCTTTTATAACCACCACAAATCACAATAATGCCTTTTAAAGCTTTGATCACCACTGTATTGTATTGATAATATAACCAAAATAACTTTTTTCACCGACCAGATTTACTCTTTTATTCTTGAGCGTTAATAATTCAGCTTTATCTAAATACCATCTTATTGAATGTGTTTCTTCACTTGCTAAATCGGAAAACTTTAATTCTACGCAGTGCGGCTCATAGTCACTACTACATGTTGTTGCCTCAACTAATAAATATTCTTGCGACCAATACTCAGCCAATTGATAATTTGCCCATAACTGTATTGGGATATTAATGAATGTCCAAAAGTAAAAGTAAATAAACACTGGACTAAAAAGCAGCGTAAAATACTTAACTAAACGTCCCTCAGCAATAAAATGCTCATCTAAACTTTCCTTCACTTGAGCAAAATTCTTATACTGACTAAAAAGGTAACCAATCGTCAGCACTGTCAGCGAGGGTAAAACCCATTGTAAAATAAAATTGTAATTAGCATTAGGGATAAATGCGGGATCCACACTTTCATACCAGATGAAAAAACCGCAAGGCATAAAACAGGTAATCAATAATATTAAAATAATCCAAAAAAGCTGAGGTTTTGCCATAGAAATTTAAAATCCTTATAAATTATGACCTGAGATAGCGTAACAAATGCCTATTATACAAACTGTTGCAGTTATAGTTTAATACTCTCAATATTAATATATTTATTATTTGAACAAACTCTTTAAATTTTTACTATAGGTACGACTGACTTTAAGTGTTTTACCACTTTGTAATACAGCCGTGTATTCAGAGTTTCTAAGTGGGTTAAGTTGCTTTATATGGCTTAAATTTACAATCGTTGATTTATGTATTCGCAGGAAATCTTCAGGCAAGGTGTTTTTTTCAAGCTCTTTTAAACGCGCCCGCATTACGTGTGTTTCAGCAGGTGTGTGTACACACATATAATCCCCCGCCGCATCAATCCATAAAATATCTTTAAACGGAATAATTTGAATTGGGTTTTTAGCATCTTGAATAACTAAATTCTCAGCTTCAAACTTATAGTCAGAATTACCCGCCACTTCAAGTGGTTGCGATTCATTGATCACCAGCGATTGGTGCACTTCAATAAGTTCGGTTTTTCTGTTTAGCTTTTCTGTTTTAATAACTCTTTCAATGGCTTCTGCAAGGCGAGCTAACTTAACGGGCTTAAGTAAATAATCCAGCGCCCTCACCTCAAAAGCTTTAACAGCATGTTGATGAAATGCCGTAACAAAGATAACCGCAGGGCAGCTCTCTGGTTGAAAATGTTTAATTAATTCAAAACCTGACTTTGTTGGCATTTCTATATCTAGAAACACTAAATCTACATCATATTCGTTAAGTACTTTAATTGCTTCATCAACACTTTGTGCACTGCCAATCACTTCAATTTCAGCAAAGGCTTCTAAGCGAATACGCAAACCTTCAATAGCACTGTATTCGTCATCAACGAGTAACGTTTTTAATTGAATCATGATTGCAAACCATTAATTGGAAGAGAGATACAAAACCACGCACCACCGGTAGTCGCATTGCCTTTTTCAATTCGGTGACTATTACCATATATTAATTTTAAGCGTTGCTCACAATTAGCCAAGCCGATGCCTCTTTTGGTTTTTTTATTATCATCAAAGCCTTTACCAGTATCAGCAACTTTAATGAGCAATGCGGATTTTGTTTTTTCAACATTAATTGTGATCACCATTTTTTGATCTGCTCGCATACCATGTTTTAACGCGTTTTCTACCAATGGTTGAATTAATAAAGAAGGTATTAATAAATCGTTGCATGGTTCATCAACGCTAATATTAACCTCTAGCTTGTCAGCAAATCGGCATTGTTCAATATCTAGGTAGGTTCTTAACATTGCGATTTCTTCTTTGATAGCTACTTTTTCAAGTGGGTCGGTATATAAACTATGGCGCAATAAGTCACATAGTTTTTCAAGCATGTTTACTGCCTGCAAGCTTTCTTTTTTCAATATTAACGTGCAAATGGCGTTAATACTATTGAACATAAAATGCGGGTTAAGCTGATATCGAAGCATTTTTAGCTGTGACTCTTTCGCTAAATGGGTTGCTTCTGCGGCCTTTTGAGTTTGCTCAAGATTATCTAAATAAATTTTGATCCCGTAATAAAAGGCAGTCCATGTTGAAAGCATGGTTAACGAGGCTGACGTCCATGTACCAAAGTCAAACCATGACATTGAAAGCCACCAGTTACCATATAACCACTGCAAGGAAATCCATTTAATTTGCGTCCAGAGTAATGTTGCAATTAGAAGCAGCATAATACGTAACGCGACTTTAACTTTGAGCTCTTGCTGACTAAAACAGTTGTAAAATCGTCTTAACGTTAAAGTGATCAAAAAGCCACACGCTACATCAATAATTAAATGCGGTATATGTATTGTCCATGGCTCTTCGCTTGGTATTTTTATCATTAATTCGGTCAGCATTGCATAGACAATCCAACCACAACTTTGGAATAACCAGAACAACTGACTTCTAGGGTTATTACTATTCACATTATTAAATCCAATGTTATAGGCTGTTGATTAATAAACGTTAATCAACAGCCATAGAGTATTACTTTGCACACGTTAATGATAATGAGTCATTACTCGGTTTTATAGTCAACGCCACATCAGCAATTGCTAAACTTAAATTTTGACTGGTAATGCGCAGCGCGTCTGTTATTTTTTGCTCAGCAAGTCCGCTATCACCACAGTGCAAAGGGATTGCTAGAGTATGCCAACTTTTGTCTGTCATTAATTGTGAAAACGATGAAAAATCAATATTCCTTAAGCAATGATTTTCGCTACACATGACTTGCAAGTTTGCTCCTTGTTCAGGAGCTTTATCTATGCGCATTTTTAATTCAAGGTAACCTGCACTAAATTTACTATCTAGCTGTTTAGGCTCTAGGTGACTCAAGCTAACAGCGGCTTGTGCGCGCCAATTAAAGCCACGGCCATCTTCTTGATAAGATAAATTGACTGATTGCATAAGTAAACTTTGTTTATCGCCACTGGTTGCTGATGCACCACTGGCTAACACCTTTTCTGTGCTTGTATCTGCCAGTTGCCAAGTCATATTTTTGGCTAAGTTTCTTACAAACAGGGGATGTGAGTCACTATTAACCATTTTTTTAGGGCTGGTTTTCTCACTCAAAACAGACACATTTATTTTGTCCTGATAAGTTAAGCCATAGCCATAAGCAAATAATGGATCATAGTCAGCATCGTTTAAGTTTAACGTAAATTGGTCATCATATTTAGGCCATGAAAAACTCAACTTACCGCTGAAATCAAACTGGGCTTTACCTTGGCTATTAGTTAATAGTACATCTGCAACGCCCTCACCTTCAGAGCCTGGTAGCCAAGCAGCAACAAAGGCATCCGATGCGTTGAGCTCTTTATTAACCCACAACGGGCGGCCGCTTAAGAATACCGTTACTACAGGAATATTATCAGCTTTAAGCTGCTTTAATAACGCAAGTGCATGTTTAGTTTCATGCTGAAACTCAAGCATCTCGATGTCACCAAACCATTCTGCATAAGGTTCTTCACCAATAACAACAATGGCTACATCTGGCTTGGTTTTATACTCACCAGACTCGCTCAAAGTGATCTCACCACCCGCTTTTGTTACTTGCGACTGTAAACCCGCATAAATAGAGGTTGCATTTGGAAAGTCACTATTGGTATTGTCTGTGCCCTGCCAAGAAACACTCCAGCCTCCTGCTTGCATATTGATTGCATTTGCGCCTTTGCCGGCAACTAAGATGCGGCTACTCGCTTTGATTGGCAGCACGTTTTCGTTGTTTTTTAATAGAACGAGTGACTTACGAACCGCTTCTCTTGCCAAAGTACGATGCTCATTAGCACCTAACCACTGCGGGTGTTGTGATTCAGGTCGCGCTGATGGTTTACCCTTTGTAAACACACCCCAACGGATTTTAGCCCTTAAAAAGCGCCTAACGGCATCGTTAATTCTTGATTCTGCGATTACACCGTCTTTCACTTGCTTAACAGTATTATGATAAAACGCTTCAAAATGCTCTGGCACCATGATCACATCAACGCCCGCGTTAATTGCTTGCGCACATTGCTCTAAATCGCAGCCTTCTACAAACTTGTGAGCATTCCAATCACTGACTACAAACCCATCAAAACCAAGTTGGTTTTTAAGTACATCCGTTAATAAATGTTTATCGCCATGTACACGTTTGCCATTCCAACTATTAAATGATGCCATCACTGATTGCACACCTTCATTAATAGCCGAAAAATAACCTGCGCTGTGAATATCTCTTAATCCTTTTTCATCGATAAGCGTATTTCCGCGATCAACGCCTCGCTCTGTACCACCATCGCCCACAAAATGTTTTGCGGTTGCAATACGGTTACTGCCTTTTAAAAAGTCAGCGCCTATATCACCTTGAATACCTGTCACCATACTACCTGCATACAGCCTAACTAATTCAGGGTCTTCTGAGTAACTTTCATAGGTTCTGCCCCAGCGTTCATCTCTGACTACAGCGACAGTAGGAGCAAAACTCCATTCAATCCCAGTGGCTGAGACTTCTTTCGCTGTTGCTTGGCCTATGCGCTTAATTAAGTCGGCATCATGCGCAGCTCCTAAGCCAATATTGTGCGGAAATAACGTAGCGCCATACACATTGCTATGTCCATGCATGGCATCAGTACCCCAAATAGTCGGTATTGCAATACCGTCTTTCGTTGAGTCCATTGATGCTAGGTACATTTCATCGGCATATTTTAGCCATGTCGCCTGATCAGCGCGTTTGTCGCCATAGGGCGCAGTATTACCGCCATTGAGGTATGAACCAAACCCATATTTGCGCATTTGTTCAACACTTAAATAACCAATTTCGGGCTGAATCATTTGCGCCACTTTTTGCTCTATGGTCATCTTTGCGAGCAGTTGTTCAATTTGCGCTTCTACAGCGGGATCGCGTTTGAGCTTAGTGTTCACATTCGGCCAGTTGACTTGCTCACGCTCTGCACTGAATGAATATTGACAAGTAAGCGCCCCAACTACGGGCAATAAGCAAAATAATAATTTAGAATATTTGATTTGAGACATTAAAAACCTTCGAGATTAAATTCTATTTATAGATACAAACTTCTTAATTTTATTGGGGAATGTACTCAATAAAATCATAGTACGCCCACGAAGGGCTGCCATAGTATTGACTAGGGAAGTAATAGCCTTCGGTTGAGTTATCACCATTCCATTGGTTAATCATTATTTTTGTATTATCCATCGGCCATGCATACGCGGGAATTTCATTTTCAGCTAAATGACCATCGCCATTGTCTTTGTAGAGCACTCTTAATGTTTGCTCATTTCCTTGAGCGTCGTAAAGGTACCAACGAATCGAGTTGCTAGACCAATCAAAGCCAATAGTTAATAAGTTTTCTCTGTAATCAAGTCCGTATTGACTTAAGTCGATGTCCTTTTCCCAGCTTTGATAAGTGCCACCTTGCGGCTGATAAATCACATTGGTATGAACAACGTTCCCAAGGGAGGGTAAAAGCTCAATATCTATCTCTTGCCATGCTCTGCCGGGTGAATCCCACCACGATGTGTAAGTAAAAATGGAAGACACAGTGCCTTGCGTATTCCCTGACTTAACACTGCCTTGCACCTTGCCAAAGCCATAGAAATTATTACTTTGCAGCTCAGCACATGCGCCTTGTGATAATGAAAGCGTGATCCCCTGTTGGCTTGGGTTAATCATGGCAGGGGAAAATTCACAGCCAAAAGGCGAGCCATTGTCGCCACTTCGCGCATTCCAAATGGCATTATCGTAACCCCATGAAAAATTATCTTTAAAATAATTGGCATATGTAAAAGGTGAGATAAACACACAACCTGCAACTAACGAGCTAATAAGCTTAGTTTTCATTATTGATCCTTATTTAAATTGTACACCTCCCACAGTGGTATATTGACTGTGGGAAGTTTAATTGGGGTTAGGTTATCTAGAATGAAAAACCAGCTCTTACACCGTAATACCTTGGCATGCCAAAGCTGCCTTTTGGAATTCCTTTGCTAGTATTATTCCAATATTGAATAGTTTCATCAGAGGCATTATTAACGAATACTTCTGCGTACCAGCTTTGTCCTTGCGGCTCATATTTAATTGACGCGTTATAGACTGCAAATGCATCTCGGCTATCGTCAATGTATTTTGTCGCCTCGTCCGACACGCTAAAGTCCATATCATCTAAGTGTTTATCAACATTCCATACTGTTGAGTACGATTCATCTTTCCAGCTCGCATTAAGCCAACTATGGATAAAACCATATTCACCTAAATCAAATGTATGTGTGTAGCTGATGTTTGCCGTGAACTTAGGCGTCATCGCTAGGTTATTGCCTTTAAGATTGGTTGATAGCAGTGTATTTTCAGGATTTTTTGATTCCTCATAAGAAATATCAAAAAGATACTCAGCATCGTAATCCCACTTAGTATTCCAATCGTCCGTCACTTTGGCATCGGTCCAGGTTACATAACCGGTGATACGCCCACTTGGATATGGCTTCCAATCAAACTCAAGCTCAATACCTTTGATTGTTGAACTAGGAACATTTTGTGTGTAATAAGCAATCACAGGCTTGTTTTGAAAATCAAGTACAGGCTCGCCATTGCTATCTAAAACGGGAGAGCCATCTTCATCTTCTACCACAGATAAACGTTCTACGTTACCGATTGAGCCCACTGATGCGTATTGCATGTCGGTGTAATCTGTGTAGAAAAACGCGGCTTTTAAGTTTAATGAATTATCAAAAAAGCTCGATTTAGCGCCAAGCTCCCATGTAAGTACTTCTTCTGGGTCGAACTTAGTTTCAAAGCGTGTTACGTCGCCGGTTCTATCATTTACGACTTCATATACATCACCAATTCCGCCGGCTTTAAAACCACTGGCAAGATAGGTATAAACCATCGTTTCAGGTGAAATGTCGTAGTCTAAACCAACACGAAAGTCATGATGCTGCCAACTTCCTTTATTATCGTTTGCAAAGTATGACGCATAAATTGAAGGATCTTCGTAGTAATCAACTGGTAAGTTATTTAGATCTGTTCTATTTAACCAACCAACAGCGCAACCATCGGCATTAGAGCAGCGGTATGTTTTGCCTCCTTTATCTTCTTTCGTTTCATCACTAAAACGATAACCAAGTGTTAGATGTAATTTTTCAGTTAAATTGTATGTACCTTGGCCAAACAAAGCGAATGCGTCTGTAGAGCGATCAGGTTGATCCCAAAAGGCTTTATCGTCCATTGGGTTATCGTAATAACCTAAGGTCGTGGTTTTTTCGTGGAAATAGTTAGCACCAACAATCCAAATAAAATCGCCGTATTCGTCAGATTGTAATTGCACTTCTGTAGAAAAAGATTCAGCACCAGTGCCATCTAAAAAGTACGTTGCCCCATCCCAAGGATCGAGGCCGACTTCGCTATCTTGTGCTGAAGAGCGTTCCATATCCTCATAGCCAAGTAGCCACACAAGCGAATATTCATCATTTATGTCGTAATTAAGGGTATTTCTAAGATAGGTGATATCTAAATTAAGCTTACCTGGCACATTCACAACAGCTTGATATGTATTATCACTGGGTAAAAAGTTTGTGCAATCGCCGCCCAGCTCTTCACTTCTACCACGAATTTTATCGCAGTTAACTAAATCGAGATTGTTATTGCTGTTATTAACGTACTTTTGAAAAACGGTATGATTTGAAAAGCCACCATCTAACGGCTCCCAAAGCGTACTAATTCTAAAAGAGTATTCATCAGCGTTGTTATAAAAGTCGTCTTTTTCTGCGGGGGTTAATTGGCGAACTTTTTGCGCCTCTGGATTTGTGCCTGCGCCATCTATCCACCAGTTTTCTCGCTGCGTGACTGTTTGACCAATACCTTGATAAGAATCCTCTGAGATAACAGGAGCATTGAGTATATCGTCGCTTAATCGTCTTGAGTCGTATTGGTTAGGATCGTAGTAACCCTCAAGGTAAGAATCTCGTTTTAATCCTTTGCCAGAAAACCGTACTGCAAATTCGTCATTAATTGGAATATTAATTACGCCATCAATATTTTTGCTGTTGTATTTTCCTGCTTCAACGTTCACATTGCCGTATAAATGAGTGAATTCAGGCTTTGCTGAAATAACATTAATACTACCAACTGTAGAGTTTCGACCAAATAATGTGCCTTGTGGCCCCCTTAATGCCTCAACTCGTTCAATGTCATACATTAAAGCAAGTGCACCTTGCATTCTTGGTGAGTAAATACCGTCAAGGTGAACGCCAACAGCGGGGTCGCCAAGCTCAGTAATATTGGTCGAGCGTACGCCACGCATAGAAATAACTGGAGCTGATTGATCGGTAGCTGTGGAGATATCTAACCCTGGCACTAGGTTGGCAATATCTTTAACACTATTTACGCCATTTTGCCTGAGCTCAGCCTCCGTTAATGCTGTAATAGCAACAGGGGTTTCCATTAACTTTGTTTTACGTTTGGTTGCTGTTACAGAGATAATCTCTAAGGAGGTACTTTGTTCTTGCGCAGTGTTGCTTTCATTCGTATTTGTTGGATTATTCGTAGCAGCTTGTTGGGCATGTAACGGGAATGAGCAAGCCAATGCTACCGCAATTGATAATGCTTTTTTATTTATTGTGTGCATATTCGACCTTTTGATGTGTGTGTAAAACGTTAAGCTTTGTTACTTTTATTTAACAGTCTCACAGTATCCATAGGGTCTTTTTTGATTACTAGTCAAATACGCTAAGGCGAGTTAGATATAATACAAGCCGAAATTAAATCTTGGACAATAAATAAACTGACTCCTTGATTTAGTATCAACAGTCAAAAAACTTAAAAATTTATTGCATGAAAGTAAAACTGACCACCGATGCCATAAACACAAATAAAGCGGATATAATCAGTGAGCGATGAAAAATACCATGGCATAACTTTATATACCCAAAAACGCAGGTCAATACATTAGGTAAGTTATCAAGGCTCACTCATTGTCACCTGCTAAGGCGTGATTAAAGCCATGCTTAACATGCTAAGCTCGATATAAAATACGTGGCTTTAAACACTGCCCCTATATACCCAAACCACCTCAAGATGCGAGTTTCAGTTGGAATTAAAAGCGATTTAGGCAAGGCATTGATTGCAAATAATAGTGGTTCTATTGTTAAAATCAATAACGCAGTATAAATCGCTTTTAAACCAATCCTTTAGGCGTTTCACAGGCACTTACTCTCAGCGTTGTTACTTCTTAAAAGGGACGGCCATTCTTGCAAAGTAACGCCTTGATATTAAGCACCTGTGAAACGCTGAATTCTGCATCTTGAGGTGGTTTGGGTATATTATTAACCAATCGTTTTATACACATCAATATTACTGTGAGTAAGTAGAGCACCAGCCTGTTCACCAAACGTTTTAAAATGTGGCGCTAACTTATGCTCTTCAAAGTGCTCATTTGTAGCCCATTGTTCAGTTACAATGTAATCTGTTTGCGTGTCATTATTTTTCACAGCCAGCTCGTAGCGTAAACACCCTACTTCTTTGCGCGATAACTTTTGTAAGTTATCAAGTGCACTAAGTAACGTAGCTGCATCAGCGTTTTTACATGACAGCATTGCTATAACGGTTAACATAGTTATTCCTTTGCATTAAAAAGTGCAGACTCACTGCACTTTATATTGAACACGCTTAAAACGTGTCTTGATCCCACTGCGGTGCAAAACTTGGGGTTGCTTGACGGTCGCCGCAATCGAGAGCATCAATACGCGCAATGTCTTCTTCATCAAGCTTTACGGCTTTATCATTAAAGTTATCTTCAAGATTTTTACGCTTAGTTGATGACGGAATGGTCGTCATACCCTTGGCGTTTACCCATGCAATAACTACTTGTGCAGGGCTTGCATCATGCTTCTTAGCAATATCAATAATGGTATGATCGTTTAACACTTTACCTACCACAAATGGCATATAGGCGGTGACATGAATGTCATGCTGCTGACAAAAAGCACGTAGCTTGGTATTGGTTAAATAAGGGTGTACTTCTATTTGGTTGGTGAATATTTCACGTGAGTCCAGTGTTTGCATGGCTTCTTTTAAATTCGCAATAGTGAAGTTCGATACACCAATATGCTTAGTTAATCCAAGCTGCTTTGCCGTTAATAACTCAGTTAAATACTCGCTCATTGGTTCATCGTTTGATGGCGCAGGCCAATGGATCAACAATAAATCGACAGAATCGAGTTGCAGCTTGTTAAGAGACTCTTTCACACTGGCGATAAAATCGCTTTTATTCAGTTTGTTATTCCACACTTTGGTGGTAATAAATAGCTCGTTTCTAGGGATATTGCTGTCTTTTATCGCTTGGCCAACTTGCTCTTCATTGCCATAAATCTGTGCGGTATCAATATGGCGAAAGCCAACTTCTAATGCCATTTTTACAGATTCATAAGCTGTTTTTCCTTCTAAGCGGAATGTCCCCATGCCTAAGTCTGGCATTTCAATTACACGTTGTGTCATAACTTTATCCTTATAAAAATAATCGGTTTAAATACAAACTTATTAGATTTCTAACCTAAGTTTTTCGAAATACACCTGTTACTTTGTTCATTTAAAAATTTTTGACCTCGTAAAAGGTATGAGGCCATTAACCTTAGTTTCAAGGGCTAGAGCCTATTTATCTTTCACAGTTACTTTTACATCCGTATGTTTGGTTTTTAGATAAGCCAGTATTAATGTAGCTAGAGAGCCAGAATAAAGTGCGGAAGTTTTACTTAATTTTTTACTTAATCCACCAGATTAAAAACCTAGCGCCGTGATCAAACAGCTTATAAATTGAACAGCTTTTAATCCTGTGAGGTTAACCGGCCCTAGAACCTAATAATTATATTTATAAATGGCTGCTTTAAAAAAATTGAAAGTGCATCTCTCAAGGCCGCTATTTTCAACACTGTTAGCGCTGAAAGTAGTGGCTCAAAGTCGATTTATTCTACTGCGCTTTAGTTACTTATCTCTATGTTTTTGTAACATTTTCATTTCACTGTAGCTGCTGTGTTCCATCATTTGATCCATCATCACTTGCATCATTCTCAGCTGACCTTCCATTTTATTGATACGTTCATCGCCCTCAGTTTCTGACTTTGAATCATCACCATTTCCATTTAGGTCGTTTATCATCCGCATATTTGCACGCATTGAGTTCATATGTTGTTCCATTAGCTGCTCACGCTTTTGTGGATTATTTTCGTTTTCGATCTGTTGCATTAGCGAAAACATTTGCCGCATTTTTGGTTCCATATGCGATGTTTCTTTATCATGCATCATCTTGCCCATCATCATATGGTGTTCGCCTTCGCGTTCATCTTCTTGGGCAACTGCTGTAACAGCAAAAACAGCGGTTATAAACCCCACGATTAGATATCCTTTCATAACGAACTCCTTTTCACAGTCAGTTCATCATGAATAGCATGCGTACCTTCAGCACCTTTGGCGATTAACATTGCTGAGTCAATTTGGCTTTGGCTATCAACAATACCAATTAAACGCACATCACCTTTATTCGTAATGACTTCGATATTAAATGCTCTGAGAATAGGATCATTCATTAAAGCCATTTTAACGTTTGTAGTTACATCGATATCTAAAACATTGTTAGCCACCGTACTTTTTGGCGGCTTTTCCGCAGCAATTTCTGGGGATTTATAGCAACCAGTTAATTGTGAAACCATCAGTATTGCAACAACACATAGTATTTTTGAAAAGTATTTATCCATTAGGATATCCTCAGTATTAAGTGGAGCGATCACCATCGGCGGTAAAGTGTATTCTTCACTACCTACCATCACTTTATTATGTAAGAGGCTAACGTTCTGTTCGTTATCGAACTCAAAACAACTGTGTGTCAATAATAAAAAGCAGCGATTCATACTGGTCATTACTGCATTCATGTAATTAACTCGCTAATTTGGCTGTGTACTGCAGCGCACAGACAACCGCGGCAAATAAGCTAAAACTAAAGCGGTTCATTCAAATCATCGCCTAGTTGGCAACCTCAATATCAGCTCTAAAACACGCCAACACTTTATACTGTCGACCCCATTAAAAAGGATAACTACTATGTTACGTAGCATGAAAGATCTTGAAAATTGCGCTATCGCTGCTACCGATGGTGTGATCGGTAAAGAAAAAGATTTTCTATTCGATGATTTAGCATGGGTGATCCGCTATTTTGTTGTTGAAACAGGTTCTTGGCTATCCAGCCGTCAGGTTTTGATCTCACCAATTGCGGTTCAAAAACCAAACTGGATAGAAAAAATTCTGCCAGTGTTGATCAGTAAAGAACAAGTTAAAAACAGCCCAACTATCGATAACGATAAACCCGTGTCACGGCAAAATGAGGCCAGCTTACTCGATTATTATGGCTACCCTTATTATTGGGTAGGCGAAGGATTTTGGGGAGGCGGTATTTACCCTTATTTATTGTACCGTGACCACCAACACCTCCCACATACAGAAGCAGGTGCACGCAGCGCACAACTAACTCACCATAATGTTAAAAGTGAAGATAATAAAAAAGCCGATCCAAATTTACGCAGTTGCAAAGAGGTTATTGGCTATCATATGAATGCAAATGATGGTGATATTGGTCATGTATCTGGATTATTAGTAGAAGAAACAACGTGGGCGGTGCGTTATCTGATCATCGATACCAGTAATTGGTGGGGTGGACATAAAGTGCTAGTGCCACCAGAGTGGATCAGCGAAGTATGCTGGCTCGACAATACCATCAGCGTTGATCTCAACCGCCAAGTAATAAAAGATGCGCCAGAGTATGATTATAACCTGCAAATAACTCCCGAGTTTGAAACAGCTATATATCAACATTACGAACTAGCGGGTTACTGGGCAAAAGTAGCCAAAGCTAAAAAGCTGGCAACCAATTAAACAAAACATCCCCCAAAACGCCAGCTTGCTGGCGTTTACTGTCATCTCACTAACCTTCCTATTTACACTGTGACCTGCGACTAATTATTGCCTGGTATTGGTTGTGTATCGGTGTTTTTTAAATACTTAAATAGCTCACTGTCGGTTGATAATACCAGTGTCGTATTGTCATTGAGTACCAACTCATATGCTTGTAATGAGCGAATAAACGCATAAAATGCAACCGCTTGTGCATTTTGATTATAAGCGTCGGCATAAATCGCCGCAGCTTTTGCATCGGCTAAACCACGGATCTCTTCTACTGCGCGGTATGCTTCTGACTGAATTTTATTTAAATCTCGCTCACGATTACCTAAAATTCTAGCCGCTTCACCTTTACCTTCTGATAAAAAGCGTTCAGCTATTTGCCGACGCTCGCTGATCATTCGCTCATAAATTTTCGGGCGGACACTCTCATTATAATTAATACGCTTAAAACGAATATCGAGTAACTCAATACCAAACACTTTGACTTTTTCTGCCGCTGCATTAAATATATCTTGCTCCACCAGCAAACGACCAATATGTATTGGTACTAAACTTCCAATATCTTGCGCCTTTTCGGCCTCAGTCAATAGCTTATCACGAAGAGGCTGGCGGTCTTTAGAGGTACGAATAATTTCAATCAGCTCATGTTTAGCAACTGCATTACGTGTTTCACTGCCAAAAATATCATCGAGCCTTGATTGTGCACTGCGTTCATCACCTAACCGTAAAAAGTATTGTAATGCATCGGTCACTCGCCAACGGGCAAACAAACTGACTGAAATATAAAGCTTATCTTTAGTTGGCATATCAGAAGGAGTGCCTTCCCATTCCAGCACACGTTTATCAATTGAGTTTACTTGTTGAATAAATGGCATTTTAATTTTGATACCCGCATCAGTGATAGGGTTGCCAACAGGACGGCCAAACTGAGTAATAATAACTTGCTCTACTTCGTTAACTGTATACAAAGCGTTATTTAATGCCGCTAAAATAAATGCTAATAAAATACCAAGAAAAAACAATAGATAATGTCTCATGCTCACTGGCCTTTAAGTGGTGTTAGATTAAGCAAAGGCAGTACATCTAGCGCACTGCTATCAATGATGATTTTTTCGCTAACTGTGGGCATTACTTTTTGCATTGTTTCTAAATAAATACGCTTTCGAGTCACCTCAGGCGCTTTTTCAAACTGAGCAAATAAGGCGTTAAAGCGCAGCGCATCACCCTGCGATTCATTTACACGTTTTAGTCGGTAGCCATCAGCCGCACGGATACGTTGGTCACGCTCACCTTCAGCCAATGGAATAATGCGATTGTAATCACGTCGCGCTTCGTTGATCAGCTTTTCTTTTTCTTGTTGCGCTTGGTTTACTTCATTAAAAGATGCTTGTACGGCTTTTGGTGGATTAATATTTTTTAGCTGCACTTGGTCAATGCTGATCCCCATCACATATTTACTCGCTAATGCTTGCATCTTACGCAGTGCTTCAACTTCAATCTCTTGACGACCAATGGTAATAACTTCATCAACGGTACGATCGCCGACTACTTCTCGCATCACCGATTCTGATACATAGCGCAAGGTACCGGCAGGATCACGCACTTCAAACAAATAATTTTTAGGATTTGCAATACGATATTGGATCACCCACTCAACAAGGGCTGTATTTAAATCGCCAGTCACCATTTGCGTTTCGCCCAATTGATTACGTAACTGCACGTCACGGCGCTTGCCAGTAAAGAATATATTATTATTAATAGTCACATTTTGATTAGGATCGGTTGCGCCTGGAGTAGAAAAGCCAAACTCTTGTTTTAGTTGGCGTTTGATTGGCACAATATGAACTCTATCGATACCAAGAGGCAGTTTAAAGTGTAAACCCGATGGTAAAATAGTGCTAAATTTGCCAAATCTTAATACTACCGCCACCGAATCACTGGGTACAGTAAACAAAGCGGTGTATAAAGCACTAAAGCAAAACAGCACTGCTAAAATAACAAAGCTGGTTTTATACTTGCCATTGGGAAGCCACAACTGATATTTACCTAGCCGTTTAATTAGACCATTACTTTCATTATTTTTGTCTTCTGTTATTAATGACATAGCGCTCTCAGTAGCCTTAAACAACAAGAATATGATCCCTCACCAACGAGTGAAGAACCACAAATAGTAGAGAACATCTATTATCTAGCTCCTTGTATATTTATCGAATTTACCTGTCGATAATGCCACTCAATCCTTAATTAAGCTCAAATAATGCTTTGCGAAAACTGGTTAGATAATTAACGACTCTATTATTTTTGCTGGGGTTTTCTGTATGATTTTTTCGTGTCAGGTTCTAAAGCTGCGCGCTTGCTTGCCGCTTCTTTTTTTAGTGTTTCAGCAGACTTTTTATCATCTACTTTTTTATCATGAGTTGGATTTTGCATAGTTGCCTCAGAGTTCTCGCCTCTCACGTTAATGTAAAAGGCCGAGATTTAAAGCCTAGTTTATAAAGCTCCCCAACTCTGTGCGCTACAACACTTAAATACTATATTTGGTTTTATTTTCGCTGGGTGCTCAATGGACGCTGATTTATCACTACTATGCTCGCGACCTGCATGAACGATGGTGTGATAACTGGAGGTTAGAAACCTCAGGCTAGCCGATTATGTTTCGTGAAACCTATGTTAGTTTTATTTTAAATTCTTCTGATGTTTACGAAACTCTTTTACTTTCATATCACCTAACTCCTAAATAGGTGTCTAGTTTATAGCTACTGTAAATTTTGAAAAAATTTGTATCAGCCCTTTTTATATCTGACCCATGTTGTTACATCATGAGTATAATTCGCCTCAATAACTTAAAAGTAAGCCTCTGAATAAGTTTATCTTTAGATAACAACGACAACTCAAACCTTAACAAAAACATATAAATAAAGTGCAATCTGCTGTTATACTGTTTTTATTCAGAGAGGGTCTTATTCTAGTATGGTTACAATTAAGCAAGTCGCTGTTCACGCAGGTGTTTCATTTAAAACTGTATCGCGAGTGGTCAATAATGATCCAACAGTCAAAGATATTAACCGCGAGAAGGTTCTTAAAGCGATAAAAGAATTAGGTTATCGTCCTAATCGTGCGGCAAGTTTAACGCGACGTAAAAACTCAAACATTTACGCAATTATTGCTGATGAACTGCTTAGTGTTCCTTATACTTTTGATATTATTCGTGGTGCCCAAGAAATTGCGTGGCAAAAAAACAAAGAATTATTAATTCTCAATGTTAACGAAACCCAAGCGAGTATAGACAGAGCTATAGAAAGCCTTTTAGAGTATCGCGTAGAGGGCGTTATATATTCAGCAATGTATCATCGCCAAGTTGTGGTAGCTGATGAACTAAAAAAAATACCAACAATTTTAGCTAACTGTTTTCCTGCTTTGAATAATTTTCCTTGTGTAGTCCCTGATGAACAGCAAGCAGGTGAAGATATTACCGATGCATTAATATGCAAAGGCTATCGCCGCATTGCTTTTTTAAACTTAAATGAGCATATAATTGCAGCCAAAGGTCGCAAACAAGGCGTTATAAATTCATTTAAAAAGCACGGCTTACCACTCGATGATTTACTCATTGAATCGGTGATTATTGGTCAAGCCGATGGTAGTGAGATTTCTACTTCGAGAGAGTCTGCAGCGAGAGTAATAGACGAGTTTAAACCTGATGCTATTATTTGTGGTCAAGATCCCATGGCGCTAGAAATTTACTTTGTTGTGCATGATAAAGGAATGATCGTTGGTAAGGATATTGGTATAGCAAGTTTTGATGATTGGGGCAGTATTCCACAATTATTACAACCGAATTTAACTACCATGGCATTACCCCATCATGCAATGGGACGTTGGGCAATGGAATACCTCATAGACCAGCGTACTGATATTGTTCATCACAGCCTACCGTTTAAATTGATTGCTCGTGATTCGTTTTAATAACATCTTTTTTTAATGTAAAAAGCGATAATACAATAAACACACAGATAACCAAACCCAAATACTGGTAGGCTAACGCAAAGCCTACATGATCATATACAACACCTACCGCGACGGCTAACATTGACGCCACCAATTGCGTAGTAAATTGAAAGCCAATGATATAGATCATCGCTGAATAGCGCGCGTCAAAATGCATATTTATATATTTAAATAACGCAATCAGCATCAGCGGTAATTCAATGGCGTGTAATAATTTCAATAAACTAATGCTGATAGAGTCACTAACAATCCCCGAGCAATATATTCGTATCGCCATCAATACACCACTTAACAGCAACGAATTTTTAATGCCCACATAATTCACCCATTTAACAGCTAAATACAAAATAGCCGCTTCAAGAATAACTTGCGCTGAAGTTAAATAGCCAAAAAACTCTCGACCTTGCTCTGGGGTGTCAAAAAAAGAGGTGTAATAAATAGCAAATTGCTGATCAAATACCGCATAAATACAACTAACACCGATCACAAATACACTTAAACGCCAAAGCCCTGCGATTTTAAAAAATGCTGTAAGCTGTTTTACAGGAGAAAAAGTTCGAGAAGGCGCTATTTCACGCTGATTTTGTGCGACCTTAACAAAGGCTAAAAAACCCATTAAGCAAACCGCCGCAATGCTTGATAACCAATAATTTAAACTAGGAGATAAATTAAAGGATAAACCGGCAAAGTAGCTTGCCATAGCCCAACCCAGTGACCCCCACATTCGAGCTTTACCAAATTCAAAGTTGGTCGAGCGACTTTGTTTATCAATATAACTTTCAAGCGTTCCTACTCCAGCTAAAAATGCACATGAAAAAACGGCACCGCCTAAAATAGCAGCCAGATAAAACTGCGTTTGTAGTAGTGGCGCGTATACAAAACTTACAAACGGGCCAATCAACATGATGAAAAATGCAATGAAGTAAAGCAGTGTTTTTTGTAAACCGAGTTTATCTTGCAAAATGCCGTAACAAGGCATCACGAGTAAAGCCATGATGGAATTAATGCTAAAGATAATCCCGACTTTAGCACTATTGAGGCCGACTTCTTGACTAAGCCAAATAGGAAATAATGAAAATGAAAAAGACCATGCCATAAAATAAACAAACAAAATGACACTTAATAGTCGATAATTGCTACTCATATATCGCATAGCCTTAGAGAATGATTAATGACTCTATAATAATATAGAGTCATTTTGGAAGTTATTTTTCTATTGCTATATTATTTAACTTAACGTCACTAAGCGACAAAGGCTGCTCAGCACTCACTTGTATTTTATTGTAAGGAGAGGTTGGAAAAACAATCGACGTCATAGAGCTAACCCCTTTATTTACAAACACTTCTACCGACGCTTTATCTACCCATATCTCAACATCGTAATACTCAAGGCCTTTTTGTAATGGCGCTGTTTGTAAAGAAGCAAACCCATCTTCAAAGTCTTTTAAACCCGATTGTCTACGGTCAAGTACAAGTTGTCCTTGAGCTGGGTTTAACTGCAGCTTAGTGTATTCACCTTTATCAGAGCTAAGCACAATATCAGTAACTTGCTCAGCGTTTGATAAACTAAAGCTCACCTTAAATTGCCCAGGTTCGACAGTAAAAAGCTCATCTAACTGGTAGCTATTTGTGCCAGTTAGGGTTGCCTTTTGCTGTGTGTTACTCAGTAAACTATCGAGTTCTTTGATAGGTTGAGATGCCAAACGCACTCCTGCTGGCGTTTGTAATAACTTTAATTCTCTGGGAATCGTCATTGCACTGCGCCATACCTCAGTCGGTACTTGGTTTGCGTATTGCCAGTTACTCATCCATCCCATAAATAAGTGTCTACCGTCTTGAGCATCAGAAAAAGTCACGCCAGCATAATTATCTGTTCCGTAGTCTAGCCATATTGACGGTTCATACTTTTCTTTTGCTGCTTTATCAGAAAATACGATATCAGCAATTTTTATATGCCCCCAATCACCTCGTTCATTGTCTACCACTTTAATATAAGCTTGCTGGCCTTTTAATTGACTCACGTTCCAAGAACGCTCGGTCATTGTACCTGTATTGTTTCCGCTTGCGGTTTTAACTATTTCACCATTAACTAACAACTGTATTGCGGTACTGTTATGATGCTTTCCGCCTGCAATTTTAAAGTTAATGAAATCATGATCAATCGCAAATGATTTTGAGGTTAAGGTACCAATTGCCTCATCCGAGCCTTTAAAAGAACTGGCAATGGTATTTGCTGGTTGATCATTTACTATATGAAATGCTTCACCCGATACTTGCCAATTTTTTAAGCCATTTTTGAAGTTAGAAAAATCAAGCCCTTGAGGGAAAACGGCAGGTGTTGTTGTAAGCATTTTTTGATAATCGCTATCCAACACAAATTTTTCACCGTCGAAATCGCCAACAAAATATTGTGTACCAGAGCCGCCATTTGGCGCGCCAGGGTTGATACTCACTAATAAAACATATTTATATTCATCGGTGCCTTCAATACGCACGCGAATAAGATCTGGACACTCCCATACACCTGCGTGACTTCCCCAATCAGCGCCAAAGTTACTTTCAAATTGCCATGTTTTTAAATCTTTTGAGCTGTAAAAGCCGATATGATCATCTTGCGCTAATACCATGACCCATTGCTGAGTATCTTCATGCCAACTTACTTTAGGATCACGGAAATCGCGGATCCCAGGGTTTTTTAATACCGGATTATTAGCGTATTTTATCCATGTACGGCCTTTATCGGTGCTATATGCTATACCTTGCGTTTGAAAATCAATCGCCCCTTGTGCCGCCTTTTTATCATCGTGATAGGTAAATATAGCCACTAATGGTGGGTTTTCTTTACTGCCAAAGCCGCTGCTATTTTGCCAATCAACCACCGCACTGCCAGAGAAGATAGTACCGTGCTCATCAGGAAACAACTTAATTTCTTGATGCTGCCAATTAACCATATCTTTACTAATTGCATGTCCCCAATGCATTGGCCCCCATACCGATGAGTCAGGATTATGCTGGTAAAACAGATGATATTCGCCTTGGTAGTAAACCATACCATTAGGATCGTTCATCCAATGCTTTTCAGGAGTAAAATGAAAAGCAGGTCTAAACGCCTCTTTGCTCGGTTTATCTGCCCCCTTAAGGGCTGTTTGTTCAGTTGGGTTTGTCATGCTACATGCTGCCAAAAATGATGAAATTAAAACTAAATTAACGGTTCGCATCTAATGCTCCATGCTTATTATTGGTATCTAATGAAATTGCTTCTAAAGAACGCCCTTTTGTTTCTGGCATAAACCACGCAACAAAAATCAATTGCCCTAACATCATTAAAGTAAAGAAAGTGAATACTTCAGTGGCACTAAAACGTTCTAAGAAAAATGGCATAAGTAAAGTGATTGCTGCGGCAAAAAACCAATGCGTACCGGAGCCTAAAGACTGCCCTTTTGAACGTACTTTGTTCGGGAATATTTCTGCAATGAAGACCCAAATAACGGTACCTTGGCCAATGGCATGAGCGGCAATAAACACAAATACAAACGCTACAACCGTTAAGCCTCCAGAGTCAGTACTAAATGCCCACGCCACAACAGAGAGGAAATAACGTAGCCAATTGAGCCGATATACATCAGCGAACGTCGGCCAAATTTATCAATCAACGATAAACCCAGCATGGTAAAACATAAGTTAACCACGCCAATTCCAGCGCCTGAAAGTAAGGATTGATTTACATCCAATCCTGCAAGTTCAAATACGCGCGGTGCATAATAAATAATAAAGTTGATGCCAGATAATTGATTAAATGCGGCAAATAAAAATGCAAATAAAGCCGCCTTATTGTAACTACCACCAAATAGCTTTGATTGACTGTTTTGTAACTTGTCGCGTTCAATGTCATTTAATACTTGGTCTGGGTTTTGTTCACCTAAAGTCACTAAGATTGAACGCGCTTTAGCTTTTTCGTTTTTCTTTTGCACTAACCAACGTGGGCTTTCAGGTGCCTTAATGATCATTAATAAATAAGCTAAGGCCGGTATTGCCTCCACGCCTAACATTAAACGCCAGTCAATTGCTGATGTTCCTGCAATTAAAAAATTAGAAACAAACGCAACTAAAATACCAAATACAATTTGAAACTGATAAAGCGCGACCAAACGCCCACGGTACTTAGCAGGTGCAATCTCAGAAATATAAGCAGGTACAACAATTGAAGAAATACCCACTCCCACGCCACCAATAAACCGTAGTAAGGCGAAGCTATATGCGTCAGGCGCCATGGCGGAGCCAAGCGCCGAAACTAAAAATAACACACCGACTAAAATCAATGTGGGTTTTCTACCCCACTTATCGCATGGGTAATTACCAGTTAAGGCACCAAGTAGTGTTCCCCATAAAGCTGAAGACATAATAAATAAGCCATGAAATAACGAGCTCGTATTCCATAATGCTTGAATAGGTTTATCCGCACCGGATATAACAGCAGTATCAAAGCCGAATAAAAAACCAGCAACTGCAACAGTGACTGACCAGTAAATAATTTTTTTCATAATCACTCTTAAAACTTAAAGCTTAAAAGGTGGGCCGAAACCCACCACTATTAATAACCTGGGTTTTGTGTGTACGACCCACCACTTAAAATAATTTGCTGGTTTGGAATAGGTAAATACTCATGCTTACCTTTAGTGAAAATAGCATCGACTAAATAAGGTTTACGTACAGCTTCAATTGCCAAGTAACTATCAATAGTTTCTTTTGCTATTCCCCAACGCACTAAGTCAAAAAAGCGATGTCCTTCAAGCCCTAACTCTAAACGTCGCTCAAAGCGCAGTGCTGCTCTTGCTTGTTCTTTAGAACCAAAACTTGTATATAAGCCAATGTTATAAATACTCGCGTTATGCAATTTATCGGTGCTTTGTTTAGCGCGTTCACGAATACGGTTAATGATTGGCAATGCTTCGTCATATCTGTCTAACTCAATTAATGCTTCTGCTTTCCAAAGCAATACTTCAGCGTAACGAATGAGTGGGGTATTTAATGAAAAGATAGGAAAAGGGCCATTCTCACCACGACAACTACAGTCAGGGTGTTCAAGATCTTTCATTGCCGTAAAGTTGCCATATATACCAGGGGCACGTGCCCAGCTATCACCGCCATGGATCAAATTTTCGTCATACTTAAATGGTTTACCTTCCATTGCCACAGTGTGATCTAGGCGAGGGTCAACTGAGTCAGTCGTCATGTCATAATTAAAGTCGTTAAAAGAGCCAAATAACGGCAAGCCTTGTTGGTCTGTTTTAAACGCATTAACAAAATTTTCTGTTGGTACATGAAAACCACAACAGCCAAAACCACCAGCCATTGGCGCATTTAATGCACTAGGCCAGCTACCACGTCCATCTGGAGAGCCGTCATTTAGAGAGCGCTGAATAGCAAAAACTGACTCTTTACCATTCTCACTTTCAAACAAGAAGTTATTCGCGTAATCATCAAATAAGCCATAGACGCCGGCCTCTTCAATTTCATCAACTAGAGCCACTACTTTTACAAGTTTATCTTTATTAATATTGATAACTTCATGTAGCTCATTCTGCTCATACGCTTGGTAGAGCAATGTTTTAGCTAGATATGCCTTAGCTGATAACGCTGAAGCGCGCCCTACATCTTCTTGGGTTTGTGGTAAATTGTTTGCAGCAAACTCAAAATCTGCGGCAATTTTATCCCATAGCTCCTGATCGCTCAGCTCACGATTAGTAGCGCTAAGAATTTGATCTTGAGTCATTGTTTCATCAATCCACGGGATATGCTTATGATGTATTTTTAAATCAAAGTAGAAAATACTGCGAATGAACCGCAGTTCGGATTGTTTTGCAGCACTGTTTTCAATAGCATCTGGCGCATTTGCGATTACCGCTAATGCTGAGTTTGCTCTTGAAATACCGGTGTAATTACGTACCCATTTCTTATTGTTCAAATCAATCAAATCTGGCGGGAAAGACTCCATATCAGGCACTATTGGTTGATATAGAGACAAAGCATGATAAGCAAAGATATCACCAGGTCCATTACCGCCTTTGTGAGCGTCTCCGGCACGTAAGTTTCCTGTCGGCCATAAAAAGTTAGGGGCAGTATAATGATCATTGCCTAGATATGAGTAGGCAGCAATGACCAAAGCATCTATATTTTCACTGTTAGAAACTTGCTCTTCGGTTAATACCCCAGAAGGTGCAACATCAAGATCAGAACCACCACACGATGCTAAAGAAAGCGCGAGTGTAGCTGCTGTAAATAGTGTTTTAATTTTATTCATAATATGTGCTCGTATCGTTGTCGTTTTAATAAATCAAAAAGAAAGGTTCACGCCTAACGTGATACGTTTTGGAATTGGGAAGTTGCCGTTTGGAGTTTCTGGATCTTGGCTTAGCGTCCCCGATGGCGTAATGGTCAATAAGTTACTGCCCTGCAAATAAATTCGTGCAGAACTAATACCGTATTGATTTAACCACTGTTCATCAGGTGTATAACCGATAGATAAGTTGCGAAGCTTGAGGTAGCTACCATCTTCCCAAAACAAACTTGATTGACGGCCTTCACCATTGTTATCGATTAAAGTTAACGCCGGTACATTACTGTCAGTATTATTAACTGACCATGCATCAAGAACGCGATCACCGTAGTTAGAACCTATATTTAATGATGTAAAGTCAGTAAACCCACGCCAGCTATTACGTATCTCACCTCCCTGAACACCTTGCCAGAACATATTGAAATCCCAATTTTTGTATTTGAAATTCATGTTCAATCCATACATAAAGTCAGGATCAGTATCGGTGAAAAAGCTTTGATCGTTTTCATCAATCACGCCATTACCGTCTAAATCTTTCCAGCGAACTCGACCTAAACCGGCCCCAGATTGCGCTGCGTGAGCATCTATTTCATCTTGATTTTGGAATAACCCATCAGCGACATAACCATAAATAGAGTTAATAGAATGACCAACAATCGTTTTATCAACTCCATTGCCACCAAATGAATTCACAACGTCTCCAGGTAACGAAACAACCTTATTTTTAGCCGAAGAAATGTTAAAGCTAATATCGACATCGATATCACCATCTAAGCTATCAAAAGTAAGATAGTCGGCGTAGCCAATAAGAAACTCAAAACCAGAGTTTTCAATTGTGCCACCATTAACCCATTGCTGAGCACCTTCGCCCAATGTTGCAAGCGGATTGGTTAACGTTAAAATATCTTCTGTGGTTTTTTCAAACCAATCGATACTGCCGTATATGGTTTCGTAACGCATACCAAAATCAAGACCAATGTTTGTTTGCGTTGATGTTTCCCACTTTAGGTCATCATTCCCTGTCTGTGCTTTTACAAACCCAGATGGAAGCGTGCCGCCATTAGCACCGCCTATATCATAAGCGGTCCCTTCATCTTGCCGATCAGTGAATAATGACTGTGTTGCATAACGACTTAAATACGTTGTGTATGTTGCATCGGTAGGTATCTCTTGATTACCCGTTTTGCCCCAACTAGCACGAAGCTTTAAGGTAGATAAAAATTCAATATCATAGAATGATTCATTGCTGATCACCCAACCTGCAGAGATAGCTGGGAAATTTCCATAACTATTATTACTACCAAAACGAGATGAGCCATCACGACGTATTGTTAAGCCTGCTAAATAGCGGTCATCAAAGTTATAGTCCATACGCGCAAAATAAGAATTAAGAGACCATTTATCACCATCCCCTTCTACACGAACATCACCTGTTGCTTGTGATAAATGTGCGTAATCACGATCATCAGACGCAAAACCTGAACCAAAACCAACAGACCCTTCATACTCATAATCTATTTGTTCTGTACCGATCAAAAACGTAAAATGATTTTCGTTTAAATCAAGCTTATATTCGGCGGTATTAGTCCAGCTAAAACTACTATTCCAATTTTCTGTCACTGACAGCTGATCACCATAATTTAGTGAGCCTGCTTGAAAAGCACGGGTATAGTTTCTGAAGTAATATTGCCCGTAGTCTAAACCGATAGAGCTTTTTAACGTTAAGTCCTCTATTGCTTCATATTCAACAAAAATATTTCCCATTAATTTATTGAACCTACTAACATTATCACGGTTCATTTCGATAATTCTGACAGGGTTATCTCGGTCAGTTACGCCAGGAACCGGTCCTCCCCAGCCACCTACCTCGTTGTACACAGGAACGATAGATTGTTGCTCTATAGCCAAACCCAATATTTCACCAGCTCTAGCATTGATTAGGTTTGACTCTTGATTGGTTACAGTGAAATTTTCACCTATTTTTAATTTATCTGTTAGTTGGTAATCAGAATTGACCCTAAAACTAATGCGTTCAAATTCAGAACCATCAACAACACCTTCTGAATTAAAGTAACCTAATGAACTATAAATAGAGGCGTTCTCAGAACCACCTGAAACTGAAAAGTTAAGATCAGTGACCTTAGCTGTACGAGTGACCTCATCAAACCAGTTAGTGTCAGCAGGACGCTGAACTTGTTGAGGATCGGTATACGTGGGCAATATTACTGAGTTTAGCTGTGGGTTATTGTAGTCACCATTCCAATCATAGCTATATAATGGGCTCGCTGCATTTGGATCTGAACCATCGTTAACAGCAGCCTGCCATACAACCTGCCCACGTTGTTTGGTATTTAGCGGATTTAGGTCATAACTATAGGCATCTTGAGATTGATTAACTGAAAAATTGAAATCCAGCCCTTCATTCCCTTTTTTGGTTGTGATAATTATGACTCCATTACCAGAGCGAGCACCAAAAATACTTGCAGCTGCTGCATCTCTTAGTACCTGTATATCAGCAATATCATGGCTATTAAGTTCATGCATTCCAGATTTAGTTGGTACGCCATCAATAACATATAATGGATCGTTATTTCCAAGTGGCCCTAAGCCTTGACCACGTATTCGTACCGTCGCAGTAGAGTCAGGTGAACCATTCGTTGTAATTTGTAGACCTGGCACCCTCCCTTGCAAGTTTTGCATTATATTGCCTGAAGGCTGGTCTACTAAATCTTCAAGGTCAACCGTACTCACTGCGCCTGTTAAATCTTGTTTTTTAACACTTCCATAACCATATGAAACTTCAATAACTTCAATACCAATCTTGGCCGACTCTTCTTCTTGCAGTTGTTCAGCAGCGAAGCTGTTGGATGGCAGCCAACAGCCTAACAATAATGTACTAACACTCGCAGCAAGCTGGTTTTTCCTAAATCTGAGCATTGTGTGTGTCCTCATTTTAATTTTATTTTTTAATGTTGATTTCATCAGTCAAATTAACAACGTTGTCTTTTTAGTGCAAAAAATATCTTTTTACATTTTGTTGTTTAGCTTGGCAGGCCCAATAAAAATAAACAACGTTGTCTTTTTAACATTAAAAAAACATCTATTCAATATAAATAACAAAATATTTTGTTAAAAATATGTATAACTTGAAATACAACACTATACGCTAACATGGTTCAATAAATTCTAGGATTTGCTGATACGTTATATCTGGTGTTGCCCCTGGCTGCTGAGCAACCATAGCTCCGGCAGCACAAGCAAAATCAATTGCCTGCTGCGGATCGTTTTGAATGCACAGTTGATAAATTAAAGCCCCCAAAAACGAATCCCCTGCACCAACAGTATCCACAACATCGATCAGGTAGCCTGAGTTATAGTAGTTTTTACCTTTAATCGATAATAAAGCACCATGGTTTCCTTTCGTCACGCACAAAAACTCTGTGTTGGTTTGCTTTGCTATAAATGCTAAGTTTTGCTCTAATGAATGGTATTTACACCCCATTCCTTTTGCTATTTCATATAGCTCTTCATCATTGAGCTTGATAAAGTCAGCTTTATTCATCAACTTAATTAAGCTTTCTAACTGATAGTGAGGTGCACGTAAATTTACATCAAACACTTTAAATTTTGCCAAATCTAAAAGTTGCTCTAATGAACTCATAGAGCTTTCTGTTCGAGCAATTAAACTACCAAATACAAACACATCTGCACTTTGCACCTTATCTATAACTCGTTGCGATAAACTTATATTGTCCCATGCAGTATCAAGCACAATCTGATAATTGGCCGATCCGCTCTGATCAAGCTTCACTTCAACCACACTCGTTGGCTTAGACTCATGAACATAAATAAACTCTT
Source organism: Pseudoalteromonas sp. B160 (assembly GCF_037162485.1). NCBI lineage: Bacteria > Pseudomonadati > Pseudomonadota > Gammaproteobacteria > Alteromonadales > Pseudoalteromonadaceae > Pseudoalteromonas > Pseudoalteromonas sp. B160. The sequence goes on along the minus strand of NZ_JARLUX010000001.1, from coordinate 3,324,797 downwards.
TAGAGAGCCCTTTTTGCTCAATCTCAGATAGTAGTGCTTCACCTAATTTGTCATTACCAACAGCACTTATCATATGTGCCTTTAGGCCTAGTGAATTAAAACGAAAGCACATGTTTAAAGGAGCACCACCTAAACGCATACCGGACTCAAAGCAATCCCACAGTACCTCTCCAAAACATGTTAAATTAATTTCTTCAGCCTTTTTGCTGCTTATTACAATACTCACCGAGTTGCTCCCTTTATTATTTAGACCATTTCCAAATAAATTTTCACACTATAAATTCGTAACAATATCCTCTAGATAAATCAGGGAGAAATGGCCACGAATAGTAAAAGTTGTATTTAAATACACAATTACAGCCATTGTGTAAAATACATGTTGCAAAAAATAAAGATAACATCTACCTTAAAAAAAGACAACGTTGTTTATTTTAAAAGTATTACTCTGTAACAATAAGAAAAGTTAAGGAAATAAAGTTTTTAACCAATACATTCAATAACTTAAACACACAAAACACAACAATAATAGTTGTGGAGGAATAAGCATGAAAACAAAGCAAGACATAGCACTTTGCTGGAAAAAAACGGGGCTCGCGTTACTTATATCTTTAACGACAGCCTGCTCTGGTGATCACAAAAACCAACAAGAAGATGATTACAAACTGATCATTCTAGAAGAAGGACAAACCGCTGCTGACGTTATTAATAAAGATGAAAGCGACAGTGATGATGAACCAAATACAGATGACATTCCAATAACTTCCAACCCTGAAAGCGAAGGTCAACCATTATTTTACAACCCTGAAAATACAGAGCAAGTACTATCTGGCTTTGAGTTTTGTTGTGGTGGTAATAACACCTTTCAAGCTCATGGGTTTGATAAATTAACAGGTGATTTTTCTAAATTTGATGGTGGTTTTTGGGCTGCAGATATTTCAGGTCATTTAGGTGAGCGCGTATTTTCGAGCTTTGCGGATGGCTTTGATTTAGAAGGTGAAGCACTTGGGCAACTAGGCTTTTCCGCTACAGGTTCGATGATAAGTCCTAAATTTACAATACAATCAAACTATATCAATTTTTTAATTGGTGGTGGCAATAATGGCATAACAGACGCAAATACAACCGCAATTGCACTTGTTGTTGATAATAAGATAGTTCGTCAAGCAAGTGGAAGCAATACTGCAATGCAAGTTGACTGGCAAACATGGGATGTCAGCGAGTTTAGCTCTCAAGAAGGGCAAATTAAATTTATTGACCATCATGCTGATGATAATTCAGATACTGACTTACCATATTTATTAGTCGACGAAATTCGCCAAGCCGACAGTGCAGCCAAAGTTCCTAGTCAAAATAGTAAGTTGATAAAGAAAATAAAAAAACCACCGCACCTGCTAGTACTGGCCAATCCGCATTCACTCGTGTATCAAATGCTGAGCAAAATATTGCGGGTTTTGAATTTTGTTGCGGTAAATTTAATACCTACGCAAACCATGACTTTAGAGCAACTGGCGATATGGCCAAATTAGATGGTGGTTGGTGGGTTGCAGACATCACAAACCATGTTGGTGAGAGAGTTTTTTCTAGCCGCGCCGATGGTTTTTTAGCAGATGGGAGCCAATTAGGCTGGATTGGTAACGAAGCTACCGGCACACTTTCTTCGCCCCCATTCACGATTACACATGACTATGTAAACTTTCTAATTGGTGGTGGTACAAACCCATTTGATACTGAAAAAGCGACAGCAATTGTCCTGCGAATAAATGGCAAAATTGTCAGGCATGCCACAGGTAACGGGCAATCAGATAAGCTCGATTGGTTTACTTGGGATGTTAATAGCTTAATCGGTGAAACAGCTGTTATTGAAATCATTGATCAGGATGACACTGCAGACGAAACTGCACTTGCATTTATTATGGCTGATGAATTTAAATTATCAGAGTATGCAGCCGTTGACCCGTCGAGTGAAAGTATTGTCACCCAACTGGATCAACACACGATACCTTTACCATTAACGATGGCTGACCCTAACCCTGTATTTTTAAACGGTGAGTTTTATATTTATTATTTAATTGATACCGCATTTCATGATTGGTATCTAACCCGAACCACAGATCTAATTAATGGTACATTCCCACAACGTGTTCTAGAAGCGACGGGAGATGCACAAACACAAGACCAATGGACCGGATCTGGTAGTGTTATTAAAGATAAAGACAATGTAGCTCATTTATTTTACTCAGGACACAATCTCGATTTTTCTCCTGTCGAAGCTGTTATGCATGCAAAAGCAACAGATAACACGCTGACTAAATGGGAAAAACAAGTTAATAGCACATTCAGTGGTACAGGATCATATAGCGACTTTGACTTTCGTGATCCTGACGTTTTTTATAACGAACAAAGCAACAACTATTGGATGTTATTAACTAGTCGATATAACGCAGATGCAGCTATTGCTCTTTATACTTCGAGCGATCTCAAAACTTGGGAAGCGCAAGAGCCGATTTATACTGCAAACAAACCACTTAACTTTGAGGTTCCTGATTGGGTGAGCTTCAATAACGGACAAGCAATAATTTACTCTGATCAAAATAATAATGAGCGCGATGTAAAATATTTAGTAAAGAATGAAGACACATGGGTACCTGGTCAATACCCTTCACTAGATGGAGAATTTTACTACGCAGGAAGAACTGCAAGCTCCCCTACTCAAACCCTGATGTTTGGTTGGGTCGCCCATAAAAATACCCGCTCAAATATAGGCAGTGCTGATTTTGGTGGTGACTTAGCAATTCATCAAGTATCAATGACAGAATCGGGAGAACTAGCGGTATCAATTCCCGAGCAATACTTAAGCGCATTAGCAACACCAATAGATGAAAATGCACAAACCAATAATGATAATTCACTATTAGTCTCACCAGGTGATCAAGTATTACTAGGTAGTAACAATAAAATCAACCGTCTTCACTTTAGTATTTCGAGTGAAGATACCGACAACCGATTTGGTCTGATATTTCCCGCTTATGAAGAGACTACGCAAACGGCTAGTATAGAAATAAACACAGCCACAGAAACAGCTACTTTTTACTTCGGCGATTCACTTACTCAATCAAACTCTAACATCACCCTCACACCTGAACTAGAAGGCAAACCTCTATTCAATCGAGAGGAAGACCTGACTCAGTATATAGCTGGTTTTGAATTTTGCTGCGGCGGTTATAACACCCTCCAAGCCCACGGTTTTAATAATCTAACTGGAGACTTCTCTAAACTAGATGGAGGTTGGTGGGGGGCCGATGTAAACAACAACGTTGGCGAACGAGTTTTTTCCAGCTTTGCAGATGGCTATGATGAAGATGGAACTGCATTAGGGTGGATAGGTTACTCAGCAACAGGAAAAATGGATAGCCCGTCATTTGTAATCTCACAGCAATATATTAATTTCAAGATAGGTGGGGGTTCAAATCAGTTTGACCACCCTAAAGCAACTGCAGTTGTGCTTATAGTGGACGGTAAAGTTGTACGTAGCCAATCTGGTAAAAATACACAACCCGATGAGAATAATAAACTAACAATGCAATGGGCAACCTGGGATGTTGAAGAATTCATAGGGAAAACAGCCTTTATACAGTTTATTGATCTTCATAATGACGATGGCTCAGACAACAGCTTAGCTTACCTTCTAGCTGATGAATTCAGGGCAGCAGCATTACCTGCGGTACTGGGTGAGCAATCTGCACCTACTTCAGAAAGTCGAATCGACTCACAAGTTACTGTTCCTATCAATTTACAACAAGGGGTAACCGTGGATCTTCTTTTACAACCAGAAAGTGGCTTTGGTACCGCATATATCAATGATTTTAGAGCACTAACCTTTAGGCTTTATGACTTAGATAAACGCCAAGTAGGCATCTATAGTAAACAAGGTACACTCAACGTAAGTGAAATGTCACGCTTCTCTGAGGCAGTAAACCCTTAATAAACTACCTCAGAGGTTTGCAACTAGAGCCTCTGAGGTTTAATTCCTATATTGTAATGCCATGAAAAATTTTGCTTTGCTGATTTGCGGCCCATATCAGTAAGGCACTAACCATGTAACGATCGACTAGTTTTGGCCAACATTGAAATACATTGACACCCACCATAATTATTTTTTGAAAACAATAAACACATTTTGTATGGGAGATGAACCGCCCATTGCACTTCCTACTAATAAAAAGTGCATGTTAGATGCTGTGGTGCTCCCCCTGTGTCAGGATAATTGTGCATTTACTTTCGTTTGTCCGCGCAAGGTCAACTGCTCATGCTTTTACCAATAATGAAACCAGCGCCTTGAATAATGCCATGATGAGGTTAACCGATGAATGTCTCGGCTCTGGCATCCTGCTTCGCTCTACCTTCTAAATCCATTTAGTCGTAGTGCCCCAGCGACCCCAAAAGGATATGGGAAAAACCTGGCTGCGATGAGCTCGCAATAATCGATTACTGCGTAACGCACATTATATGTGTTTGCCGTAAGCTACTTGCTTAACCGCCGCATCGGCCGACGAAGTAAACGAATTTGTTTATTGAATTAGAGTTGATTTTGAATTGACCGTCAACTTATAAAAACGGTCAAAAAAGATACTAGTGCCTATTGACAGAGTTAAGGCTCATATGTGTTAGTTGCCTGGTACTATGAACCTTTATTTTTTAAAAACTAAAATCAGACTAAAAAATTGCAGGGTCAGTCACATCCCATATTTTAAGTTTAGTTAGGATTTTCGGTATTTCGTAAGTAAAAACATTTGCATCGAGTGAAGAGCTATTACACATACCAACAAAGGCTACTTGCTCCTTGGGTCTACGGATATAACTAGTGCTTGTACCCATCCATCCGCCATTGTGCAGCGTATAATTCGGCTCTATATATTGCCCATTAGCATAAAAAGTTATTCCATTGTTTTCGAATGAGTGTTGACTATTTGGCGTATTAAATTGAGCCATCAATTTGTTAGGAGCATCACCTAATTTCGGGGTATAAAAGTGATTATCCCAAATCAACATATCTTCGAGTGTCGTGTAAAGACCACCGTCACCCACAACAAAAATATTTGTTTCATAACGTTTTAATCCAATATCTTTGAATGTTCTATACCCTTCGGCACGGTTAGGTACTATCTCTCGCATATCATCAGCGAAAAAAGTGTCGTGCATACCAAGCGGTTCAAATATATATTTTGTAGTGTACTCCCGCATGGACATGCCGCTGACTTTAGCGACTAACTCCGACAATAAAAAATAAGCGAAGTTACTATAAGCCTGTTGCGTATCAGGCTGATGCTCTAAAGGAAGCGATTTTATGACATCGTAGTATTCTTCTTTGGTCAGGTAGTCCTCATCACCAAGTCTGAACGGACCACCTGCGGTCGACAGTAGTGGTTTGGGTAAGAGCGATTGAAGTGTATCGTAATCTGCCATTCCTGAAACGTGACCTAACATTGAGTTGATAGTTACTTTTACACCGTAGTCTTTCAAATCAGTAAGATATTTCCGTATATCATCATCAAGGTTAATTTCCCCTTTTTCTGCTAACAACAATACCGCAAGTCCGGTGAATTGTTTGGATACAGAAGCCATACGAAATACTGATATTGAACTGAGTGGAACCTGATGTTCGATGTTTGCCAAACCATAGCTTTTCTTGAATAAAAATTGCTGATTCTTAATAACACCTACAGAGCATCCCGGTCCATTAACAGGTATAGACTCTCCTGCAATTCTATCAATTTCCTTTTCCAGTAGTGTTAATTGTGTTTCGCTTCCCATAACGGCAAATGAAAATAACAAAAGAACCCCAGCGATTGCTTGAATACTTTTATACATTAATTTCCCCTTTTTTATTATTAACTATTCTAATAGCTGAATAGTTTCAACACTTCCCTTTACAGCAATCAGTCCAATTATCTACGCACTTCTTCGTAGGTTGGCTTTTTTTGTTGAAAAAGTCAACAAAGTGATGAAATGAGCAAAATCGGATGATCACAATTATTGTTATTGGCACTGAAGACATATTTCGAAATTTTGATTACGGCAGCTTTAGCCTTACAGTGCCTTAAAATTAATAAATATCAGATTTTCTCTTGCCAACACTTACATTTAAAAGTGGCAAACCAAAATGCAATTGGATGGTTAGGCTTGATGCAATTGAGTGGCACTAATGGTAGATATTTTCCATCAAAACTCGATGCCTACGCCTAGGGCAACTAACGCTTTGCTAATGGGCAAAATACCGTTTGCTAAAATTGGCGAGGTACGAGCCGAGCAAACTGTTTTTTGTCCTGTTGAGCAACTTGTGTACGCCCGACATGGGCATTGACTTATGAGGTGAAAGTCCTCTGTAGGAAGATCACCGTTTAAATAACATTCTGTTATTAAACGATAACTACTAGCGAATGGCAAGGGCTAAATCGCGAGAGATAGTCTGGAGGAAGCCGTTAGCAAATCTGCGAGCTGATGAACAAAAACATCATATGAGGCGTAGGCTGAAGACGAGCTAGCACAAGATAGCGAAGTCATGTGATCTAACGGCCACCGTAAATGATGCAGTTGTGCAGAGAAAGTCGATGCACCTTATTCGGGGAGATCTGATAAACACGCATCCGCGCTAACGCTTGGAGGTTACCAGTTAGGGGCTGGTTGATCAACCCTTGGCGCTCTGGTTGCTGCGACCTACAGCGAGCGAAATAGCAGTAAACAAGCGTTAGTTTAGACGCGCTTTATCGAGTAATCGCTAGAGTGATTTATCAGAAGTCAGCAGACGGCATAGTAGCCAAACGCCCATCGTAATGGAGGGGACACGGTGAAGGCCTGAACATCTTAACCAGAGGAGATACTACAAATGAACTTGAATTCACATAGATCACCGTGTTGTGATGGTGATGAACAGCGTTCGACTGTGAATAATACCTCGAATGAATATAGCCAAACAGATCATGACCTGATGACAAGGGTACTAAGCAACCACAATATTAGTGCAGCATGGCAACATGTTAAGCGCAATAAAGGGGCTGCGGGTATTGATAATATGAGTATTGAAGAGTTTAATCACTTCGCTAAGTTACATTGGCTGGGTATTAAACAACAATTACTTAACGGCACTTATCAACCCTTGCCAGTCAAACGCGTGATGATACCCAAACCCGATGGCGGTGAGCGAATGCTTGGGATCCCTGCTGTTATCGACAGAGTGATCCAACAAGCCATTGCTCAAGTGATCAGCCCTTACTTTGAGCCTCAATTTTCACCACATAGTTATGGTTATCGCCCTCATAAAAGAGCCAGTCAAGCAGTGAACCATGTTCAATTTTGTGTTAAACAAGGTTATAAAACAGCGGTTGATATCGACTTGTCTAAGTTCTTTGATGAAGTAAACCATGACATGCTGATGAATCGTGTTGGTCGTAAAATCAAAGACAAAGCACTCATGCGCCTACTCGGTAAATACCTACGAGCGGGAGTAGCAGAGTGCGAAACAGGTCTGTGGTTTGAGTCAACCAAAGGAGTCCCTCAAGGTGGGCCATTATCCCCTTTACTTTCCAATATTTTACTCGATGAATTAGATAAGAAGCTAGCCTACAAACACCTTAAGTTTGCCCGTTACGCTGATGACATAATCATTTTAGTAAAAACGAAAAGCGAAGGACTAATAATCCAACGGGAAATTACTGCGTTCATCACTAAGCGATTAAAACTCAAAGTGAATGAATCGAAAAGTCGGGTCGGTCCAGTATCAGGCTCGAAATTTCTCGGGTTTACCTTCCGCTACGGTCAAGTGCAGATCCACGAACAGGCGCTAAAGAAATTTAAAGCAAATGTCAGGGAGCTCACTAACCGCAACTGGGGGATCTCAATGACCCTACAAATTCATAAACTCACACAGTATTTGCGCGGCTGGGGACACTACTACCTAATAGCCAACGCTTATCAGCTAACGGTGGATTTAGATCACTGGATCCGCCGTAGGATAAGAATGTGCTACTGGCGGCAATGGCGTAAACCTCGCACCAAAGTACGCAGTTTAATGAAATTGGGTGTTAGCGAACGACTCGCCATTGCATGTGGTATCACCAGTACCAAAAGTAGGCGCTTGGAAGCGAAGGTCCTTGTAGAAGCTCAAAAACAAAAGGAATTAACATTGCGATAGGCAATGACTATCTAGCGTCACAAGGTTTAGCGTCATTAAGAGATATTTGGATAAATATTCATTACGGGAGATGAACCGCTCATTGCACTTCCTACTAATAAAAAGTGCATGTTAGATGATGTGGGGGCTCCCCTGTGTCAGGATTTGTGCATTCACTTCTATTTGTCCGCGCAAGGTCAATTTATTCAGCGAAATTGATTGGAATGAATTTATTTTGGTAGGATAAGTCTCGCTTGACTCCTCACCCAACGAAAGAGCCATAACGATTTACCGTGGGTGAATAATATTTACTAGATCATAGCTTGATAGTAGATTCAAGGTTAAAAGTTGAACAACTAAAAGTAGGTGCATTCGTTCCTGTAAAGAGTAATTCTACAGCCTCAACGCCCGCCATCTGCCGCGCGGGGTAAGATAAGAACGTCAGCTGCATGGCATTGTTATAGCGAAACAGGTTCATCACGCATTTTTTCCCATGTTTGTACCATAAGCTTCTTGGCTGGCCCCCAACGGTAACCACCAAGTGCACCACTGTGCTGTATTACCCGATGGCAGGGGATCAGTAAAGCAACAGGATTTGCTCCAATGGCGTTACCAACCGCTCTTGCAGATTGGGGCGCATTGAGTGCTGTGGCTACCTGAGAATAGCTAGCCACTGCGCCCGGTGGTATTTTCAGCAGCGCCCGCCACACAGCTACCTGAAAATTCGTACCTTTCACATGAAGCGACAGCGGACCATGTTTGGCAGCTGTATCACTACTAAAAAACGCATCAATAACATAGTGCGTAGATGTGATGCTTTCAACAATCGAACTCAATGGCCAAGCGTTACGCAAGTCATCCAGCAGCTCTTCAATGTAATTGAAGTCCATGAACTCAACCCTACAAACACCACGCTGTGTTACAGCTACAAACATAGGCCCCAGTGGTGTAGGGTGCACACCGTATTCGATACGTAGCTCCTTACCCTTATTTTTATACTCCCCTGGTGTCACTGCCTCCAGCTGCACAAAGTGATCATGCAACCTTGAACTACCGCTTAAGCCAATCTCATGTGAAACGTCGAGCAGAGAGCGGGATTTATCCAACAACTCCTTGCTACGCTCCAATGTCAGGACCTGCAAAAACCGCTTTGGCGTGGTACCCGCCCAACGACAAAACAACCTCTGAAAATGATACGGACTCAGATGCACATGGGCGGCTATCTCTTCTAGAGCGGGCTGGGTAGTTGCACGATCTACCAAGTATGCCATAGCACGTGCGATACGGTCATAGTCTGACACACTCTGCCTCTCAGACACGATTTATGGATACACCGCCATCTACCAACATCGCAGAACCAGTTGTGAAACTGGATGCATCGGATGCTAAGTACAATGCGGATTGAGCAATTTCATCTGGTGTCGCCATACGCTTGAGCGCATGCAGGTTACGCACAAACGCCAATGCTTCTGGCGTATTAGCAAACTCACGTCCCGCTGGCGTATCAGTACCACCAGGCAAAAGGGCATTGACCCGGATATTCTGAGGCCCATGCTCTGACGCCAGCACTTGAGTCAAACCAATAAGACCAGCCTTACTGGCTGCGTAGGCAGCCATGCCTGGCATACCTGCGGTGTAACCAACGAAGGTAGAGGTGAAAATTAACGAACCTCCTTTTCGGGCAGCCATGGCGGGCAGCTGGTACTTTGCGCCCAAAAATGCACTGGTTAAGTTGGTCGCAATAACTTGATTCCAGTCCGTGAGCGACATCTGCGGCACAGGGCACATAGCACCCAGAATGGCAGCATTGTTAAAAGCGATATCCAGGCCACCAAAGTGGCTTACAGCCTTATCTACCAAAGCTTTGGCAAAAGCTTCTTCGCCAACATCACCGGCTAGTGCCAGTGCCTGCCCACCTTCAGTCTTGATTAATTCCACCAGTTCATCAAGCTCCTTCTGTCGCCTTGCTGCCACCACTACGGCAGCACCTTCTCTCGCAAAAAGCTTCGCGGCTGCGTAGCCAATGCCGGTGCTGGCACCAGTAACAATAGCAACTTTGTTGGCCAATATGTTCATCGATTATTTCTCCTAGCTCTGCTGACAATTAAAGGGCATATGCCCGAACAGATGCTATATTAGGAGGCCGAACGATTAATGCCGACCCGAATCTTGCTGAATTTCAATTGCGCTATAACATTTTAGTATTTATGCGACACGCAGTTTGTGTTGCATAATCGCTTGTCGGACTGAGGCGCTACCTGCTCGATGTGTAGAGTTGGTGTTGTTTATGCTATGGACTTTACATATATAGAAAGGCTTTTTATGACCTAAGCTATAGCAAACAAATTTAATTAGTGTGCCTGTCGTATCTATGCTGTCCCTGCGTTACTCAGTGTTTATTATCTATCCATTAAACCTAATGTTTAACCCTTAAGCAATTATATTTTTCGTATGCACAGTCGTTACTGACCTGAGCAGTTAAGCAGGTTAATTAGCTGATTTGATGCAGCAAGCTAGGCCGCTAACTCGTTCGAACTATTTAATTTGTCGCTACATCTAAATTAATCGCAACATACTAGCTTGGCAGTGCTGGCAACTTATTAGCTTGTCTAATCAATGCTTCGATTACTGGCTTTGTTTTATTACTAGGTACTTTCGCTAGCATTACATACCTAGAATGTCGTTCAACTAAGGTCGCGATAAAGCTGTTTTCTGAGCCTTGGTTCAAGTCCACCTCCCAGTGATCTGGAACAGCTCTGTCTTCAACATTTGATGACCTTTCACTATTGGTACAGCGTCGACTATCTTTCCTAACCCTTTACCTTTCAGCAGCAACTAAATAAGAGAGCCACTCTAATTGAACAAATAAAACTGTGTCACTAAATTTACTTTTCAGGTTCAGAATTTATCTTTTATTGCGGGGTTATTTTTATTTCACCTATTAAATAAGTCATTAGCCCTATTAAACCTAAATTACACGCATGAAGATGACTGCAGAAATAGAAACGGAAATAAAAAGGACAGACACATATTTTGTGTCAGAAAATTTAGCACCTCTCCCGTTGTGGGTAACCGTATCATTATTTTTTCACATACTGTTAGTGTTAGTTACAGAGCTTAGAATTGAGGTGCTTGGAAAGGATTTTAGGCAAAAAAAGGCAAAGCTAGGCCGTCACTTTGTTCAATAGTGTATTTTTAAAACAACCTAATAAAGATGCAACTGTTCAGCCTGCGCCTTTGTACCATTTTACATCGTTGCTGGCGGCTTGCTGCTTTAACCGTTGTTTGCTGCCTGCAAAATTTGAGTACTGCTGCCTGAAACGTTGAATTGATTCAAGCCATTGCGCTTCTTCTATATTCAAAGTCAGGAGCACTTTTGGCATAGTTTTGTTGATATGCCCTTTTTTCTTTGGATCTATGTGGCGGCCGCTCCAGTCGACTAATTCAATATAATCCAGTAAGGCAAAGGGGATCCTGTGTTTAATGTGATTGCCGCCAAATGGTTTTAGCTGTGCTGGTTGGCTTTCATGCTGAATATTATCTTTTTGTTTGAGAAGCTTATTCGCTTTAACCGTGTCTGTGGTAAAGGCTTTAAAGTGCGCTATACGTTCTTGAATTGAGGTGAAATCACGGTCTTCAAGCGTATCGGCTATGTTTGCTCTGATAGAGTTCAAATCAACGTAGGCCATGCAACTGAGCACTGCGGTTTCATCTAATAATGCTTGCGACTATTCTTTATAAGTAATGCGCCCTTCCCTCAAATTTATAAGGAATAAATTTGAATGCCGTCAGGCAGCCCGAAGGGTGAGCGCCAAGGATGGCAGCGAATAATACTTACCCGTGCAGTTATCTTCTTTATTGGCCTCGCGGGCAATGTACTCATTGAGGTTTTTCATATACCAGCTGATGTCATACAATCTTTCTCGCCATTAGCGATGATCTCATTAAAAAAGAGCAAACTTGGCTTATCTAACTGCTCACCTTTTAAAAGGCGGTCGACTAAAAAGTGGTCGTTATAAAGCTGATACCAGCGGTTAATTACTTCATCATCAGACCAATCAAGTGCTTGACGCCTATTGACGTTCACAACAAGGTGATAGTGATTGCTCATAATCGCGTAGGCAGCAATTTCAATGGCAAACACACTACTTAATAACTTAATTCGCTCTACTAACCACTCCCTACGGTGAGCAAAGTTTTTACCTGTGTATTTATCATCACCACACAAGAATGCACGTCTCACGCATCGTGAGATTAAGTGATAATAAGATGTCGATGCTAAATCAATAAGCTTTTTTCTTGCGCGAGTCACAACACACCAACCACTGTATGTAATGACAGTGGTTAATACTATGATTTTTGCAAAAAATGTGCCTGTCCTTTTTTACTCGTAGCCACCATCAATAACTGCAATTTTCTTAATAATCACACTAATAATCTCTCTTGTTGATATGTATATAAATTAAAATGACGATAAATGGTCTGATCAATCAATGTCACTGTTTGGCGACAGCGGTTCCCAAGTGCAATATAATGCTAAACCCACTGATTTTGCCACTGAGATTGAAGCCTCATTATCCTGTTGGCAACGATACTGCGGTTCAAAATTTTGCGCGCAAATATCATGACTTATCGCTCGAACAACTCTAGTTGCATAACTTTTTCCCGTTCAGTCGGCAACGTAATGACACCAATATCAGCCATCTTATCGTTCTCTCCGTGATAAGCACTCGCGATACAAACTAAGCGGCCATCATTAAATAAACCGTAGACCATCCAGTCATCGAGCTCGACGGAAGCATTATCGAGTTCGGACTCAGAACATTGACGTTGAAACTCAGAAAAATCGGCGGCATCATCTTGGTTAAGCTGACGCACTGCGACATCAGGAGCAAGTGTTAGCTTCTGTGTGGCGCTAAAGTAAAAAATGTAATCTGCGCTATGCAGAATCAAGCCAGCCTTAGCCAGTTCACTGCGTAATTGTGATAAATTAACAGACTGAGTACGATTTAAACACGGTAATTGAGCTGCAATTTCAGGTAGCATTATTGCCTTATCCGGCCCAGTAACTGTGCCCAAAAGCATAAACCGCTCCTCTGCCTCTAACTTAGTATTGCTACGTACCTCAATACTAGAAGTGGTTAACACATCATCACCTGTAGCAAATCGAGCCTGCCAATATTTCGCAACTTCAACTGATGCTTCCGTTGCCTTAAGCAGCGGAAGGTTATCAAAACTATCTTTCTGATTATGGTTTAACTGCCCCATATTTATCTCTCTTATTATATTAATTTGGCTAAAACAGCTGTCAACCAACCGCTCCGACCAAATGATGGAATCACCTTTAAATAAAGGTGATCACTGTTTTATATCTATTAGTAATTGATCCAATTAAGAACGCTACCAAAGGCGCAAACTTGACTCCATTTTATGATATCTCTTCTGCTTCGCAAAAGATCACCTCTCCCAAATCCTCTATTAAAGTGTCTGGTTCACGGCTCACACCCCGCCTCAATGGGAGACAATGAAGTCGAACGCTATTTAGAGTCCTTAGTGAAATGCCAAACAAATAGAATCCAAATCCTTTCTGACTCTAAAATTTCAGAATATGATTCATTACTTAAATACTCTAATATGGATCGAATTGTTGTTTGAAGCATAAGTTGACATAAGAACATACGTTTTTACTGGGCTACAGCGCCGTAAGTGAAGTGTAACTTGGCATAAAATTGAAGCATATAATGCCATAAAGTTACCAAATACAGGCTTTATGAGGTCAATCCCATAAAAATACTGCCAAGTTTAGTTGGCTGCTATGTGCCATGAGCGGACGGTCAGGAGAATAATGTCTGAAGTCAAAATTTGATCCCTCAGGCCATGGGCAAAATTGGAGCGCAGCGGAAATTTTGTCCCAATGCCTGCGGTTGTTAGGCATTTAAGCTACCACCTTAGTCAAAGTTCTTGGTTCAGATACAATTTTGTTTTCGGCTTTTCCATGAAAAGTAGCCATACCAAGCATGGTAGTACCATCATTTTGTACAGTAAAAACATATGTACCGGTGTCGAATCCGACTCCTTTTACGTCCTCAAACATGAGAGTAATTTGCTTGCCGCAAGTAAAACCGTGATATTTGAAGTGCCTCTCAGATTTTTTGCCATCACGTGTTTTCGTTCGGGTACTTGACCCAGTTATGATGCGACCTTTCTGTTTTAAATGAATCTTACCCGCCTTGATAGTTTTACCATTTCGCTCTTCCGAAATTTCCCATGTTCCAGCGACCCGAATACCCTTGTATAAGCACTTATCTTGAAAGCTAGGCCATATCCATTTTGTGACTGCCGCAATAATTATTGCTGTCACGATACCTGCAAGTATGGCCATAGAAAATTCGATCATATTTGGTATTCCCTCGGGGTAAAGATGCCTAACGAGGCTGTAGATAACTCCAACACCCAAATTCATTTAAAAAACGAGCACCTGAAATCAACGCTAAGCGCATTTAAAGCATTAGGTAATGTATTTTGGAACCCATAAAACAAGCTGTTTTATAAAAAAAGAGTAATTCTACAACCTCAACGCCCCACTAAGAGGCGAGTAATTGTTGGCTAAAATGTGTAGCGAAGCGGAACCGAGCCAACTGTTACGAGTCCTGCTTTAGTAGTTAGTTTGGTGCGTTGTTAACCAAAAAACCAAAGTCTATGCCAAACTCTTTTACACTAGTAATTTCAGTTTTGAATACATCAAAAACTGTAGGCATAATAATACTTGAAAACTCCAATCTAGACATTAAAACATTTTGCACATCTTGATCAGACAATTCTAATAACTCAAAGAATAAATAATCAATAAACTCAGATACAGCTTTTAAAACTTTTAGCGAGCTATCTGCTGACCAAAACAAACCTCGTTTGGGGATTATTAAACCTTTCCATTGATCCCCCGTTAATTCCATTAGTAATGAATATTGCTCGCCAATGTCTTCCATTTGACCAATTTCTGTTTTTATACTGGCAACTTTAGGATGAACAAATTCATTTCGCAGTTTTATCAACTCTACAATTTTTTCTACTTTATTATTGCCTCGATCAAACGTAGCAACATTGTTAAACCTTAGATAAGTTTCGAACTTTGCAAGAACGGTAAGTTTATCTATATCTCCACCTAACTTAGACGAAATATCCAGCGAATTTAGTAAGCAGTTTGCACAGCTTTCTATTACAAGAGCTGAAGAAATAATTGATGATCTAGCGTGCCTATTTTCATAAAAGGAATTTGATTCCTTATCAGCTAACTTATGCTGATATATGGCATCACATACTAAATCATAGAAACCTGGGTATTTGAAATCTGCTGGAATTTTCATTAGCACCTAAAAGCTTTATCAGAGGACACTTTCCCTATTTTAGTGCGAAAACGTACTTATTCTGTGAACTCACATTAATAGCAAATAGTGTAAGTTATTGCCAGATATAAATATTATACTTTATGTAGCTTATATAAACATGTAAAAAGAGGAAAGTTTCTTTTTATCTTTACTGAGTTAATGACGACTCACCTGAATGTCCGATTATCGCTCCTAAGCCGAACTTCGCAATTGTGCCATGAGAGGGCATTAGTAACGCTTTGCTAAGCGACTAAAATTTTTGTGGAAAGTGGGCTCCACCTCAGGTTGGATTGTTATGTGACTTGTAGTTTTAGCCCTGATTGTCCTTTACACACTTATCGAATTGTAAATTCCAAATTTTTTCACTTGTATTTCCTTGTAAGCTTATTGCTTTGCTAATAGATTCTATTTCAAGCTCTTTAACGAGCTTTAAAGTAGCTTTCTCCGCAGCACCTTTAGTTATATTTTGGTGATTTTTAATGGCAATAACCATAGGTGAGAAATCTTTAGAAGTTACTTTATTGAGTTCTTCTATTGATGCTGCAACAGCTATCGATTTTTTAAGGAATGTTAGCTCATTTAAAGGTAATTCAGATAACTTCCGAATAGAATCTATTTGGGCTTGGCACCATTGGTATTCATCAACATCGGCTATTGAACTAAAACTAAAAAAACTGTGATTAATACAAATAAAGGTTTCAATTAACTCCCCCTGATAAAGTCACATAATAATTTATCGAGCACCATTTTGGTAGTTTATAGCACACCAAAATGACGTATATTAAATACTCTGATAATTCACCAATAATTACATTTGTAAACAAGTAATTAAAATGACTATAAATTAAGCATGTTATTTTGCCCCTAAACGGCGTTTAATAATGTTATTGGACAAAATTAGGCTCCTACTCGAAAGAGCGGGGAAAATTTAATTTTTTCAGTGTCCGGTAATCACTCAAAGCTAGCTTCAGCAAAGTGGCAAAAGCGGTCATATTGGACGCTAGAAAAGCTGGTTTGACGATCTTGTTTGCCCCCATTGCGTCTATAGGTCTATGCATCAGGAACTAACCGTTTGTTGAACATTTAAGTAGGTTGTTCCATTTTGGAACATACTGCAAATGTGTACAATTTGCGACCTCAAGATTTGATCCATTTGAGTTTGGGATTTTAAAATAGTCGAATTCGACCAGTTTGATTATTAGATCGCAATATAATCCGACTGACAACTGATCGCTCTTTGCCGAAGTTCGGCTCAGTGCCATTTGCAGTCATTCATGATCAACTCGTTTCTGCCCCAAGATGAGTTAACGTAATTGCTCTTAAAACCAGCTTTGAGCGAAGCAGGCATTCAAAGTGTTAATGTATAAATAATCATTTCTCGTTAAAATTTTCATAAAATTTAAGCTACTAATTTCCATGCTATTTTTTATGCTTGTTCTCGTAATGTAATTCTATCCATTCTCGAATAAGTAAATTCTCGGTTATAGAGTAGCCTAAACAATTGTAATTCCTTTTGGTTATGTGTAAGTTATTAATAATTAGATTATTAATAACTGTATTTTATATTTCTGGAAATTGATACATTGAGTGTTAACGGGAATTCTCGGTAATACACTGTTAAGCGCCTATCAAGTATTGTGCATAAGGATTGAGCATGAGTAATCACCAAATAATAATTTTTGCAAATTCAGTGAAGCATCACCAACACTGTGTAGCAGGTAAAACGTTAGATGGTAAATATTGGGTCAGGCCTGTTTCTAATAGAGAAGGTGGTGAATTAGACCACGAACAAGCAAAATGCAGAAACCCACATGGCTTATTCAATGTAAAGCCACTGCAAAAAGTTACAATTGGTCTTGCAGAACATGTCTCTCTAATAAATCAACCAGAAAACTATTTAATCGATGATAGCGAGTGGCGACAAAACTATCGATTGGATGAAAGTGAAATTGTCAATTATCTCGAAAGCCCAAATGATATTTGGGGAGCAGGTGACAGGGTTGATTTTTCATTAATTAAATCTGGGGTTACAAAGATTGAGCAATCTTTGTATTTGGTAAAAGTTTGCAATTTGAAACTTTTCGTTAATCAATACAACAAGCGTAGAGCTTCGTTTTCATATAATAATATTGCATATGAGTTGGCGGTGACAGATCCTCTTTTTGACCAAATTATTGCAAATAATACCGAATGCAAAGGTATACTTTGTGTTAGTTTAGGTGAGGCATTTGAAGGCTGTTGTTACAAATTGGTAGCTACAATTTTCTAAGGTGAAGTTATGGATATATTTACAATAGGTTTTACAAAAAAATGCAGAGACATTTTTTAACTTTTTACAATCATCGAAAGTAAAAACACTGATCGATGTAAGGCTAAACAATGTCTCACAGCTAGCTGGTTTTGCAAAAAGAGATGACCTTAAATATTTCTTGAAAGAACTTTGCAATGCTGAGTATGTGCACTCACCAGAGTTGGCACCAACAAAAGACATTCTAAATGCTTACAAGAAAGGTGATATGCCTTGGAATGTATATGAAGATAAATTTTTAAACTTAATGGGACAGAGAAATATTGAGAAATCAATAAAACCCGTACTACTTGATCACGGTTGCCTATTGTGTAGTGAGCATGAACCGCACCTTTGTCACAGACGACTTGTTGTTGAATACCTTAATCAACATTCAGATTTAGACTTAAAAGTTAAGCATTTGTACTAATGGCTAGTATTCTAATCCTGTATCCTAAACAATTTCATTGTTATTCCAAATTCGCGAGAAAAGTTAGGAAAATAACTTCTACTCTTGAAAATGTCTCATTTATCTGCCCATACGACCATAATGCTTTTGTAGAAAAGCTTTGCAATGAAGACTGTGAAAAGAGCTTTAATGCGGATTTGGTTGACTGGAATATTAACGAAATAACTCACGCTATCGTTTTTGACGATGGAGAGGAATTTGTTGAAGAAACAGCCCAATTAAAAGCGTGTGGTAAGCCATTTAGGCTTATTCAAATAACTATAACAAGAGTTATAAATATCAAAATAGAGACTGAATTCCAAGCACAGAAAAGCACACCAACTTACGAGTATATCGGGCGGGGATCATATTGGGGTAATCCCTACTCTATGTATGAGGAAGGTGATGATCGTGACGAAGTTATAAGAAAATACAAATATGATTTTGATTATGAGAAGTTCCCGAATAAAGAGAAATCGGAAGTATTCAAATTAGCTGGTAAACGGTTGGGTTGTTTCTGTAAGCCGCAATCCTGTCATGGTGATATTCTTGCAGATTTTCTAAATGCATGGGATGACGGGCAGTAGGCGCTTAACAAGCGCCTCAACAAGGACGAAAAAAGCTTTGCTTGCGCTCCTTCGTCGCTAATTATAGCCAAACCTTTTGCGCCTGTTAGGCAGTCGTTAGCCATAGAAATATGAACCTTAAACTCACATTTAGCACGAAAATCCTAACTAGGATCTGTCCAAAAATGAGTTTACATGACCGTCTGCTTCTCGCTCTAACCCGACTATCAGCTGGATAGCAGGAGTGCGATTATTAAATATAACTTTTATTTGGCTTTAAGGTATGTATGCCTAGCGATATTCAACCTAGTGCTAATCATAAATTTGTAGAGATGCTCAGCAATGGAAAAGTTAATTTAAGCTCAAGCCCTTTAGATGAAATTGAATTAATTCATCGTGGTTTAGGTATTAACAATGTTGAGAAGTTTAGGCTTGAGTTACGTTGGGATATTCAAGAGGATTCAACTAAACAGGTAGATTTATTTTTTTGACTAGCAAATTTATGGAGGTTTTTTACACGGGAGTGTTTGAGTTTTCTTCTGTACATGTGAGTCAACCATCTAACCATTTGGTTAAATACTAGACTATGCCACCTTATACTTCCAATTTATGCCATCTTTTAGTACAAATATGTCAACTTATACTTCAAACAACACCAAATGAGGAATTTGGGTGGCAGTCTTACCAGCCACATCTCGGCACACACGTCACAAACTGTGGCTGCTCCCTTCCGGGCCTGACCAGGTTCGCCTGCTAGTGTTGCGAGAGGACCAATAAGACTACCATTGAGGGCCTTGGTTGGCGCGGGAGAGATTATCTCTACTTTTGCTGTGTTATTCAAGGGGAAACACAAAAAGAAAGTGCGATTGCATGTTAAACATACAATCGCACTGTTTTTTAAACGATTTAAGTAAGATTATTGATTATCTAACTCTTTTTTTACGTTACGTAGTACAGCTTTTATTTTTTTCATGTTTTCAGGGCCCATGCGTAGCAGTTGTTTTTGTGCCGCCGGTAGGCGTTCCCATTCTGAGTAAGCATATTGATAAGTTACTGAATCACGTAACAGTGGCATATCCCCTTTTGGCTCTGGGGTATCTAGCAGCAATTCTATGGCGTCAGTAAGTGTTTGATTAAACGCATCACCTTGATAGCCAATTTCTGTATACGCATCATTGATAAGTGGTTTGTACTCATCGTATAAACGTACGATTTGTGCTGCACTCATGCTAGTAAAGATTTTTACATAAGGGGTATAACGCTCATAGCTGTTTGGATCAATGGTAAGAATATCACCCTCTACTACACTAAAGCCTTCTTCTAACTTAATAACAGGAGTGTGTTTTTGGGCAATTTTACCTTTGGCAAGATTATCTATAAATACCACACCGCGACGAATAACATCGTCGTTTATAACCAAACTCATAGCTGCATCACCTAAGTATTCGTCTAACTTAGCAACAACGACAGGATCGCTTTCATCAAGAGTAGGTAGTGGTTCTACTTGCGGCTCAGGCTCTACTGGGCGTGGTGTTGGCACGGCTAAATCAGCAGGCTTTTCAGGATTAACAGATGGGGCATTAACAACCGGATCGTTCTCTGGTTTTAGCTCCATCATGGGGCGCTCTGCTACGGGTTGCTCAACTTCGGTTGCTGTTTGTGACTCATCACTTGAGTTTAATAACACAAACGCTGCAGCAATAATGATAATAATTAAAATGATGCCTGCAAATAAAAGGTTATTATTCGGTGGACGTTTTTGAACATCTGACGCTGATGGTTGATCTGACATACGAACTCCATAAATATTAAAATGCGATAACAGTAAGAGTACCCTAAATGGATTTAATTCATAGCCTACACTAATAATTATTAACGTAGCTAAGGTATCCTTTGATTCTTCTAGCTTAAAGACTTACAGTTAATAAATAAAGTAAAGACGCTTAACCGCTTAATTGCAACGACGAAACTCAACTATGAAAATCAAGCAAATCGATAAAAACAAACCTAAAGTTGCTCTGTTACTGACCGGTGGTGGTGCACGTGCCGCTTACCAAGTTGGGGTTCTTAAAGCGCTCGCGCAAAGTATGCCGCGTACCGCCCCGCTGCCATTTACTATTATTAATGGTACATCTGCCGGAGCGATCAATTCAGCTGCGCTAGCAAGCTATGCTTCATGCACCCATTTGGCGGTACGTAAACTGGAATCTGTTTGGAAAAACTTTTCTACGTCAATGGTATATAAAAGTGATTTTATCAGCGTGTTTGGCCATTTAATGCGTAACATGCTGACTAGTTTTCAATCTGAACATATTAATCATCCACCAGCGAGCTTGTTGAATAATCAGCCTTTACGTAATTTACTTAATGAAATTTTAGATTTAACTCGCATTGAGCGTAATTTACACCGAAATTATTTAGATGCGCTGTCAATCACCGCATCAAGCTATACCACGGGTGATTCTGTGGCGTTTTTTCAATCTAATACACAGTCACCTTGGCGGCGCGCTAAACGCGAAGGCCAAGCGGCACGTATTAACGTTGAACATTTAATGGCGTCCAGTGCAATTCCTATGGTGTTTCCGAGCGTAAATGTATACAACCACTACTTTGGTGATGGCTCTATTCACCAATTATCGCCACTGAGTCCATGTGTCCATTTAGGCGCTGAAAAAATATTTATTATTGGTGTTGATCAGCCCAAAGAAGCTCATCCGCCAGGTTATCTACCTCACTTCCCAGGGTTATCCTCGATTGCGGGCCATTTGCTCGACAGTGTGTTTACCGACACCTTACAGTCAGATCTTGAGCGCCTTGAACGAATTAACCGAACTTTAGGTTTGTTACCTGGGCGTGATAAACACCAAGAATTAAAGCAAATACAAAGTTTTGTGATCAATCCATCAGAAAACTTTAATGCCATTGCTGCAAACTATTACAGTGATATGCCTTTAGCCATTAAAATATTACTGCGCATGATCGGGGTTAAAAAACGTTCTCAATCGAGTTTAACCAGTTACTTATTGTTTGAAAAACGCTATACCCAGCATTTGATTGAAATTGGTTATAAAGATGGTTTAGAGAAACTGCCACAGATACGCGAATTTTTAGAGCTCGATTAACAGTTAACTATTCACTAATCCGTACCATCGAGTAAATAGCACTCTACCCGCTCTACTCGTCGGGGTTTACCTTGTAGTACAAGAATATCTCCGGCGAGTAAAACAGTGTGCAGCGATGGACTATCAATTTCACGGTCTTTGCGTCGTAATGCTCGCACTGATACTTTACGTTTTTCGAGATTTAATTCATTAATATTTTTAGCAACCGCAAAGGCGTTTTCTGGCAGTGCCATAACGTGTAAATACTCAAGCCGCTCGGCGTTGTTTTCTTCACTATCAAATTGATCTCCAGCAAAAAAACCATGTAAAAATTGGTAACGGTTACGCCGCTCTTTGCTAACCCGCCTAACAATACGCGACATCGGCACGCCCGACATAGACAACACGTGCGACACTAACATTAAGCTCGCTTCCAGTGTTTCTGGCACCACCTCAGTCACGCCAAGCTCTTTGAGTGCTTCGAGATGACTATCATCGCGCATGCGTACCAGTATTTTCACGTCAGGAGCTATTTGCTTTATCGCATCGATCACGATTTGCGCATGTTCAAAATCGGTGAAAGTAATGATCACTAGTCGAGCTCGTTCGACTCCTGCTGATTTTAAAATATCTTTTTGTTTTACATGACCAAAAATAACGGGCTCTCCAGCTGCTTTGGCCTCTTGAACTAGTATTGGGTTACTTTCAACAGCAACGTACTCTATTGCTTCTGGCTTTAAAAACCGCGCAATAGTTTGCCCAACCCGAGAGAACCCACAGATCACTACATGGTTTTGATACAAGGTGCTACTGTTAGGCTGTTGCTGCCACTCACCGTTGGGATTTTTTAATACCCCAAGTTGTTTTAATAACCAAGGCGTCGATTCTATTAAATAAGGCGTTAAGCCCATCGACATGACTGCAATAGCAATTAAAAATGAGGCGTGATCTAAAGCTAATAATTGGTGTTTAGTAGCAAGCGCAATTAATACAAAACCAAACTCGCCCATTTGCCATAGCATGATGCCTGCTGCAATTGCATCTTGTTTTCGCTCGCCCATCAGTTGCGCTAAAAAAGTAATAACACCAATTTTTAATACTAGCATTAGCGCTAATGCAGCCACTATCCAATACCATACGCCAAACACATATAAAATATCGAGCTGCATACCGACAGTGACAAAAAATAGGCCCATTAAAATATCGCGAAATGGTCGAATATCAGCTTCTAATTGATGTCGGTACTGGCTTTCGCCGAGCATCATTCCTGCTAAAAATGCGCCCAGCGCCATCGATAAGCCAAATAAATACGTTAAGCCTGCGGCAAATAAGGCAACCACTAAGGTGGTCAAAACAAACAATTCATCGGTGCGCATTAATGCAACTTCGCTAAAGACTTTTGGCAATACCCACTTGCCTATCATCCATAACAATAAACATACAAATGCGCCTTTAGTTAAAGCGAAAGTCAGGGCCCAGGCAATGCCTTCAGTATCACTGCTTTGGGCCAGTAAAGGTAAAGTAATCAGTAACGGCACCACCGCAATATCTTGAAATAATAACATTCCGATAGCGAGCTGCCCTCGCCGCTGTTTAAGTTCGCCGGTTTCTTTAAGTAATTTAACCACCACCGCTGTTGATGACAGCGCCATTAATGTCGCAATAGTGAAACTGCTCAACAAAGACAAATCCATCAACAATAAAATCAGCATAAACACAATACTTGTGACAATTACTTGCAACGTGCCCAAGCCAAATACAATATTGCGCATTGCCATTAAGCGGCCAACAGAAAACTCCAGCCCTAAACTAAATAATAAAAATACAATACCAAGCTCAGCTACAAAATGTATTTCATGACTTTGCGCCATCCAGCCAATGCCATGACTACCCGCTAATAAGCCAGTAGCAAGGTAGGCGAGGATCGGCGGTAAGCCAATGCGCTTAAATAACCATACCAGCACCACAGCAGCCAGTAATAAGCCAAATATTTGAGCCAATACACTTTGCAAATAAACCTCCTATTTATACTGTTGCCATACCGTCAAAATTTTAGCTACTTAAGAGTTAACTATAGCAACTATCTGTTTTTCAGCCAGTTTGGAATAGTGGCACAAAAATCGCTTAGAAAAGTAATAACAAACTCCTAGGGGAGAAAACCATGGAAAATGTCCATATTTTGACGCAGCGCATCTCGGCACGTGGCGAGTTTCTGCCGTTTTCGGCAGAGCATTACCGTAATAATGAACCTGCTGCTATTCATAGTTTGCTCGAAAAACTGCAAACAACGTTAAATATAGAAGAGCTATTAACTATTTATGCTGAGCATGCAAAACAAATCATAAATTTTTCAGGCTTGCAGTTTCAGTCGTCTCTTGGAGTGGCACAAATCCCTAATAGTGATAATAGTAAACCGCCATATTCATTTAATTTAGACATAAATAATGAACATTTAGGGCAGCTTATCTATTTTTGCCAATACCCGCTTTCGGGAAGTATCAAGCAAAAGTTAGTTGGCTTACACAGCGTATTGGTTTATCCATTACGTAATGCATTAATGTATAGCCGCGTGCTAAAGCTAGCTACTAAAGACACTTTAACAGGACTTAATAATCGTAGTCAGTTTGATGCTATTTTGGCTCAGAAATTAGAGCGTTTTCGCCGCCATCATCGTCCATTTAGTCTAATGTTGTTAGATTTAGATAACTTTAAACAAGTTAATGATAGCTACGGTCATAAAATTGGCGATGACGTATTACAAGAGTTTGCCAACGTTTTATGCAGTAGTATTCGCGGGACTGATTCTGTATTTCGTTTTGGTGGTGATGAGTTTGCAGTATTAATCGATGATCCTGAATTTACCACAAATAAAGTGATTGCTCAGCGAGTAATGCAGTTAGTGACTCAGTCAAGTTTAATGAAACAATATGAAGTCACCACCAGCATTGGATTTACTTTGGCAAACAGCAAAGATTGTGAGAATGAGATTTTTGCCCGCGCCGATAAAGGTTTATACAAGGCCAAAGCATCAGGGCGTAACTGCGCTAAAGCGTATTAATTAAAGGTAAGCCTAGTTCCCCCACTAGGCTTTCTTTTATAATTATACTAATTATCTGACTTGGCTAATAACTTATAACCTAATAGTGCTAAGCAAAAACCAAAAAAGAAACCACTAATTAGGTATAACAAAGCAGCCATGCTGGTTAGTGGTACAACAATGACCATTAATAATGGAATACTCACCCCAACAATAAAAAATAGTCCACCTTTACCTAACCAGTACGCAATTAAAATAATTGCACACACCAAACCACCTAAAACCGAATACGCTAACGTTAATAGCTCAAGCTCAAATATTACCGTGGCAATGCCCGCTATAACGGCTGTAACTATTAGCCCTAACGGTGCTTTATTGACTAGTGATAAACCAACGTGTGGCTGTGACGTTGTCATGTTTTTATCTCCCAAAATATACCTTTTTCATCGGCGTGTTCTGCACTTATAAAATGCCCTACGACATAAACTAATTGCTCATTATAAAAAATAAGTGGCACATTAGCACGTAACCATGGCGCTACTTTTGCATCTTTAAACCAATGTTTAATGCTGTTGTGACCCGGTTTTTTAAGCGGTTTAATACGCGCCTGTGGACAATTAAACTGGACAGAAACGTGTTCATCAAGCAATGGTTTTCTAACTCCTATACCTGATAATTGTATTAGGGTACGACCATCTGAAAGTAACTGATTTTGAGCAGTTAGTGATTGGCTGTCAGGAACGGTTGTTTCACGTACAAAATATAAAAATTTTTGATGCCGGCGAACTTGCCCTTCGGTTAACTGAATAAGTAGCTGCGCATCAGCTTTTGCTGTTAAACCTTGTGTAAGTATTTGCTGAGTTTGTTGTTGTGATGGCATAAGCGTCGTAAATTGTCCAAGCCAACAACGCAAAACATTTGCTTGGCGCGCAGCGCTAAAATTTGCTAGCTGTAAACAACTTAACCCTTGCTGGGTGTTTTGGCATTGCCTTAAATCTAACTGAGTGTATTCATCAAGTACATCTTGCTGCTGTTGAAGAAGGTTAACACTACGCGCTGCGCTTTTCTCAAAGCCGGTAAATCGTTCACTTAATAGAGGCACTATTTGCTGACGAATAAAGTTGCGATCAAAGCGCTCATCCGTATTTGAATCATCGGTAATATGATCAAGCTTAAACTCGGTAGCAAATTGTTCAATACTGTGTCGTGTGGTGTTCAGCAGTGGCCTTAAACATTCTCGCCCAGAACTCAAGGTGCGAGTTTGCCGCATCGATGCTAAGCCTTGTAATCCTGAGCCCCGTTTTAGTCTCAATAAGAACGTTTCTAGTTGATCATTTAAGTGCTGCCCTAGCAAAATAATACTGCCGCTTGGGCTATGCTGATCAAGTGCCTGATACCGAGCATCGCGGGCGAGCTCTTCTAGACTCGTGCGTGATTTATTGGTGATTTTTACCTGAGCCGAGTAAAAAGGAACTTTTACTATTGCACATAGTTTTTCGCAAAAATGCTGCCAATCGTCGCCATACTGACTTAAACCATGATTAACATAAACTGCGCTTAATTGCAGTTGCGGTATTTCAGCTTTTAGCGCATTCATTATATGCAGTAATACCACCGAATCCACACCACCAGAGAGCGCTACCGTAAATGCGGTTTTGTGCTCATCGGTATAAGGCGTAATGGCATTTTTTACTTGTTGGTATAACGATGTTGTTTGCATGAGTAACCATCAACTTAAATTTAGTAGTGCTCCAAGCTCCAAAGCATTCTAAAACAAAAAAGCCGCAATAGCGGCTTTTTTTCATCAATTTGGTTGTTTTGTTTATCTTAACAATAGCCAAACGACATTAAACGTTTATAGCGTTGATCAAGCATCTCATCCAGTGACAGAGCTTGTAAATCAGCTAAATCGCGCTTAAGTTGATTTTTCAGGTTACGCGCCATACCTTCGTAGTTACGGTGTGCGCCACCTAATGGCTCTTCAACTAAGCTGTTGATCAAATCAAGCTCTTTAACACGCTCAGCGGTTACACCCATCGCTTCTGCAGCAAGAGGGGCTTTATCAGCGCTCTTCCACAAAATTGATGCACAACCTTCTGGTGAAATCACCGAGTAAGTACTGTACTGCAACATGTTAACGCGATCACCTACACCAATGGCTAGAGCGCCACCTGAGCCACCTTCACCAATAACCGTACAAATTGTTGGCACTTTTAATGCTGCCATCACTTTAAGGTTACGTGCGATTGCTTCAGATTGGCCTCGCTCTTCAGCGCCAACACCAGGGTATGCACCTGGGGTGTCGATAAAGGTCATAATTGGCATTTTAAAACGCTCTGCCATTTCCATTAAGCGTAATGCTTTACGGTAACCTTCAGGCTTTGGCATACCAAAGTTGCGTTTAATTTTTTCAGCTGTGTCACGGCCTTTTTGTTGGCCAATAACCATCACTGGTTGACCTTCAAAGCGTGCAACACCGCCTAAAATTGCCGGATCATTCGCAAAAGTACGATCGCCAGCAAACTCGTCAAATTCCGTGAAAATACGCTCGATATAATCTCGAGTATAAGGACGCAACGGATGACGGGCTAACTGAGAAACCTGCCAAGCACCTAATTTAGAGAATATTTCCTCTTTCATTTTAGCGCTTTTCTCTTTTAATCGACTGACTTCCTCTTCTAACTCAAGGTCTAAATCGCCAGCGCGGCTTATATTTTGTAACTCTTCAATTTTTGCTTCTAACTCTGCGATTGGAAGCTCAAAATCAAGATAATTGAGGCTCATGCTCTAAACTACCTAATTAGTTAAATTCTAGTTCTACATCTTGCGCCGCCATTAACGATAACTTATGAATTAAGTCATCGCTAGGCGTAACACACCATTCTGTCCCGAGGGTTAACTGTGCCAACGCATCTGGACGCTGATAGTAAACCTTAATCGGACAAGTACCAAACTTATAAGGTTCGAGTACTTTTTGTAATTTATCGAAGAAGTTGGCTTCGATTTGCACCATATTTAGCGTCATTTTAATCGCTTTAATACGTTTTTCGCGCGCTTGCGCGATGGTGCATATGTCTCTGGCGGTCATTGTAATACCACCGGAGAAGTTATCAAAGCTGACCTGTCCAGATATTACCAAGATATTGTTGATTTGCAGCATATCTTGGTACATTTCAAACTGTTCTGGGAATAAGCGTACATCAATACGGGCACTCTTGTCATCTAAAGTTACAAGCCCCCAACGATTTCCTTTTTATTTACTAGTGTACGTGCAGCTATAACAAGGCCTGCAGCGGTTGATTGCACATCACGATTAGTTGGCTGTAAATCCACTAATTTACCACTGGTGTAATATTTCAGCTCTTTACGATACTGATTTATTGGGTGCCCGGTTAAATATAAGCCTAAGGTTTCTTTTTCCCCATCAAGCCATTGGTTATCAGTCAGTGGCGTGGCTTTTATAAATGCTTGCTCGACTTCATCCGGCTCTGTCGCTAATAAACCAAATAAATCAGTTTGCCCTAACGACTCTGCTTTATGATGCTGATCAGCCGCTTTCATGGCGTCTTTTAAGCTTGCCAATAACGTAGCACGCGCTGGTTGCGTTTTCTCGGGACCGAGTTGATCAAGCGCACCGGCGTAAATAAGTTTTTCGGTTACGCGTTTATTGATACGTTTTAAATCTACCCGCGCACAAAAATCGAATAGGTCTTTAAATGGCCCACCGTTACTTCGCGCTTCTAAAATTGCATCTACAGGCGCTTCACCCACGCCTTTGATAGCACCAATACCATAAACAATTTCACCATTGAGGTTTACTGTAAACTTATAGGCACCGGCATTTACATCAGGCGGTAATAAAGTGAGTTTCATATTCTCACATTCATCAACCAAGGTGACGATTTTTTCAGTGTTATCCATATCAGCCGACATCACCGCCGCCATAAATTCAGCAGGATAATGGGTTTTCATCCACAGCGTTTGGTACGATACTAACGCATAGGCTGCGGAGTGCGATTTATTGAAACCGTAGCCTGCGAACTTCTCTACCAAGTCGAAGATTTTAATCGCCAGTTCGCCGTCAATGCCGTTATTTCGCGCACCATCTTCAAATGTTGAACGCTGTTTTGCCATCTCTTCTGGCTTTTTCTTACCCATTGCACGACGTAACATATCGGCGCCACCTAGGGTGTAACCAGCCAGTACCTGAGCAATTTGCATTACTTGTTCTTGATACAAGATAATGCCGTAAGTCGGCTCCAAAATAGGCTTTAAGCTTTCGTGTTGATATTGTGCATCTGGATAAGAAATTTCTTCGCGACCAAGTTTTCGGTCGATAAAGTTATCTACCATGCCTGACTGCAATGGCCCAGGACGAAACAAGGCTACCAAGGCGATCATATCTTCAAAGCAATCGGGCTTTAAGCGCCTTACTAAGTCTTTCATACCACGGGATTCAAGTTGGAATACCGCGGTAGTTTCTGCTCTTAATAGCAGCTCTATACTCTTTTTATCATTCAGTGGAATGGTGTTGATATCTATTGACTCTTTGCCCTCTCGGGTTAAGCGCTCATTAGTCATATCAACTGCCCATTGCAAAATGGTCAGGGTTCGTAGACCTAAGAAGTCAAACTTTACTAATCCGGCTGTCTCTACGTCATTTTTATCAAACTGAGTAACCGGAAACTTACCTTCATCGTCACAATACAGGGCGGCAAAATCAGTAATTGTAGTCGGTGAAATAACCACACCACCGGCATGTTTACCAGCGTTACGTGTACAGCCTTCAAGGATGCGACACATATCGATTAAGTCTTTTACTTCTGTATCGCCATCGTAAGCTTCTTGCAGGCGCGGCTCAACATCAAACGCTTTTGCCAACGTCATGCCAGGATCGCCTGGGATCAGTTTTGATATACGGTCAACAAATCCGTACGGGTGGCCAAGTACTCGGCCAACATCGCGTATTACCGCTTTTGCTGCCATAGTACCAAAAGTAATGATCTGTGATACCGCGTCTCGTCCATATAGAGCCGATACGTGATCGATTACTTCATCGCGTCTATCCATACAGAAATCGACGTCGAAATCCGGCATTGATACACGTTCAGGGTTCAAGAAGCGCTCGAAAAGTAAATCAAATTCAAGCGGATCAAGATCGGTAATTTTCAGCGCGTACGCCACTAACGAACCCGCACCTGAACCACGCCCTGGCCCAACTGGAATATTGTTATCTTTACTCCACTGGATGAACTCCATTACGATCAAGAAGTAACCAGGGAAACCCATTTGGTTAATTACATCGAGCTCGATTTGTAAACGCTCGTCGTATTCAACACGTTTTTCTGCTCGGTCAGCTTCATCAGGGAATAAAAACTGTAGGCGCTCTTCAAGACCGTCTCGGGATACTTTCACCAAGAAGTCTTCAATTTTTAATGAGCCGGTTGGGTAATCTGGTAAGAAATACGTACCAAGCTGCACCGTCACATTACAGCGTTTGGCGATTTCCACACTGTTTTGCAGCGCTTCTGGGATATCACTAAACAGCTCAGCCATTTGTGCTGGGGTTTTTAAGTACTGCTCTTCAGAGAAGCGCTTTGGTCGGCGTTTATCATCAAGCGTATAGCCGTCAAATATTGCTACGCGTATTTCGTGGGCCTCGAAGTTTTCAGGCTTCAAAAATACCACTTCGTTGGTAGCCACAACTGGCAATTGCTCAACGGTTGCAAGCTCAACCGCTAAGTGTAAATAGTCTTCTTCTTGTGTACGCTTAGTACGTATCAACTCAATATAGTAGTTATCACTAAAATGCTGTTTATAAAAACTAACCACCGACTCAACTGTGGCTGGGTTGCCTTTTAATAGCGCTTTACCTAAATCGCCATCTTTGGCACCAGAGAGTAAAATAAGCCCTTCTTTGTGCTCAACTAACCAATCTCGTTCAATAACAGGGCGATGAAATAAATGCCCACGTTGATACGCTTTAGAGATTAAAAGGGTAAGATTTTTATAACCGACATTATCTTTAGCTAAAATAACTAACCGACAAGGCCCTTCTGGAAACTCTGGGCTGTGTAACCAAAAATCAGCACCAACAATTGGTTTAATACCCGCATTATGAGCGGTGTCATAAAAGCGCACTAAACCACATAAGTTCATTTGGTCGGTAATGGCCAATGCCGGTAATTGTAATTCCTGCGCTTTGGCGACAATCGGTTTAGTTTTCGCTAAACCATCGACCATTGAAAAGTCTGAATGTACCCGTAAATGCACAAAATCTGGAGCTGCCATTACTTCTCCTGCATCGCCAGTACACGTTGTACTGGTTTAAAGCTTTTACGATGTTCACTAATGGCGCCGTACTGCTCAAGAGCAGCAAAATGTGCCTTGGTTGGGTAGCCTTTATGACCTGCAAAACCATATTCTGGATAGCGTTTATCAAGCTCAATCATTTCATCATCACGGGCAACTTTAGCAATAATGGATGCTGCTGAGATCTCTGCCACTAGACTGTCGCCTTTTATTACGGCTTGTGCCGGCATACTGAGCGCAGGTAGGCGATTGCCATCGACAAATACAAACTCAGGGGTGGTACTTAAGCCTTCAACCGCACGAGTCATTGCCAGCATAGTGGCATGGAGAATATTTAACTCGTCGATTTCTGTGGGGCTACATCGGCCAATGGACCAACACAGCGCTTTTTCTTTGATCTCAATTGCCAGTGCTTGGCGTTTTTTATCGGTTAACTTTTTTGAATCCGCAAGACCAGCTATCGGTTTAGCTGGATCGAGGATCACCGCAGCGGTCACTACATCGCCAACTAATGGCCCACGGCCGACTTCGTCAACGCCAGCGATAAAGCTGAGGTTAGGTCGTTCAATTTGCATCTATAATCTCCGCAACAGCAGTGGCTGCTTGCTCACTAGCATTTAAGCGTATTTGCTGGTGAATGGCTAAAAAACGCGCTTTTAACTCGCGATTATCACTATTTAGCATTGGTTCAAGGGCGTTCGTTAGGTTTTCAACGCTGCAATCATGCTGCATAAATTCAGGCACTAGCTCTTCGTCAGCTAATAAGTTTGGTAACGAAAAGTATTTAATATTAAAAGTGAATAAACTTTTAAAAATCCAATAACTTAGGGCTTTTATTTTATAGCCAACCACCATAGGTTTTTTATAAAGCATCCCTTCCAGGGTCGCGGTACCTGATGCAATTAAAATCACATCTGCCGCTTGCATTGCAAGGTTCGATTGCCCATCCAACAACTGAATATTTAGTTGTGGCGCTGTAGCTGCCAAAATAGCACTAAATTGTGCTTTGCGTTGCTCATTTACTAATGGCACCACTATTTTTAAATCAGGATTTTTAGCTTGTAGCCCGCCGCTGTTTTAAGGTAAGTTTCACTAAGCAACCCTACTTCTGAGCCTCGACTACCTGGCAATAATGCCAGTACTTTATCATCAAGGCTTAAACCCAATTGTTGACGCGCTGCGCTGTCGTCATGCTCAAGGGCAATATCATCAGCCAGTGTATGGCCAACAAAAGTACATGGCACATTATGTTTATCATAAAATGCTTTTTCAAACGGTAATAAAGCCAGCACCATATTGGTTGCAGCGCTGATTTTGTGGATACGTTTTTCTCGCCATGCCCACACTGATGGACTTACATATTGAATCGTTTTAATCCCAGCATCTTTTAACGGCTTTTCAACCCGTAAATTAAAGTCAGGTGCATCAATACCTATATAAACGTCTGGCGGGTTATCAATAAAGTGTTGGACTAGTTGCTTGCGAATTTTTAATAACCGCGGTAATCGGCCTAGCACTTCCACTAAGCCCATTACAGCTAACTCTTCCATATCAAATAAGCTACTACAGCCTTGCGCCTGCATTTTCGGCCCTGCAATACCTTCAAAAATGGCATCAGGGTAGCGCTGTTTCAATGCTTTAATTAGGCCTTCACCTAAAATATCACCAGAGAGCTCTCCAACTACAATCGCTATACGTAGTGGCTGTTTATCTTTATTCATGGCTGTTTTTTATTCACAAGTCAACAAGACGGTCATAGGCAGTAGTCTAGCTTGTTTTACTGCGCGATTAAATGACACACCCTGAATAAATTAGAGAAACCTTCAGCAACGTACCTTTACTGATACAATCAGAACTATTTGCCTGTTTTTCAAACATATATTGGTAAATAGTTAAGCTCTGTGTTTCACTAACTAAAGCCGATTAAAAAGCGTCGCATTAATCATAATGGGGTAATATTTATCCATGTTGTGATTGACAATAATTAACCAAAAGAGAATAATGCATAAAGTTTCAATAATTACTGAAACTTAATTAACTAACTTTTGCTTACTTTATTTGTTTTGTGACTCGCCCGCACATACAAGGAGCTATAAAAAATGATAGATGAAACCTTTGTGGATCTATCGCGATTACAGTTTGCTGTCACCGCCCTGTTTCACTTTTTATTTGTACCACTGACTCTAGGTATGACCTGGATTTTAGTGATCATGGAGTCGGTTTATGTAATGACCGGCCGAGAAATCTACCGTGATATGACCAAGTTTTGGGGTAAACTATTTGGCATTAACTTCGCCATTGGTGTAGCCACAGGCCTTACCATGGAGTTTGAATTTGGTACTAACTGGTCTTATTACTCTCATTATGTGGGCGATGTATTTGGCGCTCCCCTTGCAATAGAAGGGCTAATGGCATTCTTTTTAGAATCGACCTTTGTAGGTATGTTCTTTTTAGGCTGGGAGCGGCTCAGTAAACGCCAGCATTTAGGTGCAACCTTTTTAATGGCTATTGGTACTAATATGTCTGCGCTGTGGATATTAGTCGCTAATGGTTGGATGCAAAACCCTGTCGGTGCTGAATTTAACTATCAAACTATGCGCATGGAAATGACGAGTTTTGCCGAGCTTGTGTTTAACCCTGTCGCACAAGTTAAGTTTATTCATACTGTGTCTGCGGGCTATGTTGCCGCATCCATGTTCGTATTGGGGATCAGTAGTTGGTATATCCTTAAGGGCCGTGATCTCGCTTTTGCAAAACGCTCTTTTTCAGTCGCTAGCGGCTTTGGTTTAGCCTCAGTATTGTGTGTTATTTTACTTGGCGATGAATCAGGCTATGAAGTCGGTGAAGTACAAAAAGTAAAACTGGCAACCATTGAAGCTGAATGGCACACCGAGGAAGCACCCGCTGCGTTTACGTTAGTGGGGATCCCTGATTCTGATAAACAGGTGACCCATGCCGCCGTTAAAATCCCGTATGCGCTTGGCTTAATAGCGACCCGCTCGTTAGATGAGCAAGTTACCGGCATTAATGATTTAGAAAAACAACACGAAGTGCGTATTCGTAACGGTATGATCGCTTATAAATACCTTGAAAAACTGCGCAGTGGTGATGACTCAGCTGAGAATATTGCTAAGTTTGACACCCTCAAAGCTGATTTAGGCTACGGCTTATTGTTAAAGCGTTATACACCAAATGTAGTGGATGCAACTGAAGCACAAATTCAGCAAGCCGTTAAAGATTCGTTCCCTCAAGTAGGCCCGATGTTTTGGTCATTTAGGATCATGGTTGGCTGTGGTGTGATTATGCTGGGCGTATTTGTATTGTCTTTTTATTACAATGCACATCGTGTGATTGAACAAAAACGTTGGTTATTGTGGGCTGCGGTGTGGAGTATCCCTCTACCTTGGATAGCAATTGAATTTGGCTGGATAGTTGCCGAGTATGGCCGTCAGCCGTGGGCAATCTCTGAAATACTGCCAACCTTTTTAGCGACCTCGTCACTGACTGTCAATGATATTTTAATAAGCTTAACCGGCTTTATCGTCTTCTACACCGGCCTTGCTATTGTCGAAGGCTGGCTGATGCTGCGATTTGTAAAAATAGGACCAAGTTCATTGCACACTGGTAAATATCACTTTGAACATTTAGATGACCATACTAATGGCGACCAAATAACTGACGAGCAAGGAGCAAAATCATGATTTTCGATTATGAAACGTTAAAGTTACTTTGGTGGGTTATCATCGGCGTATTGTTAATTGGTTTTGCAATCACCGATGGTATGGACATGGGCGTGGCTATGCTTATCAAGTTAGTTGGTAAAACCGACAGTGAACGCCGTGTGGTGATCAATACGATAGGTCCACACTGGGATGGTAACCAAGTATGGTTTATCACCGCAGGTGGTGCCTTATTTGCAGCGTGGCCGATGGTTTATGCGGCTGCATTTTCGGGCTTTTACTTTGCTATGATGTTGGTATTGTTTGCCTTATTTTTTAGACCTTTGGGTTTTGACTATCGCAGCAAAATTGACTCTCCACGCTGGCGTAACAATTGGGATTGGGGCTTATTTGCTGGCAGTGCCATTCCTGCTCTGGTATTTGGCGTGGCCTTTGGCAATCTGTTTTTAGGTGTGCCATTTAGTATTGATGAATACCTTAGAACCAGCTACCAAGGATCTTTCTTTGCATTATTAAATCCATTTGCCTTATTAGCCGGCTTGATCAGCGTAACTATGTTACTTGCCCATGGCGGTATGTGGTTACAGCTGCGTACAGACAGTGATGTTGCTCGTCGCTCAGCGCAATATGGTCGTTATGCACTGTTAGCATTCATCGTGTTATTTGCTGTTGCAGGTATTTGGATTGCTAATCTTGATGGTTACCAAATAATCTCGATGGGTGATACGCAAGGCTTTGCAAACCCACTAGATAAAACAGTAACCACCTCTGCAGGTGCTTGGTTAAACAATTATCAACAACTGCCTTTAACTATGCTGTTCCCTGCGGTCGCTTTTTTAATGGCTGCATTAGCGTGGATATGTTCAAAAATTAATAGACCGGGCCTGGCATTAATAGCAACAAGCTTAATGCTTGGCGGTGTGATCATGACGGCTGGAATGTCCTTATTCCCATTTATTATGCCATCAAGTAATCACCCTGATATTAGTTTAACAATATGGGATGCGGTTTCTAGCCATAGAACATTGAATGTAATGTTTATTGCAGTAAGTATTTTTGTGCCACTTATTTTACTTTACACCACATGGTGTTATGTGAAAATGTGGCGCAAAGTAACCGTAGAAGAAATTGAAAATAACAGCCATGGCAGTTACTAAGGAGATTTGATCTATGTGGTATTTTGCTTGGATACTCGGTGTTTTATTAGCCTGTACGTTAGGTGTGATCAACGTTATGTGGTACGAATTTGGCCAGAACAAAGACAGTATCGCTGACGACGAACAAGAATTACACGATAGGCTTAATCGCCAAAATGACGACTAACCCCCGACCAAATCGCGCGCAGCAAACTACGCTACGCGCGTTTTTAAAAACGCATTCCAATCACGCTGGCAGTCTTTTAAAAATCAGTATTGCGCTAGGAACATTTAACGCATTATTGATGATTGCCAGTGCTTATTTAGTGGCACGATCAATTCATTTAGTGATGTTTGAACACGCCAATTTAGCCACTATTACCCCTTTACTTTGGCCATTAGCAGCATTGATTTTAGGGCGCGGAATATTGCTTGGATTTTCGCAGCGCATAAGTGCCCAAGCCGCACTTAAAATTAAAACTGCAATGCGCCATGCTTTACTCGAGAAACTCACCTTACTTGGGCCAAGTTATATTGAACAACAAGGTCATGGCGCGACTTTAAACACCCTACACAATGGTGTTGAAGCACTGCACGATTATTATGCTAATTATTTACCGAGCGTGGCTTACAGTGCGCTTATTCCTTTGGCTATCCTGATGGTGATTTTTCCTACCGATTGGAAAGCTGGGTTGATTTTTTTATTCACCGCCCCCTAATTCCGTTTTTTATGATTTTGGTTGGCCACAAAGCAGAACAACTGAATCAACAACGTTGGCAACAACTAGCTGTGTTGGGTAATTACTTTTTTGACCGCTTACAAGGCTTAACCCAACTAAAGTTATTTAATGCGACTACGCGCGAACTAAAACAAATTGCCAAAATTTCCGATGACTTTCGCCATGCGACTTTAAACGTATTAAAAATCGCATTTTTATCATCTTTCGCACTCGAGTTTTTAGCGACCATTAGTGTCGCGTTAGTAGCGGTGATAATCGGTTTTCGGTTGTTTTTTGGTACCTTAGATTTTTCGACCGGCTTTGTTGTACTGTTACTTGCCCTGGAGTTTTATTTACCGCTGCGCCAACTCGGCAGCCATTACCATGCCCGATTAGAAGGGATTAGTGCCGCCGCTGATATGCTAAAAATATTGAATGAGCCACTCCCTGCTAAGGCTCTTGAGAACATACAACCAAATACTCAAAATAGCTTAAACTTACCAAGTATCGAACAACTAAATATTGATAATTTAAATTTTCATTACCCACAAAGTAATGAAGGCGTTAACAATATAAACCTAACATTTGCAGGCACAGGCCTGTATGCCATCGTTGGTCAAAGTGGTGCTGGTAAAAGCACCTTACTCGATTGTTTATTAGGGTTTCATCCTCAGGTGATCGGTGCTGTTACGGTAAATCAACAACAATTAGCCGCATCACACATTAAGCAATGGCAGCAACATATTGCCTGGATCCCACAACAACCTACTTTATTGTTTAACAGTATCAAAGCTAACTTACTATTGGCCAAACCGGATGCCACACTCACGCAGCTAGAAACTGCAGCAGAGCAAGCTGGTGCACTTGAGTTTATCAATCAATTACCAGAGGGCTTTGACACTCAAATTGGTGAACAAGGCGAAGGACTCTCAGGCGGGCAAAAGCAGCGGATCGCTTTAGCTCGGGCATTTTTAAAACAAGCGCCAATTTTGATCCTTGATGAGCCAACCGCACACCTCGATAGCCAAACTGAGCAACAGGTGCAAGCGGCTATCAATCATTATGCACAGCAACATCTCGTTGTGGTGATAGCCCATCGCTTAAATACCATTGCACAAGCTAAACAAGTTATTGTAATGAAAGATGGTGCTGTTATTGAACAAGGTAGCTTTAAAACCCTCATCGATAACCAAGGCGCGCTGTTTGATTTAGTGCATGCAAGGAGTAAACAGCATGACTAATTTTTTACGTTTATTAAAACTGTGTAGACCGCACCTAGGTGCAATGCTGTTAGGGGCATTTTTAGCAACCTTAACAGTACTGGCAAACGTTGGCTTATTGGCTATTTCTGGTTGGTTTTTAGCCGCCATGGCTGCGGCTGGCTTGGCCGGCACGCAAATGAATTACTTCACACCAGCCGGCACAATTAGATTTTTGGCAATCGTAAGAACCGCCTCTCGTTACGGCGAGCGATTGGTAACCCACAACGCCACATTTTTATTATTAAGTGAAATTCGTGTCAGTGTTTTTAACACGCTAAGCCAGCTAAGCAATGTTGATTTAGCCATGAGCCGCAGCGCCGATCTATTTAACCGCATGCAAAATGACGTTGAAGCGCTCGATAAATTTTACTTAAACGTATTATTACCAATGATTGTTGCGCTAATCAGCGTGCCAATTGTGGTTGCAATTATGGCAGCCTACAACAGTAATGTAGCGCTACTATGCTTTACTGCACTCTTAATAGTAGGCGTTGCCCTGCCGATCATACTGAGTAAACAACTTCAGCAAACTGCCGACCTCGAAACTCACTATTCGGCGACTTTACGTGCTGAATTATCAGATACCCTAAGTGGCTTACGAGAGCTGGCTATCTATCAAGCCACCGAGCAACAAATTGAGCAATGTCGGGCAGCCAGTGAACGCTATAATCGGCAACTATTTGTTCGCCATAGCGCCGAAGCACATAGTAATGGCGTATCACTATTAATAGTACAACTGAGTATGCTCGGTGCCATTATGATAATTGCACCGCTAGTTTACAGCGGAGCTATGGCCAATGTTGAACTGGCAATGCTTAGTTTATTTGTGCTTGCTAGTTTTGAAACGGTGCTAACGCTGCCAAATGCGTTTATTCAATTGCCCGTAGCGCTAAGCGCTGCAAAGCGTATTTTTGATTTAGAAGATAAACTGCGCCCTGAAACTACAAGCGTTCAGGAGTCGTTATCAGTGCAACCTTTAGGGCTTGAATTTAAAGATCTTAGTTATTGTTACCACAGTGATACTTTTGCGCTTAACAACTTAAGTTTTGCGATTGAGCCACTGCAAAAAGTCGCGATTGTGGGGCAAAGCGGCAGTGGGAAAAGTACGCTGGTTAATTTACTCAGTGGTTTATGGCCACAGCAAAATGGTGAGATAAATCTAACTTCAGCAGACAAAACCATAGCAATTAACACGATCAGTCAACAAAATCGCTGCGAACTGATTAACATAGTCGCACAACAACATCATATTTTTGATGGCACCATTGCTGAAAACTTACGCTATGCGGCGCCCTCAGCAACTAAACAACAAATGCGCACAGCCTGTCAACAAGCACAGTTAGGTGATTGGCTTAGCGAGTTAAAACTAGGATTAGACACCCGCTTAGGCACAGGTGGCAGAAGTTTGTCGCGTGGGCAATCGCGGCGTTTAGCGTTAGCGCAAGCCTTACTCAGAGCACCGGCTATTTTAGTGCTTGATGAGCCAACCGAAGGCCTCGACAATCAATCGAAGCATCAAGTTATGGATGCGATATTAACCAGCATGCAGCACTGTACTGTGATCAGCATAACTCACGACCCTGCCTTACTTGCCAATATGGATAACGTAATTTGGTTAGAGCAAGGGCAAATAAAAGCGATTGCAACGCATCAGCAACTATTAGCAGAGCAACCTGAGTACGTGAACTTGATCACACGCTTTTAATCAATTACTTCAACGGTTACGTTAATAACGCCCGAGCTTGGCTCTGCGAGTTGCTCAAACGCATGCTTTGTTAAATCGATGATACGGCCGCGAATAAAAGGACCGCGATCATTCACTCGAACGACCACTGAACGGTTATTTGCTGTGTTTGTGACTTTAACTTTGCTGTTAAAAGGAGCTGTTTGTGCGCCGCAGTCATGGCTTGTTGGTCAAACTTTTCACCACTAGCGGTCAGCCGACCATGGTATTTATCGGCATAAAAGCTAGCATTTCCCTGCTCACGAATACCTGTGCTTGTTGCAGAATAGTTTGTCGGCGAGCTACTACAGCCAGCTAAAATAGCCAGTGCTAAGCTAATTAAAAGTGCTTTAATCAAAATTCAACGCTCCCTTAGAATGCATAAAGGTAGCAGGTATCAACTGAGCTGCAACTGAATTAAAGTAAATACAAAACAGTGAATACAAAAAAGCCACCAAGTTAACTTAATAACTGGTGGCTTTTATACACAGCATAAACGAATTAACGAATAATACCGCGTTCAGAATTTTTCACAAAATCAACCATTAACTGTACTGCTGGGTACTTAGCGGCATCATCAGCAAGCGCTGCAAGTGCCTCTTCAACACCTAAGCTCTTGCGGTATAATGTTTTATAAGCACGACGTGTTGCCATTACTTCATCGCTTTCAAAACCACGGCGTTTCATGCCTTCAGTATTAATTGCAACAGGACCTGCTGGCGTACCTATGGTTGTTACAAACGGCGGCACATCTTTGTTGACGCCAGAGTACATACCTACAAAGGCATGTGCCCCCACTTTACAGAATTGATGAATACCTGAATTACCCGCTAAGATAACCCAGTCACCAATATGTACATGGCCTGCAACAGATGCATTATTAGCAAAAATAACGTTATCGCCAATCACTGCATCATGAGCTACGTGAGTGTAAGCCATAAATAAATTATTGCTGCCAATCTTAGTCACACCTTGGTCTTGAATTGTACCTCGGTGGATAGTCGCGCATTCACGAATAACATTGTTATCGCCAATGATAAGTGTGGTTGGCTCATTATTATATTTTTTGTCTTGGCAGGCTTCACCTACAGACGCAAATTGAAATATATGATTTCCTGAACCTATTGTTGACGGACCTTTGACCACAACATGGGATTCGATAATGCAGTTGTCACCAATAACCACATCGTTGCCAATGTAGCTGTAAGGGCCAACTGATACATTATTACCTAACTTTGCACCTGATTCGATTATCGCTGTAGGATGGATCACAATTAAAGCTCTCTTCTCGCACACATGATTTCGGCACTACATACTATTTTGCCATCAACTTTTGCTTCTGCTGCAAACTTCCAAATATTACGACGCTCTTTTAAAAATTGAACGTGTAAATGCATGGTGTCACCAGGCGTTACTGGTTGTTTAAAGCGCGCATTATCTATCGCTGCAAATAAGTATAGTTCATTTTCACTGCGATTTTCGACAGTTTTAAAACCCAATAAACCGGTTGCCTGTGCCATGGCTTCTAAAATTAATACACCAGGAAAAATTGGCTGGTTAGGGAAATGGCCGGTAAAAATCGGTTCATTAAAAGTTACGTTCTTAATTGCATGTAATGATTCACCAGGGGTGTAATCAAGCACACGGTCAACTAGTAGCATCGGGTAACGATGCGGAAGTAAGCTTAAAATTTCTTGTATATCAAGGCTATTTAATTCGTTTGCCAAAATAGCATCCTTATTAATGATCAACGTTTAATGACTTAGTCAGAGTCTCTAGCGCTTTAAGGCGAACTTTCATCTCTGGCAGATTACGTAAATGGGCAATGTTTCTGCGCCACTCTTTATTTGAAGAGTGTGGAAGCCCTGAGGAATAAACACCAGGTTCCGTAATCGCTTTAGTCACCATGCTCATACCCGTAAGTATAACACCATCACAGATATCTATGTGACCATTTATGCCTACAAGCCCCGCAATCTGGCAATTTTTACCAATAGTTGTACTACCAGCTATCACGGTACAGCCAGCAATTGCTGTGCCTGAACCAATTTCAACATTATGAGCAATTTGACATTGGTTATCGATAATCACATTGCTGTGAATAATCGTGTCGTCTATTGCGCCGCGATCAACCGTAGTACCTGCACCAATTTCAACCTTGTCACTAATAATAACGCGACCAAGCTGAGGGATTTTTATCCATTGTCCTTTATCGTTTGCATAGCCAAAGCCATCACTGCCGATTACGCTACTTGATTGAAATAAACAATCATTGCCAATCTCTACATCATGATAAACACTGACATTTGCCCACAGTTTTGTGCCATTGCCAATTTTTGTGTTTTCACCAATAAAGCAATTAGCACCTATTTGCACGTTATCACCAATTACCGCTCCGGCTTCAATCACCGCATTAGCGGCAACAGCGGCTGTGCTTGCAACCGTGGCATCAGGGTGGATCACCGCACTTGGGTGTATACCTGATGACGCTGAACGTGGCGTGGTATCGAGTAACTGAGCTAATTTCGCGTAGCAAACATAGGGGTTAGCAACGATGAGCTTATTACCTTGATAATACTCTGCATCTGCGGCAGATAAGATCACTGCCCCCGCTTGAGTATCACTAAGTTGTGAGCGATATTTCTTATTCGCTAAAAATGCAATATGCCCAGATTGGGCATTTGCAAGTGTAGCAATTTTTGAGATTTCCCAAGCGCCGTCACCGTCAAGCTCGGCGCCTAGAAGTTCCGCAATCTGCGAAAGCGTATAATTATGCATATAATAAGTTCTATTGCTTACTTACTTGATCAACAACTTTACTTGATAAATCAACTACCGTTTTAGGGTTAAAGTAGATAGTAGTATCTTTAACTTTAACTTCATCATATTTACCATCTTTGGCAATATCTTCGATTGCTTTGATGATAAGACCTTGAACTTTAGCTAATTCTTGATTTTGACGAACTTTAATTTCTTGCTCTAAAGGACGACCTTTTTCAGCAAGATTTTTTTGCATACCTTCCACTTTTTCACGTAGGGCATCTTTTTGCGCTTGGCTCATCGTAGTGCTTTCACGCTTGAATTTTTCTGCTTCAAAGCGGATATCGCCCTGCAACTTCTCAAGCTCTTGACGACGCTCAGCAAATTCAGCTTGTAATGTTTGCTCAACTTTTGCCATTTGTGGGATTTGTTTGTAGATTTCTTGCATATCTACGATACCTACTTTATGTGCAAAAGCACTTGCAGAAGTACCCATCATAAGTGTAGCTAAAATGGCAATTGCCGATGATTTAAATGATTTTTTCACAAAAAACTCCTTTAGAATGTATTACTAATGTTAAAGCTGATGGTCTTCGTATCGTCATCTTCTTCTTGTTGCAATGGATACGCAAAACTAATCAACATAGGACCCATAGGTGAGATCCATTGTAGTGATAAACCGGTTGATACCCTAAAGCGCAGCGGATCTGAATAATCCTCAAGCTTAGCGCGTTCATCCGGCCCTAAATTTTTATAACGATCAACGTTAAATTCAGTATCCCATACGTTTGCAGCATCAATAAAGAAGCTGGTACGTACAGAACTGGTATTATCTTCATCCAAGAATGGAGTTGGCACAATTAACTCCATGCCAGCAACCGCTTTAGCATTACCACCAATACGCCCTTGTGGTGTTAACACATCAAACTCTGGCGAACCGCCTATATTGCCTGTTAGGCCACCATCTGGCAACGAAGTGCCCGGAATTAACTGTGGCGTACGTGATATTGCGCGCGGCAATATAGTATTACGGTCAAAACCGCGTAATTCCATTTCTGTTATACGAAAGTACTCTTGGAATGGCAATGTTTGGTCGTAACCATTGGTTGTGCCATAACCGTTACCATAACCAAGCGCAGCACGGGT
The DNA here is from genome assembly GCF_037162485.1 of Pseudoalteromonas sp. B160. Lineage (NCBI taxonomy): Bacteria > Pseudomonadati > Pseudomonadota > Gammaproteobacteria > Alteromonadales > Pseudoalteromonadaceae > Pseudoalteromonas > Pseudoalteromonas sp. B160. The sequence continues at coordinate 3,281,068 of NZ_JARLUX010000001.1, read as the reverse complement.
TGAGAATACCCAACGATGGTTATTCGAAAGCGGCCAATAAAAACGCGAGTCATAGTTTAACTTAAAGTAAGTTAAATCAGAGTTTGGCGTAGTACCTGTTAAGTTTAATGTTTGACGCGAACCTGCAGTTGGGAATAAGCCACGGTTTACTGTCACACGAGACCAGCCAACGCTGAGTTCGTACTTAGTAAAATCAAATCCTTTATCTGGATTATTCGGGTCTAAGAAGGTCTCACGCATAACACGAGTTTGCTCATATTCAGCAATTTCAGATAATTCTTCTTGGATCCAACGTACACCAAAGTTGATACGGTTTACCGCATCAATCGGGAATCCTATATTAGTACCAATCCCGTAGCTTTTCGATTTGTAATCGATGAGGCTAAACTTACTTGCATCGTAATTACTGTAGAAAATACTACTGCCTTGCGACACACCATCTGGGGTGAAGTAAGGGTCGGTATACGATAAACTAACACGTTCTGAACCACGCGAGGTATTGATGTTAAAGCCAATCTGGTTACCCGTGCCTAAGAAGTTAGACTCAGTAACACCGATATTAAATTGCAGACCTAAGTAAGAACCATAAGCAAGACCTGCATTAAAGCTACCTGCTGATTGCTCTTTAACAGTAAAATCGACATCAACTTGGTCATCTATACCAGGGACTGGCACAACATTAAAATCAACACTTTCCATGTAAGGAAGACGTTGAATTTGTAGCTTTGAACGCTCAAGATTCTGATTCGATAACCAGGCGCCTTCCAGCTGGGTCATTTCACGACGTAATACTTCATCTGCGGTATTTTGGTTACCACCAACGATAATACGACGAACATAAACACGCTGACCAGGATTAACTGAGAGTGTTAACTGAACTTCTTTGTTTTCATCGTCAATTTCAGGAATGGTGCGAACTTCCGCATTCGCATAACCGAAACGCGCTAAATAACTTTTGATAAATTCTTCAGATGAGGTAACCACTGAGCCATTATAAAGTTCACCGGCACGAAGTGGAATAACGCTTTTGATCAGTTTTTCACGGCCAAGTAAATCACCAATGAAGTCAAAGCCTTTCACTTTGTATTTTACGCCTTCGGTGATGTTAGCTGTTACATACACAGATTCACGCTCAGGACTAACTGATACTTGTGTTGAGTCAATATTAAAACGTAAGTAACCACGGTCTAAATAATAACTACGAATTTTCTCGAGATCGCCTTCAATGGTTTGTTTCTGGTAGCGATCGCTGCCCATAAACTGCCACCAAGGTAAATCTTGTTGTGACTCAGCAAGTGCTAACAAGTCTTCATCACTAAATAATTCATTACCAACTAAGTTGATCTGACGAATAGATGCGGCATCGCCTTCATCAAACTCAAGTTTTAGCTTAACGCGGTTACGCGGTAACTTAGTGATACTGACATCAATTTTAGCGTTGTATTTACCAATACTGTGGAAAAACTCTATTAAGCCTTTCTCGATGTTATCCACCACAGTTTTATCCAGTGGTTCACCTTGGCGAATATCTTGCTGATCAAGCGACTGAGTAAGCTGCTCGTCTTTAATGTCTTTATTACCTTCAAACTCAATAACACTAATTGTTGGGCGCTCTGTTACTTTAAAAATAACATTATTGCCATCACGTAGTGCCTTGATGTTGTCGAAGTGACCTGAGTTATACAAAGACTTAATCGTTTTTGAAATTGTGTAGTCATCAACATTATCACCCACATTAATAGGAATATGTGTTAATGCCGCTCCCAACGCAACGCGCTGTAAGCCTTCAACTTTTAAATCGTCAACAATAAAGGAGTTTTGGCCTAGGGCTGCAAAGCTAGCACCTAATAAACTTGTTACTGCCAAATGTTTTTTTATAGCCATTTTATTATCTTTATCCTTTACAACGGTATTACCGCTCAACACCTTAAAATTATACTTTAGCGGTGTTTTACAATCGTGTTTTAATTCGAGACTGTCGCAATTGCTTACAATCGCGATACATCATTGAACAAAGCGAAACATGTAAGAAAAATGAGTAGCAAGGCACCCACTTTAAAACCAAATTCTTGTGTCTTTTCAGAGACCGGCTTTTTACGAAAAAGTTCAATTATGTAATACATTAAGTGCCCACCATCAAGCACTGGTAAGGGCAATAAATTAAATACGCCCAGGTTTACACTTATCAATGCTAAGAAGCCTAAAAACGCTACTAAGCCATAGCTTACGCTAGTTCCCGCTCCAACAGCAATACCAACTGGACCACTTAAATTCTTCACTGATACTTGACCAGTAATTAAGTTACCAATCATATCAAAACTTAGGCTGATCAAGCGCCATGTTTCACTTACGCCCAGCACCATACTATCGAGTGGACCATAATGTCTAGTTTCAATGTAACCATCTGGCCATGTTTCAACCACCGGCGCTACACCTAAAAAGCCTTGTAGCAAGCCATCACTATTACGTTGTCCTTTCGGCGTAACATTTAGCAGCTCTATACTATCTTGTCTTTTTACACTAAATTGTAATGATTTGTTAGCGGATTGCTGAATAACATTAACTAACTGCGTCCAACTGGTTATTGTTTCACCATTTACTGCGATAATTTCATCGCCTGCTTGTAAATTAGCGTCTGCTGCAGCAGAGTTTGGCGAAATTGTGGCAACGGTTAAAGTCGCCTGCGGACGAAACGGTACAATACCTAATGAAGCTAATGGTGGCACATCTTGTTGATCAAGTTTCCAACCATCAATATCAAGCATTTTAACCTGTTCTTGAAATTGCTCGTCACGCACGGTAACTGCAACGCTTTTATCACCTAGGCTGGCCATTAACGCAAACGTAGCATCTTGCCAGGTAGCAATATCATCATCGCCAATTTTTATAATTTGCTGACTTGGCGTAATACCGGCTTGCTCAGCGCGGCTACCCTCATTTACTGAGCCAACCACCGGCTTCACCGATTGAACCCCAACCATGTACATCGCAGCTAAAGCAAAGATAGCAAATATAAAGTTAGCCAGCGGGCCTGCCGCTACAATCGCGATACGCGCTTGTACTGACTTGGCATTAAATGATAAGTGACGTTGTTCAGCTGACACCTCATCAACACGTTCATCAAGCATTTTCACGTAGCCACCTAAAGGAATTGCTGCAATGACATATTCAGTGTCGTGTTTATCGTGCCATTTTATTAGCGGTTTACCAAAGCCAATAGAAAACCTTAACACCTTCACACCCGCTTTGCGGGCAACCCAAAAATGGCCATATTCATGCACTGTTACTAAAATTCCCAGCGCTAGAATAAAAGAACCTAAATTCCACAGAAAATCGAACATATTAGCGTACTACCTTTGCAATGAGTTGCGTCGCTTGAAGTCGAGCTAAACGGTCACATTCAAGAATTTCATCGAGCGTGTGTACGTTTACATCAACCGTTGTGTCTAATGTTTGTGCATTAATGCGGTATATATCAGTAAAGCCTATCTGCCCTTGTAAAAATGCCTGCACAGCAATTTCATTGGCAGCATTAACTGTCGTTGTAGCACCTTGTCCAGCATTACACGCAGCAATAGCTAATTGTAAATTGGGATAGCGGGCAAAATCTGGTTTCGTAAAAGTAAAATCAGCAAGCTGTGAAAAATCCAGTGGTGTTACTCCAGCATCAATACGCTGTGGGTATGCTAAAGCATGAGCAATCGGTGTACGCATATCTGGATTCCCCATTTGCGCTAGCACCGAGCCATCTTGGTATTGCACCATTGAATGAATAATACTTTGCGGGTGAATGACCACTTCAATATCGTTTGCCTGGCAGTTAAATAGCCATTTAGCCTCAATAAACTCAAGGCCTTTATTCATCATAGTGGCTGAATCAACAGATATCTTTTGTCCCATAGACCAATTTGGATGCGCCACGGCTTGTGCCACAGTAACGTCTTTTAAAGAGGCAATATCACACGTTAAAAAAGGCCCACCAGAACCGGTAAGTAAAATTTTACTTACCCCATGCTCATGTAACTGTGCATTAGTTTTAGAGCCTTGCAGTGCACTTGGCAGGCACTGGAATATGGCATTATGTTCACTGTCAATCGGTAGTAAAGTGGCTTTATGTTGTTTTACTTTATCAATAAACAACTGACCTGACATGACTAAAGATTCTTTATTCGCCAGTAATACTTTTTTACCTGCTTCTACCGCACTGAGTGTAGGTATGAGCCCTGCTGCACCAACAATCGCCGACATTACCGCGTCAACGTCTGGGTGAGCGGCCAGTTCACTCATGGCGGCAATGCCACTGCGGATCACTGTTTTGCAGCCACTGCCCGATAAGTGTTGGCTTAACTTAGCTGCAGCGCTGTCATCTGCCATCACTGCAAAGCGTGGTTGATGAGCAATACACAATTGCGCCATCAATTCACTATTATTACCTGCCGCAAGTGCAAATACAGCAAACTGTTCTTGATTACGCGCAACAACATCTAAGGTACTTAAACCAATGGAACCTGTCGCGCCGAGAATGACGAGTTGTTGTCTACAACTCATAAACTAAGTGTCCATGCATAGCACAACACAAAAATGGGGGCTGCAGCAGTTAGGCTGTCAAGACGATCTAAAATACCCCCATGGCCAGGCAAACATGAGCCACTATCTTTAAGACCAGCTTCGCGTTTAAACATACTTTCGAGTAAGTCGCCAATAGCTGAGAATAACGCGATGAATACAGTCATAATCGCGTAAATTGGCCAAACAGACATATCTACATTGGTAAAATGACAAAACGCTAAAACAAAAATTACCGCAGCAACTAAGCCACCAGCTAAACCTTCAATGGTTTTATTAGGGCTCACTTTTGGCATTAACTTATGCTTGCCAAAGTTTTTACCCGTAAAGTATGCACCAATGTCAGCACTCCATACGATCCCCAGTACCACTAAAATAAGCATCGAACCAAAGTGCGTTGATTGCTCATAGTTAGCACTGCGCAGTGTATTAAGCGCAAGCCACAGCGGTACTAAGGTGAGAATACCGGCAATAGCGCGCATAACCACTCCTTCGTTCCATGCTTTAGCCATTGCTGGGTAGCGCCATACTAGGTAGGTGGCTACAATCCACCACGAAAATGACAGTGTGAATATATAATTTGCGTCTCCTACGAGCTGGCCGTCGACCCACAGTCCATCAATTGGCCAATGCCAATTAAGCAGTACCAGTAACAAGCCAATAAACGTCACAAACGAAAAACGTTTAACTTTATCGCATAACCCCATAAATGCCGACCATTCCCACGCGCCTAATAAAACAATCGCGCCAGCAATGTAACTAAACAATGTAAGAGGTGTATAAAAAACCAACACCAGTGCCAAAGGCGCTAGCACTAAAGAGGTTAAAATTCGTTGTTTTAGCAAAGTGTTACCCTTTTTAATTAGGTTTCAGCGAGTAATTGTTTTATTTGTTCGCCAGTACAACCAAACCGTCGCTCTCTGGCAACGTAACAAGCGATAGCATCAGCAAAAGCTGCTTCATTGAAGTCAGGCCAAAGCGTATCGGTAAAGTAAAGTTCAGCATAAGCAGCTTGCCACAATAAAAAGTTGCTTATGCGTAAATCGCCACCAGTACGGATCAACAAGTCAGGTTCAGCCTGATCTTGCATACTCATATGGGCGGCTAAATCGTGCTCTGTAATATCATCAGGGTTTAACGTCCCTGCAGCAATCAGCTTACCTAATTGCTTTGCAGCATTTGTTATATCCCATCGACCACCATAATTTGCCGCTACATTCAGTTGCAAACCAGTATTATTAGCCGTTAATTCATGTGCTGCATCAACCTTGCTGCGCAAAGTATCTGAAAAACGAGATAAGTCACCAATAATGGTTAACTTAACATTATTTTTGTGTAGCTTTTTAACTTCCTTACTCAGCACAAACAAAAACAGCTCCATCAAGGTACTGACTTCATCTTCGGGGCGATGCCAGTTTTCACTACTAAAAGCGAATAGAGTCAATGACTCTACTCCTAATTTAGTACAAAACTGCACAGACTGACGAACCGCATCCACGCCTTTTTTATGACCGTACACACGTGGCCTATTCTTGGCTTGTGCCCAACGACCATTGCCATCCATGATTATAGCGACATGCTTGGGTAAACATTGCTGGGAAATTTTATCAGCGTTAAGAACCATAAATATCGAGTATTCCATAAAAAAACGCCGCCTAGTATACCCCAGACGGCGTTTCAAAACTAATAAATTTACTAGCTTAGATTTCCATCAACTCGGCTTCTTTCGCCGCTAATTGAGTGTCCATCTCTTTAATGAATTTGTCCGTAAGCTTTTGAATTTCATCATCAGATTGACGCGCTTCATCTTCAGAAATATCTTTATCTTTCAATAAGTTTTTAACGTCACCGTTAGCATCACGACGAATATTACGGATTGCAACACGGCCGCTTTCAACTTCACCACGAACGATTTTAATTAAGTTTTTACGACGTTCCTCAGTTAGCGGAGGAAGTGGTACACGGATCACAGAACCTGCTGACATTGGGTTTAAACCTAAGTCAGATGCCATGATTGCTTTCTCTACCGCTTGTGCAAGCGATTTATCAAATACACTTAACGCAAGTGTACGTGAATCTTCAATTGTTACATTGGCAACTTGGTTCAATGGCGTTGGTGCGCCGTAATATGGCACCATAATGCCATCTAATATTGCCGGATGAGCACGGCCAGTACGGATTTTAGATAGTTGACTGCTAAGTGCCGTTACACTTTTCTGCATACGTTCTGCAGCATCTTTTTGAATATCGTTTATCACGGTTCAATCCTAATCTAGTTAATAACTTCATCTGAGGCTTGTGAAGAGATAAGAGTGCCTTCTTCTTCGCCCATAATTACACGCTTTAAAGCGCCTGATTTATTCATATTAAATACGCTCAACGGCATCTTGTGATCACGCGCAAGAGTGAATGCCGCAAGATCCATTACTTTTAATTCTTTTTCAATGATTTCATTGTAGCTCAAGTGACGGTAAAGTGTCGCCTCTGGATTTTTTACCGGATCATCACTGTAAACACCGTCAACCTTGGTGGCTTTAATCACGGTATCGGCTTCAATTTCAATACCACGTAAACACGCGGCCGAATCCGTTGTAAAGAATGGATTACCAGTACCGGCTGCAAAAATAACTACACGGCCCGTTTTTAATAAGCTAATTGCCTCAGCCCAATTGTATGCATCACACACACCGTTAAGTGGGATAGCTGACATTAAACGACAATTTACAAATGCGCGGTGCAACGCATCACGCATTGCAAGACCATTCATGACAGTTGCTAGCATCCCCATATGATCGCCAACTACGCGATTCATGCCTGCTTCAGCAAGTGAGCCGCCACGTAAAAAGTTACCGCCACCGATAACTAAACCCACTTCTACGTCGAGTTCTACAAGCTCTTTGATTTCTTGCGCCATACGATCTAATACTTTTGGGTCGATGCCGAAGCCTTCGTCTCCCATCAGTGCTTCACCGCTTAATTTGAGAAGAACGCGTCTAAAAATAGGTTTACGATTGATTGTCATAGTATTTGGGCCAACTTTATAAAAAAAGGATAAAAAATAACCGCGCTTATGATTTTCACATAAAGAGCGCGGTTATTTTAAAGAATTTTCAGCGATGACGCAAAAGCAAATAACAGAATAATTTCATCTAACTCACTTTTTCGTCAAAGGAAATCGATTTTATTGACCTTTAGCAGCAGCAATCTGTGCAGCAACTTCAGCAGCAAAATCTTCAGTTTTCTTCTCGATACCTTCACCAACTTCTACACGTACGAAGCCAGTAACTGTTGCGTTTTTCTCTTTAAGAATTTCGCCAACAGATTTTTTAGGTTCCATGATGAAAGCTTGACCAGTAAGAGAAACCTCACCAGTGAATTTTTTCATGCGACCAACAACCATCTTCTCAGCGATTTCAGCAGGCTTGCCTTCGTTCATCGCGATTTCGATTTGTACTTGCTTTTCTTTTTCAACAACGTCAGCAGGTACATCTTCAGGTGCTAGGTACTCTGGGTTTGAAGCAGCAACGTGCATTGCAACGTGCTTAAGTGTTTCTTCATCAGCAACACCAGCAACAACAACACCAATACGCTCACCGTGACGGTACTCAACTAGTTGCTCACCAGCAATGTACTGTAAACGACGTACGTTGATGTTTTCGCCAATTTTAGTAACTAGTTCAACACGATCTTCTTCGAACTTAGCTTGTAAGTCTTCGATAGAAATCGTTTCTGCAATAGCAGCATCAGCAACTTTGTTAGCAAATGCTAAGAAACTTACGTCTTTTGCTACGAAGTCAGTTTGACAGTTAACTTCAACTAGTACTGCAACACCTGCATTTTGCTTGATGATGATAGTACCTTCAGCAGCAATGTTACCTGCTTTTTTAGCAGCTTTTGCAGCGCCACTTTTACGCATATTTTCAATCGCTAACTCGATGTCACCATCTGTTTCAGTTAACGCTTTTTTACAATCCATCATGCCAGCGCCGGTACGCTCGCGTAATTCTTTAACTAGGGCAGTAGTTACAGCCATTAGTAAATCCTCAAATCTGAATTCAGGTTTAGATAAGCGGGTTACCCGCTCTACAAGAATAGCAAGTCTTCATCTAAAATTAGATGAAGACTTGATGACAGCTAATTACTCAGCTTCTACGAAGTCGTCTTTCTCAGCTTGAGCAACGATATTGCTCTCACGACCTTCAGTGATTGCTGCTGCAACTGCGCCTGTGTAAAGGTTGATTGCACGGATAGCATCATCATTACCAGGTACGATGAAATCAACACCGTCTGGGTTAGAGTTAGTATCAACGATCGCAACAACTGGAATACCTAGGTTGTTAGCTTCACGGATAGCGATGTGCTCGTGGTCTGCATCGATAACGAAAAGTGCGTCAGGAAGACCACCCATGTTTTTGATACCGCCAAGGCTCTTTTCAAGCTTTTCCATTTCGCGGTTAAGCATTAACGTTTCTTTCTTAGTTAACTTCTCGAAAGTACCGTCTTGGCTTTGGATCTCAAGGTCTTTAAGACGCTTGATTGATTGACGAACTGTTTTCCAGTTAGTCAACATACCACCTAACCAACGGTGATTTACGTAATACTGATCACTAGCGATAGCGGCTTCTTTAACCGACTCGCTTGCTGCGCGCTTAGTACCAACGAAAAGAACTTTACCTTTGTTTGACGCAGCACCAGTTAAAAACTTAAGTGCGTTGTTGAACATTGGAACAGTTTGCTCAAGGTTGATGATATGAACACGGTTACGTGCGCCGAAGATGAAAGGCTTCATCTTAGGATTCCAGTAACGTGCTTGGTGACCGAAGTGAACACCAGCTTGAAGCATGTCGCGCATTGAAACGTTTGCCATTTTGTATTTCCTCTGTTTAGTTTAGGGTTAGGCCTCCACATACCCCATAGCACCAACACCGCAGTTAAATGAAACTGAAATGCACCCAAGTGTATGTGACGATACGTGTGTGTGTTAAAATAAAATTGTGTTTGCCTTAAATACAAAAAATCATTTAAGAATTTATTTGTAAAAAGACGGCGCGCTTTATACCATATTAAAAACAAATATTCAACGTCGCGTGCAAAATTTGTGCGACGATAAATGTGTAAAACTCGACAATGGAGCCTCCATGAGTGCTGTGATCAAGACCCCTGAAGAAATAGAGAAAATGCGTGTAGCCGGGCGCTTAGCGGCAGATGTCCTGGAAATGATAGAGTCACATGTAGTTCCCGGTGTAACCACTGATGAACTAAATACAATTTGTCATAATTATATTGTCGATGTGCAAAAGGCAATTCCTGCCCCACTAAATTACCATGGTTTTCCTAAATCAATTTGCACCTCAGTAAACCATGTAATTTGCCATGGTATTCCTAACGACAAAGCATTAAAAGATGGCGACAGTGTCAATATCGATATCACGGTTATCAAAGATGGCTACCACGGCGACACATCAAAAATGTTTCATGTTGGCACGCCAAACATCCAAGGCAAGCGTCTTGCTGAAGTAACGCAAGAAAGCCTTTATTTAGCAATAAAAATGGTTAAACCAGGCGTGCGTTTAGGTGATATCGGCGAAGCGATTCAAAAATATGCAGAGAGCTTTAACTACTCAATTGTTCGTGAATATTGCGGCCATGGTATTGGTGCAGAGTTTCATGAAGAACCACAAATAATGCATTATGGCCGCGCTGGAACTGGCGAAGCCCTAAAAGCAGGTATGTGTTTGACTATTGAGCCAATGGTTAACGCGGGTAAACGCCAGTGTAAACTACTAAAAGATGACTGGACTGTGGTTACTAAAGACCGTAGCTTGTCTGCGCAGTGGGAACACACCTTATTAGTAACTGAAAATGGTGTTGAAATTTTAACGCTTCGATCAGATGATACGATTGACCGGATCATTGAACATTAAATACTGACTCACCCGACTTAGGGTGAAATTAGTATGCTAAGGAGCCAGCCCACGTGGCATTACCCAATAAAGTTAAAAAATTGCTCAGCGATGCTGAGCAATTAACCGATTATCGCGATTGTTCTAATTATTTTTATAAATGGTTACAAAACGAGTTTTCAAAACAGCCAGTCGGTAATTTGATTAATGCCCGGGCTGAGTTTATCGACCGCTTACTGATTAAACTGTTTCATGTTTATGATTTAGCCCATGAGCCAGATTTAGCCTTGATCGCCGTTGGCGGTTACGGTCGCGGTGAGCTGCATCCCTATTCAGATATCGATTTTTTACTGCTAGTTACTGAGCAACCTAGTGATGCCGTGTGTGAAAAAATCGGCCAATTTGTGACCATGCTCTGGGATCTTAATTTAGAAATTGGCCACAGTGTGCGTACCATTGAGCAAGCGATTGAGCAAAAACGTGCCGACGTAACTTTTGCCACTAGCTTGCTTGAAAGTCGACTACTGTTCGGTAATCACATTGAATATGAAAAACTCAAAGAGCATATTCTTGATACGCCTGTATGGCACTCTGACGAATTCTTTTTAGCAAAAGTACATGAGCAACAACTGCGTCATAAAAAATGTCACGGTACAGCATACAACCTCGAACCAAATATCAAAGAAAATCCTGGTGGCCTGCGAGATCTGCAAACCATCATTTGGGTTGCTAAAAAACATTTTAGAGCCGAAACCTTACAAGAGCTTATTAGCCACGGCTATCTCACTCATGAAGAATACCAAGAGCTCCTAGAGTGTTTAGAAAATCTCTGGAATATCCGTTTTGCGCTGCATTTAGCGGCTGGACGCTCTGAGAACCGGTTGTTATTTGATCATCAACCACTGGCTGCTGATTTACTTGGCTTTGGTAGCGATGGTAAAGCCTCAGTTGAGCGGATGATGAAGCGATTATTTAGGATCATGAGCCGGGTCCGTGAGCTAAATCAAATGTTGTTATCATATTTTGAACAAAGCATTTTACCGGAAAGTAACGAACAAGCAGTGGTTGAACTCGATCGTAATTTCGAACGTGTTGGCCATCAAATTAGGGTAAAAAATCCGTCCGTGTTCTTTCGCCGTGATCAACTATTTGTATTGTTCGAACACATTGCCGATAACCCTGAAATTACCCATATTTACCCAAGTACTATCCGTACCATTCGCCAAGTGCGCCGTCGCCTGTTAGGAGATTTGCAAGATTATGCCGCCTGTCGCGAAGCATTTTTACGGTTAATTAAACACCCTAACGGCATGGGTCGTGCATTTACTTTAATGCACAAGCACGGCATGCTTGCCGCTTATTTACCCCAGTGGCGAAACATTTTTGGGCAGATGCAATTTGACTTATTTCACGCTTATACTGTGGATGAACATACTCACAAGTTGATCAATAACATTTATCAATATTTTGATAAAGCAAACGTCAGTGAGTTTCCTATTTGTTGTGAAATAGTCACCCGCATGGACAAGCCCGAGCTACTGTATTTAGCGGGTATCTTCCATGACATTGCCAAAGGCCGTGGCGGCGATCACTCAGAACTCGGTGCTGTTGATGCCATTGCTTTTGCCAAATTACACCGTTTTTCAACTTCCGATGGCAAATTGATTGCTTGGCTAGTTAGTAACCATTTACTTATGTCTGTAACTGCACAGCGTAAAGATATTAATGACCCAGATGTGATCAAAGACTTTGCTACTCGAGTTAAAACCGAACGACAACTTGATTATCTATACTGCTTAACCGTCGCAGATATTCGCGCCACTAACGACAACTTGTGGAATGATTGGAAAAACACCTTGTTGCGTGAGCTTTACCTGCATACTCAAAGGGCGTTACGGTTAGGCCTTGAAAATCCTATGGATCAGCGCGACCAAATTCGCGATAAAAAGCATCAAGCCAAACAACGGTTAATCAACAATGGCTATGATGAAAATCAGATTGATTTAATTTGGAGCCGTTTTAAAGCAAATTACTTTACGGCCTTTAGTGAACAACAACTATCATGGCACACCGAACATTTACTAAACTGCGTTGATTTAAGCCAACCCAGTGTTGCGGTATCAAATACAGCCATGCACGGCGGTACACAGATTTTTGTTTATAGCCCCTACTCCGGCGGTTTATTTGCCCGTTTAGTAAGTGTGATCGGCTCTAAAAAAGCGCAAATTCAACATGCTCAAGTGCTCACCACTCGCGACGGCTATGTGCTGTTTAGCTTTGTCGTACTTGAAGTCAGTGGCGACCCGATTGCCAGCGCTCAAGCGCAGTCAATCAAACGCGGCCTTGATCAAGCGCTTGCTGATCCGAAAAAGAAAATTCGCTTTAAAAAGAACCGCTCACAACGCTTTAAAGATTTTAATATTAAACCAAAAATTATCCTGCGCCCTCACCCGCGTAGAGACCGCAGCTTAATCGAAATTCAAGCGGTAGATATTCCTGGCTTATTAACCAAAATTGCCGAAGTGTTTCAAGCCCATTTATTACATATACACGCCGCGCGGATCACCACCGTAGGTGAACGTGCAGAAGATTTCTTCGTGGTATCGAATAACGAATACCAAGCTCTTACCGACGAAGAACAAGCAAAAATTCATCAAGCATTGCGTAAAAAACTCAACGCAGAAACCGAATAAGAGGATCTTATGTCAGATTTAAAAACCACCATTGAAAACGCCTGGGATAACCGTGATAGCATCAGCCCGAGCACAGTACCTAGTGATGTAAAACAAGCCATAATCGATGTACTTGAGCTACTTGATAGTGGTGCCGCACGCGTTGCTGAAAAAATCAGTGGTGAGTGGGTTGTCCATCAATGGCTAAAAAAAGCCGTGTTACTGTCGTTTCGTATTCGTGACAATCAACCAATGAACGACGGCGTAAACCAGTTTTATGACAAAGTACCACTGAAATTTAGCGACTATACACCGGAGCAATTTCAGCAAGGTGGCATGCGCGTTGTACCAAACGCTGTTGCCCGTAAAGGCAGCTTTGTCGGTAAAAATGTAGTATTGATGCCATCATATGTAAACATTGGTGCTTACGTTGATGATGGCACTATGGTTGATACATGGGCCACTGTAGGCTCGTGTGCACAAATTGGTAAGAACGTACACTTGTCAGGAGGTGTTGGCATAGGTGGCGTTTTAGAGCCATTACAAGCCAATCCTACTATCATTGAAGATAACTGTTTTATTGGTGCACGCTCTGAAATTGTAGAAGGCGTGATCGTTGAAGAAGGCGCTGTTATTTCAATGGGTGTTTACATCAGCCAAAGTACTCGCATTTACGACCGCGAAACTGGCGAGATCCACTACGGCCGCGTACCAGCAGGTGCAGTGGTTGTTCCAGGCGCACTGCCATCAAAAGACGGTACTCACAGCTTGTACGCTGCAATTATCGTGAAAAAAGTAGATCAGCAAACCCGCGAAAAAGTAGGGATTAATGCATTATTGAGATCGATAGACGAATAATAGAGAGCTGAAAAGTTCTAAACGATAAGCTGATTGACATTAACAGTAAATAAATGAAAGCCCTAAATCTATATAGATCTAGGGCTTTTTCTATCTGTGTTATTTTCTCTTTTATGATAAATATCACCTTTAAATACAACATACTTGATAGCTAAGAACTTATTCTGGTTTATTAGCTTTGATTTGTATGACTGCGGCAACTATAATTATCAATCACATCATTAAGTAATTGAGATCAAGTTGTTACGGCTTTTCGTTATATGTTGGTTCCTGTTACTTGGTTTTCAGCAAGCTTTTGCTACTGAACTAAGCACTTTTGAAAATAAGTTAAACGAAGCTGAAGACTACCTTGTGGTCAACCCAGCGCAATCTATTATTATTCTTGAAAATCTTGACGATATCGATAAAGTTTCACCTGAGTTATTTATTCGTTGGCATCTTATTAACGCCCGAGCAGCCGTTCCGACCAGCCAATTTGACCGCCTTCATCAGTCTGTAGATGCGATATTTAGTCAGCAGCAAGTCCCTTATTTCAAAAAGAGAATAACGTCTATTATGAGTGCGTTAGGTATTTGGCTACGCTATGCAGAGTATTTAGACGATGCCCAACTAAGTTTTCAATGTGGTTATAAATACGCTGAAAATGATCGTCAACGCTTGACGCTTACCAACAGTATGGCACTGGTCGCTATGGCACAAAATAACAATGACGAAGCGCGTAACCTATATGCCGAAAGCTATAATTTCACGGTGCGTTTAAACCTCCCTAATGTTGTCGCCATGATAGAAAGTAACTTGGGCTATTTGGCACTTGATGAGAATAAAATCCCAGAAGCTGAACATTATTTTCGTAGTGCCTTAAGCCGTTATCAAATTATTGACAAGCGAGCGGGACAAATTTCTGCAGGATTAAATCTGTTAATGGTATTTTTGATCCAAGATCAAACAATAAACTTTGAAAGGTTATACGGACCCACATCCACTTTAACCCATGCCTTTCCCAATGAGGCTAAACAAGCTTTATTACTGTGGCTGGAAATGCGTTTTAAAAAACTTAAAGGAAATTATGTTAGCCGAAAGGACATAGCACAATTGCAAATAGCTTACGAGCAATTAGAAAGCGATCAAATGAAAACCTTTGTACACCGTTACTTTGCTAAAAAGCTCGAAGTCCCTATCGTACCACCAAAGAAAATCCTCCCTAAAAAGTTTACTCGTTCTTGGTTTGAGTTAGTTAAAAAATGTCAGTGGTAATTGTTGGTGGCACTTTACAACATTTCCTTTTTTCTTATTACCAACTGGGTGGATTTAATTTCGCAGCGCTGGGGTTCACGCCTGAGCAATTTGGTTACAGTGAGATTTTTGGGGACTTGGCTCACTGCTGGGGAGAACGGCTTGCTGGCGAAGCATGTGTCGCAGCATTTGCTGTTGCAAGCTGCCGCGACTTTACTCACGTTGGGTGCTGTCGGTGTTTACCTAATACAAGATTCGATTTGGTTTATCACACAGTGCATTAAGCACTATAGTCGTTGAACAAATCGATTGAATTTAGTGACGCGGCAACGAGCTGATCTTGGGATAGATGTTAAGTTCATTTTTAAACGATAGTCAGGTTATACCAATCGTGTAAAGTTACTGACCATTTATAGCGACAGATAAATGCAGTGATAACAAGGCATAAATTTTGACATGCAGTTGTTCTACTTGAAAAAATTATAACGCAGTTAGCGCTTTATTTAGCTCGCTAGGGTGGTTAAATATTTAAGTCGATTGGTATTAAGTACTCTTTACCACTTCGCATAGTGGTCTTCGGTAAATCCCCATTCGCCGTTAAGTGTGATAACTTCGTCTGCAAGAGTTATTTCACCATAGTAACGGCCAAAGTATTGAGTGAAGTTAGTCGCGATAATAATTAAGTTGGTTTTATCTTGGCGTTTACCTGCTGGTTCGAAGTATAAATTGATGATACCGTCGTTTGAACGCAGCCGCCATTTACTCGTTGCTTTAGCATTACCATAGCGCTCAAATTGAAAATCGACCATATCAATTTTATAAAGCGTGCCATCGAGCCACAAGGCGTTTTCGGTAAAACCTGTTTCAATAACCCCGCACTTAAATTTAAACCTAAGCGGCGGCCATCAGCTAATGTGCAGGCTAAACTCCCCCAGTTCCAAAAGGTTTCGCGACGCATGAAACCCGCGCTCCAATCAACACTTGCCAGTACTTTAAGCTCTTCAAATACATATTTGTTACCACGCCACTGAAGTGTTCCAGTACAGGGTAATGCGGCAGTTTTTTGGGTAAAATGAAAGCCTGTAAAACCGGCACGAACACACACCGCAAGCGGGTTATAATTTATCGATTCATCAATACAGGCACTAATTTTCAGCCCGGACTTTAAATTTACCTCTACCGAGCGTATTTGCGGCTTAGCGGTTGTATTAATAGTTACGCTGTTACGCCCTTTTCGAAAAGTCGCTTGCCCGGTGTTTGGTGTGCTATCAATACACGTATTTAAAGCCAGTAAGCTGATAAAACTGACTTCATCGAATTCTGTCGTTTGTGGGTCGTATACATATACAAAACATTGACTCGCAATTTTTAAATCAACGATCGCTAAACCAATAATTAACTGCTCGCAACTCAAACTAATAAATTGAAATTGATTAAAGCTTAACTTTTTAAAAAGCGTACTTCTGGATTTACCCATAGTACTACGCAGGTCAAAATCCAAGTAATTGATGTCATCTACTCCATCTGGAAAAATACCAAAGTCGGCTTGTCCATCTTGGTCAATCAGCTCATGCTTTTTCATGATAAGCTCCTTGCTTTTTAAACAACATTTTATCGATTAAAAATATTGTTAGTAAGTCTAACTCAAAACAACTTAAAAATGATCGCTTAAAAAAGTGCCACCGAATTTATACTTAAAGTGTTACAAGTTATTACAAAATTGCCTCTTTTGGCGGATTTAGTGGTTTCTTGGTTACTTTTTGACATACATTCTATTTATGATAGTGGCGCTTTTTTTACATATCACTACAATGCACAAAAACAAATATTGGAAGACACACAATGAACCTGACACGTAGTTCGCTAAAAAACCCTGCGAGTGTCATTGTTATCTTGGTGCTAATTATGTTGTTTGGCATATTAAGCATTTTTAAGTTGCCGATTCAATTAACCCCTGATATTGAACAACCGCAAATTACAATTTTCTCTGGTTGGCGACAAGCTGCACCCGAAGAGATTGAATCGGTTATCATTGAGCCCATTGAAAATGCAGTTAAAAATACACCTGGCGCATTAGAAGTAAATACCAATATCAACCGAGGCAATGGCGCTATTACGCTAACCTTTGCTGTTGGCCAAAATATGCAACAAGCCATGCTTGATGTATTAACCAGCCTTAATCAAGCTCCCCCTTTACCTTTAGACGCATTCGACCCTGTTGTATTCGCTGGCGGAAATAATGGTGAGGCGGCAGCAACCTTACTGATCACACCTAAAGATTATCAATCGGATAGTTTAGATTTTGATATGTCGCAGTTTCAAAAACAAATTGATGAGTTTATCGAACCACGATTAGCGCAAATTCCAGGTGTTGCGCGGGTGGATCTGGCCAGTGAACGCCCGAAAGAATTGCGTATTACGTTTGATCCGCATAAAGCAGCAGCCTTAGGAATAAGCCTAGATAAAATTAGTAACGTACTTGCCAGTTCACGAGATACTTCAGGTGGCTTAGCTAATGTAGGTAGGCGCCAATATACAGTGCGTTTTACGGGACAATATGACTTATCTAGCATGGCACAAATGCGCGTTGGTTACTCAGATGATAGGCCTATTTATTTAGGCGATATAGCCAGTGTTGAACGGACTTACTCTGACCGCTTAGGTATGAGTGGACGTAATGGAAAACCAGCCTACTACATCCGTATTTCTCGCGCTAATAAAGCCAATACGGTTGCGTTACTTGACGATATTAATCTAGCAATAAAAGAGCTAAATGAAGGGCCGCTGGCAGCGAATGGACTCTCTATTGAGCTTAGTTTTGATGCCTCGGTGCATATACGCAATGCACTGTCGTTAGTTAAAAGTAACTTAGGCCTTGGCGTTATTTTGTCTTGCTTAATTTTATGGTTATTTTTTAGAGGCCTGAAAGCTACTTTAGTGATTGCAGCGACTATTCCAATCTCATTGATGGTGGCATTTTTAGCGCTTAATGTTTTTGACCGTAGTCTAAATGTTATATCACTCGCGGGTCTGGCATTTGCTGTTGGCTTAGTGTTAGATGCGGCTATTATAGTACAAGAAAATATCGCCAGACTTCGCGCTGAAGGCCTAGATAATAAAAAAGCGGCGCTTAAAGGAGCGGCCCAAGTTACTGGGGCGTTATTTGCATCAACAACAACGAGTGTTGCAATATTTTTACCTATTTTATTTATGGCTGGTATTGAAGGGCAATTGTTTTCTGATTTAGCACTGACACTCTCTGTAGCGGTTATCACATCAATGATATGCGCAATTACACTTATCCCATTAGCGAATCATCTATGGCCCGATGCGCAAATCAAAGCGGACCCATATCATTACTATTGGCAAAAGCTCAGTAATTTTATTATGAAGTTAACGAACACTCGCGTTAAGCAAATTATGTGGATTATCGTATTACTTGGCGGCTCAGTGATAGCAACATTAACTATGCTACCGAAAACCGATTTTATGCCACGCGCGCCTACTGATGGCTTCTTTTTCAATTTGGTCACGCCACCAGGTGGGAATGTGCAATTTATGGAAGAAGAGCTCTTACTCAGAGTTAAAAAACGACTCATGCCCTACTTCAATGGCGAAAAAGAACCTGGCATTAAAGATTTTAATTTTTATGCTTTTGGCTCAAATGCAGGTGGCTTTATTTACTCAGCCGATCCACAACGAGTCGAAGAGTTAATGAAAGTAGCCAAAGAAGAGATTTTTATTGATTTACCCGACACGCAAGTATTTTTCTTTCGTGGTTCAATGATCCAAGTTGCAAACGGTGGTGATGGCCGCGATATCAATATTGACCTAACCGGGCCGAACATGGATGACTTAGTTAATGCAGCACAAATTGCACTAAACGCCGTCAATGAAGTTCTACCAGATGCTACCGCCCAGCCACAGCCTCGTCTTGATATGGCTGAACCTGAACTTAGACTAACACCTAATGATCGCCGTATTACCCAAGCAGGCCTGACTCGTCGAGATGTATCGCAAGCAGTACAAGCATATACTGGTGGTTTATTTGTGAATGAATATTTTGATGGTAATGAACGCATGAATGTCATTTTACGAGGCATTCCTTGGCAAACCCCAGAAGAACTAAAAGCACTGCCGATTGTTACCCCACAAGCAGGTATACAAAGCCTTGGCGAGCTTGCCAACATTGAACGTACTGTGGGACCCACTCAGTTACGTCGGGTAAATGGTCGCCGTACAGTGAGCATAGTAGTAACTCCACCTGCTGATATGAGCTTACAACAAGCGCAAGCAATTTTAAGCGAACAGGTAATGCCTAAAGTCAGAGCTAGCCTGCCAAGTAATGCGGGAGCAATATTGGCTGGCAACGCACAAAAAATGAATTCGGCGATGACCGAAATGGCGCTGAATTTTGTGTTGGCGTTGTTTATTTTATTTTTATTAATGACAGCACTGTTTAAATCCGCAAAAGACAGTGCGTTGGTTTTACTGGTTATGCCTCTAGCCATTGCTGGTGGCGTATTAGCGCTGTTTATTTTAAACCTATTTACTTTTCAATCGCTTGATTTGCTCACCATGATAGGGTTTATCATTTTGTTAGGGTTAGTAGTTAACAATGCCATATTATTAGTGGATCAAACTAAGGTAGCGATGACATCAGGTTTAAGTCGTGAGGCGGCGGTCAAACAAGCGATATTACTAAGGGCAAGGCCTGTTTACTTAAGTACACTTACGAGCTTATTTGGCATGCTGCCATTGATGCTAATGCCAGGTGTAGGCTCTGAAATTTACAGAGGGCTTGCAACCGTTATAGTCGGTGGTATGGCGATCAGTGCGTTGTTCACTCTCATTTTAATGCCTAGTTTGTTACAGCTAGGCCGAAGCACACCGCCTGCGTCAAATAATAAATCAGTAAACAATACAGCAAAAAGTTTAGCTACAAGCCAATGAGTATAGAGAACCTAATCATGAATAGAATTAAACTAGCCATGCAGTCTTTCATCCTATGTAACTGTTTATTTATAGCACCTGTTTTTGCCGTTATTCCTGTGACTGTTGCACAGGTCACTAAAGCGCCGTTAACCAGTGAAATAGAAGTTAATGGTACACTGTTTGGCAAAGACGATGTTACTTTAACAGCAGGCATTAGTGGCCGTCTTATCTATGTTGCCGAGCCTGGCAGCGTGATTAAGAAAAATGATATTTTAGTTCGTATGGATACCTTACCTTTAGAATTAGATAAAGCACGCCAAGAAGAAATGCTCAATCGCGCTAATATTAATTTACGTTTATATCAACAAGACCTAAAACGCTTAAAAGAGTTAGAAAAATCTAGCAGCGCCGCACTAAGCCAAGTAGAAGAAGTGCAAAATAAGCACGATCTGGCTCGCTCTGACATAGCACTTGCGAAGATCGAACTTAAAGTAATCGATGACAAACTAACAAGAGCAACTATTCGTGCGCCATTTGCTGGCGTTGTAAGCGAGCGCTTTAAGCGCGCAGGTCGTGAAATAAACCGTGCTGATGAGTTACTTACGCTACTTGATATCCATCATTTAGAAGTACGTATATATGTACCCGTTAGATACTTAAAATATTTACGAACAGGCATAGAACTTCCCATTAAAGCGGGTGACTTATCGCAACCAGAAACAGCTGCAGCAATAATAACTGCGGTAATTCCATCTACAGATCCACGCTCTCAGACAGTTGAAATACGCGCCAATTTACAAGCAGATGCACAACACGCTTGGGCAATTGGCCAACTTGTTGATGTAACCGTGCCATTGACCAGCAAAAATCCGGTATTATTGGTAAATCGAGATGCGTTAATCATCCGTAAGCAAGGCATACATGTGGTTAAAATTGATGCGAAAAGTCAAGCGATAAAAATACCTGTAACCGTTGGCAGTGGAAAAGGGCCACTTGTCGAAGTCTCGCCAATTGCAGATAACGGTTTAAATGCAGGAGATAACGTGGCTGTGCGTGGTGCTGAACGTTTACAAACAGGGCAAGATGTCGAGATACAGATAAAATAATCAGAACTCTAACTAGTAGGCCGTCTCATCCAGCAACTTTTCCCAAAGTTGCTGGGTACAACTCAGTATTTACAGCCAAATCCACTGATATCTATTGGTTTAATTTGTTCGCCTTTACCACTGTGATCGTCATGCTTGATGATTAAGGTATTCGCTTTTTCACTAAATGTGAACGACCCTAACCAATCGAGGGTGGCTATCGGTGTTAAACTATAAAAGCCATTTTTATCAGTGCATTGATAAGAAAAATAATGCGTTGCTTTGCCAAACGCGCCAACATCCGAGGTATACACACTAATATTCCCCTGTTGCCGGTAGTCGTCGGCTTGAGTGCCAACCACTAGATACAATGCACTAATGATTGCTAGGACAATAAATTGGATCCCTGCCAATATAAAAAAGCTGATATCAAATAATTTAGCATACCAAACTCGGGGCTCGTCATGATGGGGATGACCGTGGCTTGCTAACAAAAAGCCACCGATAGTCACCAATATTAATTTAATCGGCATCATATAAGCACTGAGTAAATACATGCTTTTTGCATTATGCCATTGCAGCCCAAAAGCCGTTGGTATAAATAAACTATCTAGCAACGGCAATAATATCAGCAAGCACGCGATAATAAGTTTTTTATGTTTTAGCATTTATAAGTGATGGCAGTTGATGATAGGTTTGAGTGTACAAATAAAAATCGTGAATAAAAAGCCCGTTAAAGTAACTTAACGGGCTGATATTAATCTTCAATCTTCAATCTTCAATCTTCAATCTTCAAAAAATTAATCGTCTTCGATGTTATCCAAACCTTTGGTGCCATCCTTAGCTTTTAGTTTATGGTGTATTGCTGATTTTATTAGCATGTAACCGCTGATCGGTGCGGTGATCAATAAGAAAATTGAGATCAATAATTCTTTGACACTAACGCCATCTTGCGTGTTACTAAAAAATACCATCGCGGCGATTAGCATTCCAGCCATGCCAAGGGTTGTTGCTTTTGTAGGACCATGCAGACGCATAAAAAAGTCCGGCATTTTGATAAGGCCTATCGAGCCTATTAATATAAATGCACCACCGATTAATAATAATATAGAAACTATCCATTCACTGATCATGTTATTACCCTTTATTCGATGATGTCGCCACGTAACAAGTACTTACATACCGCTACTGTACTTACAAAGCCAAGCATCGCGATTAACAGTGCAGCTTCAAAATACAACCCTGTGCCCATACTCATACCGTATAAAATAATTAACGCTATGGTATTAATATACATAGTATCTAGCGCTAAAATGCG
The DNA here is from genome assembly GCF_037162485.1 of Pseudoalteromonas sp. B160. Taxonomy (NCBI): domain Bacteria; kingdom Pseudomonadati; phylum Pseudomonadota; class Gammaproteobacteria; order Alteromonadales; family Pseudoalteromonadaceae; genus Pseudoalteromonas; species Pseudoalteromonas sp. B160. The sequence goes on along the minus strand of NZ_JARLUX010000001.1, from coordinate 3,258,498 downwards.
ATCAGGTACCGAAGGGCCTACCACCAAACGCCATAAGTTAAGCAGTAACGATAAACCAATCATTGCAAAAACAATTAAAAAGACCGTTTCTAACATTGAAATATCTCCTTAAGAGGTGCTTCGTAACGTTGTTTAATGGTGTCGATCAATGCTTGTTCGTCATCTAAATCTAATACATGAATAAGCAAATAACGCTGCGTTGGTTGCTCACCCTCAGCGAGAGATTCAGGTATCGGATATACCTCTGCACTTACGGTGCCCGGTGTGAGCGATACTGTGCTTGCCAAAATAGTTATAGGCATAGCATGGCTGAGCTCTATTGGTACTTTTACAAACGCGGGACGCAGTTTTTTAACTGGCCCAAGAATAAGCAATGCGACTTGCATATTGGCGGTAATAATGTCGTACATCACGATAATTAACTGCTTTAGCGCTAAACCAGGCTTAATAATAAGCGGTTGCGGTTCGCGAAATGGAAAACTGACTAAAGGAATTAAAATAGCGAATATCACAGCCAACACTATATGACCTGCCGATACGCTGTTATTAAGTAGCAGCCATACGACAAACAATAATGCACTGCGAAAAGGTGTTGGTAACCAACGAAAACGTGATTCTAAACGCATTATAAGCCCCCTCCAAGTACCGTATTGATACCACCGGTAATATCATGCAATTGCGTAGCAGCAGCAATCATATATTCACTTACTGCGCCGCCAAAGATCACTAACAAAGGCAAACAAACTAATAAAGCAATTATTGCCGTGATCTGCAATGGATGCGCTTTTACTCCTTCAGTCGGTTCACAGTCTTGGTGTTTGCGTTCCCAAAACAAGGTAGTACCCGCTCGAGATAATGCGACCAATAATGCAAAGCTGGCAAGCAAGTAAACAGGCCAAAATAGCAATGCTTTTTCGCTATCTAAGGTGGTTTTTAAAATCCACACTTTACCAATAAACCCTGACAGTGGTGGCATGCCGACTACAGCTAAAGCAGCAATAATAAAGCACGTGCCTAATAAGTATGGTTGCGCTACGCCGCGTCCTGGCGCAAAACGATCCGCAACTTTACCACGCTGATGAGCAATCAGGTCGGCCACTAAAAATAATGCCGCGCACACTAAGGTTGAATGCACTAAGTAATACAACAGCGCCGCTGTGGCATTAATGTTTTGTAATGCGACTAAGGCGACTAACGTCCCCACCGATACAATCACTAAATTAGCAGTGAGCTTACGTAAATCTTGCGCGGCAACAACACCAATGGAGCCAACTATAATAGTTGCAACGGCCAAGCCCCACAACCATGGTTGTGCCATGTGTGCAAGTTGTCCTGCTTCATCACCAAAGATAACGGTATAGACACGCAGCATTGCGTATACACCCACTTTAGTCATAATTGCGAATAATGCTGCCACCACAGGCATTGCACTAGCGTAAGTATTGGGTAACCATAAGTGCAGTGGTAACAATGCGCCTTTTAGCGCAAAAACAACCAGCAGTAATAACCCACCAATTTTTGCAAGGTAGACGTCATCGCCCTGTAACTGCGACACTTTTTGTGCCATATCGGCAATATTCAAGGTGCCTAATACACCATATAAAATACCCAGTGCAATCAAAAACACACTCGATCCAATCAGGTTTAAACTCACGTATTGAATGGCTGATCGCGTTTTGTGTTTATCACCGTCATGCATTAGTAATGAGTAGGAAGCAATTAACAGCACTTCAAAAAATACAAACAGGTTGAATAAATCCCCTGTTAAAAACGCACCGTTAACACCCAGTACTAAAAAGTGTACTAAAGGATGAAAAAAGCCCCCTTTTTCATCATCTCCCATACAGCTGTAAACAGTAACAGCCAAACCTAGAAATGACGTTAGTAACACCAGTAGGACTGACACTAAATCAGCAACCAGCACGATCCCAAATGGGGCTTGCCAGCCGCCGATGGCATACACAATAATGCCTGACTGGAAAACTTGCCATAATAATAGCGCACTGACGAAAGTGTTTAATAATGCCATGACTACAGAGGCAACACGACGAATAGGAATACTTTTCCCACAGGGAGGTAACAGTAAAATAATGCCGGCAAGCATAGGTAATAAAATTGGCCAAGAAGCTAGATGCTGGATCATTTGTGCTCCTTGTGTTCAATTTTACCTAAGTGACCATCTACATGATCATTTCCTAAATCAGCACGACCACGAATTGCCAAAATCACGACAAAGGCGGTCATTGCAAAACCAATTACAATAGCTGTCAATACCAACGCTTGCGGCAGCGGATCGGCATAGTCAGTGCCTGTACCAAGCACGACGGCTTTATTAATAGTTAAGCGCCCCGCAGAGAATAAAAATAAGTTCACTGCGTATGACAGCATCGTTAACCCTAATACTACCGGAAAAGTCCGTGCTCTTAGGATCAAGTACACCCCACAAGTCACCAGTACACCAACGCATGATGCGTATAACAGTTCCATTAAATATTTACCTCTTTCTTAGGTGTATCTGCGGTTAACTTACCTAGGCTTGCGAGTATCATTAAGGTCGCGCCGACTACGGTCATGTAAACACCTAAATCAAATACGATGGCACTGGCCAGTTCTACTTTGCCGATAAATGGCACATCAAAATATTCAAACCAAGTGGTTAGAAACGGTCGTCCAAATGCCCAACTTCCTAGCCCTGTTAACATTGCAATGGCGATACCCGAGGCAATGATCTTTCGATAGTTCACATCAAAGCGCTCAGAGATCCAAATTGAACCATGAGCCATATACTGCAAAATAAAGGCAATTGCAGTGACTAACCCGGCAATAAAGCCCCCACCAGGTAAGTTATGACCGCGCAAAAAGATATACGCAGAGACTAATAACGCCAATGGCAATAAACTTTGTGAAATACTGGCTAATAACAGAGGATGACGTTCTCGCGCCCAAGGGCGACCTTCACTGTCACTGGCTGGCATAAACAATGGTAAATTAGTTAATACTTTATAAATACCTAATGCTGCAATCCCCAGTACCGTGATTTCCCCTAGAGTATCAAAGCCCCTGAAATCAACCAAAATAACGTTTACGACGTTGGTACCGCCTCCGCCAGTTTTTGCATTGGCGATAAAGAAATCTGAAATTGACTCAAGCGGACGCGTTAATAATGCATAACAAATACTGGCAATAACCACCCCCACTGCTGAGGCAATCCCTAAATCACGTAAAATACGTAATGAACTCGACTCTTTAGGTGTGCGTTGCGGTAAGAAGAATAATGCCAGCATTAATAAAATGACTGTCACTACCTCTACGGTTAACTGTGTAAGCGCTAAATCGGGCGCTGAGAAGCGAGTAAATGCCACTGAAACCATTAACCCAACGATTGATATCATCAATAACGATACCATCCGTGAGCGATGCCAAATCACAGTGCTAATGGCACCGATGATCATTAAACCTGCACCAATGGCATTATGAAAATCGATCGGCGTACGTGGCGCAGTACCCGCCAAAGCGTTCATTTCAAACAATGGCCAACCAGCACACAACAATACGACCCCCAACATCACAACAATGTAACGTTGCAGAGAACCATTTTCGGTGCTGCTGATTTTTCTTGACTCCACTTAATGATCGTATAGACAAACCGCTCAAAGGTTTTTTTAGCATTTAATGGAGGTAGTGATGCTTGAAACTTAAATAAGTGCTTGCGCTGAATATATATAAATACACCGCCCACGACAGCCATCGCACTCATAAGCAATGGTAAATTAAAACCATGCCAAATTGACAGTTTAAACTGTGGTGTCGCTTCCCCAAGGACTGCTAGCGACGCCGCTGACAAAATACCATCAACCACAAAGTTTGGAAACATACCGACTAGTAAACACAACACAACTAGTATTTCGATTGGCACACGCATATAGCGAGGAGGCTCATGCGGTGTTTTTGGTAAATTGATTGGGTCGCCATTAAAGAATACATCGTGAATAAAGCGTGCCGAATATGCCACAGAAAAAGCAGCCGCTAGAGTTGCTAATACAGGAATAAGCCACGACATAGAACCTAGTATTTGTTGATGTAAGGTTTCTGCAAAAAACATTTCTTTTGACAAGAAACCATTTAATAGCGGCACCCCAGCCATTGCCGCTGCAGCAACCATTGCCAGTGTCGCTGTATAAGGCATAAATCGCCACATACCATTGAGCTTACGCATATCTCGCGTACCAGTTTCATGGTCAATAATACCGGTGGCCATAAATAATGATGCTTTAAACGTTGCATGGTTAATAATATGAAATATTGCCGCTACTGTGGCAAGTTCAGTATCTAACCCAAGTAATAAAGTGATCAAACCTAAATGGCTAATGGTTGAATACGCCAGCAGCCCTTTTAAATCATGCTTAAATAAAGCGATGTAGGCGCCGACCAATAACGTTGTTAAGCCGGTCATGGCAACCAAAATAAACCAGATATCTGTTCCAGCTAACGCTGGATAAAAACGTGCAAGCAGGAAGATACCGGCTTTTACCATAGTCGCTGAATGCAAATAGGCACTCACTGGCGTTGGGGCTGCCATTGCGTGCGGTAACCAAAAATGAAATGGGAATTGAGCTGATTTAGTAAATGCACCTAGCAATACCAACACTAATGCAACTTCGTATAAGTCATGTGACTGGATCAATGTTTTGCTAGCTAAAATAACGTCTAGATCATAGCTACCAACAATATCACCAAGCAGTAGTAAGCCGCCTAGTAGAGCTAATCCACCGGCTCCAGTGACTGCTAATGCCATACGTGCCCCTTTGCGGGCCTCTGATTTATGCCACCAAAAACTGATTAACAAAAATGAGCTAATACTGGTTAATTCCCAAAACAGCCATAGTTGAATCACGTTATTCGACATCACAATACCGAGCATTGCAGTCATAAACAGCATTAAGTAACAGTATAATTTTGGCATCGAGTCATTATTACTTAGGTAATAACGAGTATAAAAAATAACCAGCAACCCGATCCCTAAGATCATAAAGATAAACAATAAGCTTAAGCCATCTAGGCGAAAAGCCAGCTCCATACCCAGCGCTGGTATCCATTGAGTGGTAAAGCGAATTGTCTCACCCGCTAAAACCGCTGGCGTGTGATAAATCGCAATTGCTAAGGCGCATAAAGGCGCTAGCATAGTTAAGCTCGTAGATTGATTACGAGTCAATTTGCCGGTGCAGGAAGAAATAACACTGCCAATTAAGGATAACAGGGGTATCCAGAGCAAAGTCATAGAGAGAAACCTTTTGAAGTCATAAGAGTATCAATACACTGCTAGTTAGTTTTAGTTTAGTACTGGTCATTTCGGATGGTTTTAATTTTAGCTTCAATAAACGCTTTATAGGTATATAGTTATACTGATCAGCGACGATTTTGTCTATAGTAAGCCCTTCTACCTGCTGTTATTTTGTACTATTTTAGTGCTGACAGCATATTATTTACAACTTTATCCCTCAATATTTTTTTTTGTCATTTTGTTTATAAAGTTCATAGGTGCTTTAAATTGCTGAAAATAGTCGCTAAATCGTAGTGGTTGATAGCTCGGATCAGTAATTTGTTGCAACCATAATTGTTGATAATGCACTGACAAAGGGATTTGTTGATATTGCATTATTGACCAGTTATGACTTGGTTTATATGCTTTAATTGGTGTTTGACAGCTATCACTTAGCTGCCAGCCAGCCGGTGGTGTAAGATCATTGGCAATAAAAAGGTTCGGCGCCACCAAGCCTTTTTGATTACATAACCACGCCTGCTTCGCTGCGGGTAATGGATACTCATCTTCAAAGCCGTTAAAGTGCATCAGCTCATGTAAAAATAAACCGTAATAACTCGCCGAGTTTAAGTGCATTATGCCACCTTGCACATTGCCTGAGCCAGTTGCGGTCATCATCACTATAAAATCAAAGCCCGTTGGCCAAGCTTTATTGTGAGCTAAAGGCTGCCAATCACATTTAGCGGCATGTTGCGGCTGTTGTTGGCAGTTTATGGAGTCCCCTAAATAAATCGGCTTACTAAAACAAAAACTGCCTGAGCTCGGTTGGGGGTGTTGTTGATAACGAATTTTAAATGCATTAAGTTTTGCTAAACCTTGGCGATGATCTGTCATCATCAACACATTAAACTGACACTGCGGTTGCGCTTGCAGCTGTGAAAAGGATAATAAAAATCCCTCATGACTGGCAAAGCTTTGGTCAATACTCGCCGGTGTGGCGCCATGGTGTAATTTTAATTGTTCTGCCGCATGACTTGCAGGCAACAGGTGTTGCTCTGCCAGTGATGTTAAATCATCCCAACGTTCTGATTGCAGTAACAATGCACTGAGTCTGCGGCGCTTATCAACACTTTGCTGAGCCACGCTAACACGCCAAAAAGGTAAAGCCGATTGTGCTTGATCATTTGTTAGTAACCGCAGTGCCCAAGCAAATTGTGCATCTGTAACAGCATTTATAGCTAATAAGTATAAGGTAGCATCAGTCAATGAATTAAGCTGAGCATTAAAATCGTCAATAAAACGATAATAACTAATAAGAATAGAATCTGGGGTATGTTTTACATGCCAAAAGGCAATATCGCGATGCTGATTAACTGAGCTTGGTAAATATCCCAAACTCAGCATAACAACAACGCTAATAAATAATTTAACTGTCGTTTTCACCAGCCATTAACTCAAGCTCTAAACGGGCATATTTATATTCCACAAACTCATGCACATTGGTGGCAAGTGCTAAACGAAAGAAATCTGCGGCTTGATAATCAAGCCCTTTAGCTTGATATATTTTAGCTAAATAAAAGTAAGCTTCGCATAGCCGCTGCGCATATTCTTGTTCAGTTTTAACACCATCGGCAAGACTTGTTAAAAAGCTCTGCTCGCTCATATCGCCCAAATAAAGTGATATTAAACTATACGCCCATTGACTATCATCCAGCCCTTGTGCGTTGGCTTTTAAGTTTGCTATAGCTTGCACAGGATCAGCGCTTGCTTGCGCTAGATAAAGCCATAATACCCGGTAAGGATCACTTGGCGAACGTGATAAAAACTCTTTAAGATCAGCCGCTGCAAGATTTGCTCTATCGCCATAGTAAAGAGCAATACCACGATTTAAGTAGGCATATTCGTGTTGCTCATTGAGTTCTAACGCTGAATCAAAAAATTCATAGGCTTTTTCAAATTGTTGCATCAAGGTATGGTGAATACCTAAAAAGTTATACACTTCGGCTAAATCGGGCTTCAATTGCACAGCACGATTAAAATCAATCCGCGCCAAGGTAGACATACCTAAACTATCAAATAATACGCCACGGTCATAAAATAATTTTGCTTGTTGATCTGGCGCTAGATCAGCACGATTTAATAATTCAGAATAACGAGCTATCGCTATTTCACTACGAAAATCAGACGCTAAAGGCGCAGTGAAAGGCACATTCACAATCGCAGTCGGTTGTGCTTGCGAAGTAGATTGACAGGCGCTTAAAGACAGAATAGCAAACGATGCCAAGGCTATGTGTTTAAGTATCATTAAAATCCTTTATACCAAGATAAGTAGCAAACTGATAGGACAAGTGCTATCCAAAGAGGTTTCATTAAAGCATAAAAAAAGAGGCTATACAGCCCTTTTTATATTATCCAGAGAATATCTGGATTAAATATCAACAATTAAGCGTCAGTTGGTGCATCAGCTGATTCCATTGCTTCTTTGATACTTAAACGTACACGACCTTGACGGTCTACTTCTAGTACTTTAACTTTAACTTCTTGACCTTCAGATAGGTGATCTGTCACGTTATTTACGCGCTCAGTACTGATCTGAGAGATATGCACTAGGCCATCTTTACCAGGAAGAATGTTTACAAACGCACCGAAATCAACGATACGTACAACTTTACCTTCGTAGATAGTACCTACTTCTAGTTCAGCTGTTAATTGCTCAATGCGGCTAATTGCATTTGCTGCGCTTTCACCGTCTGTTGCTGCAATTTTGATTGTACCGTCATCACCGATTTCAATCGTAGTACCTGTTTCTTCAGTAAGTTGACGAATAGTTGCGCCGCCTTTACCGATAACTTCTGCGATTTTCTTCTGTGGTATCTTCATAGTGTAGATACGTGGAGCAAACATTGAAAGCTCTTCAGATGGTGCAGAAATCGCTTCGTCCATCACACCTAAGATGTGTAAACGTGCAGCTTTTGCTTGTTTAAGCGCAATTTGCATGATTTCTTGAGTGATACCTTCAATCTTGATATCCATCTGTAGTGCAGTGATACCTGCAGCAGTACCAGCTACTTTAAAGTCCATGTCACCTAAGTGATCTTCATCACCTAAGATGTCAGAAAGAACTACGAATTTTTCGTCTTCTTTAACTAGACCCATCGCGATACCCGCAACAGACGCTTTAATTGGCACACCCGCATTCATAAGTGCAAGTGAAGTACCACATACTGATGCCATTGAAGATGAACCATTTGATTCAGTGATCTCAGATACAACACGGATTGAGTAAGGGAACTCAGTCAATGTAGGCATTACAGCTTGGATACCGCGCTTAGCTAGGTTGCCGTGGCCGATTTCACGACGCTTAGGAGAACCTACAAAACCTGTTTCACCTACGCAGAACGGAGGGAAGTTATAGTTAAGCATAAAGTGGTTTTTGTGCGTGCCAGTTAAATCATCTATTAACTGTGAATCACGTTCTGTACCAAGTGTAGCTGTTACCAGTGCTTGTGTTTCACCACGCGTAAAGATTGCAGAACCGTGAGTACGTGGCAATACGCCAGTCATTACGTCAAGTGCACGGATCATATCTGGTTCACGACCATCGATACGTTTTTCGCCAGCAGTGATGCGCCCACGTACGATTTTCTTCTCAAGAGAACCAAATACTTTGCCAACTTCTTGCTTGTCTAGTGACTCGCCTTCAGCAAGCTCAGCTGTTAATACAGCAACAACTTCGTCTTTAGCTACGCCAAGTGCTTCTTTACGAGCCACTTTATCAGTGATGCGGTAAGCTTCGCCTACTTTATCAGCTGCGATTGCTGCTACTTTATCTTCTAAAGCAACGTTCTTTTCAGGTGCTGCCCAATCCCATGTAGGCTTGCCAGCTTCTGCTTTGAATTCGTTAATTGCGTTGATGATAGCTTGAGATTGCTCATGACCATATACAACCGCACCTAGCATAACGTCTTCTGCAAGTACGTCAGCTTCTGATTCAACCATAAGTACTGCGTTATCAGTACCAGCAACAACTAAATCAAGTTGGCTTTCTTCAAGCTCTTTTAGCGTTGGGTTAAGTACGTATTCGCCGTTGATGTAACCAACGCGCGCTGCACCAATTGGACCACTGAATGGGATACCAGAGATAGCAAGTGCTGCTGAAGTACCGATCATCGCAACCATATCAGGTTGAATTTCAGGGTTAACAGAAACAACAGTAGCAATAACTTGTACTTCGTTTACAAAACCATTTGGGAAAAGTGGACGAATTGGACGGTCAATAAGACGTGCAATAAGTGTTTCACCGTCGTTAGGACGACCTTCACGCTTTAAGAAACCACCAGGGATACGACCTGCAGCGTACATACGCTCTTGGTAGTTAACTGTTAGTGGGAAAAAATCTTGGCCAGGTTGTGCTTCACGCTTACCAACAACAGTAACTAATACTGATGTGTCGCCAATACTTGCTAGTACTGCGCCGTCTGCTTGACGAGCGATTGCACCGGTTTCTAGGGTAACTGTATGTTGACCTAGTTGAAATTCTTTAATAATTGCTTGCACTTAAAATGTTCCTTAAATGTGTTCTAATAAGTTACCATCAAAGTACCAATTACAGTACATAATTGTATTCAGTTGGAAATCAATTAAGTACTACAATTGGCAATGATGTGAATAAGCGTAGATAAACCTTTTTATCTACGCGCATAGTATATAACAAAGTAATGCAAAATTGCGAGCTTAGTCCCTAGATAAAAGTGGTGATAATAGGCGCGCTAAAAAGTGTGCTTTGCTGTCACTAACTATGTGGCTTTTATTTGATATTTCAAGAGAATTAATTGTTGTGGACAGAGAGAGTGAGAAATTTCAGGCACAAAAAAAGGAGCTATAAAGCTCCTTTCTATGTAATCTAGTTCTTAGCGACGTAGGCCAAGTTCTTGGATTAACGCAGTATAACGTGCAATGTCTTTACCTTTAAGGTAATCAAGCAGTTTACGGCGAGTGCTTACTTTACGAAGCAGACCACGACGTGAGTGGAAGTCATGCTTGTGATCAGCAAAGTGACCTTGAAGCTTGTTGATATCAAAAGTAAGAAGTGCAACTTGTACTTCAGGTGAACCAGTGTCGCCTTCTGCACGTGCGAATTTTGCGATGATATCGATCTTTTCTTGATTGCTTAGTGACATAGTAACTCCAAAAATAAAATTTAAAAGGTGTCTTAGCCGATCACTAATTCAGCCAAAACGATTAGCGGGCGTATTCTACCAGCTACGGCAATAACTACAAGCTAAACTTTACGCTGTTGTTTCTTGCTGATTTGATAAGCCACGTTTTGACTTTAAATGGCCATCAGGATTACGTTCACCAGTGCCAATAAACACACCATCAGCGAGCACTTTAATTGCCCCTTCTGGCAGTTCAATATCAAGTACAACCGCCTGACCATGGCTAAAAGAACTACCTTGCTCTTTACTGAGCTCAACCACAGGTAGACCAACTAATGCGGTGTCCATTGGCAGTAATAGTTCATCAAGATAAGTAGAAGGCGTAAGCTCTTCTTGTTTCGCTTTTACTAATAACGCTTCTAACTGCTCAAGTGACACCATTTTGTCAGCAGGGTAATGCCCTACCGCACTGCGATGCAACATGATCACATGCGCGCCACAACCCAGGTTTTCGCCTAAGTCATCGACGATAGTACGAATATAAGTACCTTTTGAAACATGGGCGGTCATTTGCACTTCGTTATTAGCTTCATCGAACTCATCTAGTGTTAAACTAAATACGTTGATTTTTCTGCACTTGCGAGGTACTTCAATGCCTTCACGCGCATATTTATATAAAGGTCGGCCTTCATATTTTAACGCTGAATACATTGACGGGTATTGATCTGACTCACCTAAAAACTTAGCAATTTCTTCGCTAAGTTGCTCAGCCGTCACATTGACATCTTTAGTACTGACAATTTCACCATCAGAATCTGATGTTGTCGTACGTTCACCTAATTTAGCGCGAACTACATAGGTTTTGTCAGTATCGAGTAAAAACTGAGTAAATTTAGTCGCTTCACCAAAACAGATAGGCAGCATACCCGTTGCAAGCGGATCAAGGGCACCGGTGTGCCCCGCTTTTTGTGCAAAATACACACTTTTAGCTTGCTGTAGCGCTTTATTTGATGAAATGCCTATTGGTTTGTTTAACAACAAAATACCGTCAACTGGACGGCCTTTACTGCGCTTTGCCATCTGTATTAGTGCCTTCTTCGCTGTCTGTTTCGTCGATATGCTCTGCATCATCTACGCTATCAACTTCGTCATCTACATGCTTTGCTTTATCTTCACGAATAATAGAATCAACAAGGTTTGAAATACGCATGCCTTCCATCAGTGAATTATCAACCACAAACTTAAGCTCTGGCATAATACGGGCACGAATGCGTTTGCCAAGTAGTGAGCGAATATAACCGGTCGCTTCATTTAATACTTTAGCACTTTGCTTTGCAGCATCTTCATCTTGGGTGTTAAACACAGTAATAAAGATTTTTGCATAAGATAAATCACGTGATACTTCTACAGCAGATACTGTAACCATACCTAAACGTGGATCTTTAATTTCACGTTGCAAAATAACAGCAATTTCTTTTTGAATTTGCTGAGCAACACGATCAGTACGAGAAAACTCTCTCATTAGACTCTACTCTAAAAATTATAACTCATTGAGAAATATAAATAAGTTATTTAAATAATGGATACACAAATGGGGGCTGAGCCCCCATTTATTATCTTAGCTTACGAACAATTAAAGTGTACGTTGTACTTCAACTGTTTCGAATACTTCGATTTGGTCACCAACGCGAACGTCGTTATAGTTCTTAACGCCGATACCACATTCCATGCCGTTACGAACATCAGCAACATCGTCTTTAAAGCGACGAAGTGACTCAAGCTCACCCTCGTAGATAACCACGTTATCACGAAGTACACGAATTGGTGCGCTACGTTTAATAACACCTTCAGTAACCATACAACCAGCGATAGCGCCAATTTTAGGTGACTTGAACACGTCACGAACTTCAGCTAGACCAATGATCTCTTGCTTGAACTCTGGTGCTAACATACCAGACATAGCTTGCTTCACTTCGTCAATCAAGCTATAGATAACGCTGTAGTAACGTAAGTCTAAGTTCTCAGACTCAATTACTTTACGTGCCGATGCATCAGCACGAACGTTAAAGCCAACCACGATTGCATTAGATGCTGCAGCAAGGGTTGCGTCAGTTTCAGTGATACCACCTACGCCTGAGCCTACAATCTTCACTTTAACTTCATCTGTTGACAGTTTAGTCAATGAATCAGAGATTGCTTCGATTGAACCTTGAACGTCTGCTTTAAGTACCACATTAACTTCAGATACATTGCCTTCAGTCATGTTAGTAAACATGTTTTCAAGCTTCGCTTTTTGCTGACGTGCTAGTTTAACATCACGGAATTTACCTTGACGGTAAAGTGCAACTTCACGGGCTTTACGCTCGTCTTTAACTACAGTTGCTTCGTCGCCCGCTGCTGGAATACCAGATAGACCTAAAATCTCAACTGGGATTGAAGGACCTGCAGACTTGATGTCTTTACCGTTTTCATCGCGCATTGCACGAACACGACCATACTCAAGACCACATAATACAATGTCACCTTGGTTAAGCGTACCAGATTGTACAAGGATAGAAGCAACTGGACCACGGCCTTTATCAAGACGAGATTCAATAACAACACCAGCAGCCATACCCACAGTTGGAGCAGTAAGTTCTAACAACTCAGATTGGTTTAATACCGCTTCAAGAAGGTCATCAATACCTAAACCAGTTTTAGCAGAAATATGCACATACTGTGTATCACCGCCCCACTCTTCAGGAATAACGTCTAGTTGAGCAAGCTCATTCTTAACGCGATCTGGGTCTACGCCTTCTTTATCCATTTTGTTAACAGCGATAATTAAAGGAACACCAGCTGCACGCGCATGCTGAACCGCTTCTTTAGTTTGTGGCATTACACCATCATCTGCTGCAACCACTAGGATTACGATATCTGTTGCTTTAGCACCACGAGCACGCATTGACGTAAACGCCGCGTGACCAGGAGTATCCAAGAAAGTGATCATGTTACCATTTACGTCAACATGATAAGCACCGATATGCTGTGTGATACCACCGGCTTCGCCAGAGGCCACTTTTGCTGAACGAATATAATCAAGCGTTGACGTTTTACCATGGTCAACGTGACCCATTACAGTTACTACTGGCGCACGTGGCTCAGATTTACCATCTTCATGACGGTCATTTAGTACTGTTTGCTCTAATTCGTTTTCTTTAACAATGATAACTTTGTGGCCCATTTCTTCTGCAACTAACTGTGCAGCTTCTTGGTCGATCACTTGGTTAATGGTAACCATGTCACCCATTTTCATCATTGTTTTTACAACTTCAGCGCCCTTAACGGCCATGCGTGATGCAAGCTCAGCAACTGTAATTGTTTCGCTAATACGCACTTCGTTTTTCACGTCAACCGTTGGCTTTTGGAAGCCATGTTGTAATGAAGCTGGTGCTTTTAGCTTGCTTTTCTTGCCTCTTGAAGGAACAAATTTCTCCTTCGCTGGGGCTTTTTTCTTTTTCTTAGCACGGCGTGTGCCTTGCTCATCACGCGCATCAGCAACATCTTCTGCTTCACGTGCGTAAGTAGAAGTCGTAAGGTGGTGATCAGCGGTTTCTTCGCGCTTCTTACGTTCTTCTTCTTCTTTCTTCCAGCGAGCTGAATTTTCTTCTGCTAGCTTTCTTGCCTCTTCTGCTTGACGTTTCGCTTCTTCTTCAGCTTTCTTCAATGCGGCCTCTTCTGCTTCTCTTTGCAGACGCTCAGCTTCAACGCGATCTTTTTCAGACTTCGCGGTTTGTTCTGGGGTCATCTGCTTCTGTTTTGCTACACGTTCAGCATCTGCTTTACGTTTAGCTTCTTCTTTCACTTTACGGTCAGCCTCTTCTTTGGCTTTGCGCTCTGCGTCTTGTTTTGCTTTAAGCTCAGCTGCTTCTTTTGCAGCTTGTTGCTCAAGTTCACGACGAGCGGCTTCTTCTGCTGCTATACGCGCTTGCTCTTGCTCTTGCTCAACCGCGCTTTTCTTCACGTAAGTACGTGTTTTACGTACTTCAACTTGAACTGACTTTGCTTGACCTGTAGAACCCGTCACACTTAATGTGCTTTTGCTCTTACGTTGCAATGTCATACGTGCTGGGCCATCTGAGCCTGTGCCGCCGTGCTGCTTGCTTAAATGATCAAGTAACTTTGCTTTTTCAGCTTCAGTTACATTATCACCCGCTTGCTTAGTGATACCGGCTTGCGATAATTGTTGAAGCAATTTATCAACAGTTGTACCAATATCCCCAGCTAGTTTTTCAACATTTACTTCTGCCATAGTCTCTAATACCTCCGTTAATAACTTACTCGTCTGCGAACCAACAAATGTTGCGCGCAGCCATAATTAGCTCACCCGCTTTCTCTGGAGAAAGCTCTGTAATATCGACTAATTCATCAATACCTTGCTCTGCTAAGTCTTCTAGCGTAACAACCCCTTTGCTTGCCATAACAAACGCAAGGTGACGCTCTAACCCTTCTAGTGCTAATAAGTCTTCAGCAGGCTCTGCACCATCAAGGCTTTCTTCTGTTTTAAGTGCTTTAGTCGTTAATGCATCTTTTGCACGTGAGCGTAACAAATCAACAGTATCTTCATCTAAGCCATCAATTTCTAAAAACTCAGACGCAGGTACATAGGCAACTTCTTCAAGGGTTGAGAAACCTTCGTTGATAAGTAATGTTGCAAAGTCTTCATCGATGTCTAAGTTTTCAGTGAATAAGTTGATTAACTTATCAGATTCCGCTTCGTTCTTAGCGCGCATTTCTTCAACTGTCATTACGTTTAGTTCCCAACCAGTTAACTGGCTAGCAAGACGTACGTTTTGACCATTACGACCAATTGCTTGTGCTAGGTTATCAGCTTCAACAGCGATATCCATTGAATGGGTGTCTTCATCCATTACAATTGAAGCAACTTCAGCAGGTGACATTGCATTAATAACGAACTGGGCTGGGTTGTCATCGTAAAGTACGATATCAACACGCTCACCACCAAGTTCAGTCGATACTGCTTGTACACGTGCGCCACGCATACCAACACACGCACCAATCGGATCGATACGTTTATCGTTAGATTTAACGGCGATTTTAGCACGTGAACCTGGATCACGTGCCGCTGCACGTAGTTCAATCATCTCTTCGCCAATTTCTGGCACCTCAATGCGGAATAATTCCATCAGCATTTCTGGCTTAGAGCGTGTTACAAATAACTGTGCACCACGAGCATCAGGTTTTACTTCATAAAGTAAACCACGGATGCGATCGCCTGGACGGAAGTTTTCACGTGGTAACATGTCATCACGGTAAATAACCGCTTCAGCATTGTTACCTAAATCTAATACGATTGCGTCACGCGTTGCTTTTTTCACAACACCTGTTACTAACTCGCCTTGTTGATCTTTATAAGCTTCTACAACAAGTGCGCGCTCAGCTTCACGTACTTTTTGTACGATTACTTGTTTCGCCATTTGTGTAGTAATACGGTCAAATTTAATTGACTCGATTTGCTCTTCGATGAAATCACCAATCTTAAGATCTGGGTCATCAACCTGAGCCGCTTCTAACGTGATTTCGCTGTAAGGGTTTTCCAGTGAGCCATCTTCAAGTACTGCAGCAATCTGCCAACGACGGTAAGTGTCGTAGTCACCTGTTTTACGGTCAATTGCAACGCGTACTTCAATTTCACCAGTATGTTTTTTCTTAGTCGCAGTCGCTAATGCGAACTCTAACGCTTCGAAAATCTTTTCTTTTGGAACCGCTTTCTCATTGGAAACGGCTTCAGCAACCAATAATATCTCTTTTGCCATGGGTTATGCCTCGCTTGCCCTATTCCTTCGCACTCGGATTAAAACTTTGCGATGATGTTCGCACGTTCAATGTTGCTGAGCATAATTAACTGCTCAGTACCGTCATATGAAAGTGTGATCATATCACTGCTAACTGCTATTAGATCGCCTTTAAAATTACGGCGACCATCTTGTGGAAGCTTAGTACGCACGCGTACTTCCTCTCCTTGTGCCTTCTCGTAGTGATCTTGTTTGAATAATAGACGATCAACACCAGGAGACGATACTTCCAAATCATATTCATTTGTAATCGGGTCTTCGACATCTAAAATTGCGCTTATTTGACGACTTGCATCAGCACAATTATCAACCGAGATCCCCGCTTCGTGATCGATATAGACCCTAAGCGTAGAATGGCGACCCGCTTGCACAAACTCTAGACCATGTAATTCAAAGCCTAACATTTCAACTGACGGTGAAAGCATGGTTAATAAATCTTGCTCAAGTTTTGTCACGAAAATTCTCCATACAAACAAAAAAAGGGCTTATAGCCCTAAAATACTTAGCTTTTACCTTGATTTAAAATCAAGAGGTGCAGATACAACAACGCCCCGAACCAAGCGGGGCGTCACACCTAAAGCATAAAACTGTGTGGCCATGGGCCAAGCTTGGTTGCGGATAGCTAACACCATCTAAATTAAACCCAAAGGCTTAAACGCAAAACGCGCATTACATAGAATGCGCGACTTCAAATCAGTAACTAAAATCGCTACTCAAAAGCATGGCTTCAAGAATTTAGAAATATTAATTAAACTAATA
The DNA here is from genome assembly GCF_037162485.1 of Pseudoalteromonas sp. B160. Taxonomy (NCBI): domain Bacteria; kingdom Pseudomonadati; phylum Pseudomonadota; class Gammaproteobacteria; order Alteromonadales; family Pseudoalteromonadaceae; genus Pseudoalteromonas; species Pseudoalteromonas sp. B160. Next base: position 3,241,465 of record NZ_JARLUX010000001.1, on the reverse strand, counting down.
ATTTATCTAAAAACTTGGTTGCGGGAGCCGGATTTGAACCGACGACCTTCGGGTTATGAGCCCGACGAGCTACCAGGCTGCTCCATCCCGCGCCAACTGGTATCAAAATACCTGATACCTGCCTAGCAGCTAATTAAGTGAGCTAGACAATGGCGGCTATTATAAAGAGGCTTGGCGTAATTAGCAACCAAAAACTGGTAAAGAATGACTAGACTATAAAGTACAAAATTATAGGTCAGAAGAATTCGCTATAACGGAACACCAAGTGCGATTTTTAAAAACCAACATAAAGGCCCTAGCCTTATTGGCATTAATAAAGCACGCTATTGCGCAATTTCCATCGATTTACTCACTCTTTCCTACACAGCGTCTATACTAAGTTTTTAATGGCAATCTGCATATTTAAGGCTATTTAGAGAGGGCTTATTATGAGTATTTCTGCTCATCATCAAAAAATGTTATTACGAAGTATCGCAATAATAAAACCCAACTTTCACTGTTTTACTGTTACCTTTCATATGCAATTAAAACGTCATGCATTGACAATGCAATGGCCTAGCAGTGATGAAATAAGTGAAAAAAGTTATTTGTTGTATTGCTCATTGGAACGCACTATTACCCACTTAGATCGCTTATTGTCTGTATTACCTTTTATTCATTATCATGCCAACAACCTAAGTAAATCTGGCCTCACTTGTCTGGATGTTGATTTATTATGTGATGCTTTTATAGCTGCGCTAAAAATTCATTTGGGCCGAGAATTTACGCTAAACCTAGAACAAGCGTGGCGTTATGCACTCATGATGTTTAACAGCATAGTGAAAAGCTATTTATTTAATACCAGTAATATTGTTGCAATTAACAAGTCCGTGCAGCAGCAAGTGAATTCATAGCAAATAACCTACATGCATTATTCTATACTGGCTAACTCTTGTAGAAGACGATCTATTTGGTGCTGTTCAACATCGATTAAAGTTGCATATTTTGATGTTAACGCACTCATTTTTCTAGATAAGGAGTTATCAAAAGTCGCATCAGTTAAGTTATTCGGTTGCTCTTTAGCCTGAGCTTCGAGGGCTGCTATTTGGCGATCCATTTGAGCTTGGTAAGTATCTATTTTTGATTGTCGCTGTTCAACATCTCGTTTGATTTCTTGTGACCGAATGAACGAATCAATACCTTTGCTCTGGGTTGATTGTTGGTCAATTTCAGACGTGTTTTTCGACGCAGGCAAAGCGTGTTTTTCTTTTAAGAGTCGATCAATATCCCGCTGTTCACGTGCAATTAAAACGTTATAGCGCTCTGAAATACTGGTCATTTGATTAGCTATTGCAGTTTCTTTTTTTGCACCAGATAAATTATTTAACTGCGCATCTGATTGCTCACCTAAGGCGGCAATTTGCTGATTCATTTTCTCGCTTAAGCTATCAATTTTATCTTGATGCTGTTGAATATCAGCATCAATTTGCCGAGTCCGAATATAACTATCAACGCCCGAGGTATCAATATTTTCATTAGCAACAATCTGACTAGATAAGCTTGGGTTTTGCTCTTTTACAGAGATTAGTTTCGCATCATCACCACATGGAAATTGACTAAATTCCACGACGCCTTTTTTCACACTGATAGACTGTGGCATGCAAAGAACTAACATGGCAAAGTGCAATGAGACAAGGTAAAACAATTTTAAATTTGCAAATAGCATACTGATATTGATTCATAAGGCGACACTCCTTTGTTTACGTATTAATACCTATACCACGACTATCAGTATTAATAAATGCGATCTAATCGACAATTTAATTCGTATAAAACAATTTTGAGCAAAATTAATGATCTATAAAACTCTGAGATTTATTTTTGGCGACCAACTTAATGCCAATCACAGTTGGTATAAAGAAGAGGATCAAACACAATACCTTTATGTCATTGCTGAATTAAAACAAGAAACAGATTATGTAAAACACCATATACAAAAGGTAGCGGCGTTTTTTGCGGCAATGGAGAACTTTGCGACTGCGCTCAAACAAGCACAATTAAATGTGCTTCATTTAACACTCGATGATACCCACGATGACGCATGCATTACCTCATTACTAACACGCTTGGCGAAGCAATATCAGTGTCAACAAATCCAATATCAGTATCCTGATGAGTATAGATTAAAAACTCAACTGCAAGAGTTTGCAAACAGCAGTGACTTTAATGTTAGTGCCACAGACAGCGAACATTTTTTATTACCTTTTGCTGATATCAGCGACCATTTTAAAAAAGATAAGCATGTGAAAATGGAATTTTTTATCGCATGATGCGCAAGCGCTTTGACATATTGATGCAAGATAATGCTCCACTAGGCGGGCAATGGAACTTTGACCAAGACAATCGTAACAAATTAAAAAAAACTGATTTAGCTGCTATCCCTGAACCAAAAATATTTACCAATAATATTGAAGCTATTTTACAGCGCATAAAAAAACACCAGGTAAATACCCTTGGCCATTGTTCAGCAACTTTATTATGGCCAACCAGTCGTGCTCAAGCAAAACAATTACTCGATTACTTTTGCACTCATCTACTCCCCTGTTTCGGAAAATTTCAAGACGCGATGACCTGTCAGAGCTCATACAAATGGAGCTTGTATCATAGTCGTATCGCGTTTGCACTTAATACAAAAATGCTGCACCCAATGCAAGTTATTAAGCAAGTACTGGCTGAGTTTGCGGCACGCCAAGAACAGATCACGCTTGCCCAAGTTGAGGGGTTTATTAGGCAAATTTTAGGTTGGCGAGAATATGTAAGAGGTATTTATTGGCAAAATATGCCTGATTACGCGAGTAAAAATGAACTTGAGGCTGCTCGTCTGTTACCAGATTATTTTGGAGTGGCAAAACAAAAATGAACTGTATGAAACAGGCAATCACGCAGAGCTTAGAGACCGCCTACGCGCATCATATTCAACGCTTAATGATCACCGGAAACTTTTGCTTATTAACCGGTATTGATCCAAATGAAGTTGATAGCTGGTATTTGGGCATTTACATCGATGCCATTGAATGGGTAGAAATGCCTAACACCCGTGGTATGAGTCAATTTGCAGATGGCGGCCTAATCGCTACAAAACCGTATGCCGCAAGCGGTAACTACATAAACAAAATGAGTGATTACTGCACCAGCTGCCACTATAACGTAAAACAAAAAAGTGACGACACGGCTTGCCCTTTTAATAGTTTATATTGGCAATTTATGCACACCCATGAAGCCCGCTTAGCTCGTAACCCACGTATTGGCATGGTCTATAAAAATTGGCAAAAACAAGATACATCACAACAGCACGCTATTTTAGAGCGAGCGCAATGGTGCCTAAATAATATAGAAAAACTCTAACAGAAGTATCATATTAGGTAATATTGTTAATTAAATGTTTAATTAATTTGTAATTATAGTGTAATCACCCTACTTTCTAATATTAGAAATTACTCCACAACACTATGAGAACACGATGAAAAAACAGTTTTTAACGGCATTATTACTGATCAGTACAAGCCAAGCACAGGCATTTAGCCAAGAAACACATAAACGTATCGTCATCGATGCAGTGAACTACATGCAGCAGCACCCAAGCAGCACACAGTTTTCGGCATTAAGCCAATACGCTCAACAAAATAATATGACGGTAACCCAGTTAGCCGAAGTACTAGGCCAAGCAGCCTATGATGTGGATGACTTTGAAGACACCTTCTTTTGTGGTGCTGTAACGGGGTCATGTGTTCAAGCACCAATATGGGGAGCAGCAGAGAGTATTGTTAAATATACCAGCTATTGGCATTTCCAAAACCATACCCAAGGGGCTGATCAACACGGTAACGACTTTGGTGGCTACAATTACCAAAAACTGACGGTATGGGGCACCGTTGATAACTTGGCTTCAAGTTGGTTAAAAGGTGACTACCTTGATGACGGTCAAGGCGGTGAAACAGGCTGGTTTAATGCCGATTCATCAAAGTACAACAGCTATGGTATTACTGAAGCTAATTACCGAATTGACAGCCAATCAAATTACAACATGTACGATGACTTTGAAGAAATGCCTTTTCAGCCAATTGATAATTTAGGTCAATACTGGTATCAAAGCTATTTGCAAAGTGGCAACCCACAAGTGTTAGGTTTTGTTTTCCATACAACTGATTTACTACAACCACACCATACTTGGACCACATCTGATCTCAATCATTCAAGCTGGGAAAGCTGGGTAAAAGACTACTATGATCAGGAACAACTCAATGACTCTGCCCTTATTACACAAGCCATGCAAACATTTTCAGCACTGGATATAAACAGTCAAGACGTACGCCCTTTACTGACACAAGGTGGCGCTTTTTCTTATGCTCAAGGCGGTATTGTGCTTAATTCACAAGACCATTACGACCGCTTAAATACGGCAAAACAAGTGATCCCACATGCGATTGCCATGGTTGTGCACCTACTTAATCATGCCATGGTCGTGCGCCAATGAAAGCGCTGAGCAGTTGTATTTTGTTATTATTAGGACTGCTTTATAGCAGCCTAACAATGGCATCATTTAACCAATATAACGATGCTGAAGTGCGTTTAATGCAGCAAGTTTATCAACAACACAATGCCAACATTAGTCGCAAAGACGTTCGTAAACATATGTTTGAAAATCAATTTTTATTATATCAAGCAGAACAACATATGCCTGAGCTGCTTGAACGTCAATCTGCGGTAGGCTTTAGCACGCAGTACCATGTTGAGCGCTATTTGATGAACATATTTGACACGCAACTAAATTTATCAACATCCTATGTTAAAGGAGGTAATCTCACACAATATAATGCCCAGTGGCTGCTCAAAGTATTGCCTAGCTACCCTGCTGATGGCCAATACAACGCTGAACAAATCAATAAAATGCAGCGCACCGAGCTCAGAGGGCTCTTTACAACCGCCGTCAATCTTTATGAGTTTATAGCCCCTTTATCTATGCAAGTACGCTTTCGACTGCACCAAGGTGAAAGTGACTTATTCAAAACTGAAGTAATAAAAAAGCAACTATTTGAGGCGTTGCTTTTAAAAGCAACGCCATTACTTTTAAAGCAAGGGATCAGTATCGCGCACCTAGAAGAACTAGCAAAAGGCGATATTTTAAGGCCTTCGATTCAAAGTTGGCTAGGTATTAAAGACATGATGCACGTTCAAAGCCCAATACTAGACAGTCTTGAACAACAAATATCCGATAAAGAAATAAAATATTATTATCAGGCAAATAAAGCGCGCTTTAAATACCTTAGTGAAGTGACAGCTTACGGCGCTGCGTTTACTGAGCGAGACCAAGCGGTTCGCTTTAGAAGTACAGTACAAGCAAGCTCTTTTACAGATGCATTATATATATCACAGCAAAACGACATTTATGCTAAGTATCACAATAAACTAACTCGCAAAAATAAAAGTAATTGGGCTGTGCAACTGGCTTATACGCTAAAAGCAGAAGAATTATCTGCGGTGATGCGCTCACCTGAAGGTCTATGGGTCGTCATAATTAGTGATAACCATCAGTATAACTACTTTAGCGCTACTGACGAAACTGTTCGCTATCAAGCTAAAAAAGCCATCGCAATACAAAAAGCGCAGCAACGCTATCAGCAAAATTGGCTGGCTTGGCAACAACAAAATGCTGTAAAACTATGAATAAAAAAGCTATCTACATAATTACAGGCGTCGCTTGTTTAGGTTTTTTAGTAATAAATTTAACAACAGAGCGAAAACGCGAAATAGCTCCCATCCGCGCTGCTGATGATTTAACGCCAGTAACGCCCGCGCCACAAATAAATAATGCGTCGGCACCGACAGCTATTAATCCAGATATGACTGCTGAAGCGGCGATTGATAGTCACACCTCATTAAAAAATACTGATGCCAGTCAACAACTGCCGCCCATTACTACACCGAGTTACTTGCCTGTCATCGCAAAAAATCCAATCAGTGCGAGTCAGTTTCAAGGCGACTTAACCGATCATCAAGCTTACCTCGATTTTCATAAACAGCAGCAAACTCAGCTTGAGCAACGCTTTGTAATAGCTGCTCAACAAAAAATAACTAACCTTGAAAGCTTGCTCGAAAAAGGCCGTCAAAAAGGCCTCCCTCAACGGCAGCTGCAAGTTGCTATTGATAAAATTGCTGCCTTAAAAGACATGCAAGCCAAATTAAAAAGTAAAGATACTAACTGAACACAGCATCATTAATCATCTGCGATTAATGGTGCGCTAAGCGGAACCGATGTTTGAGCAAAGCTAAAAAAAGCCGCCTCAACTGAGGCGGCTACTAAAAATAACAAGTAAATTAGGGGAAAAACACTGTCAAAGGGATGGTTATTTACCTTCTAGCAAGTTACCACTGCCAATTTCAATTTTACGTGGTTTAAGTGCTTCAGGGATCTCGCGTTGCAAGTCGATACTAAGTAGCCCATTGGCTAAATCAGCGCCGAGTACTTTAACGTGGTCACCTAGCTGGAATTTGCGTTCAAAGTTGCGCTCAGCAATGCCTTGATGAATAAATTTGCGCTCTGCGCTGTCATCTTTATTGGCTTTAATGCCAGCAACTTTTAAGGTGTTATTTTCTGACTCTATCGTCAGCTCATTATCACTAAAACCGGCAACAGCCATAGTAATGCGATATTTGTCTTTATCGAGTGCTTCGATGTTATACGGAGGAAAACTTGGCTGCTTGTCAGTGCGAGCGGCCGCATCCATTAAAGATGCTAAATGATCGAAGCCAATGAATGAACGATAAAGTGGTGATAAATCTACTGTACGCATAATAATATCCTCATATTTAAGCGATATTTTGCATGTGCTTTTCGGTTGAACAAGCGCAAGCAAAGTTTAATTAATAATATAAATTTCAATTACTTCTGTTTAGTTAGGACCCATCAGGCGTCCTCATTAAACTATATATGGACGGCGAAATTGTTTTCAAGATTATTTTTGAAAAAAGTTTTATTTTTTTCAAAATCTCTTTTTGCCTACTCAATAAAGTGAGGACTCAAAGTTTGCTTTTCAAGTCTTTAAATAGTAATAAGGGGAATTAGCTTTAGAGGTCAATATGAAAAAAGTAACGAGTTTGCTGCTCAATATAATTATGTTAGTTGTGGTGTTTTTTGTAGTGACTACATATCAGCAACGCAATTTACTCAGCTCAGATAGCAGCCCTGCTCCATATTTTAATTTACCTGTGCTCAATGACAGCGAACAACGTATTGATATTGCGATGCTTAAAGGTAACACCACCGTGGTTTATTTTTTTGCGCCATGGTGCACAATCTGTCGTTACAGTATGCCAAACCTAGAAGCGGCATTGGTTGATTCTAATATCAACGCCATTGGCATTGCACTTGATTATAAAAATGAACAAGCAGTTGCGCAGTTTGTTAGTGAACTTAAACTCACAATGCCCATTTTACTAGGCGATAAAAATACCCAGAGTAATTATAAAATCAGCGCCTTTCCTACTTACTATGTAATTGATCAACAACTGCGAATAACCGCACGCTCAATGGGCTATTCAAGCCAATTAGGTATTACTATCAGAGCTCAAAACTAAATGTAACAGCTTGTAACACCTCCCTACATTTTCGTACAGTTTACTACGTATTTTTATATATTTTCTCATTACTATAGGTCGCAGTCACACTTACTCATAACCATGGAAGAATCATGTTAGCCACCTGCTTGCCATCACTTTACCGTTTAACGCCACTGGCGTTGTGTTTGCCATTTTTAACGCACGCCAACGTTGATGCTAATGAAGAAATAATAGAGCGTCTTGAAACCGTTTATAAACGCAGTAGCATTACCAGTGAAATAACCGAAAATACTGAAAAACTGATCACTATGCCCGGTGCTATGGGCGATCCATTGCGGGCAGTATTTGCATTGCCAGGCGTTGTCGCCGCTGGCGGCTCAATGAGTGAACCGGCGGTACGTGGCTCATCGCCCGATGATAATTTGTTTGAAGTGGATTTTATGCCTGCAGGCTATATTTTTCATGATTTCGGCAGTTCTATTTTCAACAAGTACATTATTCAAGATTTTCAACTTTACTCAGCCGGCTATGGCACCAGTTACAGCAACGCCACCGGTGCCGTATTTGACGTAACACTGCGTAACCCTAAATATCAACCGATTACTACCACGCTTGATCTTACAATGTTTAATGCCGGTGTCTTTGTTGAAGGGCAACTCACGCAGAACACCGCGTTTTATTTATCAGCACGTAAAAGTACATTACCACTGTTCTTCTCTAAAGGTGAAGAGCTTGAAAACGACGATGGTGAACTCAGTGGTATCACCATCAATGACCCCCCAGATGATCATGATTACCAAGGCAAATGGATCTGGGATATAAACAATCAAAACGCCCTAACAGTGTCATTTACAGGCGCAAAAGACTCGGTTGCAGCAGGCTTTAATCAACGCGCTGAACTTTCACTAAAAAATCCTGAGTATCAAGGCGATGCTGATTTTATTCGTGAATTTACCAGCCAAAGTATTTTATGGGATCACTTTAATAAAGACTTTCATTTACGCTTAGGCGTTGGTTCGCTCGAACATTCTGGCCGATTGGAATACGCTAAACGTGCCACGCTAAGTGATGGCTATTTTGATGAAGAACAACAAAAGCAAATCACTTATAAAGGACGATTAAATTGGCGTGTTACTAAAGCCCAGCAACTGGTGTTTGATGCCGCCTATTTTGATAACGACAGTACTTACAGTTACGATAGTTTTCAATATCTTTGTACCGAGCTCGATCCTGATTGCGATCTAAACAAAGGTGAGCGAATAACGGGCAAAGACAAGCTAGCCCTTGATAAGTACTTTGTTGGTGTGAGCCATGTTTGGGTTATTAACGAACAATGGCAAAGCGAAGTCGGCGTGCAATATCAAAGCAATGATTACACTGATGAAGATTTTGTGATGCCGCGTCTTGCGCTTAGCTATTTTATTAATGATCACAATAGCATCAATGCTAAATACGGGCATTATAATCGCATGCAAGATATTGACACTCTATTGCCTGAACACGGCAACCCGAATTTACGTTCGCAAACCTCAAAACACAGCAGTTTAGGTTTTGCACAAGAACTTGCCGATGAATGGACATGGTCTATTGAAGGGTATTACAAAACCATGGACGATTTACCGTTGGCATTAAACAATTATTCCGATGCAGCAATTCGTTACAGTAATGATGTAACTGGGCGAGCTTACGGTGTTGATCTATTAATAAACAAAAATAAAACTGATAAATGGTATGGCTGGCTTGCAGTTAGTTATGCCAAAAGTGAACGTATTGACCAACGCCAAAATATCACTCGGGATTATTACGCTGATACCCCTTTAGTTGTCAACATGGTGTTTAATTACCAAATCAGTGAAAAATGGCAAGGCGGCTTTAACTTTACTGCCCGCAGCGGCCAAGCTTACACCCCGATTGTTGGCGTCACAGAAAATTCCGAATTCGAAGGACGTTTTTTACCACAATATGGTGATCCATTTTCTGAGCGTTTCGATGTTTATCATCGGCTTGATCTTCGTTTTGAACGTCAAACCGACTTTTGGGGCTTAGACGGGGTGTTAATTTTAGAATTAATGAACGCCTACGGCCAAGCAAACACCAGTAGCATTGATTTAGATTATCAGAAAGTAACCTCGACTAATGATTTAATTATCAAAGAAAACGAGGATGATTTTGAAATGCGCCCTTCAATTGGCTTTAGTGTTAAGTTTTAATTAGTCACCCCACATACACCTTTAATACTGATTAAAGGTGTATGTAATCATTAAAATAGAATTCATCAATCGTTTTTTTACGCTGTTTATTTTTTCTCAATTAGTTAAGATGAATGTAAATAAAATCGAGGAGAGCGATATGTTAACTGTAATTTTTGGCCGTGAAGGCTGCCCTTATTGTGTGCGTGCTAAAGATGTTGCTGCAAAACTAGCAAATGAACGTGATGATTTTAAATACCGTTATGTTGATATTATTAAAGAAGGCGTGAGTAAAGCCGATTTAGAACAATCAGCAGGTAAGCCTTGCCCAACCGTGCCACAAATCTTTATTGACCAAGCACACATCGGTGGTTTCACTGAGTTTGAAGCTTACGCTAAAGAAAATCTTGGACTTTATCAATAAGTTCTGTATAAAATTTGTTAATCAATTTGATTTACCCACAATCAAATTGATTAAATTATGACCAACATCAACTACATACAAATTAGTTTCAATTTATACAAGCATTTGCCTCGTAAATCCTATACAATGCGCGCCTCTTTAAATTCGTTGAGGCGTATTAATGTCAGAACCAGTCACGTTTGAATCTCTAAATCTTTCTCCTGCAATTTTGAAGGCAGTTGAAGAGTTGGGTTACAAGACACCATCTGAAATCCAAGCTCAATGTATACCGTTATTGCTAGAAAGAAAGGACGTACTGGGACTAGCTCAAACGGGTACAGGTAAAACCGCAGCATTTGCACTGCCATTACTTAATAATATTGACCCGTCTGTGAAGCAGCCGCAGATCCTTGTACTCACACCAACCCGTGAGCTTGCGATCCAAGTAGCTGAGGCATTCGAACAATATGCTAAACATGTTCGTGGTATTGAAGTATTGGCACTTTATGGTGGCCAGAGCTACAGTATCCAATTAAGTGCACTTCGTCGTGGCGCGCAAGTTATTGTCGCTACTCCAGGTCGCTTAATCGATCATATTAACCGTGGCACTATCAAGTTTGACAGCTTACAAGCTCTTGTACTTGATGAAGCCGATGAAATGTTACGTATGGGCTTTATCGATGATGTTGAAAACATCATGGAAAAAACGCCGCGCGAAAAGCAAACATGTCTTTTCTCTGCGACCATGCCTAAGCAAATTCAAAACATCAGCAGCAAATATATGAATAACCCTGAACAGGTTCATATATCTGCGCGTAACTCAACGGTATCATCTGTTGAGCAAGTGTTTTGGAATGCCAGCGTACACAAGAATAAAGCGATTGTTCGCTTTTTAGAAGCTGAACAATATGAAGGCGCGATTGTTTTCGTACGTACACGTAACGATACAGTACAACTTGCTGAGTTATTAGAGCGCGAAGGTTTCTCTGCAGCTCCACTTAACGGTGACATGAACCAGCAAGCACGTGAACGCACAGTAGAACGCTTAAAAAGTGGCATGCTAAACGTTGTTATCGCAACAGACGTTGCAGCACGTGGTCTAGATGTTGACCGTTTAAGCCTTGTTATCAACTACGATATCCCACAAGATTCTGAAGCTTATGTTCACCGTATTGGCCGTACAGGTCGTGCTGGTCGTACTGGTAAAGCGATTCTTTTCGTAAAACATAACGAACGTTATTTACTTAAAAATATCATTCGTCATACGAATTCAGATATTGTGCAAGTTGAACTACCAACTGCAAAAGTTGTTGAAGAAAAACGTATCGAAGCGTTACAAGCTAAATTAGCTATTGCGCTTGAAAATAAAGATATTACTTTCTTTAATGAAGTAGCAGCTAATATGGCGCAAAAGCTTGAACTTGCTCCTGAAGACCTAGCAGGTGCGTTACTGTGTTTAGCACAGCAACAATCACCAATTAAGGTTGAAGAAGTTAAGATCCAACAACGTGAGCGTAGCGAACGTAATGACCGTAACCCACGTGAGCGTAATGATCGTGGTGACCGTGGTCGTCGTAACGAACGCAGCGAACGCCCTGCACGTGACCGTGATGCTAAACCACGTGAACGTAATAGCCGTGATGCAGGCCCTATGGATACTTACCGTATCGAAGTAGGTCGTGAACATGGTGTTCAAGTTAAGAACATTGTTGGCGCTATCGCTAACGAAGCTGACATCTCAAGCAAGTTTATTGGTGATATTCGTTTACACGACAATCACAGTACGGTTCAATTACCGCAAAACATGCCTAAAGATGTACTTGATCATTTCCAAAAAGTGTTTATTTGTAAACGTCCAATGGGCTTAACATTAACACAAGATCAAGGTCCTGCTGAACCACGTGCTGAACGCTCTGAGCGTCCATCAGGTGACAAAAAACGCAGCTTTAACAAAGATGACAGTGCACGCGGTGATAAGCGTAGCGGTCCTCGTAAAGAACGTCGCCCAGTAAGCTTCACAGCTAAATAAGCAACGACTCTTTAATAAAAAAACCTTGCCACGAAAGTGACAAGGTTTTTTTGTGTTTGGAATAAAGTAAATCTTCGTGAGGGGAAGATTTTGTGAAGTCACAATAGTCGTTGATAGCAATTGCATTGAATGAATGAGTATTTGAATTCGCTAAAATAATCATGTTTTTAATAAAATTGGCATAAATAACGCTCTAACATCTATTTTTGCTTCTAAGCGAGCCGCAATCAAATATAAACCAGCAAGTTTACGGTGAATAAATAATGCATCCACTGGTGGTGTATGCCATTGCTGTGCTTGTGCACTAAGTTGCAACCCAGCATCTTTAATATTTGATGCCAGTTGGCTATTTTTAAAATCAAAATCACCATCGTGACGCAGTGGCTCACACGCCATTAAAAATAGCTCTATGACATTATCTTTATAACTGTCACGCAATGTATCTTTAAAATAACCAATCTGAGTGGCCGCATTTAATACCCCATCACGATTATTCTCACTGCCTGCTTTAAATAAAGCTAGATAAGCTTGGCTCAACTGAGGCGAAATCTCGCGGGTTGCCCCAAAATCAAATAAAACGATTTTTTGTGTGGCTGGTTGATAATGAAAATTAGCAAAGTTTGGATCTGTTTGTATCAGTCTAAATTCAAACATTTCTTTAAAAAATAACGCAATAAGTTGCTGTGCCACAAAGCTTTGCTCTGCTTTGGGTAGATCGGTAATTCCCTCTATAGGCTGAGCCTCAATATACTGCATCGTTAATATTTGTTTAGTACTGTGCTCTTTATAGACGTTAGGAACAATAAAGTGTCGGTTATTTGCCAATGCATTTTTATAACGTAATAAATACTGCGCTTCACGATGATAATCAGCTTCCGCTAATAATTGTATTTTAGCCTCTGCGACGAGTGGCTTAATATCAAGATCTTTAGGTAATAAACGAGACAATGTAAGCAGCGATATAACATTATCAACATCACTGACCACACTTTTTGCGATCCCCAGGTATTGAATTTTTACAGCTAATTGCTCGCCGTTTTCATGGTAGGCCAAATGCACTTGACCAATAGAAGCGGCAGCAAATGGCCTAAGCTCAATATGTGAAAAGCGCGATAACCAGTCATCTCCCCACTGCTCTTTTAATACAGTAATGAGTTGTTTGTGTGGCATGGGGTTAGCGTCTGATCGAAGTAATGCAAGTAATTCAGCAAGCTCTGGACTGAGTAGATCCCCAGCATCCATTGACAGTAGCTGTCCTAATTTCATTGCCGCACCGCGTAAGTGTGATAGTTCTGTCGCTAGGTTTTTTATGTTTTTAGGTTGCAGTAATAAGCTTTTATTATCCCAACCCTTTCCTGAAAGAGTACTTTTGGCTCCCTCAAATAACATATTACTCGCGACACTGGTTGCTAATGAGCCTAACTTTGCAAAGCGTGAAAATCGAGATGTAGGAACAGCGCGTTCATTGGCCATACTAAAACCTAGTTAACGAATATATTTACCGGTTTATACGTACCAAGCTGGGTATACGATCGAATTGACAACTGGCTGGATAAAACTAACCACAAAAAAACCTCGCCATTATAATGACGAGGTTTTTACACATAAATATTTAGCCGTGTTTTATTAAGGCGCGCCTGCTGGGTACACGTAACTTGCGTCTAATCCAAGCGGGATACCCAGTGCCCAGTAACCGAGTAAAAATAAGCTCCAGCCAATCATAAAAGCGATTGAATATGGCAGCATCATCGCGATAAGCGTGCCAATGCCCGTGCCTTTGACGTATTTTTGGCAGTACACCACAACTAATGGGAAATACGGCATTAAAGGAGTGATGATGTTTGAACTAGAATCGCCCACGCGATAAGCCGCTTGAGTTAAATCTGGCGAGATACCTAACTGCATTAACATAGGCACAAACACCGTGCCCAGTAGCGCCCACTTTGCTGAACTTGAGCCAACAAACAAGTTTACAAAACCAGTTAAAAAGATGATACCGACAACAGTCACCGCACTTGGTAACTCCATGGCTTTTAACAGCTGCGCGCCTTCAATTGCCAGCAGAGCTCCCAAGTTTGATTTACTAAATGCAGCAATAAACAAGGCACAAAAGAACGCCATTACAATATAATACGCCATGCCGCCCATTGCTTTACTCATGGCATCTATCATATCTTTAGAGCTTTTAAAGGTGCCAACGGTAAAACCATACACTGCACCAGGTATCCAAAACAGTAGGAAAATTAGCGGTACGATAGATTGCATTAAAGGCGAGCGAAAATTAGTTAAAGAGCCATCTTCGCTTCGCATTGCAGAGTCCGCAGGGGCTGACACATAGGCTAATAAAGCAAGACCTGCAATCATCACTGTACTTGCAATAAAAAACGCGCGTTTTTCGTCGCTACGGGCATCTTCAAATGCAGGTAAGTCTTCTTTATTACCATCTAATTCGGTATTTTTTAAACGTGGTTCAATAATTTTATCGGTGATGTACCAGCCTAATAAAATAATGAATAAACTTGAAGCCGAGGTAAACGCCCAGTTATTTAATGGGTTAATCGACATCGCGGGGTTAATAATTTGCGCCGCACTTTGGGTAAAGCTTTGCAGTAGTGGATCAATCCCCGACGGAATAAAGTTTGCACCAAAGCCACCACTGACTCCCGCAAATGCCGCCGCAATACCCGCCAATGGATGGCGCCCTGCTGCATAAAATATAACACCAGCTAACGGAATGACTAACACATAACCTGCATCGGTTGCTGTATGGCTGACGATGGCGACTAAAATAATTGACGGTGTTAAAAGTTTTTTAGGTGTCACCTTTAACATTAACTTAAGGCCAGTATTAATAAAGCCAGAATGTTCAGCAACCCCTACACCCAGCATGGCCACTAACACCACACCTAACGGTGCAAAACCGGTAAAAGTTTTTACCATTGATGATAAAAAGGTCGCTAACGAATCACTCGCCAGCATATTATTAATAATAATAGCTTCACCGGTACGAGGGTCGATAGCGTCAAAAGTAACACCTGAGAACCACCACGACAGTAGCCAAATTAGTAACATGGCAAACAAAAAGATGATTGCCGGATCAGGCAGTTTATTTCCTACCCGCTCAACAAAATTTAAAAATCGCGCAACTATGCCCGAGGGCATTGCCGCATCATTATTATTATTCATTTCACTTGTTCCCTAGAATTTAATCAGTGGTACTTTAGCGTATCTAGGGAATGAGGTAAATTTTAAGTGAACAGAAAATACATTTTTAGGAACTAAATAGTCTCAATGCACAAAAAAACGGCATTGTTGCCGTTTTTTTAAATAACTTTTTATTTAGTCTTTTAAGCGAGTGCTTTTACTTCTTCCCATAATCTTACTACTAGGGCTTTATCTTCTTCGTTAAGCTCACCATTGCGATACGCTTTCACTAAACTTTTTTCAACGGTTTCATTGAGCTCATCTATTTCAAGATTAAGCTCTTCAACTTGCGCATAGCCTACTGCTAAATCAAAATGGCCTCGTAAATAACCACCGGCAAATAACTCATCATCAGTGGCTTTGATCACTAAGTCATCAAAATACTGTTGGGCTGCGTCAATATAATTTACTAAACTCACTTCTACTTCTCCTGATTTTGCAGGGTCTTCTACCAATCAATCTTGATGGCCTACTGCATACATAATATGGTCGTTAAATCCGCAGGTTACACGAATATAACCGCTTAATTCATCATCCAGCTCACTATCGCCTGTATCGCAAATGAGCGGGCGGCCGTTTAAAGCCTGTAATTTAGTTTTGGTAGCCACCACAATAATATTATCCAGCCCTATCGCGCGAATAAGTGCTGGGCTTAACTGTTGATTGCCACGGCCAAAAATATGGCCTTGGCCACCAATTAGCGTGATCACTAATTTAGTGTCGCGCTGATGGGTCATCGCTAATAATTGTTCAGCTGTAAGATCTTGCGCAATTAAGCTTTGATCTGCAACTAAATCAACACCTAATAAGGTATTTTCAAGTCCCATTTCTTGCATAATAGCTGCAACTGTTGAGCCACTGCCCATTACATATAACGTATCTTCATCCATTTCACTGACGACATAGGCGGCGATATCAGCAAGTACCAGCTCGTCGGTTTCTTTACCGCCATTTTTTACGGCTTGTACATAACGTACTTCACTGGGTACTTGCATTTCACCATAACGTTTTGCTTTAACTGTGCCTTGACGAAACGCATCTTCGTCAATATCCATCACATCGGCATCGCCTAAGGTAACTAGTTCACCTTTGACCAGCATTTCGACTACCCGCCCTGCGGCCTTTGGCGTGATTGCATAAACCCCTGAATGAATTTTACAGCCGGCAGGAATGCCAAGTGCCGGTACGCTATCTTCAACCGCATGACAAATATTGCGCGCAGTGCCATCGCCACCAGCAAATAAAATTAAATCAACACCTAGCTGTTGCAATACCTTGGCTGCACGCTCAGTATCATCTGCACTACTGGGGTGCTCGCTTTGATACACAACTTCGGTATTAAAACCAAGATCTGTAGCGGTGCTTTCACCCATTGAGTGATTAACAGTATAAATTGTTATTTTATCTTGATAAGGCAATAACACCTCAAGCGCTGCTTTAGTGCGTAAATTAGCTTTTGGCTCAGCGCCAAGCGCCAGAGCTTTTGCCGCAACACCATCACTACCTTTGAGCGCCACACTGCCACCTAAACCAGCAACTGGGTTTACAATTAGTCCTAACTTAAACTGCATTACTTAACTCCTGAGGATGTTGCCATACAAACAGCCCGGCATTCAATGGCCATGGCGTATTGTAAAATTCGCTTAATGCTTTTAAAAGTGCAGTAGTCCGAGGATTAAAGCCTATTTTTAGTAACTGTAAAAGTTGCTTGTGTACTCGCGCCTGAAAATCAAACCGACAGGTTTGCTCACCATTTAAATTATCAACCGAAACATTAAACTCAAAACCTGTAGCAACACTCAACGCCCACTCGATTGCTTGCGGTTTTACTTCAACGGCTTCAAATTCTGCTTGCTGGGCTTTATCACGGCCATCGGGGCAATACCAATAACCGTAGTCTTCGAGTAAACGACGTTTATCACCCGCCACCAGCCAATGGGCTATTTCGTGCAGTGCACTGGCATAAAAACCATGGGCAAACACAATTTGATGATACGGCGTTTTAACATCAGCGGGAATATAAATAGGCTCATGCTCACCTTTGACCAAGCGTGTATTATGGCTGTGGTAAAAAGTGCGTTCAAAAATAGATGTTAAATCGGCTATTTGATGCATAAAAGTCTGATTAATTCGCCTCGGTAAAATGCAACAAATGCACATTAAAATCGAGGCGAATTGTACGGGCTTTTAGCAAGAATGTAAAAGTTGATAACGACTAAGCAGCCATGCGTTATTGTCTTGCCTTTACTTTGCAAATTTAGCTAAGCCAAAAATATGTATTCGCTGCAATCTAGCTCCTTTTATTTACTGTTCAAGTAATAACCCTTATCCTCTTTACACTTACTATCCGAATTTAAGAATAAAATTATAAACCCATGTTCAAATTACTTTTTATAAAACGACCGAAGCTTTTAGTTGTTACTTTAATTACACTGATAATTATCCCCCTGCCCTCATTTGCAAAAAGTGTCAGCATCAATGTGTTTGCAATCCCTTCCAAGTCAATCATTAACTTAGTTGAGCAAACTAGTGATGCATTAAAAAAAGAAGGGATCATGAGTTTTTATGAAAAAGGTAAGCCAGTGCACGCTACTTTGTATTTAACTGACTTTGTTGAAGGCTCAGAAGAAGACATTAAACGTGCTGTAAAAAGTATCATCGAGCAACATCAAGAGTTTGCTATAACAGCGCAAGGTTTTAGTGTTACGCAAAGTAATTGGGCATTTATTAACTTACAGTATTCGCCTAAGCTGCAAAGGCTATCGGACGAAGTAACACTGGCTCTTGAGCCATTACGTGACACAAACGCAGTCATACCTAGCTGGGTTAAAAGTTACCCCAACAAATTAACGGCCTTTGAGCGCTATGGTAGCCCCAATGTATTTCAAAACTTTCAGCCACATTTAACATTACTTGCGAACGAAAAAAGCCCTAAACTCGGTATTTTAAATAAACAAATGCAAGCCCACCCGCCTAAAGCGCAGGGTAAAATAATCGGCATTGGGATTGGCATTTCAGACCCGTTTGGTCAACAAAAACAAGTGATTGCTGAATACTTTTTTAATAACGATAAAAACTAACTTATTTTTATCGTTATTGTTTTACTAAGTAGCGTTTCAGGAGACGGGTATTGCGGGTATTTGCTTTAAAGTAAGCGTCAAAAATATCACCGACAAGCGGAATTAGGCCACCAAAAAAATCAATCAACATATTTATTACGATACGTAATTTTATACGCTTACTAACTCCTAGACGCTGGGCTTCAAATAGAATATAGCTAGATAAAATTAGCCCAGCTAGATCTCCAATACCAGGCAGAATACCGATCAGTGCCTCTACGCCAAACTTAAACCGAGTAAAAGGAATGCCAATACTGCTGTCGGTAAAGCGACTAAACCTTTCTAGCCGCTTTAATGTATCTTGGTGTGATAGCTTAATCTGTTCCATACATCCTCATAACCTTAGCGCTTGGCAAGTTACTTTAAGTAACATCAACCCCTGCTTCATCGCAAGCAACAATATCTGTTTCTTTTAGCGCTTCGGTGATCCACTGTTGTAATGTAGGGCAACTTAAAACATGCTGACAATAATGCTCCGCCAAAGCTGAAAGTGAAATTTGGTAGGTTTTTAACCTAAGTACTACAGGCGCATACATAGCATCTGCGATACTAAACTCACCAAACAACCACGCATTTGGGTAACTACGTTGTTGCTGGCTGAATATTTCATCAATGCGGCTAATGTCTTTTTTAGCCGCCGCAGATAACTCAATTAGGCGAGTTGCACGAATATTCATTGGCATTTCATTACGCAGCGCCATAAAGCCGGTATGCATTTCAGCGCTTAAACTGCGGGCTGTCGCTCGCTGCGCAGTATCAATAGGCCAAGCTGTATTAGATAAATAAGCATCATTGATGTATTCACAAATTGCCAATGAATCCCATACCTGCAAGTCGCCATCGACTAAGGCGGGTACTTTCTGTACTGCAAAACTGTTTTTAAGCGTTTCATAAAACTCAGGGGTGTCTAATACGAGTTGTTTCTCAGTAAAAATAACATTGAATTTACTCATTAAATACCATGCTCTAAGCGACCATGTCGAATAGTTTTTATTACCGATAAATAATTGCATTTGCGTTCCTTAGTAGTGTTTAATATCCCTAATATAGAGCAGTAGTAAATTAATTACTTACCAATAGTTTTTATACAATACATAAGTAAAATTGATAGATGAGTTAAATATGGATTTAGACGCCCTACGTACTTTTTGCGCTTTTGTTGAAACGGGCAGCTTTACTCGCGCTGCTCAACAAGTATGCCGCACCCAATCGGCAGTGAGCATGCAAATGAAAAAGCTCGAACAAGAGCTGGGTAATCCATTATTTATCAAACAAGGCAGGCAGCTTGTACTATCGTCAAGTGGCGTTCACTTAGCCAGCTACGCAAAACAATTATTAGCACTGCATGATGAAGCCTATAAACAACTTAAAACCGGTGGTGGGCAAACTCGCGTGCGCTTAGCATGTCCTGACGATTATGCAGGCACAGTATTACCTAAAGTTGTGGCTTTATTACATAAACATATACCGCAACTTGATTTACAAATCAGTTGCGCGCCGACCAACCAGCTTAAAACACAGCTAGATCAAGGCTTGCTAGACATGGTGATTGCGACGCGCTCGCCCAGCTCTGAAGAAGGTTATTTTTTAGAATCAAGCAAAGGTGTGTGGGTTAAAAGTGCCGAATTTAACTATCAATCCGCTATGACCCTGCCAGTTGCAATATTTCAACGAGATTGTAAATTTCATCAAGCGGCTATTGAAGGGTTACTAAAGGCTGAACGCCCATTTAACATTGTTGCTTGCTGCGGCTCGCTCAGTGCGCTCACAGCATTAGTAAAAGCCAATCTAGCCGTTGGTGTGATGGCTGAGGTAAGTAACACTCAGGAGCTGGTGACGGTTACTGACTCAACTCTGCCGCCCTTGCCCGTTATTGATATCGTACTATTACACGCAAACCACGCTCATAACCCGATAAAACGAGAGTTAGTAAAGCTAATAGCAGCAGATTATGCACTTACCTTGTGAATCTTGGGTTTTAAAGACTATCGCAGCCTTACTAAGGTGCGTTTTCGCTTTGGCTCAGTAAGATATAAAAGTTGCGTATTATCGTGTGAAGCATTAATTAACATATTACCTTTCTCGTTCGCGATATGGCGTATTTCTGAGTGAGCGCTTTGTAAATCAAGCATATTAAGCTCATAACCATCTTCTTGCTCTAAGGTAATACTCAACGTTTGCTCATCGACCGCCAGACCAATAATATCACTATCATCTGCGTGCCATACTTGAGCAAAATTGCCATCTTGATCGAGTCGAAATACCTGTTTGTTATTTGAAAAATAAATCTGATCGTGTTTGTCTAAAGCCATTGCATAACAAGCCAGCCGCTCTCCTTGGCCAGTGAATGGCGATAAACTTAATGTTTGCATGTCTAATTTTGCTGGGTGAAATGTAACGCCATCGTCAGCGCGATATGAAACCAAGATCGCATCTTCATTATAAAACTTCTCTCTGAGATAAAACGAATGATGATGGTGGGCTATTTCTTGATAATCGCCACTTTTTAAATCAATTCGAAACAGTTTATCTTTGCTTGCGGTGATCACTTCTTCGCCATTTTTTGACCAAACAACCCCAAACAGTTCTTCATTATTAGGGTTTGCAAAAATCAGCGTTTGTTTACCTTGCTCATATAAAAATAGCTGTTTTAAACCAAAACGATGGGATTCAAAGACAAACTTAGTTGAATCAGGTGAGAATACCGGCAAAAAATCAACCGACGAGGTATCGACGAGCTTTTCATACTGCTGAGGTGTTGCACTAGTTGCACGCAAAATATCAACATCAATATTTACAAGCTCCATCAATATCTCCTCACCAGATGGCGTGAATGCAGCATCTCGAATAACTTGATAATTATTAAATTCGATATCAGTTGAGTTGCCCTGACGATCAATAAGTAATAGATTATTTGTGTTGCTTATCAGCAAGTATTCACCACTTGGGTGCCAACTAAGCCCCTGAATACCATCTTCAATAACGGCAATTGTTTTACTACTATTATCCGTTAAATTCAGTATTTCAATACGGTAGTTATTTTGTCCTGCTTCATAACCAAGCGCTAGTTGCGTTTGATCTGGCGACAACGCATGTAACTTTAACCAGTCTTGACCCATTGAGGCTTTGATTACCTGTTTTTGTTTAGTTTCTATATTGACGGTCGAAAGCTGCGTATCATTTTTATGTTTTCGTCGCTCAATAAAATAAACCTGATTGTTATTAGTCCATTGTAATTGCTGGCTGGTAACTAAATATTCTTTAAATTCCAGTACGTTGGCGTAATTTAAACTCGTTAGAGTTACCATGTCTAAATTAAAATACGCTAATTGGCTAACATCATTTTGTTTTTCTATAAAAGCCAATGCGCGATTATCCGGACTCCAGCCTAGACTATAGTAGGTCGATGGGTGCTGGGATAATTGTACCTCTTTACCTGTCATTAATTCTTTTAGCCAGATATGCTGATTATCATTGTCACCGCGAACAAATGCTAAATAATTGCCGTTATTAGATTGCGATTGAGAGGATTCATTGGCTTCATTTGATGTTACAGGCACCAACGCAGAGAAATCAGTTTTAACAACCTGCGTTGCAAATGCGAACCAACCACCAACCAAACATACAATTGTCACGGCGATAAAAGCCAACAACGGCCACTTTACACAGTGAGAACGTGTTTGTTCGTTAAGCTCAAGGCAATAACCCCGTTTCGGGTGGGTAATGATGAATTGTGGATTTTTAGAATCTTCATTTAATGCTTTCCTCAGCAGTGCAATATTGCGTTGCACATTACTTGGGCTAAACACTGAATTAGGCCACACAGCTGCAAAAATTTCTTCCTGGCTAACCACATTGCCCCTATGAGAGTACAAAAATTGGAGCACATCCATAACCTTAGGTTCGACAATTTGTACGCCTTCAGCTGAGGAAATTTTACCACGGCTAACATCGACGTCAAAATTCCCGATTCGAAACCTACCCACTTACAACTCCAATAAATTCATACAAATCATAGATTAAGATTTTCTTAAGATAAACTCAAGGGTTATTACATTGCCGCATTAATTAGTTCAGTTAATGGTTAGGCACCATTTACTAAGTAATAAAAAAGATGCAACGGATATTATCGACATTCATTATTTTTGTGAGCGCGTTTCTACTCTTTCAAATTCAACCTATCTTATCTAAAGAGCTACTACCCGAGTTTGGCGGTGGCGCTTCGGTTTGGTCAACCAGCCTATTTTTTTATCAAAGCATGCTGTTACTCGGCTATTTATATGCTCATTTGTTAAGCCGTTATCAGCTCAAACGACAATTATTTATACACACATTGTTAGTGGCTTTATCGAGCATCATTACTTTTAACACAATTGAAGTCAGTCTATTTTTATCACTAACACCAGCGTGGTCAGTGATTGCTAAATTGTTTTTACAGGTTGGCTTAGTCTTTATGTTACTAAGTGCCACCAGCGTACTATTGCAGCGCTGGTATATTGAATCGACCGCTATGACTGTACCTTATCAATGGTATTCGCTTTCGAATCTGGGTTCACTACTTGCTTTGCTGAGTTACCCATTTATTTTTGAAGTTTTATTTTCAATCGATGAGCAAAAGAGCTATTGGACAGTGGGGTTATTTGCATACTGCATACTGTTATTGTGCCTAATTTATGTATTATTTAGTAATGGCAGTATCGCTGATAAAGCTATTACTAAGTCAAAAACGACTTTGCTCGTCAAACCTAATTGGCTGTGGATTGCGTTCTCAGCAACCAGTTCAATGATGTTGATCGCGACAACTCAGATGATCAGCATCAACATCCCGCCTATGCCTCTGATATGGGCTTTACCATTGGTAATATATTTGCTGACCTTCAGTTATGCGTTTGCATCCGCAAAAAGCTATAATCGCGCCCATTGGACGTACTTATTAATATTTAGCGCATTCGCAGGGCTGATGATGTTTTTCCTTGGCAGCCAATTTAATGCTTTAGCTCAACTGGTGATCTACAGCTTTATTTTATTCATTGTTTGTATGATCTGTCATGGTGAACTTCGAAAACTCGCGCCAGATGGCTCACTGCTTACTGTATTTTATTTATATATCGCTTTAGGAGGAGTGATCGGCAGTTTACTCAGTGCCTTAGTCGCACCGCTACTGTTTGAACAAATAACAGAATTCATTGTGGCGTTAGCTGTAGCGCTTTCATTATTTATATACACGCTACTCACCCAGACGACGAAAACGTCCTCTTGCTATAAAATAGCTTTACTGGCTACGCTGGTTATTTGGGGCACAGGATATAGCTATCTTTTTGTTAATTTTAATCAATACAACTTAGCGTCTGAGAGAAATTTTTACGGTTATGTCACTGTCAAAGACATTACAACGTCTGATCTTGCTGAACGACGCCTAATCGATGGCACAACGATTCATGGCTCACAGCCACTTAATAAACAAACTGAACTCACAAACAGCTATTACCATCACCATACTGGTATCGCTAAATCATTGTCAGCATTAAAAAAGCAACAAGATTTAAATATAGGTATTATTGGTTTAGGTGCTGGAGTTTTAGCAAAGTTTGGCGATAAGTTCGATAAAATCCGCTTTTATGAACTTAACCCTGCGGTTTATAACATGGCCATGAATTATTTTTCATATTTAACAGATAGCCCTGCACGCATTGATGTGGCTATTGGCGATGGCAGAATCACCTTAACTGAAGAGCAAAAAAATAATGCACCGTTAATGAATGCGTTAATTATTGATGCTTTTTCAAGTGATGTTATTCCTACCCATTTACTGACTGAGGAAGCTTTTCAGTTATATTGGCAGCGACTAACAAAAGGCGGCTTATTAATTATCCATATATCCAATAATCATATTGATTTGATGCCAGTGCTCCAAGCTCACAGTAAGCGCTTCGATAAATCTCTGATCAAATTTAACTATAGCGGTACGCAGTTAGGCTCACAATGGGTCGTAATGACGAATAACCAAGCATTTTTAAATTCGATAGCCATGACAGACTTATCACCGATAACACCTTATTCAACAGTACATTTGGCGCAATGGACAGATCAAAAACACAGCCTGATCCCGCTCCTGAAACTTTGATGTCTATCTTAAAATAACCACAACAAAAAAGCGCGATTAACATCGCGCTTTTAAATAATTCTAAATGCTTTTAACTAAACCCTAAACAGAGCCATTTATTGGCCCATGCTCATGATGAACATGCGGGTTTTGACCACGTTGACGTAGTAAATGATCCATTAAAGTAATGGCCATCATCGCCTCGGCAATCGGGATTGCACGAATGCCAACACATGGGTCGTGACGGCCTTTGGTGATCATCTCAACCGATTCATTACTCGTGTTAATACTATTACCAGGGATCGTAATACTTGATGTCGGTTTGAGTGCAATTGACGCGATTATATCTTGCCCTGTAGAGATACCTGCAAGCACCCCACCGGCATGATTTGAGGTAAAGCCATCAGGGGTTAACTCATCACGATGCTCAGAGCCTTTTTGCTCAACCACATCAAAGCCGTCGCCAATTTCAACGCCTTTTACTGCGTTAATACTCATCAGTGAGTGGGCAAGTTCTGCATCAAGGCGGTCAAATACCGGCTCACCTAAACCAACAGGTACATTCTTAGCCACTACTTTTACCTTCGCGCCGACTGAGTCACCTTGTTTTTTAAGGTCGCGCATATAGTCGTCAAGCGCGTCTAACTTGCTTGCATCTGGGAAAAAGAAAAGATTATTTTCAACTTCATCCCAATCGTAATTTTCAGCTTTAATTGGCCCAAGTTGACTCAAACACGCACGTACTTCAATACCATGAAATTGCTTTAGATACTTTTTAGCAATAGCGCCTGCGGCAACACGAATAGCGGTTTCGCGAGCAGATGAACGGCCACCACCGCGATAATCGCGTAGGCCGTATTTATGCCAGTACGTGTAGTCACCATGACCTGGGCGAAATACGTCTTTAATTTTGCCATAATCTTGTGAGCGTTGGTCGGTATTTTCAATTAATAAACCAATACTGGTTCCGGTGGTTTTACCTTCAAAAACACCCGCTAAAATTTTAATTTGATCGCTCTCACGGCGCTGCGTAGTGTAACGGCTTTGCCCTGGCTTACGACGATCTAAATCGATTTGTAAATCTGCCTCAGTGATTTCAAGGCCTGCTGGCGTGCCATCCACAACACCGCCTAAGGCGACGCCGTGGCTTTCGCCAAAGGTGGACACTTTAAATAACTGCCCTATGCTATTACCTGCCATTAACTTTCCTCATTCCTAATGACTACTAAGTACCGAGCCTGAGGCTCGGCTTTGATTTTGTGGTGATCAGTCTGCGAAATATGCAACGAGTTGTTTTTTGCTGATCACAAATACGCCAAATCCACCTTGCTCAAACTCAACCCATTCAAAAGGCGCATTTGGATAAAGGGCATCCATGTGTACCATAGAATTACCAACTTCGACAAATAACAAACCGTTATCAGTTAGATGATCGGCCGCTTCACTCAAAATAGTACGGGTTACATCAAGACCATCATGGCCTGATGCTAAACCAAGCTCTGGCTCATGGTGGAACTCACGCGGTAAATCAGCCATATCTTCGGCGTCTACATACGGAGGGTTTGCCACGATCAGGTCATATTTCTGCCCTGGTACACCGCTGAATACGTCGGATTGAATAGGTAATACACGGTCACTTAACTGATAATCAGTGATATTGATATCAGCAACTTCGAGTGCTTCATAAGAAATATCAACGGCATCAACCTGCGCTTCTGCAAAAGTTTGTGCTAATGCAATCGCGATACAACCAGAACCGGTACATAAATCTAAAATACGATTTACCGATTCAGGCTCAGCTAGCCAAGGTGAAAAGCGATTATGTATTAACTCTGCAAAAGGTGAACGTGGGATCAATACGCGCTCATCGACATAAAATGGCATATTAGCAAACCATGCAATATTAGTCAGATAAGGTACTGGCGTGAAATCATTTATACGTTCTGCAATTAATCCCGCAAGGCGGTTTTTTTCGGTGCTAGTTAACCGGGCATGCATTAATTCTTTTGGTGCATCAATGGGTAAGCTTAACGCGGGCAGTAACAAGTTGACTGCTTCATCCCATGCGTTATCAGTTCCATGACCAAAGAAAATACCACTGCTGGCAAATTGACTCGTGGTCCACCGTAGCCAATCGTGTAACGTTGACAGTTCTGCTACAGCTTCATCTAAGGTTGCTTCTTCTATTAATAATTCGCTCATATTCGTTATCTACCTGCTGCTTTAGAAAATATCAATTCAATCGAGGCGCAATTAAGGCCCCATGATTGCCCTATTGTAACGCTTTTTTACACAGTTTTTACTCTGTTTTCACTCGATTTCTAGCGTTTTTTTGTTTAGACTGCCGCTATGAAAAAAGATCCTCTCTCAAACGCAGATATTAGCCCTGACGACATCGATATGTTTCGTCAAAGTATTAATGGTGCCCGTGTATTTAAACAAGACACGCATCGCTTTGCTAACAAACCTAAAATCTCACAAGCTAAGCTGTTTGCCCAGCAAAAAAAGCAACATCAGGCAGAATTTTTCTTTTCTGATGAATATGTGCCAGATATTGATACCAACGGAACGGTTAATTATGTGCAAGACGGTCAAGATCGTTTTTTAGCAAAGCAGTTACGCCGAGGTGACTTTGTACCTGATTTAACCCTTGATTTACATGGTTTAAATAAGGAGTTGGCAAAAGATGAACTCGCAGGACTGATCCATGAGTGCAAAAAGAAGCATTACTACTGTGCGTGTGTAGTACATGGTATTGGTGGACATATACTCAGACACAAAGTGCCGCAATATTTAGTACAGCATCCAGATGTCATAGCAATACACCAAGCGCCACTTGAATACGGTGGTAAAGGTGCGGTACTTATTTTAATAAACTTACCACAAAGTGATGAATTTAGACGCTAAGCGTTAACGTTATCCCTATTTCAAGGCAACAGTGCAGTGCATATTTTCTCTATCATCTTTCCGCTGATTTTCATTGTTGCGCTTGGTTTTAGTTGTTGTAAATTAAAGTTTTTTGAACAGCAACACATTGCAGGGCTAAGTAAGTTTACTTTTTACATTAGCCTGCCGGCATTTTTATTTTTAAATATGTCGCAAATCGATTTACAGCAAAGTATTAGTTTATCGGCCTTTCTGAGTTTTTATATTCCTGTACTGAGCGTATTTGCCTTAGGTATTTTGGTTGACCGCTTTTATTTAGCTAAGCAAAAAAATTATCAACAACACAGTGTATTTGGCTTAGCGTCGAGTTACTCAAACATGGTGTTGGTGGGCATTCCTATCATCATCGCATCCCTTGGCAAAGAAATGATCGCCATCGCTTTTATGATCATTACCTTTCATAGCACATTGCTGTTTGCACTTACCTATTTAATCGGCGCAAAGGGCAGCGAACACGCATTTTCATGGTCAAGTTTTGCTAAGAGCATGGTACTGAATCCGATTGTATTGAGCATCGGCTGCGGGCTAATATTAAATGTCAGCGGCATTGTTTTGTTTGATAATCTAGCAAAGAGTTTAGAGCTTTTAGCGACCCCCGCCATTGCCTGCGCGTTATTTGTATTAGGCGCCAACTTAGCGTTTTACAAAATTGCAGCTAACTGGCAACCCGCATTAATCGCCTCGTTAATGAAGATTTTTTTACTTCCTGCTGGGGTATTTTTAATCGGTGCATACGCATTTGAATTAGATAGAGAGATTTTGAACGTGTTAGTGCTATTAAGCGCTTCTCCTGTTGGTGTAAATGCTTACCTTATTGCCAGTCAAATAGGTCAACATCAGGTGACATTAGCCGGTGCAGTTGTACTGTCAACGGTTTTAAGTGTGATTAGCTTTAGTTTTTGGTTATCGGTATTGCTTTAACCTTTACAAACCGCCAGCTACATCAACAAAGCTACCTGTGGTAAACGATGCCTGCTCAGAGGCTAAAAAGTAAATTGCAGCGGCAACTTCCTCAGGTTGTCCACCTCGACCCAATGGCAGCTTGTCTTTAAGACGCTCCACCCGATTTACTTCACCACCATCGCGGTGCATATCGGTGTAAATTAATCCTGGGCGCACTGAGTTAACACGAATACCTAACTTGGCTACTTCTTTGGCTAAACCAATGGTTAACGTGTCCATTGCTCCTTTAGATGCGGCATAATCAATATATTCATTTGGTGAACCGGTTTTAGCCGCTGCCGATGATACATTAACTATACTGCCGCCACTGGGCATTCGCTTAATCGCTTCACGGGCACATAAAAAAGCGCTTGTTACATTGGTGGTTAGCACTTCATTTATACGCGAGGCTCCCATCTCAAGTAATGGCATTTGCGGTTTCAAAATACCTGCATTATTTATAAGCACATCTAATTTGCCAAATAACTCATCTACTTTTGTAAACAGGGTCAGCACTTGCGTTTCATCAGACACATCGGCTTGCACTATTTCGGCTTTTACACCAAAGCCGCGTGCTTGCTCTGCTATTTTTTCTGCGCTGTGTTGATTCGTTTTATAATTAATACAAACATCATAACCGTGACTAGCAAAATAAATTGCGGTTGCAGCACCAATTCCTCGGCTTGCTCCGGTTATAAGTACTACTGGGTTAGAGTTCATTGTCTGTCCTTGTTTTTGCTTATTTAAAAAACTGGCCACTAAGTGATGAATTTAGACGCTAAGGGTTAACGTCATCTTTATTTCAAAACAATCGTTTAAATTTTTCATCGGCGCACCAGCATTTTATAAAATTGTAGCAAACTCGCAACCGGCCTTAATAGCCTCGCTGTTAAAGATATTTTATGTTGCGATCCCCGCTTCAGGGAATATATTGAGCAAATTCTTTATAGCCATCACACCAATACTATTTAATTAGTGTTCAAATATACCTTCTTATAAACAAAGACTTAGCTTCACCCAAGAACGAGATAGAATCGTTTCAAGTTATTTATGAAAGAAACTCTTCTAGCTTAAATAGATCATGTATTAAATCAAAATGGTATTAAGTTGAGGTAAACATCGCGCGTACATTACTGACAACAAGCGTGAGGTATTCAAAGGAGTAATTTAGACACTGCCAGTGTAATTCAACTCAACAAAAAGGTTCAAATGGACTGTGGAAATACTCACCTGACAGCAAAGTAAAATGTATCTTTATTTACTTCTTTAAAATCGTCAAACCGACTAGCTTTGTATTCATCACCTAATCTACTTTTATCTCCAAAAATTAAACCTTGATAACCGTTCATCACAGAACTTCCCCATTGCAAAGTGAAAATTTCATTAGTTCTATTATGATAAATATCCGTAATGCCGATTGCTTTCATTGCCGATAATAATTCGAGTACATCTTCTCTTTTCACTATAGTAGAAGGGATGAAATTGTTCGTAATGGTGTCCCAATTTTCGTATGCATTTTTTTCAGATTGTATATAGTAACTTTCATAAAACCCGCCTTCAGGAGCTATACCATACGTTTTCTTCTTATCATTTATTATAATATTATTAACGATGAAAATTTCTTCTTTAAGATAACTTAAGGTTACCAAGTTTAAATTTTCTAACTGTTGAGCTAAAGCTTTGGACTTATTCAGCGTAGAAGCTGATGTAATAAACTCTTCATTATAATTATCACTACAAGCGACTAAAGAAAACGTTAAAACAATAAGTAATAAGCACTTTCGATTTAAAAGAAACAACCCCATGAATTAATCCCCAAAGCAAGCGTAAATTTTAAGTTAAATTACTCATCCCCATTATGCAATCGAAAAGTATCAGCAATGTCTTTACAATACATGCACTGACGGACCTTGCCAATTGGTGAAGATAGCTATATCACCATTTTTTAGTATTGCTTCATTATGATGCTCAAAGCAAAATAAAAAAGAGGTAGTAGCTTTACCTCTTTTAATACAAAGGCTGCAAATTCATCGCATTAATTTGGATATATTAAGTCCTTAAATGCTTGGGGGTTACTTGATTGCAGCAACAACTGAAATCTCAACTAACAAAGCATCGCGGGCCATTTTAGCTTCTACGCAGGCACGTGCAGGCGCATGACCTGCTGGTACCCACGCATCCCAAACCGCATTCATATCGGCAAAGTAATCCATGCTTTTTACATAAATAGTGGCGCTGAGCATATGCTCTTTTGAACTTCCCGCCTCATTTAAAAGTAACTCAACTTTATCAAGCATGGTTTGCGTTTGTTCGGTGATGCCCTGCTCTGCGTCAGCACATACTTGGCCACATAAGTACACCGTACCATTGTGCTTAACGATACGACTCATGCGAGTTGCGGTTTGAATACGTTCAATTGTCATAAAATTGTCTTTGCTAAATTAGTGTGTCGCTAATTTAGCAAATTTGGTTCTGAACACAAGGTTACATACCCAAGTCACCTCAAGATTCGAGTTTCAGTTGGGCATTTCACTGGCACTTACTCTCATCGTTGTTACTTCTTGAAAGGGACTGCCATTGTTGCAAAGTAACGCCTTGATATTAACCCCCTGTGAAACGCTGAATTCTGTATCTTGAGGTGGTTTGGGTATGAGGTTAAATTTCGACATTGCTGGGAGCGTGAATACTTAAATATTGGCTTTTATGGCGACTTTCATCGTAACTCAATACGGCAACCGCTCCAGTGTTAAATATCGGCATATTCCCAGCACTCAATTGGTCAACTAAATAACTAACTATTGGCATGTGAGCTACGACCAACCAGGTATCGCATAGTGGATGCATCGCGATGAGAGTTTCTAGATAATCGGCGGCAATTTGTGGATTGCCTTCAGGGATTATATCGCTGCAAGTTTCTTCGAATAAAAAAGCATTATGCTTTTTTACTCCTTCAGCTGTTTGCTGAGCACGAATGTAAGGGCTTACTAACAATGCCGTTGGGGTATGCGTTGCTTGCAACCATAAACCCATTTTTTCGGCCTGTTGTTGGCCAACCGAGGTCAAATTTCTACTTGCATCGTCAGCTTGCATCGGTGTTGCTTCGCCGTGGCGCATTATTAAGATTGTTTTCATAAAAAATCAACCGATTAAAGAATATAAAACAGTAGCCAGTTTGCCTGTTTGTCCGCTATATTAAAACAACGTCACACATTTCGCTTATGATATTCAGGTAAAAATCGCCAAGCAATTTAATCGCAGCCCTGAAGTTATCATTGTTGTTAACGAGTAAACTTAACGTTTCAGGAGCATCATTTGAATATCAGCCGCAATGATAACAGAACATACCGTGCCCTCACACTGGACAATGGTCTAAAAGTCCTGTTAGTGCAAGATAAAGATTCAACTAAAGCCGCTGCATCGATGGCCGTGAATGCTGGTCACTTTGACGATCCTGTTGATAGACAAGGGCTCGCGCACTTTTTAGAGCATATGCTTTTTTTAGGCACAGACCAATTTCCGGAATCCGGCGGGTTTGGTAATTTTGTTTCCCAATCCGGTGGCAACACCAACGCATGGACCGGCACCGAGCACACTTGTTATTTCTTCGATATTAACAATCAAGAGTTTGCACAAGCACTGAGCCAATTTAGCCGGTTTTTTATTGCACCTTCTCTCAACCCTGGCGAAACTGAAAAAGAACGTAATGCCATTGATGCAGAATTTAAATTAAAAATAAAAGACGATGGCCGACGCATCTATCAAGCACACAAAGAAACCGTTAATCCTGCTCATCCATTTGCTAAGTTTTCAGTGGGTAATCAGCAAACCTTAGCGGATCGTAATGGCTGTGTAAGCAAAGAATTGCGAGATTTTTTTAACGCCCATTATCAAGCCCAGTGGATGAGCTTAGTGATCTGCGCTGATGCAGAAATTGACACTATGGTGCAATGGGTAACTACATTATTTAATGATATTAAAGGTCAGCAGCAACCAAAACCCGTCATTGAGGCATCACTTTATCGCGCGCAAGATCTTTGCAATGTGCTGCATATAGAACCGCATAAGCATATGCAAAAACTCATAGTAAGTTTTGCGATGCCTAATATTGATGATTTTTATCGCCATAAAACCGTTAGTTTTATTGCGCATTTATTAGGGTATGAAGGGCAAGGATCGCTTTACTCTATTTTAAAAGCGCAAGGTTGGATCAATGCCCTCTCTGCTGGAGGTGGCATCAACGGTAGCAACTTTAAAGATTTTAATATCAGCATGGCACTGACCGATGAAGGAATTGAATACTATGAAGACATCGTTGAAATGGTGTTTGAATATATTTGTTTAATTAATCAAAACATCGATAAATTACCGCGCTTATATCAAGATAAAAAGAATCTATTACAAATCGCCTTTGATAACCAAGAAAAAGCCCGCTTAATCGATTGGGTCAGTAATTTAAGCATCAACATGCAACACTACGATGAAGCCAATTATGTGCAAGGTGACTATCTCATGGATGGTTTTAATCAAACGGCTCATGAAACTGCAATGCAATGGTTAACGCCGCATAATATGCGCTTAGTGTTGATCCATCCTGATGTTGAACCTGAGCATACCACTCAGTGGTATCACACACCCTATCGGATCGAAAGTATTTCTAGCTGTTGGCTGGAAGCGCTGTGCGAAATTAATACTCCACTACCAGAAATGCTATTACCTACAGCAAACCCTTATTTAACCAAAGAAGTGTCATTGTATGACGTTGAGCAGCCACAAAATCACCCACAACTATTAGTAAAAGAACCTGGCTTTGATTTTTGGTTTAAACAAGACAACACTTTTCGAGTTGCCAAGGGGCACTTTTATTTGGCGATGGATTCTGACTTTGCTGTTAAAGATATCAAACACATGGCACTTACTCGTCTATTTGCAGACTTATTTATGGATAGTGTTGCAGAACAATTTTACCCGGCAGAGTTAGCTGGTTTAAGTTATCACTTAACCTCACATCAAGGTGGTTTAACCCTGCACACTGCGGGACTCTCATCGAGCCAATTAGA
Organism: Pseudoalteromonas sp. B160; assembly: GCF_037162485.1. Taxonomy (NCBI): domain Bacteria; kingdom Pseudomonadati; phylum Pseudomonadota; class Gammaproteobacteria; order Alteromonadales; family Pseudoalteromonadaceae; genus Pseudoalteromonas; species Pseudoalteromonas sp. B160. The sequence goes on along the minus strand of NZ_JARLUX010000001.1, from coordinate 3,207,877 downwards.
ATTAGTTGATGAATTACTCCAAGCGTTATTTAACGTCGATATTTGCGCTAAACGTTTTGCCGAGTATAAAAAACAGTTAGTCCGCCATTGGCGTAACAGCAATCAAAATAAACCCGTTGGTGAATTATTTAGCGTGCTGGGTGCAAAAATAATGCCGTGGAATCCAGAACCAGAGCAGCTTGCTGTGGCACTTAAAGATACCAGCTTTCATCAGTTTAATTGTTTTCGCCGCGAGTTTTTTAATGCCTTGCATGTAGAGTCATTTTTGCACGGTAATTGGCGAGAAAGTGATGCAATTGAGTTTCAAAAAAAGATTGCTCACCACTTAGCTAAATCAGCAACTATTGAAGATCTAACCCGTCCGTTATTTGAAATAGACAAAATAACCCGCTCGCAACTGACCCTAAATTGTAGCGATCATGCGATGGTTATTTATTACCAAGCACAAACCGATGACGTTGTTGAAAAAGTAAAAATGATGGCGCTAAACCATCTTATTAATCAAGATTACTTTAATGAACTTCGTACCAAACAACAGTTAGGCTACCTAGTGGGCGCAGGTTATGCGCCCTTTAATACTCGTGCGGGCATCGCCTTCTACGTGCAGTCACCTAACTACAGTGCAACCGCGATTTTTGAGCGTCATAATGCGTTTCTTGAGCAATTCCTTGCTTCATTAGAGCAATTAAATGAAGAGCAATGGCAGCAACAAAAACATGGCTTAACCACCCACATCGCCGAAAAAGATAAAAACCTCCGGCTGCGTTCACAACGCTTGTGGCTTGCCATTGGTAATCAAGATCATCACTTTCATATGCAACAAAAATTGTTAGAAGCATTGGAAAACCTTAGTCTTGCGCAGATAGTTACTTATATTCGCGAGACATTTGCAGAACATAGACCAAGATATGAGCTACTAAGCGTACCTAAAACAAACAAAACGACAAAAAAGCTGATTTCTTCTCATTCTCTTTGACACAACACCGTGCTTCAATTAGATTATCAAGTGCAAAATACAGAAGTGCCCTATGATAATAATAAAAATAATATTCAACACATTCATATTCGCCTCATTATTACTCTGCTTTAGCCCATTGGGCTATAGCGAGCAATTAGTCGATCAGCAAACTTTAATGCTTTATTTACCGAGTGCATTTGTTACGTTAGTGCTGCCTTACTTATTATTCACAATCTACAAATTACGCCGCTCACGACGCCAATTATGTATTTCTGAACGGCGTTTAAAAAGCACGGTTGAAGGCAGTGGTGACACACTTTGGGATTGGAATATCAAAACTGGTGAAGTACTGCGCATTAACGATAAATACATGATGGATAGAAATACCATCATTGATGTTCCACCTAATAAAGCCCTTATTCACCCTAATGATATAGCGCAAGTTGAATTACTGTTAAAGCAACACTTTGCGGAGCAAACCGCTTTCTTTGAAGCCAGCTATCGCATTAAAGATAGCTTTGATCGCTGGCATTGGGTACTCGACAGAGGCAAGATCATTGAAAAAGATACCAATTTAAACCCGCTAAGAATGACTGGCACGGTACGCGATATCACGCAATTAAAATCAACCGAGGCACGCCTTAACTTATTCGCTAAATGTGTTGAATCACTCACTGATGCATTAGCCATTTACGATAAAAACTTTAACCTAGTTGATCTTAATCCCAGCTTTTTATCGCAGTTTGGTGGGAACCGAGATAACTATTTAAACAAGCCATTTACCTTACCAGGTTACGAGCAAAGTTATATTGATGATATTAAAAATACTGTTCGTCTTACCGACCATTGGCAACAAGAAGTTAAACTGCGCAACAGTGAGCGAAAACTACTACCGATTGAAATCTCAATCGATGAAATTAAGAATGAACATAATCAAATTTGTAACTATGTCATTGTATATTCAGATTTAACCGAGCGTAAAAAAGCCGAATCACAACTACATAACTTATCAAATCGCGATCGTACAACTGGCTTACCTAACCGAAATCTATTTTTTACCGATCTTAAAAAGCTGGCAAAACAAGACAGCCACCATGCATTACTAGTATTTGATTTAGATAACTTTAAAAAAATTAATGACTCATTAGGGCATCAACTAGGCGACAGTTTACTGGCAAAACTAGCAATGCGGTTGAGTAAACTCACCCGTGAAAAAGATGTGTTTTACCGCTTAGGTGGCGATGAATTTGCCTTAGTTATGTCTGGCACTAACGATATTCATACCATTACCAGAATGGCAAAACAGTTTTTAGCCGCCATTGCCACGCCATTTAAAATGGCAGGTCACGAATTAGTGATCACTTCAAGTGTCGGCATTGTGTTATTCCCAGAAGATGGCAATACCCCAGAACTACTGCTTAAAAATGCCGATACTGCGATGTACCATGCGAAAAAGAAAGGTAATAGCTACTTATTCTTTAACGACACCATGAACCGCCAAGCAGTAAAACGCCTGCAAATTGAAAACTTAATGCGATTTGGTTTAAAAGAAGATCATTTTGAAGTTTACTACCAACCAAAAATGAATATCCGCACCGGTAAATTCACTGGAATGGAAGCCTTAGTGCGTTTTATTACTCCGAAAAAAGGCATTATTAGTCCTGGCGTGTTCATTCCCATCGCAGAAGAAACCGGGCAAATCATCGAAATTGGTGAAGTGGTACTTCATAAAGCATGCCGTGATGTTAAAGCCTGGCTGGATGCTGGCTTATTTAATGGCCGAGTTGCGGTAAACTTGTCTGCTAAACAATTTAGCTTACCGGATCTAACTACTCGTATTGATGTGATTTTACAAAATCACGCCTTGCCATCGTACTTTTTAGAACTTGAAATTACGGAAGGTACGGTAATGGACGACCCACAAGATGCTATTTCGATCATGCGCTCTCTCAGTGCCCGTGGTATTCATTTAGCCATGGATGACTTTGGCACTGGCTACTCATCACTTGCATATTTAAAGCAGTTTCCACTTAATACCCTAAAAGTTGATAAAGCGTTTATTGATGATATGCAAACAGAGCGAGGCCGTAATATGGTTGACTCAATAGTTACCATTGCACATAACTTAGACTTACATGTGGTGGCTGAAGGGGTTGAGCAAGCAGAGCAAATTGCAATCTTAAAAGAGCTTAATTGCGAAACGATGCAAGGCTACTATTATTCAAAACCTTTATCGCGAGCTGAATTTACAGAATTTTTGAAGAAACAACAAAACCAAGCGGCACTTAGTTTAGTACAACAGGCATAGATGACAGCCTATGGTCGCCATGTGCACGCTTGTATACCAACACAGCGCACTAGTGCACGACGATAATGTAAGTTAAACAAGCACCATGCAACGGGGCCTAACAACCCTGCTAGCACCAACCAGCGTTTAACTGGCATACCTTTTTTAATTGCCTGTGAATACATAACGACAATAGATACTACGCTGAGCAGAAAATACAAAAGCAGCCTCGTTCTTTCAGTTTAAAAAATGAGCGCGCAGTGTAACCAAAGCATGCACTGATTTAAAGTACTGCGGGCAAATAATGAGCATAAATTATAATGATATAAAAAAACCGACAAAGATGTCGGTTTTTATCAATACAGGCAGCGTACTTATTTTTCAGCACGGCCCATAAATTTATGCTCTGCGGTATTAATACGGATGCGGTCACCTGTAGAAATATGCTCCGGCACTTGAATGATCAAACCAGTTGATAATCGTGCAGGTTTAGAGCGAGCGCTCGCTGAAGCACCTTTAATTGAAGGGTCTGTTTCTTCAACCACAAGTTCAACACTTGATGGTAAATCTAATCCCACTGGTGCGCCATCAATTACAATGACATGCACGCCTTGGGTTTCTTCGTTGACGAATAAAATTTCTTCGCTGATCGCTTCTTTATTAAGATTATATGGCGTGTAATCTTCGTTATCCATAAATACGTATTCTTCGCCATCTAAATACGAGAACATTGCTTCACGACGAGTTAAATCAGCTAGTTTTAACATGTCGCTATCTTTGAATGTTTCATCTACTTTGCTACCAGTTACTACATCGTATAAGCGCATACGGTACAAACTTCCACCAGCACGGCCTTGTGGTACAGAACGAACAATATCTTTAACCACTAAAACGCGGCCATTAAACTCAATCGCAGTACCTTTTTTAACTTCACTTGCCTTTGGCATCAGTGTATTTCCTATAATTTATAAATCCCCAGAAACATACCACGAACTGGATTTTCTTCAATAAGAAAATATCACATACCGCTATTTTTCTCGTAGGGCCTGTATTTACTCATAAATTTTACCTATTAATCGATTTTTCATGACTAAACTACGAAAAAGCTGCTATGGTTAAACTACCAAAAATGACTTCAAGGACTGGATCATGGATCAGCACACTGCACATGAGTATTTAGCAAAAAAACCTCTGGTTATGGTTACCCAACCTTTCGGCCAAGAAGTTGATGTATATAAAGTAAACCATAAAATGTTTGCCACTTTATCGGTTGGCAACGAAGGGGAAACTGACGAAGACGGCAACCCTATTTGGTGGATGAATTTAAAATGCGACCCGGATGAAGCGCAATCACTTCGTGATATTTTTCCTTCAGTGATCCCGGGCTATCATATGAATAAACGGTTATGGAATACTGTTATTTTAGATGGCTCAATCCCGCAAGGTGAAATTGAACGTATGATTGATAATTCATTTAACTTAGTGGTTGCCAATATGCCGGAAAAAGATCGCAAAGCGATTGAAATTCATATGTAAGTCACAATTTTAATGTTGTACTGCGCAAGCTACTTGTTCAGTACAACTTAGCCTTACTCCGTACACGTTAGTAAAAAATGATGATCATCAAATAATACCCCACCAATTTCGTAAGCTGACGGTTCAACGCTAACTAACTTAAAGCCACATTTAGCCAACACTTTTTCTGAGCCTACATTCCCTTTCGTAACCACAGCAGTAAATTGTTGAATGTTAAACGCTGTCGTCGCCCATGTTAAAAATGCTTGTAGTGCTTCAGTTGCATAACCTTGACCATAAAACTCCGGCATTAACAGATAACCAACTTCGGGAGTGTTTGATGAGGATGTTGTAAGCCCTGTAACGCCCACTTTTTTGCCTGTTTTTATTTCAATGATCATCAAACACAAAGACTTATTGGCTGTAGGGTGCCACGGCGCCAACCGCTGCATAAACTTACTACGTATTTGCGTATCAGAAGGCCTGTCAAAACATTTTTCAATAACGCATGGCTCATCATGCAAAGCTAAAAAAAACGCCCAATCGTCTTGTTCAAGGAGTCTCAATTGTAATCTTGCAGTGCTGATGTTCATTATTCGTCTTTACGCGGTATCAGTTAGGATGCCCCTGTTATAACAACAAAGCAAAATGATTTCAGCAACTAAATTTTTTAAATTCTAGGCATAAAAAAACGCACTTCAAACTATCAGTGCGTTTTTATAACTAGCAATTAAATACTATTTCACTTTATCATCGCTTGCATCAGCTGGGTGCGCGTCGGTTACCGATTCAGCTTCAGTAGCTGGCGCTGGCGGAACAATAACTTCTTGAGCCTCAACCGCTTCGACAGGTTCTACATCGGCAACGTCTTGCGTAGCCGCCACGGTTTGTTCTACCACAACTGCTTTACTTGGCTGTGGAGGCTCAGGCTGATAAAAGCTTGCACCAGCATCAGCCATCGCAACTAAAGCTGCACACGGCGCAAATACCGGATTAAAATTAGCAAAAGTAGCCATTTCTGAGCTTACTTTGTTTGCGCCAAGTTTATCCATATAGCTAAATGGACCACCTAAAAATGGCGGGAAGCCAATACCAAAGATTGCGCCAATATCACCATCACGAGGACTGGCAATAATGCCTTCGTCTAAACAGCGGGCAGCTTCGTTAAGCATTTGTGCCACACAACGTTTAGCAATTTCGCTTTTATTTAAACGCGGTGATGGGCTCACGCCGAGTAATTCGTAAACTGATTCGTCTACTTTTTTAGCTTTCTTATCGTAAAGATAAAAACCACGGCCAGTCTTCCGGCCTAAGCGTTTGGCATCAATTAAACGTGAAAACGCATCGGGTGCTTTAAAACGATCACCGAGTTCTTTTTCAAGAATTGGCGCAATCTTAGAGCCGATATCAATGCCGACTTCGTCTAATAGTGCTAATGGTCCAACAGGGAAACCAAACTCAACGAGTGCCGCATCAATCTTTTCAATTGGCTCACCTGCCAGTAATAAGTTAGCCGCTTCATTCACATAAGGCGCTAAAATACGGTTAACGTAAAAGCCTGCGCTATCTTTAACAACGATTGGTGTTTTACCTTGCTTACGGGCAAAATTTACAATCCGGGCGATAGTCTCTTCTGAGGTGCCTTCGTGTGGAATGATTTCAACCAATGGCATTTTCTCAACTGGTGAGAAATAATGTAAGCCAATTACATTCTCTGGACGGGCAGCTTCTGCCGCAATTTGTGAGATAGGCAATGATGACGTGTTACTAGCAAAAATTGTGTTTGCTTGGCATTCACGTTCTACATCTGCCACCATACCTTGCTTAAGGCTTAGGTCTTCAAATACCGCTTCAATCACTAAATCAATGTGTTTAAAACCACTGTAGTTAGTTGTACCAGTAATTCGGTTCATAGTTTGTTGCAGTTCAGCCTTAGATAAAATACGGCGCTTTTGCTTTTTATCTAAAATTTTATAGCTGTAATTCATGGCATTACTTATGCCCTGCTCTGCAACATCTTTGATACGAACTGGTACACCGGCTTTTACAGCACTAACATGGGCAATACCTGCGCCCATTAAACCACCGCCTAGTACGGCTGTTTTAGTGATTGCTGGAGCGTCGTCGTTGCGCCACTCTTTTTTCATTTCAGTGGTGGCAAAAAATATCCCACGTAATGACTTTGATTCGCTACTCATTACTAAAGTAGCAAAACCTTCCGCTTCTGTTTTATAAGCTTTTAGTTCATCCAGCTCAACACTTGCGCGTATTGCTTTGATAATAGCCAACGGCGCAGGATAATGACCACCGGTTTTTTTCAGTACATTTTCTTGTGCTTTTTTAAAGATGAAGTTTCGGCCAAACGGATTCGATTCTAATAATTGGCTAATACGATCAAGCTTAGGCTTGGCCGCTTTCGCTTTACCTTTTGAAGCAAATTCTTTTGCTACTTTTAGCAATACGGTCTGTGGTACACAATCATCTACCAAACCCGATTTTTTAGCTTGTTTAGCGCGAATTTGTTTACCTGTTAACGTCCACTCAAGGGCTTTTTGCAAACCAACCAGTTTAGGCAAGCGTTGCGTTCCACCACCACCGGGTAATAAACCAAGTTGTACTTCAGGTAAGCCTAGTTTAGTGATATCACTGTCTGTACATACGCGATAATCGCACGCCAAGGCAAATTCTAAACCACCACCCAATGCCGCACCATGAATGGCACTAACAGTTGGAAATGGCAGTTTTTTCATATCAAAAAATGCACGGTGGCATAATTCGCTGATCGCCAGTGCATCATCACGACTTTGCACGTTATCAAGCATTTTTACATCAGCACCAGCAATAAAGTTATCGCTTTTACCACTAATGAATACCATGCCCTTCACTGACTGCTGTTTTGCGTCATCAAGTAAGGCTGTTAAATCATCTGCAAAAGTGTCGCGCAGGGTATTCATTTTTTCGCCCGGCACATCAATGGTGACAACGGCAATACCGCTATCATCAACGTCTAAATTAAATACTGACTGTGTCATTACGCACTCTCCAATACAAAGGCTGCACCTAAGCCACCTGCGGCACACGCAGTTGTTAGTGCTAAGCCACCGCCACGGCGGTTGAGTTCATGTAAACTTTGGGTGATAAGTCGTGCGCCGGTGGCTGCAAATGGATGACCATATGCAAGCGAACCGCCTAAAACGTTAAACTTATCCATGTTAATTTCACCAATCGCTTTGCTGCGACCGAGTTTTTCTTGCGCAAACTTATCTGAGGCAAACATTTTCATGTTCGCTAACGTTTGTGCTGCAAAGGCTTCGTGCATTTCAATTAAATCAAGATCGGCAAGCGTTATGCCAGCTCTCGCTAAGGCAACAGGCGTTGAATGAGCCGGCCCCATTAGCATGTCTTCATTCACACCAATGGCAGAGAATGCAAAGCTACGTACATAACCTAAAATGTTATAGCCTAATGCTTTGGCTTTACTTTCGCTCATCATTAATACCGCTGCTGCACCATCAGTTAGCGGTGTTGAGTTTGCAGCAGTGACTGAGCCATGCTGACGGTCAAACGCTGGTTTTAATTTAGCGTACCCTTCAACCGTTGAATTATGGCGAATATTATTATCTTGTTCGATAAAACTTTTATACGGCGGTAAATGTGCAGTCATCACTTCATCAGCAAGTTTACCATCTGCCCATGCTTGGCTAGCAAGAGTATGTGAACGATGTGCTAAGGCATCTTGATCTTCACGGCTAATACTGTGAGTTTTTGCCATCTGCTCGGCAGTTTGACCCATAGATAAACCAGTTGAATATTCTGCAACCGCAGGCGGTACTGGTAATAAATCTTTTAAACGCAGCTTAGAGAATATTTTTAAGCGCTGACCTAAGGTACGTGCTTTATTGAGATCAACAAGGCTACCTGCTAATTTTTTACTTACGCCGATTGGCAATACCGATGACGAGTCTGCACCACCAGCAATACCCACTTGCACCGAACCTGCCATGATTGATTCAGCCACATTAGCAATCGCCTGAAAACTAGTAGCACAAGCACGTGATACGGAGTACGCATCAACAGATACTGGCATACCAGTACCCAATACGATTTCGCGGGCAATGTTTGGCGCTTCTGGCATTTGTACTACTTGACCAAACACTAATTGATCAATTTCAGATTTATCAAAGTTAAGGCGTTCAAGCATTTCGTTAACGACTAACTTCCCCATATCAAGGGCTGGTACATGATGAAATGCAGTTGCTTGTTTAGCAAATGGCGTACGTAAACCACTGACGATGGCAATACGATCGCCCTTTGCTGTTTTTAGTATATTTTGCTCAGACATTAATGCTCTCCCGCTGACAGGTCTGACCTGTTTGTTTTCCTCGATTCTAAACAACCCGTGTGCTAAAGCCAATAGCGAAATTGAAAATAGTATAATTAGTTACCAACCATAGGCTTTTTTTAGCATATTTACAAAAAATACTGCGCTTTCTATGCTAGGGTAAAAATCGTTAAAAAATAACGAACTATTTTGAAAACTTGAGTCTAACACTTGTGTTATAAACTATTTACCCATATTACTAGTTAAGCTTTTATAAACCTTGCAAATCAGGACAGTTTTTTTACTATGGCCACTAACGTATTTTCACAATTAAAAACTTATTTAGATAGCCAAATTATTGGCCAGCCAGAATTAACGCAAGCACTACTTATTGCTATTTTAGCCGATGGTCACTTATTAGTAGAAGGCCCTCCAGGGCTTGCTAAAACTCGCGCAGTAAATGCATTAGCCAAAGGCGTTGAAGGCTCATTCCAACGCGTACAGTTTACCCCAGATCTATTACCTGCTGACGTAACCGGTACTGATATTTACCGCCAACAGACCAGCGAGTTCGTTTTTGAGAAAGGCCCACTATTTCATAACCTAATTTTAGCCGACGAAATTAACCGTGCCCCAGCTAAAGTACAATCAGCCTTATTAGAAGCCATGGCTGAGCGCCAAGTCACGGTTGGTAAAAACACTTATCCGCTGTCGGATTTATTTATGGTGATGGCAACCCAAAATCCACTGGAGCAAGAAGGCACTTACCCGCTACCAGAGGCGCAATTAGACCGTTTCTTACTCCACCTAAGTATTGATTATCCAGGCGCCGAGCATGAGCTTGATATTTTACGCCTTACCCGTGGCGAAGCGTTGAGCGAGCATCAAGCACCAGCACAACAAATTAGTCAAAGCGATTTATTTGCCTCTCGCAAAGCAATTTTAGGGCTGTATTTAGCTGAGCCACTTGAGCAATATTTAGTGCAACTTATTATTGCAACGCGTGAAGGCGCAAAACTAGACGCCCAATTAGGTAGCTGGATTGAATATGGCGCAAGTCCGCGTGCCACCATCGCCTTAGATAAATGTGCCCGTGCTCATGCATGGTTACAAGGTCGTGACTTTGTTGCTCCAGATGATATTCAAGCTGTGTTACATAATGTTCTGCGCCATCGCATTATTTTAAGTTATGAAGCACAAGCCGATGGCGTTACTAAAGATCAAGTCATTAGCCGTATTTTAGAACTTGTTGCCGTGCCATAAACCATGCAAAGCCAATTAGATAACCAACAGTGGCTCAGCCTAAGTCATAGCCATGGGGTCGACTTAGGCTTGAAAGAGCTGATGTATTATAAAGCGAAAGCTCGCTTATTAGAGCTTGCGCCAAAAGTTAAAATTAGAAATAGCCTGACCGGCCAATATCTCGCGCCTCATAAAGGCCGTGGTATGGAGTTTGCTGAAGTACGTCATTATCAACAAGGCGATGATATTCGCTCAATTGATTGGCGCGTTACAGCACGTACTGGCGAAACACACACTAAGTTGTTTCAAGAAGAAAAAGAACGGCCAGTGTTTGTGTTTACAGACTTTTCTAATTCAATGCTGTTTGGCTCAAAGCTATTACTTAAATCTGTGCAAGCGGCGCATATAAGTGCCTTGGTTGCGTGGTCAGCGTGCCAACGCGGCGATCGCATCGGTGGCATAGTGTTTAATCAACACGGTCATTTAGAGCTCAAGCCCAGCGCCCGCGAAAAAGCCGTGTTAAAACTATGCCACAATTTGTGTAATAACCACCAGCAAGCACTCGCGCAGATTGATGAGCCCGCAGACAATAAACTCAGTGATAATCTAAAACGTTTGAATCATTTAGCCAAGCCGGGCAGCTTAGTCTATTTAGTGTCAGATTTTAGCGCCCTTGATGATGCCAGTTTTAAACAACTAGAAATACTGAGTCGACATTGTGAACTGATCGGCTGCCATATTAGCGACCCATTTGAGCATCAGCTACCGGCGTTTAAACAAACAGTAACGGTTAGCGCCAACGGCAGTGACTTTGCGTTACCGCTGATGGATAAAAGTTTTCGTGATAAATTTGCTAAAACTGCTGAGCAAGCATTTACCGCACGAATGCAACGCTTAACTAAATCGGGTCTTAATTTAATATCATTCAATGCAGCCACACCTCTTGAGCTGCAATTAGTGAGAAAGTAATATGCAAACCTCTCCATTAGCTGGCCTCCATGATGTGATTGTGCCAAGCCATGTTTCTTGGTGGCCTTTAGCACCTATTTGGTGGCTCATCATTGTCGTGTTACTCGTAACTGTAAGCTTTATAAGTTACCAATTGTACCGGGCACGGCAGTTTAAAAAAGCTAAACGCCAAGCTATTTCCCTCAGTGAACAACACGCAGAAGATGCCCAGCAACTACATATTTTAATTAAACGCCTGGTTTTACACTATTATCAGCAAAGTGCTGCATCACAAGGCACGAAACAATGGTGTATTACTCTAAATAAGCTGACCGGACAACAATTTACTGAACACGAACTGATGAGCCTTTATCAATCACAAAGCAATCAAACTGCGCTGGCACAGAAATTAAAACTCGCCATTGTGCAATTTAAATTAAAGGAGCCGCTGAATGTTTGAATTTAGCTGGCCTTGGTTATTTGTATTATTACCGCTGCCTTGGTTGTTGCGCTTATTTAAGCCAGTGCACAGTGAAGGCAATACCCGCTTACGTATTCCAAGCTTCGCCAAACACAATTTAGGCGCGCAAGTTGTCCAGCAACAGGCGCGTGGTATTAGTATATTTGAATGGTTGGTTTGGTTGCTTTTAGTCACCGCTTTAGCTAACCCAACCTGGCTTGATGAGCCAATTACCTTACCTAACGAAGGCCGCGATATCATGCTAGCTGTGGATTTGTCAGGATCAATGACCGAGCAAGATATGGCTTATCAGGGCCAATATGTTGACCGTTTAACTATGGTAAAAGCGGTATTAAGTGACTTTATTGAGCAACGTCAAGGCGATCGTTTAGGGCTGATTTTATTTGGTGATACGGCATTTTTACAAACACCACTAACGCGAGACGTTAAAACCGTAAGCCAAATGCTATCAGAAGCGCAAATAGGCTTGGTTGGCCGTGCCACCGCCATTGGCGATGCACTGGGCTTATCAGTAAAACGTTTTGCCAGTAAAGATGAAAGCAATCGCATTGTGGTGTTATTAACAGATGGTCAAAACACCGCCGGTAACTTAGATCCAGAAGAAGCCCTACTGCTTGCCCGCGAAGAAGGCATTAAAGTGTATACCATCGGCGTAGGCTCTGATAATCCGCGTGGCTTTAGCTTATTTAATATGGGAGGCATGAGCGGAGGTAGTTTAGATGAAACCCTGCTAAAACGTATTGCCGAACAAACTGGCGGCCTTTATTTTCGCGCAAAAGACGTTGCCGGCTTACAACAAATTTATCAAGAACTTGATAAACTTGAGCCGATCAGCGCTGATGAGCAAACCTTTCGCCCACAAAGTGCGTTATTTTACTTCCCTTTATTAATTGCACTGACCTTGATTGGTCTGCGCGTTATGTTTATCAGTGCAAAAGCATTAAGACAGGAGGCCTAATGGACTTTGAATTTATCCGCCCGACCGTATTGTGGTTATTAGTTCCTGTGTGTTTAGTGTTTACTATTGCAATAATAAAGCACAAGAAAACCAGCCAAGGTGAATTAATAGCAGCTCACTTAGCAAAATTTGTGATCAACACCAACAACCAAAAAAACACGCAACCCATGTGGCTAATTGCCCTCTTTGCAGTGTTAGCCGTCATTTTTAGCGCAGGGCCCAGTTTTGAAGAAAAACAAGTGCCGGTATTTCAAAGCAAAAATGCCCGTGTAATTGTGATGGATATGTCGCTATCGATGTACAGCACGGATATTGCGCCCAGTCGTTTAGTGCAAGCGCGCTTCAAAGCGCTGGATATGATCAAACTATTTAAAGAAGGTGACACTGCGTTAGTGGCCTATGCAGGCACTGCTTATACCATTTCGCCGCTAACCAATGATGCCGCGACGCTTGAAAACCTGATCCCAAGTTTAAGCCCAGATATCATGCCTGATAAAGGCTCCAACGTACTTGCTGGGCTTGATGCTGCAAAAGAGTTATTAACACAAGCCGGATACCTTGAAGGCGATATTATCTTAGTAACAGATGGTATTGAACAAAGTGAGCAACAAGATATCAGCCAATTTACAGACGCTAACCCTTATCGATTAAACATTTATGGTATCGGAACAGAGCAAGGCGCGCCAATTAAACTTCCTGAAGGTGGGTTTTTAAAAGATAGTTACGGGCAAATTGTGGTGCCCACCATCAACATCAGTATGCTTAATGGTCTAGCAAGAAACAGTGGCGGTAAATTTGCGACTTATCAACCTAGTGCCCGCGATATTCAAATTTTTGCTCCCAGTGCAAATAGTGAAATACTGAAAAATGAAAAACAAAGTCAAGCGCTCTGGCGTATTGATGCGGGGATTTATGGCTTGTTTATTTTACTGCCAATGATGCTGTGGATTTTTCGCCGAGGAGCTTTTGCAGCTGCATTTTTAGTGGTGAGCTTTTTACCGCAACACAATGCTTATGCAGTAGAGCTGCCTTCGGTATTTAAAAATCAAGATCAACGTGCGCTGGACGCCTATCAACAAGGTGAATATGAGCAAGCTGCCACAGCAGATTCTAGTCAACTAAAAGGCGCGGCGCTTTACCAGCAAGGTAATTTTGATGCTGCATTGGCACAATTTAGCCAAGATAAAAGCGCCACTGGTTTATATAATTACGGTAATGCTCTAGCAAAGGCAGGCAAGCTAGACGAAGCAATTGCCGCCTATCAGCAAGCACAAACTTTGCAAGACGACTTTACCCAAGCAAAAGAAAATCAGGCACTCGTTGAGCAATTGAAAAATCAACAGCAACAGCAGCAAAATCAACAAGGCCAAGACGGCGAACAAAACCAAGATCAAAAAAGCCAAGATGGTGAACAAGGTCAAGATCAGCAAAATAAAGATAAGTCACAGCAAGGTGAACAGCCAAATCAGGACCAGCAATCTCAACAAGGCGATCAATCTAAGCAAAGTGATGATCAGCAAGATGGCAAACCATCTGATCAACAAACTGACAAGCAAAACGAGCCACAAATGGAGGCGGAACCTGAGCAAGGTGATAAAACTGATGGGCAACAGCAACAAGATGCGCAAACCGAGCCCCAAGATGACTCTGCAAACGATGATAAGCAGGCGCAGCCACAAATGACTCCTGAACAACAGCAACAAGCTGAAGAAGCGGCAAAGCAACAAGCTATGCAAGCACAAACCGCAGAGCTTACCAACGAAGAGAAAGAGAAAGCGCAGCAGCTTAGTCAGTTATTGCGAAAAGTACCCGATGATCCCGCAATCCTGTTACGTAACAAAATGCAATTAGAAGCCCAAAAACGAAACAATCAACGCCGTCCACAAGGAGTCGAAAAATCATGGTAATGCGATTAATCTGTTGTTTATTGCTTATCAGCGCTATGCCCTCGTGGGCCGTTACGCAATTACAAGCCAGTGTTGATAAAAACCCGGTACTAGCGGGTGAATTTTTTATGCTCAATATCAGTGCAGATGACACCATAAAAAATGATCAACCTGATACCTCAGTCCTGTTAAAAGACTTCGTGGTTGGCCGCACCAGTGTCAGCACCCGCACAAACATCATTAATGGTAGTATTTCAAAAGAAACCACTTGGTCTATTAAACTTATGACCCGCACTGCCGGTGATTATACAATCCCAGCATTTAGTGTAGCTGGTGTCAGCTCTGCGCCCATTGCATTAAAAGTGGCTGAACGCAGTAAAGATGCGCAGCAAAACAACGATATTTTTATTAAAGCATCGCTTTCAAGTGACAGCCTATTTGTTCAAGAGGCAGGGCTTTACACGGTTAAGCTATATCTTGCCAAAGAGTTACTTGATGGTAATTTAAGTGCCCCCGCGATGCCCGATGCGCAGCTAAGTCAAATCGGCAAGCAGACTGAAAACTATGAACTTGTTGATGGTAAGCGTTACTTAGTGATCACTCGCGAGTATTTAGTACAGCCCCAAAAAAGTGGTAGTTACACGATTCAAGCACCAACTTTTCAAGGTCGAATTCGCCAAGACTATCGCCAATTAGATGTATCTGCACTGGGTGATAATGTCGATATTGAAATTAAACCGATACCAAGTGACTACCAAGGTGCATGGCTGCCTAGTGAATTAGTTAATTTAGATGAGCAATGGCAACCCGCTGACGACACAGTAGAAGTGGGTACACCTATTACGCGAACGCTGACCTTAACTGCACTTGGTATCACCAAAGAGCAACTACCTGATATTGAACTGCCTGAAATCAAAGGTATTCGCAGTTACCCAGATGAAAAAGAAAATAATCATTTGGTTCGCGATGGTCGGGTAATATCACAACAAACAGCCTCGTACGCTTTGTTACCGCAGATGCCAGGCACTTATACACTGCCAGAGGTAAGCGTCCCTTGGTATAACACTAAGATTAACCGGATCAGTTATGCAACATTACCAGCTCGTACTATTACAGTAACACCTAGTAGCACAAGCACTCCAGCAGCCGTTGCTGCGCAGCCACTTACGCCATCACAAAGCGCAACAACAGATGCTGCAGCAATAAGTTATCAAGCAACGCCGATAAATCAGTATCCGCTATGGTTAATTATTATCAGTGTGATTGGTTATTTATTATGGTTTATTACCTTGATTTTATGGTGGCGCAGTCAATCTCAGCGCAGCTTGATGCAAGCAAAGCCGACAGTAACCCATAGTGATTCATCAATTTCATTAGATGAATTAAAGAAACACGCTAAAAGCAATGATGTAAGTGCCTTTTATCAGGCGCTAAATCGTTACGCAATGCACTTAACAAAACAATCGAGCGGTGCAATAGACAAGCTCGAACAACTAGCTGATAATGCACAGCTTAGTCAACATATTGCTAAACTAAGGGCTGCACTCTATAGTCCTAATGATACAGATGTTGATTTAATTGCGATTGTCGGCATGTTAGAAGAGCAACGTAAAGTACAAAAAAATCACAACAAGCTGTATTAAAAGGACTTTATAAATAGAGTTTAAGTGACGGGGAGCAATCCCCGCGCTCAAATAGTAAATAACTTAAAATAAATAAAAAAAGTGCTTATGCTTGGAAATGAAAACTCTAAAAGTCAGGTCTTAGTTGATATGGCAGAGAAAAAAACACGCTATGAAAAACTTGTTCATGTTTATCATAGCGAATTATATCGCTTTGCTTATTGGCTCTGCCGCGACCCTAATATTGCCGAAGATCTTGTCCAAGAAACATTTTTACGTGCTTGGCGATCTCTGGATTCATTATTAGATCAAAAAGCAGCTAAGCCATGGCTATTGACGATTTTACGCCAGGAAAATGCCCGTCGTTTTGAACGCAAACAATTTGATTATAGCGATGTTGAAAACGACACCTTAGTTGACGAAAAAAGCGTCACCTTGGATGACGAAATGGAACAAACAGTGATCCAACGTCAAATCGCTAAGTTACCTGATGAATACCGCGAGCCATTATTATTACAAGTCGTTATGGGCTGCTCCGGTGAAGAGATAGCAGAAATATTAGATTTAAATAAAAACACGGTTATGACGCGTTTATACCGCGCCAGAAACCAGTTAAAAGAGGCATTGAGCCGTGATGATGAACAACTTAAAGGGGCATCAAATTAATGGATGATCTCGAGTTTCGTCGCCGAATTAGCGCACACCCAAACAGCACAGATAAGGAGCTTGTGGAGTTTGCAGAGCAACACTCTGAGCGACAAGAATTTATTAATGATATGCAGGCCTTTGATTTAGAGCTTGCCAATGCACTTGACGTACCGGTGCCAGCAGGTCTTGCCGAGCGTATTTTAGCAAACACCGCAGCGCATGCACAAAACGAGTCGGTCACAACTGAGCAACTCAACCAAGCACCAGCTGATACCAGCGCGCAAACACCGCCGCAACGAACAGATAATGTAGTTGAGGCAAGTACACGTTTTAAACGTGCTCGTTTACCACTTGCCATGGCAGCCTCAGTATTAGTGGCTGTGGGAGCATTTTTATTTAGCAGCGAACAAAATGTCGCGTACGCAGCTGGCGAACATGCGCTTGCTCATGTTTACTATGAAATTAATTCGCTGCAAAAGACCGAAGCAATCAGCTTAGCAACGGTAAATGAAAAATTTGCTGTGTTAGGCGGCCATTTAGATGAATTGCCAGGTAAAGTGACTTACCTAATGTTTTGTGACTTTAAAGGCCAAAAGGGATTACACCTGGTTTTGAATCAGACTATGGCCCGATGACGGTATTTATAGTGCCATCAAAACAGCAATCGTTTGGCATCGGCGACGATGATTTTCAAGACGATCGTTTTGAAGGCCATATTAACCGTGGTGCTGACGCAGATACTATTTTAGTAGCAAGTCTTGGTGCGCCATTAGAAAATTACAATGATCGTATTAATGGTGCGATCCGCTGGTTAAATTAACCTTCCTTTTGCATTGCCGTTATTATGGCGGCAATGCAATTTATACCTTCACGAAACAATCGTTATATACTTCCCGCTTTAACCAATAATTGCTTTTAAATTAGTCTATTGACCAAGCTACTGAGCATTTTAGAGCTAATTCCGTTTGTCGCTATTTATCTAATTCCTGAACTACTTTAGAATCGCCGTTCTAATTTGTTTTAAGGAACTTCATGAAAAACCTGATTGTTATATTTTCATTGCTTGCTCTACTATGTACTGCAAGTTTTGATGCACAAGCACGTAAAAAGTTTGGTAGTAAAAAACGTGGCCAAACACCAGAAACACAACAAACCGCACAAAAACAACAAACAGATACCAATACCCTCGCCCCTGCTGCAAAACCAAAATCAAGCAAAAAAGGCATGATGGCAGGTATTTTTGGCGGCTTATTAGCCGGTGGATTAATCGCCGCAATGATGGGCGATGACTTTGAAGGGATGCAACTACTTGAGATAATTTTAATGGCAGGTATTGCCTTTATTATCTTTAAACTTGTCATCGGTATAATACGTCGTAAAAACGCCCCTGTAATGGCGCACGGCCAAGGAGCATTTACTGCACCGCAAATGAGACAAACTGCGCCTGAGCACACCACTACAAGTGGATTTAGTCAAACCAATGACGTACCGTTTAATTTACCCGCTAACTTTGATACTAACGGCTTTTTACAAGGTGCGCGTAGCCATTATCATACATTGCAAACAGCATGGAATAATGCTGACTATGCAACGATGGCTGAATACTTAAGCCCTGAACTAGTCGCTGAATTTAAAGCGGAACGTGAAGCGATTGACAGCGTTGCAACTGACGTGATGTTTATTGATGCAGAACTTGTACGTGCCGATACCGACACACAAAAATGGCAAGTAAGTGTACGTTTTAAAGGGAAGTACCGTGACTTAGGCGATAATAAAGAACAGCCTATTTTAGAAATTTGGCACTTAGAGCGTGCCACCAGCGATGATGCGCCTTGGCTGATTGTTGGTGTTGAAGATTTAATTGACGCGTAGTTCTAGGTTCTAGGTTCTAGGTTCTAGGTTCTAGGTTCTAGGTTCTAGGTTCTAGGTTAAAAAATAAAACCGCGCCACAATAAGTTAGTGCGGTTTTTTATTTCAATAAACGCTATTTAAATAAGATTATTTACAAACATCTGCAACAGCATTTGCAAAGTAATCGATATTAGCTTGACTGATACCCGCTACGTTAACGCGGCTTGAACCAACAATGTAGATACCGTATTCTTTTTGCAGGCGCTCAATTTGTTCTTTATTAATACCTAAGAAAGAAAACATACCGTGTTGACGGTCAATAAATGAGAAGTCTTGAGCAATCTCTTTTGCCGCTAGACTGTCTTTGATCAAAGTACGTAGGCCATTGATACGGTTACGCATTTCATCAAGTTCACTGTGCCATTGTTGTGTCAGTTCTGTACTGCTTAAAATGGTATTTACAATGTCAGCACCGTGCGCAGGTGGCATTGAATAAATGCTACGTACCACACTTAACATAACAGAGTTTGAAATGTCTGCTGTTGCACTGTCTTTAGCAATAATTGAACATGCACCAATACGCTCGCGGTATAAACCAAAGTTTTTCGAACATGAAGAACAAATGATTAACTCATCAACTGCATTGGCTAAAATACGTAAACCATTTGCATCTTCTTCAAGGCTTGAACCAAAACCTTGGTATGCAATATCAACCAGCGGTGTAAAGCCAACATCTTTTGCCAGTTCAGCAACCGTGTTCCACTGTGCTTCGTTTAAGTCCATACCACTTGGGTTATGACAACATGCGTGCAGTAATACCACATCACCTTTTGGCACTTGGGTAAGGGTTTCGATCATTTCATCAAATAATAAGTCTTTGTTTTCATAATCGTAGTACGGGTATTCTTTAACTGTTAGGCCAGCGGCTTCAAACAAGCTAATGTGGTTTGCCCAAGTAGGATTAGTAACCCATACTGTCGCACCTGGATTACAGCGAACTATAAATTCAGCTGCAACACGCAGTGCACCTGTACCGCCTGGTGCTTGTGCTGTACGAACACGATTAGCTAATAACGCTTGGTGCTCACCTAATAATAGGTTTTCCATTTTTTGGCAGTAATCTAAGTTACCCGCCAAACCAATGTATGATTTGCTAGTTTCGTTTTCAAGACGAAACGCTTCAGCTTTTTTAACTGCTTTTAATACCGGCGTATTACCGAATTCGTCTTTATAAACACCAACCCCTAAGTCAATCTTATTTGGGTTAGTATCTTGCTTATAGGCCGCCATAAGGCCAAGAATAGGATCAGTGGGTAATGGTTTTAATACTGAGAACATTGACTATCTCTTTCATTATTTAGGGGTTAGCTGTTGCACTTAGCTTAACATAAAAGCTCACTAGATTGACTAGTGTTATTTACACTAAAAAGTGAGGAATTTTAATACAGCACGCAATTAATAGCGCTAATGTTTGCTGGTTGAAAAAATCGTTATTAAAGGCTTCGCCATCAACAATACCAACGCAGCGATTAGCACTGTCAAAAAGCGGTAAACAGGCTTCTGATTTTACTTTAGGGTCACAGGTATAATATTCACCACCCGCAGCCAAATACTGCTCAACGTTGTTGATCACTCGCCCTTTACTACTCAGTGCCACCTGCACATTATTACTACCAGCAGCAAATGCTTCAGTAAGAGGAAAAAGCGGTCGGCTTGGCGCGCCAAAGTAAGTCAGTTTAAGTAATTGCTGACCCTCAGGTGTTGCTGTACTTTGGTAAATGCCGTACCAATCAACCTTAGTTTGCGCTACAACGTAATCAACAATTAGTTGTAATTGAGCAAGCTTTTGCGTGGTGTGCTGATCTTGCGGTAAAAAATCAGTGAGTTTAAACGGCTCATCTTGTAAATAGCCAAATAAACTGCACGCCCCGCCTTCACCCAGTTCTGGTATTTGATATTGCCAGCGTACCTCAGGAAGCGACTGATTTGATAAATAGCTTTCGAGCTTAGTAAGCTCAGCAGAGACTAACTGAGCAGGCACATCTAACTGCGCAAGAGATAAATAAGAAGAAACCATTTAGCCATCCAAACATCTAAAAAACGAATCATAGCATGGCTAAACAACCACGACTAGCTTTGTTGCTGCGCTAATCGATAACACATTTCAATTTGATTACCCGATGAGTTATAAGTCACCTGCTCTGCTATTTCTTCTAATATAGATAGCCCACGACCGTGCTCGCGATTATTACTGTTAGCATTACTGTCGGTGCTTGCAAAACCATTGCCTGAATCGCAAATTGTAAAATAAAGGCTCAATGTATCAGGACAATAACGTATATCTACAATGATCAATGCATCAACGAGTTTGGCTAATGTTGCCTCTCGAAGTTGATAATACTCAATAAAACCATCCTCTTTATTTTTAATCGCTGAATCGAGCCCTAATACACCGTGATCAAGTGCATTATTATATGCCTCAGAGAGCAGTAAAAAAATATCAGAGCGGTGCTCTTTTAGCCCGCCAACTTGGGTGATCACTTCGACGATTTCAAGCACTGGATCGGTTTGTTTTATTTGCTGTGAATTAAGCGTTAAAGAAAAATTGAACGGTAATCGAGAGTAAGCGGCTTGCTCTTCAGCCGCAGCAGGAACCGCCATACAGTTAAAAAGCACTAAACTAAGGTCGTCCTGTTGTTTACTGCCATGAGCAAACTTGGTCACTTGATTGATCACATCTTTACAGCTGACTTGGGGCTTGCTTGCAAGTGCCTTTATAAAGCGTTGCTCTGAAAAAAATTCATCGTCTGCATTGGTAGTTTCTATAATACCGTCGGTGGCCAGTGCCAAACGCATACTGCTATCGACTTCAAAATGAATTAATTCACGCTCAAATTCATCGCCTTCTAAAATCCCTAAAGCCATGTGCTGTGACTCTAAGGTTTTTAATACGCTTCCTTGTTGATCAATTAAATAAGCATCAGGCAAGCCACCAAGCCAAGCAGAAACACTTTTACCGGAGCTACTTAACTCAATAATTGTCGCGGCACAAAACATATGCCCGGGCAATAATTGTACTAATACGGCATTAACTTCTGCGGCAATATCACTGACCGCCATGCCTTTATTAACCATAGTGTAAAACACTTTCGACGCCGGCAATGCCCCTACCGCTGCCGCTAAGCCATGGCCGGTAAAATCCCCCAGCATACAATACAAACTACCAATTGGACTTTGCCCAACCAAACACATATCACCATTAAACATAGAAGCCGGTGAAAGATGAAAATCAATGTTGTTGGTAAACTTATGTTGGTTTTCTAAGGCATTATTAAAAATATGCTCAACGATTTCGTGCTCGCGCTCGGTTTGATTGTAATGATATTCTAATAATTTATTTTGTTCGTGGGTTTTTAAACTCAGCTTGCGGGTGCGGCTATGAGCTTTTATTTTCGCGGTTAAAATTACTTTATCAAACGGTTTATGAATAAAGTCATCACCACCGACCTCTAAACAACGTTCAAAACTGTTTTGATCTTCCAAAGAGGTTATAAAAATAATTGGTAGGTGAACATCGTTGTATAACAGCTTAATTTTTGTCGCTGTTTCATAGCCATCCATTACTGGCATTATTACATCGAGTAGCACAATATCAATGCTTTGCTGTGCTAATATTGCTAATGCTTCAACACCGTTAGCGGCAGTCGATACCTCGTAATTTTGTTGCACCAGCATTACTTTCAAAAGCGTACAATTAAGTGGCTGATCATCAACAACGAGAATATGCATTAATCAATATCAAACTTTTTATCAAAACGTGATATTTGCAGGATTTTTTTCAGTTGCGGCTGACAATTACTGATTTGAATTGCATCAACTGAGGTACCCAAGGTCTTTTTCATATTCAGTAACATACCAAGGGCGGAGCTATCCATGTAATCTGTTTCTCGCAAGTCAATTACGACCTTAGCGGTTTTTTCATTGATATCGGAATACGACTGTCGAAATGACTGCACTAAATTAAAGTCGAACTTCCCTTTAATTTGAATAGTCAGTGTAGCACCATCTGCTGATGCACTCTTACTTAGACCCATTAGTTAACTCCTGCTCAGATTATCCATTCTTAATTAGTATTAAATATAACTTGTTAATGATAAATCACCAAAAATAAAACACCCTATGCACAAATTTGTTTTAGATTTGATATTATCTAGGCCATTGTTTATTTAACTTTTTAAATGCAGGTTAAGCATGAGTGATAGTAATCTCGTTTATTCAACCGAAACAGGCCGTATCAGCCAACCAAAACCAAGCACAGAAGTGGCTAGTAAAGTATTTAAAGACGGCGCCCTGCGCATCGAACGCCAAACCAAAGGCCGTAAAGGTAAAGGTGTTATGTTGGTAACTGGTATTGACAGCGAGCAACACGATTTAAAAAAACTCGCCAAAACCATTAAAAGTAAAATGGGCCAAGGCGGCGCGGTAAAAGACGGCATCATTGAAGTACAAGGCGACGACCGCGAAAAACTCAAAGTCATCCTAGAAGCACTTAAATTCAAAGTAAAAATTGCCGGAGGGTGAGCCGCTGGCTTGCCTATAAAAAGCAGAGACTTGATGACCTAATTGCATGTATGAACTTTCTTAATTTATGATCAATGTATTGTAATACAAAGAAAAACATTGGAGATAAAATTGTCTACTCCCACACAAAGAGAGCTTAAATGATATTAGATAATCTACCCAATAAAAAACTAGTCTCTGCTCTAAAAGCTAGTGCAGCTTTGGATATAGAGCTTTGTGAAGACGAATACCTAAGGTGCTTTTCTTACAAAGCTAATTGGGCGCCAGGGATAGACGTTGCTTCATATGAAAATGGTGGTGGTGATGAAATCGTCATTGTCATAAAAGGTGATGCTATTTTAATTAAAGGCTTCGATCATGAATCAGAAGTTAGTCCTCATGCTCAAGAAGAGTTTAGAATTTGGCCAGGGATGTATGAAGGGGCTCCTGAAGAACTGCTCGGCGTTTTAGATAACGATTTCTTCGAAATAGCTCATGTGACCTTTTGTTTTTGGCGTACTTCCAACTCAGGGTCATGGCAACAAGGAACTGTTAATTTCCAAAACAATGAAGATAACGGAGCTAATTGGCTGCTCCCGCAATCACTATAACTCCAGAATATTTTATTGAGTATGCGAAGGACTACTACCAAGATGACTTTAATAAAATAACACCAGCAAGGGTACACCAAGTATTCAGCGAATATGAATAGCACAAAACTTTATCGGTGCTGTTGATACAATAAAACAATGTAATAAAGTAATAAAGTAGCGTGGTAACTTGCTTCGCTTGTTCCTCGCGATTTAGCCACTCTCATTTTACCGCCAACTGCAGCGTTAATTTAACTGGAGCAACACTCAATTATGGATGATGTATCGAAGCAATTTAAACCAGTAAAAAAACGGTTTTATCTCATATTACTATTAACTGTTGTATGCTTTTCAAGTGGCTTTATTCTTCAATATTTTGATATTAAGTTTCTAAATCCTTTTTATGGTGCATTAATCGGAGTGCTCATATTTAACGTTGGTATTTGGTTGTATTACAGGTGTCCAAAATGTAACTCTATTCCATTTGCATCAGGTAGTGAAGGCGTAGAAATCAGACCTAAACTCTGCCATAAATGTGGTGCTAAATTCAGGTCAAAATAAACTAATAGATAGCAGCAAAGCCAAAGGCACTAATGCGGAGCAATAAAAGACGGCATCATCGAAATACAAGGCGACGACCGCGAAAAACTCAAAGCTATACAAAAAGCACTTAAATTCAAAGTAAAAATTGCCGTGGGGGAATCCCGGTTTTATGGTGTGTGGTACTTAGTCGTATGTAGTGGTATTTAATTAGTTGTCCGTGACGATCTGAGCGGCGGGATTAAGCGTGAAGCGGACAGTTAAGAATTTTGATATCTGAAGTCAAGATTTGTTGGCGAACTATACTTAATGTACTGAAACCCAACAATGGCAGATGCTGTATGGCTTAAAAGCAGTTTCAAAATGTATTACGTCACGTTATTAACTTAAACTACTCCCAACTAAAAAACTCCGTCATGAAGTTGAATCTAATATTGCTAATAACCAACTGGGTCAAGCCATTGCTGACCATGAAGAAACAATATCTCATTGTCCACATTGCGATTCACACGAATTAGATACTGACTATATTGAGAATTATCTGAGTTGGTTTAGAACCATGGAAGATAACACGGAATTCTCAGATCAAACATGGATAAAAGAGGCTTTATAAAATGAATTCTCGCCTAGCCACACTTAACTACAACATAGCCATATATAAACAGTCGTTGTATCTGGTTTTTTCAACAACTCGCGGGATTATTTCTTGTATTTTACAACAACAAAAAAACAACAAATATAAATCCCTTGATTTACATTTAGATACAGAGTTAGACTGAAAGTATTAAAAAACTCAAAGGATTTTCTCTCTGCAACTTGTGGGTTTAGATCCTTTGAATAAGCTGTTAGGGCTCAATCACATATGTATGGATATATATGAAAAAAATTAATCCTTTAGTTATCGTATCAAGTGTTATAGCTCTCATTGAAGTTGCAATGACTGTTTTATATCCACAACTAGATCATCCTTATGAAAAAATTCCAGTTCTGTTTATAATTGTGATGATTCCGCTTGTTGTTGTATTTACATTTGCATACCTATGGATTAAAAAACCTGGCTTTTTATATTCGCCGTCTGAAATGGCAAACTTACCCAAAGAACACTTTGATGTAGTTACTTGTCATTATTGTGGTGTACAAGCTAGATCTTCGGAAATCACCAATGGTGCTTGTGTCTTTTGCAATCAAGAGCCCTAATCGGGTAGCCGGAGGTCTCTAACCTCCAGCCCCCACACCACCCATCATGCGGGTCCGCAATGGGCGGTTCATCTCCCGTAGTGAATATTGATCCAAATATCTCTTAATGACGCTAAACCTTGTGACGCTAGATAGTCATTGCCTATCGCAATGTTAATTCCTTTGTTTTTGAGCTTCTACAAGGACCTTCGCTTCCAAGCGCCTACTTTTGGTACTGGTGATACCACATGCAATGGCGAGTCGTTCGCTAACACCCAATTTCATTAAACTGCGTACTTTGGTGCGAGGTTTACGCCATTGCCGCCAGTAGCACATTCTTATCCTACGGCGGATACAATGATCTAAATCCATCGTTAGCTAATTAAAATGAAGGTCAAAATAGACAGCCCAATGGCGCGACGACAGCTTTTTCTTGAAGGAATGGTAAAAGACTCGGTTGTATTGAGCCTGCTTTCCTTATGGTAAAAAGCGGAATATTACAGTTAACAAAGGCATGAATAAATTGACCTTACGCGGTCAAACGAAAGTGAATGCCTCACTTCATTCTGTGGCAACTGTATTGCTTAGTTCATAATATAGAAAAGCAGCAAAACACGATGCATTAATAAAAGTAAGCCCTTATCACCTCAAATAAGCTACTCAAACACCTTTGATACCTTCCAAAACGCCAATTAAAGCAACAGCAAATCCTCTTTTTATATTTTACGTAAAATCGAAGTAACTAATTGAATCAAAATAGGAACTCGGCTATGGTTAATGCATCAATAAAAATAAATTAAAAACGGGTTATTCTACAGGCTCGTTAGGGTTACTTGGAGATTTGGTGGAAAATTTAAAGGCGAAGCTCATCGAATTAGAAGAGCATTTATTTAAGGCTGAGACCAGAGCTTCATACGGCGAATTGGATGAACTAATTGCGGATGAGTTCACTGAAATTGGTGGCTCTGGAGTTCGATTTGGAAAAAGAAGCTCTGGAGCGTCTGCCATCAGAATTGCCACCTAAGATCAGTGCATCTGAATATGAATTGAGACATTTAGCGCCAAATTGTGCCCAGTTACTTTATAAAGCTGTAATGGTAAAAGGTGGTGAAACAACCGCTATTTACTCATTACGATGTTCAATATGGTCTCTGATAAATGGGAGGTGGCAAATGATCTTCCATCAGGGCACCTTATGCAAAGCATTTTAGTAGTAACCCTAAAAATTAATATGCGGTTCTTTGGGTCCGCATCATTTAACAGTTAAGCAAACAAGGATAGTCCAATGAAATTTTTAATATCGTTAATTACCTTAATTATTTTCTCACTATCTGCTCTTGCAGATGAGACACTGCCTGAAAGTGTATTAAAACAAAAGGCTGAAGCATTCATACAAGCAAAAAATGCGAGGCAACAGCCAAACACTACCGTCGAAGACATAGATCATTTCATTTCATTTTTGGCTGATGAATTTATTGATGAACATCTGAAATTTAATGTCACTATCACGAGTAAGGAAGAGCTTCGACAAGGGATGATTGCGAAGATGAAAGACAAAGTAACATTCAGTGAAATTAAAATTGACCAGATGATGATTGGAAGCAATGTGGTATTCGTCAAATATACGGAACACGCTAAAGTCAAACCAAGCCACATGGATAAGGTCATTGAGTATACAAGTACTAATATAATGTCTCTAGAGTTTGATGATAATGGTCTTATCAAACATATTCGTAGACATCATGCGTAAGTGTTTGCCTAATAAGTTAAATCATCGAAAAACCACTCGCTGGCTGCGCCAAAACGCTAGCGTTTTCCGCTGTTTAAAGCGTTAGCTGTACAAGGAGTTACATTGAGCATTTTTAAACAATCAAGCCTATTTACATCGTTTCTAATAGTTTTCGGTTTTGCCTTTCGTTACTACGCGGTCTATAAATCGGATGTTGATATTAATATTTTAGGTGTAGCATTAAGCGTTATAGTTGCTGGTTTAATTGGCGGTGTAGGTTTTTATTTTGGTCAGCTTAAAATACAAGAAACATTACCCGTAAAATACTTAGCATTTTCTGCGTTATTTGTTTTCTTTATGTCACATAATTTAAGTAATTTACTCGGTTTATACCAATTATCATGGTTTGCATATTTAGCAGTTGTTTGTTCTTTGGCTTTTGTAATGGCACTACGTGTACCTAAAATGCTTAACAAAGAAAAGTACAACTAATCGGGTAGCCGGAGGTCTCTAACCTCCAGCCCCCACACCACCCATAATGCGCTTTTCATTAACAGGAAGTGCAATGGGCGGTTCATCTCCCGTAATGAATATTGATCCAAATATCTCTCAATGACACTAAACCTTGTGAAGCTAAATAGTTATTGCTCAGCGCAATGTTAATTCCTTTTGTTTTTGAGCTTCGACAAGGGTCTTCGCTTCCAAACGCCTACTTTTGGTACTGGTGATACCACAGGCTATGGCGAGTCGTTCGCTAACCCCCTCCAAGCGTTAGCGCGGATGCATGTTTATCAGATCTCTCCCCTTTTTACCTATAAAGAACAGGTGCATCGACTTTCTCTGCACAACTGCATCATTTACGGTGGTCGTTAGATCACATGACTTCGCTATCTTGTGCTAGCTCGTCTCCAGCCTACGCCTCATATGATGTTTTTGTTCATCAGCTCACTTTTATTTATCATAAAGAATGCTAACGGCTTCCTCCAGACTATCTCTCGCGATTTAGCCCTTGCCATTCGCTAGTAGTTATCGTTTAATAACAGTATGTTATTTAAACGGTGATCTTCCTACAGAGGACTTTCACCTCATAAGTCAATGCCCATGTCGGGCGTACACAAGTCAATGCAGCCGACCGCTAACGCGTCGGCTGATTGAAGCGTTATACATCCAAGGGAAAGTGTTGTGTTAATTCGAGCGATCAATAGCCAAAGAAAATTAAAACCATACTTTTACTCACAGTCTGCGAAGGTTGGTGGTGTTGGATGCTTAGTTGGGTTTTCGGTAGCATACCCATTGTTCTTCGTCATTGCCTCAAGTTTTGGGATCGAGTCAGATATACCAATTCGCAGCTATGACGGCGGTACTGTCTTGTTAATGTTCACTTTGTGCTTTTTACTTCTTTGCGTATCGATGTATGCATTCTGCGCTTTATTCGCTTTCATTTTCTATGGCTTTAAGTTCAAAAAAGGACATATCAATAAGCAAGAACTTATTAATATCGTATTTAAAGGTGTTTATCCTCAACGATGGCAAAGTGGACTTTAATTCGGATGTATAACAAGCGCCTTATACTCACCCAACAAGTTGGGTTGGGACAATTATTCGCTGCAACTTCGTTGCAAAACACTCATAATCGCCCCATAGGCGAGCATTAGTTTTCTATGATTATATATCGCATATTATTTTTAAATTTAATTTTTGTATCGGTGGCAATATTGGCAAGTGATAAATCTGATGGTACTACTGATGAACAATGGAACAAGTATCTTGAGCATAAAGCCACTTGGGATAAAATGCTCAAGGATCGTTATGATAATGAGTTAAAGCATACTCCACCTAAACCTCCCTGGATTAAATATCCTAATCGTCATCCAACTGATATATTTTGGCGAATGGGGAACGGTGAGGATTATTTAGCTGATTATTTCGGTTTGTATTTTAAATACTCTTCTAAAGCTGAGATAAATGCTTATAAACTTAAATACCCAGAACACACAGACTGGCTTGGGACGTATGAAAGTATCGAAAACTAACAAGCCGCCAAGGTTCGCCGCAAAAAGCGCGGCTGGGACAAATACTCTCTGGGCAAAGCCCAACAACGTTCGCATTTGCCTCTTGGCAAAGCGTTAGCCGTACAAGGAGTTCACATGAAAATATGGATATTGTTTCTCATTTCGAGTATCTCTTTCTTTGCACAATCTAATAACGATATTGCTGTGAAAAAGGAAATTGATTTATTTTTGGGCGTTTCTGAGTGTTTAAGGAATATTCCCAGCAAAAAAATTATAAATCAAGAACACGATGAATTATCTTTAATCACTAGCGTAATTGAAAATATTACTCTTGAATTAGGCACAAATGATAACGAGCAAAAAGAATTCAGAGAATTATATAAAATAGCTTCCAAATACTGTTCAAAAGAAATAAATGACCTTAAAGCTAGTTATAAAAGTACACCTAATCGGGTAACTGGAGGTCTCTAACCTCCCTCCACACTACTCCATCATGCACTTTTCATTAACAGGAAGTGCTATAGGCGGTTCATCTCCCGTTATCAATATTGATCCAAATATCTTTCAATGACACTAAACCTTGTGAAGCTAAATAGTTATTG
Source organism: Pseudoalteromonas sp. B160 (assembly GCF_037162485.1). NCBI lineage: Bacteria > Pseudomonadati > Pseudomonadota > Gammaproteobacteria > Alteromonadales > Pseudoalteromonadaceae > Pseudoalteromonas > Pseudoalteromonas sp. B160. The sequence continues at coordinate 3,177,951 of NZ_JARLUX010000001.1, read as the reverse complement.
CTCAGCGCAATGTTAATTCCTTTTGTTTTTGAGCTTCGACAAGGGTCTTCGCTTCCAAACGCCTACTTTTGGTGCTGGTGATACCACATGCTACGGCGAGTCGTTCGTTTACACCCAATTTCATTGAACTGCGTACTGCGCGAGGTAAACTCGCGCCTACGAGTCACTCCCCTAACACCTAGTTACCTAGCTCCTAAAACCTTTTTGTAATTGGCCTTCGTTATCCTCACCCCAACTACAATCGCTTGATTTATCACCAAGCAATCTTACAACTTATGACTTACCGCTTAAAGCTGCAATCAAAACACCATCGCCTTACCGCGCCCTGACGCTTCTGAGCCGGCATCTAGTTTGCCATCACGTTCGATGATCACATGCATATCACCAAAATGGCGCTCGTCTAAGGTGTAGCCCATTTTCTCTAGTGCTTTAACAACGCTTGCATCTAACCCTGCATGATGACGTATGACATTTTTAGGCCAAAGTTGATGATGAAAACGCGGGCTATTTACCACTTCATCGGCGCTCATATTAAATTCAACCGCGTTTAAAATAGATTCGTACACCGAGCTTATTATGGTGGTGCCGCCAGGTGAGCCGGTAACCATTTTAACTTTATTGTCTTTAAGTAAGATAGTTGGCGTCATTGAACTAAGCATACGCTTATGCGGCTGGATTTCATTGGCTTTACCACCGAGCGCGCCAAATATATTCATCACCCCTGGTTTGGCACTAAAGTCATCCATTTCATCGTTAAGCAAAAAGCCCGCGCCAGCAACGACTACACCACTGCCATAACCTAAATTAATGGTGGTGGTATTCGATACTGCATTACCCCATTTATCAACTATAGAAAAATGCGTGGTTTGTTCGCTTTCATATAACCCAGGTTTAATGTTTTCAGTCGTCGATATTTTATCGAGTGTGATGCTGCTACTGCGCTTTTTAAGATAATCCATGGCGATTAATTCGCTCTTTGGCACATCAAAAAAGTCTGGATCACCTAAGTACTCTGCTCTATCAGCAAATACGCGTTTGCCAATTTCTGCTAATAAATGAATATATGCTGTGGAGTTATGCTCAAGCCCTGCTTTGGGTTTAGTCAGCTCGTACATTTTTAACCATTGTATTATTGCAATACCGCCGGAGCTTGGTGGTGGTGATGTAAGTACTTGGTAACCGTTCCAAGCTGCTTTCATTGGTGTACGTGATTTTGCTTGATAGGCTTTTAAATCCGCTTGCGTAATGATCCCGCCATGTTCAGCCATAAAATCGGCAATGATTTTAGCAGTTTCTCCTTCATAAAATCCTGCCTTACCTTGCTCGCGAATACGTTTTAACGTGGCTGCAAGCTCAGGTTGCTTAAAGTTTTGATTCGCTTTAGCGCTGGCAAAATAATCAGCAAAGTTAATTGTTACGTCTTTTTTAGCCATGCGGGCAATGTAGCGCTCAATACTGCTGGCTAATTTCGGGTGAACAATAAAACCCTGTTCGGCTAACTTTACTTGCAGGCTCAACAAGGGTTTTCCAATCAAGTGTGCCGTGTTTTTGATGAGCAAGCCACATACCCGCCACACTACCGGGTACCCCACTGGCGTGAATGCCGTATATCGATTTATTTGCAACCACATTACCTTTGTCATCCAAATACATATCGCGATGAGCGGCAATTGGAGCTGTTTCGCGGTAATCTATAAAGTCGCCTTGCCCGTCTTTTTGGATCAGCATAAAACCACCACCGCCAATGTTTCCCGCTTCAGGCAAAGTAACGGCTAATACAAATTGCGCAGCAATGGCTGCATCAACCGCGTTACCGCCCTGCTCCAAAATGGCTCTTGCTACGTCACTACTGTAACTATCGGGCATAGCCACTGCTGCTTGAGCTGTTTTGCCACTAGCTGCCAATGCAGTTATATGTAACTGCATTACAATGACACTAAAAATCAGTAAATGTTTTACACCTGCAAACATATTTAATTCCTTGTTGATTTTATTTTTTGATTATTTTATTAACCCCATTAATACACATTCAGTTAACAAGGGTCAAACTACAATGAACAACTTTACACAAATTTTCGATATAACACGGCTGGTAACTCGCCGAACTCGTCGCTATGGGTATAGTGTTCAATAAACTGCAGACCCAGCTTTTCCATCACTTTAATCGAGCCGTTATTGTCTTTTAGTGCAGTGGCGCTAAGTGCCTTGATCTCAGCATTGGCGGTGATCACATCGGCAACGGCTTGTGCGGCTTCACTGGCGTAACCTTTACCCCAACTTGTGCGTTTAAAACGCCAGCCAATTTCAATATCACTAAAATCCGGCTCTGCAGTAAAAAACCCCATTGGCCGAATTAATATCCAACCAATAAAGCTGTCATTATCATTAAGGTTAACTTGCCAAAGCCCCCAGCCCTGTTGTGGATTGCGGTAGGCTTGCATGCGCGGAATAAAAACGTCTTTGATGGTGCTCATGGTCGTCGTCTTGCCACGAGTAAGGTACTCCATAACCTGTGGGTCGTTATCGAGTTCAAACAGTAGCGCACTGTCATTTTCATCCATTAATTTAAAATTAAGTCGTGCTGTTCGAGGTATATTCATTTTCTAGCCTGTATATTGCTTGTTTTAAGATTGCCATCAATACTGTACCAGAGGAAATATTCCTCGGGACATCATTATTATACAAAGGAACAAATATGAACAAATTAGCAAGTTTAGTTTTATTAGGCTGTGTAGCACTAACCGGTTGCGAAGACGCCAGCGAAGCAAAAAAGAAGCGGCTGAAGCAAAAGCTGAGGTTAAAAAAGCACTTAATGATGCATGGGATGAAGTAAAAGAAACCAGCAATCAATTTAAAGGTGAATCACTTGATGAGCTACTGCAAGAAAGTAAAAAACTTGGCCTTGATATGTATGATGATGGCAAAGAGGTGGCTTTAGATGCCTGGCTTGAAAGTAAAGAAGCAGCAGGCGAGTTAACCGAAAAAACCAAGCAAAAAGCCCAACAGCTCGTTGAAGAATTACAAGCCGCACGTGAAGAACATGACAAAGAAAGTAATAACTAACCCCTGCACTTTAAACTGCTATTTTTATAGTTCGCTGCATTACTGAATTTCTCGTCAGAGTTGATGTTAACACCTATTTTATCTGATTAGGCTGCTATTAGGGCAGCCTACATTCGCAATATAATTAGATCAGCTCGGCTGATCGTACGGGTTGTTTTCAAGTTACCTACCACACTTACCTCATTTTAAAAAATACATATATAAAATCAAAATGATACTGTTAAATTGTCGATAATTCACATATTTACTCCTATACTCTAGCTGAAATCAACATACTAAAAACTTAGGATACACAATGAAAAAACTTCCTCTCGCAATTGCTTTATGTGCTGTATGCGCATCTGCAAGCTCATTTGCAGAAGTGCGTATTAATGGTTTTGCCTCTATTGTTGGTGGCAAAACATTGGATGATAATACAACTCGATACGGGTACGACAACGACATTTCATTTAAAAATGAAAGCGTTTTTGCTTTACAATTATCGGCTGATTTACAAGATAAGCTCAGTGCAACTGCACAAATTGTAGCCCGTGGTAACAATAGCTTTGATGCCGAATTTGAATGGGCTTATTTAACATACGAATTTACCGATGAGCTGCAACTCAGTGCGGGTAAAATGCGTGTGCCTTTTTATCGCTACTCTGACTTCTTAGATGTTGGCTATGCTTATCGCTGGGTAAGACCACCGCAGTCTGTTTATAGTATTCCATTTTCTACCTATGAAGGCTTGAGCCTACTGCACACTTCACAAATAGGAGATTGGGATTCAACCTTACAAGTCATTTATGGTGGCTTTGATGGTGACATTGCAGCAGTTACAAACAATGATGAAGCCAAACTAAACGACATCGCAGGGGTTAACTGGACTCTATCGTATGATTGGTTTAGTGTTCGCGCTGCTTACTTAGTTGCTGAAACCTCTATTGATTTAAGCAATGGTGAAGCTGGCGGACAAGCTATTAATGGCCTTGAACAATTACTGCGCGGCAACGGCCTAATAACTCAAGCTGATGATATTGCTATAAATGAAGATGACGGTACATTTATTGGTGTGGGTTTTTCGATTGACTATAACAACATATTATTTGATGCCGAATATACACAGTTTGAAGTTGAAAAAAGTATCTTAGCAAAACAATCACAATATTATGCGTCGATTGGTTATCGTATGGATGAGTGGATCGTTCATTTTACCTATGAAGATAATGACGACAAACATGACAAATCTCGCTTTGATCAAGTAACCCAAGTGCCTCCTCTCAATAATGGGATTAATCAGGCACTCGATGGTGTTCGTGCACAAAGTAATGTATACACTATCGGAACTCGTTACGACTTTCACCCATCTGCGGCACTAAAAGTTGATTTTAGCCGTTTTAATGATGATATCTCAGATACTGAAACGGATGTTATTGCCGTTGCTGTTGATTTGGTTTTTTAAGGGGATGGTTATGAAAAAACTAATTTTAGCGGGTCTTATGTCTGCCTGTTCATTTAGTGCGTTTGCAGGCGTTACTGTGATCGTAAATACAGGTAATGCCAACGCGATAGACCAAGATGAAATCAAAAAAATCTACCTTGGCAAAAGCAAGTCATTCGCGGATGGTGTGAAAGTAAATCCAGTAAATCAAAACGGCAACAGTATTGCAGATGAATTCAATGACAAAGTGGTTGGTAAATCAAGTAGCCAACTTAATGCCTATTGGTCAAAATTGGTTTTTACTGGTAAAGGTACACCGCCAGAAAAACTAGATAATGACCAAGCGGTGATCGACTTTGTTTCGAGTAATGCCGATGCTATTGGCTATATTGATAGCAGTAAAGTCAGTGATGCAGTGAAAGTAATCGCAACTTTCTAGCTGTTATAACTTAAATAAAAAACGCCTTGTGGTATCTAACCACAAGGCGTTTTTTATTATAACTACAAGGTTATTCGACTTTAAATTTAGCCGTCGCATCCAATAGATTATCAGACAAGTAATGTAAGTTCTTCGCCACATCACGAACTGCAGTAAGCGAAGCCATAGTATCTTCGAATGATGTATGCATATTAGATACATTTTCGACCACCATTGCCGCAACTGATGTTTGCTCTTCAGTGGCTGCTGCAATTTGTGAGTTCATACCATTAATTTCAAGCATTTGCTCTGCAATTTTTTCAATTGAAATACCTGTATTTTCTGCAGCTGTTGCATTATTACTGGCCATATCACGCGCCGATGTCATAGCGCTAACCGACTCGTTTGCAGCACTGGTTAAAGTGTTTAATAATTCACGAATTTCATTGGTTGATTTAGCCGTACGCGATGCCAACTCTCTGACTTCATCAGCAACCACAGCGAAACCACGTCCTTGTTCACCCGCTCGCGCAGCTTCTATAGCAGCATTAAGTGCTAACAAGTTGGTTTGCTCTGCAATCGAAGTGATCACATTAAGTATCTGAGTTACATTTTTTGTATCATCCGCTAGCTTGTTAATTGTCGAAGCGGCACGATTAATTTCAGCGCTTAACGTCTGAGATTCAGTGACCGATGTTCGGATCTGTGAACGGCTTTGTTCCACTTCTTGCTCAGCCGTTTGCGCTGCACGTGAGGCACTTGCTGCCGAATGTGAAATGTCTCCTACACTTTGCTTCATTTCTTCCATCGACTGTTTAACTATTTCAGCATCTGCGGTTTGCTTGCTGGTCGCATTTTCTGCTTGTTCCATGCCTTGCACTAAGCGCGTTGAGTTTTCCATCAAGGGTTCACACACCGCCATTACTTCGAGTACCGACTCTCTTAACAAGGCTATAAATGTATTGAAGTTAATTGCAACTTGGCCGATTTCATCTTCACTACGAACTGTAAGTTGCGTGCTAAGAGAGCCTTTCCCCTCACCTAATAAGCGTAAATTGCCAGCCGCATCACTGGCGGCGGCAGCAATTCCACGAGCAATCCAAATAGCCATAAATAATAGTAATAACAATGAAACAGATGACACAACCAGCATTAACGTTAATGCATGATCAGAGCGTGACTTGGTATTTTTTACCAACTCAAAAAAGCGCGCATCAGCACGTTGCTGAGCAGCTTTAAGACTTTGCAACACCGAGTTATACATATTGGTTTTAGATTGTGCTTGCTGCTGGATTTTACTAAAATCAGCAGTTCCACTGATCATATCGTTAGCAATTTTTGTTGATATAGCAGCGTATTCGGTTAACTGTGTGCGTGTTTGCCTATCAATGTAGGTACTATTGATATTATTTATTGCGTCAAGATTCTCAGTTAATGCTGTCAGCGTCTCTTTTGCTTTATCAACAATATCTTGTTCGCCAAATGTAACTGCTTGTGTATAAAGCTCATCTAATTTTTCAAGTAACCCGACGTTCGCTGATGTTAGTTTTACCACTTGATAAGATGTTTTTTCAAGTTCGTCTAATGAGCCCCGATTGTCCACCATCGAAATATAATTGATTAATACAATAACCACAAAAGCGATAACAGCAATACTCGTGATAGCGTGAATTTTTTTACTTATGCTTAGGTCCTGAAAAGACAAACTTGAAGCCATGCGATCTACCTTATTATTTAACTATGTGTATTATCGGCCTATTAGTTATAAGTGTTAACTATATTTTTAATTTATCTAGCTTTATTGCCATAAAAGTTCACAAAAGGTACAAAAAATAAATCAATCGCCCGATAAAAACTAGATAATTAGAGCAATCTGTTGTTTTTGTGCTTGCAAGGTTATTATTTGAGCACACAATCACTAACTAATATTAACAATATATACTCTCTTTATTTCAATATAGCAGAACTTATCGTTAAAAGAGCTGAAATATGGCTACACTATGCTGGAAATATCAACAAATATTACATCACCTTGACTATAAAAAACGTGTTACTCAATAACTCAACAAATTAAGATGCGAAATACGCAAATATCTTAGTTCTAACTTCATTTTGAGTTACAAGGCTTAATAGATTATTTAATCAGCATTCAAGTTAAGTAATTCATAACCTGCCAGTACATCGCTTAGCTCTGCATCAATAGAGCTTTGCCTTAGCACATGAAACTCTTTACCGAGATTGTCTAATAATTCTTCTATGTTTTTTTCTGCACGCTGCATCGCCGCAAGCCGGCTAGCATTTTCACTGGCCAACGACTCGGCACAGGCGCGATAAAGCGAAATAAATATGTATTCGCGGATCAATGCCCGTAGTGTCATATCATTACTACCTAAAATTTCGGGTAATCGTTTTGTCGGCCAAGGGATTTGTGCTAGCTCTCGTTGCCATTTTTGATCAAGCGGCAGTAATCGTTGTGATATTGGCTGATATTGAGCGCCCGATTGCATCTGATTATAAAATACATAAACACGGGCAGCGCTTGCATTAGCAAGGTGTGTTTCGCTATCAATTTGAATTTGCCCAACCAACGCGGTGATCTCATTTATGCTCGTGGGCACCGTAAAACTTTTTTCCATAGATAAACCGGCATCGGCGAGTCGTGAGTAGACTCGCTCACCCACCGCCCACACTTGCAGTTGTGTGGTCTGAGATTGCGCGCCTAAATCGGCCAGTGCTTTAATTGCAAAGTCAGCAATATCTTCATTGAACTGCCCAACTAAACCTTGATCGGAGCCAAACACAATAGCACTGACTATATTATCGCCCTGCTTATCTGTGTTCGATATTGCACCCACTGCAGGTAAATTAACATCAACCGCCTGTATCGTAGCGCTTAATCCTAATTCTACCGTTCGATAGTAATCCGTTAATGAGCTGACAGATTTTTCGTATTGACTAATACTCGATGCGGCAAGCGCCTTCATCGTCCGCACAACTCCTTTTAAATCGCTGGCACTGTCGATTTTATGACGCAAATTAGCAGCGGTATTACTCATGGTTGTTCAGAGCCGTCAGCCAGCAATGGCGCATTACTATCTTCAATACTCGCCAGCGCTTGTTTTGATAGGGCAATGATATTTTGATGATCCTCGTCACTTAATGATCCTGAGGTTGCTAATCGCGTTGATAATTCAGCAGGCAAACGATTAATAATACCTCGTAAAGCATTTTTTGCTGCGCTCATTTTTGCTAATGCAATGGTATCAAATAGGCCCGAAGTCAAAGCAAGTAATAATATGATTTGTTCAGCGACTGGAAGCGGAGATGATTCTGGCTGGCGTAAACTGGCGCGAATACGGCGGCCATGTTCAATTGATTTTGCGGTATCTTGATCTAAACGCGCACCAAAGCGAGCAAATGTTTCTAGCTCTTCAAATTGTGCATAAGTCAATTTTAGGTCGCCCGCTACAGCCCGAAACGCTGCCAGTTGAGCTTTGCCGCCAACACGCGAAACAGATTTACCAACATCAACAGCGGGTAAAACACCCAATTCAAATAACGATGGGGATAAATATATTTGCCCATCGGTGATCGAAATTAAGTTGGTGGGTATGTAAGCTGAGATATTTTGTGCTTCTGTTTCAATAATAGGCAGTGCAGTAAGTGAGCCACCGCCAAGTGCTTTATTTAATTGAGTGGCGCGCTCAAGTAAACGTGAGTGAATATAAAAAATGTCGCCAGGAAATGCTTCACGCCCAGGTGGACGACGAAGCAGCAACGACAGTTCACGGTATGCGCGCGCATGTTTGGTTAAATCATCAAAAACAATCAGTACATCTTGCCCCTGTTGCATATAATATTCCGCGATACTCATCGCTGCATATGGGGCAATGTACTGTAAGCCCGCAGGTTCATTGCCTTCGGTAACCACCACCACAGTATAAGCCATTGCGCCTTGTTCACGTAATGTCGCCACGGCCTTTGCCACACTCGAAGCCCGTTGCCCTATCGCGCAATAAACACAGAGCACATTTTTATCGTGTTGATTGAGAATAGTGTCGATGGCAATCGCGGTTTTTCCGGTCTGTCGATCACCCAGAATAAGCTCCCGTTGCCCTCGTCCTATTGGGATCAAGGCATCAATAACAATCAATCCCGTTTGTAACGGCACTGTCACCGCAGCGCGATCCATTATCGCCGTTGCCGTGCGTTCGATTGGTAAATGCTGCGTGGCTTGAATAGGCAACCCATCATCTAGCACCTGACCAAGAGGATTAATAACGCGCCCCAATAACTCATTACCCACAGCGATATCCATAACATGACCGCTGCGTCGAACCTCATCACCAGCTTGTAAATGTGCGTAATCGCCAAGTAATACCACGCCTAACTCTTCTATATCGACATTGAACACGATACCTCGCACATTGCCAGCAAAGATCAACATCTCTTCAAAACCGGCACTGGGTAATCCTGATACTTTGGCAATACCGGTTGCAATATTGGTAATTATACCCACCTCATACGATTTCATTTGGGGCGAAAATGCCTTACGAGCTTTTTCGATTAGAGCGAATGAGTTGTCGAAAATATTATCGAGTGTTTCGCTATGATAGGCTGTTGTTGCTTGGCGAATTAAAGCCGAAGATTGGCTGCTATTAGTTGTATTAGTTGTATTAGTTACATCACTCATGGTGGTTTTCAATGTTAGTAATGGGTTTGCTAGTAAGTACTTTGCCTTTATCTTGCTCTTGCTCTTGGTCAGGCAGCTCATCGTTTGGTTTATTATCACTACTGCGCTTGGTTTTGTTGTCAGCTGGTCCCTGCTCAACAGCTTTGCCATTTTGTTTTAGCAGCGCCACAACGTCTTGTTCAAGCGACTGCAGGTAGTCAGCAATATTCCAGCCTAATTTTTGGCCATTAGTACTCAACTCAATACCACTGATAAGCTCTGCTGAGGTGGCAAACTCTAAGTCAATGTCAGCGCCAAATGTTGCTTTAATCGCTTTATCAATAGCAGCGCGCTCTATATCAGGCAACTCAAATGCACTCGTTAATAATGCCGGTTTTTTGCTGGCTTTGAGTGCTTTTACTAGCGTCGTTTTTGCCGCTGGCTGCAACTCACTTAATTGCGCTATAAATACCTGAGTGACTTGCTGCTCTAAAGTTGCGCTTGCAAGGTCGTGTAAGGTTTTGCGGGTGATAGCAAATACTTCATCGCTGGTTTTACGCCTCAGTATATTGGTCAGATGTTCAGCATCTGCGGCGATTATTGCTTGATGTTTATCATGTAATGCAGCAACGTCTTGTTCTGCCTGAGCCAGTAACTGCTGACGTTTTGCATCAGCATCATCTTTTGCTTGCTGTAATAACGTGTCACGCGCTTGAGCAAATTGGTTATTTTTATCTTCAAATATAGCTCGCTCAGCGCTGGCCTGTTACTGTTTAGCCGCAGCAGCATCGAGCTCATCGGCAATGCGTTGCTCACGGTCGTCAATAGCATGCAAAATAGGTTGGTAAAGATAACGTTTTAACAACCATACCAAGATCAAAAAATTAACAGCCTGTGCTGCTACAGTGAACCAGTCAATTAACATGGCTTACAATCCTGTGGCTTGCGCGATGGCATAATTCCAAAACGGGTTTGCAAAAGTAAGATCATCGATACCACAAAACAATAAATCGCTGTGGATTCAACCATCGCCAGACCAACAAACAAAGTGCGCGTGATGGTCGTTGAAGCATCAGGCTGTTGAGCTAAGGCACTCAGTGCAGCAGCTACGGCACGTCCTTCGCCAAGAGCCGGACCTATACACCCAATACTGGTAGTGATGCCCGAAATAATTATCGAGGCGATTGCAATCATTGTCATACTGTCCATGTGATCTCCAAAATCTTTCATTGTTAAAGTAAGCAAAAATGTAATGTTAAGATTAATTGATGTTCATTATTGTGGCATTCACTTGCTGTCTGATCTGTTATCCGGTTGGCGAGTTTGTGTTGCGGCCGCAATATAGACGGCTGCAAGAATAGTAAAAATATAGGCTTGCACTATGCCAGTTAGTAGCCCTAGTGCCGTCATCACGATAGGGAAAATAAAAGGGGTGATGGTCAACAAAATACCAATAATCATCGCACCACTCATCATGTTGCCAAACAAGCGCACAGCCAACGCCAATGTGCGTGACAATTCACTAATGATATTAAATGGCAACATAATCATAGTCGGCGCCATATAAGATTTGAGATAGTTAACAACGCCCTGCTGTGCAATGCCAAACATTGGCACCGCAATAAATACACTAAGTGCCAGTGCCGCTGTCGTTGATAGTGACGCTGTTGGCGGCTCATAGCCAGGAAGAATAGTGAAGATACTTGCACTAACCAAAAATAAAAATATGGTACCAAGAAAATAGAGGTATTTTTTCGCCTGTTGCAAACCAACTTCTTCTATTTGCGTTTCAATCCCCGTGACTATAATTTCTAAAAAATTTTGCCAGCGCGAACGTTGCAAGTTAGTTGATATATTTCGAGTGATCAGCATAGAGCCAAGGGTCAACAGCAGCATCAGTGCCCATGTAAAAGCAATGGTTGCATTAATTTTCACAAAGCCAAGCTGCCAATAAATCACTACATCGGGACTAAGGTGCATGTTGCGATCCTTCATGTGGATTAAGCTGCTCAATAACGGCTACTTGCTGTACTGGTGTATCCAATTTAGCTGTCATTTTCGTAACCACGCGGGCTGTGATAAGTCGTGCGCAAATAAATCCAAACAAACAGATCAGTAAACGTAGCAATGACGCATTAGCCATTTCATGACTTACAACTAAGTAAAAGCCTGCGATAGTTACTGTCATACGCACCAGCAAACTGCTTAATAACCACCACGCCGGATGCGCTGAACGGATACTTTTTTGTACCGTCCACCAAAGACCTACGAAAAAAAACCACCCAATGCTAAACCTAAGCACCAGATCAGCATTAAGTTCACTGTATCACTCATCATTATGTTCCTTCTCTGCGGTGACTTTGTGCTCTTCACCTATTGCCAGATCTTCTTTCTCTATCCAATGCCATGCATTAAAACAACCAAGTGCCAAACCTGCGACTAACAAGGCTAGTGTCCAAGATCTTTCACTGGGATAATGACCATCAACATAGACTCCGATACTTGCTCCCACTAAGGTAGGTATCGCGACTGACCAGCCAATTAACCCCATCATTCCTAAGCCAAACCACACTCGTTGCTGCGAATGACTGCGCGCTTTTAACTTGCGCGTGGCTTTAATGCCGACTTTTGTCGCTAATGTCGGCTTTGCTTTAGTAGCTGTTTTCAACTTACGCTCATTCATATTATTTGCCTTGCTGAGGGCGCTTTACTGTTGTTTAAAGCTAACAAACTTATGCAGAAAACCGCTTTCCAATTTTGCCATTACTGCACGCACTTGCAGGGCTTGCTCATTGATTGCGAGAAAGTCTTGCTCTACAGCGGCGCGTAACTTAGTTAAATCGCTATCAACTAGGGCATTACGCACAGACACCAAAACATCGAGTCCTGTTTTCACCAACACTCCTTCATCTACGGCTACGAATATTTCGCCCTCGGCGATGGTTGAGAAAGTCAGAATACCCGGCGTAAGCACCGCCACACAGTCAAGCCGATGCGGTAATAAGCCGTACGACCCATTGCTCGTTTCAACAATAATGTTGCTGATATCGGTTTTATCAATAAAGATCTGTGAGGGTAAAAGCAGTTTAAGGTGCATGTTCATTGTCTGCTCCAGCCGTTTTGCCGGCGTTTTTCACTGTACTTGCGCTGTCAGTGGTACTTGATGCCTGTTTATTTGGTGTGCTCTTTAGTTTTGCTTCGTCGATATTGCCTATCATATAAAGCGCGCTTTCAGGATAATCTTTAAATTCATCGTTGAGGATACGCTCGCAGCCATCTAACGACTCATCAAGACTAACAAGTTTACCTTTATGATTAGTAAACTGTTCGGTGGTAAAAAATGGCTGAGTAAGAAAACGTTCCAGCCGACGCGCACGCCCAACGACAGAACGATCTTCCGGCGACAGTTGCTCTAAGCCAAGCATCGCAATAATATCTTTAAGCTCAGCATACTGAGCCAAAGTGCTGCGCACTTTTTGCGCCAGTTGATAATGCCGTTCACCAACAATACCTGGACTGGCCATTTTGGAGTTTGACTGTAAGGGATCAATAGCAGGAAATAGTCCTTCACTGGCGCGTTGTCGCGACAATACAATGGACGCAGATAGGTGAGAAAACGTATGTACCGCAGCCGGATCGGTAAAATCATCAGCAGGCACATACACAGCTTGAATAGAGGTAATAGCCCCATTATTGGTATTCGCAATACTTTCTTCTAAGCTGGCCAACTCGGTGCCCATCGTCGGTTGATAGCCGAGTCGTGACGGCATTTGTCCCATCAAACCAGATACTTCAGAGCCTGCCTGAATAAACCGAAAAATATTATCAATCAATAACAATACATCACGGTGTTCATCATCGCGAAAATACTCAGCCATGGTTAATGCCGCTTGACCAACCCGAAAACGACTCCCTGGTGGTTCATTCATTTGACCAAACACCATCACCATATTAGGCAATACACCTGCCGCTTTCATTTCCCGATAAAGCTCTTCACCTTCTCGACAGCGCTCACCTATACCGCAAAAAAATGCTCACCCCTTTATGCTTACCTACCATGTTATGGATCATTTCAGTGAGCAAAACTGTTTTACCGACCCCTGCACCGCCAAACAACCCTGCTTTGCCGCCTTTTTCGAGCGGCACGAGTACATCAATTACTTTGATACCGGTTGTGAAAATTTGCGACTGTGTAGAGCGCTCACTAAGTGTTGGTGGTGCTCGATGAACCGAGCGCCATTTAATATCTGTTAAACTGCCTTGACGGTCTATCGGTTTACCAAACACATCAAACATCCGCGATAAAATACCGCTGCCAACCGGTGCTAACAAAGGGTTACCACTGTCTTTAACTTGCATTCCGCGGGCGAGCCCTTGCGTTGGTGTTAAAGCTATACACCGTACCTGCTTGGCATTGCGTTGCTCTAACACTTCAATAACGACTTGCTCTGTATCACCTAGCGCGATATCACTCAGATCGACGGTCAGTATTGAATGAATACGCGGCAATTTTGTCGCAAAACTGACGTCAATGACACTGCCACGTATTGCTATTATGCAGCCAACATTTAACTTATTATCAGCGGGTTGCAGGACAGATGTGGTCATACTGATGAAGTCCAGTGCCAATCACGAATTTCTGGCATATCAAGGCCATTTTTGTTGATATATTTTTTATGCGCAATTAACTTTTCATGTAATAACTGCTTAAGCTCGATGCCTTTAGCGCCGGTTTGCGGTAATCGTTCGAGTGCATCAATAACCAAGTGAAAACGGTCAATTTCATTTAATACCGTCATATCAAAGGCGGTCGTAATTGTGCCTTCTTCCTTATAGCCGCGAACATGGATATTGTGATGATTAGTGCGACGATAAGTGAGTTGATGGATAAGTGATGGGTAAGCATGAAAAGCAAATATTACTGGCTTGTCGGTGGTAAACAACGCATCAAAATCTTGGCAATTTAATCCATGCGGATGTTCGGTTTCTGGCTGTAAACGCATTAAATCAACCACATTAACCACCCTCACTTTAACCGTTGGCAAATATTCACGCAAAATTGATACTGCCGCCAATGTTTCTGGTGTAGGCACGTCACCACAACAAGCCATAACCACATCAGGCGTTTGCTCAATGGCATCGTCACTAAGATTGCCAGCCCAATGCCAAATACCAATTCCTTGTGCGCAATGTTTTTCAGCTTCTTCCATTGTTAACCATTGCGGAGCCAGGTGTTTGCCTGCAATCACCACATTGACGTAATGACGGCTGCGTAAACAATGATCCATCACCGACAATAAACAATTCGCATCGGGGGTAAGTAAACGCGAACAATCTCCGCTTTTTTATTGACTACAACATCGATAAAACCCGGATCTTGATGGGTAAAACCATTATGATCCTGACGCCAAACATGAGATGCCAATAAATAATTAAGCGAGGCAATTTTAGGCCGCCACGACAATGCCGATGATACTTTTAACCATTTTGCATGTTGGTTAAACATAGAATCAATAATATGAATAAACGCTTCGTAACAGTTAAACAACCCGTGACGGCCAGTCAGCAAGTAACCCTCAAGCCAGCCTTCACATTGGTGTTCACTGAGCATTTCGACCACTCGGCCGCTCGGTGCTAAATATTCATCATTCGCATACGTGGTCACATCCCATTGCCGACGGGTGGTTTCAAACAAGGCAGCCAAACCGTTGGAAATAGTTTCATCGGGACCAAACACCCGAAAATTTTGCTCTTTATCATTTAACTTAGTGACGTCACGCAGAAATGGCGCAAGCACTCGAGTATCACCCACCGCGGCCTGCAAACCGTTACGATCCCCTTTATGGTCTCTTTCTCTGAGGACTTCATCTTCTTGTATCTCAAACTACTTCTCGTCGGCGGTTTTCCCCATGCGGCGCCTTGTTGTCAGCAGCGCGGCTCTGAAACAGCTGTTTTGTTCGTCTCTGCAACAGTTCTTAAAATTCGGTAACTACTCTCAATCCCTGCTCCAGGCATGTGTGAAACCGATTATTAGCTCCACTTTCGGCCATAACTAATTTAAAAACTGAAACCTGAAATTGGTTGTGGTGTCTCATACCAAAACTCTAGGCTATTCTGTACGGACTTCAATTTTATAAAAAATAAAATTTTAAATTATAGCATATATTGAAGACATGAAATTTTTTGACACACAATTTGCAACTAAATTAAAATTTCCATGCCAAAATTGCCATTCACTTTCTGTTCATCAATTCTGATCAAAATGTCTGTGACTTGCTTTTAAAAACTCATCTGTAAAACATTGTGAGTATGCACATTGTATAATGCACTGAAAATACTCACTAAAAGCCCGCTGCAAGTTCAAATTTATTTTTCTGTAAAATTTCGTAGATTTTGCCTGTGATCTAATGTATGTGAAAAACATGGCGTTTGCCCATCTTTCTTTATTCTACAAAAAACTAGCTTAAAAAATTGCAAACAAATGCCTTTGTATTGATGCTATGAAAACATAGTGCCAATCTAAAATTTAGCACTATCTATGTTTGAGCATAAAGTGAAAGCTGTAATATTATTCTCTGAAAAACACTCGGTGACGTGATTTCTGGCGTGCAATGTCGATTAAAAGCTTTTCTTCTTCGTAATAATATGTGCAGGCACTGCCGATGAATCTGGCGGCTCAATTTTGATTCAGTATATGGGCGGCTTCAAAAAACTGTACATGTGGCTACAAGTTTCTACGTTGCCGATGATCGCCGACTTAAAACCGATTGAATGGCCGATTTTGTCGTATAGTGACGTTGTGTATCCCGTTGTTAAAGCAATACAAGCAATGCGAGGTGTTCGTTTGTTGGTCGCCACCGGTGTTGTTGCTGAGCTTGGCGATTTAACGCGCTTCGATCATCCCCGTAAATTAATGAGTTATCTCGGTCTTGTACCCAGTGAACACTCGAGTGGTGGCAAACGCCATATTGGCGCTATCACAAAATGCGGAAATGGCCGAGCAAGACGCCTCCTTGTTGAAGGCGCGCACACTTATCGCTATGCAGCAAATATATCGACCGATATGCAAAAACGACAAGAAGGCTTACCAAAGCACATTATTGATATTGCGTGGAAAGCACAGATTAGGCTCTGCAAACGCTATAAAAAAATGATAGCCAAAGGGAAACACTACAATCTGGTTGTTACCGCCATTGCCCGAGAAATGATTGCGTACATATGGGCTATTGCAAGAGAAGTGGTGCTTACGCCAGTGAATACAAAACTTAGATTGGCAAGAGTACCCGCATGATAAACGAATTAGAGTTAATGCATGGGATCAAGCATCGGGTGTGACACAACCACCGACGGCGTTAGGATGGCAATGCAGCTAACGCTGCATTGAACCACGAACATAGACTGAAGACAGGTGCCACGACGAAATCAGTAAGGTCTGCTCTGTTACTAGAAATAGTAATAACCAACGACAAAATTGTCAGGAACAATTTTGAACAGCGCAGCTGATTCACGAAAGGCAGGACGCCTGTAGTCATATCAGCAAGATAACCGACGAAATTACTTGCTTCATCCTATGTATTAACTCGCTCTAATTCGAGCTAAAGTAATTATGGCTTAAAAAGTTAGGCAAGGATCTGTGTGTTTAACTTGACAGTGGGAGTCATACCAGGCTCTGCTCGTCAAAATGACTATCCGTGTGGGCAACATACGCCCACGCCAAACCAAAAACTCGTGGATACCCCGCAAAAGGGCCACTGGCTAGCTTTGGTAATTGGCGATAAAAACCATCTGGTAGATCATCTCTGACTTCACGAATTTGTTGCTCAATTAAATGATAATTATCCAGTAGCCATTCCGCCGCAGGAACGACACTGTGCCCTGCAGCCAATGCTTTGGCGTTAGCATGATAGGCTGCCAACAATACTGATGCATTTTGTTTGAGACGAACCTGTAATGATACAACTCTGGCAGTTGATTTTGACACTTCTTGTGCTTGAGCCAAACTGATTGCATGCTGCTCTAATCGCTCAACTCCGAAGAGTTCTTCGCGAACAGGCTGAACACTATTCCACGGTGGTTTTGCAAGTTGAGAGCAAAATAGTGAAGAAATGATATTTGACATAGTTGTCCCTAATTCTCTGCTGATTGGTGATCGCTAATTGAGAGTACTATTTTTAAAATGAGCTCATGTGTGTGAACAGCTTAACTTTCAGAGCCATACTTTCTGTGTTTCATTAGAGATAATGTAACTGGAAAATTTCTATGATTCGGTACGACAACGCACATAGTCACTATCTGTTGCGATATAGCGCAGAGCATTGTCTGCTATTTATAAATAGCTGATGTTTTTTGGTAACTATTCACCGCTGCAAAATAGCATTGACAGGATGACTGTTCGAGGCCAGCTCTGGACAAAATACTAATCTGTCCGCGGTTATAACTTATAATTCCCTGCTGCTGTAAATAACCTGCCGCAATCGTCACTGCACTGCGCCTTACACCCAGCATTTTCGCTAACAACTGATGTGTTAACTGCAGATGATCTGAATGAGTACGATCCTGTGTCATTAATAGCCATCGAGCAAGGCGTTGCTTCACTTCATGAGCGTTATTACATGCGCCCGTTTGAGCGAGTTGTTGCATCACCACGTAGAGATAATTAAGTATTAATTTTCTCACTAGCGGATTGCTTTCTAACCTGTGATTAAATTTTGCGGCGTCCATTCGTAGCGCACGTCCTGAACTTTGGACGATCGACTTCATAGCAGCGTTTGAGTTTTCAAGCGCAAGCGTGGCACCTAGCATGCCCTCATTACCAATTAATCCCATCGCAAAAGACTGTTTTTCGACAACCTCGATAAGTAATGAAATACAGCCCGTTACTGGAAAATAAACATATTTTATCGCTTCATCAGCAATATTGAGTGTTTCGCCAAACAACAGCTCTACTGGCGTGCAATTTTCAACAAACCATTGGTATTCGAGTCTAGGTAAATAGTTTAATAAATGATTGCTTACAACTGGTAAGGTGCACGTTGCAGTCACTCAGGCCTCCAATGGATAAATCCATATATCAAAGAACGTAATAGTTATTGATAACTTGGACTAACCGTCGTTTTTCGTCTGTGCGCTACAGCGCTATACTTGAAGTGATGGCTAATTTTAATACCAATCGACTTAAATATTTAATCATTCTAGCGCGCTAAATAAAGCGCTAACTGCGTTAGTAATTTTTCATGTAGAACAACTACATGTCAAAATTTCTGCCTTGTTATCACTGTATTTTTCTATCGCTATAAATGGTCAGTAACTTAACACGATTGGTATAATAAACAGGAGGAGCTAATCGAGGTGAGAGTCTGTGCTAATTGCAGACCACAAAAAGCAAAAAACCAGTAACATCGCTGTTACTGGTTTTTATAAGATGGTGCGGTTGGGGGGACTTGAACCCCCACGCCCGAAAGCACTACCCCCTCAAGGTAGCGTGTCTACCAATTCCACCACAACCGCATTGTTAAAGCTTTCGCTTTAGGTGTTAAACATATGATTTATTTGAGGATGATAAATCGTTTAACGATACTTTTAATAAGTATTAATTTGGTACGTCAGATTTCTCTTTCGTTGATGTTACTGGAACATCGTCAGTTGCAGGAGCAATTGTTTCAACTGCTGGTGCTGCTTCTAGGTTTTCCCACTCATCAGTCTTTTTGATCTGACCTGCAGTTAAGTTACCTAGTACAATACTTAGCACAAAGAAAACACTGGCTAAGATTGTAGTTGTTTTTGTCATAAAGTTACCTGCACCTGACGAACCGAAAACGGTTGCAGAGGCACCAGCACCAAATGATGAACCCATGTCCGCGCCTTTACCTTGTTGAATTAAAACCATACCAACAAGCGCTAAAGCAACAACTAAATAAACTACTAATAAAATTTCGTACATCTTATACGGTCCCTTTTGCACTTTCGCAGATTGCAGTAAATAACTCTGCTTTTAGACTAGCGCCACCAATCAGGCCGCCGTCTATATCTGGTTGTGCAAATAATAATTCGCTATTTTTTTCATTTACGCTGCCACCATAAAGAATGGTCAGCCCTTGTGCTAAATCACTACTGTTAGCAGCAATTTTATCACGGATAAATTTGTGCACATGTTGTGCTTGTTCAGGCGATGCAGTCTTACCTGTGCCAATGGCCCAAACGGGCTCGTATGCTATCACAGAATCTTTCAGTGCTGCTAGACCTAATTTATCAATTACTGCATCAATTTGTGCAGCAACGACTAATTCAGTTTGACCTTGTTCGCGTTGCTCTTCACTTTCACCAACACATAAGATAGGTGTTAAACCCACTTGTTGTGCACGAGCAAACTTAGCTGCAACAGTGTCATTGCTTTCGCCGTAGATACTACGACGTTCAGAGTGACCAACTAACGTATATTGGCAACCTAAATCTTTAATTAATTGCGCATCAACTTCACCAGTAAATGCACCTGGTTCATTTTCAGAAACCGTTTGTGCCCCAGTTGTTACACCTGTTGCTGTTAGCATAGGTAACAATGGGTAAGGTGGAAATACCACAACGTCTATCTGATCTGATTTTACGTTGTTGATAGCGTCAGATAATTGCTGTACTAACTCTTTCGAGCCGTTCATTTTCCAATTGCCTGCGACCATTGGCTTGCGTGTTGCCATTTTTCCACTCCACATTAGAAAGCGGGCGAGATAGTAACTCGACTCGCCCAAAGTTACAAGAGGTTATTGTTCTTAATCAGTTTGTTTGCTCATAGATTCGACAACTGCAGCAATTTTTTGTGCACTATCAAGGACTATTTTCTCTTCTTCGGCTTCTACCATCACGCGAACAACCGGCTCAGTGCCAGATTTACGTAATAACACACGGCCTTTACCAGCAAGTTGTTTTTCAACATCAGCAACCGCAGCAATAACCTCTGGTGTAAGTGTTGGATCTGTGCCCGCTTTATAGCGCACATTAATCATCTTCATCGGGTATTTAACAAACCCTGCGCCAAGATCTTTTAGCGTACGATTTTGCGCCACCATAGCAGCCAAAACTTGTAGGCTTGAAATGATGCCATCACCGGTGCTGATCAAATCCAGATTCAATACATGCCCTGAGCTTTCACCGCCGATTTTCCAGCCTTTTTCTTGTAGTAATTCCATTACATAACGGTCACCCACTTTACTGCGAGCAAACTCAATACCTTTCGCTTTAAGCGCGTTTTCAAGACCCATATTAGACATTACCGTGCCAACAACACCGCCGCCTAACATGTCATCATTGGCAGCTTGGCAGGCAATAATGTAAACAATATCATCACCATCAAATACACGGCCATTGTGATCAACCATCATTACACGGTCGCCATCACCATCATAGGCAATGCCAACATCAGCATTATGTTCTAATACTTTGCGTTTTAATGCATCAACATGGGTAGCACCGCATTCTAGGTTGATGTTTACACCATTTGGCTCGCAAGCATGGCTGATTATCTGCGCGCCTAATTCTCGCATTACTGATGGTGCGATATGATAAGTTGCACCATTGGCACAATCTAATACAATCTTTAAACCTTCTAACGACAGGCCTTGTGGGAATTGGCTTTTACAAAACTCAATATAACGGCCATCAGCGCTTTCTAAACGGCGGGCTTTACCTAGCTTATCAGATGCTACACAGGTCATTGGTTCATCAAGCATTGCTTCAATTTGTAGCTCTACTTCATCAGCTAACTTCAAACCTCGGCCACAAAAAAACTTAATGCCGTTGTCATGATATGGGTTATGAGATGCACTGATCACAATTCCAGCTTCAGCACGAAATGTTTGCGTTAAATACGCAACGGCTGGCGTCGGCATCGGGCCAAGTAACACCACATCGATACCTGCGGCGATCAAACCTGCTTCAAGTGATGTCTCTAACATATAACCAGAAATGCGAGTATCTTTACCAATAATGACTTTCTTAGTGCCATTTTTTGATAGTACCTTGCCTGCAACCCAACCTAATTTAAGTGCAAATTCTGGTGTAATTGGGTATTCACCCACCATGCCACGTACACCATCGGTGCCAAAATACTTTCTTTCTTTCATTTTTAAATTCCTTGTTCGCAAGCTTGCCACACGCCAAGCACATCTGCGGTTTCTTTTACATCATGTACACGAATAATTTTTGCGCCATTTTGCGCTGCAATTAATGCCCCTGCTAAACTGCCAGCAAGGCGCTCGTTTGTTTGTCTATTTAATAAGTTGCCAATCATTGATTTGCGCGATAGTCCTGCTAAAACAGGTAAACCAAAGTGGTTAAATTCATTAAACCGCGCCAGTAATTGGTAGTTGTGACTGAGGGTTTTACCAAAGCCAAACCCAGGGTCTAAAATAAGTTGCTGGCGCTGAATACCCGCTGTTTTACAGGCATTGATCCGCTGTACAAAAAAATCATTTATATCACTGAATAAATCATCGTAATGTGGAGAGTTTTGCATACTTCGAGGTTGGCCTTGCATGTGCATTAAACACACCGCAACGTCTGGATACTGAGCAACTGTTACCAGTGCGTTTGGCTCTTGTAAAGCACGCACATCATTAACAATATCAGCACCAGCTAGAATAGCTTGACGCATTACTTCACTTTTACTGGTATCAATCGAAATGATGCAATCATTAACGGCGCTATCACTGTGAGCACGAATTGCCTCGATTGCGGGTATTACTCTGGCTAATTCATCCTCAAGGCTAACATCAGGCGCACCAGGACGTGTTGATTCGCCACCAATATCTAATATGGTAGCACCATCTGCGAGTAACTTTTGAGCTTGTATGACAGCGCTGTCTGTTTGATAGTAGCGCCCGCCATCTGAAAAAGAGTCAGGAGTGATATTCAAGATCCCCATTATAACTGGGGTGTCGAGGTGTAAACTGCGACCTCTAGGTAACTTAACTGTGGTCATCTATCACCTTCAATACATCCATTGCATTGATATATATACTTTATTTAACCAGTTACAAAAAAGCCCCGACAATCGGGGCTTTTCGTTTAGCTATTTTAACTGTTATTCAGCTTTATCATCAAGATTTGTTTCATCTTTTTGAGCTGGCTTGTCGTCTTTTTCAGCAACTGGCTCTGCTTTGCTCTCTTCAACTGCTGGTTTTTTATCAGCAGTATCACGGCGGTCATGCGCATCACGTGGTTCACGTACAGGCTGACGTGCCATTAGATCATCAATTTGCTTAGCATCAATCGTTTCATATTTCATTAATGCATCTTTCATTGAATGCAGAATATCAATATGATCTTTCAAGATTTGCTCAGCGCGTTGATAGTTGCGATCTGAGAACAAACGAACTTCAGCATCAATTACTTTTGCCGTTTCATCCGACATGCTCATGGCACGACCACCGCCGCCACCCATGTACATCTCATTTTGATCTTCAGCGTATAGTAATGGCCCTAATTTTTCACTTAGGCCCCACTGTGTAACCATTTTACGCGCAATGTCAGTAGCACGTTCAATATCGTTACTAGCACCAGTAGTTACTTTATCTTCACCATAAATCAGCGCTTCAGCAATTCGGCCACCATATAAGCTTGAAATCATTGATTCCAATAGCTCTTTAGAGTGACTAACACGGTCTTGCTCTGGTAAATACATCGTTACACCAAGGGCACGGCCACGTGGAATAATCGATACTTTATAAACAGGATCGTGCTCTGGTACTATGCGGCCAACAATTGCATGTCCGGCTTCATGATACGCAGTCATTTCTTTTTCTTTCTCGCTCATCACCATGGTCTTGCGCTCTGCGCCCATCATGATTTTATCTTTAGCAGCATCAAATTCAGCCATGCTAACAACACGTTTATTACCACGTGCAGCATATAGAGCCGCTTCATTGACTAAGTTTGCAAGATCAGCACCAGAAAATCCCGGTGTACCACGCGCAATAACAGAAGCTTCTACGTTATCGCCTAATGGCACTTTTCGCATATGTACTTTAAGGATCTGTTCACGGCCACGGATATCAGGTAAGCCAACCACTACTTGGCGGTCAAAACGACCAGGACGAAGTAATGCTGGATCAAGTACATCTGGGCGGTTAGTCGCGGCAATAACGATAATACCTTCATTGCCTTCAAAGCCATCCATCTCTACTAGCATTTGGTTAAGTGTTTGCTCACGCTCATCGTGACCACCACCCATACCTGCGCCACGTTTACGGCCTACGGCATCAATTTCATCGATAAAGATGATACATGGCGCTGCTTTTTTCGCTTGCTCAAACATATCACGAACACGCGAAGCACCCACACCAACAAACATCTCAACAAAGTCTGAACCTGAAATCGTAAAGAATGGTACTTTCGCTTCACCAGCAACGGCCTTAGCAAGCAAGGTTTTACCCGTACCTGGAGGACCAACCATTAATACGCCTTTAGGAATACTACCGCCAAGTTTTTGGAATTTAGATGGATCACGTAAGAAATCAACAAGCTCTGTTAGATCGTCTTTAGCTTCATCACAACCGGCAACATCTGCGAAGGTGGTTTTAATTTGGTCTTCACTCATTAAGCGTGCTTTACTCTTGCCAAACGACATAGCACCTTTGCCACCGCCGCCTTGCATTTGACGCATGAAGAAAATCCATACCCCAATTAGTAATAACATTGGGAACCATGAAATTAAGATGCTCGCTAAGAATGATTGCTCTTCTGGCTTCACACCTTTTACATTCACATCACTTTTTAATAAGTCATTAAGAATGTCTTTATCATAAATAGGCATGATCGTTTGAAAGCGATCGCCATTGGTTTTAGTGCCAGTAATTGTGCCACTGGTACTTTCGATTGCCACTTCTTGTATAGCGCCACTTCGGGCATCTTTTACAAATTGACTGTAACTAGTTTGACGGTCTGTTTGATCGCCACCATTAAAGCTCTGAAATACTGACATTAGCACAACTGCAATGACCAGCCAGAGTATTAGATTTTTCGCCATATCGCTCAAGGGGTTAACCTCTTGTATCCAATTAATTTAAATTCAACTAAACGCCTGACAACTGTACTACAGTTTGTAGCCTGTCGCTACTATATATACTTCACGTGATCGCGCACGTGAGGCGTCGGGTTTACGGATTTTTACAGTTTTAAAGCTATCACGCACTGTTTTTAAGAATTCATCAAAGCCTTCACCTTGGAATACTTTAACAACAAATGCACCATTTTTCTTTAAAACTTGGCTACACATATCTAATGCTAATTCCACTAAATACATGCTTCCAGCTTGGTCAACGGAGCTATTACCACTCATGTTTGGTGCCATATCAGAGAGCACCACATCAACATTTTTACCATTAATGCGATTTAATAACGCATCTAAAACAGCTTCTTCTCGGAAATCTCCTTGCAAAAAATCAACGCCGGCCAATGAATCCATAGGTAATATATCACAAGCGATCACCTGCCCTTTATCGCCTACTTTTTCTGCTAAATACTGTGACCAGCTTCCTGGCGCAGCTCCCAAATCAACAACAGTCATGGCTGGGCGTAGTAATTTATCTTTATTTTGGATCTCGTCGAGTTTAAAAATCGCACGAGAGCGCCAACCTTTCTTTTGTGCCTCGTGAACATAAGGATCATCAAAATGTTCCTTCAACCATCGCTGTGAACTGGCCGAAAGTTTCTTATTCGTCATAAATTAACACGCAACTAATTAGTAATATTCTCTAGATGGCGTTAGAATACCCTTAATTCAAGCCATATTCAGCAAAATTTGTAACAACATGAAATTATCGAACAAACAAAAGCAGTTTTTAAAAGGTCAAGCACACTCTCTAAAACCAGTTGTACTTCTTGGTTCTAACGGTTTAACTGAAGGTGTATTAGTTGAAATTCAAAGCGCTCTAGAAATCCACGAACTTATTAAAGTAAAAGTACCTACTGATGATCGTGAGACTAAAGCACTGATTTTTGAAGCTATTATTCGTGAAACCGGTGCTGAGAAATTACAGTCAATCGGCCACACCCTTGTGCTTTATCGCCAAAGCGAAGAAAAGAAGATCCAATTACCACGTAATTAATTTTCTATTCCGCTATAAAAAAACCAGCAATTGCTGGTTTTTTTATATCTGCGACGCAACTGCAATAAGTTGTAAATAAATATATTACATTGCTCAAAAATTCATCTTCATATCACTCAACTGATAACCTTGCGCTTCGCTTTGTAAGATAAAATAGCGGTTAAATTCAGTTTCAGGCATCTTTTCAACATCTATTTGCGCTATTAATTTTGCCAATTCTGGCGTGGTATTACTATGGCCTACAATCACCACTACGCCATCTTGCGCTAAAACAGTGTGTTTAAATGCGGCTAAGTCACGAGGGTCGTAGCTTTGAATTGTAATATTAAAATGTTCAGCAATAGGAGTTGCGGTCTCGATAGTGCGATTATAGTCCGTACTAAAAACTGCTGTTGGCTGGACTTTACTAAGCAGACTCACTAACTGCTGCGCCCGTTGCTTGCCGGCATCCGTAAGATGGGGATCGTTGCCTGTTAATTTTTCACTATGGCGAAACAAAAAAATACTTTGCGGTGCTGCTGTTAAATTCGCAGTAAACAGTAATATTAAGCTCGCTAAAATATAGTTCATTTGTCTTCCTCTTTATACATTGCTAGTTGTTGTGAGCGTTTGAATAGCAACACACGATCAATAAACTCTGTCGTTAATTCATTAATGATACCGGTTTCGGCGTTAAGGATCAGACTGAAACCTATGTTTAAGTGCGGTATTACTACAAGGTCACTGCGATATCCTTGCACCCAGCCGCTATGATAGTAAATGGTTTCATTATCATATTCGTAAACCCGCCAGCCTAAGCCATAATAGGCCTCGCTAAGTTGCTTTTTCCACACTCGACGCCGTAACTCTTTTTTTGTATGCGTATAAGGACGAGTTTGACTGGCTAACACTGCACTGGATAATACCGTTGGGTAATATCCTAACTGCGCTTTTAACCAAATAGCCATATCACTGGCACTAGCATTAACGCCGGCTGCGGGAAGTACCTTGTAATAATTTTTTTCAATTTTGCGGTATGCCAGCGTTTGCGCCCTCTTACATGGGGATGAGCATAATTATCATCTGTTACCATCGCTGTATAACCCAGGCTTGCATCATTCATATTTAATGGTGAAAATATAAATTCACTCATCCACCGAGAGTAATCCAATTTAGTACTGCTTTTGATCACTTCAGCAATTAAGCTAAACATCACATTTTGATAGCCATAGCACTGCCCTGGCTGGCAAATAGGTTCCACACTCAACAACTTTTGCACTATATCAGGGTAACTCATTCTTGATTCAATCAAGTTATCATACGCATTAGGTACTAAACCGCTGGAGTGACTGAGTAAGTGAAAAACTTTTAAATTATTTTTGTAATCCGTATTGGCGAAGGCTGGAATAAATTTACTGACAGGGTCGTCTAAAGAAAACTTCCCCTCATTGGCTAACTTTGCACTGAGTGAGCCTGCAAACGTTTTAGATACCGATGCTAAGCGAAACCGAGTATGGGCATTGACTGCTAAGCCCTTATTTAGCTTTGTTACCCCAAACCCTTGTATATGCGTATCATCAGGGCCATTAACTATCGACAACGCAGCCCCTGGGATCCCTTTGCTTTTTAATTTATGTTCGAGATGTTGTGTGTAATCATTAACAAATTCTTGCCACTGTTGCTCGCTGGCATGAACCTGCGATTGAAATAACACTAACGTGATAACGAAAAAAAAGGAGTTGATTAACGACACAAAGGACTTCATTTTTTATTATTTTTATCTAGATTAAGACATTCTTAGCTTTATAATACCATGAAGTTTTATTAAGACTAACGTACAATATTCCGATTATCGAGCTTTCAAAGGGTTTTACAGTGTTTATACGTTATTTATCAATAGTTTTTTCACTTTCATTACAACAGCTTGTGTGACTGCGCCGCCACCTGCTGCGCCTTTAGAAATGCCACTCAAGCCGCAATTAAAAAGCCAAAGCTATCAAGTAGCCTATGAAACCGAACATGCTTCACCGAAAGTAAAATCAGTACAATTACCAGCGCATAAAATTACTCGTAACCAAACTGTGCAAGTTATTGCCGATAAAGCAAGTGTCACGGATACCCTATTTAAACAAATAACTGATGCATTAACGACTATGAACTTACGTGTCGTTGATCAAGGTAATAGTGATTATACCCTAGCTATACACCAGCTAGAGCTCAACTTTATTGAAGATACCGAATATCAAATACAACCACCAAATAAAGCGTATCCTTTATTTGCGCAAATAACACAACTGTATCCGATCCAACAATGCTCAACCATCAATGCAGAGGTTAGCATGCGCCTGATCCATCGTGCATCGGGTGATGTAGTGTGGTTTGGAAAATCCTCAATCGACAGTGCGAGCTTCCATCGCGAACCACTTATTTACAGCTTCAGTGATGAACAAGTGATCAGTAATGAACTTGAAGTAGCCACTTTTATCCATCAACAAAATACTGAACAAGCACGTCTTGCCCGCGCCAATCAGGAGATCAGTATACCAAGCTATAAAACCATTTCAAAAATGACCAGCTTAACTAAACTTCAAGGACCGTGTAATCGCACTGAAGTGAGTGCTCTAACACCAATGATGCACTATTATCTAAGTAGTATTTTGATCGATAAAATAAAAGTACACTAAGTCAATGTCCACAGAATGACTACTGGCTACAATTTTTTACAGATCAAAGGAACTCTTTGACAATATAATACACTTAACAACTGCTTAATTTATTTGGATCATGGATGCAACGTAAACAACACACTCTACAGAAACTACTGTTATTACTGATCAGTGTGAGTTTATGGAGCACCTCTAACAATGCCAGTAATCGCTATTATGCTGATAACACCTTAGAGCCAACCTCAGGCTTTGCTTGGGATTGGAGCGCGGGTGCGGGCTATTATGTTGAAGATTCTTATCTAGTTGGAATGGATTCTTACAGTGACGGTCTAGAACTTGATATTAACCTTGCTGTTTCTTACGAACGCTTTTATTTAGATATTGATCACAGCCAACTCAGTGGCGGCATCATTATTGGTTATAGCATCATCAATAAGTATAATTGGGATCTTGATATTCTTGGTACCAATATGCAAGCTGGGTTTGATGAAACAGGACTCGACTTTTATAGCAGTGGGGTGGTGCCTGAACTTAAAGGTATACGAACCAGAAAAAGTGACTTTG
Organism: Pseudoalteromonas sp. B160; assembly: GCF_037162485.1. Classification (NCBI taxonomy): domain Bacteria; kingdom Pseudomonadati; phylum Pseudomonadota; class Gammaproteobacteria; order Alteromonadales; family Pseudoalteromonadaceae; genus Pseudoalteromonas; species Pseudoalteromonas sp. B160. Next base: position 3,149,072 of record NZ_JARLUX010000001.1, on the reverse strand, counting down.
ATACCGGCTTACGCCTTACCCGTCGCTTTGAAAACTCACAGATTTCCTTTGAATACTTACATGATATTTCTAATGCTCATAATGGTTGGGTCGTAAATAGCTTTTTTAGCCATATTTTACCGTGGCAAAACTGGGAGTTTCGCACCGGTGTTGGCATTAGCGCTTACTCAGCAGATTTCAGCAATTACTATTTTGGCATAACATCAGAAGAAGCCACCGCTACTCGTGCTGTCTATCAAACAGACGGCGCCATGAGTATGATTTTTGAATTCCACGCCGAGTACCCACTTAATCGACACTGGGTATTTTTAGGTGGCTGGCTGTCAACCTGGTTTTCAAGTGAAATTTCCAACAGTCCCATTGTATCTCAGGGTTATCAGCATAAAGCCATGGTAGGCGTGCGCTATGTATTTTAAAACCACAGTAATTTTATTACTGTTACTAAACGCAAAACAAATACTAGCCAATGGTGAAGAACCGCATGACAGTAGTTTAATTGCGTTGCCCGACACCTGTGTTGCACTGCGTGAAGGACGCAGTTGCTATGCTGATATAGAGCTAAGCTGGCAACAAACTAGCATCGGTAATTACTGTTTACGTGATGCAACATCGAAGCATATTATGCAATGCTGGCTTAGACAAAATAGCGGAAAGTTAAATTATGCTTTTGATTCTGTTGAAAGCATTTCATTTGAGTTAATAAACAGCGATACCGGTAAGATCATTGCATCAACACAAGTACAGTTGCAATGGGTGTATCAAAATCGCCAAAAGAAACGCCGCTGGCGGCTTTTTTAAAACGAGATAAAGCATGGATAATTACGGCACAATATTACTTGTTGAAGATGACGGCTCTTTAGCCCAGTGGGTGGCGGAGTATTTAACTGAGCAAGGCTACACAACTCATATTTGTGAGCGAGGCGACCAAGTTGTCAGTCATGTAAAAGAGCTCAAGCCTGACTTAATTTTACTCGATATTATGCTCCCGGCCAAGACGGTATTAGTGTCTGTCGTGAACTACGTCAATTTTACCAAAGCCCTATTATTATGCTAACCGCTCGAGACGAAGAAATGGACGAAGTGATTGGTCTTGAAGTCGGTGCCAGTGATTACATAATGAAACCGGTCAGGCCGCGTGCATTGCTTGCGCGGATCAAAGCGGCACTGCGCGCCAATAACGACAATTCGGAGTCGCAAACGGATGATACCATTATTCAAGTTGGCTCTTTAAAAATTGATACACAATCTCGCAACGTTTTTATTAATAATATTGATCAAGGAGTTTCCAGCGCCGAGTACTTATTACTGCATTATTTAGCCTGTAACGCCGGGCAAGTTGTGTCGCGAGATGCTGTATTCAAAGCAACCAAGGGTCGTGAATACGATGGCCTTGATCGTAGTGTCGATGTGCTTATTTCTGCACTGCGTAAAAAATTTAATGATGATCCGCAGCAACCTGAAAAAATTAAAACAATTTGGGGGCGAGGCTATTTACTCGTCGCAAGCGCTTGGTGATCGCCGCTAAGGTATACTGGCAAATGCTATGAAAAAGTTTTATCTCTCCTTATTAGCCAGTGCCCTGCTCTCGATCGTAATATTAGGTTGGTTAATTGATGCTTTTAGTCAGCAAACTCATACCTCGCAGGATGAGTTTGGCTTTCAAAGTAAACTTTTAATGGGCTTCAGCCAGCAAATTGCCAGCCAACCCTTCATGCAAAGAGCAGACTACACCGCCTTACTTGCACAACAGTTTTCGTTGGGATTAAGTTATCGAGCCACGCAATCTTTAGCGCTGCCACCATCACTGCTAGAAGAGATCAATGCTGAAGGCGGACTGATTTTAGAAGATCAAGAAGGGTATTACCTACTCTACAGTAATGATTTGCTTGCGCCTTTTCATCTTAAATTACGTTTGGAAAAATCCCACGAACAAGATCAACAAAATGATATGTTACTTACCTTAATGTTTTACGCTGGGTTATGTGTGTTTATGGGGTTTATTATTGCACCATTAGCTAAACGACTAGGCGTGGTTAATGACGCAGCTAAAAAGTTTGCCAGTGGCGACTTACATGCTCGCATTCGGGTATCCCATTTCACTTACATTAAAGATGTTGAGCTTACTTTTAACCGCATGGCAAGCCAGATCGAAAAATTACTCGATGAAAATAAACTGATGGCCTCGAGTTTATCTCATGATATACGCACCCCCATTGCCTGCCTACGATTTGGCTTAGATGCGGCACTAGATAGTCATAACGAAGAAAAAATAAAACATTATTTAAATCGTATGGAAGCTGATTTAGACCAAATGGAATCAATGTTGAAAAGTTATTTAGCATTTGCCACGCTTGAGCAAAAAGCCAACCAACTGACCTACTCACACACTGAGTTAAACAGCTACCTAAGCACCCTAATACAGCAACTAGAGCCTAAGTTAGTACAGCAACAACTTGATTTACAGCTTATCTGTCATGATAATTCTCATATTTATGCAGATTTACACTGGTTAGCTCGCGCAATCACTAATCTGCTTAGCAATGCCTGTGACTTTGCCAAACAAAAAATTATTCTCACGGCATCGATTAAAGAGCAAACACTTATTATTACCGTTGAGGATGATGGCCCAGGTATCGAAGAGCAAAATTGGCACAAAGTTTTTAGCCCTTTTTTTCAAGAACAGAGTCATCGCAATCGGGCCGATCAAAGTTATGGCCTAGGACTTGCCATTGTTGCTAAAGTAGCTGATTGGCATCATGGCAGTGTAAGCGTAAATCGTAGTAAACACCTAACGGGGGCATGCCTTACCCTTAAAATACATAACCCGGAACAGTTGTAACTTTTATGTTACAGTTTACAGCATCGTAAACCACCTCATTATGATTAGATAACAATAACTTAAACAAACAATGTTAACAGCATTGGCATTCTAAATTTTGTAAATACAGTCATGCGTTAATTCTGCACGGCTGCAGCTAAAAATAAGGGCTTTTTATTTTTTAACATTTACAGTAGATTGTCAGCGCCGTCACTATATAGAGAAGAAAAAATAATTATGAGCGCAGTCAGAGGGGAGTTTAGCTCCCGTTTTGGATTCATTATGGCCGCAGCAGGATCTGCAGTTGGTCTTGGTAATATTTGGGGTTTCCCTACACAAACAGCTAGCAATGGAGGCGCAGCCTTTTTAATTGCTTACCTTGTATTGGCATTTTGTTTGGCTTACCCAGCACTGATGGCAGAACTAACGATTGGGCGCCATGGTCAGGCCAATGCGGTTAGTTCATTGCGGAAAATTTCAAATAACCCGTTCCAAAAACGCTTTGCGTTTGTGGTCGGTTTTGGCGGTATCATATGTGCCGGACTGATCCTCAGCTTTTATGCCATTGTCGCCGGTTGGATGATCAGTGCCACTCTAGAGCCCATTGCGACTTTAGTGGGTAGTGAGAGCTCTTCAACTTGGTTAAGTGAACAGTCACTCTCTAGAAACCTTATATTTACAGCTGGGTTTATTATTCTTACTGTCGCAATCATTAGCCGCGGAGTAGAAAACGGCATTGAAAAGTGGTCGAAACGCTTAATGCCCGCACTGCTGACTATTTTATTTGCACTGATTGTTTATGTGCTGATGCAAGAAGGTGCTATGACAGGCCTTAAAGCCTATTTAGTACCTGATTTTAGCTCTATTTTAGACCCTGAATTACTTGTTAGTGCACTGGGGCAAGCATTCTTTTCATTGTCATTGGGCACCAGTGTGATGATCATTTATGGCTCCTACATTAGTAAAAAAGAAAATTTAGTCTCACTTGGCGCCTACGTTACCCTTATTGATGTGTTTATTGCTTTTGTTGCTGGGTTACTAATTATCCCTGCGATGTACGTTGCGCAGGCACAAGGGGTGGAAATATTCTCAGCTACTGGAGAGTTGCTTTCTGAAGACACTTTAGTATTTCAAGTATTACCCGCTCTTTTTGATGGCATGGGCACCATTGGTTTATTCGTTGGCTTTGCCTTTTTTGCATTGATGAGTATAGCTGCACTGACATCGTCTATTTCAATGCTTGAAGCACCGGTTTCGTATGCGGTAGAGCGCTTTGATCTTGGCCGTGTAAAAGCCACTTGGTTAATAGGAACGATTATAGCATTGGTGAGCTTTACGATAGTCCTGAACTTTAATGCGCTGTTTGGTTTAGTTATTGCGCTCACAACTAAATTTGGTCAGCCTATTCTTGGTTTAATGTGTTGCTTGTTTGTCGGCTGGATTTGGTATCGCAACTCACTATTAAACGAAATACAACAAGGCTGCCCAGAAGTTGCTACCAGCCTATTTTGGAAAATATGGCCATGGTATATTAAATTCATTTGCCCAATTGCAATTGGTTTAGTGTTTGTCAGCTCGCTATTAGGCTAACTCAAAAAACCGCTCTTTACACGGAGCGGTTTTTTAAAATCATATCTTGATGTGCAATACCATCTTCTAAATAAGGCTCGCCAATACACTGAAAACCCAGCGACTGATAAAACGCGAGTAAATAGGTTTGCGCGCCAATGTATATATCCTTGTTCGGCCAATGCGTAAAGCAACACTGGATCGCCTCTTTAACCAATAACACTGCCAACCCCTTACCCCGTTGTGATTTTTCAACCAGCACGCGACCAATAGCGCTGTACTGCTCATTTTTCTCATAACAACGTGCGTATGCAGCTAATTGTTCAGCCTCGAGCCAATAGAGATGCTGAGTTGTTGCAGTGCAATCGATATCGTCTAATTCAGGGTATGGGCATTGCTGCTCAACTACAAATACATCGACCCGCGTGCGCATGATAGTAAACAGTACCTGCGCAGACAGTTGAGAAAATGGTTTTGTTGTTAATCGCATAAAAACTCCTAACATAAAAAAAGCCCAGTCAATACTGGGCTACTTATTACGCTTAGCTAACTAACCGAGCTCTGAATAGCTAGGCAAGCAAACGTTCTAATTGATCACATAAATGCGAAAGATTAACGTGATCATGTTCAATCGTCAGGTCAACATAGCCATCACCACGAAAACCACGGTCAAGCTCAATTAAAACATGAGTTTTATGAGCTTCAGGCACAAACGATAGTTCAATCTCTTGAATACCGAACAAGCTACGGCTATTTGGTTTATATTCCAGCTCTTGATAACAACCAGAGACAGAGTTAAACGTACTAGCACGTAAGAAGCCCTTTTCAACATCCGCTTTTACCAAGCTAAAACCCAGTTTATCCATCGCTTGCATAAAAGTAGTTACGGCATCATTTGGATAAATATGAAGATGATCTTTATCCGTAGGATCAAGTGCTAAATCAATATCTAAACCTGTTTCAAGCCACACATGTGATTGGTTATAACCGGCGTTGATTTCGGTGATCGGTGTTTCTGAATGTAAGCGCGCTTCAAACGGAATGTGTTTTTGTTGACCAGGTTCAATTGTACCAATATCGGTTATACGCCACTTATCAATAATATGATTGGTAAAATAAGCACCGTCTTCACCTTCCACTTTTACGCGCGTCATTAATGCTAAATCAAGACCTGTTATTGCTTGGCTAACATCCCCTGCGGTGATCACTATTTGGGCATTAAATAGTTGCCCAGGTTGTAAATGCTCAGTTTCAAGCACGGTATCTACTGTTGCTGCACCAATACCGACTGATGCAAGAATTTTTTTAAACATCTATTTCTCCTTAAGCTTAATTCACCTAAACCTGAATCACGCTTAAATTCCTTTGTTACTGCATCTTAACCATATTTAAAAGCTGCTGTCAGTGAAAAAATAACTATTTTTTGAGTTTTTAGCAGAATAATTAACTAAACGAGTATTTTTCATACACAGGTATATCTCTATGCGCGCAATTTATATGCATAATATACACGAATGATTTTCAAAAATGCTGATATTTCGCTACACTAGGTAACCAAATGAAGTGATATTAAGAATTATGGAACTATTATATTTTGCTGTCGCATTTGTGTGTGGCTTTGCCGTGTACCAACTTAAACTTCCTCCGCTAATCGGTTTTTTGATTGCTGGCTTTGTACTGAACTTATCTGGCTTTAAAACCACTGAGCTACTTAATACGATTGCTAATTTAGGGATCACGTTATTACTATTTAGTATTGGTCTGAAACTAAAAGTTAGCCATCTTATTAAGCCACAAGTTTGGGCCCCTGCCTCTTTACATATTATTATTAGTAGCGCTATTTTTTGCAGTTTGATGCTGTTCTTAGGCGCACTTTCGTTGCCATTATTTGCAGACCTAAGTTGGCAAAGTGCGTTGCTTGTTGGTTTTGCTTTTAGCTTTTCTAGCACAGTTTTTGCTGTAAAAGTACTTGAAGAACGTGGCGAAATGGCCAGCCTTCACGGCAAAATAGCCATTGGTATTTTGGTTATGCAAGATATCTTTGCAGTGATATTTTTAGCCATCAGCACAGGTAAAATCCCCAACGGTTGGGCTTTTGCGCTATTAGTTGCCTTGCCATTATTACGCCCAGTCATGTTTTGGGTGTTAAATCGTTCTAAACATGGTGAGCTATTACCTTTGTTTGGCTTTTTCTTTGCACTTGTCGTTGGCTATCATGCATTTGAATTTGCAGGCTTGAAAGGTGATTTAGGCGCGTTGATCATCGGTATGATCTTTGCTCCTCATAAAAAAGCCAGTGAGCTTGCAAAATCACTACTTAATTTAAAAGAAATTTTATTAGTTGGGTTTTTCTTAACAATTGGTTTAGGTGCTGATCTGACGCTCAACTCATTACTTATAGCGCTTATTATTGTATTGGTGCTACCAGTCAAAGTTGCCTTGTATTATATACTAACGAATGCCTTTAAGTTACGCGCTCGTACCTCCTTATTGAGTGCATTTACCTTAGCTAACTACAGCGAGTTTGGCTTGATAGTCTGTATGGTTGCTGCCAGTAGCGGGTTAATCACATCTGAGTGGTTGGCTGTTATGGCTATTGCAGTATCAATGACCTTTATCATTGCATCCCCACTAAATAAACGTTCAAACGAAATTTATGTAAAAATCGAAGCTTGGCTCATACGTTTTGAAAGCCCTACTCGCTTAGCAGAAGAACTTCCTGTGAACTTAAATGACACCAAGATTGTTATTTTTGGTATGGGTCGTATTGGCACCGGTGCATATGAAACAATTAACATCACCCATCCTGGCGTTGTAGCTGGAGTAGACATCAAGCCAGAAGTGGTCGAGAAGCATGTTTCACGAGGCCGTAAGGCGCTCTTGGCAGATGCAACCGATCCAGACTTTTGGCAACGGGTAAATCACTCCCATGTAGAGATGATCATGCTCGCGATGCCGAAACATATGCAAAACATTTTTGCTTTGGAGCAATTGCGTGCTTCGGGTTACCAAGGTCAAGTTACTGCCATTGCTAACTATCCAGATCAGCAAAAAGAACTTGAAGATATGGGAGTTGACTCTACTTATAACTTCTATTTAGAGGCCGGTAGTGGCTTCGCTGAGCATGTAAAACAAAAATTATTTCCATAATATAAATAAAGTTCTCAGCACCACAAAAGGTACTGAGAACTATTTTCATTTAATTTTCATATCCTTATATATAACCGCCTGAAACAACGTCGCAAAAGTCCCCAAATAAGAGTCAAGCGCATTTACAAAGCTTTACATCCAGATTGGCATTTACCCATGAAAAAAGAGTAAACTGCATTTGTTGAGTAATACGTAAGTATCTATTTTTAGCACAAAAAAAGCCTTCTCGTGTTTTTGAATACGTATTTATCGGCATTTTGTCTTTTGCTATTAAATAAGGTTTTTAGATGAAGAATAAGTTTGCTACACAGTTTCAGACAGTGGCGGATGATGTAAATAACCCAAAACTGGTTGAGCTTCAAAATCGTCTTGATGAAATACAAAGAAATGGAATGACAGCGTTAACAATGCGCGCAGTGCTATTTCAAAAAATGCTCGATATATATCAAGTGCCGGAAAATCATTTCTTACGTGATAGCGAAACACCAAGCCGCATCGATGATCCGTCAATTATAAACAAACTTAAACAACTTGGATTTACCAAAAAGCATCAATATCAGATCCATTAGTAAATTATGAGGGCCTACTCCCCTCATTAAATAGGCTGTTTCTTGCCCGTCACAGCCTATTTTCTCACCCTCTTTTGTAATACACTTCACGCATAATCTAGCAAATTAAGTTAATCATGGATCCAGAGCTTTTAAAAACAGCGATCAATACAAAAATGCCATTTGGTAAATACGCAGGCCGCCCTTTGCTGCTATTACCAGAACCATACTTGGTCTGGTTTAAGCAGCAAGGATTTCCTCACGGCACACTCGGTGCTCAATTAGCAATGATGTATGAAGTTAAACTCAATGGCTTGGAGCAGATGCTCATGCCGCTTTTAAAAACACATAAATAAATTAAAAGTAATAAATAATGGAACTTACTTAGCAAAGTGAAGTCTACTCTTTTGCTACTTGTTGATTTTGGTTTTAACCGCAGAAAAGCGCCTATTAGGCGCTTTTTTTTGAGTATCAATTTAGCCACAGATATAGCAATAGAAAAGGAGTTACTTACCCTGAACTCTGGTTACTTAGGCAAATAGATTGTAAATTTGGCGCCACCTAATTCTGAATTCGATATCGTACAGCTGCCTTGGTGCCAAGACACTATTTTTGCCACAATGGCTAAACCAAGCCCAAAGCCTCCAGTCTTTTTATCGCGACTTTTATCAAGTCGGGCAAAAGGTTTAAACACTGCATCCCATTGTGATTGTTCAATGCCAGGGCCATCGTCTTCGACCGATAAAATTAACTGCCCAGTATTTTCAACTAAGCTAATTCGCACTTCGTGACGAGCATATTTCAACGCATTGCCTACTAAGTTTTGGATACTGCGGGCGATAAAGTGACTGTCACAAGTGTAACTGCATAAAGCTGGTAATTGCATATTGAGTTTTATTTGCGTAGCAAAATCAAGTTTAGTGACAACACTTTCTACTAGCTGCACTAAGTTACATGTTTGCACCGTAAGATTAGGTTGTTGGCTATCAAGGCGAGCATAATCAAGCATTTCTTTAACTAACGACTCTAACTCCACAATATCTAATTGCATGTTATCGATATATTCAAAGGCTTTTTCGTCAGCTACTTTATCCTCAAGCATTGCCAACGCAAATTTTAAACGTGCCAGTGGCGTTCTAAACTCATGCGATACCGACGATGTAAGTTCTTGTTGAGCGGTTAATAAATGCTGAATACGCTGCTGCATAGCACTTAAGGTGTCGGTAATTGGTAAAAAGAATGATTTCGAGGTGGCGCTCAGCTCAAAGTCTTGTGATCCACCAACGGCTTCACAGGCCAGTCGCAACTTAGCAAAATCACGCCACAGTAAAAAACTCCATAAGCCAACAGGGATCCCAACGACACACAATAATAATAGATAAGGCCAAACGGATGAGAATACTGGCGCAGAAACGGTAATTGGACCCACTTGCAATAATTGCTCATTATCAACAACGATATACCAGATAGCTCGCTGTTGTTGATCAAATAGATAAATATAATTATGTAGGTTAAGTTCTTGTTGTTGTTGTGCGGGCAACATTAGGTCTTGTTTTTGTACTATTTCACTTTGAAAGCGAGTGGCTATTTTAGTAAGCCCTTGCGGGGTTTGCGCTAATAGCCATAGGGATTGACCAAACTCATCATCGAGCGCAATTTGTTGTTGACTGTCTTCATAGGGCCAAAGTTGTTCAATTACCCCACTGACTAAAAACAGGGAAACTATAATATACACATATAAACTTGCAAATAGTTTCCCCATTAATAGTTACATACCCCATGCATCGGAGACAAATAAGTAGCCTTGTCCCCAAACGGTTTTAATACGGTATGGTTTATCGCTGTTATCACCTAATTTTTTACGGATCCGAGATACACGTACATCTACGGTGCGGTCTAATCCATCATATTGGCGACCAATCATGTGTTGATGAACATGTTCACGACTTAGTACTTCACCGGAATTTGAAGCTAATAACCACAGTAATTCAAATTCATGGGAAGTGAGGGTGATTTCGTTATTCTTTAAGCGAACAATACGGCTGGTTTTATCAATACATAAATCGCCAAATTGTAATTCTTCTGGCGCTTTTACTGATGCTTGGCCACGGCGTAATAGCGCATTAATACGGGCAAGCAATACTCTTGGCTCAGCTGGCTTAATAACATAATCATCGGCACCAAGTTCCAAACCAATGACTTGATCAAAGTCTTCACCTTTGGCGGTCAACATTAATATTGGTAAGCTAAATTTATCTCTGACTTGACGACAAACACTAAAGCCATCTTTACCTGGCAGCATCACATCGAGGATCATCAAATCAACCGGATTGTTTTCAAGGTAACTAAACACTTCATCGCCACGGTCTAGCACCGCCACTTCAAGGCCATTATTTTCAAGATAGTCACGGGTTAATTGCTGTAACCCTAAATCATCTTCTACAAGTAAGATCTTTGCCATTTGCAGCTCCAAGATTAAAAAAGCTCCACGGAGAACGTAATCGGCGCCGAGTTGTTTTAGCGCGAGTGCTCTGTACTTCAATGCGTGTTGTCGCCAGTAATTCATCCGTGTGAGGATTGACTAGGAGTATATGGTTTCAACCTGAACACGCGCTTTATGATTGAATTCTTCTAAGGTAACCTGTTGCCAACATTGCAGTTGTTGATCTTCGCTGTATAAACAAACGTCCATTTTATGGGGCATATTTAAAGCAAATTTTACATCAACATCGCAAAAGTCTTGTTGTTCGGAAACCACACAGACTTTTGGAGTAACTGTTAATATATCTTTTTTTGCGACAGCTAACTTTGGCCATACCAACAAAAAAATGACGCACGCACCAAGTTTTAAATACTTCATATTAAAAAATATGATCAAACCCTATAAAGGCAGTCAGAGAATACGTTTGTTCAAACAGCGGACTGTCGTCAGCTAAGGCGGAATAATCATAATAAGCCAGATGAAAACGCAATGAGTTGGCTCCATTTAAGGGCCAGCGGGCATCTATTTTAGCATAAGGCTGCCAACTACTGCCAACCTCAATTGCACGAACTGGAGACTCTTTTTCTGTTACGCCATAAAAATATGCATTCAGTGCTGCCGATTTATACCAGATGCCAATAGTCGGCTTAATCTGTAACTCACCAATGTTCTTGTGCATTTGCCACTGCAGTGCACTTCGCCACCCGTCATACACTCCGGATACATCAGCTAATGCCTGCACGGAAAATACATGCTGCTGATAGCTATAATGGTAACTCAGGCCAGCATCGAGTGCCCATTTACGTTTATCAAGCTCACTGATATCTAGACTAGGTTGTTGGATTTGAAGTTCATTTTCACTGTTCGTAAATGAACTTTCTGATCTAAATGCAAAAATGTTACTTGGATGCCAATCAACAAAAAAACGAGTTTCCGAATTAAACTCAGTGACTAAATTAAAGGTATGTGGGGAGTCTTGTATCAGGCTATAGCCTAAGCGACCATTATCAAAAAAGAACTGTTCACCGTAATAAGCTATATCTGGGATCAACACTAATGGTAAATCACCTCCACCAGCTAATGGATTTGTTATGACTCCTAATCCCGTGTTAAGGCTCAAGTGCCACTGCCCTGTTGTTATATCCTGCACAGGCTCAATTTCTGATGGCTGTGCAAAACAAGGTACTGTAAGCCATACAGAGATGCAAAGCGCAGTAAGAATATTAACTATCGACTTCATTGTTGTTATTTATGCCAAAAGAGACAACCCAATATCGTTATCATAGCAAGGTATTAATAACTAATCCCTAGACGATTACAATCATTCACACTTTTGATACATATGGAACGATTCAAGGTAAATAAACTTTACATCTGCGTATTTAGACTCGGCTAAGGAGCTAAGCTATTAACGTTTTTCAGTGATTGAGCAATCTCCCATAATGCATTTAACGCGGCATCTGGTAACTCTTTACGTAATACTGCCAAACCAATCTCAAACCCGGCAGGGGCCTCTTTTTGATCACTGATCACCTGAACGCGATCTTTTAATGGGCTATTATCTAAAACAATTTTTGGCACCATGGCAATGCCTAGCCCTAAACTCACCATTGACACCATAGCTTCATGCCCCGCTACTTGCGCATAGATCTTTGCATTAATACCGTGCTTACGCCACCACAGCTCTAACCTTTGACGAGTAAAACCTTGCTCTGGCACTATAAACTCAAGCTCAGACCAATCTATCTTATCGCCAAACTGGGCCAGTTTTTCAGTGAGCAACGACGGAATACGTGGCGCGATAAATACCAAGGATGAATAACCAATACTGGCAAATGCAATTTGCGTCGGTAATTTATCAGGCTTTGCGGCAATTGCCATGGCTTCGTGTCCGTCAAGCACACGGTTTATTGCCACTGCGGGATCGCCAGTATTAAGCTTTATTTCTATATGTTGATGTTGCAAACGCAGTTGCTCTAATAGTTGATGCAAAAAACTATAAGAGGCAGTTACTGAACAGTAAATGCTTACTTTACCGTAAATAGTTTGCTCAGGATTTTGTACATTTGCTCGAAAACGCTGCCAATTAGCTAACGTAGCCGTTGCATAGTCGATAAACGATTCTCCTTCAGCTGTTAGCTTTACACTGCGATTATCGCGACTGAATAATGCGACTCCCACTTCATCCTCTAACTGCTTAATATTGCGACTTAAGGTGGGAGCACTTATGTGGCATAACTCGCTGGCACGGGCAAAATGTAAGGTTTTGGCAAGAGCCTGGAAATAATGTAATCGTTTATGGTCCATAGTGATCCCAACCGTTAGCGGTTATTAATTAAAGCATTTCACTTTTTGAAATACTTTAATGCAAATATATCATTTTACGCAAGGGTAAAAATTCCTTATGGTGACTTTAAGCAAGGCAGCAAGCGCTTGCATCTAACAAATACGAAATTTATAGGATACTAACAATGGCGAATTATTTTAATACTCTTCCTTTACGCGAGCAGTTAGCACAACTAGCACAATGTGAATTTATGGATCCGGCTGAATTTGCCGATGGTGTTGAAGCACTTAAAGGCAAAAAACTTGTTATTGTTGGGTGTGGTGCACAAGGTTTAAACCAAGGACTGAACTTACGAGATTCAGGTTTAGATGTTGCCTACACATTGCGTGATTCTGCAATCAGCGAACGTCGTCAATCATTTCTTAATGCGTCAGAAAATGGTTTTACTGTAGGTACTTACGAAGAATTGATCCCTACTGCTGATGTTGTGTTAAACCTAACACCTGATAAACAGCATACTGCGGTTGTAAACGCAATCATGCCGATGATGAAACAAGGCTCTACGCTTGCTTATTCTCATGGCTTCAATATTGTTGAAGAAGGTATGCAAGTACGTGACGATATCACCGTAATAATGGTTGCACCTAAGTGCCCAGGTTCTGAAGTTCGTGAAGAATATAAGCGCGGTTTTGGAGTACCAACACTGATTGCTGTTCACCCTGAAAACGATCCTCAAGGTCATGGCTTAGCACAAGCAAAAGCGTATGCAGCGGGTACTGGTGGCCACCGTGCAGGTGTATTGAAATCATCATTTATAGCTGAAGTTAAGTCTGACTTAATGGGCGAACAAACGATTCTTTGCGGCATGTTACAAACCGGTTCAATCTTATGTTTTGATAAGATGATCGAAAAAGGTATAGACGCCGGTTACGCATCAAAACTAATTCAATACGGTTGGGAAGTGGTTACTGAAGCACTTAAATACGGCGGCGTTACCAATATGCTTGACCGTTTATCAAACCCAGCGAAAGTAAAAGCGTTTGAATTAAGTGAAGAATTAAAAGTAATCATGCGCCCGCTTTACAATAAACACCAAGACGACATCATCGATGGCACGTTCTCTCGTGTAATGATGGAAGATTGGGCGAATGATGATGCAAACCTTTTGAAATGGCGTGCAGAAACAGCTGAAACAAATTTTGAAAAAACCCCAGCAGGTGATGTTGAAATCACCGAACAAGAGTTTTTTGATAACGGTATCTTGATGGTTGCAATGGTGAAAGCCGGTGTGGAATTAGCGTTTGAGACCATGACTGCAGCAGGTATTATAGCTGAGTCAGCATATTATGAATCGCTACATGAAACGCCATTAATTGCCAATACCATTGCACGTAAAAAATTATTCGAAATGAACCGCACAATCTCTGATACAGCAGAGTATGGTTGTTACTTATACAATCACGCATGTTTGCCACTGTTACAAGACTTTATGCAAAACATCGATACTGATGTGATTGGTAGAGGCTTAGGCGAGCGCTGTAATCATGTTGATAACCAAACACTAATTGCAATCAACAAGTCGTTGCGTGAGCACCCTGTTGAAATAATTGGTACCAAATTGCGTGGCTACATGTCAGCAATGAAGAAAATTGTTTAACCCTGGAAAGTAACAATTTCGCTTGTTAGAAACCAAGCCCACATGCTAAACGCAGTGGGCTTTTTCATTTTATTAATTTGCCTAAAGACGCCTTAGCGTAAATTATAAACTGAGTACTTACTCTATTAGATGATGAACTGTATGAAAAAAACATGCTAAAATACCCTCATAATTTGTAAAGTCAGTACCCACAATGCCGTATAAAAGTCTTAGTATCACACGTAAGATCACTATTTTAGGGATCGCTATTGCCTTGTCAGTCGCCAGCTTAATTGGCATTACGGCGCTGTTATCCGCCAAAACCATTATCGAACAACGGATGATACAATCTGAGTTGCCCAGTAAACTACACGCAATCAATAACTATATAAGCTTAGAGATCAATGAATTACTCAGTGCGGCAGAACAAGTATCAAGTAATCATTTTATACTCGCGTGGGCAAATAGTCGTGATAACAATGATGACGTTTTAATCAAAGAATTAAATCGTCTGGTAAAACAATACGGCTTAGCAACCGCATCATGGGCAAATCGCGATACCGCGCAGTACTGGAATCAAGATGGCTTTTTAAGAGTATTAGATCGGCAGCAAGATGGCTGGTTTTTTGATTTTAAAAACGCCAACCAAGCTTACTCTATTAGCTTATATCAAGAGCCTAATGGCGACACAAAAATGTTTGTTAATCATCAACAGATCAATGGCATCGGCTTAACCGGACTGGCAAAAAGTATTGATGATATGCAGGCACTACTGAATAAATTTACTATCGAGCAGACTGGCTTTGTATTTATTACTGACGATAAAGGCGTAATTAAACTCCATCAAGACGTTAATAAAGTAGAAAAAACAAATCTAGATAGCTTGTATGGTCATCAAGTAAGTGGTCAATTATTAACAAGCAATGAATTTAACTTGCAAGAAGTCGAACTCAATGGCGACACTTTTTTCCTTGCGGCGAGTCCAATTAAAAACACTCAACTCTATGTGGTTGCACAAGTACCAAAAGCAGAAGTGTTTGCGGGATCACCACTTTACAATGGCAAATTTTAAGTTTTGCTATCGCAATTGCGCTGTTGGCATGTATCGTTAGTTTTTTACTGGCTCGTTCGTTAGCTTCACCGCTATCAAAAATGGCAGAGTTATTTACTCGTTTAGGGTCTGGTGATGCCAATCTAGCTTATCGTTTACCTCACAGTGACCAGCCTGAGCTATTAGCATTAACGAATGGTTTTAACCAATTCATTGATAAAATTGAAACCGCTATTGCGCAAGTCTCCCACGAAAGTTTAGAAATTCGTCAAAGCTCAGATCAGGTATTTACTCAAGCCAAACGTAACTCACAGGCAATGGACAACCAAAAAGAGCAGACTATCTCTGTTGCAGCAGCAATCAACGAAATGGGCGCGACAGTGCAAGAAATTGCCCACAGCGCCGCAACTGCCGCAAAACTGACCGAAGATAGTAAAGCGAATACATTACAGAGCCACCAGCAAGTAGTGCAAAGCCAACAAAGTATTACCGCATTAGCCAGTGATATTGACACAATTGCGGGACAAGTGACTGAGCTTGCTAATAAAACCCAGACTATTGCCAGTATTGTTGACTCTATTCGTGGTATTTCAGAGCAAACCAATTTATTAGCACTAAATGCAGCAATTGAATCAGCACGTGCTGGTGAACATGGCCGCGGCTTTGCCGTAGTTGCGGATGAAGTACGAGCCTTAGCCAACCGTACGTCACAATCAACGACTGAAATTCAATCAATGATTGAAGAGCTCGCGAAAACAGCTACCAATGTGGTTGAACATATTGCCCAGTCCAAAGATAAAGCTCAGTACAGCGTAGCAACAATGCAAAGCTCTGTGCAGTTGCTTGATGCCATTACCAATACCGCTAATGAAATTAATGATATGGCAACCTTGATTGCAACAGCTACTGAAGAGCAAAGTAGTGTGGTTGCTGACGTCGGCCGTAATATTGAACAAATTAGTGAGATCAGCGATATGGCAATGCGAGAACAAATTGATACCGAGCAGGCGATCAAAGGACTTGCAACCAGCGCACAAACCTTAGCAAGTTTAGTCGCCACCTTTGAAAAGTGCTGACACAGTTTGTAACATTTAACATCTACCTCGACTAAAAAACAGACTAAACTTAATAAGTCAGTAATTAGTTGGGGTATGATTATGACAATACTAACGCGGTTTTGTAAGTTAGCAGTCATTGTGCTGCTTTTTAGTATCTCTGCCTGTACCAGTGTGAGTAATCAAACAATACTCATCCCTCCACCAGTCACTGAAAACCAATCTTTCACGCTTTACCCGGTGGAAAGTAGTGAACAGATTTTTACCTTAAGCGATACAATAACACAACAACTCGATGCAGCCTTCCCAAGTACTAAACACAATTTAAACACAACTCGAAAATTACTAAACTTTTTGTTAGAAAATGGCGATGCATCCTTACTATATCAAGCAGGGGCTACCCTAACCGCCAATCAAGCCTACCGAGATTTAAATGCTAACTGTTTATCATTATCGATTTTGGCCTATAGTATTGCGGAATATTTAGGCATGCAGGGGCAATTTCAAACGGTTCATATTCCTGAGTATTGGGCGCTAAATAAAGGCTATAACTTATTGACTGGGCATATTAATTTGATCGTCACACAGCGTCGTAATAACCACACTAATGTGACTTATGTGTATGACGCAAAAACCTCATTAGTGATTGATTTTGATCCGAACTCGCGAGGTGAGAAATTTCAGACGACCCCCATCAGCAAACAACGAATTACCGCGATGTTTTATAACAATAAAGGGGCAGCGGCAATGCTCAATCAAAATTATGATTTAGCCTATAGCTACTTTTTAGCGGCAACAAAAGCAGATAAATATTACTCTGCTGCATGGGGTAACTTAGCCGTATTACTTCGCCTTGATTCTCAGTATGATAACGCCGAATTAGCCTATAATTATGCTTTGCTGCTTAATAACGACAACAATACAGCACTGGGTAACTTAGCTTTACTGTATCAACTCACCGACCGTCCTGAGCTGGCCGACAAGATTTTATATAAACTTGATTTGAAGCGCCAAAGTAATCCGTATTATCATGTGTCATTAGGAAATAACGCATACCTTGGACAAAACTATCAAGATGCCATCAAGCATTTCAATAAAGCAAAAAGAATTGATGATAATATTCATGATAGCTACTTTGGTCTTGCCCGCACTTATTATCAGTTAGGTGATTTTAAGCAAGCGTATCGCCAATTACGTTTGGCTAATAAACATGCCGATTTTGACCATGATAAGCAACGTTATCAAAATAAATTACAGGCACTAAGTGACATGACCGCGCGAGTAATTAATCATTAACTATTTTATTTTGCTATTGAGCCTCAGCTTTTCAACATTTTGCCAAAGTAATAGCAGCGCGCAGCAACAGCTGATCGATGATCTGAAGCATCTAAGCTCTAAGGCTCTAAGCGGTAGAAAAACCAATACAGATGGCGCGCGTATCAGTGCCCAATACATTAGTACGCGACTGCAAACGCTCGGTTACAATACGCAATTACAGCCGTTTAGTTACAGCCATGGCTGGTCTTCAAAAGCAACGGGGCAAAATGTCGTTGCGACTTTAAAACCACCGCACTTAGTCAAGACTCATTTGGTAATTACCGCTCATTATGATCACTTAGGTATGCGTGGTAACACTTTATATGCAGGCGCAAACGATAATGCCAGTGGCGTCAGTGCCTTGTTATTCCTAGCGCAACGCTTCGCACACACAAATCTGCCTTTCCAACTTAGTTTTGTTGCTACTGACGCAGAGGAAAATGGTTTACATGGAGCTGAATATTTTGTTAGTCAATTGCAAATCGACGACAGCGTAACCGTGCTAAACATTAATTTAGATATGTTAGCAGTAAAACCGCCAAAAAAATCTTATATGCCTTTGTCTCACATGCACAACGCAGTGCTTTACAAGCACAACTACAGCAGGTGCCTGAGCATAATTTAAAGATAAAAGTAGCTAGTTCATCAACCACAATGAACAGAATGACCCTCGGAGATAGTATTGATTGGCGCCGAGCAAGCGACCATTATGCGTTTGCTAAAGCCGGAATTGCTTATATTTACTTTGGTATGGGTCATGATCCCCACCATCATAAGAGTTCCGACCTACTAAGTAATATTGACCAAGCGCTTTATATTGACGCAGTTAATTATATTGCCGCATTTATTAGCCAACTTGATATAAACGATATCAACACTCTTTGAGCTAAATTGTAGATAGTAAATATATTTTAAACTGAATTCAGGTTAGCAAAATCCCAGAGCTAACAAACGCTCGCTTTTGTGCCTTACTTAAGCGTTTAATTTTTATCTCAAGCTTGGTGGCTTCACTGCGAGAACCGACTTCACATTGATATATTAAAGTCAGTGGCCCCTTCCCCTTTAAGTTTTTAGCCCCTTTGCCCGCTTGATGTGCGGCAAATCGTTTTGCCACATCCGTGCTGATCCCAGTGTACCAATGCCCTAAACGTGTTTGTACAATATAAAGTGACCACGTGGAGATCTTAGTTGTCATAGTATTTTCAGTAGTAGTTAAACTTTTAGCGGACTCTGAGGTCAAAATTACGCTCCAAACATCGATAGTAAAAATTAAGTCACAAACAATTACTCAAAAGGGTTTTACCTTAGGTGACTAATCGGTATCATGCAGTTTATAAAAAATAAGGATCCAAACAAACAATGCAGTCGTTAAAAACTTTTTCTCTTTGGTTTATCGTTGCTCTGACCTTAAGTGCAACCGCCGGTTGTTCTAGCTGGGTTTATCGTATCAACATCCCACAAGGTAACTTTTTAGAACAAACCGATGTTGACAAGCTTCGTATCAATATGACCCGTGAGCAAGTTCTTTATGTATTAGGTAAACCTGTTGCAGAAGACGCTTTCGATAAAAACACGTGGCATTACTTATATTCTTTTAACCTTGGCCGTGATAACGAACAACGTAAATCACTGACTATTAATTTTGAAAATGAAAAATTGGTATCGCTCAGTGGTGACTATGAACAACCCGCAGAGTTTAATACACCGCTTGAGCAATAACGCTCCAGTTCAGTAAATTACGAAAAGGTTAGCAACAGCTAACCTTTTTTGTTTGAGCTATTATTTAGCTTTATCAAGCGGTCGCCCACCTGTAATTTTATTAGCACGACCTTCGTCTTTAGCTTTTTCTGCACGTTTTCGTCGTGCGTCTTTAGGATCAGCAATTAAAGGACGGTAAATTTCAATTCTATCGCCATCCTCAAGCACTTGCGTAAGCTTGCAGGTACGGTTCCATATTCCTAAGGTTAATGCTAAGCCATCAATTTCAGGGCACTTAGCGAGGATACCTGATTGCATCACGGCATTTTCTGCCGTTGTACCAACAGGTACTTCAACAAGCAAACACGTTGCCGTGGTAGGTAATGCATACACAACTTCAACTTTTATCATCATCGCAGTCCATATACCTGTTTAGCGCGTTGAGTAAATGCATTCACCATGTTTTTTGCAACATCGTTAAATACGCGCCCAAACGCAAGTTCAATTAATTTACTCGCAAATTCAAACTCAAGCTGTAGCTGAACTTTACATGCATTGTCATCCAACACTTGAAAATGCCAACGCCCTTGCAAGGCTTTAAATGGTCCATCAACTAAGCGCAATGTTACTGTATTGTCATCTAAAAAGGTGTTTTCAGTAGTAAACCATTTTTTTATACCCGCTTTGGAAATTTCCAAACTTGCTGTCATGGTATTACCTTGCTGTGCAATAATTTTTGCATCCGAGCAATGGGGTAAAAATTCAGGATAAGCATCCACATCATTGACTAAATCAAACATTTCTTTGCTGCTATACATTACTAGCGCACTTTTTTCTATTTGTGGCATACTCACTCCCAACTGTGTGGGCGAATTTTAGCAAGCTTTGCGTTTTTCCCCAAACTTTCATGGCGCTTTATTTACAAACACTTTTTTATTAGCAAAAATAAAAAATCGATGTAAAAAGCAGAGCTTTACGTATAATATGGGCCACTATGGCTAAGAAAAATTCATCTAAATCGACAAGTAATACTATCGCGCTAAATAAAAAGGCGCGTCATGAGTATTTTTTACACGACAAGTTTGAGGCTGGTGTTGAACTACAAGGCTGGGAAGTAAAAAGTATCCGAGCTGGTAAAGTAAACATCTCTGAAACATACATTCACCTTAAAAATGGCGAAGCGTTTTTGCTTGGCAGTCAAATACAGCCTCTCAATAGTGCTTCAACCCATGTTATTTGCGATCCATTACGTTATCGCAAGTTATTATTAAGCAGACGCGAGCTAGATCGCTTAGTCGGTGCGACTGAGCGCGATGGCTATTCATTAATCGCCACTGCCATGTATTGGAAAAAATGCTGGGTGAAACTTGAGTTCCACCTCGGTAAGGGTAAAAAAATGCATGACAAACGTGAAGACGGTAAAAACAAAGACTGGTCTCGCGAAAAAGAACGGTTAATGAAGCACAAAGTTTAATCTATCTAAACAACCTCAAAAACGCCTAACCCTGTTAGGCGTTTTTATTTTTCAGCCCCTAAATCCCCGCAACTGTATAAATTATAGTACACAATCCAAATAAACGATTTGACAACAATTCATTTACATGATATTGATATTACTGGTTGATTTAACCAGATAAAATTAACATGACAACGAGGATTTAAGGATGAAGAACAGAACACTCCCATTTAAACCTAAGCTAATCGCTTGTGTAACACTTGCACTTTCAACAGCGGGTTATACTTCTCAATCATTTGCTGCGGACGAAGCAAAAAAAGTTGAACGTATTGAAGTGACTGGTTCTAGAATAAAGCGAACAGATATTGAAGGCCCTTCCCCAGTACAATCAATTAGTCGCGCCGATATCGATAATATGGGCTATGACAATCTACAACAATTACTAGAAAGAATGCCTGCTGCTGGTAATGGTACTTTTTCTACTCGCGGCAACAACCAAGACTCTACGGCCAATGGCTCTGCGGCAGTGTCGCTTCGTGGTCTTGGCGCAGATGCAACGCTTGTGTTAATTAATGGCCGTCGAGTAGCTATAAGCGCATTTGCTGAGAGTATCACTAACTCATTTGTTGATATTAACAGTATTCCGGTCTCTGCTATCGAACGTATTGATATTCTTAAAGATGGTGCCTCTGCAATTTATGGTTCCGATGCCGTTGCAGGTGTGGTGAATATTATTTTGAAAAAAGACATCGATGGTTTAGAAGTTAATTTAGGTTATGGTGGTACTGACGGCCCTAACTATGAAGAAACTTCAGCAAGCATAGTTTGGGGTACCTCAAACGAAAAAAGCAGTGCGTCTGTGATCATCGATTACTTTAAAAACACCTCTTTATCATCAGATGAAATGGGCCGCTTAGGCACTGCTAATCAAGCCGCGAATGGTGGTGAAGATTTCCGTTCATCTCGCGGATTCCCTGGTTATTTCTATGTTGACGGCGTAAAAACTATCGATCCTGATTGCCCAGCTGAAAGTGCCACATCTAGCGGCAGCTGCTTATTTGATTATGGTCCATTTGGTTATATTGCCCCTGCTTCTGAGCGAGTTGGTGCTATTTCACAATTTGAATACAACTTTGATAACGGCATTACAGCCTTTCTGGAAATGGCCATGCAGCATAATACCTCGATTGCTGCAGGTGCACCGACACCGCTAGACGAAGATGCGGGATTAACAGTTCCAGGCAGTCATCCAAACAATCCTTTTGGTAAAGATATTGAGATTGGTCGCTATCGTACCGTGGATGCAGGTGCCCGTCAGTGGGATATAGAATCAGATACGTTACGCTTTGTTGCCGGTCTTCGTGGTGAAATTAGCGATTGGAGCTGGGAAGCAGCTGTACAAAAAGGTCGAAGTAAATCAATGCAAACCGGTGATCGTACTCAAGGCTGGGTAAGAACTGACTTTTTACAACGAGAAATAAATGCTGGCAACTACAACCCATTTGGCGGCACTTATAATGATCCAGATGTAATAAATCGTATTACCACCAGCTTAGTTCGCCGTGGTGAATCACATATGACCTCATTTGATGCCAACATTACCGGCGAAGCGTTTAGTTTTGGTGACAGTGTCGTGATGATGGCGGCTGGTATTGAGTACCGCGAAGAGGACGTCAGTGATATCCCTGATGATCAATTTCAACGTGGTCTAATTTTTGGTACTGAGTCCGTTTCTGCTGCCGCTGAGCGGGACCAATACGCTGCCTATGTTGAATTCTCAA
The DNA here is from genome assembly GCF_037162485.1 of Pseudoalteromonas sp. B160. NCBI lineage: Bacteria > Pseudomonadati > Pseudomonadota > Gammaproteobacteria > Alteromonadales > Pseudoalteromonadaceae > Pseudoalteromonas > Pseudoalteromonas sp. B160. The sequence goes on along the minus strand of NZ_JARLUX010000001.1, from coordinate 3,126,224 downwards.
TCCCATTAGCTGATAGCTTAGAATTACAACTTGCAGGTCGTTACGATGATTACAGTGACTTTGGTACCACAACCAATCCTAAAGTAGCGCTGCGCTGGGCACCTACTGATGAAATTACTGTTCGCGGCTCATGGGCACAAGGATTTAGAGCCCCTTCACTAGCACAAATCGGCCTAGGTCCTTCAGAGGAAAGTCAGTTTTTTATTGATAGTTACCGCTGTGCTGCAACGGGAGAAGATTGTGATGTACTCGATTACAACATCCAATTTGCTGGTAATCCTGATTTAAAAGCCGAAGAATCTGAGTCATGGAACGTTGGTTTTATTTGGGCACCTATGGCTGATCTTGGTTTCAGTATTGATGTATGGAGTATCACTCAAGACAATAAGATTGATGAACAAGCCTTTGGTCCTATTTATGATGCTGAATGTAACAACCAGAATAGTACCATCTGCGTTCGCCTGTCGCCACAAGGTGGACAAAGTCTTGGGGTGATCCAAAAAATTCATAGTACCTTTGAGAATGTCTCTTCGCAGGAAGTGTCTGGTGTTGATTTCTCAGCAAATTATAATCACTCCTTGGATGATCTTGGTTTACTTAAGTTCAACTTAGAATGGTCTTATCAAGACAAGTTTGAAAAAGACGGTCGCGATTATACTGGTGAATATGGTTACCCTGAACACCGCTGGATGTTCTCAACTAATTGGGAGCTTGGTGAATTCAATACTAATGTAAATATCAGCTATGTGGGTGAGTTTGAAGATACGCCTGATATTGATTTTGATGGCACCCTCGATTTTGATAGCAACACATCAAGAATGGTTGATTCACAAGTCTTAGTTGATTTACAAACGGCTTATCGTATTACCGAATCGACCAAGATCTTGATTGGCGTAAATAACTTATTTGATGAAGAGCCACCATTTGCAATTGGTGATGGTGATGGTGATTTATACGGTTATGCTTCCGCGGTTCACAACCCTCGCGGACGTTATATCTACACCAAAGTGTCATTCGCTTTCTAGCGACTACCCTAAATAAAAAACCCGCCAAATTGGCGGGTTTTTCATATTCTAAAACAAAGACCTAAATTATAGGTCGCTTTCGTTTTCAGAAAGGAACTTAGCAACGCCTGCTGGGCTTGCATCCATACCTTTTTTGCCTTCAGTCCAACCAGCTGGACATACTTCACCGTGCTCAGTGTGAAACGCTAGAGCGTCAACCATACGAAGCATTTCGTCGATGTTACGACCTAGTGGTAAGTCATTTACTACTTGATGACGTACATTACCTTCTTCATCAATTAAGAATGAACCACGAAATGCAACGCCGGCTTCTGGATGCTCAACATCGTATGCTTTACAGATTTCGTGCTTAACATCTGCAACTAGTGCGTATTTAACTGCACCGATACCGCCGTCTGCAACAGCAGTGTTACGCCATGCGTTGTGTGAGAATTGTGAATCGATTGAAACACCAATTACTTCTACGCCACGCTTTTGGAATTCTTCATAACGCTTGTCAAAAGCAATTAGTTCAGAAGGACATACGAAAGTAAAATCTAGTGGGTAAAAGAAGATGACTGCTTTTTTACCTTTGATTGTTTCGTGAAGATTGTAGCTATCTACGATCTCGCCGTTACCTAGTACTGCTGCAGCGGTAAAGTCTGGTGCCTGGCGGCCTACTAATACACCCATTTTATTCTCCAAATATTTGAGTTTGCTTTTAATTGCTTACGCAATGCTTGCCTTTAATATGGGATCTAAAAAGTAAATACCAAGGGCTAACATGCATAATTATCAAATTATTTTAGAGACTAAAGACTTAAAAGAACAATCGTATTTTCCGATTCACTTCATCGAAAAATGCGAACGACTGTTTGTCACTCGCTATTTGTCACTAATAACAGCAACAAAAAAACCTGCAGATGCAGGCTTTTTATCGGTATAACTACATATTAAATGCGGTATTAATCCATGATATTTTCAGGCATATCACCGCGAATTTTTTGCCAAATTTCACCTGTTTGATGACCATATTTTCGCATCATTGAAATTGCGCCGTCATGTTCGCGTTTCTCAGCAAGTATGGTTAAATCTTTATAGAATTGACGCGCTAACTGACGCGTGCCTGGATCTGAAAAGTAATGACAGCCAATCTTAGAGTAAAAACCTTTAAAGCCATTGAGAATAAGCACATAAATACGGTTATTACCTGCAACAGCTAACTCATGGTGTACCTTGTAATCATAATCAGCGAAAGCTTGTGCACTATCTTCAAGCTCATCACTTTGCGAGAGGATTTCTATCACGCGATCAGGTGCTAGCTTAATGGCTGCACGAGTGTAAATAGCGCTAATGTTTGTTCGCGCAGAAAGTAGCTGGTCGGTTAACTCGGGCATTTTATCTTCATCAAGACGCGCTAAGGTCTCTAAAATATTAAGTCCTGAAGTTTCCCAAAAGTTATTTACTCGTGTCGGTTTACCGTGCTGGATTGTTAACCAACCATCGCGCGCTAAACGCTGTAATACTTCACGTAAGGTTGTACGAGTGACACCGATTAATTCTGATAACTCTCGCTCAGCCGGAAGAATAGAACCTGGAGGAAAATCACCATTCCAGATTGACTCAACAATGTACTCTTCGGCAAACCCTGCTGGGCTTTTCGCTTTAAAAATTCTCATTCAATTCCCACTTGAGTTACCACATAATATTACTTTTAACGATTAACTGACTGATTGTACCAGATGAAGCCAAACTAACAAGTAAAGTCACCCCATTAATTCACCTTCGATAGCAGGTTAAAGCCTCTATCTAACTATGTTTTCTAAAATGGATAAAAATTAATTTATTGCTCTTTCATTGTCTAGTTCTTCGATATTAAATTAAGGTATTAACCCTAAAGAGTAATAGACTTTTAACTTCATTGTGCACACTATATACACCCATTTAGCTATTTCAGCTACACTAAATATAGCGCGGAACGCATAACAGATAAAAGGTACTCGATGTTGTTTATAGCTTTTTTGTTTACACCACAGCTAGACTACATTAACTTAACCAACAATAGTTATACTTAAATGCAAAATAATAAGGAACACCTATGCAACAGAGTGTTTTCAATGCAATTTTTAAGAATTTTTTAGGCTCGGCCCCACAGTGGTATAAATACACAATTATTGCTTTTTTAGCTATTAACCCTGTGTTGTTTCATATCAACCCTTACATGGCTGGTTGGGCATTAGTTTTAGAGTTTATCTTTACTCTCGCGATGGCGCTGAAATGTTACCCACTGCAACCTGGCGGTTTACTTGCGATTGAAGCACTATTCATAGGCATGACAACTGCAGGGCAAGTAGAGCATGAAATTGTTCAAAATGTAGATGTAATCTTACTGCTGATCTTTATGGTCGCAGGTATCTACTTTATGAAAGATTTACTGCTCTATATTTTTACACGCCTAGTGGTGTCAGTTCGAAGTAAAACAGTACTTTCCTTGGCGTTTACTATTGCGGCGGCATTTCTTTCTGCATTTTTAGATGCACTTACAGTTATGGCGGTGGTTATAGCTGTCGCCATGGGCTTTTACAGTATTTACCATAAAGTCGCCTCTGGGAAAGATTCCACTAGCGAACATGATATTAACGATGATAATCAAGTACGCCCGGTTAATCGTCAGGAACTTGAAGAGTTTCGAGCTTTTTTGCGTAACTTATTAATGCATGCCTCGATAGGTACAGCCATTGGCGGAGTTTGTACTATGGTAGGTGAACCACAAAACCTCATTATTGCAGAACGAGCAAGCTGGCAATTTGGGGAATTTTTCTTGCGTATGTTGCCTGTTACTATGCCTGTATTCATAGCTGGCATTATCACTACAATATTACTTGAAAAGACAAAAACGTTCGGATACGGCGCCAAATTACCAGAGACGATTCATCAAATACTAGCTGATCATGCAAAAGAGCTCGATAGCAAACGTACCAAACGCGATAAGGTTAATTTGATGTTTCAGTCATTAATTGCTGTATGGTTGATCATTGCATTAGCATTACACCTTGCCACTGTTGGCTTAATCGGCTTATCCGTCATTATTTTTGCAACTGCGTCCGCTGGTATAATTGAAGAGCACCAACTAGGAAAGGCTTTTGAAGAAGCACTGCCGTTTACTGCACTGTTATGTGTATTTTTCTCAATCGTTGCAGTCATTATTGACCAACACTTATTTACTCCTGTAATAACTTGGGTACTAACATTTGAAGGGCAATTACAGTTAGTTATGTTTTTTGTCGCAAATGGCCTACTCTCGATGGTCAGTGACAATGTCTTTGTTGGCACTGTTTATATTAATGAAGTGGCGGCAGCATTAAAAGCAGGGCAAATTAGCCGCGATCAATTTGATTTATTAGCGGTGGCAATTAATACCGGTACAAATTTACCAAGTGTTGCCACACCTAACGGTCAAGCTGCATTTTTATTCTTACTAACATCGACCCTTGCTCCCGTATTGCGATTATCCTACGGTCGTATGGTTTACATGGCACTCCCCTATACCATAGTGCTAACGGTTGTTGGCTTAGCAGGGACATATCTTGGCCTAAGTGAAATGACTGATTTATTCTATCAATGGGGCTGGATTGAGCACCATAGTGCAAGCTTACAAAGTATAGGAAGTTCTGGGCATTAAATAATCCAAACAGTAAATAAAGCTGCTTCGGCAGCTTTTTTATTGTTACAAATCATATTTATCCTTGCGCGTAGTTTAATGACTAAGTCATAATTCATCCACAAATTATAGACTGGATATTTTATGACTTGGTTAGCAAATTTAGCCCAACAACGCAGTGCTTGGTTACTACTCTCTTTTAGCGCTTTTATTTTTGAATTAATCGCATTGTATTTCCAATACCAAATGGGCTTAGAGCCATGCATTATGTGTATTTATCAACGTACTGCCATGCTAGGGTTACTAGCCGCAGGGTTAGTCGGCGCAGTCAGACCAACCAATTTAATTTGCCGTATAACAGCATTTTCAGCATGGGCAGTTGCTAGTATTTGGGGTTACTTAATTGCACGCCAACATATTGATATGCAAACGACAACCGATCCCTTTGCGTTTAGCTGCGAATTCGAGCCTAATTTTCCATTACCATTACATGAGTGGATGCCACATTTTTTTGCTGCGACAGGAGACTGTGGCAACATCGATTGGCAATTTGCAGGGTTAAGTATGCCAGCATGGATGGAGATCATTTTTGCGGTATTTACTCTGATACTGATAAGCGTTGTAGTAAGTCGTTTAATAATTAAAAAGTCGCTGTGATGATTGCATTATTTTCAAGTCAAGTAACGCAATTAAAATCGTTTAAAATACGTCAACGTCAGCAAATAATTGCGATTGCAGTGAGTATGTTAACTCCAATGCAAAAAATCAGTTTGCGTATTATAAAGCTGATTTTATTGATCCCAGTATTTCTATCATTAGCGTATATCGAAGGTTGGCTGTTACTTCCTGTATTACTGGTGGCTGGGTTAAGTTACCCGTTGTTAACCACCCCTGTTGAAATTCAATTCTCTAAACACTATTTGAGCAAGGCTATAAAGCAATTTGAACAGGGCGAATAATTCGCCCTGTAGTTTTTTAAAATGTAACTTTGCCATCCAGTTTAGCGACTAATTTATCGCCAATACCTTTCACCTGCGCTAGATCTGCAACAGACTTAAATTTGCCTTGCTCGGTACGGTAATCAACTATCGCTTGTGCTTTTGATTTACCAATACCTGGCAGCTGGGTAAGCTGCTCGACTGTTGCTTGATTAACATTGACTAACTGAACTTTACCCATACTTTCAGTAGCTTCGGTTTTAGTTACAGCGGCACCACTAGGCAATGATATAGCCAAGCCAAGCACTACGACTATTAAAGTTAAAAACTTCATGTTTCTCCTCCATGATGTCCATACGTGGACTCAATTAATAGTTGACTTTAATGCCTTCACTTTTGGACTACTTCCAAATAAAGTCATACTAAAAAAGTGCGACTATTTAAATAAAGTAAAGTTGTACCTCTTTGTCAAATCCTAATAGTAAAAAATAAAAATGTTCACTTGCAAAAAGACCAATAAACAATTACTGTACATAAAAACAGTAATCAATCAAGGTGAACTTGTTATTCACCAAGCAAATTGGCAGGAGAAATCATGGCTGTTGTTGTTAAATATGTTGTAGAGAGAAACGGAGTCGAGCGTATGACGTTTACTACTAAAAAAGAAGCTGACGCGTATGACAAAATGCTTGATATAGCAGAGTCGCTTGAGGTTATGCTTGAAAAAGTTGATGTACCACTAAGCGAACAACAAATCGAATCGCTCGCACTTGAGATTGCTAAAAGTAAAGACGACTTTATGAATGTACTTAAAGGCGGCAAAGAGGCAATACAGAAAGCACCAACGGCGAAAGTAAAAAAGAAAATGTAGCGTCTATTAAAGCCAGCACTGATAAAGAAGCAAGCTAAAAAATCATAAGTTAACTAACTAAAAAAGGGCAATTAATTGCCCTTTTTTGAGTTATAAAAATTACTACTCGTTATAGCCCTCGTTCAACTTCATCAAATAATTCGGTGATCTCTTTATTTGGTGGCGCTGTTGATAAGCTCACTGTAATGATTGCAATTGTTGCAAGTATAAAGCCCGGTATAATTTCATAAATGATACTGCTGAGACTCTCTCCATTTATGGTGATTGGCGCATATATCCAGATCAACACTGTCCCTGCACCCACAACCATACCACTGATCGCACCTTGTAGATTCATTCGCTTCCAATATAAACTAAGTAATACTAACGGGCCAAACGCAGCCCCAAAACCTGCCCACGCATTACTTACTAAATCTAAAATAGAACTGTCGCGGTCATAAGCCAAATAAATAGCAAATAATGCAACGAGTAGTACACTAATTCGACCAACTAAAACCAGCTCGGTTTGTGATGCATCACGGTTTAAATAAATTTTGTAGAAGTCTTCAGTCAAAGAGCTTGAACAAACCAATAACTGAGATGAAATAGTACTCATAATCGCAGCTAAAATAGCAGCAAGTAAAAAGCCGGCAATAAGTGGATGGAAAACCAATTCAGATAATACTAAAAATATCGTTTCTTTATCGTCAATCAACATTTGATTTTCGATCATGTAAGCAGCACCAAATAGTCCTGTTAACACTGCACCAATTGCTGATAAGGTCATCCACGACATACCAATACGACGCATAGTAGGCATATCTTTAACAGATCGTACTGACATAAAACGCACTATGATATGCGGTTGACCGAAATAACCTAAGCCCCATGCCATTGCAGAAATAATAGCGATGGTTGAACCGCCTGCAAACCAATCTAACATATTAAGAGAGTGGACTTCGCTCTCTTTCGGAGCGCTTAACAGCAAGTCATAACTGGCATTAGTAAGTGTGTCTAACACTGGCTGATCTAGCATCATATAAGTAACAATAGGTACAGCAAGTAGCGAGATGAACATGATGCAACCTTGCACAAAGTCAGTCAAACTCACAGCTAAGAAACCACCAAACAATGTATAAAGTACGACGACCACGGTTGTCACATAAAGCCCCGTTTCGTAACTCATCTGAAATGAGTTTTCGAATAATTTACCGCCAGCGACAACGCCTGAAGAAGTATAAAGTGTGAAGAAAACGATGATCACGATTGCCGAAATTACACGTAATATATTTTTATTATCAGCAAAACGATTAGCAAAGTAATCAGGAATAGTAATCGAGTCATTCGCTTTCTCAGTATAGACACGCAGGCGTGGCGCTACTAAGAAGTAGTTTGCCCAAGCGCCAAGTACTAAGCCTATTGCAATCCAAACTTTACTTAAGCCAAATAGATACATAGCACCGGGTAAGCCCATAAGTAGCCAACCACTCATATCCGATGCACCGGCAGATAGAGCAGCTACAGCTGGTGATAAACTTCTGCCACCCAACATATAGCCCGACACATCGGCGGTAGACTGCTTATAAGCGTACAAGCCAATACCTAGCATTACGATAAAATACGCAGCTAAAGAAATAATCATTCCAGTTTCCAAACTCGCCTCCAACTCTGAAGTTAAAACCTGGCTTTTAATCCTAATAATGACTCATAAATCAATACTATATAAAGTCATTATTGGTGTAAAAACCAACCTAGAGCTTGACTATATCACGCAAAGGGTGAATAACTCCAATTACTAAGTTAACCTTACAATGATATAGGGTTAAGCGGTTTTACCTAATGGTTAATTATTTGACTATAGAACATGGTAATTAATACTTAATTACCCTAGGATTAGATCGATGATTTTGCAATTAATCAATACTATAGTATTGATATTTTAAATATAGTTAATGCTATTTATGTTATTTTATCTTATATTGCCCAAGTAATCGCTTAACTGATGTGGACCCGCTGTTTATGTATTTTTATGCTGCACGCCAACCAATTTTAGATCGAAACAAACAACTTGTAGGATATGAGTTACTTTTTCGTGACGGCGTTGATAATGTATTCCCAGATATTGATGGTGACGAGGCAACTAGTCGGCTAATTGAAGGTAGTCAATTCAATTTTGGCTTAGAAGATCTCACCGATAATAAACCAGCGTATATCAACTTTACGCTTGAAACATTACAAAAAGGCTACCCAACCCTGCTTGGTAAAGATCAGATTGTTGTAGAAATACTCGAAACAATTCAACCAGGGAAACGCTTACTCGCGATCGTCAAAGACTTAAAACAAAAAGGTTATACGCTCGCCCTGGATGATTATATTCACCAGCCTGTATGGCGTCATTTTTATCCTTTTATTGATATTATTAAAATAGATTTTCTCAATTGTGAAGTTGACACTATCCACAGCATAATCGAAGAAATTAAACCTTATCCGCATATAAAATTATTAGCAGAAAAGGTAGAAACCTACGAAAAGTATCAATTAGCATTAGATCTTGGCTTTACTTACTTTCAAGGGTTTTTCTTTTCCAAGCCAGAAATGGTGCAAAGTAAAACCTTGCCGCCATCAGAGATAGCTCTTGCCGAGCTGCTTTATGAGACATCCACTGTTGAAGTCAATTTAAAGAAAATTACCGACGTATTTGAGCGAGATGTAAACCTCTCTTATAAATTATTACGTTATAGTAATTCAGCGGCATTTAAGCGCAGAGCTGAGATCAGCACCATCAAACAAGCACTAATTGTGCTAGGTGCAGCAGAAATTAAAAAGTTTTTATCCTTGTTGTTTGCAGCTCAAGTTGCTGGTGATAAACCCGCAGAGTTAATACGCTTATCGTTAACTAGAGCACGCTTTACTGAGTTGCTAGCTATAAACCATAGTAAACTCAAAGATACGGGAATGGCTTTTTTAACCGGTATGATGTCACTAATGGATGCCATATTAGATGAAGATATGGAAAGCGTGATGAATAAGCTACCATTATCCAACGACATAAAGTTAGCATTATTAGAGGATCAAGGTTTACTGGCACAATATCTGCGCTTGGTAAAATTATACGAACAAGCCAATTGGCAAGGTGCAAACGCGATTAAAGATGAGCTTGGTCTTACAGCTGGTAAAGTGCCAGATGCATACCATGACGCAGTTAACTGGGCTAATGAACAAATGAAAGTACTGGCTGGGTAATAAATAACGCCGTAAAAACAATGCCAGCTTAGATGCTGGCATTGTTATTTAACCCGAAAAATATAATATATTAAAGGCTTTCTAAAAAGTCTTCATCAAAATCTTCGGGCTCTTTTTCAACAGGTGGATTACCATCATACAGCTCATATAACTGACGTTGAAAGTAAATGTCTTTCATAAAAATATACGGATCGAGTGACTCATTCAATAAGCTTTCTTGCGGTATTAAAAGGCTCGGGCTTCTACGGCCTTTAATGCAAACACCAATACAGTTTGTGGCGTGGTTAAGGCAATTTTCGGTAACACAAAGCTATCAACAACATCACCCGTCAGGTTACGCGCTGTTGACGGTCCCATTCCCAGTAGCATTAAATAGGCACCGTCACCTATTCCCCACACCCCCAGAGTTTGACCAAAGTCTTCATCAACAATATTCAAACCAAGCGATGTAGCAACATCAAATAAGCCAAAAATACCCACTGTTGAATTAACTAAAAAGCGCGCTAAACTAACCCCTGCGTTACCCGCTTTACCTTGTAACGTGGCATTAATTACATCAGTTGGTGCACTAATGTTACCAGTAAAATTGACGATACTACGGCGCACCGGTGTTGGCGTTACAGCCACATACCCTACCGCAACAGGGCGCAGAACATACGCATCAAGTACATCCATATTAAAATCATACATTGGACGATTAAATGATTGTAGTGGATCTCGCTCATCTATTTTTTCGTCAGGCACTTGTGCGCATCCTGCTAGCACCAATAGTCCAAACAAAACTAAACTCTGTCTTAACATCTTTTATCCTTAAGGTATTAATTCATTGATAAGTAAATCATAAGCCTTGGTTTGGCTACGTTCTAACACATCTGAACGCCCTTCCAACTCACCCGTTGAAGGCATTACTGATGCATCCTTTGAAATGCGTGCAGTTAAAATAATTTTATCAACGCTCGAAAGCGTTAAACCTGCAACCATAGCATTACTATCACTTAACTGTACTTCAATTGGAAAACTATAATCTGTTAATTTTACCACTGCGAGTGGCATTGGTGGACCATTGGCGGCTTTTGCAAAGACGAATAAGGTTCCTTGCGTTGGAAGCTTGTCAGTAAACTGTGGAGCAAGATTAACAGTGATTTTAATAGCGCTAGTTTGGACTGCGTTATTATCTTCGTCACTGCTCTGTTGAACTTGTTGTTGTGTATTTTCAGCAGAAATATTTTGTTCAATTTCAGTAATCCTCTGAGCAATCATGCCATAACGAGAGTCTTGTTCGTCCATACTATTTAAAAGTACTTCGAATGCTGATTTTGCTTGTAACCAATCGTGACGCTCGTAAGCAATTAATGCTAACAATGAAATAGCATCAAGGTTAGTTGGATCGTCTTTAAGTACTTTAGAGAGCATACCCGCAGCGCGCGTCATATTTACCTCACTGCCTTCCAGTAATAGCACTTGGCTGTAACTGATAAGCACAGGCATATTGTCAGGATCCAGACGCAACACTTTATCAAATGACTGTTGTGCCATATCGTATTCATTCAATGACATAGCAACACGTCCTAGCAGCATCCAGGCCACTTGATCATCACCACTTTGATCTAGTTTAGTGCGTAGCCCTAACGCAAACGCTTGTAATTCATTTTGGGTTAAAGGCTCGCCTTTTTGCATCACTGCACGTTCACCGTAGGCAGGTAAATTATCCATAGCGCTGTGCCAGTTCTGTAATTGCTGTTGTGAGCCAGTAGCAGTATAAAATATAGCCGTAAAAGCAATTAAAAATGCACTACCGGTTAACGCAAAGATACGGTTATTACCCTTACTCATCAGTGATTTTTCAGGTGATAACTCATTTAGTAAACGACGTTTGAGCTCAATCACAGACTCATCATGGTTAGCTTGATCAATACGTTGATTTGCTAAATCATTCGCCAGCTCACCAAGGCGCTGATGGTAAATGGCAATAAGCTCTGAATTAGCATTGTAAGTGAGACTTTGTATGCGCTCTTTACTCAAAAAAGGCAATGCCACAAACGCCACAGCTAATAAGGTTAATAATGCAAAAGAAACCCACATTAGTATCATTTAAATCTGCTCCTGACGTTCATTTTTCGCAATGAGCTTGGCTAATAACGCCTCATCTTGCTCACTCCATGTTTGCTTAACCGCAGCCTTACGTTGTCGAAAAATAATAAAACCAAAGCCAAATACCACAATCAAAATAGGTAATACCCATAACACTAATGTTGCTGGCGTAACCGGCGGATCGTAGTGAACAAAATAGCCATAGCGGTCAATCATATATTCAATCACATCGTCTTTCGATTTGCCTTCTTTGACTAACGCCAATACTTTTTCGCGTAAATCTTTTGCAACCACAGCATCTGAATCTGCGATATTTTGATTTTGGCATTTAGGGCAACGTAATTCTTTAGTTAACTCAGTAAATCGTTGCGCTTGTTCGTTGTTATCAAATTGGTACCGATCTTGCTCTGCCATAGCTATGCCACTAGCTAATATCATTAAAGCAATTATAAAATATTTCATGGCTGTAATTCCTGCATCAAGGGAGCAAATTTAGCACGCCAAACTCGTGGGTTTATATCGCCAGTATGGTGCAATAAAATGGTGCCTTTGCTATCCACTAAAAATGTTTCAGGTGCACCTGATACACCTAAATCAAGCGAAAGTGTACGATGTAAGTCAAGAATATTAAACTGATACGGATCACCTGCACGACTTAACATTGACGCCACTTCTTCACGAAGCGCTGACATATCAAATTCACCATCAAAGTCAGCATCGTAACTTTGCACATAGTAAAGCCCGACAATTTTAACGCCTTGCTCTCGCAATTGGGTTAAATAATCTAATTCAGCCAAACAGGTAGGACACCAAGTGCCCCACACATTGAGTAAATATACATCGCCTTTTAATTGGCTATCTTGCCAACGCTTTGAATCCTGCATTAAATCTGGTAAATCAAAAGCTGGCATCGGTTGACCTAACCGACCAGTTTGAATTTCTCTTGGGTTTGAAAACAAACCTTGAAAATAAAAACACGCACACTAAAACAAACGCCAACAGAGGTATTAGCGCTAACAACTTGCGGTTCATACCAGCTTCTCCTGTGACTTATCAATGCTTTTCTTACTAGTGCGGTAACGTTTATCACCTAAAATCATAAAACCGGCAAGTGATATCAACACGCCACCAATCCACATCCAACGCACAAATGGCTTATGGTAGATACGCAGTGACCAACCACCGTTATTTAATTGCTCACCAAGGGCAAGGTATAAATCGCGGGTAAAGCCAGCATCAATTGCAGCCTCAGTCATAAATTGCATACCAATATCGTAACGGCGTTTTTCTGCATGCAGTATAGTAACTAGTTTATCATTTTTCAGGACACTCACTTCTCCAGCATGACCACTGTAGTTTGGTCCACGAATAGTGTTAACCCCTTCAAAGCGATACTGATATTGGTTTAACTGCACAATTTCGCCCGGCTTCATCGAAACATCACGTTCAACAGAGTACGCAGAAGTTAAAGTGACTCCTGCGATGACAAAGGCAATACCTACATGCCCTAGTACCATAGCCCAATAACTAAGTCCTAACCTTTTAAGGCCTTGGCTAAAGTTAGTTTGCACAGTAGCTTTAACATATAAATCAACACCGGTGGTGATCACAATCCATATCGCAAGCGTGGTCGCCAATAAAGTTAAAGGCGCTACGATGGCATAACTTGAATATAACCAAGTAGCACCGATTACTATGCTCATTAACGCTGAGACAAGGAGTTTATTTTGTAAAAAAGACAACTTGTTTTGCTTCCAACGCAACAGAGGGCCAATACCCATTAAGATGGCAAACGGCACCAAAATAATGGCAAACATTTTATTAAAGAATGGTTCGCCAATTGAAATACTGCCTAAGCCCATTTCTTTATGAACCATAGGTAATAAAGTACCTAGTAACACAATAAAAGTAGCAACCACTAAAAATATATTATTGAGCCATAATGCCACTTCACGTGATACCAGTTTATAGCGACCTTCGCTGCGTACTTGCGATACCCTAAATGCATATAACGTTAACGCACCGCCGACTACTATCGCTAAAAACGCTAAGATAAATAAACCACGATCGGGGTCGGTAGCAAATGCATGCACGGAGACAATAATGCCAGAGCGAACAATAAAGGTGCCCAGTAAACTTAATGAAAATGCAGCAATCGCAAGTAATACGGTCCATGATTTAAATACACCGCGTTTTTCAGTTACCGTCAATGAATGCAATAGCGCCGTAGCTACTAACCAAGGCATGAGCGATGCGTTTTCAACGGGATCCCAAAACCACCAGCCACCCCAGCCAAGCTCGGAATATGCCCACCAGCTTCCGATAGTGATACCTAATGTTAAAAATCCCCACGCAGTCATTGTCCACGGACGTGACCACTTAGCCCAAGTATTATCAAGTTTACCTGTTAATAATGCAGCAATTGCAAATGAAAAAGAGACCGATAGCCCAACATAACCCATATACAGTAAAGGAGGATGGATGATCATTCCAGGGTCTTGTAATAACGGATTAAGGTCGCGCCCTTCGACAGGAAAATACGGCAGTAATAATTCAAATGGGTTCGACATCCACAGAGTATAAAGCATAAAGCCAACCCCTAAAAAGCCTAACACACCTAATACACGTGCTCTTAATATCCAAGGTAATGAATTAGAGCGCAGTGCAACAACTGCAGTCCAACCAGCTTGCATAACTAACCATAATAAAATAGCGCCTTCATGGCCGCCCCAAGTTGAGGTGATTTTATAATACCAAGGCAAAGTACTACTTGAATGATACGCCACGTACGCGACGGTAAAATCATCAGTTAAACTTGCATAAATAAGGGCTGCGAATGACAACAGTACGAATACAAATTGGCCGATAGCTAATGAAGGAGCAGCACGCATTAACCGTAAATTACCAGTATGTGCGCCCCACAAAGGAAAAATACACAATAAAACACTTAGCACCATAGCCAGTGTTAGAGAAAAATAACCGATTTCTGGGATCATCTTAATTGCCACTTTCTAAGTTATATTTTGGTTTTTCGTGTTTGATCCCCTTCACCGCTTCCGCAACTTCGGCAGGCATATACTCTTCGTCATGCTTAGCCAAAACCTCGAACGCTTCTATTACATTAGGTTCAATCAACACACCTTGAGCAACAATCCCTTGCCCCTCACGAAATAAGTCAGGCAAAATACCTTGGTATTTAATCGTTACTAAGGGGCCTGTATCAATCAAGGTAAAGCTTACTTGTAGGCTGGTTTCATCCCGAATCACTGATCCTGGAACTACCATACCGCCAATACGCAACTTTTGACCAATATGCGGCTTTTCTTTATCTGGGCCTTTCCCCTCGATTAACTCACTTGGTGTATAAAATAGATTAATATTTTCTTGCAGAGCATAAAGTACTAAACCAATGGCGGCACCAATACCAAATACAATAGCGACGACGCCAAGCAAACGTTTCTTACGTCTTGGGTTCATGCATGATTCTCCTGCTTAGCGTGTTTAATGCGAGCTTCTCGTTCAGCTTGTTGCTGCACAGAAGCCATAATACGCTTTGTATCATTCAAAGAGCTTACTAAAATACCTAACAAAATCAGTGCACATGAACCAAAAGAAAGCCACACATAAAAGCCGTAGCCGCCCATGGCAATAAAATCAGAAAAAGAATCAAACTGCATAACTAACCCCTATTCAACAACTGGCGCACCCAAGGACGATGCTTTTCACGTTGTAAAATTTCATTTTTAAGACGCATCAAAGTCACCATACCGACAAAGCCGGCAAACGCGACTATATTTACCATTAATGGCCAAAACATACTTGGATCAATAGCTTTCGTATCAAACTTGGTAATACTGGCACCTTGATGCAAGGTGTTCCACCACTCAACAGAAAAATGGATGATTGGTAGGTTAATTACCCCCACAATAGCCAAAATAGATGCAGCTCGACCTGCTGCTTTTTTATCTTCAAAGGCATGATATAAAGACAATACCCCTAAGTATAAAAATAATAGAATGAGCTCAGACGTGAGTCGTGCATCCCATACCCACCAGGCCCCCCACATAGGTTTACCCCAAGCGGCGCCAGTAATAAGTGCAATTGCAGTTACACATGCACCAACAGGTGCAATAGCAATTACTGCTAACTCTGCATTACGAAGTTGCCATACCAAAGCGATCACTGCAGCTATGGCCATTGATGAATAAGCACCCATCGATAAAATAGCTGATGGTACATGAATAAAGATAATGCGATAACTGTCTTTTTGCTGATAGTCGGCAGGCGCATAGGCTAACCCCCAGACCCAACCAATAAGCATACAGACAACCGTTATCACGGTAAAATAGGGCAGTAACGTATTGCATAATTGATATGCACGCTCTGCTTTGGCGTAGGGATGTAACCACTTCCACATATTAACTTACACTCACTTTCAATGCTGACGATATGGCGATTGGTGCGCTGATAATTGCAATGACGAGCATCGCACCAAGGATGGCAAGCTGCCCACTATAATCCAGTGACATTGTACTGGTATCGATAGCAGACGTTGCAAAAATTAATACGGGGATATACAAAGGCAGGACCAATAAACTCATCAAAATACCGCCTTTTTGTAATCCCACAGTAAGCCCAGCGCCAATAGCGCCGATAAAACTAAGTAATGGCGTACCCAAGAGCAAGGTAAGCACCGTTGCAATCAATGCTTGATTGTCTAAATTTAATAACAAGGCGAACAGCGGCGTCATCAACACCAACGGCAAGCCAGTAATGATCCAATGGGCAACAACTTTACCGAGCACCGTTAACGGTAGCGGGTACGATGAAGCAATCAATTGCTCTAAACTACCATCATGATAGTCATCACGAAATAGTTTATCTAAGCCTAACATGGTTGAAAGTAAAGCGGCGACCCAGATAATACCAGGTGCCATACGGCTAAGTAGACCGGGCTCAGGACCAATTGCTAACGGAAATAATGTAATAACAATCAAGAAGAACAAAATGGGGTTTACAATTTCAGCACGCTGGCGAAATGCCAGCTGTAAATCTTTCTTACAAACGGCACTAAATAGCTGCCAATATGAATGCTGGCGTAACATCAGTGTCGGTACTCCAAAGTCACTGTTTGTAACTCATTAAAATGCGTAGTTAAATCTTGATGGGTAGTTAATAAAATCGCCCCACCTTGTTCTAGATGGGCTAAAAACCGTTGTTGTAAAAATGCAACCCTGGATTTGTCTAAGGCTGTAAATGGTTCATCCAGAACCCATAACTTCGCATCATTAAGCCAGAGCCTAATCAGCGCAACACGACGTTGCTGACCGGCTGATAGAGTACGCACAGGTACATCTTCAAGACCAACTAAGCCAATTTTAGCTAATAATGAGTAAAGATCTTGCTCAGTATTGTAACCTTGAATTTGCAACCAAAACCGTAGGTTTTCAATCGCACTAAGTTGACTATTCACCCCGGTTTTATGACCGATAAATAACAACTGTCGGGCAAATTCATCATAGTTTTTAGCAATTGATTCACCTTGCCACATAACTTGTCCTTCATCGGGCGCAGAAAAACCCGCAATTATACGCAACAGTGATGTTTTACCAGCCCCATTTGGGCCTGCTAATTGCATGATTTGACCTGATTTCAAGCTGAAATTAAGATCCGCAAACAAACAACGCTCTTGCTTGATGCAGGTGACGGACTTAATGTGTAACAAGATGATGATTCTCTATACCCAAAATTAGGCGTTAGTCTATCATAATGATAGGGTAATACGAATAATGCTTTGCACCTATTAACGAAAACTTGATTTAAATTAATGAACAAACCTACACAGATAACATTAGCGAATTCGCTTCCTATAAGTCATTCGTCACACAATGGCGTTGCACAGCAATTACCTGTTTTCAGCGAGCAAACACTCAGCGCTAAAAATATCGTATTCGCCAATGGCTCTGTGCAGATGGAAGTCTATATTGATAAGCATTGGCAAACATTGCGCTTAGCTACAACTGGCACTGAAACAAACACTCAAAAAATTGCCAGTGCCGATATTCAACTCAGTAATGATGGTAAACAACTCACTATTTTACCAAAACAAACTGAAATCAGCCTACGCCAAACAAACCAGCTGCAAAGTGTTTTGAATTTTATTAATAGTGGTGATCAGGTCGATAATAAACCATTGTCGTTGCAAATTATTTTACAACCTGCTGCAAAATTACTGTTAAACCAATTACACGCCAGTATTCCTATCAATAAAGAAGTCGCCCAACTACTGCACAGTGAACAAGGCCTAAAAGCAATAATTACTCCGAACCGCAATAATTTTACCTTAAGTGTTATTAATCGCTTTGCTGATACACTTCACCAACAGCCAATCAGTCAAGCAAAACTTGCTCTTTGGCTAAGTAAACAAGTGCCTAATGGGCAGCTACAGCTAGATAAAAACGCCGTAATACTGAGTTTTAATAACTATAATGGCAGTATTAAATTAGTACCTCAGCAGCCGTTACAGAGCCACAGTACACACACAACTCAGCTTGGCGGAGTAATTCAAAAAGTACAATTAAATGCGCTTAATGAACAATTAATAATAAAAACGCAGCTACCAAAAATAGCCTTGCAGTTAAAAAATTCATTAGCCCATACTTTTAATTCACTGGTACAAAAAAGCCATGTACCAGGCCAGTTTAATACCCAAACAAGTGCAGCACCTAGTAGCCCCTCATTGGTCAGTAGCAGCCCAATAAGCTCGTGGTTACAAGACAGTTTTGCTGACTTAAAAACCCGAATAAGTGACGCAGTACGCTATTTTGAAAGCAAACCATTTAGTCAATTAGCAATGATCAGCAATAAATCAGCTGTAGCACAATCGCTAACACCAACACATCAAACTGCACAAACCTTATTACCCAAATCACTCCGGCAAATAAACCTTGTGGCAATGGCGACAAGCAACACCCAACCATTACTGGCAGATATCAGTCAAGGTACCGCGCTGCCAAAGCATTATCACCAGTCGCCTCCCCTGGTACAGTTATTTCAGCGATTAAAAGCCGGTTTAGCAAGTATTACAGAGCCTAATGTGGTTAAAAATAACAGTACTACTGCGGCGCCACTGAGCAACGATACAGATAGCCATCAGCAATTAAATAAACTAGCCGCCGCGATTCAATCCAGCAAGCAAACTGCAGTAGCGCAAAATAAAATACCGCAGGTTACTGCTAATCCAAAACAAACAGCCGCTGATATTCATGCTCAACCGACTCAACCGGCTCAGCTAAATAAAGAACCTATCACTAAAGCGCCGGCACGCAGTTCCGAACAAATTCTACCCAGCAAAATCAATAGTACAACTGTCAATGTCAGTGATAATAGCGCTGCAGCCAAAACAGTTATAGCCGATGCTCAGCAAAAATTAAAAACAACTCCACCGTTTGCTGCTGGGGTAGATACCAAAGTAGCATCTCTAACAGCACAGTTAAACAACGACAATCTAAAAGCAAGTACCCACTCACATATCGATGCACCATTAAAAGGGCCGATAACTAGCGCTTTGCCAGCCAGCCAGATTAGCTTGCCACTGGAAGCCAAATTATTGGCACCACTTTTAAAAACGCCTATCGAAAAGCCGCTGCCTAATTTTAAATCAGCAGCAAACTACGATAAACAGCATATCGCTTCACAAATTGATAAACTAGCAACGACCAAAGTGAGTGATAATGTCGATTTAAATCGGCTAGTCAATCAAGCTTTTAGCCGCATGATTGACAGCCAATCGTTGCAACCGTTAACCATTCAACGAGAAATACTCAGTGTTTTACGTCCAGAAAGCTTAACAAATAGTGCCCTGCAAAATAGTTTTAGCCAATCTGTTGAGCATTTGGCCGTGGCTATTTTAGCGGCTCCAAGCTTAGCAAATATCAGCGCATTGAATTTTAATAGTCAAAGCTCACTTGATGCTTTACTCCAAGTATTGGTGCCTAACTTTAAAGCAATTAACCCACAGAAACTGCAAGAACAATTACTACAGCCACAATCACAAGCATTAGCGGCTGAGCTGAGCCAAATAAAAACTGCAATTAGCCAAATTAACACGACCCCCATAAATCAGCAGCCTGATAATAATCCGTTAGTACAATTTTTACTGCCGATGCGACTGCCACCGGAAACCGCACAGACAGAAATTTCATTAGGGCAATATAAAAAACCAAGCCAAAATAAGCTCGAAGATAAAAATGTTTGGTTTGTGCGACTTAATTTTGATTACGCAGAGCTAGGCCAATTACAGATCACCGCTGAATTAATGGATAAAGCACTAGATTGTCAATTACTTGCCTCAAGCCAAGATATCACCGCAATGGCTCATCCACACCTTGAGAGTTTGCGCCATAAATTAACAGCTCATGGCTTACAAGTTGGTGAAATGAAGCTAAGCCAAGGTGCGCCGCAACACCAAGCTTTTTATCAGTCCCATGCCATTATTAATATTAAGGTTTAAACCATGAGTGAGATATCAAAACATAAGTCTGCAATTGGTTTAGTTTACGAAGCCGGTCGCACTCCTACAGTCAGTAGTAAAGGGTTTGGTGAGCTCGCAGAAGAGATCATTAAAGCCGCAGAAGAAAAAGGAATTTTGATCCACAAAGATGAAGCTTTGGCTAAAACGTTATCGCATTTAGAGCTTGGCGAAGAGATCCCAAGAGAACTGTATTATGTGATTGCCGAACTGATTGCTTTTTCATATGTACTGCGGGGTAAATTTCCACCTGGCTGGCAAGACTTTCAAGGCAAGTTAAATATTCAGGCGTAAAAAATAAAAGGCGCTAATTAGCGCCCTTTTGATGATGTAACGACATTAATAGTTCGGCTTCGGCACGCGGAAGTTCACACTCTCGTATGATCTCTTCAATATCGGCACCTAGTTCAACCATTTTCACTGCTCGAGAATAAATTTTCGCATCAGGATCGTCATATTTTTGCGCATCTTGTAACTGCGCTAACTCTTGATTTCGCTGCTCTACAGCAACTAAGCGCTTACCAATACTTAGCATACCGGTGCGCATTTCTGCGACTTCACTGCGTAAAATACTGAGCTGTTGTTGAGTTTCTTGCAGTTGCAGTATTTTGCTTTTTAATGCTGCAGCGTACTTATTATTATTAATAAAAATTAGTCCCAGGCATACTAACACCAGTACAATTGAGACTCCAAGCAACGAGTATAACAACATAGTTTTTCCGTAAGCGTTATAAATCGCTCAACTCATCCCACTCTTCGTCATTTAGTAATTTATTTAAATCAACTAAAATCAATAATTCACCATCACGATTACTAACACCTTGAATAAACTTGGCACTTTCTTCAGTACCAATGTTTGGTGCACTATCAATTTCTGAGCTACGCAAATAAACCACTTCTGCTACACTGTCGGCTAAGATACCAATAACTTGCTCTTCAGCTTCAATAATTAATACTCGTGAATTGTCTGTTGCTTCTGCAGACATCAAACCAAATCGTGCACGCGTATCGATTACTGTTACAACATTGCCACGTAAATTAATAATCCCTAAAACATAGCTTGGAGCACCTGGTACTGGAGCAATCTCTGTGTAACGCAAAATTTCTTGCACTTGCATCACATTCACACCATAGGTTTCTGATTCAAGCTTAAAAGTTACCCACTGCAATACTTCATCATTGCCATCGGTATTTTTACTGCTTGATAATAATCTTTGTTCACTCATGTTATTACTCCAAATATCGTTACTGGTCGCGGCTATCTAAACCTTGCTCTAATAATTGACCTAAGCTTTGCACATCAATTAAGGCACACATTTTTTCTTTAATTACACCTGCAAGCCAAGGCCGCTTGCCACTTTTAGCTCGCCATTTTACATCTTCACTACGTAGTGTAATATTATTAACTAGCTTTTCAGCCAACAATCCCCATTGGCTATTACCTAAAGTAATTAAGTATTGGTAGTTTAATTTGTCTTCTAACTCTTGGGTATACTTTTCTGGCATCACCCAGCGAGCAGTATCGACTACATTAAGATTCTCATCACGATTTAGCATCACTCCTTTAAACCACTTGGGTTTACCAAAAAGCTGATTAACTTCACCTAATTGATGAATACCACCTAATGCTTTTAATGGTACAGCGAGAGTCAGCCCTGCCACTTCAAAGAATAACGCCTGAAACTCGCCGTCAAAATAATCTTCTTGACGCTGTACAGGAGTCTTGTCTTTAGCAATATTTAACTGTTCGCTCACTTTAGCTATATCTTTGATATTAGCTTGGATCTGTGGTTTCTCAAGGAGCGGTGTAATTTGCGCTGGTATTTCTTTCTCAAGGCTCGTCTTTGGCTCATCAAGTGCGTTTGGCTGCACAATCGTTTGCTGCGATGCCTTTAGAGGCATTTTATTGCTACTTTCTGTGGATGGAACTTGTTCGAGTAATTTTGCAACCGGGTGTAAGTCTGTTGACTCATCGTCTTCGCACAGTAAAGCCCCCAAGTACTGGGTCATTACTTTTTCATTAGCAAATAATTGCTTACTCATTCATTAACCTTGTTCAATCAAATAATCGAGTAATGCGCGATAAGCATAAACACCTCTTGAGCGTGGACAATACTGAATCGGTACTTGTTGAGCTAAACTTGCATCACGGAACTTAGTGTCTACGGGTATTACCCCTGGCCATACTTTTTCTTGGTACGTTTGCTGTAATGTCTTATATGCTTCAAGGGATGCATTTGTGCGCTTATCATACATTGTAGGGATAATGGTATATTGATACTGCTTTGATTGCGAGCTTTGCATTAATTCCATGGTCCGCATCATTCGGTCAAGCCCTTTGAGAGCTAAAAACTCAGTTTGTACTGGCACTAAAATGCGCTCACTTGCAGCCAATGCGTTAACCATTAAGACACCTAACACTGGCGGGCAATCTAAAATAGCATAATCATAATGCTCACTAATTTTTGCTAAGGCTTTTTTTAAGATAAGCCCCATTCCGGTCTTATTACCCATACTACGATCGAGTGTCGCTATAGCCATAGTTGCAGGAAGAATATCTAAGTTGTCTATGTTCGATGGACACAAAGCTTGCAATATTTCTTCACTTGCCATGGTGTTACCACGGGCAAATATATCATACACACTAACTTCTAAATCTTCTGAATCAATGCCAAAGTAATACGTTAAAGATGCATGAGGATCGGTATCAATCAGTAATACCCGCTTTCCTTGCAGCGCTAATATACCAGCTAAACTCACAGCCGTGGTCGTTTTCCCTACTCCGCCTTTTTGATTTGCTACCGTCCAAATTTTCACATCACACCTTATTTTTGTTCGTTGCGCGTTGTAATTCGTATACCACCGTGTGGGAGTTGGATCACTTTAATAGTGTTATCATCACTTGGCAACTCAATTGGCTGCTCAGCTTCAGTTTCTATTGCTGATTGCTCGATTGATACAATGGGCTTGGGTGGTAAACCATATTTTGATAATGCAACGACTACTTTACGATTTTCAGCGCGCCCTTGCTCTGTATCATTATCAGAAAAAGGAGAATACTGACCGTAACCTTCGATGGCCATTCGCGCAGGGTTGATACCCAATGCATCAAGTTCGACTAAAATAGAGGTCGCTCTTGCAACAGATAGCTCCCAATTAGAACGAAACATTTCATTATGAATAGTTTCATTATCGGTATAACCACGTACTCTGACGTAGTTATCTACAGGAGCAATAATATCGTTCACTAATTTTATTACTGCTTTCGCGCGTTGATGCGCCACAGCACTGCCACTGGAAAATAACATTCCTGAGCTTAACTCAATAATCAACCAGTCTTGGTGTAACTCTAAACTTGCTTCGCCATCGCGTATTTCATCGATCAAAGCTGATTGTAATTTAGTTAATAAACTATCTAGCGGTTTACCTAAGTGTTTTTGTTTTATGTTACTGGTGTCGCTTTGGCCATCAAGTAACTGCGGGCCAACTTCTTGCTTTTGAATACTCTCACCAAACAACAGTTCTTTTTCTGGGCTTACTCTGTCGGTTAATAAACCAGTACCGGTCACACCTTGGCCTTCTTGGCTATACTGACGAGCTGACTTGTCAAAAACCTGCTCCAGCGAATCAGATAAAATTTGGAAGCTTTCTTCTTTATTAATCGCAATCGCATACATCACTACAAAGAATGCAAACATAATAGTCATGTAATCGGCGTACGACACTAGCCAACGTTCTGTATGCTGACTTTTGGTCGATGAGTGACGAAGTCGACGGCGCATCATAATAATTATTCTTGCAGCTGACTTGGACGCTCTACACGATACGCTTCAAGTTTCAGCTCAATATTGACAGGGCTATCACCTTGGCTCATTGCAATAATTCCTTCAGCTAATAACTCATGAAACAGCATCTTTTGTTCTACTTGTTGTTTTAGCTTATTAGCCATGGGTAAAAACAGTAAATTTGCTAAACCAACCCCATAGATGGTCGCGATAAAAGCCGTCGCAACCCCCGCACCTAACTTTTCAGGCTCAGTGATAAATGACATTGCTTGGATCAGACCAAGCACTGCACCTAATATACCGATAGTAGGACTGTAACCGCCCAACGCCTCGTACACCCGGCTGGCTTCAAGTAAACGTTCCCTTTCTAACAATAAATCAATTTCTAACGCATCTCTAAGTTTTTGCTCGCTGTTACCATCAATCAATAAACTCAGGCCTTTGGCAACGTACGGGTCTGGATGTGTTAATGCTACTTCTTCAAGCGCTAAATACCCTTCTTGGCGAGCTTTTTGTGACCAACTTTTAACTTGCTCAATTGCTCTGTCGATATCATGACTTGGAGGAAAAAACACCCAATGACTTATTCTTAAGACTTTATTAAACGTATGTGCCGGTGTTTGTAGCATTACAGCACCTAACGTACCACCCAAAACAATAATTAATGCTGGGCCATTAAATAAAGCACTTACAACCCCACCCTCTAGTGAGTAACCATAGCCAATCGCCAAAAGTGCAACGAACAGGCCTAAAAACGACAACTTATCCACAACCAATTTCTCGAACTAACCGATTAGCAACCTCTTCAAGTGCGATACTTGCCGACGATAGCCCAGCGTTAGCAACCGCCTGTGGCATACCATATACCACACTGGTTTTTTCATCTTGCGCCCAAATAGTGGCGCCGGCTTGTTTGAGCATTCTTGCACCATCTCGTCCATCAGCGCCCATGCCTGTAAGTACCACAGCTAACACATCACCTTGAAAAGATTTGGCTGTACTAGCAAAAGTAACGTCAACACTGGGCTTATAAGTGATCCGCGCACTGTCGTCCTCAAAAACACGTAACGTGCGATTTCCACCTCGTCCCTCAACCAGCATCTGTTGACCACCTGGCGCTAGATAAGCGACGCCTGGCATTAATCGGTCGCCTTGTTGTGCTTCTTTTACTTTTATTTTGCACAAGCCATTTAAACGAGCGGCAAATGCTGGCGTAAACGCAGCTGGCATATGCTGTATTAACAAAATGGGATGTGGGAAATTGGCCGGCAACTTAGTCAAAATAGTTTGCAGTGCGACAGGCCCCCCTGTGGAGGTGCCTATTGCAACTATTTGATATTTCTTACCCGAAGCACGTGTATTAGCTGCAATGTTCGAAGCGGGCGCTGTGCTGCGGTTAAAACTTCTATCAGGTTGAGTTATCGCAGGTCGACTTGTTGTACCTGTGCAGAAACGGAAGGTATTGATGTCGGTGTCGGCCTACTGAAGCGTGATAGACGCTTGCGTCCAATTTCTTTTACTTTATTTTGTAATAACTTAATCGCATCTTCATTATTACGAGCAATGTCTTCAAATTTTTTCGGTAAAAAATCTAAAGCACCCGCATCAAGTGCGTCTAAGGTTGCTGTTGCGCCATCACGGGTCAAGGAAGAGAACATCAGAATTGGGGTTGGATTTGCTGCCATGATCTCTTTTACAGCACTAATACCATCAAGGACAGGCATTTCAACATCCATAGTGATTACATCTGGACGCAATTGATTTGTCTTGTCTACCGCTTCTCTGCCATTTACCGCAAAACCAATTACTTCAATATCCTTATCTTGCTCGAGTATTTCGCTCACCCTGCGGCGAAAGAAACTTGAATCATCAACAACTAAAACTTTAACTGCCATTGGCATACTCTATGTAAATTTTATCTGTGAGAGCCATATATAGCTCTCACAATAAGATAAGAATTGGACTAACCTGCGTAATGTTTTAACAGGTTTGGAACATCTAAGATTAGCGCTATACCACCGTCAGACGTGATCGTTGCACCTGCCATACCAGGTGTTCCTTGTAGTAAAGCATCAAGCGGTTTAATAACAACTTCTTCTTGACCAATCAATGAATCCACTACAAAACCAACTTGTTGCGTACCTATTTGTACAATTACAACATGGCCTTGAGCTTTGCGTAATGATCTGTCAGCACCTTTGACTAACCAATGTTCTAAATAAAACAACGGTCGTGCTTTCTTACGAACAATAATGGTTAATTGGCCATCAACTACATTCGTTTTAGTTAGATCTAGGTGGAATATTTCATTAACACCAGCCAGTGGTAATGCAAATGTTTGCTCACCGACAACCACCATCAATGTCGGCAAAATAGCCAACGTTAACGGAACTTTAATTTCTAGGATTGTACCTACACCTAGCTCAGATTGAATACTCACAGAACCATTTAGTTGGGTAATTTTGGTTTTCACCACATCCATACCCACACCACGACCCGAAATATCAGAGATCTGTTCTTTGGTGGAAAAGCCTGGTGCAAAAATAAGGTTATAGGCTTCTGTATCAGATAATCGAGCAGCTTGCTCGTGATCAAGCACCCCTTTATTAATTGCTATTTTTTTCAGCTTTTCGGGATCCATACCAGCACCATCATCTCGGATGGTAAGCAAAATATGATCACCTTCTTGCGATGCTGATAAAGTTACAGTCCCAGTCCTTGCTTTACCTGCCGCTTCACGCACATCAGGCATTTCAATACCGTGGTCTACAGAGTTACGCACCAAGTGGACTAAAGGATCTGCCAGTGCCTCAACTAAGTTTTTATCTAAATCAGTTTCTTCACCCACGAGCAATAAATTGATATCTTTTTTCAAACTGCGGGCTAAATCACGTACTACGCGAGGGAAACGACCGAACACTTTCTTGATCGGTTGCATCCGCGTTTTCATCACCGCACCTTGCAAGTCCGCAGTTACTACATCAAGGTTTGAAATGGCTTTACCCATCGCTTCACTTTCAGTATTGGTTGCTAAACTGACTAGGCGATTGCGCACTAGCACAAGTTCACCGACCATATTCATTATTTGATCAAGGCGTTTTGTATCAACGCGCACAGTGGTATCAGCTTGTGGTGGAACTGATTTTTTCGCAACAGCTGTCGCTGGAGCTGGCTTTTCAGCCGCTTTCGCAGGCTCAGACACTGCTGGTTTAGGCGCAGGTTTAGCTGCGGCAACAGGTGCTGGGGGAGGGGCTGGTTTTTGAGCGGGTGTTGGCTCAGTATCTGCAACTGCTTGTGGTGCACTCCCTTTGCCGTGCAATTCATCTAATAATGCTTCAAACTCATCATCGCTGATCTCGTCTGGACTATTACTTTTAGTTGGCTCTGATGACGCTTGGGGCGGTTTAGGCGCAGTATTTTCGGTGCTTGCAGCATCTTTATTACTGACCAAACCAAAGCTACCAACACCATGTAATTCATCTAATAAATTATCGAATTCGTCATCAGTAATATCACTATTTGATGACTCATTGCTAACTGTTACTGCTGGAGTTACAGGACTTTGTCCTTTTCCATGCAGCTCATCTAGCAAACTTTCAAATTCATCTTCTGATATATCATCGATTTGAACATCTTTTTTATCGCTATCAACTTGACCATCAAATAACAAGTCAAATGCAAATGGATCATCAGAATCATCTAAAATAGCATCAGCATCAACAACAGGAGTATCGTCTGCAGGCTCAGCAGCGCCAGTTAGTTCTTCAGCAGTTGGCGGCAATCCCAATTTATGTAAAACAGCCAGCAACTCTGGATTTGCAGGTTCTGGTTTTTCTCGGCTTTGGATGGTCGCAAACATTTCGTTGATAGTATCGAGCGCTTGCAAGATCACGTCCATCAGCTCAGAATTAACCTTACGAACACCTTGACGCAATAAATCGAAAACGTTTTCTGCACCGTGACAAGCGTCAACTAGCTCAGTCATGCTTAAAAAACCTGCGCCGCCTTTTACCGTATGAAAACCACGGAAAATTGCATTGAGTAATTCGGTATCATCTGGGTTATTTTCAAGCTCCACCAGCTGTTCTGACAAAAGCTCAAGAATTTCTCCAGCCTCTACTAGAAAATCTTGTAAAATATCTTCATCGACTTCAAAGCTCATGCAGTTCTCTCCTCTTAGAAGCCCAAGCTTGATAATAAATCATCAACATCATCTTGTCCTGAGACAACATCATCACGAGATTCTTTATCAATAATTGGCTCCTTCAGGGCCTGCAAGTGTATTTTCAGCAGGCGGTTTTTCAATGACTGGTGCTATTGTTTTTGTTTCGCTATCATCTTGGCTACCAAATGCTGTCAACAAGTGGATCAAGCTGTCTTCTACTTCTCTAACAAGCTCTATCACTCGACGGATCACTTGACCTGTTAAATCTTGAAAATCTTGTGCCATCAAGACATTGGTCATGAGTCCTTGCAACTCATCCGTTTTAGTTTGCGAGCTATTCATGAACTTATCTAAGCTGTGGCATAATGTTTTAAACTCACCTAGCTCAATTTCACGATTCATTAAACGATCCCAAGTGGGTTTAATGTCTGAAATATCATCTGCAAGCTGTTGGGCAATTGGTAAACTTGCTTCTACAGCATCCATGGTTTTATTAGCAGCGTTCTCTGTCATTTCCATAACATAGTTTAGACGCTGCTTAGCATCGGGGAGTGCGTCTTTGGTCAAATCAGCTAAACGTGTATCAAGCTCAAAATTTTTCAACGCATCATGAAGCTGACGCGTAAGTTTGCCTACTTCGGCAAATAATTCTGATTGCTCTTTTGACGCCGCATCAATAATTAACTGATCAGCTTTATCTTGTTCACCATTTTCAAGGTAAACCACAAGCTGCCGGGCTTGTTCTAAACTGATCTGAGGCGCAGCTGGTGCTGACATAAGCCTCTCCTATTTATTTAACCTAAACGCTCAAACACTTTTTCCAATTTGGTTTTCAGTGTTGCGGCTGTAAATGGTTTAACGATATAGCCGTTAACACCAGCTTGTGCAGCAGCAACAATTTGTTCTTTTTTAGCTTCTGCTGTTACCATTAAAACAGGGATGTGTTTCAGGCTGTCATCGGCCCTGATAGCGCGCAAGAGGTCAATTCCTTGCATGCCAGGCATGTTCCAATCTGTTACTACAAAATCAAATTCTTGATTCTGCAACATCGGTAAAGCTGTTGAGCCATCATCAGCTTCTTGTACATTTGTAAAACCCAAATCTCTTAACAGATTTTTGATAATACGTCTCATCGTCGAAAAATCATCAACAACAAGAATTTTCATGTTTTTATCCAAAACATCCTCCGGTGAGGTCTGAACCTATATTTACTTACTACTAGTTAATCCAGTCATTGATTTTTGCTTTGAGCTTAATCATCGCCTGACCATGTATCTGACTCACACGCGATTCGCTTACATCGAGTATATGTCCAATCTCTTTTAAATTCATTTCATCATTATAATAAAGCGACAATACTAACCCATCTCGTTCAGGTAAAGATTGTATAGCTGTTAATAATGATTGATTAAAACGTTCATTTTTAACGTTATTAAAGGGCTTGTCTAGTGCTAAATCATGTCCCACTGGTGTGATAACATCTTCATCAATTCCCAAGTCTTCTATACCTAAAACCTTACTTGAATTTACATCACTAAGAATATGATGGTACTCATCTAGCGTAATATCAAGTTTTTCAGCAACTTCACTATCTTTAGGTTCTCGATTCAGGCTGCTTTCTAGCTCACTAATCGCTTCAGCAACTCTGCGGCTATTACGGTGCACTGAGCGAGGAGCCCAATCACCTCGGCGCATTTCATCCAGCATCGCACCACGAATACGAATGCCTGCAAAGGTTTCAAAGCTTGCACCTTTAGTCGCATCAAAGTTTTTTGATGCTTCAATTAACCCTATCATCCCCGATTGAATCAAATCATCGAGTTGCACACTCGCGGGTAAACGAGCGATCAAATGACAAGCCACTTTTTTAACTAAAGAAGCATGTCGCTCAACAATCACATTTAAATTTTGTGTCGATTGATATCCCATCGCTTTATTCACCGATGCCGTCATAGTTAGCCGTTTACTAATTTTTCTATGAAAAATTCTAAATGGCCAGATGGTTGATTAGGTATAGGCCATTTAACTGCTTTTGTCGCTAATGTTTTAAATGCAATTGCCGCTGGAGAATTTGGAAATAAATCAACAATTACTTTTTGACGACGAGTTGCTTTACGCATGTTTTCATCATAAGGGACTGTTGCAACCAATTCCATTGAGACATCCAAAAAGCGATCCGTTACTTTTGAGAGCTTAGCAAATAGTTCGTGGCCTTCACGCATACTGCGCACCATATTAGCAACTATTTTAAACTTATACACACCATGCTCACGACTCAACACTTTGATTAATGCATAAGCGTCGGTTATTGAGGTCGGTTCATCACATACTACTACCATGACATCTTGCGCTGCGCGCGAAAAACTTAATACCATGTCAGAGATACCAGCAGCAGTATCAACAATTAATATATCAAATTCGGTATTCAACTCACTAAAAGCACGAATTAATCCAGCATGTTCTGATGGAGAAAGTTCCACCATACTTTGTGAGCCTGACGTCGCTGGTACTATTTTAATTCCTGCAGGCCCTTCAACTAAAATTTCATCGAGCTCACATTCACCTGATAGTACATGAGATAGATTACGTTCAACCCGAAGCCCTAACATCACATCACAATTTGCTAAACCCAAATCGGCATCCAGAACTAACACTCGGTTTCCGAGCTGACCCAACGCAATCGCAGTGTTAAGTGAGACGTTAGTTTTCCCTACGCCACCTTTACCACCTGTTACAGCGATAACTTTAACGCCGTTATTATTGTTTTGACTCATTTTACGCAGGCCACTTGCTTGATCTAATACTGTGTTAATCATACATCCCTACTGTGCTTGACGCTACTGCTTGGCGTCGTGAATGTTGTGCTTTTGTTCTTTTTAAATACAATTGTTCTGCTTTTTTTACTAATTTCTCTGCATTGGCGACCCGAATGTCCTCTGGAACGCGCTGACCGTTAGTAAGATACCCTATTGGAAGGCGATTTTGAATCGCTATACTAATAATCTCACCTAAACTTAATGATTCGTCTAATTTAGTGAAAATACAGCCACTTAATTGTACCTTCTTAAAATGTCTTACGGTTTCTTGTAAAACATTAATTTGTGCGGTCGCACTGAGCACTAAATAATTGCGAATATCGACACGTTGATTACGCATTAATGTATTTAGCTGCTCAGTTAAACGTAAATCACGTTGGCTCATTCCCGCGGTATCTATTAATACTAGACGCTTATTTCGTAAATGATATAAAACTTCTGCTAATTCATTGGCATCTTTAACTTGTTTTACACCACAACCGATGATCCGGCCATAAGTAGCTAACTGTTCATAAGCGCCAATACGGTAAGTATCAGTGGTAATTAGCGCAACTTTATCTGCACCATATTTTTGTGCGCCAAGGGCTGCAAGTTTTGCCACGGTTGTAGTTTTACCTACCCCAGTAGGACCAACAAGTGCATATACCCCGCCTTGGCGAAGGATTTCGTTATTTGTAGTATGCATTTGGTTTTCAACCATTTGCAATAGTGCTTGCCAGGCTTGCTGACGTGACACATCGTCCGGAATAAAGCAGGCCATTTGCTCTGCAACTTCACTGTCGATACCCATTCCAACTAAACGATCGATCATGCATGCGCGAGTAGGATCGCGACGCGCTAAATCTTGTTGCATCAAACCCGATACCTGATACTCAAGTAATTGACGCATCGCAGCCATTTCATCACGCATAGCGGTGATTTCATCTGTTTTGGCTGCACTTTTTGTTGGCATCGGAGTATCTAAATCATCAAAACCACTTTCTAGATCATCATCAAAACCTAAGCTATGTGCTTGCGTTTGTGGACGCGGCGCAGTATCGCGACGAGCAAAATCACTATGCGCTTGTGGTTCATGGCGAGCTTGCTGTGCTTGATGTTGTTGCTGTGGTTGATACTGAGTAGATGTATCAATCCCTGACTGGCTAAACATAGACGCAAGCTCAGGTGAGCGTGGACGCGGTGATTGGCGCTCTAATAATGCTTGTAAGCTATCAGCTACCGCAGCTTGCGGCTCATGCTGCGCACGTTGTGGCGCAGGTTTAACAAAGTTAGCATTCGTTTGCGGTTGCGCCTTAGCAACATGTGGTTGTGCCGGTGCTTTCGGGGCTGCTTTTTCATAATCAACGGCGGCAACAATCTCTACCCCATTGGCTAATTTTTTATTTGACATGATTACAGCATCTACACCGAGTTCATCTTTAACTTCTTTCAGTGCGGTGCGCATATCTTTAGCAAAAAAACGTTTTATTTTCATGGTTCAACCCCTTTAAAATCCGATTATTGGCCTACTGAGCTGACAATCTTGATCTGTCTTTCGTCTGGTACCTCTTGATAAGACATCACTCGCAATCCTGGAATGGTGTACTTAACAAAACGAGATAACACAGTGCGTAACATTCCTGACGTTAGCAATATCGAAGGTTCACCGGCCATTTCTTGGTTTTGATGCGCTTCATTTAATGATTGTTGAAGTCGCTCTGCAAGTCCTGGCTCTATTCCGGCACCTTCGTCGCCTGCATTTTGTAGTGACTGATGCAACATCTGTTCCAACTCAGGCGCCAAGGTTATGACAGGGATTTCTGATGACATTCCAACCGCGTCTTGAACAATTAATCTGCGCAGTGAAATTCGCACTGCTGCGGTTAATACATCAGGATCTTGGCTTCGAGGGCCATACTCAACAAGGGTTTGTACAATTGAACGCATATCGCGAATAGCAACGCCTTCATTTAATAAATTTTGTAATACTTTAACAATTGCTGTTAGTGGTAAAATATCTGGCACTAGCCCTTCAACTAAACGAGGATGACTTTTTGCCAGCATATCTAATAGATTTTGCACTTCCTCGTGGCCGAGTAACAAGGCCGCGCTGTTAGTTAGTAACTGACTAATATGCGTTGCTACCACAGTCGCTGCATCAACCACGGTATAACCGAGTGATTGTGCTTCATCTTTTTGATCTGGTTTGATCCAAATAGCGTCTAGACCAAAGGCAGGATCTTTAGTAGCAATCCCTTTTATTGGACCAAATACTTGGCCAGGATTAATAGCCAACTCATCACCGTGCTTAAGCTCGCCCTCACCACTTGAAACACCCATCATGGTAATTCTGTATGCATTTGGGTCTAACTCTAAGTTATCGCGAATATGCACCGGTGGAATTAAAAAACCAAGTTCTTGAGATAACTTTTTACGTACTCCTTTAATTCGGTTTAATAATTCGCCACCTTGTGATTGATCAACTAATGGAATTAAGCGATAGCCAACTTCGAGGCCAATTACATCAACTTGTTGTACATCATCCCAACCTAGCTCTTTTTGCTCTTGCTTGTTAGCAACACCAGTGCCTGTTGCACCGCCATTGGCAGCTTCTGCTTCCTTAGCAGCCGCTTCTTTAAGCTTACTTTGCTGGGTGTAATACGCTAAATAACCAAGTAAAGCACCAAGGCTTAAAAAGGCAAAATGTGGCATACCCGGGACCAAACCCATCACGATTAAAATACCCGAAGCAATAAATAATGATTTTTCGTTACCGAGTTGTTTCTTAAATTGATCGCCCATATTGAGCGATTCATTTTGACGAGTAACAACAATTGCAGTGCCAATAGATAACAGTAATGATGGTAATTGTGCAACTAGACCATCACCAATGGTCAGTAAGGTATACACTTCCATTGCGTTACCAAAGCTTAAATCATGCTGGATCATACCAACAAACAAGCCGCCAACAATATTGATGATCAGTATCACTATACCAGCAATCGCATCACCTTTTACAAACTTACTCGCACCATCCATCGAGCCATAAAAGTCCGCTTCACGGGTGACTTCTTCACGGCGGTCTCGTGCTTGCTCTGCACTAATAAAACCCGCATTCAAGTCGGCATCAATGGCCATTTGTTTGCCTGGCATCGCATCTAAGGTAAAGCGTGCCGATACCTCAGAGATCCTGCCTGCGCCTTTGGTGATTACCACAAAGTTGATGATGATCAAAATCAAAAACACCACTAAACCAACTGCGTAGTTGCCACCAATTACCACTGAACCAAAAGCTTCGATTACTTTACCTGCGGAATCGCCACCGTTATGGCCTTCAAGCAGCACCACTTCGGTACTGGCAACATTTAGTGCCAAACGCATAATAGTTGCAATCAATAGTACTGCGGGAAACATCCCAAATTCAACAGGCTTCATGGTGTAAACTGTCACTAACAACACCACTAATGCTAAAGCTATATTAAACGAGAAAAGAATGTCGAGTAAAAATGGCGGTAACGGTAAAATCACCATGCCCAGCGCAGCGAGCACCAGCAAAGGTGTACCAACACCTTTTAAATACTCTTTTTTATCTTTATTAAGTTGTTGTAATACAGCTTTAAATTCCATAATTCTACAATTTCAAAAAATTGACACTAAACGGAATTTGCAATAACTATTCCAAGTTATTAATTACGAGCTTAAAAGAATACTGATTATTCAAATCAATACTTATAGGCATCTGGAATTGGGAGTGTTTTATTCAATTTTGTAGGGCGTTTACCACGGCCTTTTTGAAAGCGTTTAAGCTGAAATACATAAGCTAAAACTTGTGCGACTGCAGTAAATAGTTGGTCAGGGATTTGTTCTCCTACTTCGGCAGTATGATACAGTGCTCGAGTAAGCATGGGGGACTCTACAATGGGTACCTCGTTACCTATGGCTATTTTTCTAATTTGCATCGCCATCTCATCAACGCCTTTGGCAACTAATATAGGCGCGCCAGCGCGCTCTGTGTCGTACTTTAATGCCACAGAGTAATGAGTAGGGTTGGTAACAACTACATCGGCATCTGGCACATCCTGCATCATGCGTCGCTGCGACATTTGTCTTTGCGTTTGTCTTATACGCGCTTTAATTTGCGGATCACCTTCAGAATTTTTATATTCATCTTTGACTTCTTGTAGAGTCATTTTTAATTCTTTGTGATGTTTATGGCTTTGATATGGCGCATCAATCGCAGCAATAATGGTTAAGGTGCAGGTCAGCCCTAAAAACATCCATGCGAGTATCTCTAAGGCATGAATGATATTGCCCGGCGCACTTTCAATACTCAGATGAAGAATTTCATCAAAGAAGGTGTTGATCAAAAAAATGGCAAAGCCCGCCACGACCACAAACTTTAAAATCGATTTCACCAACTCGACGCCCGCTTGTGGACCTAACATCCGCTTTATACCTTTTGCTGGTGACATTTTACTGGCTTTGGGTGCTGCCGCCTCCCAACTAAAGTTAAAACCACCTAACAAGGTATTACCTATGATACCCGCCAACACAATAATAAACACGAACATCGCCATCGGAAATACTAGCGCATCGGCCACCGCTCCCCACACAGAAAACATTTTCGTAGTATCGTAGGTTTCATTGCGGTTCAAACTGAGCATGCGACCCATTATATTATACAGTCCCTTGCCAATCTCAGGTCCGTACATAAGTAATGAAATCGCTGAAAAAATAAGTACAAACATGGTGCCAAGCTCTTTTGAGCGCGCAACCTGGCCTTTCTTTTTCGCGTCGTCTACTTTTTTCCCCGTGGGTTCTTCGGTTTTTTCTTGACCTGAATCTTCAGCCATCACTCTCTCCTATGGGGAACAACCAACTAAAGTACACATTAACTCAATCATTTTTAGCCATTGAAATTCAAATTGAGTAACAAAGTTACCTAAGGTTGCCCAAATAATGACTAAACCTGCAACCAAGGTAAACGGAAAACCGATTGAAAAAATGTTTAACTGCGGTGCTGCACGGGTCATCACACCAAACGACATATTAATCACCAGCATAGCTGTTAAAGGCGCCAAAGATAACACCAAGGCGGTAGTAAACATCCAGCCGCCCCACGTCACTATGTCCCAATAATGATCAACCGCCCACCAATTACCGTCGATTGGTAGCACCTCAAAGCTATGCACTACCATTTGGATCATCATTAAATGGCCATTAAATACAAAGAATAATAGCGTGGCTAGAATCAAATAAAACTGCCCAACAGCAGGCACACTCATACCATTAGAAGGATCAACAACAGAGGCGAAACCAAGGCCAGTTTGCATTGCTAATATTTGCCCTGCTAACACAAAAGTATTCAACATCAGTACAGAAGCAAAACCTATCGCAACACCGATTAACATTTGTTGAATAACTACCAATATCATCTCAAAAGAGAATAAGTTATTAAATGTCGCAGGCGGAAGTACTGGTACAACTAAAAAAGTAATCATTACCGCTAGACCCATCTTGATCCGCGTAGGCACATTTTTAGCACCCAGCCCCGCCATGATCATAATCATCGAGCTGATCCGTACTAGTGGTAACAAAAAATCACTCAGCCACTGAATAATAACCGAAAATGGGAATTCCATACTAGCCTGCAATTTCAGGAATAATTAACACTATTCGACTAAAAAAATCCATTAACTCTTGCGTTAACCAATGCCCTCCAACAATCAAGGCGCTGATAGTAATTAATAGCCGCGGCAAAAAGCTTAATGTTTGTTCATTGATTGACGTTGCGGCCTGAAATACAGCTACAACTAAACCCACTAATAAACCTGGTACCACAATTGCCGATACTAATTTAATAACTAAAAATAATGCATTACTGAGAATATCGACGAAGATTTCTGGTTCCATGGTGCCCCCTAGCCTTTGTAGGCAAAGTATTGTATTGCCATATCAAGTGCCTAAGCCAAAACTTTTAGCTAAAGTCCCCATCACTAAACTCCAGCCATCAACAAGTACAAACAACATAATTTTAAACGGCATAGACACAATCATCGGCGAGAGCATCATCATACCCATGGCCATCAAGACTGAAGCCACAACTAAATCGACTATCAAAAATGGAATAAAGAACATAAAACCAATAATAAATGCAGTTTGTAATTCGCTGGTTATAAATGCGGGGATTAATACAATTAATGGCGTTGCTTCAGGAGAATCTAACTTATCATACCCAGCAATTTTAGCGAAGGTTTCTAAATCTTTTATGCGCACCTGTGAGAGCATGAATTCCTTCATCGGCTCTTTGGCAAGTTCAAGCGCTTGAATCGAGGTCACCTGCTCATTTAAATATGGCTCAATAGCTTGCTGATTCACTTTTTGATAAACCGGCGTCATTATAAAAATACTTAGAAATAGCGACATACCTAACAATATTTGATTGGATGGTGTTTGTTGCAA
Source organism: Pseudoalteromonas sp. B160 (assembly GCF_037162485.1). Taxonomy (NCBI): domain Bacteria; kingdom Pseudomonadati; phylum Pseudomonadota; class Gammaproteobacteria; order Alteromonadales; family Pseudoalteromonadaceae; genus Pseudoalteromonas; species Pseudoalteromonas sp. B160. The sequence goes on along the minus strand of NZ_JARLUX010000001.1, from coordinate 3,088,700 downwards.
ACCAATTGCTTGGCGTAAAATAGCCAGTACTACGATTATGCGAGTAAATGAGGTCATCATGATCACCGCTGCAGGTATAAAGCTTAGCGCGGTCATAATAGCCAGTACTTGCAAGGTTACAGAGTAATCTTGTGAACCGTCTGGATTAGTCGTAATACTTAACGCTTCAATGCCTTCGGCGTTAACTGTGGGGATAAAAACTAATGCAAAAAGTATAAGCAGCCACTTAGTCATATTATTAATTCTTTTTAATGTGGTTAGTTTGTGGGTTTAAGAGTTTACCAAAACGTTGTGCAAGGGCTGGCAACTCTTTTTCTGTCAATGGAGTCTCTAATTTATGCAGGTAGTTAATACTGTGCGGGGTTACGCCTAGTAAGTGCTGACAATTATCAATTTCGACGACCATTAATCGCTCTCGCGCACTTAACGGTAAACTACGCACCACTTTAAATTCGTCGGTATTTGCTAAATTGGGGTTTAGTTTTTTAACCAAAAATGCCAGTACCACAATCAGTACTAGCACCATGATTAAAGACATTACCATTGAGAGTAAGTCGCCCATTGGTGTCGCTGCAGGCAGCGCTGAGCTTGCTGCAGTCGATAAAAAAGCCAACTGCTCATCGCAGCTTCTTGATCCGTTCAACTTGGCTGATCACGTCAGTCAGGCGGATACCAAATTTATCATTAACTACGACCACTTCACCATGCGCTATCAATGTACCATTAACTAATACATCCAATGGCTCACCGGCAACACGATCAAGCTCAACAACTGAACCTTGGTTAAGCTGAAGTAAGTTACGAATATTAATTTTTGAACGCCCGACTTCCATCGAAATAGTCACGGGGATATCTAAAATTGTATCGAGTTTGCGTTTTTCTTCGCCACTCATTTCATGTCTAGCATCACTTAACTCGTCAAGTTCAGTTACTTTGGCACCATCAGAACTATCGGTCCCTTCGGCTTCGGCTAAAGCAGCCGCCCATTCGTCCATTGTATCTTGGTCATCACTCATACTATTAAACCTTTTTATTCTCTTACCAGTCTAAATCTACGCCTTCGGAAAGGTGTAGATCATCTTCTAGTTCTGCTAATTCCGCATCTGAATCAAGCTTTTTGCCACCTTTTGTAAAGACATGCAACTCTGATTTGACTGATTCAGGACGTTTAATTTTTTCACTAATTTGCAGCGCGACGTTATCACGAGAGCGACCCATTTTAGCCCTAAAGGTTGGCAGCTCTTCGACAAACACCGTTATGTGCTCTGGCATCTCAACAGGAATAATATCCCCAGCCTTAAGCTCCATAATTTGCGCTAAGGTTAAATCAACTTCAAGCAGTTGTGTTGATATTCCAACTTCAACATCCATAATCTCATCACGTAAGGCTTTGCTCCAACGTAAATCGGTATCTTCAGTATCTGATTGCACACCAGCATCGAGTAATTCACGAATAGGTTCAAGCATTGAATACGGCAATGCGATATGGAAATCCCCGCCACCGCCATCCAGCTCAATATGGAATGAACTGATCACCACCACCTCGGTGGGACTGACGATATTAGCCATTGCCGGATTAACTTCTGAATCAAGATATTCAAAAGACACATCCATTACCGGCGCCCATGCTTCTTTGTAATCTTCAAAGATTATTTTTAATAGCATTTGTACAATACGGCGCTCAGTAGGTGTAAATTCACGACCTTCTATTTTCGCATGATAGCGACCATCGCCGCCAAAGAAGTTATCAACCAGGATGAACACTAACCGTGCTTCCATAGTGATTAACCCAGTACCTTTAAGAGGACGAAAGCGCACCATATTAAGACTGGTAGGAACAAATAAAGTGTGGATATACTCACCAAACTTTATCATTTGTACGCCATTGATAGAAACTTCAGCAGTACGGCGCATCATATTAAATAAGCTAATGCGCATGTGTCGAGCAAATCGTTCGTTCACAATCTCCAGAGTCGGCATGCGACCACGAACAATACGATCTTGTGAAGAAAAATCGTATTGCAACGTATTACCGCTACCATCATCACCGTCCTGTAGATCCTCCTCTTCGACTTCATCGACACCATGCAACAGGGCATCGATTTCATCTTGGGATAATAAATCACTCACGCTGACCCCTTATTGCATTACAAAGCCGGTAAACAACACCCGCTCAATTACTTTACTACCCTCTACATCAGTTAACGCGGCTTGTACTTTATCAAGCGCTGCTACTCGTAGGGTTTCTTTGCCTTCGCTAGTACCAAGCTCATCTGCGGTGGTGGTTGAAAACACACCAAGCAATGTGCCTTCAATAAGTGGAATATGCTTTTTAGCCGTTTCTTCATTCACATCACCGCGCACTAGTAATTGCACTTTTATTTGCACAATGCGATCACGACTGGCACCAGGTACGTTAAAAATAAAAGGTCGAGGCATCGCAACATATAAGGCACTGCCAACCTTTGCACCACTACCACTTACATCTGCAGTTTCAGTTGCTGATGCAACAGATTCATCCGCAAGTGTTTCAGGAGCAGCGTCGGAGCCAGACATCAAGAAAAAGCCAGCTGCACCACCAATTACCAATACCACAGCAATAATAATTATAATCAGCTTTTTTTTACTTTTACTACCGTCTTCAATTTCTAAGTTTGCTTCTTCAGCCATGCTGCTTTCCTTTATGCCTTAATAATAGCGATATTACGAGTGTCACCGCGCACCATCAAGTTATTTATTTTTATAGTCTTATACCTCATATAATAGCAGGTGTTAGGCATAGTAATCTATTGATGATGAAGATTGTTGCCCAGAGCCTCGAATTGGTTGCTGAGTTAATGCACTTTCCTCTTCATTTTGTTGCTGATTTGCCTGTTGACCACGACCATTTTGTTGTCCGTCACCACCAGTATCACTTTGACTATTTCCCTGCTGGATACTGCTTTCACCCAGTTCAATTCCCTGCTGTGCTAACATTTCTCGTAATCTCGGCATTGATTGCTCAAGAGCTTCTTTGGCTTGCTGATTTTGTACCACAAAGTTAATTTGAGCTTGTTCTGCATCGCTACGAATACGAATTTGCATACTACCCATTTCTGGCGGATCAAGACGTATTTCAGCTTCTTTATTATTGATACTTAGTAATGCACTCACTCGTTCTTGTAGTAATTTGGCTGCATCACTTTTCATGATATTCAATGCTTGTAACGCAGTTGGATCAAGATTTATTTGTCTTGTCTGTGATGTAGGGCTCGCTTGCTGGGCATGCATTACTTGCATATCTGCCAAAGCTTGTTGATAGCTTTGCTCACTTCCTTCTACAGCCGAGGCTGTCGTAACCGCAGTGGTTAATCCGGTGAGCTGGCCAAACAATTGATTTACACGTGTCAATGTGTTGTCGCGCACAGGGCTTTGCTCTGCTTTAATATTTTCAGCAAGTTGCTCACTTTTTAGAACATTATCTTGCACTGCCAGTTTCACTTCTTGCTCTTTGCTCGCGGCCTTTATAAGTGCATCTTGTGGCGCAGATACTTTATTTGTATCTGATTTAGCGGTGTTGCTATTGGTTGTTGTAGTGCTTACTAAATTATCTGTCATTGACTGAACCGTCAATTGAGCTTTTGACTCAGTCTTTTTTTCAATACTCTCTGGCTGAGCTAATTCTGCAATAGCCGTATTGATCTGAGTTAATAAAGCCCCCTTAGGCTGCTCAGTGCTCACAAAATTTTGTAATTGCTGGCTCAATGCCTGCTTTTGTACAGGACTCAACAGCGAAATATCTTTACTTAGTTGGGTTAGCTCTGCCGTGTTCATTGTCGCAACTGCCGTGGTAGGTTTTGCAACTTCTTTACTATTAAGCTCTACAAATTCAGCCAGCATTTTTTTTAAGTCAGTTACGTTAGCCGGTGATGGATCTTGCTGACGAATGACATCAACTTGATTTTGTAGCTGTTTTTGCTGCTCTGGTGTTAAGCTCGCCAACAATGGGTGTTCATTTTTTTGTACTGTAGTTGGTGAGTTAAGCAATACCTTACTGATTTGCTCTAATACAGCACTGTTACTATGCTTTGCCTGTGTAGCTGCTTTTTCAGCTACATCAGTTTGAGAGCCAATCGTAGTGGTTGATTCCACACCTTTAACTACTGGTTCTGCCTTTGAAGCAACGTCCATTGCTACTGCAGTAGCACTTGTGGTTGCTTGTTTGGCGTTAGCAGTAACGTTAGCTACAGTTGCGTGCGCATCTGCAGTTAACGCTGCACTCTGTTGAGGTTTTTCTTGCTGAGCAATCCTTGTGTCCGAATCTTTAACTAATACTTCACTTTCTTGTGGTTTAACTTGTTGAGCAAGCGTTACGTCCAAACCTTTAGCTAATACTTCACTGTTTTGTGGCTTACCTTTGCTTGTATTTTCAGCAATATTTATTTGAGCTGTTTCATTGCCAACTTCCCCACTCTTTAAGGTAGCTGCAACTTGTTGGTTTGTTGGCTGCATTGTCATCGCTTTATTTTGCGATATCTCTTTTGCCACTTGAATATCATCAATAATAGGAGTCACAGCATCATCAGGAGGGGTGTTTCCCTTCAGTTGAAGCTGTTTATCAATCGCCTCTGCCAGCACCGTTTTTTCAGTAAGTAGCGTTGGTTTTAGTTGTTTATCGACTAGTTGTGCAATAGGATCATCAGTGGCAGGAGTGTCTGTATCAATAATAGGCGTAACATCATCAATTGGACGAGGTCCAGTGACTTTAATAAGCTTCGGATCTATTTTTTCTTCACTGTATTTACCCAACGTTGAAAGTAATGAGGCATTTGCAACAGTTGGCGTATTATTTACCCGAGTGTCCATATTGTTGGCTGCCGTGATCTGAGCAAGCATTGCATCACCAGACATAGCATCACCTGACATCGTTTTCTCATCACTGCTGTCAGTGGGCGTTTTTTGCGCTTTTTCAGCAGCAACTTCGGCTTCACTTGCAGCTGACACAGCGCCAGATGAGTTAACTTTCATGGGTGTTTCTGCAGCATTATTAGCGTTTTGTAACTCACTAAAGAAATCACTATCGGTGCTTTCTTTACCTGTTGCCGCACTGCCTTTGGCACTGTCTTTTTTATTTAACTGAACATCCTGCTCAGTTGAGATAAATACTGAAAGATCACTAATAGCCATAATTCACCTAGATTAAAAGTGGCAATTTGCCGCCGCAGTTTGCCAGAATAAATACTTCATACGTTAAACAAGCAAATAATATGCCTAAGCTAATTTTAATAAATAAATAATGCTGTTTTGGGCGATGACTATAGAGCGCGACGTCTTTGATAAAATTGATTTGCAGAAAATTCATCAAGCATTTTTTGTTCATTTTTTTGTGCGATTACATTCGCTTTAAGCTGCTGTTTTTCTATTAATTTAGCAACGGCTTTAGCTTTAATCTGCTGTTTCAGCCATAAACTTTGTCGTTGTGAAACAACTTGTTTAGCAGTACTGACGGTATTGGCTTGTTGACGAATAGCTTCTTCTATTTTGGCTATAAAAGCATGGTATTGACTAAACCCTGCACTACTTAAACCAGACTTTCCTTTTAAATGTAATTGCTGAGTATACTCCAAACGAAAGTTATTCAAGCCTTGCAATTTTTGTTGATTGCCTTGCAAGTTTTGCTGCGCTTGTAAATAATTTATCCGTAAAGTTTCTTCTTTATCATTTTCTATTTTCAGCAATAGATTGAGCTTATTTGTTGCCATTATGCTTGTCCTAATAATTGCGCAAGCCCTTGTAGGCCATCGTCATAGCTAATCACATCTTTCATGCCTTGTTGTAGAAATGCATTCACTCTTGGCATCATATTAATGGCCTGATCAAGCATTTGGTCGGTGCCTTTTTGATAAGCACCTAAAGTAATCATATCTTTATTTTGCTGGAACATTGAATACACTTGTTTTAACACTCGCGCTTGTTGCATGTGTGCTTCTGAGACAACTTGTGGCATCACCCGTGAAATCGATTTTTCTATATCAATAGCAGGATAATGACCACTGTCAGCGAGCTCTCTGGATAACACGATATGACCGTCTAAAATGGCTCTCGCCGCATCAGCAATCGGATCTTGCATATCATCCCCTTCACTCAGTACAGTAAAAAACGCTGTGATAGAGCCTTGCCCTTCGCCGCCATTACCAGCACGTTCCACCAGCGCGGGTAGCTTTGCAAATACTGAGGGCGGATAACCTTTAGTCGCCGGTGGTTCACCAACCGCAAGCGCTATTTCGCGCTGAGCCATGGCATAACGCGTTACAGAATCCAGTAGCAATAAAACATTTAAGCCTTGATCGCGAAAGTACTCCGCGATAGTTACCGCACTTTCACAACCTTTTAATCGCATTAATGGCGATGCATCGGCGGGAGCAGCAACTACGACAGAACGCTTACGCCCTTCCACACCGAGTATTTCTTCGATAAATTCTTTTACTTCGCGGCCACGCTCCCCCACTAAACCAACAACTATTACATCAGCTTCTGAGCCTCGGGTCATCATACCCAGTAATACCGACTTACCCACGCCTGAGCCTGCAAATAGCCCCATGCGCTGGCCTTGGCCAACAGTTATCACTGAATTAATAGCGCGTACGCCAACATCCATCGGCTGCGTAATTGGTCGTCGAGATAATGGGTTAATGGAATTTTGTGCAAATTTTAAGTAATGCTCTGCTTTAATAGCTCCAAGCCCATCCAACGGACGCCCTAAGCCATCAACAACACGACCAAGTAAACACATACCAACAGGCAGTCCGGTATCATTTACTTGTGGGATCACTCGCGCTCCAGGTAGTACACCAGAAATATGGTCATTTGGCATCAAGTAAAGCGTCTGATCATTAAAACCAACAATTTCAGCATCAACAAAACCATGCATGGTTTCAATTTTACATTGGCTGCCAACTGGCGCGCGTAATCCTTTCGCCTCTAATGTTAACCCTACAACACGGGTTAAAATTCCCGCAACAGCAGGCGTTGGACTATGAATATGTTTTTGATACTGTTGTAAACGTTCACTTAATGGGCGTGGTTGAGAACTCATTGCAAACCAAAAATAGCGTTAGATACCACTACTATGCAAAAAACTATCCAACGTTTCTTTGACGCGGGTTTTTATAGTCATATCAATAGATGACTGAGGTGTTTTTACTTGGCAACCGCCGCGATCTAAAGTCGGCTCTGCAACTAACTGCCAATGGTTTTCAGCTAGTGCAGCTTCACCATAACTATTTTTAACCAGTTCAATGTCTTCAGGATGTAAATGAATACGCACACTTTGCTGCTCATTGGCTAACGCATCGATACACTGCTTTAAACTTTGCAAAATGATTTCAGGGGAGGTTTTAATTTCTTGATAAACTAACGCTTCGGTTAGCATTACGGTTAACTGTACAAGTTGCTTTTCGGCGTCATCATCGACTTTAGCTAATGGCGCTGACAAACTATCCAACAATACTTTTAGACCCGTTAGTTGTTCTTCAATCAGTGGTTTTACTTCTTCTTGACCTTGTGTTTTACCAAGCTCAATGCCTTCTTTATAACCGGCTTCTTTTCCCTCACCTACGCCTTTTTCAAAACCATCAATATAACCCTGCTCGTGGCCTTGTTTTAAGCCTTCTTCGTAGGCATCTTGACGAATTCGTTCCAGCTCAGCCATCGTTAACGAGGGCAGCTCAGGCTCTTCGGGCTCTAGTGCTTGTTCACTTTCTTCAAGCTCTTTACGATATAAATCGGCCAGCGGTGTACCAAACGCCGTTGAACGACCATCGAATTTTCGAGTGTCTTGCGTAACATCTGGAATTGGCCAGTTTTCTAATAATTCATCAACTGCTTCACTGGCACGTAAAGGACGACCTTGATATTGAGTAGGTTTGCTCATGGTTTACAAGAACTCCTCACCACCACCACCACCAAGCATAATTTCACCTGAATCAGCGAGACGACGTGCCGTAGATAAGATCTCTTTTTGCGCGGCTTCAACTTCGCTGATCCGCACAGGTGCCATTGCTTCTAAATCATCAGCAAGCATCTCTGCAGCCCGTTTTGACATATTGCCGAGGATTTTCTCTTTCAATGCATCATCAGTACCTTTGATGGCTTTCATCAGTACATCTTGTTGGACTTCTCGCAAGATAGCTTGAATACCACGATCATCAACATCCATTAAGTTTTCAAATACGAACATTAAATCTTGGATTTGTTGCGACATCTCTTCGTCATGCTCACGGATAGAATCCATCAACTGACCTTCAATATTAGTATCGAGATAGTTCATGATATCTGCCGCCGCTTTCAAGCCGCCCATTTTTGCAGCTTGCGCACCAGCTTGTCCGGCAAATTGTTTTTCCATTATCTCGTTCAACTCTTGTAAAGCCGCAGGTTGAACTTCTTCAAGGTTGGCGATTCGCATGGTTAAATCTAAGCGCACTTTTTCAGGAAACTGCGCTAAAATTTCGGCCGATTGCTCAGGCTCCAAATACGATAAAACGATAGTTTGTATTTGCGGATGCTCATTGCGAATAATATTGGCAACCTGCTTTGAGTCCATCCATTTCAATGAATCAAGACCCTTGGCACCAGATCCCATAACAATTTGATCTATCAGGCTTGCCGCTTTATCTTCACCAAGTGCCGCAGTAAGCGCTTTTTTGATAAAATCTTCTGATTGGAAGCCAATCATACTAAAGCTTTGTATTTGTTCTATAAATAAATTGTGCACGGCACTGATTTTGGCTTGCGATAGATCATCTATCGCCGCCATTGCCATACCCACTTTTTGCACCTGTTTAGGTTCAAGGTGCTTTAATATTTGCGCTGCATCTTCTTCGGATAAGCTTAGCAATAAAATTGCGGCTTTATCTACACCGTCTAATTTATCAACATCAAACGCTGCTGGCAGTTGTTTTTGTTCTTGATCAGTCATCTTCAGTTAACCACGCTTTCACAACTTGTGAGGAGAGTTCTGGCTCATTTGCTACTAAGGCACGAACAGCTTTTAATAAGTCTTCATCGCCATGTAGGTCTGGTAACTGTAGTGTACCATCACTTGAGAAGCCAACCGAAGCAGAATCAAAATCTTTATTTAGCATATCTAGGGTGTTATCACCAATATCTACACCAGAACTAAGCGCATCATCATCATACTCTTCAAGGGTATCATCTGGGTAAATCAAGCGTTTCAGCATAGGTTTAACCACCGCCATGATTAGCACTATAATAACCAATGCGCCAAGCACTAAACGCACAACTTTCATAAACCAGTTTTGTTCCCACAGTGGCACTTCAATAGCTAAGTCCATCGGTTCACGTACAAACGGTACTGTCACTACTTCTAATGCATCACCACGCTGTAAGTCAAAACCCACACCACCTTGCAGTAAACGACGAATATTTGACAGTGCTTCAACTGAGCGAGGCTCCATAGTCGTTTCACCATTTTCACCCACTTTTGCCACATAATCGACTGCCACAGACACACTAATTCGACGAATAACACCACTTTGCTGACGTGTGTGGGAGATAGTAGTATCAAGTTCATAGTTACGTGTCGCTTCTTTGTGAGTGCGACTGGGTGATGAACCAGAGCCTGCACCACCTTGACCGGCAATTTCAGGAATATTTGAATCTGTTGGAGGCTGATTTGTCAGCGCGCCAGGAATACCGATAGCTAACCCGCCGATGTTGTTTTCTTCAAAGGTGGTTTCACTGCGTACCGCCGGTAAATCAGGGTTGTAGCGTTTTTGAGTTTCTTCAATCGCACTAAAGTCCATACTTAAATCGACTTGTGCAGTGTAGTTACCCATACCAATAACTGGCATTAAGATACCATCTATTTTATCTAGATATTCTTGTTCACGTTTACGTTCAATATCGTATTCTTTGCGTGAGCGAGCAGCTAACGCACTTTGCGATCCTGAATTAAGTAATCGGCCATTTTGGTCTGTTACAGTTACTCGTGACGGCTCTAAACCTTGCACTGCTGAACCAATAATATCAACAATGGCGTCCACTTCTTCACTACCGAGCATACGACCACGTTTTAAAGTTAATACCACTGTTGCGGATGGTTTTTTCTCACGACGAGCAAAAACATTTTCTTTCGGTATTGCCAATAATACTTTAGCACGCGTGACATTTTGTAGTTCCTCAATCGTACGCGCTAGTTGTTGTTCACGACCATGCTTTAAACGTTCACGCTCTAAACGCTGACTAACACCAAAACCCATATCTTGCATGATAATATCAGTACCCGAGTTCGGCGCTTGCTCAATACCTTCGCGGGTCATTAACAATTTAATATTTTGATATTCATTTTCAGGAACAGAAACCACATTGCCATCAAGTTGATAGTCAATTTTTTGTGCATCTAAAAAGTCGAGCGTTTGAATTAGCTCTTCCGTTGGCATTTTTCCAAGTGGACGCATATCTGGTTGACGTGCCCAAATAATCACAAAAATAGCAATCGCTAAACAAATCGCTAATGCAATAATTAGAGTAACCTGACGCAATACATCAACGCCGTTTAATGCACTTAAATAGCCTGACTTTTGTTCTTGTTGATCGTCATTATCAGTTTGGTCGATACCGCCGCCGGCCAAAGCAAGATCTGTTGATTGATTAGATTGCGCCACAATAATTCTCCACTACCTAGTTAAACAGGCATGTTCATGATTTCTTTATAGGCTTCTACAAGTTTGTTACGAACTTGCACCGTAGCTTCAAAGGCAACTGACGATTTTTGTGATGCGATCATTGCATCCGCTAATGACACATTTCGATCGCCCATTTCAACCGCTACGACTTTTTGTTTCGCATCAGCTTGAAGGCCATTCACTGTATTGAGTGCATCACTTAACAAATCGCCAAATTGGGCGCTCGAAGTAGGCTGCGCCTGAGTCGGTAATTTGTTTACTTGATTACTACGACCAGCTTCGAGAGCCATAGATTGCATTTCTTGAAATAATGCGCTGTTTTGAATTTTCATAATTGTCTCTGACGATGCAGTTTACTAATAACTTAATAAAGCACAAAGCATGCCAACTAATAAACCAATAAATATCAGAAGCTTAAGATTTATTTTAGTTGTCAGAGTTTTGACAAGTTTACGCCCAGCAAGGCTGAGCGTAAATTAAATAGTGAAGGAAAACAAAAATTATAGAGGCTTAAGCAGGTAAGGTGATCCCCAAATCACGCATTTGAGCCAATTTATAACGTAATGTTCGTGGGCTGATCCCTAATGTTTCAGCTACATCTTTACGCTTGCCTTGACAACGATTTAGGGTTTCTAAAATAATTCTATGCTCTTTATCTTTAAGTTCATCTTTGTAACTTCCCGAATCCAAGCTTGGTAATTCTTCACGCAGCTGATTGCGTTGTGCTGTGGCTTTTATTGCTGGCGCTTGCAGATCATAATAAGCATCATTAGTTGGTGAACTTGTAACCGCCGAAGTAGTGCTTTCTGGTGCTGAATTAGCCGGCACTAAACTTGCTGATAAAGCCGCAGTTAGAGGAGTCTGGGTTAAATTTTCAATAAAAATAGCACTTTCGTCAATCATATCACCGTGGCGTAATATCAGCGCACGCTGGATCACATTATCCAGTTCACGCACATTACCTGGCCAAGTATGAGCTAATAATTTTTTCTCTGCCGGTTCGCTAAGTACAGCGATAGGCTCTTTGCTTTTATTGAGATGACGTTCAATTAAATGCTTTGCCAACACGACAATATCGCCTGGACGTTGACAAAGTGGACGCCACATCAACGGAAATACATTTAATCGATAATATAAATCTTCTCTAAACTGGTGCTTAGCCACAGCCTCTTTTAAATCACGGTTACTGGTAGCCAAAATACGCACATCCAGCTTAATAGTTTTGCGACCACCTAAACGTTCAACTTCGCGTTCTTGTAATACACGTAATAACTTAGCTTGTAGGCCTAAATCCATCTCAGTGATTTCATCAAGTAAAATTGTGCCACCTTGTGCTTGCTCAAATTTACCCGGACAAGCTTGAATCGCACCAGTAAACGCGCCTTTCTCGTAGCCAAATAATGTAGCTTCGAGCATATTTTCAGGGATCGCAGCACAGTTTATTGCGACGAATGGCTGCTCTGCACGATCTGATTTATCATGGATAAACCGTGCGAGTACTTCTTTACCTGAGCCACTAGGACCAAGCACCATCACACTAGCATCCGATTTAGCAACCCGACTTGCAAGTTCTAATAGCTGAATACTACTCGGATCAGCGACAATCGGCCCGTCAGTTTCTTTTTCCGGCTCAGGTAGATAGCGGCTTACCATATTAAGTAGCACTTCGGGCGCAAACGGTTTGGCCATATAGTCAATTGCCCCTAACCGCATAGCCTCAACAGCATCATCAATAGTCGCATACGCTGTCATCATTAAAACCGGTAGATCAGGGTAATTAAGATTTATGCTGCGCAGTAAATCAAGACCACTCATCGCGCCCATTTGCACATCGCTCACGACCAGCGAAAAGCTGTCTTTTTTAAGTAGCACCATAGCTTGCTCGGCACTGTCAGCCGCAACGCAATCTATTCCAGACATTTCAAGCGTATCAATCAAGGCTTCACGAAGCCCTGCATCATCTTCAACCACTAAAATCGTGTTGTTCATATTGCCTCCGCCGATGTTGACTTTGTACAAATAGGTAACAGTAAACTAAAGCAGGCTCCGCCTTGAGCATTGTTCGTTACTTCAACTCGTCCTTGGTGTGCATTTGCGATTGAACTAACCACCGCTAAGCCTAAACCTGTGCCTTGGCTTCGGGTAGTAAAAAATGGTTCAAATAATTTATCAAGTAAGCTTAAATCGACCCCAGGGCCATTATCACTTACAGTAATACACACTAGCTCGGGGTCACTCGCATCCCGCTGCGCACTTAATTGAACGAGTGCATTACTGCCAATGACTTGAATACTATTGTGAATAAGGTTTTGAATGGCACTGGCAAGCGCAGTTTTATTGCCCATTATCTCGATATCAGGCTCAGGTAAACTGACCTGAAGTTCACTATTATTAAGTGCGACCATAGCATCAGCGCCAGTTTTCACTTCAGTTAATAATTGCTGCATGGAAACATGTTCAACAACTTGCTGATCGCCACTTTTTGCGAACAACAACATATCGTTTACTTGGGTTTCGAGATCTTTTAAACGCGACATTAACTTAGTATGAAAATTGCCTCGAGAGCTTTCGGGTAACCGCTTTGAACCTAAATTAGCGGCATACAAAATCGCAGCAGACAGTGGTGTTCGCACTTGATGTGCCAAAGATGCCACCATTTTACCCAATGCACTTAAACGCTGCATATGTGCAACGCGTGTTTGTAGACGACGCGTTTCGGTTAAGTCAGTCATTAAGATTAATTGCCCTGGCTCTGGCGCTAATGCCGTTATTTCTAACTTAATTAAGCGTCCATCTTTTAGCGATACTTCATGGCCATCATCTTGTTGGGGCCGAAACGAGCGCTGGATCACACTGAACCACTTTTCACCTTCGAGTGGTTCCCCTAACATGTCTGTTGCGATTTGATTAGCTTTAGCGATCAAACCGCGACCATCAAGCACCACAACACCCGCAGGCATTGTATCTACTAAATGACTTAACCAACTGGCTTGCTGGCGTAATTCACTTAACTCACCAATGTACTCTTCTTGCAGTAAGCATGGGTTATACTGGGTCGCTGTGATAAATTGTGGTTTTAAGACATTAGCTAAGGCCATAATGCATTCTCGTTTACAGGATCTAACTAGCTAAATGCACAAATTGTACCAACAATTATATTGATTAATTTCATTTGCTTAGCGTATAAATAACGCGACAAAAAAATGACAAACTAAAATAAGCAAAGCAAGGAGACACTATGAATTCAACAAATTTATGTCGCTGCCCTTGGCTCGATACCAGTAAAGATGACTATGTTGCCTATCACGATGATGAATGGGGGATCCCAGTATATGATGACCAAACACTTTTTGAATTTATTACTCTGGAATCAGCACAAGCAGGATTAAGTTGGTATACGATTTTAAAGAAACGTGATGGCTATCGTCGTGCATTTTTGGATTTTGATGTAGAAAAAGTCGCACAAATGAACGAGCACGATGTTGAACGATTAATGCTTGATGAAACAATTATACGTAATCGTTTAAAAATTGTAGCAACTATAAATAACGCCAAACGTTTTATTGAAATTCAGCAAGAATTTGGCAGCTTCAGTAACTATCAATGGCAGTTTGTAGGTGGTAAGCCGTTAGTGAATGAGTTAGATAAACTTAGTGACTACCCTGCAATTACAGAGGCCTCAACTGCATTTGCAAAAGATTTAAAAAAACGGGGATTTAAGTTTTTAGGTCCAACCACAGTGTACGCCCATATGCAGGCCTGTGGTATGGTGAATGATCATAGTAATGATTGTTTTAGAAAAGCAGAGATTATTGAAAAATACTAGGTGAAAGGTGCTAGGTGCTAGGTGCTAGAAAATCTTCTCTTTGCGCAATTAATCTTGTAGGCGCGGGTTTATCCCGCGCAATTAAAATGTATTCACAAAGAGGTTAAGAGTGCGCTGCGCTTATGAGGTAAAAATAAAGGTATTAGATTTTAGGGTATTCGAAGCTCGTCGCTCGAAGCCCGTGGCATTTTTCTTCTCATTTACCCTCATTGTCTTCTCTTTGTGCAAAAGGTTTTTAGTGATATTCACCATAGCACACCCCGAATTAAAGACGGTGTGCGCGTCAGCAAGCTTAACGCCTACAAGTAATGACGAAGCCCATTCTAAAGGTGTAATTACCATCGTACTTGGTTAATTTCTGCCTAAAACCTGCTACCTGACACCTAAAACCTGCTCTTAGCTGTTAATCTCGTGATAGGTTATATTTTTTCATTTTTTCAACTAAGGTTGTGCGGCGTACACCCAAGATCTCCGCAGCACGCGCTACGACATAATCATAACGCTCTAAGGCCTGAGTGATCAGGCTAATTTCCAGCTCAGCTAAATAATCTTTTAGCTCAATCCCTTCGTCGGGTAAAAGGTCTGCTGATGGCTGAATTGCTTCAACTTCTGGCTCATCGTCGTAATCACTAAAACCAGTACTGAAAATATCATTGAAAGCATCACGCTCCATAAGCTCTTCGGGATATTGTGGTTCATAAGCATCAACTTCAATATAACGATATTTTGCTGGTAGATCGGGAATATCAACCACTTTATCTGGTAACATGATCACCATACGCTCAACTAAGTTCGCTAACTCGCGAATATTACCCGGCCATGTATGCTCTTTTAAACTATCAATTGCGCGCTCGGTAAATTTAGCGGTAGTACCACTTTGCTCATTAATACGGCGCATTAGCTCTTTTAATAATAATGGAATATCATCAGCACGTTCTGCAAGTGATGGGTTTTCGATAGGAAAAACATTGAGTCGATAATATAAATCTTCGCGGAAACTTCCTTGCTCTATCATTTTTTCAAGATCACGGTGTGTTGCAGCAATCACCCGCACATCCGCTTGAATTGGTTTTGTACCACCAACCCGCTCATAGCTGCGCTCTTGTAACACTCGTAATAACTTTACTTGCATTTGCAGCGGCATATCGCCAATTTCATCTAAAAAAAGCGTCCCACCTTGGGCAAGTTCAAAGCGGCCTTTACGCGCTGAAATAGCACCAGTGAACGCGCCTTTTTCATGACCAAATAACTCACTTTCTAACAGCTCCGCAGGTATCGCCCCACAGTTAACGGGTACAAATGGCCCTGTATTACGTTTTGATAGTAAATGAACATTACGAGCAACCACTTCTTTACCAGTACCTGATTCGCCTAAAATTAATACATTAGCGTCCGTTTTAGCAACTTGTTCAATTAAAAAGCGTACATCTTTAACCGCTTCAGTTTCACCAACTAAGCCATCAAAGGTTTTGTGCGGTTTTGCGTGTTTATGCTCATTTGGTAACATCCGTTGATACTGTTGGCAATCATGCAGTAATTGAGTCGTTACATCATGGTTAAAAGGTTCACAGATAAGGCCAACTACATTGGCAATGCTCAACAGTGATTTAAGGGTTTCACCAATTAATAGAAATGGTATTGTTGGATGGCGCTTGATCACGCTCTCATGATCTAAACTTTGTAATGCGCCGAGGATTACCATACATGACTGCTTTTGGTATTTTTCACATTCTTGTTCAAGGCTTGCATCATCAAGCAGTTGCACTGCCTCACCAATAAAGGTAAGCGCAGCATGTAAACCAATCGCACGATTATTATTATTATCTAAGATCAAGATCATTATTTAGCGAACCACAGTTACTACAAGCTATTAATAATTTAAATTGTAAGCGAGTTTGGGAGGGATGCAAGCACTAAGCGGCAGTTTTTTGACAACCATGCCAAAAAATAGACGCTTAGCTAATTGCAAGTAATACTTAAGAATTACCGCAGTATCTTTAATATTAAAGCAAGCCTAAAATAGATTCAGCCGATTGGTTGGCTTGTCCACGCAGTGCAACTGACGCTTGTGCTAAAATATCATTTGATACTTGCTGTGAAACCGCCTGAGCATAATCGGTATCTTGAATTCGACTTTGGCTCGCGGCAATATTTTCTTGCTGAGTTCCTAAGCCTTTAATGGTACTTGCCAAAATATTTTGAAAAGCACCAAGTTCAGCTCGCTGGGCGTTAATTTCGTCCGCCGCTTGGTCACTAATATCAATTGCAGCTTGAGCACCTGCTTGAGTAGAAATATCAATTGTTGATATTACTGATGCAAAACTACCGTCCGAAGGAGTAATCGTTTGATTTGCATTCGCATCTGGACCAACTTGAAACGACACCGACTGACCATCAAACATAGGTTTTCCTGCAAAATTAGCATTTTCAAACGTCTCTGTAATTTGACTTTGTAACTGCACTACTTCTTCTTGCAAAGCAGCACGGTCATTATCATTTAATGCCCCATTACCTGCTTGGATAGATAATTCACGAATACGCGAGACAGCATCGTTGACACCCGACAAGTTTGACTCGGTCGCTTGCGAATAAGAAATACCATCATAGGCATTATTCACCGCTTGGCTGTAACCGTCTTGCTGGGAGGTTAATCTATTAATTATTTGTAATGCAGCGGCATCATCTGCCGCAGAGTTGACTTTTTTACCCGTAGCAAGTTGCTCTGCAAGCTTGTTACTGGTTTGCTGTGTTTGGTTTAAAAAACTAGTTGCTGGTGATTGAATTTTCATAACAGGCTCCGACACGCTGATTGGTTAAATTATAGCTTAATTTGCCAAATTTTGCACTTTGTACCATTGTTTAATTAAATTAACTTGGCATCGTGCTTGCTAACCTACTCTGTTAATAGGTAAAGTACTGAGCAGTGTATTAAATTTCACTTTTTGCGTATTTAATTTTTTACTATAACTACGCCAATGATAAATAACTTGGGTAAAACTATGTTCGATAACAAAACAATTTTAATTACCGGTGGTACCGGATCATTCGGTAAAAAATACGTAAAAACGTTACTTGAGCGATACAAGCCAAAAAAATAATTATTTTCTCTCGTGATGAGTTAAAACAATTTGAAATGCAGCAAGACTTTGATCAACCATGTATGCGTTACTTCATCGGTGATGTACGCGACAAAGACCGCTTACGCCGTGCAATGCGAGGAGTAAATTACGTTATTCATGCTGCAAGCTCTTAAACAGGTCCCTGCCGCAGAATATAACCCGATGGAATGCATCAAAACTAACATCAATGGTGCTGAAAATGTCATTGATGCTGCCTTAGATAATAATGTTGAAAAAGTCATTGCGCTTTCTACTGATAAAGCAGCCAACCCAATTAATTTATATGGTGCGACAAAATTAGCATCCGATAAATTGTTTGTTGCCGCTAATAATATTGCCGGTGGTAATCGCACCACATTTTCAGTTGTTCGCTACGGTAATGTAGTCTGCTCGCGCGGTTCAGTAGTGCCTATTTTCCAAAAGTTTATTGACCAAGGCCGCGACCATATCCCTATCACCCATGAAGAAATGACCCGCTTTTGGATAAGCCTACAACAAGGTGTTGATTTTGTTTTAACTAACTTTGAGAGGATGTTAGGGGAGAAATTTTTGTTCCCAAGATCCCATCAATTCGTATTACAGATTTAGCAACAGCTATGGCACCAAACCTGCCACAAAAAAATATTGGTATTCGCCCAGGTGAAAAATTACATGAGGTGATGTGCCCTTCTGATTTGTGTTTTGATACCTACGAATTTGATGATCATTTTGTGATTGCACCTGGTATTAAATTTAGTAGTCGCAGCAATAGTTTTGATACAAACGCATTAAATGAGCGCGGTAAAAAAGTTGAAGTCGGGTTTGAGTATAGTTCTTTAAGTAACCCCCACTTTTTGACAATAGAAGAAATAGCAGCTTTTAATATTCAGGCACTTTTATGATCCCATATGGAAAGCAATCTATTGACCAAGCAGATATTGATGCGGTACTCAATGTTTTACAATCTGACTGGCTCACGCAAGGTCCTAAAGTACCTGCATTTGAAGCTGGCATTGCTAGTTACTGTAAAGTAAAGCATGGCATTGCAGTAAATAGTGCAACATCGGCGTTACATATCGCATGCCTAGCATTAGGCGTTGGAGAAAACGATATAGTCTGGACATCTCCTATTTCTTTTGTAGCATCAAGTAATTGCGCACTTTATTGTGGTGCTAAGATTGACTTTGTTGATATTGACTTAGATACCGGCAACATGTCGATTAAGGAACTTGAGCAGAAGCTGATCATAGCAGAAAAAAATAACTGCTTACCTAAAGTTGTCATACCGGTACACTTGGCGGGTCAATCATGCGATATGCAAGCCATTCATCAGCTCGCTACTAAATATGATTTTAAAATTATCGAAGATGCCTCTCACGCCATTGGTGCTAAATATTTAGATAAACCTGTTGGTAATTGTGAGTTTTCAGATATTTGCGTATTCAGCTTTCATCCTGTGAAAATCATCACGTCAGCTGAAGGCGGTATGGCGGTTACAAATGATGATAATTTAGCAAAGCGTTTAAAACGATTAAGAAGCCATGGGATCACATCAGATGAAAGTGAAATGACCGATGCAAGTCATGGACCTTGGTACTATCAGCAAATCGAGCTTGGCTTTAATTATCGTATGACTGATTTACACGCAGCGTTAGGGCTTAGCCAACTAAGTAAAGTTGACGAATTTGTTAAGCAGCGACATCACCTTGCTAAAATATATGATACACATCTTGATTTAAATTTGGTTCGTCCATTACAGCAAATTGATACCTGTTATTCCGCTTATCACTTGTACATAATTCAACTAAATAATAGCAATACAACTCGTCATAAAAACGCTGTAACTCAGCTTCGAGCAGCTGGGATCATTGGCCACGTTCATTATATTCCAATACATTTACAGCCATACTATCAAACTCTAGGCTTTAAGGTTGGTGACTTCCCTAATGCTGAAAAATATTATCAAGGTGCTATCACCCTTCCTCTTCATCCATCGTTGAAAGAGCAAGAAGTGCATTTTGTACTGAACACTCTACAGCAAATCTTAAATTAAAGTTTTCAACCTTTTTGACGATATAAACATATTATTTAATGAACCTTGAGGCAACTATGTTACAAACTCACCCGACTTTCAAACTTGCTTTTATTGGCGGGGGTAACACGTCAGCTGTTGGTTATGTGCACTTTTGCGCAGCTCACATGGATCATAAATTTCAAGTTGTTGCCGGTGCCTTTTGTCGTAATCAAGAAAATAATCAAGCTACAGGTATTCATTGGGGGATCCCAGCAGAACGTGTTTACGCAGATTGGAAAGAAATGGTCGAAGCTGAAAAGGGTCACATTGATGCTTTTGTAGTGCTCACTCCAACACCGCATCATTTAGAAGTTTTACAGTATTTATTCGAAAAAAATTACCCGTAATCTGTGAAAAAGCGATGGTTTGTGGACCACGAGAAATTGCAACTCTTCGCCCTTATTATGATCCAAAGAAACAATTTTTAGCTGTTACTTTTAACTACAGTGGCTATGCAATGGTACGTGAGTTAAAGCATTTAATAAATTCAGGAAAGCTGGGAACAATTCAAAAAATTCACTTAGAAATGCCGCAAGAAGGCTTTCGCCGCCCCCCGATATCGCGGGAAAAACATCACAACCGCAGGCGTGGCGTCTGCGAGATGCTGAAGTACCAACCATTTGCTTAGATTTAGGTGTTCACCTTCATCACCTAAGTAGCTTTTTATTGGGTGAGGAACCAACTCACACATTAGCTGAATTTAGTAACCACTCTCAATATGCTAATTTAGTCGATGACGTACAAATGCTAGTAAAGTATGCCAGTGGCGTCAAAGGCAGCATGTGGATGTCAAAAACGGCTATTGGTCATCGTAACGGTTTACAGATCAGAGTGTATGGAGATACCGGAAGTGCTAAATGGTTACAGCTCAACCCCGATGAGTTAGAACTAAATTTTAATGATGGTAGGCGAGAGATATTAGACCGAGCGGGTCAGTGCGACTACGCCCACCAATTTAGATATAACCGCATGAAACCAGGCCACCCCACTGGTTTTGTAGAAGCATTTGCAAACTTATACAGCGACATCGCTGAAGATTTACAATGTTTTCAACTAGGGCAAGAAAATAACCAACCATACGTATTTGGTTTAGAACACGCCGCAGATGGCTTAAAGTTATTTGCTGCTGCTAAACGTTCGACACAAACACTTGGCTGGGAAAGCGTGTAATACGCTTAATTACAACTCTCTAGATATGCCTGCTTGATACTCGGTTTATGGATTTTACCCATTTCGGTTTTTGGCAGTCTTTTCATCTCAAACAAAATTCGCGGTTGCTGATAGTCAGTAAGTTCTTTGAATAAATGCATTTGCAACTGCATTTTTGCATTCACTGGCGCAGTATCATTACAAACAAAAGATAATAAAATGACTTCTCCAAATTTATCATCACTTACTCCAAAAGCCGCACACTCAGCAATCCAAGGTAAGTAATTAGTTACCAACTCAATATCGCTCGGGTAAACATTGATCCCGCCCGATTTAATAACTTCTTTTGTTCGACCAACATAATAAAGATAATTATCATCATCCAAATAACCAAGGTCACCAGTAAAAAAATAACCATCACTGTCGTAACTCTGCGCAGTTTGCTCTGGTAAGTTATAATATTGTGCAAACGCAGTTGGTGAGCGACAAGCTATTTCACCGATATTACCATTAGACAAAGTATTACGTTCAGCATCACATATTTTTATTTTCAGATTTGGTAAAGGCTTACCTACACTATTGATCGGTACATTCGGCTCGGTTATATCAAAATCACTGATCACCCCCATTTCTGATGCCCCATAACATTCATGAAAACGGCAATTCAAGGCTAATAACAGTGACTTTTTGTCGTCGCTTTCAAGCGTTGCAGAAGATGATACAACACACTTCAAGCTTGTTAACTGCGCTTTTGCTAACTCTGGGATCAAGGCCTTTAGTTGACTTGAAACAGCAAATAAAAAACTAATTTTATGAGTATTGATTGCATCAAGCCAAGCATTAACTGAGAACTTGGGTAAAATAACTACACTTGCGCCCAACATTAGTGGCATCAGTAAAGAGCGCTGTGCAAGTGAATGATATAAAGGTGTTGAAACCAACACAACATCGCTTTTATCTAATTGGTAATACTGAGCCGTCGCATCAAATGCGCGAACAATTTTAGTCGCTTGAGTAAATACTATTGGCTTAGGTTGACCAGTAGAACCTGAAGTCATGGTAAGAATATAAGGTAAATTGATATTTTCTACTGGAAACTCATCATATTGCGCCGTGGATGCAGACATTACATTGACCAAATCAATCAAGTTATCACTATTGCCACCTATCGTAATTATATTGTCGGAAGCTAAAACATCATTATTAACAAGTTGTTCAGCCACACTTATCCATGCTATAGCATACTCGCAATCAGCTACTTGTAACGCTTTTGATAAAGCCTGTCCTTTAAGAGTTAGTGGTAATGGCGCAAGCGCAATACCCAGTTTAGCCGCAGCTAATAAACAATATGTAAACTCGAGGTTATTTGGACAAAATAACGCAACTTTATGTCCTTGCTTAATTCCTAACTGAGTCAGGCCAGCAGCTAAAGAATCAACCTTATTTATTAGTTGTTGGTAGTTAATTTGGGTCTGTTGATATATACACGCAATTTTCTCAGGTTGAGTAACCGTATGTGATTGAACAAGCTGGTATATATTTTTATTGTGCATTTGGGTCCCACATTACAAAATTAAACTGCTCATCGGCCAAAGGAAATAACTGTTGCGTTACTTTATATTCTTTTGAATGTATTGGTATTGCCACAAATCCCATATAGCGATTTAGCAAATTTACAAATTTGTTGTCTTTATGGATCACCGCAAGCCAAATAGCATTGGGATGACTCGCTTTACAAAACTCAAGTTGCCATTGAAGGGTCAGCATAGCCAAATTAAAAGGCACATCATTGCACGCCGTAAACCATCCACCATATAAATAATCATTCGATTTTTCAGATATATGCTGATGCCATACATAAACAGCAGGAATACCTCTTTGTTCAACAACGTATGATTTCCTTTCACTTCGAAACCACCATAGGTAATGATCGAGTCTTGGAATATCATTACTGACAGTCATCTTCTGTGAATTATTTGGTAAGTTCCTAGCAATTAAGTAATTATTTACATCGCTATCCTCAACCTCACGTACTGCATATTCTGTTGTAAGTTGGGCAATGTAGTTTACTGCTCCTACTTGGACATTTATATCAGTGACGTGATACGGCTGCGCTTGCAAAATTGCAGCAACTCTCTTTACACCTAAGCCATCAACAGTAACGGTAGCTTTATGGCGTAGTCTTTTAATACGAGGTAAATAACTAATAAGATCTGCCAAACGAGTACCCAATAAGGTCGCATGAGAATCTAAAAATTTATCTAAATGTAGAAAGTGTCCTAACTGTTGTAAATGGGTAATATCATTTTCTTGATTAACTGCAATAGAAAATGTAATTGCAGGTACTTTTAATGCGGCCAGTTCATATAATGATGTACCCAATGCTCCAATAAATGAATCAGTATTGCGATATTCATTTGCTAGAGACAAGGGAGAACATAAAATCGTTATGTTTTTAAATTTCTCTTCAAGGCGAGTAATCGCTTGTTTATTTTCTGCTTTCGGACCAATTACAATCGTAAACTGGACCCGACTATGTAGATAATGAGGTACAGAATTAACTAATGATGCAAAAATGCAAAGATCGCCACCGCCACCCAAAGAGCAAAAAATATTCGTTTTATTTTTACTTTGCGAAACGTGCGTATCCAAAGCCAACGCTTGGCTAAAAGAGGGAGCTAATAATGAAAAATCCGGCCCTAAAAAATGACGAGTTTTTGCTGGTGATTTTTTATCATAACGTTTTTGGGTTAGCTCCCCCATCCACTTAGCATCGAATAAAAAGTCACAATAATGGTCTCTGCCAAGGTCATCAAAAACCGCTAATTTATTGCCCTCGCTATAAATTTGTTTTTCATATTCAACGTCTAAATCGTAATGATCCAGTATTACCAAATCAGCATTTGAGGTTTTTATTACTCTTAATAAAGTAGCAATATCTTGTTGAGACGCCGTTTCAACAAAATGTATATCATCACATACTAGTTCTTGTATAAAAGGCGCTACATCAGCTTTTTGAATATCCAAAACCAAAGTTATACTTGCCTGAGCATTTGACTGCAACTCAAGCAACAGCCATTTTATACGCATTAAATGTCCAATGCCTAAACACGTAGAAACTCGAGCTACAATATTCATTGCTTACTCAATAGCGTTTCAATCAAACCACCCACGGTTGCATTATTCTCATCCATAAGTTCATCTGGACTCAGATGAATATTTGTAAGCATCTCAAGCTCCATGATCATGCTAAGAATTTCAAATGAATCAATGCTACCTGAGCCAATAAAATTAAAATTATTAATATTTTGCTTTGAAATACTAATACCTCGTGCGATTAAAAAATCACAAAAAAACCCTGCAACAGCTCTTCGTTTATCATGCTAATTATTCCATATCCTGCCAACATAACTGTGTACCACGAGGTAAAAATAGGCGCGCTTTCCTACCAATAACATTCGGTAATTCTTTCGGGGCTAACTCACCACCACCAGGTCGAAGGTTCGCAACATTATCAATGGTTAAAACATCTCCTGATGCAACATCTTTAGTCGTGTATAAGCAACGGCGATTAGGTGAAGGTTTAAGGGGATAATGTATTGTTCCAATAGCTTTTTCGACTTGTCGAACACCATGTATTAATGCTTTAAGTTCATCTGGTGTCATTGAAAAAAAACTATCAGCCGTTTCATTATCTTTGCTTAATACAAAGTGTTTTTCGATAACATGGGCGCCAAAAGCGACTGATGCTATGGGTACATCATTCCCTAAAGTATGATCAGAAAGTCCTACAGGACATTTAAAACTATCCGCTAGATGAGGAATTGTGGCTAAATTTATCGACTCCGCGGGAGCTGGATAAGTACTAGTACATTTTAATACACACAGCTCTTTAACGCCTGCTTGCTCTGCAACTTGAACCGCATCAGTTATTTCAGCTAGGGTTGCACCACCTGTTGACATAATCATCGGCTTTCCAGTCGCAGCCACCTTTCGAATCAGATCATGATCTATCAACTCTGGCGAAGCTATTTTATATGCAGGTGAATCAAAAGATTCCAATAAATCGACTGCAGAATCATCAAATGGTGAAGAAAAAATAGTGATACCGATTTCATTCGCCAGCTGAATTAAAGGGGCGTGAAAATCCCATGGCATATATGCCCCTTCGTATAAATCATATAAATATTGTCCTTGCCATGGACCTGTTGCTTCAAAATGCGGTAATTTACAATCCATTGTTAAAGTATCTGCGCGGTAAGTTTGTAACTTTATCGCATCAGCTCCGGCCTCTTTTGCGGCTCTAACTAACGCTTTCGCCTGCTCTAAATTTTGACCATGGTTTGCTGACATTTCGGCAATAATATACACAGGATGACCTGGCCCAATTTTTCTACCATCGATGGTAATTTCAGAATTAAACGCCATTTGCGCCCCTTAAATTGCACTGTCAAAAAATCATTAAATCAAAGCAAATTTCATACCTAATTATCTACAATAGCTTACAATTTGATAAACTATATTGATCCAAAAGGATTTTAACTTTTAAGTTATGTGCAAGAGTGTAATGATTTGCTATATTTATCTCAATAATAATTACGATTACCAGTGACCATGTCTGATGTATTAATAATAATTCAAGCACGTATGACATCAACCAGATTGCCTGCCAAAGTGATGTTGCCGCTGTGTGGCAAACCAGTGTTACAAATTATGCTTGAACGCTTACCAAACTGGCACGATCAAATCATTGTCGCAACAACTAATGATGGCACTGAGCAGCCTATCTTGGATTTATGCACACAGCTGAATATTAAAACCTACCAAGGGGATACACAAGACGTACTAAGCCGCTATTATCTGGCTGCTAAACATTATAATGCTCAATCATCTACAACCATAGTTAGGCTAACGAGTGATTGTCCACTGATTGATGAAGAGCTATGTAACAAAGTGATTAATGAAAGAGTGACTCAAACCTATGACATGGTTAATTTAGGTCCTCATAGTGGTTACCCTAGAGGACTTGACTGCTGCGCATTTTCATTTGATTTACTAGAGAATACCCATCTAAAAGCAACATCACCGGACGATCGTGAGCATGTTACGTTAGGCATGGCAAAATTTAAGACTATAACGACTCACACATTCAGTGCGTATGAAGATTATAGCCACTTTCGCCTAACACTTGATGAACCAGACGATTACAAAGCAATTACCGCTGTTTATGAGCATTTTTTGAATAAAGTAGATTTTTCCTATAATGATTTAATAAAAACATTAAAGGAAAACCCTCACATCACCGATATAAATAAACATGTAGAGCAAAAATCTACTTAAGTTAGGCATAATAATTGTATGTCATTGAACATTATATTTATGACTACCAAAGAATTAGAGAATATTAAATGAATCCAAAAACAATATTAGTTACCGGTGCAACTGGCTATAAAGGAACTGTACTGGTTCCAAAACTACTGGCTTTAGGCCATCGCGTAATCGCGTTTGACATCCAATGGTTTGGTAATTTTTTGCCCTCTCATGACAACCTCTCAGTCATTAAAGGTGACGTACGCGACACTGATACGATTAACTTAGACGGTGTGGATTCTATTATTCATCTTGCTTCTATCGCAAACGATCCCTGTGGTGATTTAAACCCTAAATTAACATGGGAAGTGAGTGCGTTAGCAACTATGCGCTTAGCCGATAAAGCAAAGCGCTGTGGAATAAAACAGTTTATTTATGCGTCATCGGGTAGCGTATACGGCGTTAAAGATGAAGAGCAAGTAACTGAGGACTTAACGCTTGAGCCTATTTCTGAATACAACAAAACGAAAATGGTTGCAGAGCGTGTACTTCTTAGTTATGCCGACGACATGGCGGTACAAATTGTACGCCCAGCAACTGTATGCGGTTTATCTAAACGAATGCGCTTAGATGTTTCTGTCAATATGCTGACAATGCAAGCTCTAAAAAATGGAAAAATCACAGTGTTTGGCGGCGATCAAGTCAGACCAAATATTCATATTGACGATATTACTGATCTCTATATTTATATGCTGGATAATCCAGAGAAAGTCTCTGGTGTCTTTAATGCAGGGTTTGAAAATATCTCAATTATGGATATAGCAAAAATGGTACAGGCTAAAATAGCATGTGAGATTGAGGTTACTCCTTCAAATGACCCTCGTTGTTACCGTATTAATTCAGATAAGTTACTATCTACCGGTTTTACACCCAATAAAAATGTCGACACAGCCATTACCGAAATTATTACAGCTTACAAACAAGACTTACTTAAAGATGAAGACCATTTTTACAACCTTAAATGGATGCAAAGAGAAGTTTTATGACTAACAACCAATCTGCAACCACTATAGCCAAGGATTCAGTGAAAAACCTGACAACAAACTATGTGAACACCCTAACGGATGTATTAAAACAGTTAGATAGTGAACAAGTTAAGAGTCTTGTTGATACCTTACTTACTATGAAGGCAAATAACGGCACTTTATATTTATGTGGCAATGGCGGCTCAGCAGCAAATGCAATCCACCTTGCAAATGACTTTACATTTGGTATTAGCCCAGAAGGTAATGCATTAAAAGTTGAAGCATTACCAGCAAACAGCTCTGTTTTAACTTGCCTAGGCAATGACATTGGTTATGAAAATATTTTTGCACATCAGCTAAAAGTTAAAGCAAACAGCAATGATATTTTACTTGTTTTATCTGGTAGCGGTAACTCTGAAAATATAATTAGAGCGACTCAACAAGCACTCGACATTGGCATGAAAACAGTGGGCATTTTAGGGTTTTCTGGCGGTAAAGTTAAGCCGATGCTTGACCAAGTTTTCCATTTCGAAGTCCAAGATATGCAGATATCAGAAGATACCCAAGTTATTGTCGGGCATATTTTAATGAAAGCTCTATATCAGGAATTACAGAATGACTGATTCACCAATTATTGTAATAGGAAGTAATTCATTTTCTGGCGCTTCGTTTTGCTCGCACATGCTAAAGCAAGATAAAAAAATAATCGCGATCAGCCGCTCAGAAGAACCTGTGAATGCATTACTTCCTTATAAGTGGCTAGATCACCAAACACAAAACTTAGCGTTTAAGCAACTCGATCTAAATTATCACTTAGATGAAATATTAGCACTCATCAAACAAGAAAATGTTGGCACAATTTATAACTTTGCAGCGCAAAGTATGGTTGGCCAAAGCTGGGAATATCCTGAACATTGGTTTATGACCAACGCAGTATCAACCATAAAGTTACACAATGCACTTCGTCAACTCGATAGTTTAGATAAATACATACATATCTCTACACCTGAAGTATACGGCAGCTGCGAAGGATTGGTTCCTGAGCATAGGAACTACCAACCAAGCACGCCCTATGCTGTATCACGAGCCGCTGCCGATATGAGTCTTCATACATTTTCTGATGTTTATGATTTCCCAGTTGTTTTTACTAGGGCAGCCAACGTGTACGGTGAAGGACAACAACTGTATAGAATAATTCCAAAAACAATACTATCTATATTATTAGGCAAAAAGCTACCGCTTCATGGTGGCGGCTACTCTACCCGCTCATTTATCCATATTGATGATGTGTCTAGTGCAACACAGTTAATTGGAGAGCAAGGACGTAATGGCGAAATTTATCATATTTCAACAGAGCGTATGATCACAATCCGCGCAATTGTGGAGATGTTATGCAAAATGTTAAACGTCCCATTTGAACAGACATGTGAAATAACAGGTGATCGACTTGGTAAAGACGCTGCTTACCTGCTTGATACTCAAAAAATCAGATCAGAATTACAATGGCAAGACAGTATTTCACTCGAAGACGGCCTTGCCAAAACAATTGATTGGGTCAAAAGCAACCTTGATACTCTAAAAACACAACCACATAACTATATTCATAAAGCCTGAGGTATTCATGCTAGGAAAAGAATTAGATTTATTAAAAAACTACCCTAAATCAAAAAGAGACACTAAGGGAAGAGCCAATGTAATTACCGAAGCTGATAGAGAAATTGCTCGCCAATATGGTAAAGATTTTTTGATGGTGATCGTACCTATGGATACGGTGGTTTTAGCTACATGTCTCGCTTTTGGCAACCGGTTGTTCCTGATCTTCAATCTCACTTTCAATTAACAAAAGAAAGTTCTTTACTGGATGTAGGTTGCGCCAAAGGCTTCATGCTCTATGACCTGCAACAGCATATCAAAGGTATAAAATTAGCTGGGTTGGATATTTCTAGTTATGCTTTAGAGCATGCCAAAGAAGAAGTTAAGCACTTACTTCAACAAGGGGATGCAAAGAGTTTACCTTTCGATGACGACAGCTTTGATGTCGTTATGTCAATCAATACTATCCATAATTTAGATGAAAAAGAATGTGCTATCGCGTTACAAGAAATTGAACGTGTAAGTAAAGGAAAGTCATTTATAACTGTTGATGCCTATCGAAATGATGAAGAAAAAGAGCGTATGCTCGAATGGGCATTAACCGCAAAGACCATCATGCATGTTGATGATTGGAAGGTATTCTTTAAAGACCATGGTTACACTGGCGATTTTTACTGGTTCATACCATAGAGATAACTATGAATTTAGAGCAAATAGCAGCAAAAATTCGATACACATTATGTGACGTATCGAGTAAAACAAAAACCCCACACTTGGGTAGTTCACTGTCATGTACTGATATATTAACAGCACTTTATTGGCAAGTACTCAATGTAGAACCATCAACACCATCAATGCCAAGCAGGGATTACTTCTTGCTTGGTAAAGGCCATGCTGCAAGTGCACTTTATACCACACTTGCCTATAGGGGGTTTTACCCAGTGGCAGATCTTTATCAACACGGGCAAACCGACTCTGTTTTTGAAGAGCACCTCGGTATAAACTCCCTAAAGGAGTTGATACAGTTTCGGGATCACTTGGCCATGCACTTTCACTTGCAACAGGTATGGCATTAACCTGTAAAATTCAAAAAAGAACCAATCGCTTTTATGTTCTCATGGGCGATGGTGAGCTCAATGAAGGAACGATTTGGGAAGCGGCCATGTTTGCAGCCGGTAAACAATTATCCAATCTCGTTGCCATCATTGATTTTAATAAACTTCAAGGCACTGGTGAAAGCTGTGAAATAATGCACCTTGAACCATTAGAAGAAAAATGGCGGGCATTTGGCTGGCACACAATTCGCCTTGATGGTCATAATATTTCGGCTATCAGCGATGCTTTAATGGATGCGCAATCTTACGACAAACCGGTGTGTATAATCGCTGATACAATTAAAGGAAAAGGTATTTCTTTCATGGAAAACGATAACAACTGGCATTATCGTATACCAACCCAAGATGAAGTTGAAAAAGCAAAACAGGAGTTGGGGTTAAAATGAGAAATGCATTTGCAAATTGTTTGACTGAATTAGCTAAATCCGACACCAGTTTAATGCTTTTCTACGCTGATATCGGTAATCGTTTATTCAATAACCTAAAAGAAATTGCTCCCGATAGAACAATCAATGCAGGTATCGCCGAAGCAAATATGGCCTCAATGGCTGCGGGCTCCGCAATGATGGGCCAAAAACCTTTTATTTATACTATTACGCCATTTACTACAGCGAGAAACTTTGAACAAATAAAAATAGATATCGCTTATCAAAACCAACCCGTTATCATCGTTGGCACGGGCTCAGGCTTATCGTACGCAAATTTAGGTCCCACCCATCATTCGTTTGAAGATATCGCATTAATGCGAAGCTTGCCAAATATGAATATTGTATGCCCTGCCGATTCAGACGAACTCAGCGTATTGATGCCCCAATTAATCAAACTCAACCAGCCGTGTTACTTTAGAATTGGTAAAAAAAATGAGCCAAAGGTTCACAAAATTTTACCTAACCTAAAGTTTGGACATGCATATACAATGCAAGAAGGTCAAACAGTCGCAATATTAGCAACGGGCACTATTATGCCACTCGCGCATGATTTACTCATTGAACTTCAAAGTAAAGGCATTAACGCCGAGCTTGTTAGTTTTCACACAGTAAAACCCCTTGATACTCAATATTTAGCCTTAGCTTGTGAGCGCTTTGAACATATAATCACTCTTGAAGAACACAATGTGAATGGCGGCTTTGGCAGTGCCGTACTTGAATATATTAGTGAACAACCTAAAACACCAAGAGTACACCGTTTTGGTATCCCAGATAGGTTTATTGATCAAGTTCATAGTACTGAAGATGCACGTAAAAAAGCAGGTTTAACTGTTTTAGATATAATCACAACACTAAAAAATAGAGCTGTAATATGATTATCGGTATCGATTTTGATAATACTATTGCCGACTATACAGGTGTGTTTCATCGCGTTGGAGTGAAATTAGGCTGGCTTCCAAAACAAGTGGGACAAACAAAAGACGATGTGAAAGCATACTTTATTAATACTGGAAATGAACCAAAGTGGACTGAATTACAAGGTATCGTATATGGGAAAGAAATTAACCAAGCTAAACCATACCTAGGTTGCCTAGAGGCAATAAAAAGCTTAAAAAAAGAAGGCCATAGTATTTTCATCGTGTCGCATAAGACTAAATACCCAATTATTGGTGATAAAACTAACTTTCATATTGCGGCCACTAATTGGCTAAAAAGTCATGGTTTTACTAATTGTACCGATGGACCTATAGCCTCTGAAAACATATCATTTCATGAAAAACAAGAAATAAAAATAAAGCGGATTTCAACTCTCCAATGTGATTTTTTTATTGATGATCTTAGTAGTGTCTTAAATAGCGCTTTATTTCCATTACCAACAAAAAAAATTCTTTTTAATCAAAAGCCACATCCGAGCATTGAGTTAAATACGAGTGATTGGAAGAAAGTTCATCCAATGATTAACTCTTTCATAAATAGGAGGAGTTAAAATGGTGATTTGGCTAACAGGTCGTCAAGGTGCAGGGAAGACAACCTTGGCAAAAATATTGCATAACATATTGGATGAAAAGTTAAATAAAGTAATCCTTCTTGATGGAGATAAACTGCGAGAGGTTTTGGGTAATCATAATTACGATAATGACTCTCGCTCAGCACTAGCAATGACCTATGCTAGGCTATCAAATATGCTATCTCAACAAGGAGCTACCGTTATATGTGCAACAGTATCCATGTTTCACAGTGTCAGGGAATGGAACAGGTTAAATAACGAACAGTATTTTGAAGTGTATATTAAAGTTGAACCTGACGTATTAATTAAAAGAAACCAAAAACAGCTATATTCTGAAGCTGCGCTAAATAATAAGAATTATCTACATGGGTATGATATTCCTTTTGAAGAACCATTAGCACCGGATTTAATACTTAATAATAACGGTCTAGAAACGCCGCTTGAAGCAGTCAACAAAATTGTAATGGAATTAATAAAATGAAAAAAACTTGGTGATTTCACTGGCCTAGCAAAAAATTACTCATTATATAGACCTAGTTACTGCCCTTTAGTATGTAAAGCCATTTTAGGGTTAGTCGATAAGAATAATAATGAGATCGATTTTGTAGATGTCGGTGCTGGTACTGGTATTTGGACTCGTATGATCAACCACGCTGGCTTAAATAGTACTGTCGCAATTGAGCCTAATGATGATATGAGAAAGCATGGTATTTTGGACAGTCAAAAAACAAACATCACCTGGGTAAATGGCTCTGGTGAAAATACAACGCTAAATGACAACAGTGCCGATTTACTTTCCATGGCTTCATCATTTCACTGGGTAGATTTTGAAAAAGCAATAAAAGAATTTTCTCGAGTACTACGCCCGGGCGGTTTTTTTACAGCAGTATGGAATCCTCGACATATTGAGTGCAATCCATTACTTGTCGAAATTGAAGAAAAGTTATATGAAATAGCGCCTCATATAAAACGCGTATCATCTGGGAACTCTGATTTTACCGATACACTAACTGAACGTCTAAGAAATGCCGATGTATTCTCCGATGCTATTTACTTAGAAGGGTTTCATACTATAAAACAAACACCTGAAGAGTATTTAGGCGTCTGGTGGTCAGTGAACGATATTCGAGCACAAGCAGGTGAAGATAAATTTATACAATTTATGGCTTTTGTCGAAGAAAAAACAAGCAACTTAGATTTTATTGAAACAACCTATAAAACAAGAGCTTGGCTAGCTAGAGTCCGTTAGAATGATTTTTACTACCAAATCGCAAAATCTAATGTCTTTACAGAACATTTTAACAACTGCGAAGATACTCCCGCAATTCTGTTTTACAGCAGAACAATGGAAAAATGAATCTAACGATGTTCTGAATAGTTTTTTTACATTATATAAATGGAGTGATAAAAAGCTAATTGTAAGGAGTAGTGCTGTCTGTGAGGATAGCGCCTTTCAATCATATGCTGGTTATTATGACTCCATACTCAATGTCGTAGGAGTAAAAAAACTAGAAAGTGCGATAGAAAGTGTTTATCAATCATTTGAAAACTACACCCCTAATGATGAAATATTCATTCAACCAATGCTGGAAAATGTAGACATTAGCGGAGTCGCTTTTACAAAAGATCCTTCTAACAATACGCCTTACTATGTTTTAAACTACTCATTGTCCAGTTCAACTGACGCCATAACCGCAGGTACTTCCAATGAGAATGTCAGTTATATATCAAAGCAATTTGATGGATTAGATAAAGATTCTTGGCAATTTAAATTATGCTCTCTATGTAAAGAACTCGAAAAAATATATGGGCTTGATGCACTAGATATTGAATTTGCAGTTGATAAAAACAAACATTTATACCTATTTCAAGTTAGACCCTTGATAATTAAAAGCCTAGATAATTTTTGCGATCAAGAACATTTTAAAAATATTAAAAACGCTAGAAGCGACTATAAGCAGATTCATAAAGCCACACCCTTATTTAAATGGAGAACGCTCTGTTTTAGGCATTATGCCTGATTGGAATCCAGCCGAAATTATTGGTGTTCGACCTCGCCCACTCGCTCTTTCTTTATATAAAGAGTTAATTACCGATTCAACATGGGCATATCAAAGAAATAATTATGGTTATAAGCAACTAAGAAGCTTTCCTCTTTTACTTTCCTTAGCTGGCTTACCTTATATTGATGTAAGAGTAAGTTTTAATTCATTTATACCTAAAGATACACCTGATAGGCTTGCTGAAAAATTAGTTAATTATTATATAAACGAATTAAAAAATGCCCCCGAAAAGCATGACAAAGTTGAGTTTGATATTATATTTTCTTGCTTTACTTTAGATTTGAATGAGCGTTTAAAACGCTTAAGTGAAGCTGGATTTTCCGAATCTGAATTAATAACATTCACTGAATCACTAAAAAAATTAACAAATAATATAATTAAAAATGATGGCTTATGGAAAAAAGACATCGAAAAGATTAACACACTCCCTAATCGTCGAATAAAAATATTAAGTAGCGACTTATCTAAAGTAGAGAAAATCCACTGGTTACTGGAAGATTGTAAAAGATATGGCACACTTCCATTTGCAGGGCTTGCGAGAGCTGGTTTTATTGCGGTGCAATTTTTACGCTCAATGGTTGCTAAAAATATAATAACAGAGCAAGACTACAATAAGTTTTTGTCTTCAATTGCGACTGTTAGTTCCACATTAAAACAAGATTTCATTAACCTCCCTCTATCAAGTTTTTTACAGCAGTATGGGCATCTTCGCCCAGGCACATACGACATACTTTCTCCTCGTTATGACAAGGCACCAGAGCGTTACTTTAATCAATCAGATAAAAATGTTGAAGAGCAAACTTTCGATAACTTTACTTTGAGTTTAGAACAGCTTTCCGCCCTTAAAGAGTTATTAGAAAAAAGTGGCATTGAACATGATGTGATATCTCTGTTCTCATTTATAAAAGGTGCAATAGAGGGAAGAGAATATGCCAAGTTTATCTTCACTCATAGCCTAAGTGATGCCCTTGAGCTTATTACAGAGTTAGGACTTGAACATCAGTTAAATACAGATGATATGTCATATGTTGATATATCATCCATACTTAAAACTTATTCAAGTAGCGATGATCTACTAAATATTATTAAAAGCTCTATCGATACTGGGAAAAAAATCACCTAAAAGCACAACAGATCACACTCCCGCCACTAATATCGAGTCCATCTGATGCATACTTTTTTAACATGCCTGAAGGTGAACCTAACTATATTACACAAGGTAAAATAGTTGCCGAAACAACGATGAACCCAGCTGCACATGAAGAACTGGCAGGAAAAATTGTTTTTATTCCTTCAGCAGATCCTGGATTTGATTGGTTGTTTTCTCATCCAATTGCAGGGCTTATTACTAAATATGGGGGATGTAATAGCCATATGGCGATTAGAGCTGGTGAACTTAATATACCTTCAGTTATCGGCGCGGGGGAAATTTTATATGCAAAATGGCTTAAAGCCGAAAAATTAGAGCTAGATGCAAACAATAAAAAAGTGATAATTATCAGATGAAATTAATTGGTATAACACAACGAGTTGATATTCATCCAACCTATGGTGAACGTCGTGATGCTTTAGATCAGCGATGGTATCAATTCTTTTTATATTGCGGATTCATACCAATTCTAATCCCTAACTGTATAAAAACTTGTCGTGCTCTGCTTGCTAGAGTCCAGTTAGATGGCTTTGTTTTCACAGGAGGCAATTCGCCAATGCACTATGCTGGGGATGCCCCAGAAAGAGATGATGTAGAGGCTTTTCTAATAGAACATTGCGAAACTGTAGGCTTACCTATTCTAGGCGTATGCAGAGGCATGCAAATGATACAACTTCATTATGGTGGCTCGTTAGACTGTATAAAAGGCCACGTTAATAAGATAATTGAAATAAAAACGGATGAAGAGCAGTTACCTAGATTTGTAAACTCATATCATACTCTAGGGACGACTATAACAAAAAAGCCTTTATTAACAAAAGCTAAAAGTAGTGACAATATAGTCAAAGCAATAGAGCATAGCCACTATAGTATCTTTGGGATTATGTGGCACCCTGAAAGAAATACCCCCTACTGCGATGAAGATATACAACTTTTCAAGGATATATTTTAAAATGAAAGCCATTATACTTGCCGCAGGTACAGGCTCAAGACTCGAGCATTTAACAACAGATAAGCCAAAGTGCTTAGTGGAGTTATGGCACGAACCATTGCTTAAAAGGCAATTACGCCAACTCAACTCTTTAGGAGTAAAAGACACATTAGTCATCACAGGGTTTAAAAGTGAAGCAATATTAGAGTATACAAATAACATTGTGATTAATACTGAATACGATAGCTCGAATATGGTATTCAGCTTAGCTAAGTCAATCGATTGGATTAAAAAACATGCTGACGAAGAATTCATTATTCTCTATGCAGACATTGCCTATCATACCGATACATTAAAAGAACTAATTAAGCATAAGTCTTCATTCCCTTTAACTGTCCTTGGTAATTTAAAATGGCAAGAACTTTGGGAAATGCGTATGGAAAACCCATATGATGACGCTGAAAGCTTTATATACAATGATCAATTAACATTAATAAATATTGGTAATAAGCTTACAAGTCAATCACAAGCAATGGCCCAATTTATGGGGATGTTTAAAGTAGAAGCAACAGTGCTAATAGAGCAACTGCAACTATTTATTAATGAATCTCATGATTTTAGTGTAAAAAATATGTATATGACTTCGCTTTTACAAAAATTAGCGAACCAATATTTCGTCGACGTACTTTTAATCGATGGTCGCTGGATTGAACTTGATACATTAGCTGATTACACTCTTTATAATAAACAAAATCGCCTTTTCTTTGGCTTAGACTAAGAATAATAAATGTATACAATAATATATGGTATAAGTTCACCGACAGAACTATTTTTAAAATCTTCAATCAATACAGGTAATAATCTATTTGCTTGTACGGATGGTGGAGAGTCCTACAAAGGCACTCAAGCTCTTAGCCTTGAAGATTTGGCGTTAGTCCCTCATGATCAAATTGATAGAATTATTATTTGTTCCATGTTTGTTTCTGAAATATGTAATGGTTTACGTGAAAAAGGCCTGCCATTAGAGCGCACTTATTTTTTTGACCATACAAAGAAAAAACTAATTCATTACAATGCATTATTAGCTAAGCAAGTCAGTAGTGAAGATATCTTATATGCCGTTTACGACCTATCAGTTCATTTAGCATGTTTTGATGTAATTAACTTTGTGGTGTTAGCTGAAATTGCGAGAATAGAGCAACATAAAACACATATTCAATTTATTTTAGTCCACGATCGTTCAACAGTCGGTGAAAACTTTAATACACTTCGATTTCATGATGCTGATGATTACGTATGGCGGATTGAGAAAATAGTCAAAACAGTTTTTACCTGTGTTCCTAGCTACATATCTATTACTGAATTTCCTTTTAAAGAGGACGCTTTTATTTTCCTTGCAACAAAAGAGAACGTCTTCCCTGAATCGTATTATACAAATAAAAAGTCACCTGCTATCAACACTCTATTACTCAGAAGTGTACCTTTGAAATATGATATGAGCGTCCTCAGCGCACCTTTAGTAGGTAAAAATCTTGCTGCATCTTTTTTAAATTCATTACCCGATAATAAAAAGATCATCGTAATAACACTTCGAGAATACGAAGCGCAGCCAAAAAGAAATAGTGACATTGCTCAGTGGTCTGCATTCCTTGATTCACTTGATTTGACAATATATTGCCCTGTGATTATAAGAGATACATATCAAAGCACTGAAAAACCTGACGACAGGTTAAAAAAATACATCCACTGCCCCCAAGCTTCAATGGACTTTTGTGTCCGTTTGGCACTGTACGAACTAGCCTATATTAATATGGGAGTGTCTAGTGGGCCTAACTACAGTATTAGCTTTGTTAAGGGGGCCCGCTCTATAATTTTCCAAATGATTGATGAAAACAACCCTGCGAGCTCATCTTGGACAGCAAAGCGTTCGGGTTTAGAAATAGGAAAAGATTTTTTCTTTAATGATAGTAAACTTCAAATGACTATTTGGGAAAAAGACGACTTGAATCATCTACAGCACGCTTTCGATATATTAGTAGCGCGTATTAATACATTAACAAAAATCAATCCTCAACAAGCAGGTCAGTAATATGAACTTTAAAGTCGCGGTCGGAGTATGCTATGGCAGAGGGGGCTCTTTTTTCTCCACTCACTCCTTGATGGGCATCCAGAAGTCATTAGCCTCCCCCTTATATGATGAACTTGGCTCAGCATATTTTTAATACAGCGGATCTTGAAAATAAAGAATTTACCGAACAATTCATCTTAGACTTTAACAATCTATTTGTTGAAAGTTACTCTCAATGTGTTAGTAACCAGTATATTAACTTTAATAATAATATGGCTAGAACGCAAACAGGGTTACTAAATTTAGATAAGGAAAAGTTTAAAGAAGCGCTTATTTTAGAGTTAGAAAATAAGCCTAAAGCATTCAACATTCGATTTATAGCTATTCATATTATTATCTATCAGCTTCTAGGCATTAACACTTCAGATAAAAAAGTTATTTTTTATCAATTACATACTCCTAATTATACTGTAATGAGGAAAATGTATGACGAGTTCAATCACTTATTAGTTTGCCATTCAGTAAGAGATCCTATCGCGTCTTTTATTAGGATGTCTCTTGCTCATTGCAATGACTTGCAAAAGTTACCTGACTATGAAATATCGTTAGGGAGATCTACGGTTGAGTCATGCTTTAGACATTTCTTATATGCTGGAAGCGATCTAACTGGATGTGAAAACAGTAAGAGCCTAGCGATAAAGTTAGAACAACTCCATGCAACCCCTCAACAAACACTTCAACTGGTTACCTCATTTTTACAAATAGGATGGCATGATATTTTACTTGCTGAGACGATTAATCATGGTCAAAATTGGCAAGGGATCATCGGGGATACTACAGGCTTTAATCTTGAAAAAACATTAAACAATAATAGAAAGTATCGCTCTTATGTTGATGAATATGACTTAATTCGATTAGAAAAAATTGCTCGCCAACGTTTTTTAAAATGGGAATACCCTCTGCAATATGAAGATATCACAGAAAAATTAGATTTTGAAAAACCCTATGCTTTCGAGACGTTTTCATTAACTGTATCGAATAAAAATAAAAACCTAACAGATAGAAATGTTGATGCCGATATAACAGTCTGTAGAGGCGAATTACATACAGCCATCCTTAAAACGATCAATTATATGCCAGAGCAATTTGGTGCATTTACCTCAATTTCAACAAATGAGTAATTATTATGGATAACCAAGAACCAACTTATATAGAAGACTACCATGACTTTTTAGACGAAACAGAGCAATCAAAGTTGGGACTAATGAGTAATGGAACGTGGGATCTAGATCCAAGACGCCTCGGTATTATGCTTTCACGATATAAATTTGTATCAAAGATGCTCTCTGGACATAAAAAAACGGTGGAGATTGGTTGTGGTGATGCATTTGGTAGTCGTGTCGTCAGACAAGAAGTTAAGGAACTAACCGTTGCCGATATAGAGCCTCGTTTTATCGAAGATATTATTAA
This sequence comes from Pseudoalteromonas sp. B160, assembly GCF_037162485.1. Lineage (NCBI taxonomy): Bacteria > Pseudomonadati > Pseudomonadota > Gammaproteobacteria > Alteromonadales > Pseudoalteromonadaceae > Pseudoalteromonas > Pseudoalteromonas sp. B160. The sequence goes on along the minus strand of NZ_JARLUX010000001.1, from coordinate 3,049,208 downwards.
ACGTAACTCTGTTAAATGGCCATTAATCCCTGTTGTACATGATATTTTAGAGAAGCCATTTAAGAGCACATTTGATTCGGCCTATTCCTTAGATGTACTTGAACATATTCCTGCAAAATTTGAAGATACATTTATCAATAATATAAAACTATCGCTCAACAATGACGGGGTTGTCATTTTAGGTATGCCATCGTTAGAATCTCAACAATATGCATCACCAGCAAGTAAAGCAGGCCATATCAATTGTAAATCTGGCCATGAATTTAAAGCGCTATGTGATAAGCATTTTAAGCATGTGTTTTTATTTTCTATGAATGATGAAGTTGTCCATACAGGCTTTTATCCTATGGCACACTATTTACTTGCTTTGTGTGTTAAATAATTAAATGAACGATTTTTTATATAAGCATTTAAAAGCTCCCTGTCATATAAATGAAATTTCAGGCGGTGCAAATAGTCGTGTGTTTAATGTTAGAGATAGTGAGAATGAGTATATATTTAAGCAATTTTTTACTAAGAACAATGATTATAAAGCTAAATGTGAGCGAGAATTTTCATTTTTAAAGGCACTAACCCAATATAAAAAAATAACACAGCTACACCAATTGCCTGCGATATTGAATTGGGTTATTTACTTATGTCAAAACTACCTGGTGAGAAAGTAACTCAACCAACAGAACAAAATATAAAAAGTGCATTTAGTTTTATTGTTAATTGTAACTCTCAGCAGCAACAATTACAGATAATAAATGCAAAAGATGCAGTAAAAAAACTAGCTGACTTTGAATTACTTGTTACCAATCGTTTTTCAATAATTCAAAAGCAAGAGGTTATTTCATCAGCTTTTTTAAGTTTAGTTGAAAATAAAATAATGCCTTTTTTTTATAAAGTACAAAAAGACAACCGTCAACTTAATGGACAAATGTCGCTTGACTGCAATTACTTATCGCCTTCAGATTTCGGTTTTCATAATATTTTAATTGATCACAATGAGCTTTATTTTTATGATTTTGAGTATGCTGGCATCGACTCACTTTGGAAACTTACAGCCGATTTTTTCTCTCAACCTCAAATCCCTGTGCCTATTGATAAAATAAGCATTATTAAAGAGTTGCCGTTATTTGGTTTTTTAACTAAAAACAAAAGAGAATTTATAAGCGCTTTTCAAATGACTAGAATTAAATGGTGTTTTATTATTGGTAATGTCTTTATTTCAGAAATATATAAAAGAAGGGAATTTGCGGATAAAGCACATATTTTAGATGAAGAAAACACCATAGCAAAAATAGAATGTTATTTAATTGAAACGCATTTTCAAACAAAAATATTAGAAGATATTCTTTAAGGATTATAGCTTGTGAAATGTATCATTTGTAATAATAAAATATCCTCAAGTGTGGATATGTTACATATTAATAAACCAATTGCATCTGATTGTCGAAGCGTAAGTTTTACTGCTGATATTTTCCAATGCCAACATTGCCAGCATTACCAAAAGAATATAGACGCTCATTATTTAAATAACATAAATGAAATCTACACTCACTATCGACCTTACTCAGTTCAAAATGGTAAAGAGCAGCTTAATTTTACTTGCAGATATCCCATTTACTCGTTGTAGTGAAATACTAAAAATATCAGAGGAATTTTTGCCTCACGCAAATGCTCAATTTATTGATATAGGTACTGGCAGCGGTGTAATGTTAGAGGCTGTTTCACAGCGTTATTCAAACTGGACTAAAAGTGCACATGATGTATCGGGTGATTACCAGTTAAACTTAACTCAGAAATATAACCTTGCCTCTTTTTTTAAAGGCGACTTAAGTAAGATAGATCATCGTTTTGATATAATTACATTGATTCATGTTTTAGAGCATATTACCTCACCACCTCAATTTTTAGATAGTATTAATGCCTTATTGTCTAATAATGGCATAGCCGTAATTCAAGTGCCTAATATTGCTGAGAATGAATGGGACTTTTCTATTTATGATCATGTTTCACATTTCACAAAACATACATTAAAAACACTACTTGATCAGCATTTTAAAAACGTATTCTTTCCTATCAAACAATTAAATAAAGAAATTACTGTTTTAGTATCAAACACCCATGCCTTCCCAAAACAAGCGACAAGCCCAATAAAAAATGAGCTGCCACTTTTAGAATCATTTAATCTAAAAATACAGCAGCTGAAAAAATTACCAGCCTGCCACATCTTAGGGACGGGTCCAGCAGCGAGCTTTTGTGCTCATTTTTTAGGTGAAAAATTTCTTGGCTGGGTCGATGAAGATCCTTTAAAAATAGGCAAGGTTATGGCAAATAAAACTATACAAGATGCGAGTGAGCTTCATACATCTCCAATCTTTCTACCTTACCCCTTGTCACAAGTTGAGCAAATAAAAAATCGACTTCCGCAAAATAATTATATTTACTAAATGGAAATACATAAATGAAAGCTGCAGTGTTATTTAAAACAGGAGAGCCTTTAAGAGTGATAGATAACCTCGTTGCTCCTACACTCATAAGAGGGCAAATAAAAGTAGATATCATCTATACTGGGTTATGCCACTCACAACTAATGGAAGCCAAAGGGCTTAGAGGTGAAGATAAATACTTACCTCATTTATTAGGTCACGAAGCTGTCGCAAAAGTAAAAGAAATTGGTCCGCAAGTAAGTAAGGTCGCGATTGGTGATATTGTTGTGCTTGGTTGGATAAAGGGGGAAGGAATAGATGCCCCAGGTGGTATTTATACATACAACGACATTAAAATTAATGCTGGTAGCGTAACTACATTCTCTGAAGAATCCATTGTTTCTGAAAATAGAGTCGTTAAGCTTCCAGAAGGTATGCCATTACAGCTTGCTATACTGCTGGGCTGTGCGTTACCAACAGGTGCCGGGCTAGTTTTAAATCAACTAAAGCCCAAAGAAGACACTAATATTGCCATATTCGGTCTAGGCGGCATTGGCCTAAGTGCACTGATCACAACAACATTATTCAAACCAAATAAACTGATTGCTGTTGATATTGAGCCTGAAAAGCTTGAGTTGGCTAAAGCCTTAGGTGCCACTCACTGCTTTAATGCAAATTCACCAACTTACTTAGAAGAAATTAAAGAGTTAACTTCGGGCGGATGTGATTATACCGTTGAGGCGGGGGGGACATGTCGTTCCATAGAAGCTGCTTTTGAAGTAACAAAAGAGCAAGGAGGTGAATGTATTTTTGCCTCTCACCCTAAAGAAGGTGAAAAGATAAGCTTAGAGCCACACGCCTTTCATCGTGGAAAAAAGATATCTGGTAGCTGGGGTGGTAATTCGAACCCAGACTCTGATATACCCAAACTAGTAAATTTATACAAAGAGCATAATCTACCTCTTGATAAACTACTCTCAGCTAGCTATTCATTAGATGACATAAATAATGCGCTGAACGACCTCGATGAACGAAAAATAACTCGCGCATTAATTTCTATCAACCCACAATTAGATCCAATTAATAACTCATGAATATAGATAACCCAACATTAATAATTGGCGGTGATTCTGTTGTTGGTCGTTATCTACGTGATGAAAATCCCGATTACTTTTATACCTCTAGAAAAGAGAATTGCGAAGCTATTTACTTTGATTTACTGCAACTAGACAGTTTTAACATAGTTGAAGCAGCAGTTATTGAACACAATATCAACACAGTAATTATCCTTGCCAGTATAACATCCATTAAACAATGCGAACTGCAGCCTGAACTTACCCTACTCGTAAATGTACAGCGAACTAAATTATTACTTGAAAAAGTGAATAAACTCGGCTGTTTTGTTGTTTTTATATCTACTAATCATGTGTTTGATTGTAAATCAGCTTACAGTGTATGGGATGGGATTAAATCACCCTGCTCAAATTATGGACAGCAAAAGCTTCAGGTTGAAAACTATATCGTCGAAAATAATTTTAATGCGAGTATTATTAGACCATCTAAAATTATTCATCGCCCATACTCTTTAATTGAAAGCATGATCGAATCTCTTAACAAAAAGCAGGTGTTTAATGCATTCAATGACCATTACTTTGCACCAATATCAATTCAATTTTTTTCAACACTGTTAAAACTGATCATCCAAAATAAAAAGAAAGGGATTTTTCAAATTAGTGGAAAATCAGATCTAAGCTATTATGTTTTTTTAAGAATGCTTGCGAGTAAATTAGACTTAAACTCATCTTTAATCACACCTGTAAGTGCACTCTCAAAAGGTGTTACTCCAAATAAATATGGAACCCTTGAAGCGTATAATCCTCTAAGCAATACTTTACTATATCAATCTATTGAAGATACCATAAACGATTACTGCCAAGAAAATTAAGGTCATAAAGTGAAAAGAAAAACGGTTTTAGTCATCGGCAATTTCGATATACTCCATCCAGGGCATATTAGGTTGCTAAAGTTCGCTAAAGAATGCGGTGATTACCTTATAGTCGCAGTGAATAATGACAGCAATATGCTAATAAAAAGTAGGGTATCAGAATTGCATCGCCTTGAAATGGTTCAATCACTTGAGTGTGTGGATGAAGCATTTTTGACTGAACTATGCAGTAATTCTTTAATTGCAAATTATCAGCCTTACGCAGTTGTGAAGGGTAAAGAGTTTGAAGAAAAAGAAAACCCTGAATACAAAGCACTGAAAACATATGGGGGAAAGTTGATTTTTGGCTCTGGTGAGTTTGAATCTAATTCCGAACAATACATTACAAGAACAATAAGCCATGGTCATAACTTTGATTACAAAAAATGTCAAAGTTATGCAACAAGGCATCAGTTTGATTATCAATCAATCAACACGGTATTCTCTCAATTTCGTAAAAACCGTGTTGCTGTAATTGGCGAAATAATCGTTGATGAATATATTCAAGGTACGGCTGTAGGTTTATCTCAAGAAGATCCTACCATTGTAATGACACCAGATAGAACAGATACTTTTCTAGGCGGGGCTGCAATTACAGCAGGCCATATAAAAGGGCTTGGAGCAAAAAATGTAAAGCTTTTTTCTGTACTTGGTAAGGATGATAAGGCTGAGTACGTAAAAAGTCATATTAAAAAGTACAATATTGAAACTGTACTTTTAGATGATAGCAGCCGTCCTACACCATTAAAGTCGCGGTACAGAGCCGGAATAAAACACTTCTAAGGGTAAACCAAGTTCGCCAACATAAAATATCTAAAGAAATTCAAACTGACTTATACCACCAACTTCAAAGTAACATCCAGAATTTTGATTTGTTGGTATTTTCTGATTTTAATTATGGATTACTACCTCAAACGCTTGTCGAAAAAATCATTCTATTATGTAAAAAAAATAATGTACGTATTGTCGCTGACAGTCAAACATCATCTCAAGTTGGTGATATCGCGCGTTATAAAGATATGATGCTAGTTACACCAACAGAAAAAGAAGTCCGTGTTGCTCTGAATAATATTGATGATGGCCTACCTATTTTAGCGCAAAAACTTTGCGAAAAGGCAAATCCAACATTTTTAGTTATTACCCTTGCAGGAGAAGGTGTTTTTATCCATCTGCCAGATCAAAACGGTCAATGGGAAAATGATATGCTGCCAGCTATTAACAGTAATGCGGTTGATCCTGCGGGTGCTGGTGATTGTTTCTTAGCGGCTAGCAGCCTTGCTTTATGTTCAGGCGCTACGCCATGGCAAGCATTTTATATTGCCAGTATCGCAGCTGCTTGCCAAGTTGATACACTCGGAAACCAGCCACTGTCTTTTAACACTCTGCAACAACGTGTTTTGGAGTCATTTAAACTATGAAAGCAATATTATTAGCAGCAGGATTAGGCACTAGACTCAAACCTCTAACCAATACGATTCCAAAATGTTTAGTGCCTATATCTGGCCGCCCTCTTTTATCTTACTGGTTAGAAAAATTAGCTAATTTGGGTATAAATGAAATACTTATAAACGTTCACTATCTCGCTGAACAAGTAGAAAACTACATAAGCCAATCCCCCTATAGAGATAAAATAACCATCGTTAAAGAAACCGCATTACTTGGCACTGGCGGAACATTAAAAAACAATGCTCAATTTTGGAAAGATGAACAAGTAATCGTTATTCATGCTGATAATTTTTGCCTCAGTGATTTAAGCGGCCTTATTAATTCACACAACGTTAAACCTGCTCATGTAGATATGTCGCTATTACTATTTACGTCGAATCAACCAACTCAATGCGGCATTGTCGTTATGGATGCTGATAATGTTATCCATGAATTCCATGAAAAAGTGAGTAACCCACCAGGAAACTTAGCAAGTGGAGCGTTGTTTGTTTTTTCTGACTCTGTTTATGAGCGGTATTTTAAAGAATTAAAAGAACATACCTTTTACGATTTAAGTAAAGATATAGTGCCTAATATGATTGGAAAAATGCAAGGATGGATCGTAGATGATGAGTATATAGATATCGGCACGCCCGAGAGCTATGAGCGTGCCCAAAAACTAATATAAAAAATTTACACGCCTTTATTCATCACTTTAAGTTGTTCGTCATTGAGAAAATCACAGGGCTTTTTGTAATTCTCTTCAAAGTAGCTTTTCATATCAAAAATGTAATCTTGCCAAAGCGAGAAAAGTTCATCAAATTGTTCTAATGTAAATGCTTCATTTTCATAACTATAAAGCAATGTAATTAGTGGGCAGTGATAATATAACAATGACCCTTTCATCATATGATAAATATGACCTAATGGTGAATTTTTAAATGAATACACATACCGTTGCTGTCTTTTAAGCAAATCTGCAGCTTCTTTGATTGTTGTATAATGCTCGTTACTAATAACTAACAGATGGTCACACATATCAATAAAGCGCTGTATTTCGTAATCTTCATCGTTTAATTTATCCAAATTCAGGTTTTCAAAATATCGCGTCTTGATTAACTCCAGCAAAGGAGGCTTATCTAAGCTGTTTTCTGAATCAATTAATATATCAGCAGCTAATGAAATAGCGCCTTTAATTTTAGCCCCGTTACCAATATTGAATACATCAACTGCAAGGAAATATTTCCAACAGCTTTTCTATTTGGCTATGCGATACTTTGTATAAATCATTAGTGTAAACAAAGCTATCACTTAAATTACCAGGTAAAGTTTTTTCCGTGACAGGTGCACAACTGATTCCTTTTTCATCATCTTTATATTTTTTATAAAAACTGTGATCACTATGATGTTTACCTGTGGGTAAGCTTCCATTATCAACACCAAATAAATACACATTTTTAAAACCAAAATTTAAAAATAACGAGAGTGCAGTATTAGATACAAGTGGATTACTATATGGAATTAATGGCAGTGTTTTAGAGCGATTTTTTAATGATAAAAAATTAATGAAATCAGTACCACCTTCATTCCCTTTTAATGCTAACCCTGACCACTTATATAGCTCGGTTGTCTTAGGATGGACCATATTAACGGCTAGTAAATTAACTCGTTTATACGCTTCGATCGGTAAGGAATCAGCGACTATTTTGTAGTTTGCATAAGGTCTCTCTACTAGTACATGAAAGTCCGCCTGGATCCCCAATCGCTCTAAAGAAACAATGGCAGATCCTGCAGCTACAACAATCCCTTTATTCTGATTATTTTTCAAATATTCAACAGCTTCATCTAAAGATGGGCCATTGCCAATTATAAATACAGGTATATCTAATAACGAAGCAGGTAAACTCGCTTTATTTGTAAGAAAAGACTGATTACTTTCAATATGAGCTATCGAGTGTGCAAACCCAGTTATTGCATCATTGAAAAAGCCGTGCCCCATTTGAAAACGAAAATAATCCGCAGCCCAGTTGGCTATTAACTCATTAATTTCACGTCCAGGTGTATGCTGATAACAAAAGCTTCTTACAGCGGAAAATGCTCCTATATCTTCAACTACATTTTCTAAATCTTGAATAAACGTGTTTTTATCTGCTCCCAGATTAAAGAAAAGGCAGTTTCCTTGGTCATCAATTTTTTTAATAACATCAAACCAATCAATACAAAATAAGCTTGCATAAAACTGCTCGATATCTGGCTCAATAATAAATAAATAATCAAACTCAGTATGATTTAATAATTCAGGTATGTGATAGCCTAATCCCACTCCAAAAATAATTCCCGATGGGAAGTGACAAGGTAATTGGGCTATTTTTTTCTCGTCATACTTGCGCAATTTACGCATAAACTGACCAAGCTTAACCATATACTCTGTATGAAGACGTTTATCAGAACTGCTATCTGGGTAGCCTGTATAATCTGTTAAGCTAAAAACAGGATGTTCAATCTGACGCCTAACCTGCTCCTGGCTCTGCTCGAGAGGGTTTTGAGAATAAAGGGGAGCTAATGCATTTTTAGGTATAATATTTCCATGACCACTTTGCGTGACATGAATACAAAAATCATCGCGGAGTTGCAGCTTAGATAAAGCTGCTACAATCTCAGGGTAATAATGAGTGAAACATTGCCAATTCTTTTCAAATCGCTCATTTGCTTCTGTAGCAAAAATAGCCTCTCTTTCTTGATGTTTAATAGTTTTTTCAAGTTTTTCTGAGATGTGCTCAAGCTCGTTATTAATATCTATATTCTTTATCATGTCGGTTACCTACTTGATATTTTTATACACATTTATTTTTTTTGCGTATTAATATGAACACCAAGTTCTTTTGCAGCCTGCTGTTTTTTGAGGCTTATTTCTAATACCGTAGTATTCAATTTGATTGAAAAATCCGATAAAAATAACACATCGTTTTCGCTGAGGTTCTCAGGTGAGGCAAAGAGTGCTTTCAATGTTCTATCAATTAATAGTAACTTGCTTTGAGCTGACTCTATATCACCTTCAGCTAAATATTGATTAATTACAGACAAATCTGGGGCTAACTGAGACAATAAACTAGCCGACATTAGCATCTATACCATTTTCACTAAGTGTTTTTTCTCGAACGTCGTGAGGAATAGCATCCCAAGCAGACTTTATTTCTTTTAATAAATTAGATACTTCTTCAACAATTGCAGGATCATTTTTTATTGTTGCATCAACTAAGCGATCTATCATATAAGAATAAAGTGCATATAAATTATCAGTCACTTCACCACCAACTTTAAAATCTAAACAGCCCCTTAAGGCTTCAATAATAGCAGTCGCTTTAGATAAATGTTCGGCCTTCGCTTCCATATGTTTTCTTTCAATAGCAACTTTAGACATCACCATTTTTTCAATCGCACCCGCCATTAACATTTGAATTATTTCATAGCGATCAGCACCCGCAACACGGGTCTTGAGTGCTTCTTTCTGATAATTTTTTACTTTGGCGTTATACATATTAAAACCCTTTTAAATCAAAATTAATTTATGATTTGTTTCTTGTAAATCCAGGTAAGCTCGCAAGCTGCGCTCCTAAGTACTGTTGTGTTGATTGCATTTGCGCCAGTAACACATCTAAACCCGCATATTGCTTTCTAAGCCTACTTTCTAATTCGGTCATTCTAAATTCATGCTTTAGTACATCATCTTCTAAATCAGTGACCTGTGTATTTAAATTATCTTCTCTTTGCTTTAAAATGCCTTTTGAACTTACGTAATTATCTAAAAAAGATTCGAACTGTTTAGCAACACCATTTTCACCAGCAAAAGCCTTTCCGATATCATCAAAATTTTCATCCATTGCTGTATTTAAACTGCGGACTAAAGTTGATTTTTCTAGATAACCTTTCTTATCAACACCCAAGCCAATATCGAAAATACTTGTGAAAGGCCCTGCATCCGTTAAATTTGTAGAAAGCATATTGACCATTTGCGAGCTCAAAGTACGAATGGTTGCATCGCTATTTAAAGGTTTACCGACTCTCGATTGCAGACCTAACTGCCCTATAGCATTGTTATAATTAGCAATAAATTCATCAATTAATGTTGTAACGCTCTCACGGTCATAGCTAACAGCCAACTTTGCAGTCTCTCCATCAACGCTTTGTCGTTTAGCGGTGATCGTCATATCTTGTACAGCATCTTTAAAGGTATTGGTGTCATTTGTTATTGTTATGCCATCTACTTTTATAACTGCACTTTTTGCTTCATTTCCAGCTGTTATACCAATACCACCGCTACCAGAAGCTCCACCATTAGCATCTGTAGATACATTGTCTAGCTCAGCATTATCATTGGTAATTACCAAGTCATTACCAGCGCCACTCACACTCGAAGTAAGAACCAACTTTGACTCAGTACCAGTATTTATTATATTTGCTGTTACACCAAAATTATCATCCGAGTCATTAATTGCGTCACGCAAATCAGCTAATGTCGCACCCGCATCAAGAGTTAGGTCAAAGCTTTTGTCTCCAGCAGCAAATGACAAGGTGCCTCCAGAAGCAGTGACCACATCGTCAGTAGATGTAAACAAAGGAGGTACGGCATCGTTTGACGTTGCACGACTGCCTTGAGCAAGTGCAACAACTTCAATTTTAAAATTACCAGGCGTAATATCTTTTGTTGGGGTAACTGAGACGAGATCACCGTCATCACTTGTTGGTTGAGTGATATTAGCAATACGTTTATTAAAATTATCAGGATCTGCTAGCTTTTTTATTGTGTCTTGTAGCTTGGATAACGCAGACTTGATCTCTCCGATTGAAGATAATTCAACTTCTAACGACTTGTCCTTTTTTGCAAAGGCATTCATTTTTGGAACATTTTCGGCATCAACAGATGCTGTAATGATACTTTCGAGATCCAGCCCAGATCCAATACCTGCGGATGTTATAAGTGGCATACTTCTCTCCTACTATCTGTTCCAAAAAATATTATACAGTTTGATTTAGTAACAAACCTTTGTTAGTTAGTTTATCGGCAAATTCATCTAAAGCTTTAGCAACTTCTCTAAACTCTTCAGTTGGAATTTCACGAATAACTTCTTCGCTTGTTTTATCAAACACTTTAATTATTGGTGGATCACCCTGCTCATCAAATTCAAATTTTAAATTTGTTGCCGTCACAGGAATATATTTATTTAATTTCTCTAAGTTTTCTTTCACTTCGTCGATCAGTGCTTTTCTTTCACTTTCAGAATCAAGTTGCTGACTATTATCAACAAGTGCGGGCTCTCTACCAGCAATTTTTGTACCAGCTTTTTCAACAGTTGCTTTTTTACTTGCTTCGTTTAACTCATTTTTATTTGTAAAAGATGAATTAGCGGTGAAGTTTTCACTCGATTTAATTATTCCACCTAAGTCAGCCATAGTAGCTCTCCTTCAAAATACAAACAAAGTATAAGTCATTATCGAGACAATATCTCAATAATGACCTAATTAACCGTCTAGCCTAGTAACGATAATGCTACTTGTGGACGCTGGTTTGCTTGACTCAAAATAGATTGGCTTGCTTGTTGTAATATTTGAGATTTAGTCAAATTAGCTGTTTCGGCAGCGAAATCAGTATCTTTAATACGTGACTTAGCAGCACTCAAGTTTTCTGAAATGTTAGATTGGTTACGAATAGTTGATTGAAAACGATTTTGCACAGCACCGAGTTCGGCACGCTTTTTATCAACTACTGCAATCATTGCATCCATACCAGCCATTACCGCTTGTGCGTTAGCTTGAGAAGATACACTAATACCACTTGCTGTAAATACAGTTGCAAAGTCGGTATTATCAGCTGAAGCACCAACCTGCGAACTAATTGTTCCCGCAGTAGCACTTAAGCTTGCACCTGTCACAGCACTTGCTACACCTGCAATACCTGACATAGTAAAGCCATTATTACCCGCAACCGAGTTTGCAGTGCCACCAACAGAAGCCATACTAAAGCTAATATTCTGTACAGCATCAGCACCAACTTGGAAGTTAGCTGAGAATGAACCATCTAGGAGATTTTGACCACCAAATGTTGTATCTGCAGCAACACGATTCACTTCTTCTGATAATGAACGAATTTCTTCTTGTACTGCTAAACGATCTTCATCTGTATTTGAACCGTTTGAAGCTTGTTGAGCAAGAGTACGAATACGCTGGAACATTGACGTAGTCTCATCAAGTGCGCCTTCAGCAGTCTGCGCAAGTGAGATCCCATCATTAGCATTTCGGTTACCTTGATTCAAACCATTTATTTGACTAGTTAAACGGTTAGATATTTGCATGCCTGCAGCATCATCTTTTGCACTATTAATGCGAAAACCTGATGATAGACGTTGAAAGGATGTATCGAGCTGGTTACCAGATTTCATCAACTGGCGTTGTGCGTTCAATGAACTCACATTAGTATTTACATATAAAGCCATAATAGCCTCCGCTTTATCATTTTAAATAGAATAACAACGGGATACCCCTACCCTGTTATTACTCCAGACTGAGAGTCCTAGATTTTTAGTTCTCTAAGTCAGTTATCGTCAGATAAAACGGAAACTTTAGCTTTATTTATAAGTTTTTAACAACGTTATACTATTTTAACCCTGTAACAAGCTTAATGCAGCCTGAGGCCTTTGATTTGCTTGGCCTAATATTGTTTGGCTCGCTTGTTGTAAAATTTGGTTTTTAGTTAAGTTAGCTGTCTCCATTGCAAAATCAGCATCTTTAATTCTTGATTTAGCAGAGGCTAAATTTTCAGAAATATTAGCTTGATTTCGTATTGTCGACTGAAAACGGTTTTGTACCGCACCTAATTCAGCGCGTTTTTTATCAACCACCGCTATTAGAGAATCCATACCCGCAAACACAGCCTGTGCATTTACTTGTGATGACACACTAATACCTGCAACTGTAAATACAGAAGAAAAATCTAATGTTGTTGATGCCGTTGCGCCATCAACTGAGCTTACATTAGCTGCGAGCGTTGAAAGTGCTTTACCACCCACGGCTGAAGCAACACCGGCAACACCTGATATAGTAAAACCACCATTAGCAGCAAGAGAATTAGCTGTATCGCCAACAGACTGCATACTAAAACCAATAGTCTGTACAGCATCAGCACCAACCTGAAAGCTTGCAGAATAAGAGCCATCCAATAAATTTTGACCACCGAATGTAGTGTCCGTGGCAATTCGGTTAACCTCATCAGATAACTGTCTAATCTCTTCTTGGATAGCGAGCCTATCTTCATCTGTATTAGAGCCATTTGCTGATTGCTGAGCAAGTGTTCGGATACGTTGAAATGTAGAAGTAATTTCATCAAGCGCACCTTCAGCCGTTTGTGCCAGCGAGATACCGTCATTCGCATTACGGTTGCCTTGGTTTAAACCCAAGATTTGCGATTGCAAACGATCCGATATTTGTAAACCAGCAGCATCATCCGCCGCGCTGTTAATACGCAGACCAGATGATAAACGTTTAAAGGAAGTATCTAAGTCGTTTCCAGTTCTTTCAAGCTGTCTTTGCGCATTAAGCGCACTAACATTCGTATTTACAAATAAAGCCATAATAAACTCTCTTCTTATCTGTCAAATTAAAGCCACTCTAAAATGAGTGGAGTTTTGACAAAGTGACTAGTTACAGCAGCCAAGTAAGATTGGCCCGGGCAATAAACTGCCACTTTGCAGGTTAATTTAAAAACTTAATAAGTATTGAGCAATCTTTAGGCCAACTTTATAGATAGAGTTGCATTGAATTAGAAAAAAAGAGAAAAGGGCCTATAAGGCCCTTTGAAGATAAGTTTGAGAGTAGGTTTTAATTATTGGCATATTTTATGCTTAATAATTTATGTTCTTACAAATGTTAGAACAATACAGGATTTTTAAGCGCCTCCGCTTTATCAATCCGTTTCAGCGCCTTTGTTAATACCCCATTAAACAAAGGCGCTACATTCTTAGTCAATTAATTGACTATTTCCAACCAATTATCCTAGAAGACTTAATGCAGCCTGTGGACGTTGATTAGCCTGGCTAAGAATTGTTTGGCTAGCCTGTTGTAGAATCTGCATTTTTGTTAAGTTTGCAGTTTCTTGAGCAAAGTCAGTATCTTTAATACGTGATTTTGCAGCACTTAGATTCTCTGAGATATTTGATTGGTTACGAATCGTTGACTGAAAACGATTTTGTACCGCACCCAGCTCAGCTCGTTTTTTATCAACAACCGCGATAAGCGAATCCATACCAGCCATTACAGCTTGCGCATTAGCCTGTGAAGATACACTGATACCACCAGCAGTAAATACTGATGAAAATGCTGTTTGGTCTGCTGATACACCTACTTGCGAGCTGATTGTTCCAGCTGTCGCACTTAAACTAGCGCCGGTTACCGCACTGGCAACACCTGCAATACCTGACATGGTGAAACCACCATTAGCTGCGATAGAGTTAGCAGTACCACCAACCGATGCCATACTAAAGCTGATATTCTGAACGGCATCTGCACCTACTTGAAAGTTAGCCGAGAAAGAACCATCTAATAGGTTTTGACCACCAAACGTTGTATCTGCAACAACACGATTCACTTCTGATGAAAGAGAGCGAATCTCTTCTTGCACCGCTAAACGGTCTTCATCAGTATTTGAGCCGTTAGCTGCTTGCTGTGATAATGTTCTGATACGTTGGAACATTGATGTTACTTCGTCTAATGCACCCTCAGCTGTTTGTGCTAGTGAAATACCATCGTTCGCGTTACGGTTACCTTGGTTCAAACCGTTAATTTGTGATGTTAAACGGTCAGAAATTTGTAGGCCAGCCGCATCATCTTTCGCACTGTTAATACGAAAACCTGATGATAAACGTTGGAATGATGTATCCAGTGCATTACCAGAATTATTTAATTGTCTTTGTGCGTTTAACGCGCTAACATTTGTATTTACATATAAAGCCATGATATCTCTCCAGAAGTAAACTTATCATTTACTCTCAAACTTACTAGATTAAGCAGTGGTTGTTATTTACAACGCTTTGCTTGGTTAATTAAGTTATCGGTCTAGCAAAAAAATCCTTTAGCTTTTTTTAATTTTTTTAACTTTATTTTTTAAGCTATTGTAATTTAATGAATTTTTAAATTGTTTAATTAATGAATTCCATTAAACGAATAAAAGATTATTGTACAGGTCTTTTTCTTCAGGAAATTATTAAGCTGTTAAATAGTAAGGAGATGATCTTAAAAGGCTGGAGAAATACGAGAGTAAGGCAATATATTGCCTTACTCCTTTACTTACTTATAAGTAATCGAACAGTGATAATTTAGCCAAGCGGCCAAAAGTTGCCTGCGAGGCTTGTAGTGCAGTTTCTTGCTTCGTGAGTTCAGTAATGGCCTCAGCCATATCGAGTTCAATTAAATCTGCACGAGAAGATTTGTTATTTACATCAAGGTCACTATTAGATTGCGTGATTTTTTCAGCTGTATTTAACCGCCCACCTAAACCAGCCTGCGTTAAAGAGACCTGATTTTTACTATTGTCGATCTGGATCATGGCCGCTGCCAATACTTGCTCATAATCTTCTTGGCTAATTGTTGGATCAGTCAGTCCTGCGATCAAATCATTTAAGGTGTTTAAAATATTTTCTTTTTGCGGTGCTTCTAAAGTAAAGTCTATCTGCCCATTTGCCACGGGGCTAATGTCGATTTCCAACCCTGCAAATTTAATTTGTGATCCCTCAAAGCTGCCAGAGCTGATCACACTTCCACCTTGTTCAACCTGATAAGTATTAGGTGTACCTGCTGTCGTTATAATATTAAACGTATTTGCTCCGACTGCGGCAGCAGGATCAGCGTTATAATTTGCTTTATGAAAAGAGTCAAACTGAGCTTGTTCACGCACATACACTTTTGCACTAGTGATCCCTCCTGATGCAACACCATCATTCGAGGCGACGTCTAAACGTGCATTGACCTTTTCAAACGTATCAACCCCATTATCACTGGATTTAATTTCAACTCCTTCCGCTACTTTAATTTTATGCTGGCCTTGGTCGCCACCATAAACATATTTGCCAGTTGAAGAATCAAGCGAATAGGTTTGGGTATTATCTTGATAGCCTGAAAATATATACTTCCCATCTTCAGTTTTAGCATTCATTAAATCAAGCACACTACTTTGTATAGATTTAATCTCTTCAGCAATACCTTCACGATCTATATCTGTATAAACACCATTACCAGCTTGAATTGCTAATGTATGTGCTTTTTCAAGCGAGCCTTTAATATTCTCAAGTACACTTTCTTGGGTATTTAAACGACTCGTCAGCATAGTAATATTTTTACTGTATTGCTCATTCGCTTGTATACGATCGGTATACAGTAACGCCCGTGCTGTTGCCGATGGATCATCTGAAGCTGTAAGCACTCGCTTTTGGGTATTAACTTGCTCTTGTGCTTTATTGACATTTTGCTGATTATTCAAAATCGAATTAACACTGTTTTGGTACATCAAATTATTAGATAAACGCATAATTACCTCGCAGCATTAAGTAAAGTATCAAAAATTGTACGGGCTGTTGATAGCACTTGTGCAGACGCCGCATAAGATTGTTGAAAACGTAATAAATTGGCTGCTTCTTCATCAAGGTTTACTCCCGAGAGTGACTCATACCAGGCTTCAGACTGTTGAGCTAATGCCTCAAAAGCAGCGCCATTAGTCTTCGCTTGATTGGTTACAACACCAATATCAGTAACTAACCCTGCATAGGCTTGATTAAATGTTTTATGATTATCTGCAGTTGAAGTTGTGGTCACATTTTGTCGAACTAACTCACCACTTTGTAACCCAGCCAACATTAAGCCATTGCGGTTATCATCAAAACCACCTTCATTAAACTCCAGTGTAAAACTATCGCCTGTTGCTGGTATGCCTTCAATATTAAAGTCAAAGCCATATAATTCGAAACCATTCCCAGCTTGTGAAAGCATATTTTCAGCAGGCGGAGTGACTGTAAAAGTACTTGTATTGACCCCATCTGATATTGTGTATTCATCTGGGTTAGCAGTTTTCACTATCGTGATATCGCCATTAGCAAGATCCGGAGGTGTCGTAGTTGTAAAACCACCTGAAGTCACACTACTTACACTACCTACTGAAATATTGGCATTGCCAGTGTTGTTTATGTTATCAGCCGTACGGATTGGTGAAGCAAGCGCTAACGATTCAGGCCTATCGGTGGCAAGTGTTAAACTCGATGCAGCCTCTGCATTAAGTTTTACAGCAAATTGATCGCCAACATTACCGGTTCCTGTAACATTTAATTGTAAACCAAAAGATTCCCCACCGGTCATAGTCGATGAATCAATAACGCCAGCAACTATATTGGCGGTTGAGGGAGAGCCTAATGGTTCACCTTTATTATCGACAGGTTGTATTTCTACCGTTGTACCACTGGTATAAGTAACAATAAAGTCACTAGCAGGAATTTCACTGCCTTTACCAGGCTCTAGGGTAGCCGTCATGCTTGAGTTACCTGTATTAGCTTGATAGGCGTAACCGCCAACCGTTGGAATTGTAAAAATGTCCCCACCAAGTTCACCGTTGCCGTCCATCCCTAAACGGTTTTGTTGGTTAAAAGCATCAGCAATTGCAAGCCCCATTTGGCCAAGCTGGTTTTGTGCTGGCACTAAAATATCATCACGAAATGCTAGTAACCCACCAATCTTACCTTTAAGTTTACTTACATCAACATCAAGCGGCACAGCTTTGCCGCCATTTATATCTAAACGTAATTCTTTAAAATTAGGATCCGGATCACCCGCCATCGAAAACAAATTAAATGCGCCGTCTTGCATTACGAGTGATTCACCGGTGCCCATAAATACCAGCTTTTCACCGTTGGGGCCATCAAGAGTCTCTACATCTATTAATTCCGATAACTTACGAATAGCAAGGTCTCGCTCGTTATACATGGTGCTTGAGTTTGCCTCATTGCGCGTACCATTTACCGTAGCTATTTGCTTATTCAAACTGCTAATATTTTGAATCAATGTATTCGCTTCATCAGAAAAAATTTCTAACTGCTCATTCACGATGTTTTTTTGATCAAATACAATGCCTGACAAACGATCCATTTGATCAATCAAATTTTCTGCATCTGTCATAACCAACGAACGTGCAACTGTTGATGATGGCTGATTTAAGCTTTCCTGCACATTGTTGAATAACGAATTCATACTGCTCGATAAGCTATTGGATTCTTGAGAAAACAAGCTATCAACCCGGCCTGCTTCTGTAACAAATTGATCAAAAAAGGTTTTATTTGAAGTATCGCGATTGAGCTGCTTTTGAGCAAATTCATTCAATAATCGATATGTTTCACCACGACCAACTTGATTGTCGATCATGGTCATATGCTCTGTACGCTCACGTACATAACCAACTGTATTTATATTGGCAATGTTTTTACTGGTCGTTTGTAGCAATTCTGAATTAGCGCGAACGCCTGAATTTGCAATGTCTAATAAATTAAACGACATCTTAATTTACTCCTTGGCGAACCAATGTTGTCGCCAGTGTTTTAAGTTCTGTACGATTAAGTACTTGCTTAATTTTTTCGGCATAATTGGGGTCTGTGGCATAACCTGCTTTTTGTAAAGAGTCTAAAAAAGCGGCCGGTTTTGCGGTATTTTGTAATGCTTCTTGGTAGCGTGGGTTTTCCGTTAAAAACTGCACAAAGTCATTCACGCTGTCTTTAATCGAATCATATGCTCTAAAGCTGGCTTGTCTTTTTACTGGTGTACCTTGCTCAAATTCGAGTGTCATTTTATTGGCTTTCTCACCCTGCCAGCTTCTATCTGATTTGATATTGAATAAGTTAAAGCTGCTGTTACCATCACTTTTATTAATAATATGCTTACCCCAACCAGTCTCAAGAGCTGCTTGTGCAACCATCACAGCAGGGTTCAAACCAATTTTTTCAGCTGCTGTTTTTGCATGCTCCCAAACACTACTAATAAAATCTTCTGCATTTTCAAACTGAGGTTTTTGCGCTGTTGATGGGCTGCTATTAACAGCCTTGGTGTCAGCCGTGTTTTCAGTATTCGTACCTGTTGCACGCTGATCACTGGTAAAATCATCAACAGTACGCAGCACTGAACTAGGGGTAAAGTTTTTTCCATCAGGAGAAAGTTGTTGCACTATGAGATCGGCTAAACCCAATGACCCTTTTGAAGATAAATCAACTGATAACTGTTGATCATGCATTTCTTCAAAAAACTTTACACCACTGGAATTAAAAGGACTGTCTTCGTCTTCAAACGCTTCATTTGCTTTACGCATACTTTTAAGAAGCATCTGCGTAAAAATAGATTCAAATTGTGCCGCTGCTTTTTTTAGCGCTTCTTTCGATGCTTCAGGTGAGGCACCACTTTTAAGGCATCTTGACGTAACGTATTAAGATTGCCTAAATCAAAGAAGTTTTGTTTATCGAGATGATTAGTATCCATCAGCAATTTGACACAGTGATTAATAATATTATTAACAATGCAATAATTGAGCCAATGCGAGTTTGCGAGTTTGCGAGTTTGCGAGTTTGCGAGTTTGCGAGTTTGCGAGTTTGCGAGTTTGCGAGTTTGCGAGTTTGCGAGTTTGCGAGTTTGCGAGTTTGCGAGTTTGCGAGTTTGCGAAAGTATAAAAGCGTTGATTAATTATGCAAGTCAAGCCCCCCTAAATGCGAGTTAACGCAAACTTAGGGGTCAATATGGTTAAATAACCACGAGTTGACCGCTGATGGCCCCCGCTTCTTTTAATGCTTCTAGTATTGCCATTAAGTCACCGGGCGCTGCGCCGACTTCGTTAATTGCCCGTACTAAATCGTCAAGACTAACACCTGGGTTGAATACAAAGGCTCGAGAATCATCTTCGTTAACATCAATAATACTTTGATTAGTAACGACCGTTTCCCCTTCACTTAATGCGTTAGGCTGAGATACATTTTGCTGTTCCGCAATCGTAACAGTCAAGCCACCATGGGTAATTGCCGCCGCTTGTAACTTTACATTTTTACCGATCACTATGGTACCAGTACGTGAATTAACGATAATTTTTGCCGAAGTATCCGCTGGTTTAAACTCTAAATTTTCAAGCGTAGATAAATAAGCAACACGCTGCGACGCATCACGCGGTGCAATAACACGTATTGAAGCGGCATCAAGTGCATGTGCACTGTCTGGGCCGATAAGTTCATTAATAGTTTGCTCTAAACGTTTAGCGGTAGTGAAATCTGGACGATTTAAATTAAAGGTTATGTAATCACCTTGCATAAAAGGACTTTTAATTGCCCGTTCAACCGTTGCGCCATTAGGAATACGCCCTACCGTAGGCGTGTTCATTACGATCTTACTACCATCGGCTCCTTCAACACCTAATCCACCAACAATTAAGCTACCTTGTGCGATAGCATAAGTATTCCCATCAACCCCTTTTAGAAAGGTTTGTAGTAATGTTCCGCCACGTAAGCTACCCGCACTACCTATTGACGATACAGTAATATCGATTGTCTGCCCTGGCTTCCTAAATGCAGGTAACTCAGCATGCACAGCAACCGCAGCTACATTTTTGATTTTGGGTTTTAAATTCGATGCCATGGTAATACCAAAACTATTTAGCATGGCTTTAAAGCTTTGTTCAGTAAAACGACTTTGCTCACCGGTGCCAGGTAAACCAACCACGAGACCATAACCAACCAGCTGGTTTGAGCGAACGCCTTCAACCATTGAGACATCTTTAATACGTTCAGCGCTTGCACTAAAGTGCCAACTTAATAAACATATACACAGCAACGCTTTCAAGCTATTCATATCAACATCCTTTAAAAAGGGAACAGAGAGCTGGTGAAGAATCGAGTTAACCACCCTGCCGTTTGAGTCTCTTGCATTTGCCCTTTACCAGAATATTGAATCCGAGCATTCGCGATTCTATTAGAGGTCACAGTATTATCTGCAGTAACATCTTGTGGGCGCACAAGTCCTTCCAGACGAATAAATTCTTCGCCGGTGTTTAAAGTCAGCCATTTTTCACCACGGATCACTAAATTACCATTAGGTAATACACGCATAACATTCACGGAAATATCACCAAATAAACTATTAGATTGGTTTGACTTAGTATCACCTTTGAATTTTGCACCGCTGCCCACACCAAACTGAATACTATCACCACCAATATTAACCGGTAGTCCGCCTAACCCAATGACAGGGTCTAAGCTGGCATCACTTTGTTTATCCGTTTCAGTTTTAGCTGCTTTTGATGATTGCGTCGATTCTTGCAGCTTAACTGTAATAATATCTCCAGTACGTAAGGCTTTTTTATCTGAATATAAATCATTTGATAAATTACTATCAAACAATGAGCCTGTCGGCACGATTTGCTCTGCGGCAGGCTCTGGATACATGGGAGCATAGTATGGATCATCTTGAACCACGCTGTGGTTTTGAGTTGTCATACAACCACTCAATATAAATGCACCCGTTAAGACTATAGATAAATTACGCATAACTTTGCTCCGAATTAATTAAAGTTGCTGACTGATATAACTCATCATTTCATCAACCGCTGAAATCACTTTTGAATTCATTTCATAGATCCGTTGAGTTTCAATCAGGTTAACTAATTCTTCAGTTACATTTACGTTAGAGGTTTCAAGTGCACCTTGCACAACAGTGCCTAATCCTTCTAGGCCAGGGTTACCTTGCACAGGTGCGCCACTGACTGCCGTTTCGGTATATAAGTTTTGACCTACCGGCTCTAGACCTGATGGATTGATAAAATCACTGATCGTTAACTGACCTATTACCACATTCTCTGGCTGCCCTGAGATACGTACTGATACCTCTCCATCTTGCGATACAGTAATGGACTGTGCGTCATCAGGTACATTCATTTCTGGCTGTACGGGAAAACCAGCGCCGGCAGTAACAATACGGCCGTCTTCATCCGTGGTAAATTGACCATTTCGAGAGTAAGCGATATTGCCATCAGGCTGTAAAACTTCAAAAAAACCGGGCCCTGATATCATCCAATCCAATGAATTTTCTGTGGTTAGCATATTGCCTTGAGAAAAGTTTTTCTGATTAGCAACCACTTTGGTACCAGCACCAAGCATTAAACCTGAGGGCATTTCAGTATCTTGTGATGAACGTCCACCTGGCTGATTAATATTTTGATAAAGTAAATCTTCAAACACAGCACGGCTTTTCTTATAACCAACGGTACTGGCATTAGCTAAATTATTTGAGATAACCGAAATGTCAGTTTGTTGGGCATCAAGCCCCGTTTTACTTATCCACAATGCAGGATTCATATTAATATCCTCTCAATAAAGTTAAACAATACGCAGCAATTGAGTTTGACGTTCGTCAATTTCTTCAGCCGTTTTCATTAACTTAACTTGTAATTCAAATTGGCGTTGATGGTTTATCATATCTACCATCTCGTGTACCGGATTCACATTTGACATTTCCAAAGTGCCACTCATCACTTTCACATCATTAGAGATGTCACAAAATCCACATATATCATTATCCAGTAATTCAGGCTTTGGCCGAAATAAGCCATCATTACCTTTTTCAAGCTCTGAATTATTTGCCTTGATCACCTTCAAACGATCAACAACTTCTAAAAAGTTAGCTGGAGCTCCTTGCGGGCGAACTTGGATAGAGCCATCTTCACTAAATTCAATTTTCTCCACTGGCAATGGCAAAATAATTGGTCCACCTTCGCCAATAACTTGACGCCCGTGACTGGTGATCAAAGCGCCGTCAGGAGTGATATTCAACGTACCGACTTTTGTATATGCCTCATTACCTGAAGCATCTTGCACCGTAAGCCATCCTTTATCGCTCATAGCAATATCTAGATCACGTCCAGTCTCAACAATACCGCCGGAAGTCATATTGGAACCAGGCCGCTCTTGCATGGTAAATACACGTGTCGGCAGGCCTTCGCCAAAAGCTTGCATCGAACGCGCTTGTGCGAAGTCAGCTTTAAAGCCTGTGGTATTGGCATTTGCTAAATTATTTGCTTTAAGCTCTAGGCCCCGCAAACTTTGCTTAGCTCCAGACGCTGCAATGTAGACCATCTTGTCCATAACATCGACTCACGTTAAAAATCTATAACATGACAAATGCAAGATAAGTGCCACAATAAACTGACGTGATAAGTTACAAAAAATAATCAATCGCAAATAAAAAAGGCTGCTAATAAATAGCAGCCTAGGTGTCGGATTATAAAAAATATTAGAACGAGATTAGCGGATCTGCAAAATAGCTTGCTGTAGTGTTGAATTCACTTCAAGCGCACGTGAGTTTGCTTGGAAGTTACGCTGTGCACTGATCAAATCTACGAGTTCATTCGTTAAATTCACGTTTGATTGCTCAAGCGCTGTAGAGTTAATGGAACCTAAAGTACCAGAACCTGGTTCGCCAGCGATTGGCTCACCAGACGTCAAACTTTTTTTCCAACCTGTATCACCAGCTTGTTGTAAGCCTTGTGAGTTAGAAAAGCGCACCATCGCTACTTGTCCTAAGAATGAGGTATCTCCATTACTGTATGAAGCGACAATCTTACCATCACTACCAATATCAATACCGGCTAAACGTCCAACAGTAGCACCATCTTGCTCAAGTGCTTTAACTTCAAAACGACTAGCATATTGAGTCGGGACTTTATTATCGGTGGCCGCTTCATCGCGCCAATTAACAGTAACATTTTCAGGGAAGCTGGCACCATTTGTTAATAAATCAGATAGCCCT
The DNA here is from genome assembly GCF_037162485.1 of Pseudoalteromonas sp. B160. Classification (NCBI taxonomy): domain Bacteria; kingdom Pseudomonadati; phylum Pseudomonadota; class Gammaproteobacteria; order Alteromonadales; family Pseudoalteromonadaceae; genus Pseudoalteromonas; species Pseudoalteromonas sp. B160. The sequence continues at coordinate 3,025,526 of NZ_JARLUX010000001.1, read as the reverse complement.
ACTGCCGCACCAGCACCGCTTGGTATTGCTAATGGATTGAATGTGTTATCTGTATTCGCGACACCATCTGTGTTTAATGGCTTACCACTAGAATCAAACTGAAAGGTTGATAATGGTGTGTAAGGAGGAGCAGTCTCTTGAACACCTGCAGGGCTAAATGGCTTTTCATCTAAGGTCGCATAAGTTTGCCACTCATTGTCATTACCCGTTACTGTAGAATTTGTTTTAACAAAGAAAAACTGTAAAACATGCGGCTCACCTAACGAGTCGTATACTGTTGTTGATGTTGAGCTATTATATGATGCGCTCGTTGTAGGATCAAAAGTAGTTATTGACGGCGAGGTTGCACGCGAGTCTAAGTTAAACGACGAGTAAACATTCGTCGTAGCTCGCGGTGATCCTGATGAATCAGGGATCTGTAACGCTGATGACGTGCTTAAACTTACCGATGTTGTATCACCTGTAGCTTCATCAACAGGAAAACCCTGCAAGTAATTGCCTTTAGCATCAACAATAAAGTTATCTTTATTAAGTTTAAATGCGCCTGCACGCGAATAAGTAAAATCTTGTGCCCCTAAATCTTGGCTCATGGCAAAGTAACCTTCACCTGTGATAGCTAAATCTAATGAGTTTTGAGTGAACTTTAGTGAACCTTGGTGAAACTGTTGTGCCACCATAGTTGTCTGTACACCATCACCATTTTTTGTCTTGCCTGAACTAAATACCGAAGATGCGTATACATCAGCAAATTCAGCACGTGACTCTTTAAAGCCTACCGTATTTACGTTAGCAATATTATTTGCTGTTACATCTAAGTCTTTTTGTGCGGCAGCAATGCCAGTTAATGCAATATTGAAGCTCATAATTCACCTCTAATCTGTCAATGTTTAGCCTGTGGCTAACTAATAATTAAAATTTTTACGCGATTTCTGCAACGTCAGCTAGCCTAACCGCACCTTCTTTAGTGTTTATAATAATGCCGTTTGCACCATTAATATTAACACTCTCGATATTCTTAAAAGTAGCTATAGGTAAAGCCGTGTACTCACCATTTAACTGCCCTTCAGCTTTAATTTTATATTCACCTGGTGGTAAACGTTCTTTATTATCATTCATGCCGTCCCACTCGAAACGGACAGCGCCCGCTGATTGCGCACCTAAATCAATACTACGCACCAACTGACCAGATGAATCTTCAATTCGTAGAAATAAGTTTTCTACAGGCTCTTCTGCAACCACGGTTCCTTTAGCGCTACCAACATCGTTTAGGTCTAATGTATTAGACTCTAGTAATGCTTGTTTACCCACTAAAGTCGATGCTTGTAGTGCTGAGTTAGATGTCATCGATGCGGCTAATGACTGAAAATTACTATTAAGGTTTGAGATACCTTCAGCCATGGTGAAACTTGTCATCTGCGCGATCATTTGATCATTGTCAGCTGGTTTGCTGGGATCTTGAAACGACAGTTGCTGTGTTAACAATGAGAAGAAATCTTCTTGGGTTAACGCATCACTTTTCTTATCACTGCTAACCTGTTTATCTTGCCACTTAATCGAATCTAAATAAGTTGACGATGTGCTGCTGATATCGTTACTCATAATCTTTCCTCAATTACCGCTGCCCAAGCAACAGTGTTTTACTTAACATTTGCTTCGCTGCATCAGCAACTTGCACATTGGTTTGATAAGAGCGTGAGGCAGAAATCATATTAGCCATTTCTTCAACGACATTAACGTTAGGTTTGTAGATATAACCGTTTTCATCCGCACTAGGATGATTAGGGTTATATTCAATTTGTAATGGTTTATTACTCTCTACAATACCTAACACTTTAACGCCAACAGACGACCCCTGAACATTACCGCTTGATTCTGATGCTTTCATCAGTTCAGCTGCAAAAACAGGGTGGCGCGCCCGGTAAGTTTTGTCTTGGCTTGAGCTAATGCTATTAGCATTTGAAATATTACTCGCGGTTGTGTTCAAACGCACATTTTGCGCACTCATACCACTACCTGAAATATCAAAAACGTTATATAAACTCATGCTTAGGCTCCTTGACTACCGAGGGCTTTTTTAAGGCCTTTAATTTTACTACTCATAAATTGCAGGCTTGCCTGATACTCTAATGAGTTCTTTGTATACAAGTTTCGTTCCACTTGTATATCAACCGAGTTGCCATCACCTGTATCTGCTTGATTTGGCGAGCGAAACATTTCACTATTACCAACATAACGACTGCCACCGGCAATGTGGTTTGGGTTAGTTGTTACCATGTTATTGCCGCCTTGTTGGTGGCTTTTTGCCGCTTTCAATGCTGAGGCAAAGTCGATGTCTTTCGCTTTATAGCCCGGCGTATCAGCATTAGCGATATTGGTTGCTAATAACTCAGCACGTTGCGAACGGATCAACATTGCATGAGGATGAACCCCAAATGCTTTATCAAAACTGATAGCCATAACCATCTCCAAAAAATTGACTTAAGATGATTAATGCAAAAGTTGAGCCAATTAGGTTGATGTTTTATGGTTCGTTTAATTATTTGATTTAAAAAGAAAAACGATGTGGAGCCACATCGTTTTATAGTATTCAAGATTCGGTTTTACCACCGATGAGATTTGAGTAACTTGTGTTTTAGCGCGTTAAATACGCTGGTAAGCTATTTCTTTTGATAAATAATACCTGGATTACAGCGTACCATGTCAAATTCGTCACTTAACCCTGACATAGACTCTGATGCGCCTAAAAATAAATACCCTTTAGGATTTAGTGCTTGAGCAAACTGAGCAATAATTTTGGCTTTAACCTCTGGTGCGAAATAAATCAGCACGTTGCGGCAAAAAATAATATCAAACTTGCCCATTAGCGCGTATGAATCTAATAAGTTAAGATGTCTAAAACTCACTAATTTTTTTATTGAGTCGTTTACTTGCGCCATGCCGTTGCCACTATCTTTAAAGAACTTTTTCCTGCGCTCTACCGACAGCCCTCTAGCTAGAGCAAGGGAGTCATATTCTGCATGCTTACACATATCTAACATAGTATTAGAAATATCAGTGCCGATTATCTGCGCGCCCATTTTTAATACACCCGGCTGTTTAGCTTGAAACTCAGCAACCGACATAGCAATAGAATATGGCTCTTGTCCAGAGGAACTTGCCGCAGACCAAATTTTCAACGGACGACGTAACTCTTTATGTTCCGGAAATAACTTACTTTGCAATAGTTCAAACGGGTATTGATCCCGAAACCATAAAGTTTCATTGGTCGTCATAGCATCAACGACTGCGGCACGTAACTGCCGCTCATGCGGACTCAGTGTTTTACTAACCAATTGTGACAATGATTCAACATTAAAACGAACCATTAGCGGAGCAAGCCTGCTTTTGACTAAATAAAGCTTATTATCTCCCAGAACAATGCCACATTGTTGCTCTAAAAAGAGCGAAACTGATCGTACTCGCTTTGCTGTAAATGCTTATTTTCCAAAGTAACACCGCCTTTTCAAATTAGTCACAATGAACCCATTTTTTCACTGCTGTAGCTAACTCATCCGGATTGAACTTAGCTATAAAGTCATCAGCACCCACTTTTTCAATCATCGCTTGATTGAATACACCACTGAGCGATGTATGTAAAATAACATGTAAGGGGGCTAACTTTGGATCTGCTTTTATTTCAGCGGTTAGGGTATAACCATCCATTTCTGGCATTTCAACATCAGAAATCAACAATCCTACTCGCTCGGTAATATCATGCTTACAATCAAGTGCAGCAATCTCACGAAGGCGTATTAATGCTTCTTTACCATTTTTAGCCAGCTCTGTTTGCACGCCTAACGGCTCTAATGCACGTTTGACTTGATTACGAGCAACGGCAGAGTCATCGGCAATAAACACAATGCGCTCACCTAAGTCTTTTTGAATTTCACCATCATTAGCTATTGCAGCACTGACTTCGGTATTCACCGGGCAAATTTCGTTTAATATTTTTTCTACATCAAGAATTTCGACTAACTCGTTTTCAATTTCTGTCACTGCAGTTAAATATGAATATCTGCCAGCTCCTGACGGTGGCGGCATTATTTTCTCCCAATTCATATTAACGATTCGCTCAACGCCACCAACCAAAAACCCTTGTACGGAACGGTTATATTCAGCAATGATTATAAAACTATCTTTAATATTTTCGATCGCAGGACCACCCACGGCCATCGATAAATCGATAACAGAAATAGTTTGCCCGCGTATATGTGCGACACCTCTTATATACGCATTTGACTTTGGCATGTTTGTCAAAGGAGGGCATTGCAGTACTTCTCTCACTTTAAACACATTGATGCCAAAGCGCTGCCGCCCTCTTAGCTTGAATAATAATAATTCAAGACGGTTTTGCCCAACCAATTGAGTGCGTTGGTTAACTGAGTCTAAAATGCCTGCCATTTCAATCTCCTGAAGAAAGCGAATAAGAACGGAACAATAATTGCTTTCTTTATGTAAAGCTACATAACTACACGGGAGCGTCTGTTTATTGACGCTAAATATTTATACCCTGTTTTCAACCATAAGCATAGTCGAAACATTATGAGTTTGTTAAAAAAAAGCCGAAGATACAGTGTTTTTTATTTTCTTGCTAGCTTATGCCTAGTAACTCCACTGTATGCGCAAACATATAGCAAAGAACAATTGCAAGAACTTGCTGTATCTCATGTCTATGATCAACTAGACCCTAATACTGCCGATGATAAGGAACTCAACGCCTTAACATTGGATAGCCGGATCCCAGATCGTGGCTGTAACAGCGACCTTGCATTTAATATTCCTACTGAGCCGCCATTTAATCGCCAAATAACCGTACAAATAAAATGTGATGACCTAAATGGTTGGAGTCAATATGTTCATGTACGTATGATTGAACTATCCCCTGTGATTATAGCCACTGAAAATTTAAGTCGGGGTGAAGTTATCGAACCCCATCATTTACGTTTGATTATGAAACCAAAACATTTCGTAAGAGCACAGTACTTACAAGATGAAGAACTGTTGATTGGTAGCCGCAGCAAACGCAATATCCGCAGTGGTTACCCTGTTGCTTTAAATCAAATCTGTATGGTCTGCAAAGGGGATAATGTCACTATTTTCGCAATAATTCGAGGATTGAAAATAAAAACTTCCGGTTTAGCCCTAGAAGATGGTACTTTAGGGGAGCAAGTAAAAGTTAAAAATGCAAAATCAGGGAAAGTTTTAAATGCCCGTGTTGACGGTGTTGAGTCTGTGCAGGTAATTATTTAAACTTTCGTATTTATGCTAAAGTTTCTAGCATGGTTGCCGATAACAAGGCATGTGTTGGATAATGTATAGGTTGAAATCATGGTAAGCCAAGTAAATAAAGGTCAGCAACAGGCTAATGTGTTGACCAATGCAAAACAGCAAAAAGTTGATTTACAAAACAATAATGCTAATACTGCGCAAGCAACTACGCCAAAAGCGACTGCTGATTCAGTAAGCTTAACACCACAAGCGCAACAGTTAAAATCTTTGCAAGACAAAGCACAGCAGTCTTCTGGTTTTGATAGCAACAAAGTGGCTGAGCTAAAAAAAGCAATTACTGAAGGTAAATATCAGATTGATGCTGAAAAGTTAGCAAAAAATATCGCTGCATTTGAGTTTGATGTGTATGGCTGATCACAACAGTCTGATCAGTTCTAAACTTGTTATGCAGCTAAATTGCTTAACATCCCTTGCTGATATCTTAGAAGATGAATTAACCGCTATAGCTTCCCGTCGTGGTGAGGGTCTAAAAGATGTCGCGAAACAAAAACTTGCATTTTTGAGTCAAATTCAAACTTTAGACAAAGAGCTCAAAACCTTACTTGCAAATAATGACGTTGAATCTGACGAAGTGACAAACTTAATTAGTGATGTGCGTAAATTATTAGAGTCATGTAAAAAGAAAAATGATGTTAATGCTCATGCAGCCCACCATGCACAATTAACCGTCAAACAATTAAAAGACATTTTAATTGGTGTGCCAACCTCTACAACATATGACCAAGGTGGTAGTGTTGTTCACGGTAACAGTAAAATTGTCCATAACTTAAAAGCATAACCCCTTCTTTGAGCTTCACCTGTGCCTACTTCTGATTAATTGATTTACCCTGCATTTATAGCTACCTTTCGCTAGATACTTTTATTGCCAGTTTGATTCTGTGACTGAACCAACATCGTTTGCCAATTACGTGCTATCGCTACGCGCGTTGGTCCAAATTGCAGGTTCATTTTTTCTAAAAAGACATTAAACTGGCTGGGGAGACGATCGGCAAAAACCACACTGGTAACTAATATAAACAATAGCGCAAAATGCAGTAACGGGCAGTTACTAAACTTTCGCAAAAGCACGCAGCCAAAGTGTAAAACGCTCACTGACGCGACCATAAGTATATTAATAAAAACCGAGTTATTTTTTTACGTGCCACAAGCTTTATTCAATAAAAACATTAAATAAAGCATAGCACTGAAGTATTCACTGTGAGATATTTTAGCGTGTATTTTGTTAGTTACTAACGTAAATAACAACGAATTTATTAGATCAAGCGTTTTAGTAATAAGTTACTTTTTTAACTTCGCGTGGTTTAATTTCACCTATGTATAAATCATGCACCCGCTTCATATCAAGTTGTAACTCAGTGGCATAGGTATCACCTACGGCATAGGTTTTAATTACTTGTGCGCCTTTAATAATCCCTTGTACTTGCCCTTGCAAGTGATCGTTTTGTGCAATACTGCCTTGCACTGTGGTACCTGCGGTAATTTTTTGCCCATATACTTGCTCTGCAAGCTCACGATACGCTTCTAGTTTTGATGCTTTAATCGCCATTAATGAGCGTTGTGATTGGTTATCACCTGGTTGCGCACTGATCGGCGCATAACCCACGGCTTTTAGAATTGGGTAGTTATCTGGCTCAATATACTTATATTCCACATGTTTATCAAAAATACTGCTACAGCCAGCTAGACCTAAGCTTGCTAATATACAAATTGAAATCACAATACGCATGGCTTTTCTCACGCTTTAAAAGAGACATTAATAACTAACTCAATGCACGATCAATGCCATAATTAACTGCTATGACGGTTTTAAAGCAACCTTACAAAACAATTGGTACAGTCCTTGCTCTGTCACTATTAATAGCAAATGTATATTCATGGGGTCAGGGTAATGAAGCGAATTTTATCAATGGTAGTAATCGCCAGCAGTTGGCTGAGTATTAGCCTATTTTCCTCCCATACAGTTGCTCAATGGTATGAATCAACCGGCCATGCAAGCATTAAAAATGATGATATAAGTGCGGCAAAATCGGCGGCAATAAAAGATGCTATCACCCAAGCTTTAGTGTTCTCAGGGGCACGCGTCAGCTCAATGCAAACCTTAGTAGATGGGGTGTTAACTCAAGATCAGCTAAAAATAAACAGCCATGGCGAAATTCAAAAGATAGAGATGATCAGCGAAGATCGTAAAGCCGATCAATTTGCAATTACTTTGCGCTTAGATATCTTCCCTCAACAAGAACACTGCCCTGCGAACCAATTTACTAAATTTGTTGCGATCACCCAAACACAATTAAATAATCGCGAACAAGCGAAGATGGGTCAAATATTTGACATTAACAAAGCCACCAGCGAAGCACTCTACAAAACGTTAAATCAATCAGCTATGAATGCTAAACCAACTGCCTATTTTAACTTTCCGATCCGCGTTGGCGAATTTTTTAATCAACAATACGATTACAGTAATGCCCTATTAGAAGAAATATCGAGCCGCAGTAATTCTCAGTATGTATTGTTAAGTCAAATTGTTGATATCTCAAATGGCGATAAACTCAATAACAGTTATGCTTTTTGGCAGGACGAAACCTACCAACGTTCATATAAAATAGATTTTGCCTTATTTGATGGCACCACTTACGAGCGAATGTGGCAAAAAAGTTATCGCAGTCAAGCTATCTGGCCATTTGAAAAAACTGCAATTATTGACGTGTTTAGTGATAAATTTTGGAATTCAGATTACGGCCAAAATATAGCTGACATAAACCAAACCGTTAGTTACGACTTACAAGCCGCAATGGCTTGCCTTGAAACCCAAGGTAAAATACTACATATAGAAAACAATAAGCTAATTATTAATTTAGGCAAAGCCCATGGTATTGAAAAAGGCCAACGTTTAAATATTGCACATCATAACTATTTAACGGATGCTGCGGGAAATAAAATGCCACACCTGATCACCACGCTCAATCAAATACAAGTTGAGCAGGTATATCAACAAAGTGCGGTTGCCGTCAGTATTGACCAACAACCACTGCCTAATATTCAAATAAATGATGTAGTAGAACTGACTAATTTAGAGCCTTAGTCAATTGTTGGTGTAAGCTTGGGTGCTCAATAAGCCAATTAGCAAGTAATTCAATGCCCGCTAAATGCGGGTAATGTTTACGACAGGCCAACACCACACTTCGCTGTTGAGTTGGGAAGATTGGCAAGTAGCTAATACCTGCACGCTCTGTGCACGCAAGCTTAGGCACAAAGGTTACCCCATCATCCATAGCCACCAATGCTAATAAGGTTTCTAAGCTATTACCTCGGTACTCATTGGACACATCAACCCCAGCGGCAAAACAAAATTGCTGGGCTTGATCTTTAAAACAATGACCATCGCTGAGCATCAATAAACTGCACTCTTGTAGCTCATCTAACGCTATTTTACTGCGTTTTGCTAAACTATTTTGCGCTGACATAGCGACCAAAAAAGTCTTCTTTATACAATTTAACTGTATGATAAAGTTTAAGTTCAGGCACATCTGCTAATATAGCTATATCTAACTCACCGTTATCCAGTGCGCTTAATATAGTCGCGGTTTGCATCTCAACAAAAGCAAATTGGCTATCAGCAAACGCTTCTTTCATCGAGGTGAGTAAGGTGGGTAATAAATACGGTGCAATCGTTGGAATAATACCTATTCTTACTTTACCTTGTAGTGGCGACGATGACGTTGCTGCTAGCTCTTTTAATATTTGGGTTTGCTCTAAGATCACTTTGATCTGTGTCAACAAACGTTCACCTTGAGTCGTTAAAGTAACCTGCTTAGTGGAGCGGTCAAATAAAGTAACACCAAGCTCTTGTTCAAGTTTTTTAACCTGTCCACTGAGAGTGGGTTGACTGACAAAACATGCATCGGCGGCTTTACGAAAATGCTTAAAGTGCGCAATCGCTTTTACGTATTCAAGATCTTTTAAATTCACTGCAAACTCACAATTAATCGGTAATACCTATCATACTAATATAAACAAACGATTGGAGCTATTATAACTTTCACGACATAATGGCTATCAACAAATCAAGAGGAACTAAAAAACATGTTAAAGAATATTGAAGGTCAAACAATTCCACAGGTTACATTTGCAACACGTCAAAATGACGAATGGAAATCAGTAACTACCGATGACATTTTTAAAGGTAAAACAGTGGTTGTGTTTTCACTACCCGGTGCATTTACACCAACCTGTTCATCAACTCACTTACCACGCTACAACGAATTAGCTGGTGTACTTAAACAAAACGGCGTTGACGACATTGTGTGTTTATCAGTAAACGATACCTTTGTAATGAATGCATGGGCTGAGCATCAAGAAGCACAAAACATTACCTTATTACCAGACGGTAACGGCGAATTCACTGACGGCATGGGCATGTTAGTTGATAAAAACGATTTAGGTTTTGGCAAACGCAGCTGGAGATACTCTATGCTGGTTAAAGATGGCGTAATTGAAAAAATGTTCATCGAACCAGATTTACCTGGCGACCCGTTTGAAGTATCAGATGCAGACACTATGCTTGATTACATCAACCCGAAACAAGTTAAACCAGAGCCGGTGAGCATTTTCACTAAACCTGGCTGCCCTTTCTGTAAAAAAGCGAAAGCATTATTAACAGAGAAAGGCCTAGTATACGAAGAAATCACTATGGGTGCTGGCGCATCACTGACTAGCCTAAAAGCTATTTCAGGCCGTGAGACCGTGCCACAAGTATTTATCGGCGGTAAGCACATTGGTGGCTCTGACGATTTAGAAAAATACTTTGCTTAATTAACTAATACCTTAAGCACATAATTAGGGGCATTAATGCCCCTACTTTTACCTTTTTACGTACCCATTTTATTAACTTATTTATGAACCAGTTTTTTAATAAAATTGGTATTGAGGACATCACCATGAAAGAACTAAACACAGACGTTGTTGTAATAGGTGCTGGCACCGCAGGTTTAAGCGCTTACCGCAATGCAAAACAACACACGTCTAACGTATTAATGATTGAAGCAGGCCCATACGGCACAACCTGTGCGCGTGTTGGTTGTATGCCAAGTAAATTACTGATTGCTGCCGCAGAAGCCGCCCACGCAATTGACGTCGCGCCAGCCTTTGGTGTGCACAGCTCAAAACCAACTATAAACGGTGTTGAAGTAATGGCGCGCGTACGTAACGAGCGCGACCGCTTTGCAGGCTTTGTGGTTGAGGCCGTAGACGAGTTACCCGCTGATGACAAAATTGTAGGTTATGCTAAGTTTTTAGATACCAATCGCGTACAAATTGACGACCATACAATTATTACCGCTAAGCGTTTTGTTATTGCCACTGGCTCACGTCCTGCCTACCCTGGCGTATTTAATAACTTTGGCGACAGATTAATAATTAACGATGACGTTTTCGATTGGCAAGACTTGCCAGAGTCAGTTGCTGTATTTGGCCCTGGTGTTATTGGCCTCGAAATTGGCCAAGCGTTGCATCGCTTAGGTGTTAAGGTAAAACTATTTGGTGTGGGTGGCGCGATTGGCCCAATTACCGACCCAGTTATAAAAGACTACGCAAATACCGTATTTGCTGAAGAGTTTTTTGTCGATACCGATTCAAACGTATCCGATATGAAACAAGTAGGCGATAAAGCGCAGCTTACCTATGTAGACAAAAACGGCAACAAACAAACCGAGCAATTTGATTACGTACTTGCCGCGACGGGCCGCGTACCAAACACCGACAAACTCGGTCTTGAAAACACCGGCATTAAGCTTGATGAACGTGGCGTACCAATCGCTGATAAACACACAATGCAATGTGGCGACTCCAATATATTTATCGCCGGAGACGCCAGTAACATGATCCCACTGCTGCACGAAGCGAGCGACCAAGGCTCCATCGCAGGGCAAAATGCAGGCCGTTTTCCTGATGTACGTATTGGCCTGCGCCGAGCGCCAATTGCAGCCGTTTTCAGCGACCCACAAATTGCTATGGTCGGTGAAACGTACAAACAAATAACGGCTCGTTATGGTGAGTGTGGTTGTTTTGAAGTTGGTGAAGTCAGCTTTGAAAACCAAGGCCGCAGCCGCGTAATGCTGAAAAATAAAGGTCATATGCGTTTATACGCAGAGCAAGGCACAGGCTTATTTTTAGGTGCTGAGTTTATTGGCCCGCAAGCTGAGCATATCGCCCACCTACTGGCATGGGCTGTACAAAACAAAATGACTGTACCACAAATGCTCGACATGCCATTTTATCACCCAGTGATAGAAGAAGGCCTACGTACCGCACTGCGTGATTTAAACGCCAAGCTTAAATTTGGCCCAGACATCATTAATCAATGTATGGAATGTGGCCGGGAAATTAGAAGCTAGTTTGCTAGTTTGCTAGTTTGCTAGTTTGCTAGTTTGCTAGTTTGCTAGTTTGCTAGTTTGCTAGTTTGCTAGTTTGCTAGTTTGCTAGTTTGCTAGTTTGCTAGTTTGCTAGTTTGCTAGTTTGCTAGGATAAAAATATAAACCAATAATCAAGGAGGTCTAGGCCTCCTTTGTTATTATTGGTTAACTCTATCACCATGACTTGGCGGCGTTGAGGTAACAATAAAAACCAAATCGTCCTCACCATAATTACATAATTGATGAACACACCCCGATGGCACATGTAAGCCTTGTTGCGGGTTTAATATATGGGTAACAGAGTCGACTACCAAAGTCGCCTGCCCATTAAGTACAAAAAGAACTGCTCTGCAAACTCATGCTTATGCGACTGCTCACAACAGCCCGGCGGCACTCGCTCTTGGATCACACTCAATGCTGCACTTTTCACTAAATGCCAGCCATCACAGTCATCACAGTCATCCCCCCAGTTATAATGTTCAGCGTTATCGACTGAAATAGGCATTGCCATATCTTCGCTATCCCTTAAAAGCTACTACACAACAAGGTAAAACATCACCGTTTAAATTGGTAGTAAATTTAATTCATACAACACAACTACACTTATTCGCGCATAAAAGTGTGGAAAATCGCATTTATTCGCGCGTAAAAGTGTAAACCAACATCTTAACAGATAGAGCAAAGTCTAAAATACAATCAGTTAGCTTGATATCAGGTCAATCTAAAGTTCTGATGTCTGAAGTCAGGATTTGACTCCTTTGGTTTTAAATAAATGCCAGCCTATCAAAACAATTAAACCCACAGGCACGCAAGGATCATCACCACTGGAAAAGGAATATATTGTCCTGCCGCTCTACTACAGTGAATATGTAGTAAGCAAACACCTGCAACTGATGAATTGATAAAAGATAGACCTACAAATTACACCAATTTATACGTCGCTGAGGAAACTGACGAATGCTCGCAAAGTTATTACGATAGTGAGCTAAGCCAAAAAATAAAAGGTATTTGGTTTGCAGGTAAAGCTGTATTTTTACAAAGTATTCGCACAAGGGCACTATTCATGGAAGGTAGAAAAAGCATAACCTAAAGCTGAAACGAGTTAGCTAAAGCTCTAAACTAAGCTTTAGCTCATATCAAGTAACATCATAAATCGAAAAAAACCTCTAGTTCTCTAGCTGCCAGAATGGCAAAAAAGTCTTACTTGGGTTATGTAATAAACTATGCTTAATTTAAAAACACTAGTTACATTCGAGTGTCTGTCCTAAAACCATCCAGCCCTAAAACCATCCAGCCCTAAAACCATCCAATTACGATCCACCTTGCGATCATTTGAAATAAAGAAAGAGTTCAGGGGGATATTAGAAACTACGCAAACTAACAAAGGGTAGTTTTAGCTCGGACTTATTTATTTTAATACGTTTCAACGGAATTAGTGGCAGCATTTTTGCTTTATTACGATTTTATTGCCAAGGATGACAAAATGCTGACGATCAATTCCACTTTTTTAAACACCCCTTCCTCACTCAGAACGAATACAATACAGCAAAGTAATTACGAGAAATTAGCCTCAGGAAAACGCATTAATTCGGCAAAGGATGATGCAGCTGGAATGCAAATTAGTCATCGTCTTAGTACACAAATCGCGGTTAAGCAGCAAACACTCAGAAATCTTCAAGATGGTATCAGTTATGGCCAAGTTGCGGATGCAGGATTAGGAGAGCTAACAGGTGTACTACAGCGTATGCGTACATTGGCGATTCAATCTGCCAATGACTCAAATTCAGCTATAGATAGAATCTGCATTAAATAAAGAGTTTACGCAGTTACAAGAGCATATAAACCAAATTGTTAAAGAGACAGAAATATTTGGTAAAAAAGCCCCTAATGTCAAAACCCGAAGTCGAAACCAATTTAGACAATGTCCCAGTACTTGATGAAATACTGGTTAATGGGGTTCAAGATACCTTAAGCTCAGGTCGAGTTTCACTTGGGTTAATACCTGCAGGGTCTACCAATGTTCGAATTCTAGTAAATGATCATGGTGCGAATGATGACATTAATATTTTTTCAGCAACTGGGGAACACTTAATTGGCCAAGATTTAGCAGCACTACAACCCTTAATCGAAAGTGAGTTATTCACACCAAATAATGGATATCAAGGTAACGAAGTTTACGATAATAGTAATTTATTCGATGGGGGAAACTTTAACTTCCCAGAGCAACAAATAGTCAGTCAATCAAGGGAATGGGGTTTACTTACTCAGGAAATGGTAATACTAATCAAACTAATCACTTGAATGAAGAGCTTATTATAGACAATGTTACAGAGCCTTTACTACTTACTGTGATTGGGAATGGTGTTTTTAGTATAACTGCCTCTTGGGACAATATGGGTAGCCTACATAAAGAGACAAGTATATCAAGCGATGGGCCCATGCGGGTTACAGCTACAGACAATGCTGTTGGTGAAGATGCTTTTATAACTTACGAAGACATTGATGCAAGTGCAGCATCTTTAAGTATAGGAGGAATAGCTATTAATACCCAACAATTAGCACAAAGTGCCTTATCACGAATTGACACTGCATTACTTCGTGTTGGTCAATTTAGATCAGAGGTAGGAGCTAAGATGAATGCAATCGAGTCAACTATACGTAGCCAAGGGAATCAATCACAGATGTTAAGTCAAGCGAATCAACGTATTGAAGAAACTGACTATGCTAAAGAAATAGCAAAGAAAGTATCCATTGACATAATTGAGCAAGCTAGCATGAGCATTGTCATGCAAGCTAGAAATATTACCAAAGATGGGATCTTAGGCTTACTTTCTCAACTATAAGTAGTGTTCAAATCTGTTTCATTAAATTAATAAGCGCCAGGTCACAGAATAAAGTTTTCGCTAGATATACTGTATATTTTGCGAACCTACATGGAGCTGAAATGTATGTATCACAGCCATATCTAGAAGAAAGAGAATTTGGTTTAGTAATTCAATAATATCTCTAAGTTTCTTTTTCAGGTCGACACTAATACTAATTTTAAGCCGAACGATAAAAGCTAAACCAATGCTAAAAATATGCTATAAAAGAAAACGTCAGTAAATAGCAACAACTTTAACCCATTGATTTAATTGGTAGCCCCTACAGGAATCGAACCTGTAACTGCCCCTTAGGAGGGGGCCGTTATATCCATTTAACTAAGAGGCCATTCTGATAGCTGATAGCTGATAGCTGATAGCTGATAGCTGATAGCTGATAGCTGATAGCTGATAGCTGATAGCTGATAGCTGATAGCTGATAGCTGATAGCAAAATTATAACGGTTTATCCTATTTACAATCAAGCAGTTAAATGGATTTTATAACGATGCTAGTTAATACTCGCGCGTTGTAGGTGAATATCGGCGTTGTTGAGTACGTAATAAGGCAGTATTTTGTTGCTACTGGCAACTACGCGTTTGCTGGTGATATCAATAATACGGGCGTTTACTTCAACACCGTTGCTGCGGTAGATCAAGGTGCCTGATAACACATGACTGGCGATGCGTTGATCCGCTAACTGCTCTATATCGCGTGAAAATACAAAGTCACCGCGTGGGTTCATAGTTATTTGGTCGGTGGTTTTAAAGTCAACAATACCATAACCAAATTTTTGCAGTTGATGAATAAAACTCTCTGATAACTGGTTGCCTAATTGGCTGCTGTTATTAAGGCTGGCATCTAAATCTACAAATGAAGTAACGGCAATCGAGGTATCAAGCTCTGTTTGCATTGTGTCGACTAAGTCTAACGCCATTTGCTCTACATAATTAACCAGTGTTTTATGGTGTTTGTTAGGACTAAACTGCGCTGAGTTATCAAGTGGCTCGGCACTATTCATTTGTACTTGTTTTAGCATTTGAGTAAGGTCATATCGGCTAGTCGTACTTTGTACAGGCTCAGCCGTATTATTGGTCATACTGCATGCGCTGAGAATGCTGATCACACCCCCTACGGTTAATAATTTAGCGCTGTGGATTAGCTTACTCATCATTGGCCTCACTTACTCACTTGTTTTAGCATTACGCCATCAGTGCGATAGCTACTGTCGAGTGCATCAACAACGGATTGCGGAATAAACCCTTGTGCAGAGCCAACTACTGCCTTACTTGTTAAACCAATAATTCGGGCATTGACTAATACACCACCTTGGTGATTTACCATAGTGCCCGCCAGTACGTAGTTGAAGTTTTGATCTTTACTTAGCTCTAAATAATCGCGACTAAATACAAAGTCGCCAGAGGGAGTAACACGCATATAGTCGGTGGTTTTAAAGTCGATCACCGGTACACCAAAACTGTGTAGCTCGTGCATAAAACTTTCGGCGATTTGATTACCTAACAATGTGCCGTCGTTGTAATCATCATCTAAAAAAATAAAGCTTGATACGGCCAGCGGCGTTTTGGTATTTACGTATTGTAAATTTTCAGCCATATCTTGCATTATGCCACGTACATAATGATTAATATTTTTACGTGTTGGGACTGTGACTTGGCTGCTATCGTTCATCACTGGAATATTGTTTTGATAAAATGTATTATTTTGCCCAGGAGCAGCAACCATTCTTTGATCACCCTCTAACTGCGCAGAGTTATCAGTTTGTGCTGTTTTGCCTGGTTCCATCATTTGCGCGCAACCAAAACCCAGTGGCAAACATAAAGTTAATATTAAGCGTTTCATGAGAGCTCCTAATTAGTATTCGCTGCGGTAAATATAACCGTCGCGCTGTTGTATTTTTTCATCGCCCCACATCACATTTATGGGGATCTCTGTACTGGCGGCAGATACAA
This sequence comes from Pseudoalteromonas sp. B160, assembly GCF_037162485.1. NCBI lineage: Bacteria > Pseudomonadati > Pseudomonadota > Gammaproteobacteria > Alteromonadales > Pseudoalteromonadaceae > Pseudoalteromonas > Pseudoalteromonas sp. B160. Next base: position 3,008,958 of record NZ_JARLUX010000001.1, on the reverse strand, counting down.
CGCGGCTATCTTGCGTATTTACCATACGGGCGTTAACTATATAGGCATGTTGTTGCCGTGTTAAGGTACCCGTGATAACAAAGTCAATATTCTGACGTTGGCGTAATTTGCTAATGTCGCGACTTAATATACCATCTGCGTTGCTGGCTAAATTAAGGTGTTTTTCAAGGCGATATTCAATAGTGTTATAGCCAAGTTGGGTAAACTGAGTAAGTAAGCTTTCTTGAATTTGCTGACTCAGCCCAGCGCCCTGCCCTTGTGCCAGCTCACTATCTAGCGCGTTGGCTAAGTAAAAGCTAGTAACGGCAATCCGTGCAGAGCTTTTAAACGGCCCTTGCACATGGCTCAATTGACTACTCAAGTCGCTCACATACTGATGCACAGTATAAGGTGCCATTGTTGCTTTTGGGGCATTGGTACTTGGTGCTGGCGGTTTTTCTTGCGTTAAACTACACGCAGTTAGACTCAGCAATAATAAACATAACAAAAGGCGCATAATTGCCATCCTCACTAAACATGGCAATAACAAAGCAAGTATTATGCCTATTTATAATTTTATTGGGTTATCTGTGTAGTGAGTCACCATGCAGTTGAGCTGTTGTAGCTTTAATTTATCACAATCAGCTTGGGCGTTTTTTTGATATTGGTATGCCCCGATTTTTAAGCGGTAATAAGTCATGCCTTTTACCTGAGCAGTTTCGACATTGGTGGTAAATTTATCTGACAATAAACTCGGTACTTTTTGTTGAATTGTTTGCCAGCTTGGAGCTAATTGCGATTGTTGAGTGACCGCAATAATTTGCAGCGCAAAAAGCGCGTTGTTAGTTATGTTTGACTGTGTTGCTATAGATTGCGCAGGTCTATCTAACGGTACTTGCTGTGATGCCAAGGCAGCAGATGAATGGCTCTTCTTACCTGTGTTCTCGTCATCATTTGCTATCGCGGTTAACTGTGCTATCAATAAATTCAAATCACTTTCAATCAGTAATAACCGTTCGAGATCGGGTTTAATCGCTTGCCACTGTGCAGAGCTAGTTTGTAACTGTTGTAGCTCTTGTTGCGTGATCTGCACATAGGTTTCATGATTAGTTTCAGCTGTACTGCTGGTACTTTTTTGCGCGCTATCCGTCGTGCTGATACAGCCAGATAATATAATTAAACTCATTATTAATACGGCTGATTGCATTACACTAAACGATTGTTTGATATTCATTGCTATTCCTTTAATGAAGTATTGTTCGTTGTTCAATATCACACTTCAATCTTTGTTTTATTAATGACTGACAAAGATCCGTAAATTCAGGCTGTGCTTGCTTAGCGTATGCTAAGGCGAGTATGTACTTACTTTGCTGTTGATCATGAATATAAAACACGTCTTGCTGTTGTAATTTTAAGCGTGGGCTTATCAAACGTAAGTATGCCTTTAACATCATTAACGATGAAAAATTCCCCGCATTAACAATAGTCCCCGACACTTCTTCGAGTGATTTTAAAGTAAAATCAACCCCAACCAACACATCCCCTTTTGCTGATAAATCAACTGTTACTTGCTGGGTGTTTTTTAATGCTTTACGTTCTTTAAAGCTATCGTCAACCACAGCCCGATACTGCCCTGGCCGTAGGTCGGTAAACAAATAATAGCCATCATAAGCCGCTTGGGTGTTGGCAACTTCTTTATCGTTTTGATCTAACAAGGTTATTTTTGCATAAGGCTGCACATAAGTGTGATCGCCTTGCTGCTGATACACCACCCCTTCAATTTCGCTGGCGTTATTTAGCGGGTAATCCATGTATTCAATAAATCCTGCTCTTGGCGTGATTGAAAAGCCCTCATTGGCAGGCACAAAAAACGGATCGGGGAAGCTGTCTCTATCGAGCACAATATCTGTGGTGCGATTAGCTGGCATTGAGGTTAACAATGCAATGCCATTTTCATCGGTTATTGCTTGGCGATAATTTTGCAGCCCTTTTACTTTTATACCTGCAACACCTTGCTCGTCAGGATCCATAATGCCGTTGTTATTTTGATCTAAAAATACTTTAACCAGTAGACTACCGGTACTGGTTAGACTGCGGTTTGACATAAAGGCGCGGTTATTTTCAGCGTCATAACCAAAACTAAAACGGCTATATAAACTAAAAAGCCAATTATCATTACTGTCGTAGTTAATGGTGCTGCTTAAATTAAAATCATCATTTTGCCAATTAAGGCCCAAGTCCGCTGATTGGATATTCTCATTTAGGGTATTTTTAAGTGTGAGCTCGGCTTGTAACTTTGCAGTAATACTGCGATTAAATTCAGTTTGGTAACTTAAAATATCACTGTCTGGCGATAATAAATAATCAAAACCAAAACGGCTATATAAACGCCCTATTCGTCCTTGCACACGGGTTGCCCCATATACTTTGCTTTGCTCATTTACATTTTGCCATTGCAATAGGTTGTTCACAGAGAAGCCTGAGTAACTATAATTAAAACGATTATAAGCTTGTTGTAGGTCGCGACCTGAGCTTGAATGCTGCAATAAAAAGTTGTTTTGATAATTAAGACGACCATAACGATTTTGCATCAACTCACCCGACATATCGAATTGATAACTTTGCAAGTCTTGCTGTTGATCCGAGCGATCTGTAACGGTAAACAGCAGTGATTGATCGGCCAGTTGGGTTCTTGCTGTGAGTTCTAATTCATTTTGTTGTTGGTTATTTTGCTCGTAGTCTAAATTAATCAACATTCTTTCAAACAAGTTGATATTAGTGCCAAAAGCAAATTGATAAAATTCATCGTCCTCACGCTTTTGCGCCATAGCCCCGGTGTAAATCGCGATATTATCAGTCAAACCACGTTCGTATCGCCCTGCCGCTAACCAGCCACTTTGTTGTGAATTACTTTCACTTCCTAGTAATTGTTTACCTTGTTCTGATACTGATATTTCGTATGCAGCTTCTCCTTGCGCCAATTGATTACCGTCAATAAAGTAATATTCTGTTTTGCGTTCAACTTGCCCTTGCGGACCATAAAAGATCAACTCAAAGTTATTTTCACCATACAGTAAATCAATACTATCAAATATATAACGGCCATCTGCAAGGCTTAACTGTTGTTCAATTAAAATGCCATTACGATAAAGCTCAACATCCCAACCAGGCTGGATAGCACCTGTGAGGTTAATCCGATTGTTATCTATTTTTCGATCTAACTGATAATTTGAAAACTTAAAACCACGGCCATATTGACCGTTATAACGGCTTCCTACTTTGCGTTGCAGTGATATCACCAAACTCCAACTCGCTGGCTGCAAAAACACCGAGTAAGCTGTTATTAACATCTTGTTTAGAGAATGTCAGCCGAGAGTCAGTCAATAAATCTTGTTCACGTCCTGCTAAAAAATATTCTGCTGAAAGGTACGCAAAATCTTGTGCGCCTAATAATGAATAACTTGTACGGCTGCTATCATTATCACGACGATAATTTAGCTGTAAATCAGCCACTGGCATTGAAACCGCCTGATAGGGACTAGCCTTCCAAGGTTGTGTAGGTTGGTTATCCCCCTTTACGCTGGTTGTTAAACAAACGCTTTTTGCCTTTGTTGTTGCGCAGCAACAGGAAACAATTGCTCCGTTGTAAGCTCTAGCGTTAAATTCGCATAATCAGGGATAATAGCAACTGAGAAGGCGCGCTGTAAAACGGCCGCATCAATATAAATATCATCATCAATTAGTAGTTGCTGCGAAGATAGCGTAACGACTTGATTATTAAAAATTAATTGTTTAGGTTCAGTAGCATTTAGTGTAAATAAGTTTGCTTCATTGATAAACCAACCTGAAGCGGTGCCATTTGCAATATCAACATTAATAGCCAGTTGTAATATTTCGACTAAACCCGATAACCCCAATAACACACCTTGTTCGCTTTTAATCGCAAATGCTTCACCAAGATATTCACCGTTTAAGTGCAGCGAAAAGAGTAAAAATTCACCGGCGGCAATGCGCTGTGCTGCAGGTTGCCTGTGTTCGGCTATAACGGGCTGCTGTGCACTCACTTTCGGGTGCGGTTGATTTAATTTAGTTTGAATAGCTTTAAGTGTGCGCAACACATCAGCAGTTTGCACAGCACTAGCAAAACTCATTGAGCTTAAAAATAAAAGCCCAAGAGTAAATATACGGATCACTTTATTCGCTTAATAACGCTTAAGATTATTTCCCAATAGCGAGTGTGTATGAAGCAAAATCAACCCCTTTATATTCTTCAGCACCTTGATAATCTAGGAAAATACTGCCCTGTGTTGACAGCTGTTTATCTTTAAATAGGCTCAGTGTTGCAATGGTAGTATCAACTTCTGGATACAGGCTTAAATTGCTAATTTCAGCCACTTTCTCATTCTCGCCTGATGCTGTTTTTATATAAGCGCTGAGTTTTCCATAACTACTAAAGTTGTTATGTCGTTGCAGTTGAACTTGAATTTTTGGCTTGGTCTGATTGGCATTTTTTATAATCTTTGCCTGAGTGATCGTAACATTAGGTTGTTCTGGCTGCTCACGGTAAACAACGGGAATACTAAAGCTCATAATCATGTTGATCTGTATTCCTGATTTTTGCTCTTTATTTTCGTTAGGTAGAGCTTGAAATAATAAGTGCGAGCGGTATTCGCCTTGCTGCAAACCTTTTGGCTTTCGAATAGCAATTTTAACGGTTTGTTTTTCACCTGCTGCTAAGGTCACTTGCTTAGGGGATAAACGTGTCATTGGTGATAAACTGTTTTCGGTCACTTGCGCTAAATTATTATAACCCCCACCTGGTAAAGCTTGTTTTTCACTCCAGACTACTCGGTACGTACGTTGTTCATCAGAATTATTGATCACCGTGACTTTAGCACTACGCTGGCGTTCATCAAAAGTAACACGGGTAGGTGAAATCAATAAGTTTGCCAAGGCCATTTGGCTAAAAAATGCTGTTAGTAGCACACACATCACTGTTAATTTATTGAACATCTCAGTCCTTAGTAGTCAATCGAAATTTCTAGGTTAGTAGTTGAGGAGTAGTCGCCATCTGAATAACTTTTACTACTAGGTTTTGTTATTAATGTGCCGCCAATAAACACTTTCGCCTCACCTAAATCATCAGTGATGGTAGATTTTGGAAAGCCATTAAGACGTACTTCAAAATCGGCGCTGCTGCTACCCTGTGCGTTGTGCTGTAAGGTTACAGAATTAACTAATTGCATAGTTAATTCTGTATGTGCAGGAAAATTGGTTAGTAATAGCTCAGCAGGTCGTCCTTTCTTAGTACATAAATTTTACCCATAGTATTTATGTCACCGTTCGCTTTGATTATCACGGAACTAACATTACTGTTACTTGGTATGACTAACGTGCCAAAATCAAGCGACTGTTGCTCTATGGTATTTGCGAAATGGTTAGGGCTGTAAATTAAAATACTTACAGCCACTGCATAAGGTAAAAGTCGCACTAGAAGCGATTTAATAAGCGACTTCGATTTGGAAAGTACCTGTGTATTCAACATCTTTGTAAGGTACTGTTGTTACTAAGTTATCTGTAGACAATGTGGCACCAATAGCAAATTCAACTTCACCTTTTTCACTGGCGATTAAGTTTGGCGTTGTCTCGTCATAAGCCGTGTTTATGTTTGGTCCACTAGTAATAAAGAACTTCCAACCATCAATTGAGAATTGCGGCTCACCCGCTCCTTTCGATGCAGATTCAAGCCTTCCTGTGCCTGGTTTAGTAATAGTAAGTGCCGCATTAGGTACTACATCTGACACTGTAAAAGTAGCAGGTGAACCTTCTTCAATGACTGAAATTAAAGCATCTCCGTCATCATTTTTAGTGGTTTTAATTGCTGCATTAGGGTTGGGGTTAATTGTCAGTGTCGCAAATTTGACGCCATCAGCTTGTGCTACAGCACGTATAGTACCAAAACTAAGATCTTCCCCTTACTTAAAACAACAGTGTTTTGTACTTTAACTGTTGCAGAAAAGTCAGCGCTTGTCGCTAATGTAGGAAAAGAGTGAATTAAAGAAAAAGCGCTAATAATAGCAAGAGATCGTTTCATATTAAATCCTTATAAAAATGGGGCATTACCATAAAGAGCCCCTATCATAAGATTTATCGGCAATTAGAACAATTACTTTAAGATTAATTACATAAAAATCAGATAAATAATTGGCTTAGTTAAAGTGGCTCACCAACAAACGGAGCACTCAGGCATTTTTGGCCTAAACTTTGCGCTAAAGAACAAAATAGATTGGCCTCAGTATAATTTTGAAACGGCCCAACTCGTAACCCATACATGGTAACACCTTTATTTTGACGCTCAGTCATTACAAAATCTAATTGGCTAAATGCCTGTGGATATTGCTGCTGTAACTTTGTTATTTGTGTTCTCACTCTTTGCGGTTTTAAATACAGCCCAAGTTGCGCGCCTGGCAGTGAATTGTTATACAGTGGCTGGGGGCGGTTTTCGATAGTTTTTGAGGAGTTAGCAGTATCAGGGGTCTGTATTTTTTCAGCATAATGAGCCACCGTAACATTATCTTCGCGAAGCACCGCTGGGTTTTCTGCAATATCAGTTTGAGAGGAAAGTGCCATTATTAATAGTTGCAAGTCTTCCTCCATCGCAGCTAAACGAGTAATACTCTCTTGTTGCGAGTGCCATTGCTGAACATACTCTTTGACTTGTTGATCAGAAATTAATGCAGGCTGCTGTTCCACCTAGTTAGCATTAATACTACTGCACCCACTAAGCCAGACAGTTGCTGTAACCAACACTGTGGTATACCAAGCTTGCTTTTTAAAACACATCATCTGTTAGCATCAAAAATAAATAATGCCATATTATAAGCAAAGTCAGTGCCAGTTTCAGGATTTTTAAGTAATAAAAAAGTGCCACTAAGGCACTTTTATAAGTTAGGCTCAATAAATGAGCTTAAACTAAGGTTTTAATAAAATCACTTAGTTCATCTTTAAATTCATCACGACGCAGTGCAAATTCAATAGTAGCTTTTAAATAGCCCAACTTACTACCACAATCATGACTACGCCCTTTTATCGCATAAGCAGCAACAGATTCTTTTTCCATCAACATAGCAATTGCGTCTGTTAACTGAATTTCGTCGCCGGCGCCTGCGGGAGTTTTTGCAAGTAATGGCCAAATATTTTTACTTAGCACATAACGACCTACCACAGCCAAATTTGATGGTGCGCTATGCACAGGAGGTTTTTCAACCATATTAAGGATCGCTGCGCTTTGCCCTTGTTCAAGCTTTACGTCGCCTAAATCGACCACACCAAACTTATCAACATCCTGCATAGGCACAGGCTCAACCATTATTTGGCTTTCGCCGTTTGCATTAAAGCGAGTAATCATTTCAGCTAAATTATCTTTTTGAAGATCGCTTTCAACGTCATCAATAATTACGTCTGGTAAAATAACCACAAACGGTTCGTTACCAATAATCGGCGCAGCGCAGTTTATTGCGTGCCCTAACCCTTTTGCTTCACCTTGGCGAACGTGAATAATTGTCACATCTTTTGGACAAATAGCTTGTACTTCAGCAAGTAACTGACGCTTAACCCGCTTCTCTAGCGTTGCTTCTAACTCAAAGCTGGTATCAAAATGGTTTTCAATAGAGTTTTTACTAGAGTGAGTCACTAATACAATTTCTTTAATACCCGCAGCAACCGCTTCATTAACTACATATTGAATCAAGGGTTTATCTACAATCGGTAACATCTCTTTTGGAATAGCTTTAGTAGCTGGCAACATACGGGTGCCAAGTCCTGCAACTGGGATCACTGCTTTCATTATTCTCTCCTTAAAACTATGATGCTTATTAATTGTTACACTGAAAACGGGTATTTAATTGCATTGTGGCATTGATAGCCATTTACCTCAAAGTCATCACGGGTGACCCACGTTTCGATATCTTCGAGTGATTTAATATTTGGATTAATCGTCAACGTAGGTGATGCAAATGGCTCACGCTGTAACTGCACATCGCGCATTAATTCCAGTTGGTTCTCATAAATATGGGCATTAACGATTTTATGGTAGGCCTTACCTGCTTTGTGGCCAGTGATCTGCGCGACCAGTGCAAGCAATACAAAACATTGGATTTGATTGAAGTTCAAACCAAGTGGCACATCACAACTACGCTGATACGAGGTTAAATAAAGCGTATCGCCAAGAAGCGAAAAAGTATGCGTGTGCATACATGGGCGCAAACACCCTAACTCAAATTCACCCGGATTATAAAAAGTGATGATCTCGCCTCTGTCATCCACACCATTTTTTAAATTATCAATGACTTTTTTCAACTGATCTAACGCAGTGCCATCAGGGCGTTGCCAATCACGAGCTTGTACGCCATATACTCGGCCCATGTCATCCTCACCTATGGCGGTTCGGATTATTTAACCATGCTTGGTTTTCATTGGCATTAGCATCCCAAGTCATGCAACCTATGTCACGAAATTGCGCAGCGCTACTATAACCACGTAAATAACCTAACAATTCAGCTATCGCCGCCTTGTAGTAACTTTTACGGGTAGTGATCATTGGGAACTTATTATTTGCCACATCATACTCAAGCTCGGCATTGATAACCGTTAAGCAACGAGTTCCTGTACGTTTATTTTCAACCCACACGCCTTCATCAACGATGCGCTGACATAATTCTAAATATTGTTTCATTGTTAACTTCTTTTATTAAGCTTTGCTGGCTGTGGCTTTTTATACGCCCATATTATCAAACCTAGGCCTGCGATGACCATCGGCAATGACAATATTTGCCCCATTGAAATAAAGCCGCCAAATAAACCTAAATGCGCATCGGGTTCACGTACGTACTCAACGCAAAATCTAAATACCCCGTAGCCTAGTAAAAATAATCCGCCTACGCTGCCCGCTGGACGTGGCTTTTTTGTAAACACATACAGAATAATAAACAGCACTAGGCCTTCTAAAAATGCCTCATACAACTGTGATGGGTGACGCGCCAGTGGACCACCAGTTGGGAATACCATAGCCCATGGTACATCGGTAGTTCTGCCCCATAATTCGCCGTTAATAAAGTTACCAATACGCCCTGCTAAAAGGCCAACCGGCACTAGCGGAGCAACAAAATCCCCCACTGCAAGTAACTGTTTTTTACGTGTCCAGGCAAACACACAAATAGCGGTTATCACCCCTAAAGTGCCACCGTGGAAAGACATACCACCTTGATCGATTCTAAATAAATACAGTGGATTTTCTAAAAAATAACTAAATTGATAAAACAGTACATAGCCAATCCGACCACCCAGAATGACTCCCAACATACCGTAGAACAGTAAATCACTGACCTCTTCTTTTGTCCACCCCGAGTTAGGTTTAGCCGCTTGCCTATTTGCCCACCACATCGCAAAAGCAAAACCAATTAAATACATTAAACCGTACCAACGTACGCTGAGAGGACCGACAGAGAAAATAATCGGATTGATGTCTGGAAATTCAAGAGCCATAAAAATTAAACCTTAACTAAAACCATTTGAAGCGCGATAATAACCAGTAACACCGCGAACACTTTTTTTATCGTTGAAACAGGTAAATAATGCGTTGCTTTGGCTCCAATTGGTGCCATAAACCACGAAGTTATTACTATACCTAATAATGCTGGTAAATACACAAAACCTGCAAAGCCATGTTGTAAATCGGTTACTTGCCAACCAGCGCTGATATACCCCACAGAGCCAAATAACGCAATCACAATGCCACATGCTGCCGCGCAGCCTATGGCTTTTTTAATATCAACTGAAAAATAATGTAGTAGCGGCACAATCAATGCGCCGCCACCAATACCAATCAAACCTGATAATCCGCCCATCACTGCACTAATAGCGCCAATAATTGGGCCTCTTGGCATAGGTTTGACCGCGACAGGTTTATTACGAGCAGACAACACCATACGAGCAGCAATAAACACCACACTAACAGCAAAAACGATGCGTAATAACTGTTCTGGAATTAAACTCGCGGCAAAACCACTGATCAGAGCACCAAGTCCAACGCCAGACATAACCCAAGGCGCAATTTCCCATGGCACATTTTGATTCTTATGGTGCGCTAATGCAGATGACGTTGAAGTGAATAAAATAGAGGCAAGCGAGGTAGCAATAGCAATAACCAGTACATGATCAACCGCAACAACATTAAAATGCACTAATAATGAACTCAGTACTGGCACAATAATTAATCCGCCGCCAATGCCTAATAACCCAGCTAAAAAACCAACCACACAACCTAATAGCGCGCAGCTGATAATCAGGATAACTAAATCATGCATCGTACACTCTTATAAAATTGAATTTATTATATGCATATACTAATCGATTATATCGAATCTTTACAGCACTCGTTTAGGCTACTAAGAAGCCTGATTTGGGGTATAAAATAATTCACCAAGTTGATGCTCAATCATAAAATTACGCGTTAACCTAAGCACTTGTTTTGCAGTAGATTGTGCTAAACACTCCGCCAGTAATGCTTCCATATCGCTGGCTTTTAAACGTCTTAATACCCATTTAACTTTACTTAATGATGAGTAGTTCATACTCAAGCGTCGATAACCCATCGCAATCAGCAGTATTGCACCTTCAGGATCGCCACCTAATTCACCACATAAACTAAAGGACATTTCATATTGCTGACACTCTTTTGCAACTTTTTGCAGTACTCTTAATACCGCAGGATGATAGGGATTAAATAAATCAGCAACACGCGCATTAGAACGATCGACGGCAAGTAAGTATTGCGTCAAATCGTTACTACCCACAGAACAAAAATCTACTTTTTTAGACCATTCAGGGAGCATAAATACACTTGAAGGGACTTCTAACATTACGCCAATCTCTGGGCGTTCAATGGCTTGCTCTGGGTATTTTTCTTCCAGTTCAAAATAGGCTTGCTCTAACAACGCTAAAGATTCATCAACCTCTTCGGTACCGCTTATCATTGGCAGCATAATTTTTAAATTACCTAAACCAATATTTGCTCTAACCATGGCTTTGAGCTGATCTAAAAAGATCTCTGGGTGGTCCAATGTGACACGAATACCCCGCCAGCCTAAAAATGGGTTTTCTTCAGTAATATCAAAGTAATCAAGTGCTTTATCACCACCAATATCAAGCGTACGCATCACTACAGGTTCTGGATGATAACTGGCTAATACTTCGCGATACCAATTCTCTTGTTCTATTTGTGATGGAAACTGGCCTTTTTGCATAAACCAGGCTTCAGTTCGGTATAAGCCAACGCCATCACAGACTTTGGTGTTAGCTTTTTCAGTATTGAGTTCCAAACCAGCATTGAGCAACAAGCTAATATGCTCGCCATCTAATGTCACTGCATCGCATTCTTGCTCAGCCACAAACTTGTCGTTTAATAGACTTTCTTGGTGCTGTAATTGTAAATACTCATCTTGTAGCATTTGCGAAGGCGAAATATATAATCGCCCTGCGTATGCATCTAAAATCATTGGTTTACCATCAAACTGCAATAACGGTAAATCTTCAATACCCCAAATTGCAGGGATCCCCATGGCACGGGTTAAAATTGACGCATGACTATTTGCCGCACCGTTAACACTCACCACGCCAACTAAATGGCCTTTAGGCACTTCTGCAAGCATGGCTGGGGTTAAAGTATTAGCGATCAGTACTGTATCTTTAGGATAACTTTTTACTGCGTGTTCAGTATTTACGAGGTGATGCAGTACGCGCAGGCCGATATCTTTAACATCAACCGCACGCTCTTTGATATAAGGATCCTGCATGGCATTGAATTGGGAGATCAATCGTTCGATCACTATTTTCAATGCACTTTTTGCACACCAGCCCTCTTGCAGCTGTGCTTCAACATTCTGCCCTAAACTTTTTGCATCCAGTAGTTGCTGATACACCTCAAATACTGCCAACGCTTCTTTAGGGATGGAATCGCTAAGAGTCATCGACAAGGTGTTAAATTCTTTGCGGGTTGCAGCAACAGCTTGAGTAAATAAGCGGCGTTGCTCAATACAGTTATCGTCTTTTTTTAATTCTATCGATTTAAAGTCAAGTTTCGGCAGAATAACAAACGCCTGCCCTATCGCAATTCCTGGCGCGCTAGAAACCCCTTTTAGCACCGAGGTCTGATGAGAAAACTCATCTTGGCGAAGAACTTCTTTGATTTCTGCATGGGCTAATTGCGACGCTAGTTGCGCAGATAACGTAATTAAAAAAGACTCTTCATCTTGACTAAATACACGGGCAATTTTCTGTTGTACAACAATAACGCCCAGTACTTTTTTTTGATGAACTACAGGCACAGACAAAAATGCGTTGAAGCCTTCTTCGTCCACTTCAGGAGAGAGTTTAAAACGGGGGTGAGACTTGGCAAAGGCAATATTAATAGGTTCTTCTCGTTGTGCTACTAAGCCAACTAAACCTTCGGTAAAACCGATTCTAAACTTACCCACGGCTGCGGGATTAAGCCCTCTGGTTGCCATTAATACAAAATTATCTTGACTGTAATCAGCAAAATAAATGGAGCAGCACTCAGTTTTCATGGCATCTTTCACCATTTCAACAAAACATGCTAGCGCACTATCCAAACTCGCTTGTTGCGAAACGGACTCGGCAATAGCTCTGAGTGTAGCCAGCATAATACTGCTCCTTTATATTATTTACCTTTATGGCGCCAAGTATCTTTGGACTGTTCACGTTTATTAAAAGGCATCGCAAAGGGTGCGAATTCTTTCATAACACGGCGATAAACATCGCGTTTAAACGATACAACTTGCCTTACCGGATACCAATAACTTACCCACCGCCAATCATCAAATTCCGGATGATGTGTTTTTAGTAAGTTGACGTCTTCGTCTTTACAACGCAGTTTCAATAAAAACCATTTTTGCTTTTGCCCAATACACACCGGACTGGAGTCTCGGCGGATCAAACGCTTGGGCAATTTATAACGTAACCAATGTTTTGAACTTGCGACAATTTCTACATCTTCAGGACGCAAGCCGACTTCTTCGTGTAATTCACGAAACATGGTCTGCTCTGCTGTTTCGCCACTATCAACACCACCTTGAGGAAACTGCCAAGAATGCTGACCATAACGTCTGGCCCAAAAGACCTGTCCCTGATTATTGCAAATTACAATTCCGACATTGGCACGAAAACCTTCGGCATCAATCACCTTAGTGCCTCATTTGTAAGTCGATTTTTAATGATTGTTCCACATTACCTGCAATACGGCAAACAATATTCAGAGTTTTACGCATCTTACTCACAGCTTGTGCATAACTTTAGTTTATACAGCTCATTTTGCAAACAAATCCACAATAACAGATCCAATAACTTGCCTTTTCCACAGTTTCTGTGGATAACATTGTTCATAGTTATGTATTTATCCCAACAAGTTTTCAACACAGCTTAAAGGCTTTGCAAATTTAACAGTTAAAAACCATTAAATTCAATACATTAAGCTTAAAGTCAGCAAGTTTCACCTTGCCTAAAAACACAGCAAACTATCACTGAACAAAAAACACCCAAACGCAAAGATATCCACGGTTAAACTCTTTTGCTATCATGAGTAGTGAATTTATACAACCAAATAACTCGCTATGAAACCGATAAAACCACATTCAATCAATGAATTAATGCAACGTGTTAGCAACATTTCAGGGCTGACATTAGGCCAATTAGCAAGTCATTATCAGTTTAAAACACCTGAGCATTTATTAAAGGAAAAAGGCTGGACGGGACAATTGATTGAATATGCATTAGGTGCAACGGCAGGTTCCAAACCAACCCCTGATTTTGAAGAGCTCGGGATTGAACTTAAAACGTTACCAATCTCATATAAAGGCAAACCATTAGAGACCACTTTTGTGTCTGTGACACCGTTATTGAATGTCACAGGTATGACATGGCAGCAAAGTAATGTGCGTAAAAAACTCAATCATGTCTTGTGGCTACCCATTCTAGGCGAGCGAGACATTGTGCCATTTGATAGGACCATTGGCAGTGGCTTTTTATGGCAACCCTCCGCTGAGCAAGATGCGCAGTTACAGCGAGACTGGGAAGAGCAAATGGAGTTGATTGCACTGGGACGTATTGATGAGATCTCAGGGCATTTAGGGGATGCGATGCAAATTCGCCCAAAAGCAGCTAACAGCAGAATAGTCACCGATGCAATCGGTCCAAACGGGCAAATTATTAAAACCCTACCCCGTGGTTTTTATTTAAAAACCAGCTTTACAGGGCAGATTTTGAAGCAGCAATTTCAGCTGTGATCATCCGTTAAATGTTAATCTTTATGCCATATAGATGCGCGTAGCCAAAATGGCTTCTCTCGCATCCACAGCGTACATATCCATTTTTCCCCCGATAACACTGGTTTACCGCTATGTACTGACTTTTTGTCCACTTTATTATCAAACATATTATTGAACTTAATAATTTGCCCTTGTTTAGCTTTTACGCTTATATTCCAATCTTTAAAGGCCGTTTCTCCGCCGCCAAACCCCTCATTTAAATTAATAATACGTGTACGTTGCCTTTGCCCGAAAAAATTTAGCTCATTTTTAGCATCTTCGTTTGAGGGAGTTATAAAATCATAGTGCCACTTATATTGTTGGCCTTTAACATAACGGTAAACCACCATAGGTTCAGCATAAGCTAAATCAGTATAGTCATCAGAGCACATGAGGCGCTGTAGTATAGCAACCGAAATATCATCTACAGGTAATTGCGTTATAAGTTGCTCGTTATCCCTAATATCTGCAACTCTCTGTCTAGTAGATGCCTCTGCATAGACAGCAGCTAAACTTAAACTCTTCGCAGCAAACTTAATTATCTCGTTGGCCAATTCTTCCGTTAGCATACTTTCTATTATCGTCACGGGTGTTGATTGCCCACTAGATTGAGGCACTGCTGGGGTAATTAAGCTAGACCACAAATTTATCAAATCAGGTTCTGCATATTGCCTTATAACATTAGGCATACTCGATAAATGCTTTGCAAAACTATCAACTGTATCATGGTTAACTATTCTCTTTGGCCAAAAATGAGTCAATATCTGAAGCGCTTTAATTTCATGGTGCTTAGCTAAACACAAAACAATTGCGAGTTCTTGTGGACAGCTTGAGCATGACACAACATGACATAACCAATGATAGACAAATTCGGAATCTGTAAGAGCAAAATCTAAAATTCTTTGTTGTGGTGGGAGCTCACCATGATACTTTGCATTAAGTAGATGAGTAATCTTGTTATTTTTCATAATCTGCTAACTGTTATTTTTTACACCAATAAAATAACAATTAAACAACAAAAAAAGAACCTTAAACCCCTATTAAATTTAAACTTTACACACCTACAACCTTATTGCATAAAATATCATCTAATAAAACAAAAAAATCCCCGCATTTGCGAGGATTTTTCAAAAGTTTAAATCAGCTTCTTATAAAAGAATTACTGACCTTTAACTTCTTTAAGACCATTAAAAGGTGCTTTAGCGCCTAATTGCTCTTCAATACGTAGCAATTGGTTGTACTTAGCTACACGATCAGAACGGCTCAATGAACCTGTTTTGATTTGACCAGCTGCAGTACCCACTGCTAAATCAGCAATCGTTGAATCTTCAGTTTCGCCTGAGCGATGAGAAATAACAGCAGTGAAACCAGCGTCTTTAGCCATTTTGATTGCAGCTAACGTTTCAGTTAGTGAACCAATTTGGTTAAACTTGATTAAGATTGAGTTAGCAATACCGTTGTCGATACCACGCTTTAAGATCTTAGTGTTTGTAACGAATAAATCGTCACCAACTAATTGGATCTTATCGCCAAGTAATTTTGTTTGGTGTGCAAAGCCGTCCCAATCAGACTCATCAAGGCCATCTTCGATAGACACGATTGGGTACTGTTCAGTTAGATCTTTTAAGAAGTAGTTAAACTCTTCTGAGGTGAATTTTTTACCTTCGCCTTTAAGGTCGTAGATATTTGCTTCTTTGTCGTAAAACTCAGACGCAGCACAATCAAGTGCTAGAGTAATGTCTTTGCCTAACTCGTAGCCTGCATTAGCAACAGCAACTTTAATTGCTGCAAGTGCCGCTTCGTTAGAGGCAAGGTTTGGTGCAAAACCACCTTCATCACCCACTGCGGTTGAATGACCATCAGCTTTAAGTACTTTGGCAAGGCTGTGGAATATTTCTGCACCCATGCGAAGCGCTTCACGGAAGTTGGCAGCGCCAACTGGCTGGATCATGAATTCTTGAATATCAACTGAGTTATCAGCATGCTCACCACCATTGATGATGTTCATCATTGGTAACGGCATAGAATAAACACCTGGTGTACCGTTTAAGTCAGCAATGTGCTCATAAAGCTCTACTTTTTTAGATTGTGCAGCAGCTTTTGCAGTTGCTAATGACACTGCTAAGATTGCATTTGCACCTAGTTTTTCTTTATTTTCGGTACCATCTAAATCTAGCATTACTTGGTCAACAGTGCTTTGCTTTAGTGCATTTTGGCCAGCTAAGGCTGTCGCGATTTCATTATTAATAAAACCAACCGCTTTTAATACACCTTTACCTAAGTAACGTGCTTTATCACCATCACGTAATTCTAGTGCTTCGCGAGTACCTGTTGATGCACCTGATGGTGCAGCAGCGCGGCCCCATGAACCGTCAGCTAAATGAACATCAGCTTCTACAGTTGGGTTACCACGCGAATCCATAATTTCGCGACCGATCACTTTTACGATATTTGACATCTTGATTCCTCTTTTCCCAAAATGGTGAGTCTACTCCGACTTTATTAATTTTCCTTAATGCCGTCGGCTTTGAAAACAAATAAGCCGTGCATAGTGCACGGCTTATTCATATTACGATGACGCTTTTTGATGAATATGCGCAGCGGCAACAAACCCTTCAAATAGCGGATGACCATCACGCGGTGTTGAGGTGAATTCCGGGTGGAATTGAGCCGCAATAAACCACGGGTGATCTTTATTCTCGATGATTTCAACTAGCTTCTTATCTTCCGATAAACCAGTGAAACTCAAGCCAGCTTTTTCAAGCTGTTCAACAAAATTATTGTTTACTTCGTAACGATGACGATGACGTTCAACAATCTCATCACTACCATATACTTCACGTACTTTTGAGCCTGGTGTTAAATGACATTTTTGTGCGCCTAAACGCATAGTGCCACCTAAATCAGATTTTTCGCTACGTGTTTCAATGTTGCCTTCCGCATCTAACCATTCGGTGATCAAACCAACCACAGGGCTTGACGAGTTAGCATTAAACTCGGTTGAGTTTGCATCTAATAAGCCTGCAACATTACGTGCATACTCAATTAGCGCAACTTGCATACCTAAACAGATACCAAGGTAAGGTACTTTATTTTCACGGGCATATTTTGCCGCTAAAATTTTACCTTCAACACCGCGACCACCAAAACCACCAGGAACTAAAATAGCATCAAGGTTAGCTAGTAACTCAATACCTTTACTTTCAACATCTTGTGAATCAACATATTGAATATTTACTGTTAAACGATTTTTAAGACCTGCATGTTTAAGTGCTTCGTTTACAGATTTATAGGCATCAGGTAGTTCAATGTATTTACCAACCATACCGATAGTCACTTCACCCGTTGGGTTTGACTCTTGGTATAACACTTGTTCCCACTCAACTAAATCAGCTTCAGGGCAATCAAGATGGAAGCGACGACATACAAAGTTATCAAGCTCTTGCGATTTTAATAGCGCAGGAATTTTATAAATGCTGTCTACATCTGGTAATGAAATAACCGCTTTTTCTTCAACGTTAGTGAAAAGAGCAATCTTTGCACGTTCGTTATTTGGTAATTTACGATCTGAACGACAGATAAGAATATCTGGTTGAATACCAATCGAGCGTAACTCTTTAACAGAATGCTGTGTTGGTTTGGTTTTCACTTCACCCGCAGGGCCTAAGAATGGCACTAACGTTAAGTGAATAAACAATGCGCGCTCACGGCCAATCTCTGTGCCAAGCTGACGAATTGCTTCTAAGAATGGTTGTGACTCAATATCACCAACCGTTCCACCAATTTCAACGAGTGCCACATCATGGCCTTCAGCACCGTCATAAACACGTTGCTTAATATCGTTGGTAATATGTGGAATAACCTGAATTGTTGCACCAAGGTACTCACCACGACGCTCACGACGCAGCACATCTTCATATACACGACCTTGTGTGAAGTTGTTACGGCTTGTCATTTTGGTACGGATGAAACGTTCATAGTGACCTAAATCAAGATCGGTTTCAGCGCCGTCTTCGGTGACAAATACTTCACCATGTTGAATTGGGCTCATTGTGCCTGGGTCAACGTTGATATAAGGATCCAGCTTTAAAATGGTAACATTTAAACCACGGGCCTCTAAAATAGCTGCCAACGATGCTGCTGCAATACCTTTACCCAACGAGGAAACAACCCCGCCGGTAACGAAGATAAATTTTGTACTCATGCGAACCCTAGAATATCAGGAATTAAAAGGAAAAATATAGAATCAAGACGGGGCGAAATTATAGCAAAGGCACTGCCATCAATCCAGCGAAAGTTAGTAATTCTCTGCACAAAAAACGCACTCAGCGTTTCGCATTATTTACTGCTGCTTTTTTATCGCATCCCATGCGGCATCCATTTCAGCAAGGGTTGCTGTATCAAGCGATTGCCCACGCTCACATAAATAGGCTTGTACTTTTTCAAATCGCGCTGAAAACTTATCATTGGCGCTACGTAATAATTGCTCTGGGTCACGTTTAATATGCCGTGCTACATTAACTGTAGCAAACAATAAATCGCCGATTTCTTCTGCGCTGTGTGCTGAAAATGGATCAACGGCTAACGCTTCTTTTACTTCATCAACTTCTTCAGCCACTTTATCTAATGCACCATGATAACTAGGCCAATCAAAGCCTAATCCTGCAACCCGCTGCTGAATTTTTTTGGCTTTACTCAAACTAGGCAGATTTGCAGGTATATCTTGCCATAATGTGTTGCTCTGCGGTTCAGCTTTTGCTGCCCGCTCCTGTGCTTTTATGGTTTGCCACTGCTCACTGAGTTGTTGTTCAGTCAGCCCTTGCTGATCGGCAAATACATGTGGATGGCGACGCACTAACTTATTATTTAGCCCAGCCATTACATCATTAAAATCAAATAACCCTTGCTCTTGTGCCAATTGCGCATAAAAAATCACTTGAAGAGTAAATCACCCAGTTCATTTTTGAGCTCACCGAAATCACCTTTTTCAATGCAATCGGCTACCTCGTATGCTTCTTCTAAGGTATGCGGTACGATGGATGTAAAGTCTTGCTTTAAATCCCACGGGCAGCCTGTTGCTGGATCACGTAATTTAGCCATAATGGCTAATAACTCAGTTAAGGTATTCGTCGAGGTATTAGTTGTCTGGTTCATTTACATTCCTAGTGACTACGTTTTGCTTCATGCACGCCTTCGATTTGATCTAATTTTGATAGTAATCGATTGGTACTTGATAAATCATGTACTTCCACTTGCATGGTAAACAACGCTAATTGGCGGTCGTCCACGGTTTCCATATTCATATTCAGCACATTAACTTTTTCATTGGCCAGTACCGAACTAATATCACGTATAAGCCCAGCTCTGTCACTTGCTTCAATTTTAATACACAGAGCATAAGAGCCGTTAATTTCGTCTGACCAACTAACCGCAATAACACGCTCAGGATGTTGTGTTCTTAGATTATTAAAAGAATCACAATCAGTCCTATGCACACCTATGCCACGCCCTTGCGTGATATAACCGATTATTGACTCACCAGGAACTGGGCGGCAACATTTAGCCACATGGCTCATTAAACTACCAACCCCATCAACCACGATACCATTTTTATCACCGCTGATTTTAGTCGGGTTCTTAAAGCGGATGACGGGCTCGTCATCAGAGCGATCCGTGATAAAATTCAGCAACTGATTTAAACGCACATCGCCGGCGCCAATCGCAACCATTAAGTCATCTAACTCTTTAAAGTTATAGCGAATAATAGCCGGCTCTAAGTTTTTGTAGGTCAAATCGAGCTTTTGCAATTCGTTATCTAGAATTTCTTTACCAGCACTGAGATTTTTATCGCGATCGAGTTGTTTAAACCAGTGGTGTATTTTCGCTCTCGCGCGGGATGATTTAATATATCCCAGTGATGGATTTAACCAATCGCGGCTAGGATTCGGTTGTTTTTGGGTTAAAATTTCAACCTGATCGCCAGTGTGTAATTGATGGGTAAAAGGCACAATTTTGCCAAATACTTTTGCACCAATACAACGATGACCGACATTTGAGTGAATATAATAAGCAAAATCCAATGGTGTTGCGCCCAGCGGTAAATCAAAAATATCGCCTCGAGGGGTGAAAATATACACCCGATCTTCGACCACTTGATTTTTTAGCTCTTCGGCTAAATCGCTGCCATCAACCACCTCTTCTTGCCATTGCAATAATTTACGCAACCAGCTAATTTTTTGCTCATACCCAGAACCACGCCCAGGTAACGCCCCTTCTTTATACATCCAGTGCGCAGCGACTCCGAGCTCAGCATCTTGGTGCATCGCGTGGGTACGAATTTGGATTTCAACCGTTTTGCCTTCTGGGCCAAATACTACGGTATGAATAGATTGATAACCATTTTGTTTAGGGGTGGCAATATAATCATCAAATTCTTTATTTAGATGGCGCCAATTGGTGTGTACGATCCCCAGCGCACCGTAACAATCTTGCAATTCATCCACCACAATACGCATGGCGCGAATATCAAATAACTGGTCAAACTCGTAATTCTTTTGCGCCATTTTTTTGTAAATACTGTAGATATGTTTTGGCCGACCATATACCTCGCCTTTAATACCTGCTTGAGCCAGTTTAGTTTTAACTTGCTCAACCATATCTACCATATAAGCTTCGCGACCTAGGCGCTTATCATCCAATTGCTTGGCAATATTTTTATACACATCAGGGTGCAAATAGCGAAACGATAGATCTTCCAGCTCCCACTTTAATTGCCCAATCCCTAACCGGTTAGCAAGTGGCGCAAAGATATCAGCGGTTTCTTTTGCAGCAATCACCCGCTCTTCTTCGTTGGCGTTTTTAACCTCTCGTAAATGACATACC
Source organism: Pseudoalteromonas sp. B160 (assembly GCF_037162485.1). Classification (NCBI taxonomy): domain Bacteria; kingdom Pseudomonadati; phylum Pseudomonadota; class Gammaproteobacteria; order Alteromonadales; family Pseudoalteromonadaceae; genus Pseudoalteromonas; species Pseudoalteromonas sp. B160. The sequence continues at coordinate 2,987,719 of NZ_JARLUX010000001.1, read as the reverse complement.
TGCTCAGCAAGTTTAATAACCACAGCGCGCACATCTTCAACCATCGCCAATAACATACGGCGTATATTATCAACTTGAACGGTGCCAGTACCTTGATGAGCCAAAGTGCTAATAGTAGCCATTTGTGCAACACCCGTTAGCAGAGTTGCCACATGGCTCCCCATCACATCGCTTACTGTATCGATGTCGATTAGATTAGCCAAAAAACTCGGCGTAATATATGCGGTAGCGAGGGTGTCTGCATCGAGATTCATTTCCACCAAAATTTCGACCATTTCCATGGCAATATTTTGTTGCTGATGATTATGCAGTTCAGCGCAAAGGGTATTCGCTTTACTTAATAGTTCGCGCTTTTCTTGCGTTAAGTTAAGTAAACCAAGTCGTGTGCTAAAATCACCCGGTTTGTCGTGTTGGTGTGATTGCCGAGTAGCTACCATAATGCGCTCTACCTCCGTTGAAATAACGCCATCGTTTCGATATGCCCCGTGTGTGGAAACATATTCATTAGCCCTATTTTTTCAAGTGAAAATGCAGCTTGCGTAATAATTGCGCTGTCACGGGCTAAAGTCACAGGGTCGCAAGATACATATAAAATCGTTTTAAATTGCTTCAGAGGCAGTTGCTCTAAAATAGCTAAGGCACCGGTACGTGAAGGGTCCAGTACTAATACATTCAACTCTTTACTAAACCACGGAGCTTGCTGCATTGTTTGTGTTAAATCAAAACAATGAAAATGAGCATTGGCTATATGGTTAGTTTGCGCATTTTGCGCCGCCATTGCAACCGCAGAAGCCACTCCTTCAACACCAATTACACTTTTTGCGTTGTTTGCCAGCGCTAAGGCGAAGTTACCAATCCCACAAAATAGGTCTAGTACCTGTTCGTCCCCTTTTAAATTCAGCCAGTCAACCGCTTGAGAAAGCATCGCTTGATTTACCTGCGCATTGACTTGAATAAAGTTTTCCAGCCCAAACGTAAATTTTAGTCCAAGTTCAGGTAAGCTATAAAACGGCATAGGTAAATGGCTGTGATTAATTTGCTGAGTATCTCCTTGCCATATTATTTGCCACTGATGGTCAAGCCCCTGCTGCTCAACAGTTGCTTTTAGCTTATCACTGATGCTTTTAGTGTGGCGGATCACCACAAAATTTTGCTCATCTGCTTGGCATAATTGTATATGGCTAACACTGCGAAGTTCGCCATATTGGTTTAATAACTGATCAAAAACAGTAAAAATTGCGGCAAAATCGTCACTCAGTACTGCACACTGCTGCACACTGACAATTTGTTTAGAACCTTGCGCGCGATAACCAACCCGCATTTTTTTTGCGGTTTTATCAAACATCACCGCTAACCGCGCACTGCGACGGTAGTGCGTCGGCTCGCTCAATAACGGGGCTTGCCAGTTCATTGCATCAAGCTTGGCAAACTTTGAAAACAGCTGGCTCACCGCCACTTGCTTTTCAACTAATTGTTGATCAAGTCGCAAATGCTGTAATTGGCAACCACCACATTGTTGATAATGTTCGCAAAACGGTTTAACCCGTGCTTCACTGGCCTGCTCAACTTTTATCGTTTTAGCCGCGCTATAACGAGCTTTATCTTCAGTTAGTTTGGCCTTAACCGTTTCACCTGTCAGTGCACCGCTAACAAAGCACACTTTATTATTATGCTTGGCAATCCCCCGACCTTGATGATCCATTCCTGAAATGGCTAAAGTTAACGACTGCCCAGAAAGGGTTTTCTTTTTTGCTTGGAAAAACTGCGCCATCGGGCAACACCTTAAATATTGATTCTACGAGGGTGATTGATTACTAGCTTATAAGTATATACTCTTTAACTAACTAATAATGATAACAACGTTCACTTATGACTAAACTTGGTTTGCGCGACTCAGTTTTAACGCTAACACTTATTCCCACAGTGATTATCGGATTACTACTTGGCGGCTATTTTACAATAAATCGTTACATTGAGCTTGATGAAATTTTATATCAGCAAGGTGCGACTATCTCAGAGCCACTGTCGATTGCCATTGAGCAGCCATTATTAGCAAAAAATAAACAGCTACTAAACCGTTTGATCAGCCATGCGCATAATAAACACTCTCCAGCAATTAAAACCATCGCAATTTTTGACGAGCATAATGAACTGGTATTAACCAGTAACTATCACCGTGACTTTGATGATCTACTGCACAATGAATACTTGCAAGCAGGAAAAAACACCAAGGTACTGCCCAGCGATCACCTAATTACATTTTTTACGCCGATCATCAATCACTCAACGCCAGACGCTCAATGGAATAATGCAGCGTTTCAAACATCTCTTGGCACTGTGGTGATTCAGCTCAACAAAGACCAAGCGATTATTGGTCAGCAACAAGCATTATTAGTCAGCGGTATCGTGATTATTTTAGCCTTAGTGTTAGCGGCTATTTTAGCCATCAGGCTTAGCCATATGTTTATGACCCCATTAAATAAGTTAGTACTGGCTACTGACAAATTAATCGAAGGGAAAAGAGAAACCGGCCTAACCGCTCCGATGATGGGCGAGTTTGAGTTATTACGCCAAGGGCTAAACACCATTTCTGATACTATGGTGATGCAAAAAGATGAAATGCAGAAGCACATCGATCAGGCAACCAGTGACTTGCGCGAGTCGTTAGAATTATACGAAACACAGAATATTCAGCTCAGTATTGCTAAAACCGATGCCCAAGACGCCAACCGCGTAAAATCGGACTTTTTAGCGAAAATGAGTCACGAATTACGCACACCACTCAATGGTGTCATTGGCTTTACTCGTCAATTACATAAAACACCGCTTAATAAACACCAAAAAGATTACCTCGATACCATCGAACTATCAGCCAATAGTTTAATGACTATCATCAGCGATATTTTAGATTTTTCAAAGCTTGAAGCGGGCGCTATGGAACTTGAGTCCATTCAATTTCAACTACGAGACACAATAAACGAAGTACTTACACTACTGGCACCTAGTGCGCATGAAAAACAATTAGAGCTATCGATTTATATCAACTCACTAGTGCCTGACAACATAACAGGTGATCCAACCAGGTTTAAGCAAGTCCTGATCAACTTGATTAGTAATGCAATTAAGTTTACTGAAAAAGGCTCAATTAAAATTGATGTTGGCCATCGTTTACTTGATGAAGAACGTACCTCAGTGTTAGTGTCAGTAACCGATACTGGCGTTGGCATTCCAATGGATAAACAAGATGCTTTGTTCACTCCTTTTGGCCAAGCTGATTCAAGCATTACCCGTAAATTTGGTGGCACAGGCCTTGGCTTAATTATTACCAAGCACATAGTTGAAACCATGGGTGGCCGTATTACTTTAAACTCAGCGCCGAGTAATGGTACCTGCTTTACTTTTAATGGCGTATTTAGACTACCAAGCCATATTTATAACAGCGACTTGCCAAGTAAATCTCTCGCAAATAAACGTATTTTATACCTAGAACCCCATGAACATACCCATCATGCAGTGCTCTCTTTACTCACCGAGTGGCAAACAAAGGTCACAGCGTGCTTTGATCAAGAAACTTTTTTACAAGAGTTAAATAAAGAGTTTAATTACGATATTTGTATTATCGGCCATGTTGCCGCAGTTGACGAAATGCAACGCTTAAAAAGCTATATCAAAGCAGTCCGTGAATCGACTGACTATCTGTATTTAATGCTTAATTCGGTATCGCACAATATGCGCGAAGCTTATATTGGCTGTGGTGCAGATGCGTGTTTAAGTAAACCGCTCAACCATCGCAAGCTCTGTGAAGTGCTTGCAGCACCTTATCGACTCGATCATCCCGTGCATAATATTGAAGAAAATGACGAGAAATTATTACCACTAAAAGTATTAGTCGTTGATGATAATGATGCCAATTTAAAGTTAATTTGTACTTTACTAGAAGAGCAAATTGAAACTATTGATACCGCTCATAATGGCTCACAAGCCTATAGTTTGAGCAAAAGCCATAAATACGACATTATTTTTATGGATATTCAAATGCCAATTATGGACGGTATTACCGCCTGTAAACTGATCCTAGAATCATCCTTAAACGAAGATACTCCTATTATTGCTGTCACAGCGCATGCCTTAGCGGGCGAAAAAGAGCAACTTATTACCGATGGTTTTAAAGGCTATTTAACTAAACCTATTGATGAAGATATGTTGAAACAGATTATTAGTGATCATAGCCCGCAATCACCGCTGCGACGTGACAAAAGCCGTAATGACCTGATTGCTAGTGAGCCTCCTTTTGTTAGCTCATCACTAGATTGGCCATTAGCATTGCAACGTGCCGGCGGTAAAAACGAACTGGCGCTTGAAATGCTTAATATGTTGTTACTCAGTGTGCCAGAAACTCTGCGATTACTTGAAGAAGCGACCGCCAGCCAAGATTGCGAACATGTGCTAAGTATTATTCATAAATTTCATGGTGCTTGCTGCTACACTGGCGTACCCAAGCTAAAAACACTTGCTGAAGCACTGGAAACCGCGTTAAAAGGCGATTGTGATTTAAGTTATATTGAGCCAGAACTTTTTGAGCTGCAAGACGAACTTGAAAACTTGATGACCGATGCCGGCTTAGCCGAAAATTAACGGCAGATCCGCTTGAGTGGTTTACCACTTTTTAAACTGTTGATCTGCCAAGTTACATCTGTATCTTGTTGCACCAAACTCACTTTGGCAATGTCACTAAACATAAAATCACCGGGTACATTGAGCCGCGTTAAATTTTCGGATAATGGTTGCTGACAATAAGGGCCTGTATCACCGTGGATCACTAATACCGGCTTTTTTACTGTGTTTGCAAATTCCGCCAAAGCATCGCGATACACTTTAAAACCATCACACTGTTCTGGCTGAGTTTTACTGCATGCCGGTTGTGCTGTTCGATGGGTGTAAATATCTGCCTGAAAAGCAATCACATAACCTTTGGCTGTTGGATTTGCTTGCGCTAACCAGTTAAGGTTGTTGGCGTCTCTTGTGTCAGCTTGTTGATAAGCAAGTTGTTTATCACTTTTTAACACCTCTCGACGGCCATTGTGGGTCCCTGCAATATGCAGCGTGATAAACTCTACATCAGCAAGGCGCCAACGCGCATTTTCGTGCATGCTAGGCTGTTGCTGAAAATCAACTAAGGTATTGGCTTTTTCAAGGTATTTATCATCAAACATCAAGGTTTTTAAATATACCAGGCGCTCTAATTCATCATAACGAGGAATTAGATTTTTTCGGTCGCAATCAGCCCATTCATTGTCACCGGGGTGTAAATAAATGGCTGCGTAGTTAAAGAGGTAAGTAACTGTTTATTCTTCTCAAGCAACTCATTTTTACAAGGCTCAGAACCGGATTTCATATCGCCAACATGGATCAAAAAAGCATGCTCAGTCGTTTTTATTTTTTTACCCAAAGCCCCTGTTGGCGCTAAATTCATTTCATCAATTGGAGTATATGGCATATCCCCCATCACCAAAAACGCATTACTGGACAGCGCCCAAGTCAAACCAATTAAACTAAACATCACCATCCCCTGTCACGCATATAGATCTTAAGCCCTCATAGTAACAAACAAATGAACATTTAAAAGAACGGCTTTTTGCGACTAAGCTTGCTAAAATAACCGCACAGTAATCCCGAATTTGTAAATCATGTCATTTAGTACCACTTATACATTAGATAAACCCTACTTTTACGAATGTTTTGATGAGTCTCTGCCTTACAGCGCACAAGCAAAGCCGAAATATGTTTTTTTAGTCTTATTGGTTAGTTTAGGACTTACAGCTATTTATTGGTTAGAAAAACACTATTTAGGAAATTTCTTGATCATGGCCGCAGTACTTGAATGTGTTGCTTTTTATTATCGCAGGCCTTGGTGGGTAACGCGGCAAATGCTTAGTCGAGCATCAGGCTCTGAGGCAACTTTAACTATTGATGAAAGCGGTTTTAAAAGCGAAAACCCACATAAAAGCTATCAGCTAGCATGGCAAGATATCGATGAAGTAATTTTTACTGTTCGCGGTATTATTTTAAAAAGTCGTCGCGGCATGCAGTACGTTTCAAACAGCGTACTGAGTGATGAGATTATTGAATACATAAAAAAAAGAGCCACTAAATAGTGGCTCTTTCATATCAATTAAATTGATTAAGCATTGCCCGGATTCGGGTTAGACTTTTCAGCTTGAATACGCATGTAAATTTCTTCACGGTGTACCGAAACGTCTTTAGGTGCATTAACACCAATACGTACTTGATTTCCTTTAACACCTAGTACAGTGACAGTTACTTCGTCACCAATCATTAGGGTTTCACCTACTCGACGAGTTAGTATTAGCATTCTCTTGCTCCCGTATTCCAATAAATTAAAAGATTCCGCGTCTGTATATTAAAGAAAATAAGCCTTAATAGTAAGTAAAAACTCTAAATCGATTCATTTTCTGTTAAAAAAACTCTTTATAATGCGCCTATTGCCAATTCTAAGTATGTTTCATCTATTCAAACTAATATTTTAATATCAGATCTTGATACGTGTTTACGTTAATGTATAAAAACAAACTTACTACACTAGGATATGATTTCATACTCACTGCCTCAATGGCGACTTTAGCAACTGAGCAACCAACAGAAATCTCTTTACTGTTAATATAATGGTGGCTGTCATCTAATACTTCAAGTAGTTACTAAAATCTTTTCTGTGCACTATAACGGTAGTCGATATAAGCATAGCCTATTTTTTCAAAGTTATGATTAATCTTAACTATTTGGATGCAGTTATCGAGAAAAAGTTTCAATAAAAATTAGTTTTATCATCGCTGTAAAGAATTTATGGAGATGGTTCAGAGTTTTTTCGTAATTAAGGTAAATCCAGTGGCAATAAAAAATGCGGTAGTGTGTATTTAGTAGGGTATGCCGTTTTAGCCATAAATTTAGGACGTGACTTAGTTGTTAAAGCAGATTTAGAATAAACACTTTAGGAGACTCAATTGAGCCTCCTAAAGTGTTAAATCAACTTTACGTACTGAGCTATTAAGTACGCTCAGTTAACCAAGCGGTTACGCTATCAAGTGCTGCAGTTAAGTTTTGCGGCTCAGAGCCACCAGCTTGCGCCATATCAGGACGACCGCCGCCTTTACCACCAACTTGTGATGCCATGTGATTTACCAGCTCACCGGCTTTCACTTTGCCAGTTAAGTCTTTAGTCACACCAGCAATTAAGCTTACTTTGTCGCCATCAGCAACACCAAGTGCAATAACACCTGAGCCAATCTTGTTTTTAAGGTCATCAACCATGCCGCGTAAGGCTTTTGATTCAGTGCCTTCAACGTTTGCCACAAGTAATTTAACACCGTTAATTTCAACAATTGAATCAATTAATGATGCACCCGCAGCACTGGCTAGCTTGTCGCTTAGCTGTGCTATTTGTTTTTCAAGCCCTTTTGACTTTTCAAGCAAGGCTGTTACTTTTTCAAGTACTGATGCGCTGTCGCCTTTAACAAGAGCCGCTACGTCGTTTAGGTGTTGCTCTTGCTCACTTACATAAGCAATTGCATCAGCACCCGTTACCGCTTCAATACGACGCACACCGGCAGCAATACCGCTCTCAGAAACTATTTTGAATAAACCGATATCACCAGCACGATTTACGTGAGTACCGCCACACAGTTCTATAGAGTAATCACCAATAGTCACTACGCGAACTTCATCATCGTACTTCTCACCAAATAACGCCATTGCGCCTTTTTCTTTGGCGGCATCGATTGCCATCAGCTCAGTATTTAGCGCAAAGTTACGACGGATCTCGTCATTCACAACTCGCTCAATTTCACGTAGTTCAGCTTTCGTGACTGCTTCAAAATGCGAGAAGTCAAAACGTAAACGTTCAGGGTCTACGAGTGAACCTTTTTGCGACACATGATCGCCCAATAACTGACGTAGTGCTTCGTGTAAAATATGCGTCGCTGTATGATTCTTTTTAACACGATCACGGCGCTTATCATCAATGTTAGCGTCAACTTTATCATTCACACCAATACGGCCCATCACTGTTCCGTGATGCGCGAATGCATTACCAAGTTTAGTAGTATTAGTTACTGTAAACTCACCGCCAGCTACCGTTAATGTGCCGGTGTCGCCAACTTGGCCACCAGATTCAGCGTAAAACGGTGTGCGATCTAGTACCACAATGCCTTGTTGGCCATCTTCAAGTACTGATACAGCTTCACCTTGCGCGAACATTTCAATCACAGTGCCACTATAGTGCGTTGCGTCATAGCCTTTAAAGTCAGTGTGTTTGTCAGACTTTAATTGCTGGTTATAGTCAGCACCAAATTTACCAGCTTGTTGTGCAGTTTTACGCTGTACAGCCATGCACTCTTGGAAGCCTTGCTCATCAATCGTCATAAAGCGCTCACGCGCTACATCTGCGGTTAAATCGGCAGGGAAACCATAGGTGTCATATAATTTGAATACCAATTCACCTGGGATCACATCGCCAGTTAAATCAGTCAGGCTTTCTTCTAAAATAGCTAAACCACGCTCAAGAGTTTTGCCAAACTGCTCTTCTTCAATACGCAGTACTTTTTCGATGATTTCTTGCTGTTTTGCAAGCTCTGGATACGCTTGACCCATTTGCTCGATTAGCGCAGCAACTAACTTATAGAAGAACGAACCTTGTGCGCCAAGCTTGTTACCATGGCGAACTGCACGACGAATGATACGGCGCAGTACATAACCACGGCCTTCGTTTGATGGCATAACCCCATCAGAAATTAAAAACGCACATGAACGAATATGATCCGCCACTACGCGCAGTGATTTATCATCCATATCTTGTGCATTGGTAACTTCTGCAGCAGCTTTAATTAAGCCTTGGAATAAATCGATTTCGTAGTTTGAATGCACGCCTTGTAAAATTGCAGCAATGCGCTCAAGACCCATACCTGTATCAACAGACTGCTTAGGAAGCGGCTCCATCGTACCGTCGCTTTGACGGTTATACTGCATAAATACCAGGTTCCAAATTTCAATGAAACGGTCGCCATCTTCTTCAGGTGAGCCTGGAGGTCCGCCCCAAATCTGTTCGCCATGATCATAAAAAATTTCAGAACATGGACCACACGGGCCAGTATCACCCATTGACCAGAAGTTATCTGAAGTAGCAATACGAATAATGCGATCTTCAGGCAAACCAATTTCGTTAGCCCAATAACCAAATGCTTCTTCATCATCATGATAGATAGTAACAAGCAGTTTTTCTTTCGGCAGTTTTACAACGTCAGTCAAAAACTCCCACGCAAACTTAATCGCGTCTTGCTTAAAGTAATCACCAAAGCTGAAGTTACCTAACATTTCGAAAAATGTATGGTGGCGTGCTGTGTAGCCTACATTTTCTAAATCGTTATGCTTACCACCGGCACGCACACAACGTTGTGAGCTAGTTGCGCGGTTATAAGGGCGGCTTTCGGCGCCTAAAAATACATCTTTAAATTGCACCATGCCGGCGTTATTAAATAATAACGTCGCATCGTTACCCGGAATAAGCGAGCTTGATGGAACAATTTGGTGTTGTTTAGAGGCAAAAAAATCTAAAAACTGTTGCCTGATCTGTGCGGTAGTCATGTGCTGCATGTGAACGTCTCACCCATTTTTACTGTGCTTGCATTGCAAAATCTATTTGTTCGTAACTGAACCCTCGATACATTAAGTAGCGCACGCGCTTAGCTTTTTCTTTGTGATCGAAGTCGTCCTGTGAATTTGAATACTTCTTTAAATACGCATCCTGCGCTAACCCAAACCAATCAATTTCGAATGATTCAATCACACTTTCTAACAGTGCTCGGTCAATCCTTTTGCCCATGGCTTCGCTTTGAATACGTTTTAAGCCATGTTTTTTAGCAATGTGGCGACGTACAAAACCTTCAACATAACGCTGCTCATTTATAAAATTGTGCTCTTCACACCAATCTAATAAAGCTTCGATAAATTCAGGCGTCGCCTCTTTTTGCTGTAATTTTTGGGTTAACTCTCGACGCGAATATTCTTGGCGCCCGAGTAACCAAAGTACATAATTTTTTAACTTCTTTTGTAATGCTTCATCCATTTCTTCAGCCATTATGCGTCAAAACGACCGCTTTGATCATTATGCTGCGGCGCAACAGGCTCTGCCTCTGCAGGCGGTACGATCGGCATAAAAATAGCTTGATAAGAAACAAAAAAGCTAATGTAGCAAATTGGCATTAAAACCAACAGCGGCAAGAATGATAAAAACATTGAAAGCATCATCAAGCCTGCAGTAATTGCCCCATATACACTCAATGGTGCCATGTTGTGGTAAAACACCATAAGTGAGCTTTTTAGCACCTCAAAAATACGTTTTTGTTGATTAAAATAAACCAACGGCACCGCATAAGAAAAAGCCGTTAAATACACCGATAACGCAATTAAAAACAGCGCCAAATTTGCCATCGAGATGCTATCAATTACTTGCTGCAAGGCAATGTTAGGATCGACATTCGGATTACTCATAATCTCAATCGCTTCGGAAAATAAACCCCCAGCTAGCAAAGCCATCAATACACCGGCCGCCATTTGATAAAGCGCTAAACGAAGCAGCCCCATGCGATTACCTTTGGCGGTAAACGGTTTTAGGATATCGGCCAACATAATTTTGCCGCCTTGCTGTTTGGTGATCACCGCTTGATAAAACCCCGCAGTTAAAAACGGCGTGGCGATGGCTGCTATAATTTGTAAGAAAGGTAAAAATAGCGATAGTAAACCAATAATACCTATAAATAAGTGCATAAAAATAAAGGTAAAAGGCTGAGTTTTAAAAATAAGCCAGCCTGCTTTAAACCATTTCAGCCCTGCATCGGCCTTAAATACTCGTAATTCAATTGACATACTTGCTCTTAAATTAACAACAAAAACACGCCGAGTATAACTCGGCGTTGGATGGGATTACATAGACGACAGCTTAAAATTACGGTTTTTTAATCTTCTTTATATCTAACATATGCGCACCATGCTTAATTTTCGTCTCTAGGTATGCTTTATTGCCGGCTAAACCAGCTTTAATGTGTGCATGCGTGCCAACCACTGATTCAACTTCAATACCTGCATCTTTCAAGGCATTAAGCTTTTTAGGATTATTGGTCATCAGCTTTACGTGAGCCAACCCCATCGCTTCTAGCATTAATACCGCGTCAGAAAAGTCACGTAAGTCATCAGCAAAGCCCAAATGATTATTTGCTTCATAGGTATTCATACCTTGTGATTGCAATACATAGGCGTCAATTTTATTGTATAAACCAATACCACGCCCTTCTTGGCGTAAATAAAGTAAAATACCACCTTGTTGATGCATCATTTCAATACATTCGTTGAGTTGTTCACCACAATCACACCGTGATGAATGAAATACATCACCGGTTAAACATTCAGAATGCATACGAATAAGCGGCACAGACTGCTCGCTATCAGCACGATTAAACACCAAAGCAACATGCTCTTGGCCATCTTTTAAATCGCTAAATGACACGATTTCTGCGGGTATATCACTGTTTTTGCCAACATTTAGCTGGACTCTAGCTCTTACTTGCGCCACGACAAATCCAAAATTAAAAAGTAATGCGATAATGCAAACGTGATAATATCACAAAAACAAACTGCATTGAAAATAATACAACACCGCAATGAGTAATAACTATATTGAGGCAGTTACTCGCAATTCAAGCATTGCCTTGCGCTAAATCGACAATTCCACCCCACCAAAAACAAAATTCTTACCCGATACTCTAAATCAATGACATAGTTGTACCTATTTGGTATAATTTAATTAAACATAATAATAAGGAACATTATGAAAGCCTCCTCTTTACTACTTTGTCTTGCCATCGCCTATTCTGGTTATAGTCACGCCGATGAATCTATACATAGTCAATTTAAAATAGTTTACCAGCAATACCTTGATGCACAGCAACAAGGCAAAGGCGCAGAAGATAAAGCTGAACAAGCCTATTTGCTAGGTAAGCAAATCTATGGAGATAAATCAGATAACACTGCAAATTTAGCCATAAACTATGCTAATGAGCTTCATCAATACCCCGCAGAAAACAAACAAAAACGTTTTACCTTGTTTGAGCAGGCTTACACTATTTTAGCGGCTAATCATCCAGCAAGTAGCATTGAACTCATCGATGCATTGCTTGGTATGGCAACCAATACTGATTCGGTAAATAGAGCCGACGCCCTATACAAACAAGTTATTGAAATCGCTGCAGTCCAAAAAGTCCCAAAATTAGTAGCAGATATGAAACTGGCTGCTGCACAAGGATTAGCGTATGGCTTTCAAGGGAAAAAATACAACCAAGCCAAACGTTACCTACTTGAGGCAGACGAGTTTTACAGCCAAAACTTACCTGAGAACTCAGTAGAGCGGATCAAAGCTGACTTTTTAGTTGCCGCTTTTGCAGAAGGTAAAAGACAATATTCTAAAGCGATTGAGCGTTTAAATCGAGTTGTAAGTGTATTTGATAATGCGCTTAGCTTCGATCATGAAACAGAGCTTAGTGCTCACTCTAAATTAGTTCACCTTTATGAAAAAACAGGTAAAAGTGACGAAGCGACCAAACATTGTTTAGCTATAGCTAAAATGGTGCCGTGGCAAGAAAACCAGCAACAAACCCCACTTTATCGTCAAGAACCTAACTACCCAGATAGTAAAGCAAGGTTTAGGCAAGATGGTTCAGTGCAAATGGAATTTGACGTTAACACCGCTGGCTTTGTAAAAAATATCACCATCATTAAATCTGAAGGTGGTGAAGCATTTGAACAAGAAGCCATTAAAGCAATGGAAAAGTGGCGTTATGCCCCTAAGTTTGAAGACGGAAAAGCAGTGGTTGCAAAAGCTCAAGTACAGCTAGACTTTAAAATTGGCAGGTAAATACATACACGTAATTACTAATAACATCAGTGTTTGTAATACTGTTTATAAACACGTTTTAAGCCCAGCATGACTGGGCTATTTTTGTAAGGTATCGAGTATTTTGTCACTGGCATCCTCGATTAAATCAAGTACCTGTTCAAAACCATTTTCGCCACCATAATAAGGGTCGGGGATCTCATCAACGCAGGTTCCATAAGCTAAAAATAACGACAGCTTATACTGCAAATGCGCCGGACAAAGTGCAGTTAGATCAGCTAAATTGGCTTTATCTGCAGCGAGGATCAAATCAAAGTACTCAAAGTCATGAGCGTTGACTTGTCGTGAACGTATCCCCTCAAAGCTATAGCCACGTTTAAGTGCCGCCGCTTGCGAGCGTTTATCGGGAGGATTACCAATGTGGTAGCCTGCGGTACCTGCTGAGTCAATTTCAAACTGTGATCCACGCTGTAATGCTTTAGCCTTTAACACCGCCTCCGCAGTCGGTGAGCGGCAAATATTACCTAAACAAACGATCAGTATTTTTTTCATGATTAAATTTCATCCACTAGCATCAACATGCATTCATAAGATACCAATAAAATTAAAACCTGCATACCTAGGTTACTTCCAACCTTGTAACCAGCGCTGTTGATCTTTTAAATCATGCCAATTTATTTCCATCGAACGCTTTGACATCACCGCTTCAATAACACAGCTGATAACAACGCCCTCTTCGTCAAACTCCATTTCCGTAATCATAAAATGCTTTTCTTTATTGACGGGGAAACTGCCGTCCATTTACTGTTTAATAGTTTTCTGTGGTTAATTTTATTCATATGATTCCTATCTAAAATCATTACGTATTGATCATCGTGATACGTAAACACCACCCACTGCGTTTACATTTAACTGAATAAAATGTGATTTTACAGCTAACTAATCACAGCTGCATAGAGGTATAAGTCTGGCTCGACCATCAAGTGGGTTGTCTATTTTCAGGTAGTATTTACCAAGCAGGGTTGGAATTTGCGGTGCTAGTAAGAGGAATTAAATAACCAGTTACATCAGATGACTCACTATGTATTACAAGGTAGAGGTAGGCTTTAATTTATCACTAAAGCCTATATAAGCTAATGCAATTATTAAAATTCGTAACTAATACTCACGCCACCATCAGCGCGTTTTTCATTACTGTTGCTGCCTTCACCGTAGCCTAATTCAAAACGAACGCGCCAACCGCCTTCATTTAAACCACTAAAAAGGTAACTATAACTCACGCCTACACCGTTGGTCGTTTCTGTATCAAACATACCTGATAGCGCACAGCCAAAAATATTACCAAATGTCTCACCAATGTCTTTATCATCAGTATCCGGACACTCACGACCATCATCTTGTGCACCAATGGCGCCAACAACTAAGCCTAAAGCATGCTTTTTATCGCTCGTTAGCGCATGTTCAAACCCGACAGAAAAACCATCATCTAAGCCTATTTTATAGTTAGCATACCAGCGCTGTGTACCTTGTGCTGCTGATAATGATACCTCTGGTATAACAAAGTAAGGGTAGCCGCCACCGATTGAAAAATTAACATCGTTTGCATTAGATGAAAAAGTACAAATCGTTAGCAAAGCACCTAGGCAAAGCTTGTTTAATGTCATTGAAGTTCCTTTTAAGTTTTTTATTATAAAGCGAATGCTACTTTACACATTCTAGAAACAAAAAAGCAACTAAAATTGCTTTAAAATAACATCATCATAATCATCAACGTTTAACGTCACATTAAACTTAGCCGCCACATTATCAAGCTCAGCTTGCTTAATAGCTAATTCATCCATGGTGATAGTGTTATCGTCTAGTTGCCATAATAACCGCGAGCCCGCATAACTATAATGAATTGCTAACAATGCTTGAGGATTCCCCTCTCGCCCCGCCGCTTTTAATTTTGCCATTTTACGGGTGATTTTATTCAATGCTTGTTTGAGATCCCACACATACACCACTTCGGTCATATAATCATGCGTGCGGTATTTATTCAGCGCCCAGCCAATTGTTAGGCTAGTAATAACTACACCTATTAAATTCCAATGAAAATGACTGCCACTTTCATCAGGGAATAACGCGATTAGTAGTTGTGAGATTGCTAAACTGCCAATAGCCAACGCCAAGCCGCAGCCGATAATAACGCGGTTTAAATGCTTACGATAACGAGCTTTATCAATTTGAATAAGTTGCATAACTGCCTAATAAAATAAAAACCAAAATTCACAGCCGCCATTGTAACCAATGCCCATAAGCAAACACGAAACTTTTTAAAAATATTTCACCCCTTTTTAATCTAGCGCACGTTTTAGTGATGAATACCACTTAACTTATTGAGGATTTGCTTATGCAAACAGTAGCTTTACCACACACTAATCATGCTTTAAAAACATCAACGGCCATTGTTGGTGGTGCAGCCATGACCTTTGCGGCATTTGCATTTATGCAGTACTTAATTAGTGGCGAGCAACGCGCGCCAAGCTTTATTGATGACAGCATCATTGTAGAAATATTCCAAGCACCTGAAGATTCTAAAGTGCAGCACAAGCAAACCTTGCCGCCGCCACCTAAAATGCAAACGCCGCCTAAAGTGCCGCCGCGTACACCGCCAAGTACTGATACTAATATAGTAACAACCGCAATAACGCCAGATATAAGTATTGATAAAATAGGTGGCGATATAAAAGCTAACTTACAGCGACCAACCGGTGATGCGACCCCCATAGTACGTATAAATCCTAAATACCCGCCCATTGCCGCACGAGAAGGCATTGAAGGCTGGGTACAATTAAGCTTTAATGTATCTCAAACCGGTGAAGTAATAGATGCACAAGTAACAAACGCAGAACCAAAACGCATTTTCGACCGTGAAGCACTACGGGCAATAAAACGCTGGAAATACCGCCCAAAAGTGATTGATGGCGTAGCACAAATGCAAACGGGGCAAAGTGTACAACTTGATTTTAAGTTAGACCAAACGCAATAAAAGCTCATTAACGGATAAGGGTGCCTATGCTTACAAGCTTAAAGTCATGGTTTATTAGTCAGCCCAGTAACGACTACTTGGCTGACTACGCAAAAAGTGGCGACAATCGCCACTTAACTAAACTCGTTACCTTGTTTGGCAACGATTTGTATCATTACTTAGTCACGCAAAGTAATGAGCAACTCGCCTTTGATATAAGCCAACAAACATGGTTAAAAGTAATGGAAAAACGCCATTATTATCAAAGCCAAGACAACCCGAAAGCCTGGTTGTTCCGCCTTGCCCGTAATGCGTTAATCGATGAGTTTCGCAAACAACAGCGTTTTGTAGAATTAGCAGACGATACTGCAATTGCAGCACCTAATACTCAGCAAAGCTTTGATTACGAAGCCTTTAACCGCGCTTTAATGCAGCTGAGCTTTGTACAACGCGAAGCGCTCAGCTTACAGCAAGAAGGCTTTTCGCTTGAAGACATACAACAGATCACCCAAAGCAATCATGAAACCGTAAAAACGCGGCTACGTTATGCAAAACAAAACTTAAAAACATTATTAGGAGGCTACCATGAACAAGCATAACGAACAGTTTGAGCAGCAACTTAACCAGCATTTTAGTGAGCGTAAAAAACGCCACACACTGACGCCAGAACAACAGGCATTGTTTACGCAAATGCCGAATCAAAAAGCTAATAAAAAGCCGACTCGATTTTTATTACCCCTGCAAATGACCAGCCTCGCCTGCGCTTTAGTAGTACTGGGCTTTACCGTGTTTAATACCACAGATAACACCACTGAACAACAACACACACTTAACAACACCTTTGCCGCACAGCAAAACAATTATCACTTTATTGAGGTACACCAAGTAGATAATGCAGGCAGTTATTCAAGTGAGATCACCCGCCAAAAACAACAACTCGATGACAAACTCGCCGCCGACCTGCGCCTACACCAACAACGCTATATAGAATACGGGCAATTAGTAAAAGTGGATAACGACTGGTACATCGCCAGCTGCCACAGCGAAGTACTCATTCAAATAAAAGACTCGCTATTGAATAACTTAAAAACCAAACACGCTATAGAGAGCAATATAATGAAAGGCGACATGCTCGCCATGGCCCACAACAGCCAAGGCCAGATCATAGCGCTTAAACATGCAGGGGATGGAGTTAAGGTGTGTAGGGGGTGATTTTTACCACTGAGGGCACAGAGGCGCTGCGCGCTACACAGAGATAATTAAAGTTATGGAGTATATTTTAGTTATCTCCCATATAATCCAGGGGGGATGACAGTTCTACAAACTCGCGATAGCTCTCTGTAGTGAGTTTGTCATATCCGTCTTTTTTATATATATAGTCGATCCATAACAAAGTAACTTCTGGAGATAATTCTATTGAATGTTGAGCTAGATTACTCTCTGCTTCTTGCAACTCACTCATCTTATCTCCGTCATATGAATCAAAAAAAGCATCCCACATGTCTGTTTTTGAAAAGTAAACATTGCAAAAAATATCCTCTATAAATTTAGATAGTGGGATAAAATAATCCCCCGTAGTATAGCTATTTATTTTTGGACCGAAACTATCATTGTCAAGTTGATTAATATATGACTGTGGCTCAATAAAATAGGTCAACTCAGCTGATAAATGTTCCTCAGATTTATCCCTTTTTAAAAAGTCAGCTAGGCTTATATTTATAATCTTATTTTCACTACCTTGTTCTGTCTTTTTAAATCTGCCACTTACTATTTCCTCATAAAGTGGATGATCTTTTTCATAGATACAAAACAAAGTAGCCAACACAAGAATATCTACTTTTTTACCACTCGGTAAATTAGCAATAATAGCTGTAATACGCTCAGTGATTTGAATTGCTGTCCTTGCTGATACTTGAAAGGCATCTAATACAGCAGAAATATTAGCTAAAGCAATTTCAGGTGTCTCTGTCCGCGGGAGTAGCTCAATATTTTTACTTTCTAAATACGCAGATTCAAATTTAGTCATATCGCTATGTACTGATAAAAAATCCTTTAAAACAGGTCGTTTTAAGCTATAGCGGCTATTAAAAAAACGTCCGAGGTAAACTTTAGCGTCAAAGCCTTCACCGTAAATTGATTTGATTGTATGTTGGAGTTGCTCAGTATCTGTTGCCACAACAAATACGATGCCTTTAACATCAAATATATGCTTTATAGTTTCAAGCATTTCAACAGCATAACTTGGGCGACAACGATCTAACTCATCGATAAAAACAAAAATAGGTAATTCTTTACCTTCCTGCTGCTCAAATTTACTGACCCAATCTGCTAGCTTAGACTTTATGACCTCGATGCTTTTACTTTTCGCTTCATGCTCTTTAATAAGGTTCTGCGCAAGAGCTTTGACTGCGGGTGAAAAAGCTGAGCTATTTTGTTTGCTAGGTTCTACCTCAGGGCAAGAGCATGAAAAAAATCTATGATTTCAATATCTTTTCAAGGTAATCTGTACTGCGCATAGCTTTTTTCTGTTTTGCGGGCATGCCTTTATTAAAGCTTGTTTCTGCTTTTAGCTGATTAAATGCAATGTGTCTCAGCCCCGCAAATACAGGTGCTGCACCTTCACGCCTAATTCGGCAATCATCTTCTTTAAATCCGACATCTAAACGCCAATGTAATCCATTCTCTATTTGCCAATGTTGCCGTGCGGATCTTGCGAGTTCTTCCGCCGATAAATATGCTGAACTGATGTAGTATCTATAGCATAACTCATTGCTTACTTTGTTTTTTTCTTTCCTATAAGAAACAATAACTCCCACTGTTTTAGCATCTTTCCAATTGCTCGTTTCTGATAAATCACTTACGTTATGACTAACAGCACAACACCTGAATTCTTCTCTGTTTTTATGATAATCGGCTTCATTAAACAAAACTCCTTCGGACGCTTGTCGTGTGACCTCAGGTAATAAAGCATTCTCTATTTGTGACAGTAGTCCTTTATGGTTCGCTTTTACTGCAAGTAGGTAATCGGCTTGTTTATCCACTATTGTCTCTGCAATTGATTTTTGACACCCCATCGCGTCAATCGTGACTAAGCAGCCTTTTATCTCCAGTAATTCAAGAAGCTCTGGTAACGCTTTGATTTCATTCGACTTTTTATCAACAGGGCATTGCGCCAAAACAACACCATTTTCGCACGCAAATGCACTGACCATATAAAGTGCATCGCGCCTATCTGACTGATTAAATGAACCTTTCAATCGCTTACCATCAATCGCAACTACATCGCCATGAGTTAATTTAGAGCAGTCTTTCATCCAAGAAGAAAAAGAATCTTGAAACTGCGTCATATCAATGCGACTCATCACACGAGCGATTGTGTCATGGCGAGGGATACCTTGCTCAAGAGGAACGTACTTCCTGAGCCAATCTAATCTATCATGGCCAAAATCTTCAATATCTTCCCAGCCTTGGCACCCAGATATGACAGCGCTGACAGCTAAGAATATGATATCAAAAAGTTTATGGACAACTTTACCCTGCTGGCGAGGGTCGTCAATTGATTCGAAATATTTAAATAGTTGAATATCAGGCATGGGGGCTCCTTAAAAAGGAGTATAAGATCATACTTTTAAGTCAAGGTAAAGTTCGTGATCTTGCCCTGGGTTCTACCTTCTCACTCTCTTCAACTTCGTCATCTGAAAATAATAATGTATTTAACTCATCTAAATCGATACCAGTTATTTTTTTCGTTAAACCTTGCGCAATAGCAGGTGCAACTGCTTTAAACATCGACGCTGCTTTATTCGGGATAGTAATAGTGAAATGAGCCTGTGCGCTAAGCTGCTTAATAATGCCAGCAATAACAGTTAAAAAAGGATCGTCAGAATAATCTTGTTGCCAAGCATCGATATAAACAACTGGAAAGTTTTTAAGTTCTTGCGACCAACGCTTGAGAAAGTATGTTTTACCTGCGCCCCACTCAGCATTTAAATTTAATACGTAGTTTCTTTTTTGCTCTTCTTGCGGCCTATTCTCGTCAAAACCTTCTTGAATTAATAACCTTGTGAGAAATGTTGCGTATTTAGCTCTATCTAACTTATCAGCAGGAAAGTACTCATCTATTTTATTATTTGGTGGTGTACTCCAATCAAAGTCTTTTATATCGCTCATCCAATTCCCTCTTAAATATCTATTTTTTATATAGTGCCATACAAAGTCAGGTAAATATAATTCTTCAATAGATCTCATAAAAATGCACTGAGGAAGACCTTTTGTCTTGCCTTGAGCAAACTCAAATCTCACGTTTAACACCCTTCCCCCGTCATCACGCCCTGAAAATAAGTAATTGATGAGTAATATCACGCATGGAAGCGCGTTAAGCCGTGACTTCGCCATGGACGGCGAATACACGGCGTTTACGTTCACATCAATTACTTATTTGAAGGATTAAGTGTGATGCTCGGGGCGCCGTGGGGTTCCAAGGGGCGACCGGCGGCAGCCGCCCCTTGGTTGCCGCCAGCAATCTGGCTAAAACCTTGAATAAGGTTTTTAATGTAGGTCGAGGATTTATCCCGACAAGAGTTAGCAAGCTCAGCGCCTACGGTGGTTAACCCTAACATTGGTGTTAAATCATTCGCGGCTAAAGCCAGCTCCTACTTCCAATATTTAACCTCTGTGTAGCGCAGCGCCTCTGTGTTCTCAGTGGTGAAAATTCACTTTTTTCGCCCTAAAGGGCGACCTAAAATATAAAGTGGCTAGGCTCTAGGAAGTGACTAGGTACTAGGATTGTTCCGTAGTTCGTCGCCCGCCGCACGAAGCCATAGCCACACGCGCCAGCAAGCTCAGCGCCTACGGTGGTTAACCCTTACATTGGTGTTAAACCCTTCGTGGCTAAAGCCAGCTCCTACTTCCAATATTTAACCTCTGTGTAGCAAAGCGCCTCTGTGCTCTCGGTGGTGATATTCACTTTTTCGCCCTAAAGGACGACCTACAATTTAAACGCCCCATTGATTTTATCGTTGCACTTTAGCCAACCAAACCACGCGCGCCAGCAAGCTTAGCGCCTACGGTGATGAACTTATCACTGGTGTTAAACCCTTGGTGGCTAAAGCCAGCTCCTACTTCCAATATTTAACCTCTGTGTAGCGAAGCGCCTCTGTGCTCTAGGTGGTGATATTCACTTTTTCGCCCTAAAGGGCGACCTAAAATATAAAGTGGCTAGGCTCTAGGAAGTGACTAGGTACTAGGATTGTTCCGTAGTTCGTCGCCCGCCGCACGAAGCCATAGCCACACGCGCCAGCAAGCTTAGCGCCTAAGGTGGTTAACTTATCACTGCTGTTAAACCCTTCGTGGCTAAAACCATCTCCTACATCCACTATTTAACCTCTGTGCAGCGCGAAGCGCATTTGTGCTTTCGGTGGTGAAATTCACTTTTTCGCCCTAAAGGGCGACCTACTGTTTAAACTGGTAATCTTTTATATAACGATAATCAAATTCAGTGTCGTCTAACACTTGGCAGTGGTCGTTAAAATCATCGCTGAGCATGCCATAGATATCAATTTTTACTGATTGTTCTTCAATATTTTTAGCAAAGCTGGTGAGTAACTGCCTGCCTTTTTTAGCGTCCATATAACAACCAAATTCATAAATACTGTAAAGCCTTGCAAAGGTATCGCCGCCCTCTTCTGCTTGCGTGATAAGTGCGTCACCTGTTTTACTATCGAGTATTTTTCCTAGTATAAATTGAGCGCGGGGGTTGCTTTTTTGCTCTGCTAAATAACGCAGTATTAATTGCGCTTGATAGCTATCTTGCGGGTAATTACCTAAGTAGCGCCCTTGAACATCAAACTGCCTACCTGAATAGTAAGCAAAAGCATAAGTAAGTGCTTTATGCTGGCTTATTGCAGCGAGCGCTTCATCACTGGTATCAATGTGCTTATCGCGAAACTCGGCTGCGCGCGCTGCTTGCTGATTTTTTTCATTTTCCATGTACTGTACCTCTTGAAAAATGAGCACCGCAATGGCAACAATATAACCAACCACAAAAGTCAGCACTAGCAACAAAGGTAAAACAACAAACCACCTGTTTTTTAACTTTTTTTGTTGTAGATAATCAGGGCACGCAAAATAAGCATCAAATGCTTTATAGTCATGCATTGAGATGTTGATACGTGATAGATAGGCAGCGCTCCAGGCGCCGAGTACATAAACGCCAATCAAAATAACGGACAACACATTGCCGCCGACCACTATTTGAAAATCCCATGCGAGTAAAACAATACACGCATGAGACACAAAACCTATTACAGAGAATAATCGTTCATAGCCACGACCATGAAATCTAACAGCTAAACCTATTAACGCGCCGCTGAGCCATAGCATAACAGCTCCTGCTGCTGGCTTTAATTCATAAATAAATACCCACAGCACTAAAATAGGTATACACCAAAAGACTGTGCCTAATGCGGCTGCCAATGCATTTTGTTTTGTTATTTTTTCTATTACATTGTTTTGAAAGTTGCTCTGAGCTGACACGGTAAATCCCTATACGATTGTAAAAATTGTTAATATATTCTATTTCTAACTTCAATACATCCCCAGTACAACGCAAAGCATAAGTAGCAACTTACTGAACCCTTCTATACTTCCTCCTATCTCATTTTTTCTGTTACTAATCGCACTTTAGTAAATGTTAATAACAATTAAACTATTAACACGCTACTCTATTTACATCGTTTTTAAAAAATTGGAGTCATCATGAAGACGTCTTTTTACACCAGTTTAGCTATTGCTATGGTCAGTTTATCTACCTTGCAGGCGTGTGCGCAGCAAGCGGAACAAGAAATCCCTGTCGCTAAAAGCGCTGATAAGTATCAGCTTGAATTAGTTGCTCAAGGGGTAAATATTCCTTGGGGAATGGCGTGGCTTAACGAGCAAGATTTATTGGTAACAGACCGCGCTGGTGAGCTTAGGCTAATTCGTAATGGCAAACTGCTAGAACAAAAAATTGCAGGGCTGCCTAACATGCATGCGGAAGGTCAAGGCGGCTTATTAGATATCGAGCTTGATCCTAACTTTAAAGACAATGGCTGGATCTACTTTTCTTACTCAGGTTATGAGGGCGATGAAGAAGGCTACAATACATCCATTATGCGTGCGCGCTTAAAAGATATGGTACTAGTCGACTCGCAGCTGCTGTTCGACGGCACGCCAAACACCACAACCAGCAAACATTACGGCTCGCGTATTGAATTTGATAAAGACGGTTACTTGTACTTTCCGATTGGTGATCGCGGCGCGCGTGATGTTCACCCACAAAGCTTAGAGTATGATGCAGGAAAAATTCACCGCATTAATGCTGATGGCACAATCCCTAAGTCAAACCCGTTTGTTAATCAGCCAAACGCACGTAAGAGTATTTACTCTTATGGCCACAGAAACCCACAAGGCATGGCTATGCATCCAGAAACGGGGGCAATTTGGAGTCATGAACACGGCCCTCGTGGTGGTGATGAAATCAATATTATTAAAGCGGGTGCTAACTACGGCTGGCCAGAAGTAACTCATGGCATCAATTACATTGGTACCAAAATTACTGATGAAACAAGCCGCGAAGGTATGCAACAACCCGATTGGGTGTGGGTGCCGTCTATCGCCCCTTCTGGGATGGAGTTTGTTACAAGCAGCAAATACCCGCAGTGGCAAGGTCATGTGCTTGTTGGCGCTGTGAAGTTTGCACACTTAGTATTGGTTGAACTTGATGGTAATAAAGTAACGGGTCACAGCAAGCTATTTGAAGGTGCTGGCCGCGTGCGCAGTATTGCAACCCACCCTAATGGCGATTTATATCTGGGTATTGATGGTATGGGAATTTACCGTATCGTGCCTAATAGTAAAATCTAACGATTAATACACGCAATGTGATGAAGCCCTCTAATTGAGGGCTTTTTGCATTTTTAGATGGTTTGGATGTATTACTGCGGCCCTGTACCGCCGTCAACTTGACTGCCTAAGCTATTGGCATTGTCTAAACTGTATGGGTATAACTGAATATCGTTAAAGATGTTAGCGCCATTGTCGCAATACTGATCAGTTGCTGATACGCCAGTATACACATTTCCTGACGCGCTAAAGTAGCCTGAGCCTTGGTTCCAATGTGGTTTTGCACTGTTTTCAAAGTAATTGTTTTCAACTAATACTTCAGCGCCATTACCTGCGCTAATTGCAAAATAAGTAATGTTTTTCCAATAGTTATTAAACATGTGTACACGTGAATTATAACCATCTACTTTAGGGTTGCGCCCTGCTGCAGTGTCCCAAAAGTTATGATGCGCTGTGACTTGTGAGTTTTTGAATAAATGAGTGTACCAATGTTGGTTAGCACACACTTGCGTATTATAACCATAAAAGCGGTTCCAGCTTAAAGTGACATTTTGGCTATTGCCAATATCAATATAACCGTCACTAATTTTATTAAACGCCATATGATCAATCCAGATGTGGCTACTGTCATCAACAGAAATAGCATCCCCCGCTTCAACTAATGCAGGGTTAATATCTTCAAGTAAAATATTACGTATGATGATATTTCGATCATTACTGATCACTAAGCTTGCGCCGATAATTTTTGAGTTTTTCCCCAATCCTTCAAGGGTTTTATTTGAGCGAACACGAAGACGAGAGTCATTACGTGTAACGTTAACCGTGTTGTTGGAGCTGCTACCTAATTCACTACAACTTTGGTTACCAACCGGTAAGCGATACCAGGTTTTACCATAATCGCCCCATGTGCCACAATCGAGTGGACATGCTGCAACAGTTCGGTTTGCCGTATGGCAGTTAATCGTTGTATTGTCAGGAACTTGAATAACCGCAGTTGATGTTGAGTTTAATGCGGCTGTTAAAGCACTGCAGCTAGTAACAATCGTCGGTGATACATTACCGCCACCTGTGGTGGTCGCCAGACCATCGCTGCCTGGTTGTGCTGCAAAACCAATTAAACCAGCTGTTGTTTGACCACCACCACTGCTGCTACCACAACTACCTGAAACAGGGTTGATATACCAGCGCTGTGAACTGCCACCCGCATCATCATTTTGATACACATTGGCACCGTTTTGCGAACCCGCCACAGTTAATGACTTTTGCGTAAGTTTATTAACAATATTAAAGCCACCCTATGAAGACACCTTCAGCTGCCAGCGCTGATTATCACCTTGCCAATCGTCATACACCACAATATTAGCGCCATTAGACTGTGACGAGTTGAGTACATCAAGTACTTGGTTATTATGTTGCGAACGAATAGTCCAGTAACCATCACTGCCTTTAGTGAAAGCAAACTTCTGGTTTGCACCACCCCAATATTGATAGCTAATTACATCCGGTGCGCCACTAGTATCAGACGTATTTACATCTAATGCCAAGCTAGAGCCACGGTTAATTACAGAGTAAATCCCACCTGAGGTGGGCATAGTTGTACAATTTTCTGCCAATGTAGCAAAGCTACAAGTAGATAACAGAAGTAAAAACAAAGTCTTTTGCCGTTGTATCAGTGTTGTCATAACGCTCATTCTTTTGCTCCAATTTATGCCATTCCTTGAATGGTGTTTTGTAAAATGCGAATCCTGCACTTAAGTACAAACGGTTAATAATTATCGTTTGCGCACTTATATTAGGATCATTTATATTACAAATAAAGTTAATTGTTAAATAAAAGTAAATTAACGCCATTGTCGATGTGAGCTTTTTAAAGCTTAAGAGCTAAATTAGTATTGAAATTCGCTAATTTTAGGGTGTAAATATAATATATCAGCGACTTATACCGTTTTATTATTGTGTAATAGTATGATAAGTCTTTAGCGAGGTACGACTACACTAAAAACAAATCAAAAAGTCGTTTTTTTACAATTCTTTTTATTTATCCGTCAATAAACTAGCTAGTAGTTATTTATCGATTTGGAACTATTATGAAAAGAGCGAATTACTTTAATATCGAACCCGAGTTAATGACCTACTTGATTGATCAAGAAGTACTGATCAAACAGAAAGTCGAGGCTACCTTTGGAGTGACAATTTGGGAGCTGCTAAAACTAAGAGCGTCACAGTTAAACCAATGTGCATATTGTTTAGCCATGCATAGCAAACAAGCACTGGAGTATGGCGAGAGCATTAACCGCATTATTGCCCTCAATGCGTGGCAAGACACGCCACTTTATAACGATAAAGAACGTGCTGCATTAGCGCTTTGCGAAAAATTGACTTTGTCACAGAACATTGATGATGACTTTTATCTTGTGCTTGCCGAGTTATTTGATCAACCCAGTTTAGTGACCCTCACCGTAGCAATTAATGCTATAAATAGCTGGAATCGTATGGTGAAAATGTTTAAACCGACAGTCGAGTTTAATGAACGATAAACTATTTACAGCCCAACGGGCGATATCGCTGATTATGTACAAGCAATTTGGTTTGCTCGCGCTCAGTGTTCAGGGAGAGCTGGCTCCCCTGCGATGGCGCAAAAGGCGTTATATTTTTGCTATCTGGGCGTCTTAATTTAGCTGGAAAACCATTAAATCCCCCTATTTCATGCAAACCATATCTATACAGTCAGAAAAAGTAACGTTTACTGCTGGCTCCGTCTTTTGTGGGATCCGGTTTAAACCTGCTGGACTTGCCCATTTACAAAAGGTAAATCATTCGCTTGTGGCGCCTGCAACCTTAACAGGTTTAGCACAGGCGCTTGACCAATATACTAACTTAGATTCGTTTATTGATTTGTTGTCGGCGCACCTCAATGCACCAAAAATACACCATCAGGCTATTGAGCACACACAAAAACTGATCCATAAAATAATCAATCTTACCCCACTAAGTACTGCTTACGAGCACACCCCTAAAGGTAAGCGGCAATTAGAGCACTACGTTAAAAACACCTGTGGCATCACTGCCAAACACCTAGCACGTATTTACAGAGTCAGGCAAGCCAGACAACTTATAAAAGCAAACCCACAGCTAAGCTTGGCACAACTCGCCCTTGAGTGCGGGTTTTCCGATCAATCTCACCTAAACAATGAGTTCAACGCTATTTTACAAATACCCCTGCTAAGTATAAAAAGTTAATTCAGCAATAAAAAAGCCTGCAAAATTGCAGGCTTTCTCGTTAACTTTACTCTCGCTAACTTTACTCTCGCTAACTTTACTCTCGCTAGCTTTACTCTCGCTAGCTTTACTCTCGCTAGCTTTACTCTCGCTAGCTTTACTCTCGCTAACTCTTTACAACACAATAATGCTCGTAACTAGGTAAGCTACAAACGTTAAGCCACCCGCGAATAATGCATACGGCATTTGCGTTTTAACGTGAGTAAGCAAATCACAGCCGGAGGCAATAGCTGACACCGCACTGGTATCTGATATTGGCGAGCAATGATCGCCAAATACGCCGCCACCTAAAATTGCCGCAATCACTAATGACGGTGGTAGGCCGAGCGCTTGAATTAATGGCACACCAATCGGGATTAGTATTGCAAATGTACCCCATGAGGTGCCTGTTGTGAAAGAGATCACCGCACCGGTTACAAACAACACTGGTACGACTAAGTAAATAGGTAAGTAATCACCCACTAAGCCCGCAACAAAAGTGCCAGTACCTAAATCTTTTAAACTGGCGCCGAGAGTCAATGATAGTAATACGATCGCGACTAACGGTAATAACTCACCCATGCCTTTAAAGCCAATATCAACCAGTTTATGGTGAGTAAATTGACGAGAGCTTACCATTAATAAGTAGGCGACAACGCAAGCTAAAATAGTTGCATACAATACCGACTTAGAGCCACTGCCGCTGGCAATATCACCATTACCTGACCAATACATAAAGCCGACCATACTACCAATTAATGTAATTAGTGGTACTAACATGTAACGTGCTTTAGTCCCTTTGACTTCTTCTTGCAGCTCAGTTTTTTGATATTCCACTTGCTCTTCAGCCTTTTTAAGCGGGCCGTGCACTTTATCAAACGAGATAGTATAAAACACAATGAGTAAGGTGATGATGGCGTAAAAGTTATAACCTATGCTGCCCCATAACACCGAGACTGCCGACTCTGACAGTTCATAATTACCAAGCAAGCCAAGTATGTATGCCCCCCAGCCATTAAGTAAAATCAAAATACACACAGGAGCACTGGTACTATCAATAATGTATGCTAAGCGAGCACGGCTCATTTTAAATTTATCGAATAAACCCCGCGATAAAATACCCGCAGTCAGTACACTTAAGTTAGATTCTATAAACACCGCAATGCCTGAAAACATGGTTAAATAACCCACTTGGCGTTTGCTCTTTGCCACACCTTTGTTCATCAACACATTTACTGTTGCAGCCACACCGCCCGATTCGCGTATGTAAGCAAGTAATGCACCGATTAAGATACTAAAAATGAGGATACGACTATTACCTGGCGAACTTGCTACGCTCACCACGCGCTCTATGGTATTTATAAATGTATTAAAAAGTGTATTACCGTTACCTTGCAAGGCCAGCAAAAACTCTGAAGAAGCAACAGCGACGAGTAGCGCCATAATGACTTCTTTGCGCCAAAATATGATCAAAATCGCAATTAGTGGCGGTAAAATTGAATACCAAGACATACTGTAACCTTTTTTGTGGTGAGTCTATGACTCACTCTAATTATTATCAGGCCTTTGTTATAAAGGCTGGAACAAACTCATTAGCTTAATCTGTTCGTCAATAAACACAACTTAAATCGATTAGCGATAAGTTGAACACTGCCATTTAGATCAATGCTTATTTAATATTGCTTCATAAATTAGCGAAACAATTGAGCCATATTTACCGGTTTCAAACTTTCTCCCCATAAATTCATAATCTGTTTCATTCCCTTCAATCGGGGTATGGCGAGCATTGGTAAGCAAAATTATCGCCAAGTCATAAGCGGGATCAATCACAGTAACCGTGCCCGTCCAGCCAGTGTGACCATACGCTTGTGGGCTCGCGTACGGGCCAAAATGCCATTGTAAAGCACCGTTACCGGCACGACGCCAACCTAAACCATAACTTTCATCGCTGGCTTGCGGGGCAATGAATTGCTCTAATACTTGCGGGGTAAATATTTGCTTATCACCATAGCCACCGCGATTCAGCAATAACTGCGCAAGCACAGCTAAGTCTTGACCTGTACTAAAAAGTCCTGCGTGACCTGCGACCCCACCTAAGGCATAAAATGCTTTTTCGTCATGTACTTGTCCTTGTAAAACGTCGGTACGAACATTATCAAAGCTGATCCGTCCGTCACGAGTGTTTCCCATTAACTCAGTGGCAGCTATTTGGTTTTTTATAAAGCCCTTTTGCAATGGATTATAAACGGTGTGGGTTAAACCAAGCGGTTGATAAATTTGCCCTTCAACATAATTATCCAGCGACTGCCCGGAAAGTCGCTCCACTAATACACCGAGTAACATGTAATCAATATCTGAATATAAATGTTTAACGCTACGACCCGCAACAAATGGCACGCCTGTCAGTAATAAGTTTTTAGTACGTAAGCTATTTTGTGAAAAGAATCGCTCACCAAACTTATTATCTTTACGATGAAAATCAACTACCGCTGGATAACCTGCACTGTGGGTCAGTAAATCTTTGACTAACCGCTGCTCACGGCCCGCCCCACGAAACTCAGGTAAGTAATAAAATAGCGGTTTTTCTACATCAACTTTACCTTCACTGGCTAATTTCATTAACGCTAAATTTGTGGCAAACATTTTTGAATTAGAGGCAATATCAAATAATGTATCGCTTTTCATCTGCTGTTGCTGCTCTAATAATGAGCCATCAGCAAGGTATTTTTTAGCATCGCCATAGTGGCTTAATTTAATTAACTTACCATCTTTGATCACTGCCAGTACGGCACCGGGAAATCCTGCCGCGACTTCTTCGTTGATCAATTTATCCACGTTATTAAACTGCACTGACTTTACGGGCTTAGTTACTAAAGTTGGGTAAGAAAAACGTAATGTTAAACTTGCCCCTTCAGGCTGCACATTTTCAACCTTGAACGTATTTGTGCCGTTGTGAGTCCGTTTAGATAAGCTGTATTTGTAGCTATTATTTGCCATAAGTGGCTGAGCAATATTTATTTTTTCACCATTGATAAAAATATCCGCGCTCGTTACGGTGTTATTTTCAATGATAATTTCGCCTCGGCCTTTATAAGCTTTAAATGTACCACGGTCATTAACCAGTGCCCGAGAACTTGGATTAGGATTTGGTACCTGCAACACAACCTGCGCATTTGCTAAAGGCTTAATAATCGGTTCTGGGGCAAGTTGCTGTTGTTGATATTGCAACATTAACTTAGCTGCTTTTTCGGAAAGTACTTCTGCATCAAAGCAAACAATACCGCAGCGCTGCGCGCATCTGCATTACCGCTTACATGCCAAGGTAAAAAGTGCATTTGAAAGGCACTTAATGTATCAAGGGTTTGTGGATCAAGTTGATTAGTCACGTGTACATCATAACCATAACCACGTAACGCTTTTTGCATTAAACTAATGGATGGTTTAACTAAACTAAATTGCTGCCAATATTTATCAACCGTGTCACTGTCATACCATGCACCAATACCAGCTTGGTACAATTGATACCATGGAAAGCGCGGACCTGGATCGTTTTTTCGTGTAGGCGCTATATCAGAGTGGCCTACAACTTGAGTTGGGCCAATATCAGGGTTACGGGCTAAAATACCTTTACTGAGCTCAATCAATAACGCTATTTGTTTAGGGTCAAAATCGGGGAAAATACACAGTTTTGAGGCGTCATTTTCCATTTGCTCATCAGGTTTAACTTCGGGATAGTGACAGCTTGGTACGTTAACAATTTCGATACCAATTGATTGATCATTTAAATCTTCACGGCCTTGCCAAAAGCTTGTCCCGCATGCCACGCCCTATCATGTTCATCAACTAGTTGAATTACTTTTAATTCATCCTCAGGGTAGCTAGGATCATTTAACTCTGGTAATAAATAATGAGCACTTAAACCACCTTCATCGACTAAAGCACGCATCGATTTTTCAAAATCAATAGCGGTGTAATGCATGACTAAAAAACTTAACACGATGACTGTAATTGGCAGATTGTGTAAACTCGTAAGGTGTTGAAGCGCAACTAGTCAAAAGTGCGGCAGTTGTAACTAAACAAAGTTTTTTAAACCAAGATAAAAACGTCATAGCCTTCTCATTGCTGATCAAAGTAAATAAGCGCAATCCCAAAACCACGATTAGCGGTATGTGCTTTTAGTAAACAATACATTAAATAAACCCAGTTCTCATATTGTTATTATAGTTTGGACAACTCGATTTGAGTTGTATAAACCAAACCCTATCACAGTAAAATGATTTGTAAATAATTTATTTCAACAAGTAAATTAAATAAAGATATTTTATCCCACCATAAAAACAGTGCCCAAGCGACTAGCAAATAAATCTGTTAGTTCGTGCTATTGGTGTTGTAAAATTAGATAATTAAAACTATATTATTCCAATTATTCTTAAACAATATTCCAAAACTTAATTGCGGCTATTGGGAATAATTTATTTTTTGTACGCCTAGGAACAAGAGTAAAAACAAAGATGGTTACATTTGAACCTAGAATAAGTACAAATTTATTTCGATTAATGCTATAAATACGCCAAATATAAAAATAAGCGGGTAGTATGTCTACATTTGTAAAAATTAAAGCCTTACGTCAGTCCCTATCGAGCAGCGAAGCTAAGCTAGCCGACTTCACATTGAACTCAGCTAATGCTATTCGTAATCTTTCGTCTGTAGAGCTGGCTAAAGTTGTCGGCGTGAGCCAGTCAAGCGTTGTAAAATTTTCGCAAAAACTGGGCTACAAAGGCTTTCCAGCATTTAAGCTGGCTGTCATTGATGCACTCAATGATGAAACATCAGAACCAAAACTGCATGGTAAAATCACCTTAAGTGATTCACTAGAGCAAATAGCAGAAAAGCTACTCAGTAGTAAACTTGCTGTGCT
Source organism: Pseudoalteromonas sp. B160 (assembly GCF_037162485.1). Classification (NCBI taxonomy): domain Bacteria; kingdom Pseudomonadati; phylum Pseudomonadota; class Gammaproteobacteria; order Alteromonadales; family Pseudoalteromonadaceae; genus Pseudoalteromonas; species Pseudoalteromonas sp. B160. Next base: position 2,955,697 of record NZ_JARLUX010000001.1, on the reverse strand, counting down.
TACTGAAACAAAAAACCTCAATGAAGCGCTAGCCATTGAACAGGCTGTTAGCTTGTTAAAATCAGCTAAACGAATTTTAATTTGTGGTTTAGGGGGCTCTGCCCTGGTGGCTAAAGACTTCTCTTATAAGCTGCAAAAGTTAGGTATGCCAGCAATAGCTGAACCTGATGGTCATGCGCAGCTCGCCTATGTATCAACCTTTGCAAAAGGCGACTTAGTTATTGCGATCAGTGAATCGGGTGTCACCAGAGAAATCGCTGAAGTGGTAAAGCAGGCTAAAAAGAACGACAGTTACGTGATCTCTGTCACTAAATTTGGTAGTAATCCTGTTGCTGATCAAGCCAATGTTAGGCTTTACTCTGTGGCAGAAGAAGAGTCAGTCCGTTTATCATCGATACTTGCCCGTACTGCGCAAGACTTTGTTATTGATATTCTATTTATCGCTTTAACGCAATCGAGTCGTCAAGGTCGTAAATTACTAGAGCATTCAAATGACGTTGTTGGTGAATTTAGAAATCACTAACCAACGACATCCTAAAGAATTAAGGCCACTATTGTGGCCTTTCTTATTATAAAAACCACTTTAACAACAGCCGTGCAATAATAACCTATCTCTCGTTTGCTAATTTATAAATTATTTCTTTATTCCATGCCAACCAAAATTTTTTAGTTCATAAACAATAATTATTATTGTAACTCCAACAGTATTGTTCCAACTCAATAAAAAATCCTCCTTCTTTAGAATCAAAAACACAAAAACATGTCATTTCAATATATTAAATATGATTAACTACGCTAAATATCGCGAAAACACTCCCCCAGCCTTACGCTTATATTGACAAAAAATATAACGAAACCAGTTTTTATATATTTTATTTATAGATACAACACAAATAAGGAAGAGTTTATTCTTGACCATTAATAGCAACGCATGTTTAATGGAATAGCAACAATTGATCAAAGTTTATAACTCTGTTTGGGGAATCAACAAAGTTCAGAGCTATAAGTTAATTATAATAAGGACGGGGAAAACAATGAAAAAACAGGTACCAACCTTCACTATAAGCTCGTTAGCGCAGGCCACACATCGCGCTCTGCGAGTGCCAAAAACTGCAATAACCACCGCTATAATAGCTGCCTCGCTAGCAAGTGCTCCTGCATTCGCGAATTTAAACGGTAGCATTAAAGGTAAGGTAAAAACCGAGCAAGCAAACCAACCACTAGCGGGTATTACCATTACTGCACGTAGTAACGTCATGCCAAAAGCGCGTACGGTGGTAACCCGTGAAGATGGCAGTTATGATCTCCCGCAACTAAAACCAGGCACTTATGAGCTGACCTTTGAAGACAGCAGCGGCGTTACACAAACAATAACTGTTGATGTACTGCTAGAGCAAACCTCAAGTGCTAATGTTGTTCTTGGCGGTAAAAAAGATAATGTTGAAGTAATTACAGTGACAGGCAGTAAACTATTTCGCCAAGGTAAATCAGCACTCACAAACTCATTAGGTGAAGAGGGAATTAATAATGTCCCTGTAGGTCAAGATTACCGAGACCTTTTAAAGCTTGTCCCTGGTATAGAACTTTCGGCAAATTCAACGTTGGGCCCATCAGCTGGTGGATCAGGTGTTGATAACTCATATGGCTTTGATGGTGTTAATGTGTCATTGCCGATGTATGGAAACTTAGCTTCAGAGCCATCAACACACGATGTTGCCTTTGTTACTATGGACAGAGGTGGTGCAAAAGCGGTTGGCTTTAACCGTTCTGGTGGCTTTTCAATTGACACAGTATCAAAATCTGGTACGGATGAGTTTCACGGTAATATAGAATACAAAATACAACCAAAAACCTTTGTTGCAACGCCAGTAGGTGAAGAGAGCTTTGAGCTTGATAAAAACTGGTTAACCGCAAGTTTAAGCGGTCCACTGATTGAAGATACATTATATTTTTATACCTCTTATTACCGTCCTGAAGAGACCAAAGCAAACAAAAACACAGCCTATGGCGAAGTAAAAGATTATGAGAGTATCCGCGACGAATACTTTGGTAAATTAACCTGGGCACCAACTGATGATATTTTGATAAATATCTCACAACGTACCTCAGATAAAGAAGTTAAAGGCGATTCGATTGGTGCTTACGAGATGGACACTGTATCTGTCGGCAGTAAAGCTGATCAAGATATCTTTACTTTAGATGGTTCATGGATCTTAGGATCAGCAACCACACTTTCGTTCCAATATAGTAAGTTTGAATTAGAAACAGGCTCACAACCTGATACACCATTGAGTGTAATCCCTTCTTTATCAAGCCAACTTGGTATTGATGACTTAGCTCAAATGGGTTATTTCTCTGTCCCAAGCTTAAGAAGTTATGACCCAGATGAAGGATTTAGCGAAGCACAAATCGCCGCATATAATGCTGGCGCAAATGCATTAATTAATACCTATGGCTATCTTGAAGACGCAGTGATGAAAGGCGGTGGTGGTGTTGGTGCATACGCAACTTATGACAATCAAAACTTTTATCGTGATTCCTTTGAAGTTAGTTTAGAACATGAACTTAGCTGGGGCGATGCATACCACATACTCCATTTTGGTGCAAAATGGGAAGAAGGCGAAGAGCAACTAACCAGACTCTCTAACGGTTGGGGTTCAATTGCATACATTGGTGGCTTAGTTGATGCTGATGCAAACACTGATGGTTTTGACCCTGCAAATGCTATCTACCGTGCTCGAGTCCAACAAATGAGTTTAGCAACTGCAGATGGCTCACCTGTATCAGGCATTAACTCTGAAACACGCAGCCTAAACTTTGAAATTAACGATACTATAGAATTGGGTGATTGGACTTATAACTTAGGATTATTGGTCAGCCAAGACACTTGGTATGGTCAAGGCTTAAAAGCTAAATCTGGTACTATTTCTGGCTATGAAGTTGCTCCTGGTCACAAGTACCAAATGTACCAAACCAACTGGAAAGATATGCTGCAACCTCGTTTAGGTGCAACATGGACTTATTCTGACGAAGATTCCGTATTTGCAAACTTTGCGATTTATAATCCTGAAGCGAGTTCATTATCTCGCGCAGCATCATGGGATCGAAACACTCGTGCCGAAATTGAGTTATTACTAGATGAAGCTGGTAATATTTTATCATCTTCACCTAGAAATGGTTCATCTGGTAAAGTATTCCAAGATGATATGAAACCACGTCGTATTAACGAATTTACTATCGGAACCACTAAGTATGTTGGTTCTGACTTAGTATTACGTGCCCATGTTCGTCACCGTAAAGGCATGCACTTTTGGGAGGATATGCCAAACAATGCGCGTCTAACTGATTACTCAGGTGTTGATGCCGAAGGTGTACCGCAACACATTGCAGATAAAGGCTTATATGTAGCTAACTTAGCTGATATTCGCGACGAAATTGGTGGTTCATCGTATGTAATTGCAGAGGTTGATGGCGGCGAAACCAAATACTGGGAAGCGAGTATTGAAGCCGAATACTTGGGTGAGAATAGCTACGTAAACGCTTCATATGTGTGGAGTCACTACTATGGCAACTTTGACCAAGATAACACCACAACAAGCAATGATGCGAATAACTTTATTGGTTCATCTTATTATGGTGATGGTCGCGGTCGTTACCCTTGGGATAATCGCTATGGCACACTCTCAGGTGATAAACCTCACCTGTTAAAAGTATACGGTTACTATACTCTTCCTTGGGAAGCTAACTTAGGGGCGTACTTCGTATTCCAATCAGGTAAAGCATGGGAAGCATGGGATGGAACAACATACGGATACCCTACAAGCCATATTAGCCGCTATGCAGAGTCTGCTGGTAGTCGTCGCACTGCTAGCCATTGGCAACTAGACTTAAACTATACGCAAGACTTTAAGTTCTCTGGTGATATGGAACTACAATTTCGTGCTGATCTCTTCAACGTATTTAATCGTCAAACAGGTTATAACAAAAACCCGTATGTACTTGAAGAGAAATTTGGTGAATCGCGTAGCTACTACAATCCACGTAGCTTGCAGTTATCAGTTAACTTTAAGTTTTAATCTTATGGATTAAAGTAAGCGCTTAATGGGCGCTTATTTCCCCATCCATGGTAAGGCCACAATTGTGGCCTTTTTTATTGCAAAAATACGTGTATTACTGCATAAATCGCTGTTCGTCGCTAATTTCACATTGTGCTATTTCTATTGGTTGATTACTTCTATCAACCAGCCAACATTCGTCATAAATAGAGCAATAGCACAGCTCGATTGCAATCTGTTCATCCATTTTAAGAATTTCTGTTAAATAAGCCTTATCTTTTATGGAAACCGCACTAAAATTCGCTTGACTTGGTAGAATACGTGTACCGATATGTGATTGAACTAAGTTCGTTGCAGCTATAAAATCAGACCATTTCTTAATGGGCTTCTCATTATAGATTACTTTGACATATTTAATAATTGCCGGACCTGTGCCGTTATTCATTATACCGTAACTAAATAGCTCATCCTTAGGTGAAAAACTCCTATACAACTCAACTCTCGGCCAAACCGAAGCCCTTGCATAAGAGCGATCAATCATCGTTGAGTAAATACCTATTATTGTTGTAACAACGCTTATCAATAACGCTGAAAAAGCAACTATCATTTCCGGCTTTTTATACCAAATGTCTTTTTTCATTATTATTCCTTTAAATTTTATTTATAGAACATACAGTTGAACTTTTCTAAGCGCAATAAAAAAACGCAGCCTAAGCTGCGTTTTAAAGGTTTATAAATGAAAATAGTCTTATTGATATAACAAATATGCTGCGCGTTGCTGTTTAAAGCGAGCTAGATCTTGTTGCCAGCTTTGTTTGATTTGCTGCTCTGTTTGGCCGGCTTCGATAGCTAAGCGCAGCTTATCAGTGCCTGCAAGTTTATCCATAAAGCCAGCACGTTCAAAGAACGTTTGCTCTTTTTGCATTAAAGTTTTATAGGCTGTAATAAATAAACTTAAATCTAGTCCTTTGATTGTACTGTCCCGTAAATCAAGACCTTGCACCTCTATCCCTTTAAATTTAGGGTTCATTGATGCTCCCTCAATAGCGCGCGGAGTAAAACTAAACTCCCCTAACGCAATCGGTGAATAACCTATCACTTGAAATGGAAAGTCTGTACCACGGCCAATTGTAATTGGTGTTGCTTCAAAAAAGCATAATGATGGATACAACGCAATTGACTGATCATTTGGTAAATTAGGGCTTGGCTGAACAGGTAAACTATACGTCATATCGCGGCTATAATGCGCCACAGGCACAACCGTCAAGTTTAGTGACGAAGCTTTATTTATCCACCCTTCACCTTTGATCATTTTTGCCAGCTCGCCCACTGTCATACCATGTAATACAGGAATTTCATGCATGCCAACGAAAGACTGAAATTTTAAATCTAAAACTGGCCCATCAACATAAGCAATATTCGGGTTTGGCCTATCAAGTACAATAAAATCAATGTTATTCTCAGCAGCAGCTTCCATCATGTAATGCATTGAGCTGATATAAGTGTAAAAACGCACACCAACATCTTGAATATCAAAAATAATTACGTCTAATTCGCTTAATACAGTGGTATCTGGCTTTTTATTACTGCCGTAAATAGACACCACATCAATACCGGTCTTTGCATCCACCGTACTTTTTACATGCGCGCCGGCATCGTGGTCGCCACGAAAACCATGTTCAGGGGCAAATATTTTAGTAACATTCACGCCTTTATCACGCAGTAAGTCGACTATATGGGTGTCATTAACTTGTGAAGTTTGATTAACGACTAAGCCAACTCGTTTGCCCTCAAGTTGTGGTAGGTACTGCTGATATTGTAAAGCGCCAACACTTAAATTTACTTGCGGTGTATCAGTTAAGATTGCATCGTCAGTGCTGTTGTGGGCGCATGCGCTCAAAATTAGGCATTGTAATATAACCAATAATCTAATTAACATTTATAGTTCCACCGCTTTTCGTAAAAAACCATCCGCTTGGGTTAACATTTGCTCAGCTTGGGCGGCATCTTTGCCTGTTAAGATGATTAAAATAGCCAATTTAGCACTTTGTTTTGCTTGGGCAAGCGCATCGACTCCTTGCTGATGAGTGCAATCGGTTGCTTGCATTACGATGCGGATCGCACGAGCATGCAGCTTTTCATTGCTGGCATTCACATCAACCATCAAGTTTTTATAGACTTTACCGGTGCGGATCATACTGGCTGTGCTGAGCATATTTAATACTAACTTTTGTGCAGTACCCGATTTCATACGTGTTGAACCAGTTACCGCTTCAGCGCCAACTACCGGGCAAATGCCAATATCAGGTAGTTTCATTACCGCGGAGTTAGGATTACAGGTTACTCCAACGGTGATACATCCTATTGATTTTGCATACTCAATGGCTGCTCGCACATAAGGTGTACGGCCACTAGCGGCAATCCCTACCACGACATCTTTAGCCTGTAGATTAACCGCTTTAAGATCTTCTACGCCTAATTTTAAGCTATCTTCGGCACCTTCAACTGCTTTTTTAAAAGCCGTTTCGCCACCCGCAATTATTCCCATTACTTGTTGATCGCTGACACTGTAAGTTGGCGCGCATTCCACAGCATCTAAAATACCTAAGCGACCACTGGTGCCGGCACCAATATAAATTAAACGACCGCCTTGCTTAAATGCCGTTACAATATGATCGACCGCTTTGGCTATCTCTGGGATCACTAACTTTACAGCAGCGGCAACTTTTTGATCTTCCAAATTTATTTTGGTTAAAATTTCGCGACTATCGAGTAAATCTATATCCAACGTATCTAAGTTTTGTCCTTCTGACACAATCCCGTTCAGCTCTTCTAAAAGTGCACGCTGCTGATTAAAATTAGACTCAGGGCTCATTGTGTAATCCTTGTGTATTCAATTTGTTTAATGCGGTCGCTGGCTAAAATCACCGCACCGGCTAACGAATCCCCTTGACGGGGAGATAAATTCAGTTGTGTATTTTCATTTAATAATGCAATGGTTACGTCCGCTAAACCGCCAATAATTATGACTGGTAACTGGCTCTGACCACGACATTTTTTAATCAATCTCTCGACTTGTCGAACATGCTCACTAAGCACCGTATCGGCTATTATACACTGTGTTTTTAAACTAAAGATTAAAGGACTAAAACGCGCATAATCTAACGCTTTGGCCTTCATTAACCAACTTGATATTTGTTCTCGCTCACGGCCAACTTGTTCACTCAGCTGTTGCGTTAGCAGGCTTTTAGGTTGCTCAAAGCGGTCTATTTCATCTAACAAGCATTGCACAGCACTTAACCCTAAGCGCGCACCACCGCCAAAATCATCAACCGAAAAACCCCAGCCGCCAATTAATTTTGTTTCTCCATCAGCGGATAATCTTGCTGCTACAGCGCCCGTTCCTAACGCTAACATTGCAACTGGCTGACCTAGATTTGCACCATATAATGAGGTGATTGCATCACTTACAATACTCAATTGCGCAAATTTAATATCACAGTCTAGCTGTAAGCTTGCAGTTACTCGCTCAGCCAACACTTTAGACGAGCCGCCCGCAAGTCCCATTACCGCCAAAATTTGGCTATGCTTAGCGCCACTTTGTGCACATACGCTAGTGATCACTTGCTGTAAACTAGTAAGCGCCGTATTAAGATCGTTATAAACTGAGGCTGCACCAGCCTGCGCAGTAAATTCTTCAGCGCTATATAAATTCACTAATTTCGCCAGCGTTTTGGTGCCCCCGCCATCAATAGCCAGTATATAGTCAATGTTCATGCCTATTGGGCTCCTACAGCTGACTGGCCGCGCTGGGCAAGTTGAGGTTTACCTAAACAACACACTAAAGTCGACAACGCAGTACCAATACATAACTGCCAAGTAAAGCCTAAATAGAAGCGATCTGCTGCCGGCAATAACCAATCAATCATGTATGGTTGCATGAATAAAGTGATCATAAAGCCGACAATTAACGCCGCCAATACTGAGCCTTCACTGCCACGTTTAGTAAATAGTGTTGTAAAATACACGCCCAGTAAACCACTGTACGAAAACACCATGACACTCAGCGCAAACTTAAGAAGCGGCATATCACTGTATTGCTGCCAGAAATAACAAACTATGGCCATTAATGCTAATGATAGGCTCACAACCGCCATGCCAATACGCCCAGCTTTAACAAAATGGTTATCGGCAACTTGCTTATTTTTAGCTGCTAAATAAGGTCGATATAAATCTTGTACAATGACCGACGACATCGAACTTAAACCGGAGTTTAATGTTGAAATGGCCGCGGCAATGATACCGACGCTAACTAAACCTTTAACACCAGCAGGGGCCTCATTAAGTACGTAGTACATAAAAATAGTGATTTTTTCACCATTAAATTCTTGTACGACTTGCGCACCGTCACTGTTCATTAATGCTGGCTGTTGATAAACGATATAAAGTAATAAACCAATAAAGATAAATACCAACATCACGGGAATAACCATCACGATAGAAAGTAGTAATGCTTTACTGCCTTCTTTGTCACTCTTACACGTCAGTAGACGCTGTGTCATATCTTGATCAAGACCAAAGGCGGCAATGTTAAGTAATACAAAGCCGGTTAATACCGACGCCATATTGAACACCCCACTTGGGCCAAAATCTAAATCAAATTTGAAAATTGCCAGCTTTGAATCAGCACCAGGGTTGGCTCATTTAAGGTTGCTAAAATAGTTGAAAAATCAGCGGGGATCAGTACCAACAAACACCAGATAACGGCAATCGCAGCACTGACATATACGACACTTTGCAGCACATCAGAATAAATTACACTGCGAATACCACCAAATACGGTATACAACAAACCCGCAAGTGCTAATAGCAAAGTCGCTATAATCACACTTTCTGCGGCTATATTACCGTATAAAATCATCGCTACTGCAATCGCGGCCATATATAGACGTGCGCCACTGGCGAACACTCGGCCAAATAAATACATTAAGCCGCTGCGGCGTTTAGCTTTTGGCCCTATGCGCTTTTCAAGCAGTTCATAAACGGTGTACACTTTTTGTTGATAAAACTTAGGGATCAGAAAAATAGAAACAATAAATGCAGCTATGAATGCGCCAATGTTCGTCGCTAAATACGATAAATCACCTTGATAACCCTGATCAGGTCCACCAATAAAAGTGGCAGCAGACTGTGAAGTAGCTAATACCGAAATAGCCACCATCCAGGTCGGCATACTATTACCGCCTAAAAAGAAGTCTTTACTTGAGTTGGCGCGCTTACGGTTAAACCACCAACCACTGAGTAATAAAATTGCTCCGTAGCTTGCGAATACGAGCCAATCTAGCAAGGTGTATTGTGCACTCATTTATTATCCCAATTTCAAACCAATCAATGGAATATATTATTCCATTAAATTAATAAAAAGAAAACAATTTTATTATTTACTTTGTAAAGCCACGTGATCGCGTGGCTGTACACGTATTATTTAATCGCTGGTAACTTCCAAAGCAATTGTTTTTGTTGATATTGTTCGCTAGGTAAGCTCACTAACAATGGTTTTTTCTGTTCATCTAACCAAGCTAACAAGGTATCCATATTCTGCTCAGTCATTGCAGTACAACCGGCAGTTGGTTTATTTTCTGCGCGCCATAAATGCATAAAGATACAACTGCCTGCACCATCAACATTTTGACTATTGTGCTTAACCACTAAGCCTTTTTTGTAAAGGTTATCTTGGCTGTAAATATCACGGCGCATCCACTCTGACGAGTCTTTGACAGCAGCCTCTCCTACCACTGACTTATTAACTAGCTGGTTATAAAATGGCGAACCTTTGACATCAACACAATAGTCGTCAGCAGTCATGCCTTGATAGGTCATATTGGTTTTTAATGAATCTAAATAACCAAACGCGGTGCCGAGTTCAAAAATACCAGCGGGAGCTTTACCATCGCCTTCTTGTTTTTGTTCGCCCGCTTGAGCTGGGTGTAAACCAATACCCCACGCAAGACCGGTGCGCCCAAGTACCACACTGTGACCTTGGCCTTGTTGTTGCCATTGTCCTGCAACACGCTCAAATCGATACAATTGTGCGGCAATGGCTTGCCAATCATCTGCAACCACCACCACTAACTGTTGGCTTTGCTGTGGGATAACTGCAGCACTTGCAGCTGCTGATGTACTTGCACTATTTGCACAGCCGCTGAGGGCTGCTGTGGTGATTAATGTTATTATTATTTTTTTCATAACGGCCAAATTCCATCGTTTATCGGTTGTAATGTGTCGATACTTTTAATCCCCAAGCCAGGACCATCACTTAACGTGATCGCTGGGCCATTAAATTCCACACCGCCTTGCACCGGATCATATTGGCCAAGCGCTGGACCGTCTAAGTCTATTTTACTGATCTGCTGGGCTTTTGCAGACGCTAAATGCGCTGCACCTGCAACGGCAATACTGCCTTCTAACATGCAACCGATCATACAATCAGCTTGATACTGTGCAGTAATATTGGCAATTTCAATAGCACGACTTAAGCCACCCGTTTTCATGACTTTGATGTTGATAATATCAACAGCATTTTGCTCTAATAATTGAATTACTTGCTTGGGCGAAAAGGCACTTTCGTCAGCCATGATCGGCGTATTTACCCGCTCAGTAATATACTTTAAACCTTTAAAATCATCACTTTTCACTGGCTGTTCAACAAGTTCTAATTCAACATTGTGGCTTTCTAATTGCTGTAAAGCAAACACCGTTTGTTTAGCATTCCAGCCCTGATTTACATCCAAACGAATTTGCGTTTGCTGGCCAAAACCTTGATAAATCGCCTTCACTCGTTCGATATCTTGCTGTAAATCATTGCCAATTTTTACTTTTAAAATATCAAAACCTTGCGCTACAGCCACAGCACAATCACTGAGCATTTTATCAATATTATCAACGCTAATAGTGATATCAGTTCGTAATGTTTGACTACCACCGCCGAGCAATTTATACAGCGGCGCTTGATATAATTTACCCCACAAGTCATAAACAGCCAGCTCGAGTGCGGCTTTAGCGCTGTAATTTGCCACCACACTTGATTGGATCACTTGGCAAATTTGATTGAGGTTTTCGATTTCCATACCAATTAGTTTTGGCGCTATAAATTGTTTAATAACGCTAAGGATACTTTGGTGAGTATCACCGGTTATTACTGGCGTAGATGCCGCAGCACCATAGCCAATTTCGCCTTTATCGGTTTCAATTAACACCACTAAGTCTTCAATATAGCTCACTTCACGCAGCGCTGTTTTGAACGGCGTAACTAATGGCACTTTAAGTTTGGCAAAACGTATCGCCGTAATCTTCATTTTTAACTCCTAGCGAATACGCTTAATATTATAAGTACGGTCTAAATAGCTCTGAGTTTGCGATAAACGCAGTGGCAATAAAGGCGTTACCGATACCCCATTAAGTGAACTTGAATAAAAACTACCATCAGCCTTGTTATAACCCAACCCTTTAACATCATGGATCACATACGGTTGACCGTCTTGTTCACCTAAGTACATCATTACATGGCCTGGTATATAAATTAAATCGCCCACTTGCATGTTATTAACTACCGCTAATTTATCGCTTTCATTGCTGGTTTTATCAAAACGGTGATTTGTTCCATACTCTCCCTTCCCCTGCTGACCTGAATTACGCGGCATTAATAGACCAAATGATTTATATATTTCGCCAACAAAACCAGTGCAGTCACGGCCATTATAGTCGTGTCCCCAACCGTAGCGTTCGCCTAAAAATTTAAACCCTTGTTTTATTAAATGCTGTTGGGTGTAAGGTAAATACCCTAAATGCACATCACTGCTGCGACTGATCAAGGCAGGCTTAATAACTAACTGACCTTGTTCCCCGCGGGTTGGCAGTTGCACAACATAATTAGCGTAGGTGTTTTGGCCATTTAATAAATGAGGGGTTTTATCTGCCAGCATTAAAGGCAGACGAACGCCCATGTCCAATTGCACTTGCGATGTAGTGGTATCATTAGGCACGTAAGCGGTATTTACTTTTGCGCCAGTTATCAATAAAAAGTCATCGTTATTTTTAAATTCACGAAGTGTGCTTTTATTCGATATCGCAATATCAGCTTTGGGCGCCCATGCTAGATAGTTATAAGCGCGCACAAGTAACCATTTCTTATCGGCACTTTCATGCAATATAGCCACTGTGTCACCAGGGAATAATCCGCTTTCTTGAAAACGATCTAAGTCATTATCTAAGCCACTATTTAATACTCGGTCCGACGTTGGAAAAGTACGCAGGACTGAGCGCTTTACCACCATGGCATAACTAACTTGATTATTATCTGTCACAGCGTCTAAATTCAAATTGGCTAGATATTTTGCAAAATGCTTATTACTTAATGCCACGCCATTAGGGTAAAAACGCGGGCTTTTTGGTACCGCACTAATACTGAGTATATATGCCTTTAACTGCTCACGAGTTAGCTGAGAGGCAAAATCGAGTGGATCGACAATATGTTCATTGTCAGCAATCAATTGTTTATTAAATGCCGCAATTTGCGCTGCACTCATCAGAGTTTTATCTGTCACTTGGCTTAACCAGTGCTGCGGGGTTAATTGAGATTGAGTGACCCCGATGACATCTGATTGCCACGTGTTAGCCGCCGCAATGACGGGTGCCATGGTAATAATACTTGCTAATGAAATACTCAGGGCGATAAATGTATGTCGCATTCGTAGGTTCCCTATTATCAATTTGCTTGGTAAGTCGTGCTGTGTGCTACTTATTATTGCTTTTGCGGTATCAGTAACTGTTTAAATGCATGCGTAAAATTCGCCTGCATTTTTAAGCCAACCACGGCTAAATTTTTTTCACTTGCACCTGGCACACTATTTTGTGCCGCTAAGGTAAATTCGCGTCCACCTTGAATAAACGGTAAGTAAACATGAGCCAACATGACAGTTTCTGTGGTTGAGCGTGTTTCGCTTGGACCCCAACCTATTTTTTGCCAAACTCGCCATTGCCCCTGCGTTAACTCGTCTAAAATTTGTTTTGCTGGGCGAGTATCGTCTGGTGCAAGCGCTTGCGCTAAAGAGTCAGTGATCATTTGACTGAGCCCTTGCATCATACCACCCACTTTAGCGGTTTTATCCGTATTGCCGGTGCCATTAAATAGCACATCAATGTCTTGTGCTTGTAGTAAAGGCTGCTGAGTTAAGGGCTCTCGAGTGTGGCTTTGCTAAACGTTTTAACCACTCAGCTTGAGCCAAAGTTGTCATGGCTTTATTACCAGATAAACCACAGCCATCACACCGGTAGTCTAAATAAGCAGGATCATCGGTATTAACAGTAAAATAAGCGATATTGCTAGCAATAACATCACTATCAGTACTTTGCCAACGAATCGTGCTAGGAGTAAAAATCTCTGTAGCATAAGCACCTTTAAACATAATGCGAGAATCATTAAGCTTTAGCCAATTATCTGCAAATAAATTACTTAAATAATCACGCCCAGCAACATTAATAAAGTAGCTCGCTATTGCATTAGAGTTTCCATCAGCGCTGCCAAAATGCTCGTAGCTATTAATACTAGTGATCAAATCAGCAACATTGCTATCACCTATTAGCGCATCTGCACCAAGCTCTGGGTTTATTTGCCGTACTTTTGCAATTGCACCGCTAAAAGCTTGAATTTTAGATGAACTCCATGGCTCATATAAATCATTCTGGGTACCATTTGCTAAATAACGATACGCCAGGTGGTTACCTTGCTGTTGGTAATCAATTACTAATAACTTACCCTGCGATGTCGGAATATCAAAATAGTGCCAATCTGCTGCCACGCGTTGCTGCCATCCTAACTGACTGTAATTAACCTGCGCCGCCGTTTTATAGTGCGATTGCGCAACACGATTAGCAACTAAATGCGCCTGCATAGGAATATTTGTTAAATCAGCCGGTAAGACAGGCGCAGCCAACATCACCTGTTGATAGAACTTCTCATGTTGCTCTTGTAACGATGCAACAGTCTCTTGCTGTGGCTGACTCTGACAGCCAAAAAGCCCAGTTACTAAGCTCACACTGAAAACATTCAGCCCCGCTTTTTTCAGTTTCATTACAATCAAAATTAAATTCCTTATGATTTTTATTTTTGGAATATTTTATTGAAAATAACATATTTTCCACAGCAAGCAAATATTTGCATCCGATTAACATCGTAAAACGTAATTGTATTAAATATAAACATTTCGACCTATTTATAAGGAAATGATAATGCGCACTTTTTTAATTCTATCTGGTAGCTTACTTTGCTCTACCAATGTACTTGCAAACATTGAAGAAATTACCATATACGGACACCGCACGGGACTTATTGGTGAGGCTATTAGTGCATCAAGTGGCGTAATTGGCCAAGGTGAAATAGAAAACCGTCCAATGTTACGTAGCGCAGAAATGCTAGAACTGATCCCAGGTATGGCCGTCACTCAGCACAGCGGCTCAGGTAAAGCTAATCAATATTTTATTCGCGGTTTTAATCTCGATCATGGTACTGACTTTGCCACCAGCATTGATGGTATGCCAATTAATATGCGCAGCCATGGGCATGGTCAAGGCTACACCGACCTTAACTTTATTATTCCTGAAACAATTTCGACTATAGATTATCAAAAAGGTGCGTATGGCGCCGCTCAAGGTGACTTTTCGACCGCTGGCAGTGCTGAATTTAATCTAGCTGATAATCCAAAACATCAACAACTTGACTTTACAATTGGCAAAGACAATTACCAACGCGTGATGGCATTAGGCTCGATTGGAATTGCTAACGGGAAAATAATTATTGCCAGTGAGTGGCAAGGTTATGATGGCCCTTGGCAAGATATCAATGAAGATGTAGATAAAAAAAATGCCCTAGTACGCTATGTAGGTAAAGCATGGGATGGCGATTTATCTGTCACGGCAATGGCTTATGACAACAGCTGGAATTCCGCAGATCAAATTCCACAACGGGCTGTAGACCAAGGTATTATCAGTGCGCTAGGTTCACTCGATACGACCGTAGGCGGCAGCTCTAGTCGCTATAGTTTATCGGCAAACTGGCAAGGCCAGCACATTAAAGCCAATGCCTATGTGATCAACTACGACATGGACTTGTTTTCTAACTTCTCTTACTTTTTAAATGATCCTATTCATGGCGATCAGTTCCAACAAGTCGATAGCCGGACAATTAGTGGTGGCGCACTGAGTTATCAATTTGCTGATACTCTTGCAGATATGCTAATCCAGCATACAGCTGGTATGGAATATCGCCGCGATGATATTGATCAAGTTGGTTTATACAATACCAAGCAGCGCCAACGCTTAAGTACTGTGCGTGAAGATGCTGTAGACGAAGCCAGCTACTCAGCCTATTGGCAATCACAAGTAAATTTAAGCCAAGCACTCGAAGCAACATTTGGCGTGCGTTATGATTACTTTGACGCAGATGTTGATAGCAATAACAGTATTAATTCAGGCAGTGCAGATGATGATTTGGTTAGCTTTAAAGCCAGCTTAAATTACCTGTTTAATGACAACCTAGCCGGTTATGCCAACTGGGGGCAGTCGTATCATTCAAATGATGCGCGTGGAGCGACCATTAAACAAGCTCCTGTGACACTTGAGTCTGCTGATAAGGTTGATTTACTGGTGCAAAGCAATGGCGCAGAGCTGGGTTTACGCTACTTTGATCAACAACGGTTTAATTTATCAGCGGCATTATGGTGGCTAAGCTTAGATTCTGAATTATTATTTGTGGGTGATGCGGGTAACACTGAAGCCAGTGATGCATCAAAACGTTACGGTTTAGAGCTCAGTGCGTATTATTGGCTTAATGATGCCTTGAGTTTAGACGCCGAGGCCTCATTTACACATTCACGCTTAGATATCGATTCAAATGACGATCGAATTGAAGGCGCAGTGCCTGTGGTTGCCAGTACTGGCATTAATTGGCATATTACCCAGCAGTGGCAGTCTTCACTGCGCGTACGCCACATTGGCAAACGTATACTCAGTAGTGATGGCGATAAACGCTCAGAGCCGCTTACAGTCGTAAATGGTTTAGTAAGTTATCAACAAACGCATTGGAAAGTGGGCCTTGAGCTATTAAATATATTTGATAGTACGGATCACGATATTGACTACTTTTACACGTCACGCTTAGCTGGCGAACCTATTGAAGGCGTTGAAGATCATCACTTCCACCCGATTGAGCCGCGTACCCTGCGCCTAAACTTCAGCCTGTTATTTTAGTTTGGTTATTGTTACTAATAATTGAGCTAAACACTTTGCTGATCCGGTTTATACTTTAAGGTATGAAGCGGATCAGCAAGGCTGCATTTTAAATTAACTCACTTAGCACTACTAAATAGCCATAGTGCACTTGTATATAAGCATTAAATAATCACCAGTTAGCCTTTAAAACTCTGCCATGGTCCTGTGATCGCTAATGTTTTTGTTGGTGAATACACATTAACAAATAAGGTGTTGCCATCAGCAGAAAAACAAGCTCCCGCCAACTCGGTTTGCGCTGTTAAGCGGGCAAAATTATATACATCACCACTAGGTGTTACGCCACGTAAATGGTTATCAACCACGTCGGTATACTGATCTTCACAAACGATCAAGTGCCCGTTAGGTGCAACAGTGAGATTATCACCAAAGTTAAATAACGACTTATCTGTGCTTTCTACAAATAGTTGAACGTGTCCTGGAGCTAGATGCTCTTTATCTGTTCCTTCAAATGCTGATGGTTGATACTTCATCACTTGACCAAGCTGCTTTTGACCACCATTAGTGCAACAAAAATAAAGTTCTTTTTCACCCCAATGTATCCCTTCACCACGAGCGAAAAGTGCAGCGCCTTGTTTGTGACCGCGTATTCTTAAATCGTCTTTTGGACTTTCAGGTTGCGCCAAATCAACCCATTCAACGGCCATATTGTGTTGTAAAGGCATGACCCCTGTAACCCAATTACGAGTATCAAACTGTGGCTGTGCTTTAATCATCATAGCTTGAAGTTTACCGCCTTTACTCAACTTACCGTATTCATTAGGAATAAAACGATAAAATAAACTATCGCCTTTATCTTCTGTCAGATAAACAATACCGGTTGTTGGATCAACAGCTGCTGCTTCGTGGTTAAACCGCCCCATTGCCTTGAGAGGCTCAGGGTTTACTAGTCCTTTAGCGTTGGCTGGTATCTCAAAAATATAGCCGTGATCTTTATTAAAGCCATCCGCTTTAGTCAGAACAGTCTCTTCGCAAGTAAGCCAACTACCCCATGGGGTAATACCACCTGCACAATTGCGGATCGTGCCAGTGAGTGACAAATATTCTTGCTCTTTTTTACCGGTTTTTAAATTATAAATAATATGACTTGTGCCTCCTGGCAAAGCAACACCTTGCGCAGTAGTGTCATAAGCAAATGACGTTTTATGCGTTTGTAAGCTAACATCTGCTTTTGCTAAATCAGTTGGTTTTAATTCATGGTTTCTGACTAATGCAACCCGCTCATCATCAAGGGCAATACAGCCCATACCATCGGCTTTATCTGGCACTGTAAAGCCATCATCCATTTTATCACCCAGTTTTGATAGAACTTGATAGCTAAACCCTGCTGGTAAATCGAGTAACTTGTTAGGATCAGTCACTAACGGACCATAGGCACTTAAATGCTCACTCACGTCAAGAAATGGTACTTTGCCAAAAGTACTACGAGAAAGCCCCATAAAAGCGAGTGTACCGGCACTAATAATAAATTGTCTTCTAGAGATCATCGTAAAACTCATAATGAGATAAAATAACAGGCATATAATAAATGAAATTATCCTATAAAAACGGCCTCCATAAAAAGTTCATACAATTGTCATATCTCAAAGCAAACCTCATTGACACTTGATCTATTAAATTTCAGGCATAAAAAAACCGACTCTCGTCGGTTATCTTCTATTAACTTTAATAGTAATAGAAAGTGGTGAGCGCAGGACGTATCTTCAAAGAGTGAACCTCTGACCGATCGGTTGGTGGTTTATACTTTTAAGTATGAGGCAAATTTCAGGCATAAAAAAACCGACTCTCGTCGGTTACCTTTAAATAGAAAGTGGTGGGCGCAGGAGGATTCGAACCTCCGACCGCTCGGTTCGTAGCCGAGTACTCTATCCAGCTGAGCTATGCGCCCACATTCTATTTTGATTTTAAAGTCTTACTTTGACTGACGCATTAAGCTAATTAATAACAAAGCTTAGTACGAATTTTAAAAATAAAAAAACCGACCATGTGTCGGGCTCTTTATAAATTAACACTAATAGAAAGTGGTGGGCGCAGGAGGATTCGAACCTCCGACCGCTCGGTTCGTAGCCGAGTACTCTATCCAGCTGAGCTATGCGCCCACATTCTATTTTGATTTTAATGTCTTCTCTGACATATTAGTATGCAATAACTAATATAACTCTCAGTAGTAAATAAAAAGTGGTGGGCGCAGGAGGATTCGAACCTCCGACCGCTCGGTTCGTAGCCGAGTACTCTATCCAGCTGAGCTATGCGCCCACTTTTTTATACTCTAATTCGAGTTTCTTACTAATAAGTAAAAGATGGTGGGCGCAGGACGTATCTTCAAAGAGTGAACCTCCGACCGCTTGATTTACTAAACCAATCACTTTTACTTGCTTATTTAAACTCTAAGCAGAGTGTGTAAAGGATGGTGGGCGCAGGAGGATTCGAACCTCCGACCGCTCGGTTCGTAGCCGAGTACTCTATCCAGCTGAGCTATGCGCCCATTCTTTACTTTACAAGATAACCATTTATAAAATAAATGGCGGAGAAGGAGGGATTCGAACCCTCGATAGAGCTACAAACCCTATACTCCCTTAGCAGGGGAGCGCCTTCGGCCACTCGGCCACCTCTCCGTCTTGTGGGGCGTATAATAAAGATTTCAGAAAATATGTCAAACACTTTTCTTGTTTAAAGTAACTGTATGGTTAGAGAACACCCATAACAGCCAAAAAAGAGTCAACTTTGTTTAATCGTTAATCAAATTAAGAGGTTTTAATATCAGCGGATACACCGAGAACAGGCACTAATTCGTCAGTTAATTGTTCGAGATATTGATCTTGGTAGCCTAATTGCTGAAATTCAGCAATACATGCTCGATAATAGGTTTCTCGTTGTAATTCAATACTGAGTACTTCAGAGGGTGAATCAGGTTTATTATCTTTCATATAAAATCCGTTTATATAAGTCCTTTAGATTGACGTGAGTTTAAAAAACCATGCTTTATGCTGTTTTTTCAGTCAATAGTTTAGCTAAACTTAGAAATAATGCTCGTTCATTTTGATGATTTTATATAATTAATTTTTATTTTCACATAATTCAATACGTTAAAATTAAAATTTTATTATTGCCAGTATAATTTCCATTGGCGGGACCCGCTACAGACACAAAAACGCCGCTATTAAAGCGGCGTTTATAATATCAACTTAATCTAACATAGCATTAGTCAGCTTGTGGGCGCATATGCGGGAACAAGATAACATCTTTAATTGTTGATGAGTCAGTAAATAGCATCACTAAACGGTCGATACCAATCCCCTCACCTGCCGTAGGCGGAAGGCCATACTCTAGCGCGCGAATGTAATCTTC
Organism: Pseudoalteromonas sp. B160; assembly: GCF_037162485.1. NCBI lineage: Bacteria > Pseudomonadati > Pseudomonadota > Gammaproteobacteria > Alteromonadales > Pseudoalteromonadaceae > Pseudoalteromonas > Pseudoalteromonas sp. B160. Next base: position 2,935,952 of record NZ_JARLUX010000001.1, on the reverse strand, counting down.
GTCGTAGTGCATTGCTTCATCATCGCCGGCGTCTTTTTCTTCCACTTGGCGAGTAAAGCGCTCGGCTTGATCTTGTGCATCATTAAGCTCAGAGAAACCATTTGCAAGCTCACGGCCACCAACAAAGAATTCAAAACGGTCAGTAACAAATGGGTTTTCATCGTTACGACGAGCAAGTGGTGATACTTCCCACGGGTAACCGGTGATGAAAGTCGGTTGAATAAGCATGTGCTCTGCTGTTTCTTCAAAGATTTCACATAAGAACTTACCTGGGCCCCACACACAATTTTCAGGAATTTTAACGTGCACTTGCTTTGCGTACGCTTTTAATTCGTCAAAGTGATTTTCTGGATCATTGAATACTGCAGCATCAAACTCAGGATTATATTTTAAAATCGCATCCGCCATACTTAAACGGGTAAACGGTTGGCCAAAGTCATACTCTACTGAGTCAACCACTTCGCCGTTCTCGTTTTTAGTCGTATTAACAACGATTGGGCTGCCCAATACGTTAGTCGCAACAGTACGCAACATGTCTTCGGTGATGTTCATCAGGTCGATGTAATCAGCGTAGGCTTGGTAGAATTCAATCATAGTGAATTCTGGGTTGTGACGCGTTGATAACCCTTCGTTACGGAAGTTACGGTTAATTTCAAATACGCGGTCAAAACCACCTACCACTAAACGTTTTAAGTAAAGCTCTGGTGCAATACGTAAGTACATATCGATATCAAGTGCATTGTGATGAGTCACGAATGGACGCGCAGATGCACCACCAGGGATAACCTGTAGCATTGGCGTTTCAACTTCCATAAAGTCACGATCTGCTAAGAAGCGACGAATACCTTCAACTACTTGTGAACGAATACGGAACGTTTCACGGGTTGCTTCATTAGTGATCAAATCAACATAACGTTGGCGGTATTTAGTTTCTTGATCAGATAAGCCATGGAATTTTTCAGGAAGTGGACGTAGTGACTTAGTCAGTAATTGATACTCTGTCATTTCTACGTATAAATCGCCTTTACCTGATTTATTAAGCGCGCCTTTAACACCAATGATATCGCCGGTGTCTAATTGACCGTATTTTTCTTTCAAATCTTTTTGGACATCTTTTGATGCATACGCTTGCACACGACCTTTCATGTCTTGAATTACAAAGAATGGTCCGCGTTTAGCTAGGATACGACCCGCGATAGACACAACGTGGTTAAACTCTACTAATTCTTCTTTACTCTTATCACCAAACTCGGCCTGTAAGTCTGCCGTGTAATGCTCACGACGGAATTGATTTGGATGACCGTTAGCAGGGCAATTGGCGCGAATAGCGTCTAATTTGCCACGACGCTCAGCGATTAACTTATTTTCGTCTTGGATTTGATCAGTCATTTTTTAGCTCTTTTTTAGCTTGGTGGTTATAGGCCAGATTTTAAGCTGGCTTCAATAAATTTATCTAAATTGCCGTCAAGTACCGATTGGGTATTACGGTTTTCAACGCCGGTACGTAAATCTTTAATGCGCGCATCATCAAGTACGTATGAACGTATTTGACTGCCCCAGCCGATGTCAGATTTGGCATCTTCTTGGGTTTGCTTTTCAGCATTTTGCTGCTGTAGCTCAAGCTCAAATAACTTCGCTTTTAACTGCTTCATCGCTTGTGCTTTATTTTTATGTTGAGAGCGTTCGTTCTGACACTGCACTACCGTATTTGTCGGTACGTGGGTAATACGTACCGCAGATTCTGTGGTATTTACGTGCTGACCACCCGCGCCTGATGCACGGTATACGTCGATACGTAAATCAGCCGGATTAATATCAATCTCAATATTATCGTCAACTTCTGGATAAACAAATGCAGAAGCAAACGAGGTATGACGACGGCCACTTGAATCAAATGGGCTTTTACGTACTAAACGATGAACCCCAGTTTCTGTACGTAACCAGCCATACGCGTATTCACCAACAAAGCGCACGGTTGCGCCTTTAATACCGGCAACATCACCGTCAGTGGCCTCTACCAGTTCAACTTTAAAGCCTTTGGCTTCACCCCAGCGTAAATACATGCGTAATAACATGTTACACCAGTCTTGAGCTTCTGTACCGCCTGAGCCTGATTGTAAATCAAGGTAAGCATCATTTGCGTCATGTGCGCCAGAGAACATGCGACGAAATTCTAAACCTTCAAGCTGTTCGTTTAGGTCTGTCAGTTCGCTTTGTGCTTCATTGAAGGTCTCTTCATCTTCTGCTTCAACTGCAAGTTCAAGCAACCCTTCAACATCGTCAGTACCAGTTACTAGATTATCGATAGTTTCAACAACCGCTTCTAATGCTGACTTTTCACGACCTAGTGCTTGTGCTCGCTCGGGCTCATTCCATACGGCTGAATCTTCAAGTTCGGCGTTAACTTCTTCTAAACGTTCTTGTTTAAGAGCGTAGTCAAAGGTACCCCCGAAGCAGTTCAGTACGTTCGCGAATTTCCTTGATTTGATTAATCACAGGATTCACTTCAAACATGTACATTACTCCAAAATGGCTGGTTTACGCGGCTAATCGCCAGGTAAAATTATGCTAATAATTATTTAAATTTCGCTTTAAATAATAAAACGCCCGATTTTAACAAAAAACCGTGCGTTTTATTAGTACTTTATGCATCGATAATAGATATTTTTTAAGCTACTTTTTGCAGCTCACGGACAATTAACTGTAATGAAAATTTACCTCTAAACTCATTGATATCGAGCTGATAGGCCAATTTCACCAAGCGCGCTTCAGTATCAGGCCACTCGCGCACATCAATACCGAAGGCAATAGCATCAACCAAACGCCCTGAACGGTGTTTTAATACCAGCTTTAAGTGCTTTTCACCAACAATGCGCTGCTGTACGAGTTCAAAAGTGTGTTCAAACACGGGTTCTGGAAATTGCTGCCCCCATGGCCCTGCTTGTTTGAGTACATTTGCAAACTCCATGCTAAAGCAGTCATCAGCAAGCTCGCCATCGGTTAAGATAATACAGCGTTTATGCTCTTCACTTAACTGCCCACTTACCGCCTGCTCAAACTCACGTTTAAACTCACTAAAGTGCTGCTCATTAATGCTCAGACCGGCCGCCATAGCATGACCACCAAATTTACTGATCAAATGTGGATGCAAGGTATTTAAGCGCTCAAGCAAGTCACGCATGTGCAAGCCTTCAATCGAGCGGCAAGAGCCCTTTATTTCACCGTTGTCGCCACCAGCAAAAATTACTGTTGGGCGGTGGTATTTCTCTTTTAAACGTCCCGCTAAAATACCGATCACACCTTGATGCCAGTCTTCTTGATATAAACAGATAGCATCAGGTGTTTGTTCATCGCTAAAAGCAAGCCTATCTAGCACGGCTTGTGCTTCAAGTTGCATGCCCTGCTCTATCTCTCGACGCTCATGGTTTAAACTATCCAGCTCAGCGGCTATGCGTCGCGCTTGATTGATATCAGTAGCAAGTAAGCAAGCTATGCCTAAACTCATATCATCTAAACGCCCAGCGGCATTTAAGCGTGGTGCAAGCGAAAAACCAAAATCACTGGCGCTTAAACGCGCTGCGTTACGATTAGCGACCTCAATCAGCGCTGTAATACCTGGGCGTGTTTTGCCGCTACGAATTCGCGCTAGACCTTGGTGAACTAAGGTGCGATTATTGGCATCCAGTGCCACCACATCAGCAACCGTACCTAGCGCTACAATATCAAGCAGATCGGCTAAGTTAGGCGGTGGTTGCTGCGCAAAATGACCAACATCACGCAATGCACTTCTAAGCGCAATCAATAAATAAAATGCAACCCCGACTCCTGCGATTGATTTTGATGGAAACTCACAATCATGGCGATTAGGGTTAACGATAGCGTCAGCATTGGGTAGTTGTTCGCCTTGCAAGTGATGATCGGTAACCAGCACTTTAATGCCCGCGGCTTTTACAATTGCGATGCCAGCAATACAGGAAATACCATTATCAACAGTGATCACCAGATCTGGTGCCATAGTGACTATTTGCTCGGCCAACGCGGGACTTAAACCATAGCCTAAGCTGAATCTGTCTGGCACTAAATAGTCTAAATGAGCAAAACCAAACATCGCTAAGCCTTGCATTAAGGTAGCGGTGCTGGTTGCGCCATCGGCATCAAAATCACCCACGATCAGCACTTTACTTTGCGCTCGCAGAGCATGTTGAAGTAAAGCGGTGGCTTTATCTATGTCTTTAAATAATTTGAAGTCATGTAAAGTGGCTGCGCTATTATTTAGCTCATCGGCATGATTAACTTGGCGGCTGGCATAAATTTGTTTAATAACAGGGTGCAAATGGCTTGGCAGGTGTGAATCATCATGATGATCACGAGCAACAATTAATTTTTTCATGCAGGCGCGGTACTTTTAGATTAAGGAATAAAGACAAAAAAAGGCCTTAACGGCCTTTTTTATAAAAAGCATAATACTATGACGATTTATTAGCGTCTAACGCAGCAGCTAATGCGGCCGCAGGCTGATAACCTGGGATCATCGTACCATCTTCTAAAATAATTGCTGGTGTACCGCTAATGCCAAAACTTTGGCCAAGCTGATAATGTTCTGCAACTGGGGCATGACAACCGGCCATTACTTTTGTATCAGCGCCCGATTTTGCTGCTGTCATTGCTTCTTGTTGATCTTTAGCACACCAAACATTCATTAGATCTGCATAGCCTGAGCCTTGTAAACCACCACGTGGAAACGCTAAATACTTAACGGTAATACCCGCTTCAAGTAAATCATCAAGCTCGCGGTGTAACTTACGGCAATAACCACAGCTAATATCAGTAAACACAGTTATGCTATGTTTCTCATTTTTAGCTTTGTAAACAATCATTGAGTCTTCGTATTGCGCTAGGCCTTCTTTACGAACGCCATTAAGCGCTTGCTCGGTTAGATTGTTACGGTTATTTAAATCAATCAAGGTGCCTTGCATTAAGTATTGACCATCTGCGCTTGCATACAGCACGCCTTTATCAGTGATCAACTCTTTTAAACCGGCCACTGGGCTTGGGCTAATTTGCTTAACAGTAACACCTAGCTCTGCAAACTTAGTCACGATTGGATCGTTGGCATCAGGAATGGCTGCAACGCCATTGGCAAACGCACTTATACTGGTGCCTAATATCGCACCGGCTAATACTAACTTTTTCATAATGTTCTCTTATATCCTGATAATTCTTAACTACTCAGACCGCCGAAGTACGAAAAAATTCTCACTAAGCGCGCGGATGATGTTGTTGATGTACCAATTTTAACCGTTCATTAGCTACATGGGTATAAATTTGTGTGGTTGATAAATCACTATGCCCTAACATCATCTGTACAACCCTTAGGTCAGCACCATGATTTAGTAAGTGTGTTGCGAACGCATGGCGCAACGTATGGGGCGATAAAGGCGATTCAACTGCTGCCAAAATAGCATAGTGTTTAATACGATGCCAAAAAGTTTGTCGAGTCATACCGACTCCACGCTTTGACGGAAACACAAAATCAGTGGCATGTTTGATCATTTGCGCGCGCCCCACTTTTAAAAATTGCTCGAGCCAATACATAGCCTCTTCGCCAAGCGGCACCAAACGCTCTTTATTACCTTTACCTTTAACAAACACCACTGCTTGGCGCAAATTAATTTGTTCAATACGCAACCCAACTAACTCGCTAACCCGTAAACCCGTTGCATATAATAGCTCTAACATAGCTTTGTCGCGCAAGCCCATCGGCTCTTCAACATTAGGCGCCGCCAAAAGTGCTTCTACTTCATTTTCTGACAACGTTTTCGGCAATGATAGGCCCGCTTTAGGCTGAGCAATATTTACCATTGGCGAATCAGTAATGTGTTTTTCACGTACAAAGTATTGGTAAAAGCGCTTTAACGCGCTAATACTGCGCGCCGTACTGCGAGGCTTTAAACCTAAATCAACACGATGCGCTAAATAGCTTTCAATATCTTGGCCACTGACGGTGAGCAAATCTTGACCTTTTAAAAAGTGGCAAAATTTATCCAAGTCGCTGCGATACGCAGATAAAGTGTTATCGCTTACGTGTTGTTCTAAATAGAGGTTATCTAAAAAAGATTCAAGATAATCACTATTACCGAGTAGTTCGTCGTGATCTGTAATGGCTGAGTCTAATGACTCATGATCAGGTAACGTGGTCACAGTTATTCTCATAGTTATCAAGGTATCAATTAATAATACCTTACGGTAAACTTCAGCCTATCATATCAGGCAAATACACAGTGATAAATACGATGCAAATTGGTTTATTTTATGGTTCTACCACATGCTATACAGAAATAGCAGCAGAAAAAATTCGCGATATTATCGGTCAAGACATTGTCAGCCTACATAACATCAAAGATGAACCATTAAAAAATGCAGAAAATTACGACTTTATCATCTTTGGTATCTCCACATGGGATTTTGGCGAGTTACAAGAAGATTGGGAGTCGATTTGGGACGACATTAAAGATGTTGATCTCAATGGCAAAACCATCGCTTTATTTGGCATGGGCGATCAACAAGGTTATGGTCAATGGTTTCAAGATGCACTTGGTATGTTACATGATGAAATAAGTAGCCAACAATATACTTTATTAGGATTGTGGCCGAACGACAGCACGTATGAGTTTGAAGCCTCTAAGGCACTCACCGAAGATGGCAAACACTTCGTTGGTTTAGCCCTTGATGAAGACAGCCAATACGAACACAGTGATGAGCGTATCGCTAACTGGGTTGAACAGATCATGACTGAGTACAGCCAGACATTATAAATCTCGCTGCGTAACACTGATACCCAAACCGCCTCAAAATGCAGAGCTTACGGTTTCATAAGGGCTTAATATCAAGGTGTTGCTTTGCAACAGTGGCAATTCTATTTAAGAAACAACAACTAATTACTAAGTTTATATCCAACGGTACGCTATAAACTTTATCCAAGCTGCTTGTTTAAAATGCTATTAATAACTTACTCTGCTTCTAAACAGCTCAGTTATCCCTCAAAAATAAATCAGCGGCCTTTTAGGTCGCTGATTCATTTCCAACTCAATAGCTTACAAGCCAAATACCACTTTTTCACTTTTCAGCATACGCGCGCTTAAAAAACTAAAGGCTACACATAATACCAGTGTGATCACTGTTGATAGCAGTAACTGCGGGATAGGAATGGGATTACCTTTAATAAATTCCATTAATGCAAACTGCTGTGCTGCTATCGGCAACCACTGCACCTTATCTGTCGCAATATCATAAGTAGTTATCATGCTTAACGCCATTGGGATAAATAACACCATAGTGACGTAAGATTGTGCTTCTTTAAATGACTTAGCCATAAAAGACACAAACACTTGTAAGCTTGCCGACATCAACGCGATAGGTAGGCATATTGCGATACTAAATAACATAAACGCAGGGGTAATAGTGATGCTAAAGCCCATTTGCTGCCACGGCACCATTGCATACGAAAACTTAGAGACAACTAAAATTACCACTAAACCTAACATCGAAAACGTCGTGATAGCGCCTATTTTAGCAAGCACAATATGTAAACTATGTAATGGATGACTCAACAATAACGATAAAGAATTACGCTCTCGCTCACCCGCACTGGTATCAATTGCCAAATTCATCGCCGCGTAAAATAAAGCTAAAATAAGTGTTAATACGACAATACCCAAAATCATGCCACCTTTTGAATCAGGTGTAGCTTGATCATGTACTTCAATCACGATTGCACGCATCAAACTCGGATCCACACCACGAGAGACTAATCTCAGGCTCGCTATTTCAGAGCTGTACAATGCTATTGCTTTTTCAACTTGGTTGATATGTTTACGCAACTTATCATCAGATTTATCTGCAATTAGCGTTACCGTAGCTGGGCGCCCTTCGCTCATTTTTTGTTGATAGTCATCACTGATTGATAAAGTAATATCTTTACGCTCATTAGCATCAGTACTGGCAAAAATATCACGACTATTAAGGTGAGCAATAAGTCCTGGTGCACTATCGCTATTTTCAATATTAATTTTTAGTGCTTCAGGCGATGCTAATTGCTGTAGCAAAACACTCATTAATAAGCACACACCAATTGGTGCACCTATCGCATAATACAGCCCCGCCATTATCGAGCGTTTATCACGGCTGGCATCCATCACTTCTTTTTTAAATAACACTGTTAATAAATTAATCATGCTGCAATCCCCTCATCACTACCAATTAAGGCGACAAATGCTTCTTCTAATGTCTCTTTACCTGCATGTTCACACAGCTCAGCCACTGAACCTTGTGCAATCACTTGACCATTGGCCATGATCACCACGTGATCACATAACGCTGCAACTTCTTGCATCACATGCGATGAGAACAAAACACAATGCCCTTGTGCTTTAAGTAGCAATAACAGCTCTCTTAAAATACGTGTACTCATTACATCGAGGCCACGGGTTGGCTCATCTAAAATAATGTTTGTTGGGTTATGAACAACCGCTTGTGCTAATGCCGTTTTCATTCGCTGCCCTTGCGAAAAACCTTGGCAACGGCGATCGGCAATATCATTCATACTCAATTTATCAATTACTTGCGTAGTGGCTTCCTTTGCTTGCGCAGCACTAAGGCCGCTAAGCTGAGCAAAAAAAGTAATGTATTCCCTTGGTGTTAATCGCTCATACAAGCCACACGGATCAGGAAACAATCCTAGTTTTTGCTTTGCTACCATCGGCTCTTTGGCAACATCAATGCCGTCAATTTCAGCATTTCCGCTATCAGCCTTTAACAATCCAAATACGGTGCGTAAACAAGTGGTTTTACCTGCGCCATTTGGCCCTAGGAGGCCAGTTATCTTGCCGTCCTGTGCAGTAAAACTTAAACCATTTAGCGCATTAACATCGCCAATCTTCTTATTTAGGTTGGTTACTTTAATCATCACTTACTCCTTGTTAGCTGCATCAGCTGGGTGGCTATTGGCAACGGCTACGCCGTTAATATTCATAAAAAACGGTTTGTCATTTGCATCATTAATACAGGTTTTGTCAATGTCTTGCATACTTTGCTGGTCGATAAACTTGGCAATGATTTTCGGCGCACAGGTTTGTGAGCCAATGCCATGGGTGGCAGTCGGTGCAACTAAGTGGGTGGCATTTGTCATCTCAACCATCGCAAGCTCGGCCCAACTTGCAGGTGTAGCAGGATCGCGTCCACCAGAAAGAAGTAACGTTGGCGTACTGGTTTTTAGCGGCTGATAAAATGTTTCGTCAACGGCTTTTACATTCAGAATTGGGCACGCTATATCCAACCCCGCAATCATTGCTTTGCCCATATAAGTTTTACTGTACTGAGCGCGGGTTTGCGTTGTTAAGCGTGGCCAATCTTCACCACAAACGATGGCGTTATGCATACCCATTGCTAAAGATTGTGTTAAATCAACATTCGCCATCATGCCAGCCAATGGTGAATAGTCACCCCTTAGTGCTTTTTCAATAACCATTGGTACAATCGCACGTTGTGCATGGCCGTAAAGCGCAAATCGTATCGCACTGTAAAGCTTCATTTTAGTGATTGTAAAATCAATAAGGTCATTGGTGCGTGGGTGTCTAACCTGTGTTTGTACAGGCTGTTGTTCAAGCCTCGTAAGCAATGAATTAAAGTTATTTGCTAAGTTAGGGTATTGGGCTGCGCATAAAGCATCAGTTTCGCAGCGCTTGAATAATGCAGCCAGTGAACCATCAACCGCTCCGCCTATGGCAGCCAGACTTTGCTGCATTGGCACAACGCCATCTAAGGTACTCGTTAAAACAGCATTAGGAAATTGGCGCATGTATTCTTGCGCTATACGTGTGCCGTATGACACCCCATATAAATGAAAGCCTTTATAACCAAGAGCAACACGCACAGCTTCAAAATCCTTTGCCGCAACAGGCGTAGTAAAATTGCTCAAATCAATATTGAGCTTTGCTTTACATTTTTGCGTATCTTCTGCTCCCATGGCTTGAAGATCGGCAATCACATCATTAAAAGCAAACTGGGTTTTTAGGTCATCACTTTCACATTGCAATTGATGTGAATAACCCGTGCCACGCTGGTCAACCAAGACTATGTCTCGAGTTTCGCGAGCAAAACGTAAGTTATGGTCAAATATTCTCGCTAAATCTATAGCCCCTTGTCCTGGGCCACCGGCAAAACCAAGTACCGCTTCATCAGGATGACTGGGCTTGATTGCAGGTATAACTGCAAAGTGGATATCAATCTCCCCTTCGCTTGGATCATCTGACAATGGTTGAGCAATACTGCCACACATCAATCGATCAGACAGCCCTTCCATATAGCATGGCGTCAGTTTTGGTTGGTTATTTTGATTATTTTCTGCGTATGACGCAGTTGATGCAACCATTAAAATTGGCATCATCACTTTAATTATCAGTCTATTAAAACAATTTGATATGCTTTTCATCACTTTTCCCTTGTTTGCATTTTACACTTAATGTGATAACTTATTACTTAGTGTATCGGTGTATTAATGTATTAATACAGTAGAGAAAGAGTAATGCTAGAATTTATTAATGTCAACCCCAATAGTGGCGATCCCATTTATAAGCAATTACATGAACAAATTGTGCGTTTAATTGTTGGTGAGCAAATAGCTGCAGGTGAAGAGCTTCCGTCCGTGAGAAAAATAGCGGATCACTTTGCTGTTAATCCTATGACAGTTTCCAGAGCGATTGGTCAATTAGTGGATCAAGGTTGGTTAGAACGACGCCGTGGCCAAGCAACCCGTGTCGCACAAAAAACAGCACAACAAACCGATCAACAAGAGAGCTTACTTTTTAAAGCTATCGATCAACTTATTCAGCAAGCCAAACAACTCGATGTGCCACAACCGACTTTAACCGAACTAATAAAAAAACGGTGGGAATTATAACAATGACACAACCACTTCTTAGCTATAAAAATGTCTCTAAACATTACAACCAACGTCTGATATTAAACAACATCACCCTTAATGTTGAGCCTGGCATGGTGATTGGTTTATTAGGTAAAAATGGTGCAGGTAAAACAACCTTATTACGTAGCGCGCTGGGTTTAGTAAAGCCTGATGAGGGTGAAGTACAAGCATTAGGTGAATTAAGTCATCAATTAAGTGCCAGCAGTAAACAAAAAATTGGTTATGTCGCCCAGCAAACGTTTGGTTATGAAGGTTTTAAAATTGCTGACGCTTTGGCATTACATCGCAGTTTTTACCCAAATTGGGATATGCAATTAGAAGCAAAATGGCTCGCGCGCTTTGAATTGAATAGCAAGGATGCGATTAATGATCTCTCAATCGGCCAGCGTCAAACTTTAGCCCTTATTATGGCCATGGCCTACAGACCCCAGCTACTTATTTTAGACGAGCCGGTGGCGAGCTTAGACCCAATTGCTAGACGCGAATTTATGAGTGATCTTTTCGATTTAGCAATAGATTCGGGCTCCGGAATTTTATTTTCATCACATATCACCTCTGACATAGAGCGCGTCGCCAGCCACATTGCACTTATAAAACAAGGCGAGTTACTTTTACTCGACGAATTAGATGTCATTCGCGACACCGTTAGAAAAGTCAGCTTTAAAGAGTCGACGATTGATCTCAGTGCATACAAGGTACTTAACAGGCAGCAAAATTGTGCCATTATTTATGGCTATACAGGTGAAACTGTTGTTGGTGCTCTAGCAATCAATACACTGTCTCTTGAACAGCTGTTTGTGGAGTTACATGGATGATGCAAGCCAGTAAATGTCCATGGTATCAAGGTGCTGTCAGTTTTTGGTTAAAAGACGTCGGCTGTGCCAGTTATTTCATCGCTGCAATTATAACGACATTACTATGCCTTTTAGCTACAGGTATTGAAGATCTGATCGGACTAATGATCATGTTTTCAATTATTTGTATGTACAGCGCGATAGCTTGGCAAAGTATTCGCTTGCAAGCAACTGAATGGCAGAGTTTAGTTGTTGGTTACCGTAAACATGTGATGTTTCAAGGTAAAGTATTCATTATATTGAGTAACTTAATTTCTATCTTGAGTATCATAATTGCGGGCAATATCAATCTATTAGCAACGCTCACGATGGCCAATCTTGTTGGCATTATTATCTGGTTTTTAAATCGCTCATTCAGCCATTTATTTACCTCTGTTTGCTATTTCAGCTTCTTTATAGCTACGTTAGTGTGTGTGCTTATTGAGCAACTGCCAGTTTGGCTAATACCCGTTAACGTCGTTGCTTTTATTGCTATCGTGTTATTTCATAAAAGCTTTACATCTGCGTACAAATGGCGCCCCGATTCATTACTAAATTATCGTAATGGTCTGCAATCTGGTTGGTCGCCAGTTCCCAGTGGTTTTTTATCAAATTACGGCAGCTCAATTAATAAAGGGTTATTCCCTCTTAGCTACTTTGTTGGCTCTGGACTCTCTCAATACCTTATTTTAATTACACTTTTATGTTTTTTCGGTGTAGTGGCGAATCTATTTTATAATATCACTGAGCAGGCCATTTTTGTTTTAACGCTGAATTTATTCGCGATTGTTACATTAAGTTTATGGAGCAAAGTACAAAAGCAAAACTCATGGGAGCTGTTATTTACCCTACCAATTTACAACACTAGCTACAGCGCAAAAGTCGCACTTAGTTACAGTGTTTTAAAATTAGCAGCACTCGTAGCTTTACTGTGTTTTAGCACAGCAGCTGCGCTTACTCTTGCTAACAAAGAGTTGTTACTAATTAATGCTTTAAGTTACTCGTTAGCCTGTGCTGCTGGTTTACTACTTAGCTTTGCGATCGGTAATATTTGCAAAAACATAAACTTACTAAGTGTAATTTTATGCTTAACGTTTGGATTAAATATGGGCCTAGCAAACTATATGTTTGACCACGGTGATAGCTTAACTCTGCTTGTATTAATGAGTCTCTATGCGACAGCTATGGCGGGAGCAAATCACTTAACCGCTAGGTACTTATAATAATTAAGGCCAATCATTGAATTGAACTTCGTCGTTAATAAAGTTTAGCGCATGTGATTGGCGCCCAGCCCATTTAAAAGTATTTGCCCATGGTAGCTCTAGCAGTTGAAGAATAAACTCATAAACAGCACCTTAAATTATCGAAAAACGATAATTTTTTATTGTTTAAAGTTCATTTTAATGGCATCTTAGTTTTTTAACTTAAAGGAACTAAAATGAAAGCTCTCTGTTTAAACCTCGTGCTATCGATGACCCTGTTGATCCTAACGGCATGTACAACAATAGAAGTTAAGGAGTCACACTTTATTAAACCAGATCAGGGGATTGATCTAACCACACTCCAGAATATTAATAATACAGCAAATTTAAACCCTATTGAGATTACAGCGCTTTGATGGCATTAAACTTCGCGGAACTCTTATAACCGTCGCAAACGCTAAAGCCACTATAGTCTACTTTGGGGGAAATCAGTTCAGAGTTGATATTGCTGCAAAACAACCCTTAGAGGCACTATTGCCACTACAAACAAATATAGTGATGTTTGATCATCGTGGCTATGGAAAAAGTGATGGCTCACCTACCGTTAGTAACCTAAAGCAAGATGCACTTAGTATATTTGATTACGTAAAACAGAATCCTCGCATTAACAACAAACCAATTATTTTGCATGGACACTCTTTAGGAAGCGTAATAGCAGGCTATGTCACAACGAAAAGAAACATTGATGGCTTAGTACTCGAAGGCAGTATTACTAATGTTCAAGAAATGACCGACACTAGAGTTCCTTGGTACGCAAAACCTTTTATCACTATTAACTACTCTGATGGCTTACTTGAGTTTGATAACCTTAAAATTGTAAAACAATATAAATCACCGCTGCTAATTATAACGGGTGAAAATGATACACAAACACCAATATCATTGGCAAAGTCTTTATTCAAACATGCTGCATCCAGTCAAAAGCAATTATATATCGCATCTGGAAAACACCATGGCGATACGCTAAATGGAACTGAATTAAAGCCTCATTATGAGGTATTATTAACTCAATTAACGTCAAGCAGCTTATAACAATGAAGAAAATAATTTGGATGAGCAATATCATTTTAACCTTACTATTACTCAGCTTATTCACTATATTGATCACCCTAAGTATGGTGTTATTCACTAGCTCAGAGCTAAATTTAGGCGTCGAAGGTAGCGCTCATATGTGGATAGGTCTTGAAGTCAATGGCTCATGGAGCAACGCAGCTAAACAATTAACAGAAAATCACTATAATGCTTTAGTTTGGCTCGGTTTAATCCAAGTCCTGCCATTTATCATAATAAATATTATTTTACTTCGTTTGTTTTCGCTTTATCGCAAGGGACTGTTTTTAGCGCTAAAAACATTCGTTGCTTCACATGGCTCGGTGGTGTGTTACTTCTACAATTTGTGATTACTGCCATTTATCCTGCTTTGCTTGTGACCTTAATCAATACTATAACGAGCGACGAGCTTACCCGTATTATATTCATCAGCGATACCGACATTATAGGGTTACTCGCTGGGCTTATAATTTACGTAATAGCATGGGTAATGAAACAAGCACACCAATTACAACAAGAACAAGAGCTTGTGATTTAATGCCGATAATAATAGATTTAGATGTCATGCTAGCAACACGTAAAAATGAAATCAAGCGAGCTGGCTGAAGCCATTGGTATTACACCACAGAATTTATCAGTATTAAAAGCTGGCAGAGCGAAGGCTGTGCGCTTTAGTACCCTTGATGCCATATGTAAGCATCTAGAGTGTCAACCAGGCGATATACTTAGGTATATTGAAGAGGATAACGAATAAAAAACGGCCATTTTTATAATGGCCGTTTTGCTGTTTAAATAAAATAATTTAAAACACTTATAGTGAGAATGTACGGCCTATCGACAATACAATACGCTCATCTGCAGTATCAATATCTAGGCTGGTGTTCTCGCCCGCTACCTCAATATCAAAACCCGCTAAATTTGTTTGATAAGCAAGACGATAGTGGTTATACGATTTACCATCGGTATCCCATGCGAACTTATCGCCATCGAGTGAATTTGAAATATCAAAGCTGGCACGCAGTGCGTGATTAGGTGCAAGTTCAATGGTGTGTGCAACCATAGAAATCACATGACCTGCGCCGGTACCAAAATAATCCCAGCTATACCAGAAGTTAAGCTCTGTTTGCCCTAACTCACTTGCGTAACCAAATTTAGTGTAAGCTTCAAAGTAGTTACCATCGCTTGAGTTGCTTTGCCCATGGTAACTGTAATACGCAAGGCCGTAATCAATACTGAGCGCTTCATTTAACTGCGCATAGCGACCGAAGTAAGCATCCCATTCAATATTTGTGTCGTCACCAAAGTCAACGTTTGACGCCCACGTGCCAGCATACATGCCTGATTCGCCAAATGAATAATCAAGGCTACCTTGTAACGCTGGGTCGTTTTGCGTTTGGCTCACACCATTAAAGGTATAATCTGATGCGCCGGTTACGGTTGCTGACCAATCAGCCAATACTGAGGTTGAAAAAAGTGCAAACGGTAATGCGACTGCTAATAATGTTTTTTGTGTTGTCATGTTAATTCCTTCGCTACTGTATAAGCTAATATCTAGCTAGCTGATTCAATTTTTGTGTAGTCAATTTTGTTGTCTTTCGGCGAACTATCAATGTTACTCACAGTTTTAACTTTGCTATAGGCAATATAGGCTGCACACGCAAAGAACAAACCAATCACTAACACTCCGACCCACTGGATTTGTAGAAAGTTCTGCTTAAATAATAGGGTTAATAATGAAAGAGCGACAACATTTAGCGCAATATATTTAAATTTACCTAAACGTTTAACCGTCATACCCATATTGTCGGTGTATAAACGGATCAGTGAATCAAGCGAGTTGATCACAAACACTACGCCAACAAATACCATTGCTATATTTTTGATCCCTTGTGTATCAATGCCTGCTTCGTGATACTGATAAAGCACGCCAAACCAAATTGCGATTGGGATTGAAGGGAAAATTAACATTGCCCCCAATACTTGATAGGTTTTTAATCCACCGACAAAACGTGAAGTGAATTGACCAATCATAATACTCCACGCAAACCACCAAAATAAATAAAACTCATGGTAATCATTGAGTGGCAGTACAAACTGATTAATATTGCCAAAGTAACTACCAATTAACGTTAAATTATTTGTAAAATCTGACACTTGGCCATTTTCGCCCATAAATGCGCCAAACCACATAAAACCAATTAGTGCTATAAATAACCAGGTAGTTGAAATACTTAGAAAACGTACATATTTAATATCGGTGCTTGAATACACCGCAAAGCAAATAGCTGCGAATACAATTAAATAAAATGACGGAATAATCGACTCACCATCACCAAGACTAGGTAAATACCAAGGTAGGTTAGAGAGCAATAAGAAAGCGGTGAAGGCACAAGTACCAATAATAACTACATTATTGATTAATTTAACCCAAGGAATTTCGAAAAATTTCACTTTAGGTTCTATTACACAGAAATAAAAGCACGTAAGGAAATAGAATCCCCAGATCAGAAAGCCCCAATAACCAAACTCGATAGCTAGTGGATTGGCAAACGCGTACTCTGGGCTTGCTTTTATGTCTGCATAACCTGCAAACTCAGTGAGTGGAAACATGATCAAGCCAACATCTAAGCCTGATGTAAATAAGATGGCGATAAAGGTAAATGTTCTTACCGGTGTGACGCCAACACACTTTACATTGCCCCATTTTACTAAAATTGCAACAATTGCTAGTAGGGTGAAAATAATGCCTGCGCTAAGCCATAAGGTCATAATTCCCTCCCCAAAATAAATGAAAATACATCATTACGTCTCCGTGTTTTTAGTCTCGCATTAACGCACCACAAACAACTTATGATGCGCGCCACTGCAAGCCCCAAGGTACAAAATGTGCCCCAGGTGGCCTGGTTAGATCTCTCGAACTACGCTGCACAGTTTGCCATTGAGATTCAACAGCAACCTTTGCTTGCGATTTACTAAGTGGTGGCTTACCTAAAATTAGATCAGCCGCTTTTTCTGCCACCATAATGGTTGGCGCATTTAAATTTCCGTTAGGAACCGTTGGGAAGATTGATGAATCCACCACATGCAGTCCCTCAATGCCATGTACTTGAGTATTTGAGTTTACTACTGCCAGTTCATCTTCACCCATTTTGCATGAACATGAAGGATGGTAAGCACTCTCAACTGCCTGACGTACAAAAGCATCTATTTGTTCATCGGTTTGAATCTCTTTACCTGGTTGGATTTCGCCATCGCGGTAATCATCAAACGCACTTTGCTCAATGATTTCACGCGTTAAACGCACACAGGCTCTAAACCCTTCAATATCATCTTGATGCTGTAAATAGTTAAATTGGATCTTAGGTGCAACCGTTGGATCAGCCGATTTAATTGTTACTGCACCGCGGTTTTTAGGCTTGTTATGCCCTACATGGACCTGAAAACCATGGCCATCAAAAGCACTTTTACCGTCATAACGAATTGCCGCAGGTAAAAAGTGATATTGAATATCAGGCCACTCAACCCCTGGTTTTGAGCGAATAAATGCACAAGATTCAAAATGATTAGTCGCCCCAAGACCGCTGCGGTTTAATAACCAACGCGCGCCAATAAGGCCCTTTGAAATAAGGCCAAGCTTGCCGTTTAAGGTAATTGGCTGCTTACACTTATACTGGAAATAAAACTCCAAGTGATCTTGCAGATTTTGCCCAACCCCGGGTAAATGGTGCTTAACCTCGATACCCGCTGCTTTAAGTATTTCGCTGTCGCCAATACCAGAAAGTTGCAATAAATGCGGTGAACCAATCGGACCGGCACTTAAAATAACGTCTTTACTGGCCTTTGCTTTAACAATATCGCCATTAACTTTGTACTGCACACCAACGGCTTTTTTGCCTTCAAGCAACACCTTTTCAGCCAACGCACCAGTAACAATAACTAAGTTTCTACGTGACTTCACTGGGTCTAAATATTCACGACTTGCAGAGCTGCGCACACCGTCTTTAACGGTCATGTGCATTGGACCAAAACCCTCTTGCTGCGCTGCGTTATAATCGTCAGTGGCTGCATATCCGGCTTGCTGGCCCGCTTTGATAAAGGCTTTATAAAGCGGGTTCGCCATTTCGTTACCGTTGTTCACACCCAAAGGGCCGCTATCACCACGATAGTCGTTTTTACCTAAATAGAATGATTCTGCTTTTTGAAAATACGGTAAACAGGATTGATAATCCCACCCTTGTGCACCATGTTGTTGCCATTCATCAAAGTCTTTAGCATGGCCACGTACATACACCATGCCATTGATAGATGATGAGCCACCTAACACTTTGCCACGCGGGCAGTGCATTTGACGATCATCTAGATACGGTTCAGCTTCACTATGAAACTGCCACGCGTATTTATCTGAATTCATCGGAATTGATAGCGCGGTAGGCATTTTAATGAAAATGCTTTTATCGCTGCCGCCAGTCTCTAATAATAAAACGCGGTTGCGGCTATCTTCGGATAAACGATTAGCCAGTACACAGCCCGCCGACCCTGCACCCACTATGATGTAATCATACGTTAGTGCAGTCATTAAAATGGGCTCTCTATATTAGTCATACCGACATAAATCGATTTAGTTTGGGTGTAATGATCAAGTGTTTCAATGCCATTTTCACGACCGATACCTGACTGCTTATAACCGCCCACAGGCATTTCTGCTGGCGAATTGCCGTAGCTGTTGATCCAACAAATACCTGCTTGCAGCTGATGAATAACACGGTGTGCGCGCTTAATATCTTTGGTAAACACGCCTGCAGCAAGGCCTAAGTGAGTATCGTTAGCACGGTGAATTACATCATCTTCGTCATCAAACGTTAATACGCTCATTACGGGACCAAAGATTT
This sequence comes from Pseudoalteromonas sp. B160, assembly GCF_037162485.1. Lineage (NCBI taxonomy): Bacteria > Pseudomonadati > Pseudomonadota > Gammaproteobacteria > Alteromonadales > Pseudoalteromonadaceae > Pseudoalteromonas > Pseudoalteromonas sp. B160. The sequence goes on along the minus strand of NZ_JARLUX010000001.1, from coordinate 2,916,937 downwards.
CTTCTTTGACGATCGTCATATCATCAGTGCAATCAATAAATACCGTTGGTGCAACAAAGTAACCGTTTGGTGCAGAGGCTGGGCTAAGCGTTTTACCACCCGTTAATAACGTTGCACCTTCGCTGATGCCTTTATCGATATAGCTCATCACTAATTGTTGATGCTTTTTGGAAATTAATGCGCCAAAGTTAACGTTAGGATCGAGTGGATCGCCCGCTATAATATTTTCTTCAGTGCGTGTTTTAAGCTCATCAATAAATTGCTGATAAACATTTTTGTGTACATAAATACGGGTGCAGTTAGTGCAAATTTCACCTTGCGTATAAAAATTACCTAACATTGCAGCACTTACTGCCTGTGAAATATCGGCATCATCAAATACTAGCAGTGGTGATTTACCACCAAGTTCCATGGTGACATCTTTTAATGAACCCGCAGCACTAGCAACTACTTTTTTACCTGTGCCTACTTCGCCGGTAAACGATACTTTCTCAATATCAGCTGATTGTGTTAACCACTGGCCGACTTCTGCTGCACCTTGCACCACGTTGAACACGCCTGCAGGTACACCCGCTTCGATGAATATTTCGGCAAGCTTAATTGCGCCAAGTGGCGTTTCTTCAGAAGGTTTAAAAATAAATGCATTTCCGGCAGCCAAAGCTGGGCCGGATTTCCAACAAGCGATTTGCAGCGGGTAGTTCCACGCACCGATTCCGGCACAAATCCCTAATGGCTCTTTACGGGTATAATAAAAATCTTCGCCAACCATTTGCTGCTGGCCAACTTGGGCAGGTGCTAGCCCTGCAAAATACTCGATTACATCAGCGCCAGTTTGCACATCAACACACTCGGCTTCTTGCCATGGTTTACCGGTATCTAGCACTTCTATTTTTGCAAGTAAATCATTACGCTCGCGCAATAATGCAACCGCTTTTAGTAAAATACGACTACGTTCAATCGGACTCATAGTTGACCATGCAGCAAATCCTTGTTTAGCACTTTGAATAGCCGCATTTTGAATAAACGCATCTGCCACTTCTACATAATAAATTACGTCATCTGTTGCTGGGTTTTTAACTGCAAATGTTTCGCCACTTTGATTTTTTAAAAAGTGACCATTGATAAAGTTTTGATAAACAGGTGTTGTCACATTAAGCTCCATACTGTTTGATAAGTGAACATACAAAGTTTTTTGCTAGCTGTTCACAATGTGCAAATTGATCTTGATCAGACTTACTTAGTACCGCTCTTAACCATAAGCCATCGATCATTGCCGCACATAATTGCGCTGCAAGTTTGGCTTCATCATCACCCATCAATTGTTTAAATGAGCTGACTAAATTACTAAGAAGTCGTCGGCTATTTACGTTCTGTAAGCGATGCAACTGAACATCGTGCATCGATTGCGCCCAAAAGCTTAACCAAGTTTTAGTGGTATCGCTGCGCTGTTGTAATCTGGCAAAGTTAGCTTCTATTATCAGCATTAACCTTTGCTCAGGGGTAGTTGTTGGCGTTACTTGTTTGATCAGCTCGTGTTTTAGATTGGTTAATAAATAACGCACAGTGGCTTCTATCAAGCCCTGCTTACCACCAAAATAATGACTAATAATGCCCGACGATAATCCTGCTTTTTTACTGATACTATTAATGGTTGTTGCTTGTAAGCCAAATTCAGCAACCGAACTAATAGTAGCGTCAATTAACTGCTGACGACGGACAGGTTCCATTCCAACTTTAGGCATATTTTTATTAATTGAACGTTCAATAAAAATAAAGGTTAAAGTAATGGAACTGATAATTCAAGGTTGACAAACTGTGAATAGGCTAAAATGAAGAGAGCTAAGTGACCCTAAGTAACTGTCCTAGCGTTGATAAATCGGCTTAGAAAAAAGTTGCGAAAAAATCGAAAAACAGCTGCTTTTTAAGTAAATGCGAAAAAAATCAGCTATATTAGGTTGAAAATCATATCTGGTTAGTCTCAGGTTCACTTTTAAAATCACAGAATTATCTATCAAAAAAACAAACTACAGGAAACTCGATGTCTAATTTTAATGAATATAAAGTATTGCATGTTGTTGAGGGTGGCTGTGGCACATTGCTGCTAGGTTCGAGCGGGTTACCACTTAAAAGGCTAGAAGCAACACTTAATGATGAAGCACAAAATGGCTGGCAACTGGTATTTCAGGTTATCGAAAGCAAACGTTTTTTGCTATTTTGGTCACGCGAAGCTGTGATCTTAACGTTAGGCAGAAACCGTGCTTAAAGCAATGACGCTTAGTGCAATTCGCCGCTATCAAAAAAATGGCGGCGCTAAGGCACATTTTAATATTAGTTGTAATTTCAGTCCTTCCTGCTCAGAGTTTACTCATCAAGCAATTACTAAATATGGGCTAGTGAAAGGTCTGTTTATTGGCGTAAAAAGAATACGGCGTTGCAATAACCCCGACTGTGTAACCGTAAAATCCGATCCACTTCCTTGAGGCTTATTAATGCCATGACATCAGAACAACTAAATGCTCAAGAAGAGCAGCTTCGTTCAGAAGTAAATGCATTGTCCCCTGAACAGCGTAAACTATTTTACCAGCAAGAAAAGCGTCTCGTTAAAGACCCTGATACTTATGCGGTACTGAATTGGTTTTTTGCCGCAGGTTTACACCACTTTTACTTAGGTAGATTTCAACGTGGTGCGGTGAATTTAACGCTGATGCTAATTGGCATACTCACTATTTATAGCTTTGGCGTATTTTTAATCATCGTCGTTTTGTTAATTGAATTACCACAGCTTTTTAAGAGTCAACGCATCGTCCATCAATATAACAATCAAGTTATGGCTGATATTCTAAAACAACTAACCGACTCTTGATTACTTAAAGCAAATGCTAGATACTGTTTTTTTATACAGTTACGGTGTGTGTTATGAAAAAAGAATTACCCGGAAAATATTATTTAGCCCACTTTAAAGAGCTAATAACATTTATCGACACTCAATGCAGACACTTATTAGAGCAAAAACACGTCGATTTCATTAATAAAGCAAACCGACTTACTGAGCAAGGCCAGTGCATGCTGGCACGCATTTATTCTCGTAAACCTTTACTCGTAGCAATCACCACACTTAATTATAATGAAATAGACAGCCCTGCACTGGCACTCGAAGAGCTAAAAACAGCACAGCTCATTAGTCATCCAAATTACACCGACTATCAACACGTACTCGCACATCTAACTAAACCCGCATTGCTAGCACTACTCGCGCCTTTCGATATCCAACCTAGTATTAAAAAAAGCGTCACTAAAGCACAACTGGTAGCACAGACTTGCGATTTTTTTGCTACTAAGCCGGAACATTTAACCTGCCTTTATAACCAGTTTGTTATTAATAACCGCTTTGCTGTGTATGAATACTTTGAATTTCTATACATAGGCCGCTTAAGCACTGGTGATATTAACCATCAAAATAGCTTTGTACTGCGTGATTTGGGCCTAAGAACCACACGAGAAAACCATACAGTAAGTTTAGCTCGCTTTGATACACGTGAAGAGGCGCAATCTAACTACGCGCTAAATCGTTATCGCATGGCATTTAAAAGCGCGCAAAGTGATGACGAATATCAAGCTTTAGCTATTGAGCTTATTAATCAACCGGCCGAAGGTACATTAGCAGTCAACCTTAAAAACAAGCTCCTTTTACGACTTCACCAACAACTAAAAAAATATAATATTGAGCTGTGTTTTACACTTTTAAATGCCTGTGAAAATAGCGCTGAAGCAACTGAATTACAAATACGCGAGCAATACCGCCAAGGTAATAAAGAGTGGGTAAAAATCCAGCTTGAAACCATCATCGAAGATCCGCTCACTGATGATTTACTGTATTTTGCTGATGACTTTTTAATGCGTAAATTTAACAAGCAAACTCGCTCTCGCTTAAGTGCAATGCTCGCCGATACGCAATGTGTTATTGAAATTGACGAAGTTTATCGAAACGATGTAGAGCAAGGTGTTACAGAACACTACACTCAACAAGGGTTAACTGTTTTTTATACCGAAAATACGCTTTGGCAGAGCCTTTTTGGTTTAGTTTTTTGGCGCGAGCTTTATATAGATACTCCCACCCCACCTTGCAATGAGTTTGATATGTTTCCACAATCATTGAGAACCGACTGCTTTTATCATACCCAACACCAACAAATTGAAGCACTACTAGCAAACTGGCAAACACCGGATGATTTACTAAAACACGTTTGTAAAAGTGCCGCCCGTTATTTTGAGCAAGCTAATGGGCTGTTTCGCTGGCATAGCGAGCTATTACGACCATTAGAAGTGCTGATTTTAAATAGCTCATTAGCAGCGCTAAAAAGTCACTTAAAGAATATGACCATGCGCTTTATGCAGCTTAAAGATGGTTACCCTGATTTGATGGTGCTAAATGGTAATAAACTCCATTTTGAAGAAGTAAAAGCCCCAGGTGATAAATTAAGACGTAATCAGCTAACAACGATTGATTGCCTCAAAAATAATGGATTCAATGTACACATTGCGGCCGTAAAATGGGTTAATGATCCCAATCGTATTTACAGCGTGGTCGACATTGAAACCACTGGTAGTTTAAAAGGCGGCAATCGGATCACCGAAATTGGCATAGTTAAAATGCAACACGGCAAAGTAATTGATACTTGGTCAACACTTATCAACCCGCAAATGCGCATTCCTAAGTTTATAGTGTCTTTAACCGGTATTAATGACGCAATGGTAGCAACTGCACCACGCTTTACTGAAATAGCTGAGACTTTACTTAATAAACTAAAAGGCACTATTTTTGTGGCTCACAATGTAAACTTTGATTACGGCTTTATTCGTAAAGAATGTGAAATGGCAGGTATCCACTTTAAAATGCCCAAATTATGTACTGTGGTTGAATCTCGCAAAGCGTTTCCTGGTTTAAAATCATACTCTTTAGGTAACCTCAGTGCGCATTTTGACTTAAACCTGACAAGCCATCACCGAGCACTCGCTGATGCCAGCGCAACCGCTGAGTTACTTTTGCTTATAAAAAATTTAACTAAATTAATAACTTAAGCTTTTAGCGCAAATGACCCAAAGCCAGCTTTTGCTAAATAAAAGCAAGGTATTGATTGCAACCCTCCCAGTACCTCGCTATAGAAGTCAACGCGTCTGTCTAATACTTACCGTTAGCATTAATAACCCAACTGCAATACCCAAAAAGTAATAAGGCATTCCTGCATCCCAACTCGCTTGACTGTTCCCCCTAAAAAGTCTAAATATAGTCCACCTTGCAGAGGCCCTATGTACCAAATGACTAGAAACACAACTTCAAACATTCGTTTTGACTGCGTAAATGTACCGCAAAAATAGGCCAACGAAACCATAAACGAAATAGCCACAAACAATTGCACCAGCAACAACCACTCAGCTATGACTACAAACCGCGCAATACTGCCTATACAGGCAAAGGCTAACAATCCCCAACCAGCACTGAAACTAGCCATACTTTGTAATAGCGGTGATTGCTTGCTATAAGCCATAATTTCAATAGTATTTGTTTGCCTCTCTAGCTGCCCTAACGGCGATATAACCAATACACACCACAACAATGACATAGGTAAAAAAAGACTCAGCAACAGGTTCTGATCAACAAAAACTTGGCACACATTCAAAATGACCAATCCGATGAGCCACAGATTTGTTTGCCCTTTAAGCATTAACTTAAACTCTAATCGTAATAAGCGTGTAACAGCGAATGACTTAGTTGCGCCAACAAATATTCTATCGAGTATTCCTGTGACTTTTTCAATTACGCTAACTATTCGCCATTGCTTTTTAATCTCGTTCATTGAGCCATTACTAAAACGATCAAAAAATAAAAATGCTAAGCTTAGAGCTATTGAGCTGACTATCAATAAAGGCAACATTCCTTGGAAGTGCACAGCACTTGGCTCAAACCCATGCCAAACAAATGTTTTTACAGATTCACTAGCTGTTATGCCAACATTGGTACCACCCTGCTCTGTTGGAAAACGCGCAGCAACCTCTATATCTAAACTTTCAAGCACTGCACCAATGCCTGATACTCCTTCAATACTTTGCGTTATCGAGCCAACCCACAAGAAAAAATATACCACATTACCTAACCCCCTTTGAGCCACGTTATCGACTCAAATAAAATAGCGATTGATGCAATTGCTAATAACAAAGGTAAAACAAACACTAATTGCGGCCAAACGAGTGCCCACACATCAACCTGATAGCTTTCGCCATAATAAAGCTGTATCAATACACTACTGAGCAACATCGCCAATACAATTGAAAGTAAAATCAGTACATTTACCCCCACTTAGCGAATAGAAAAGCCTGTTTGCTAATCGACGTTGCTGCAATAAGCTCACACGTTTTTGATTGCCTGTCTAACTCAAGTGCATTTTTAACCAAGTAAAAGCAAATAATTGGTAAGAACATAACATTTAGCATAGCTAAACATACACCAATCCACGCGCTGTTATAAATGCCGCGGTAGCCATTAATCACTAGTGTTTGGTACTGCGCATCAGGGGACGGAAAATACAATAACGTTAATACAGACATAGCCAACAAGGTCACCATATAACTTTGTTGTCGTGTACGTTGTTTAAAGTCAGCGACCATACATTGCCAAATCTGTTTCATTAACCGATCCTCGCTGCGCTGCGAGGTGCTGGTTGCTCGCTAGTAAAATACAAGTAAGCATCTTCGAGTGATGCCGCCCGTACCGTGGCTTTAGAATCAGGGCAATGATCCGCAACAAGGTTTAATTCAAGCTTTCCTTCTTTTCGAATGCTGTGGCTAACAATATACTCATGCTGGATCTGTTTCAGATCCGATGGTTCAATCGTTAATGTCCAACATTTTTCAGCCACTTTTTGCTGTAATACATTCGCTGTTACTGATTGAATAAGTGTGCCACCGCGCATAATGGCAATGCGGTCCGCAATCGATTCAACATCTGACACAATATGCGTGGAGAATATAATGCAACGATCCGCCGCAAGCTCAGTCAATAACTGCCTAAAGTTGGCTCGTTCATGCGGATCAAGACCAACCGTCGGCTCGTCAATGATCAATAATTTAGGATCATTTAATAACGCCTGCGCAATTCCAATGCGTTGTTTCATGCCTCCAGAGTAACCTTTTAGCGGCTGATGTGCGGCGTGGGTTAAATTAAGCTTATTCAGCAAATCATCAATAACACTATTGGCATGTGCATTTTCAAGCCCTTTAAGCCCTGCCATATATTGCAAAAATTCAAACCCCGACAGTTGTTCATACACGCCAAAATCTTGAGGTAAATAGCCCAGCTCTTTGCGTAACAATTGTGGTGATTTAACAATATCTTGGCCTTGCCATAAAATAACACCTTGTGTTGGCTTAGTAATGGTAGCCAGAATTCTCATCAAACTAGATTTTCCAGCTCCATTAGGGCCTAACAAGGCTAAAATCCCAGGTTCAACTTGCAAAGATAATGTATTAATTGCGCATTTTGCATCTTTGCTTTTATTATATTGATGACGTAATGATTGAATATCTAATAGCATGAGTGTCTATTCCTAATTAAGTTACACTCATTCAGCAAATATTAAGCCATGTAAATAACAATTAATAATCAACAACTTAAGCTTTAAACTTTTTAAATAAACAATATTGAATAACAACTCTTACCAAATAATGGCGAAAAACATCAACGTGATAAGTTAACGTGTAGTCATTTTTCTCACCCGCTGATGCATTTAACTTATTCAGTCTAACCGCAGTAAAAACTAAAACAAACTTTGATACTGCTCTATTAGATAATCTGTGTAAGCAATATCGCCACGATAACGCGATAAATGCGTGGTATCACGGTACATTTGCGGGGTTATTTGCGGTATATTTTGATGGTTTTTCATTTTAATACCAGTGGCTTGCTCTATTTGCGCTATTACTTCTGCTAAACGTTTTTCAGCCTCTGGTGTTGTTTTTATCCACTTACTGTTTTTTGGCAGCATGATCACTTCAACGTTCTCAGATACACGTTGAAAGTTTTTTACAATATTAATAAAATGCGTAACCAATAATGGTTGAAAATGAAGCTGCTCTATATCTGCACTGCGAATACGACTAAGGCGATCGTTTTTCATTTCGTTATCAGTTTGCGTAACGTGGTAATAGTCGTTAAATATAGCTAACGTTTCTGCTGTTCGCTCTTGTGGGATTGTACCGCCCCCTTGCCATTCATAGCTCCATTCTGCGCCCTTATAATTAGGATATTCTTCTACAAATTTTTCACCGAGTAAACGTCCTAAGCGGCGACGCTGCGCAATAGTTTCATCATCATCTTTAAACGTTTGATGCGATTTAGGTGGAAACATCTCTCGACCCAAAAAACTGGTGATCATTTCAGCTGAAATATTGCCGCGCAAATATTTTATATTGAATAATCGTACGCCACGAGTAAGATCATTTTTTGCAATTACCATTAACTCCTGATCATTAGCGAGTAAAGTTAAAAATGAGTCTAAAACTGGGGTCGCTCTGCTCCAGCGCGTTTGCGTGGTTTGAAAAGGATTAAACTCAATCATGGTTAGCTTTATTTTGCGATCTTCTTTGACAAATTCATCCGCAATACGTCGTGATAAAAAATCTTGAAAGTACGGGTTTAGCCCACCAAAGCCAAAGTTAAATGATTTAACTTGCTTACCCCGCTGCGCTAAATCAGCATCAAATTTTCGTGGCGAAAATCCGGCACGCGTCATTGATGAGCCAAAAAACATCACAACATCGTTTGGTTCTTTCACTATTTGTGGCAAAGCTACACGTGACTCAGTAACCCTTGCTATTGCGCCTTGAGTATTTGCTCCCATCCCATGCAAAATAAGATGAATACCGACAAGTGCGAAAGCCATGCATAAGCCAATAACAAGAATCGACTTTCCATATAATTTTTGTGATGTCATTGCTACTCTACCTTGATGATTAGAATTGGAAATAGATAAACTCATTGCTTGGCTCCCCGATAAATAAACATACCCCTTGCCCTAACATCATTAACAGCCAAAATAACCAGGGTTTATTTTCCAGCTTGTCAGCGCCCTTTATTACGTAAAAATCCATAATATGTACAAGTAATACCCACACACTGGTCATTACAAAAATAGTCATTGCGTTGCTTCCAGCTGCTATTGTTGAATTAAATACATGTAAATTAGTAATAATATCTATGGCAGAAGTTAAGTCGTTGGCTGCAAAAAACACCCAACCTATAAGGACTAAATAAAACGTGATGGCCCACTTAATAAAAGTTAAAAACAGTGCATTGGATTGATTAAAACGTGCAAATATTTTCAGCCCTGCTAAATAGTGCGTAGCAGTGATAATAGCGCCATGAAATGCGCCCCAAGCAACAAAAGTCCACGCTGCGCCATGCCATAAACCACCCAGTAACATAGTTAAAAACACATTACGGGTGCGGTTATTATTTCTGTTCCCGCCTAATGAAATATATAAATAATCTCGTAACCAAGTCGAGAGTGAAATATGCCAACGACGCCAAAAATCAACCGGAGAAAGTGCGAAGTAAGGCACTCTAAAATTAAGTGGAATACTAAAACCGAGTATCAGCGCAATACCAATTGCCATATCGGTATAACCCGAAAAGTCACCGTATATCTGCCCTGCAAATGCCAATACGCCAGTCCAAAGCTCCAGTGTGCTTATGGGGCCTTTTGCCTCAAAAGCATGTTGTGCAGGGATAGCCAATATATCTGCACCAGTTTTTTTAATCAGCCCCACAGTGATCAGCAAAAAACCATGTTTTACAGCAGTGTACTTAGGCAAGGCGATGGCGTGCATTTGTGGCAAAATATGACTTGCACGAAGAATTGGGCCTGCAACCAGTTGTGGGAAAAACGATAAAGCAGCAACAAATTCAACTAAGCCTTTACGTGGTTTCATATCGCCACGGTAAACATCAATGGTGTAACTTAAACTTTGAAAAGTATAAAAAGAAATACCAACAGGCAGTACCCACCCTAATGTCTCAATGGAGGCATTGTAACCAAGCGTAGATAACAGCTCAGACACAGAATTGAGTACAAAGTCAGCATATTTAAACACCGCTAATAACCCTAAATTAAGCACCACAGATAACGTAACCCATTGCTTTTTACGTTGCTGCGTTGATGCTTTATATATAGCTTGAGCAATAAAGTAATCGGCTACCCCACTGCCCACCAGCAAGGGAATAAAACTATAATTCCACGCGCCATAAAAAACTAAGCTGCCGACTAAAATCAAATACACTTTGGGTTTTTGTTTTAAAAAAACAAAACCGTAAAACAAAATAAAAATGGCAAAAAACCAAAAGAATATGGGGGTATTAAATATCATGTTGCCCCCTTATATTTTGTTCAATAATTGTTCTTTGGTAACGAGTAAACATACTGTTTTCCTTTATTCAGAGCGAGTTTGGTTGACCCACTAAAAGTAGGGGAAACCCAATCAATAATTAATTGAAGTAATTTAAATAAATTTGACGCAGGCTGACTTGCATTCGCTCATCAGCCAAGTTAGATCAACGCATTCAGGGGGGCGAGTGAAGTAATATGTGATTCATTGGCGTGCTCCATTAGCTATTAGTAACGCTTTAATTGACTCTGTGCGAGCACGATTAAGGGGGTACGTCGCTGGTAACCATCAGATGCTCCTGTAGTAACCGCTAAGTTTACATCAGCGCCCCGTGATATTAATAATTGGCTCATATCGTAAAAACCAAAATATGCAGCATTTATAAGGGCCGTTTCATCACGCGGTACAATTGCATTTATATCAGCGCCGTTATCAAGTAAAAGCGTAGCCAATTCAATGTTATTATTCATCGCAGCAACTATCAGCGGGTTACCATCACCACTTGATGACTGATTTACATCCGCGCCTAAGTCAATTAATGCCTGAGTCATTATTTTGTTATTTTTTTTCACGGCAATCATTAACGCAGTGCCATCACCAATCACTGGTACATTAATATCAACCCCATCATTTCGCAGCACACGTATCGCATCAATATCATTACGCGTGACCGCATTAATTAATAAAGTGCTCTCGAATTGTGGTAACAGTGAATAATGTCGGGCATCTGCTACGGTATGTTTAATACTAATTTTGGGTGAAAATGCCTGCGTTGCTTGAATCGTTGTAGCAGCGAGCACTGCACACACCAAAGCAATTACAGCGATACTTGGCTTTTTAAATTGCTTATTTTCTAACACTGCACCAATGCGATAATTTAGCTCTTTTTTCTTACTAAAAAGCCCCATTGCCAGCACACTCCTTTGCTGCATTACCATTAATTTTGCACAATCAATCAGTGATTGCGCATATTGTTGAGTATTTTTAATTTCATTTACTGCACGTAAGTCACAGGCTATTTCGCGTTCTACATGAATTTGCTTGTTAAGCATGCGTATCACCAGGCTCCACCAAAATAGAATCGCGATGACTTCTTGAAATAAACCAAACCAGTTATCTTTGCGTTTAATATGCGCGTTTTCATGAAGCACTATCGCCAGTAATTGCTCATGCTTGAGTTGCTCGGTAAGGCTTTTTGGAAGAATAATTTTAGGTTGTTTAAACCCTACAACTAAAGGAGAGGATACTTTAGTTGAAGTATAAACCTGTGTATCAATATGGGCAGATAAATGTGGCGCTTTTTCAATTGTTGAGCTTATCAAATAGCGTGTTTGAATATATGATGACAATACTGTAAATACTCGCCAAACGCTGCCTGCAAGCCAGATTAAGACGGCTATACTTAGCAAAAATGAAAAATTAAATACGATTTCACTAGGCAAGTGCCAGCTGTTATTCGGCTCATTAATAATACCCGTACTAGCTGTGTTCAACACATTAGGATCTTGTTGAGAAGCAATGGTTTGCGCTGTTGTATTGATCTCTGTATTTTCGTTTTCATTCCCGGTTGTGATCAAGGTAAAAGGGATGACTGTTGCGGTAATTAACGTCGTCATCCACAACCAGCTTTTCAACTCAGCCCCCGATGGAACACATTTATTAATCAACGTAAGTCCCAATAAAAGTATAAAACCAATAACAAGGTGATGAAATGCTAACGTTGTTAATAAGGTATATTCAATCATCATTGTCCTGACGTCCTTTTCTAGGTTTGTTAATCTTTACTTTGGTCAACTTTACGCTGTAATGCTTCTAAATCATCAAGATCAATGTCAGTCTCTTGCATTAAATGCTGTGCCAATACCTTAGGTGAGCCTCCAAAAAACTTATTCAGCATCGAAGTTAATGCACTTTGCCGCGCTTCTTTTTGAGTAATCTTTGGTGTGTAAATAAACGCTTTTCCTTCTTTTCTAAAGTCGGCGTAGCCTTTTTCAGCAAGGATCTTACATAACGTTTGTACTGTGGTATAAGCGGTTTTTTTCCTTTGATAGTTCTTCTGTTATATCGCGCACAGACGCCTCACCACTTTCCCAAAGCACTTCCATAATACTTTGCTCACCATCGGTAAGCTGATTTGATTTATTTCTAGCCATCGTATTTAACCTTTTTAAAGTTCTACTAATTAATTAGTTTTAAATACTATAGCGTGCCCAACTCAATCTATCAACTAATTAATTAGTTTTTAATAATTTAGTAATTAGTACTCGTAATCCAGGCTAAAAAGTTCTTTAAAATTTGTAAATAATGGCTACATGTTCTAAACCTTAAGAGTAGCCTTTAGAGGAAGCTCCTTATGCCGTCAACAAACACAATAGATAAACACTCCGAATTTGCGCGCTGTTTAGAGTGCAATAAGGTCAGCACTTTTGCAGCATTTCATTGGCTGGCACTGGCCTTTAAAGATATGGCCAGAGCACCTATTTTAAGCTTGATTTATGGGATTGTTTTCACTCTGATCCCGCTGGCAATTGTCTATTTCGCGGTGTTCACTGACAGCTACTTAGTTGTTTTACCAGCCAGTGTCGCATTTGCTCTGATCGGCCCGGTATTTGCGGTCGGTCTCTATGATGTTGCTTGGGAGCTAGAAAAAGGCCACACACCAACACTTAGCCATTCTCTAAAATCAATGTTCAGAAACCCGGTCGGTGAATGGGGATTTGCAATTTTACTGATGGTAATAATGATTATATGGATGCGTCTGGCAGCGATAGTTCATGCACTTTACCCCAGTCATGCTAATCCTACATTTGAAGAACTCTCCGCTTTTTTAACTTTAGGTACCATTATCGGCGGAATTTTGCTGGTTACTGTATTTGCTATTTCAGCATTTACTCCACAAATTATGATGGAAAGACGGGTCGATATAATGACCGCGGTTATGTCATCAATGAATGCCGTTAAAACCAACTTTTCAGCGATGATTGTTTGGTCTGCATGTATTTTTATACTCGTAGCCCTTGGTTTTGTCACTGGTGCTACTGGTTTTATAGTTATTATGCCACTACTTAGCTATGCCAGCTGGCACGGCTATATTGCCGTAATTAAAACCAAAAAAGCCCGCAGCTATGAATAAACTAAAATGCATAAAGGCCAATAAAACTGGCCTTTTTCTTGGAATGAATACCTAAGTGAGCTTTATTACAGCTACTTTTTGCCTGTCAGCATTGCGCTCATAACGCCATCACGTTTGATTAAACCATGATAAAGCGCGGCACTGATGTGCATAAAAATCATTGCTAAAAACAACCAAGCTACAATGCCATGCATTTCTCGGAAAAATGCAAAGTATTTAATATCAGCGTCAAGCAAATTAGGTAACTGAAATAACCCAAAAAACTGCACCACACGCCCGTCCGCATTTTGCATTAACCAGCCAGATAGCGGCATCAGTATCATCGCGCAATAAAGCCCAAAGTGAGTGATATGAGCTGCAAACCGCTGCAACCTAGGTAACTCAGTGGGTAAAGTAGGCGTGCAGCTGTACACTTTATTTATTAATCTCAGCACAACTAAAATGAGCGCTAAAATACCGGTAGATTTATGTAAGGTGACAGCCTCAACCTGCCAAACGGCCAAGCTTTGTACCATTGATAACCCTAAAAATAGCATCGATATTAACATCAGCGCCATCACCCAATGTAATAACCGACTGCCTGCTGAGTAGCCCTTATTTGCTGACATTATTCACCTCCATTTGTTGCGCTAACTTTAGCACCTAACAATGTTTCTTTTGCACGACGACGATAGGACTGCGCATACGCGGCACCACGCGCACGTAAAATCGGATCGGCTGTCGCACTCATACCCTGCGGTAACACCAACGGATCAAAGTTTGCGTCGCCACAGGCTGCGTTTTCTTGGTTGTGCCAAGAAACGATTGATAATGTGCCAGCATTTATCGTCTGTCTATCTGAGGGCCACGGTATGGTTGGATTATTCTCATCATCATTAGACGCCGCTAAGGTAAAAATTAAATCCAATTTAACAGCGTTTTGATCTAAACGTGATGCCAACTCTTGTTGAAGTGCGTTGGCCGATGACGTATCGAGCATCGCAGCATTATTTGTCGCTTTGTGCGGACGCGCAACCCAACGCACAGCTTGTTTATCACCTAGCTCATTATGTAAATAAAACGCATTGATACTGTGATAACGTTCTGCGGCAAAACTATTGGCAGGCACATAGTCAGCTTTCCAATCATTAAATGCTTTACTTTCTGGATGTGCTTTAAAGAACGCAGTTATTTTTTCTGGGTCTCGTTGTTTTGTTATAGGATCCGGTGATAATGCCTGCAATTGCTGAAAAAATGCCTCAGGTGTAGCAACTGCCATTACAGGAGGCGTATTCATAGCAACACGCCATTCATCGACTGTGCCACTGTTTACTGCAAATGCTAGACTGCGCACCGGTGCTTTTAAATCTGGCGCGGTTGGATTATTACCTGCAATTGAGAAACGCCCATAAAATGGCGTACTGCCCTTTTTAAACACCTCTGCGGTCGAGTAAGAAGATAGTGCCCCTGTTGATTCAAAATTACCCGTTATACATATACCCTTAGCATGCGCACGACGAAAACCGGCATGTGGTGTGTCACCTTGCTGCAAATCAACAAATTTTTGTGCTGTTACTGCATCACGATTAAATGCGCCTGCAAAATAAAGTGTCGCCGTTGCAAAAACAGCCATCGACCCTAGTAATAAGCTACCTCGATAAAGTATCGCTGGCATACCCAACCTACTGCGTTTAACTTTAGTCATCCTACTCACGACCTCTTGAAATGATTATTGATTATTAGTGCCCACATGCAAAGACCGACGAAAGAGGAAAACTATTTCAACAAATTAAAAAACTTCGCTCTAAAGTTAACTATTACCTCTGTTAGGATTTATTTTTAGACCTAAAGTTGTGCATATTTAGGAGAGATATTGCAATATTCTATATTGGATGAAGTCAATATTTATATCTATGCGCAGGACAAGTGTTGCCCAGGACCATACAAGCAAGTTAGCCTTCAACATGGCTATCAGCAAACATTGAATTTAAAAAGCACCTTGATAACCCGCTTTGCATTAACTGTTTTAAATAACCTAGCAGGTCATCCTATTAAAATGACAATGCCACACTCAGTTCATAACTTTGTGGCTCTTTCCTTACGTCATAGTAGCTATCTGGCGCATAGGTAGGGTTATAATGCTGTTTATCAAACATATTTTTTACACCAATAGTCCATTGCCACGCACTTTGCTTACTAGGGCGATAACTCAAGTGAGCATCCAAAGTCCAGTAGCTAGCTTTATTATCTCGTTGTGCAATTTCTGGCACTTTTACACTGGTATGATAGCTTAGGCTTTGGTTACGCCGACTAAGGTAATTAATTCCCGCATAAAATGAAAATTGCTCATCCTCCATAAACAGCAGCCAATTTAATGTATCTTTTGCCAATGACGCTTGCTCTGAATTAACTCGGGTATAATTAAATGAAGTACTAATGCGGTTAAAGTGAGACCAATCTGCATAATATTGATTATTCCACTCAACTTCATATCCAGGAACGTGTAATTGCTCACTGCTATTTTCGTAAGGCTTACCATTTACAGACTGAATAAACTCACTCAAATAACTGCTAAACCCTCGCAGAGTAATATTATTATTAGCTGAAAAATGATAAACCCACTCACCTTCAAATGTCTCTATTTGTTCAGGATTTAGATTTGGATTTCCTGATATATTATTGTCACTGCGCACTTCATATTGCTGTAAAAAAGTAGGCGCTCGAAAAGCCGTTCCCCATATCAATTTACCAGACCACTGTTCATTACCTTGATAAGTCACAGCAATCCGCGGAGAAGTTTCTGAGCTGAACTCAGGGTAGTCATCAACCCGCACACCAACCGTCAATCCTAAGCGTTGCTCAAAAAATAGTGATTCTTGTTGAAAGTAAATAGCCCGATTATGGCTTGATGGTGTTAAGTCACCATCTCGAATCACCCTTGATTCATACTCATTAACTTCTACCGCGTTTTGTTTTTTTATCGTCTCATGATATTCACCGACTTGACGTTGTTGAAAGGTCAGCCCCACAATAGCATGGTGATTTGGATTAAACGCGTAACTCCACTGACTGCGCACACCATTTGATGTGGAATCCAAGTCTGAGTCAGAATAAAAATCAATATTGCCCTGCAGATCGGTAATCGTACGTTCAAAGTAGCGCTTCACCTTGTAGGTATACAATTGATTTTCTATCGATAATTTATCAAAGCTAAGTTTATTTTGGATGTGCGCACTGAGTGTTTGATAGCGTTGAGATTTATATTGATTTGACGAGTAATGAGGATACTCTGTCGTGTAATCATCATAATTTATACCAAATTGCCACTGCTCATTGCGTAAAGACACTCCCAGACTTTTAGCATCAACATTATTATCATGCGTTGATGCAAAACCGTTGCGGTCATATTGTTGAGGATAGCCTTTGCTATCTAAGAGTCGCCCTGACAAAACAAATGTTCCGCCCGCAAACTCTTTCCCCGTATTGATAGTAGCTGATTTACGATCGTAACTGGCAACCCCTGCTGAGATGCGAGTTCGTTCAGGCGCTTTTGCTTTCGTAAAAATAGAAATCAAACCTGAATATGCATCACCACCATATAACGCAGATCCAGGTCCGCGGATAACTTCTATTCGCTCAATATTATTTATTTGTATCTGTTCATCAGGAGACCAGCCTCCAATTAAACCTTCCCGCTGAGGTACGCCATCAATAGTTAACATTACTTTGCTGTTTCGACCTGATGGAATGCCTCGGATCCACACCATGTCTCGGCCATTTCGCCGCGATAGTATTTGTACGCCAGGCAACATTTTCAATATATCTGATAGCGTTCGCGCGCCCATACTTGCAATTTGAGTGGCGTTAACTGAGCTAATAATATTCGGCGCTTGGCTTATCTTTTTTACGGTTTGTGAAGGGCTCACAACTTCAATGTTAAGTAAGCTCTCAAGCGGGATCTCAAATAGGTTAGTATCTTGCTCATTACTATATGAAAAACTTGGCAAAGCTGCCAAGCACATAACTAATGAATTAAGCGGCAAATAACGAGTCAAACGTTTAGGCTTCATATCATACTTAATAAAACTAATAACCATAAAAAGGCTAGCTTAATTACCACTATATTGCCACAAGACAACACCAAGTTTTTACTCTAGCTGATTAATTTTTTTGAAATTAATAGCAAAACAACTATAAAAATAAATGCGCAGGAAGGTACACTTCTTGGCGCAGCAACTCTCGTCCTTGTTTAAGTGCATTGTTATACGAAGGTTTATTATCAGCATGAATGTAACCAAAGAAAAATTCAAAACCTTGCATATGCTGTTGATAATATAAACGCTGCATTGGGGATGCAAAGCCCTGTCCTCTAAATTGCCCAGTAATAAAAATATCACTGATTAGTAAACCGTTAAACCCTAGCTCATCGCTCGACTCAGCCATTATCATACCCAGTGGCTTGCCTCTATAAAACGCCGCGCTGCACAATCCGGCTGCAATAGCTTCGCTGATATCGTCTTTTTCGCTAATTGGTACTATTGTTGCCATTTCAGGATGCTGCATTAAAAACTGAGTATAGTCACGCTCATACCAAGGCCAATCTTTATCAAGTTCAAACGGCTGCAATGCAATATCTGCACAGAGTAATTCATCAACAGTCAGTTTAGGATCTTGTGCTGCTAACAATGAATCAACAGCGCGGCTACCGACCAAACTTAGCAGTTGTTTGGCTGGTATTGATCCTGGTGCTGGCCATACACAAATATATCTAGGCGTACACCAGCAAAATACCTTACTAATATAGCGGACCAGCTTTGCAAGTAATGGTTCTGATAACGGATGCTCACTAAACACTTCAAACATAGTCTCGTCATCATCATTACGACAAACACTGACTATAAATAAGCTACCATCATCAGCTTCTACAACTTGCGCGTATAGATCATCATCTGGCACGCTGTCACTAATTACCCGCCTTTGACGAAGCTCGGCAAAATGCTCTGCATTACAATCTTCATTCAGCGCAAGTAAGTCTTCACACTCTTTAGCGATTGCTTTTTCAGTATCTAAACCTATAATTTTATTTAAATTATAAGTTTTTAAAACTCCCTGACCTAAGCGACGCAAACATTTTTCATCAATTTTATATAATGGATAATGACGCATAACTTCCCTTTAATGACTGTTTTTAGTTAATATGGGGACAATAAAGACGTAAATCAACTAAATGATAATTAAGTGATTAATGAGCTCTTTGTAATACGCAATAACGGTTGGTTAACGCATCTAGCAGCAACATATAAAATGCCTGAAAGATTATATTTATTATCTTGCTATCGGCCTTATTCACTCCTATAGTCTGCAAATTATCACTCCTTAATTTTGAATTACTTTGTCTATTAAATCCCGCGTTCCTGTCAGTCAGTTTGGTGAATTATTAGGTTATGCGCCTGGTAATGTTGCTGTTTATTCGTCTGATTACGATACAGCTGACGAAACAATTTATCCTAACCGTAGCGCCTATCGTAGTTACCTCGATGGTATTTACATGGGCTATAAATGGCAATGTGTTGAATTTGCGCGACGCTGGATGTATCTCAATCATGGCTATATTTTTGATGATGTTGCAATGGCTTACGATATTTTTGAGCTACGCTCAGTGCGTGACATAAACAATCAAACCAGGTTGCCTTTACAAGCATTTCGTAATGGTGCAAAACACCACCCAGTGGTAGGAAGTTTACTCATTTGGGAAGAAGGCGGTGAATTTGAAGAAACTGGCCATGTTGCGGTGGTGGTTGAAGTACATCAGGATAAAATTCGTCTTGCTGAACAAAACGTGGCCCATCAGCTATGGCCGCAAGATCAACAGTGGTGTCGCGAACTCAAAGCGAAAGTCACAAAAGAAGGTGACTACTGGATTGAGTGCTCTTACAGTGACGCCACTATTTTAGGCTGGATGACACAAACTGAGTACAGCGAATTTAGTGAACCTACGCCTGAAATAAACACTGATCTGTTTGCCATAAAAGCCCAATATGCAACTGATTATGGGCAAGCCACTAAGTCATGGCTTAACATTGCCAATGACGATGAAGCAGCCTACGTAGAAATGATGCAAGGGCATAAATTGACTTCAGTTAATGCTGATCAACATCATTATTTTACAATTTCAAAAACCGCTCAACAAACTATTGAACATGCTACCAATGAATTACATGGCTTGTTTATGCATGCAACAGACTATGTACTGCAGCATCCTGAGCTATTAAAAAAGTTTAATTTACCCGATGCGGTGCTCACTAAGATTCGCCAATCATGGGGTAATCGCTTAAATCAACTGATCACCAGTCGATTTGATTTTGCATTAACTCCCGCAGGCTTGAAAGTCTATGAATACAACTGCGATTCAGCATCGTGCTATATGGAAAGTGGCAAAGTACAAGGTAAATGGGCCAAACACTTTGGTGTTAAAACGGGTATTGATGCCGGCCATGATTTATTTAAAGATTTAGTAAGGGCATGGCGAAAAAGTGAAGTAAACGGCCTTGTCCATATATTGCAAGATGATGAGCCAGAAGAACATTACCATGCATTGTTTATGAAAGAAGCTATTGAAGCCGCTGGTTTTGAGTGCAAAGTAATCATTGGTTTGACTGATTTACACTGGGACGCAGCGGGTAATATTGTTGACGCTGATGGCGAAAAACTCAGTTACGTTTGGAAAACATGGTCATGGGAAACCGCTCTTGATCAAATAAGACTAGAGTGTGAGGCTGATCAATCCCAAAGCGATGATTTTGAGCCGCACTGGCAATCTGGTAAAACCCCACGTTTGGTCGATGTATTACTTCGTAAAAATGTGATGGTTTTTGAGCCGCTGTGGACATTAATACCCAGTAATAAAGCAATTTTGCCAGTACTGTGGAGTTTATTTCCAAATCATCCGTTTTTACTCAATACTGCATTTGATTTAAATGATGAACTATTGCAAACAGGCTATGTCGTTAAACCGATTGTTGGTCGATGCGGTGCAAATATTCAACTCGTTGATGAACAACAACACGTAATAGAAAAAACAACGGGTCATTTTGCCTCTCAAGAGCAAATATACCAGCAGTTATTTGCCCTTCCTAAAGTAGCTGATTACTTTGTGCAAATATGTAGTTTTACCGCAGCAGGTAAATACGCCGGTGCTGGCGTACGCGTTGATAAATGCATGATTATAAACGGCCACAGCGATTGTATGGCATTGCGTATCAGCGATGATAGTTACTTTTAATTAAACGTGCTTTAACCTCAATCTTGAGCGCATATCAAACCCAACAAGTAGCCTGTTTACTGCTACTTGTTGGGTAAATAAAGTGACATAAACCACCAAACAAGGACTCAGCATAAAATTAAAAGTGGCATCGCACCGTTAGCGCTAGCATTTACGCCCGCTCATCTTTTGGTGAGTCCATCACTACATGCGAAGTGATCGTTCGTACCTGGGGGATTGATCCTAAAACATCAGCATGGAATGCTTTATAAGACTTAATATCAGCGGTTTCTACTCTAAGTAAATATTCAAATGCTCCTGTGACATTATGGCACTCTTTAACTTCATCAATAAACTCAAGTGCTTGTTCAAAAGCTCGTTGAGATTTCGTAGAGTGCTCATTTAAACCCACCCCCACATACGCGACAAAACCAAGTCCAAACGCTTGATTATTAATAACTGCTCGGTAGCCTTTGATCACACCTGCTTTTTCTAACTCTTGTACACGGCGCAAGCATGCTGATGGGGATAAACCAACCAAATCAGCAAGTTCAGCGTTGGCAATTCGACCACTGCGCTTTAATTCTTGCAATATCCTGTCGTTAATTCGATCTTTTTTCATATTAAGTTGCTAAAGTAAATTTATAATAGATTAATAAGCGCAAAAATTGCGAGCCATACAAAATATAATTGCACAATCATTATCAACTGAGCAACTATAAATGAATATTGAATTGGTATCAGCATTAGCATTATTTGCACTTGTATCTTCCATCACCCCAGGTCCTAACAACCTGATGTTAATGAACTCAGGCGCTAACTTTGGTTTTAAACGTTCATTGCCACATTTACTCGGCGTAACAATTGGCTTTGTGATCATGCTCGTATTGGTTGGTTTAGGTGTCATGCAATTGTTTGACTTTTTTCCATGGAGTTACCAGCTATTAAAAGTGCTTTGCATGGCTTATTTGCTTTATCTTGCTTATAAAATTGCCAGTAATAAAACTCCTATCGGTGCTAAAAATAGCGATACTAGACCTTTTTCTTTTGTACAAGCATCTTTATTTCAATGGGTTAACCCGAAAGCCTGGACTATGGCATTAAGTGCAGTAAGTGTTTATGCCCCATCCAAAGGAATTGGCGCAGTGGTACTTGTAGGCCTTATTTTCGGTATAGTTAATTTACCCTGTGTCTGCTCATGGACGTTAGTCGGACAAAGGCTACAAGTATGGCTAAAAGATCGCAAGCGCCTACGAGCATTCAATATTTTTATGGCTGTATTGTTAGTCGCCTCGGTACTTTTTAGTATGCTGTGAGTAATAAAACAAATAAACGCCTTAACAATGGCAACTTGGTTAAGTTGCCATTGTTAACCTCAATTTCGGATAACAAATCAATTTCCAGCAGCTAACTTATAAACCCCTCGCGAACTAAAACTTTGATCTACTGCAACATGACTATGCTTGCCTCGTGCAATTATGGAGAGACTTGCAAACAGTACTGACACTTATCTATATTCATGAAAAGGGATGGCTAATGACGAATAAAGCAATAGCGAAGTTTAATATTTCTGCAACCGCAGCAAGTAATTTCCAACATGAAGCTGACGCAACGGCTGATTTTTGGAGCAATAAATCACTTAATACCTTGCCCCTCATGATTTTATTGCTCCTTATGCACGTCATAAAACGCTGCCTACACCTGGTATAGAAAAACGTAATGCTTGGATCATTGGTGGAGGTATTGGTGGCCTAGCAGCGGCATTTTATCTGATTCGTGATGGCCATATGAGCGCTGAAAATATTACCATTTTGGAAGAAATGGATATTGAAGGCGGTTCAATGGATGGCGCGGGTAACCCTGATGACGGCTATATTATTCGTGGTGGTCGTGAAATGAACTGGAATTACGACACCTTGTGGGATCTGTTTCAAGACGTTCCCGCTGTTGAACTGCCCGAAGGCTATTCTGTGCTTGATGAGTACCGTTTAATTAATGATAACGACGCTAATTACTCACAAGCCCGTTTAATAAATAAATGCGGTGAGATACTCGATGCAAGTGACTTTGGCCTGAATAAAGCCCAGCAATGGGAGCTGATCCGTTTAATGCTCAAGCGCAAAGAAGAGCTTGACGATCTCAGCATTGAAGACTATTTCAGCAAAGGTTTTTTACAAAGCAATTTTTGGTTTTTATTTCGTACTATGTTTGCCTTTAAAAATTGTCATAGCTTGTTAGAAACTAAACTGTATTTGCATCGCTTTCTTGATTCTATTGATGGCTTTGCCGACATGTCTGTTTTACTTTTTCCTAAATATAATCAATACGATACCTTTATTAAACCGCTTGCTAATTTATTACGAGACAAAGGCGTAAATTTTCAATTTGCAAGCCGTGTAAACGATCTGGATATAACATTTACTGGTAATAAAAAAACCGTAACGGGGATCCATGCCACTGTAAAAGGTGAAGCACAGCATATTAACGTTGCTTCAGACGATTTAGTTTATGCACTAACGGGTTCAATGACAGAGCATACAGCTTATGGCGACATGCAAAATGTACCCGAACTGAACTGTGAAAAACATGATCCTGGCGAAAATAGCGGGTGGAATTTATGGAAAAACCTCGCGAAGAAATCAGCTGTTTTTGGTAAACCCGAAAAATTTTATGGCGATATTGATAAGTCTATGTGGGAGTCAGCCACACTGACTTGCAAGCCATCCCCACTTATAGATAAGCTAAAGACATTATCAGTAAACGATCCTTACTCTGGTCGCACGGTAACTGGCGGCATTATTACTTTTACAGACTCTAACTGGCTATTGAGTGTAACGTGTAACCGCCAACCTCATTTTCCAGATCAACCCGATGATACGTTAGTACTTTGGGTCTATGGTTTATTAATGGACAAACAAGGTAATCGTATCGTTAAAACAATGCCACAATGTAGCGGTGAAGAAATAATTACGGAGCTTTGCTACCATTTGGGCATTGAACAGCAGCTTGATGAAATCATTGCCAATACCAAGATACGTACAGCGCTAATGCCTTATATCACAGCTCAATTTATGACTCGTGCAGCTGGTGACAGACCCACCTCAGTTCCTGAAGGTTGTACAAACTTAGGTTTGATTGGTCAATTTGTTGAAACCCACAACGATATTATATTCACGATGGAAGCCTCTATTCGTACAGCACGTATTGGGGTATATAAGTTACTTAATATCCCTAAACAAGTGCCCGACATTAGCCCAACCCAATATGATATTCGTAACCTAATTAAAGGAGCTAGAGCGCTCAACAGCGGCAAGCCCTTTATTGGCGAGCGGTTATTACACCGCCTGCTTGATAAAACCTACTTTGCTCATATTTTACCGCCATTACCAGAGCCAAGTAGTAAAGAACAAACCCATTTTGAAGCAGAAATGCATGAGCTACTGGGCAAAGGCAACTCGGCGATACATAAATTTTCAAACTGGGTTGGTACACTAAGGGATAATTTTTCGCATAAAGATAAATAATCTGAGCTTCGGAGAGTAAATATATCTCCAGTGGCTATAAATCTAAACCAGCTGATGACCAAGCTAAAAACTATTCCTATACAAAAAACCAAAGCCTTGATCTTGATAAAGTGCAATAAGAAAAAATAAGGCTAGAATGATTAATAATATGAGCTCTGGATAATCCATCTATCTCCAGTAGCTATTTTAGTAAACCTTTTAACCAAAGTTCTAGTTAGTGATTTCACGGGAGCCAAAATGAGCCAAACAGTTGCAGATTTAATGACATCAGATCCATTTGCCGTAAGTGCAGAAAACACCCTACACGACGCACATAATCTAATGAAGGAAAAAAATATCCGCCATATTCCGGTAATTGATAACAATGGCGAACTAGTGGGTATGTTGACACAAAAAATCATGATTGCCCAAGTGATGAATATTATGGCTAATTACAGTCCTAGCGCACTTGAACGAAAGGAAAAACAAACGAAAATACACACTATTATGGCAACCGATTTTGCCACTGTACTAGCAACCCAACCACTGCAAGATGTTGCTCGGTTTTTTGTTGATAACCGCCATGGTTGCATGCCTGTGATCACTGAAAAAAATAAACTCGTGGGTATACTTACCTCGTCCGACTTTGTGCGCCTAGCGGCCGCTTTATTATCTTAATGCAAGGTGATAATAAGACCGCTATCCGTATAAAATGAATATAAACTCGTATAATAGTGTATGCCAAGTATTCATTGGCACACACTACAGCCAGCCTTTGTGTTTAAAAAATAAATAAGGGGCAAAGCCCGATAGCAACATAATGCCAATTGCAAATGGGTAACCCCATTCCCATTGCAGCTCAGGCATTATATTAAAGTTCATCCCATATACACTGGCTACTACGGTAGGTGGTAAAAAAACCACCGAAGCAATAGAGAAGGTTTTGATAATTTGATTTTGTTCAATGTTAATAAAACCTTGTGTTGAATCCATCAAAAAGTTCACCTTATCAAACAAAAAGGTACAGTGAGACATTAGCGTATCTATATCAAGTACAATTTCTCGTAGTGATTCGCGATCCTCATTTTGTACACCTAAACGACGTATTAAAAACGAAATATTGCGCCGCGTATCCATTAAACACAAACGCACTTTCCCATTCGCATCCTCTAAACGCGCGATACGACTAACCGCTTCTTCTAGATCAGAGTCATCTTCTTCTAGTACATATGCACTGAGCTTCTCTAACTGATGATGCATATCCTCGAGCATATCAGCATGGTTTTCGACTTTTTGATCGAATAATGTAACCAATAACTGTTTTGGCGTATCACACATTACTTGACCTTTACGTGCTCTTAAGCGTAACAATCGAAAGTCAGCCAGCTCGTCATCGCGAATGGTCAGCAAACAGTTATCCTGTAGTAAACAGGCAACTGTTACCGTATTAAAACGTCCTTCATTGGGCGACATAAACAATGCATGCACATGCAAGCCTTCATTGTCGATAAAACATCGCGATGAAGCTTCAATCTCTTGCACATCCCCTGACTCAGGAAAAGTTATATTGAGCGTTTTTGCGAGCGTATTTCGCTCATCTTCCGTTGGGTTGATTGTGTCAATCCAGTGTGCATTTCTGATTGATACTTCAAGAGAGGTATCGGATGAAGGCTCTAACTCTTTGATCACCCCCTGCTCGATAGAAAAAAATCTCAACATGCACTTCTCCTTTAATAACAAGATGAGTTGAGTATATGTAAGTGATGATTAATCAACAATGACAATACACTCCTGCATCTCAGTTATTATTAATAGTAAGCAATTCGCTAACACGTAACAGCACCTTTTGTTTTGCAGATTTTACAAAAAAGTGCATATTTTTCATGGCATATCAAAGAAAGCTTTCATCCCCCTCCTTTGAAAAAATACAAAACATTAAATATCAGCAACTTAAAAAATAATTTTTATCGGCACAACCATTGCTTTATATAAACTAACGCATGTTCATAGACTTTATTAGACGCTGTGAACATTCCTTATAAATCAGGAGGAATAATGAGTAACAATAACGAAACAAACAAAATCGCTGAATTTACTGCCCCAGGTATAAATGAAGAATCTGCAAAAAATACCATTGCTACACTTGATAACCGCATGGTCGCACTGATCGATTTACAATTGACTCTAAAACATATTCATTGGAATGTAGTTGGCCCAAATTTTATTGGCGTGCATGAAATGCTCGACCCTCAGGTTGAAGTGATCAGAGCAATGACCGACACCATCGCCGAGCGAATCGCTACGTTGGGCGGAGTTCCAGTTGGTACTCCAAAATCGATAGTTGATCGTCGTTCATGGCAAGATTACTCAATTGGTAAGGGCTTGGTAAAAGATCACTTAGTTGCGCTTGATAAAGTATATAATGGGATTAATGGCGATCACCGAAGTGCGATTGGTAAGCTATCAGAGCTCGATCCGGTATCTGAGGATATGCTAATTAGCCAACTTGCCGATTTAGAACAGTTTCAATGGTTTGTGCGTGCACACTTAGAGTCGTCAACGGGCAAACTCAGCAGCTAATCTAGCGGTTTTGTGTTCAGTTTAAACTGACTAATTTATATTTAAAGTCAAAGATCGGGCTATTTAAAGCCTGATCTTTATTTATTACTGATCAACAATAATATCGCCACTTTTTGTTTATATTAGATCTTAAACTGACCTACTAAATTGCCTAAACTCTCCCCTCGACCAGCTAAGTGATGACTAACTGATGAGGTTGTTTTAATTGAACGTGTTAGCTCATTAACGATTTCTTGAATCGCAAAAACGTTACGGTTAATTTCCTCAGTTACACTACTTTGCTCTGTGGCAGCTGTAGCTATTTGCGTGCTCATATCGTTAATTGTGGTAACCGAGCTGGTTACCGCCCCTAAACTTTCAGAAATTGCGCGAGATGACTCAACTGAGCGATTGCAGCTTTGCTGGCTTGCCAACATTGCCTTTACCGCTGCTGTGACTAGCGTATGTAACTCATTAAGCATTTCATTAATCTCTAACGTGCTCTCTTGTGTACGACTGGCTAAACTTCTCACTTCATCAGCTACAACCGCAAAACCACGGCCTTGCTCGCCAGCCCTTGCAGCTTCAATAGCCGCATTAAGGGCCAATAAGTTAGTTTGCTCAGCAATGCCACCGATAACACTTAATACACTGTTAATTTTTTTAGATTGTTCACTTAATGAATTAACCTGTTCAGCAGCTTGATTAATCTCACTCATTAAATTTGAAACTTCTTCTA
This sequence comes from Pseudoalteromonas sp. B160, assembly GCF_037162485.1. Taxonomy (NCBI): domain Bacteria; kingdom Pseudomonadati; phylum Pseudomonadota; class Gammaproteobacteria; order Alteromonadales; family Pseudoalteromonadaceae; genus Pseudoalteromonas; species Pseudoalteromonas sp. B160. The sequence goes on along the minus strand of NZ_JARLUX010000001.1, from coordinate 2,889,326 downwards.
AAGAAACATCTACACATTTTTGAGCATTGGCAACATCTTGCGTGGCTGACTGAGTTGATACCGCCACTTGTGTGGTATTTTGCGCGACTTCCTGAGATGTTGCTGACATTTCGGTGATCGCCGTTGCTACCAGCTCAGTTTCATGATTATGGTTTACTAACTGATTTTCAATTAACTGTGTTTGTGTATTGATATCATTTGATGAATCTTTTACATCACGAGTTACATCTGCCACATTGGTGATAATGCTATGTAGTTTACTAACAAACACATTAAATGAATTACCCAATTGACCAATTTCATCATTACTATGCACTTCTAAGCGCTTAGTCGGATCACCTTCGCCTTTTGCTATATCATCTAAGTTTTGCACCATATTTTGGATAGGCTTTACCATATTGTTTGCCGCAATTAAGGCAAAAAACACCGTCAACATCACCCAAAATAATGCAATTAATAACAGGGTCGTTACTTTTTCATTCATATGAGCTTGTATTGTTGCTTGGTACTTTGTTAGCTCAGCTTCAATATCATCCATATAAGCGCCCGTTCCTAGCATCCAATCTGTACCAGGAACCATCGCTGCATAACCCATTTTTTCAACTAACCCCGTTGTATTAGGCTTTTGAAAATCATAATAAAAAGCACCGCCACCTTGTCTTGCTTGCTCAAGTAATCCAACAATTATTTTTTTACCATTGGGATCGGTCATGGCTATTTTATTTTGCCCTTCAATTGCATCACCCAATAGAGCATGGAAAATACTAACGCCTTTTGTATCATAGATAAAAAAGTAACCATCTTTGCCAAAAGTGAGATCTCGCAATGCATTTTTTGCATCTTCTTTAGTCCCCTTGGCTAGTTCGTAATTAATTATTTGGCGGCCTATCTCAACCTCAGTTGCTAATAAACTTTCTTTGTCAGCAATTAATTTTGTTTTAAACGATACAAAATTTTGCTGCTGATTTTGATACTCTAAATAATATGAGCTGGCCATTAAACTAATTAAAAGCAGCGTGAGCGGCAAAATAGCTAATAGCAACAGCTTGTTTTTCAGACTTAGATTACTCATTTTTCCTCACGTGTAACAATGTAAAGCTCCATGGTATTGATACATCGAGAGCTTATAAAAACTGTAATTATACTGCCAATTACAATTAAGTGTTTATTTGAAATCAGAAGCTATTCAAATACCATATTCACATATATATATATATATAGATTCTGGATATAAGACAAACGTATAATAGCTGCAAGTTACCATAATAAATTTTTACTAGTACAGTAAACGTAAAAATTGCAAGCCAACTAAAACACAATTGCACAATAATTACACAGCAAGCAACTATAAATGAATATTGAACTGATTTTGGCCTCGCCATTAGTTTGATGAACTGACGTTTAATATTTTTAATGGCTATGTTATTTGTGATCTCCATGCTATCTATCAATATAAGCTTTTCATCCACCACGTTTTCACATAGTCTGAAGCAGACTGAATGTAAAACAATACAAATTATAACAAGGTAGTTTTATGAGCAATCAATAAATGTATTAGGTACGCGCTTGCATTTGTGCTGCGGGAATACAGGCTACACTCGAGAAGGGTTTTGCTATGTCCCTGCATCTGATTTTGGTAACCACAGTGTATGTGCCATCATGACTGAAGAATTCTTACAGTTTTCAAAAGCACAAGGCAATGACTTGATAACGCCTAATCCAATGTACGATTTTGCAGGCCTAAAGGCTGGTGATAAATGGTGTTTATGTGCCGTGCGCTGGCACCATGCGGTTGCTGAAAACGTAGCTCCGCCGGTTATACTTGAGGCCACCCATGAAAAATCGTTACAAGTAGTCTCTCTTGAAGTATTAAAGGCTCACCAATACTCTGCACGTTAAAAGTTTCCAATAGGCATTTACACACTCTAAGATAAAGCCATTGCGCTGGTTTTATCTTATTCACCATCTAGTATGATATTAGCAATGTGATAACACCAACCAGCTAATATCGCTCAACCTTAAACTTTTTCATCAGACTTAACACTCAATCAAAAGCAGTCCTAAGCCTAAGTATCTGCTATTTATTAAAAAAATCCTCACCCCTGAGCTATACTTGTTAATATATTAAATTTACTATCCAAGTGTGCTTACGATTAAATAAGGAAACTTTAGTGCTGTCGCGTTTGTATGATTTTATGCCAGGTTTAAACACTTTACTTCATTATGAACGAAAGTGGTTTGCTGATGATGTGAGGGCTGCATTATCCGTTGCCGCCGTTGCTCTACCTGTTGCTATCGCGTATGCACAACTTACCGGGTTAACGCCGCTGTTGGGCTATATTCATGCATATTACCCATGATTTTATATGCCTTGTTTGGTACTTCCAAACAATTGATTGTCGGACCCGATGCTGCAACATGTGCGGTTATTGCTGCGGTGGTGACACCACTTGCAGCTGGAGACAGTGTTAAACACTGGCAACTCGTTGTAACTATGACCGCGATGACCGGCTTTTGGTGCTTTATTGCTAGCCGATTTAAATTAGGGGTATTAGCAGACTTCTTATCTAAGCCTATTTTAATGGGCTTATTAAACGGTGTTGCAATTACGATTATTGTCAGCCAATTTTCTAAAGTATTCGGTTTTACCTTCGATGACAGATATTTACTTGAACGATTAGGAGGTGTGCCTACTTATTTATCACAAACCCACATCCCTACTCTATTAATGGCCCTGTTTACCCTCGGTGTTTTTTGCCATGAAGCGACTAAAACCGACTTGGCCAGCATCTATGTTTGCTATCGCATTTGGTGCCCTATTAGTGTGGGTTTTTAATTTAAAGCAGTTTGATATCAACACAATTGGCACTGTAACCGGTGGCCTTCCAGTGTTTAACACCCCTATTTATGATATTGGTATTATTCGTGAACTTGTCGTGCCTGCACTTAACTTAGCAATAGTTAGCTTTGTCAGTATGATGCTAACCGCTCGCAGTTTTGCAGCTAAAAATGGTTACGACATAGATGCTGACAAAGAGTTTAGAGCGTTAGGTATTGCGAACATTGGATCTGCTTTATCACAAGGTTTTGCTGTCAGTGGTGCAGACTCTCGTACAGCTGTTAACGATGATTCCGGTGGTAAAACGCAATTAGTGTCGATTATCGCAGCGGGAATTATTGCTGTTATCGCCCTATTTTTAACCGCTCCCCTAGAATTTATTCCCAGTGCAGCATTAGGTGTTGTGCTTATTATTGCTTCAATCCATTTATTAGACTTAAAAGCCATTTGGCTATTAAAGCGTAAAGACAAACAAGCATTTTACCTTGCGCTAGCCACCTTATTCGCAGTGTTATTTATTGGCGTAATACCAGGCATCACTCTCGCTGTACTATTGGGGTTATTCCAGTTTATTCGCACCGTAATGCGCCCTACCGACAATATATTAGGTGTTGATATTAAGGGCGTTGTTAGGAGCCTTGATGCCACAGATAAAGCAAAGTCAGTACAAGGAGTCTTTATTTATCGTTTTAATTCTCCTTTTAACTTACTTTAATGCCGGTTACTTTAAACGGCGTTTGCTAGAACAATATGCGCGGCAAAAAGACGACACGCAATGCGTTATTATCGACGCAGTCCCCTGCTTCACCCATTTAGATTTAAGTGTCATGGCCATGCTCGCCGATTTAGACGTGATATTTAAAAAACGTGGTATTCGATTAGAACTTGCTGGCAGAAAGCGGCAATTACTATCATGGTTTGAAATTGCTGGTATGACATCCGGTAAAGACGGCATCTACGTGCATTCAGATCTCTATATTGCCTTACAAAAAACAGCGTCAGCCAACCAAGTGCACAAGTGAATTTATTTACAACACATCCAAATGAGGGTACTGCAGAGCAGTTATAAACATGCGTATGTAATTATGATTGTTGCAAGCAACTAAGGCGATAGTCCTTGCTTCCCCTAATTTAGTAAGGACTTTATACAAACCATGTTTTTTCGTAAATCACTCAGTGCAAAGCCTGTTCAGGCTTTTTTAACAAATTTAGCAGTCACTATCATTTCGCCTACGCCATCGACCTTACAATCGAGCTGATGATCTTTAGCATCTTTTATCCAGCGTATAACCGCTTTACTGCCAATTTTTATCACTTGTGAGCTACCTTTGATTTTTAAATCTTTTACTACAGTCACTTTATCGCCTTCGCACAAAAGCGTGCCATTGGCATCTTTTACGCTAATCACATCATTTAACAGTATCGCATCTGGATCCCACTCATAAGCGCACTCAGGGCAGATCAACAAGGTTTGATCTTGGTATACAAAGTCAGATTGGCATTTAGGACAGGAAGGTAAAGACATAAATTAGCGTGCGTAAGTAAATTTATAACAATGGTAATGGCTAATAATGATTTTGTCTATTTGTGGAGTTATTACGATATAAAGTTAATAAATGCATTGCTAAAGCATACCAATGAAGACTTTAAACTACTTGGAAAACATCCCTAGTTATTCTAGTATCTATTGGTCAAAGCTTATTATTTGCATTTAAATGAAATCATTTCCGTCACTATATTTTGCTAATCTATTTTTAATTATTGGCACCGGTTTACTCACCACCTATTTAGCCCTCTATTTAGGGAAAAATGGCATCTCGACCTTTTGGATTGGGTTAATGACCTCGTGTTATTACATGGGTTTGTTGCTTGGCTCAAAGCTTGGTTATCACCTTATTAAATCGGTCGGCCATATTAGAACCTTTGCAGCCAGTACCGCCGCTGTTTTAGCGTGCGTTGCAGCACATGGCGTTAGCGATAATATTTATTTATGGTTAGCCCTGCGGCTATTTGTAGGCCTTGGTATGATGTGTAATTACATGGTGCTCGAAAGCTGGCTCAACGAACAAGCTGCACCAGAGTCTCGCGGGCGAGTGTTTTCGTTTTATATGATCACCTCTTATCTGGGTATGATTTTAGGTCAATTTGCATTAGCCGAATTCCCAGAGCTTGGCTATGCACCACTATTTTTAGTGTGCATGGCGCTGGCAATTGGCATTATTCCTATTTCAATCACTCGTAGGATTCACCCCAAGCCATTAAAACCAATTCAAGTCAGTCTGTTTGACTACTTTAAAAAAGTACCGCAATCACTTACAGCTGTTCACTTTGCGGGTATTATAAATGGCAGCTTTTACGGCCTTGCACCAACATTTGCCAAGTCATCTGGGTTTAATTCGTCAGAAATTGCCATTTTTATGTCTGCCACTATTTTTGCAGGTCTGATCGCGCAATGGCCAATGGGGATATTGTCGGATAAAATACGTCGTAGCGTGTTGATCCGCACCAATGCGGTTGCGATTGGTGTAGTTAGCTTGGCTTTATTTTTGCTACCTATTACGCAAACACTCGCCTTTGCACTCACTTTTATGTTTGGGTTGTTCGCCTTTACTTTATATCCATTATCCTCAGCCTTAGCTAATTCACGCGTTGAAGATGAAGAGCGCGTTGGCGTGTCATCTGCGTTATTAGTTGTTTTTGGAGCCGGTGCAGCACTTGGTTCAACTGCCAATGCACAAGTTATGACCTATTTTGGTCACCAAGCCCTTTATGCCTCCATCGCATTATTAACGGTGATAATGTACTTATTACTCACTTACATTAATTCGAAACAAAAAGTAGAACAACCGGAGTCGAGTGATTACGTTGTAGGCACATCAGACGTTACCAACTCGCCTCTGGCTGCGACCATGGATCCACGAATAGAAGAAACGACTGCCCACGAGCAAATGTTGGTGGTCGATGAAATTGATGATGAATATGAAGAAAACAATGCAGTCTTTGATACCGATGATCCGCAGGGTGACCTGTTTAAAGACTTTCAAACGCAAGACGAAACCGCAGAACTAAAAAAATAGCGATTCATTTTCGATATAATAAAAGCAGGTAACAGCCTCTATTTACCTGCTTTTATTTAGCTTTATAGAGCAGCTATCGTCATCTACGTAAGCTTTAGACTCGGTACTTAGTTACGAGTCTATTGCGTAGCAAAAACCTTACATGTACCCTTATCAAACGTCCCAAATCAGTAAACCACTATGTATAAGCGCAAACTTTTTTATTTTGGCCTGACAACTGCTTTTATTTTATTTTTGGCACTACTGAGCACCGCAATTTCCGCTCATTTAACTCGCGAAAACCTGCTACAAAGTAATATTGCTCAGTCATTATTAGTTGAGCATGAAAAGCTATCGAGTATCTCTTACCGACTTTTTAAACAGCTAACCGATGAAATCATTTTTGGTCAAAATGCCAACCAAGCCTATGTACGAAAAAAACAAAACCTGATCCAGCAATCAATTAACCAAATCAAAAAACTGGAGATTGAGCAACGCAATGCATTAGGCCTATCCTTCACTAAAGGCAGCGTTGAAGACACCGATGAACTTGTAAGGCTCATTGATGAAATAACTGTTGAATTTAGAGCCGTAGTAAGCAGTGATAACAAAGCGCCTTTAAATCAGCAAGCACAGCTAAAACGCTTACTTGAAGTAACCATAGACGATCAATTTAGAGAGGCAATCAACTCGGCAGTAGCGCGTCAGGCACGTGTTGTGGCGGCGATCAATGCAAAAATTGAGATGCTTAATACCACTATTTTATGGTTTGCGATTGGCCTAGGTGCCCTCTCAATTCCGCTAATATTATATGGCTGCTATTGGCTGTTTAATCAACTTTATCAACCACTGATATTAATCGCTAATGCAACTAACTCGATTGCGTTAGGACACTATCAAAAGCCAATCTCAGTAAAACTAGATGATGAGTTTGAAGAGCTTGCAACATCGATAAACCAGCTTGCACTGCGCCTGCAAGAACACGAAAAAAACGCAATAAAATCAAGAAAACAATTAGAACTTGAAGTAAAACAGCGCACCAGTGAGCTCACTGAAGCCAACCTGCTGCTCACAAAAACTGACTCTCGGCGCCGCCAGTTTATCGCTGATGTATCACATGAACTGCGCACACCACTGACGATTATCAGAGGTGAAGCGCAAGTTACACTAAGAATGCAATCGGTATCGGTTGATGACTTTAACCAAACCCTCACATCAATACTTGAGCAAGCTGTAAGCCTAAGCCGCTTAGTTGATGATTTATTACTATTAACACGGGCAGAGATGAATCAAATAAATCTCGAAGTTATACCGACCAAAATCATGTCGTTGATCGCATCAGAAGTTGCTAAATGGCAAAAGCTCAATCCAAGTCGTGCTATAACCTTCGAAGCCAGCACAGAACTAAATGAGCAACTGGTCACCATAGATATACGACGGATCCAGCAAGTACTGGCTATTTTATGCGATAACGCGATCAAATATTCAAAGTCAAATCAACCTATTGATATTAGCCTACATAGAACAGATTTATTGATCACTATTGCTATAAAAGATTATGGCGAAGGGATCTCAGCAGCTGAAGTCGATAATATTTTTGAGCGCTTTGTGCGCTTTAGTAAACACAGTGAAGGGCTTGGGCTTGGGTTGCCAATTGCAAAAGCCATTATCGAAGCTCATGACGGCAGTATTAGCGTTACCTCAACCCAAGGGCAAGGGTCTATATTTTCAATCTCTTTACCGGTAGGACACAAATGATGAATATTCTTCTCGCAGATGACGAACTACCACTGTTAAACTTTCTATCACGGGGATTACGCAGTGAAGGCTATGAATGTACAAGCATCAATGAATTACATGAAGTCCTGCCGTTTATTAAAAAACTCACCGCAAATAGTGATACTCGATAGATTATTTGGTTCACAAGATAGTTTATCAATATTGGAAGCGGTCAAAGCCCTCCCAACCCACCTATGGTGCTAATGCTAACTGCCTTAGACGAAGTCCCTGAACGCGTCAAAGGATTAGAAATGGGAGCGGATGATTATCTATGCAAACCTTTTGATTTTGACGAACTATTAGCCCGTGTATTAGCATTAAAACGCCGTATGACGGCACCGCAACAGCAAGACCAAACAACGCTTAATATTGGCTCATTAGCATTACTCATTCAGCAACGTATTGCATTACTAAATGGTGAAGAATTAGCACTGACAAAAATTGAATTTGAGTTACTGCTGTACTTTGTAGAAAATCAAGACAAGGTGCTGTCTCGTGAGCGGATACTTAGCCGTGTATGGCAAACTTACAGCGAACCCAATACTAATATTATTGACGTGTATGTCAGCCGATTAAGAAAAAAATAGAAACAGATCCTAATTTAACTATTCAAACGTTGCGCGGAAATGGTTATAGGATGAATCTAAAATAGTGCGAGTTGACTACTCGCACTTTAAATACAGGATTAAATCACTGAGAAATAGGTGATAACAACTTAGGGTTTTGCACTAAATTACGCACCCCATGGGCATGATCTTCGTTAAATACATTCTCATCACACCACTTACCAACGCTGTTGATATCGACTACGGCAACGTGTGGTCTAACACTCCAACTAACTTGTAATGGCGATGCTTTTTCATTATATGCAGGGCCCGTTGTTGAACCTAAATACTCAATAGGGATGCCGGTATTAGTAGGAATATTAGGTGCTTGGTAATAACCATTAACTTGCTCAACATTTGCAAGCTGTGCAAAATTAACAGCATCTTTGTCATTGGCTAGCACGATTACTTGTCCTTCAACTCTAAGAGCTGGATTCATTGTGCTTTGAGCTAAACAAGCCCCCAATGTCGGGCCAGGTGTAACTTGTGCTGATGAATAAACAAAGTGTACTTCTAGAGTATCACCCACCTTTAACGACTCACCTTTTGCCGCACAAATTTTACTTTTTACAGGCTGTAATTGAGCAGCTGATAATTTGCGCTCAGAAAGGTAACCTGTATGATGACCTTTGCCATCTCCATTGCCAGCATAAGTGGTAAACTCCCCGCCTTTATGCTCCGCATTTTTATGAAAATGAATGTTGCATAAATTAAGCTCACTACGGCTTGGCGCCATCCCAAAGCTACGTAAGTTAGTACCATAATTTTGGTCTATATCGCGAGGTGATTGTGGCCCAAAACCTTTACCCTGAGTGTTTTTATCAAGTGCTTCACGTTGCTCGGCCACAATACTATCACTAACATTCTTTGCGCTCACAACCGCACTAGTAACTGCCAATGTAGACAAACCAATGACACATGCACATTTTACAAAAACTGCTGTTTTAATCATTTTCACTTTTATTTATGCCCTTTATAAAGTTAATAAGGCCATGTTATTGAAAGTATCTAAAAAAGACTTAACTGGAACATTAAAATAAGATTAAAACCCAGCGAATAATAATCAATGTATTTGAAGAGCCTAAAGCCTTCCCTTTAAATATATACTAGCTGCTTATTTTATTGCTCGACAAACAAACAATTAAAGTTAAAAATAAGTCTTTCATAAGAGGGACTTTATGTATGGTAAACCGTGTTTTATACCTTTTTTTGCTTATTTTTATCTCATGCGGTGTATACGCAAAGACTGAGAGCCTTCAATCACCTAATGTTAATATCAAGACCGCTAATGTTAATTTAACTCAATTTCCTATGGGTTACTTTATTGATACAAGTCTAGAAATGCCTTTCGAACAAATACAACAGCAACAATTCACCCCAAGTAAAAGTGAAGTAACCTTAGGGCCAAACGCAAAAATAACCTGGTCTAAAATAATCATTAACAATGAGTCTCCACAACAACTGCGGCTATTTTTGCATAACTCAGATGCGTATCACCTACAAGACGTTGATTTTTATGAGACAAAAAATGGAGAGCTATTAAAACAAATCAACATTCAATTAGATAAGCCAGGACCACATCCCAATATATTTGGCGGTAGTGCCATATTTTCATTTCATCTTGCAGCAGGTGAAAATAAGACAATTTTTGTTAGAAGCGTCACTTTTTCTCACCAGTGGTATGCCCTCGCTCTTTTCGATGAGGAGTACTCAAAACGCGCATTAGTTGGCAGTAGTAGCTACATTGCTTTGCTTGTGGGAATGATGCTGGCATTAATGCTTTATAACTTTTTCTTATATTTATCGGCAAGAAAAATTGAAAACATTGTTTATGCCTTTTATTTAATTTCCGGCATCATTTGGGTATCACTTTCCTATGGTTTAGGCGCTAACTTTTTTGGGATTTTTAGTGCCGACCTTCTGCAATTTAACTCGACTTTGTATAGCATGCCTAGTTTTTTAATCCTATTTATGATGCTTATATTTGAAACCAAAAAGCGCTACCCCAAAGAGCATATTGCACTGTGTATTATTTTAACTATATTAGTAGCCGAATTTTTTATAGTCTATTCGACTTGGTTAGCGCATTAAAACCTGCGAGCAGTTTAGCTGCACTAATGATGACTGTGACTTTAGGAGTATCGATATCTTTATGGCGAAAGCGAGACCCCCTCGCTAAGTACTTCTTTTTGGGTCATGCAATGTTTATTATTTTTAATATGTTGGCGGTGCTTTATTACAAGGGCATAACCGAATCAAATCAAATTAATAGTCATGGCGTGGGTATAGGTATTGTACTTGAAGCGCTAATGATGGCATTTATTTTGTCATACCGGATCAGAACATTAGAAAAAATAAAATCAGCACAATCTGAATTAAAGCGCCTCGCAGATACCGACCCTTTAACCAAACTATACAACCGCCGCTACTTTGACAAAGCCTGTTCGCAATTGCTAGCAAAAAGCAAAACTGCAAAAAAAGAGCTGTCGATAGTTATTGCCGATCTCGACTTTTTTAAAGGCATAAATGACACTTACGGCCACGATATTGGCGATCGCGTTATTATCGAGTTTGCAAATATTTTAACAAAGCAACAAAAAGTAGATGATATTGCATGTCGATTTGGTGGCGAAGAATTTATATTATTACTGAACTGTGATGCTGACAATGCCAAGATTATCGCACAACGTATTCGCAGTACCGCTGAAAAGTGTATTGTGAAAACAGAAAATAACCAAGAAGTTCGCTTTACTGTCAGTATTGGTATCAATCAGGTATCGCAAACGGCTAACAATATAAAAGAAAGTATATCATTGGCCGATCAAGCTCTTTATAAAGCAAAAAAACAAGGCCGAAATTGTGTTGTTGTCATTAAAGAGTAAGTCTATTAATAACTTTTACCACAAAAGGTTACGGCTGATTTTCAATTGCCTTTGCAAGATTAATGTAACTTTTTAGGCCCACTACGAACAAGCTCTTTACCGTTTTCAAACACATCTTGTGTTACCCAGCGACCTAACAACAACTTGTGGTTATCATCAAGTACTGCTACAAACGGGCGACCATTGGTATTATTGGTCGCCAGTGCCACACCGGCTACATTTTTTAAGCCCAATCCACCGTTATCAATCAATAACAAAAAAGCCTCTAGCTCTGCGAGGGTGTCAATTACATCGTTATCATTAATCATGCTGTTTACTCAATTACAACTTAATAAGTGAAGGATAGCAGTTTATGAAAATAGGCTCTAGAGGCTGATTAAAAGTTAAAGATGAGAGTTAAAGCCCTAATCAACGTATTTATTTGCGCTTACTCGCTCTAAATCAGATAGTAGCCTTTGCATTCAAACTATTAAAACAGCTTATATAGGAAAACCATGATCAAACGACTTTTAGCCGCGAGCTTAATCTTCTCTTCCGGCTCTGTTTTTAGTGCTAACCCAACAGTTGAAGAGCTACGTATTAAGCAAGCCACAACCGCTATGCCACAAGTTTTAGATATCTTTTCTGAGGATATAGCGCTATTTGAACAAAGCTGGAAAAGCCTAAGAAACTTTAAACAGGCAACTGACTTACTACATGATTACTCAACCCAACTCTGGCTCAACGCCAAACAACACATTACCGTCACTAAAAGCTACGATGACAGAGCACTTTACTGGGCTCGCCTACTTTCAAGTAAAATAATCCGTACAACAAAACCTGAATTTGCATTAACAACTGCCGAGCAAAGCACATTGTTAACAATGCTAGAAAATGGCAGTCGCGGTCGCACCGACCTTGCCTACTCTAAAAACACCACCAAAAAGATTTTACTAACAGGCTTTGACCCATTTTTGTTGGATAGTAACATCAATCAAAGTAATCCATCCGGTGTGGCCGCATTATTACTCGACGGCCAAGTAATTACTTATCAAGGCATCAGCGCTGAAATAAATACTGTAATGGTGCCTGTTCGCTATGAAGACTTTGATCAAGGTATTATTGAAGAATTACTCGCCCCCTATTACGCACTGAACAACGTAGATATGATAGTTACCGTTAGCATGGGTAGTAAAGACTTTGACCTTGAACGCTTTCCAGGTAAGCGGCGCAGCGTAACCGCCCCCGACAACGCAAATATTGTCTATGGCGGCACAGCAAAAGCGCCACTTATTCCAAACCTAAACGATCGTCCATTGCCTGGCAGCGAATTTGTGCAGTTTAGTTTGCCCATTACGCAAATGCAGCAAGCCAAAGGGCCCTTTCCGATAAATGACAATCACAAAGTTGTTACACTGGAAAAAGCCTTTGAGCCTAAAATTTTAGCTGAACTAAAAGGTGCGATTGCAGTAAAAGGCGGCGGTGGCGGTTACCTGTCTAACGAAATTTCGTACCGCAGTATTCGCCTGCGTGATCAACTCAATTCAGATATTCCTACTGGGCATATCCATACACCGCGCATAGCGCAGTTTGAACCAGAAACAGAAGCTAAAATAGTCAAACAAATTCAAGCAATGTTAGAGCAAAGCTTAGTGGCTTTATAAACCAATTTATAAGAAGATATGACTTCAGGCTTCCTCCTCTAAAGAGGGAAGTCTGAAGTGGGTGGACTATGTCACGCCTGTTACAAGTGGTAATACTCTAAACTAATTACTTATTTCATTTAGCCGCAGCACTTTTACACATTGAATTAAACAAATCAATGATATCACCCCATGTTCGTTTGTTCCCTATAAAGGCGAAAATACCTATAAAAACAAACTGATTTAAACTATCCTTCGTATAGATAATACAATCATCAAAAGTTGAGTAGCATGGAACGTATTTTTCAAAACAGTCGGTTTTTAGTTATAATCGCCGTCATCACCGCAGCAATATCATCATTACTTGTTTACGTTTCATGTATCAACATCGTTATTCATATAGTAAAAAGCACTATTATGAGCCTCCCTGATTCAGCAAAGGATGGCAAAGAATTAATAGTGGAACTTTTAAAAATTCTTGACTTACTGCTAATTGGCATCACGCTACAAGTAATTGCTATTAGTTTATATCGTCTATTTATCTCGACCACAAAACCTAATGAGAGCCAGTTCTTAGCTGCATTTAACATAGAAGATTTTCATGATTTAAAAATAACTTTAGTACAAGTTACCTCAGTTGTATTAGTGATTTTATTTTTAGAACATGCTGTGGAATTTGGCGGAACTATAGAAACGCTTTACTTAGGTATTGCAATTGCTATCGTCATTGCAGCATCAACATTTGCTTGGCGATCGATGAAGTGACGATGCTAAATAAATATGTTTATTGCACCTAATTAACCTGTTCTTCGGGAATAAATCTATCTCCAGCGGGTATTTTCAACGCTAACCATGTTAAATTTACTGACAATAAACTCGATATTAACACCTCAACTCGCCTTGTGATCCCTGTAAACATCTTAACCAAAGCTCAAACTGATAAAAGTAAGTGTAATGGGCTGTTATTTCTAAATAGTATAAACACGTCCTAGCGAGTAACCAGCTAAGCCTTGCCTTTATAGTTTGTTATTTAGTTATTCTACTGTATATATTACCGGCTAGCACTTATCAAAAAGCAAAGTAATTTTCCGTAAACATATCGCTTGGGATTAGCTAATTTCAATCTTGATAAACCTATTATTGGCAAAAATGAAGAACCTTATCAAAACGCGAATTTAATAACCATGGCTGCAATACTTGATTGAATTATTATTAATGAATAAAAATGTTAATGAAGTGTTTATTTTGTGTATTAATTGATATATTGTTGTATCTGAAAAACAAACAAACATAAGGACGAAAAAATGAAAAAGGTATTAACAATAGCAACTTTACTAGCCGCTAGCGTATTTTCTGTTCAAGCAAGTGCAAGTTCAATGGAATGCTATGTAGACACTCAAGCATATGATCAATACACACCAAATAGATGTATGGCACTCATCTATGGTCAAAATAAGGCAACAGCAGTATTTCGTGTTATCGGCAATGGGTCTGCTATCGATAGTGTAATTTGGTCCAATGCAGCCCAATCTTGTGGCACCTCAGGTACTTCTTGCTCATTTGAAATAAGGTCTTTTAAACCTTATAAAGCGGAAGCAACAATCCTTTATACAAATGGCAGCTGGAGCAAAGTTTCTGCAATTGCATCATTTGAAGATGGTCGCTAAAAGTTGATAAGTAATTATTAATCATGTGAATTTAGGGCTTTTTAACACCATTTAATAAAGCCCTATAAGATGCAAAAAAACTCATATTTAACCCTTTCACACTATCAAACATAGCAGCTCAGTCTATGTCACTGTTGACGTTGTCACTCATAACGACAGCCTATAAATTATCGTTTTTGGGTAAAAAGCGTTGAACTGATAAAAAAATGGCAAACTAACTAAGCAAAGCCTATTCCCTGATTGATGTCTGATCTAGAGGTTTTATTTATCAAAATAAAACATAAACCACTGATTATAAATAACAAAGTAAAAACTTATAATTAAACAGATTATTTTACTTATTCAGCTCTCGACATTGCAAAAAAAACAACGTTATACTATCACCTAATGAAACACATGAATTTACACTCATTCAGACACAATAAAACACTATTAAAATATTTAATGGTGCTTTTACTGCTGATCAGTGTTTTTTCACAGTGGCACTCAACTGTTCACGCAGTACAAAGCAGCACAGAGTGCCAACTCTGCATAAGTTCGTTTGATTTTGACGATTTAATATCCCCTACCACCAGCATATTTGAACCTGAAAGTAACCGCTACGGCGCTGTTTTAGCTTTACACTCCCCGCAATTTAGCGCAACCGTTGCGTTTTCAGGTAACCGTGATCCACCGAATACTCTTTAAAGTTCACTGCTAAAAAACCGTTTTATAAAGACTGTTTACCATTGGGTAAGCAGCCAGTTTTAGTGCAAATTTTAGAGATTAAACAATGAAAATTAAGTATTCACCATTAGTTTTGGCGGTATTAACTGCTATCAGTACACACGCAATGGCAGCAGAGAAACAAATACAAAAAGATGAAAGCGATTTAGAAAAAATTGTTATTACAGCTTCACCACTTAAACGTACCGTACTTGAATCAAGTACACCTGTATCTATTTTGAGTGGCGAAGAGCTTGATCAGCACCAAGCAGCAACCCTTGGCGAAACCTTAAAAAATGTGCCGGTGTACACAGCTCTTATTTTGGACCCGTTGCCAGTAGTCCAATTATCAGAGGATTAGATGGACCTCGAATCAAAGTTGTACAAAACGGATTAGGCGCATCTGATGCATCACGCGTTGGCCCCGATCACCAAGTATCAACCGAAACCTCTACGGCCACACAAATTGAAGTATTACGCGGCCCTGCTACTTTGCTTTATGGTAGTGGTGCAATTGGCGGCGTTGTTAATGTGGTTGATAACCGCCTTCCCATTGAAAGACAACAAGGTATTACTGGAGAAGTATTTGCTCAGTACGATAACGTAGCAGATTCAAAAACAACATCTACTGATTTAAATGCCGGAACGGGCGACTTTGCTGTTCATATAGATGCTTACAACCGTAATACCGGTGACTATAAAATACCTGTTCCCGCTGATATTAATGAACATGGTGGCAGTACTAAACTCTCAAACTCAGCAATCGATGCACACGGTTATAACTTAGGAGCTGGCTGGATCACTGACGATACTCGGGTTGCTTTTGCCTATGGCTCAATGGACTCAGAATATGGTTTACCGGGTGAAGATGGTGTATTTATTAAGTTAAAACAAGACCGCTATCAAGGTGTTGTTGATTGGAATAATCTTGACGGTTTTATAAAATCGGTGCATTGGCAAAATGCATATACTGATTACCAACACTCAGAAATTGAAGGGACTGAAATAGGCACTACTTTTAAAAATGAAAGTATCGAGTCTAGACTATGGGCAGAGCACAGCGCGGTTTATGGTTGGCACGGCATAATGGGCTTACATTATAACAAAAGTGATTTTGAAGCGATTGGCGAAGAAGCATTCACACCACCAACAAAAACCGATAGTTTAGCCGCATTTTTAATGGAAGAAAAACAAACAGGTGCTTTATTGTGGCAGCTTGGTACACGCGTGGAGCAACTAACCCATAAAGTGAATAACCAATTTTTTGATGAGCTATCAACCGATAATAGTATCTCATTTGCAGATGAAGATTACACGGCGGTTTCAGGCTCTGCAGGAGTAGTTTGGAGCATTAACGACAAGCACTCATTAGCATTTAATTATGCATATTCAGAACGCGCCCCTCTTCATCTGAAATTTTTGCATACGGCCCACACATTGGCTCTGGCACTTACGAAGTAGGTGGTGGTTTTAATCTTACTAACGATAACGGTAATTATTCGGTGGTGCAAAACGGCCAAAGCATGAATAAAGAAGTGTCTAATAATATAGATGCAACCTATCGTTATAATACTGACAACTGGAATGCAAGCTTAAGCCTGTTCCAAAACCAAGTGAATGACTACATATACGAAGACGTTAGTAACCTTGTTCTCAGTGATGGTGAGTTTATTACGGCGCAAGATTACCAACAACTACAAAGTAGCGGCGCAGGATCAGAGGAAGAAACCGATGGTTTACCTGTTGTACTCTTTGCCCAGCAAGATGCACAGCTGTATGGTTTTGAAGCACAAGTTGACTGGCACTTAAACGAACAATGGCGTCTGGATGTGTTTTCGGATTATACCCGCGCTAAACTAGATAAAGGCGGTAACGTACCAAGGATCCCACCATTACGTGTTGGTTCTTCAATACATTATGAATACGGTAATTGGCACACTGGAAGTAGAAGTCACTCGCAACAGTAAGCAAGATAAAATTGCTGCAAACGAAACCACCACCGACGGCTATACCATGCTATCAGCCGCTGCTAACTACTACCTTAATTTAGGTAACGTTGACATGACATTGTATTTAAAAGCCGACAATCTAACCGATCAAGAAGCGCGCGTGCACTCATCTTACTTAAAAGACGAAGCACCACTTCCTGGCCGCTCAGTTAGCCTTGGCGTAAGAGCGCGTTTTTAAAAAGACGCCTAGCCACAAATTAAATTAACAACACAAAATCCCCCAGCATGTAAATGTATGCGGGGGATTTTTTAATAAGTAATGTGATTGTTTAGTAGAACAACTCAAGTATGAAAGCAGGATGCTGCTTCATACGATCTGGTCTCTCAATTTCATCCCACCAGCAGAGTAAGTAAAGTGACCAAGAAACATTTAAAATGCAATTTAATCTGATATTTAATTTAAGTCACTGCCAAAGTTGTTACCCATCTACAAGCTCGGTTATAATCGGTTTTTATGGCTACATTTTTAGCCTCTAATTGGATTAAAACGATGAAAAAACTCTCTGCGGTGCAAATAAAACAACAAGCACTGGTACTTAAAGTTACTGATGCAATTGAAGAGCAAGGCCGTAATGAACTCTCTGGCATGCTGCAATGCTGGTTTGACGTGGAATATCACTTATTTCCGGGCTCTTTGTTAATGTGTTTTCAATTTGCAAATGAGCAAGCATTAGCAGCGGCAGAGCCCAACCTATTAAAGTGGCAAAAGCGTTTAAGCGGGGCAATGTTAAAAAAAGGCGTGATTTTAAAAGATATGCGCAAACATTTAGTTTTCACCCTAAAAGGGCCTGATGATTAAGTCAGATATTAGCCCTCAATCAAGCCGTTTTTATTATGATGCGGCCTTTTTGGGTCAGAATTTATTCCATCAAAAGCTAATTATCAACATCGCATCATTTTAAGCTAAAGCCTGACCTACATTTAAAAGTTTCCACACTAGCATCGTGAGCTCCTTCAATATCTCGTTGATTTACATACTTAATCAATTCCGGGAAAAACGCTAAGAATATGGCATCTAATTCAGTGTAGTGCTGGGCTATATCAGCAGCAGCGCCAGAAAAAGTATTAGTAAAGCGAATGCGCTTGGCAATATTATCAAGTGCAACCCCGACCCCTTCGACGGTTTCGTATTCTTTAAACCAATCATTCTGCGTCATATGTTTTACAACACTTTGCATTCTTGGCGGCATAACTGCAATACGGTTATTCAAAAGCTGATAGCTGGCTTGCTTAAAGTCACTTAGCGGTTGGTCGTTAAATCGTTGCCAATGCTGAATTAAAAAATGATCGAACACTACATCAATAGCTACAGCCGCAAAGCGCTTACGCTGAGACGAAAAATATTGTTTAGCTTCCTTTACTAGAGGGTGAGCATCTGTAAATTTGTCGACTAAATAGTGGTTCTCTAGTGCATTTTTTACCGTGATTGGCAATTGCTCTACATGCCTATTACCGCCAAAATCACCAAGCAAGTTGCCAAAGTGTGAATCTGCTGTAGGCTGCGCCAAATAAAGATGAGCTAAGTAGTTCACACTGTTCTCGGTTATTGTTAATACAATGCAGATAATACTCTAAGTTTGACTAAATTACTCATTCACTATAGCTATCTAATATTCTTGATTAACTATAAAAACAAACCTATAACTCGCTAATCAACAAGCTCCCGTATACCTTCATTATAGTAGTCACCGTTTTGTTTTCGATATTCATTAGGAATGTCACCCACAATACTTTTAAACACCCGGTTAAAAGTCGCAAGAGAAGAAAAGCCACTCTCAAGTGCTATGCTTAAAATACTCCACTCTTTGGCCTGATCGCATATCAATAACTTTTTTGCATACTTAACGCGGTATTGGTTAATAAATAAATTAAAGTTAGCTACTTTATAGTGATAGCGAATGGCTCGGCTAACTTTGTACTCAGGCACCGTTAGCGCTTGTGCAAAATCTGAAATTTTGAGGCTGGCTTGTAAGTAAAGCTGCTGCTCATTGATAAGCTTTGTAATGCTAACTATCAATTCAGGCTCTACATCTTGATTGCCGCTTTCATTTAGATGACTCGTGTCATTGTTAATAGTGCCAATATCATCTTCTTGCTTTAGCGCTTGGTCATTTTTCACTCTTGCTTGAAGGGCCATGACTGCTTGCATCGCTAATACAATTAAAAGCGCAGATGAAGTAATAATTATGGGATTGTAAAGCTCAATTTCAGCCGCACTAAATATGAACTTTGGCAGAATGCTGGCATTAAACACAGCTAAAAAGAATGCACTAGCAAAGAGTATTGATTGCAGTTGTTGTGATTGTGTTTTACCTCTGTAGCCCCTTATCGCTTCCCAAAAAGACAGCGCAAGGATACTTGATGAAAGCAATATGGTGACCTCATTCACCCCTTGCTTTAAGCGCCACATTATATCGCTAGTAGGTAAAGGCTGAGGATCAAGGCTCACTAAGTAATGCCATGTTTGATTAAACATGATCAAGCCAGCAATGGTTACTGCAAAAGCCACATGCCTGCGGGAAATTGGCGAGTGCTCACGAAATAACGTTCTTGCAATCAGCCATGAAACATTACATGTTGCGCAAGTAAACAACCCAATTAGATATTGATACGCGCCAACACTTTGCGCACTGAGCTTTTGTGCTGCCACCATACAAAGCGAGCCACAAAATATCACAAATAAATAATGAACCAGCTGCTTATCTTTTTTCAACGCATTTAAAAACATTAACCCCAAACAAACAAAAAGAAGAAGATAATAAGGGGAATAATTTTGCATAATAGCGTGCTCTTAAAGTGACGTTTAAACCAACAACGTTGTCTAAATCACATAGTACAAAGTAACGCTCATATTAGCAAAAAGACTTTGTTAGAGAATGTGTCTATAACTAATTAGCTAAAGCGCAAAAATTATCAATATATCGTTGCTCAAGTTTCGAATTTGATAAGCATTTGCCATGTAAGTCTTTATATTTGGGTTATTGAAAGGTTTGATGGAAAAATATATGTTGATGCAAAAAATGAAAATAACCCCCAAAAAGCTCCTCGATAACAGTAAAAAATTGTGGTTTATTTGCTTGCTCATGGCACAAGGCTGCTTTGTAACTTACCTTATATTGGGATATGGCCTGACCAGTGTCACCACAGGTTTGTCAGGGTGGAGTCGTCTTAACAATACAGCATATGCTGCGAGTGACCCCACCGGTAATATACTGTATGCGACGCATGTGTTACTGGCCATAGTGATGATAATTGGCGGTAGTTTACAGCTAATACCCGCATTAAGAACGAAGTATAACAAATTCCACCGCTACAACGGACGCGTATTCGTTTTGTTAGCATGTACTATCTCAATGGCTGGCATGTATCTCATTATTGTTAGAGGAACAGTGGGTAACACATTAATGCATAGCCTTACTATATTTGCTGGTTGCGTGGTCATTTTATCGAGTATATTAGCAGTACAAGCCGCCAGAGGGCGTAATATCAATACTCATCAAATATGGGCGATCCGTTTATACCTTGCAGCAAATGGTGTGTTATTTTTTAGGCTGATGATTTTTGCTTGGTTTTTAACATTCGGCTCACTTGGAATTGATACCGCAACGTTCACAGGCCCAACGGTATTAACTATTAGCATATGTTCTTATGTGATGCCGCTGCTCATAGCTGAGCTAGTAAGGTACGCAGGTAGAACAACGAATAAAGTGATAACAACCGTCACAGCAGGCTTAATGGTGTTGATATCCTTTGTATTTTTAGTAGGCTTATTTGGTGTAGTGTTAGCAAATTGGTACCTGGCGATAGTTGGCTAATAGCCACATAATTAGTTAGCAGTAATACCTGCAGAGTGAAATATAACGCAGCTGGGTCGGTTAACAACCCAGCTTTATTTATATCAATGAAGTGAGCTTCGCCTTGGTAATTTTTATTGCTCAAATAGAACAGAGTGCTCTTACTTAGTTATCGTGTATTGCTGAATGGCGCATTGCTAAAACGGTTTTCCTCATCTTGCCTTTAAAAATTTAAGGCCTAAGCAACCGTCTATTTCAGGGAGATGTAGGCTATTTTTCGGTAGTTTCTAAATTAACATTTGGGTTAGTAATGCGGGCAAAAATGAGTCCAAGCTTCTCTAGTGGAAATCGATTGCTGAGTTGTTGATAAGGGCCAGGGATCAACTGCTGATCTTTTTGCTGTGCAACCACAAATGAAAATACATAATAACCTTCAAGACCCATTCTTAAATCACTCATAATTACTTGCTCATCTTGTTGATAAACACCATAAAGGCCTTTAGTAAATGCTTGCAGTAGCTTGATCTGTTTGGCATCTTTAAGCTGTGTTAGCAGCGCATTTTCGGTTGGGTAAAATTGCATATCAACGTTTTCAACATCATCAAACACCGACGTATAAACCTCATAATGGCCCTGCTCAGTAACGACTACCGCCCGCCACAGCAAAGTATTAAAAGGAGTTGGCGTACTTTCAAAGTCTGTAAATGTGATATTTTGCGTATTCAACGCCTTATAAACCTTATCATTAATGTGCCATTTAGCCGCTAAACCCCACGTTAAATATAGCGAACTGATAATTAATGCATTAGTAATAATACGCTGTGCATAAGGGCGCATGCTTACAAATAAAAGCACTATACAAGAGAGCAACAATGGCAAAGTATACGCAGGATCAATAATAAATATGCTCGATATACCAAAGGGGTAAGTCGTCAGTGGCCACAGCAACTGTGTACCATAGACGGTAAAACTATCGAGCAATGAATGGGTACTCAAAATTAAAAACATGGCAACCGACCAACGCGTCAGGGACACACCCTTAGCCCAATTCATTTTAAGTAAAAGCCACGCAAATAAAGGGCTCACTAGCAGCTGTATAAGCAAAGAATGACTAAAACTGCGGTGATAGACAAAGTTTTCGACATCGCCACCAAAATTAATTAGCACATCTAAATCAGGTAACGTGCCAAACCCCGCGCCGACCAATAGCGATTTTCGGCCAAGCTTATTGCCTAAGACTGAATAAGCAACTGCGCTACCAAGTACAACTTGTGTCAGTGAATCCAATGAAACCCCCTTTATAACTATGTAAGTACTGACCATATGATACGGCCTTATCACGACAGTCGATCGCTATAAGTATTTAACTTAAAAAATTAGCAAAGCTAAACCAGCAACTTAACAACAAGCCAAGTTTACCTGTTCAATTACAATTGTATTTTGTTAATTCAGTAACCAGTCAGCCCTATTTTGTTATCACTATTAGCATGTTTTTTCGGTACTGCATGAACCATAAAACGTTTTGCTTAACCTATTGCTCAATTTAATTGTAACTAGCTTATAGAGGCCCCCATCACATTATGACCACGAATTTTCTAAGTAAACCACAACAAGTCGCACTGCAACAAGCGCTTATCAACAGCAAGCTGCTAAATGGTTACACAATAAATAGTGATAACACGCCCTCTGCTGAGCAGCAAATATATAGCCATATCGCCGTCACACTTTACCGCTTTAATTTACAAAAAATAAAATGGTCATCTTTTTTCAAAACAGCAATCAGCATAGCAAGTAATGAATGCCAATGGTTATCGAGCGAACTTGCCAGATGCCAACAAGACTACAAAACCCAGCCTAATGAAAGCGTAATACTAGAACAAAGTGCATTTTTTAGTGGTATTTTTAGCGAAGAACTCTCCTACATTGATGCTTTACTTGGGACAGCAGCGTAAGCTGAATAAAGGACCTAGGTTTTAGGTGCTGGAGTGATTTGCAGTATGGTAGTTGTGTCGTTTGTGAGTGTTTTAATTTGCACAGAAAGGGTAAGAGTCACTGCGCTACATCGAGGGGAAAAGCTCAATGACCATGCTATTTTGAAATATGGGCGTCCTTAGGGTTTAGCTGATTGGATGTTGCCTAACGTTAAAAATTAATACGGTTATTGCCCTAAATAAAGCCTTAGGCAGTAATAGTATTTCTACCACTTCTTTTGCTGCATATAAATTAATATCAGCACGTTTTGCAGCTTGTTCAGGCGTTTCACCTGGTGCAACTTCCACAACTCCCATACTCACCGTAGCCTTAATGTTTTTTGCTGTATGAGTTTGTTGCTCAATAGAGCTTCTAATTCTTTCTGCGACTTCTAAAGCATGTTGCAGTGATTGTTGCTCAAGTACAATTAAAAACTCTTCTCCGCCAACCCGACCAACGTTATCTGACGAGCGTACTCCTTGTGAAAGTGTATTAACCACTGACTTTATCAGTTCGTCACCAATATCGTGTCCGTACTGATCATTAACCGCTTTAAAGTGATCAATATCAATCGATATAAGTGAGTTAGCAGTGCCTGTACTTTTGCTCTTACTAATTGCCCTTTTCTTCATGTCTAAAATAGCCCGGCGATTGGCAACACCGGTTAACTCATCTTTTAATGCCAATACTTTATAATGTTGCTTATGTTGAACTTGCTTATAGGCATACACAGCCAACATTAAAAGCATCACACAAGCAAAGGCTAAAGTCAGTCGCTGCCAAAACGCCTTATCTACAGCTACAGCCAGTAACTTTTCTTTAATATCAGCAACTTCTTCGAGCCGAGCTATTTCTCGGTTTTGCTGATTTAAATTAAACATTAACCGTTCAGAAAGTAACGCCCTATCAGCCACATTATTCACTTGGGTATTTGCAATTGTTAGCAACTGCTTTTGTACAGCTGCTTGTGTTTGGTAATCACCTTGTCGCATAGCTAAAGCAGCATAAAACTGCAAATATCGCTCTGTAAAACTTGCAGGCCAATTTTGTTGGTCTAATTGAGCTAGCACATTATTTTCACGTACTGCATTGGATATCTGATCTGTTGCTAAAAACCACTGAGCAAGTGCCATTGTATGCAATTGCTTTATCCAATCACTCGTAATATCAAGCGTTTGTACTTGACTAAAATATTGCTGTGCTTTTTCAAACTCATTCAACTGAGTATAAAGCTGGGCAACTTTTATTACCAAGTACCCAAAACCATCATCATTTTCATATTGACGCACCGCAGCAAAGATCGATAAATATAGCTCAAGAGCTTTGCTAACTTCACCCTTTAGTTCATACACGTAAGCAATTTCGTCAGTCACTTTATAATGTTCTTGCACATTAAATGTTGCTAACTCAGACTTTGCACGAAGTAACTGTTCAATCGCTAAATCATAGTTAAAAAGAGCTAAATGTATAGCTGCTATTTCTCTAAGAGTTAAAGCTCGTTCGTAATAGTTTTCAGCCAGTTCGTAAGCTTGGTAAGATTTTTGTGCAGTATCGAAAGCCAACTTATATTGGCCTTTCGCTAAATAAACGCGGTTCAAGACAAAATTAGCAAAACCAATAGCAGAGGTTTGTGATTTATCATCAAGCTCGGGATTTAAAGCAACTTCAGCGATTGGCTGCAAAATCATTTTTGCGCGTTCATATAAACCTTGACTATAAAGGTGGAAGGCCTCACAGACACTAAGATCTTGCGAAAGCACTGCATCCCCTGAAGAGCTTATAACCTGCTTAGCCTCAGCTAAAAACACTTTAAATGCTTGGCGCTTATCTAGCGTATCGGTATCAAGAAAAAGGCACTTAAACGCCATAACCCTAGCATCGTCTAAGTTATCACTGTATGGCATACCAGCTTCAAGGGAAGCTAATAAAGCCATAGATTCAGGCGTGGTGGTATACCCTTGATAAACGCGATCGATACTGTTTTTTACATCACTGGCAAAAAGACTGGTTGAAAAGAAAAAAAGTAACAACATCCTGTACATACTCTACAATCCCTTAGTCCACAGCGCGATATTTATTATTTTTGTTATCGCCATTAAAATTCAAACGATTATTGCACTAAATTGAATTTGATAACAGATTGAAATAACAAATTTAATCAACCAGTCCTTCGAATAACCATTTACCTCAACGGCACCTTTATTAATCATTACTTATATATGGTTATTTCAGCTAATTAGTTGGTCGCTGTTTACTGAATGATTAGTACATTATTACCCATTCACATGTAAAAATACGGAAGGTGTTGTGTTGTGCCATGACAAAACTACAGTCATACATTTAACACTATTATCCCGTTATCTCGTCCTGAAATAAGCAATAGATGAGTAATTCTTTTCAAGAAGGGTTTTGTTCGCGACAAACTCTAAATACCTAAACCCATGAAGGTAATGACTTTACCAGAAGTAAAAAGTACAGCTTTAAACGAGAGGCCATGGCGCAATGCACCTATGTGTTCTCCGTGGTGACATTCATTTTCTCGCTTTAAAGCTAGACCTATAAGTGAAATCAAAATCCACTGGGGTTCGTTAAACTATTCCCAACCTACAAATTCAGTAATTATTTTAAAATACTTAACCCTTTAGACTTGCATTTACCTAATAAGTGAACTTAATTTGAAGAAGTAATGGAACTCCAATTAAAAGGAATTTGCAATGACTAAACTCATCATTATTGCTTGGTTACTTTTTGTTCGCATGCTTACGCGACAAATATTTTTCAGCTTAACTCACAATCTAAAAATGTAGATTTAACTTCTATTCAACCAAACCACCCACAATGGAATGCCAGCTCAATTTATGTAGCCGGCGATGTTGTGACTCACAACAACAGCTTATTTATTGCCGCTTTTTGGGTTAAAGGCATTGAACCGATAGAAAACCAACCCCATTGGGATGGTTGGATTTGGCTGCAAAATACTGTGATAGAAAAATGGCAAGCAAACAAAGTGTATCAAGCCGGCAACCTTGTAAAACACGGAGCCGACTACTACCTTGCCCGCTACTGGAATGAGAATAACGAACCCGCCCCCGCAGTAGTTGGCAAAAAATTAAAGATTTATTTTACCAAACCCCAGATTTACCACCTGAACACCCTGACGACTATAAAACGCTGGACGGTGTTGATCAAAATGACAACGGTATCCGTGATGATTATGAGCGCTATGTGTATGAAAAGTTTGATTCTCCACAGCTCATCACCTTTAGTTTAGGTGCCGCTTCAACATTACAACTGGTTATTGATATTGAGCAAGGGCGCATACCAAATTTAGATGCTGAGATTGGTAAGCAGATTATTTTGGATATGATCAACATAAGCTACTGTGTTCGATATTTACAATATTCACACCCACACTTTAGAGAACCCGAAGTTTTATACTTTAATACGATAGATAGAGCTTACGCTAACCGGAAAAGCCAAAATAAAATTAGTGACTATATTGCTTGGGATGACGACTTTCATTACGGCGCTGATAGAGACTGCAAAATCCTTAAGTTGTAAGAAATACTTAGGCTTAGGTCCTGAGAGAGCCTCATGGTTTGCCGTCATTACTAGGTGCGTATGTAGTGGTCAATAAAATTGAGTTTAAAAAATAAGAACACTTGGTTTTTGAATTAAAAGATCAAGCACAGCTGCCTGCTTGACCGGAACTTTCTAATGGGTGACCACTTTGCTCTACATCGCTAGACGCCTAATTTTTAATTAATAAGGCAAATCAACAATAAAAAAGGGCTCTGTGAGCCCTTTAAATCAGTTTTATGGATAAACCCAAAGGGGTCAAATCTTGACTTCAGACATCAAACCATTTCGAAGTTTTTCATATTGTAATTTAACCTTTTTATCTTCAACCATTAATGTATTCAACCTACCCACCGTTTTAGATATTGCAGAATAATGCTGAACATTATAAATATCTGCTAATACCTGCAAATTTAACCCCGATAAGTCTTGCCATAATTTAATAGCAAACCAACGTGGTAAGTTTTTCTCTTTTCGCCCCTTTTTAACCGTTATAATCTCATCAACTTCAACATTAAAGTGTTGAACTAAGTAAGCAATTACATCATCTGCTGAGTGCTTTTTTGCTACAAGCTTTCTTTCGCTATCTGACTTGGCAATATAGTCTTTTATGTTTTCAATAAAGTCCTCACAACCCAAAACCGACAATAACTTTTTAGCACTATAAAAAGCGCTTATTTCTTTATTATTTTCAAATTCAAGAAACTGTTTATAAGCAGCATATTTACGCTTTTTGCTTTGCAGCGAAAATATAAAATCTCGAACGAGCCATTTGGGCGTCGCTACCCTTCTAATGAAGGTTGAATAGCTAGACCACTTATATTTAACAAGTTCTTCTACCAACGGTGTACTCGTTTCAATTGGGTTACGATGAATATATCGACTAACATGCAATAAGTAGTTATCAGCATCCACCAACACAGCTTTGTACCGCCCCCTAAACAGCGCACCATCTGTGTTATGTGTTCGATTAAAGTATTGAGTATAAAGGCCATTAATATGCTTCATGGCTCGACCTAAATTTGCATCTGGGGTTTTGATTAGCAGGTGGTAATGATTGGCCATTAAACAATATGAATGCACTTCAATATTAAAGCGAAGGCTTGCTTGCTCAATGCAATGTAAAAAATACTCAAAGTCGTTATCATTTAAAAAGATATTTTCGCGCCCTCTTCCACGATTCATTACATGATAAAACGCATTGTCATACTCTATTCGCAGCGGCCTAGACATAGTAATTCACTCAATGAGTAGTAAACTATAAATCTAGACCTTTGATGTCTGAAGTCAAGATTTGACCCTTTTAACCGTTCTTTTAACCGTTTTTCTCCATTAATGATGCTAATGGGGCCGAAATATCAGCATTCCTATCGGCGCCGTGCTGTTGGTTTCTTGCATCAATGGTCTGCAGCGAATGACATCCTGCCATCAATAGACATGCCATTATTATGAGAATTATGTTCATCAAATTTTCCATATCTATTGTTTGATAGGGTGGCTTCTGATTGACAATCACTAAATTTATCTTCCGGTCTTGATCAATTGCAAAGCTTCCTATTCCCCAGTTAGATTTATATTCGCCAAGGGGCAAACTATGATAAAAATGAACGCTGGTAATTTACTAGTCGGTTTGAATGGCGTAGTAAAAGGCGGTAAGTCAAATATTTCGAGAAGCCCCCGTGATCACAGCGAAGTCACGGGGGGAAAGTTACTATTGCTTAATTGCTTGATGTTCGACCATTTGGTTGTAGCTAAAACCAGTGATTTGATTTTTATTATTACGGGTAAATTTAAGAGTTAAATCTTGATGCTGCTTTATAACATACCCGTCAATAAGTAACTTATCACCCTCTATGCTGAGCAGTTTAGATGTAAAACCATTCTCTTCTTTGGGGATTGGTGAGGAGTTTTGAATGCCTTTAATTTTTCCATCTTTATCGAAAAAGACCGACATATCTACAATGCCTTTTTCAAAAATTAGTCGCTGCTGGATCTCGTCATTATCATTACTTTTTGAAAAGCTATAGTGATTTTCTAAAGCGCCAAGTTCTGCTTCTAATTGCTGCCAAAACCCTTGAAAAACATCGAGCGGTGCAGAGGCCATTTGCTCATCAAAAATTTCAGCCAATTTAGTTAAATTGTTGTTATTAAACAGGTTAAATAATTTTGTAGCTGTGTCCGTGAATTGATCTGGTGGTAGGTGAGTCACTTGCGCTAAGTTATATAATGTCCAATTTTTTAAGCCAATGGTGTTAATTTTCAAAGTATTATCTTTGAGTGTTATCGCTATTTGATGGTCATCATCAAACGCATAACGGCCTACATATTGCTGTAAATCTAGGGTGTTATTGCTTACTAAAGACACTATATCGGGCGTTTTATGGGCTAACAAAATCCCTGAAACTTGTTGAATAATTTTTTTCTCATATCAATTGAGAGGTCAATATTACTAACATTATGTACATGATTCATATATATTATAATGGTTATATTTCGCTCTGGAAGGTAAATAAAATCTGCCACTGTGCCTGCAGTTGCACCATCATGGCGATAGGCTTTTTGACCCCATAATGTTGTCATTTCCATGCCATAACCATAAAACTCATTATTTCTTCTCAAATCCACAGGGTTAGAAAGTAAATAATCAAACTTCTTGTCTTTGAATATTTTATGGGCATTCATTGCATCTACCCATTTGAACAAATCTCCTGTGGTTGAATAAAGGCTTGCTGCACCGACTAACCAACTGTTGTCTATTTTAGTGGTGTGTACTTTGTCGGAACCTATGCCGCTATAGCTCTCGACTAACAGCGGGCTATTGTCAGGTCTGGATGCACTGGTATTTTTCATGCCAGCAGGTTCGAAAAGGTAGGTTTTTAGGTAATCAGCGTAAGTTTTTCCTGATGCTCGCTCAATAATGTCAGCTAATAAAATATAGCCAGTATTGGTGTATTCATAACGGCTGCCTGGTTCAAATGAGTTAGGCAGATCTTTAAAGCTATCAATTAATAACTTGTTTGAGATGGGTAAGGTTTTCTCGTGCATGAGTGGATCATTATCACCGTCAATACCTTTGCCCGTATCCATAGGATCTGGAATACCGGCAGTATGAGTTAACAGTTGGTAAATAGTCGCTTTTTGACCCACTTCATTTTGATAATAGGGTAGGTATGTCGCTATGGGGTCTGCTAATGATAATTTACCTTGTTGCGCTAATAATAATATGGCGCTAGCGGTAAATTGCTTTGAAATTGAACCTATTGCAAATACTTTATCACTATCATTGTTAACTTCAGTTTTTACATTCGCGAATCCATAACCCTGGCTATAAATAATTTTATCGTCTTTTTTAATCGTTATTGCACCATTAAAACGACCAAGTTGCTCATATGAAGCCATTAATTTTGAAACTTCGGTTACGTCATATTCATTAGCTTGGACATGGCTTATTAAACCCAAGGTTAGAATTATAATGGCTATATTTTTAATATTCATTTGATCACCTGAAACCCATACTATGTACATTGCATTACTAGGTAGTCTAGTTCAATAAAATATACATAGCAATACAATGTACGTAGTTAAATTTATTTGGCATAGTAATCATGGGGTTTAGATGATATGTTTATCAAGTAACCTAGGTTATCTTCGACTAATAACAACATTTTTAAAGTAATACCGAACAGAAATTGCAATGGTATGTATATCGTTTTACTATGTAGTCATGATTAAATTATTAAAGATAACTGTGCCATGCTTTCCGATCAGATCATTGACCGATGGTTGCCTCAATTTCGTAAAGGTTTACTAGAATTTATTATCTTATTAAAGTTAAAACAAAACATGAGTTATGGTTACGAAATAGCGTCGGAGATTAAAAATCTTACTTCAATAGAAGTCGTTGAAGGAACACTTTACCCGTTACTTAACCGTTTAAAGCGTGATGGATTAGTTCAAACAGAATGGAAAACAGCCGAGGTTGGTACACCACGTAAGTATTACCAAATTACCGACGCTGGTATTGAGACTTTAGATAAAATGAAAGTAATTTGGACTAATACACATAGCTCAGTGCTAAAAATGGTGATGCAATCATGACACATCAATTTCCTATTAAAAGTGAAACATCTAAAAAATTATGGAGTAACTTTGAGCGCGAACTTAATCACAAGTTAGCACCTTTATCGGTAAGTGAAAAAGATGATATTAAGATGGAAATTTTAAGCCATCTATATGAGTCAGCTTTAAATGATGGCGCTGAAAGTGAAGAAAAAAGAATTATTAATGCTATTGACCGTTTAGGTGAGCCTGATTTATACCTGACACCATTAATTTCAGATATTTTGCATGCGCAAAGTGTCGCTAAAGGGCACCCCAAAGCGATATTAAAAAGCTTATTACAAATTACTCAAAAAGCTTATTACACTTGTCTTTAACTGCTATTTTTGGCTTTGGATATTTTATTTCGTTTATCTTTTTTATTATGGGAATAATGCATATATTCAACCCTGAAGTTGGCATTTGGCTGGATAATAATGGCGGGTTGCTATCACTCTCTTTTTCTCATCAAGATAATGCAACTCAATGGTTGCCTGCGCAGTTTTCATTTATCGCCATTTTAGCTAGTGCGTTTGCCTATTGGGGATTGAGTAAGCTGTTATATCTGTTGATTTTTAAACCTAATCTTACAAAAAAAGCTCATATTAAGTGGCTAGCATTTTGTGAAGATGATTGCACTATTTTAGTGATATATAGAAGTTTACTTAGCGCGAGTTTGAAACCAAATGGGGTCAAATCTTGACTTCAGACATCAAACCATCTCGAAGTTTTTCGTATTGTAATTTAACCTTTTTATCTTCAACCATTAATGTATTCAACCTACCCACCGTTTTAGATATTGCAGAATAATGCTGAACATTAAAAATATCAGCAAACCCAAAGGGGTCAAAATGCAGAGAGTCAGGTCTTGTTTCTTGCCAAGACCAAACACCAATCTCACGTTTAACACCCTCCCCCGTCATCACGCCCTGAAAATAAACAATTGATGAGTAATTCACTTCATGGCAAGATTTTTGTTCCCGACAAATCCTAAGTACCTACATCCATGTCATAGGTAAGATCTTAAGAAATTGAGTTGAAGCTCAATTCATGATCAAATGGTTGTTACCACACAAACCACAGAATCAAGAAAAGAGCTTCAAATGAATGCTAACATTTTTATTAATAAGTTAAAAAGTTTCCTAAGTGAAAAAAACTGAACCGACTTGGTAAACAAGTAGCATTTACTAAAAGAGAAAGAAATATTACGGCATTTCATATGGTTGTTAGTCTTGTTGCTGCGCTTGGGGATAAAAAACGATTCTATTTATCCGAAATATTAAGAGTTTATAATCAGCTAACAGGGCAGTCTATTAAGTATAAGCCTTTTCATAACCAGTTAGTTAAACCTGAACTAGCTGAACTAATGCGAGAGGTAACAAATAGAGTTTTTAATTGTTGGATAAATGATGCGCTTAAGTACACGAAAAAAGATTTGTTCAAGTTTGAGAATATTTTAATTCAGGACGGTAGCTCTATTATGCTTCATCGTTCTTTAAAAGATGTTTTTCCTGGGCGATTTTCAAATACGTGTCCAGCAGCTATTGAATTGCATGCTACTTTAAATTTAACGCAAGGTTGCTTTGAAAAAGCAGGTATAACACCAGACAGTTACTCTGAACGTGAAGAACTTCCAAAATTTAAAGAGTTGAAAGGACAGTTGTTACTTGCTGATAGAGGATATTATTCAGGTAGTTATATTCATGAATTAGATAAAGCAGGAGGATTTTACGTATTAAGAGCGAAGGGATTAAAAGCAGTCAGAGTACATAATGCTTTTAAGCAAAATGGACAGGAATTAACAGGAAGTCATTCCCCAAAGTTATGTGAGTTGCTCCCCGAATTACCTAAAAATGCTCTTATTGATATGAATGTTAGCATAAAAAACAAGCTAACAAGAGTCGTTGGGTATTGGTCAAAAAAAGAAAAACAATATACATTTTTAGTCACTAATTTATCTATTGATGAATTTACAGCGACTGAAATAGGCAAATTATATAGGTTACGCTGGCAGGTTGAATTACTTTTTAAGGAGTGTAAGTCTTATAATAATTTACGCGGCTTTCAAACATCAAACGCAACCTTACAAGAGGCGCTAATTTATGTAAGTTTAATAGTAACCACGCTTAAAAGGTTTTTAACTGGCTGTATTGAAAAGATATTCAAAACTGAAATGTCTACAATGACAGTAGCAAAAACAACGGGGGGTTGGTGGATTGGCATATTAACAGCGATTATTAGGAAGCATAGGAAAGGATTGTTAAATGCAGTTAATGGAGCATTTGACTTTCTGAGGAAAAATGCAGCTAGGGCGCACCCCAAACGCGATCGAAAAACAGGAGTATTTCAGTATGGGGTAGAGCCAAATTTTTAAGGCTGTACTTAATATTTTTCTTAAGTACCTACCTATGACATCCATGTAGGCAATGCGAGATAAGACGAAACTTGGCCATGGATGAAAAGCATAGCTTTGAACGAGAGGCCATGGATGGCTGAACTGAGGGAGCGTGAAAGTCTGGACTATCTTCGCGTTTGCGTTAACTGCTTATAAACAGAAAGCCCCATAGCCTTAAAGAATTGTTCGTTTACATTACAAAAAAAAGTGAGAATATCGACTTTCAGCACAGGTCAAAAAAGGAACAAGGAAAGTTATGAGCTCATCAAAAGAAATGAGTGTTGTGAAAAAAGCAGGTATTGCCGGTAGAATCGCTTCAGTAGGCCATTTCGTATATCGCCAGTTCATCGGTAATCATAAAGATGCAAATGAAGCATATACTAGAGTTTACCCTACCATAAAACTTACGATTCAAACTTATGGCCGCAGCTCAAATGAATCTACCAATTTATTAAAAATACTAGCAAACCTTGCGCCAGCAGGCGCGATAAGAAGAAACTTTACTAAACGATACATAGATGACAGTGAAGGTTGGTCAAAGCTACCAAAAAATCCGAACGATATACCTTATGGTTATTGGTATTGATACTATGAAAAGCAATATATTTTGGTACTTGTTTCTCCTATTGCTTTTACTTACCACAAGCTATGACATCTATAACTCCTTTTTCAATATAAGTTTGCAAACAATTCATCCAGTATGGCTGAGTTATCTTACATTTACGTTTGATACTCTTACTATCGGCGCATGTTTAGGTATTATATATAAACGTTATATTTTACATCATATCATTTGGTTACTCATTATATACGCTCAAATAACAGCTGTTCTTTTGACGCTTTATTATGAGTTTGCTGCTGGAGGTTATACTACAAGTGAAATGTTGTTATTTTCTAACATCATTTTTTTGTTGCTTTAATCTTCTTATATCCACTTATTAAATATTATCAATTAGTTAAAAAACACTCAAAACAATGTAATTCTTAATTAGGTGCATAAAGGCAGTGTGCATTTCTATGACTGGAAACCGCGGGGCTAGGTCTTGCATATTGCCAAGACCAAAAACCAATCTGGCGTTTAACACCCTTCCCCCATCATCACGCCCTGAAAATAAGCAATTGATGAGTAATATCTCGCATAGCATGATTTTGTTCCCAACAAATCCTAAGTACCTACATCCATGTTGGCAGTGCGCGATAAGGCGAAACTAGACCATGGGTGAAAAAAGCGCAGCTTTGAACGAGAGGCCATGGATGGCCGAACTGGGAAGCGTACATGAATGTGAAAGTCGGCCTATCTTCGGCGTTTACGTTTACATCAATTGTGGTTTGCAGGAAATAGCGTGATTGCTCGGATGGAAAAATCGCGGCTAAAGCCAGCTCCTACAGAGAGTCCAGAAAGGGGTCAGCGGCAGCCCCTCTTTGGCTACGGTCGCCAGCGCGACAATATATGCAAAGATTACACACGCGTCAGCAAGCTCAACGCCTACGGTGATTAACTCTGTCACTAGTGTTAAATCATTCGTGGCTGAAGCCATCTCCTACAACAATACTTAACCTATATGTAGCGAAGCGCATTTGAGTTCTCGGTGGTGAAATTCACTTATCGCCCTAAGAACGACCCCACACCAGAAGGGTTTCGTTGCACTCTCCCCAACCTACGCCACTTGCGTTGTAAGGCGAAAGTTAAGTGCTTTTATCACTTGAAAAAGTTTCGCAACGAGTTTTGGTTTTACCATTCACCGCCTTATACGAGCTTTCACGATTTAATCCTGTTGCGTTAGCAATATCGCTCACGCCATGCTTTTTCACCAAAGATCTGAAAGGGGTCACCCATAAGAAGCTTCCGATCATGCTGACGACTGTGTTTTATTGATCTCTGTATTCAAAAACCAAGTATTGCTACTTTTCAAACTCATTAATGATTTTGAAATATTTAATCCTCCCACCTTGCATTTACCTAAAAAGTGAACTTAATTAAAAAGTAATGGAACTTCATCAAAAGGAATTTGCAATGACTAAACTCATCATTATTGCTTGGTTACTTTTTTGTTCGCATGCTTACGCGACAAATATTTTTCAGCTTAACCCAGAATCTAAAAATGTAGATTTAACTTCTATTCAACCAAACCACCCACAATGGAATGCCAGCTCAATTTATGTAGCCGGCGATGTTGTGACTCACAACAACAGCTTATTTATTGCCGCTTTTTGGGTTAAAGGCATTGAACCGATAGAAAACCAACCCCATTGGGATGGTTGGATTTGGCTGCAAAATACTGTGATAGAAAAATGGCAAGCAAACAAAGTGTATCAAGGTGGCAACCTTGTAAAACACGGAGCCGACTACTACCTTGCCCGCTACTGGAATGAGAATAACGAACCCGCCCTCACAGTAGTTGGCAAAAAATTAAAGATTTATTTTACCTAACCCCAGATTTACCACCGGAACACCCTGACGACTATAAAACGTTAGACGGTGTTGATCAAAATGACAACGGTATTCGTGATGATTATGAGCGCTATGTGTATGAAAAGTTTGATTCTCCGCAGCTCATCACCTTTAGTTTAGGCGCAGCTTCAACATTGCAGCTCGTTATTGATATTGAACAAGGTCGTATACCAAATTTAGATGCTGATATAGGTAGGCAAATCATTTTAGATATTATGAATATCAATTACTGCACGAGGCAATTACAAAATGAATTCTCTGATTTTCGTAATCCTAAATCATTGTATTTCAATACAATTGATCGAGCTTATACGAACCGGAAAAGTCAAAATAAAATAGCAGATATTCTACGTTTTGAACCTAGCTACCACTGGATGGCTGATCAACATTGTGAAGCATTAATAGGGGCTAAAAAATGAAAATATACATTTTAATTATGGCCTTAATTTTTTCATACTCTGCATTTGCTAACTTACAAACTCTTGATAGACACTGTAGTAAGCAAGTTGATTATATACGCTTTTTCCATGTAAATGGAATGCTCACAAGTTATGATGAATTTGAATCAAATCTTGCTTGGATCGATAATTTTCATGCTGTTTGGTTAGGTAAGTACTACCGAGGAGCTAAAGCAGATGGTAACTATAATAATAATGAGGTTATATATGAGCAAATTTATGAAGTTGCTCAACAAAAATATAGCGACCTATCTATATTTTCACCGAAATATAGAATCATTACCGCCATACTCAATGGTACTGTTTCTGTCTTAAATAAAAAAGATTTAATGATTTTACAAGAAGTTATCTTAGAGTCTGTAATTGATGCAAATTACAGTATCATAAACGAAACTGATTATAACAATGCTTACCAAAAACTAAATTTTCATATGAATTCATGCAATAGAATTATTTTACTGGGTCACTCCCAAGGTAATTTTTATACTAATGTTTTATTCGAAGAAATAATTGATAACTACATTTACAGTGACGGTTATTCTACTGCAGATTATCCAATGATCAGCCTTTCTGCAATCGCTCCCCCAACAAGTTCATTACCCAAAGATGAGAATAAAGCTCTAGTTTCATATCTCACTTTAGATGATGACAGTGTCATTGATATAGTAAGAATATTATTTGGAAGTCTACCACCTAATTTTTCTGCTAAATCATACTTTGACGACTCACATCATGGTTTAATAGATTCATACCTTAGAAGTAATCCTGTTGCGAGTAAAATTAGTGAAAAAATTGAGTTTTCTATACAAAACCAAACCCCCTTTCCGTTATTTGAACAACATCCAGTAAAATCTGATGCTTTTTCACACATCGGCTATTCAAAAATAAGTAAAATTCTTGACCTCAAATTTGAATCTGGTGGTGTTTATCGTTATTACAATATACCAATCTTATTATGGGATGAGCTGTATTACTCAACATCAATGGGGAAGGTTTTTAATGATAATATTCGAGTTCAATACCCTTTTGATAAGTTAGATATTGAAAGTATGACTTACCTGAAAATGACAACCATTGAACCTTTTGCAAAAGTTGAAAAGTAATGAAACTTCAAAGGAATTTGCAATGACTAAACTCATCATTATTGCTTGGTTACTTTTTTGTTCGCATGCTTACGCGACAAATATTTTTCAGCTTAACTCAAAATCAAAAAATACAGATTTAACTGATATTCAACCAAACCACCCACAATGGAATGCCAGCTCAATTTATGTAGCCGGTGATCTAGTCACCCACAACAACAGCTTATTTATTGCCGCTTTTTGGGTTAAAGGTATTGAGCCGATAGAAAACCAGCCGCATTGGGATGGCTGGATCTGGGTGCAAAATACCGTGATAGAAAAATGGCAAGCAAACAAAGTGTATCAAGGTGGCAACCTTGTAAAACACGGAGCCGACTACTACCTTGCCCGCTACTGGAATGAGAATAACGAACCCGCCCCCCACAGTAGTTGGCAAAAAATTAAAGATTTATTTTACCAAACCCCAGATTTACCACCTGAACACCCTGACGACTATAAAACGCTGGACGGTGTTGATCAAAATGACAACGGTATCCGCGACGATTATGAGCGCTATGTGTATGAAAAGTTTGATTCTCCACAGCTCATCACCTTTAGTTTAGGTGCCGCTTCAACATTACAACTGATTATTGATATAGAGCAGGGCCGTATACCAAATTTAGATACTGAGATTGGTAAGCAGATTATTTTGGATATGCTCAACATAAGCTACTGTGTTCAATATTTACAAAATTCACACCCACACTTTAGAGAACCCGAAGTTTTATACTTTAATACGATAGATAGAGCTTACGCTAACCGAAAAAGCCAAAATAAAATTAGTGACTATATTGCTTGGGATGACGGTTTTCATCGAAGTGCTGATCAAGACTGCAATATCCTTAAGAAGGACATAAAATGAAAGCTATATATATTTTAAAAGGTATTTTCACGCCCTCTTCCACGATTCATCACATGATAAAACGCATTCTCATACTCTATTCGCAGCGGCCTAGACATAGTAATTCACTCAATGAGTAGTAAACTATAAATCTAGACCTTTGATGTCTGAAGTCAAGATTTGACCCCTTTGGTTCTAAAGGCGGGTGATGTGTATCCATTAACCACGGAATTGCCATGTATAGGAGATCTATAGGGAGATCTAAGATCTATAGAAGATCTATAGGGTCAAATCTTGACTTCGCATATCAAACAATCTCGAAGTTTTTCATATTTTAATTTAACCTTCTTATCTTCAACTATTAATGCATTCAACCTGCCGACAGTTTTGGATATAGCTGAATAATGCTGAACATTAAAGATACCTGCTAATGCCTGCAAATTTAATCCTGTTAAATCTTGGCACAATTTAATGGCAAACCAACGGGGTAAGTTTTTCTCTTTTCGCCCCTTTTTAACCATTACTATATCATCTACTTCAACACTAAAGTGTTTAGCTACGTAAGCAATTACATCATCTGCTGAGTAATTTTTAATAACAAGCTTACTTTCACTATTTGATGTTGCAATATAGTCTTTTATGTTTTCAATAAAGTCCTCACAGCCCAGAACCGACAATAACTTTTTAGCATTATAAAAAGCGCTTATTTCTTCACTGTTTTCAAATTCCACAAACTGCTTATAAGCTGCATATTGACGCTTTTTACCTTGCAGCGAAAATACAAAATTTCGAACGAGCCATTTAGGCGTCGCTCCCCTTTTAATGAACGCTGAATAGCTAGACCATTTATACTTAGCTAGGTCATCTACCAACGGGGTGCTCGTTTCAATTGGGTTACGATGAATATATCGACTAACATGCAATAAGTAGTTATCAGCATCCACCAACACGGCTTTGTATCGGCCCCTGAACAGTGCACCATCTGTGTTATGTGTTCTATTAAAGTATTGAGTGTAAAGGCCGTTAATATGCTTCATGGCCCTGCCTAAATTAGCATCGGGAGTTTTTATTAGCAGATGGTAATGATTGGTCATCAAACAATACGAATGCACTTCAATATTAAACCGAAGGCTTGCTTGCTCAATGCAATATAAAAATACTTGAAGTCGTCATCGCTCAAAAAGGTATTTTCGCGCCCTCTTCCACGATTCATTACATGATAAAACGCATTCTCATACTCTATTCGCAGCGGCCTAGACATAGTAATCAACTCAATTAGTAGTAAACTATAAATTTAGCCCACCAATGTCCGAAGTCAAGATTTGACCCCTTTGGTTCTTATTTTTAATAAAAAGGTCAAGAAAACACAGCCGCCTGCTTGACCGGAACCTTTTGTTGGGTGCCCCTTTGGTTTTAATAATTACTATAAAATACTAAAGTATTTCCTGGATGACTTAATCATTTGAAAAATAAAATAACTGTTAACTACACGAGTGAACCAATCAAAAATATAAAACCACTCCCCTCCTTTATAGCTAATTGATTCCATTCTATGTGTTGGGTTCAGCAATGTAATCGCATCAATTACATTAAGAAGCGGAAGCTGGCTTAGGTTTTCTAAACTGATCCCCTGAGAGGTAAACCCAATAATAGTTATAATTAAATTTACAAATAAAAATAGTACTAGATTGATACCTATAAAACCTATCAAAGATGTCTTAAAACAACTCCCGTGTTTAGAAGCGCTATACCCAAGAGTTAATAATAGTTTATCGAACTTGCTAGAAGTTGTTGCTCTGGTATTTTCTAAGATTGCTACTTGCGCATTTTGTAACTTTATTAATTGCCCTTCATTTTTATATCTGATTTGGACAAACTTAAAATAACATGAATTAGCTAAACTGTAGTCTACACCTTCCAGTTTCCATGATGTATTTACAGATAATACTTCACTGAGATCAGTATTTTTCAACTCAAAGTTATTAACCTCATCTATTGAACAGTTAATAAAGCTCTTATTGTACAATCTTGAAGAAGATATAAAAAAGCTTTCTTTAACAATCACATCCCTCAATTCAAAATTTTGTTCTTTATTAAAATTACATTTACCTACTCTATAGTATGAAATATTAACCCCAGTAACTTTCAATTTATTATTGAAGGTAGAGTTTTCAAAATTTAACCTTTTAATTGATATCTCAAAAACGTTAATATCACTAAATATCATAGCATCATCAATCGAAAATCTGTTCAACTCTACTTTTTCAACGGTAGAAAAATGTAAATCTTCGTGCAGGTCACTCTCTTCGATTAAATCTCGTTCCAAGCTTTCCTTAAGACTTATTATCTCAATACCTTGTGAAAAAAGTATTTTCCCTCTCAAAGTAATATTATTTTCTAATCCAATTCCTGAATTTCCTATAATAACTATTAATTTTGAACCTGTAACATTTTCTAAAATTAAAGTTCTATTAATAAGAACTATTATGACAGTGGCCTTAAACTCGCTTTCATAAATAGAAACTAAATTTTTGTTTTTTGAGCTTCCACTATCAAATAATTTAAATCCATCTAAGTATGAATTTCTTATAGAAACCCTCTCAATTTCTGAATCAAAGCTAAACTTTAAACCTCTTATTAAATCAGATCTATTGATAGTCAAGTGTTTACAGGTTAATGATCGAAATTCAACATAGCCACAAAATTCAGAGTTATCTTTTATTAATTGAATTTCATCCATACTTAGGTTAACAAGAAAATTTCTTTTCTTAAATAAAGCATCAGATCCTAGTAGGTAATTTTCTTTAATTTTATAATAGTTATCTTTACTAATTCTTAGGTTTAATCTCTCAGTGCAATATCTAATGTCCGAAATAACAGTAACCTCACCTTTTTTATAAAGTGAGAAAAAGTATTAGAATTCAACAATCCTAATACTTTTTCTTGATCTATATCGTCTATATCGTCTATATCGTCTATATCGTCTATATCGTCTATATCGTCTATATCGTCTATATCGTCTATATCGTCTATATCGTCTATATCGTCTATATCGTCTATATCGTCTATATCATTACTAATTAAAAGTCCTTTCAATTTTTTTCCTTTATTATCTAATTAACTGAAAATATGTGGTAATTTATTGTTTAAATTCAGGTTGTTAATTTACTCTTAAATATTACTGATAATATTACATATTCAAAAATATTTGTTGATAACTACAATAATAGATCTTTTTTGCAGTGGCTAATGAACTACCATTAATAGCCTAGTGAACATAAAATCTAGAGCGTCAAGTTTTTCTTCTTGCCAAAATCCACAGTAAAGTTTAACACCCTCCCCGTCATCACGCCCTGAAAATAAGCAATTGATGCGCGATAAGGCGAAACTATGCCATGGGTGAACAGGGCAACTTTGAACGAGAGGCCATGGATGGTCGAACTGGGGAGCGTACAAGGATGTGAAATATGACCTATCTTCGCCGTTTACGTTCACATCAATTGTGTTTTGAAGGATTAAGCGTGATGCTCGGGTGGAAAACATTCGCGGCTAAAGCCAGCTCCTACACAGAGTCCAGAGAGGGATCAGCGGCAGCCCCTCTTTGGCTCACCAAGCCAGCGCGACAAAACCTTGAATAAGGTTTTTAATGTAGGTCGCGGATTTATCCCTATAAAAGTTAGCAAGTTAGCAAGTTAGCAAGTTAGCAAGTTAGCAAGTTAGCAAGTTAGCAAGTTAGCAAGTTAGCAGTAAAAACCATCAGCCAAGGTGATACAACTTTTTGGGCTAAAGCCCAACCTACAAACCCACGCGCCAGCAAGCTCAGCGCCTACGGTGGTTAACTCTAACAATAGTGTTAAACCATTCGTGGCTGAAGCCATCTCCTACAACAATACTTAACCTCTGTGTAGCGAAGCGCCTCTGTGAACTCTGTGGTGAAATTCACTTTTTCGCCCTAAAGGGCGACCTACAATTTAAACTAACCCTTTGGGTTTCGTTGCACTGAATCCCAGCCTACGAGCTTATATCGAAAGCTCCTTTCCCCTTTCTAACTCGCTAACTTTCCCCTCGCCTCTTATTCCACGCATAAAAAAGCCGTTACATTGCTGTAACGGCTTTTTTAATTATTTGAGTTTAATCAAAAAATTAATCTCTGTATGTCTCTACCGCTGGGCATGAACACACTAGGTTACGGTCGCCGTATACGTCATCGATACGCGTTACTGTAGGCCAGAATTTGTTTTTGGCCACTGCAGGTACTGGGAATGCAGCGTAGAATCGGTCGTACGCGCGGTCCCATTCGTTACCAAGTACGTCGCCTTGTGTATGCGGTGCAAACACTAGCGGGTTGTTTTCGATAGACCATTCGCCAGAGATCACTTTGTCGATTTCGCCTTTGATTGACACCATAGCTTCGATGAAACGGTCGATCTCAACTTTAGACTCAGACTCAGTAGGCTCAATCATCAAGGTGCCCGCTACTGGGAACGACATAGTTGGTGAATGGAAACCGTAATCTTGTAAGCGCTTAGCAACATCCATTTCAGTGATGCCCGAAAGCTCTTTAAGTGGGCGTAAGTCAACAATACATTCGTGAGCAACACGGTTGTTGCGACCACGGTATAAAATTGGGAAGTGCTGGCTTAACTCATGAGTTAAGTAGTTAGCACTTACGATTGCCATTTCAGTGGCTTGTTTAAGGCCTTCGCTACCCATCATGGTGATGTAAGCCCATGAGATAGGTAAAATAGCTGCTGAGCCGTATGGCGCTGCTGATACTGCTCCGTTGCCGATACTCGTACCTGGTACGTTAATTACGCTGTGGTTTGGCATAAATGGCGCTAGGTGTGATTTAACACCGATTGGGCCAACACCTGGGCCACCGCCGCCATGTGGGATACAGAACGTTTTATGCAAGTTTAAGTGCGATACGTCTGAACCGATAAAGCCTGGGCTTGTTACACCTACTTGTGCATTCATGTTCGCGCCGTCCATGTAAACTTGGCCGCCATGTTGATGAATGATGTCACAAATTTCACGAATTGTTTCTTCGTATACACCGTGCGTAGACGGGTATGTGATCATGATACATGATAGGTTTTCTGATACTTCTTCTGCTTTCGCTTTAAGATCAGCCATATCAACGTTACCGTTTTTATCGCAATCAACAACCACAATTTTCATGCTTGCCATTTGTGCAGATGCAGGGTTAGTACCGTGCGCTGAACTTGGGATCAAACATACGTTACGGTGCGCGTCACCACGTGACTCATGGTATTTACGAATTGCGATTAAGCCTGCGTATTCACCTTGTGCGCCAGAGTTTGGCTGAAGTGAAACGGCGTCGTAACCGGTGATGTTAACTAACCAATCATGTAGTTCGCCCATCATAATTTGGTAACCTTCTGCTTGGTCTAGCGGGCAGAATGGGTGCAGGTTAGCGAACTCAGGCCAAGTGATTGGGATCATCTCTGCGGTCGCGTTTAGTTTCATAGTACATGAACCTAACGAGATCATCGAGTGGTTAAGTGCTAAATCTTTGTTTTCAAGGCGTTTGATATAACGCAGCATTTCAGTTTCGCTGTGATACGAATTAAAGTTAGGGTGCGTTAAGATTTCATCATCGCGTTCAAGGTTTGCAGGGATTGAATCGCTACCGTTTGCTTCGATGTCTGCTGCGATTGCATCAACACTTAAGCCGTGGTCTTCGCCAAGAATGATATCGAACAACTGTGCTACG
Source organism: Pseudoalteromonas sp. B160 (assembly GCF_037162485.1). NCBI lineage: Bacteria > Pseudomonadati > Pseudomonadota > Gammaproteobacteria > Alteromonadales > Pseudoalteromonadaceae > Pseudoalteromonas > Pseudoalteromonas sp. B160. The sequence continues at coordinate 2,845,716 of NZ_JARLUX010000001.1, read as the reverse complement.
TCTGCGCGCGTTGTGGTCTCAGATACTGAGATTGAGTATTCGCCATCATGGTTAGTAGCAAAGTTTACGCCGTTTGCTACAGCACGTGCTGTTACGTCTTCTTTGTTATCGCTAACAACTGTTAGGGTATCAAACCAGGTGCTGTGCTTAAGGTTTACACCTTTAGCTTTAAGGCCTGCGGCTAAAATATCAGCAAAGCGATGAATACGCTGTGCAATAGTTTTTAAGCCTTGTGGGCCATGGTACACCGCATAAAACGCAGCCATGTTAGCTAGCAATACTTGCGCTGTACAAATGTTTGAGTTGGCTTTGTCGCGGCGAATGTGTTGCTCGCGGGTTTGCATTGCCATACGTAGTGCATCGTTACCTAAACGGTCTTTAGACACACCAATGATACGACCTGGTAATGAACGTTTGTATGCATCACGTGTTGCGAAAAATGCAGCGTGAGGACCGCCGTAACCCATTGGTACACCAAAACGCTGGGCAGAACCAAGTACTACGTCTGCGCCAAGTTTACCTGGTGCTTTTAATAATAATAAGCTCATGATGTCGGCTGCAACACAGGCAATCGCTTTTTTGCTTTGTACGCCAGCGATTAAATCTGTGATATCGACTACTTCACCTGATGTTGATGGGTATTGAAATAACGCACCAAAAATTTCGTGATTTACAGCATCAGCAGCAGGACCTACAACAACTTCAAAACCAAATTGGTCGGCACGGGTTGCCACAACGTCAATAGTTTGTGTGTGTACGTCATCAGCGATGAAGAAGATGTTGGCTTTTTTAGCTTTAGATACACGCTTTGCAAGGCCCATGGCCTCGGCAGCCGCAGTTGATTCATCAAGTAATGATGCACTTGCTAAATCAAGACCGGTAAGGTCTAAGGTCATAGTTTGGAAATTAAGTAATGACTCTAAACGCCCCTGAGCAATCTCTGGTTGGTATGGAGTGTACGCTGTATACCAGCCTGGGTTCTCAAGCACGTTACGTAAAATCACGTGTGGTACATGAGTTGGGTGGTAGCCTTGACCGATGTAAGATTTAAACACTTTATTTTTGCTTGCTACTGATTTTAAGTAGCTTAGTGTTTCAACTTCAGTGCGGCTTTCGCCCACTGTTAGGCCTTGCTCTAAGCGGATGCTTGCAGGTACAGTTTGACCGATCAGCTCTTCAACACTCGATACTCCAAGAGCACTTAGCATATCGCTTACTTGTGCTGGGCTTGGCCCAATATGGCGGCGAATAAAATCTTGCGTTTGCTCTAATTGTTCAAGAGATTTGGCGTTTGACATTTGTCCAGATTCCTATGATCCAAAAAATAAATGGTTATTACTAATGGGTGACCAGTAATAACTTAAAAGCTTTTGATTTAATAACTTACAGTGTATGGAAAAGTAAGCAGTAAAATCATAAAAGCCCCAATTATGTTAGGTATAATGGGGCTTTTAGTACGGCGATAAACTAATTATTAGTCTTCGTCGATGGTGTTTGCATAGCCTTCAGCGTCAAGCAAGTTTTCTAGCTCAGACTCGTCAGATGCTTTAATGCGGAATAACCAACCGTCGCCGTAAGCGTCGTTGTTAACTGTTTCAGGTGCATCTTCAAGGTCTTCGTTGATTGCAACGATTTCACCGCTGATTGGTGCATAGATGTCTGATGCCGCTTTTACTGACTCTGCTACTGCACGGTCTTCGCCTGCATCTACTTCATCGCCTACTTCTGGTAATTCAACAAATACCATGTCGCCAAGTAGTTCTTGTGCGTGCTCAGAAATACCTACAGTGAAAGTACCGTCACCTTCGTTGCGAACCCACTCGTGTGAAGAGGCATACTTTAACTCGCTAGGGATATTGCTCATTTTATTCATCCTTTGGTTTTGATACCAATCAACTTAAAAATTTAACCATTCTAGCGGTCTAAATAAAGCGCTAACAGCGTTATTAATTTATCAGGTAGAACAACTACATATCAAAATTAATGCCTTGTTATCACTCTATTTATCTGTCGCTATAACTGGTTAATAACTCAACATGATTGGTATTATTGGGTGATAACACCAAATTTTTTAATTAATACTTTAAAGTACAGACTTACCGTTACGTACAAAGCTTGGTTTAACTACTTTTACGTTAACTAATTTTTTACGCATTTCTACTTGAGCAGTTTCGCCAGTTGAACGTGGTACACGTGCAAGGGCAACACTAAAACCAAGTGTAGGTGAGAAAGTACCAGAGGTAATGACCCCTTCGCCACCATCAACAATTACTTTAGAACCACTACGCAATACGCCTTTTTCTTCCAGCACTAGGCCAACAAGTTTATCAGTGCTTTTGTCAGCGCGTTGCTGTACTAGTACGTCACGACCGATAAAGTCACGATCTTCAGGTTCCCATGCAATGGTCCACGCCATGTTAGCAGCAAGTGGTGATACGCTCTCGTCCATATCTAGGCCGTAAAGGTTCATACCCGCTTCTAAACGTAGTGTGTCACGTGCACCAAGGCCCGCAGGCGCAACACCAGCATCTAGCAGTTGTTGCCAAAGATCCGCAGCTTGCTCGTTCGGTACAACAATTTCGTAACCGTCTTCGCCAGTATAGCCTGTTGTAGCAATAAATAAATCACCAGTTTGCACACCAAAAAACGGCTTCATATCTGCAACAGCTGCTTGTTGATCAGCCGTTAAGATAGTGGCAGTTTTTGCTTTAGCATTAGGGCCTTGTACTGCAATCATGGCAAACTCTGGGCGCTCTGTTACTGCAACGGCAAAATCAGCTGAAACTTTAGCCATGTGCGCTAAATCTTTTTCACGAGTTGCAGAATTAACCACTAAGCGATAATCAGTATTTGAGAAGAAGTAAATGATAAGGTCGTCAATTACGCCACCTTGCTCATTCAGCATGCCAGTGTAAAGCGCTTTACCAGGAACGGTTAATTTAGCAACATCGTTAGCGACTAGTTTACGAAGGAATGCTTGTGCTTGCTCGCCTTTGACATCAACAATAGTCATGTGTGAAACGTCAAACATGCCTGCATCGGTGCGCACTGCGTTGTGCTCTTCGATTTGCGAACCATAGTTGATTGGCATTTCCCAGCCATGAAAATCAACCATTTTTGCTTTTGATTCTAGGTGCTTTGCATGTAAAACTGTTTTAGAAGTCATAATATTCCTTCACTTTATAATTAACCCAAGATTGGGCGTGGCCTCAATTTAATGAGGGGAATAACATGGGCGGCGATTATACATAAGTTGTAATGCACCTAACACCCAAATTGCGATTTGTTCTAACAAATAAATTACAAAAGCTGGCAACTAAAAAATACGCTAGCCAGCTTATCAATTTATGTTTAAGCAACGTCTGGTAGTGACATATCAAAACCGCGTTGCTGTAAATATGTTTGCCATTTAGTCAGCTCAGGCGCTTTGGCCACCAGCTGAAAATACTGTATTGATTGTTTATCAATAGCGGTAATAAATACCTCACCACTTTGCGCACCGTAGCAGCTGTTGGCGTCTGACAAGCGCAGTCCAGGGGTGAGTTTAAATGCTTCGACTAACGCGTCAAATGCCTGCTCACCAGATAAAGTTAAGGTCGCTAAATCAGTGCGTGTAACAAACTCAATATCGTAGCGCAGTTGCTGTTCACTGATCAGTGCTTGTAATTGAGCCGCTGCATCTGTGTGCAACACGAATCTAAACGCTGTTGCACTAAAGTAATATAACGCAAAGCTATAATTGCTGTTTAGGTCACCATCTAAGGTGCCTTTCACACCTAAACCACTGGCGGTTAGTTTGTTTAAATCTAACCCTAATATAGTGGTTAAAAACGGGATTGCTTCAGTACCGCTAAAATCGATCACTACGGTGTTTTTATTGACCTGTAGCATATTGCTATCAGCTGCTTCAATCTGGCTATGACGAGCAAACATTATCGGGCTAAAAGTCATTATCGACACCTATCAATCTTTAATGGCAAAAGTATATTGTGCAAGTCTAGCAACAACAAATTGTAATTATTAATCAATTGATAAATAATACTTATCAATCTACCCCCATAAATTGTAATTTTTAATATGAAAAATATCTCAACAGACAGCTTACGCACGTTAGTTACTGTGGTTGAAGTAGCAGGTTTTGCTAAAGCAGGTGATTTACTTGGCTTATCGCAACCCGCTGTAAGTTTACAAATAAAGCGGTTAGAAGAAATGCTCGGCCATAAGCTATTTAAAAAACAAGGTCAGCGCCAAGTGCTCAATCAATACGGTGAACTGCTGCTGCCGATGGCAAAGCAAATGCTGCTGCAAAACGACACCATTTTGCAATTATTTACTAAAGAGAATGTGACCGGTAAGGTACGTTTGGGAATACCCAGCGAATTTGCAGCTCGGATCTTACCCGCTATTATCGGTGACTTTGTGGCACTTTACCCAGAAGTATCGTTAGAGGTTAAATCGCGTTTAAGTAAGCATTTATTGTCGGTTTCACGAGAAGACCAGTTTGATTTAGTACTGGCGTTAAATGAAGATTTAAACTCTGAAAAATTCCCTGTTTTTATGCAAGACCAACTGGTCTGGGTTGGTGATTTATCAATAGCACAAAATGACGTTGTTACGCTTGTGACTGCACCGGAAGGTTGTATTTATCGACGCCGCGCCATCGAGGCATTGCAACTTGCGGGTATTAAGTACCGCATAAGTTATAGTAACGCTGATTTAACAGGCCTTACTGCGGCTTTAAAAGAAGGATTAGGGATCACCGTTTTGGCTAGAAGCACAGTACCTAATGAACTTAATTATGAGTTAAACACCGCTATTTTACCGAGCCTAGGTAAAATAGGTATTAGCTTAACAAAGCATGCAGAACAAGCCGAGCATGCGGTAGATAAACTTGCCGAGTTTATTGCATTACGCTTGACCTAATAGCTAACAAAAATCCGCCTTTAGTTACCTTTTGATAATTTAAATTAACGCAATTAATATAGTAATACAATATTGATAAAGGTGGATTTTCATTTTTGTATTCAAAAATTTACTTAACGATCGAGATTGTTACAAATAGGATTGATTCGTATTATTTTACATGTTTAAATTGCGCCAGTTTAAATTAGACATATACAGGATCAACAATGACCCCTAAGTTTATTGTTTCAACACTTTCGATGGCTGTTGCTTTATCACTAAGCGCTAATGCTGTTGCAAAGGATGCAACAAATAAAGAAAAGAACTTTGAGCAAATTACCGTAATTGGCTCGCAAGCTGCTATTAACGATATTCCGGGCTCTGCTACATTTATCTCAGACGAACAATTACAAAAATTCGAATTTACCGATATTTCTCGTGTTTTAGCATCTGTACCAGGTGTTTACGTGCAAGAAGAAGATGGTTATGGCCTGCGCCCTAACATTGGTATGCGCGGAACAGGCACTGGCCGTAACGATAAAATATCTGTAATGGAAGATGGCGTTCTCGTAGCACCCGCTCCTTACTCAGCGCCATCGGCTTACTACTTCCCTACTATGGGCCGTATGGAGTCTATTGAAGTATTAAAAGGCGCAGCCTCTGTTAAGTATGGCCCACGCACTACCGGTGGTGTTTTAAACTTACTTTCGCGCAGCTTACCGACCGAAGGTTCAACGGGTTTAGTAAACGCCGAACTCGGTAGCGATGGTTTTTATAAGGGCCATGCTTACTTCGGTAAAGAAAAAAACAACGCAGCCGGCCTTATTGAAGTTTTCAGCTATGGCGCAGATGGCTTTAAAGAATTACCTGTAGGTAGCGACAACACAGGCTTTGAAAAGAACGACGTTCTACTTAAATTTGGTTATAAGTTTGGTGAAAACAACGCGCATAACCTAGAGATGAAAATTAAGTACTCTGATGAACAATCTGATGAAACTTACATGGGTTTAACAGAAGAAGATTATAAAGCGTCACCAAACCGTCGTTATGCCGCATCACAAAAAGACCAAATGAACACGCAACATAATGCATACCAATTAAATTATGCTTATCGTTTTGGTGATGGTTATGAGTTATTAGCGACAGCTTACCTCAATGATTTTCATCGTAATTGGTACAAAGCGAGCAAAGTAAGTGAAAGCTATTTAGCACAGTACAGTGAGTTTGAAGCGGCACCAACAGCTGAAGGTGTTGAAGGCATTGGTATTAAAGCAAATAACCGCGACTACCAAGCCAAAGGTGTGCAATCAGAGTTGCACATTCCTGCGGGCGATCACTATGTGACTGTTGGCGTGCGCTACCACGAAGACGAAATGGATCGTTTTCAGTGGGAAGACAAATACACACTTAATCAAGATTTAAGTATGACCTTAACGTCTCAGGGCGTTCCGGGTTCTGACAGCAATCGTGTAGATAGTGCAAAAGCAACAACGTTATTCATTCAAGACCAGTGGTCAATCGATGCATTAGTGATTAATGCAGGCCTTCGTTATGAAGACATCACAATTACCCGCGTAGAGTGGTCAAAGTCTGATCCTAAACGTGAAAATGGCTTAACTAAAGACGTTTCAAACGATACACAAATCTTAGTGCCATCACTGGGTGCAACTTACACCGTAAGCGACAGCCTAACGCTACTTGCAGGTATTCAGCAAGGTTACGCTCCTGCGGCACCAGGTAATGCTGACCAAGAAGAAGAGGAAAGCGTAAACATTGAGTTTGGTGGCCGTTATAACGTTGCTGGTTTTAATGGTGAAATCATTGCATTCTTCTCTGATTACAGCAATATGCATGGAAATTGTACTGCATCTGTAGGCTGTAGTGATGAGAACATTGGCGACCAATACAACTACGGCGAAGTAGAAGTATCGGGCTTTGAGTTCTCTGCAGGTCGTATTTTCGAAACTAATAGCGCAACATTCCCTGTACGCTTAACTTACACTTATACGGATTCACAGTTTAAAAATGATTTTGCATCTGATATCTGGGGGCAAGTAAATAAAGGCGATGCAATGCCTTACGTTCCAGAGAATCAAATCGCTCTTTCATTTGGTGCCGTGCTTTCAAGCTTTGCATTTGATACGCAAGTGCGTTATGTATCTGACGCACATGCTGATTTAAGTACTGACGGCTTGAATGCAATCGACAGCCGTGTTGTGTGGGATTTAGCCGCTAAATATTTAATTGATGACAATCAAAAAGTATATCTAACGGTTGATAACTTGTTTGATAACACTTACATCGCTAACCGCGCAAACGGTGGTATTCAACCAGGTAAACCACGCACAATCCAAATGGGTTACAGCTTCGCGTTTTAGGCTAAAGGCTAAAGGCTAAAGGCTAAAGGCTAAAGGCTAAAGGCTAAAGGCTAAAGGCTAAAGGCTAAAGGCTAAAGGCTAAAGGCTAAAGGCTAAAAAATTATAAAAGCCGTGTTTGATAAATCAAGCACGGCTTTATTATTGGTGGTGATTAATCACAAAAATGGCGCTTTAATAAAACAGATGAGTAAGCTCAAACCGCAGTGATTTTTCGGCTAAAGCCGAACCTACAGATAAACACCGAGCTAACTGTAGGTCATGATTTATCACGAAAATAGCGCTTAAATAAAACAGATTAGTAACCTCAAACTTCAGTGCTTTTTTCGGCTAAAGCCGAACCTACAGATAAACACCGAGCTAAATGTAGGTCGTGATTTATCACGAAAATGGTGCTTAAATAAAACAGATTAGTAAGCTCAAACCTCATTGCTTTTCGGCTAAAGCCGAACCTACGGCCATAAAAAAGCGCGGTATTAACCGCGCTCTTGGTCACTTACAAACTCTCTTAACTAGCTAGCTTTAATCTCGCTAACTTTACTCTCGCTAACTCGCCAACTTTAATCTACTTCCAACTTCTCATTTTATGGCCTTTAAGCGCATAGAATAAGATGAATAAGTAACTTGGGATCATCAAGGCGTAAGCACCTTGCACACCTAAGCCTGCTACGTTACCTAAACCAATCAGTAATGGGCCTAATGCACCACCTGCAATACCCATAATAAGTAAACCGGATGCAGTGCCAGTTAAACTACCTAAGCCAGTTAATGCTAACGGCCATATTGCCGGCCACACCATGGCATTGGCAAAACCAAGTAGGGCAATACATAACAATGGATCTGGCAGCTCAGGGCCACCAAATGGTACTAATAATATGTTAGCAAGAATAAATGAGTCGTTACTTCCCATTATTACTGCAAGTACAGTTACAATACCTGCAAGCCCAGACATAACGAGCGCATTTTGCTGCGACATAAAACGGGGAATAAGTGCAATACCAATGGCATAACCAACCAACATGCACGCCATGGTGTATGAGGTCATCACTGAGTAATCGGCAATCCCAATCTGTAATGCGTAAGAGCCAATGGTATCTGCGGCAATCACTTCAACAGCAACATATAAGGCAATACCAATTACACCCAGCACTAGGTGAGGATGTTTTAGTGCTTCTTTTACTTCGCCTTTACCATTACCTTCAGACTCTTCAAAAACCAAATCAGGTAGCGATGAAAATTTAGCAAATGCTGCAAACGCAAAGATCAAACCTGCAATTGCCATATAAGGTAAAATAAGACTATTCGCCATCGCATCTTTTTGCTGTTGTGATAATTGCTCACCATCAGCGACTACACCGCTGACAACAACGGCAGCAAAAATAACAGGCACGATAACCCCAGCAAATTTATTCAGTAAGCCCATAATACATACACGAACTGCCGCTGATTTTTCAGATCCCATTTTAACAACATACGGATTTACCGCTGTTTGTAGGATTGTTTGCCCAACACCTATCATTAGCTGTGCGAATAAAAATATTTCAATCATCTGCATTTTAGCGGCAGGAATATACATCAAGGCTGACGCGGCCATTACTGCACAGCCAATTGCCATACCATTTTTGTAACCTACACGCTTAATAAGCATTGCAGATGGGATGCCAGCGACTGTTACGGCAATATAAAATGAGGAAATAATAAACGAGGCTTGCAGTGGCGATAACACCAACATTTGCTGTAAAAACGGTGTAATAGCGCCATTTAGCCAGGTTATACAACCTAGAATGAAAAACATTGATCCTGCCAATGTCATTGGCAGCCAAATACTATGTTTAGTGTTTGCTTCACACTCGACAGTTGCTTCCATAAATTTATCTCAACAGTTTATTTTAATTAATTATTTTAGCATTACGCCGTGAAAGCTCTATAAACCAAGGCGCTGCAATCCTAAAATCATTTTTATTACATTAAATTAATCATACACCAACAAAAATGACAGCGCTATCATTTTTAAAAAGCAAAAAATCGACCCTGTTTGTTATAAGGCTTTATAATAAGCAACGCTTAAAAGGCTTTTATTTCACCGCCAATGATCGCCCTTTACGGATACCTCTTTGAGAAAGCGTACGAACTTGCTTTACATCAGTGGCTTTATTTTCATCATCATAAATGAGCCAATTGCCAAGACTATTTTGATATTCGATGACAATCCCTGGATACAAAGTAAATGCATCTAAGCCTTCACTTTGTTGTTGTGCAGCTACGCTAGGTAAACGATAAAAGCGCCCTGCTTGCTCTAGCTTTGCAAATTCTTTAAAGCCAACTAACGCCGCAAAACGCTGCCAATCAGCTGCTTTTTGTTGCTTAAGCGTTGTATTAAAATGGCCTGTATTTTGATCATACTTAGCGCCTTGCCCGTTATAATCTAATTCCCATGGCGCTTTATGCCAAGCTCGCTCTGCAAGCGCTAATAACCGTGGATATAACATGTACTCAGCTTGCCTGTCACTGCGAATGAGCTCTGACCATAAATGCCCTTGCAAACCAATAAAAGGTTTTGTGCGCATCGTTTTACGATCATCAGCACTGTAATGATGATTGTTTACCGAACGCCAAATTTCAGCATGCGCAGGCAAATTATCCGGCATAAACTCAAACACTTTTTTACTGTCAATCGCGCGACTCGCCCAGTGATTCCGGGCTCTTGCGGATGCGACTGATATGGGAAGTCAAAATAAGTTACATCCAGGCTTGATAACACCACATCCCAGCCTTGGTTAGCATGACGATGCGCAACCTCATGCCCACCATCGCTCAGCGTTGCCCACGCATTTGACTGCACATTTGCTGGCATGCTCTTTAGCGTAACGTCGTTCATACCGTCGCTCCATCCGGCCACTTTAAAGCCTTTTTTAGCGACTAGGCTACTCACTTTTTCAATAAAATAGCCATTAAATGAATGCAGCGCCGGTTGTTGGTTTTGCAAACGCCGACAGCTTGGAGAGTCAACCCACGCACCAGCCGTCTCATCGGCGCCAATATGGTAAGTTTTAAGAGGCACACCGGCTTGCACATGTAATGCGTTTACTTCATAGAGCACTTTATCGATAAATTGATAAGTCGATTCTAAACAAACATTTAAGGTGTTATCTTGATAATGCTGGATTGAACTGTACTGAGTTTTATCAGCGGGTTCGACTAAACGATACTGAAGCGCCTGTACGCTTTTGCCTTGGCCTATTAAACGGTTGAACCTTGCCTCCATTGCAACAATTGCCGCGCGCGAATGCCCTGGCATATCAAGTGATGGGATCACTTCAATAAAGTGCGCTTGAGCATATTTTAATATTTCAATATAGTCATTCTGGCTGTAGTAACCATTTACCGCTGATTGACTATCAAGTCCTGCGCCTAGCTGTGGTAACAAACAACGCTGTTCGGTTAAATCTAAGCAACGCTTGGCACCGACTTCCGTAAGCTCTGGTAAGTCGTTAATAGCCAATCGCCAGCCTTCATCATCCGCTAAATGTAAGTGTAATTTATTAAGCTTATAGGCGGCCATTTGCTCTATGGTATTTAAAATAAATGTTTTTGAACGAAAATTGCGTGCTACATCAATGTGCATGCCTCTAAATTCATAACGCGGCGCATCAGTAATATTAAGTGCTGGGATAGTTAAATTATCAAGGCTGACTAACCCTGCGATGCTCTGCAACGCATAAAATATCCCTGCAGAACTCGTTGCGCTAATCGTTATTTGCTCATGTTGAATTTTTAACGTGTAAGCCTCTGGGTTATCAGCTGCTAAATCTAACTTGAGCGTGGTTTTAATCCCTTGGCTATGCTGCTTAATACCAAAACGTGCTAAGCGTGCTATTGCCGCTGTAAGTTGTACTTGATCAATATCATTCGCTAGCTGTAGATTTAGGCCTTGGCTTAAATCTACAGCCTCACCTGATAATAAAGTTAAAGCGACCGGCTTTGGGATCAAACTCAGCGGTGGCGTATTTAATATAGGCCGAGACTCACTTTCATATAAATACTCCGCATCCATCCATGGTGTCGCATCGTCGTTACTCGTTTGTAGTTGTTCATAGGTTAAAAATGGTGCTAAATATGGTTGTAACTCTAGCTTAGTGTCAGGATCAATCGCGGTTTTAGTACTGTTAATAACCTGGCTTGTTAAACCCGCACTTGCCAATATGTAATTAGGCATAAACTCAGCGCGAGTAATTTGCGATTCTTGACTATAAAACTCTATACTTATCGGCGTATTTTGTTTAAATCCGGCAAATGCCGAGGAGGGCTTTATTTGGTGTAAATCGCCATTGATATGCGTAATGGTAAACTGCGACGAGTCAGTGCTATAAATTGGCATTAGCTGACTAAAATAAATTGACCACTGTTGACTGTTTGCATCAAAAGGTGTGCTGAACGTCAAACGCGATAAGTAACACTGCTTTTGATGAGGTGCAGGGCAAGTATCGGGCTTTGCCGAAAGTAACTCATATTTTACCAATAACTGCTGCGCGAGGGTATCTAACTCAGTCTGCGATGGTGCTTTAGCAAAAACTGCAGCCGAACATATGGCAAGCACCAATAATATAATTCTACGCATAGCTAGCTCCCAACGATTGCTCATAAGCCATGTCGTTTATAAATAACGCATGGCTGCCAAATAATGGAGCATCGTCGCCAAGCTCACTAATACGAATATCTAACGACTGCAAAATAACTGGGTTAACTAACTTAGCTAACTGAATATGCAAACTAGGTAAAAAGCACGCTGATGATTGTGCAACCGAGCCACCTAGTACAATAACGTCAGGGTCAAACGCGAGTATCACATGGTTTATTGCATGAGCGAGATGCTTGCCAAACTCATCAAATAAACGTTGTGCGTGTGCGTCATTTGCCAATGCCTCTTGGTAAGCTTGCTTGCCCGTTGTACCTTGATTAATAAAAAACTGCCCAGAGGTAAAGTGCTCAATAATCCCTTGTAAATAACTAAAACTGCCAAACTCTCCTGCGGCTGAGTGCTTACCCGTATATAATCGACCATTAAGCACCAGCCCGGCGCCAAGTCCAGTGCCTAGGCAAATGCCAATTAAATTCGTATCTGATTTAAAATTACCTTGAGTAAATTCTCCCATAGCAAAACAATTTGCATCATTATGCACCCGTACGGGCAGTTTAAAATGTGTGCTTAATAGCTGCTTTAACTGCACATTTTTCCAATTGGGGATATTAACCGTTTCGATCACTTCGCCAGTTTCCATCAGCACCATGCTAGGTACACCTACGACGATACCAATGCAAGTATTATCAACCACTTGCTTGATGATTCGACATAAAAAGTCGTTTGTTTGCTGCTTACTTGCTGAGCCGTCCACATCAAAATAGCGTTTTTCTATTACACCTGTTGCGGTTACTTTTGCGACCAGCGCTTTGGTGCCACCAAGGTCAACACATAATAAAGTTTGTGACATTACAACCTCTTTTGTCATTAGTTACTTTCAGCAAGCTTTGCTGTCTGTGGATTACTTTTAAGCGTGTGATTAGCAACCAGTGGGTTAGCCCAAATACCGACACTAAAAATATAACCAAGCGGCATTAACAGCAGTAATAGTGATATTTGTAAGCTACCTGTAAGCTCACTCACCGCACCAATAATAGGCGAGGCAAATGCACCGCCGACAATCCCTGTGCATAAAATACCAGATACAGTGCCATGCCCTTTTGCAACTGAGTTTAATGCCAACGAAAATATCACCGACCACATAATTGATAAGAAAAACCCAACCGCAGGAAACGCCCATAATGCCAGCTCAGTATGTGCAAATAATGCGGTAAATAGACTGACCACCGCACCAACACTAAAAGTAAGTAACACATGTTTAGCATCAAAGAGTTTTAACAGCACGATGCCCAATAAGCAGCCTAATGTCAGTGATAGCCAAAACTGACTCACTATCTGTGCTCCGCCTGTATTTGGGTCAAGTTGGTGATAGGTTTGTAAAAATACTGAAATTGAATTAGCCACTCCTTGCTCAAGCGCCACATAAGCCACGATGGCAAAAAAGAACTTAATCACGGTGGGGTCTTTAAATAATTGTAAGCTTTGTTTGATACTGCCTTGTTGCGGATTTTCTGCTTGGGTGTTGTGTTTTATCGGTAACACGCTAATAACCACCAACATCACTGTGCATAACAGTGCAAATAATAAGTACATACTTAGCCAAGTCATATCGGCGGGTACTAATTGCAATAACCAGTTTTGGCTCTGTGCTTGTGAATCTGCTTTAACAAGCGCGCTATATACCAGCGGTGATAAGGTCGCTGCACCACCAAACATTAACTGGGCTGAGACCGAAAAAACCGCAAAATGTTTAGAGCCGCCACTGGCTCGAAGTAACGGATTAATTGCCACTTGCAATAGAGCCATGGCGGTACCGATCAAAAATAATGCTGACATTGCAACAGCAAAAATCGGCAAGCTAACAAATAACACACTGCCAAATAATGCCAGTGAGAATGCTATGAGCATGACCTTTTTTTCACCTAAGCTTTGCACTAACAACCCTGCGGGGATCGACATCACTCCATACGCGATAAAAAATGCAAATGGGAAAAAACCAGCAAGGGTTAAGCCTATATTATAACTTTGGATCAGAGCCGGAAATATCGGCGCTAATAAGTTCGTTATAAATGAAATAACAAAAAAGGTAACCAGTACTAGTAGCACTATCAAATAATTTCTTTTCATAATTGTTCTACCTGAAAGTCTCATTCTAAAAATAAATAGAGTGGTGATAGTCATCTGTTCGTGGGCATACAAACAAAATGATTCAAGGGAATAATTAATCACCACTCTTAATTAGCTAAGTCTGCCATCATAAAATGAGTTATGCGGCACTACTCTACGGCTTGTTGATACTTTTCAACTCACTTTATGCAGTCTTCATTGCATGTAGTTGCTCTGCATGTGGTTTACAATGCTTATTACACAGTTCATGCAAATACATTTTTGCGCCATTACAAATTGCAGCGCAAGCGGGTTCAAATGACTGCTGGCACCGCGAGCTTTGGTAGTCCATGCCACCAAGTAAGCAATACCAACTAGGTCTAAAATAAACTTGCTGTTGGGTAAGCTTTGACAAATACGCATCAAAATCATCGCCATTAAGCCACGCTTTTAGTAAAGACTTTAAAGCACTAGAGCTGTGATTCAGTTGCTTTGCTGTAAGCCAGTATTCACTGTCGGTGCGTAAGCTAGTTGCATAATGCGCAACCACATAATCTTTAATGCCATACACTAATTGATGGAGTTGTTGATTGACGTGTTCAGCTACTTTTAATGACTGCTCGTTGTTTTTTAGCTTTGTTAAGGCTTGGCTAAATAACTTAATACTATGTTGAGTAACCATCAAAGATGTCGCTTCGATGGGCTCAATAAAGCTCTGCGCCAACCCTATAGCCATGACATTGCTTTGCCATGCAGACTGCATACAGCCGACTTTCATTTTTAAATGCCGAAACGCGCTATTTTGTGGATTTATGTTTAATTGCAGGGCAAGCTCATACTGGGCTTGCTCATCAGTGATATGTTTTGAGCTATATACATAGCCGTTACCAATACGGCTAGTGAGCGGAATTTGCCAACACCAACCGGCACTTAACGCCGTAGATTGAGTGGCACATGGCATCACAGCATCGCTAGAAATTGGCGTCGCCACGGCTACAGCACGGTCGTTAAGTAGTTCATCAGCAAATGAATTAAAAGGTGTACCCAGTGTTTGCTCAATTAACAGTGCATTAAAACCACTGGCATCGATAAACATGTCGCCATTAATTTGTCGTCCATCAAACAGCGTAATATCAGCTATATTGCCATTGTTGTTTATATGCGCGTGGCTAAACTCACCATCAATGTGTTCAACCCCATTCTCTTGTGCATAGGCTTTTAGCACACCCGCTAATTTTATGGCATCAAAATGATAACCATAAGTTTGCTCTTTGAGCATAGGTGTATGCACTTTTGGACTTAAATTTTGTTTTGCGATATGGCCTGTTAAAAAATACTCATCTGGGGCTTGCCAATCGCCATTACCGCGCCTTCGGGCATTAGCGTTTACAAAATAAACTTCGGCAGTTTTTTCATCCATGTCGCTATAAAATGGATGGAAATAACAACGTTCATCGCCATTCCAATTATTAAAGTAAATGCCTGCTTTGTAGCTTGCATCGCACTTGGGCATCCATTGTTGTTCACTAATACCGAGTGAATCCATGAAGTTTTTTAAGTGTGGTGTTGAACCTTCACCAACGCCAATACTGCCAATTTTACTCGATTCAATAACACTAATAGCTAATTCAGGATGCTGCTTTGATAAATACGCAGCGCACATCCAACCCGCACTACCACCGCCTAAAATTACTAATTTATTTATGATAGCCATAACTAAAAAAGGCCACCAAGTGGCGGCCTATCTCCATTAGAATTTATAACTTACACCAAGGTAATAACGTGAACCAAACTCGATAGTATTTTGCGTTAAAGCAAAGTTAGTATCGTACGATTGCACCACTTCGTTGGTTAAGTTAACGCCTTCAAGGCTAACATCTAAGTTTTCCATGGCATGCCAGATGATTGACGCATCAATTTGTTGATAGTTATCGTTTTTAACTGCTTGGGCTGCACCAACACCAATCCATTCACTGCGCCAGTTATATGCTAAACGAGTGCTGATAATATCGTTCTCAAAGAACACTGATGCATTAAAACTGTTTTCAGAAACACCTGGTACCATTTCTTTTGAGCCATCTGGCGTGGTTGTTTCACTGTCTACGTACGTATAGTTAGTCACCACCCCAAAACCGTTAGCAAAGCTATGCTGTAGTTGCAGTTCAATACCATTTACAGAGCCTTCGCCGTTACTACGAGGACGAGTAACACGGCATTGCTCATATAGATCTGGACTGGCGCCACAGCCATCTACAAATTCAACCGCTTCAGTCGAAAAAACAACGTTATCAATTTGTTTGCTGAAAAATCCTGCTGATGCCATAGAAGCGCTTGTAAAGTAATACTCTATAGCAATATCGCCCTGGTTAGCTTCATAGGGTTTTAGATCAGGATTTCCCCCTGTGGCGCTACCAAAATTGGCATTAATTGCTAAGCCAGGTTTTAAATCACTGTAGTTTGCGCGAGACATAACTTGTGATGCTGCCGCGCGAATAATAATGTCATCCGATAAATCATAAGCAAAGTTTACGCTAGGGAGTAAGTTATTATAATCGACCGTCTCTTTGAAAACCGCGCCGTCGGCGTAGCCGCTCGATGTTTGCTCAGTCTCAACGTAACGTAAACCAATATTACCTCGGTAGTTTTCGCCACTAAAATCAGCCTTCGCGTAAATGGCGATCATATCTTCATCCACTGAAAAAGTATTACCTAAGTTAGCGACTTCGGTCAGTTCGCCAGCTGCATACTTACCGCTGATGAAATCCCACCATTTATCTGTATCAAGTGAGGCATATGCATCAAGCGTATGACCAGAGCTTTGTGAATGCAGCCCAGTTAATACGCCATCACTCCAATTTGATAAATTACCATCGGGAACAAAACCAAGTACTTCGTCTGGATTACGGTTAAATGCAATGCGCGAAAATTCGCTACTATTAAATTTAATGCCGGTCTTGATTGCAGTAAAGAAATTACCATCTAACTCAAATTTAACATCAGCTTGAGCATAACTCACATCATGCTCTTGCACTGTGGTATCAAAATTTGCTTCTTGCGCATGTTTAAATTGCGTTGCATCGGTAGCATCTAGCGAAGTTAGCCAAACTTGATAAGGACCAGTAGCATCATAAGTAAAACCACCATCAGTGCTGTTTTGTCCATTAGGAAATGCAGGATCACCTATTTTACCTCCTTCATCTGAGGCTGGGATCCACCATGAAGATGCGCCAAATTGCGTGCCGCCATCTGATGTTGATTTGCCAATTACACCACTGAGTTCAAAGCCATCACCTTGAAACTTACCAGTTAGGTTTAGTACATCAGCTTTCATATTAACGGCATTACGCACTACTGGATTATAAATAATAGAAGCATATGCAGGTAATATAGTTGCTTGCTCGGTACCGCCTAATGCATTGTTGGTTACATTAGTAGAACCCGCACCACGGGCGCCAACCGTCAGAAAGTTATGGTTTACATGCGGGTTATCAAATTCAAAACGAAAATAATCAAGCACAAACTCCATATTATCGGTTGGTGCAAACTGCGCGGTTAATTGCGCGCTGGTCCGCTCACGCTCAGACTTAAATGCTTGCGAACCTAAACTCCATGCACCGACTGTCGATTCTTGTCCTGTTGCTTGGTTTTCTGCAAAGTACTCATAGTAGCCGCCAATAGACTCAAGTACATGGCGCCCTGAAGTTAATTGTTCATAAGAGTACGCTGCTAAAATACCAAATTTTTCATCTTCATTTTTCCAACTAGCAAGAATTGATGCACCAGGATCAGTCTCATCATACAATGAACTTTGTGCCAACTCTGCAGAGAGCAGTAACGTATTTGCATCTAACTCCAGAGGTTTACGAGTCGTTAAGTTAACGGTTCCTCCCAGTGCTCCTTCTTCGATATCTGCTTCCGGTGTTTTATACACTTGCACACCCGACACTTGCTCTGCTGATAACAATTCCATATTAAAAGTACGTGTCGCTGGGCCTAAATCGTACCATGAGGTGCTTGCTACTGTTTGACCATTGAGTAATATTCTTGATTGCTCTGGTGCAGTACCACGAATAGTTACGCCATTTACCTCACCATATTGGCGGTCAACCGTCACTCCTGAAATACGTTGTAGTGCATCACCAATGTTTTTATCCGGAAATTTACCAATATCTTCTGCGGTAATGGCATCTACCACTCCATCTGCAAAACGCTTAGTGTTCATTGACGCTTCTAAAGAGCGACGAATGCCACGCACTTCAATGGTTTCTATATCACTGTCAGCTTGAGTTTGAGCTGCAGCTAATGCCATTGGACTGACCTATAGTGCTGAGATACATATCGCCAATGTCGATAGTTTAAGCGATGCTTTGTTGATGTTTTTCATTCCTAGTCCCCTATTTATTGTTATTGAAAGCGTTACTAGGGTATCGCGCCGCATTCGTGTTAAGCAGTACAATTGACACTTTATCCGGTACTTTCCTATCAAAGGAATGTTAATTTTGATGGCAAAATGTTCAATGTCCTGTTAGCAAAGAATCGCGTGCAATAGATTAATACTAAAAGTGAATTGAAAAGTATTACTTAGACTGCTAAAAATTGTTCAATATAGGGACTAAAATAAATAAGGAGGTCGTCATGCGGGCAATGTGTGAAAAAGTCATTCCTAATACCAATTCATCGTGGCGCTATTGTAAATATACGCTTGATTACATTCCATTTAATTGGCATTACCATCCAGACTTTGAGATTTGCCTTACTTTAAACAGTCAAGGGGTATGCCATATTGGCGATTACATTGCTCCTTATGGCGAACTTGATCTAGTGATCCTTGGTGCTGATTTGCCCCATACTTGGCAATCGTCACCGAATATAGATAACAGTGTACAAGTTGTTCACGTTGCACAAATTCCAAAAAAATGGCTTAGTCAGCAAATTACTAGTCACCCTGAATTTGCCATACTTGAAGAGTTATTAATCGCTGCGCGACAAGGCCTTAAATTCTCGACTAAAACAGCGATGATAGCGAAATCATATTTTGAAAAAATCGAGGTCAGTAACCCTTTTGAGCAATATTTAGGTTTATTTAAATTACTGTATTTAATGAGCCAAGAAGCAGTCCCTCAGCAGCTTTCTAGCGCGAGTTTTTGCTACACTAATAAAACTGATCCCGCAAAAGATAAATTTGATAAAGTGATTGATTATATTTACCGCCATTACACTGAGGGCTTAAGCGCAGAACAATTAGCTAACATGGCGCATATGAGCACTAACCACTTTCACCGCTTTTTTAAAAAGCGCATGGAACGCACTTTAACAGAATTTATTAACCAGTTAAGAATTGGTCAAGCTTGTAAGCTATTGATCAATACTAACCGCGCTATTACGGCTATCAGCGATCAATGTGGGTTTAAAAATACCTCTAACTTTAATCGCCGCTTTTTAACACTAAAAGGGACAACACCAAGCCAATTTAGAAAGCGCTTAAAACAAAAATCATTAGTGTGAAAGAGTAAAAAGGTAGGGCTACCTACCTTTTATAAATACCGTTATTTTTCAAGTAACCACAATGCAGGCGTGCTGGAAGGCTGCCAATTACTTTGGGAATAATGTGCTTGTAACACAGAATAAATTTTATCTTGATAACTTACAAAATTAGTAGCTTCGTATTGCCTGTTTTGTTGCCATTGAGGCGCATAATTATCAAGTGTATCAAATCGATAACCTTCTGCTCTTGCGTACTCAACAAAGCTTTTAATTTTGGGCAAGTTAATCGTCGCACCTTGCCCGCGCGGACCATCTTCAAACAAAAAGTCATGGGTGAGTATCACTACTTTATTCGCTGCTAATCCATCGCTGCAATCTAAGTTTTGCGTGCGGCTATTGACAGGATCCATTGTTTTGCCAGGGCAAGTATTGACGATTTGATTAATGCTTTCGACCATTTGAATACCATCTGCCATTGTTTCTGCAGGGTAATCAACGCCCCAGTTCACTGGGCCCCAATCAAAATCCCAACCATAAACCTTATAGTCTTCGCTTGCTAATTTATCAGATATTTTTACTGCGACTTGTGAGCTATTGGTAGAAACCTGTGGATCACAAGAAAAAGCTGGATCCCAAGGTGGTAAATTATCAGATGTTGCGCATAAACCATCACCTTTAAAAGTTTTCGTAACACGCCACGCATTGGTATACGGCAAGCGTGCCATTGTTCTCATTTTAAAGTTTGGGAAGCTTTCTGCATTAGGTAATAACGCCAAGACCTTTTGAGTATTAAGCTCAAAGTAATCATAATCGATACTTACATCTTGGTAGGATTTAACTGGCCATAAACCAACTTCGTTACAATAAACAGCACCAGAGCGCTCTCCATCCGTGCAATTATGCAACATATGGTCATAACTATGGTTAGCTAAAAGGTGACCGCTATTTAAAAGCTTAGCTAATGCTAATTGTGAGTGTTGTTCATTTTCATCGCCTTCACCATACATGTGAAAAGCATTGATAAAAAATGTCGCTTTTATTTGTGCCTCATCTAAAGTATCAATTAGCCCTGAGGTGGCATTAATCGGGCCATCATCAAACGTTAAATAGATAACCTTGTCGTCATCTGCAAAGCTGTAAGTTGAGCATAAACTTGCACACAATAGCGTTACTGCCGTTTTATTTTTCATTTTGTTCTCCATTAATTAACACCTAATTAATATTGCATGCTATTTAGCCATCGACTGATACGAAGCAATGCAATTTAGGTATTAATCAAACAAAATGAATCTCTGCTACTTCCCTATCGCTTGCTTGGCAAACAGGTGCTTAATTGGGCCTAAGTTATCAACCAAGCTTAAACCCACACCACGTACCAGTTTTTTAAGTGGGTTAGCGCCTGCAAATAATTCTTTTAAGCCTTGCATCATGGCAATATGCTTTTGTGCATCAAGCTTGCGGGTACGCTCGTAATCACGCAATAGTCGATTACTGGCAAACTCTTTATTGTCAGCAGTTAACAGCTCAATAAGGTAAGCGGCATCTTTAAGGCCTAAGTTCATACCAAGTCCTGCTAACGGATGAATGGTATGTGCGGCATCGCCCATTAATACCACTTTACCTGTCACCCATTGCTGCGCGTAACGCATTTTCAAAGGGAACGCTGTGCGCGCACTTTGTACCTCACATAAACCGCATTGGCCATCAAGGGCTGCCATAACTGCTTTATTAAAATCGCTATCATCCATGGCTAGTAACGTTTGGCAATGCGCAGGACTGGTTGACCATACAATTGAGTGCGTATTGGCATCTGGCAGCGGTAAAAACGCCAGTGGTCCAGTAGGTAAAAATACTTGGCGCGCAGTATTATTATGTGGCTCAGTGGTTCTTACCGTCGCAACGATGGCGTTATGATCATAATCTTTAAACGTAATGGGCAAATTAAACTGTTTCCGAATCGCTGAATTTGCGCCATCGGCTGCCACTAATAACTTGGCTATAACCGGCTCACCAGAGTCTAAGGTTATAAAGACGTCATTGTCAGTTTGGTGTATTTGTTGATAGCGTGTATCAAACATAAGTGTTGCTTGGCTGTGTTGTTCTAATTCATTGATCAGTGCATAACGAATGATGTCGTTTTCAACAATATGACCTAAATGAGGAAGGTCCAGTTCATCGCTGTTAAAAGCAATTTTGCCAAAGCTATCTTGGTCGCGCACATCCATATGGGTATAAGCGCATGCTCTTTGAGCAATGATCTCAGGCCACACTTGCAAAGATTCAAACAAGTGTTGGCTGGCAAGGCTCAGTGCACTTACGCGTAAAGCGTATTCATCGCCTGGCAATACTTGTTTTGCTGCAGCATCAATTACTACTACACTGATATTGGCTTTAACAAGCCCCAGCGCGAGGGTTAAGCCAACACAGCCGCCCCCCACAACACATACTTGTGTCTGTTTCATAGTCGTTTACCTTGTTTAACCTGACCCATTAATTGCTTAGCTAAAGGTGTTTTTAAAGAAGCACACAAATCCATGGCGAATAGACCACAGCTGCGACCAAATGCGAGTATTCGTGATGAGTTTGAAAATAACCGCACTAAAGAATCTGTTAACGTCATTACAGTGGTTATATCTTGGTTACGTTGTTTGGCATATTCACGGGTAAATAGGTAACTGCCAATTGCCAATTCGCTAGTTACTAATTCACATAGAAGTTGCACATCGCGCAGGCCTAAATTAAAGCCCTGCCCTGCAATAGGATGAATCGCATGCCCTGCATTGCCAATTAGTACCGTACGGTGAGCACTTAATGACTCAGCACGGCCATACACCAGTGGATAGTTTGCTCGCATGCCGACTTTAGTAAATTGCCCGCCACGATAACCAAATGCAGTTTGCAAAGCACTTACAAACGCGCTGTCGTCAAGCTGCATATGCGCGTCAATATCGGCTTTATCCATACACCATACTAACGAGTAACGGTTATTACTCATCGGGAGTAATGCCATTGGTCCATGCTCAGTAAAGCGCTCAAAAGCATGGTTATGATGACCACCTGCCACTTCAATATTGGCAATGATCGCCCCTTGTGAATAAGGCTCAGGAGTAAAATTGATCTTTGCCAGCTGGCGAGTAGCCGATTGCGCACCGTCAGCAATCACCACTAATTGGCCATTAAGTTGAGCACCAGACTGCAAAGTAATACTTGCAAAGTCATGATGATAGGTAATATTTGCAACACTGTCAGGGCAATACATGACCACTTGGGTAGCTGCAAGTTGTTGATGTAAAGCACGACCAAACGGATTTACCTCAACAACATAACCTAGAGCTGACTGCGAAAATTGCGCACAATCGATCTGCGTTTTACCGAAGTGACCGCGATCCGACACGGTCACTTTTTTAATTGCCGCAGCAAATGAGGCATCAATATCAAAGGCATTAATGGTCTGTAAAAATTGCACCGATTGTTGTGCTAAGGCGATACTTCGGTCGTCAAAACTAGGATGGTGTTCAGTGCTTGGTTGATTTGCTTCAACCACCGCAATCGTTAATTGCGGCGCATGTTTCGCAAGACTCAGCGCACAACTGGCACCCGCTAAGCCACCACCGATAATAACAACATCAAACTGCTCTGCCACGTCCTGCTCCTAGCGGTTAATTGCTTGCTTTTGCATTAACGCTTCAATCTCGCTGATACTTTTTGGCACACTCAAGGTAAGATTTTCGTGACCTTGCTCGGTCACTAACAGGTTATCTTCAATACGAATACCAATGCCCTTATATTGCTCAGGTGCTTGTGCATCTAGGCTAACATACAAGCCAGGTTCAATAGTGAGTACCATACCAGCTTCAAATGGGCGTTCTTTTTCGTCTTTTTTATAGTCGCCTACATCATGCACATCAAGGCCAAGCCAATGACCAAGGCCATGCATATAAAATGCTTTACATGCTTGGTTATCAAGTAACTCTTGTAACTCACCTTGCAAAATACCTAAATCAACTAAGCCTTGGGTGAGCACTGTCATCGCTAATTTATTAGCCTTTGATAAGCTACCACCGGGCTTTACTTCAGTAAACGCTGCTGCTTGCGCCGCTAGAACAATGTTATAAAGCTCAGCTTGAGGCTGGCTAAATTGCCCATTAATAGGGAAAGTACGCGTAATATCTGCCGCGTAACCTTGCAGTTCAGCGCCAGAATCAATCAGCACTAAATCACCGTCGGTCAGCACATCACTGTTAGCAGTGTAATGCAATATATTGGCGTTATCGCCACCGCCGACAATGGTGCCATAGGCGGGATGACGCGCACCATGCATAGCGTAATGATGATGAAGCTCGGCTTCTAGCTGATATTCGGTAGCGCCTGGCTTTGCAAACTGCATAGCACGAATATGTCCTTGGGCACTTATTTCACACGCTTGGCGCATAATATTCACCTCAGCAGGTGATTTAAATAAACGCATTTCGTGCACTAAACCACGAATATCTTTAATCGTATGTGGCGCTTTATAACCTTTTTTAGGCGCGCCACGCAGCGTATTTAATAACGCCCACACTTTATCGTCAAACTGTGGATAAGTACCTTGTGCATAAAATAAAATCTGCTGGCCGTTCACCAAATTCAATAATTGTTCAGTTAGTTCACTCAGTGCACATGTTTGGTCGAATAAATAATCTTTTTTAGCTTTTTCAAAACCAATACGACGACCATGCCAAATTTCCGCCAGCTTATCTTTGTTCAAACAAAACAGCGTACTCGGTGTATCGCTGCTTGGGCAAAGCACTAACACTGCATCGGGTTCATTAAAGCCAGTTAAGTAGAAGAAGTCGCTATCTTGGCGAAACGCATATTCAGTATCACGGCTGCGGGTTACTTCACTTGCCGCAGGAATGATAGCCACACTGTTTGGTTCCATCATGGCAAGTAAACGATCTCTGCGTGCTTTAAACTCTGCTTTTTCTATTTTAACTGTTGGCATTATAAACCCTGTTTGTACTGTTAATTTTAACTTAGTGAAGTGTTTTTTTAGTGCTTTTTGGCGCTTGCTCTTGACCAAGTTCAGCAAAACACAACAGCGCAGAAACTCGCACATATTCAATTACTTCGTGCAATGCTTGGCTGTCTTCTTCGGTTTCATCAAACATGGTATCTAAACGCGTAATTTCACTAAAATCACTGATCACTTCTTTTACATCAGCTGATAACTTGCCATAGTCTTTTTGCTTTAAGCCAAAACCAAGCATAAATCCAGCGACCCATGACACTAAACCATTCGCTTGATCTACTAAGGTTTCGTCATCGCTTGGTAAAAATAAATCAAATTGAAACTCTTCGTTGTTAAAACTTTCTACAACTTGCTTATAAATAATGGCAAAAAATTCTTTCAGATCATGGCTAAATGCTTGGCCATCATTAAACACATCGCTTAATAAGCCTAAGTATTCTTTGGCTTCAATATTCAAGCCGCAGGCTAATAATCCACTGATCACGCCGTGTGCTTCTGAAGGAGTGACAAATATTTCGTTTTTTTCCAATAGTAATTGGGCTTGTTGGTAATCTGGTAATTCGTTCATGCTGAGATCTTCGCTTGGCTAATTAAGTCAATGCTACCACTCGATAAATAGCAACTCCAATGAAAAGTATGATTGAGGTCAAAAAGCAATCCGAAAAGTAAATAGCCAGTTACCAGTGCTGGAAAATCACTCGAACAGTATAATTATTTTGAATTTGGGGTGTAAGGATTGGCTTATGTCTTATATACTGAATTTGTTCCCTAGGGTGTTGGAGCTTGGTTAAGTCCCTGAGCCGATAAATTTTATGTTAGGGTTTCTGTTCGTCTGCTATTGTGCAAGCTCGGCATGTACCGAGAAGCCTACGGCAAACCGCAGATTCCCGCCCTGAGACCTTATGGTTTCAGGACTGACACCGAGTGCCACATACTTGGGGAACACCTTTCTTACCTTCCTTTATACTATCTGCTGTTGTGCTTTAAACCATTGATAATAATATGAGCCAAATGTATTTAATAGCGTCGCAAATGCAATTAAGCTCGTACCCAGAATTTGCATCAAACTCATTACGGTACTAAAAAATAAAAACTGGAATAACACCGCAAAGATTAAGTTAGTATAAATTAAAGGCGCCAGCTGTGAGTTTGAATCAACTAATCTATATGCTTTGGAACGAAAAAACTGAGTTGCAGCAGTTGAAAGTCCTAAAAACAATAATAACAATAAGATCCCCTGCTCGAAATTGACTATCATTATTATACTTTGTTGATACTCAACTTGGCTGGTAAAAATAACCATCACAGGTAAAACAAACAATGCTGCAATTGCAAAACAGCACCCGTTTATTACCAAGATAGGTAAATTTATTTTACTGGCTCTAAATAAAGCAACTTGCGAGCAACCATTAAAAAAACCAGCCGCTAAACCTATTAATAATTCCCAGCGCCACGTTATCCCTTGTACGGTTAAGTTTTGCATCACCACGCCAATGCCCATTAATATTAAGGTAGGTAAAACCATTCGACTGATTTTGGTTTTATAAAAATAGCGCTCAAGTAGCGGAATAAATAACGGCCCAGTACTAAATAATACCACGGCCTCAATTAACGTTAAGCGACTTAAGGCCAACATAAAACAACCTTGGCAACTGGCAATAAAAATGGCACGTAAGATAAATGCACCCCAAGCTGCTTGATTTGGCATCACCCAGCGGCTGCATGCAGCAATAAACAACATAACTAACGCAGGAAGTAATAAACGCAACATCACTAATATTGCATCACTAAAATACTCAGTTAAAAGTTTTGAAAATAAACTATTCAACGCTAAAGTAAATGTGGATAACAGCATAAACATACTGGGTCGTAATAAAGCAGCCATAACAACTCCTTTCTCAACGAGAAATACGTTTCACATTGAGAATAATAAGCTTAACATTAATCTGAGGCGCTAAATTAGCGTAAATAGGTAGAATGAAAAAGCGAGTAATTATGCACAAACCTGTAAGTAAAACTTAACAAAGAGAAACTATGGCTAACTCTATTCCTTTAAAATCGCTTCATAGTTTTATTGCAGTCGCAGAAACTGGAAGTATGGTCCTCGCTGCTGAGCAATTAAATATTAGTCATTCTGCAATAAGCCAAGCAATTAAGTCTCTTGAATCGCAACTAAACACTCAATTATTTACTCGTATCGGCCGACGAGTTGAGCTAAATAGCACGGGTAAACGCTATTACCTGCGAGTACAGCCAGCTCTAAATGAGATTATAGCTGCAAGTTTTGAGATCTCTGCGAGTCAGCTCTGCGCGCACTTAACTTTAAATATGGTGAACTCGATGGCATTGCATTGGTGGATCCCACGAGTAGCGGAACTACAAGCTTACGCGCCAGAGTTAGATGTGCGTTTATCTAATTTAGTCGGAGAGTTTAACTTAGAGCAACATGGCGTGGATGTCGCTTTGGTGCATGGTAAACAACAAGATTGGGCGCAATATCACTGCGAAAAACTGGCTGATGATGAGCTTATTTTAGTATGTAGTCCTGAATTAATAAAAACCTTGCCCACAGATTGCCAAACTGGCAAAGAGCTACTTACTCGTTTCCTGGCTATTTTTGCCATAAACCCACGCCGCGATAACGATTGGCACGTATGGTGTAACGCCCATCAATTAGCAATACCGAAACAACATAAAAACCTCACTTTTAATATTTCAGTACAAGCAACGCAAGCGGCAATGCGCCAATTAGGTGTTTTGGTCACCCATAAACAATTTGTAAAAGATGATATTCAACAGGGTATGCTGGTGCAAATAGGTGAGCCGGTATTAAACCCACATCAACAGTTTTATTTTGCTACCAGCCATAGCAAGCGTGAACAAGCCACTATATTGATATTAAAAAAATGGTTAAAATCGCAGTTTTCTAATCAATAAAAGTTTATCAGCCTACGGCTTACTAAAAGTTAATTTTTAACTTTTAGTGCACCTAATACGATACAGACAACACCACCGACCATTCCAGCCCAAGCCTCAATGGGTGTATCACCACTAAAAGTTCGCGTAATTTGCGCACTTGCAGAGTCATAAACGTCATAACCCCAAAAAGCCAGTGCAGCTCCAATACAGATCAGCACAATACCAATTACTTTATTCATTTTAATTCCTATTAAAGCTAACAGAGGTAATCTCTAAAAATACGCTAAGATATTGATTTAAGCAAAAACTAAAAATAACCTTCACACCGCTATTTAAAAATTACTCATGGTATTTACGGATCACCGCAATCTTACCGTTTTCAATTTCCAGAACATCCATCAACGTTTGGGTGTATTCAATCAGTTGCTTGTTTTGCGGGTGCACACCTTTCGCGTGTTGCGTGTAACGAATCGCAATCGCGGTATTATTAAATATGAAAGTATCAAGTAACTTTGCTTCATATTCAGTGTGGGCACCTAGATAAAAAGTCATACCTTTGCGCATCATGGCCTTACCGTCAGGTGAACGAGAATCATCGCTTTGATAAGGTAGGTGTTGATTAGCAACATCGTCAGTGAGTAACGCTAAAAAAGCTTCTAGTTCTTTACTGCTAGCTTTAGGCGCCTGAGTTGCCGTCATGGTGGAAAAATATTGCTGGGCGAGTCCTTCTAGTTCGTTATTTTCGTCTTTTGCATGTAAGTTAAAAGTTGCGATAACAGCTAACAATAAAAAAGTAACGTATTTCATTATGCTCTCTTGCATTGTGTTTAATTATCACTCTATCAAAACAGCAACAAACTAAAATGTATAGTCTTTTTATAATAAATCACGCTTCGCCGGATGGTTTTATAAAATACTCTTATAAAATATCATCTAAAAGGCTGGCTTGTTCTGGACAATCTCAGTAAGCATGTAGCGAATCTTCTACAACTTAAGACCCATACCTTTTTAATTAAATTATTTTAATGTTCACCGGCACTTTCAATGCATAATAAAATTAACACACTCAATAACTTATTTAAATAAAAAGTCATTAGACTAACAACCAGCCTATAATTTACTTTAAAATAAATATAAAACTTAATGACCATTTAATATAAAAAAGTGATTGATTTAGGGAGAGGATAAATAATAGGGGTATTACGACTACTAAGCAGCCGTAATAGAAATGCGTTGAAATAGATAGTTACGAGTTATAGGTGTGAAGAACTACCAGCTGATTCATTGAATGATAAACCTGATACAATGCCTTTAGCATTAAAACGGATTGTTACATTCTTTGTCTCATTTTGAGAACCACCGACATGGCCTGCGTATGGAATAAAGCCTACACCACCGCCTTGACCTTCGCTGTAGCTGTATGTCCATACAACTTCGTCATTACCTATATCATTAACGCCCATAGGGTCGCCAATCGCTTCTTTGACTTGCTCTTGAGTTGTTTCGCCTTTTTTGAAGCCTTTTACAACTTCCATATCAAAATCACGGCCTTGTGAGGTGCTATTACATGCGGCCAAAACAAACGCCATTGCAATTGTTAATAATATCTTTTTCATGTCATTCCTTAATAATTATCTTTTAAATTCCATTTCAACGCGATTAAGCGCGTTAATTATGAACAAAAAAATAAAATATCAACCCCAAATGGAAACATATTAAAGATAAAAAAATTAATCAGTAAAAATGTATAATAAAATAAAAAAACAAATACTATAATTATAAATGTTTCAATCCCACTTATGATTAGATATTACTTTCCAACCCACTATAGCTACCATTTTATACCATGATTTCATTTGGATAACTTACTCACTAGTAGAGCGCAACAATCCACAACTAAAGTAAATTAATGCAACATCAGCAACAATAAATATCATTATCATTATTTTATTTTATTTTATTTTATTTTATTTTTGTAAACTCCAATTTTTAATAATTATTTTATATTTTTTATTTCGTTAAAAAATACAGCTGTAGTAATAATAGGTTAATTCACTGGATAAAATAACCAATCACTTGCCATTGCTCAGCAGATTTTTTTAATGTCACGGTTTCAATCGACTGTGCTTTATTTTCAAAATCAGTTTGAAACTCTAAAATCACATAATCACCGTCGGGCAGTTGCGGTATTGAGGTTAACACTTGACGACTGATACCTTCGCGAGATGTAACAGCACCTAGCGGCGTACGAACTTGCTCTAACTTAGATACCCAAAGCGCTTGCGGTACATTTTTTTGAAAAACGCCCCAGCCTGCTGCCAACTGTTTGCGTATTTACCACTATCAACAACTTCTAACCAGCTAGTCGCAGGGGCGATTTCTGTTGATACATCAACAACCCTTAGCGTCTGAGCCCACGTTAATGTGCTTATAAATAAACATAAAACAACAATTATATTTTTCATGGTGAGTCCTTTTTTCTATCAAGTTATTTTGCCTCAAGCACAAAATCACTGTTCAACTTTGCCATAAATGATTTTCAAAAAACAATCTGCACTGTCGAAGCATCGCTCACTATGTTCTGCTTAAAGCTGGCTTTTATTACAATATGTTGCCTTTTCAAAGTCACTGACATTCATTGCAATATTGTCGATATGTGGGAACATCTGAGTAAGTTTAGTCACTATCGCTTTTGATAATTCAGCTTTTTGCTCAGTCGTTCGCCCCTCCATTATATATCCAAAAACATGAATAAATTCGTACTGTTTATTACCCACTAAATAACGATTATACGGGTTTACTCTGACTTTAATTTCATGCTCAGCGAACAAATCCGATGCGTTTGCAGTGTGATGAATTTGTTCATTAATGGTATCTTCATCATGATGAGTCAAGATACTCTGCGAGCAATCTATAATAAAGTGTGGCATTAAATAACTCCTTGTTTATGCAGTCAATAAGTATTTAACTTACCTTTTTTAAACTATAAAACACTGCTTAATGGTCAATTTTACTCTTGCTAACTTTGTCCTCGCTAGCTCCTTCACATCTTACTTTTAACTTTACTCGTAGCCACACTGGTGGCGGGGTTATCAGGCCAAAAGTGTTTTGGATAACGACCTTTCATTTCTTTTTGCACCTCCCGATAGCTGGTTTGCCAAAAGCCAGCAAGATCTTGTGTTAGTTGTAAAGGTCGTCTTGCTGGTGAGAGTAGTTCCATTAATAAGGGTAACTTGCCTTGCGCTAATATTGGCGTACTGGTCATGCCGTACACTTCTTGCATACGAACACTGAGTTTTGCAGGGCCGTCGAGTTGATATTCAATACGAATATTTGAGCCACTTGGAACTGACACTCTCAGCGGGAATAAATCATTTAGCGCATTTTGTTGTTGCCAATTAAAACAACTTTGCAAGGCATTAAAGTAGTTAAACTTTTTCAACTGTTCGAGAGTTTTTATATCTTCCAGAAAAGCACCTAACCAAAGCTGTGCGTCATCGATTAAGCTTTGTTTAGTGACGACAGGAAATTGCTCCGGCACTAAATTACTGGCTAAACACATACGAATAAGTAACTGCTCACTGTCGCTTTGTTCATTAAATAATTCAAAGCCTTGTTTTTGAAATAAAGCTAACCACGCTTTCGCCCGCTCACTTTTATCAAGCGGATGTTTACTCGGTTGGCTAGTAACTGTAATTGCCCCTAGTTTGACTTCATCTTGATGAATAAAGCGCCCTGTTTTTTCGTCAAATTCACAGCGCGTTTGTGCAGTAAATAAGTGTGTCAGTTCATCCTCAATCTCTGTAGGAGTAAACGCAACAGCTGCAAAAATACGACTGCCTTTTTGGCCTCCCATTGAAGCAATTGCAAGGTAGTCCTCGTTATGCCAATGCTCGTTGTTTAGCTCAGCACCTGCGCCATTGGCAAGCAAGTAACCATTGCCACGCTTTTTAGCTAATCGATCAGGAAAAGCAAACGCCACCAGCAAAGCCAAATAAGTGGTTTGTAGTTCGCGTACTTCAGTTAGCTTTAATCGCTTTAACCAAAATTTCAGTTGCTGTTTAAATACCGGATGTGGCCGAGCATGTTGACTGTGTAATGCTAAGCTTAAATCTGCGGCATGGCTTATCCGACTCTCTAATAACGCAATTAAATACGCCGCTAATGTATAAATACCTGGCATCTGAGGTTCGAGTTGCTGCGCTTTAATTAGCATGTGCGCTAGGCGAATATCCGCGCCAAAACTTAGCATGCGTGTACCGAGGGGGGTCAATTTATTGTTATTATCGAGCGCCTCTAACATTTGCAGTAATTTTGTTGCTTGCTGTATTTGTTGTGCTGTTGGACTATCTAACAAGCTTAGATCAGTTAACTCCGCGCCCCAGCATTTTGCCTCCAATAATAATTGGCTAATATCAGCACTTAAAATTTCTGGCGCATCATGGCTATTACGCCGCTCAAAGGTTTGTTTTGAACCAAGCCTATAAACTACACCGGGCTCAATACGCCCAGCCCGCCCAGCTCGTTGAATTGCCGATGAGCGAGAAATACTTTGTGTGGTGAGTTCAGTAACGCCAGTTTTTAAATTAAAACTAGCAGCGCGGCGCTTGCCACTATCAACCACAATACGAATACCTTCAATGGTTAAGCTAGTTTCGGCAACATTGGTGGTCAGCACCACTTTACGAGTACCTTTTGCCGCAGGGGCAATTGCAGCTTGTTGAGATGCTTTATCTTGTTCACCAAACAGAGTAACTACATGGCAATTTGCAGGCAAATCTGACAGCGCTTGTTGTACGCGGTTGATCTCATATTGACCGGGCAAAAAAACTAACGCACTGCCTGTTTGTTCAACTAAAGCTTGTTTGATAATACTGGCCATAGCGTCAAGCCAGCGGCTTTCATCTTTAATGGGTATGTAAATTTCATCGATGGGAAAGCTACGCCCGTGGGAACTAATAATTGAACAATCAAAAAACTGCTGATAGCGTTCGCTATCAAGGGTTGCCGACATCAATAAAATCGTTAAATCATCACGCAGTGCAGCTTGAGATTCTAATGCAAACGCTAATGCGGTATCGGCCGCAATAGAGCGCTCATGAAATTCATCAAATATCAGTAGGTCAACGCCACTGAGCTCTGGGTCGTTTTGTAGCATACGCGTGAGCATGCCCTCGGTAACAATTTCAAGGCGGGTATTAACACTGACTTTGGTTTCCTGCCTGATACGTAAACCAACGCTTTGCCCTACGGTTTCGTTTTGGCACTGTGCTAAATAGTTGGCAATATTACGTGCAGCTAAGCGACGCGGCTCAAGCATGACAATGTGCTTAAAGTGCCCGTCGCGCATCAACTGCAATGGTAACCATGTTGACTTACCCGCACCTGGCGGCGCTTGTAGTAAGGTAATCGGATCACTTTGTAATGTAGTAACGAGTTGATGATATATGTCTTGAACCGGCAGCACAGCTATTTATCCTAAATTGCTTTGTTAGCATTGTAACAAAAAACAATTGTGTGGCAGCGATTGATACTATTAATATTTAATACACATCGGCGTTTTGTGTTATCAAATTAAATATTATTGAAACAGTAAACCGACTGAGCGCAACTACCTTTATTTATGAAAGACTTAAAAAACTTACAACAACATTTCAAAAAATAAAGCCGCGAGCTCATGCCTGCCAGTTACATCAGCCTTTTTATAAATAGCAGATGATTGATTACTAATGGTTTTTTCTGATTTATTTCGAATACTAGCAATCTCTGATGTTGATAATCCCTTTACTAAAAATAGTGCAATCTCTTTTTCAGCAGCCGTTAATCCCCACTTTTGGAACTGTCCTTCAATTTCATTAAAAAATGCGACTTTAGAGTCTTCTAATTGCTGATTAAGAAGCCTTATATTTTCTTTCGAGACCTTTAACTGCGCCAAGTTTAACTTTTCATTAATAGTGCGCTTATGAATATCAATCACTAAATAAACGAACAATGCTAACGATAAAGCAATTAGCGTGATTTCTTGCCAAATATGCTTAGGTTCTATATTGCTTGAAATATCAGTTGATAAATCAATCAACTTAAAAATAACGATCATAATCAATGTGAATGAAATTAACTTATCTTTATGCATCATTTTTACCTAGCCATAAAAAAAGCCACAATAATGTGGCTTTATTTATTGTAATACGTTTCTTTACTTTAGCTCAGCTTCAGAAACAAGGATATATTTATTTTCCACCCATTGACCTTCAACTTCAATGGTACGACCCACGGCTAATGCCTCCATAAAAGTTATCAAATTTACATCTCGATCATTTAGCTCTAATTCTGCATTTTCCGATAACTGCACTTCGTAACCATTTAGCATAAAGCTCTTATTTGTTAAAAGCTGAGTAATGGTTCCTTCTAATTCAACATAGCCGACATGCTTATCATTGTTGCCATTGTCATCATCACCATCGTCACCTCGGTCTGCATCGCCTCCATCATCGTCGCTGCCATCATTATCATTGCGGCCAAGTTCAACCTTACCAAGAATAAATAAGTTATTAGTGTCGTATTGCCCTTCGACTTCAACACGATCTCCAACAATTAGTTGACTTAAAAACGTTGTAAAAGAAACTAATGCATCATCTATGATGTATTTTGCATCAGTAACTAACACTATTTCAGCACCGTTAACCGTAATTATATTGTTTGAAATTGCAGTTACTTGCCCTTTCATTTCCCATTCTTGTTGATATTCGTGTTGATCTTCTTTTTCAATTTTTAAAACACTAGGCAGTGGTGATGTTTGCAGGTAGGCAATTTCAACATAATCATTAATATTTAAAGTGGCAAAACTAAAGTACTGCTCATCATCATCTTCAAAACGGCTAAATTCATTAATTACATATACCACAGCATTAACGGTGATAGTTTTGTTTTCACGGTCTATATCTTCTATAACGCCTTTTACTTTACCGTCTGATGAATAAGCAGACTGTTTAAATTCGATAGAAGTGACTAAATTGTTATTAACATAAACCTCAACAAACATACCCACAGTTAAATCATTCAGTGCAGCCCCTTCAATCTCAACATCATTTGCATAGTCAAATATTTGCCCATTAACCCCAATAGATGTTGCGCTTACTTGGGTAATTAACCCCTCTATTTGGTAACGTAATACGCTATCATCATCAATATCAAGTGACTCTTTAACGGTTCTAGCATCAACCTTATTGGCAACCATTACCCCGTCAACTAAATTGCCTTCAACTTTAACATAGGTATTGTTTGCTAATACGCCATCAATTACAGCCGAGCTATAATCAATAACAACGCCATTAATAGTAAACTGTAATGTTGCCTCGTCTAAATTAGATACAATCCCAGCGGTATATTCATGCCCATCATTACTTTCATCGGTGTCGGCTTTAATGTATGACGCTAAAAAAGTACCGTCTGCTTGCGGGTAGCCGCTTATCTCGACCCTTTGCCCAACACCAATCAGTGTCTCTGAAGTATCAATAAAGTGCGTTAAATCATTATAAAAAACAACTGTATTCGCAATCTGTATTTGACTATTGTTACGATCAATACTTTGAATTACACCTTCAACTTCAGTGTCGTATGCCACGTCTTGCGCAACCCATTCGTCTGAGTCATTTTGTTGCGCTGAAAAACTAATTTTCATACCAACACTAAGCGCGCTTAATTGAGTGTTTAAGCCATTTTTCCTAATATTACTCGTATCAGTATTATATTTAATACCATCAACATAAATACTCCCAAAGCCAGTGATCGTACCTTGTGTTACAACAAGCTTAGGAGAAATTGAAACGGGAGGGGTTATCGGATTAACAACTATAGAGTCTGGTTGTTCACTTTGATTAGAGCCACCGCAAGCGGTCAATATGGTAAGTGCGCTTAAAGTGAATATATGTTTACTCATTTTTTTCATACTAATAATCCTAGGGTTAATTGTATTTACTGAATACATACTTCAACAACACTATTGACCTAGCTATTGCTTTAGTAAATAGGTGATTTTACCTACGTTTTTAACATGCTGTTTTTTATAAAAGAAAAAGCAAGCTAGGGGTATTAGGATTAAGGTAACCACAATAATGAATAAAAACATCTGCTGTTATGTAATTAACAAAAAACTGAAAACATCGAGTTATGCATAGCCACTATTTAGAAAAAGGGAAGCAAAACTCAAAGTTCGAATAGGTTACTAATTATTCTCAGGCAACTTACATAAGTAATAATATGTAATAGACAACAATATTTGCCACCGGTAGCATTGATATGTAGAATCAACTCAACGTTAACAAAATTGGTAGAGTCAAATGAAAATCGCATTAATGAACGAATTCAGTCAAGCGGCAAAAAACCCTACAGTACTTGAACAGCTTAACACTGTGGCTAATGCCCAAAATCACCAAGTATTTAATGTAGGTATGGATGGCGATAACGATCATCGATTAACCTATATTCACCTTGGGATCATTGCAAGCCTACTGCTCAACTCAAAAGCGGTAGACTTTGTAGTTACCGGTTGTGGTACTGGCCAAGGCGCGTTAATGGCGAGCAATGCATTTCCTGGTGTAACATGTGGCTACTGCATTGACCCATCTGATGCCTACCTGTTTGCGCAAATAAACAATGGCAATGCACTCGCTTTACCCTATGCCAAAGGCTTTGGCTGGGGCGCTGAGCTTAATATTAGATACATATTCGAAAAAGCATTTACCGGCGAAAAAGGCCAAGGGTATCCTGCAGAGCGTAAAGAATCTCAAGTAACAAATGCAGGTATTTTAAATCAACTAAAAGCAGATGTAGCTAAAGATTACTTAAGCGCACTTGAAGCCATTGATCCTGAGCTGATTAAACAAGCCATTGGCGGCCCACGTTTTCAAGAGTGTTTTTTCACACATTGCCAAGACGACGCAATTGCTGCATTTGTTAAAGCGCGTATTTAAATATATCCGGTATTCGTACTGACTCTAATTAATACGCACACGCCAATGTAATATATAAATTTCATTGGCTTTTTTATATGAAATAGTTAAAGGAAAATTCTAAAAAGTGAATTACCCACACAAATATTAATAATCAATCCCTACTTTTCAAGGTCGTAATAATTACACACATTAACGTAATAATTAAGCACACAATCTAATAGCTACCGAGAGAATAGATCGTAAAGCAATGATTTAAAATGAAATAAAATAAATATCTAGCATGGTATAGAGTTTGCTTTTTAATAACTGAACACGACAAGAAAATCACTTATCTATACAAGGAGTAAATTATGAATAGCGATCGTATTGAAGGTAATTGGAAAGAACTTAAAGGTAAAGCGCAACGTAAATGGGGCGACCTTACCAACGATGATTTAGATAAAATTGAAGGTAGTCGTAAAGAGCTTGTTGGTAAAATTCAACAAGCATACGGTAAATCGAAAGAGGAAGCTGAGCGCGAAGTTGATGAGTTTGAGAAAGGCCATTAACC
The DNA here is from genome assembly GCF_037162485.1 of Pseudoalteromonas sp. B160. Classification (NCBI taxonomy): domain Bacteria; kingdom Pseudomonadati; phylum Pseudomonadota; class Gammaproteobacteria; order Alteromonadales; family Pseudoalteromonadaceae; genus Pseudoalteromonas; species Pseudoalteromonas sp. B160. The sequence goes on along the minus strand of NZ_JARLUX010000001.1, from coordinate 2,808,776 downwards.
TAAAGCATAGCAACTGCTTTTATGAAAAAACCGCCACTTGGCGGTTTTTTATCTATAGTAAGTTATTTACTATAAATTTGTCGGCGTCTACCAAGAAGAGAAAACGATAGCAATGCAATTAGATAATAGATGCCACCACCTGAGCTTGAACTAGACTCAGATGAAGGCGCACCTTGCTTACCTTCAACATTCACGGTGACAGTTTGAGTCGCAGAGCTAGCAAACTTATCTTTAGCGATATAGCTAAAAGTAATCGTATGACTTTCTTCTTCTGTTGGAGTTAATTTAAACAACCCAGTATCAGCTTCAAAGCTAAAACTCCCTGAATTAGGCTCAGTAACTAGCTCATATTCAATCGTATCATCGTCATTATCTAGTGCTGAAAAACGGCCATTTACTTCGCTATTATAAGACGTTTTATAGGTTAAATTTTGAGCTTGTGGAGTCGTATTTTTAAACTCGATAACTACATTATGTATTTTAGTTTCTATTAAAGAATCTCTGACTGTATAGCTTACTGACACTGGCTCAAGTGACTCCCCACTTGGCGAAAATGTAACACTCCCAGATGCAGCATCGATTAACTGAATCTGCCCATGCGCAGGCGTATTTTTAATATCAAATACCAGATTTTCTTCATCTTCATCTAGCCCCTCAAGGTTAAAATTAAGTGGCGTATTCCAATGTGTTTGCAGTGTCATGTTATTTGCAACCGGAGCCGTATTTGTCAAATCTAATGTTAAACTTGCTACAGCCGAACGCGCACGCCCTTTAACGGTGTAGTAGTTAAGCACATCAGTACCGGTTGTAACTCCAGAAGGAACATAAGTCAACAACCCCGCTTTCCTATCACTGAACTCTACTTTGCCTAAGGCTGGTCTTTGATCCAATACAACATAGTCAATATCATCAGCAACAGGTAAATCTATTTGAATACTTGATAACACGTGACCTGAATAGCTAATATTATCTGGTTTAGCTAAAGGTACAGCCGTTTGGTTAGAAAACACTTCTAATGACTTACCTGACAACAGTGTATAGTCAACATTATTGAACGTCGTACTTGCTAACCAACTAGCTTCGTTAGCTCTGTCGATCCTATATGAAATCGTATTATTATCTAAATAGTACTCACCAAATTGATCTGAACACGAATATTGCACAAATCCCGCTCTTACTGATACCAAGTTATTTAAAGTGCCTTGGCACACTTCAGCGATTAATGTTTCTTGACCGTTTAAAGCTACCTTATACAGCGACCCACTAGAGCTAGACGCTACTAAAGATTGTTCTCCGTTAGCAATAACATTAACTAAACCGTTAAAGCTTTGGCTTAGGGTAACCTTCATAATGGTATTGTTAGAATAATCATAACCAACTAGAGAACCATCCACTAAACTAACAATGTCGATATTGTCATTGTTAATAAAGCTTCCAGTTACTATTGAGCTCATTCCACGCCAAGAAAAACCCAAACTAGGCGATATTTTTAACACTTCCCCTGTTTGTCCATTTAAGACCTTGAAAAAATTCCCTTCACTGCCGGTATGTTCAGCACCATTGCCTACAATTATTTCTAGCTTGCCATCATTGTTGATATCAAACGCAGTTAACGCACTGACATAATCACCGCTACCAAGCTTTGTTTGAAATATCTCCTCACCACTATCAGGAGAAAAAACCTGAACATTTGCATCATATATTGCAGAACTACCAGAAATTATATAATTTTTACCGTCATTGAATAAATCAGCGGTAGTAATCAAAGTATTACTATCCCAGTCATTTTTCAGCTCAATATTTGTAAGAATTCTAGTTTTTGTTTTTGTATCAACAACATATAGAGAATTACTATCAGTTAGTGTGTAAAGTACATCTAAACTTCCATTATTATTGATATCAGCAAGCGCTAAAGATTTATTAGAATATTGCTTAATTTTTTTAGACCATTGCTTAGTTTTATCATCCACATTGTGGATCTGAAACTCATCTTCACCTGAAGATGAGTAACCCGCTCCCCAAGCAATATCCTGTTTGCCGTCACCGTTAAAATCGTCAACGACAATACCTGACACACCATGTCCAGGATTTTTATACTCCAAAACTCAATACCAGTTGTAAGTGAAAGCGCGTACAACTGACCCCACTGGCCGTCACCGTAAACTAAATCATCGATGCCGTCTTTATTGATGTCTGCAACAATAACTTTATCAATATCTTGGCCACTCTGAGCTGTCCACAAAACTTTTTCTGTACTTGGGCTCAACATCTCTATGCTTTTCCAACTCTGCCCATTAATTACTTCGTCTAAGCCATCGTTATTTATATCCACTGCTATCAGGTGTTCGCCACTAGCATTTAAATTAAGTTGTTTATGCAGCACAAACGTATCATTTTCAAACCGAAAAACCGCACCATCACTAAATAGGATTTCTTTTAACGTTAGCTTGAGTAAATGATCCCAGAACAAATTTTTGCTGTGCATTTTTAAGTGCTGCTAACTCAGACAGATCAAGAGCATTGAGCACTAACAGCTCATTGTTTCTATAAACAATAATCTCATCTTTGCCATCATTATTTATATCAAAAGCATCGACTGAATCAGCATTATAATAATCAAAAGTTAGCTCCGTGCTTAGTTCAACCTTTTGAGTGACTAAATTAACCTTTTTTAAAAATTTGCCTTCTAATACATATAAATAATAGGTATCAGTCACATTATCCTTTAACAGTGCTGTATCTTGAATACTGCTGTCAAAATCATAACGAGCTGTTACCTGATACTCATCCTTCGTATATTCAATGATATTAAAGCTGCTCTGTTGGGCAGATATAATATGCATACTATTCAACCCTGTTAGCGCTGTAACATATAAGCCTTTTTGACCCATAGAGTTGTCTAATGAGAAATCACGAAATATACTTGTAAGTTCAATATTTTGGTTGTTAGTAGCAGTTTGAAAAGATGTATTATTTTTTGAAGGTGTAGATAATTTAGCTTTTGTAGTTAAGCTATCGAAGTGTGACTTATCAAAATTTATTTTTTGACCGTTAACTAAAACAGCATCACCATAGGTATTTTCTTGAGTATTTTGTAAGTGTTCTGCATCAGTAGCATTAACTGAATAAGCACTCATCATGAGTAAAGTAAAGCAAGATAATTTAATCAATTCCCTAATCCTTTGTATTTTATTTTTAATTATAATGATCCATTAGCACCAGCATTATATAACCAAACATTTAAAAATAAAGAACCCATTAACAAAATTCAACAAAGATTAACAAAGTTAAAGAGTGGCTAGCACCGAGTAATGCATAACCATAACTTCGCAAATTTAAAACCAAACTCAATGGCCAATAGGTAACGAACTATTCATATGTATCTTAAATCAACTAAAAGCAGATGTAGCTAAAGATTACTTAAGCGCACTTGAAGCCATTGACCCTGAGCTGATTAAACAAGCCATTGGCGGTGCTCGTTTTCAAGAGTGTTTTTTCACACATTGCCAAGACGATGCAATTGCGGCATTTGTTAAAGTGCGTATTTAATAAAATAGCGCCCTATATTTAAGGGAAGCACACTCCCCTTTTTGCATCTAAGATAATTAACTTTTAACTTCCAGTGTTTATAATATCCTGAGACAAAATACGCTTATCGTCTTTGTATACTTCAAGCCAACCTGGTGGCGAGGTATCACAGCCGATCACTGTAACTTGTAATACATAGCTGTAACGGCCATTGTTAAATGTGTAGCTATGGTTACCACCGCTACCGTCAAACTTTATATCGCCATTAACTAAAACAATATCTGGTTTATCACTGAGTTTTTTATCAATACTCCACGATACATAGCGGAAGTTTCCATCCCCTAAGTCATCGATACGAATACGGAATTTAGCCGTTTGCCAATCTAAAATAGGCTCTGCAAAAGTATTAACACTTGGGTGCAGCGCTTGTTTATCAGCTGCTATTAAACGTTTCGCTAGCAACTGCTCTTTGGCTGTTTGGTAATTTATACCGATAATTTTACCGTTGCTATCAACCCAAACGATGCCACTATTTAGCATAATGCCGCGCCAGCCCACCTTATCCCAGTCAGTATCGATATTTGAATTAGCAATCTGTGCAATCAGCTGCGGATCAAATACCTGCTCGAAACGTTCGACTAACTCAGCTTGATTATTAATAGCAGGCACTGGATAGCTGCGCTTTAACGGATAACTAACCAGCGCAGCAACCGCCGCTTTATCATCATCTTTAAACGCGGCAATAATAGATGAAATATTTTGATGATACTGCTGCTCAAGCGCAAACGTATTTGATGCGAAAAGTAGAGATAAGCACAGTAAAGTGAGATTTAGAAACTTCATGTGTAGCCCTTTAGTTAAAATATTGATTAATAAGGAGACGTAAAGAAACTAGGCGTTAGGTAAAAGTCAAAGACAAGAAACAATCCCCTTATACCTACAGTTATAATTACAGTTTTTAAGTCGTTGCGAATCATTATAAGTTTACGCCTAGATAAACTCATAATGCTATTTTAGTGACTTATCCCCTACCAACATGACTTAAATTGCATCATTGAATAACTCCACCAAACAAAGGTAATAAATCACCAGCTTATACAATTATTATTCATAAAAAAACGAGCCTAATTTGACTCGTTTTTACTTATCACTTACCGCTTAAAGCTGCCCTATTCCGGCTCATACCCCAAATTAGGCGACAGCCACCTTTCGGCCTCTTCCAGCGTCATGTTGGTACGTTTAGCGTAGTCTTCAACCTGATCCTTTTGTACTGCCGCTACGGCGTAGTATTTAGCCTCAGGGTGAGAGAAGTACCAGCCTGATACCGCAGCACCGGGCCACATGGCGTATGAGCTGGTGAGCTGCATGCCAATGCGCTTTTCAGTGTCGAGTAGTTGCCAGATTTTCTTTTTCTCAGTGTGCTCTGGACACGCTGGGTAACCGGGTGCTGGGCGAATACCTTGATAGTTTTCACGAATAAGATCTTCATTCGCAAGGTTTTCGTCTGGGGCAAAACCCCAATATTCTTTACGCACTTGTTCGTGTAAGTACTCAGCAAAGGCTTCGGCGAGTCTATCTGCCACCGCTTTTACCATTATTTTGTTGTAGTCATCTTGCTGTGCATCGAACGCATCAGCTAAGTCGTCTTCTTCAAGACCGCCGGTTACCGCAAATGCACCAAAGTAATCAGGCGTGCCTTTCGGAGCGATATAATCAGCTAAGCAGTAGTTAGCAAAGTCGGTTTTTTCTGTTTGCTGACGTAAATGGCACGATGTGGTTAATAGTTCAGAGCGAGTTTCGTCTGTGTATATTTCAATATCGTCACCCACGCGATTAGCTGGGAATAAACCAATTACGCCAAGCGGTTGCAAACTGCCTGACTTTTCAAGGTCGTCAAGCATGTCGTTAGCGTCTTTAAATAAGCTTTGCGCCTGCTCGCCAACCACTTCATCAGTCATGATACGTGGGTATTTACCGGCGATTGACCAGGTCATAAAGTACGGCGTCCAGTCTATGTATTGTCGTAAAGTGGCTATCGAGACATTTTTAAACTCTGTCACGCCTAGCTTTTTCGGCACCGGTGGAGTGTAATTATCCCAATCAAACTTGGCGGCGTTGTCGCGGGCACGTTGAATAGTAACCGGTTTTGAACGTGGTTTTTTGCGTGCTTGCTGCTCGCGTACTTTGACATATTCAGCGCTGGTTTTTGCTAAAAATTCAGCTTTATGCTCTTTCGACAATAAGTTAGAAACCACGCCTACAGCGCGACTGGCGTTATTTACATACACCACGCCTTTGTCATATTGTGGCTCGATTTTAACGGCAGTATGCGCTTTTGAGGTAGTCGCGCCACCAATCAATAGCGGTAGTTCAAAACCACGGCGCTTCATTTCTTTGGCAACATGCACCATTTCATCAAGCGATGGTGTAATCAGCCCTGATAAACCAATGATATCGGCTTTTTCATCAATCGCGGTTTGCAGTATTTTATCGGCAGGCACCATTACGCCTAAATCGATAACTTCATAGTTATTACATTGCAGTACTACGCCAACAATATTTTTACCAATATCATATACGTCACCTTTAACGGTGGCCATCACGATTTTACCGTTAGTAGCCCCTTCTTCTTTTTCTGCTTCAATGTAAGGGTCTAGGTAGGCCACTGCGCGCTTCATCACTCGCGCTGATTTAACGACTTGCGGTAAGAACATTTTACCTGCGCCAAATAAATCGCCTACCACATTCATGCCGTCCATTAACGGCCCTTCAATCACATGAATAGGTTTATCGGCAGCAGCACGGCATTCTTCGGTGTCTTCATCTATAAAGGTAGTAATGCCTTTAACAAGAGCATGTTCAAGGCGCTTTTCGACCGGCCAAGTACGCCATTCTAAATCCTCTACGCGTTCGGCTTGTGCCATGCCTGAGTATTTAGGTGCCAACTCAACTAAACGTTCACCTGCACCTGGATCGGTATTTAAAATAACGTCTTCAACCGCTTTTCGCAGCTCCGCTGGAATATCATCATACACAGCGAGTTGCCCTGCATTAACAATTCCCATATCCATACCCGCTTGAATTGCGTGATATAAAAATACTGAGTGAATAGCCTCTCGCACGGGGTTATTCCCACGAAACGAGAACGATACATTCGACACCCCACCCGACACTTTACAGTGTGGCAAGTTTTGCTTAATGCGACGTGTACCTTCAATAAATTCAACTGCGTAGTTGTCGTGCTCTTCAATACCGGTTGCTACCGCAAAGATGTTGGGATCGAAAATAATATCTTCTGGCGCAAAGCCAATTTCATCCACCAAAATGCGGTAACTACGCTGACAAATTTCAAACTTGCGATCGGCTGTATCTGCTTGGCCGTCGGTATCAAACGCCATAACCACTGCAACGGCGCCAAAACGTTTAATAATTTTAGCTTGGCGAATAAATGGCTCTTCACCTTCTTTTAGCGAGATTGAGTTTACAATTGCCTTGCCTTGAATACACTTTAAGCCCGCTTCAATGACTTCCCACTTAGAAGAGTCGACCATAATTGGCACGCGAGAAATATCAGGCTCGGAGGCAATCAAATTTAAAAATTTCACCATGGCGGCTTTTGAGTCCAGCATGGCTTCATCCATGTTGATATCAATAACCTGTGCGCCGTTTTCTACTTGCTCGCGGGCAACATTAAGCGCACTCTCGTAATCTTCTTCCATGATCAAACGTTTGAACATGGCTGAGCCGGTCACATTGGTACGTTCGCCAACGTTGGTAAATACTGCTATTTTTTGTGTCATCTCGGCTACCTTAGTTTAAATTACACGCTTCAAGGCCTGATAAGCGCATACGCACTTCAAGCTCTGGCAATAGGCGAGGTTTAACACCTTCAAGCCCTTTCGAAAATGCCCTGATGTGTGCAGGTGTGGTACCACAACAACCGCCAACAATATTGATAAAGCCAGACTTGCCCCAATCGATAATTTCTTGAGCCATTTCAGGTGCTTCTAAATCATATTCCCCAAACTCGTTCGGTAAACCAGCATTGGGGTGAACAGAGACAAAGGTTTCGCAAACACGCGATAGTTCTTCTACATATTGGCGCAATAAATCTGGACCTAGCGCGCAGTTCAAGCCAATTGAAATTGGCTTTATATGACGAATAGAATTATAAAATGCTTCGGTGGTTTGCCCTGACAGCGTACGGCCCGAGGCATCGGTTATGGTGCCAGAGATCATCACAGGCAACTTGCGCCCTGCTTGTTCAAACGCTTCTTCAACCGCGAATGAAGCCGCTTTTGCATTAAGCGTATCAAAAATTGTTTCTATTAAAATGAGATCAACACCACCTTCCATTAAAGCAAGGGTTGATTCAACATACGCGGTGACTAACTTATCAAACGTGACATTGCGATAACCAGGGTCGTTCACATCCGGTGAGATTGAACAGGTTTTTGAGGTTGGCCCTAAAACACCCGCAACATAGCGTGGTTTAGCTGGATTTTTAGCAGTAAACTCATCACAAATACTGCGTGCTAATTTAGCTGACTCTAAGTTTACTTCACGGCTGATGCTGGCCATATCGTAATCTTCCATCGAAATTGTAGTCGAATTAAAGGTGTTGGTTTCGATAATATCGGCACCTGCATTTAAAAAGCCACGATGAATATCAGCAATAATTTTTGGTTGTGTAATGCTTAATAAATCATTATTACCTTTAATTAGCACATGCCAGTCTTTAAAGCGCTCGCCACGGTAATCGTGTTCTTCTAATTTGTGTTCTTGGATCATGGTACCCATAGCACCATCAAGAATTAAAATACGCTGTTTTAACGCTTCAATTAACTCGGCGCTTTTGTTTTCTAAATTATTCGGCATAGTTGTTAGTCCTTACGGCTTGGCTAACTAAATTAATATCATAGGGTGTGGTTTGGTACACATAATAATTTAACCAATTCGAAAACAGTAAAAGGCATGGCTTTGCCAAGTTTTCGACGGTTCGTTATCAGGGTTGTTCTCTGGAAAGTAATTTTCAGGCAATGGCGCATCAGGGCCTTTTTCTAAATCGCGCTGATATTCGCCTTTTAAAGTGTCTGCATCATACTCAGGATGCCCGGTAATATACACTTGGCTGCCGGATTTATTTTTTATTAAGTAAGCGCCTACTTGCTCTGAACCTGCCAGCACCACTAAATCATCACAAGCGTTAATTTTTTCAATATCAATATGGCCATAACGCGAGTGCGGCACTACAAAGGTATCGTCAAAACCACGCGTTAAGGCTCCATGTTCAAAGTAACACTTATGGGTAAACACGCCACAGAGCTTATTTTCTTTTAGTTCACGCTTTAGATTATAATGATGAAATAAACCCGCGTGAGCCGCCCAACACGAAAATAATGTTGAGGTTACATGCTGCTCCGCCCAATCTAAAATTACTTTTAGTTCATCCCAGTAGGCTACATCGTCATATTCTAAATGTGCCAATGGTGCGCCGGTAATGAGTAATGCATCGTAATTGTTGTCTTTCACTTCAGAGAAATAACGATAAAAAGTGTCTAAATGCTGCTCTGAATTGCTACTGCTGCGATGAGTGTCTAAACGTAGTAGCTCTACATTCACTTGTAAGGGTGAATTAGCGAGCAAACGAATAAATTGCACCTCGGTTTCTACCTTATTAGGCATTAAGTTTAAAATCGCCAAGCGCATCGGACGGATCTCTTGGGTTTTAGCGCGGCTTTTTGGCATTACGAATACGTTTTCTTGACGTAACTTCGCAATTGCGGGCAATTCATCTTTAACGGTAATAGGCATACTCATCTCCAAGGCATAATTAACCAATGGCTAATTATGAACGGATAGCTGGAAATTTCAACCTCTAGATGTTTAGATGTCCAAATGAGTTTATTTTAACTATTCTTTTGCATTCTAAAAACCGCTCGCCATAATGCGCCTGTTGATTTTATTTTAAGGTGGTAAACGTGATTGATTGGCTAGGCTTAGGAGAACTTTTTGCTATATTAGCAGCTATTGTTTGGGCGCTTTCGACCATTTTATATAAAGGTTTTAGCCATCACTTAACGCCTATGCAGCTAAACATCAGTAAAGGCGTGTTAGCAAGTGCCATGATGTTAGTGACTATTGCGATTACTCAAGACGCTGCACTACCACATCATCTGATAAGCTGGCTTTGGCTAATTGCTGGCGGGGTGATTGGGATTGCGATTGGCGATAGCGCCTATTTTACTGCGCTGCGAAATATTGGCCCTGCTCGCACGTTAGTTATTGAGTCCCTTGCTCCAGCCCTTGTGGGGGTTTTTAATATCCTGCTATTAAATCATTATTTATCGCCATTTGCATGGTGCGGTATTGTACTTACAACCATTGGCGTAGTAATAGCAATCAAGCCTGAAAAAACATTGCCACAGGTTGATCATCAACATTATCGCAAAGGTGTTTTATGTGCCCTTGCAGCTGCTATCTGCCAAGCGCTCGGTATGGTGATGTCTAAAGGCGCACTCAATAATGAGCATATGAGTAGCTTATGGGCGGCATTAATTAGATTAGCAGCAGGTACGATGACTGTGGCCTTAGTTGTTGCAGTATTTAAAAGCAGTGAATTTAAACAAGCACTAACTCTGAGGGAATTAGCGGCAAACAATGGTTTTTTGCGGCTGTGTTTTTAGGCACTTTCCTTGGTTTATGGCTTCAACTTGGCGCAGTTAAATATACCGATCCAGCCATTGCACAAACGATTTTCGCAACCGCGCCATTAATTGTAATGAGCATTGGTTTTATAAAGCGCGAGCCCGTTACCAATAAAATGTTAATAGGCGGCTTGCTTGCTTTAATCGGTGTAGGAGTATTGCTCGCGAATTAGCACATTGTTATTTGGTTGATTCGTTGACTGTTTCACCTGTGAGCCACTACAATACAACATTGAAATTTTTATTATTATTTGAAGGCTCCTTCCATGGTTTTACCTGATAAGTTTATTTTCTCGATGAGTCGAGTATCTAAGGTTGTGCCACCTAAGCGCACTATCTTAAAAGATATTTCTTTGCATTTTTTCCCGGGCGCAAAAATTGGTGTACTTGGTTTAAACGGTTCTGGTAAATCAACGTTGCTACGTATTATGGCCGGCCTTGATCAAGAGTTTGAAGGTGAGGCATATCCTCAACCGGGCACTAAAATTGGTTACTTACCGCAAGAGCCTATTCTAGATGAAAGCAAAACGGTTCGTGAAACTGTGGAAGAAGCAGTCAGCGAAGTTAAAAACGCGCTTAACCGTCTTGATGAAGTATATAACGAATACGCGATGGAAGATGCTGACTTTGACGCACTAGCCAAAGAGCAAGGTGAGCTTGAAGCAATTATTCAAGCCCACGATGGTCATAACATCGACAACGTATTAGAGCGCGCCGCAGATGCCCTGCGCTTACCTGAGTGGGATGCTAAAATTGAATTCTTGTCAGGTGGTGAGCGTCGCCGAGTGGCTATCTGCCGCTTATTGCTTGAAAAACCAGATATGCTTATCCTCGATGAGCCGACTAACCACTTAGATGCAGAATCTGTAGCATGGCTTGAGCGCTTCTTGCATGATTACGAAGGCACTGTTGTGGCGGTAACCCATGACCGTTACTTCCTCGATAATGTAGCTGGCTGGATCTTAGAGCTTGACCGTGGTGAAGGTATTCCATGGGAAGGTAATTATTCTTCTTGGCTTGAGCAAAAAGATGCGCGCCTGCAACAAGAGCAAAAGTCTGAAAAAGCCCGTCAAAAATCAATTGCACAAGAACTTGAGTGGGTACGTTCAAACCAAAAAGGTCGTCAAGCTAAGTCAAAAGCGCGTATGTCGCAATTTACTGAAATGCAGCAGTCTGATTACCAAAAACGTAATGAAACCAACGAGCTATTTATTCCACCTGGACCACGTTTAGGTGATCAAGTTATTGAAGTTAAAAACTTGAAGAAAAGCTTTGGCGATCGCGTGTTAATTGATGATCTAAGCTTTACTGTGCCTAAAGGCGCAATTGTTGGCATTATCGGTGCCAATGGCGCAGGTAAATCAACGCTGTTTAAAATGCTCAGCGGTGAAGACAAACAAGACAGCGGTGAAATTAACCTAGGTGAAACGGTTGAACTGGCAACCGTTGATCAGTTCCGAGGCAATATGGATGACAGCAATACTGTTTTCCAAGAAATTTCAAACGGCCAAGACGTACTAAAAATTGGTAACTTTGAATTCCAAAGCCGTGCCTATGTTAGTCGCTTTAACTTCAAAGGTAACGATCAGCAAAAATTTGTTAAGGACTTGTCAGGTGGTGAACGCAACCGCTTACACTTAGCTAAGTTATTAAAAGCCGGTGGCAACGTTATCCTGCTGGATGAGCCAACCAATGATTTGGACGTTGAAACATTACGTGCCCTTGAGAACGCTATTTTAGAATTCCCAGGCTGCGTTATGTGTATCTCGCATGACCGTTGGTTCTTAGACCGTATTGCAACACATATTCTTGATTACCGTGACGAAGGCCAAATTAACTTCTTCGATGGTAACTACACTGAATATGAAGAATGGCTTAAAAAGACCTTAGGCACTGCGGCTACGCAACCTAAGCGTATTAAGTACAAAAAGATAGGTTAAGTTCTAGGTTCTAAACATTTTTTAAGCCCCACATTTATGTGGGGCTTTTTTTATTAACCTGGAATATAGATCAGAGATTCACGATCCAGAGTTCAGCTTATACCAATCGTGTTAAGTTACTGACCATTTATAGCGACAGATAAATAGAGTGATAACAAGACATAAATTTTGACATGTAGTTGTTCTACATGAAAAATTTATAACGCAGTTAGCGCTTTATTTAGCTCGCTAGAATGGTTAAATATTTAAGTCGATTGGTATTAATTACACATGCTGACTAAAAAATAGGCTACACTTAATCCTAATACTCCTAAAAGGAATAATGATGGAAAACCGCCGACATTACACGCGCATTTTATTTTCAACTCCCGCGCATTTAACCAATAATACCCATAGTTACCCCTGCCAGTTGCTCGATATATCATTAAATGGCGCTCTGGTTAGTCGCAATAATGACTTTAACTTTACAAAAAACAGTAGTGCTATTCTTGCCTTTAAACTCCCGCAAAGTGAAGTAATCATCGCGATGACTGTCACTATTTGCCATATCGAACAACAACATATAGGTTTAAAATGTACCCATATTGATATAGATAGTATTACCCATTTAAAGCGTTTAATTGAGTTAAACCTCGCTGACGATACACTACTGCACCGTGAACTTGAGAGTTTGATCCACAGTGCGTAAAGCAAGTAACTGGATTGAAATTGCCCTGTAGGTTACCCTAGAGAAAATTCGCAACGCAATCTGACTATGGCTCTTAATCAACACTTACCGCTGGTTTATCACCCTAACTATTCGTTTAACTTTGATCCTAACCATCGTTTTGTAATGAGTAAATTTGCCCATTTATACCAACAAGTAAACGCACTTGGTTTGGCGAATAGCAACCTAATCACACCTGAACTTGGCAGCCCTGAGGCGCTTGAATTGGTACATTGTGATAATTACATTCAAGATTTATGGCATAACCGCTTAGATGATAAAGCGATGCGTCGTATTGGGCTACCTTGGTCAGAACAATTAATGGCACGAACTTTTACCGCACCTCAAGGCACGTTGCAAACTGCGCGCTTAGCTCTTGAGCACGGCATTGCATGCCATTTAGCCGGCGGTACACACCACGCTCACAGCGATTTTGGCTCTGGCTATTGTATGGTCAACGACTTAGCCTTTACTGCACAAACGCTGATTCAATCAGCTGAAGTAACCAATGTATTGATTTTTGACTTAGATGTACACCAAGGCGATGGCACCGCAGCCATATTACAACACCAACCTTATGCATATACTTGCTCGATTCATTGTGAAAAGAATTTTCCATTTCGCAAATCCGCCAGCGATCTCGACATTGGTTTAGCTAATAATATGCAAGATGATGAATATTTAGGGGTTGTTGATGATACCTTGCGCTTTTTACTCAGAGAACTTAACCCTGATTTAGTGCTGTATGATGCCGGAGTTGATATTTGGCAACAAGATGGCTTAGGTAAGCTTGATGTTAGCTGGCAAGGCATTGAAAAACGTGATCACTTAGTGTTTAAGCGCTGTATTGAGCACAATACGCCAGTGGCAAGCGTGATTGGCGGAGGTTATGACAGAGATCACTTGCGCCTTGCAAAACGCCACGCAATTGTTATAGAGCAAGCTGCGCTGTTTTAAAAGCAGAGTATAAAACTGCTAAAACAGTATTTTTAACTACACTTTAAATTCATACCTTTATTGAGATCATTATGCGACTGTTGTTTATTTTGTTACTTGCATTTATGTCAAGTATTGCCAACGCCGAAGAAGAAGCTGTAAAAGAAGAGCTTCCGCCGATTAACCCAGCTTACAATGCAGAGCATGCTATGGTGCTCGTTAATCAAGGCTCGCGTATTTTTGCAGTTAGCCTACCGACTTATAAATTACCTCACGATGTGCAAGTTGTTTATCAAATTGAAAACCCAGATGTCGCTTTTTTAAGCCTGGTACGTGATGCAGAGCTTATTACTATCAAACCACAACCATTTAATATTCAACGGCTAATGCGTGGCGAAGAACTAACAATTACGGCAGATGTGTATGCCGGACACTACCAGCGCGATGGCAGTTTGGTTTATCAACATAGACCTATTGTAATGAGTAAATTACTTTATGCGCGGGAATTAACTGATTTGAACGAATCATCGCAGTGGCAAGAATACGACATGATCACCCTCAAAAATAATGAGCGAATTTATATCCATAAAATTACCCAAGCACCGAGTTTTAATCACCTTATTTTTGCAGATTTAACCAATGCCTGTTTGCAAAAATTTCGCACATCAAAACGCGTCCCAAGTATTGGGGAACTCACCTATAAATTTGCCAACTGTGGTACTTTAAAGCCGCTCTATTTTGATGTTGAAGGTTTGCAGTAAAAAATTATTTACTCGAAAATAGTTGCATAGTTATAAACTTTAACCCTTGCTGCATCTTCTCGCTCGATTGTCCTGCAAAACCAAGCCGAGCATAGCTATAGTTTATGGGCTTTAAACTACGTACTGAGTTGGTAAAGTAAAACTCGGCTTGGGTTTGTAAATATATACCTTGCTTTGCTAACTGCGCTTTTAAGTACTGAGTGTCTTTATTAAAGTTGACCCACATCGCCATGCCGCCGTCGGGCTTTTTATACTCGATTGGGTAGCCTGATGTTTGCAACTGCGTAAGATAATCATCCATCGCTTCATAGCGCTGTTTATACAGTTTGGTCATACGCTTTAAATGGCGTTCAAAGCCACCTTCTTTCATCCAGTGCGCCACAGCTAATTGCATGATCACATCGTTCTTATGGTTCATCAGCTGCTTCCACGCAGTTAATTGCGCTAATACTTCAGGCGCTGCGCAGATATAACCGATACGTGCGGCTGAAAACATAATCTTTGAAAACGTCGATAGATAAATAACAATGCCCGCGGGGTCATCGGCGGCCATGGGTTGTAATGGCTGACAGCGATAATGAAATTCATGGTCGTAGTCATCTTCGATGATCATCACGTTATGGGCATAACACAGTTGATAAATTTGCAAGCGCCGCGTTGGCGATAAGGTCACGGTAGTTGGGTATTGGTGCAGCGGCGTTAAGTACAGCATTTTAATTGGATAACATTCCAGCTGGGCTTTTAAATCATCAACACATAAGCCTTCATCGTCTTGTTTTATATCAATCAATTGCGCGCCACAAGCTGCAAATGCTTGCCTTGCTGGCGGATAACCTAACGTTTCTACTGCGACAAAGTCATCTTTTTTTATAAACGCTTTTGCGATTAAAAACAGTGCTTCTTGCGAGCCATTGCAGATCAATACGTCGCTTACGTTTAAATTACGCGCTTTGTATAAGTAATCACAAATATGAGCTTTTAATTGCTCGTTACCACTGACCTGCCCATAATGCAGTTGATTGATATCTAAGTGATTACACACATGGCTGATGGAGCGTTTAAATTCTTTTTGTGGGAAACTGGCAAGATCAGGCAAGCCACCAGCAAAGTTATATTTATACGCAGTTAAATCCATTCCAGCAGCAGGCACAGCCAATGTTTTAGCAAATTGATAAGGTTTTACTTTCAGTATTGGAGTACTTGAGGTACTAACACTACTTTGAATGGGCAATGACTTGGTGATCCGATAACCTGAGCGCTGCTGAGATTCAAGCCAGCCTTCCGCTACTAATAATTGCAAAGCATTCATCACTGTATGGCGATTGAGCTGATAAGTGTTTGCCATGACACGCGCCGAGCTGAGTTTTACCCCTGGCGCAAGCTTGCCTTGCATTATGGCACTGCGTATCGCGCTGGCTAGTTGCAAATATTTGGCAGGCTCTGACTCATCAAATTCAATAACTAACGGCTGCATTACGACTCCAAAAACACTCTAAACTGGTCTAGTTAAAAAGCTAAAACTGGTTGTTTATTACTGACCAAAGTAGCGTACCTTTGTTATTCATAAATAGCAAAATATGGGGCTTATCATGTTTACAAAACACATTCATCAAACCAGTAAGCTGGCTTTAGAGCCACTAACACAAAACCACCTCGAGGGGCTATATCAAGCAGGCCAAGATCCACAAATATGGCGTTGGGTTTTAATAAATTACACCCAAACCCGTGCAATTCTCGATGATTGGTTTATCAATACAGCGCAGTTTAATGCCGAACAACAAATAGTCTACGCCATAGTTGATAAAGTAAGTAAGCAGGTGCTTGGTACTACACGTTTATTTAGGTTAGATAAAAAAAATTACAGCGCCGAGATTGGCCACACATTTATTGCTAAAAAGTGGCAACGTAGTTTTGTAAATACCCACGCTAAATACTTGCTACTGCAATATGCGTTCAAAGAATTAGGCTTAGTGCGTATTGCTTTTAATACCCATGAACAAAACCAAAAATCGCGTAATGCTATAGCACGCCTTGGCGCGCGCTTTGAAGGCATTAGTTATAAAGACAGGTTACTTGCTGATGGCTCATACCGAAACACCGCTCAGTTCAGTATTATAGACGAGCAATGGCCGACAATAAAATCTCAGTTAGAAGGAAAACTATAATGTACCCAGCGGCCCATTTTCAACAACATGATAGCAAGCAATTACAACAGTTAGTAAATAGCTATCCACTGGCGACCATTTTAATGCCTAATACACAAAACCAACTCAATGATATATGCCGCGTGCCGTTATTATATGACCCAGCTCGCGAGGTTTTTATCGGCCATGTGGCCAAATATAATCCCCTGTCATCATTTGATGGTCAATCAGTGAAGCTATTGTTTAGTGGCGATGATTGCTATTTATCGCCCGCTTACGCACACAATAAAACCCTACCTAGTTGGCTTTATTCGAGTGTTTATGTGACAGCTAAAGTGCGTATTGTTAAAGACCAACAGCACAAAGAACAGATCATGCAACGACTAACCGATCACTTTGAGCAACACTTTACTGAGCATGCTACAGATAAATGGCAAATTAATGAGGTACCCGTACAGCAGCGCAAGGCAATGTATCAACAATTAAGTTTTATTGAATTTATTACCATTCATTGGCAGGGCAATTTTAAACTTAGTCAAAACAAGCCAGCTGAAATACGTGCAGCCATAAAGCAAAGTTTAATGTTAGCGGGGAAACTCAGTATTGCTGAGTTAATCAATTAGCGGTGCTATAAAAATGAAAAAAGGCTCCTCGGAGATCTTAGAGCCTTTGGTTAACTTTGAAATAAACTCGGTTTAGTAATTAGTTAAAAGCAAACAGATGCGGGGCAATATTTTGGTAATCAACTGCCATGGCGATACTCAGTGCAGTGATATTCACAATTGAAAACGCAAATACTTGGCGTGCCCAACCACTAATATCAATATTACGACGATAACCTCGCAGCGCCATTAATAACCACCAAAAACTAGTAGTGCAAGCAACAGCTAAAAAAGCCATACCGGTATAACCGCCGATGGTTAATAACATTACCACTAACGCATATACCGCGATATACAACACAATATGATGTTTAGCTTTATCAATACCTTGCGCTACCGGTAATACCGGAATACGCGCAGCTTGGTAGTCTTTATAGCGAAAAATAGCAATCGCATAAGAGTGCGGCATTTGCCACAAACTAAACATTACTAATAAGATCAACGCGCCAACATCAAACTGTGCTGAAACAGCACAGTACCCTACCACTGGTGGTACTGCTCCTGATAAACTACCGATAAACGTGCCATACACTGAGCGACGCTTCATATATAAGCTGTAAACACCCACGTATATGACATAACCAAACACAGCAAAAAATACCGCAATCCAGTTAGTAAAAACCATTAGTAAAGCAAAGCCTAGTAAGCCAAGTACTGTGCCATGCAGCAAAGCCGTGGTTGCAGACATTTCACCGGTAACGGTTACCCGTGTTCGCGTACGCGCCATGCGAATATCAATATCACGGTCGATCACATTATTGATCACGCAACCTGAGGCTACCACCAGTGATAAACCAACTAATGTAGCAAGCATTAGCCAGCCATCAATATCACCACGCGAGGCGAGTAAAAACCCACCCGCAACCGAGATCAAATTACCCATGATAATACCGGGCTTAGTGACCTTTAAATAACGACGAAACATCTGCAGTTCCCCTATTCTTTGCTTTACGAAAACGTACTAGCTGGGGCTAGTACATCATCATGGCGTTCGATTCGTAGATGATCCATACAGACAGGCCAACCACCATGACGATGATCAGCGCACTGAAGATGAACGATAACGAACTGGCTTTACCGTCTTCGGTGGTAAAGTTCAGGTGCAAGAAGTATTTTAAATGCACCCAAATTTGCACAATGGCCATTACGACAACACAGGCAAATGTGGTTGGTTTTGACAATGTACCGCTCATCACCGCCCAAAATGGAATGGCCGTTAGAATGATTGATAAAACAAAACCTATTAAATAGTCTTTAACACTGCCATGTGAAGCATCACTATGGCTTTGTGTATGTAGCTCATTAAATACATGTGATTCACTGTGGCTCATTACATCACTCCCATTAAGTAAACAACGGTAAATACGCAGATCCATACCACATCTAAAAAGTGCCAAAACAAACTTAAGCAACTTAAACGTGTAACGGTTGCTGAGTTTAAACCACGACGTGATACTTCGATCATCATCGTCGCCATCCAAATTAGACCAGCGGTTACGTGCATACCGTGTAAGCCTACTAAAGAGAAGAGCGAGGTTAAAAATGCGCTGCGCTGCGGGCCATTACCATGGGCAATTAAATGATGAAATTCATAAATTTCCATACCAATAAACACAGCACCAAAAGCAAAAGTAATTGCCAGCCACGTTAATGTAGCGGCCTTCTTTTGCGCATGAGCTGAGATCATCGCAAAACCAAAAGTGATACTACTTAGTAGCAATGCAGCAGTTTCAACCGCTACAAAGTCCAGTTCAAAAATATCTTTGCCAGATACGCCACCCGCTGTATTCATATAAAGCACAGCGTAGGTGGCAAAGAAAGAAGCAAACAATAAGCAGTCGGTCATTAAGTAAAGCCAAAAACCAAATACCGTATCGCCACCAGTATCATGATGCTCGTGAGCATGGGCATCATGATTGATGATATTTATATCTGCAGAGGTAGCACTCATGCGCTGAACTCCTTACCTTGGTTAAATGTTGTTGCACTTTTATTATGTGCACTTTCAATTTCAAGAATTTCTTCTGGTTGCACGTAGTAATCAACATCACTGGTGTAACAGCGCTTAAAGAATACCGTGATGCCAGCAATAACACCGACAATCGCTAACCACCAAATATGCCAAATCATGGCAAAACAGAAAGTAGTAAAACACGCACTCATCAACACGCCAGATGAGGTATTTTTTGGCATGTGTATAGGTGCATAACTTTCTTGCTGTTGATACGCTTGACCTTTTTCTTTCATGTCAGTCCAAGTATCAATGTCATGAACATGTGGGATAGTAGCAAAGTTGTAATACTGTGGTGGTGACGATGTTGACCACTCAAGCGTATGACCATTCCACGGATCGCCGGTTGTATCTTTTAGTGATTCACGATTTTTAAAGCTCACAATAAGCTGTACAACTTGGAACAAAATACCAAACATAATGATCACCGCACCGACAAAGGCAATGTATAACCAGATATTCCAATCTGGGTTATTGGTGTGGTTTAAGCGACGTGTCATACCTAAGAAACCAAGTACGTATAACGGCATAAATGCAACAAAGAAACCAATTAACCAACACCAGAAAGACGCCTTGCCCCAACCTTCGTGAAGTTTAAAGCCCATTGCTTTCGGGAACCAAAATGCGAAACCAGCCAAGTATCCAAATACCGCACCGCCGATGATGGTGTTATGAAAATGTGCAATCAGGAATAGGCTGTTGTGTAATACATAATCAGCACCTGGGATTGCTAGTAGTACTCCTGTCATCCCGCCGATTGTAAAGGTCACCATAAAGCCAAGTGTCCAAAGTACAGGAACTGTGATGCGTAAACGACCACGATAAATAGTAAATAACCAGTTAAACAGTTTCACTCCGGTGGGCACCGCAATGACCATGGTCATTACGCCAAAGAAGGCATTAACATTAGCACTGGACCCCATAGTGAAGAAATGGTGTAACCAAACAATAAAACCTAAGATAGAAATTGCACCACTGGCATAAACCATAGATTTATAACCAAATAAACGTTTACCAGTAAAGGTCGAGATAACTTCAGAGAAAATACCAAACGCAGGTAAAATCAAGATATACACTTCAGGGTGACCCCAAGCCCAAAACAGGTTGATGTACATCATGGCGTTGCCGCCAGCTTCATTAGTAAAGAAGTGGAAGCCTAAATAACGGTCTAGCGTTAACATAGTCAACACCGCAGTTAAGATTGGAAATGACGCAGCAATTAAGATATTTGCCCATGTACATGTCCAGGTAAAAATTGGCATTTGCATTAAACGCATACCAGGGGCACGCATTTTAAACACTGTTACTAAAAAGTTTACTGCCGTTAATAGTGTACCAATACCTGATATTTGCAGTGCCCAAATATAATAATCGACCCCGACTCCAGGGCTAAAAGACATCTCCGATAGCGGCGGATAAGCCACCCAACCTGTTTTTGCAAATTCACCACAGAACAATGAAATATTAATTAATATTGCACCACCGGCAGTAAGCCAAAAACTTAGATTATTTAAAAACGGAAATGCTACATCGCGCGCACCAATTTGCAGTGGCAATACAATATTCATTAGACCAATCATAAATGGCATCGCCATAAAGATGATCATAATCACCCCATGCGCGGTGAAGATTTGGTCATAATGCTCTGGCGGCAAATAACCCGTTGCGCCTCCTGTAGCAAGCGCCAATTGTGCCCGCATCATAATGGCATCTGAGAAACCACGAAACAGCATGATCAAGGCAAGGATAATGTACATCACACCTAAGCGTTTATGATCGATTGAGGTGATCCAGTCGTGCCATAGCACACCCCATTTTTTATATTTTGTGACTAAAGCTGCAATCAATGCCCCTGCAATCACTACTACCGCCATTGTCACCATCAAAATAGGTTCATGAAACGGAATGGCATCTAACGATAATTTTCCAAATAACGACATAATTATTCCTCGCCCTCGCTGTGCATTGTGTGATTTTCATGACCGCTGTGCTCAGGCATTGCACTGTGCATTTTGTTCATATCACCATGTGCTTGCATATATTTCATAATGATGGTGTGGAACAAGCCATCATCAACATCAGCAAAATAAGTCACTGGGTTGTTTTCACTCGGTAATGCCAGTGCATCATAATTCGCTTTAGTGAGCGTATTAGCTTGGCTTTTCACCTTGTTTACCCACGTATCAAAGTCAGCTTGCGTTGGCGTAGCTATGGCATTAAATTTCATACCAGTAAAACCTGCGCCGCTGTAGTTAGCAGAAAAGCCTTTAAACGTACCTGGTTCATTAGCAATCAAATGCAACTTAGTTTCCATGCCCGCCATCGAGTAGATTTGGCTACCTAGTTGTGGGATGAAAAATGAGTTCATGGTACTTTCTGAGGTGATTTTATATTCCACCGGTACATTGGCTGGAAATACCAATTCATTAACCGTAGCAATACCTTGCTCAGGATAAATAAACAGCCATTTCCAATTCAGTGATACCACTTCAACTGTTAAGTGTTTGCCTTTACCTTCAAGCGGTTTATAAGGGTCAAGCTGTTGCGTTGATTGCCAAGTAATGACACCCAGTACAATCACTATCACAATAGGAATGGCCCAGACTGCGGCTTCAATTTTTCCTGAGTGTGCCCATTTTGGCGCATAAATTTGCTGCTCTTGGCCATCACGATATTTCCACGCAAAGTACAAGGTCATCACAATCACAGGAATAACCACAATTAACATCAGCACAGTGGCAATGATGATCAGATTTTTTTCATCTATCCCAACTTGCCCTTTTGGATCAAGCACCCCGCCTTTACAGCCAGTCAGTGCGAGCACAGTTGTGCCCAGAGCAATATTACAGAGGTTTCGAATTAACAAAGGACTATCCTACAACCTAAAATTTGATATGTGCTGCCCCTACAACTCTAAATAAAAGCGTAAAAACAACGGTTTGAATATTCCTCAGGTAACTTTTTAGCGCCATAAAAAATACTAAGCATCAAAAAAGTAATAAAGGAATTTGAGGGTGTTGGTTGAATCGCAGGTACACTGCGGCTAAGCGTTATTACAGCGGACAGAATCAGCAGAATAGTTAAAAAGCCAAACTATCTATAACGAGTAGCGTTCAACCATTAACAAGAGGTGGAGCACGACAACCATGAGCGCTGTGTACTACTAAAGATGTTTTTGTTTGACGAAAAGCAAAGGCTGCTTTGCGTAAAATAACCCCAGCACGACGCCCTGGGAAAAAGTGAAAAATCAACCAACATAAACCAATAAGTAACTGGCACGACACAACTGGATATGCCAAAAAGCCCAATACATTAATTAAAGATGACTCATATACAGCCCCTTCAGTTAATAAGCTTTTTAGCTCTGTCGCATCTTCAATACTACCATTTACCAGCATGGCTGAATTAATTAATAAAATAACTAATACAGAAAATAGCTCTCGTCCGGCAAAAAGTGCACGCGCACGCAACTGCCATCTACTAAGCGTAGAGTGCGTTTTTGCTGGCGGACAATTTTGCGAATTCAAACGTATATGGCCTTATTGGTTATATATTACGAAGTAAAGAGATTGGCTTTACGCTATTTTCCACTTCGTTGTTATGATCTTAATCAATAAAGTTTCAGTAATTACTGAAATTTCGGGAGGATTATAACAAAGTCAACACAAGCTACAAGTATAAAACAACATAGCGGGCTAACTTTTTATTAATATATTGAATTACAGCTATAAAAAAAGCGCCATACTGGCGCTTTAAAAATAACTTAAATGATAATTGGCGGCTTTTATAAAATAAAAAGCAACTCAAGCTAAGTTATCCCCTAACTTGAGTCGTCTTTTTAACAACATCTTCACACACAATTATAAAGATTCGTTTAATAGCGTATTCGCTATTGAATTTGGTATTGGCTGCTTCGCCATCTAACTGCATGTCGGTTAAAATAAAAAGCAACTCAAGCCAAGTTATCCCCTAACTTGAGTCGTCTTTTTGACAACATCTTCACACACAATTATAAAGATTCGTTTAATAGCGTATTCGCTATTGAATTTGGTATTGGCTGCTTCGCCATCTAACTGCATGTCGGTTAAAATAAAAAGCAACTCAAGCCAAGTTATCCCCTAACTTGAGTCGTCTTTTTGACAACATCTTCACACACAATTATAAAGATTCGGTTCTAATATTTTTCAATACGTATTGTAGATTCACTGATGAACAATAAGTTCATTTAATCGCGTGGCAGTAAATAAAAGCAGTTCAAGCTCAGGTTAACTAAACTTGAACTGTCTTTTTGACAACATCTTCACACACAATTATAAAGATTCAGTTTTAGCGTTGTTCAATAAACACTGTAATTCAGTGACAAACTTTCAGTTCGTCCAATCATGTGGCAGTAAAATAAAAACAGTTCAAGCCCAGTTTGTACTAAACTTGAACCGCCTTTGACAACATCTTCACACACAATTATAAAGATTCTTTGTAAGCGGCTTGTTCATTTCGCTTCCTTGAAACTAAATTTAGTGTAATAGCTCAAAGCTTACAACTGATAAAAATAAATCTGATAGATGAAAAAAATTAACTCATAGACTTTAGTCTAAATTTTAACCCTAAAATCAACTTAAATGTTCACAAAAAACTTTATCAAAAGATATTATTTTATAATAAACAATCAATTGAAAACAAAGCCCGCTAAGCATCACAGTTATGAGAAATGATTTCACTTAAAGTGAAGATAATTTTGGATCGATCCATTTTAATATTATATTCTCAAAAAATTGCAAAATAAGAATAACAGGATATTAATATGATTCGCAAAACCATACTAGTTGGCTTACTTAGTTACTCATTTAGCTTAACTGCCGCACCAATCGCAATGCACCAAATTAAAGGATTAAACAAAGCAGCGATTACACACGCTGATCTTGCTCCTTTACTAGATACGTTAGCTGCTCACCCCAGCATAGAGCGAAAAAATTTAGGTCAATCATTCTTAGGTAAATCAATTGATGCATTTTATATTGGCTCGGGGCCAATCAAAGTTATGATGTGGAGCCAAATGCATGGTGATGAAAATACGGCAAGTGCCGCATTAACGGATTTTTTAAGCTATGCAATCGAAACAAAAAATGATGCATGGCGAGAAAATTGGCAAAACAAACTATCACTGATGATCATTCCTATGGTCAATCCCGATGGGGCACAGCTGCAAACCCGTTTTAATGCGCAAGGAATAGATTTAAACCGCGATGCTAAAGCGTGGAGCTAAAGCACACTTTTTACTACGCAACGATAAACACATCGAATACGCCGTATTAGGTAGTCAACTTATAAAACTTTAAATTTAAGTACGTTAGCCCTGTTCTCAGGGCTTGTTATTTTTTGCGATCTTTTTTGGCTGTATTTTTACGTAGATAATAACGATACCAACCTAGCCAAGCCAACCCTAAACTTGCCAACGAGGCGATGATCCATAGCACTTTAAGGCTTAGTCCACCTACACTGCCATTATGCAGTGGATGTAGCCAGTTTTTGATTTGGTTACTTATTCCTTGCTGCCTAAGATCGAAGACCTTCACTACCTCACCTGAGCGCGGATTAATATCAATATAACTGTTTGGAAAACGTGTCGATTTATCATCACTTACCTGCATGCGCAGTCGATAATAGCCTTGGTTTACGCTGGGAGTTTCTATCCATGCAAGTCGCGCTTTAGGCAGTTGTGTTTGTGCTATTTTCACAGCCTGAGTAACACTAATTTGCGGGTTTGAAAAAGTTAACTGTGGTGCTGGTCTTGCGGCACTTTCGACTTCACCCAGTGCCCAGCCAAGCAAGCCATTGGTCTCTTTGGGCAAGGCTAGCATCGCACCGGTACTAGTAAGAATAAACAAGGGTAACAACATCACTAAACCGATTGTTTTATGCCAATCGTACATGTGTCCTAATAAAGCAGCGCGGCGCTTAAAACGCAATTGCCTCAACCAAAAACCTGACTTAGGCCACCACGCAACTAAACCTGTGAGTAATAAGAGCGCGCTGCCAATTCCAAGGTAACCGACAATAATTGTCCCTGTACTGCCAAGTAGTAAAGTAAAGTGCAAGTTATACAGCCAAGTTACTAGGTAATCGCCCCAAAATGACTGTCTGAGCAAGGTGCTGCCATCAGATGACAACCACACCATCATAGGTGCAAAATCCTGCCCTTGAGTCTCTTGAGGGTTATAATAGCGCGCCGGAATGAATTGTTGTTCAGGGGTCACTTCAAACCGCCACGGTCCCAGCTTATCTGGATACTGCATGCGTAATGTTTTTAATGCAGTGTTGTAATCACACGGTTGCTGCGCTGCATTTGCTAATTCCGGATGCAACCAGGTATCTATTTGCGGATAATAAACAAGTGCAGCTCCTGACAAGCAAAGGATCACAAAAAACATGCCAAGGCTTAACCCCAACCATAGATGAAGTCGCCTTGCCAACTTGCGCCACGCGAGTAACTGCTTACCCATTAATACTTAAACTTAATTGCAACAGATATAGCACGACCTTGTGCTGGGCTATGCAGAGTTTACGAGTCATCCCACTATACATATTCATAATACTCATCAGTTAAATTATCAACTTGCGTGCTTAACATCAGTGCCGAATTAACGTCATAACTTGCTTTAAGCCTAAGTAGTGAAAAGTCACCATATCGTCCTTGGCTATTACTTAGTGCTAATTCGTAATCAGAAAGCGCACGCAGTTTCGCAGCCAAGTTTAATTGCGTTGTTAATTAAGTTGTTAATTGATAATCAATGCCTTGCAGTGAATAAACGATTAGGAATACATCATATTATACAGTCCATACGAGCTTCACTGGGTGTGACATATTGTCGCAGTGGTCGATTACTTGCCACATTTTAGCCGTAAGTGGGCATTAAAAAAGCGCCTGTTATTAAAGAGGCGCTTTTTTAATGTATATTTGCTAGCTATCACGAGCTTATAAAATTTGGTTTTCTTTCCAAACTTGCTCTTTTTCCATACGCTTTTTACGCTTGTCGCATGGATCATCGCAATCACAGGCCTTATCAATACCTACAGAGCCTAAACCACCACAACTGCTGGCCATAGATTTCTTTTGTACCATCATGCCCACAGCCATCGCCGCAACTATTAAAAGCAATAAACCAAATGTAAGAAGAAAAAGTGACATTGCTTAGCCCCTATTGATCAGCAATAAAATAATGCTTGATGATAATCACCAAGCTGTTGCTATTATAAACTGATTTAAACCGCGCTACAAATAGGGTTTAAATGCAGGGCTCGAATAAGTCACTAAGCCATCTTTTGATTTGCCGATCAGATAAACCGGTAAATCATTTTTTTCAGCATAGGCTTTGGCTTTATCCATCCCCATCACAGTCAGTGCTGTTGCAAGGCCGTCAGCTGTCATCGCTGATGGATGCAATACAGTAACCGATACTAGATCATGACGACTTGGCATACCGGTTGCTGGATCAATTAAATGGCTATAGGTAATACCATCCATCTCATAGTAAATGCGATAATCACCCGATGTCGCAATGCCGTTATTACCCGGCGCTAATACACGGTGCACTTTACGCACACCAGGCTCTGCGTCCGGTTGTTCTATCGCAATGCGCCAATCTTGATCATTTGGTTTTTTACCCGCTACTCTCAGCTCGCCACCGATTTCAACCATATAATTAGCTAAATCGTGACTTTCTAATAACTCAGCCACTTTATCTATGCCATAGCCTTTTGCAGTAGCTGAAAACGACAACTCCAAACCATCGATTGTTTTTGCTAAACCTTGCTCAGTCAGTATTAATTTATCAACGCCAATTTGTGCAACCATCGCGGTTAGCTCTGCGTCAGTTGGACGTTTTGTTGGTTTTTTATCAGGGCCAAAACCCCATAAATCAATTAATGGGCCCATAGTTACATCAAGGGTTTTAGTTGATTTACCTAGTCGAATAGACTCACTAACAACTGCTCTAAAATCACTGCTGATTGGCATTACTTGTCCAGCAGATAGACGATTAAATGTATTGATCTCTGAATCCGGTATATAGGTCGACATTGATTGATTAATGTCTTTAAGAAGCTGTGTTATCTCTGGTAGTAAATTCAGTGAATCCAATTTTTCTTGATTGGCGAACACCTTTATATGGTAGGTAGTCCCCATCGTTTTACCTTCGAGATAAAGCTCTTGTGGTTCATCGCTCTGGCCACAACCACTAATGAGTAAAGTGAGGGTAAGGAAGAATAAGGCAATGATGCCTTGCGGGTGAAAAACTCTATTCATTGCAGCCTACTTAGTTAAGTTAATAATATAAAAAAGCCTCGTAACAATGATTGTTACGAGGCTAGCATTTTAACTAATTTTAATTAGTTTTGGTATTAACCACCGAAATCATCTAGTAAGATATTTTCGTCTTCAACACCTAAGTCTTTCAACATAGTGATAACCGCAGCGTTCATCATTGGAGGACCACACATGTAGAACTCACAATCTTCCGGTGCTTCGTGATCTTTAAGATAGTTCTCAAATAACACGTTATGGATAAAGCCAGTGTAGCCTTCCCAGTTATCTTCAGGTTGTGGATCTGAAAGCGCTGTATGCCATACAAAGTTATCATTTTCAGCCGCTAGGCCGTCAAAATCTTCTACGTAGAACATTTCACGTTTAGAACGTGCACCATACCAGAAGCTCATCTTACGCTTAGAGTTTAAGCGCTTAAGTTGGTCAAAGATATGTGAACGCATTGGCGCCATACCAGCACCACCACCTACGAATACCATTTCAGCGTCAGTGTCTTTTGCGAAGAACTCACCAAATGGACCAGAGATAGTTACTTTATCACCTTCTTTAAGTGACCAAATGTACGATGACATTTTACCACATGGAAGGCTTAAGTCTCTTGGTGGCGGCGCAGCGATACGCACGTTAAGCATAATGATGCCTTCTTCTTCTGGGTAGTTCGCCATTGAGTAAGCACGAATTGTTTCTTCGTCTACTTTAGACTCCAGCTTGAAGAAACCAAAATGGTTCCAATCGCCACGATACTCTTCTGGTACATCGAAATCAGCATATTTAACGTGGTGCGCAGGGGCTTCAATTTGAATATAACCACCGGCACGAAACGGTACTGACTCGCCATCAGGAATTTGTAGCTTAAGCTCTTTAATGAAGGTTGCTTTGTTATCGTTAGAGATAACTTCACAATCCCATTTTTTAACACCGAAAATTGACTCTTCAAGCTCAATTTCCATGTCGTTTTTAACATTTACCTGACACGCTAAACGACAGCCTTCACGGGCTTCACCTTTAGAGATGTGATCAAGTTCTGTTGGTAAGATATCGCCGCCACCTGAATGAATGTGTACACGACACTGACCACAAGAGCCACCGCCACCACATGCAGATGATACGAAGATACCTGACTCAGATAACGCGCCTAAAAGCTTGGTACCTGCTGATGTTGTAATGGCTTTATCTGGATCGCCATTTACGCCGATGATGATGTCACCGCTTGCAACTAGCTTAGATTTAGCACCAATGATGACTAAAACTAGCAGTACAACGATAGCGATGAAAACACCAACGCCTAAGAAAATCTCATAACTCATGATTTATCCTCGCTACCTATTAAAGTGAAATACCAGAGAATGACATAAAGCCAAGACCCATTAAACCAACAGTGATAAAGGTAATACCTAAACCACGTAGGCCATCTGGCACGTCTGAATATTTCATTTTCTCACGGATACCAGCAAGTAAAGTAATTGCCAGCGCCCAACCCACACCAGAACCGATACCATACACCACTGACTCAGTGAAGTTATAGTTACGTTCAACCATGAAAGATACCGCACCGAAGATTGCACAGTTAACTGTGATCAACGGAAGGAAGATACCTAACGCGTTATAAAGTGCTGGGAAGAACTTATCTAATGCCATTTCAAGAATTTGTACTAGTGCTGCAATAACACCGATAAACGTCAAGAAACGTAAGAAGCTAAGATCCGCTTCAGGGTAACCAAGCCACTCAAGTGCACCAGGTGCAAGAACCGCATGATAAACCAAGTTGTTAACTGGTACTGAAATACCCAATACCACGATAACTGCCACACCTAGGCCGATAGATGTTGTTACTTTCTTTGATACTGCAAGGAAAGTACACATACCTAGGAAGAAGGCTAAAGCTAAGTTTTCAATGAAAACTGCTTTTACGAATAAACTAATATAATGTTCCACTGTCTGCCCCTTACCCTTTCGCTTCTACTTGGTCTTTCTTATAAGTACGAAGTACCCAAATGAATAAACCAATGATGAAGAATGCACTAGGAGGTAAAATCAATAGACCCATAGGTTGATACCAACCGCCATCTTGTACAAGAGGGATGATTTCAACACCAAATAATGTGCCTTTACCAAATAGTTCACGAATAAAGCCAACTGTAAGTAACACTACTGAGTAACCTAAGCCATTACCGATACCATCAAGGAACGACATAACTGGCGGCGACTTCATTGCGTATGCTTCAGCACGACCCATTACGATACAGTTAGTGATGATTAGACCAACGAATACTGACAACTCTTTTGCCGTAGCATAAGAGAAGGCTTGTAATACTTGGTCAACCACGATTACCAGTGACGCAATGATGGTCATTTGCACGATAATACGTACAGATGACGGGATCTGGTTACGAATAATTGAGATAAAGAAGCTTGAAAAAGCCGTTACCAAAGTCAATGCGATTGACATGATTAACGCATTTTTTAAGCTCGACGTTACCGCAAGCGCAGAACAAATACCAAGTACTTGTAGTGCGATTGGGTTATTTGCCAGTACCGGACCAAATAGGACCGACTTCATTTCTTTAGTATCAGCCATTATTTCAACGCTCCTTCACGTACTCTCGCAAGGAAAGGACCAAAGCCGTTTTCGCCAGTCCAAAAGTCAACTGCGTGATCAACACCATTAGACGTTAAAGTTGCACCTGATAAACCATCAATTTGATGATCGTTTTTAGCGCCACTTTTTACAACATCGACAGGTAACTCTTTACCTTCCCATGTTGCAGTCCATTGTGGGTTTTGAATTTCCCCACCTAGACCTGGTGTTTCATTATGCTTGTAGAAGTTAATATCTTTAACCGTTTCGCCATCGCTTTCAAGCGCTAAGAAACCATACATAACACCCCAAAGGCCGTAACCTTGGATTGGTAGAATGATAGCATCTGTAGAACCGTCTGCTTTTTTCGAGATATATACAGGTGAGTTGTCAGTCATACGCTGGATACCAGCAATATCTTTAACACCTTTCTCTTTTAAAGACTTACTGATGTTCTGGTCGAACTTGCTTTTTTCGAAATCAAATGAGTTTGGATCAACATCCACAAACTCACCGGTTTCCATATTAACAACACGCGCTTCGATTTTAGCGTTAAAGGTATCAGAGATATTTTCTACTGCAGTAATACCTGCTGCTGCTAAGATATTTTTTTGAATATCTTGCGTTTTGTTAGCTTGCTGTAAAGGGCGAAGCTGAACTGAAGCAAACGATACGATGATTGCACACACTAAACATAGTGCAACAACAACGGTAAGCGTTTTGCCGATTGATTCGTTATTACTAGACATTACGTGCCAACCTCCGCTTGATATTAGCTTGCACTACGAAGTGATCAAATAATGGTGCAAATAAGTTAGCAAATAAAATTGCTAGCATCATACCCTCTGGGAATGCAGGGTTAATTACACGGATCATTACAACCATCACACCAATTAGCGCGCCGTATGCGAATTTTGCTTTATCTGTAAATGCCGCAGACACTGGGTCTGTCGCCATAAAGAACATACCAAAAGCAAATCCACCCAATACTAAGTGCCAATGCCAAGGCATTGCAAATGCTGGGTTAGTATCTGAGCCAATTGCATTTAATAAGAATGCTGTAGCAACCATACCCAAGAACACACCTAGCACGATACGCCATGAAGCGATACGTACGTAGATTAGGAATAAGCCACCCACTAATAGCGCAAGCGTAGATGTCTCACCTACAGAACCTTGAATGAAACCGTAAAATGCATCCCACCAAAGCGCCATGTTGCTGTAATCAAGTGAACCAACAAACGCTTGACCTAGCATAGTTGCACCAGAGAATGAATCTACTGCTGTCCATACTGTGTCACCTGAAATTTGTGCAGGGTATGCGAAGAATAAAAACGCACGACCCGCTAATGCAGGGTTTAAGAAGTTACGACCAGTACCACCAAAGATTTCTTTAGCGATTACTACACCGAATGTAATACCTAGTGCAACTTGCCATAAAGGAATGGTTGCAGGTAGGATAAGCGCGAATAACACAGACGTTACGAAGAAACCTTCGTTAATTTCATGCTTACGCACTGAAGCAAATATAACTTCCCAGAAACCACCTACAGCAAATGTAACTGCGTAAATAGGTAGGAAGAAACATGCGCCATAAAACATTTTAGCGCCCCAGCCGGATTCAGCAGTTAATTCACCACCAAATATCTGGAACAGGCCAACTTGCCAAGAATTTGCTAGTTCAAAACCTTGTGCTAATGCACCAGCGGCCTGATGACCGATATTGAACATACCAAAAAACATTGCAGGGAACGTCGCCATCCACACTAAAATCATCATGCGTTTTAGGTCGATGTTATCACGAACGTGTGTCGCGCCTTTATTTACGTGACCAGGGGTATAAAAAATAGTTGCAGCTGCTTCATACAGCGCATAAAACTTTTCATGTTTACCACCGGCTTCAAAATGCGGCTCGATATCTTCTAGAAATTTCTTTAAACCCATCTCTCTAGCCTTCCTTCTCGATCGTAGTCAAGCAATCGCGTAGGATTGAACCATACTCGTATTTGCCTGGACAAACGAAGGTACATAACGCTAAATCTTCTTCATCAAGTTCAAGCGCCCCTAATGAAATTGCACTATCCAAATCACGGGCAATTAAGTCACGTAATAAAGGCGTTGGCAAAATATCTAAAGGCATAACACGCTCATAGCTACCAAGTGGTACCATGGCACGTTTTGAACCGCCTGTAGACGTTGTCATTTTAAATAAACGACTCGGTGTTAGGTGTGATAAGAAAGTACGTGTTACAGAGAATTTATCTGTGCCTGGAGCAATCCAACCAAACAACTCTTTTTCGCGACCTTCAAGTAATACCGATACTTGAATGTGGTAACGACCTAAGAATGCTTGAGGACCTTGTGAAGTAGCGCCCGCTAAAACAGAGCCAGAGATAACACGGTTATCGCCGTCTTCTAATTCGCCTGCAACTAAATCATCTAAAGCAGCACCCAGTTGAGTTTTCACTAAACGTGGGTTTTTAACACGCGGACCAGCAAGAGAAATCACACGGTCTGTGCTAATTTCACCAGTTAGGAATAAGTGACCAAAGGCAATAACGTCTTGGTAACCGATATGCCAAACTTGCTTGCTTACCGATACTGGATCTAAGTGATGGATATGTGTGCCAACAAGGCCAGCCGGATGTACGCCACCAAACTCATGTACTTCTACTTGAGGAATTGATGAGCTAGGTACTTGGCTACCTGCTTGTTTACAAACAAATACCTTACCATCGGTCAGACGTGATACTACAGCTAAACCTGCTTCAAATGCTTGTACATTTTCAGCAATAATCACTTGCAGGATCTGCAGCAAGAGGGTTAGTGTCGATAGCCGTCACAAAGATCGAACTAGGATTTGCATCCACAGCCGCTACTTTGCTGAATGGGCGAGCACGTAATGCTGTCCATTGACCTGACTGGATTAGTACTTCTTTGGCTTTTTCACGATCGAGACTCGAAAGTTGCTCAGTCGAGAAAGCGTCAAAGGTGATTTGCTCACTGCCGTTTATTTCAATAACGACAGATTGCAGCACACGTTTTGCACCACGATTAATTTCTTTTACTGTACCAGCAGCTGGAGCAGTAAATAATACACCTGGGTTCTTTTTGTCTTCAAAAAGTACCTGGCCTTTTTTAACTTGGTCATCCACACGAACATGCATGGTTGGACGCATACCAATAAACTCTTCACCTAGCACAGCTACACGTTTGACGGTAGAACCATCATGAATAACTTGCTGAGGCGCGCCCTCTATGGGTAAGTCCAGACCTTTTTTATGTTGATCATACGCACTTGCACTACATTAACGGAAAGAAACTGAAAAATCGTACCGACCACGTCGCTTTTCTTGATAACCCTAAGCCAAATTCAAGATAACGAAGAACCGCCTGTTTAAATTACAAAACAAGCAACGCAGTAAAATTCCTCACATATATTGCCCGAATTTTAACATCAATCAGGGTCACTATGCGAGTGTAATTATGAAATTTATACGACAGGAGCAGTTATTTAACCTATTAGCCGCATTTGAATAAAATTCAATATAGACCAAAGTGCTATTGCTTGCGAGGTGGGATGGAAATTAATCCGCTAAATAACGATAAAGTAAAATTTATCAATAAAAAAAGTCGCCATAGCGACTTTTCAAATAAACATGGCTGAATTAATCAATCATGTTAGCTATAGCGGCAACTGGATCGACATCTTGTTCATAATCAACAGCATCAATACCAAACCCAAATAAACGTAAAAACTCATTGTGGTAACCCACGTAATCAGTTAATTCGTCTATTGTTTCTGTAGTTACGCTGTCCCACACAGTTTGAATACGCGCTTGTACATCATCTTCCAGCTCTTTGTAGTTTTGGAATAAATGACCGCCGTCATCAAAGCGTGGTGAGTCTCCATAAAGGTTCTCTGTAAATAACGCGTGAATTTGCTCGATCGTGCCTTCATAGGTCCCATCCGCTTTCATTACTTTAAATAGCGCTGAAATATAAAGCGGCATAATAGGAATTGCAGAACTTGCTTGGGTAACCACGGCATTTAATGATGATACATAAGCTTCACCGTTTAATGCTTTAGTTGATTCTTTGATTGCTACGGTTGCGCGATCTAAATCTTCTTTCGCTTTACCAATAGTCGCGTGACCGTAAATTGGCCATGTTAGTTCTTTACCGATATAAGTATAAGCACTGGTTTTAAAGTTATCAGCTAGTACATCAGCCTCTTTTAATGCATCAATCCACATTTCCCAGTCTTCGCCGCCCATCACTTTAATAGTGTTATCAATATCATCTTGGTTTGCAGCTTCTACGGTAATAGCATCAATTTCACGTTTTGAGGTGTTTAAGTTTTTAGTCGTAACTGAGTTACCAATTGGCTTAAGCGTTGATGAGTAAACTTCGCCGGTATTTGGATCAGTTCGACGCGGCGATGCAAGGCTATATATAACTAGGTCTACTTTGCCTAGATCCGCTTTAATTGTATCAATCGCTTTTTGTTTGATTTCGTTAGAGAACGCATCGCCATTAATATTTTTTGACCATAAACCTTCAGCGTCTGCGGCCGCTTGAAATGCAGCAGTATTATACCAACCTGCAGAACCGGTTTTACGCTCAGTACCTTCTTTTTCGAAAAAAATACCTAAAGTTTTAGCACCGCCACCAAATGCAGCAGTAATACGAGATGCAAGGCCATAGCCAGTTGAAGCACCGATAACTAATACATTTTTAGGGGCATTTTTTAATGCGCCTTGTTGTTTTACATAGTTAATTTGTTCTTGTACGTGCTCTGCACAACCTACTGGGTGGGCGTTAGTACAAATGAAACCGCGAATTTTAGGCTTAATGACCATTGATCATCCTATATTTATCTCAATAAAAATTAGCGCTAGTTTAAAGGCTAATTGTAAAAATACAGGTCTGATGAGTTTTGTGTACTCTCAGACCTTGCCGTTAATCTAATTTAGAGCCACCTAAACAAGTCGGTGAGTCAGCAACCTGACCACTTTGCTCTGTAAATTCATCAGGCGTAAAAGTATGGATAGCCAATGCATGAATATGATTCGCTAACTCATCTTTTAGCACTTCATTAATTTGACGATGGCGTTGCAATAAACGTTTACCGCTAAACTCTTCACTTACTACAATCACTTTAAAGTGTGAATCGCTACCACGACTATGCATATGGCTTTCGTTCACCACATTAAGGTGCTTACACGCAATCGCATCAGCTAACTTGCTTTCAATCTGTTGTTGCATTGACATAAAACACTCATATTTTACTGGTTATTTATGTGCTTACTATATCAAGGCCACTACTATAAAGGCCAACAAATATTCATTTTTGAAAAATTGTTCGAAAAGTTAAGTTGATTCGAGGGTGTGCCAAACGTGTTTGTTTAGGAAGCGCATGTAGATATTGTTGCTGGCTAAGTCCATTCATAACCAAGCAACTCCCGCTGTGTAACGTAAGCGAAGTGACTTCCTTGGTTACTTTATGTTTTATTTTAAATACTCGTTCAGCCCCTAATGAAATCGATACAATAATAGGCTCATAGCCAAGTTCTGCTTCATCATCGGCGTGCCAGCCCATGCAATCATTCCCATCACGGTATAAGTTAACTAATAAGGCATTAAATCCAACATCAAATTGTTTATTTAATCGCTGTCGCATGGCATCTAATACATCAGGCCATGGTTCAACATTTAATGTCGAACCAGAATAACCGTAACGTACACCAGCATCAGCAATAAAACATTGCATACGTGGAATGGGGTTCGTTTTCCCAAACACGGTCGTTTTTGGTTGCTGCCAAGTCAGTGAGTCGCGTAAATAGTAGAATAAATCGAGACTTTTTTGCGCACTTAACGCTTTTGCTTGGTAGTAAAAGCCATTTGGTAACATATGGGGGTTGGCCTTTTGCCGTTGCATGTTAGAATTTACCTATCATTTGATTACTGATCACTAACTATTATGACCACGCAAGCACAGTTCGGCGATAAAACATTTACTCTTGAACGTTTTCCATTGGATCAAAAAAACCGTAGCTTACAAGCTTGGGATTCAGCAGACGAGTACCTAATTGACTATGTTACTGAACATTATCCTGATTGTCGCTCTTTGCTGATTTTAAATGATAGTTTTGGAGCCTTGTCTTGTTATTTTAGTAAACAACAATTAACGGTTTGTTCAGTAAACGATTCTTATATTAGCCACCAAGCGGCGGCTTACAACTTAGCAGAAAATAAAATACCAACCACCGCATTTAGCCAGCTAGATAGCTTATCGGCTTTGCCTGAACACGTTGATTTAGTTATCTTAAAAGTGCCACGCACATTGGGCTTCTTGCAATATC
This sequence comes from Pseudoalteromonas sp. B160, assembly GCF_037162485.1. Taxonomy (NCBI): domain Bacteria; kingdom Pseudomonadati; phylum Pseudomonadota; class Gammaproteobacteria; order Alteromonadales; family Pseudoalteromonadaceae; genus Pseudoalteromonas; species Pseudoalteromonas sp. B160. Next base: position 2,772,118 of record NZ_JARLUX010000001.1, on the reverse strand, counting down.
AATTATCTGAGCTCAGCGAAGTACTTGCACCTGGCACTCCGGTTATTGGCGCAGCAAAAACCAAAGATGTACATAATTCAACAATTAAAGCTTTCGAGCAATTTATTGGTGAAACTAAAACTAGTTTAGCAGTGAAAAAATCTCGCCTAATTATTAGCCAAGCGGAAGGTGGTTATAAAGCTGCTGATTTTCCTGTTAATTGGCCTCTTGAAGGCACTGATTTTACCATTAGTAATCACGCCAATGTGTTCTCGCGGGATTCTCTGGACATTGGTGCACGGTTCTTTTTTGACTTTTTACCACAAACCAATAAAGCAAAAAGTATTATTGATCTAGGTTGCGGTAATGGTGTGGTGGGTTTGATGACACTCGCACGCTGCCCTAACGCTGAAGTTACCTTTGTGGACGAATCATATATGGCGGTTGAATCAGCACGATTAACTGTAGAGCTCAATATGGAAGATAAGTTTGAGCAATGCCGCTTTATTGAAAATGATTGCTTAACGGGCTTTGAACGTGAAAGTGTCGATGTAGTGTTATGTAATCCGCCTTTTCACCAAGCACAAGCCGTGACAGATCACATTGCATGGCAAATGTTTAAACAAGCCAAAGACACATTAAAAAATGGCGGAGAATTACGTATTATTGGTAACCGCCACCTGGACTACCATGACAAACTAAAACGTATGTTTGGCAATTGTGAATTACTTGGTTCAAATAAAAAGTTTGTAGTATTAAGTGCCACTAAAAATAATGGAATGCTATAGCTATGATGAAATATGTTTTACCTTGTTGTGCTTTATTATCACTGTCGGCTTGCAGTAGTCAGCCTAATCAATTGATCTTAAATCCGCTCTATCAAGGTGGCAAATTAAGCTCAATTAATCAAAGTTTAAGTACCAGTGTTATTGATCTTAGAGGTGACCCAGCAACATTAAAATTAATAACCTCAGACAAAACCCAAACAATTGCCAGCCAAGGCCTTACTGAATCAATTAAAAGTGCCCTTGATAGCGCTCTTAGCCGAAACGGTGCAAGCATTTCAAATCTTGCGACCACTCGTTTTGAAGTTGATATTCATACACTGCAAGCCGTAGTAACTGAAAAAATGATGTCGCATACCAGCAATGCAAAGATTGAATTAGGTGTGCGTGTTATTCGCAGCGATAGTAACTTCAGTAAAATTTACCGTGGTAATGCAAGCCTTGAAGGACCACTAGGTCACGATAGAGCAAAAATTGAAGGACAACTCAATAAGTTGACTGAGCAGTTAATTACCCGGATGGTATCAGACCCTGAATTACTCGCATTTTTAGAAGGTTAACCATGAAACGTCTATTTTTATTATTTATATTAGTGCAACTTAGCCAAACCGCAATGGCAGCGACCGAAGGACGCTTTGTGCAAAAAAACAATATGTTCCCACGAGTTGAAATAACTACCACAATGGGGAAAATCATAGTCGAGATGGATCGCTCAAAAGCCCCTATCACCGTCAATAATTTTTTAACTTATGTGATGGATGGCAGCTATAAAGGCACCGTATTTCATCGTGTTGAACGTGATGTAGAAAACGACCGAGACTTTGTCATTCAAGGCGGTGGCTACGATAAAGAATATGACGGGGTTTATGAAGGCGAACCTATCTTTAATGAAAGCGGTAACGGTTCAAAAAACGATATGTACAGTATCGCCATGGCCTATCAAGATCGTCAACCTCATTCTGGTACTCGTCAGTTTTTCTTTAACATGGACAATAACGACCACCTAAACCCAGGTAAAGACTGGGGCTTTGCCGTGTTCGGTATGGTAATGGAAGGCTACGAAACGCTTGATAAAATCATGCAAGTTGAAACGGGATTTAATGAAAAAATTGGTTATGACTTTGTACCAAAAACCCTGGTTGTTATTTTAAATATAACTGTATTAGAGCCAACCCCACTATAACAATAAAAATAGCGGCCAAACCGCTATTGCCAATGAAGGCGTTATGACTAAAAGCTTGTCGGTATCAGAATATTTTTCGTACTTTAAAGATAAACGACTTATAAATGTGTTTATTTTTGGTATGAGCAGCGGTTTTCCTTGGGTCCTCATAGGCTCCGTGATGTCTGCGTGGCTAAAAGATGAAGGCCTCAGTCGCAGCATGATTGGCTTATTTGGCATTGTATTTGGTGCTTACAGCATTAATTTTTTATGGTCACCCTTAGTCGATAGAATAAAACTGCCGTTGCTATATAACTGGCTAGGCCAGCGCCGTAGTTGGATACTATTTTGCCAATGCTTTATTTTGCTAGGAGTTATTTTACTGGCAGGATTAGATATCACCGCGCATTTAGCCATCGCAGCTGCGTTGTGCTTATTAATTGCTATCGCCTCAGCGACTCAAGATATTGCTATTGATGCTTTTCGTATCGATACCCTCAGTGAAAACGAAAGCCACAAAGCAACCGCCGCAGCAGCAATGGCTACTTCTGGTTGGTGGAGCGGTTATGCTCTGCTAGGTGCTATTCCGTTTTATATGGCAGATATGCCAAGCATTGACTGGCCACAAGTGTATTACTTTTTAGCTATTGTGATGTTATTACTTATGAGTTGTGTATTTTGGGCAAAAGAACCTGAATCTAACCGCGAAGTTGTACATGCAGAGCTAGAACGTATTTATCGGCAAAAGCTGGCGCTTGGTAAGCAAACACAATTAACTAAAGTTGCAGCATGGTTGGCTGTTACTGTACTTGATCCTTTTAAAACATTCTTCGCGCGTAATGGCGTGAAGACTGCACTTGCGCTGCTCGCTTTTATCTTTTTATTTAAAATTGGTGAAGCATTTCTGGCCCGTATGTCGATTGTGTTTTATAAAGAAGTCGGCTTTTCAAACACTCAAATAGCAAACTATTCAAAGCTCGGCACGGGGCTTATCACCATTGTGTTCGCATTTTTAGGCAGTATTTTTAATCACAAGTACGGCATCGTTAAAGGTTTGTTTATTAGCGGTGTGGCAATGGCTGCTTCTAACTTAATGTTTTCTTGGATCGCTCTCGCAGGCCCGCAAGAACACTTGTACGCAATGGCAATTGTCGTCGATGGCTTTACTCAAGCATGGTCATTAGTTGCTATGGTAGCATTTATATCTATGCTATGTGATCGCGCTTTTAGCGCAACACATTATGCTTTATTAGCGTCATTGGGAAATTTAGGACGAACCTTACTTTCAAGTTATAGCGGTGTGGTGATTGATGATTGGTTAGGTGGAAATTGGTCGTTATTTTTTATTTTGACTGCCCTGATGGTAATACCATCACTCATATTCTTATATCTTATTCGGCATAAATTGTATGAATTAGAAAATAGTTATCACGGTAGGAATTAATAAGGGAAAGAAATCATTTCACATCAATGAGAGCGCTTCCCTGCGCTTACAAAAAGAAACTAAATATTAGTCTTCTTTTAATAAGCCTAAACCTTCATACGGGTCGACTTCTAATGCATCACAATAACGTAAAAATTCAATTACGTCTAAACGGCGCTCTTGGTTTTCAATTTTGCCAATAAATGAATGTGGTGTACCAAGTACTTGAGCAAGACTTCGCATTGTGTGACCTTTCTCGTGACGCTTAGTTTTAAGCCACTTGGTTAGTTTTGAGTTTTCTTCAGAAGAAACTGTTTTACCCATCATAAAAAACATCTCCTACTAGATGATTTAAAGTTAATTAATTAAGAGTGAAATTTGCCCGTCTCACTCTTGGATACATTATATACTATTCAGACTCATGTGAAATAACTAATTTCAGCTGAGTCCCCATTTAAGGAATCAGCTATTATAGATGAGCAGCTTTATTGTCAAAGTCACAACAAAACGCGCGTTCTATAATTAGTTCCTTTTTAATGTAACAAATAATTAATTTAAATAAACCTTTTTTATGATTAATTATTTTTGACTTATAAATTAAATAGTTACATTATTAACTGTCCCTTTATTGTTAGGAGCAAGCGTTTATGTTCAGATTATTGTTTTTACTACCCATTATCCTCTGCTTAGTTTGGTATTTTTTTCTTAAAGCAAATGGCGTTCCGATCAAACAAGGTAAGAAAGGCTTTATATATATTTTAGCGTTTTCTGCAATAGTGTTAGGTTTTTTTATTCTAATGCTCCAAGTCACTCACCCTACATAAATGAGTGACTTAGCCTAAAGCAAGCCAATTTGACGTTCAATTAGCATCTATAAACAAGAAATAACGGCTAAAGCCACATAAGGTACAAAGCTCAGGCCACCAGCAACAGCATCTATTAATGACAATAATCTAGAAGTATTAACTCTGAATAATTGTATGAACTCACGTAAGTATTTTAATCTTGCTACGCGGATCTAGACCTTGTTTTTAAGGAGGATTATTGAGTGGGGAATACTTCAGTAAGCTGTTCAGCTACTTTTTGCCCGCGTTAAAAATCATTACGAAATCGGTTTCATTTAATGAAATAATAGCTACGCAGTAATTTTAGATAATAAGATGTCTTAGGTAATAAAAAAGCCGCTAGCTGCGGCTTTAATCAATTGCTTTAAACGCTGAAACTAGCGCCACACCCGCAGGTGGTAGTTGCATTGGGATTGGAAACAAAAAAGCGTGCGCCTTCAAGTCCTTCGGTGTAATCCACCTCACCATCAACTAAATATTGAATACTCATTGGGTCAACCACTAAGGTTACGCCATTTTTTACAATTTCTAAATCGCCTGGGTTTGCTTTTTCATCAAAAGTAAAACCATATTGGAAACCTGAACAACCTCCGCCTGTTACATAAACACGCAGCTTTAGATCTGGATTTTCTTCTTCGTCGATTAACTGTTTAACGCGAACAGCAGCTGCATCGCTGAACTTAATGGGTAATTCTTCTGACATACCATAACCCTCTATACCTACATTGTTTTGATTATCTAATACCCGAGTGTTTTAATCAAGTATAGCGTTTACTTACTAAGCTTTGACGCTATATGCACATTTAAAATCTCATACCAATTAAGCCTGACAACAGAATAATGGCAACGAGCACAATCAGCAGAAAAAGCGCGGTTTTAATTTACTACTTTAATACTTTTTTGGTATCAAAATGGGTAGCTATAGATGGCATAGCCCCATACGGTAGTAAATATACTTAACGATATAAATACTGCTGCTGAGCCAAGGTCTTTCGCTCGACCAATGAGTATATTGTGATCTAGCGTAACTGCATCAGCAAGCGCTTCAACAGCCGAGTTGATTATTTCGGCAAATAAAATGAACACTAAGCTACTGATCAATAAAAACAAATGACTTATCGAAGATGACAAGATGATAGCAAATGGTAGTAATATTATAGCCATTACAAACTCCTGCCTAAATGCTGATTCATATTGCCATGCAGCTATAAACCCCTTATAAGAGCAATGTGTGGCTTTAATAATTCGATTGATCCCTTTACCATTAGGCTTATTTACACTACTGATTACGTTTTTCATCGTTATTCCTAATTATAGTTAAAATGAATTTAAAGACTTTGTTTTACTTGCACCCGCCACTGCCAACTATCAACATTAGGGCCCATCGTAAGAGGTTTAATAATATCCATATGAACGACATTGCCTTCACTTGAATGAGATGAAAACAACCTTGCACCAATACCGATACTCTGTAAGGTTGTATCATTACTATTAATTGCTGGTGTTTGCCCCCACGCCTTACCGCTATCGACAAATGCTGCCCATGCAACATTCACCAACTGATATAACTCCCAATGGGGGTTATAACGCAGCTCGGCGCTTGCTGACCATAAATGCTCACCATGTTGATATTGCTCTGCATAACCACGAACTCCGGTGTCTCCACCTAAAGCAAGCGGTATATCAAGATATTGATTTTTTTCTGCTTGCCATTGCGCTTTAAAGTAACCGGCCCAACGAGGTGTTAGGTATTGATACAATTCAAACTCTGCTGCTACTTGTTGGTGATCAGGTTGCTCCCTCTGCCAATAAGCTTTGTAATTTGTAGAAAACAGCATTAGCGTGTTTTGCCATTGCATACCTTTGGATAAAATATTTTCAAGGTGAACACCTTGGCTTTCATCAGTATTTAATGAGCTAATATCTACACCTATTTTGCTTATTAACTGCCAGCCTAAATTAATATCCTCACGATGATCGATAAAGCGAATGTTAGAGAAAATCTGATAATCTGCTTGGCTATATTCCAAACCTATCCAAGGGAAGGTGAACCTTCTATCTGAAGGTAATTCGGCTAATATCGCGCTATCCAAACTTGTAAAACGATGTAACTCTTTGTTGATCCCTAAATGCATTCGCACCGCTCCTAATTGATGCTGAGTTATTAAATGCCCGAAAGCTAAAGTAGACTGCTCAACTTCATGAGAGAATTGCCATGCAAGCTCACCATTTTGATAAATACTGTCACGACGATTTTCTTTGAGTATTGACGCCAAATGTTGCTGCTTAGATGATTGCTGATAAAAGGGCTTTGAATAAGCAAGGTAGGTTTTTTGTCCATCATCATTATCAGCAAATTCAAGTTCAACAGTTGATTGTTTAGGAAAACTAAGCGGCATACTAAAAGCAACTTGATAGCCTGATCGCAGGTGGTCTTTTTTATATTGCACACCTGCATGAACCCCTAAGCCTAAGAAATTATCTTCTTTAAAACCAAAAGCATATTTATTATTGCCGGCACGACGACCAAAACTAATATAAGGTACTAGTGACCAAGTATCCCACGTTTCAACTTTAAGCTCATTTTCTTGCTGACTCTCGCAATCCTCAATCAAGCTAACTCGACTTTTACGCAAAAACGAATACTGATTAAGTATGCGCTCAGTCTCAGCAAACTGCGCTCTAGAAATAACGTCAGCCTGAGCAAAAGGAAGTAGCTTTTCCACAACATGCTGTTGGGTATTAATATGTAACCAGTTAGCTAAACTGTGCAGATATAAGCTGTCTGGTTGACTCTCATCAAATACAGGATGGCTAATAAGTGTGAGCTTATCTATCGTAACAGACTCTTCACTATCAGCTTTTGACGCGCACTCAACTTCCTGACCACTTACAGTAAAGCTATTAATAAAAAACGCTATAAAGCTGGCTTTAATTCCTTGATTGATTAGCTTTTTAAATCGAGAGCTTAGCTCACTACCTATATTAAACTCACCATGGTGCAACTGTTGAGACAATTTTATAGTGTTCATTTATCGTCCCCCTTCGGCTTTAGATAAAAAAGAGGCGGGGTTACTTTAAACTCATCAGCAATGTTGGTATTAACTTCAAAAAAGGTCAGTAGAGTATTCGCAATGGTGTCATGTGAATAAGCGTCATCCTGATGTGCTTTAGTTTTTTCAATATCAATATAAGGAGCTGAAAACCAAGAAATAATAGGGACATGTGTTTGTGCATCGGGCGCAAAAGCATAAGGCATACCATGTAAATAAAGCCCGTTTTCACCAAGTGACTCACCATGATCACTGACATACAGCATAGCGGTGTTATATTGCACAGAATTGGCTTGCAGAAGCTTGATCACTTCAGCCAAAAAATAATCTGTATAGCGGATTGCATTGTCATATGCATTAATTATTTCGTGCTGACTGCACTCTGATAACTCTGCTGATTGGCAAGCAGGTGTAAAAAACTCAAACTCGTTCGGGTAACGTTTAGAATAAGCAGGCCCGTGATTACCCATTTGGTGTAAAACAATAACGGTGTCTTGGGTGTGTTGATCAACGTATTGCTGTAAATTAACCAACATGCCAACGTCACGGCATTCCACATCACATACTGTATTAACCTCTGAACTGCGATAGCTTTGATACATCAGCCTATCGGCAACACCCTTTGAGCTAGAGTTGTTGTCACGCCAGCTTACTCTCACTGAACTTGCAGCGAGTACATCAAGAACGTTTTGAGTATACTTAGCTTTGCTCACAGTAAAATCATCACGACCAAAAAATGAAAACATACAAGGCACAGACACTGCTGTTGACGTACCGCAGGAACTCACTTGGCTAAAATTAATGAGTCCCGCTTGCTTTGACATATTTGGCGTAGTGTCGCGTGAATAACCATTTAAACTGAGGTGGTCAGCCCTTACTGCTTCACCGACCACTAAAATCATTAATTTAGGTTTTCGCGTGCTGCTACTTTTAGTTATCTGTGTCGTGAGGTTGATAAACTGTTTCGAGTTTAGTGATGCGGTTTGTTCTGCTAAATAATCGAATACCGAGTAAATTGGATATAAAGGATTAGTGTAATAACGAAGCTCTTTATGTAGACGAAAAAAACTCGGTGTATTGCGCACTAAACGGCGCGATAAGTATGGGGATCAACACCATAATCATGGTAATACTGATAGCCTGTTGACGCAGTCGTTGTAACCAAGTGATATTTTTCACTTGTATAAATAACAATAAAGCCGCGGGTAAAATAGCCATAAATATAACTCGACTGAACAATCCTAAATTAATTATTTCTTGTGCTTCAGCGAGGTTGGTTTCAGCAACATTTTGGATCATCGTTTTGTCAATCAGCACCCCTAATACAACGCCATAATAATCAACCATTGCAGCAATCAATAGCATCACAAACACCACGACTTTGGTGGGTAGTAAAATATTAAGAACAAACATCACGAAAAGAATAAGACTCAAAAGCAACAGACTTAACGAGATAATAAAACTCAAGTTTTCTTGCCAAGCATATAAAGCGTTGAGTTTGTCAAAGAACACTGTATTTGCCATTAAAACGATAAATACTGAGCAGCTGAGTAATAAAGTAAAGAGGAGATAATACGTTGCTCTTTAGCTTTCCCCATGGTTTCATTTAGTGAATAAAACTTTGATAATAAATAAGTAAATGTAATTTTTTGCATCTTGTTTTTAGCCCATTCCATTGTTAGGAAATAGCTTAACCTGATGAAAAAATCAGAGCTGTATGAAGATGTTGTAACATGTACGGATGTGCGTTCAAAACTTTTAGAATGTAGCTTTATGTACAAATTTGTTGCGGTAATTTATGAGGAATAATTAACTTTGATTACGACACTCTGATACAACATCTTCTTTGCAAAGTATGCCAAAATGATGAAACTTTAAGAAAGGAAACGCCATATGTGAATTAAATAACCTGAACTTTGGTTAAGATACTTGCTAATAAATTGATTTAAAATGAATATTTTTATTCTTCAGCCGGAAGTTCTCAGGGAGAACAAGGCGAATTTACGCGTAAATAGCTCGCCCATTGTAAGTAAATTCACGCAGTTAGCGTTGAAAATAGCTGCTGATGATAGATTTATTATCCGAAGCTCAGGTTCAGTACTTAGCAGCGATGAGTTTTTAAGTCTAATCAGTGTGATGCTCGCTTAAAAACCACCTTAAACTTAGCTCCACCTAACACTTCTGATTGACTAATAGACACTTTGCCACCATGCCATGCGGCAACTCTAACAACAATAGCTAACCCCATTCCATAACCTTGTTGAACGGTGTCGCTTTCACCTCTGGTAAACGGTTTAAATACGTGTTCGCGCATTTCTTTTGAAATGCCTGGGCCATCGTCTTCAATACACATGCTCACACTATTACATGTTTGCTGTGTTGTTATCCGCACGTGCTTAGCTGCATATTGCTGTGCATTTGAAAGTAGATTATTAATTAACATTGCTAAATAATTCTCATCACCATCAATGATTATATTTTCCTTGGCTAATTTGGCTATATCCATTGCAACCGAACAAGCATCACTTGAAGTAAGGTTACGCACAGCTGATTTTATCAAAGCATTTAAGTTTAGAGGCATGCGTTTAACTTTAATCATTTTCTGCTCTAAACTGGCGTAATTAAGTAAAACGGCAACGAGATTTTCCATTTCTTGAATATCTCGACTCAAATGACGGACATACTTTTCTTTGTTTTTTGGGTTATTCGTCTCGCCAAGGGCTTCAATACCAAAGCGCAATCGAGCTAATGGAGTTCGTAAATCATGTGACACCGCGTTACTTAATAATTTGTTATCCTTAATTAGAGTATTTATCTGCTCCGCCATAAAATTAAACTCATTTTCAATATCAATTATATAAGACGAATTTGAAATATTAATACGAGCGGAGAAATCACCTTCACCAAAGCGTTTTGCCGTATTTCTTAGTAGCTGTAATCGTTTAATTAAAGGGCCAAGCCAAATAAAGGCACACAGTAAAACCCCCAAATAAAATATGGTTGTTAAAATAATTTGTAGCGCGAGATTATCTTGTTGCTTGCCTTGCTGTGGGATACTGAGCGTCAATACTTGTTGCTGAGTTTGTAATAGCTTATTTACGGTGATCAACTCAGCAGATTCAAGAACCAGAGGATGGCCCTGACTGAAACTATCTCGCAAACTAATAGGTAAAGGAAATTCAGATATGGGCGTTAGTGTTAGTTGTTGCTGGTTTTGCTGTTGCCAGGCGCTTACAAATTGTGCAAGATTACCCGTTTCTTCAAGCGTATTTGCTAATGAGTTAATTATTTGCCTATAAGGGCTAAATTCATCCGTGTTTTTTTATGCTGATACTCGTTAAAAAAACTATCTAAACCCCAGCCTAAAAATATAATTGCAGAGAGTATTACGACGACTAATGAGACGATCAGCTTCTTCACATTAGGACCAAGCGTCTGCTACAAATAAATACCCTTTACCCCACACAGTTTTGATCCTGCATGGGTTATTAGCATCATCACCAAGCTTTTTCTTAATCTAGATACAATAATATCAACACGGCGATCAAACCCGTCATAATCAATACCACTGAGTTGATTAAACAACTCCGCACGGCTAACAACTTGACCTGCAGATTGCGCTAGATACCAAAGTAAATCAAATTCGTTAGATGAAATTGCAACAGGCTGATCGTGTAGCCTAGTAGCACGAGAATTAGCATCAATACTCAACTTACCAATTTGTATATGATTTTCGGTTAGATTTGCAGTGTTATGATGGGTTTTTAAGCGTCGTAACAAAGCTTTAATTCGAGATAGCAATACCCTTGGTTTCACCGGTTTTGTTACATAATCATCAGCCCCTAATTCTAACCCCAAAACTTCGTCCATTTCATCATCACGGGCAGTCATCATTAAAATAGGCCCATGATAAAAGTTACGTACTTCTTTGCATACATCAAAACCATCTTTTACAGGCAACATAATATCTAACACAACAAGTTCTGGAATATCGCTTTTGATTAATTCAACCGCCATATCCCCCCGATTAACTAAAGTAACCAAATAACCATGTTCAGTTAAGTAATCACTAAACCATTCGGCCAAAGACATATCGTCTTCAACTAACATTATATGCTGAGGATTTATCTGTTCGATCAAAATAACTTCCACCTTGATTTAGGCCGTTTAGAGGATTCAAATACCCATGACACTGTAATAATAACCGTAGCGATATTGTTATTCTGTTTACTTTTTCGAAGCGCGTAGTGACGAGTTGAATCTGATTGAAAATCAAAACTGAATTCAGCATTGTTGACTTGCGTCCAACATTCTACGTTACGCAACTCAGACAGCTCGACTAAGCAATAATCGCCAAGCTCTTCTTGATGCCATTTAAAAGTAACCTGCTGATAACACGTTTGCCCTTTTCGCAGTGCAACACAACGCTTAGGTGTAACAAGTAATTCGTTTTCTTTGCGCGAATGGTTCGCTGCGTATGCACTACTCATTGCCAACTGAAACAGAAAAAATAAGCCCAAGTAAATAATAAGTTTACTCTGTAAGCTTGTTTGATTAGTTAGCGTCATTGTTTATCCACTTAAAATACATAACTAATGCTTGAACTTATACCAGTATAAAAGTCTTGTTGCTTACTAAATAGCGGGCTTTCGTTGTAACCGAATTCCGAACCAAAGAAAACTTCTGCACGCAGCAATACGTTTTCTGAAATAGGATAAGTTAAGCCTATTGATGAATCAAAATTGAGGGAGGATTTGCCGTCATATGCTGCAAAATTAGTCCTTGCAGCTTCTTCTTCTGAAACGCCATAATAATAGTCATTAAGCTTGGCTTGGCGAAACGACAGCGCGAAAATGCTATGAAAGTTCAAATTTCTTATTTGCCAGTTGCGACCAATGAGAGCAGAGGCTACAGCACCGCCATTTCTGCTCGTTAAACCTTGTTTAAGAGTCAATTGCACAACATTTTCACCAATGTAGCCCGTTAATCGACCTCCGATCATAGTGTTCACATCCCGCTCTTCTATACCTTCAAAATTAACTTGGTTTTCTTTTTTTCTTAACCCTGAGCCTGGTCCTGTTAAAATAACATCGAATGACCAGTTTTCTCTATTGTATGCGGTGTAGCCAAAAACAAGTGAATCAGGCGCTTGGTTGGCAAAATCGACAAAAAAGTTATGCCAATTATAACTTCCGATGAGTGTGATACCGATATCAAGATCTTCTTTATCATCAACATTAATAATTGAACGATTAAAAGCATTTAGTCCTAAACCGACTTCAAAAAAATTTTCAGGCTCACTGCTTTTATCGATATTTAAACCAATCTCTCTTGTTAAGTCTGCGGCATAACTAAAAGACGAAAAACAAAATAATAAAATAACGACTAGTAGGTGTTTGAGCGGTGAATACATTTACGCCGACTTCCTTATTGATTAATCACCCATCCATTATATTCTTTGATACCTAAAAAAACGTATCAAGATGCTGAGTATGTAACAAAATGTAGACTCTAAGATTACATTAGCTAAAATAAAAGTACCTAAATAATAAACAACCTAGTTAATCTAATCAATTTAAAAAATTGCTTAAGTACAATTGATAAACCTAAATTAAGCTAATAAGAAGTTTTGCTAGGAAGATGGCGGTGCAGCTATAACTGATCGATAGAGCTGCGACCTAACTTTTACTTTTAATATGACCTGTAAAATATTTTCTTTCATTACTAATATCGGGCCTCTAGTCATCACTCGGCCCACTAATTTAACCAAGAGTAAATCCTTGGTTATGTGTAGATAATTCTAAAATCAAAAGGACTTACTGTCACACTTTTGATAAACTGCCCGCTGAAATAGGTGGCGAGGAAATATGCATGTGGCTTGAAACGCTTAGGCGTCGCTTGGCAAAGCCAAAAACATCGGTGCAATTGTGCTTACTCGGCGTAAGTGCTGGACTCATTGCGGCGTTTTTGATCATTCTATTTCGCTTAACTATTCTATTTTTCCAAGGTTTGTTCCTTGAAAATCCTGACGATTTTACTACCTTACCGCCTCTTGAGCGGGTTTTAATGCCTATTATTGCTGCCTTTTTAATTGCGCTATTTGCTGCTTTGACTGGTTTTAAACATTATCGATTAGGTATTCCCTTTGTTATTCACCGTATTAAACGCCATTACGGGCAAATGCCGTTATACAACACGGTAAATCAATTTGTCGGTGGTGCACTGGCATTGATCAGTGGTTTCTCGGTTGGCCGTGAAGGGCCATCTGTACATATGGGCGCAACCGGTGCAAGTTTGCTGGCCGATAAATTACATTTGCCTCATAACGCCATGCGGACACTCAGCGGTTGCGGGGTTGCAGCTGGTATTGCCGCATCATTTAATACACCACTTGCAGCTGTTATTTTTGTGATGGAAGTGGTGCTTAGGGAATACAAAGTACATATATTTGTGCCAATAATGCTCGCTGCAGTCACTGGTGCACTGGCGACGCAGTTTGTATTTGGTGACGCATCAGAATTAGCACTGATCACAGTGACGGCATTAAGTGGCTGGCACTATCCATTTTTAATCCTGTTTGGTATGGCTTTGGGCGCGGTTGCTTATGCTTTTAACCAAAATCTAATGTTGATCATTCGTACCTTCAAACCTTTGAGTATGTTTCCACGTTTATTGCTGGCAGGTCTGATTGCTGGCGGCATTGCTTATATGGTGCCACAAGCGATGGGTTCTGGTATGAGTGCAATAACTTTGGCCGTAGAAAGCCCTGATGATGTGCAACTATTAACCACTATTTTAATTGCTAAATTACTGGCGACATTATTTGCCATTGGCTTGGGTATTCCTGGCGGGATCATTGGCCCAGTGATTGGTTTAGGCGTACTGATGGGCACTTTAATGGCCTTTTTTGCACAATTTATTAGTCCTGGCGTTGATATCTCTGGTACTTATAGCGTCTTAGGCATGGCAGGCTTATTAGCTGCCACCTTACATGCTCCACTGGCTGCTTTAACTACGGTAATGGAGTTAACCTCAAGTCCTGAAATAATCGTGCCGGCCATGTTAGTTATCTCAGCGGCATACGTCACCGCATTACAAGTATTTGGCAATCGGTCGATATTTTTACAGCAGCTCGACTTTCAAGGTTTAGCCTATCATGTCTCCCCTGCCACCGAAGCACTGCAAAAAGTCGGGGTGATGGACGAGATGGATGAAAACTTCAAACTACTCTATTCAGATGATAAAGAACAAATAGAAAGCACCTTAAATGCTGTTGATAGCCAAACCCCATTAATTGTTTATGATCCTGAAAATGGTTATCGCCTTGCAGAATATGATTTAAGTTTAATGTCAGATCAAAATATTTCGATCAACTACATCAGCTTGCAAGGGATCAGCAGTCAAGCCACTTTGGCCGATGTGTTTGATGTATTAAAAGATAAGCGCAGCGGAGCTGTGTATATTTATAACTTACTCGATAATCAACAAATTATGGGAATAATGCGCTGGGATCAGATCCGCCACATTCTTACCATACGTAATAGCTTACTGTAACTAACAATAAGAGAACATTATGAGCGCGCTACTGATCTATAAAGCCTTACATGTATTTTTTATGATTGCCTGGTTTGCTGGCATATTTTACTTACCCCGCCTCTTTGTTTATCACGCTATGAGCGAAGAAAAGTCCTGTAACTCCATGCTCAAAGTGATGGAGCGACGGTTACTGTATTTTGTGACGCCATTTGCAGTACTAACGGCGGTGTTTGGCGTGCTGACAATTGTTGAATATGGCCGCGACTGGTTTAAATACAGCATGTGGATGCACTACAAATTAGTATTAGTGATCGTGCTATACATTTACCATGGCTATTGTTTTAAATTACTGGCGGATTTTAAACACGACCGTAATACTCGCAGCCACCGCTTTTATCGTATTTTTAACGAACTACCGGTATTAGTGCTATTAGTCATCGTATTTTTAGCTATAACTAAACCCAGCTTGTAAAATTTGCTATATAACCAAACCACTTCAAGATGCAGAAACTCGCTTCTTGAGGTGGTTTGGGTATAATATTGCGCGATTGCGTGCCCATCGAAGATGGTTAATCGCGCCCCTTTTGAATGTGATAGGAACAGCCCCCATGTTAAGTTTCCAAGGTGAAAATATTCTTTCTGTCAATCAGCTCGATCGCGACTGTATTGAACGTATTTTTGCAGTAGCCAAAAAAATGGAGCCGTATGCTAAAAAGCAAAAACGCACCAATGTATTAGAAGGCGCAATCTTAGCAAACTTATTCTTTGAGCCAAGTACCCGTACCCGCGTAAGCTTTGGTACAGCCTTTAATTTATTAGGTGGTTTGGTTCGTGAAACAACGGGGATGCAAAGCTCTGCATTAGCCAAAGGCGAGTCTTTATACGATACCGCGCGCGTTATTTCAGCTTACGCCGATGCGGTCGCTATGCGCCATCCTGATGCAGGCTCAGTGGCTGAATTTGCTACTGGCTGCTCAGTGCCGGTGATCAATGGTGGCGATGGCCCTAACGAGCACCCAACTCAAGCATTACTTGATTTATTGACAATTGAGCGTGAACTACATCGCTTCGATCAAAAAATAGATGGTATGCATATCGCCCTTGTTGGTGATTTAAAATACGGTCGTACCGTGCATTCATTATCAAAATTATTATGTCATTATAAAGATATAAAATTTTCGATGGTGGCACCTGATGGCTTACAAATGCCTAGCTATATTCTTGATGCCGTCGATAATGCGGGCCATAAAATTGAAATCGTCGATAAAATGGAAGGTAACTTAGCCGCCGATATCGTCTATCAAACCCGTATCCAAGAAGAACGCTTCCCATCGCAAGAAGAAGCCAATAAATACCGTGGTGGTTTTAGAATTAGCCAATCAATTTATAACACCCACTGCAAACCAAACTCCGTGTTAATGCACCCATTACCACGCGATAGTCGTATAGAAGCCAATGAGCTTGATAACGATTTAAACCTTAATGACAATTTAGCTATTTTCCGCCAAGTACAAAATGGCGTGTTAATTCGCATGGCGCTGTTTGCATTGACACTCGATGTTGCCGATAAAGTAGAGCAATACGAAGTTGCTGTGCCTTGGTTTAGCCGTAAACGCGATAGTTAATTTTAACGTGACAACTAATAGGATTTTTTATGACAATTAGCCAAGATTTATTTGCCCGCGCACAACAATCGATTCCTGGTGGCGTTAACTCTCCAGTACGTGCATTTAATGGCGTTGGCGGCACACCGCTATTTATTACCAAAGCCCAAGGCCCATTTACATTTGATGCTGACGGCAACCGTTATATTGATTATGTTGGCTCATGGGGCCCGATGATCATGGGTCATAATCACCCAGCTATCAAACAAGCAGTGCTTGATGCGGTAGAAAATGGCCTAAGTTACGGTGCGCCAACAGAAGCTGAAATTCTAATGGCTGAAAAAGTAAAAGAGCTAGTACCATCAATCGAAAAAGTTCGTATGGTAAGTTCTGGCACAGAAGCGACCATGAGTGCAATTCGCCTTGCTCGCGGCTTTACTGGCCGCGATAAAATTTTAAAGTTTGAAGGCTGTTACCACGGACATGCTGATTCATTATTAGTGAAAGCGGGTTCTGGCGCATTGACTATGGGCGTACCAAACTCGCCAGGTATCCCTGAAGATTTTGCCAAGCATACATTAACTGTTTCGTTTAATAACCTTGATGAAGTAAAAGCTATTTTTGCCAAATACGCTGACGAAATCGCCTGTATTATCGTAGAGCCAGTTGCTGGTAACATGAACTGTATTCCACCAGTACCAGGCTTTTTAGAAGGCCTGCGTGCAGTATGTGATGAATATAAATCAGTGCTTATTTTTGATGAAGTAATGACCGGCTTTCGCGTAGCCCTAGGTGGTGCACAAGCCTATTACAACATCATTCCAGACTTAACCTGTTTAGGTAAAGTGATTGGCGGCGGCATGCCAGTAGGCGCGTTCGGCGGTAAAACTGAGATCATGGATTACATCGCTCCTGTTGGCCCAGTTTACCAAGCAGGCACTTTATCAGGTAACCCAATTGCTATGGCTGCGGGTCTAAAATCGCTAGAGTTACTGTGCGTTGAAGGACTACATGCTGATCTTGAAGCAAAAAGTAAAGCAATCTGTGAAGGTTTTGAAGCCGCAGCAAAAGCTGCAGGCATCGCCCTAACAACTAACTATGCCGGTGGTATGTATGGCTTCTTCTTTACTGAACAAGAGAAAGTAACCACTTACCAACAAGCAACTCAGTGCGATTTAGAACGCTTTAAAAAGTTCTTTCACTTGATGCTTGAAGAAGGCGTGTATTTAGCACCATCAGCATTTGAAGCTGGTTTTGTTTGCTCTGAACACTCTGAGCAAGAAATTGCCGATACAATTGCAGCAGCAAAAAGAGCTTTTGCTAAGCTTTAAACTATTAAACATAAAAAAGCCCGCAAGGGCTTTTTTATGTCTAAAATAAATACCTGCTCCAGTAATTACTTTACTGACAGCTAGGCCTTGGCTCAAATTCACTGGCTCTAAGTGGCAGTTGAATTACTTTACCGCAGCCCGGTGGCGCTTGCTTACCCGTTAATTCATTAATAAAAGCCCAGCGAATTGAAGGCGGACGAGTATCTGCTATTGCCTCAGGGTTGAGCGGCTTAAGATAACGAATATACGTTTCTAATGCACCAACACTACCCGTTAAGCCTGTACTTTTATTATCATCACGACCAAGCCAAGCAACGGTTACTGTATTTTGATCAAACCCTGCATACCAACTATCACGTAGATCATTACTGGTGCCCGTTTTACCAGCCAGCTGAATTGATGGGAAATGGGCATTTAAACGTTTAGCAGTGCCATCTTTTGTGACTCGCTTCATCGCGTATTTAGTCATATAAACAGCGGCTTTATCAAAACGCGGTTCAGAACTAACTTGGTGCTGATAAAGCACACGCCCAACAGAGTCGGTTAATGCCGAAATAGATGTTAATTGACGGTATTCGCCATCAGCCGCCAACGTGGTATAAAGCTGTGCGACTTCAAAGCTCGACATTTCAACGGCACCAAGCAGTAATGATGGATAATGTGATATTTGCTCTTTAGCGCCGAGTTTATTGAGTGTGTTCGCTACTTTATCAACCCCGACATCAAGTCCCAAGTTGACCGCAGGAATATTGATACTTTGACTAAACGCTTTATATAGTGGCAGCATACCGCGATATTGATGATCAAAATTCTCTGGTTGCCATACTTTGCCTTGCTCATTAGTCACTTGTACTGGCGAGTCATCTAACAAAGTAGCTAAGTTATAGTGCGGTAAACCCAAAGCTGTTAAATACACAGCCGGTTTAACTAACGAGCCTATGTTGCGCTTAGTATCAAGTACGCGGTTAAAACCTAAAAAGCGCGGATCGCGTCCCGCAACTAAAGCAGATATACCGCCTTTCTCTACATTCACTGAGATCATCGCCGCTTCAAGCTGCTCTGTCGTGGCGCGTTTTTCAAGGTAAGGTAGGCTTTTTTCAATTGCCTCTTCCATTGCCGCTTGTTTTTGGAGATCAAAATAAGTGAATACACGCACGCCCGCATCGAGTACTTCTTGGTCCGGTAGTAATTTTTTCAGCTCACGATCCACCAGCTCTAAATAACCAGGATACGATTTAGGCAAGCTGTCTTTCATAGGTGCAATATCAATTGGCCGCTTTAATGCAGCACGGTATTCGCGGGTATCAATTAATTTATTATCAACCATCAAACGTAGCACTAAATCACGACGTTCCATAGTGCGTTCAGGATAACGGCGTGGATTATAATATGAAGGGCCTTTCACCATCGCAACGAGTAGTGCAATTTGATCGAATTCAAGCTCATCAACAGGCTTAGAGAAGTAAAACTCAGAAGCTAAGCCCATGCCATGCACACCTTGGTTATACGATTGACCAAGGTATACTTCGTTTAGATAAGCTTCTAAAATTTGATCTTTTGAATAGCGATAATCTAAAATTAACGCGATCAACGCTTCGTTAAATTTACGGACCAGCGTACGATCACGGGTTAAATAAATATTTTTTGCCAGCTGCTGGGTTAACGTACTACCGCCTTGAACTGTACGCCCTGCTTTAATATTGCTGTATAAAGCCCGCATAATCGAAAACACGGATACACCGTGGTGCTGATAAAAGTTCTGATCTTCAACCACTAATAATGTATCTGTAAGCATCGGCGGGAATTTATCCAACGGCACAAACTCTCGATCTTGTTTTGAATCATTGCCTATGCGCGCAATTTGTACTGGCTCTAATCGAGCATTGTTTAAACGCCTGCCAAACTTATCTTTAATACTCGCGAGTTTTTGTCCTGCAAAGCGTAACTCAATAACCTGTGCTTGCTCTAAGCCATCATAAAATTCAAATTCACGACGGAAGATTTTAATACTATCGCCCGCTTTTACATACTGACCAGTTCGACTTAACTGATTGACCGATGAATAGTTTAGCCTATCAAGCTCCCACACCACTTCTTGGCTAGATAAGAATTGTCCTGGGTAAAAACCCATTGCTCGTGCATAAACTTGTGCTGGTAATTGCCATTTATTACCTTCAAATTGACGCGTAATTTTGGCATCTAGATAAATTAAATATAAGCCCATCGCAACAATACCAGCTAAGCTTAGTTTCCAAAAAATAGACCAGACTTTGCGACCAATTCCACGTTTTTTTATATTCGTTGCAGACGTATTTTTAGTCGAAGTTTTTTTCACCGACTTAGACGCTGTGCTTGGTGCTTTCTTTGCTGGGCGTTTTGATGGAGTTTTAGTGGAGCGGGAGTCTTTTTTATCAGCCATTGACGTTGCTATTTATTTCCAGAGTTAAATTTACAGGTGCGAGCTTAGCATATAGCCTAACACCTGCAAAATTAACCTTGACTGAAACTACTTGCCCCGAACTTTGGGCATTAAATCTTTTAACCTCAGTTGCGGTGGCTTAATTTTAGCGTGTACACAACCACAATGAGTGGATCATTGCCGGTATAAAAAATATAAAGCACAAGACAATATTAATAATCAAATCTTTACCCACACCCGCTTTCAAAAACACAGCAACAGGTGGTAAGAATATAGACAAAATAATCAGTAATAGTTTGTTATCCATGCTTAACCTTATTTGTAGTTGGACTAATTTTAAGCATAGTTACTTATTGTGATTTTTGCTGTTTTAATAAACTTTAATTAAAAAAATTTAGCCTCTGCGTAAGTACAAAAAAAGCCCTAATCTAAATTAGGGCTTTGTATTGAACACACAATGATTTTAAAACTTTTTACTTTTAATTAGTTACTACGTACCGAAACAAACTCAGGGTAAGCATCAATGCCACAATCGTGTTGATCCATACCGTTTAGTTCTTCTTCCTCTGTTACCTGGATACCCATGGTTTTCTTAAGTATTGTCCACACAATAAGTGAAGCAATAAATACAAAACCTAAGATACATACTAAGCCAATTAACTGGTTCAATAGGGTTGCATCAGTATTTGATACTGGCACTAAGAGAATACCCAAGATACCGCACACACCGTGCACTGAAATAGCACCTACAGGGTCATCAATTTTAACTTTGTCTAGTGCTACAATGCTAAACACCACTAATGAACCACCTAAAATACCCAGTAAGCAAGCAAGTAAAGGTGACGGTGATAATGGATCAGCAGTGATAACAACCAAGCCAGCAAGCGCACCATTAAGTACCATAGTTAAATCTGCTTTACCCCACAACACTTTACAAACAAACAGTGAAGCAATGGCACCGGTTGCCGCAGCAGCGTTAGTATTTAACAATATTTTACCTACTGCAGTCGCGTTTTCAGCATCAGAGATAAGTAATTGTGAACCACCATTAAAGCCGAACCAACCCATCCATAAAATAAATGTACCTAATGTAGCCAATGGTAAGTTAGAGCCTGGAATTGGATAAATTTCACCATTTTTACCATATTTTCCTTTGCGAGCGCCGAGCATTAATACACCGGCAAGTGCGCAGCAGCGCCTGTGCCGTGAACAATGGCAGAGCCTGCAAAATCAACAAAACCCATTTCAGATAAGAAACCGCCGCCCCATGTCCAGTAACCTTCAACTGGGTAGATAAAACCAGTTAACACTACCGCAAAGGCTAGAAAAGCCCACAACTTCATGCGTTCAGCAACCGCACCCGATACAATCGACATAGCGGTTGCAACAAATACGACTTGAAAGAAAAAGTCAGATTCTAAAGAATGATTTGCATCAGCGGCTTGGGTGCCAATAAGCCCACCTAGAGATGGAATTAAGCCACCTTCAGCGTTGTCTACATACATAATGTTGTAGCCAACTAGTAAGAACATGGTACATGCGATGGCATAGAGCGCCACGTTCTTAGTTAAAATTTCAGTGGTATTTTTTGAACGCACTAAGCCCGCTTCGAGCATGGCAAAACCTGCTGCCATCCACATTACTAAAATACCCGACATTAAAAAATAAAATGTATCTAACGAAAACTTGAGTTCTACGATCGTGTTTTCCATAAAGCCCCCTTAAATTGCTTCTTCATCTAATTCACCCGTACGGATACGGACAATTTGATCTAAGTCGTAAACGAAAATTTTGCCGTCGCCAATTTTGCCTGTTGATGCAATTTTGGTAATGGTCTCAACGACCCGTTGACAATTTTCGGTACGAGTAGCAATTTCCAGTTTAATTTTAGGAATAAAATCAACCTGGTATTCAGCTCCGCGATACAACTCTGTATGACCTCGTTGACGACCAAAACCTTTGACGTCAACAACTGTCATCCCCTCAATGCCTAAATCAGCTAGCGCTTCTCGCACATCATCTAATTTAAATGGCTTTATTATTGCACTAATCATTTTCATAGTGGCCCCTTCGGACGCTTATTGTTATCCTGTTTGCTAAGACAATCCAACCTTTGTGCCACTATTTTTAACGTTTTAAAAACAACAAATTACATAATAAAAACAAATTAACCGCATAAAAAATGCACCATACAGGTGCATTTTTTTAACATATTAGCTGAACTGGTGCAGCAGCCTAGCTTTGTCTGACGACACAGTCTCTACTTTGTTCTTTAGCTTGATACAAAGCCTTATCAGCTAGGCGCATGGCACTTGTTAACGTAACATTTTGAAATTTTGTTAAACCTATACTTACCGTAATTGCAAATACATCACCATTGATCACAAAATCATACTCAGACAACCGCACTCTAAACGCTTCAAGTAAAGAGTACGCTTGTTCCAAATCTAAATTAGTTAATACAACCGCAAACTCTTCACCACCGACACGGGCAACGGTAAAATCTTTAAACGAACTGCGTAATAAAGACGCTACTTGCTTTAAAGCCTGATCCCCAGCTTCATGGCCAAATTTATCATTGATCGCTTTGAAAAAATCAATATCGAGTAATGCTAAACTATTGTTAGACGATGTTTCTTTTAGCAGTTTTTCGGCAAATTGATAAAAATAACGGCGATTATAAAGATTAGTTAAATCATCGCGAAAGGCACTTTCTTTAATATCTGCTATCAGTGACAGCTGCTCCATAGTCTGTAATACACGACAATGGAACTCTTCATTCATAAAGGGTTTGGTTAAAAAATCATTCGCGCCAAATTTAATAAACCGTGCAGATAAACCATGCTTACCCGCACCTGACAAACCAATAATAGCTAAATCATCACGACCACGAAAATTTCGCACCGCCTTAACAAGCTCAAAGCCATCCATTGTCGGCATCGCATAATCAGTTAGTAACAATTTAATCTCGGGATCATTTTTCAGTATTTTTAGAGCTTGCTCACCATCATGCGCATCTTGCACATCAAACAGCTGCTTTTCGAGCATTTGCTTCATTAATGAACGACTTAAAACTGAATCATCGGCGATTAAGGCTTTGCAACCTTGATTACGTAATAGCTGCGCCACTAATTTAACCGCATAATGATATGAATCACGATTATCTTTAATTACATAATCAACGACCCCAAGCTCTAATATTTGCTGGCGCTTATATTCATCGATGGTAGATGTTAGTACCACTGTAGGGATAGCTTGCGCCAAGGTATATTTAACAACTTCGCCATTCATCGCATCAGGCAGGGTTAAATCGACCAAAGCAAGTGTGTACTGATGCTTCGCAATGAATTCTTTGGTCTCGGCAAGTGACCAGGCAAAATCGACAGCAACATCAAGATAATGAGCTGATAAGTGTCGCAACACCTGCTGGACCACTTTACTATCTTCAACAACTAAAACTCTTTGCATATATCTTCTCTACACTTCAGGTGGACATTGCGAGGGTAAACTTTTTACGAATAAAAAAACTAAAAGTCATAACAGGCGGTAATATACTTTATTATTAGCTTGAGCAAAATATATTGCTGAAAATATACGCATAAAAGCATAGCCTTTGCATTACTGATAATATTTATGTCTAGTGCTCACCGATTAATATCGTCGTCTAGTCTCATTCCCTTTGTTATTTGCTTAAAAATTATCTTTAATAGGTTAACTATTGTTTAAAGGATCCACCATGAAGCTTATTAGTATCATTAGTGTCTCTGTGGCCATACTTACTTTGAGTGTAAGCACAGTCAGTTATGCAGAAAATCAACGTCGTATCGATGTCGATAGTAAAGTTGTCACTGAACATAAAGCGCGCATCAATGGCGAGCGTTTTTCATATACCGCAACCACAGGCACACAACCGGTATGGGATGACAAAGGCGATGCCGTTGC
Source organism: Pseudoalteromonas sp. B160 (assembly GCF_037162485.1). Taxonomy (NCBI): domain Bacteria; kingdom Pseudomonadati; phylum Pseudomonadota; class Gammaproteobacteria; order Alteromonadales; family Pseudoalteromonadaceae; genus Pseudoalteromonas; species Pseudoalteromonas sp. B160. The sequence continues at coordinate 2,748,039 of NZ_JARLUX010000001.1, read as the reverse complement.
TACATTGCAATACACTTATTATGAACGCGACAAAGTTGACGATCGCACTAAACGCCCATTATTAATTTCATTTAATGGCGGACCTGGTTCTGCATCAGTATGGATGCACTTAGCCTATACTGGACCACGGGTATTAAAAATTGATGACGAAGGCTACCCTATTCAACCGTATGGCGTCAAAGATAACCCATACTCAGTGCTTGATGTTGCTGATATCGTTTACGTTAACCCAGTAAACACTGGCTACTCGCGTATTCTTGAAAACGATAAAGGTGAATTACCAAGTAAAGAGGCGCAAAAAAGCATGTTTTTTGGTGTCAATGCCGACATTAAATACCTAGCAGAATGGTTAAACACCTTTGTAAATCGCACAGAGCGCTGGCGCTCACCTAAATTTTTAATTGGTGAGAGCTACGGCACAACCCGCGTATCAGGCCTTGCCCATGAATTACAAAACAGTCAATGGATGTATATCAATGGTGTTGTGCTGGTTTCACCAACAGACATTGGTATTAAACGCGACGGTCCGATAAAAGCAGCTAACCGTCTACCTTACTTTGCTGCAACGGCGTGGTATCACAAAGCTTTAAGCCCAGCATTGCAAGCTAAAGATTTAGATGAATTACTACCAGAAGTTGAAGACTTTACCGTTAACAAGCTAATTCCTGCACTTGCTAAAGGTGGCTTTATTAATGATGAAGAAAAACGCGCTATCATTAAACAAATGGCACTGTATGCCGGTGTATCTGAAAAGTTTGTTGCGCAAAACAACCTTGATATTCCTACCAACTTCTTTTGGAAAGAACTACTACGTGAGCGCGGTCAAACGTTAGGCCGTCTAGATTCGCGTTATTTAGGCATGGACAAGCGTGACGCTGGCGAATCTCCAGACTACTGGGCTGAGCTAACATCATGGTTGCATTCATTTACACCAGCCATCAATCACTACTTACGTGAAGAGCTTAACTATAAAACTGACGTAAAATATAACCTGTTTGGTAATGTACACCCGTGGGATCGCAGCAATAATAACACTGGTGAAAATCTGCGTTTAGCAATGGCGCAAAACCCATACCTCAATGTGATGATCCAATCAGGATACTATGATGGTGCCACTAACTACTTTGATGCTAAATACACTTTATGGCAACTAGATCCAAGTAGTAAAATGCGTGATCGCCTAAGCTTTAAAGGCTACCGCAGTGGCCACATGATGTATTTACGCCATGCAGATTTAGAAACATCAAATAACGATTTACGTGATTTTATTTTACAGTCACTACCAAAAGAAGGTGAAGCTGCGAAGTATTAAACAGCGCTTAAAACCACTGGATTAAAAAAGCCCGTTTTTACGGGCTTTTGTTTATCGATAATTCGGATATACTCAAACTATTGATTTTACGTTTTTGGAAAACACAGATGACTGAAAACTTCCGTGTTATGTATGCAGGTCTAGCTCAAGATATTGAGCAATCGAATGCAATTAAACAACTGGCTGTAAAGCTCAAAGCCCCTGAAAGTAAAGTAGCTGCATTTTTTGAAAACAAACCCCTATTTGCGCCTTGTGAAAAAGAAAAAGCACTCAAGCAAGCAAAGCTACTTGCCAGCGTAGGCATCAAAAGTAAACTGCAACCAATAACCAACAACACACCAGCGGTAAGTAGCAGCGATACAACCAACCAGCGAGATGAGCGTATTTTTAACGCCCTTGATTACATCACCAGTAGTTTAATTCGCATCGAAGAAAAACTCGACGACCTAGAGCAACGCTTACCAGCCACAACCCAACAACCAGATCCTGATGAAGGCGACGAGTGGCAAACTGACGACCTATTGCTAGATGAAGAGCTGACAACGCCGATCAAAAAACGCAGTAACATGCTGCTGTATTCACTTATAGCTATGGTTGTTGTCTTGCTTGTAGTACTAGGATTGTCGTTTGCATTCCCTGATTTATTCAGTTTTATGGATAATTAACAGATAAAGCAAAAATAAATATGAGCGAAAAAAGAGCACTGATCCGCCAACAAATCCGTAAAGCACGTAACTCACTGTCAAAATTCGAGCAAAAAATTGCCGCAGAATCGCTTAAAGTGAATTTTACTCAACACTTAAAACAGCAAAAAACTATTGAAAATGCCCATATTGGCATTTATTTTAGCAATGACGCAGAACTAGATACCTCATTGTTAATAAAAGATCTTTGGACTAAAAACCACGCCCTTTACCTACCTGTAATCCACCCATTTAACGGCACTACTTTATACTTCCAGCGCTATGAAGAAAATTCACCCATGAGGGCAAATCGCTATGGTATCTTGGAGCCTAAGTTAAATTGTAGTCAGATATGCCCACTAGCGGAGCTTGATTATCTGCTAATGCCATTAGTTGCATTTGATGATAACGGTAACCGGTTAGGGATGGGGGTGGCTTTTATGATAAAACTTTGGCGCGCTACGAAAAAGAAAACTGGCAAAAACCACAACTGATTGGCCTTGCACATCAATGCCAACATGTTCCAAGTTTACCGGTTGAATCGTGGGATGTACCATTAAATTACATAATCACACCACAGAAAATCTACCATTGGTAAGCAATTTATTTATATACTAATGGCAATCCCTCTCACCTATTGAGCACATAATCATGACACAAGATGAATTAAAAAAAGCAGCTGCTTGGGCTGCACTCGAATTTGTAAAAAAAGACACCATTGTGGGTGTTGGCACAGGCTCAACTGTAAACCATTTTATTGATGCATTAGGCTCAGTAAAAGACACCATACGCGGTGTGGTATCAAGTTCTGACGCTTCAACCGAAAAACTAAAAGCACTCGGTCTTGAAGTATTTGAACTCAATGATGTTGATGCCCTTGACGTGTACGTTGATGGCGCAGATGAAATAAATGCGCTGAACGAAATGATCAAAGGCGGTGGCGCAGCACTAACCCGCGAAAAAATAGTCGCAGCTGTAGCAAAACAATTTGTATGTATTGTTGATGAAACAAAAATAGTGGACACCTTGGGTGAATTTCCACTGCCGGTAGAAGTTATTCCAATGGCACGCAGTTATGTTGCTCGTGAATTGCTTAAACTAGGCGGCGATCCAGTTTATCGCCATGGCGTGGTAACAGATAATGGTAACGTTATTTTAGACGTACATAACTTGTCGATCAGCCAAGCAAAAGATTTAGAGCTGACAATTAATCAAATTGTTGGCGTAGTAACCAACGGCTTATTTGCCCACCGTGGCGCAGATAAAGTGATTATCGGTACCAAAAATGGGCCGCAAATTAGATAAATAGGATGAGGATATGAGTAAGGTATCGTTAGCAAAAGACAAAATTAAAATTCTTTTGCTTGAAGGTGTACATCAAAGCGCTGTAGAAACGCTAAAACGTAACGGCTACAGCAATATTGATTATGTAAAAACCTCATTGCCTGAGGACGAACTAATTGAGCGCATTAAAGATGTGCATTTTGTAGGCCTTCGTTCTCGTACTCATATTTCTGAAGCTGTACTTGAAGCGGCAGAAAAACTGGTTGCCGTTGGTTGTTTTTGTATCGGCACTAACCAGGTTGATTTAAGTGCCGCACGCAAGCGCGGTATTGCAGTATTCAACGCACCGTTTTCTAATACCCGCTCTGTTGCTGAGTTAGTACTTGGTGAAATTTTACTATTGTTCCGTGGTATTCCAGAGCGTAATGCCATTGCCCACCGTGGCGGCTGGTTAAAAACCGCCAATGGCTCATTTGAAGCCCGTGGTAAAACTCTAGGTATTATTGGTTATGGCCACATTGGTACGCAGCTAGGTATCATGGCTGAAAATATCGGTATGAACGTTGAATTTTACGATATTGAAGACAAGCTAACCCTAGGTAATGCCACACAAGTACATAACCTAACGCAGCTACTGCAACGCGCTGATGTTATTAGCTTACACGTACCTGAAACACCGCAGACTAAAAACCTGATTGGTAGCGCGGAAATTTCAGTGATGAAGCAAGGTTCAATTTTGATCAACGCCTCACGCGGCACTGTAGTTGATATTGACGCCCTAGCAGAAGCACTTCGTGATAAAAAAATCAGCGGCGCTGCCATCGACGTATTCCCAGTTGAGCCAAAATCAAACGATGAAGAATTTGTATCGCCACTACGCGAATTCGACAACGTAATTTTAACACCACACATTGGTGGTTCAACTCAAGAAGCGCAAGAAAACATTGGTATTGAAGTAGCGGGTAAACTAGCAAAATACTCAGATAACGGCTCAACTATTACTGCTGTTAATTTCCCTGAAGTATCACTGCCAGAGCTTGCTAACCGTAGCCGTTTATTACACGTACACCACAACCGCCCAGGTGTGTTAACCCAAATTAACCAAGCGTTTGCCCAGCACGGTATCAACATCGCCGCGCAATACTTGCAAACAGACGAAGCGATTGGTTACGTAGTAATAGACGTAGATACCGACCACTCTGAAATTGCACTAAAAGAACTAAGTGCAGTAGAAGGCACGATCAGAGCACGTATTCTTCACTAACAGCTGTCAGCTGGTCAAAAAATAAAAGCCGTGCTTGTTAAATCAAGCACGGCTTTTATTTGGATGAAGAATAATACTTTTTTCAACCTTAGCCGATGAAATATTGCCAGTTTTATTGTCTGTATTAAACAAGTTTCACTTAAGTTACATCTTACTGTATTTGCTATAACGGCTCGCTTTTAAGAATATTTTCACAACTCGGTCAAAGATTTCTCTATTACTAAATTCCTCAATAGAGGCGTTAGCGAGGGTTTTCCTCTACCAAAGCCTTATTGAGAAACGACGCAAGTACGCTGCGCATTTCGTCTACCCAAGGGTGAAATAGCCAAAAGGTGTGCGGTGTATCGGGTATGGTATACACTTGTTGATGGACGTTGTTTTTAATTAGCTGCGCTACAAAAGCATCTCTGCCAACATGAAAACGGTCATGGGAAGAGTTAATAAATAATGTTGCTGGAGTATGTTTACTTAAATATTCTACCGGCGAAACCGCATGCCAACGCTTTGGCTCTTGTGCATAACGCCCACCTAACCAAAGCGCTGCATAAGAAATCTTTCCAGGTTTATCTTCAAACATCCTCGCCGCTGTTGAGGTTAAATCAGCCACGCCGTCAATGTTCACGATTGCTTGCACTGCTTCGTAAGGCGATTTTGTATCGTGATTGGTACTCATGGCCCCGAATAACGTGGCCATATGAGCACCAGAAGACGCCCCTAACACCGCGATTTTTTTGGTATCTATCATATATAATTTATGATGTTGTTTTAGCCACTTAATCGCATCGTTGATATCTGCCATTGCAGCTGGATAGAGCGCCATTTTAGAGGTTCTATATTCGACACTTACCGCCACAAAACCTTGGCCAGCTAACCAGCGTGCCGTTGGCGTTTGATGAGACTTGTTACCAGTCCTCCATCCGCCGCCATGGATCATTACGACCAACGGTTTAGCCTGCTCTGCTTTATTAGGATAAAATAAGTCAAGGTGCAGCGTTAAGCCATCCACCGTTTTGTAAGCTAAGTTGTAATGTTCGCTGATGGACTGTGCTGTTTGCTCGATATTTTCCGGTTTGTTTATCGGACTAATAAAAGGAAACTGTTTCTTGTTTTTTCGATACTCACTTTCAATGGTGTACTCAGCCATTTCACCACTGAGTGAACTGACAACCTCACGCGTCGATACCTGCTGTATTGCTTGTTGAATACGGGGAGATTGATACCATTCACCCAAGATATTTTCCCAAGTAAAAGGTGCTGCTTTACTCTCATTTAGCTGTCTTCTATTCGTTGTTATAAATGCCCCAGGACCGGAAGAATTGTACTCAAAAAAACGAGCATCTTCTGCACGAAACACCTTTTTCCCACCGGCTCTAGCTGTTCCTTCCATTGGATGCCAAGCTTGTTGTTGAATATGCGCTCCCATCCAAGTATCTATAAATACTGTTTGTCCTATTGCATTAGGATCTGCATACCTTCCATCAGGGAATGTAGTTGTAGGATGCCAAGGTCTTCCTAACCCCATACTATTGTCTTGCACCCCTTCCTCTGCGCTAAGAGCACAATCAATAAAAACCAGACCAAATGCTTGCTCAATATTAGTACTTGGTGCAGTAATAAAACCTATCGGTAACTGTTTGTTAGGTCTAGCCCGAGTCACTATGTTCGACTTATAAAAAACGGCGGCTCCGCCCCCAAAAATAAAGTCAACATGACCACTTATGGTATTATTGATAAATAAAGATCTCCCTGCTTTCGTGTAAAGAGTATCTTGATATCCACTGATTTTTACATGATTAAACAATGCTTTATCACTACCATAGTCGGTCAATACAGCCACTGCTTGTAGACCTGATACGCGTTTTGGATCCTCGTTACTCAGCGCATCGTAATACGCAAAGTCAAAGGTGTTCTCAATATGCAAGTTTTCAACACTAAAATTGGGTGATTTAATAGTTAACGTGGCTGAGTTTGATGTTCCTAGGTTGCCACCATTTACTGTTGCTTTTCCTGAATAGTCATCAAAATATAATCGAGTAGTATCAGCCCCTGCACCTGATAACGTAATAAAAGGTTTGTTAATAACGAGTTTTTCATAATAGTCACCAGAGGCTATTTTAATAATATAGGGCTGAGATAAATTATTAGGTGCTTGCTCAATAGCTTGTGCAATGGTGGCAAAAGCGTGTTCATTGTTTTTATCAACAATTGCATCAACTCGTGGTGATACGAGTTCATTCGCAGATAAGCTTTGACATATAAGTCCAAAGAAAAATAATAAGCCCTGAATAGTACCGCTTATTGTTTTTAACCGACCATGTAACTGCATGTGAAGTTTTCCTTACATAGTAAAAATAGCATGTTTAAAGTAGGCCTGTGGCGAGTAAGTAAGATCATTTTTTACTAACTATATTTGGCTGCCAGCCACGCATCACGTTTTTAATGGTGTAGTCTTGCGCTTCGACTTGACTCAGTTGATGCGCCCAAGCCACTCGCTTAATACTATTAGTCCCCTGCCCTGAGTTATTAAACTCAGCATAAAAAACGGTTTCCTGTTTACTAACATCCCCCCAATTTTGCCAACCTTCAGGAGCAATATGCAGACCTAAGTCAGAGTTAATGAACACAGTTTTAGCGTGGTGTCTCCAAGGACGGCCAAGATAAACTTTATCAACAGCAGCACTGGCAGTTAGCTTCACACGATTAAACACAAATCCAAACGCCTGATTTTTAGGGGTAGAAGCAGCTGTAATATAAGAGTTACTGAGTGACTTAACTTCACAGTCTTCGAACATTGCTGTGCCTTCACCAAAAATAAAGTCTGTGGTGCCTTCGATATAACAATCTTTGAAATACGAGCGAAACCCTTCGCCAGCTAGGTACAAGGAATCTTGATGGCCTTTGATAGCTACGTTATTTATGCTTACTCGATCAGCCTCGATATGCAAAGCAACAGCCTGCCCAACCGCGCCTGCACTATTAATAATAGTCAAATTTTGGGCGCTAAAGTCATTCCCTCGCACCATTAATGTATATGTGTGAAAGGTACTATTTCGACCTAAATTTATCTTATTAAAATGGTCGCCATAGGTAATAATTGTATTTTCTTTACTTTCACCTATTAGTTTTATTCGTGTATTCCATGAGTAAACTTCTACCTTTTCTGCATAAACGCCATTTTTAACGAAAATACTTATGTCATGCCAAGGGTAAGTTTTACTTGCATTGATTGCTGCCTGAATGGAAGTAAAATCGCCCGAACCATCTTTGGAGACTACCATCTTTGTGGCGTACTCTTGAGCCACTACCGATCGCGCCCCAAATAATACAAGCAGCAATGTAATTAAAAGAGCTAAAGGACTTGTTCTTTTGTTTTGTGTAATCACTGTCGTAACCACCCTTTTATTATTGATATCACAATCTCTCTCATCTTATGGGGACAATGACAGAACACCTGTAGCCATAACTTCTACATAGCAGTCACAGTTTGCAACATAGCTGATTATCTGTGAACGAAGTTAGCATGTAACGCAATTCCAACTAATTGGACTGGTATTTATCCAAAAAATCTTCTTCAATACTTATTTCTAACAAATTATGCTACCGGTGGCAAATTTATTTAAATATCATTCCCTAAAAAAATCATCGTGTTATTTTTTACAAAAATAAAGCTCGCAGATCTAACGATACAAATCATACATTATATTAACAAACAACTTGACACCAAACTGCCACCGGTGGCAACCTAATAAAAATAAATTTTATTAGTGGTAACTTATGTAAACAAAGTAACAGCATCTCTACTTTTAATTTAACGCGCTACCTTATCAAATAGTGCGCAATTTAATCTTTCTTTGTTCCAAGGAAGCAATAATGAAACTAACACACACATTTATAAAAAGCTTAATTGCTACTAACGTGCTTGCCGCCCTTACCGTAAGTTCATTCTTTAGTAACGCTCAAGAATCTCAACCAGCAGCATCTGAGGATGTTGAGGTCATTGAAGTAAAAGGCTTTCGTGGTTCTTTAATTAAAGCCTTAGAAGCCAAACGAGATGCAGCTAATACTCGTGAGTCAATTATGGCTGAAGATATTGGTAAGTTTCCAGACTTGAATGTGGCAGAAGCCATTCAGCGAGTTCCTGGAGTGGCAATATCGCGCGAAGGTGGTGAAGGTCGTAATATTGTTCTACGAGGTTTTAGCCCGGGTTTTACCCGAACTACGCTTAACGGTATGGAAGTACCCGCAGGAAGTGATGGTCTCGATTCTGGCGGCGTAACTGTTAACAATAGTCGAGCCTTTGACTTCCATGTATTTGCATCAGAGCTTTTCAACCGTATAGATATTCAAAAAACGCAAACAGCATCGATTGAAGAAGGTGGTATTGCTGGTACAGTCGATATGTACTCTGCACGCCCTTTTGATAACCCTGGCTTCAATTCGACCCTGTCACTTAAAGGTGGCTATAATGATTTAACCAGTGAAGTTGACCCTAGGTTTGCTTTCTTAGCCAGTAATACATTTGCTGATAATACCTTTGGTGCACTTTTTTCGGTTGCAGTATCAGATAGAAGTGTGCGTCAAGAAGGCTTTGGCAGCGTGCGCTGGGAGCCAACAAATCGAATTGGTAATGGCACATGGGGTGACACTTCTGGGCTATCGACCATCAACGGAACGCCTAGTAATTACTGTGGTGCTGAAGAAGCTATATCCTGTTTATGGGTACCTCGGTTACCGCGGGCTGATTTTTTCGGGAATGAGCAAAAACGTATTGGGGTTACCGGTTCTTTGCAATATAAGCCTAATGACGACATGTTATTCACATTGGATATATTGCATTCTGAGTTAGAAAATGATCGCAGAAACTACAACTCTATGGAGTGGCTAGTTAATCGTGGTGCTCCGGGTGATTTCCAAGGTCAAAGCCCCGTTTCGTTTACGGTCGATGAGTCGGGTAAAGTCCTTATTGCTGGCAGTTTTGAAAATGTCACCTCATGGTACGAAAGCCGATACCAGGTGTCCGATTCGATATTTGACCAGTATGTGTTATCTGGCGATATTCAACTTAATGATCGCTGGTCGCTTGACCTTATGGCTGGTATGGCTAAAAACGACGCTGACAGAGAAGAAATTCGTTATTACTACCGATCGGTTCCCCACTTCTACTCCTATGATTACAGCAGTGGAAATGCAGCGACAGTAGATTATGGCGATTACGATACGACCGATCCTAATAACTACCTTGATGCAGTCAATGCCTCTAATCGTAGTGACGATGTTAAAAAATCAAATACCACAGTGAAACTGGATCTCGCTTATGCCGGAGATAGCTTTGATATAAAAACCGGACTTGCCTTTAATGACAGAGAAGTAGAATATCGAACGGCAGATGGTGACTTTACTCCCTTTGACCCTTCAAAATATACAACCCCATTTCCGTATTCGGATTTTGGTAAAGGCTTAGATGGCGCTACTTTGGCTCCTTTTCTTGTTGCTGACTTTGATAAGCTAGAGGCCGACGGTATTCTTACTCATAATTATACCAATAATGCAGCTCAAGGCTGGGTGGTAGGTGAGAAAACACAAGCCCTTTACCTTGAATTAAACAGTGATCATGAAATTGGTGACATGTATCTTCGTACTAACTTTGGCGTGCGCTATGTCAATACTGAGGTCACTTCTGAAGCCATTATAAACAATAGTCCTTTGTCGGTTACGCGCGATTACAATAACTTCTTACCATCGATGAATTTAGCACTTGAAGTCACCGATGATATAGTGACTCGTTTTGCTTATGCTCGCAGCATGACTCGCCCAAGTCTAGGTAGTTTAAATATTGCTTCACCGCAGTTTGGGTATACGACTTTTACTGTAGGTAACTTAGGTAATCCTGGACTGAACCCTTATGAATCAAATGATGTTGACCTGAGTGTTGAATGGTATTTCGCTGAAGAAGCTGTTGTTGCTTTTAATGTTTTTAATAAAGACATAGTGACCTCTCTTGATACTGAAGAAGTAGAAAAACTGGTAGACGAAGAGTTTTGGCCATCTATTTACGCTGATCCTCAGTATATAGCCACAGCCCCCCTAGGTGACCCCGCATCGCAAACCTATACACACCGCATACCAGTCAATAATAACGACGGCTATAGCGTGACTGGTTATGAGCTGATGTATCAACAACCCTTTATCTTTTTAGACGGTTGGCTGTCTAACTTTGGTGTGGTTGCTAACTTTACACATGTAAGCGCACAAGACTCTACAGGCTTGTCACCCAATTCTTATAATGCAACATTGTATTATGATGAAGAAAACTATGGCGCTCGTATATCATTAAACAAACGCGATGATTACCTACTTCAAGAGCCAGCCGGAAACGGCCATGCTCAAGAGCGTAAGTTTGGTCCGACTCATGTAGACGTATCTGCATTTTATAATGTGAATGAAAACATTTCGCTTTCACTGGAAATTATTAATTTAACAGACGAAGTTGAACGTATATATGGTACCGGAGACGGAGATCTCAACTTAACGAGAGAATACAGCCATACCGGTACACAATACTTTATCGGCGCAAGTTATACATTTTAGTAAACTGCAACGAATCAGTGTCTATTTGAGCTGATAAAAAAGCCCGCAGATACATAAAATATGCGGGCTTTTTTGTATCTAGCTTTTATGTAATGTTTGTAAAAACCCATAAAGATATGCAAAAAGTAGACTGCGATGAGCTCGCAATAATCGATTACTGCGTAACGCGCCTATATGTGTTTGCCGTAAGCTACTTGCTTAACAGCCACATCGACATACGAAGTAAACGAATTTGCTTATTGAATTAGAGTTGATTTAGAATTGACCGTCACTGAATAAAAACGCTCAAAGAAAATACTAGTGCCTATTGACCGAGTTAAGGCTCATATGTGTTAAGTGCTGATTACATTCAATACTTTTTAAAATATTGCAAAACCTCAACTTTAGTCAGTGCAGTTGGATCACATGTATACTCAAACTCTTCCATTTGCTCTGCACTATGCTTATTTGGTGATGACAACACAGATCCTTTGGGGGCATAGGCTTTGAGCAATACACCACCTGACTCAATAGAATTTAACCCACTAGCAAACATTTCAGCGACACTACGTTTTGGAGTCCAACAAAAACCAATTTTATTCTGTTCATGTAAAAATCTACATTCACCGCGATATAAAACCAAATCATCACCATCGTATTTTGGTAATGAAAGCTTAAGGATCTTAAGCAAAAGCATATCATCTGATAGCTTACGTCTTATATGGCCACCATTTTCAGTCCAAAGAAGATGTATTTTATCTCTTTTAAAATCAAGTGAATCAGACATTTTCAATATAAAACTAAAAGCCTGAGTCCAAATCTCCCCATCGATATCACATGTATATATACCGCGAATAAACTTGCGCGCGATTTCTTCGGATAACTCCATGACTCATTTGCCTTATAAGTATTTAATTAACACTTTTTAATTTACCTAAATAAACTTTATGTACTTTTGCAACTTCAATAACCTGATAATTTGTTAAGCCACACAAACAACCAACACGAGTATGCCCCTCAACTAAATGTAAATCTATTTCTGGCTTCCCTAGTACTTCACCTTTAATAAATATAGGAGGTGTAATCCATGTTCCGTGTTGCTTCCAGTGCTCTAAAACATTTTCTCTGCAATCTATTGCTGAATCACCAATTTCGTCATAGTGAGAAGCGTCTTCTGAAACTTCTAGAATAAAATCAGGGTGGGTAGCAGAGCGACCTAAATTAAGCATTTTACTTGTAGGTATTTCTACAAGTTGCCACTCGATCGAGTTTAAGTCGATTGCACCATACAGCTCTTGAAATTGAAACTTATCACTATGGTCAATATAAAATTGTTCAATTACTGATTTAGGAGCATCGATTCCATATTCATTTTGCAGTCGTTTAATAGAACTTTCCGCTTCAAACCTTAGAAAATTGATATTTTGTAAGTCGCTAAATTTCAACGCATCTCCCATAGGCACTTAACGAGGCTGTAGAATAACTCGTTTTTAATTTATTTTTATTGATGCATTAACCATAGCCGAGTTCCTATTTTGATTCAATCGACAACTGACTTTTACGTAAAATATAAAAAGAGGATTTGCTGTTGCTTTAATGGGCGTTTTGGAAGGTATGACAGGTGTTTAAGTGGCTTATTTGGAGAGGTAGCAGCTTACCTTTATTAATGCGTCCTGTTTTGCAGCTTTTCTATATTATGAACTAAGCAATACAGTTGCCATTGGGCATTCACTTTCGTTTGACCGCGTAAGGTCAATTTATTCATGCCTTTGTTAACTGTAATATTCCGCTGTTTATTTAAAGGAAAGCAGGCTCTATACAGCCAAGTCGTTTGCCATTTCGTCAATAAAAAGCTGCCGTCGCCCCATTAGGCTGTCTATTTTGACTTTGATTATTATAGCTAACGGTGGGTTTAGATCTCTGGATCCGCCGTAGGGTAAGAATGTGCTACTGGCAGCAATGGCGCTATTTATAAGGAATAGCACGCACTAAAGTACGCAGTTTAATGAAACTGCGTGTAAGCGAACGGCTCGCCATTGCATGTGGTATCACCAGTACCAAAAGTAGGCGCTTGGAAGCGAAGGCCCTTGTCGAAGCTCAAAAACAAAAGGGATTAACATTGCATTAAGCAATGATTACTTAGCTTCACAAGGGTTAGTGTCATTGAGAGATATTTGGATCAATATTCATTACGGGAGATGAACCGCCCATTGCACTTCCTGCTAATAAAAAGCGCATGATGGGTGGTGTGGGGGCTGGAGGTTAGAGACCTCCGGCTACCCGATTATGTTTCGTGACATTTAAATGGTCTTTATTTTAAAGATGAATAGCGAATTACCTTTACCTGTCGCAACCAATAGATGTTGATTATCTTCGGTAAGAGTAAGGGATGAAATCCTCTTTAATTCATTATCATGAACACTTAATAGCTTATTATTATAGCTAAGTCGTCCATCAACTCCCGCACTAAATAAATATAGACCGACACCCGAATCCCTGGCTGCATAAACTTTTGAGCCGTCAGACGATATCGCTAAGCTACTTGCTCCCTCTAGACCGGAACCGCCAACATCTAAATGATCTATTGCCTGCAAAAATGTATATTGTCCAGTATCTAGTTTATGAAAAACAACAAGAGAATCACTTCCTGCGCAAGCGACATACAAAAACTCTCCATTTGGTGAAACAACAATTTTTTGTGGATTAATAAATTTCTCCACACCCGCAACGCCATTTTTTAATACTTGTTTTACCAATAAGTCACCTTTGTCATCTCTATCAAAAATAGTTAATTGATGACCATCAAAACCTAGAACATATAATTCATTATTTAATGGAGATAAAGCTACAGCAATAGGTTTCCCCAAGTTATTGTCAAGCGGTCTGGCGTCTTTTATTACTCGATTAAAAGTAACCTTTTTATCCGCCATTATATCTAAAATGGAGATGGCATTGCTCATATAACTTGCAACAAAGAGTTGCTTTTCGTTGCTAGTCTTGACGATATCCCAAGCACCTAGAAGACCAAGGTTATCCAATTCACCCACTGGCACATCACTATCAAATACTCTGTCATAACTTAGACCGTCACTGATAAATTGGCTAAAACGGTAACTACTATTATTTTGAGAAAATCTGCTTAAGGCACCATCATAGAAGCCAGTAACAACTACTTGATTACCACGATCAAAATAGGTAACACCAGAAGCACCTTCTAAACCATTTATATTGGTAGAGGAATTTTCAAACACTTGACTGAAAGTCAATTTAAAATCCTTGTCCAAATTGAAAACAGCGAAAGCATTATCGTCTCCACTGGACACAAAAACCTTAGAATTATCTGAAAGAACTTTAACGCTTCTGGGGTTACCCAAACCATCAACATCGTTAACATCATCTTTTAGTATTTGGATGAGCTGAAGACTCTCTATCCCACTAGCAGTAACATTAGCAACATTGAAGTTAACTAGCATTATGAAGATGAGTAATGAAATCAGCTTTTTATTGTTACACATTAACTCTACACTCTCTCAGAAACATAACGCTTTAAACAGCGGAAAGTCCGAGCGTACAGGCCGTTGTTTGGCCTGCGAGGGATTTTCCGATGATTTAACTTGTTATACAACGATTTCACCACTTTGTGATGCAGAAGATTGTCTAATTAATATTAACCCAGCGATGAAAAGTAACGAAGTTTCCATAGAGAAATATATAGTAGTTGTAATGGTATAAAGTACACCTTCGTCAGGTAGCAAACCATAAATTGATGAGCCAATATAGAGAGTTGAACAAATTACACAAACTACCTTTAACCATATCCGCTTTTCAATTTTAGCCAGATAAAACAAGGCGGCTACGTAAATAATAGAAACAAATGGGACATACGGCTGAAATGCATGAAGAATGTCTCGGCTCTTTTCTGGTTCTTCCAAAACTAAAGCAGCCCAAAATGGATTGATAAACCCAATAAGATTGATAAGAAAAGGATTTAGCAGCAAGCCAACTAAAAACAGTTTTAACGAAATATTCAGCAAATGCAGTTTCCTAAGTTGTATAACGAGGCTGTAGAATAACTCGTTTTTAATTTATTTTTATTGATGCATTAACCATAGCCGAGTTCCTATTTTGATTCAATCGGTTACTTCGATTTTACGTAAAATATAAAAAGAGGATTTGCTGTTGCTTTAATGGGCGTTTTGGAAGGTATGACAGGTGTTTAAGTGGCTTATTTGGAGAGGTAGCAGCTTACCTTTATTAATGCGTCCTGTTTTGCAGCTTTTCTATATTATGAACTAAGCAATACAGTTGCCATTGGGCATTCACTTTCGTTTGACCGCGTAAGGTCAATTTATTCATGCCTTTGTTAACTGTAATATTCCGCTGTTTATTTAAAGGAAAGCAGGCTCTATACAGCCAAGTCGTTTGCCATTTCGTCAATAAAAAGCTGCCGTCGCCCCATTGGGCTGTCTATTTTGACTTTGATTATTATAGCTAACGGTGGGTTTAGATCTCTGGATCCGCCGTAGGATAAGAATGTGCTACTGGCGACAATGGCGCTATTTATAAGGAAGAGCACGCAATAAAGTACGCAGTTTAATGAAATTGGGTGTTAGCGAACGGCTCGCCATAGCCTGTGGTATCACCAGTACCAAAAGTAGGCGCTTGGAAGCGAAGGCCCTTGTAGAAGCTCAAAAACAAAAGGAATTAACATTGCATTAGGCAATGATTACTTAGCTTCACAAGGTTTAGCGTCATTAAGAGATATTTGGATCAATATTCACTACGGGAGATGAACCGCCCATTGCGGACCCGCATGATGGGTGGTGTGGGGGCTGGAGGTTAGAGACCTCAGGCTACCCGATTAGCTTTTAATGAATTGCACCATATCATCCAGGTATGAATAAAATCCGCTTCTCCATAAATAGCCTGGATGGTATGTTCTTAAAGTCTTCTCTGGCAAATGATGCGATGAAACCTTTGCTAGCTGTCTTTCTGAACGGTCGTTGATACTAGAGAACGAAACATCATCAAATATGTTAGAAATATGTTTGTCGTAGTTTGGACCAGATAGAAAAATTACAATATCAGGCTTATAGTATTCTAACTCTTTCTTAGTGAGCTCTAGCACGGAATTTTGCCATTCTAAAACAACTTTAGATGGTGCCCCAACTTCCCCACAGCGTCCGATTTTAATCACATTATTCCAGACAAATCCAACAGTTTTAGAATCAAAAGAAAATTCATGCCTGAGTCGTTCCTGTATTTTTGAGAAAGCATTCCAAAACTGTCCGCTATAACTAAAGCACTTTCCTTTGTTGAAAAAATCGTCGTATACATTCAGCAAATGGGATACTCCACCTGAGTGTGGAAACTCACACTCCCAATCGTTGGTTTCTTGACCAAAAATCATTACCTTCACATCGGCCTCAACGAAATCATTACTAGCTTTCAAGCATAACAAGTTCGTTGGACTATCAGAGGAAACTTGTTCCGTGAAAGTATTTTCAAGATGGGTTAATACGCCCTGATAATCTATTGAGTGCACAATGTCTCCTAAAAGCTAACGCTTAACATATGGGGATTTTAGGAGCGCTTTACCAGCGAGTAAAATTCCCACCATGATGTTTTTGTTAGCAGTCAATTGCACTTGATTTCAGCTTTTTTCCAAGGATGAGAAAATGAAACACCAGCAGTGCCGAGAGCCACAGAATTGTTTTTTCCCAATTCGGAAGTTAATTCTGTATATCCTTTAGGGCATAACTCGTTTGCTCGACGTACCCAATATTCATTAACAGTTTCTGCCGACGTTGTTCCATTACCCAAATATTCAACATAATAGTGATTCTCACTTATCACTTTATCGTTATAGCCACCCGACCAAGTGTGTGCTTGGTAGCCAGTTGCACATGCT
This sequence comes from Pseudoalteromonas sp. B160, assembly GCF_037162485.1. Taxonomy (NCBI): domain Bacteria; kingdom Pseudomonadati; phylum Pseudomonadota; class Gammaproteobacteria; order Alteromonadales; family Pseudoalteromonadaceae; genus Pseudoalteromonas; species Pseudoalteromonas sp. B160. The sequence goes on along the minus strand of NZ_JARLUX010000001.1, from coordinate 2,731,018 downwards.
GTTAAGAATATTGTCCCGATGAGTACTGCGATGAATTTCATTTTATCTCCATGTCTAATTTTGACTGCTAACGCTCCAAACACTGGCGGAGCGCAGCGACGTCCGAGTGCTTTGGCTTGTTACATGCTCTCATTAGTCGCTACGACAGCTAACCTATCAAAGATTATTTTTTGGTATAACCCTTCAGAAAATGCTATTGAATTGGAGCCCGTTGGCTCACCGTGTACATCCTCGACAAAAAGTTTGCATTGAACACTTTGCCCCCAGTACGTATTAATTAGTTTTCGATCCTCTTCAGGAAGCTGGGAAATATCTGTCGAAGAAAAACTACCCACAACTGTAGAGTTTGGAGAAATTTCAGATTTAATTTCGAAATCTGAAAGAGTCAACTTAAGATCAATATAGTTTTCTTTCCCAATGTAGACACGAAAAAGAGCAGGCTTTTTAATTGATGTATTTAGCCTTCAGGAATTTATTAATGTTGCTGATATTTCAAAATATGATCTCATTTTCAATAAGTTCACTTCTGATCTGGGCCACCTTCCTTTCAATTTCAGGAATAGTAGATTGAAGCTCATCATATTTGTCTTTTATTGTTGTATAACGCTCTTCATAAGATTGCTGGAACTCTTTTAGCGTTGCAGCAACATCATCCGCGTTGAAATCTATTTCTGGTGCAATTGGTCTATTGAGCTTATTGCATTCGTGTTTGGTAAAATTATCTACGTTGAAAGCATTAACCTTCTCCATATCGGATTTACGATCAGCGAGCTTTTCCGGAAAATCTTTTAAATCCTGCTTTGCTCTTTGAAGCAACTCTTCTAATTCATCTAAGGAGACAGTTCTATCTTGATATTGCCTTTTAGGCTCTTGTCCCATTAGGATGAATCTGGGGTTATCACCTTCTTTCATCTTTCTTAAATAAGCTAGCTCAGAATGTTCATCTAAAGATACCTTTGCTTTGTCTGAAACCTTCCTACTTATTCCATTAACCTCCAAAGCCAAACTAGATTGTTGTACTACATATGTCTGCCAAACCGGTATTAATAGAGCAACTAGAGCCCCAACAACAGCCGCTATGAAGGAAGAATAATCGCCGACCTTAATTATAAGGGCATAAGAGAGCATACCTAAAATAAGACCCACCACCAAAGCCACAGCTAGTCTTATAGCTCCAGCCATACTTTTATCATGTTTTTTCATAAAATCTTCCCTTGAATCTCATAAGACACATAACACCTCAAACACCGGAATGGTGAAGTTGGCGGCTTTTTTGGAACAAAAAAGATGACAGCTTTACCATGTCCGAGTGCTTTGACATGTTAGAACCTATTGGCACTGAACTAGACCTCTACTAGCTCGGCTATTTTTTCTGCTACAACTGTCATTGAATCCTCTGAAGTATCCAAACCAGTTCTGGAGGCCAGCATAGGACTGACATTTCGTAGAGCTTCATATGTTGTGTTATGTACTATAGGGATAAGTTGGTTACCTGCTAATAGAGTAGAAAGCTCTTTGTCTGCCACACTTTCTTGGGGCAAACGCTCCAACATTGCTGGGGTAACCAATACAAGTCCAATTCTGGAATTAGCTAACCCCTTGTCAATAGCTCGCATCATTGGCACCCCAAGCCCAAGGTCGTTTTCGCTGAACCAAACTTTGACACCAGCAGCTACAAGTAAATCATGCAGTTCTTTAGCTGCTTCTTTGCGATCGCCCCAAGCATGACATAGGAATACATCACGAAGATCAGGTTGCTGTGCTGCTCGTGCCTCAACAGTTTCTCGAATTGGTTCAAGTGATTGAATTTGAGAAGGTGTATACGATACAGACGAGCCAGATTTAGACCAGCGCGGCTTCGTGCTACGGCTTGACCCACCGCCGCTACTCCGACTACCGCCACTGCTACTCGACGGGAAGTAAGAAGGAGTTGAGTATGAGCTATAACCACCACCTCCATATCGACCGTATCGCCCACCACATGCGGGGCAATTTGCTGCTGCCGCAGCCGAACGATGTCCTCTTGATGGTGCTGTACATCTTGCCATGTTTCCTTACCTCGCAATTTATTTGAGTAGTTCTAAAGCCCCAAGCAGCGGAAAACGCGAGCGTTTTGGCGCAGCCAGCGAGTGGTTTTCCGATGACTTGGTTTGTTATATGTTTTATTGAAGCCATTCATCTTTATGCGACTCTATTTTGATTTCTTTGACTTCGGGTAACTCACTGAGCTTCCAGTGAGCAATGATTGCAACTTACTGCCCACATGCCACTTTTTGTATAAAATGAACCACTAAACAATATATTACCTAAACTGTAAAATTTATGGCTGCACCTAGGACAGGTTGACAGTGATAACCGGTATAACAAAAAGATCCAAAGATACATTCCAGCCGGTGCCAATATCCCTAAAGGTGGAAATACAGCGGAAATTAGTAGTCCAATAAAGAATATATAAACGCACGGCCACCTGTAAGAATGAACATTATCAGATCTAGTCTTAATTGTTCTCAATCCATCGAAATATTCTTCCAACGCTTAATTCCTCGTGAACATATAACGAGGCTGTAGAATAACTCGTTTTTAATTTATTTTTATTGATGTATTAACCATAGCCGAGTTCCTATTTTGATTCAATCGGTTACTTCGATTTTACGTGAAATATAAAAAGAGGATTTACTGTTGCTTTAATGGGCGTTTTGGAAGGTATCACAGGTGTTTAAGTGGCTTATTTGAGGTGATAAGGGCTTACGCTAATTAATGCATCGTGTTTCTCAGCTTTTCTAGATTATGAACAAGGCAATACAACTGCCATTGCGCATTCACTTTTATTTGACCGCGTAAGGTCAATTTATTCAGCGAAATTGATTGGAATGAATTTATTTTGGCAAGATAAGTCTGGCTTGACTCCTTACCTAATGAAAGAGCCATAACAATTTACCGTGGGTGAATAATATCTACTAGATCACAGTAACCAACTCGCTTCAAGGTTAAAAAACAATCAAGTCAATTGTGTAGAACCAGTTCCTAAAAAGAGCAATTCTACAGCCTCAACGCCGTTTTAAGCGGCGAATAATAGTTTGCTAAAATACGAAACGAAGTGGAACCGAGCAAACTATTACGAGTCCGACTCGAAAACCCTTGTTAGGCGATATCCTGCTTCGCAGCTTGCAACCTCTTGCGTTCCGCTGTGTAATCCCACCAAGCCTTTGGTTCATCACCATTGAAAAAGCGTGTAACTGAAATAAAGACATCAATGACGCAAGGATCATGTTTGCTACCAGTTAAAATGCAGAGCCTCTCATACATTTCATACGGATCATGCCCCTCGAGATCGTCGGGTTTAATTATTCCAAGCAATTCAAGGTCAGCGGCACCTGCTTTTCCTATATTTGGAAGATCAGTGAGCTTCCTAACATTTTCACGGACAACTTTACTCGGATTCATGATTCGCCTAACGAGGCTGTAGAATAACTCGTTTTTAATTTATTTTTATTGATGTATTAACCATAGCCGAGTTCCTATTTTGATTCAATCGGTTACTTCGATTTTACGTAAAATATAAAAAGAGGATTTGCTGTTGCTTTAATGGGCGTTTTGGAAGGTATCACAGGTGTTTGAGTGGATTATTTGAGGTGATAAGGGCTTACGCTAATTAATGCATCGTGTTTCTCAGCTTTTCTAGATTATGAACAAGGCAATACAACTGCCATTGCGCATTCACTTTCGTTTGTCCACGTAAGGTCAACTTATTCATGCCTTTGTTAACTGTAATATTCCGCTGTTTATTTAAAGGAAAGCAGGCTCTATACAGCCAAGTCGTTTGCCATTTCGTCAATAAAAAGCTGCCGTCGCCCCATTGGGCTGTCTATTTTGACTTTGATTATTATAGCTAACGGTGGGTTTAGATCTCTGGATCCGCCGTAGGATAAGAATGTGCTACTGGCGACAATGGCGCTATTTATAAGGAAGAGCACGCAATAAAGTACGCAGTTTAATGAAATTGGGTGTTAGCGAACGGCTCGCCATAGCCTGTGGTATCACCAGTACCAAAAGTAGGCGCTTGGAAGCGAAGGCCCTTGTAGAAGCTCAAAAACAAAAGGAATTAACATTGCATTAGGCAATGATTACTTAGCTTCACAAGGTTTAGCGTCATTAAGAGATATTTGGATCAATATTCACTACGGGAGATGAACCGCCCATTGCACTTCCTGCTAATAAAAAGCGCATGATGGGTGGTGTGGGGGCTGGAGGTTAGAGACCTCCGGCTACCCGATTAGGGCTACCATACATTGCCCACCATATTACTTTAAAGTTTCTTTCGTTTTAAATATGTACGCAAGTTCATGTCCGTCTTGCCAACTTTTCATATCATGGTGCTTCTCAGCTATATTAATTGCTACTTTACCTAATTCAATTGATGCCGCAGTTATTGAGCCAACAACAGGTCCTCCAAACAAACCAGCAACGAGCCCCGTACCTACTGCTGCTTGTAGAGATTTGGCATCTAGAAGCATTGATAAAGAGGATGTTACTGTTTTAAAACCAAATTTCTTACAAGCTTGTTCATAACAATCTAATCTTCGACACAAATCATCTTCAATATAGGTTATTGGTTTTCCGTCGAAATTTTCGTGTATGAATAACTTCAATCGTGTAAGTTGTTTACTAGATTGAATATCCTTTCTAATTTCCAACACCTGTTGCCAATCAGCTTGGTCAGCATCAATTAGATTTAGATTTGAAAGAGTAATAGCTGGGTCTGATTGTTCTTGTTTATCTGAAACAGGGATTGCTACTGAATAATTTTGAAAACCAACGTCTTTCGCATAGTTAGTAACTATGGAACGTATAGACATTTCATTTGGCAAAGTTGCGCCTGTAAAATAAGCTTGCAAAAACTTTTGGTGTTCGAATGTGGGATCATAATGCTCGGAAGAACCAGATAAAACTGCATAAGGCCTAACTTTTTTAGCAAAATCAGTCCAATGTTCATTGACCACTTCAAAAATTCTGGTGGCATGGCTATAATTTTTGTCACCTTCAACGCCATCAATTAAATGAGAAAACGCAACTGATGGAATTTCTTCAGGGTAGCCTACTAAGACGTCTCCGACGTCACTATCTCCGCGCATTCTTCCTAAGTTAATAGGGAGTACTCTATCAAAATAAAGGGCAGCCTCTTTAAAGTTACCAAAACATAAAGTAGCGCTTGATCTGATGTACGACATATTTCCCTGTAGCCCTAACGCTCTAATAAACCGCGCAATAACGCGGAGCTTTCATTGTGTTACTTCGCGAAGCGAAACACAATGAAAGCGGAGTGTTTTGCGTCGATTTTAATTAGCTTTGTTATATTTTGTTTATATGCTGATACAATTTTCTAGCTTCGAATGGTACTACATGTTTAATAAATTCTTCTTTAGTAGCCCCAAATAATTCAAAATTTTCTTTAGCTTCGTTCAACGTCATTCCATGATTACAAACTGATGGAATAGTTACTCTGGAGTCAATTTCTGAATCGTATTCCCAGAAACATACCTCACAAATTTCACCGCAACCACCATATTTTAAGGTGATGTAACCACAGCAAGGACAATCAACAGTTGGATTATTCTGCTTACTCATAATTTAATAACCGTGTCAGTAAAAATATAACGCCCACTTAAGCGGACAAAAATTGTTGGTTATAATGTGGAGCGAAGCGGAACCTAACCAACTGTTTTTGTTCCGTTTGAAGTGCTTGTTATATGCCTGCACCACCATGCAGGATAATTTCATTCTCGTTGCTATTTAATAGTTACAAAAAACTATCAGAGAACTATTTTACTTTATGGTTTCTTAGTTGGTGTTCACCCAATATTTTTCGAATTTATTCTTCTCTGTAATGGTATATGGATAATCGGCTAATTATAAATAAACACCAATAATTCATTTATTTTAGTAGGTAAAAGTACATAACATCTAATTAAAAATGTTTCTAAGTATTCACTGCTGTTAGATTTAGACCCTAATAATTTTACTTTTCCAACCATTTCAGATGCAAGTTGTTTAAGGTTTGGACTAAACTTCGTTATTTCATCTATGTTAAACCATGCCTCCCCAAAACCTGAAAAAGCATTTAAATTCAGTTTACCTATGAAAACGACCGCATAATAGTCAAGATTTAAAAAATTTCTCGTTTTTAAGAAAGAATGCAAATTATGAGTTTACCACATAGGAGACGCTTATTATTGAGGTGATTCTGGTTCTCCTACTATTTTTTGTAATATAATGCTAGCTACAATACTCGCCATGATCGGCCACCAAATAAATGCATATAGTGCGTAAACGTGTAGACAAAGATAAGCAATAGACGTAGTGATGTGAAATGTAGTGACTATAATAGAATCATTACTATCTTTAGTAATTAACCTCCCTAGTATCGAACATAGCCCAAGTAAAACCAGAAACCCTGCAATTGGATAGATAAGATAATTTAAAATGTCTAGTGTTGGATAGATAAGATCGTGTAAAATTTCCATTTTTGCATTGTTCCATCCCTTGAGCGAGAAATAGCTATATAAATCTATAAGAATAGCGACCAGAAAACCACCAGTTAATATAAATACCACTGGGTTTTTGAATATATTTGATTCTTCCCCCATTTCTGCACCTCCATAAAGGTAATTTGAGGTAATATCTTTGCCACAATCCTTAATTTCATAATCATACCTGCCAGCCTCTACGTTAATAGCAGAACCATTTTCATTCATTTCTTGGAGTTTTTGATAGCTATCTGTTTGTACTTTCTTCAATTCGTCACGATGGGTCATATTTGTTTTTGAAATAACTACATGATAAATATCTTTAGTAGAAATAAGTTCATTATTCACGATGACTTTACCTCTTTTAAAAGGTTCGATAAAATCATCCCTTACTTGCACTTCTGACAAATCTTTAAATATACACTTCCAAGAATTATCATTTTTCATTTTTAACACTATGTGAAACTTACTCAAGAGTAATACCTGTGCCATAAACGCTCAGAATGAACTTGGATTTGGTCATGTAAAACTGTAACCGATTTCTCTGTATATTTCATATATCCACCAAACCCTATATTGCATATAAACGCTAAGCTAAGTGGCTGCAAACCACAACCAAACTCAAAATAACCACCTTAAGCACACTAGCCAATTTGAACTAAAACCGCCATGCGTTTGCAGTCCGACTTAAGCGCCTTGTATGTTCGTAGCTATTTGAAACCACTGATATTTACAAAACTAGGTATGGTCGATGCAACAGACTTGCTCAAGCTAGGTGCTGCAACACTTCAATTTGAATGTCTCTCAGTAAGTTTTGAGTATGCTCCGACTGTAAATTAAGTTCGTACCAGCCATCAGTTCCCATATATTCAGCAGAAATATAGCTGATATTTTTAATACCTCTTTCATTGTTGATGATTCCAGATAGTCGGAAAATACCTAACTTTGTGTAGATTCTGCTAATTTTGAAGTTTTCCATAAATCTCCAAGAACATACAGCTTATTCAAAGGATCTAAACCCACAAGTTGCAGACAGAAAATCCTTTGAGTTTTTTAATACTTTCAGTCTAACTCTGTATCTAAATGTAAATCAAGGGATTTATCTTTGTTGTTATTTTGTTATTGTAAATCACAAGAAATAAACCCGCGAGTTGTTAAAAAACTCAAAACTGTTTGTTTATGAATACAGGAAAATAAAGCAGATAAAGATACGCGTGTCGCTCATTTTCCTGAATATGGGAGCAAACAACAGCTTGATTATTCAATGAGTATTATCCTAAACCTATATCAACGTCAGTTTCCCACTTGAAACCATCTCTAAACTTTAATTTTCACCGTTGGGTTTCGTTGCTATGAACCACAACCTACGATAATAAATTTTACGCCGACCTGCTTTGGTTTTTCCTAGTTCCTAGCGCCTAAATCCTAGTCCCTCACCCGAATCGCCCATAAAAAAGCGCGAGATTAACTCGCGCTTTGAAATGACTCAAAACTGTATTTTGTCTTAAACTTACCGCTTAAGACTTACAACTTATAGCTCTACGAGCTATTCGCCCTTCGCTTTTAAATTTATAAACTCTGCCAGTTCTTCTGGTTGCCCCATTAGGGTGAAGATCTGTTGGTTAATTTCGGTCATGGTTTGCCCTTCTGGCAAGCTTGCTGACACGGTTAATGAGCTTAAGCCTTGCGTGAAGTTTTTAATCGCTTCACTCAGTTCCTCGCTGACTGGCGCTTGTTGTAGCTGCATGTTGACCATTTGCTGCATTTGCTCCAGCGTCATACCTTGCTTTTCAAGCGTTTGTTCGACGAGTGCTTTAAATTCACCTTCGTTATTGAGGGCAATTTCGATGCTGCGTGGTTCAAGCTCTGCAAGCGCCTCCATTAGTAAGGTTTGTTGCTGTAATTGCTGCTCTAAAGTCGGCTGTTGACTACCTAGTTGTTGCTGCATTTTGCTCAGCGCCAATGAAGCATTCATCAGTGCGGTTGATTTTGCTAGACCGAGGTTAAAATTAAGGCCTACAATATTTTTAGCATTAAGCGCAAAGTCGATATCACTATCACCTGATTTTTCATCATAGTTCATCAATGTATGAAGATCATAACTAGCAGCAGCGAGTTTATTGTTAGCGTCTGGTGGTAACTGCGCTAAAAAATGCTCACTGAAGGTAAAGTTTTTTATGCTCAACTCGGTACGAGGAGCAATTTTATCTACTTCGTATCCCGCCACTTCAATGCTCGCAATATTAGCAACCGGCTGCTGATCAAACCCAGTGATTTGCATATTTGATATTTCAACACTTTGCCCAAGCACGCTGGCCGAAATATCTTCATAACTGGCTGTTATACCCATTTGCTGGCTCATTAATGCAAGCTGACGATCAACTTCTACTTTAACTTCTTGAGTCAGTGCATGATTTGCATAGCTAACACCACCGATAGCCGCAGCGACAACAACAGCAACAATTGCGAGTTTTTTCATTCTATTTCCTTATTACGATTTCTATTATCACCGTTGTTATTTAGCTTAGTCTCTAACGGCTTTAGACTTAAGATTTTGCTAAGCGTATCATTCAATAATACCTTTGATAAGGCCTAGCATAAGTAAGTGCAAATTGATTTGCACTTTTTTGAGCGTGGCTAATTAATTAAACTTAGCAGTTCATGCACTGTTTTAACTGGGGTTATTTTAGCGCCCAGCCCTTCCATTGATTTATGGTAATTACGAAATGGAATAAATATTTCGGTAAAACCATGTTGGGCAGCTTCTTTAACGCGTGGCACGCCACTGTCGATTGGCCGTACGTCACCGTTTAAACTCAGCTCGCCCATTATGCAGGTGGTACGCGGTACAACAAACTCATTTAAGCTACTGAGTAAGGCAGTCACTAAGGCTAAATCGATACAGGTTTCGGTTTCATCAATTCTCAGCCCGCCAACAATATTAAAAAACGTATCATGAAAGATTTTGGTTTTAGTGTGCTTGCGTAAAATACCAGTGAGCATTTTTATTCGGTTCATATTTAAACCTACGCACACTCGCTGTGGAAACTCCGCCTCGGTTTCGGTAGTTAAACATTGTATTTCGAGCAACAAGTTGCGGTTACCTTTTCGAATGCAAGTAATGGTTGAACCGGGTGAGTCGGTACTTGATCCCGATAAAAATATTTCACTGGGGTTATCAACACTTAGCATACCGCGTTCGCACATTCTAAAAATGCCTACAGTATCAATGTCACCAAAGCGGTTTTTATTGGCGCGCAAGGTACGTATTTGCCCATCGTTAGTGTCGATATGTAATAACGCATCAACAATATGCACTAAGGTTTGCGGCCCCGCTATTTCATTATTTTTATTTACGTGGGCAATAATAAACATAGTGACGTCGTTTTGCTTACAGTACTGTGTAAGCGCTTGCGCGGCACTTTTAACTTGTGACGGTGAACCTGGGCTGCCGTTTGCGGTATCAGTAACAACCGCTTGAATAGAATCGATTACTGCAAACTTGATGTTATTTTTTTCAAGCTCGTCGATAATGGTTTCAACACTGGTTTCTGATAACAAATACAGTTCGTCTGGGTTGTAATCGAGCTTTAAACGATTAACACGGTTTTTAAATTGCGATAACGACTCTTCTGCGGTGCAGTAAAGTGATGGCATACGCTGTGACATGCGCGCGACTAAATCCGATAATAAAGTCGTTTTACCTGCTCCGGGATCGCCTGAAATAATATTCACAGAACCTGTGGTTACGCCACCTGATAATACTCGATCAAGTTCACCAATACCGGTTAGTTGCTTTTCGGCTTCGGTGGTTGCGATGTCATTAATTTTTTTCGAGCCACCGCCAACGCCACCAGCATAGCCGCCAACAACGCTGCGCGTTGCTGCTTTTTAGTTTGCCCTGCTGAGGGCTTAAATTCGGCTAAGGTATTCCATGCGCCGCAGCGACACTGTCCTTGCCAGCGTTGGTAGTTCATTCCGCATTCGGTGCAAACAAACTCTATTTTTGCCGCTTTTGCCATTAACTTTTGCCTACCTTCGTCATTTTGAAATCATTTATGTCCATACTAGAATGATCTTTAATTTATTGTTGCGTTATGGTGCGCTGAATATTGACCTTGCCAATAAGGCAATTCAACGCCACAATCGAGATATATAAAAAAGCAAGGTTTATCACTTTTACTTTAGGGCATATTTTTTGCTTAATCTTTTTAGCTTGGGCTTTTTTGATTAATAAACTAAAGTAATGAGCCATTTATTTGGCAATCTCATAATAATAAAAATTAAAGATGGTAACTCATTACACCGCACATGCTGCAAACCAGCAACCAAGTGAGTGTGTAAATACATGTGCAGTATACCAACTTTTTAGAATAGACGGTGATGGTTTTATAAATGACTGAAGACACTCTGCTTAAATATGAAAGTTTAGTTGATGAGCTTAAATCATATTTAGGTAATGCCAAATTTGACACGATCTTTAAATCGAAGACAGCGGGTTTAACAAAACCTGAGCAGTTCTTGATCAAGATGGAAATGTCGCGCTTGTCGCAACCTATCGCCCGTTTTATTGATTTACGCGGCCAAGTAACAGGCCAAGTTAAACCTTATGAGTATGAAGGCAAACAACACTTTATGGATGAAACCGCTATTGCGGTATTTGAACAAGCCATAGAACGCCATGGTGGTTATACCCTTGCTGTTTACGAAGCTGTAATGAACACCGATAATAACCATCGTGTAATGCAAAAAAAAGCCGCTGAACAAGCTAAGCAACCTGAGTTACAGAATGAACAAAAATTAGATTGCCAGGTTATTAAATTTGCCTCTTATGAAAGTCGCCGTGAAGAACGGATGAACTATTCAATCAAAATCACTGTAGAACTCAACAAAGACAACACCATTGCAGCAACCACCTCAGATATATCTTTAAGTGGCGCAAAAATAAAGCTCTCACCGCGCTATCAAGTCAAAAAAGGGCAGTTATTAGGACTGCGTTTAGTCGGTCTTGAGCAAGATTTTGAATTAGGTTTAAAAAACGGCATTCAATATGAAGTTGTTGCAGTTGAGAAAATCTCTGCGGAATTTAATCATATTCGCTTAAAACGTACTTTTATAGAAAATAACGCAAAATTTGATGAGTTTTTAGAAAGCTTTATTCACGGCAATAAGCGTCGCTATAAAGTAAATTTAGATAATACTTTAGATGCCGTCGTCTCAAAAGGCTATGAGCAGTACTATATTCCCTGAGTGACTTCGTTATTTACTTTTTTTAGTTTGCAAAACGATAAACTCTACCCAAGTTTAGTGCTGACCACTGAAAACAATATTTTTATTCAGCGTTATTTTTGCGATGAGCGAAAGCTGTCATGTTTATACACTATTTTAAATCAGCAACGTTTAAGTCAGTTACTAAGTAACCCAGCCCCAGTTAAAGAAGAGTATTTATACACCTTTACGCACGTGGTTGCTGGAAAAGTATATTATTACTCAGCAACACGCACGGAGTTGACTGCAGAGCCGCAATTAAGCGCATTATTTTTTGGTTTTGGTAGCCAAAAAGAAAGCTGGCAATGTTTTAAAGTACAGTTAATGCCAAGCCATCCAGAAGATTCATTTATTCCATTAAGCTTACCAAATACCGCTGGCAAAGATATTGAAAAATTAAACAAGCCACCAACGCCTCGCGTACAAGGAATGATCAAAGACGTAAAATATCTAGTGATTTTAACAGCAGTCGGAACAGACGTTGAACGAGCGCATTATCAAAGTTTTAGTTACGATAAAAGTATAGTTAATCAGCTCAAGCACTTTGGCCATGGCAAACATAAAACCCCACCAAAGCTTGAAACCGTGGATTTAGAGTATGTAAACCTACGCTCTCACAAACGCTATTTGTATAAAACCGATGTAGTATTAACAACTCAGGATGAGCAAACACATACCGCTCATAGTCGTGATTTCTCGGTGATGGGGTTGCAAATTGAGTGTGACCAACCGGTTACTTTTCAAAAAGGTGAAGTTGTTGAATTAAGCTTACCTGAGCTGCAAAAAATAACCAAAAAGCACACGCTGAGTAAATTAAAGTACGAAGTGATGGCGGTCAGTAAATCGTTCACCACTATCAACTTAAAAGCCTTACGTATTGTTGATAACCCACACGAAGGGGTGAAATTTTTACGCAGTTAATTGAAAATAATAAAGATAAACTAAAAGTATCTGAAGAAGCGCCAAAGGTGCCAGGATTATCGACAGCGCTGCGAAATATGGTAACTAAAAGTGTCTGCCAATTTCCGTTTTATTTACATAAAGAAGCTGCACATTTTAAAACAGGAGCAATTGGTCAAGGCTTGTACCCGAGCCCATTGCATATTATTTTGCAAAACTATGGCTTGCTTAATAATACCACCAGCATTGATGCTTTTTTATCGCCAGAGCAGCTCAATGGCGTGATCACACCGCTTATAAAAGATCGCAGTCGTCAAGATCCTCCTCTACCTTTCACTTTATTTATTCGTTTTGATCCTAAAAAACCGACCATTAAAGACGCTATAAAAAGCAAGTGCAGTGCAGGCGAGGATTATGCCCCACAGTTACTCTTTTTAAAGAAAGGTCTCAAATCTGAGTTGATCTTTATAATGCGTATTTATATTTCACGCACTGGCCGCCCTGATACAGATTACTTATCTAACGAGTTAAAATACGTAAGCCAATATGCATTGCACAAAGCAAAAGATCTTGAAGAGGCACTGTGGGCAGTAACAGGTGTTGGTGACATGGTTGATGTAACAGATGAAACGCTTAGTCATTTGGACTTTACCGCAGAGCTGGTAGACCAAATGAATAAGCGCAAGCAGACTTGGCTTAAACGGCTAACTTAACTCCGTTACTTAATAACAGGAATAGTTAATAAATATAACAGTTGTAATAGCGAGCCTTGGCAAATTGCAGCTTGGGCTTGTTCAACAACTTTAGGTTTACCGTGTACGGCAACACCGAGTCCTGCCGCAGCCATCATGGTCAAATCATTCGCACCATCACCAATCGCCACTGTTTGTTGCGTAGGTAAATTTAATCGTTGCTGTAATTGGCTCAACACCACGGCTTTTTGCTGCGCATCAACAATCATGCCTAGCACTTTACCTGTTAACTTATTATCTTTAAATTCCAAAACATTGGCATGTACTTCGTCTAGTTCAAGCAGTTTTTGCACTTGTTCAGCAAATGGCACAAAGCCACCTGAGGCAATGGCTAAATACCAATTATGCTGCTTTAGCACTTGGCATAGCACTTTGATCCCTGGCATTAATGGTAAACTATTTTTTAGTTCATCAATTAAGCTTTGCTCAATACCCGCAAGTTTAGCGACTCGTTGATGTAAGCTTTCACTAAAATCTAACTTACCAGCCATCGCTTGTGCGGTTACCGCTGCGACATCATCATATACATCAGCAAGCCTTGCGATTTCGTCAATACATTCAATCGTAATGGCGGTTGAGTCCATATCCATTACTAATAAACCGAGCTTAGTTAAAATCGGTGGCTTACTAACTTGTACAAGTTGAAATCCCAATGGATGGGCAAATTCATTCAGTACCAAAGGATTAATGCTTGGACTTAGTGTCTCGCTGTAAAAACACAGTGCGGGGCTTAAGTTTGGCTCTGGTTGATAACGACAAAATGCACTGACAATAAACTGCTGCTGAGCTAAAAAGTTAATTATATTAGCTAGTTGTTGGCCGCTAAAGTCCCCTGCAAAAGCAATACTAAACATTCCTTGCGGATCAGTTGGTAAGCTTGTTGGTACTAATAAAGCATCTTGATAGTGATACCACATACCTAACGACAACTGTGCCGATAACTGCTCTGATGAAAGGCTCGCAAAGCGCTCCAATGTCATGATAACTCCAAAAATGATACTAATGTCTCCCCTGTAAAATAACAATTATACCAATCGGGTTAGGTTATTGGTCATTTATAGCGACGGATAAATAGAGTGATAACAAGGCATAAATTTTATATGTAGTTGTTCTACATAAAAAACTTATAACGCCGTTAGCGCTTTATTTAGCACGCTAGAAAGACTAAATATTTAAGTCGATTGGTATTAATTCGCCATAAAGGGGGATTTAAGGTTATAGTTACGCTTAGTTGTAACATCAAAAACAAAAGCTGTCAGCAGCGTAAACGGTGACTATGAAAAATAACCATCTTAAAAACCCTATTTCAGCATCTCTTAGGCAACGCCTAGTGCGATTAAGTATTGCTGCGGCATGCTTTGTATTGCTGACTTGGGTTGCTGTTAATGGTAGTTTTCAAAGCCACCAGTTGCTTTATGATAGTGCCGACAGCACAGCAAAAAGCTTAACTCGTTTTATGGCTCTCAATGCCAAAACGCCGCTACTTGAAAAAAACAAACCTGAATTAACAGCCTTATGTAACAGCATAAGCAAAGATGAGTTTGTACTGGCTGCAACGATTTATGATCAGCAAGGCATACTTATCGCCAGTAGTGATAATTGGCAAGCTCACCATATTTTAGGTAAGCTGCCCAACTCCACTCCAGGTATTAGTAAACTTAAAACCCCGTTTGTTGAACCGATAATCAGTGATGACGATCGCCCACTAGGATTTGTTGCAATAACTTACTTGACCCGCTCAGCAGTAGCAACCAGTCATAGCAGCTTTCATGACTTAGGCCGCCAAGTATTACTAATGCTAGTGATAACCTGCATTTTTACTTGGCAATTAGGCCGTGGTTTAAAGCGCTGGCAAGTAAATCGTTATATCCGAAAAAGTTCTGAGCACGAATCATAAAGCTGCTTTTGAAAACCAGCCTTATAAGGTGTTGTGATCTGCTTTAATTGACATAACTGCTCAAACACTAGGGGTAACTGTAACGGCGTGTTTATTTGCCCTTGAAAGCCCGCTAACGGCATTGCAGGTGCATCTGTTTCAAGTAGTAAGTGTTCAGGTGCTATGTGAGCAACAACGGAACGTGTTTTTTGTGCTCGCTGATAAGTGATCACCCCGCCCACCCCGAGTTTAAAACCCTGTTTAATATAATACTGTGCTTGTTGTAATGAGCCTGAAAAAGCATGTATAACACCACCATATTTTGGCTTACAGCGCTTAAATGACTGTGCAATAAGGTCATGGCTTTGTCGATGATGCACAATCAATGGCAATTCAAGCTGATTAGCAAGATCGATATGGTGCTCAAATATCTGAGTTTGCAAAACAATATCGTCAATACTGCGGTCAATACCACACTCGCCAATAGCGACCAATTGCTGGCGATGTTGCACAGCAAACTCAGTCAGTTTGGCTAAATGACTGTGGTGATATTCTGCTAAAAAGTAAGGATGTAAACCTGCACCGATGCGCACTGCAGAATGCTGTTTAGCAAAAGCGCATAAAGAAAGAGATTGTGCCAAAGTGATCCCTGGCACGATCAATTTTTCGATCCCCAGCTGCTGACATTGCTGAATTAGCTTGGTGCGGGTGGCATCAAATTCAGTAAAATCTAAATGGCAGTGGGAATCAATAAACGCCATAATAAACTATGGGTTTAAACGTGTAATTTGCCAGCTGTTATCAGCTTGACGCTGATATATAAAACGGTCATGCAGGCGGTGTGCACCACCTTGCCAAAACTCAATTTTTGTTGGCACAACACAGTATCCCCCCAAAAATCTGGCAATGGTATTTCGCCTTTAGCAAACTTGGTTTTCATATTAGCAAAAGTTTCCATCAACACTTTACGCGATGATACAGGACGGCTTTGCTTTGAAGCCCATGCAGCTAACTGGCTTTCTTTGGGACGTGACAAAAAGTACTTGGCAACCGCTGAAGTTGGCAGTGGTTGTGCTTCACCATAAACAATCACTTGGCGCTCCATATGGTGCCACGGAAAATGCAAAGAGATTTTATTATTGCCTTTAAGCTCTTGTGCTTTACGCGAGCCGGTATTGGTAAAAAACACAAACCCGTTATCATCAAGATGCTTTAACAACACAATACGTTGCGAAGGCTGACCGGTTTCATCAACCGTTGCCACCACCATCGCCGTTGGATCTGGCAGCTTACTAGCTACCGCATGCTCAAGCCAGGTTTCAAATTGCTTGAATGGATCATCAAGTAAATTCTCTTCGCTCAGAGCATCTTGCAAATACTCACGACGGATATCTTCAAGTTTCATAAAATTCCCTCTAGGTTCTAGGTTCTAGGTTCTAGGTTCTAGGTTCTAGGTTCTAGGTTCTAGGTTCTAGGTTCTAGGTTCTAGGTTCTAGGTTCTAGGTTCTAGGTTCTAGGTTCTAGGTTCTAGGTTCTAGGTTCTTCAAAAATTTATAAACAACTATCTGTGTGTCAAACTATTCTTAGAACCTAGGGCCTATTTCTTCCTAGTACCTTGTCACTTTTGTATGTGACTTAGGCTAAATAAACTCATTAACGCAGCTAAAGCGAACTACACGCAGCAGACGTTCACCTAAGTAGTTTAGTCTAAGATAAGGCGGACACTCGACTTATCCCTATGAGCATACGTATTTGTATGTGATTAGGGTCAGTAACTAAGTGCCAAACTACACATCTGCAAGTGTAGGAGCGCTAGCAAGGCAGTGAGTTTATTTATGCCAAGGAGCATACGTATTTTGTATGTGACTTAGGCTAAATAAACTCATTAACGCAGCTAAAGCGAACTACACGCAGCAGATTACATTTGCTCCATGACTTCGATGCCTAGTAGATCTAAGCCTGTGCGCAGCGTATCCGCTACCAAATTACACAGCACTAAACGGCTATCGCGTACACTTGGCTCTACGCCTTCTTTAAGTACTGGGCAAGCTTCGTAGAAGGTCATGTATAGGCTGGCAAGCTCGTATAAGTAACTACATAATACGTGTGGTGTTGCCTCACTGATCATTTGATCAAGTACTTCTTCTAATTGCAGTAGTTTAAGCGCAAGGGTTTTTTCTTGCGGCTCAACAATAGCGACATCTGCGTTTAAACTTGCTGCGTCTACGCCTGATTTACGGAAAATACTGCGTACACGAGTATAAGCATATTGTAAGTAAGGTGCTGTTGCCCCTTCAAAGCTAAGCATACTGTCCCAGTTGAAAATGTAATCACTGGTACGGTGCTTAGAAAGGTCAGCATATTTAACTGCGCCAATACCTACTTTACGGGCAATTTCACTGCGCTCTTCATCAGTTAAGTCAGACTCACGCTCAGCAAGCTTAGCAGCAGCTCGAGTGATTGACTCTTCAAGTAAATCAGCAAGTTTTACCGTGCCACCTGTACGCGTTTTAAATGGTTTGCCGTCTTCACCCATCATGGTGCCAAATGGGCAAAATTCGTAGCTAGTCTCATCGCGTAGTAAACCGGCTTTACGTGCAGTAAGCTCTACTTGATTGAAGTGTAGGCTTTGACGCGCATCAACAAAAATTAAAATGCGGGCTGCGCCTAACTTGTTTGAACGGTAATCACAGGCGGCTAAATCGGTGGTTGCGTATAAGAAACCGCCACCTGATTTTTGCACGATAAACACTGATGGCTCACCATCTTTATTTGCCAGCTCATCTAAAAAAACCACCTGTGCGCCTTGTGACTCAACGGCAATATTCTTATCTTGTAATAACTTAATGATATTGTTCAGTTCACTGTTATAAGCACTTTCAGCCATGATGTCGTCTGGTGTAAGCGTTACATTTAAGCGTTTGTATACTTCTTCAGAATGCTTTACCGAGGTTGCGATAAACAACTTCCATAGTTTTTCACAATGCGCGTCGCCACCTTGTAGTTTTACTACGTAATCACGCGCTTTATCTGCAAAACCTTCTTCATCATCAAAACGCTTTTTAGCGTCGCGGTAGAAGGTTTCTAGATCAGCAAGTGCCACAGAATCTAAATCAACACCTTGGCTGATTTGATCTTCCAGATGCGCAATCAGCATACCAAATTGCGTGCCCCAATCGCCCATATGGTTTTGACGAATAACCGTGTCGCCACGAAACTCCAGTGCGCGTACTACTGCATCGCCAATGATCGTTGAACGTAAATGCCCAACGTGCATTTCTTTAGCAAGATTAGGTGATGAGTAATCAACCACTACTTTTTGCGGTTGTGCATGCTCAGCAACAGCCAGCTTTGCATCTTGGTTTGCCGCTTTTAAGCTTTGCGCTAAAAACTCAGGTTTTAGGTGAATATTGATAAAACCAGGGCCGGCAATTTCTGTTTTATCTGCGATATCACTTACATCTAAGTGATCAATAATTTGTTGTGCAAGCTCTCGCGGGTTGCTTTTCATTTTTTAGCAGCGCCCATTGCACCATTAATTTGGTAGTCACCAAATTGTGGGCGGGTACTCTGTGTTACCGCAGGGTTAGTATCTGCTGGTAAGCCAGCGCCAGTCATGGCTGCGATGGCTCTTTCAATTAGTAGGGTACGAATATTCATGTAATTTATTACCTTTACCAGCCCGCGTTAGCGGGCTTTAAATTAAAATTTGAGTCTAATTTTCACGCGTGTGGTTAAATGTCACTTCTGGATAGCGCTCAATTGATAAGTTAAGATTTACACGACTCGGCGCTATGTAAGTTAAGTTATCGCCGCCATCAAGCGCTAAGTTGCTTTCGCACTTACGTTTAAAATCTTCAAACTTTTTAACGTCAGTCGAACTTACCCAACGTGCGGTATTTACATTTACGCTTTCGTATAAAGCATCTACGTTATATTCTGCTTTCAAACGCGCTACAACCACATCAAACTGCAATATACCAACCGCGCCTACAATTAAGTCGTTATTAATAAGCGGTCTAAATACTTGTACTGCCCCTTCTTCAGATAGCTGCACCAAACCTTTTAATAATTGCTTTTGCTTAAGTGGATCACGCAGACGAATGCGGCGGAATAATTCCGGCGCAAAGTTTGGAATACCAGTAAATTTAAGCTTTTCACCTTGTGTGAAGGTATCACCTATCTGGATCGTACCGTGGTTATGTAAACCAATAATATCACCTGCAAAAGCATCACCTGCACGCTCACGATCACCCGCCATAAAGGTTACCGCATCAGAAATACTGACTTGTTTACCTATACGCACATGGTTCATTTTCATGCCTTGGCTGTATTTACCCGACACAATACGCATAAACGCAATACGGTCACGGTGCTTAGGGTCCATATTCGCTTGAATTTTAAATACGAAGCCAGTGAAGTTCTCTTCTGTTGCAACAACAGTACGGTCTTCTGTTTCACGCGGTAATGGCGTTGGTGCCCACTCAGTTAGGCCATCAAGCACATGATCAACACCAAAGTTACCAAGCGCAGTACCAAAGTACACTGGTGATAACTCACCCGCTAAAAATAGCTCTAAATCAAATTCGTGCGATGCACCAATAACAAGTTCTAACTCTTCACGCAGTTGCCCAGCAAGCTCATCGCCGATCGCTGCATCAAGCTCAGGATTATCAAGCCCTTTAATGCTGCGTACTTCTTGAATAGTATGACCTTGGCCGGTTTTGTATAACAAGGTCTCTCCGCGGTGAATATGATAAACACCTTTAAACTCTTTACCACAGCCAATTGGCCATGTGATCGGTGCACAAGCTATATTTAGCTCTGTTTCAACTTCGTCTAACAACTCCATCGGATCACGAATATCGCGGTCACATTTATTCATAAATGTGACAATTGGCGTGGTACGTAAGCGCGTTACTTCCATTAATTTACGAGTACGATCTTCAACACCTTTAGCCGCATCGATCACCATCAAACATGAATCGACCGCAGTTAAGGTACGATAAGTATCTTCAGAGAAGTCTTCATGTCCTGGGGTATCAAGTAAGTTTACTAGCGCTTTATTGTATGGGAATTGCATAACAGAGGTCGTGACCGAGATACCACGCTCTTTTTCCATTTCCATCCAGTCAGACTTGGCATGTTGATTAGAGCCACGGCCTTTAACGGTACCCGCTTTTTGAATAGCTTGTCCGAACAACAGTACTTTTTCGGTGATGGTAGTTTTACCAGCATCCGGATGCGAGATGATCGCGAACGTGCGTCGCGTATTGATTTCGTTTAATAAATTAGACATGTAAGCCGCTTTAAGTCATAACAAGGCGCAACCAAAAACAAACCTAAGCACAGGTCTTCGCTACGCACTGTAAATATAAAATAGAATTAGTCACATTATACCTTGTTTGTCTTAGCCAAAAAAGCAACGATTGCAAGTAATTAGCCGATAACTTGGTTTAAAATCAGCTCAACCCGTTTGCTGCAGCGAACGCACTAAACTTGTGTAATTTTACGCTAACGCATACTATTGATAGATTACATGGAGGATATTTTGTTTGGGTATGAGAACAAGTAAGTTAAGTATAAGATTATTATGGTATATCACGCCTTTGGTGATTTTACCGTTATTGTTTTTAGGTGGCTTTACTCTCACCAACGTTACCAGCTCCACACAAAAACAAGCCGAGCTCATTGTTAGCCGTTTTGTTGAACAGCAACAACAAAAAATGTTCAATTACATCGATTCATTCCACTCTACTACAAAGTTACTCTCGGCCTCCCCTGTACTAAGTGACTTTTTAGCAGATGACTTACGCGATAACGGCAATTACACCCGTCGTCTAGGCGCACTAATGGATGTATTTGCAAGCTATTCAGAAGCTTACCCCGATATTGTTAGCGTAAATTTAGTCTCTCCGGATGGTCAAAGCGACGCCTATTACTCCAGTAATTTAAATACCGCACCAACCAGCTATCCATTTTTCTCACAAGTTTTACAAAGTAACTTACGCCAACAACAGTTTATGGTGCAAAAACAAGATGGCACTACCAGCTTGTATTTTATTCAACGTATTTACAGTGCTGATTACTACCTTAAACGCCCGCAACAACTAGGGTTTATTGTGTTGCATGTTGAGCCATCGATTTTAAATACCAGCATTTTAGAAGCGCCCTATAACAATACCTTAAATTTATTACTGACCAGCAATGGCAAAATATTATTTAGCTCAGACTACAATAAGCGCGGTCAATATATTAGCGAATATGAGCTGCAACAAATTCACGACTTAGCCGATCTAGGTAAGCTCTCAACCATAGAGTTATCGAGTATTGATAAAGTTGAACGGATGATTTACGCCATCCAAATGAGCGGCGGTTATTATTATGTCTCGACCATCCCCAAAGCCTTGCTTTATCAATCCGGCAAAGCGATCAGTTTGATCACCGCCTTGATCGTGATTATTTCAGTGATCACCCTACCGATGCTGATTTTTATTGTGGTACGTAATTTACTACTAAACCCAATTGAGTTACTTGGGGCAGCCAGCCATCGAGTAGGTGACGGCGATTTGTCGGTATATTTGCCTGCCCATAATAATGATGAGGTGGGGGTATTATTTAATGATTTTAATCACATGGTGAACCAAATTCGTCATTATCAAGACGAACTTGAAGAATATAAACATCACCTAGAAGATAAAGTCGAAAGCCGTACCAAGGCACTTGAAACCATGAATAGTCAACTCGAGGTAGCCATTGCCCAAGCGGAACAAGCGAACCAATTAAAAAGCCGCTTTTTAGCCAATATGAGTCATGAGATACGTACACCACTAACCGCTATCATGGGCTTTACTGAGCAGCTATTACACAGCCAAAATACAACCGGCGACGCTTGGCACCTAAATACTATATTACGTAACTCTAAACACTTACTTGAACTCATCAATAATATTTTAGACTTGTCGAAAATCGAAGCCGAAAAATTAGCTGTTGAAAAAGAACCGCTAGATATTGTGCAGTTAGTTCATGATATTGATTCGATTATTCGTCCTTTATCACAAGAGAAAAACTTAACTGCAATATCAATTTTCACTTACCATTACCGCGTATAATTAATAGTGATAGCACTCGTTTAAAGCAAATTCTCATTAATATTGCCAGCAATGCAGTGAAGTTTACCGAGCAAGGTTTAATTGAATTAGATATTACCTATAACAGTGATTTACAACTCATAGAATTTGCCATTAAAGATAGCGGTATTGGCATGTCAGAGCGAGAAGTTGAACGGGTATTCAAACCTTTTGAACAAGCTGATACAACAACAACACGACGCTTTGGCGGCACTGGCTTAGGCTTATGTATTTCTAAAAATTTAGCACAATTGCTCGGTGGTGATGTTTATGTAACAAGCACGCCAGGCCAAGGAAGCTGTTTCTGCGTGCAAATTGCCTGTAACTTACCTGCTGATAAACAACAAACGGTGCCAATGCTGACTGAGTTAAGCCAATTAACTCCCGCTAAGGACTTACAGCTTTCATTCGCAGAAAATAGCTTTGATGCCAATATATTAGTCGCCGAGGATAACCCTGACAACCAAGTACTAATCAAGTTATTACTGCAAACATGGGGGCTTGAGCCTGATATAGCCAACAATGGTGCAGAAGCTGTTGAAATGGCGCTGGTGAATGACTATCAATTAATCATTATGGACATGCAAATGCCGGTAATGGGCGGCTTAGAAGCCACACAAATGCTCCGCCATGCAGCCTACGATGGGCCGATCATTGCACTTACCGCGAATGTAATGAAAGATGACGTAAACACCTATTTGCAAGCCGGTTGCGACGAAGCACTGGCTAAGCCTATCGATAAAGATGCCTTAGAAAGTGTGCTTGTTAGCTATTTAAATATTGAAAAAGACAGCCAAAATAAATGGGATAGCTTGCTAAACAGCGAAAAATTTCAACAGATCAACGACAACTATCGCTTAAAACTGCCAGGTTATTTAACCGACGTTACGCAGCTATACAATAATGGTGAGTGGGAGCAGCTCAGAGCACTGGCCCATAGTTTAAAAGGCAGTGCTGGTTGTTTTGGTTTTAGTAATATTCACCATGCGGCGGCCACACTTGAAGATAATTTACGTGGCCGTGATCACAACCGCCGTGATTATTTGGCACTGAGCTTAATTGAAGCGATAAAATATACCTTGCAACAAGAACAGTCATTAACCAAAAAGTAATGTCATTCCCATTAAGATAGCATCTTCATGGCCATTTTTTGATGGGTCACTACTTGGGTAGTAATTTTTACGTACCGACATTTCACTAAAGCCTGCCTGCTCATATAAGGCGATGGCACGAGTATTGGTTTCACGTACTTCTAAAAATAAGTTTTCAGCGTGATGCTTTTCGCCGTATTCAATAAACGCTGCAAGCAATTGTTTGGCAATCCCCAGCCCCTGAAAATCAGGTGCCACGCAGATATCCATTAAAGTAAAATCAGGCCCTGCTTTTTCACCGATATAAAAACCAATAATTTGCTGCTCATTAAACGCAGCTAAATTAAAGTAACGCCCAGCGAGACATGATTGCATAGTGTTTACTGTCCACGGATGAGTGTGACACGCGTTCTCAACACGCATCAGCGCATCAATGGATAATTCATTAACAGATTCAAAGGTTATCAAGGTGTGTGCTCATCAGCGCCCATAGCGCGCGTTTATTATCAGCATTAAGCTGCTGGGTTGGTAAGCTCAATTGACCATCATGCCATGCAAGCTTATCGCTTTGCACTACTTGGCTAATTTTTAATGGGGCAATAGCGCGATTTAAATCAGCCAATAGCGTTGTACTTAGCTCTATATTTACCTGCGGCGCTGCACTTGGTGCATCAGAACGTTGTTCAGCGACTGGCTGTAATCGGAAATGCTGATTTAGTTCGAGGTTTTCTATACCAAAAATAGCTGCGTATCGTGGATGCATAAAAACTCAGTAGATTTAAACACTGGAACAATATAAGAAGTAATCAAGGCTATGTAAAGAAGAAGTGGCAGGGGCGGAGAGACTCGAACTCCCAACCATCGGTTTTGGAGACCGCTGTTCTACCAATTGGAACTACGCCCCTGCAATGACGACGAATTATAGAGAAGTTTCGCTAAAGGTAAAGAAAAAAATCACTCTTTTAGTTTAACTGCTTTTTAAATAAACAAAACGGCGAATTAGCCAACTAATTCGCCGTTTTTATAATTACTTACCTAAACTAGGATAAGCCTTCATATATATCCATGCTCAGCATTTTTTACTTTTTGCTACTCGCAGACGTTTTAGTTCAGCTTTGGCCCAGACTGAGGATTCGGCCATATCACAACGAAGCCCATGCTTCTTTTCAGTAGTAAGCGCGGTTAAGTTCAATTCTATTCACTTTTTATACTCAACTTGTTGTCCATTTTTAAAGCGTATCAAAACATGAGCGACCAGCTACATATCAAGTCATACTAAGTGATGCAGACTCTTGTTGTTAAAACTCATAACTCGCTTTTGCCTAAAAGTTATTTAACGCTCGTCGATATAAAAATATCCTTACTATTCTTTTCTTATTGTTTTTTAAACGAAACTTTGTTGTTTATGCATGTACATAAAACCTTTCAGGTTGCTTAATAGCATCGGCAGTACGATCAATGCGAAGGCAATGTTAGATAAAGGGACGGCTAACCAAACACCATCGATACCTAGGTATTTCGGCAAGATGAATAGGAAAGGAAACTGTATCAACATATTGCCGACGGAAACAAACAGGGCTTGTCCGCTTTTACCAACGGCGACGAAGTAGATGGACGCCATGAATAAGAAGCCATCTAAAAACAATGCCATTAAGTGTAAACGAATACCGTTTTTGCTTGCTTCAAGTAATGCATCATTGCCTGTGGTAAAGATGCTGATAAAGATTTCTGGAAAAATGTTAAACAGTATTACCAAAGCTATACCGGACCCAACGGTAACAGAAAAAGCCAGTTTTACGGTTTCGCTAATGCGTTTGTATTGCTTGGCGCCTAAGTAGTAACTCACTGGTGGCTGCAAGCCGCTGACTAAGCCTTCAGCGAAGAAGTAATAACAGCTCGCTAAGTAGCCAACAATCGCGAATGCGGCTAACTGCGTGGTGTCTCCGTAGGCCATAAATTGCATGTTATGGAACGCCATGACGAAGCTGAAGTAGATAAACATCACTAAGTTTGACGACCCTAATTGCACGATACGAGCGGCGATGGTCTTATCAAGTTGTTTGACCGATAGCTTGGTTTTAGCTTTTGACGACGTAAAGTAACGTAAACACAATATACAAGTGGTTAATTGAGCAATTAAGGTAGCAATAGCTGCACCTTTTAATCCCATATCAAGATGGCCTAAGAAAACATAGTCCAAGACAATATTGGTCAAGGCACCAACAATGATGAAGACCGTCGCAAGGTTTGGGCTATCGTCATTTCTAACCAACATCGGCATGGCACTAGCACCAATCGAAATAAGCGCCCCAAACGACATGATCTGCACATAACCCCAACTCATCTCTAAGGTGACGCCGGTCGCGCCTTGAATATTGAGCAGGCTCTGACCAAAAACGATAAACACAACTGTGGCCAATAAGCCGATCAAAATAATCAAGAAAAGCGCTGTGATGAGTGTTGCTTGAGTGGCTACGAGGTTATTCTCGCCACGATATTTAGACAACACGCTGCCGCCTCCCATACCAACAAGCAAACCAAAGCCCATGATTAAACCAAGCAATGGAATTGCCATGTTGATACCTGCAAGTCCGTTTGCCCCAACATAGTGACCAACGAAGAAACCATCAATGATCTGATATAGACCACTGACTAACATAGCGACGATGGAAGGAATGGCAAAACGCCAAAACGTGCCTGCGACGGATTGTGACGGTTGAACTTGTGGGGCAGCTTGCATCTTAAATATCCAGAAGGTAATAATGCGGGCATAATATATTTAATTGAGATATAAGAAAGTCAGTTACCATCCGCTTAAAGGATGGATTAAAAAACTTAACTAGCCGCTAAATGGCCGTTTAGGAGATAGGAATGAATTGGACATTGGATCAATTACTGGCTTTTGTTACCGCCGCTGAGCAGGGTTCTTTTTCTGCAGCAGCAAGGCAATTACAAAAGGCACAATCACGAATTAGTAGCGCCATAGCCAATTTAGAATTGGATTTAGGGTTTGAGTTATTTGATCGCAGCTCTAAATACCCCGTATTAACGCCTCTGGGGAAAGAGATGCTTCCCGAAGCTCGAGCCGTGCTTAACCAATGCCTTCGATTAGATTCAAGAGCACTTACAGCTGCGAACAAAGAGCCCATTTCGTTACGAATCGCCCTGGATGAAGCCTTACCACTGGAAACCATCCATTCTATTTTTTCTCAAGTAGGCGATTTGTTTCCTAACACTCATTTGGTTATTACCAATGGCTCACAAGACGACATTGCCAATGCCATTGCTAATCAAAAGGCCGACATTGGTTTTATGATTAGCAACAGTGCTTTGCCACCCAAGTTAACCTTACAGTCTTTAGGATATTTTAGAAAAATCCTGATTGTCGGTAACAAGCACCCTCTTGCTAAAGAAGATGTATTGACCCTTGCGCAACTACAACAATATCGTCAGTTCGTACTCTGCAACCGCTCAGGAGAAAACCGCGAAAATGCCCTAAGCCCAGATCATTGGGATTTAGACAGTTATTATTTGATTTGTGAATTGGTAACGCAGAATCAAGGCTGGGCCATCGTGCCTGAGCATATCGCCAAGGCGCATTGGTTTTTTGAACAAATAAAAATAGCTCAAGCCGACTTCTTAACGGATCAATTAATTGAAATAGGCATAGTAAAACGACTCGATAGCCCAAGCAATAAATTAACAGATTGGATTACAGAGCAAATGCGCCACTTAATGAACAATCACGCTATATAAAATCTTCCTGCGCAATCGAAAGGCTCTGCTCTTATATTTTGACTTATAGAACAAAGTATCACAGCATTTTTTCAGTGATGTTCCGAACAAAAAAAGTCCGCAATTACGCGGACTTTAGTTTAATGCCTGTTAGTGCCAGACGTTTCAGGCCTAAAAATTATTCCCACTCGATTGTCGCAGGTGGTTTTCCTGAAATATCGTAAACAACGCGTGAGATACCGTCGATTTCATTAATGATGCGGTTTGAAACCAGACCTAAGAACTCATACGGTAAATGTGACCAACGTGCAGTCATAAAGTCGATAGTCTCAACACAACGAAGACTTACAACCCAATCATACTTACGTGCATCACCCATAACGCCTACAGACTTCACCGGTAAGAATACCGTGAATGCTTGGCTTACTTTATGGTAAAGCTCGGCTTTGTGTAGTTCTTCGATGAAGATCGCGTCAGCACGGCGTAATAAGTCACAGTACTCTTTTTTGATTTCGCCAAGTACACGCACACCTAGACCAGGCCCAGGGAACGGGTGACGATAAAGCATGTCGTACGGTAAACCGAGCTCTAAACCAATTTTACGTACTTCATCTTTAAATAATTCACGCAGTGGCTCAACTAAGCCCATTTCCATGTCATCTGGTAAGCCGCCCACATTATGGTGAGACTTGATCACATGCGCTTTACCAGTTGCAGACGCTGCTGACTCGATAACATCTGGATAGATAGTACCTTGACCTAACCATTTTGCATTTTTAAGCTTTTTAGATTCGCTATCAAATACCTTAATAAATGTATGGCCAATCGCTTTACGCTTGTCTTCTGGGTCTGATTTACCAGCAAGATCCGCTAAGAATAATTCTTCGGCATCCACTTTGATAATGTTTAGGCCAAACTTATTGCCAAACATATCCATTACTTGCTGACCTTCGTTTAAACGCAGTAAACCGTTATCAACAAATACACAGGTTAAACGGTCGCCAATCGCGCGGTGAATAAGCATAGCCACCACTGATGAATCAACACCACCAGATAAACCTAAGATTACTTCGTCATCACCCACAGTATCTTTAATGCGCTCTATGGCGTCATCAATGATTTTTGCAGCAGTCCACAGTTTTTCACAACCACAAATATCAATCGCAAAGCGTTCTAGTAAACGTTGGCCTTGATGAGTGTGGGTTACTTCTGGGTGGAATTGTACGCCGTAAAAACGTTTTTCTTCGTTAGACATTGCCGCATGTGGGCAAGTAGATGTTTTAGCAGTGGTTTTGAAAGTATCTGGAATTTCCATTACTTTATCACCATGGCTCATCCACACGTCTAAAATGCCATTGCCACCATCAGTAATATGATCTTCAATAGCGTCAAATAATGCACAGTTACCGACTTTTTCAACTTGCGCGTAACCAAACTCTTTCTTATCAGAGCTATGAACGCTACCGCCAAGCTGAGTAGCCATTGTTTGCATGCCGTAACAAATACCAAGTACAGGTACGCCTGCATTGAATACATACTCAGGGGCACGCGGGCTGTTTTCTAAGGTTGTTGACTCAGGGCCACCAGATAGAATGATACCTTGTGGATTGAACTCACGGATCTGCTCTTCCGTTACGTCCCATGCCCACAGTTCACAGTAAACACCAATTTCTCGCACACGGCGGGCGATCAATTGCGTGTATTGCGAACCAAAGTCTAAAATAAGAATTCGTGAATCGTGAATGTCTTTGCTCATTGAGGGTCTCGTTAGTCAAGAACTAGCACTCAGGTTACCTGAATGACTATAATAAATAAGGGCTAGCGAAGCTAGCCCAGTAATTTTAATAGATTTGAAGCTATTAACCTAAGCGGTAGTTAGGTGCTTCTTTGGTGATTTGCACATCATGAACATGTGACTCACCCATACCTGCTGAAGTAACACGTACAAACTGAGGTTTAGT
Source organism: Pseudoalteromonas sp. B160 (assembly GCF_037162485.1). Taxonomy (NCBI): domain Bacteria; kingdom Pseudomonadati; phylum Pseudomonadota; class Gammaproteobacteria; order Alteromonadales; family Pseudoalteromonadaceae; genus Pseudoalteromonas; species Pseudoalteromonas sp. B160. The sequence goes on along the minus strand of NZ_JARLUX010000001.1, from coordinate 2,701,781 downwards.
GTTTAATTCTTCAATCGTGGCACAACCGGTTAAACCCATTGCGCTGCGCAGGCCGCCAACTTGTTGGTGAATGATTGTCGCGATTGGACCTTTATAAGCCACACGACCTTCAATCCCTTCTGGCACAAGCTTGTCTGCTTGATTTGATTTTTGGAAGTAGCGATCTGATGAACCTTCTTTTTGGTTCATCGCACCAAGCGAGCCCATACCACGGTATGACTTGTAGTAACGGCCTTGGTAAAGCTCGACTTCACCAGGCGCTTCTTCAGTACCCGCTAGCATTGAGCCAACCATCACACATGATGCACCAGCAACAAGTGCTTTTACAATATCACCTGAGAAACGAATACCACCATCAGCAATCACTGGAATGTCACGACCTTTTAGGCCATCAACAGCATCAGAGATAGCTGTGATTTGTGGTACACCACAACCAGTAACAATACGCGTAGTACAGATTGAACCTGGGCCAATTCCTACTTTAACTGCATCAACACCGGCGTCGGCAAGCGCAATCGCACCTTCAGCTGTTGCCACATTGCCAGCTACAATTTGTAGTTCAGGGTAAGTTTGACGAGTTTGTGCAACACGGTCGATAACACCTTGAGAATGACCATGTGAGGTATCAATTAGTAATACATCAACGCCCGCTTCGACTAATGCAGCAATACGCTCATCAGTACCTGGACCTACACCAACGGCAGCACCTACACGTAAACGACCTTGTTCATCTTTACATGCATGTGGTTTGTCTTGTGCTTTTTGATAATCTTTTACTGTGATCATGCCTTTTAATTTAAACGCATCATCAACAACAAGGATTTTTTCGATACGGTGTTCGTGCATTAATCCTAAGATTTCATCACGCGCAGCACCTTCTTTTACAGTGACTAACTTTTCTTTTTTAGTCATCACTGTTGAAACCGGTTGCTCAAGCTTGGTTTCGAAACGCATATCGCGGCTGGTAACAATACCAACAAGGCCGTTTTCAGCGTCCGTTACCGGAAAACCTGAAAAGCCTTTTTCTTCAGCAAGTACAATTGCATCTGCAATGGTTAAATCCGCTGTCACAGTAACAGGGAAAGAAACAATACCCGCTTCATACGTTTTAACTTTACGTACGTTTTTGGCTTGTTCTTCAATTGTCATGTTTTTGTGGATAAAACCTAAACCGCCCTCTTGCGCTAGCGCAATCGCTAAGCGTGCTTCGGTAACAGTATCCATAGATGCTGAAACTAGCGGCAAGTTAAGTTTGATACCACGCGTTAAGCGAGTTGAAATGTTTGCCGTGTGTGGCAAAACAGTAGAATGACCGGTACTAAAAGTACGTCATCAAAGGTAAGAGCTTCTTTAGCAATTCTAAGCATTTTGGCAACTTCTCACATGTGGATCTTGTTTAAGGAATTGCGGCCAAATTTTATCAGCGTTGTGGGCACGAGTAAATAAGATTTCACAATTATTTATGATAAAATACCCCCATCATCGCTTTTTAGAGTCGCTTTATGGCCGTAACATCCCAGCAGCAAACGATTTATACCGTTTCTAGGTTAAATAGAGAAATAAGAACCGTACTCGAACAAGGATTCGCATCGTTAAATTTAACCGGCGAAATATCAAATTTCATTACACCAGCCTCTGGTCATTGGTATTTCACGCTCAAAGATGATCGCGCTCAAGTAAAAGCGGCGATGTGGCGAGGCAACAATCGAGGCCAACGCTATCGCCCTGAAAATGGCGCACAAGTGACAGTTCGAGCCCGAGTATCGCTGTATGAACCGCGTGGTGACTATCAGCTGATTGTTGAACACATGGAAGCTGCTGGCGAAGGGCAACTAAAGCAACAGTTTGATGAATTAAAAATGCGCTTAGCCGCCGAAGGTTTATTTAGCTCCGCCCATAAACAACCATTGCCTGGGGTTGTGCATCGTGTTGGTGTTATTACATCAGCCACCGGGGCGGCTATCAAAGATATTTTAACGGTACTTAAGCGTCGAGCGCCACAACTTGAAGTCGTGATCTACCCTGCTATGGTGCAAGGTAAAGACGCGCACCTACAATTAATTGATAAAATCAATATTGCTAATGCCCGCAATGAAGTTGATGTAATTATTTTAGGCCGCGGTGGTGGATCACTAGAAGATTTATGGTGCTTTAACCATGAGCTACTGGCACGCGCTATTTTTGCCAGTAACCTACCAATTATCAGTGCTGTCGGTCATGAAATTGATACCACCATTAGCGATTATGTTGCCGATGTGCGCGCCGCAACGCCAAGCGCGGTTGCAGAGCTTGTTAGCCCCAATAGCAGCGAACTTTATAATCAAATCCAACAACAATTAAATCGCTTAGCCAATGCGTTTAAACATCAGTTATCTGCAAAGCAAAGCGTTGCAACAGCACTTGAGCACCGTTTAACATTATGTCATCCGCGTAATCAGTTAAATCAACAAGCGCAACGTTTAGATGAATTGACAGTAGCATTACAGCAGGCGATACAAAATCGGCTCTATCAATATGAGCGCCGCTTAAATAATCTAACGCCGCGACTAATGCAGCGCTCACCAGATCGCAAAATTACTCAGGCAAGTCATCAATTACAGCAACTGCAAGGGCGTTTAACACAAACCATGCAGCAACAATTACACAGTGCCCAAAATACCCTCGCAATGCAGGCTAGCCGATTAGAATCTGTAAGTCCGCTCAATGTACTCGCTCGTGGTTATAGCATCACTAAAAATGAGCAAGGGCAAGTGATTAAGTCTATTAAGCAAGTAACTCAAGGTGATTTAATTGTAACCGAGCTTGCTGATGGCGTGATTCAAGCTCGTGTCAGCTGAGGCTCGTTATTCTGTCTCAGTACTTAATAATAATGAAAAATCGCGATCGCTTGATTTTGAAGTACTGACTTTAAATTGCTGCCAAAAGTCTTGTTGTACCAACTTATCGTTGAGTTCGCGCCATTGGGTATGATCAAAATCATCTACATCCTTTGGCGCTGCAAGTTCAAATTTACATACCGAACTTTTACACTGCGCACTAACTAATTCAGGGGTGATGCCAAGATCAGCAATCTGTAAAAAGTCTTTCATAGCAGTCTCGGTACGATAAGCCCACTCTTCATTGCGACTTTGCTCAGTAAACTTGTCTAGCAAAGCTTGTTCAAAATCGGACGGTGCTTGTAATTGTTGTTCGTAAGCTTTTACTAATTTTTGCTGTTTCAGTAACTCACGCTTGAGCTGTTGCACTTGTTGCTCAAGCGTTTGTTCATCCGTTGTTTGCGCTGATGTATCTTGGGCAGACGAGGTAATATCAGTCACTTGTTGAGACTGGGATACTGTATCTAGCTCTGCAGCTACGGTACTGGCAGGCATTATTTTGACTTCTTGTTCAAGTACCTGTGTTTGTGTTGTAGTCACAGGAGCTGCTTCGTCAGAGCTCAACGCAAAATAACTCCACGTTAGAACAACACCTGTGATAAATGCTAACAACAGCGAAAATGGATCATTTTTACTCATACTTAATTCCTTTTAAGTTTTTTACTTAGAGCATTGCACTGGTGTGTGATTCGTTTTGCGGCTCATCAACCTCTAAAAAATTCTGATTCATACTTTTCGCTGGACAGGGGCAATTTGGTTTACCAACAATTTTAGCTGGTACGCCTACAACCGTGGTGTGTGGTGGTACGGCGCTCAGTACCACTGAGCCTGCGCCAATTCGGGCGCCCTCGCCGACCTCAATATTGCCGAGCACTTTAGCCCCAGCACCAATTAAAACACCGGCGCGAATTTTCGGATGACGATCGCCTTTTTCATTACCAGTACCACCTAGAGTAACTGATTGTAAAATAGAGACGTTATCTTCAATAACAGCTGTTTCACCAATCACTATACCAGTTGCATGGTCAAACATAATACCATGGCCGACTTTACAAGCAGGATGGATATCAACGCCAAATACTTCTGAGGTACGGCTTTGAATAAAGCGAGCGAGCTCTTTACGGTTTTGTAACCATAAGCAATGGGCGAGTCGATGTGCTTGAATTGCATGGAAACCTTTTAAATTTAATATCACAGTTAAATATGTATCGGCAGCGGGATCACGATCTTTAACGGCTTTTATATCATGGGCAACATGAGTAAGCATTCGATCACATTCAACAAAAGCCTGATCAAATAACTCCTGGATAGTAAATGCAGATACCACAGCATCAGATAACTTATTGGCAACGATAAAACTCAACGCAGACCCTAAACACTCATGATTTAAAATGCATGAATACACATGACTTGCTAATAGAGGTTCACGGGTAACGACTTCTTTTGCTTCGGTGCGGAGCTGTTGCCAAATTTCATGACGCATAGGACGGCCTTAGATTAATACGAAGATAAGCTTTTATGCAGTTTAACGGATTTCAAGTCAGATGTGTTAACGCTGCGGTTATTTGTTCTAGTTATTAGATATAACTAAATTTCAAAATCATTCTTTAATAATCTCATTATAGTTTTACATAATGAGTTACGACAGTAGATAAAATTAACGTGTAGCCATAAAAAATATAAAACTTTAAAATTCAATAACTAAACATCAATGACAGTTATACTGTCATATGACAAAATAACAACTGGCGTAAAGCTGACGGCGTAAAAAATAATAATAAACGCTAAATTAGCATCATCAACTTAATAAGGAATACGATGATGAACAATGACATACTCAATACAAAGAAACTAGGCTATAAATTTTACTTTCAAGATGGCGACGATCAAATAGCCTGCTTTGGCAGTTACTTCACCGGTAAGGAAGAAGTCTATATTAATGATGAGCTAGTTAGTGAAAAGCGAAGTATTAATGTCACAAGTAAACACCAATTTGAACTATCAGGTAATACTTTTAATGTTAAGTTTGAAATGCACAATATTTTAACTGGTAGGCTTGAGTGCTCACTGTTTAAAAATAAAAAGTTAGTTAAAAGCTTAGAGCAAACAACTTTATTTAGTAACCCTAAAAAATCAGCTCTTTTTATTGCTGGATGTTTTGTTGTTGGTTTTACTGTTGGGTATATTATTTCAACATTAGCTTTGGGAAATAATCATGCAATTAAACCCCAAAACTATAAAAGCATTAAGGCAAAAGCTTGATTGGACTCAACAACAGCTTGCAGATGCCTGTGACGTAAGTTTACGAACTATTCAACGGGTAGAAAAAGAAGGTGCAGCGTCTAAAGAAACCACCATGGCCTTGTGTGCAGTGTTAGAAGTACGTCAAGGTGAGTTAATAAAACTTGAGGAAAATACAGTTTCAGTTGCTCAGACACACACTTTAAATACGCAAAGTATCACAACAATTTTAGCGCTGTCGTCCATTGCCAGCTTTGCGCTTGGCATGATCACCGTGTTTTTAATTATGAAATAAGGAGATTTAAATTATGTCAAAGGAATCGCGAGGACACATCACCTTAGTGCTTATCGTCAGTGCAATTATACTTTTTGGATTAGGTGTAAAAATTGGCGCAATGTTATAAAAATGCCCCAAATTTGGGGCATCTAAATTAAGCTTCTTAGTTATTTAAATGCTCGTTATTCAAACACCTTATCTACAGCAAGTACTTCAATATTTTTCGCTGGTATTGCCAGTTTGTAAGTAGCGATTACTTTATCCTCAGCAACTAATTCAGCTGGTTTCTCTGCATTATATACCATAGGGGATGTTTGCTCTGACGCTAGGCGCTTTTGCATATCTTTTCCGTCGCCGGTGATAAACACATACTGAATATCATCCGTTTGTAAGTTCTCTTTTATGACACGATTTACATCAGCTACTGTCAGTTTTTCAAGCTTGCTCGTTACATACTTTACGAAAGTATCGGTGTTGTAAAACTCACTATCTAGCGCATACCCTAATTGACGGTTTTGGCTTGCTACCATTTGCGGCACAAAGTTAATTAAGAAGTTACGCGTTGCGTCAAAGTCTTTTTCTGTCATGCCATTTTTGATTAGCTTATCAAGTTCAAATAAAGCGGTACGCGTTGCAAAATGAGCGTCATTGTTCGAGCGCAGCGGGCGAAGCCATACTTGAAATATTTGCTCAGAGCGGCCTAAGTTTGCATCAGGCTTAGTCTGGAACATACCTCGTGGGAAATACTCAATATATGCGTAATCGCCGTAGTTCATACCGCGGGTTTGACGAATGCGCTCATAAAGATATGAGTTTGAACTGCGGTGCTCGCCAAAGTATGAGCGAACTAACCACAGTGCCGTCCAGTCTTCACTACTACGAATGGTATCAATTGGGAAGCCAAACGATACCGCAGTCGATTGCGCTGATTTTTCTACAATTGTAGCGTGATGACCTTTTAGCGCTGGTGCATCAGGAATCGATAAACGACTTTGCTGACCTTTAGGCAAAGCACTTAAATCGCTAAACATGGTTGCTTTAAGTGATTCAGGTACTGCGCCAATTAAACCGACAGTCAGTTTAGCTTGAGTAAATTCTTTCGCATAAAACGCTTTCACGTCATCAAGTGTTAATGCTTCTAAATCAGATAGATCACCGTAGTTATAGCTCTCATATGGGTGACCTTGATACAGCTTATGATAAAGTACTTCTTTACCTAGCTCTTCGTCATTTGAGGCTTTTAGGCCAGATTTTATACCGTCGATGAGCTCTTTCTTTAGGCGTTTAAAGTCATCTTCTCTAAAGCCAGGATTTAGTAACTGCTCACTAACCAGTGCATACCATTGTGCAGCGTTATCTTTATGGACACGCCCTTGTAGCGAAATCATTTCTTTATCTATCTGATAACCAAAGCTACCTGCCAATGGATAAAGTGCCTGTTTAATGTCGTTGTAGCTCTTCGCCTGTGAACCACCTTGAGCAAGCATGGCCGCAGTGAGTGCAGCTACGCCTTTTTGACCTTTAGGATCAGCCGCAGCACCGGTATGGAATAACCAGTTAATATCAATCAATGGCGAACTATTGGTTTTATCTAGCACTTTAAAATGACGCTGTTGCACAGTTTGCTTGCTAGCAACGAGAGTGTTTAAGTCCACTTCTTGTTCAAAGCCAGCCACTTTATCCAGTGCAGACATAGTCACAGTAGTACGACCACTGTCTACAAAATACTTATTAGCAATGTCTTTAATATCTTGCGCGGTGATGCTATCTGCCGTTGCATATAACTGATTGACGACTTCTGGATCGCGCTCAAAATGCATATAACTGGCAAGGGTTGAACCTATAGCTTGTGATGAGTCTAGGCCGTTAATAAAGCTGTATTTAAGATTGGATTTTAAATCAGCTAGCTTTTGGCTATCAACCAACTCAGTGCGAGCTTTTGCGTAGGTGCTATTAATTGCATCACGAGCAACCGCTAAATCAGCCTCATTTTCAACTTTCACAAAAACATGTAATAAGCCGGGATCTTTGGTATCAGGATTATAGCTAAACATTTGGCTAGCAATTTGTTTATCAACCACTAACTCTTGGTAAAGCTCTGAGTTGGTTGAAAAATAAAGCTGTGACAGTAAATCAAGCGCGGCTCTGTCTTTTTGTTTTGGCTGCCAGGCTGTGCCTTTATAAGATACTAATAACCAATGCCCTGGTAAGCCTTCGTTTTGCTCATGTTTATATTTCGCCGCTTGCTGTTTTGGTTCGGTTGGAATATCAGCAACGAAATCGCCTTTTTGCCATTGGCCCCAGTGTTTTTTAACCATAGCCATAGTTTCAGCTGGATCAACATCGCCTACAATCACTAATGACACATATTCAGGTTTATAAAACTTAGCAAAAAACTCTTTACCGTATGCCATTTGATCCGGCATGGCTTCAATATCTTCAAAAAAGCCCATGGTGGTATGTTTATAAGTATGTTTTTCGAATGCTTCATTACGTACTGCAGAAAGTAACTTACGAACCGAGCTGGCATTATTTTTAAGGTATTCGCCTTTAACTGTTAATGCTTCGGTACGAAATTGCTCTTCTGAATAAGTCAGGTTTTGAAAAATATCCGCTTCAATTTCAAGTACTTTATCAAGATGTTGCTTTGAAAAGTTTAAGTGATAGTTAGTGTAATCATTGGTTGTATAAGCGCGATTATCAACCCCAGAATTTTTTAGAATATCAGAATACACATCTTGCGGATATTTTTCAGAGCCTTTAAACATCATGTGTTCAAAAAAGTGTGCAAAACCGGTTTTACCTGCTTCGACTTCATTACGAGAACCGACAGACACTGGAATTTGTAGTGATACCACATCAGGGTAATCAGTTTTCACCACCATAACGCGTAAACCGTTATCAAGCTCTTCTAATAAATAATCTTGTGAGAACACCCGATCATTACTACTGGCAACCGTTGACTGTTCAATCTCAACCTCTTTGACCATGTTTGAGACGCTGGTATTTGCACAGCCGCCCAGTGCAAGCGTTACCGCAAGGCTCGTTGCTAATAATTTAAATTTCATTGCTATCCCTTGTTAGTTGAATAAATTTCTTGTTTTTAGTCATCCGATTATGCAACAAAGCAAGTCAATATAAGACCCCTGAGGTAATAAATTATGTAAACAGTTGTGTATCAGAGAACTCTTCATTCAGAGCAACATGAATAAAACTCACCTTCGTTGAAAAAGTTTCACTAAAAAAATCTATCTAGACGTCTAAATGGCTGCTATATTATTTGTCATAGACACTAACTTAGCTGGAATGAGGATTATGGCTTTATCACTACAAGAGAAAATTGAAGACACCAATCAGGGTGTGTACTTAATTGGTACCACCCCACCACGTATTGGTACTGATAAAGCGCAGCTTGAAATTATCGCCCAAAAGCTCTTAGCTCGTTTGCATGAAATTGAATACGATGGCGTGATTATTTATGACATTCAAGATGAAAGTAGTCGCACTGAGATGCCTCGCCCTTTTCCGTTCAAGCAAACAGTAGATCCTCGAGAATACAGTAACTTACTACGTAATTTATCGCATCAAGAAGTGATCACTTATAAAAGTGTTGCACAGCGCGGTGTGGCCGAATTTAAACAGTGGTTAAGCGAAACTAAAAACCAGTTTAATTTAAAAAACCTAGTATTAGTCGGTAGTCCATCATCTGACGGGGATATTAAATTAAGCCTGCCTGATGCTTATAAAGTCTTAAGCGAACAGCCTCAAGACTTCTTTTTAGGAGGCGTTACCATTGCCGAGCGCCACGCAAGTAAACGTAATGAACATGAACGCTTACTTGAAAAAACCACGCAAGGCTGTAAATTTTTTATCTCACAAGCTGTGTATAACGCGCAAGCAACCGTGGATTTGATCACCAGTTATGCGCGCAGCTGTAAAGCTCAAGGTATCGAACCTAAACGTATTATTCTAACCTTTACACCCTGCGGCAGTGAAAAAACCTTAGAGTTTATGCAATGGTTAGGAATTTCCGTACCTGATGCAACTAAATGGCGGATGCTTGATTCGCAAAACCCACTGAGTGAATCTGTACGTATTTGCCGTGAAAACTTAGATTTAATACTAAGAAGTTGCGCGCATTTAGACGTGCCACTGGGGTTAAATATTGAAAGTTTAACCAACCGTAAAGAAGAAATTGATGCATCTATTAATCTTTACCGCTTATTAAAAGCGACGATGGAATTAAACTTAGCTGAAAAACAAATTGCGTAAGTATCCGTTTTTATAATTTATCACTCAAAGTAAGCATATCCGTTTGCTTATTTTGAGCTTGATAATAAATACTATACTATGCAATGAATTAATAAGTCACGACTGAGAACGATTATTTGCGTCTTCTGTTTGGTGTTTTTTGCCCTGTAATACGTTTTTTGTCGCGCTCTTTACGTGATTTATTGGTGTTTTTACGGTTGTCTTTTGGCTTTTTATTTGGATCAGGTTCATAGCCAGCTAACCACTGCGGCGTTAGACGAGTATCAAGCAACACTTCAATTTCTTCAAGTAACCACTGCTCGTCAAGGCTGACTAATGACATCGCTAAGCCTTGCTCGCCAGCGCGCCCTGTGCGGCCAATACGGTGGACATAATCTTCAGCTATATAAGGTAATTCAAAATTAATCACATACTTTAACGAGACTATGTCTAGACCTCGAGCTGCAACATCGGTTGCCACTAGCACACGAGTGGTACCTTCTTTAAAATCTTGCAGTGCTCTATCACGTGCACCTTGAGATTTATCACCATGAATTGACTGTGTTTTTAAGCCATCTTTACACATTTCTTTGGCGAGTTGATCGGCCATTTGCTTTGTGCGAGTAAAGATCAGTACTTGGCGCCAGTTTTTCATGCCAATCATGTGCGAGACAAGCTCACGTTTACGGTCTTCATCAACCGCGTAAATGATTTGCTCAACTTCTACAGCCGCAGAATTACGTTTATTGACTTCAACAAGTTTTGGATCTTTTAATAACTTTTTACTGAGCTCAAATACACTATCGTCAAAGGTCGCTGAAAATAGTAAGGTCTGACGATCACTGGGAACATGGCGCAATATACGTTTAATTTCGTCAATAAAGCCCATATCAAGCATGCGATCGGCTTCATCAAACACCAGTGAATCAACACTTGATAGCTTAATGCTGCCTTTGATTATATGATCAAGTAATCGCCCTGGCGTTGCCACTACAACTTGTGCATCTTTCATGGCTTTAATTTGCGGGCCAATACTGGCACCACCATAAGCGAGTGCACCTTTAATATCAGTACCTTGCGCGTATTTCTCAAAGCTAGCGAAGACTTGCTGAGCAAGCTCTCGAGTTGGTGTCAAAATAAGTACTCTAGCAGTACCCGGCTCATCTTTACTTGGTGTATTAAGTAATTTATGTAACAGAGGTAATACAAAAGCAGCTGTTTTACCTGTTCCTGTTTGTGCACTCCCCATAACATCATGACCAGCTAAAATCAGCGGAATAGTTTTTAGCTGTATCGCCGTAGGGGTATGATATTCATTTTGTTCAAGTGCATTAAGCAGTTCAGGATCGAGTTTTAACTCAGAGAAAGTAGTCGCAGACATAAGTTTAGCTTTGTGTAACAAATAATGGCGCTATTGTACGCCCAAAGCGAATAACAAAAAAGGCGCTTTGCGGCGCCTTTTTAAGCTTGCTAAATGTTCAAGCTGGTTTGAGGATTTCTTTACGTTGGTTATAGAACGTAATTAGATCATCCACCGTATCTTGGCAATATTGTTGAATACCTGATACCAACATGTGCTTTTCACCACAGCCGACTTTTACGCCATTTTCTAACAAGTTAAAACGCAAAGTGATTTTTCCACGCTTGCCTGTATATTCAAAACTCGGCTCTGCGTATTCTAACGTAGGTGCATGGATCTCTAATGTATCGAGATTAATCAACATTGACTCATAGATAACCATAGGGCGAGCAGGGTTGATCATGACATCTTGCTTGCCCATGAGTGGAATAATAACATGCGGAAAAGTTGTACCTGAAAACTCAACGTAATTTTTTATTAGACTATCTGTGAGTGTTTGGCACTGGCTAGTTTTACCTTCACGCTTAACCTTCAGCATGACTTTATCGCCACTGGTAATATCAAACTCATCTGCCCCCTCAGGGAAGTTGAGTTTGGTATTCTCATCAACCATGCCGGCAAAGGTAAATTCCATTTTTTCACTGATGCCATAACGACTTAATACCAATGAAAATAATAAATCTCCAGGCACACAAAAACGTTTTGCATCTTTATCATGAAGTGGATTGTAATCATCAGCAACGCACTTTGCGAAACGACACCCTTGTTCACGAGAAATAGAGACATAGTCAGCATGTTGCTGATAAAAAGGACTTAACATAGTTGTTCACTGCTTAAACTGCTTATAACCTGCCTATTCTACCAGATAAAATTACAATAGAGGTCGAATCTGTTAAACTTTTGTTTCAGATACAAAAAAGCCGCGATATCGCGGCTTTTTTAATGATTTATTATAACTTATAAACCAGCACGTTCTTTAATAGCTGGTATTAATGCAGAACCGCCATGACCATTTGCTTCGGCCCATGCTATGTCAGCTCCATCTTCTAAAGAGCTTTTAGATAAGTTTTTCACAATGTATTCACCAGTATCAACTGCATTACTGGCAACCGCATGGCGTAGCAAGTTAAGACCATTACATTGTACTGCATCATAAATATTACGAATTTTCACACGTGAGCTTTTTAATTTATCACGTAGACGGTTTTTATCATCCGCAGCTATGTATTCACAGATTGAAACAGCTAACTGATCATCCGCTTTAACTGGCGCGCTAAAAGCAACAGAACCAGAAATAACAGCTGCAGCAATAACGAGTGTTGATAATTTAATCATTTTATACCCTTGTGTAATACTTTATAACTACCTTAGTTGTTTAATATTGTATCAACCTATAAGCTTAACCGCAATAATGTTACTTAACTTTATCCAATGTGACGAATTTATAACCATAAATGTTTTTATCGTCAGGTTGATTATACAGCTCTTCTACAACTTGCCAGTTTGCTGATTGTTCATAATCAGGGAACTGAGTATCCCCTACAACATCAAGGTCAATAAACGTTAAATAAAGTGTATCGGCACTTTTTAAAAATTGTTGATATATATTCCCGCCACCAATCACCATTACCTCATCAGACTCACACAGCAATGAAATTGCGGCTTCAGGAGATGTTACTACATCAACCCCAACTGCAGTATAGTCTGTATTTCGGCTAATAACGATGTTGCGTCGACCAGGTAAAGGGCGACCAATTGACTCAAATGTTTTACGTCCCATGATCACGGGCTTATTCATTGTAACCGCTTTAAAATGCTGTAAATCAGCAGGTAAATGCCATGGCATATCATTATCTTGGCCAATCACTCTATTTTTAGCCATAGCTGCAATCATTGAAATTTTCACATTAAAACCCAATACTTTTTTATTATAAAAAGAAAAAGGAGCACCAGCTCCTTTTAAAATATTTTACTTTAGTCTAACGCTCATAGACAACTTCAACGTCATAATCGTCATCATCCCAACTATCCCAGTCGTCGTCATCATTCTTCTTAGTGGCATCTTTATGATAAGTATCCCATTTAAATTCAACTTCTTCATCTTCAACTGGTACAAACTTTTCTTTTGGCATGCTATCAAGTAGCGTCATGATGTTATGAATTAATGGCTGAGTATTTAGCTTATTAATTGCAGAAATATGATAAATATTTTCAGTCTCGCCTAACTCTTCAGCGATTTGCTCACATAGCTCCTGAGCTTCATCTTCAGGCAATAAGTCTATTTTATTAAAGACTAACCAACGTGGTTTTTCAGCCAGCTTCGGGCTGTACTGATGCAACTCATTGATGATCGCAAATGCATTATCTACTGGGTTTGAACCATCGGCAGGCATAACATCGATAATATGCAGTAATACACGGCAACGCTCTAAATGTTTCAAGAAGCGAATACCCAAGCCAGCGCCATCAGAGGCACCTTCAATTAACCCTGGAATATCTGCAATAACAAATGATTTATTTGCTTCTGGACGTACCACACCTAAATTTGGAATCAGCGTAGTAAATGGGTAATCAGCTACTTTTGGTTTCGCTGCCGATACACTACGAATAAAAGTAGACTTACCTGCATTTGGCAAACCTAATAAACCAACATCAGCTAATAATAATAGCTCTAGTTTAAGGTTACGTACTTCACCCGGTGTGCCTAATGTTTTTTGACGAGGCGCTCGGTTAGTACTTGATTTAAAACGCGCATTCCCCAAGCCGTGGAAACCGCCTTTTGCAACCAAAATTCTTTGACCATGTTGAGTTAAATCACCAAGACCTTCTTGGGTATCAACATCCATGATCCGAGTACCTACAGGCACCATCACATATAAGTCATCAGCCTTTTTACCGGTACAGTTACGACTGCGGCCATTAGTACCACGTTCAGCTCTATGAAAACGCTCAAACTGATAATCGATTAGGGTATTTAAGTTTTCATCAGCTTGTAGATAAACACTACCACCATCTCCACCGTCACCGCCGTCTGGTCCACCATCTGGGACATATTTTTCACGACGGAAAGATACGATGCCGCTGCCACCGTCTCCAGCTTCTGCGCGAATTTCTACTTCATCTACAAACTTCATGATTACTCACTTTAGGGATTGGCTTGTTAATTTCACTATTATATACCTAAGCCAAGCTGATTGCAGGCTTGGCTTAGGTATATATTTATTTTCAAAACAAAAAACCCCGCAAAGGCGGGGTTTTTTAAGAACCGATTCTGATTACTCAGATACGATGCTTACGTATTTACGGTTTAAAGGACCTTTTTGTTCAAACTGAACTTTACCATCTGCTTTTGCGAAGATAGTGTGGTCTTTACCGATACCTACGTTTGTGCCAGCATGGAATTTAGTTCCACGTTGACGAACAATGATGCTACCCGCTAGAACTGATTCGCCACCAAAACGCTTAACACCAAGGCGTTTGCTTTCTGAATCGCGACCGTTACGAGTACTACCAGCTGCTTTTTTATGTGCCATTTCTAAGTACCTCTAATTAAGCGCTAATGCCAGTGATTTTAACTTCTGTGAACCATTGACGATGGCCCATTTGCTTACGAGAATGCTTACGGCGTCTAAATTTAACAACCTTAATCTTCTCACCGCGACCATGTGAAACAACCTCAGCTGTTATTTTACCACCGTTTACGAACGGTACACCGATCTCGATTTTCTCACCATCAGCAACTAAAAGTACTGAATCAAATTCAACTGCTGCACCAGTCTCAACGTCTAATTTCTCAAGACGAATTGTTTGACCTTCAGTCACACGGTGCTGTTTACCACCACTTTGGAAAACCGCGTACATAATTAACTCCGTCTGTGCGCCCTCAAATCGACGCAACTAAAATATTATTCAATAGGGCGCGAAGTTTACGCTAATGTGCAAAAACTAGCAAGCCTGTTTTATTAATTAAATGAATAAAAAATAGCTGCATTGAAGGCGATTCAATATTTTCACCTATTTTATATTAAATTGGCATTATGCCAAGCCTTTTTAGCGTTTCATGACAAATAAATTACACCACGAACAAACACGCACTAAGAATAAAAAACAACCATGTTGAATTAACGTAAATTTTCTCAAATAAAAAAGTTATCTTTCCAAATTAAGGCTAAATTAAGCTGCTTAACCGTGTTTTTTCAGCGAATCGTCACAAACTGTCGAGCAAAGCTGTTTTTTGTTGTACAATCAGCCCCGTATACCCATTAAAATTGGCTCGGAGATCAATGGATATAAAAGCTATCCAGGCGTTAATCGAAAACGATATGAATGACGTCAATCAACTAATTTACGCGCAAATGCGCTCTGATGTAGCATTAGTCAATCAACTAGGCTTATATATAGTAAACAGCGGCGGCAAGCGTGTTCGCCCTATGTTGGCTATTTTAGCGGCTAAAGCACTTGGCTATGAAGGCAAAGATCATGTTACTTTAGCAACTATTGTTGAATTTATTCACACAGCTACATTACTGCATGATGATGTCGTTGATGAATCAAATTTACGCAGAGGAACACCGACAGCAAATGCTGAGTTTGGTAATGCAGCCAGCGTACTTGTTGGTGACTTTATCTACACCCGCTCATTTCAGCTGATGGTTGGTATTGGTAAAATGCAAGTTATGCAAATACTCGCTGATGCAACCAACGTGATTGCCGAAGGTGAAGTGCTGCAATTAATGAACTGTAACGACCCTGATACCACCGAAGATAGCTACATGCAGGTAATTTATTCTAAAACAGCTAAATTATTTGAAGCTGCAACAGGCCTTGCTGCGATTATTACCGAAAAAGACGACTCTACGCTGCAAGCGCTTAATCTTTATGGTATGCATTTAGGAACCGCTTTTCAATTGGTGGATGACGTACTTGATTACAATGCTGATGCTGAGCAGTTAGGTAAAAACATCGGTGATGATCTGGCCGAAGGCAAACCTACCCTGCCACTACTTTATGCTATGCGCCACGGTAATGCTGAGCAAGTACAGTTGATCCGTGATGCCATTGAGCACAGTAATGGTATGGACCACTTAGAAGCTATTCTAAGTGCCCTCAATGAAACCAAAGCACTTGAGTTTACGATGAATAAAGCCAACGAAGAAGCTGATAAAGCGATTGCGTGTTTATCTGTATTAGATGAATCACCGTATAAAGAAGCACTCGTTAGCTTGGCTCGTATTGCCGTTGATCGTAATCACTAATAAACACCTAATGTATAAAAATCCTTCGAGCATAAAAAAGCCTGCAAATGCAGGCTTTTTTGTATCAATCGACTTAGCAATTAAGCGTTGATGAAATCAACACCTTCTTGGATGTCTTTTTTCAGCGTATCAAGCATGTCGTTTTTAGCTTGCTCTTCAAATGCGCTTAGTTCACCGTAAGAAAGAATTTCTTCTACGCCGTTTTTACCTAAACGTACTGGGTGTGCAAAATATGCAGCATCGCCATTTTCAACAGCAACGTAAGCGTAATCTACAACGTCTTCACCTTGTAAGCCTTTAACTAAAGACATACAAAAACGTGCAGCAGCAGCGCCCATTGATAATGTTGCAGAACCACCGCCCGCTTTTGCATTTACTACTTCAAGTACCTGCATTTTGGATACGTGGAGTAAGTGCAGCAACTTCTTCATCAGTGAAAGTAACGCCTTCAACTTGAGATAGTAACGGAAGGATTGTTGTGCCTGAGTGACCACCAATTACTGGTACTTTCACAGTTGCAACGTCAACACCTTTAAGCTCAGCTACAAATGCTTCTGAACGGATCACATCAAGAGTGGTAATACCGAAAACACGTTTCGCGTCGTAAGTACCTGCTTTTTTGAATACTTCCGCAACAATTGGCACAGTGCCATTTACTGGGTTAGTGATAATACCCACTAATGCTTTTGGACAGTTAGCAACAATACCTTCTGCTAATGTTTTGATAATACCAGCATTAACATTAAATAAATCAGCGCGGTCCATACCAGGCTTACGTGGCATACCAGCAGGGATAAGAACGATATCACAACCAGTTAACGCTTGATCTAGTGCATCAACACCAAAGCCTGCAACTTTAACGTCAGTTGGGATATGAGAAAGATCAACAGCAACACCAGGAACAACTGGAGCAACATCATAAAGTGATAATTCAGAACCAGCTGGTAAGCCTGTTTTTAATAATAAAGACAACGCTTGGCCGATACCGCCAGCAGCACCTAATACAGCAACTTTCATTGGAATTCTCCGTAATTTGAGGTAGGAAATATTTGTGGCTCTAAAGATAATGAAATTAACGACTAAAGACAAATTTATCCTGCTTATTTCACATATAATTTAGACCATAGTTGTAAACTTGCTGGTTTACAGCACTAAAATCCATCGCAAAAGCAAACAACTACTGCATAAGTATGCAACATTGTGTACAATTAGCGCATCACTTATGAATAAGAACCTATAATATGCAACCACAAGATAAACAAGAAGCATTAGTAAAGGCCTTTAAGGCACTTTTAAAAGAAGAAAACTTTGGTTCACAAGGTGAGATTGTTGACGCCCTAAAAGAGCAAGGCTTTGATAATATTAGTCAAAGTAAGGTGTCGCGGATGTTAAGCAAGTTTGGCGCGGTACGCACTCGTAATGCCAAACAAGAAATGGTCTATTGTTTGCCTGCTGAAATGGGCGTACCTACAGCGAAAAGCCCATTACGTCAGTTAGTGATTGATATAATGCATAACGAAATGATGATCATTATTCGAACCAGCCCAGGAGCTGCACAATTAATTGCTCGACTATTAGATTCATTAGGTAAAGCAGATGGCGTACTAGGTACCATTGCTGGTGACGATACTATTTTTATCGCTCCAGCTAAAGTATCTGAAATTGATGTAACTCTTGAACGTGTGCGTATTTTATTTGATACGGTATAAATCTACCGATTCAAACTTTTTACAGCTGCTTTAAAAAGTTAATTGATGGGGCAAAAAACGCAGAACCCATATCGGCTTGAGTAAAATCAAGCCAATGATCGTAGCAATCGGCATCACCTAATCGACTTCGTAATACTTGCTCAAATGCATTTCCCTGTGCTGCATAACTAATCGCTAATATACCCTGTTCGTAAACGTCACCATAAGGCATGTTTTGATTTAATTGCAGTGGTTGCCCTTGCTCATCTTTTAACTCAGTGCGTACAGCATGACTATTCTCAGTCGCAGGCATAATCAAGGTATTATCTAAGCGAGTGCGTCCCATTATTTGCTCTTGCTCACTCAGAGGTAAATTTTGCCACACACTTAAGTCATGCTTATAGCGCTGTATATGTACGTAACTGCCTTGATCTTCAAAATGGTTGGGTTTATTGATTAACGCTGTGATGCGCTTTTGGCGACCATGAGGAGTGTCACCACCGAGTATAAAACCATTAAAATCGCGACCATCTAAAAATCGAAAGTTTCGCACTTGCTCAACCAATTCAACATCGGGGGCAAATAACTTAAGAATTTGCAAAGCAAATAAATGGTTTACATCTTCCCTATCGGAACGAATTTGGACAAATAAATCAAAAGGCTGAGCCCCCATAATATGATCATTATGAGGAATATTAGGAAAGCTCTGTAATTCACTAGGCAGAAATTCAGGCAGAATGTGCGGCCAATACTGTGCCCCCACTGCAACTAGGCTGGAGAGCATCGATTCAGAAAACTGATCTGAAAACTCATCTTGGATAGCGCTAACGTATTTTAACTTTTTGCGTAATGACTCATCGTGGCCATCAAATACATTAAAAAACAAATGTAAACCGTGCAAGTTTGCCTCAGCACAAATTCCAGATTGCGCTTGCGCCATGGTATTTCCTTAACTCAAAATCTCATACACGGCGTTTTTAATGAAATTAAAAATACTAAAGCACTTAATCTGCGAAAAAGTTAACCGTGTGTGGTGTTATTTTTATTGTCACCTGTTCATTTGCTAAAAATGAATGGCCCAACTGAGCAGCAACTTCAATTTCTTGTCCATCAACCATAACCTTATACACAAAATGCGAACCAACAAAACGACTGTTTAAAATAGTCACCGTATTTGCACTACAGCCTTGTGATTGAAAAGGTATTAACTCAAGATGGTGTGGGCGAACATAAAGTTTCCCAACTTGCTTAACATGACGATGCGTAACTAATGACTCAACACATCCGAAAGCAGTATGATATTCAGTTGCTGTTAATACTTCTGCATCTAAGTATATGCCCTGACCAAGAAATTCTGCAACTACCTTTGAGCTTGGAGCACTAAATAGCTGCTCAGACGTACCTTGTTGAGCAATTTTCCCACAGTGCATTACCGCTAATGTATCAGCAAACGCAAATGCCTCTTCTTTTGAATGAGTAACAAATACAGCTGATACTTGCTGGGTTTTAATAATACGACGAATATCTGCAATTAACTCAAACCGTACTTGCGTATCAATATTGGAAAACGGTTCATCTAATAACAATAAACTAGGTTTATAAGCCAGTGCCCTAGCAATTGCCACTCGCTGCTGCTGACCCCCAGATAACTGATGCGGGAAACGTTCTGCACAATTAATTAAATGCACTAACTCAAGCATTTCAGCAACGCGCTTTAACTTATCCGCTTTTGTCATATTGGTTAAGCCAAAGGCAATATTATCAGCCACAGTTAAATGTGGAAATAGCGCATAATCTTGAAACATCATGCCAATATTTCGATACTCTGGCGCTAAAAAAGTATGCTCATCACTGACTAACTTACTATCAATAAATACTTTTCCTTGCTTTGCTTCAATCAGCCCAGCAATAGCTTTTAATGTGGTGGTTTTTCCACAGCCACTAGCACCGAGTAAACACACTATTTCATCTTGTGCGACAGTTAAATCTAAGTGCTCAATCACGGATGTGCCGTTGTATTGATACGATAAATTTTCTAATACTAAACTGCTCATTAACTGCGTTGCTCCATCGAGCGATTAATAAAGTATAAAGGAATTAACCCCACCAAAACAATTGCTAACGCTGAAATAGACGCCAGCTCTAACTGCTCATCACTGACATACTGAAACACATGAGTCGCTAAGGTTTCAAAATTAAATGGCCTTAATAACAATGCGGTAGGTAATTCTTTCATGCATTCAATGAATACCAACAATCCTGCGGTTAAAATACCACGACGTAATAACGGGATATGTACTTTGCGTAGAGTTTGGCCTTGGCTTTTCCCCATTGATTGACTCGCCATATCAAGCGATGGGCTTATCCGCATAAAACTAGCTTCAATTGCACCATGAGCTATAGCGTAAAAGCGCACCACATATGCAAATATAATTGCAAACAAAGTACCGCTCAATAATAGCCCCGGTGTAATACCTATTGGCTCTAACCAAGTATTTAATTTATCGTCTAACAAGGTCAATGGTAACAACACTGCAATAGCGAGTACTGTTCCAGGTAACGCATAACCTGTACTGGCTAATCGCCCAGGTACAAGTGGATATTGCTGCTTAGCAATGCGCTGATAAAATACCACTAACAGACTCAAAATAATGGTGATAATGCTCACGATGGCCGCGACTTTAAAGCTTTGCCATGCATAGAGAAAAAATACGCTATTCCATGCTTGTCCGAAATATGAAATGGCATAACCCATTAACACAGCGACAGGTAATATAAAGGCAAAAAATAACACTGCAATACAAAAGATAGTTGCCAGCCATGCACTTTTGCCCGTTAAGTTATATAGCGCATCACTGTTGACGCTTGGTTGGCGCTCAAATACAGCTTGATTACGACGACTAAAACGCTCCATCGTTAACGCTAAAAACAATATAAGTAACATAATACCTGAAATTTTAGCCGCAGCTGTTAACGAATAATACCCTAACCAAGTATCATAAACCGCTGTGGTTAAAGTACTTACCGCAAAATAATTAACGGTTGCAAAGTCAGCCATTGCTTCCATACTGATCAGCGTCAGTCCAGCCACAATCGCCCCTCGAGCAAGTGGTAAACTAACTTTGAAAAAGCTCTGCTTAGGTGATAATCCCATCAACTGACTCGCCTGCACCAATTTAAATGACTGTTCGCGTAATGCAGTTTTAAAAATCAAATACAAATAAGGATAAAGCACTAAGGCAATCATAATAATCGCACCAGATAAAGTACGAATATCAAAAAACCAATAATCATTAGGTGATTGCCAACCAAACCATTCGCGTAACCCTATTTGCACCGGACCGGCATAATCAAACAGATCAGTGTAAACGTAAGCAATAATATAGGTCGGCATCGCAAGGGGCAGCATAAGCGCCCACTCAAACTGTTTACGGCCGGGAAAATCACAATAAGCGGTTAACCAGCCAAGCGGAAGGGCAATAATACAACTGACAACGCCAACACCCAAAATAAGTAACAGTGTATTGCGGGTATAATCCCATAGCACGGTATCCCAGAGGTGGCTAAATACGTCAGAATCGCCTTGTAGTGATTCGAACAATAAAAAACACAATGGGGTTATCAACACTATGCCAATAACCCACGCGAATAACTGCCATCGCGACAGTGAAAATTTTAAACTCATTAAAGGTCGAACTTCACCTCATCAATTAGCTTAAGTGCTAAAGGACGATATTTGCTAATTTCATCAAGCGCTAAGCTATCTTCCTTAAAGCTACCCCATGATGCTACTAAGCTTGATAATTCAACGCCCAGCCTTACTGGATATTCCATATTGACCGAAGCGTACATATTTTGCGCCTTATTGTCGGTCATAAACTCGATTAGTTTCAAGGCATTTTCAGGATTTTTAGCGTACTTGGTCATAACTACACCAGATACGTTAATATGTGAGCCTCTGTTATCTTGATTCGGAAAGTTAATATGTACGGCATCAGCCCATGGTTTTTGCTCGGGATCTTCCATCATCTTACCAAAGTAATAACTATTACCGATCGCTAAATCACATAAGCCTTCTTTTACTGCCTTTACTTGCCCGCGGTCATTACCTTGAGGTTTACGAACTAAATTTGCTTTCACACCTTCAAGCCATTTTTTAGTTTCTGCTTCACCATGGTGTGCAATCATTGAAGCGACCAAGCCTAAATTATATGGGTGCTTACCCGAACGGGTGCAAATTTTGCCTTTGTATTTAGGATCGGCTAATTCTTCATAGCTTAAATGCGCTAATGCACCTATGCGCTCTTTTGATGAATAAACGTTACGCACCCGCTTAGTTAATGCAACCCATTGTCCTTCAACATCACGAAACTTAGCCGGTACATTACTATTAACGGTTTCACTATTAATTGTTTGGGTTAAATCTAATTCATCTAGCTGCACTAAATCACTAAAATTAGAGGTTAAGACTAAATCAGCTTGGCTATGCTTTCCTTCACGCTTAACACGCTCTATTAATCCTTTTTTAGCAAACACCACATTTGTTTTAATGCCTGTTTGCTTAGTAAAATCATCTAATATTGGCTGAATTAAAAACGGTTGTCGAAAAGAGTAAATATTTACTGCTTCATCTGCAAACACAGGGGTTGTTAACACTAAGCCAACTAAAGCCGCTAATGTCTTTTTCATAAATCGCTTCCAACTAAATAATAACTATTATCATGTAATGATAACTTGCTCCTTGAAAAAGTGCACTTATTAAATCTTAATCAATGATGACCATGCCCATAATGGAAATCACTTGTGCGATATATCTCACGGTTATGACAGCTATTGAGTATAAAACATCATAAAAAAAGTCTAAAAACAAACTAACCACATGAAATATAATAACTATTATAAAATTTCAAAATAATGACTGTATTTTCGTTACTGTTTTTAGCCTATTTTGTTTGCAGATACTCTATATACTTACTTCATCGGTTAAGCAGTGACGCTTAAATGAGTAAACGGACAAGGAATGATTACTCATAAACCTCGAATTAAAGGTTACGTTAGGAAAAAATGGATTCACGGACAGGCTCAGGATGAGTAGCACTAAGGATAGTAAATACACGGACAGCGTCAAGATGATGCGAAAAGGAATAACAACAGGGCTCGCAAGAGAGTTGTTAGACAGGATGTTATAAAAGCGGACAGATGGACAGGCCCTAAAGGGTATCACAATGGAACTGTTAACTAAGGGATAGCATCAGGACGATGCGTAAAGGACCGGTAATAGAGATTATCAAAAAGGATCAAAAGGAAGCACATAGGACAGAGGCACGGATAGCCTATATCACGCAGAACGAATAAGTAACAGTGTGATCACATGGATTAGTAAAGTTTAGGAGTTGATTAAGTTCAATTGCAGGATGCAGAAAATTAGAAGATTCCGCAAGCGCGACTAGCGATAGTTCGCGCTTTTCTTTTGCCCAAAAATACCCTTTGCTTAACGACTACTTGCCAATTAACTCGCTCATTAATACTCTCGCGTCTAATCTAATACGTTATTGATTGTGTATAAGCGATGACTTCTCTAAAATAGCGCGCTCATAAATCATTGAGGTCGGCCGTGTTAATTAACTACAATCCTCCATTAGATCCGTATTTAACCATTTTATTTCAAGATGATGATTTACTGATCGTCAACAAGCCCAGTGAACTTTTGACTGTGCCAGGAAAAGATCCTAAACACGCCGATTGTTTGATAGCTCGCGTTAACCGTGTTTTTCCTACGGCAAAAATAGTTCACCGCTTAGATATGGCAACCTCTGGAATTATTTGTTTAGCAATGCATAAAGCGGCTCATCGTCATTTAAGTATGCAGTTTCAAGAACGCCAAACTGCAAAGCGCTATATTGCACGAGTGTACGGTAAATTAGAGCCATTAACGGGATCAGTCAATTTGCCACTGATCTGTGATTGGCCAAACCGCCCTAAGCAAATGGTTGATCATGACAAGGGGAAGCCCTCTTTAACTCATTACACTGTACTGGAGCATGAGTTGCACGCCACTCGTGTGGAACTTACCCCTATTACCGGACGCTCACATCAATTACGTGTGCATATGTTGTCATTGGGGCACCCTATTTTAGGCGATAGGCTCTATGCTCACCCTGATGCCCTGGCTGCTGCCCCGCGCTTGCAATTGCACGCACAAATGCTACAGCTCACTCACCCAGGAACAGCACAAATTATGACTTTTGAAGCTGAGCCAGAGTTTTAATTACGAGCTTAAAATCACACTAAACTTTTTGCTGTACACGCCGATAACAACTTATTGATTCATCGTGGTGGTTTATATGGCTATCGGCAAACAGTTTAAAGTATGGCAATTAATTAGTTTGGTTTACGCGACTTTCTTGGCCATGCCAGCCCAAGCAGCCGACTTTATTGCACCCACACCATGGTCAACAATCAGCAGTAATGATTTATCACGCTTAATGCCGCAAGATGAACTAAAACCGCTACTTGCCGGTGATACTGAGTTTTTAAGTTTATATCGCCAACACATGAGTGCCCAGCAGCGCGGTGTGGTGTTGATTATCCCTGATTGGCAACACTTACCTACCAATAACAACGGGCTCAACTTTTTACGTACGCAACTTAACGATTTAGGCTATGCCACAATTGCTATGACGGTACCCGATATTGATTGGCAAGCAGCGCCATCTGCGGATGCAAGTGAAACAACTGAACCTGCAACGGCTAAGCAAACTACAAGTTTAGACAATGGCGAACCATCAGCTGACACAGCTACTCCTGTTGTACATGTTGATGCTATCGCTCATATAAGCAATGCGATAATAGATAATTATAAACTCAACTTAATTGCACGCTTTAATGCGTTGTATCAAAGTGCATTGGATGAAGATGGAAAAATTGTTGTTATTGCACAAGGTGCCTCTGCTGGAGTATTGCTCGAACACTATGGCGAATATCCAAATACCAACATAGATGCATTTGTCAGCCTTAGCAGTTATTTACCAAACAGTAGACGTAACCAACAACTTAACGCGATTATATCGACTATTAGCCCGCCGTTATTGGATATTTACTACAACATAGATAACCCAGACTTACTGCTGAGTGTGGCGGATAGAAAACGCTGGGTTAAACGTCACAGTAAATATGATTACCGCCAACGTGAGCTGTTTGGTTTGCGCTCTGAGCCTGAGCAACATGAGCGCTTGACCAAAGAAGTAGACGGGTTTTTACGCCGCCTTTTTTAAATATTCGTAAGCGGCTTGAATATCTTGGCTTTTCTTGACTGCCAGTTCCATCATATGTTTAGGTAAACCTTGAGAAACTAATTTATCAGGATGGTGCTGCGCCATTAATTTACGGTACGCTACTTTTACTTCTCGTTCACTCGCCTCATTATTTAGCCCCAGCAAAGCCAGAGCTTGAGTACGGCTCATGCCACTATTTGGCGGTACATGATGCCCTGAGCCTTCACGATAACTACTGCTTTGCCCTTGTTGACGTTGTTGCTGCTGTTGATAGCGTTGTTGTTGCTGACGAAATGAAAATTCAGCTTGGTAACGTTTAAGTACAAATGCAAAGTGAGTTTTAGAGATCCCTAATAACTTACTTACATCTTGGAGTAGCTCCTTTTCTTGCGCAGCTAACACCCCATCAGAAAACGCCATTTGGATTTGAATTTCTAAAAACAGTTGTAATAAATCATGGCGACGAGCAAAACGCTCTTTAAAATCGAAAACAGTTTCTTTTAATGAAAAATCAGCGTCTTTTCCCGCTTTAAATGCATCTTGTGCCTCTTTGCGATCATCACCAGTGAGTCCCATTTCATCCATAAATAAACTGGCAGCACGGATGTGGGTTTCGCTTACGCGGCCATTTGACTTAGCAATGTGCCCCATTACTCCAAAACAGCTGGTAAAAAATAACGCTTGGCGCTGATTAATATCATCATCGCCTTTAAATAAGCTTGAAAAGCCGCCGGCTTTATCAAAGTTCTGCTTTAAACTCTTGTCAAACATATGGCCCAGGTATAAGCCTATAAATAAGCCTATAATACGCCCAAACATAAAGCCAAAGCAGGCACCTAAAATTTTACCCCACATGAGGCGCTCCTATTATATGTGAATTACTTAATGAGTTTTTTGTTGCTCTATCAACAACTCATTCAATTGAGCTAATCGTTCTGGAGTTCCGATATCGTCCCAGTTACCTATGTACAGCTCCGTAGAGACAACATGCTCAGCCAATTTACTTTTTAATAATGGCCCTAAGCGATGAGTACCCGCTGTAATTCCTGCAAAAAATTGCTGATGAAAGCGACTAATACCAGAAAATGTATACTTGGGGCTATCTGCGCTTAGATGACGCAACGTAAAGTCACCATTTGGGTTGTGGGCTGGATTTTCAACCAACACAATATGTGCCTCGCCCGCATCTAAGTGAATATGCAGTAATGAACTAACATCATAGTCGGTAAATATATCGCCATTAATAACAATAAATTGCTCACCAAGCAAAGGTAATGCTTGAATAATACCACCTGCAGTTTCTAATCCCTGCTCAGGCTCTTGGCTATACTCAATATGTACACCAAGCCGGCTACCATCGCCAAAGTAAGCACGGATCTTATCTCCTTGCCAAGCAAGGTTAATAATAAAATCAGTGATCCCTGCTGTTTTTAGTCGCTCAATATGATGCTCGATTAATGGTTTTCCTTGCACCTTTAACATAGGTTTAGGTAATTCTGCGGTAAGTGGCATCATTCGCTGACCGCGACCCGCGGCTAAAATCATCGCTTTCATTATTTAGTTGGCACTTTATTAAGTGCGACTAAGGTAGCAGGAATAATCTTACTGTTGATCCATTTACCCAGCTCCACCAACGATGAATGATCTTGCGCCACATCACTAATGTAGCGCAGTGTCGGTAATACATTATCCATATAACCGAGTTTACCATCGCGTAAATTTAACCGGCAAAAAATACCCGCCGCTTTTAAATGGCGTTGAATACCGGTTAAATCAAACCATTGTTTAAAGGTTGCAAAGCTGATGTTACTGAGCAAGCCCTGTTGCTCAAACTCAGCAAATGCATGCTCAAGTAAGTATTCAAGTTCATCGTGAGGAAGTTTAAAATAACAATCACGCAGTAACGATACCAGGTCATAGCATACCGGGCCTTGCACGGCATCTTGATAGTCAATAATTGCCCATTGCTGTTCACTGTGCATAATATTACGGCTATGAAAATCACGGTGTACGGTGACGCTAGGTTGCGCGAGTATATTTTCAATTAATAACTCACAGCTCGTTTGCCATAAAGTACGTTCTGCAACAGTAACTTCTAGCTCTAAAAATCCCTCTACCAACCATTCTAAAAAAATACTTAGTTCTAATTCTAAAAATGCCCGATCAAAATCTTTCATGTGCTCAACAGGCGGCATTTTTGCCCATTGTGCACTAAGTTTTATAAGGTGTTTATAGTGATTAATACGTTCTTTATCATCTAGCATATCAGCAAGATGTGTGTTGCCTAAATCGCTTAATAAGAAGAACCCTTGCTTTTCATCAGCATGTAATATTTTTGGTAGTTTGAAACCATGCTCAGAAAAAACTTTGTTGAGTTCTATATAAGGAGTGTTATCGAGCTTAGCTGGATCTGAGTCCATAACTATATAGCTATCTTGACCGCGATTTAGACGGAAATAACGACGAAAGCTGGCGTCTCCGGTGATCGCAGCTAGCTGGTATACTTCATCTTCGAAGTGCGGATTTAAAAACTGCTGTAAACTTTTATAACGATTCATTTTACAAGATATCTATTTTTCACTAAGTCAATTACTGTATTTGCCATTGTTTTCCTTTATTATGTCATTCTTACATCCAACGACAGCATATTAAGGTTAATAAATGAGCAAAACCTGGGGCATGATGATGCTAAGTGTGATCAGCGCACCATCGTTCGCCGAAACTGAACTGACACACAACTTTTGTGGCAATTCAATGCAAACCAGAGCTTGGCAACCGCTTGCTGGCCTTGACTTAGGCATGATCGATATCCGTTCAGATGATATTGAACTGCTTGGCACCCAAAGCGCAGAATTTACCGGTAATGTTGATATTAACACCCTTACTATGAGTTTGTCCGCACAAAGTGCGCTAATTGACAAACAGCGTGGGTTACTTAATGCAACTGGCCCTATTACTTACCGTGACACTATCAGTGAAGTAAATAGCTCAGGTCTTAATGCTGATTTAAATAGTTCTGAAATCAGCCTACTTGGTGCCGATTATAAGCTGACGGATCAACAAGCACACGGCGGAGCGGAAAAGCTCACTATTAATAAGTCTGGCTTAGATCTGCTGAACGCAAGCTTTACTACCTGTCCAAGCGATACGCCCGTGTGGGCAATTCAAGCTGAACAAATTTTATTATCCAGTGATGAAGGCTGGGGCGAAACCCATGATATGGTATTGCGTATTATGGATACGCCTGTACTTTATTTACCCTATTTCACTTTCCCAATTGATAATCGCAGAAAGTCGGGCTTATTAACACCCAATATTTCCAGTTCAGATCGCTACGGCGTAGAAACAGTTACTCCATATTATTGGAATATTGCACCAAACTTTGATGCCACGATTACACCACGCTATATGTCTAAAAAAGGCTTGCAGCTGCAAACCGAATTTCGTTATTTGAGTGATAGCAATGAAGGTCTCGTAGCACTTGAATACCTTGACAAAGACGACTCCGAACCAGAACTCAAAGAGCGCTTTCTATTTCACTGGCAACAACAAAGTTATTTTGCCGAAAATTGGCGTGCTAATGTTGATATAACCAACGTCAGCGATGATAACTATCTCACTGATTTGGGTTCTAATTACGCAACACGTACTGACACACAACTGTACCGTACTGGCTCGTTATCACACTTAGGTGATACTTGGCGTACAGATATAAAAGTACAAAACTTTGAAGTGCTCGGTGATCATGTTGAATCGTATGCGGCGTGGCCACAAATTAGCTTTTCGCAAACAGCACCATTTAGTTTTCAGGATATTGAACTTACCCTAGACGGTGAACTGAGCCACTTTACAAATGACACTCAAGTTATTGAAAAGGCAACTCGTTTACACATCGAACCAAAAGCAAGCTACGGCTACCAAGAGCATGCATGGTCGTTTTTATCTGAATTTAGCGTATTGCACACTAACTATAAGCAAGAAGGTGATTTGGCAAATACTGATTATGCTAAATCAGTATCGCGTACTTTGCCTAAAGTGCGTTTATACAGCCAATTAAACTTTGAGCGTGAAACCACTATCTTCGCTGATGATGGTATTCAAACCTTAGAGCCACAACTGCAGTATTTGTATACACCGAATAAAGATCAATCCAATATAGGTTTATACGATACAACAAAATTACAAGATGATTTTTTTGGTTTATTCCGTGATAGTCGTTTTTCAAGTGTGGATCGTATAGCCGCAGCAAATCAATTTACATTAGGTGCAACCACGCGTTTATTTAATAATAAAAGTGAAGAGTTGTTTAATTTTAGTGCTGGTCAAATATTTTATTTAAGTGACTCAGCCAAGCCAACATCGCAAGGGTTAAACTCAGATACCAACTATAATGCCTTGTTTGCCGCACAAACCATGTTACATTGGCACCGCCGCTGGTATTTATCAGGCGGAATTCAATATGACACCGATGGTAAACAGATTATCCAGTCAAATGTGACCTTAGATTATAAAGGTGACGATAATCAACTCGTTCAATTGAACCATCGCTATGCAAATGATGTCTCAGGCAATACAATCGAACAAGTTGGCTTTTTTACTAGCATTCCGCTCAGTGATCAATGGCAGTTTGTAAGTAGCTATCACCGTGATTTAGAAAACGGTCGTAGTGTCGAGGTGTTCAGCGGATTGCAATATGAATCATGCTGTTGGGCCTTTCAAGTTACCGCCCGTCGCCAAATCGCAACTGATTTAAATCAAGCGATAGGCCAAGAACAAGCCACTTTTGATTCAAGTATTGGATTTAATATTGTCTTAAAAGGGTTAGGTAGTAAAAGCCGTTATGATGCACAAAAATTATTACAACAAGGTATTTTTGGCTATCGTAGACCGTATTTTCTTAATAACTAGTATCACCGTACTATTAGCAAGAGTATTAGAAAAAGTATGAATTTAAAAAAATTATTAGCATCAGCATTTTTGACGCTTGGTTTATGCCAAAGCGCTTTCGCAGCCCCTGTTGAAATAGATAAGGTGGTTGGTATTGTAAACCAAGGGGTTATTTTACAAAGTGAAGTAAACACTATTGTTAACCGCGTAAAAACCCAAGCCAAAGAGCAAGGACAAGAATTACCTTCGGATGATACGCTACGTATTCAAGCAATGGAGCGTTTAGTAAATCAAGCGTTGATGATGCAATTAGCTGAGCGTATGGGGTTAGAAATCTCTGATAGCCAACTGGACCAAACTTTGGTTGGTATGGCGAAAGAGCAAGGCGGAACAATCGCAGACCTACGCCGTACTATTGAATCATCAGGCGAGAGTTTCCAATCTTATCGTGAAGAAATTCGTAAAGAGATCACAACTCAACAAGTAATGCGCGCAAACGTAGACCGTCGTATTTATATTAGCCCACAAGAAGTTGATAATCTCTTAAAAATAATGGAAAGCCAAGGTCAAAATACGGAAGAGTATGACATTGGCCATATCCTCGTTGATATTCCAAATAATGCCACTGCGGATGAAATTGCTAGCGCAAAAACTCGCGCAGATAAAGTTATTGAGTTTTTACAAGACGGGAAAGAATTTAAACGTATCGCCATTTCATCATCAAGTGGTTCAAAAGCACTTGAAGGTGGTCAATTAGGCTGGATGAGCATTAATGAAATGCCATCACTCTTTGCTGAAGCAGTTAAGGGCACCAAAAAAGATGCCATTATAGGCCCGCTTCGTTCAGGCGCTGGTTTTCATATTATTAAAGTTCAAGACATTCGTGGTCGCCAGGTTGTTGAAACAACCGAAGTGCGCTCTCGCCATATCTTAATCAAGCCGTCAATCATCTTAAGCGAAGAAAAAGCCCGCAATATGCTTAATGGCTTTGCTAAAGATTTACGTGCTGGGACTGCTGACTTTGGTGAACTTGCTAAAGAGTATTCAGAAGATCCAGGCTCTGCACTTAAAGGTGGAGAGTACGATTGGACAGATCCTACGACCTATGCGCCACAGTTTAGAGATGCCCTACTATCACTTGATAAAAATGAGATCAGTGACCCGTTTAGAACCACATTTGGTTGGCATATAGTGCAGCTATTAGACAAACGTATAGCTGATAAAACCGAACTAGCTAAACGTAACCGTGCTCACGGCATGCTCTTTAATCGTAAATTTAAAGAAGAAAGCTTTAACTGGCAGCAAGAAATGCGTGAGCAAGCCCATGTTGAAATTTTCCCAATTGATGAATAACCAATGATCCTACGTATTGCAATTACTCCTGGCGAACCTGCCGGGATCGGCCCAGATTTACTGTTGCAACTTGCACAGCATGATTGGCCTGCGCAGCTGGTTGTGATTGCTGATAAGCAATTATTACAACAGCGAGCCAAACAGCTTGGTTTAACAATCAATTTAATTCCATTTGATGAAAATGCACCAGCTGTAATCGCCCCTGCAGGAAGTGTCTATCTGCACCAAGTTGATTTAGGTGCCGACGTTGAGATGGGTGTGTTAAATGATGCCAACGGTCAATACGTACTCGATACCTTGCGTATCGCGTGCGAAAAGAATATGAATGGTACGTTTGCAGCCGTTGTAACTGGTCCTGTTAATAAAGGTATTATCAATAAAGCTGGCATTTCATTTAGTGGCCATACCGAATACTTTGCCCAGCAATCAAACACCCCTGATGTGGTGATGTTATTAGCTACTGAAGGCTTAAGAGTTGCACTAGTGACCACGCACATCCCACTGGCTTATGTATCACGTGCTATTACAAGTGAGCGTTTAAGTAAAGTTGCAGGTATTTTAAACCATGATTTACAAACTAAATTTGGTATCGAAAAACCACGTATTTTAGTCTGTGGGCTTAACCCTCATGCGGGTGAAGATGGCCATTTAGGGCGTGAAGAGATTGACACCATCACCCCAACCATTGAACAGCTAAATAGTGAAGGTATGAATTTAATCGGGCCATTGCCTGCTGACACCTTGTTCCAAGACAAATATCTATCACAAGCTGATGCAGTGCTTGCAATGTATCACGATCAAGGTTTACCTGTGCTAAAATACAAAGGTTTTGGCAAATCAGTTAATATCACCCTTGGTTTGCCGTTTATACGCACCTCAGTTGATCACGGTACGGCGCTCGATTTAGCAGGTACTGGTGATGCTGATGTAGGTAGTTTTGAATTAGCGATCCGCGAAGCAATTAAGCTCGCCCATGAAAAAGCACAAAATCAATGACAGATAAAGTACATTTAGGACACCGCGCCCGCAAACGTTTTGGGCAAAACTTTTTATGTGATGAGATGATCATCGATAAAATCGTCACCGCGATTGATCCTAAACCTGAAGATAATTTAGTTGAAATCGGTCCTGGTCTAGGTGCTATCACTGAACCGGTAAGTGAGCTAAGTGGCCACTTAACGGTTGTTGAACTAGATAAAGATTTAGCCCAGCGCTTAACTGAGCACCCATTTTTAGGGCCTAAGCTTACTGTGCATCAAGGTGATGCGATGAAATTTGATTTTTCAAGTTTGATCAAAGCTGACCGCAACAAACTAAAAGTGTTTGGTAATTTACCATACAATATTTCAACACCATTGCTGTTCCATTTATTTGAGTTTGCCGACAACATTGAGCATATGCACTTTATGCTACAAAAAGAAGTGGTGAAACGCATGGTAGCAGGACCTGGTAGTAAAACATTTGGTCGCTTGAGCGTAATGACACAGTATTACTGTAATGCAATGCCTGTCATCGAAGTACCACCAGAGTGTTTTAAACCAGCACCGAAAGTTGATTCTGCCGTTATTCGTTTAATACCGAAAAAGCCAGAGCAACGTACAGCAAAAAGTACTAAAATTCTTAACACTGTGTGTTTAGAGGCCTTTAATCAGCGCCGCAAAACACTGCGCAACAGCTTAGCTAATTTACTCACCGCAGATGAATTAACTAGCATTGGTATAGATATCACGTTGCGTGCTGAAAGCCTTTCGTTACAACAATTTATTGATATAGCTAATTGGATTTATGACAACAAGCAGTAATTTGGGCTCACCCATCAAAGTATCGGTAGAAACATTTTATGTTGAGGGTCAATCACAACCTGAACTTGATAAATATGTATTTGCTTATTCCGTTACCATTAAAAATCACAGTCTATGCAGCGCAAAGTTAATTAGCCGCTATTGGTTGATCACTGATGCAAATGGTAAAGAAATCGAAGTACAAGGTGAAGGCGTCGTCGGTGAAAAACCAACTATTGGTCCTGGTGAAAGCTATAAATATACCAGTGGTGCAGTGCTAGATACTCCCGTAGGAACGATGCAAGGTTATTACACCTTGAAGAATGAGTTCGGTACAGAGTTTGATGCACCTATTAATGTTTTTCGTTTATCACTGCCTAATATTTTACATTAAATAACCTGAAATCGGGTTAAGATATTTATTAACGCATTGATTTAATGATATAACTAGCCTTTAAGCTGTCCTGTCGGAGATTTTCAGAGATAACAAGGCGAATTTACGCGTCAATAGCTGGCCTATTGCAAGTAGATTCAACGCAGTTAGCGTTGAAAATAGCCACAGGAGATAGATTTATTCTCCCGAATTTAGGTTAAATAATGGCAAATTATGCGATAGGTGATCTACAAGGTTGTTATAAAGAATTTCAAGCTTTGTTGCTGCAAGTTGACTTCAACCCAAGTAAAGACAACCTTTATTTAGTGGGCGACATTGTCGCCCGCGGCCCCGACTCTCTTGCCTGCCTAGATTATTTATATACACATCAAGATAGTATCACCGTTACCTTAGGTAATCATGACTTACATCTGATTGCCAATTATATGTTAGATAAACCCGCTAATCCAAAAGACAAGCTCACCGCCCTGCTTGGTTCAGCAAAACTACCTGCTTATATAGCCATGCTAAAGCAGCAACCATTGGCTCTATGGCTTGAAACAGAACAGGTATTTATTAGCCACGCCGGCCTCAACCCCGCATGGTCCATTGAGCAGGCTCTGCAACATGCTCAATTTGCTGAATCCTGCTATCAAGGTGAGAATGCGCGCGATTTTTTCAAACATATGTATGAGCAGCACCCAGGCCTTTGGAGTGAGCAACTCAATGAGTTTGAGCGATTTCGTTATATTGTTAACTACTTTACCAGAATGCGATTTTTAACCCTTGATGAACAATTAGAGTTAAGCTATAAAGGTAGTATTACTAACGCTACTGCAATGATGCCTTGGTTTGAGCACCCAAAATTTACAACTTTTAAACAGCATATTGTATTTGGACATTGGGCTGCTCTTGAGGGCGTAACTAATCATGCAAATATCCATGCTTTGGATACAGGCTGTGTATGGGGTGGGAAGCTGAGCTTGATGGAGTTAAAAAATAAGCAATACTTTAGCGCTAATTCTACTGATTTCATCTAATTTAACTGAAAAATTAATCATCTTCTGTTAGATTTATAGTAACGAATGTTAAAAGTAATTGAATTTAATTACTTAACTTATCCGCAATAAAGCCGATAAAGTCTAATTGCTACTCTCTTTATGGAATTTTTATATGAACTTAACTGTCAGCCAACGTATTTGGGGTGGTTTTATTTGTATCACCTTATTACTTCTTTTAATTGGGGGTAATTCACTGTTCAGAATCGCAAATATTAATAATTCAGCACAGCAAGTAAATCAATTATCATTGCCGGCATTAGAACAAAGCTCAGAACTACAGGTTGAGTTTATCCTGATGAGTAAAGCCGCCCAAGCTAGTTTTTATACCTCTTCAGCAGCAGAGCTTGCGCCAATTGAAAAGTTGGTGTTCGAACAAAAACAACGCTTTGATAAAGCTTATTCACAGTTAAAACTCGTTGTACGTGACAACGATCAACTAAATCAAAATAGTCAAAACGTTGAGCGAACTTACAAAAGCTTTATTAAATTAGTAGAAGATTTATTAAAAGATAAAAAAACCCAATTAGAACTCAATAAATCATTACGAGCACAATTAGAAACGATAGAGCTTGCAGCGGAAGATGCTAATTCTGTGGTTTTGGATATTATCGATATTGATGGTTTAGAAAGCAGTGATAGCAGAGCCTATCAAGCGGCTAATAAATTAGAAAATAACTTTTTGTCTTTAGTCACCAACAGCACTGACATGCTGACAGTTAAAACCCAAAATACCTTAGATATCGTCAAAAATGAGCAGCTTTATTATTTAGAGGAGATTGAGCGTAGCTTAAAGCTACTAAAACCGGTTGTTGAAGCAGCAGAGCCTGGTTTATATAACGATCTAAACAATTACTTCGTCTCTCTTCGCGATAACATTCTCGGCAACAATAGTATTTCAGCTAACAAAAAGCGTTTAATTGATGTAATCGCAATGACTGAAAAGGAACTTACAGAGGCAGAGCAAGCTACGGCAACTGCAATAAAACAACTTAATGAATTAGTTTCTCAAGCTAGTAATGTTGCTTTTGAATTGCAAAAAGAAGTTAGGACCGACGTAGATTCAGCTAATTTATGGACCTGGGTTGGTATGATCAGCGCAACTTTGTTAGCCATAATCGTAGCTTATATAACGGTTAACCGCATTATTAAACCGCTTGCAGAAGTAAACCGCATTCTTGATATTGTTGCTAGTGGCGACATGACACAACGTCTAGACGATACAGCTAAAGATGAATTTGGTGAACTATCGCGTAGCTGTAATACACTTATAGCCAGCTTACGCAGCTTGATCCAAGGTATTATATCTCGTTCCACACAACTTGCTGCGGCCTCAGAAGAAACGTCTGCTATCACCGGTGAATCAAGTCAAGCAATTCGTAATCAACAAGCACAGGTAGAACAAGCTGCAACAGCGACAACGGAAATGAGCAGTACCTCACAAACAGTAAGCAATAGCGCACAACAGGCACTTAAAGAAATCAAAAATGCCGATAAAGAAGCTGAGCGTGTTAAGGGTATTTCTAGCCAGAATAAATCGACCATTGAGCAGCTAGCTCGTGAAGTTGAATCAGCCTCACTAGTCATTAATAAGCTTCATCAAGATAGCGCCTCAATTGGTAGTATTCTTGATGTTATTCGTGGTATCGCGGATCAAACTAACTTACTAGCACTTAATGCAGCTATTGAAGCAGCACGTGCTGGTGAACAAGGTCGTGGTTTTGCCGTTGTTGCTGATGAGGTTCGTTCATTGGCTAGTAAAACACAAGCCTCGACTCAAGAAATTCAAGCCATGATCGAATCATTGCAAACAGGCGCGGAAGCAGCCGTAACTGCAATGTCTAAAGGCAAGCAACAAGCTGATTCTTGTGTTGAACAATCAGACCTAGCCAACGCAGCACTGGATTCAATCACCTCAGCGGTTGCTTTAGCACATGATGTGAGTGAAGAAATATCGACAGCAGCACAAGAGCAACAACAAGTCTCACAAGAGATTAGCGAGCGCCTTGAGTCTATCGTAGCCATTGCTGAACAAACCGCTGAAGGAGCTAATCAGACTAATATATCAAGCTCTGAGGTCGCTAAACTTGCCGAAGAGTTACGCTTGTCTGTAGATGAGTTCAAAGTCTAGGGCAAAGCAAATTAAAACAACAAAGCCGTGTTGATTTAAAACACGGCTTTTTTTCGAAAAATAAACCACCGATACCCCACTTTTCACTGCTGAGCTAACAAATTGCGTGAGAACAGCCAACTGTTATAATTTCATCGTCCACACACTAGCTTTGCTTGTTGGCAATACTCCATTATTTTTCCACAAAAAAGCCGAACTCCACGTTAATAAAGTTCGGCTTTTAATGATCATCAAGCTTAGCTAGATTACTTTACCTATGCAGCAGGATACTCGCGATACGCACGCTCAATATTCTTCGCTTGCTTTTTAGAGATACCTAAATGCGCAAGTGCTACACGTAAACGTGCGCGCGATAGATCTGAGCCTAATATTTCCATTGCATCAAGTACTGATGTTGAAGACGTTTTGCCAGTAATAGCGACAAATATCGGCTCTAAAAAGTCTTTAATCTTCAGCTCATGGAAAGTAGACACCGCTTTAGCTATAGCAAATATTGCTGATTTCTCCCAGCTTCGTAAGCCCTCAAGCTCCCAGATAAAGAACTGTAAAGCTTGGCGAATTACATCTTCATCGGCTTTACCAGCGGTCAGTAACGCAGGGTCGTAAGTTGGAATACCACCGACAAAATGACCGGCTAAATCAACCATATCTGATAGGGTATTAATGCGGGCTTTCGCCTCTGGTAATACTTTAGCAAGCATTGCCCCATTAAACTTCCAATCTACAAAGCGCTGAATTAGCTCTTCGTTGCTGAAGTTTTCGCGGATCCACATGCCGTTTAACCAGCTTAGTTTATCAACGTCAAATACTGGGCCACCGAGAGATACACGCTTCATATCAAAATGTTCAATCATTTCAGCAAGCGTGAACTTTTCACGCTCATCCGGCATTGACCAGCCCATGCGTCCAAGGTAGTTAAGTACCGCTTCAGGTAAGTACCCCATTTCTTTATAGTAATTAATAGAAGTTGGATTTTTACGCTTAGATAGCTTTGACTTATCTGGATTACGTAATAGTGGTAAGTGACCAAGCACCGGCGCTTGCCAACCAAAATCTTCATATAATTTTAGCAGCTTAGGCGCAGAGTTGATCCACTCCTCACCACGGAAAATATGGCTAATTTCCATATGGTGGTCATCAACCACGTTAGCTAAAAAGTAAGTTGGGAAACCATCGGCTTTAAGTAACACTTGCATATCAACGTTTTCCCACGGGATCTCAATTTCACCACGTAAGTAATCGTTAAATTTAAAGGTACCTTCGCTTGGAATATTCATACGTATAACGTAAGGCTTACCGGCAGCTAAGTTGGCTTTAATTTCGTCATCCGTAAGGTTTAAACCACGACCATCGTATTTAGGACGCAGGCCTTCAGCCATTTGCTCTTCACGCATTTGGTCCAGCTCTTCGCTGGTTGCAAAACAATAAAATGCTTTGCCATCATCAACTAACTGATGTGCATATTTTTTATATAAATCGCTACGCTCTGATTGACGATAAGGACCAAACTCACCACCGACATCAGGACCATGATCCCATTCAAGCCCTAACCAACGAAGACTATCCATAATCGCTTGCTCTGATTCTGGTGTGCTACGTACTTGGTCTGTGTCTTCAATACGAAGTACAAATTCGCCACCTTGCTGCTTAGCAAAACAGTAATTAAATAAGGCGATATAAGCGGTACCAAGATGCGGGTCACCAGTTGGTGACGGCGCAACACGTGTACGAATTGTCATGGTTATGTTCTCTTTCAATGGACAATAAAATATGCGCTAAATGCTAACACAGCAAATGCGCTTGAAAAATGAATATTAAGCTGCAGCTTTATTTAAGTAAGCAATGATATCGTTTGATTCATATAACCAAGTGACTTGGTTATCTTTTTCGATACGTAGACACGGTACTTTTATTTTTCCGCCTTGTTCGAGCAATTCTTGACGATACTGTTCATTACTTTTCGCGTCGCGCGTTTCAACTTTTAACCCTTCGCGTTTAATTGCACGGCGCACTTTTACGCAGAATGGGCAAGCTTTGAATTGATATAGTTTAAATTGTGCAGTGAGTTGATCAAGCTGAGCTTGCTCTCCCGCAGGACGTTTTTTACTACGTGGTGTAAAAACAAAATCAAAAAATAAGATCAAACTACCTAATAACCAACGAACTAATTTCATCAACTGGGCCCTGTTTACAACAATTTAAGGGCACAGATTTTAGCACAAAATATAAAGCTAAAATAGCATCAAAGAACGCGAATCCATCTCCTAAAAGGTAAAGCAATCCACGTTATTTTAAAAATATAAAGCAAAACTCAATACCGCAGTGAAAAGGCCGGCATCAAAGAATAAAAGCTTGAGTCTTGCTGTATTATTAAACTATTCATTTATATCCTCAAGGGATGACTTTAATGTTTTACAATGTAGTAGCTTGATAATCTAAAACAACACCAAATCATCTCGATGGATCACTTCACTACCGCAATCAAAAGCTAGCAACTTTGTAATTTCACTTGAATGACAACCTTTAATAGTATCGGTTTCAGCTTTACTAAAACGTACTAACCCACGGGCCACTAATTGTTGATCACTGGTGACTAAATCAATCAAATCGCCACGTTCAAACTGCCCGCGCACACCGCGTACGCCTTTGGCTAATAAACTAGCGCCTTGTTGCTGTAAAGCATTTACTGCGCCATCATCAATCACTATTTGGCCACTACTTTTAGGTCCAGCTAACAGCCATTTTTTACGGCCATCTCTTGGCGCTGTTAGCTTTACAAAGCGTGTTCCTGGTAACTGTTCGCTCATACAATTAAGGATCACATTTTTACCAGCACCTTTGGCTATAATCACTTCCACCCTGGCTCGACGAGCGATATCAGCGGCTTGCAATTTCGTTGCCATACCACCCGTGCCTAGACTAGTTCCACTGCCACCAGCAAGCTGGCGTAACTCATCATCAATATGTGCCACTTCGTCAATTAATTGCGCATTAACATCAGTACGTGGATCACTGGTAAATAAACCTTCTTGGTCGGTTAGTAATAATAATTTGTCGGCATTAGCTAATATAGCGACCAGTGCTGAGAGGTTGTCGTTATCACCTACTTTAATTTCAGCAGTTGCGACCGCATCATTTTCATTAATGATTGGCACCACGTCATAACTTAATAATGCAGTTAAAGTATCGCGGGCATTGAGGTAGCGTTCTCGGTCATCAACGTCAGCGCGAGTCAGTAGCATTTGCCCTACATTGACGCCATATAAAGCAAATAAGCTTTGCCAAATGTGGATAAGCTGACCTTGACCAATCGCGGCAAGCATCTGTTTATCAATCAAAGAACGACCGCAGGGTTTTAATAGTTGCTCTCGGCCAGCAGCCACCGCGCCACTTGATACCAGCACAACTTGATGACCTTGCTTTTTTAATTCACAACATTGGCGAACTAATTCAACCATGTGTGCTTTGTCGAGTTTATCGGTTCCACCAGTGAGTACACTCGTTCCCAGCTTAACCACTATTACCTGTGCCCTTTGCATGCTTTTTACTACACAAAAATATTGAAGGATTTATTTATACCAGTTATCGATTTTTGAACAAGTTAAAAATATTCAATCACGGTGCTGACGTGCTAGGATCGTGTTTTAATTCACTTTAAAGCGACCTTCATGCCAGCCAGTTTATGTTTAATAATCGCCACCTTTTTATGGGGCAGTTCTTTTATCGCGCTGAAATACGCGATCGCCATTTATGACCCTGCACTGGTGATTTTTTTACGCATGTTAACCACCTTAGTCATGGCATTGTGCTTATGGCGTTACGTTATTCGCTTTAAATATCATCAAGGTGACTGGAAATATCTGGTGGGGATGTCGCTGGCTGAGCCCTGTTTGTATTTTTTATTTGAAGGCCATGCGATGGAATATACTTCAGCTTCTCAAGCGGGAGTTATTGTATCGTGCTTACCGATTATCGTAGCACTTTTAGCGTTTTTTATGCTCAAAGAGTACATTAGTAAGGCCATTGTTATTGGTTTCACTTTTTGTATTGGCGGCAGTATCTTATTAACTTTAATGTCGCCAAGCTCAGAGCAGGCTCCCAATCCATTGCTGGGTAACTTTTTGGAGTTAATGGCAATGGTCTGCGCTGCATTTTATACTATTTCAGTTAAACATTTAGTTGCTCGCTACTCACCATTAACCTTAATTGCACTGCAAGGTTTTAGCGGTAGTCTGTTCTTTGCGCCATTTTTACTGTTTATTGATTTACCCAGTGAAAATCAACACGACCTTGGCGCATTATTAAGTATTTTATATTTAGGCTCTTGCGTCACCTTAGGCGGCTATGGTTTGTATAATTACGCAATTAGTAAGGTGTCGGTGCTCACTGCCGCAGCCTATTCAAATTTAATACCGATTTTCACCCTAATATTATCAGCAATTATCTTGGGAGAAGTGCTTTCTCTTAGCCAATGGCTCAGCATTGGCGTGGTATTTGTAGGTGTAATGATAAGTCAGCGTCATCAAGAATTGGTAGTAGACATAGATAATACCGATGCAGGTGATGGCAATTTATCGGCAGAGACTAATAATCGTAATTCAGTCCCGGAGGCTAAAGAGTCAAACGGATAACAGGTTAATAAATACAAGCCTTTATGCGCTAAAAAATCGTACTGGGACTGATGAATAACCGCAATCCCACGCACTCGATAGCGATCAATTTGGCCATTTTGCGTTTGTAAGCTAAATTGCTCACCTACATTCACTTTTTGTAAGAAAGCAAAGTGAGTGTCATTATGTCCAGCAATTAACACGCCTGCTTGCTCAGAGCCTAGCTCTGCACTAGCTAAAAAGTGACTCGGGGCAAACGCTAAGTTACGGCCACTGGCTCCTGCTAATATTGTTAAGGTTTGCTTTTGGCTTGGCCAATTCAGTTGTGCAGTTACATAACTATCAGCATAGAACCAGGGTTTAACTTGTTGCTCTGGCGTTGTCAGTGCCACTTGCCAAGCCTGCTCTATAAGGTGTTGTGCCAGCCACGCTTTAGCTTGCATATAACTACCATGACCAAGCAACGCCAAGCCAACAATCAACAATATAGCGCCAATCACTGCTTTCATTTTTTCAGTCTCAACACTGCAAATCCAGCCAACAGCATGCAACCGAGTAAAATATGTAGTCTGCTTTGCCCATCAGTTTGTGGCAAACTCATTGCTAGACCCTGAGGTCGTTGATTAGCCACTTGCACATTCTGCTCAGCAACAGTGCTCGATGGTGTCTGTTCAATCGCTACAAAGGCGGTAAACGGACTAAGTAATTGATGTTCAAGCGCTAGACTCTCAACCTGTGCTTTAACCTGCTCTT
This sequence comes from Pseudoalteromonas sp. B160, assembly GCF_037162485.1. Lineage (NCBI taxonomy): Bacteria > Pseudomonadati > Pseudomonadota > Gammaproteobacteria > Alteromonadales > Pseudoalteromonadaceae > Pseudoalteromonas > Pseudoalteromonas sp. B160. Next base: position 2,659,613 of record NZ_JARLUX010000001.1, on the reverse strand, counting down.
GCTCGTTATAAAGTAATAATGATTTAATTTTTTGCCGTGCCCACAACCTTGCAATTCCATGGGCCGGTCGCCCTTGTTGTGTATTTAACTTTATCGACAACGGCCCTTGCGCCGTTTGCCCCGCTAAAGTAACGCCGGCATTATTATCAAGCTTTATAGCAACCATCACCGGCTCTGAAAAATACAGGTCGGGTAACGGCGATGGCCAATATTCAAGAGCTTGATTTGCCAAATCACTGCTAAGCGCAAGTTGAGTAATTGCAGGATGAGCTAACTTATCAAATAGTTGCTGCATTTTTGGTTGCACGTCACTACTGCTGCCAATATAAGTAAACGTTCCGCGTCCAACATCTGCAGCTCGACGCATAAAGTAACTATTAGGCGCACTACCGATACCAATCGTAAACAAACGACTATCACCTAGTTGCGCACTAATATGTTTAAACAATGCATCTTCATTACTGACACTGCCATCGGTTAAAAATACCACTTGACGCACATACCCTAGATGCTCACGAGCATCTAGTACACCATCTAATGCCCCTTTAATATCAGTGCCGCCATCAGCTTGTAAATTATATACAAAGCGCTCAGCACGGCGTAAATTAAAATCATTAGCCGGCACAGGTTTATCGCTCATAGGCATAATTTGATCGTCAAAGCCGACAATATTAAAGCTGTCGTTACTATCAAGTAACGATAACGCATAATGAAGTGCACTTTTGGCTTGCTCCATTGACTGTCCGTGCATAGAGCCGGAAGTGTCGACTACAAAAATTATTTCTCTTGCTAGACGCTGAGTCTGCGTAAAATGATCATCCGGCGGCAGCAACATTAATAATCCATAACGTTCACCATTACTGAGCTGCTCAGTAAAAAATGCGGCTTGCGCTTGCTCTTTTTGCAGCGGTTTAAACTCCAGTAAAAAATCACGCTTCACGGCACGTTGTTCATTTAAAGTAACTTGATACTGACCAAATGCCAGATTTTCGGTATTAATACGATGATATTTAGACTGAATATCCACCAGCTCTAGGCCAACATCAATATTAACCGTTAGCTTAAACTCGCCTTGAACCGCGCCTGCATTTTTAGTGGCCATGTAAATCGGTGCTATCCAACCGGTGGCAGCAATACTCGCTGATGATAACTCATTACTCTGCGAGTCAATCATATCCTCTGCTGTTTCATTTAATACCCCATTAATCGGATGGTAACGCGGCGTTATCGTGGTTGGAAATCGTAGTGCAAATGTACCACTGCGATAATCAATCACTTCTTGATATTGCAGCTCTATTTGCACTTCTTCGCCAGGGCCGATGTTTGCCACATTAGTGACAAACATGTTTGCACGCTGCTGGCGCACTAAAGCGGCTTGTTTACCCGCTTGTTGCGCCTGTTGAAAGCGCAGCTCGGCTTGTGCTTTTTTATCAATTTCACCTTTGATCACTCGCTCACCAATGTGCATAGTCATAGCATGCACCGCACTTTCCTCTGGCAGCGGAAAGACATAGCGTGCATTAACAGCAAACGGGTTTTCATTGCGATAATGTTGAGTTACCAAGACATGGTTTATCAATCCGGTGACTGTCATGGTGGCATCACTTTTTAAGATAACGCCAGGCGCTGCCTTTGCACCATTGCTGTCGAACATAGTTAGTTCTGGCGATGTGCTGGCGTTACTCGCACAGCTAACAAACGCGATGAAGGTAAAAGGCTTCCCCGTAACCATAAATGGCTACGGGTCAGCACTTTGCTTGGTTTACTCAACATAAAAATCACTCCCTTGGCGGCTACTTGGCAAAATGGCGATTAGTTACTCGCGGTTTGGTTATACGGCTGCGTGCTTGGACGAGTTGTTAACGTTACACGGCGGTCAAACATGTTTTCTTCATAATTATCGCTATCTGCCACAGTTTGTTGCTCACCAAATGCGGTAGTCGTTAAGCGGGTATGGCTAATACCTTGCTTTATTAAGTAGCTTTGTACATTTGCGACTCGCTGTTTTGAAAGCGCTAAGTTAGCGAGCTCATCACCACGTTGATCGGCAAAGCCATTTAAATCCAGCTGCAAGTCTGGCTGGCTTTGAAGTAAATTCACTAGTTGATCAAGTTGGCTGGCAAAGTGCGGGGCAATCTCACTTGAACCGGTTTTAAATTGAATGGTCATTGCCATTAGGTTGTGCATTTTGGCTAATGCAAGGCGTTCGTTATTACTCTCAAGCTTATCGAGCTGCTCACTCATTTGCGTATTTTGAGCAAGTACATGCTGGTAATCATCGGTTTTATCTTGCAGCACAACTAAAGCTCGTTGTTGCTCGGCAATTTTATCTTCTGCCACTTCTTGCTCGCCAATCAAGCCTCCGGCAAATGCACCAACAAAGGCACCAATTGGGCCGCCAACAATACCGCCAACAATTGCCCCCGTACTTAAACCTATCACCGTTTCTTTATGAGTTTCTTTTGCTTTAACTGCAACTGTGTCAGCGTGGGCTAAGTTAGGTGCTGCAAAAATAGTAGCGACAGTGCAGGCGATAATCATTTTTTTCATGGTGTAATCCTTTTTTGCTTAATTACTTAATAGTTGGCAACTCATGGGTTGGTAGCTGCCCGATTTGGTATAACGCCATTAAAGCAAGCTCAAGTGGCAACAAAGGGGAGCAAAAAAGGCAAACTGCTGAGCAATTGTGGCAAAAAAAGGCAATTGCTTTTTCGCCAGTGCGAAAGCAAAAAAATTAGGTATAGTGCAACTAGAATATAAGAAGGTGCTGTAAATGAAGAAGATTGCAATTATTGAAGACGAACCCGCGATCCGCGAAAATTACATGGAAATGCTCAGCGCGCAGGGTTATCTGGTCAGCGGCTATAGCAACCGTCAAAGTGCAGAGCATGCTTTTAATGACGCACTACCAGACTTAGCGATTGTCGATATTGGTTTAGGTCATGAAATTGATGGCGGTTTCTTACTATGCCAAACTCTGCGTTCGCTTTCTAAAACCTTGCCGATTATTTTTTTAACCGCCCGCGACAGCGAAATAGATACTGTGTGTGGCCTACGCATGGGCGCTGATGACTATCTCACTAAAGATATCAGCATGGCGCATTTGGCGGCTCGTATCGGTGCACTGTTTCGACGTATGGAAGCACTCGAGCAACCCGCTGATCAAAATGCTTTACTCAATCGCGGCCCGCTCACGCTTGATACTAAACGCATGCAAGTATTTTGGCAGCAGCAAATAGTCGATTTAACCGTAACTGAATTTTGGATGCTGCATTCACTGGCACAGCGCCCTGGGCATGTAAAAAGCCGTAACGAACTAATGAGTGATGCAAAGATTTACGTTGATGACAGCACTATCACTTCTCATGTTAAACGTATTCGCAAAAAATTTATCGCTTTAGATACTGACTTTGATTGTATAGATACCGTGTACGGTATGGGTTATCGCTGGGAGCAAGTGTAATGCTGCGTTTTGGTTTGCGCAGTAAATTTATATTGCTGTCGTGTTTTTTATTTTTACTGCCTTGGCTTGGCTATGAATACGTGTGGGAAATGGAAAAATTTCTGCGCCAAGGTCAAGAAAAAACCTTAGTCGGCACTACTCGAGCACTCGCCACGGCCCTGCATGAGCGCCCAGCATTATTTGACTCGCAAACCAATTTTTTAGATCAGGTTATAAAAGGCCGTGATCTCTACGCCTATAACCTTAGTAACCCCATTCAACTTGATGGCAAACTGTCGGACTGGCAGCCTTATCAAAGTCTTTTTGGCATTACGACGAGCGCTATTTACAAACTAATAAACCAGACCATCAGCTTGAGGACTTATCGTTTGAGCATATGGTTGGTAAATATGAAAACTTTTTATATGCAGTATTTAAAGTTACCGATGACTCGGTGGTTTATCGCGCTAAAAACACCCTAAGTTTAACCCGTAATGATCACTTACAGATCATGTTAAAAACCCCACAAGGGGAATTTAAGCACTATATTGTTGCCGCTCGCCAAGATGGCTGGATCAACGCATTTGACGCACAAAGCAAAACCCCAATAACAAAAATTCAAGGCTATTTTGTCAGTACAGAGACTGGCTACAACATAGAGTTGCGGTTTCCGCTAACTATGCTTGGCAATAAGCTCGGCTTTGCGATTGAAGATTGGGATCAAGGCAAGCCTGAGCCACAGACTATGTCGACTTCAAACTTACAAAACCCCAATGATATTGGCTCAGTGCTGGTGCCCTCCCCTGAAATAAATCGTATATTAAAAGGTATGGGTCACAGCGGCAGCCGAATTTGGGTGGTTGATAATCATCACCGCGTGTTAGCACAGTCGGGATCAATTCATCATGCCGACGGCGTTTGGGCTGATGGGCTTAACGACCAGCCAGCAAAAACCTGGTGGCAACGATTTGAGAAAAACTACTTACATCCACTTTACTATAAAGTACTTACCCGCCCTGAAAATGAATTTTTAGATACATTGCACGATGTCGCAGCAATGCAAGGCACACATATAGGTAAAGCACTCAGTGGCACACCAGCATCGTCTTGGCGACTCACTCCAGATAACAAAGCGGTTATTTTATCAGCCGCATATCCTATTTGGATCCAAGATAAGGTCATTGGTGCTGTAGTGGCCGAAGAGACTACCAATGGTGTTCGCACATTACGCAACAAATCGTTAGAGAAACTATTTAATGTGATTTTAGCAGTGATGCTAATAGGCACAGTAACGTTATTCTTTTTTGCATCAAGGATATCCAGTCGTATTCGTCGCTTAAGAGATACCGCAGAGCAAGCCATTGATGCTCAAGGGCGAGTAACTGGCACTATTAATTACAGCGATTCAAACGATGAAATTGGCGATTTATCTCGCAGTTTTGCAAATATTGTAAGTCGCTTAGGTGGTTACACTAACTATTTAGAAACCATGTCGTCACGATTATCTCACGAACTCAGAACACCCGTTGCGGTCGTACGTAGTTCCCTTGAAAACTTACAAATGCAGCCACAAAGTGAGCTGAGCCAAAAATACCTTGATCGTGCCAGTGAAGGGGTCGAGCGTTTAGGTAAAATAATCACCACCATGAGCGAAGCAACTCGCCTTGAGCAAAGTATTCAAAGCGCTGAAGCTGAACCATTTGATTTGCGAAATGTGATCAATGGTTGTATGCAAGGCTACCAGCTAACCTATGCAAAGCAACAATTTAGCCTTAATATTTGTCCGCAACCATTACTACTTAGCGGCGCGCCTGAGTTTATTGCTCAGTTGCTAGATAAACTAATCAATAATGCCTTAGAGTTTAGTGTTGAAGATAGCGCTATAAGTGTCAGCCTTGATCAACATGATAATGAAGCCCTGTTATGTGTCAGTAATCTAGGTCCACTTTTACCCGAGGGATTAACAGAGCATATTTTTGATTCAATGGTGTCGGTACGTAGTCAACAACTGCAGCAGCAACCACACTTGGGTTTAGGGCTTTATATAGTACGTTTGGTATGTGAATACCATAAAGGCACAGTTAGCGCGGCTAATAATCAACAAGCTGATGGTGTGACTTTTACCGTTCGACTGCCTATTAATAATAATTAAGGATTACATTTATACACATTTTGTACGGTTAATGTTCACTTACAATTCAGTCGCGCAGACATATGCTTACTACTTAACTAAGTTGATAAGATAGGAGGCAATATGCAAGCGATACTGAAACGTGAAGAAATTGATTTTATTTTTGATTTATACAGCTATGAAGATAGTGATGAGTTAAACAGTAGCGAACCTAACTCTGATACTGAAAAACATGACATAACACAATCAAAAGTAATTTATCAGCCTAGTTGTTTGACCTAAAAGCGGTTTGCTCATTACAATGGCGCACCTTGTAAAAGTACTGCCTAATAATGAAAACTCATTCTGCTAAAAAAGAACTTATTTTATTACCGATCTTACTAATTGTTATTTTACTGTGTATTGCTGGGCATTTTTTACTACAAGCCAGCTTCCAAGATAGCAATGTTACCGAGTATATGCTTGCTGCGTTACCTTTTGCTATGTTTGGCTTAGTGATTATCGCTTTTAAAATTGCCAGTAACAGTGAAGACAAAGAGCGTGCAGAACAAAGTGATAACGGCTAACGCTTGCACTACACACTCTCTTGATTATTTATAATATATGGTAACCAAACCAATCGGGCTTAATCGCTTGAGATTGCTCGCTCGGGGTTAGCTTGATATGTAATTGACTGTCGAGCAAGTCAATTGCAAAGCAATCATCTACATCATGTAAGTCATCTTTATGAATATGACTTAAACCAGCTAGTAAATCCTCTTTTGCTCTTTGTTTAGCTTCGTCGCTACTACTTGCTACATATAACGCAAAGTCATGCTGCTCAGCTAAGCTATCAGCACGATACGCTCCTAAATTTACAAAGTATAACTGCTGCGATTGGGCCACGGGTTCATCAACCACGGTTACTGCAAAGCCATCAATGTGATTTACCGCCATATAGCTGTCCATGTGCACGCTACTTTTATCACCGACCCACTGCGCTTTTAATTTTGAGTAAGTTTGTTCAATCGATTCCCCAACAACAAAACGAACATCATGCATTTCAATATGGCAGCCCTGAATACGCCCACCTAAATACACCATAAATAACTGCATTTTCTCTCCTAACAAATAGTATCAACGTCAATGTTGTGTTTTTTGATCAACTTATAAAAATCTGAGCGATTACGCTTAGCTAGTTTTGCCCCTTCAGCCACGTTACCGCCAGCCATCTTTAAAGCATTAATCACATAATCACGCTCAAATTCTTTTTTAGCATCGTTAAGTGAAAGCGGCTCAACATTGTTGGTATTACTATTAAGCGCACTTTCAACCAGCTGTGCTGATATTACTTCACCTGGGGTAAGTGCGACAACCTGCTCTACTACATTTTGTAACTGGCGAATATTACCCGGCCAATCGTGACGTACTAATGCATGCATCGCATCATTGGCGAAACGCTTTTCTTTTTGATCCATACGTTTAGCAATGGTAGCGCTAAAATACTGTGCTAATAAACTAACGTCTTCTCTGCGCTCACACAGTGGTGGCAATTTAAGATTCACAACATTTAAGCGATAGTATAAATCTTCGCGAAATTGCTGATTAGCAATCGCATCAGGCAAGTTTTTATGAGTTGCTGATACAATCCGCACATCAATTGGAATTTCTTCTTCAAAGCCCACAGGGCGAATAGTTTTTTCTTGTAATACGCGCAGTAACTTAACTTGTAAATTAAGTGGCATATCACCGATTTCATCTAAAAATAAAGTACCGCCTTGCGCTTGCTGAAATAGCCCTTGGTGGTCTTTAATCGCGCCCGTAAAAGCCCCTTTTTTGTGACCGAATAGTTCTGATTCGAGTAATTCACCCGGTACCGCACCACAGTTTATTGCGACAAACGGACCTTCACTAACATGGCTATGTTGATGAATAGCATTAGCTAGTAACTCTTTACCTGTACCACTGGCCCCCGAGATCAGCACATTGACCTGAGTCGGACCTAGTAATTTAACTTGCTCAAGTAAATGCAGCATAGCACCACTGCGGGTCACTATATTGCTGTTTGATGCGCTTTCATCGGCACTGAGACCATGAATTTCAATCGCTTTTGCTAAACTATCAAATAACTCATCTTTATCTACCGGTTTAGTAATAAAGGCAAAAATACCTTGCTTCGTCGCTTCAACAGCATCAGGAATAGACCCATGAGCTGTCATCATCAACACTGGCAGCGCTGGGTAGCGATTTTGTAACTGACGGTGTAATGCCATACCATCCATTTCATCCATGCGTAAGTCTGTAACCACAGCATCAAACACATTATTTTTTAATAACTGTAGCGCAGCGATACCGCTTTCGCAGGTAGTCACTTTATAGCCTTTAGATTCTATGCGAATAGCCAATAGTTTTAATAAACTTGCATCATCATCGACCAGTAAAATTCGCGCGCCTTGGTTTTGCTCTGTTGACATAATTACTGCTCCTTAGTTTCTTCGCGTAGTAATAGTTGCTGCTCGATGGCTGCCAGTGATGACAGGGTTTCTTGCATTTTATTATTCAGCGCTTGCTGCTGTTTTTTAGCGTTGATCTGCTGTTTTATTTGTTGTTTTTGCAGCCATAAATACTGTTTTATATCATCTGGCCAATAATAAGCTTGATCCAGTTTTAGCAGCTGCGTTAATACTTTTTCCGGTGCTAATACATTATTTTTGCAACTAAAATCAAAATAATTCTGAAGCTCTTTAGCACCAATATAAACCGTTTTACTCGCTGCCACTTGAAAACCACCGCACGACTTTGCATGCCAACCAATGACCGTTTCGGCAGGTGCATACATAGGATCGGTTTTCGGCCTAGGTTTCGGATTTGGTAAACTATCCCCTTGTGGTGTAGTCACCTTACCCGCTTGTTCAGCTTCAGGGTTGCTTTTATTTACTGGCTGCTCAGTTAACTCACACCCTGCGAGCCCTAAGGTTGTAATGCAAACCACTAAAATGGCATTTAAACGCACGCCCATGCTAATTAACTCCTTGGTTTTTATTGGTTGGAGGGATGATTGGGATTTGAATTATAAAACGACAGCCTTGTGGCTCATTATGCTCAACGTGTAAAGTACCCATCAATTGCTCAACAGACTCTTTTACAATGGTAAGCCCTAAGCCACTACCTTGAGCGGTTATATCTTTAGCATTCTTACCTTGATAAAAGGCACTGAATATATGTGATTTCTCTTGCTCTTTAATACCGGTGCCTTGATCGCTAACGCTCATAGTCAAAGTACGACCAGCTAATGACAGAGCAATATTGACCGCCTGTCCTGCTGGTGAAAACTTTAAGCCATTAGAGATCAACTGAATTAAGATCATTTCAACAAGCTCTGCAACAATTTCCAGTGGTTGCTCGGGTAACTCACAATGCCAACATAAGCTTTGCTTACGCGCCACTAAACGATGTTCAAAATGGCTGTTTATCTTGGTTATTAATTGCGAGAATTCCAGCTCACTTAAGTCTTCTTTGCTGCTGCGAATCGCATTGTAACTAAGTAAACTATCGATCATAGCGCGCAAACGCACCATGCTCTGGGTAATTAACGCCAACACCGCTTGCTGCTCTTTGTTAATTGGCCCAACGATTTCATCGGCGAGTAAGTCAGTACCCTCAACCATTGACGCTAATGGAGTTTTCAATTCATGGGTAACATGGCGTAAAAAAGTATCTTTTTGTTGCTCTAATTGATGCAACTGCTCTTGCACCCATTGTAATTTATTTCCTAGTTCAACCAACTCAGCAGAGCCTTGTACAGCTATTTTTTGTTGCCAATGACCTTGCCCAAGCTTATCAATAACCGACGTTAATCCTTTTAAGCGACCACTTATACGCCATAAAAAACCACCACCTACTAGTAAAGTTAATGGGATAAGTGCTATTAACCAATTGATAAATGAGCTTTGCAAAGCTTTTAACTGTTGCTGATTTTTAGTTATTTGCAGCTCATTTTGATCTCTTAGCCACACCGTTTGACGCGCAATTAATTCACTCACAGGAATAAACAATTGCGCATCTTGTTGTCCTTCAGTAACGAGTTGAGTATGCGCTAATTGCAATACCTGTGCGAGTTGCTGCCATTGCTTAATATACTCCCCGTAGAACTTATAAAAGTTAGTTCATCAATGCTTTGTAGTGATGATTGCCACTTATCAACAATCAATTCATCGAGTGATTCGCTTTTCAGCACCCAGTTTTGTCGCGTTGCGCGCTCTAAGCTATTGAGGTCTTGCTTAAGGTTATTAAATGACTTGGTAATTTGATAATTTTCACTGACGATTTGCTGAGTTACTGCTAGCTGTTTATTCAGCGCATTTAAAAATACAATCACTACCAGTGATAATGGCAGCAGCGATAACAAAGTACTAAACAAAAACTGGCCTATTAAATTGGGTCGCCAACTAAGTAATGCACTGTACTTTTTAGCGAATGAGGCCACTATCGCCACTCCTTTAGTTAAAAGTCTGATTATGGAAGGTGTTACTTATACACTAGCTGAATCAATAAGAATAATGAATAAGGCGAACTGTGTAGCGCTATATAAAGCGACTGACGCTAAATTGAAACAACTTAACCAACTGTTTTTTAAAAACTTAATGAATACCCGTTAAAAGTTGTTGCAAAAAAGACACACTGCTCGGTCATTTTTTCCCACTTATTATCATGCCAAAAAATTAAACCACTGATATTTATACAATAAAAAAATTGGCATCGTTCTTGTAATATCCGTATCAACGACTGTTTATAAGGAAATAATATGAAAATATTAACACCGCTGTGCTTATGCACCAGCCTACTGCTTAGCTTTAACAGCTTTGCCATTGATGTCGAGGCCACCTTCGCAGAACTTGATAAAGACAGTAATGGCACATTGAGTGAAGCAGAAGCATCTGAAGATGCGGTATTACACGAAAGTTTTGAGCAAATTGACAAAGATCAAAATGGTCAAATTTCATTTGCTGAGTTTAAACAATTTTTGCAATAAATTTCCCAAAGGAAACACTGCTATGAAACAACTTATCGCCGCTTTTTCACTGATGTTTTTAGTCATTAGCGCCACTGTTTTAGCATCACAATTAAATGTTAAGTTTGCGCAATTAGATACCGACTCTGACGGACAAATTTCATTACTTGAAGCCAAGCAAAACAACACGCTATTAAAGCAGTTTACTGATCTTGATGATAATAACGACGAGCAATTATCTGAGCAAGAGTTCGCAAAGTTTAAATTTTAAAAGGCTTTAAAGTATTTGCCATAATCCCGGAGGGAATGTGTAAACGGATTTAATGTTGGGATTTAAATTATGGCAAATGCTTTATTCTTTTTGTTGGTAGGATGTAAATAATGAAAATCATATTAATAATATTAAGTGTGTCGCTAGCCACTAGTTTTAGCGCAATGGCACTGGATGTAAAACAACGTTTTGATCATTTAGATAGCAATAAAGATGGCTATTTAACGCATAATGAGCTTGAACCACAACCACAATTGTTGAGTAACTTTAAACGTTGGGACAAAAACCAAGACAATAAAATTTCCCTATCTGAATTTAAGCGTTTTTTAACTAATAATCTAGATTAACGAGTTTCCCCAATGAAATTTTGTACACAACTGGGACTAAGTTTGTTATTTGTCAGTAGCTGTTGCAGTTTTGCAACAACTGATAATATAGCAGAACAATTCAAAAACTTAGACCGCGATAACGACGGTCTTATCACGCGTTCAGAGTCAGCAAAAGATCCTGCCCTGTGGTCTCGTTTTAAAAACTATGACCGCGATAAAGATGGTAGATTATCACTGTCTGAATTTACTCTATATGCAAATAAATGAATAGCTAATTCATCAGCATAGTTGAAATGCACAACGATAAATAATTTATTATATTTAATTTGCAGACTCAGTATTCTCTGTTACTGTTTAACTAACAAAAGCAGAAAAAGAATTCTAACAATGAAATGCTTACTCGCCTGTTTAATCACTTTATCTTTACCTGTGCTAGCTGATACCACGGTGATCTACAATGCTAATGGTTACACTCCAACTTACAGTGGCCAATTACAGCAATTTTCTACACTGGTTATTAAAGATGGCAAAGTAGTAAAAGTAGGAGACGATAAACTAAAAGCGAGTTTCCCTAATGCTGCAGTATTTGATGCCGAGCAACAAACCTTATTACCTGGTTTAATTGACGCCCACGGTCATGTGATTGGACTTGGTAATAATTTAGCGCAACTCGATTTACGTGGCAGTACGTCGATTGCAGAAATACAAAAAAGCTTGCTGTATTTGCTAAAAATAACCAGGGCTGGATTATTGGCCGCGGTTGGAATCAAGAACTGTGGCCTAATAAGCAATTTCCTACTGCTGCTGACTTAGATAAAGTTGTCAAAGATGTTCCGGTGGTGCTTTCTCGTGTCGATAGCCACGCGATTTGGGTTAATAGCAAAGCGATGGAGTTAGCCAAATTAACACCCACAGTACAGTCACCAGCAGGTGGTGAAATTATTCGCAACCAAGCAGGTCAACCTAGCGGTATTTTTGTCGATAAGGCCGAAAGTTTAATTACTGCACATATTCCTACGCCATCTGATCAAGACGTAAATAATGCCTTAAATCAAGCTGGTCAACATCTGCTCAGCTTAGGTATAACCTCAACCCACGATGCTGGGATTGATAAACAAACATGGCAAGTTTACAAGCAAAGAGCTGAACAAGGCACCTTACCGCTGCGCATTGTTGCAATGCTAAGTGCAACAGATCCGTCCCTTGAAGATATGCTCAGAGCCGGTCGCTATAAAGATCTTAACGATTTCATGTCTATTCGTAGTGTAAAAATATATGCTGATGGTGCGTTAGGAAGCCGTGGCGCCGCACTACTGGCCGATTATGCAGATAGAAAGAATCACCAAGGTTTAATGCTCGAAACTCAACAAAAATTAGAACAGCTGTACACATTGAGCTTTAACCATGGTTTTAGCGCCAATACCCATGCCATCGGTGATAAAGCAAATCATATTGTGTTAGATGCCTATCAAAATGTATTTAAAAAAACCGGCGGGATTTTACTACGTAACCGTATAGAGCACGCACAGATAGTTGATCCAGCAGATATTCCTCGCTTCAAAGCACTTAAAATCATTCCATCAATGCAACCGGTGCATGCAACTTCTGATATGCATATGGCAGAGCAGCGCCTTAGCGATACACAATTACAAGGTGCATATGCATGGCAAACGTTTTTAAAGCAAGGCTCAGTAGTAGCTGCAGGCTCAGATTATCCAGTTGAACTGGCCAACCCCTTTGACGGTTTGTATTCAGCAATTACTCGCCAAGATCACAATCAATTACCCGCTAATGGCTGGCGAGTCACTGAAGCACTGAGCAGAGAAGATGCACTCAGAGCATTCACGTTAGGTGCTGCGTATGCCGCACATCAAGAATTTAAATTAGGTAGTTTAGAGCAAGGAAAGTGGGCTGACTTTATTTTAATCGACAAAGACTATTTTAAAGTGCCAGTACAAGAAATTTTTACCATTGTCGTAAATCAAACATGGATTGGCGGTGAATTACGCTACCAAAAAGCGCAAATTGATAACCAGAGTAAGGCGCAATAAACCACGCTATTATTGCGGTTTTTGTTGTTGACGTTTGAGCTTAATTAAATGATAAATATTTACGAAGGTTAGCAAACCATTAGTGATAGCCACAGGCCATGCAGCAATCGCAATACCGTAGGCTGTGAAAGCAATACAACCGGCAAGGTTAAACCAACGAAGTTTGCTCACATCACTCATAGTTAAAGAGGCAATAAGTAAAGCTGAGGCAAAATACCCCAAATATTCCCAACTCATTTGTTCTCTCCGGTACTTTAGGTTAGCATTGCAAATGTTGTAGTTTAGGCAAAGTTATTCCACAATATAGCAATAGTATAAAAAAGCTAACTTACTAAAAACCCAAAGCTGCTAAAAGCACACTTTAATAATCATTACACGGGATATCAGGTATTAAGCTTAATTAACCGAGTTAACTAAGCTAGTAAGTTAGCGTAAATTCTTAGAATCTTAATGCTAACGTCATTAAGATGTAATAAATAGGACAATTGTCCGAAGGGCATTGTTGATGTTTCAATATCATTTTTCTAGTTATCTCGTCGACCAGCTACTAACCTTTGCTGGCAGCCGTTATCAACAATCTAAAAAAGAAGTACTGATCCACCAAGATCAACCTCTTACAAAATTAGTGTTAGTCAGAAGCGGCACCGTATCGTTTAGTTATGATGTCGGTAATGGCCGCCGCTTACTGCTGGGCCAACTTGATTGCAACAACACCTTAATTGGTGAAATTGAAGCGCTAAACAATAACCCCTGCATTTATACAGTTACCTGCTTCAGTGACGTTAGCTACAACCTAATAGAACTAAAGCACTGGCGTGCCCTGTTACTTGAAAAGCCAGAGCTGAGTTTATACACAGCACAAACTATTGCCGCTAAGTTTCAAGAAAACCAAAAAATTAATTTAGATAAACTATTGTTGCCATTGGGTTACAATATCGCCAAAGACTGTTTATTACGTGCCGAAAATAATAACCCAACCCTGCTGCGCGCATACCCAACGGTAAATGCTGAAGCTGAGCGTTTTGCCACCACAGAGCGAGCCTATCGCCGCGTAGTATCGGAACTGGTAGAAAGAGGTTTAGTTGCACGCTCAAATGATGGACTCAAAGCGGTTGATTTAGATAAACTTAGCGATTACGTGGATAGTTTTTCGCAGCTATAGTTGCTAATTTAAGTAATTTAGCATTACTGCAATATCTTCTGATTATAAAAGATAAAAAGGCCTAGGGGCGATTAACTCTTTGTTACTTACATGGATGTAAGTAAGGGGCGTGAGCAGGACGCGGAAGCTTTGCTCGATTTTTACTTAGCCCACTAGGTTACAAATCTCGCGCCGCGATTAAATCGCCCCTAGATTGAACAAATTTCAATCCACAAAGGTCAACAGACCCTAATTAAGGCCTTTTTTATTTTTACTCGATAGATTTATTTTGCTAATAAAATATCGTGTATTTTTACTAAATCTGTCTTACCAGCGATGATCTCATCAGGTGTTAAACCCGATAGTTCATGCGGGAATACTAACCACTCTTCTGATTCATGAATGTAGTAGTCAGGTTTCATATCAACTTTAGAATTTTTTGGTTTGTAATACGGGCATGCAATGCGGATATCTTTAGGTAAGTTTAAACGCATCAATTCCGAAAGCTTTTCTTTCAGTGCAAAAATACTACGCCCTGAGTCAAATACATCATCAACAATCAATAACGAGTCACCTGCGTTAGCATTTTCAATAATGTAGTGTAGGCCATGTACTTTAATTTCTTTAGATTGCTTATTAATACCGTAATACGATGAAGTTCGCACCGCGATATGATCTGTCTCTATGCCCTTATAATCATAATACTCTTGCACTGCAATCCCAATTGGGGCACCCCCACGCCAAATACCAATAATAAAATCAGGACGAAAACCATCTTGGTATACTTGCGCCGCAACGCGAAATGAATCTTCAAGCAATTGTTGCGCTGTGATGTAGCACTTATCTGACATAATTAGAATTCCCAGTGTGAGTTGATCATTCAAGTATAGTTTATGAATACGACTTAAATAAAAGCAGCGCTTTTAATATAAGAAATATAACTTCAAACCTTAATCACTTGAAATGCAAAAGTGGAGCGAGATTTTAGCGCAAATAAACTAAAAAAGCTTGTTTCTGTTTGTAATTACATTTTTATAGCCAACAAAAAAGCGCCTAAAACGGCGCTTTTTTAAACATATTTAAGATTACGCTTTTTCTAGTAAAGTACGTGCAACCGTGCGCATCCCGACTGTTGTCGCGCCCGCAGCCCATTGACTCGTGCTACCCATATTAAACGCTGCCGCTAAATCCATATGCACCCAGCCTTTGCCGTCGTTTGGTACAAAACGTGACAAGAAACCAGCAGCATTTGATGCGCCACCATAACCACCGCCTTTTTGGGCACGGCTGTTAGCTGTATCAGCGTATGGTGAGGGACAGTTTTGTTGATGCCACTTTTCAAGTGGAAGTGGCCACGCGCCTTCCATTTCTTGCCCAGCAAAGCCTTCAACTTCACGTACAAACTCTTTATCAAGTCCAAATAAGGCATTGTACTCTTGACCAACAGCAACTAGCGCAGCGCCTGTTAGTGTCGCCGCATCAATAATTAAAGGTGCACCGGTTTCAGCTGCAGCCATTAAGCCATCAGCAAGTACTAAGCGTCCTTCAGCGTCAGTGTTAACAATCTCAACTGTCGTGCCGTTTTTATAGGTAAGGATATCACCCAGCTTATATGCATGGCCTGAAATAAGGTTCTCAGCACAGCATAAAAACAGTTTAATTCGTTTATTAATACCGCGACTAATAGCCAATGCCAAACCTGCGGTAACCGTTGCAGCACCGCCCATGTCGCACTTCATACCTAACATACCTTCGCTGGCTTTAATTGAATAACCGCCAGAGTCAAAAGTAATCCCCTTACCAACAAGCGCTGCATCTACAGGCGCATTTTCATCGCCAGTTGGATTGTAATCAAGTGCAAGTAATACAGGCGGGCGCTCACTACCGCGACCAACAGCATGGATACCAATCCACTGCTGCTCAAGTAGCGCATCACCTTTGATGATTTGATAGCTCACGTGTTCAGGAGCTAGTGATTGAATAAATTCAGCAGCTTTACCAGCTAAACTTTCAGGGAAGATATCATCCGCCGTGCCATTGATCATTTCACGCGCCCAAGTAGCAGAACGAAGTAATGAAGCAAGCTCTTGGCTATCTGTTTTAGCATTTTCAGCAAATTCAACACCGTGTAATGACTTAGGCGATACAAACCCTTGATAAAAAGCCCACTGTGTTTCTGTACACCAGCAATCACCAGCTAGCACGACATTTTTAACGCCTTGATTGGCAATACTGCGCGCGGCTTTTTGTACATTTACTAATGTTTCTTGTTCAGATAAATGAACCGTTGCACCGTGCTCATTAAAAGATAACGTGGCGGTTTCGCCCCAATGCGATGCAGCACCCTGCTCGCTTAATTGAACAACAAATTTTTCAGACATGTTAGAATACTCTTTGCGCTAAAATAGTGACAATGAGTTTACTATAGCCACAACAACTTCCCAACTGCTTGAGACCAAATAACTAAAATAATGAAATATACAACGCCACTCCAACACGCTACTTTAATCAAACGCTACAAACGTTTTTTAGCCGATTTACGCCTTAGCGATGGCTCAGAGTTTACCGCCCATTGTGCCAACACAGGTAAAATGACTGGTTGCGCGGAGCCTGACTTTGCAGCCTTTTATTCCACCAGTAGCAATCAAAAAGAAAATATCCTCACTCATTAGAATTGACGCAAAACCAGTTTGGCCATCTGATCTGTGTAAATACGGCAATCGCGAATAAAATCGTTGCAGAAGCACTTCATGCAGCGCTAATCAGCGAGCTTAACGGCTACACTAAAATACAGCCAGAGGTTAAATATGGTGATGAAAATAGCCGTATCGATTTTTTACTTACAGCTCCCCAACGCCCAGACTGCTATGTAGAAGTAAAATCTGTCACTTTACTCAGTCAAAATGCCCCACAAAGTGGCCAAGGTTACTTCCCTGATGCCGAAACTCTTCGCGGTCAAAAGCATATTCGTGAATTAATTGAAATGGTTGCACAAGGCCATCGTGCAGTGCTGCTGTTTGCAGTATTACATCAAGGGATTAAGCAAGTTAGTGCGGCGCGCCATATTGACGAAAAGTACGCCCAACTAGTTGATTTGGCAATTACTAAAGGTGTAGAAGTAGTTGCTTATAAAGCAGATATTTCGAGCGCTGAAATTACACTAATAGAAAAGCTCACTTTTAATTAAAAGCGACTTGTTTTTAAGGTTTTCGCCCATATAACAAGGCAAGTTTTTAAGCACTTATCTATAAGTAATGGGTGTAAAAACCACTTATCGTACCTTTTTTAATTTTATTGATGCGGTTTAAGTAGGACTAATTAATGAAAAATAAATTTGCCTAGGCCATAGGATTCTGTTATTTATAGCCGCCGGCTCATGCTGGGCATTATATTAAGGATTTAGGAGAAAGTTATGCCAGACCAAAAAAATTAGGGTTATTGGCTCAGGCCGGATTAGAACCATACCAGGAAAAGCCGGGCGAAGAGTATATGAATGATGCACAACGCACTCATTTCAAAACTATTTTGGAAGCATGGCGCAACGATTTACGCAATGAAGTTGACCGAACTAAATCGCATATGCAAGACGAAGCTGCTAACTTCCCTGATCCAGTTGACCGCGCAGCACAAGAAGAAGAGTTCTCTTTAGAACTTCGTACTCGTGACCGTGAACGTAAACTGATCAAAAAAATTGAAAAAACGATCCAATTAATCAAAGAAGATGATTTTGGTTTTTGCGATTCGTGCGGGATTGAAATTGGTATCCGCCGTTTAGAAGCACGTCCTACAGCTGACTTGTGTGTAGACTGTAAAACGCTTGCGGAAATCAAAGAAAAACAATCTGGACGTGGTTAATTACTAGTAATTAATCAATGTCTACCACAGCCGTTACTGCGCCTATGCGCAACTATCGCGGTCGCTTTGCGCCGTCACCTTCTGGACCACTTCATTTTGGTTCTCTTGTGGCGGCTGTGGGCAGCTACCTTGACGCGAAAAGCAACCAAGGCACTTGGTTAGTCCGTATTGAAGATATCGACACAACACGTGTTGTAGACGGCGCCGCTAAAGATATTCTCAATACCTTAGAAGCCTATGGTTTGTACTGGGATGAAGACGTAGTCTATCAAACTCAACGCCATGACTTGTATGCGCATACCATTAATAATCTAAATAACCAGCACCTAATTTATGCTTGCCACTGCTCGCGCAAAGAAATTAAAGCGCTTGGCGGTATTTATCAAGGCCATTGTCGTCATTTAAAGCATAGTCAGAACAGCAGCGCACTGCGGTTAATTCAGCAACATGCTACATGCCAATACCATGATCTCATTCAAGGTGAGATAAATGTAGCTCATGATCTCGCCCACGAAGATTACTTAATAAAGCGCAGTGATGGGCTATTTGCTTATCAACTAGTGGTGGTCGCAGACGATATTGCCCAAGGTATCACTCATGTCGTACGCGGCGCAGACTTGCTTGAACCAACCGCACGCCAATTGAGTTTATTTAAACAATTAGCTGCCACGGCCCCCCATTACGCACATTTACCATTAGCAGTCGCTAAACCTGGGTTTAAATTATCAAAACAAAACTATGCCCCAGCTATTAGCAAAAGTAACCCCAAACCGGCTTTGCTGAGTGCATTCGAATTTTTAGGGTTGGCGCCCAAAGATGAATTACTTGAACTAAATATCGAGCAAATGCTAGCTTGGGGAGTCGACAATTACAGCTTGCAAAACGTCCCTAAAATGACACAAATTCAAATTTCGCAAAACCCGCACAGTCATACAACCGCCTTTACGCATTTAAACAAATAAAAATTCACTAAAAAGGGCTAATTTTAAGGCCTTCAACTTAATTTTTAAGCTGTGCTGGTATATGATAGCCCACCTTAAATGTGCAATTCATTTAATTAATACCAATTGCGTTAAGGTTGTACACTATTATAGCAACAGTCAAGTAGCTCAATAACAGGATAATAATTTCCAGCATCGTTATGCTAGAAAATTTTAACCCTAGCAATGACTGTTTAACTGACTAGAATGAACAAGACTCTAATACCATAGGTATTACCAAGTAAACGCAACACATGTGCAGTTAATAGCAAAGTGAAGCTATACTTGGTTTGATTTTGATGGCGTCCATCAAATAACCGAATTCTGTAGGAGACAGATTATTATTTCCAAGCTTTTTCAATTTTGTCGGCAAATTATTGGCCCAACCGCCTCTGTAACAGCCGAACATACCCAAGTCTCTGCGCAGCCTTTAATAGTTGGACGCAATGAGCATGGTATTTCTCGCAAACAATTTAGCCCAAATGCAATCAAGGTATTATATCGCCTGAAAGACGGAGGCTTTGATGCCTACCTTGTTGGTGGTTGCATTCGTGATATTTTGTTAGGTCAACAACCAAAAGATTTTGATGTCGTCACCAATGCCACTCCTGATCAGGTTAAAAAGCTATTTCGTAATTGCCGCTTAATTGGCCGTCGCTTTCGTTTAGCACACATTGTTTTTGGTCGTGAAATAATCGAAGTGGCCACCATGCGTGGTCATCACGAAGCGCCTGAAGATAAAAACCAAATTAGCCAATCGAGTGACCAAGGACAACTGCTGCGCGATAATGTTTTTGGTAGTATTGAAGAAGATGCTGAACGCCGCGATTTTTCAATCAATGCGTTATATTATTCAATTAATGATTTTTCAATCCATGATTATGCTAATGGCTTAGCAGCTATTAACGCTCGACAAATCGAGATGATTGGTGATCCAGCAACCCGTTACCGCGAAGATCCTGTACGTATGCTGCGCGCAGTTCGCTTTGCAACCAAACTCGATATGTCGATTGCACCGGCAACCGAGCAACCATTAAATGAATTAGCAAGCCTGTTAGATAATATACCTGCAGCGCGGTTATTTGAAGAAACACTGAAACTGTTTTTAAATGGCAAGGCCGAAGCAAACTTTTTAATGCTACGTAAATATGGCCTTTTCAAATCATTATTTCCAGCCCTTGATAGTATTTTAGATAGTAATCCTGATGGCTTAGAATTCGCTTTAATTCAACAGATGTTCCGTAATACAGATGAGCGTATTAATGCGGAGAAAAAAGTAACTCCAGCATTTATTTTTGCTGCATTGTTATGGTTCCCATTATTGCAGATCACTAAAGCACTGCAAGAACAAGAGCAACTATCTGAATACGATGCTTTCGCTCAAGGTATGAACAAAGTACTCAGTGATAATGCCCAACATATCGCCGTACCAAAACGCTTTACCCTTGGCGCTCGTGATATCTGGCATATTCAACACCGCTTAGATAAACGCTCAGGACAACGTGCATATCGCCTGACACAGCAACCACGCTTTAAAGCTGCGTATGACTTTTTACTTTTGCGCGTACAGGCCGGTGAAAAACAGCATCAGCAATTAGTTAACTGGTGGACTGACTATTTAAAACAAGACATCAATGGTCAAAAAGAGCTAGTTAAAGCGTTAGGTACGCAAGGCGCAACAAAAGGCCGTCGTCGTACTCGCCGCCGCAGCCCAAAACCAGCGGCTGAATGATCATGGAAACCGTCTACCTTGGTTTAGGGGCTAATTTAAACGCCCCTCGTACTCAGCTAGATCATGCTGTTGCAGCACTGCGTGCATTGGCTGATTGCGAGTTTATTGGTGTATCGCATTATTACGCGAGTAAACCGATGGGCCCGCAAGATCAACCTGACTACGTTAACGCTGTTGCGGCGCTAAAAACCACGCTATTACCTGAGCAGTTGCTTGATTTAACACAACAGATAGAACTTGAACACGGTCGAGTACGAAAAGCACAGCGCTGGGGGCCGCGCACCTTAGATATTGATATTTTATTATTTGGTGATCAAGTCATTAATAGCGAGCGTTTAATTGTGCCACATTATGGTCTAACTGAACGCGAGTTTGTGGTTTACCCGCTACTTGAAATAGCCCCAAATATTACGCTGCCAAATGGTATATTACTTCACAGTATTAGCACTAATTTGGCACTAAACGAATTACAACAATTACCTCTGTAATTAATTTCAGGCCGTTGCCTACGAGGATACTATGTCTAAAATAACCGTTTCTACGCTTAATAAAATGAAAGCAGACCAACAAAAAATCACGGCATTAACGGCCTACGATGCCAGCTTTGCAAAGTTATTTCATGATAACGGCGTAGACGTTATTTTAGTCGGTGATTCGTTAGGCATGGTGTTACAAGGTGGCGACGATACACTGGCTGTCACCAATCAAGATATTGCATATCATACTCGCAGCGTACGCGCCAGGAGCCGTGATTTATTCGTCATTGCAGATATGCCATTTATGACCTACTCAAACCCAGCCGAGAGCTGTAAAAATGCAGCAGAATTAATGCGAGCTGGCGCTAACATGGTCAAACTTGAGGGGGCGAATGGCTGTATGACTCAGTTGTTGCGCTGACTCAACAAGGTATACCGGTATGTGGACATTTAGGCTTAACACCGCAATCAGTACATGTGTTTGGTGGTTTTAAAATCCAAGGCCGTAGTGAACAACAAGCACAAAAAATGATTAGCGATGCTCAGGCGCTTGCCGCGGCAGGCGCACAAATGCTGGTTCTTGAATGTATTCCATCTGAACTTGCCAAATTAATTACTGACGCGGTTAATATTCCTACCATTGGTATTGGTGCAGGTAATCAAACTGATGGCCAAATTCTAGTCATGCATGACTTAGTTGGCATTTCAGCAGGTTACATCCCTAAATTTTCTAAAAACTTTTTACTCGAAACAGGCAATATGCCGGATGCGGTTAAAAAATATTGTAGCGACGTTAAAAGTGGTGCTTTTCCAAGCACGGAACATGAGTTTAAATAATGCAGTCGATCACTGAAATAAAATCATTACGTAGTCAAATTAAAGCATGGCGCCAAGCAGGGCTTAGTGTAGCACTAGTGCCAACTATGGGTAATCTACATCAAGGGCATTTTTCACTCGTTGAGAAAGCCAAAAACATGGCTGATAAAGTCGTTGTTAGTATTTTTGTAAACCCAATGCAATTTGGTGTCAACGAAGATCTTGATAACTACCCGCGCACCCTCATTGCGGATAAACAAGGACTGGCAGAGCTTGGTACTGATATTGTATTTACCCCAAGTGTGGAAGCCATTTACCCTAACGGTTTAGATGCGCAAAGCTTTGTCGATGTGCCAAATATATCAATGGGTTATTGCGGCGGATCACGTCCAGGTCATTTTCGCGGTGTAGCAACGGTGGTTACTAAATTATTTAACTTAGTACAACCTGACTATGCGTGCTTTGGTGAAAAAGACTATCAACAGTTGCAAGTGATTAAAACCATGGCTCATGACCTGTCAATTCCAGTAGAAATTATTGGCGTTGCAACCAGCCGTGAAGTGTCTGGGTTAGCTATGAGCTCTCGCAATGGCTACTTATCAGAAGCTCAAAAAGAAACAGCGACAGTGCTATTTAAAACCCTTAATTGGAGCGCAGAACAGTTAAACTCGGGGCTGCGTGATTTTGACGACATATGCCGACAAGCAAAGCAGCAACTAGAGCAAGCAGGGCTCAAAATTGACTACTTTGAAATAGCTCAGCGCGATACCTTAAAAAAAGCTACACTCAATGATAGTCAACTAGTGATTTTGGCGGCAGCCTTCTTAGGGCCAGTAAGGCTAATAGACAATCTGCTCGTTGATATTATATAACAATAATTGGGATAAGCATGAATTCATTATTAAAATTATCAAGCATTTCGCTGTGTATAGGCATATTAGCTGGGTGTCAAAACCAAATAGAAAATCCAGAAATGCAGCAATGCGCACAACAGAATTATCAATGTGAAGTGAACTGCGAACAGCAAAGCACCGGCGAAGGCATGGTATATAAAGTATGTAATACTAAATGTATTGAAGCCTATAACCAATGCAAAGCAAATGCCCAAGCATTAGGTAATGTGCAATAACTAATGTTAACTTGCCAATTATCATGATTGGCAAGTTTCCTCCCTCCCAGCGCCTACTTTAGGCAAACTTTCTACATCCAACCATCGTGATTTTTCTGCCATTCACCTTATAGCAAGGTTTACTCTAGTAATATCTACTGACATTAGTAATAAGTAGTCATACATTGCGTGTAATTATTTTCAGTTTATACAAAGAAAGTACACCCTCTACGATACTAGTAAATATAAAGTCATTGAAATATATAAGTTTATTTTAGGTTCGTTTTTTGCAAACTTGAATTCAACTAACTAAAGCATTTTAAAATTAACCAGATAACGGCTAAAGGAAAAAACCTCATGGAAACGATAACGCGGGCAGCTCTGTATCCATCATTTAAAAGAGGGCATTATTAAGTGCATTATTAGCCTTGTGTGCATGTAATGTCAGTGCGGCAGAACAACCAATAACAAAATCTGATGCGGATACTGCTGATGCTTTACCAACTACACAGCCAACTTTGCTTACAATCCCTTCTGAAAAATTATTTTCGGTGGTAACAGCTAGAGCCAAACAACTGGCTGCCAAAGACTACGTAGCAGCTCCCGTAATTGCTGTTGATGCGTTAAATAATATTAATTATCAGGACTATCGAGCGATTCGTTTTCGTCAAGATCATGCGATCTGGAAAGATGAAAGTTTATATGAGGTACAGTTATTCCATCCAGGTTTTCTCTATAAAAACCCTATCGCGATTAACACAGTTGATGCTGATGCGAAGGTAAAAAATCTACCATTTAAAACTGATTACTACCGCTATGATGGCACCGCAGCACCACTTGAGCAGGAAATTACCACAGCTTTAGGCACCACTCAGTTGGGACATGCCGGTTTTAGATTACACTTTCCTCTAAACAATAACGACTACAAAGATGAAGTTGCTGTATTTCAAGGCGCTTCATATTTTCGCATAGTGGGCCCTGATCAAGTGTATGGTATTTCAGCACGCGGCCTGGCGATTGATACAGCACTCAGCTCTGGTGAAGAGTTTCCAGTATTTAAAGAGTTTTGGTTAGTTAAGCCAAAACCTGAAGACACACATATTGTGTTATATGCATTACTTGATAGTCCTTCTGTTACTGGCGCATATCGTTTTGAGATCAGTCCATCAACAGCAACTGAAGTAACAACTAAAATGCAAATATTCGCCCGCAAAGATATCAAAAAACTAGGTATAGCACCGCTTACAAGCATGTTTTACCACGGCGAAAATAGCACTAAATTCTTTGATGATTACCGACCAGAAGTACATGACTCTGATGGTTTACTAATGCAATCACAAGACAATAAATGGGTGTGGCGTCCGCTAAATAACCCTAAACAGCTTAGTGTAACGTCATTTGGTTATGATAATCCAAAAGGTTTTGGACTAGCACAGCGCGACCGTGAGTTTAATAACTATCTCGATACTGAGGCACATTATCATGCCCGCCCAAGCTTGTGGATTGAACCACAAGGACAATGGGGAAATGGTCGAGTTGAGTTAGTAGAAATACCGACTGATACCGAGACCAATGACAATATCGTTAGCTATTGGGTACCAGAGCAACCACTTAAAGCAGGTGAAACACTTAGTTTTAGTTATAAATTGTCAACATTTAACGCGGCGCTTGCAAGCCAAGATAAAGCCCGAGTTTTACGCACTCGCATTGGCAGTGCTGCATTACTACAGTGAAGAAAATCCACCACCAAAAAGTCATCGCCAATTTACGGTTGACTTCACTGGTGACAATATTAACAACTTGTCAGCTAAACTAAAATTGCTTGCTAATTTGACCCTAAATTCAGGTGAAATAAGCGATAAAACAGTTCAACAATTACCAAATAATGAAGGATGGCGTGTTGCTTTTAAAGTCGCGCCAGAGGGCGGTAAGCCTGTAGACATGCGCTTATCATTAACACTACGTGACAAAGAAGTTAGCGAGGTATGGAGTTATGTCTGGTATCCAAATGACGTCGAGTAACAGTACAATGCCTTTTAAAAAGACTCGTGTATGGCTTTTTTCACTGTTAGTGTTAGCCATCTCAGCTTATGGTATGTGGATCATGTTTGATATTTTAAATTCAAATGGCATGACCCCGCTTGAGTATGCATTACTTGCGCTGTTTTCAATTACCTTCACTTGGATTGTGACCGCATTTTGCAGTGGCTGTATGGGATTTATTTTACAATTATTTAGAATTGACCCGCTGACACTGACGCGCCAAAAAGCAATCGAAATTGATCAGCAAGCATTGAGTAAAACCAGAACTGCTGTCGTTATGCCTATCTACAATGAAGATACGCAGCGAGTTATCGCAGGTTTTGAAGTGAGCTTACGTTCACTGATAAAAACAGGCCAATTTGCGCATTTTGATTTCTACTTATTAAGTGATACACAAGATAAAGAAATAGCTAACAATGAGCTAAAAGCGTGGCATGCCTTGACCGAACGCCTAGGTGATTTTGCCAAACAAACTTTTTACCGCCGCCGTGAAGATAACAAACACCGTAAAGTAGGTAACTTAACTGACTTTTGCGAGCGTTGGGGCAGTAAATACGAGCACATGATTGTACTTGATGCAGATAGCATCATGACGGGTCAGTGTATGCTTGAGCTCACCAGCAGCATGATCAACAATCCACAAGCTGGGCTTATTCAAACGATTCCGATCCCTGTTAGGCAAGATACCTTCTTTGGTCGCTTTCTACAGTTTGCGTCAGTACTTTATAGTCCAATGCTAGCAACCGGTTCAGCTTTTGGCAGACTAATCACGCTAATTACTGGGGCCACAATGCCGTCATTCGGGTTAAAGCGTTTATTGATTGCTGCGGTTTACCGGTGCTCAAAGGTAATGCCCCTTTCGGCGGCGAAATTTTAAGTCATGACTTTGTCGAAGCATCATTACTGCATCGTTCTGGCTGGGATGTATTATTACTCAGTGATATACAAGGTAGCTACGAAGAAGTACCGAGTAATATTTTAGATTACGCTATTCGCGACAGGCGTTGGGTGCAAGGCAACATTCAACATTTAGGTTTGTTACCTGCGTCGGGTTTAAAAATAATCAGCAAGCTGCACTTTTTATTAGGTGCAACGGCATATATTTCATCATTAATTTGGTTATCAATGTTAGTGCTAAGTACCATAGATGCGGTCACCCGCGCACTAAACAGTAATGTCTATTTTAATCAGGCATATCAATTATTTCCGACTTGGCAAATAGCAAAAACAGAATTAATTAACTCGTTGCTTTTTGTCACAATTGTGTTGTTATTATTACCGAAATTAATGGGGATTATTGTCACACTGATCCATCGTAATAAACAATTTGGCGGCTCATTTAAATTAATTTTAGGCTCAATCATTGAAACCGTGTTTGCTATTATTATCGCCCCGCTGATGATGGTTTTTCATAGCTACTTTGTGGTGTGTGTATTTTTAGGTAAAAAAGTAACGTGGGACGCCCAGCCTCGATCAGGCCGCATGGTTCCGTGGCAAGAAGCGATAGGTTACACATTACTATCAACCTTAATCGCCTTAGCTTGGGGCGGTATTGCTTATTACTTTACGCCTGTATTCTTTTGGTGGTTATCGCCGATTTTAGTTGGATTGATCTTAGCAGCCCCAATTGTACGATATTCAAGTAGCATAGGCTTAGGCGTTAAATTACGTAAAATGGGCATATTTATTTGCCCGAGTGAAGTTGATAATAACGACACCCTTGCAGCCTTACGTGTACATGAGCAAGAAATAGCATTACCGAATGATGATGTTGCTAACTTTACAATCCCTACATTGGGGCAAGAGCAACCTAGCGTAATGCCAATTCAGAGCTTTAAGCGCCAAGGTTTAAGTAAACGTAAACGCGTTTTAAATGCCCATCAACAGCTCAAAAGAAACTATTTAACTAACCTGAACTTAGTTGATATAAAAAAACCGCGCAATTTACATTGCGCGGTTTTTTATTAATTCATAGTTGGCGTTAAGTTTAAAGAAGACCTAGCTTCTTAAGTTCGCCCATTGCCATCTTGCCAGAAAGTGGTACATAACCATCTTTCTCTACAATTTTTTGGCCATCTTGTGATAACACCATTTTTAAGAACTCTGCTTCAATAGGTGCAAGCGGTTTATTCGGGTGTTTATTCACATAAACATATAAAAAGCGCGACAGTGGGTATTTACCTGTTGCTACATTTTCAAGTGTTGCATCAACAAAGTTATCGCCTTTTTTCGCCAGTGGTACAGTACGTACGCCTGATGTTTTATAACCGATACCTGAGTAACCAATTGCATTCACTGATGAAGAAATTGATTGCACTACCGATGCTGAACCTGGTTGCTCGTTCACGTTGTTACGGAAGTCACCTTTACATAGCGCTTTGTTTTTAAAGTATCCGTAAGTACCAGATACAGAATTACGGCCATAAAGCTGAATGTCTTTTGCAGCCCAATTCCCCGTTAAACCTACATCACTCCAACGAGTCACATCTGCATCAGCACCACATTTACGAGTTGAAGAGAAAATCGCATCGATTTGGTCGATACGTAAACCTTCAATTGGATTGTCTTTATGAACAAATACTGCCAATGCATCAATCGCTACACGTACTTCAGTAGGTTTATAACCGTAACGTTTTTCAAACGCTTCGATTTCTTTTGATTTCATTCTGCGGCTCATCGGGCCAAAGTTTGCTGTGCCTTCTGTCAATGCCGGTGGCGCAGTAGATGAACCAGCCGCTTGAATTTGGATGTTCACATTTGGGTAAATACGTTTATATTCTTCAGCCCAAAAGGTCATCATGTTGGCTAAAGTATCAGAGCCCACAGATGAAAAATTACCTGAAATACCACTGGTTTTTTGATACTCAGGAATAGCTGTATCTACTGCCATTGCTTGTGCAGATACAAATGTTGTTACTGCCACACCCATTGCGGCTACTAGGTTTTTAAATCTCATTAGGTTGCTCCGATTTTGTTCGTCTATTTCTTAACTGTCGTCTACTCTAAAGAGAATAGATGACAGTTAGATTACTCTAAAATGACACTTTTATGACTTTGGGCTTTTTGGCTCAATTATTTAATAGCACTGTTTTTTCACGACTAAAAGCAAACGAAAAACATGATCCTTCGCCTAATTTACTTTTAATTATCAATTGGCTATCGTGACGAGTTAATACATGTTTGGTGATGGCTAAACCCAGCCCTGAGCCACCGAGATTGTACGACTACGCGCTTTATCAACCCGATAAAAACGCTCAGTTAAACGATTAATATGCTCTAGTGCAATACCATCGCCATTATCAACCACTGAAAAGTACGCTTGATTATCTTTTAGCTGCCAGCTTACGGTTATTTTACCGCCCGCCTTGGTGTAATGAATGGCATTAAACACTAAATTAGAGAAGGCACTGCGCAGCTCCTCTTCAGCGCCTTTTATATCGACGTTAGCATCAATATCAAATATCAACTCATGCCCTTTGTCTTGATTCAATGATTGTGCTTCAGTCCTAATATAGCTAAGTAACTGCGGTACATTGATCGCTTTATCATTATCTTGACGTCGAGCGCCTTCAATACGTGATAACGACAATAGCTGATTTACCAAGCTATCCATGCGTTTACACTGTTCAAGCATAGTACCTTGTGCTTTATTCCACATTGCCGGTGGTGGCACCATATCGCCATCAAACATTTCTAAGTAACCTGTAACAACGGTTAATGGCGTACGTAGCTCATGAGATACATTGGCCACAAAGTCTTTGCGCATTTGCTCAAGTTGCTTCAGTCGCGTGACATCACGCACAACAACCATTAATTGTGAGCTGGCATATGGCATTACCCGAAACTCTAAAACTTGCTCAACACTGTGACCACTTTCAAGTTCTAATGCTTCATCAAACAATTCCGTTTGCATATATTTCGCAAATTTAGGATCGCGAATAAGGTTGTCAAGCCGTTGACCATGATCCGCTGGCCACTGTAATCCAAGCACTTTTAAAGCTAGTTGATTACACCAAACAATACTTAAATCACGTTGTAGAACAATAACCGCATCAGGCACTGCTTCTGCGCCATCGCGAAAACGACGGATCAAATCAGCTAATTCATTACGTTTTTTACGGTTGCGATGTTGTAAATGGTAGATCCCTTCAAATACTTGCTCCCATGCCCCCTCGCCTTCAGGTGGATTAAAACTACGTTGATTCAATAGCCAATCACTGAGCCGATAGAGTTGATGATAATGCCAAACAAGCAGTGAAAAAGATCCTAAAAATAAAAGCAAAAATGGCGCACCAATAAGCACGCCAATTAATAATAAAGGTAGGAAATAGATAAACAGACGCTTTGCTAACGCCTGCTTATTAACAACTCGATACATACACTCACTTTACCTTAGAGTAAGTAAATTTAAGCCAAAATTAGTTATTGGCTTGGTCATCTCCATGACTCTTATAATTTACTGGAAAAACGATAGCCTGCACCACGTACAGTTTGTACTAAACGGTCATGACCAAGCGGTGCAATCGCTTTGCGTAAGCGACGAATATGCACGTCTACGGTTCTATCTTCAACATAGACATTAGTCCCCCATACGTTATCTAGTAGCTGTTCACGGCTATAAACACGTTCAGGATGAGTCATAAAGAAATGCAATAAGCGAAATTCTGTCGGTCCCATATCCAACTCGCTACCTTCAGAGGTAACACGGTGTGAAATAGGATCAAGACGTAAACCATGTACATCAATCGCTTCTTCCAATGAAGTAGGCGACACACGACGAATAACGGCTTTAATACGCGCCATTAATTCTTTTGGTGAAAATGGTTTAGTAACATAATCATCAGCACCGACTTCAAGACCGCGAACTTTATCTTCTTCTTCGCCGCGAGCAGTCAGCATAATAATAGGAATTTGGCGAGTATATTCACTTTGCTTAAACTTTTTAGCAATTTGAATTCCACTACCACCTGGTAGCATCCAATCTAATAACACCATATCTGGATAAGGCTCTACCATCGCTGCAATGGCTGAATCGTAATCTTCCGCTTCAATTGCTTGAAAACCATTTTGCTCTAATACAAAAACCAGCATCTCTCTGATCGGTGCTTCGTCATCGACGACAAGTACTTTACGTGACATTCCAATTTATCTCTTTCGTTATCGAACTAGTTTTCATTATTATGACTAAGTATGACATTTTTATGAAAGTGTAACGTGTAAATCGAAATGCGGGGTAAAAAATGCAAAATAAACCCGTTTAAGGTACAAAATTAGCATACATTATCAAATTTCACATTTAAAAATCATACTTTATAATTGCTACATTACTACTTTGTATTAAATTCCCCTTTCAATAATCAACTATACAGTATCACGATGTAAGCCACGAAAGCATCTTCACACTCTAACTCAATTAAAACGCCTATTAACATCGGCGATCATTAACAGAGATCAAAATCCTACCAAGTTTCATTTCAGGGATCATTCGTTTACCAACCGAGTTAGATCTGGGATCAGTGTTTTACCTAGCCAAAGCCATAAGTTGTTGATCATTTATACAACAAAGCTTTGAAATGGCTATTTTTATAACAAAACCTCTGCCAATCAAGCTGATCCTTAGTAAAAATCTGATCCCAACAAAGCACAGTTAGTAAAGCAATGATCCCAAAGCCCCTACTTGGTAAAATAATGATCTTTTACGATCAGGCATAAAAAAGCCAGTAGCTTTAACACTACTGGCTGTTTTATAACTTAATAAATTAAATTATTTAATTTTCGGATCTAATTCACCCGTTAAATATTTAAGGTGCATCTCATCAAGTGAGATTGGTTTGATCTTACCTGCTTGACCCGCTGTACCAAATGACTCATAACGTGCAACACAGATCTCAGTCATTGCTTTTGTCGCTTCAGCTAAATACTTACGTGGATCAAAGTTTGCTGGATTAAGCGCAAGATGGCGACGAATAGCCCCTGTAGATGCTAATCGTAAGTCTGTATCGATATTTACTTTACGCACACCAAACTTAATTCCCTCAACGATCTGCTCAACAGGCACACCATAGGTTTCTGGGATCTCACCACCATATTGGTTGATGATCTCAAGCCATTCTTGCGGCACTGATGACGAACCGTGCATAACTAAGTGAGTGTTAGGAATACGTGCGTGGATCGCTTTAATACGATCAATCGCCAAAATATCATCCGTTGGCGGACGTGTAAATTTATACGCGCCGTGTGAAGTACCACACGCAATCGCTAAGGCATCAACATGGGTTTTACTTACAAAATCGGCCGCTTCTTCTGGATCGGTTAGCATTTGGTCTGTGGTTAGTTTACCTTCAGCACCAACGCCATCTTCTTCGCCAGCTTCGCCAGTTTCAAGTGAGCCTAGCACACCTAACTCGCCTTCAACAGACACACCACAAGAGTGTGCAAGTTCAACAGTTTTACGCGTTACATCAACGTTATACTCATATGATGATGGTGTTTTACCATCGCTCATTAACGAGCCATCCATCATCACTGATGAAAAACCTAATTGAATTGAACGTTGGCAAACGCCAGGTGAGGTACCGTGATCTTGATGCATTACCACTGGAATATGTGGCCACTCTTCAATCGCAGCTAAAATCATATGACGTATAAATGGGGCACCAGCATAGGCACGAGCGCCAGCTGAACCTTGTACAATTACTGGGCTGTTAGTTTTGTCAGCCGCCATCATAATAGCGCGGATCTGCTCTTGGTTATTAACGTTAAATGCTGGTACGCCATAACCATGTTCAGCTGCATGATCAAGAAGTTGTCGCATACTGATTAAAGCCATTTGGTATTCTCCAAATTGTCGATAGCTGCGCACGCGCAAAACTACCTAGTTCGAACGGAATAGTTGAGTTCGGTGCAATCACTGCACCTCGATAGTATTGGCTCTTGCCAAATTTACCGTCATACAAAACCAGCTATTAAATAAGGGTGAGAGGTATTTAATATCTGATCATACTCAGTGTAGTTAGCAGCCTAAACTAACAATTGCTAACTACATTGAGTAAACGCTAATTACTTAGCGCGTTGTTCAAGCATAGCAACTGCTGGTAATTTTTTCCCTTCTAAAAACTCAAGGAAAGCACCACCGCCAGTTGAAATATACGAAATTTTATCGGCAATGCCGTATTTATCAATCGCTGCTAACGTATCACCGCCACCAGCTATTGAGAACGCATTTGAATTAGCGATTGCTTGAGCAATAGCACGGGTGCCATTACCAAACTGGTCAAATTCAAATACACCTACTGGACCATTCCATACAACAGTACCTGCATTAGCAATAATTTTTGCAAGTTTGCTCGCTGTATCTGGGCCAATATCAAAAATCATATCTGTGTCTGTTACTTCGCTAACATCTTTTAATGTTGCAACGGCTGATTCTGAAAACTCATTGCCAACAACCACATCAGTAGGTACTGGTATTTCACCATTATTACTTTTAGCAGCCGCACTTAGCTTATTTGCTTCATCAATTAGGTCAGCTTCGTATAATGACTTACCAACCGGGTAGCCTGCCGCAGCAATAAAGGTATTTGCAATACCGCCACCAGTGACTAATTGATCAACAATCGTTGAAAGTGAATCAAGTACTGTTAGTTTAGTTGATACTTTAGAGCCGCCCACAATCGCCACTAATGGACGAGCGGGGTTATCAAGTGCTTTACCTAATGCCTCTAATTCAGCCGCCAATAGTGGGCCTGCACAAGCAACATCTGCAAATAAACCAACGCCATGGGTAGACGCTTGAGCACGATGGGCGGTACCAAATGCATCCATTACATACACATCACATAATGCAGCAAGCTTTTTAGATAACGCTTCGTCATCTTTGCTTTCGCCAACATTAAAGCGTACGTTTTCAAAAACGACCACTTCATTATCAGCAATTTCAACGCCATTTAAGTAATCTTTTTCAAGACGTACATTTTGCTCAAGTGCTTCATTAAGGTAATCAACAACTGGCGCTAAAGAAAACGCTTCATCATATTCCCCTTCCGTAGGGCGGCCTAGGTGTGACATAACCATTACTTTAGCGCCTTTTTCAAGGGCTAATTTAATACTCGGTAATGCAGCACGAATACGTGCATCTGAGGTCACTTTACCTGCTTTTACTGGTACATTTAAATCTTCACGAATTAACACGCGTTTGCCGTTTAAATCTAAATCCGCCATATTTATGACCGACATGGACTTCTCCTTAGTTAACGATACTGACTTGAAATATATAGGTTTTATTTTTAGGTTTGAACTTTTATATTAATTACTTGCTGCCATCATCACTCGTGCTGTATCGAGCATTCTATTAGCAAACCCCCACTCATTATCACACCACACTAACAACTTTATCAGTCGTTTATGACTGACTCGTGTCTGTGTGCCATCTATAATACAAGAATGTGGGTCATGATTAAAATCAACCGAGACCAATGGCTCTTCGGTATAACTTAAAATACCTTCTAGGCGGTCTCTCGCTGCTGCTTTTAATACCTTATTTACCGCTTTTAAATCAACATCGGCGTTGACAGTCACACTCAAATCCATCGCAGTAACATTGATAGTAGGTACTCGCACCGAAATAGCTTCAAAGCGGCCATGGAACTTAGGTAAAATACGCTCAATACCGCGAGCTAATTTAGTATCAACGGGAATAATCGACTGACTCGCAGCGCGGGTACGACGTAAATCATGATGATAAGCATCAATTACTTGCTGATCATTCATCGACGCATGAATAGTCGTAATCGCCCCTGATTCTATACCAAAGGCATCATCAAGTACTTTAATCACCGGTACTATACAGTTTGTGGTACATGATCCATTAGAGACAATCGTATGCTCAGCGAGTAGTTCATCATCATTGATACCATAAACAATAGTGGCATCAACATCAGCATCTGCGGGCTGAGAAAATAAGACTTTCTTTGCGCCAGCATCAAGATGTAATTGCGCATGTTCACGAGAGTGATACACACCAGTACATTCTAAAACCACATCAACATCAAGTAACTGCCAAGGTAATTCACGCGGGTTTTGTTCTGCAAATAAAGCAATTGTATCGCCCGCTACCGATAAGGTGTCTTCACCTAAAGTAACTGGAAACGCAAAACGGCCATGAGACGTATCATATTTAAGAAGATGAGCGATCCCTTGAGGATCAGCAAGTTCATTAATCGCAACAATTTTGATCTCGTCGCTTAAGCCCGATTCATAAAGAGCGCGAACAATATTTCGACCAATTCGACCAAAACCATTGATTGCAAGTTTGATTGCCATGAAGAAGAAAATCCACTCTAGTTGCTTGCAGATAAAGGCAACCTGCCTTTTAGATGCGCGTATTGTAATCGACCTTTGTCTTGATTATAAGAGGGAAAGTTAAATAAATGTTTTAAGCCCGCTTTTGATGCTGCAATTTTGGTAATCGACCTTTGTCTTGATTATAAGAGGGAAAGTTAAATAAATGTTTTAAGCCTGCTTTTGATGCTGCAATTTTGGTAATCGACCTTTGTCTTGATTATAAGAGGGAAAGTTAAATAAATGTTTTAAGCCTGCTTTTGATGCTGCAATTTTGGTAATCGACCTTTGTCTTGATTATAAGAGGGAAAGTTAAATAAATGTGTTAAGCCCGCTTTTGATGCTGCAATTTTGGTAATCGACCTTTGTCTTGATTATAAGAGGGAAAGTTAAATAAATGTTTTAAGCCCGCTTTTGATGCTGCAATTTTGGTAATCGACCTTTAATCTGAATATAAAAGGCAAGATTAAATAAATGTTTACTCCCTCTCCTTTCTTCCTGATATCTACTCATAACATAGAATAAAACAGCGCTTATAGGTTCATTTTCACGAGTGAACTTTAGTCAATTTATGCTATTTAGGTTTATTATTATTGAATTATTTTATAATAGCGTTACTTTATTCAAGACAACGAACACTATTCAATCAAAAAACAATTGATGAAACTAAAAGATCATTAATCTAAACATTAGGTTAGAAATAAAATGACAACACACACAAAAATCTTAATTGCAGACGATCACCCGCTGTTTCGACAAGCACTATTACTTATGCTGGAATCAAGCTTTAATAATGCTTGCCTACTTGAAGCCGAAACAATTCCCGAATTAGAGCACAAATTAGCAAACACCACAGATGTTGATCTGATCTTGCTCGATCTTGATATTCCGGGTGCACAGGGTTTTAATACGCTGAGTAATATACGTGAGCTGTATCCTGAAATAGGGGTGATTGTAGTATCAGGTTTTGAAGAGCCTGATACCATACGCAAAGCGATGAGCCTGGGTGCTGCAGGCTTTATACCTAAATCAACTCCCGTCCCTGAGATGATAAAAGCAATAGAAGATGTGCTACAAGGCAAACTATGGACACCCACCGATGATCACAATAAAAATACGCCAGAGCAACAGCAAGCAGAAAAGTTAGCAACATTAACGCCCCAACAGCATAAAATATTACACATGTTTGCCGATGGTTTGTTAAATAAACAAATCGCCTACGAACTTAGCTTGTCTGAATCTACAATCAAAAGCCATGCCAGCACAATATACTTAAAACTTGGGGTAAAAAGTCGTACTCAAGCCGTGATTTTATTAAACGAGCAGCAACTGGCACAAGCATCACTTTCACCTTTTCATCGCCATTAACTATTATAATTTTTTTCTAGCTGTTTAGTTAATAAAGCACTCATCAACGCCCGTAATGCGACGGGCTTGATGATTTTCCGCAAATAGCCAATATCGGCTTGCTTTGCCTGTACTTGCACTAACTCATCAGTTGTTGCGGTGATTAAAATCGCAGGTAATGGATACTGGCTGATTGCTCGAATACGCTTGATTAATTCAATGCCATTACAGCCATCAAGATGCTCCGAGTGAGGCTTTTGCTCCTGTCGCTCAGAGTAGTCTACTGTTACAATATGCAAAGGGTTAGCGGGAAACATTGGTTCAGCACTAAGTTGATAATCAACTAAGAGAATATCAATTTCATCTTCATGTGTTTTATAAAGTGCAGACGCCTCGGCTGCGGTTGTCGCGGTAAATACACGACATTTCCAGGCTGTTAAAAGCTCGGTCATACCTGCAATAACATCTTTTTCGTTATCAATACAAAGCACCCCAACTCCTTGCAAAGTCATATTCTTAGGGGCAAGTGTCGGCTTTGTTTGCTGTACACGGTTTACAATCGGTACTTCAACGCTAAACAAGCAGCCATGCTCAGGCTCTGATACCAAGCCAACCTTATGCTCAAGAATATTAGCCAGGCTTTGTGCAATATTTAAACCCAACCCCAAGCCTTTAGGGCCAATCAATTGCGTCGATAATTGTGTAAATTGTTCAAATACTTCTTGCTGCTTATCTTCGGGGATGCCAGGTCCGTTATCAATCACTTGAATACTTAAGTAATTGCCCTTACGACGACAACCCAGCAATACTTTACCGTTATTTGCATAGCGAAATGCATTACTTAAAAAGTTTTGCACAATCCGCGTTAGCAAAGTTAGATCTGTGCGGATAAATAATTGACTTGAGTGACAGCGAAAATCAATTTTATAATCTTTACTCAAGGCAGAAAACTCCGAATGCAACATACTAAATACCCGCTCCAGTGCAATGTCATTGAAAACAGGGGTGATATTGCCACTTTCAATCCGCGCAATTTCATTTAAATCAAGTAATAGGTTATTTGCTATCTCTAACGAATTATCAATTTTCTTAATTTGCTCACGCTCTTGTATTGACACTCTAGGGCTCAAACATACCGCAGAAGAAAACAACCGAGCAGCCGACAATGGTTGCAAAAGATCATGACTACAGGCTCTTAAATATTGACTCTTTTTCAAATGAGCCTGCTCTGCTTTTAACCTTGCATCAGCGAGTTCTCGATTGGCTTTTTCAAGCTCTAAGTTTGCTAGTTCTAATTCTGTCGTGCGCGCAAGAACACGACTTTCAAGATCGGTGTTTTCTTCTTTTAAATAATTTTCTGCTCGGCGAAACTCCGTAATATCTGAGAAAATCATCACAAATCCTCCACCTGGTATTGGGTTCCCTTCAATTAACAGCACCTTACCATTGGCTAACTTTCGCTCTGATTTATGCTTACTACCGGCTTTTAAGTACTCAAGACGTTTATTAACCTGC
Organism: Pseudoalteromonas sp. B160; assembly: GCF_037162485.1. Classification (NCBI taxonomy): domain Bacteria; kingdom Pseudomonadati; phylum Pseudomonadota; class Gammaproteobacteria; order Alteromonadales; family Pseudoalteromonadaceae; genus Pseudoalteromonas; species Pseudoalteromonas sp. B160. The sequence goes on along the minus strand of NZ_JARLUX010000001.1, from coordinate 2,622,047 downwards.
CCCTCAATATTATGTATATAGCGATTTTGATTGCTAAGGTTGAAGCGGATCAACTGGCTAATTGGGCAACCAATATAGATTAAATTTTTAGGGTAATTAAAAATATCTAGATACTGCTTATTCCATGCTACTAAATTCAAATTAGCATCTATCACAGAGATCCCTTCACTGGTATTTTCAATCGCTCCTTGCAATACTGAACGACTAAATTCAAGTTGTTGAGTAGAGTTATCCTCAACAATTTTAGCAACTTGATCAAATGCGATATCACGCCCAGCCAAAGCAAAAGAAATCACCAATTTGGCTGATGCCGAGCCCATTACACTCGCTAATGTCTGCTCTGCATGCAGTAATAAAGCCTCATTATAGGTTTTATGCTTTTTAATTTTATGTGATTGATTAAATTCAGCAAAGCACTCGGCTGCTTTGTCTTGACCAATAAAGCGAGCAATTAACAGCTCGAGTTCCTGACGATCTATTTTTGGTTGTTTAGGCAGATGTGAATCTTGTTTATTATCGGTTTCATAGAAATATTTACTCTGCATTTCTTCGCGAATATTTTGCCGAGTAAGCTGAGAAACAATAAACAGCACAATAAGGTTAATAGCCAAGCCAAACAAGGTAGCCACCGTTGTAGCAGGCCAATTTGTATTGCTTAACGGGTGTGCATAAAACCCAAGCTGTGGTAATAAATTAAACAGTGCCCAAATAGAGAAACCACAAAACATGCCCCAAAAAACGCCCTTTTGAGTCGCTCTTCGCCAAAAAAAGCAGCAACCAATGCAGGCCCTATTTGCGCAATCGCGCCAAACGCAACCTCACCAAGTGATGCCAGCGTATCAGGTGGAGAAACTAATAACATACAATAACTAAGCGCAATAACTACAACGACTAAGATTTTACGGATCAATAATAATCGGGATTGAAAGTGTAAAAAGTCATGGTGCTTACGAGGCGCTAATTTAAAAATTAACGGAAAAACAATTTCGTTACTGAGCATAGTACTCAATGCAATGGTCGATACAATCACCATTGAACTTGCCGCAGAAACCGCCCCTAAAAACGCAAATAACGACAGCCACTGTTGGCCGTTGTAGGCGGGCAAAAATAAAACATAAGCATCAGGGTCTAAAGACTGGCCATAATTTAATGTGCCAGCAAGGCCTATGGGACCTGCAAAAAAAGCGAATACCAAAATATAAAGAGGTAATAACCAGCGCGCTAAATTACTGGTTTTTTGTTCTTTAATCTCAACAAACATAACTTGAAATTGCCTTGGTAAACATAAAAAAGCCGACATAACGATGATCAATAAACCCACCATACCTACTAGGTTATAGCTTTCAAACTGCTGCGATAAGGACACGTAATCTTGTGACTTTTGCCAAATATCAGCGGGGGAATCATAAATAACAAATGATACAAATAAGCCAACAAGTAAAAAAGCGATCAGTTTAACTAACGATTCAAAGGCAATCGCTATCATGACGCCAGGATGACGCTCTGTTACATCGATAGTTCGAATGCCAAAGATAATGGTGAATCCAGCTAAAATCAGGCTAACGATTAAACCTAATTGCCAAATCGGAAAATCTTGGCTTTGCTGTAAAATTTTATAAGAGTAAACAATCGCTTTAAGCTGCAAAGCAATATAAGGCAAGGTGCCAATCATGGCCACTAACGTTACCAACAAGGCTAAGCTTTGTGATTTACCAAACCGAGCCGAAAGTAAATCAGCAATGGAAGTACTTTTGAGTTTGAGGCAGGTTTTTATGATCCGCTGAATAAAAGGCCAAGCAAATATAAATAATAAAATAGGGGCTAAATAAACCGAAATATAAGAAAAAGAGCTATTTGCCGCCTGCGCTGAAGTACCTAGAAACCCCCAAGACGTACAGTAAACCCCTAATGATAAGGCATAAATAATAGCATGCTGTTTGGCAACTAGCTTATGTCGATACTTGCCCCCAAGGTGGGCAATTAGAAATAACAAACTAATGTAACCAATACTTACACTAACCAACAACCAATTAGAAAACATCGCGCTCTTCTTTGTATCAAATTGTATTTATTATTATTTTCAATGCTTACTTTGCCCGTAAAACACAGCATATAACATTGGACTAAAGGACTAAGCGCAAGGTACTAGCCCTTATTTACAATTGTTGATTTTTTCGACTCACCTAGTATGAATCACACATAATAACAAAGGAATTTGGTCGATGTTCAACACACAATATAAAAAATTACTGCTTACATCTGCTTTTCTTACTGCCAGTACATCCGCACTGGCAGGCTACGAGATCAACATAACTGAAAACGATAAATTAACCTTCGGTGGCTACATTAAAATTGATGCACGATACGTTGACGGTGACATTGCCTATCGTGATTACTGGATTGGTGATGGCATTGCTTTAGAAGAAGACGCATCCCAGTTTCGTATCTTTGCTAACGAAACCCGTTTCAATACTAAATACCAACACGGCGAGATAACAGGCTTCATCGAAATGGATTTTTGGGGCGGCGGCGGTAATGAAATTGTCTCTAACTCAGCTAACCCGCGCATCCGACATGCTTTTATAAACTACAAAGATCTCACTGTTGGCCAAACTTGGTCAACCTTTATGAATACTAGCGCAATTCCTGAAACTGCCGATTTTGCTGGCGCAACAACAGGTCTAGTATTTATTCGTCAAGGACAAGTACGTTATAACATGGGCAACTTCCAAGTATCCATTGAAAATCCTGAGAGCTGGGGCGATACCGCAAACGATAATATTCCTGATTTAATCGCACGCTATAACATCAAAGGTGATTGGGGCAATGTCTCTATTTCTGGCTTAGCACGGCAATTACATACCTTATCAGGTAACACTGAAAGCGCCTTTGGCGCATCTGTTGCGGCACGAATTAAAACAACAGGAAAAGATGACTTACGCCTACAAATTCATAAAGGTGATTTAGGCCGCTATGTAGGGGCTGCGGCTGTTAAAGATCTCTATGGTGAAGAAGTTGAAGATATTACCTCTGTATTAGTTGCCTATCGTCATTTTTGGAATGATTCACTGCGTTCAAGCGTGCTGTACGGCAAAGTTGATGGAGATGTATCCAATCGTGAGCGTACGCAATGGGGTATAAACCTCTTTCAAAACTTAACTAAAGAACTCGAAGTGGGTATTGAAGTCGGTAACTTTTCAATTGATGAGTTAGATAAAGATTCAAATTACCTACAAGCCACAATGAGATACATCCTCTAGCTGACAGAACACTTTCTAATGTTTGTTGTGTGTAATAACGACCCCAACCGTTAATACATTTTAAAGAGGGTTCACCCCCTCTTATTTTTCAACGCATTCGTTATTCATTTTTATTCTCAGTTAAATTTAGGAGTATGAGTATGACAACATCGATACTCAATATAGAGCAAATATCGCTAGCCTTTGGTGGTGTTAAAGCCTTAACAGATGTTAGTTTTTCGGTGACTAAAGGCTCTGTATTTTCAATTATTGGCCCAAATGGGGCTGGTAAAACATCAATGCTCAATTGCATTTCTGGCCGCTATCAACCTAACAGTGGAAAAATCACCTTTGCAGATCAAGATGTTACCCACTTAAAACCCAATGACCGCGCAGACTTAGGTATGGGCCGTACTTTTCAAAACTTAGCCTTATTTGGCCATATGTCAGTGCTCGATAATATTATGGTTGGTCGCCATCACTTATTAAAAAACAATTGGTTAACAGGGCCGTTATATTGGGCTTCTGGGGCGCAAAAAGAAGAACTCGCTCACCGTAGAAAAGTAGAAGAAGTGATCGACTTCCTTGAGATCTCTCATATCAGAAAATCCATCGCTGGCACCTTGTCTTACGGGCTTCGTAAACGCGTTGAATTAGCTCGTGCAATGGCTCTAAACCCAAAACTGATTTTACTTGACGAACCAATGGCTGGAATGAATCTGGAAGAAAAAGAAGACATGGCCAGATACATCCTCGATTTAAATGAAGAATTCGGTATTACGGTCGTTATGATTGAACATGATATGGGAGTTGTAATGGATATTTCTCATGAAGTTATGGTGCTGGATTTTGGTAAAAAATTAATTTCTGGTTTACCACACGAAGTCATGGCTGACCCCTATGTTAAACGTGCCTACCTTGGTCTTGAAGACGACGCAGAGCCAGCCACCTTAGAGGAGGTAAGTTAATGACTAGCCAAATCAATCAAGATTTTGAGATGGGTGAACTGAATACCTTCCCCAAAATTCTACAACACAATGCCACGCATTGGCCTGATATGGTGGCGATGCGAGAAAAAGAGTTTGGTATTTGGAACGAGTTCAGCTGGGCCGAATATAACAATAAAGTAAAGTGGTTGTCGCTCGCGTTGAGTAACAAAGGCGTGAATACAGATGATACCATTGCCTTACTTGGTGATAACCGCCCAGAATGGATATGGGGCGAAATTGCTGCTCACGCTTTACGTTGCCATTCATTAGGTATTTATCAAGATTCAATGCATGACGAAGTAATCTATTTACTCGCTAGCAGTGGCGCAACCGTTGTGATTGCTGAAAACGAAGAGCAATGCGATAAATTACTTGATTTAGGTGATGGCATAGAGCAAGTAAAATTCATTGTTTATTGCGACCCAAGAGGTATGCGCAAATACAACGACTCGCGACTTATAGATATCAATACCCTATACACACTGGGCCAAGAACTCGAACAAGCATACCCTGATCGTTATCAAGCCATGATAGATGCCTCAGCCCCTGACGACATTGCTATTTACTGCACCACTTCAGGTACCACATCAAAACCCAAAATTGCCCTACTCAATGGTGGCAATTTTATTAAGCACTGTAGTTCATATTTACGTGCTGACCCGCGTCAAGCTGGCGACAACTATGTATCTGTATTGCCCTTACCTTGGATCATGGAGCAAGTCTATGCAATTGGCCAAGCACTGATCGCCCGTCAAATTGTAAATTTTGTTGAAGAACAAGAAACACTCATGGCTGACCTACGAGAAATTGGCCCCAGCTTTGTACTATTAGCACCACGGGTATGGGAAGGCATTTTAGCTGACGTACAAACCCGTATGATGGATTCAACACCTTTTAAAAGAAAGCTATTTAATTTTGCCATGAAGCTGGCTGAGCAAAGCCAAGTAACAGGCAAAAAATCATGGCTAGCTGAAATTCTACTGCTAAAAGCACTTCGTGATCGACTCGGTTTTTCATTCTTAAAATCGGCTGCCACCGGCGGAGCTGCGATGGGGCCTGACACCTTTAAGTTTTTCCAAACCATTGGTGTGCCTTTACGCCAACTCTACGGCCAAACAGAAATGTGCGGAGCTTACACCATCCATCATGAAGCCGATGTTGACTACGACAGTGTTGGCGTCGCGTTTGATAATGCACAAATTAAAGTCATTAATCCCGATAAAGCCGGTATTGGCGAAGTTATTGCTAAAACAGTCGGAATGTTTAGTGGCTACCTTAATAATCAACAAGCCTATGATGAAGACGTGATTGACGGCTGGATGCAAACAGGTGATGCCGGTTACTTTAAACCGTCTGGCCATTTAGTGGTGATTGATCGGATCAAAGATCTCGCTTGCACCAGCGACGGCGCACAATATTCTCCTCAATATATAGAAAACAAACTTAAGTTTTCTTCATTTATTGGCGAAGCCGTTATTTTAGGTAAAGCAAAGCCTTATCTATCAGCCATCATTTGTATTCGTTTTAGTATTGTTGCGAAATGGGCTGAGCAACAAGGGCTGTCGTTTACCAACTACACCAACTTATCAACCCTGCCTGAAGTGTACGAAAAAATTGGCGAAGAAATAATGCGCGTCAATGAGTCACTTCCTGAATCACAAAAAATCCATAAATTTTTATTACTTTACAAAGAACTTGATGCCGATGATGGCGAATTAACACGAACCCGTAAAGTTCGCCGTAGTGTTATTGCGGATAAATATGGCGACATTATTTCATCCATTTATGACAACAAGGAAAATGTTGATATTGATACCATGGTGGTATTTCAAGATGGTACTAAAACCCGTATTCAAACCCAGCTTAAAGTCACTTCGCTGATCGAAACAGCCTGCACGGCTGCTGATAACACTATCAACATAACACGGAGAGTCTCATGAATTTTGAATTGCTAATTCAACTAATCGTCAATGGTTTAATTGTCGGCTTACTCTATGGCGTCGTTGGGATGTGCTTTGTATTAGTGTACAAATCAACGCAAATTGTAAACTTTGCCCAAGGTGAGTTTTTATTAGTGGGTGCCTGGGTATGCTGGGCAGTACTGATTTATTTAGAGCTGCCTTTTGTAGTGGGCTTTTTACTGACAATGGCCTTTATGGCAATCTTTGGTGTGCTGCTGCAAATGATTGTTTTACGCCCGATGATAGGTGAACCTATTATCTCAGTGATCATGATCACCATTGGCTTATCAATCTTTTTTCAAGCCTTGATGAAATGGATTTTTGGTGTTTCAGCGCAAAGTTACCCGCAAGTATTTACCACTAATAGCATCCAAATATTTGGCTTGAACATTGAAGCCGCTTACTTAATGAGCACCGTAATCGCCTTAATAATTATGGTTGCCTTCTATCTATTCTTTAAACATTCAAAATACGGTTTAGCAATGCGAGCCACAGCCTTTGATCAACAGATTGCACAAAGCTTAGGTATTTCGGTAAAACAAGTTTTTGCTATGAGCTGGGGTATTGCTGCTACGGTTTCAGCCACAGCTGGAATTGTTATTGGCATGGTAAACGGGGTTTCAAATTCACTGTCATTAATTGGTATCAAAGTTTTCCTTGCAGTTATTCTTGGCGGTTTAGATTCTATCATCGGCGCTATTGTCGGTGGTTTGATCATTGGTGTATTAGAGAATGTCGCTGAGTTTTTCGACAGCCAATATCTGCATGTTGGCAATATGTATGACATCGCACCATTTTACGTGTTGCTCGTCATCCTTTGGTTCAAACCATACGGTTTGTTCGGCACAAAAGATATTGAACGTATTTAAACAAGCCGATTTAGGTGCATCAATAGCGCCTAACAAGTGCAGATAAAGGTAAATTTTAGGAGTTTATTATGTCGAGTTTAACCATGAGACCCTGCGGCGATTTCCGCACCAGTTATAAACAAGATAATACAATTTTTGAAACAACAACCATCAAAAATGTGGCAATTTTCGCAATTGCCCTATTATGTGCAGCGCCATACTTAGTCGATGCATATTACCTAACCCTATTTATTCAAATTTCATATTTAGGGATAGCCGCACTAGGGCTCAATATTTTGGTCGGTTACACCGGACAAATTTCATTAGGTCATGGCGCATTTTTTGGCTTTGGTGCTTTTGCATCAGCATGGCTCAATATCTCCTTTGGTATTCCTGTATTGCTGTGTATCCCACTGGCTGGTTTTTTAACAATGGCTGTAGGCATGATGTTTGGTTTACCGGCCTCAAGAATTAAAGGCTTGTACTTAGCTATAGCCACACTGGCTGCGCAGTTTATTTTAGAAGACTTCTTTGCCCGTGCTGACTGGTTTTCTGGTGGTTCTGCCGGCTCATCTGCCGACCCAATTAGTATATTTGGCTTTGTTTTTAATAGCGATGAAAGCTTCTTTTATATCGCCTTAGCAGCCTTAGTTATTATGTATATTTGGGGCTGTAATCTGATGCGCAGTCGTGATGGTCGCGCCTTTGTTGCAGTACGTGACCATTATCTATCAGCTGAGATCATGGGCATCAAGCTCAATAAATATCGCTTACTCTCTTTTGGTATATCGTCTTTTTATGCCGGTATTGGCGGTGCCTTATATGCCCATTACTTAGGCTATGTTTCTGGCGAAGGCTTCACCTTATTTATGTCGATTCAATTTTTAGCCATGATCATCATCGGCGGCTTGGGTTCAATTAAAGGCACCTTAATGGGTGTGGTATTTATGGTGTTTTTACCTGAAGTGCTCGAAAGCGGCGTTGGTTTAATGAAGATGACCGACTGGGGCAATATTCCTATGGTGGTTGATGGCCTGGCCTATATCAAAGAAATGGCCATTGGCTTAGTGATTATCTTATTCCTTATTTTTGAGCCGCAAGGCATGGCACACCGCTGGGCACAAATTAAAAACTATTGGAAGTTTTACCCGTTCTCGTACTAATCAATAGACACTAACTTAAGCATATACAACACACATGAGCATCATTAATGCGTAAATAATTGGCAATCTAGCCATAAAAAGAAAAAGGAAATAGTTATGCACAATCATAAGGCAAAATTAACGTCTCTATTAATAGTAAGCGCGCTGTGCACCAGCCAACAAACATTCGCTGAAGACTCAGTCTTTGTTGGTCATCTAGCTGATATGAGTGGCCCGACAGCTTTTGTTGGTAAAAATTACGCTGACGGCGTGCGTGATTCCCTAGCTTACATTAACGAAAATGGTGGCATCAATGGCACTAAACTCGAATATGAAACAATTGATTACGCTTACAAAGTGCCGCAAGCGATTGCCGCTTATAAAAAGTGGCATTCGCGTAAAAACATGGTTGCCATGCAAGGCTGGGGCACCGCTGATACCGAAGCACTGATCTCATTTGTAGCCAAAGATAAACTACCAGTATTTTCAGCGTCTTACTCTGGCCACTTAACGGATCCTATGGGTAAAAACCCACATACAAAGAAACCAGCTCCTTATAACTTTTTTTACGGCGCATCCTATTCAGATGCGTGCCGCGGTTTAGTCCAGTGGGCAGCTGAGGACTGGCAAAAAAAGGGGGGCAAAGGCAAACCTAAGTTTACTCATATTGGTGCAAATCACCCCTTCCCTAATGCACCGAAAGAAGCCTGTGCAGAGTACGCCACCGAATTAGGCTTTGATGTACAACCTGCGGTTGTTATTTCGATGAAACCAGGTGATTTTAAAGCGCAATGTTTAAGCTTAAAAAGCTCAGGCTCAAATTACGGATATATAGGCAATCTAGGTGGTTCAGTATTGTCTTTAGTTAAATCATGTAACACCGTTGGTACCGATATTCAGTTTATGTCGAATATATGGGGGCGATAAAAAAATATTCCAAGCTGCGGGCGAAGGCATTAAAGATTATGTATTTCCAGCTATGACGCCGTTTTGGACTGATCAAGTACCTGGCATGAAACTCGTTAGGGAGATTTCAAAACAATCAGACCTTCCAGGCCAAGAAGAGCGTGTTCATCATTACATTCGTGGCGTGTGCTCAACATTCTTTATGAAAGAGGCTATGGAATGGGCAAAAGATAACGGCGGAATAACCGGTGAAAATATTAAAAAAGCCATGTATGCCCGTAAAGATTGGGCACCAGCAGGACTTGAAGGCGTATGCCTTGCGGGCAACTGGAGTGAACAAGATCACCGTGGCACTAACCAAGTTTACATTTACAAAGGCAACTATAACGAAGGCAATGTCGTCGTTGAAGAGTTATCACTGGTAACCATTGAGCGCCGTGATGCGTGGTTAGGTTTTAATAGCTCGTTAAACATAGCAGCGGATGAAGCATCTCGTTATTTTCATCCGCTGATAAATTATTAATTTTTCACGGAGTTAGCTATGTCACAAGCAGCTATAAAAATACAACCTGCATCACCAATTCTAAGCGTTAACAATATTGAAGTTGTTTACGATGAAGTCATCCAAGTTTTACGTGGTGTTAGTTTAGATGTGCCAGAGGGTGAAATAGTCACCCTACTTGGGCCAAATGGCGCAGGAAAATCAACCACCTTAAAAGCCATTTCTGGCTTATTAAAAACTGAAAATGGCGAAGTCACTAAAGGCGACATTACCTTTATGGGCGAACGAATAGACAATAAAAATGCCGAAGATGTAGTGCGCAGTGGATTGTTTCAGGTTATGGAAGGGCGTCGTATCATCGAAGATATGACCTCTCTAGAAAACTTAAAACTCGGCGCCTTTACCCGCAAAGACGCACAAATAAATCAAGACATTGAAATGGTGTACCACTATTTCCCTCGCTTAAAAGAACGCACAGGCTTAGCTGGGTATTTATCAGGTGGCGAACAACAAATGCTGGCAATTGGCCGTGCATTAATGGCACGTCCAAAGATGATTTGCCTCGATGAGCCATCGATGGGGTTATCGCCATTATTGGTTAAAGAAGTGTTCGGAATCATAAAAAAGATTAACCAAGATCAAGGTATTACTATGCTGTTGGTAGAACAAAATGCCAACTATGCACTGAGAGCGGCTAATTATGGTTACATCATTGAATCAGGGAAAGTTGTATTAGATGGCACACAAGAGCAGCTTTTAAACAACGAAGATGTAAAAGAGTTTTACCTCGGTGGAGGTAACGAAGAACGTAAAAGCTTTAAAGATCTTAAGTCATATAAACGTCGCAAACGCTGGTTGTAATCAACCTATCTATCTCTCTACTTTTTCTATGTTACTGGAGCTATTATGAGCCATTTTTATCATGCCAATGAACATCAACACTCTGAAACCAGAGAACAAAATTTATTGTCCCGTTTAGCTGACTTTATTACCTATGCAAAAAATAACAGCCCCTATTATCAGGCTATATTAGCGAACATTGATGCCACGAATATCACTACTCGCTCACAACTAGCGACTTTGCCGATCACCAGAAAATCTGACCTTTTAGACATACAAAAGCAACAGCCTCCGCTTGGCGGTCTCGCATCTAAAAGTGGCCATATAAATCGAATTTTTCAATCACCGGGGCCTATTTATGACCCTGAAAATTGCCAGCAAGATTGGTGGCGAATGGGCCAAGCCTTTTATGCTGCGGGGTTTAGAGCAGGTGAGTTAGTACAAAATTGTTTGTCATACCATTTGACTCCTGGCGGTTTTATTCTTGATTCAGGGGCGCGTGCGTGTGGCTGTGTGGTTATACCCGCAGGCCCAGGGCAAACAGATCAACAACTTGACGTAATAGAAGATTTACACCCGCAAGGTTATTGTGGCACTCCCTCTTTTTAAAAATATTACTGGATAAAGCGCAGGCAACTAAACGTGACGTTAGCAGCCTCAAAAAAGCACTGGTGACTGGAGAAGCATTATCTCATGAACTGCGCGAGTTATTTAAACAACAAGGTATCAACACCTTACAGGCTTACGCAAGTGCCGATGTAGGCTTAATTGGCTATGAAACCATTGCTGACGATGGGTTAATTATCGCTGAAGATTTAATTGTCGAAATTGTGCGCCCAGGCAGCCTCACTCCAGTCGCAGATGGTGAGATTGGTGAAGTGGTTATTACAAGTTTCAATACTGATTATCCGTTAATCCGTTTTGCAACCGGTGACTTATCGGCTATCAAGCCAGGGCAAAGTGCGTGTGGTCGGACTAACATGCGCATTCAAGGTTGGTTAGGTAGAGCCGATCAAACCACGAAAATAAAAGGTATGTTTGTTCATCCTCAACAAATAGAGCGAATTAGGCTCAGTGTTAAGGGGATAAAGAAAATGCGCTTAGTGGTCAAGCTACAAGATCATCAAGACAAAATGCAGCTATTGTGTGAATACGATCAAGACCAATCAGAGCTAACTAAACTGGAACTCACCGGCGTATTGCTAGATAACTTAAAACAATACACAAAATTAAATGGCAGTGTTGAGTTGGTCGAGCTAGGCAGCTTAGCTGATGATGGCAAAGTGATTGATGATCAACGAGTCATCGGATAACCCAATTAGAACTAGGAGTTTTAATGAACAATATAGCCTTTCAAGATTATTACCCCGATGAGCTCAGCCATTGTTATGGCTGTGGCAAAAACAATGAGCAGGGTCACCAATTAAAAAGTTATTGGTATCAGGATGAGCAAAATCAAGGCAATATCGATAAAACTATCGCCCACTTTACGCCGCAACCTTGCCATACAGCAATCCCTGGCTTTGTCTATGGTGGGCTGCTTGCGTCCCTGATTGACTGCCATGGTACAGGCAGTGCCGCTGCTATAGCTTATCGATATGCAGAGCGAGAGATGGGGACTCAACCTGCATTTCGTTTTGTTACAGGGGCTTTAAATGTTAACTTTTTAGCGCCGACTCCAATGGGGGTAGAGCTGCAGCTAATAGGTAGCTTCATTGAAGTAAAACCCAACAAAGTGATTGTCGACATCACGCTATCAGCGAACAACGTGATCTGTGTTAAAGGCAGCGTAATTGCTGTGAAAATGCCAGCGAGCTTTATCAGTTAGCATTCAAAGTTAAGAGCGAACTGCCGTGTTCGCTCTTCAATTCAAAACTTAGCGCTTACCTAGCTTTTTCAGCAGTACACTGACTGATAGCGACAAAGCCATAATCACCACACCATAAATAACTAACATACCTGACGGTGTAGCAAGTTCTATTATTTGCTCGTTTGCGCCCACGCATAAGTTTGTTTTATGATTAATAGCCCCACCACTATCTAAACAGCGGTCAACCAATAAAAACCCATGTAACCACCATACGGCGAACAAGCTCACTAAAACGCCAGCTAAAGATGGCAGTAAATTATTTTTCATAGATAAAAACCAAACGAGAAAGTAAATGTTAGTGCTCTACAATAGCAAATAAAGTACCTAAAAAGATTACGATAAAAGCCTGTTTTTAAGAATAAAAATTAATACTTACGGCGCGATATAGTTAACAATTAAAACAGTTGTTCAGCTAGGATATATATTAATAATAATGAGAACGGTAGAGTGTAATTAATCAGCGTTCGGTTTAAACCAACTCAGCCAACTTTAGTTCATTGCCACGGCTAATTTGATGGCATTGTGCTAACAGTAATTCTGCGGTAGCCATGGCATCGGTAAGTGCATGATGGCAACCATAATGAGGTAGCTCATACCGCGCCCTGCAGGCACTGAGAGTTAAATCGTCTAAGCCTATTTCATGGCCTTGTTGGTGCAGGCGCTTTTTTCAATCTGAAAAGTATCAATAATCAATAAAGGCTGCACATCAATATTATGTGCTTGAAATGCCTGCTTTAAAATCCCCAATCTAAAGTAGCATTATGAAACACCAAAATAGCATCCGAAAAATGAGCGCTTAGCTTAGCTAAAATAGCCGCTAAGCTTTTTCCATTAGCGACATCTTGCTGGGCAATTCCATGATAAACAGGACTTTGCTCAAGGCGCAGCACATCTTTATTTATGGCGTGCTGAGCTTGGCTCAATTTAATGCATTGCTTTTCTATCAACACCCACGCAATCGAGACGATTTCATGCAGTTTTGGATCCAGTCCAGTCAACTCTAAATCAATCACTATATAGCGCTGTACTAGTGCGTTTTGAGCAAGTAATCGCTTACGTGCTAAATAACGACTCAACCAACGTTTAACCACTTAGCTTGTCACCTTATTCATAGCAAAACACATATTTATAAACTTCCACGAGCAAACTTAAATGCCGCAGCTTGTTGTGCGAGCTTGAGTAAATAAAACGCTTCTTTTAATTGATGGCGCTCTAGCGAGTTTAACCTATCTGGATTAATACAGTTACTCGGTAGTCCTTCTTCATTTATTTGTGTACGTAAACGTAATTGAGTTAAAAATCGCCAGCAGTCTTTCAAATTATATACATCGTGATTACTTAACAATGAGTGTTTCAGCAATGCATCTAAGCGCTCTTGGGTGTTTGCTCTACGGATCCCTGCTTTTAACGCATACAAGCGCACAATGTCATTGATGATAACCACACCACGCTTTTTCAAATCAATGTATCTATGTTGCTTAGCATCTTTTTCTAACTTGAATTGATTAAATAACCCTATCGGCACAGAATTCGATTTAATATCCGTTGCCATTGCGGCGTAAAATAATTCGTTGCGAGAAATTCGGGTTAGTTGCTCACAAAATGCAGTGTAAAGTGCCGTTGAGCCTTCAATAAAACGTAAATCAAAAAATATTTTACAGTTGAGCATTGCTTCAGGTGTCGGGCTTTTGATCCAGTTAAAAAAGCGCTCACACCAATCCGATATACTCATTCTGCATAATTCGCTGCTTGCCATAATATTACCTGGGCAGCGTTTAATACCGCACTCAACCAACTGTTCGCAAACAAACTCCCCCATGCGGCGATAGTAATCTTGATGTTGCTCGCTTAAGTCATCAGGTAGTAATAAGCCGTTATCTTGATCAGAATGTAAGGTTTGCTCTTCACGCGCTTGAGAGCCAAAACAAATAAAACTAAAGCTAGTAGGAGCGGCACCGTTATCTTCTTGGAATAAATATATTAGTCGTGAGGTTAACGCATCAGTTAAGCCACTGAGTAATTTACCTATTAAAGATATATCATCAATATTATGAGAAAAACTACGCAGTAATTCTGGTACTTCTGCCGCATAACGCTTTAAATCGGCGACACTGCGAGCTTTATAAATACGGCCAATCAATTGTACGGGGTCGCTCTTTTGCTGACGTAATAAGTCTGTGCTGGTGATCATACCCAACGCTTTATGGTGTTCATCCAACACTGGTAAATGATGAATGTTATGTTTGAGCATTAAATGCAGAGCTGAAAAAACACGGTTATTTTCAAAAATAAACTTGGGTTTGACACTCATGATAATGCTAACCGCTTGTTTGGGATCGATTTCATCTGCCAATACTCGGTTACGTAAATCGCGATCTGTAACCACACCAACTAAGCGTTCAAATTCTGTCACCATAATCGAAGACACGCCGTGCTCTTTCATTTTTTTAGCTGCTTGACGAATACTTGCATCGGGCGATAATGTGACCGCTTTACGTGACATCAGTTCAGATATTTTACGTTCAGACCAACTATCGTTTTGGCTTTTATAATGTGAAGAAAGCAGCCGATTTGCATGCGCGCGCACAAAATACTGCTCAAACGTTTTATATTCACGGCGCAAGTAGTCGAAAGCATCTTGGTTGAGCATATAAACAATGCCCTCTTTTTGCACTGCTAAATGATTTTGAATTGCTTCTCCGGTTAATAACGAAGGAAAACCAAAATACTCTCCTTGCGCTAACCGTGTGATCACATCACCTTTAGCATCCACTAAGTCATACAAACCAGAACGAATTAAAAACAGTTTAGGTGATTCTGATTGCAGCCATTGTGTTTGGTTTTCACGAGTCAGATAAATAACATCTAGGTGCTTTACAAAATAATCCGTAGCACTGCTATTAAGGTGACTAAAAGGAGTTTGTGCTAGCACAAACTGGGCTACTTCCTGTTGCTCATTATTCATTTGTCTACTCGCAAAAAACAATCGTACAATCACTGTACTGCTATCAACGGTAAATAAAAAGCCCGACTTAAGTCGGGCTTTTGGATCTATCAATATTAATTAATAGAGTATCAGCGTTATTAGTGAGCGTGAGCTTCACTAGAACCTTTAGGATTACGAATGCTTTCAACCATTTCTTGAATTTCAAGCGGTGTATCGGCAGTAAATTTAAGTACGATTGCTGCAACTGAGAAATTAATAATCATACCTACTAAACCAATACCTTCCGGTGAAATACCTAAGAACCAATGCTCAGGGCTATTTAGTTCTGGGCTGATAAACTTGAAGAAGATGATATATGCTGCAGTAAAGGTAATACCTGTAACCATACCTAGAACCGCACCTTCTTTATTCATCTTCTTAGAGAAGATACCCATAATGATCGCCGGGAAGAAACTTGCTGCGGCCAAGCCGAATGCAAATGCCACTACCGACGCCACGAATCCAGGCGGATTAATACCAAAGTAAGCGGAGATAACAATCGCAACCATGGCTGCCAACCTCGCTGCGAGTAACTCTTGTTTATCGCTAATGTCTGGTTTTAAGGTCCGCTTAAGCAAATCATGCGATACCGAAGTCGAAATAACTAATAATAAGCCTGCGGTTGTTGATAATGCAGCAGCAATACCACCGGCGGCCACAAGTGCCACGACCCATGCTGGTAAGTTAGCAATTTCAGGGTTAGCAAGTACCATGATGTCGCGGTCAACGTTAACTTCGTTAGCGCTATTTGGATCACTGATCTTACCTGCTGTGTAGAACATTTTGCCATCACCATTTTTATCATTAAAAGTGATTAAGCCCGTTCTTTCCCAATTTTTTACCCATACTGGTGCTTCAGCGTATTCAGTACCACTTCCGTCTTTACCATTTATGGTATCAATCATGTTTACGCGGGCAAATGCCGCAACGGCTGGCGCGGTTGTGTAAACTATCGCAATGAATACTAAAGTCCATGCTGCTGAAATACGCGTATCTTTAACGCGAGGTACAGTGAAAAAGCGTACAATTACATGCGGAAGACCCGCAGTACCCACCATTAAGGCACCAGTAATAGCAAACACATCAATCATGCTCTTAGAGCCTTCAGTGTATTGTGCAAAACCAAGTTCGGCACTTAAACCGTCCAGTTTATCAAGTACGTATACACCATCGCTGCCAATTAATGTAGCGCCAAAGCCTGTTTGTGGGAAGAAGTGACCCGTCATCATCATAGAGATAAAGATGGCAGGAACAAGGTAAGCAAACACCAATACACAATACTGCGCTACTTGGGTATAAGTAATACCCTTCATACCACCGAGTACCGCATAAAAGAATACGATAACCATACCAATGTAAACGCCAGTTTCAATTTCAACTTCTAAGAAACGTGAGAATACAACCCCTACACCGCGCATTTGCCCTGCAATGTATGTAAAACAAATGAAGATGGCACATAAGATTGCCACTAAACGCGCGGTGCGTGAATAGTAACGGTCGCCGATAAAGTCTGGCACAGTAAACTTGCCGAATTTACGTAAGTAAGGTGCTAAACACATAGCAAGTAGTACATAGCCGCCTGTCCACCCCATTAAGTAAACGCCGCCATCATACCCTGCAAAAGAGATGATACCCGCCATTGAAATAAATGACGCTGCACTCATCCAGTCTGCGGCTGTTGCCATACCATTAGCCAGAGGCGGAACCCCACCACCTGCTACATAAAACTCTTTTGTTGAACCAGCTCGGGCCCAAATTGCAATGCCGATATAAAGCGCGAAGCTCAACCCGACAATTATAAACGTGAGTGTTTGAACATCCATTGCTTAGCTCCTATTCGTCTACGCCGTATTTTTTATCTAACGTATTCATTTTGAAAACGTACACAAAAATCAAAGCAACAAAGGTGTAAATCGCGCCTTGCTGGGAGAACCAGAAGCCAAGTTTAAACCCAAAAAACGCACTTCATTAAGTACATCAACCAGTATTATGCCAAAGCCAAACGACACGACAAACCAAACTGCTAATAATTTAAACAGCAGTGAAATGTTTTCCGCCCAATAAGCTTTTGCTTGTTCTTCATCTTTAAAAGCCATTTTTATTTCCTCTTTAACATCTGTAAAAAGTGATGTGTTCGATTTATTCTCGGTTATAAACTTAGCAATGCCTGAACAATATTGAATTGAGACCATAGTCGTAACAACAGATTAACGTTTACGTAAACTGCAATGCGGCGCTTGTTACAAAAAAGTAAAAAGCGTTTTTTATCATAATGTTAAGTATTTCCACTCGGTGATTTTAACTATTCACCTAAGCTATATTGCACACTTGCGACATTAGTCTAATATATCAACAAAACATTAAATTCCTTATATATATCAAATAAATATGTTTATTTTAAGAATACTCACAAAAATTGACAGCTCAAAATAGTGAAAACTTCTGGTATGGTGTGCAATAACATAATAAAAATTGAATAAAAACATGACTGCTGCACTAATTTTTGTCGCTTTAGCGTACATTGGCATATTGTTTTGGCTAGCAAACTGGGGCGATAAAACCACACCGCTGGCAAAACGAATTAGCCATCACCCTTTTGTTTACTCCTTTTCGCTGGGTATTTACTGTACTTCGTGGACTTATTACGGCTCTGTTGGTACTGCGGCTACCAGTAGTTGGAGCTATTTACCCATTCTACTTGGCCCTGCACTATTGTTTTTTTTCGGACAAGGATTTTTGCGCAAACTGGTACTGGTGAGTAAAAAACAAAATATCACCACCATTGCCGATTTTATCTCTGCCCGTTATGGCAAACGTCAAACCACTGCCATTATGGTGACTATGATTGCGCTACTAGCAACCATTCCTTATATCGCCTTGCAATTAAAAGCACTGAGCAATAGCTTCTTACTACTGCAAAGTGACAATAAAATATCGGGATCAATGGTCGCGCTTTCTGCCACCCTGATCATGGCTATGTTCGCAATATTTTTTGGCACCCGTAAAGTTGATGTAACCGAATACCGTTCAGGATTAATGTTGGCAGTCGCATTTGAATCAATGATCAAACTACTGGCATTAGTAGCAGTAGCGGCTTTGGCAGTGTACACCTTGTATAATTTACCCAGTGCTAATGAAGAACAAATAAAAGAATCTTTATGGCAACATTGGAATAACTTTAACTTTTTAAGCTTTAACTTTATTGGTCAATCACTGATGGCCGCTGCTGCAATCATCTGTTTGCCAAGACAATTTCACGTTACAGTGGTTGATAACCAAGACAAACGTCACCTATTTACCGCTCGTTGGGCATTTCCACTTTATTTACTACTGACGGCAGCAATGATTTTACCAATAGCCACCGCAGCTATTCATCCACAGATCGGCAATAGCTTCTCCCCTGATAGTTTTGTATTGGCGCTGCCATTAATGAATGACAATGTATTACTTACCACCTTTGTATTTATTGGCGGAATATCCGCAGCGACTGCGATGATTGTGGTTGCCACTTTGACCCTGAGTACCATGATCTCAAACGATGTGGTATTACCGCTAATGCTGCGACGTAAATTCAAACGCAACCTGATCACCAGCAGTTATAAGCCACAAATATTACTGGTAAGGCGTTTTACCATCGCCGGTATTTTGATCTTATCGTATTTTTATCAGCAATGGTTTGGTCATGGCAAAGCACTAGCCAGCATGGGGTTAGTTGCATTTTCTTTGGTAACGCAATTATTACCCGCCATTGTGGGCGGCCTATACTGGCGCAAAGGCCATGCCTACGGTGTTTATGCTGGTTTATTAGCGGGGTTAATTTGTTGGATATTATTTCTAATGTTACCTATTTTAGATGCAGGTAATACACTTGACACCGAACTACAACAAACCCTTATTACCCGCGGCACACTGATCGCTTTATTTGCCAATATTGGCTGTTATATTAGTTTTTCACTGGGAGCTGATGAGCGGTTAATTGATAAAATTCAAGCAGCAGCATTCGTTAATCCCAAGGAGCAAGCAGTACTTGCAAGACGTTTAAACAAAAACGTGAAAGCCACGGTATACGATTTTAAAGTACTGTTACAAACCTTTTTAGGAGTCCAGCGTAGCCAACAAGTATTGACGCATTTTTCACTGACTCACCAACTAGGAGAAAATAACACTCACCCCGATCCTGAGTTTATAGCTTACTGCGAACGCGCCTTGACCGGTGTATTAGGCGCCTCTTCAGCGCAAGCTTTGATCCACACTGTAGCGTCGGGCAAGCGAATGGCATTTGAAGAAGTGGTTAACTTTTTTGATGAAACAACGCAAGCACTACAGTTTAACCAAAACCTGTTGTTCACCTCTTTAGAGAATCTCAGTCATGGTATTTCAGTTGTTGATAAAGAGCTTAATCTTGTTGCGTGGAATAAGCGCTACGCAGAGATGTTTAATTACCCCGAAGGATTTTTAGAAGTAGGTCAACCGATTGAGCAAATTATTCGTTACAATGCGGAGCGCGGCGAATGTGGCCCTGGTGAAATAGAACGCCAAGTAGAAAAGCGCGTACAACATTTAAAAAATGGTAGTTCGCATCACTTTATCCGTCACCGTCGTAACGGCCTAGTGTACGAAATGACCGGTAACCCACTGCCTGATGGCGGCTTTGTTACTAGCTTTTCAGATATTACCACTCACATTGCCACACAAAATGCACTTGAAGAAGTGAATATGGATTTGGAAAATCGTATTGAAGCGCGTACCCAAGAAATTCGAACTATCAATAAAGATCTCGAAGCACAAATAGAAAGCCGCGTACAAACAGAGCAAGCACTCACTTTAGCAAAACGAGAAGCAGAGCAAGCCAATGACAGTAAAACCCGCTTTTTAGCTTTAGCAAGTCACGATATTTTGCAACCGCTCAACGCCGCCCGTTTATACCTTGCTGCGATAGATGAAAAATCCCTCGCTGATAATAATATCAATAACTTCGAAAAGCTCGGTGCCAGCCTCGATTCAACAGTGCATTTAATGTCAGCCCTATTAGAAATTGCCAAACTTGAACAAGGTGCGATGACCCCACCCCTCGCCACTTTAGTATTGATGATATCCTCGCACCACTGCGTAATGAATACGCCATTTTAACAAGCGAAAAAGGCCTCAAGCTCACAGTGCGCAGCGGACAGCATATTGTCCACAGTGATATCACCTATCTACGGCGAATTGTGCAGAACTTAGTATCAAATGCAGTTAAATACACCAATACGGGCAAAGTATTAGTAGCGTGTCGTAAACGCAAACATCACCTGCGCATTGAAGTGTGGGACACCGGCCCTGGCATTAGCGAGGTAGAGCAAGCAAAAATATTTAACGACTTCTACCGCGTAGAGGCCTCTGACAATAAAGGCGTTGGCCTTGGCCTTAGCGTAGTAAAGCGTATGGTAGATTTACTGTCGATTCGCTTAGATGTGCGCTCAACTCCGCAAAGAGGTAGCTGCTTTAGTATTGAAGTCCCTTATGGCGAAAGCCAATTTGTTCAGCAAAAACACGTTACCAATAGCTTGTTTGAAGAGCGCTCTGCAATGAATATCGTTGCCGTTGATGACGACCCTGAAAACCTAAACGCCATGGCCAGTTTATTACAAAAGTGGCAAGCTAATTATCAGTTGTTTGATCAAGTTGAAGGCGTACTCGCATACGCAAATGAACACAGCGCACCGGATGTGATATTAATGGATTATCAGTTAGGCCATGAACACGATGGTATTACATTAATTAAAGCCCTGCGGGAAATTTGGCAAACCAACGTACCGGCAATTTTAATCACCGCAGTACGCGACGTAGAGCTAAAACAAGCGACTAAAGCCGCTGATATTCATTACTTGTCTAAACCAATCAAGCCAGGGAAATTAAAAGCACTGCTAAACCATAGTACGTGAAGGGAAAGGTGCTAGGTGCTAGGTGCTAGGTGCTAGGTGCTAGGTGCTAGGCAAAAGGTTAGAACAGATTGGCGTTAAACAACATAACTAAGTACACCCAACAATCTTATTGGGTGTACTGCTTGAGTTAAATTACCCCGCTGGTGCTTTACTCCTGAGCTTTTGAAACAGCCAGCTTAGGCCAACGAGCGACAGGCCTAAACCAATAAATGATACAGCTTTGAGCAAGCCGGTCAGGCTTGCCATATCAATTAAGAATACCTTCACGATAACCGCGCCGAGAATGCCTAAGCCGACTTTTTGTAGTAGCAACTGTTGTTTTAAATGCCCGGTAATGACCACCAACGCGCCAAGTAATAACCAAATGATCGAATAGCTGTATAGCTCGGCGTCACTGGTCGCTTTATCAAGATAAATGAACCCGCCTTGCCAATATTGGCGGATCAATGTGTTGATAGCTAACACTGCTAATAAGCCTGATGCACCCAGTACTATTTGACTAAACTTAGCATTAAGTGGTTTAACTAATTTAGCCAACCACAGTGTAAGAATACTTGGTACGAGCCAGGTTAATAACAGCCAATTAAATAATGGCATTTCACCAACGTAAAGGCGTATAAATAGTGGATTTTCATACAATGCTGTACTTATCAACAACAAGCCAGCGAGTCCCGCAAGTGCAAGCCCTGCAATGCGATAAAGTTTACCCAGTTGCCCTGCGCTGCGTGACCGATGCAAATAAACGCAGCCAAGTGCTAACCAATTACAACTGAGTAATACCTGCTCATAAAAGCTTAAAGAAGTAAGCTGTGGATAATGCCCGACTAGTTGATAGCTGGTCTCGGTGGTGATAAATAATGCTAAGCAATGTAATGCAGCCCCTTCGAGCCAAATTTTCATATCTGTTTGTTGCCACTGTTTTGCGGCAAACCAAAATAACCCAACCGCTGATGGATACACAATTGCGCTCCAATGCATTGAAAATATGGTTAGATCAAAATAATGTGCCGTCCACGGTGCAAAGGTTAGCCTTGCCAGCACCACAGCCACCAGCACTTTAATAGGCCAATGCGGCATAGGCACATCATGGCGTTTCACCAGATAGCTAATAACCAACACTTGAGCAGCCAGTGCGAGGGTTAACCCGCTATCGGCTAATAACATAGTTAAACAAAGAGTTATATTAGCATTAGCGCCAACCCAATAACTAAACTGCTGCCATTGAGTGTGAGCTGTTTGTGCGCGTTTAATTAATACACCACTCGTAACTAGCAACAATACAGTCCATAGCGGATACGCAACGCCTAAGCCTTGCTCGGGTGTTATAGTATAGAGCGTTGCAATCAAGGTAAACACACTAAACGCAGCCACTAAATGAAACATTAAACGTTTATAGTAACGCGCGCCAAAATAAAGCCCGTATAGACAAAGCCCAACCGCGAGTAATAACCCTACGCCATACATTTCCCTAAATACAAACAAATGATCATTGCTATCGACACTATAACGTTGTTGGCTAAAGACTAATAACATCGCAACCACTAACGCCAAACCTTGCCAAAGATCCCAACGACTATTTTGCAGCACTAAAAATAACAGCATGACGATTAAACACACCATCACAATTTGCCATTGTAAGCTCACTGCCTCTGCCATTATCGTCAGCAATAAAGGAATTACTATCGCTAGCAATAACGGATGATCCGGCTGTAATTTTAATAATCTCTGTAAACTATGTGGGCGATATTCTAATAAACGCAAAGTTAAACCTAATCGTGCAATGGCAATTAAACCAATAATAGAGAGCAGTGCAAAACCACCAACAATCCAATATTGCTGCGTATTGATTACACTCAGTGCCACCCAATACCAACCTATATGCCCAGCCCATAGTAAATACCACAACCAATTACGTTTTACTTTTTGCGCCACTAATACCGCAGCAAAAGTAACAAAGCCAATGTACATCAATAACGCCATTAAGTTACCACTGCCAGTATTAACCCAAATCGGCACGCTGTAAGCGCCAACTATGCCAAGCACGGCCAATAAAGTCCCTAAACGCAGCGCCATAGAGCTTGCAGCCAGTGCAATTACTGCCAGCATCACAAACGCCACGGTTGGGCTTAACATGGCATAGCTTGAATAAGCTAATAACGTTAATGCAAAGCAGCTAATAAACCCGCCACCTGCAAGTGCTGCAGGCACGTAATTATTAAAGCCTTCGAAGACAATACCTTTTCTATGTAAATACTCGGCACCGGCAATTAATGCGAGACCAAATAAGCCCCCTAAGGTGAGTCGTAAGCTTGGTGATAATAAGCCGGCATCAAGACTGTATTTTGCTAAAAATATCCCCCCAAAGGCCAGCGCGACGCCGCCAATCCAGGTCATCCAATTTTCTTGGAACTGTGTTTTTAATTTACTAAAGAATATATCAATAACTGAGGGAGAAGCTTGTTTCTGGCGAGAAGTTGTTATTATAGTCGGTGCGGTGTTTACGTATTTTTTTACCGGTGGTTGCTGATGTAAAATTGCCTCAGCTTGGGATGATCGTTCTAGCGTAACCGGATGCTCTACTTGCGGCTCAGTTATATTAGCAGCAATGTCTCGCGGCACTTGATGCTGCCCGGTATTGTCTACCATGACTCCACGCAGTTGTTTTTTTAATATCGCAATATCTTGCTTTAACGTACTTATTTGCATTAAAGCAATAAGACCGGCAATAGAGCCTGCGACTACAACTAACGATAAAATGACTATGAGCCCTAAAATATCGTCCATTTTTCAATCCTTGACTGCTTTTAATATTCCCTTATAACGTAAAGTGTATTGAAAATATACCCAAAAATCTCAGCCTCGCTATTACGAGGCTGAAATTAAAGTAAGATTACTCTACCGAATCAGTAACCGTTCGCTCTAGCGTCATTTTATAGCCAGTGCTGGTTGTTTCATCATGCTCAAGAATTAATATGTAGTTACCTTCTTGGCTAAAGTCCATATCGCCTTGTTGCATGAGTACAATTTGCTGGCCATTATCTTCATAAAGCACATAAGTGGTGTAAATTTCATTATCGACAACCTGATCTTCTTGATCATACTGATCGATGCCATCAATAATATTTTTAGCATCATCTACGGTTTCACCATTGAGGGTAAATACCACATCAACGTCAGTAATATTTTGCCCCGCGTAACTATCAATTAAATTAACGACTGTCACCTTATGACTGTAGCTACTTGGCGTTAAGGTTTCTTTTACTGTCATCATTCGCGGGCCGTAATCTTTATCTTTATAAAAAACACCAACATTACTTTGCTCGCGCTCAAGGGTTAGTAAAAAGTTATCAACAATTGCATTTCCTTGCTCATCTAACATAGCAATACTGTAACTGTTTGGAGCAAGCTCAATGTAGTTTGAGTAGCTGTCATTAGCGGTTACTTGCGAAGTGCTGCTTGCGCTCCCCCGCGTTGCACTAAAGCTAGTTTGCGGGTAATCATCAATAGTATTGATAAAACGCAATTGCCCTTGGGCATTTTGATGTTTGAGCGTGGTTACGGTATTGCTTGAAGTAACGAGATCTAGCGTAATACCATGTTCTTCAGTGGCGTAACTTGATCTGATCATCGCAACATAACTGGCATCATCATTTAGGTAAATCGAAGCAGACTCAAATAGCACATCAGTACTGCCGCTTTGAGTTAAATACAGTGTGTAATATCCTTCATCAAAGCTTTGCAGTGCCAGTTCGTTTAAATACCGTGGTGATGCAATTAACTCAGCGGTTTCAAATAAGCCATCATCATTTGCTAAATACACATCAAAACTAATGTTTTCTCCGGCAATATTAAAGAAGCCTAAATTAACAGCCCCTTCATCACTGCCGGTTGGTACACTTAACTCACTGAATGTTGGCTCTGAAAAATCGCCATCCATCACCCATAATTGGGTCATGTCGTCTTTTACCGAAACTGCTTTTTCACTGATCGTTATATAACTGTCGTTTGCATCAAGGTACTTAAAGCTCACATCATAGTTATTAGTACTGTAATTATGACGAGTGGTAACGCCACCAAAATCAGTGCCTGAACGCTCAGCATCGTCGATAAATAAACGGGTGTACGGGCTATTATAAGAGCCATTGTATAATTGGATATAACCACTTTTACTCGAGCTTGAGTCATCGCCAGAGCACGCAGTAAGGGTTGCAAGTAAAGAGGTTGTTAGTGCAGTTTTAAATAACGGGCTACGCATGGAATCAATTCCTTATTGTTAATAGTTTGAATTTGACCATTAACAAAAGCAATAATTCCATAATTTACAAAGCATTACCTCCACTTACAAATATTTACGTAACCGTAAATAAATGTACAAAGATGCAAAAAAATGCACAGTTTTACACATTAAAACAACAAAAAACCAGCGTAGTTACACTGGTTTTTATGCAGAATATAAGTTTATCGAGTGCGTTTAGAAAAACTAAAACTACCTTCATCAATAATACTGCCAGTTAAATCTCGTGGCGTGGTATAAAAGCTCACATCTAGCTTATTGGCTTGATTATCCAAACTGATGTGACTAAACCCCCATACAAAGCTTTTTGACCAAAGCAAATCATATTCAGGGTATTGGCGTTCTTGAAACTGTGCAAACGGGGTATGTTTACCACGCATTTTAGACGCAGCGCCAGAAATGATCAGCGGCAATTTGCCAACGCTATTACCGGTATCAAACTTTGAGCAATCATCGGTTAGTAACTCTAAGTCATGCTCGTGGCCGGCAATATAACCATCTGCATATTTGCAAAGAGTTGGCATTAGTAATTTACGCAGTACGTGGCCTTCACTATATTTAGTGCCCCCAATTGACCATAAAATATGATGCCCATAAACCAGTTTCCATTTAGCAGTCGAGTTTGCAATGCCTTGTTTAAGCCATATAAGCTGAGCTAGGTCTTCATCGTTTTGTGGCCCTTCATGGGGGTCATGTACTTCAAGATCTGCGCGGCCATCACGTATTGCTTGTTGCTCATCTGCTTCACTGCCATCTGGGTTTAGCGGCACATCATAATAACTTTGCCCTGCCAGTAACATATTGGTATCGAGCACAAAAAATTCTACATCGTTACCTGGCTCACCCATTTTGTAGCTATAGTAGCCTTTTTCGTCTAGGTAAAAGTTCGCTTGCTCTGCCATCCATTGCGTTTGTACCGCTACGCCTTTGCGCGAGCTTTTCCAATCATGATTACCTAATGCGGAATACACCACTAAATTAGGCTCAGCTTTAAATAATGGCTCAAGCGGCGCATACACTAAGTCGTGTAAACGTTTTTGGTCGTCTTTACCATCATTAGCATCGGCACCATCAGGGTATACGTTATCACCGAGCTGAATAGCAAATTGGCACGCTTTTGTTTCACACAATTTTGCCATTGCGATCCCCACAGCCTGAGCGCCACCTTGCTCTGTAGCAATCTCAGTGCCTGGATAAATATATATTGGTGCATGGTCAAATTCATCGCGAGGGCGATAATCCTCTAACCAATCAGCAAGCTCTGCGGCTATAAACTGTTGCTTGTTTTTAGGGTTGGTTATGTGTTTAGTTTTTGGATAGTCAACATGATAACCACCATCACCAAAAGCTAAAAACTCAATCTTGTCGGAGGCTTTGTTACTGATACTTGCGACGTCAGTACTGCTTTGTTTGTTACTTTGAGCTGTACAACCCACCGTTGCTAAACATGCGGTTAGTGCAATATATAAAATAGTTTTATTAATCATAATATCCTCAACAATGAGCCTACTGTTAAGCAGGCTCATATGTTCACCTTACAAAGAAGATAACGTAAAACCTAGCTCAAATGTACGACCGTAAGATTCGTACTGGTAGTTGTAACGTTTTTCGCCGTGGTACAAGTACATTGGCTCATCTGTTAGGTTGGTGGCATTGAAATACACGTTGATATTATCGTTTAAGTAATATTTACTGCTGAAATCCAATTGCATGTGGCTATCTTCATAAACCGCCATATCAGCATCATCAAACTGGAAACTCTCACTCTTATATGATGCGCTTAAACGAGTGCTAATAGCATTATTTTCAAAGCCCACAATGATATTTGCCACTGTGTCTGCTTGATTTGGTAATTTTTCATCCGCATCAATAAAGGTTCCGTTTGCACCAAGCACAAATCCTGATTTAAAGGTTTTGTTCCAGTTTAGCTCGATCCCCGTTAATGACGCTTTACCGCCATTAACCATTTGCACTACTTCGTCAAAACCATCCCAATCACCGTTATCTTGTACTTCTTGTTGAATAATAAAGTTGTCGATGTCTTTATAGAAAACACCAGCAGATAACACCCCAATGGAACCTGGGTAATATTCGATTGATGCGTCTAAGTTCATTGATTCATAAGGGTCAAGAGCTGGATTACCGACTTCAGCTTTACGCTCTGTAACCATTACGCCTTCATCTTCAACTGTTTCAGTTTCAATTAATTGGTAAGCGGCCGAATCGCTAAAGGTTGGCCGCGCGATAGTATTGGTATAAGCAAAACGGGTCACTAGTTTATCGCTGATGTTATAGCGTAAATTTAAGCTTGGTAAAAAGTAGTCATAATCTTTACTTACTTGCCAAGGCGTTGTGGTAACCGTTTCTGTATCACTTACTTTATCGACTACTAAGTCAACTTGGTTACCTTGCGTTTCAAACTTAGTACCTTCATAACGCACGCCCGCGACAACATGTAACTTATCAATATCCATACTAACCATCGCATAAGCGGCGGTAATATCTTCATTACTTACATAACTTTGACCATCAGATTCAACTTGTGACTCATTAATATTGAAAGCAAACGCCTCTTTATTTTTTCTCACAAAGGCTTGAATCGCGCCGCGATCAAGGCCCGGTCCAAAACTTCCCAAATCAAAGTCAGGTGCAGGCGCGACAAAGTCGCTACCAAGAGCATCTAAAAAGTCGCCATCATAAATAGCAACCTTTACATCATTACGCTTTTCGCGATTTTGATGTTTGAAACCAAACTTAAATTCACCATTATTATTTTGCCACACAAAATCACGGCTGAAGTCGAGTTTAAAGCTAAGCTCTTCGTCTTCACTAAGGTTATTGGCCGCTTCAATTTTATCCATCTCAAACAGGCTTAAATCGTGGGCATTAGTCGATTGGCTTAATAATGGAGTATCAACGCGCGCAATGTAGCCCATATCAATATCTTTACCAGCAAAGGTCACATCTAAGCGGTTTGGCTCTTTTTCTTCTGATTTAGAATAACCAACATTATATTCAACAAACCAATTATCTAATTGATTTTCACCACCAAGTACCAGTGAAAGAATACTTTGTTCTTCATAACGGTCTTTGGTATCGCGGTCCATTTCTGCACCACTAAAGTTTGCACCGCTCTCGTTGCTATCTAATAGTTTGCCATCGCTAAACTTATACTCATTACGTTGGCGATACTCATCATCAGAAAAGTCACTATATAGTGTGCGTAAATAATATTTATCAGTGGCGCCGCTGTGTAAATCTAAATTAAGTGCTGCACCTAAACGCTCACGGGTAATTTGATACTGGCGTTGCTCAATTTCTTCAGCGCCAAATAATGAGACCTTGTCGCCAGTTGCTGCATCTTCAACATCAAATTCACTCCAACCACCGTCGGTCTCCATATTACGTGAACCAAAATCACGCTTAAACCACGAAATAGCTGTTGCTACACCTAGATCAAGACCACCATCAAGCTCATAAACATTAGTGTAACTACCTGAAAGCTTCGGGCTAGTTTTTGACTCTAATTCGTTATATGAGCCCTGTGCAGTAAAACTATAGCTTTCACCTGCTTTATCAAAGGCACTTAAGCTTTTACTTCGATAGAGCCACCAATAGCACTGGCATCCATGTCTGGGGTAACAGTTTTACTTACTTCTAAACTTTGAATTAGTTCACTTGGCAATACATCCATCGCCACAGAGCGAACACCGGCCTCAGGCGACGGCACATTTAAGCCATTAACCGTAACGTTGTTTAAATTTGGATCAATACCGCGAATACCAACAAATCGCCCTTCACCTTGGTCGCGAGCGATAAAAATACTCGGTAAACGCTGTAATGCTTCTGCTGCGTTTTGATCAGGGAACTGGCCAATCGAGTCTGCACTGACTACCGATTTTAAATTAGTTGCGTTTTTTTGGCGGTTAATTGCGCCTGCTTGGCCAGCACTTTGGCCATAAACAATGATATTGTCGATGGCTTCTTGTTGCTCACCAATTATAATTTGTTGTGTAAAAACTTGTGAATCAACCACCGTAATTTTTTGTTCTACCGAGGGGGCACCAATGTAATCAACCACTAGGGTGTAATCACCCGCTGGCAACTTATTAAATGAAAAAGAACCATCGCGGTTACTTACCGTATTTAAGTTTAACTCTTTAACCGATACTTTCGCGCCGCCAAAATACACACTTTGGCTGGCATCAGTGATGCGACCTTGCACACGACCATCCGCTAAGGCTGGGGTCGCATATAAAATACCACAACACGCTAATGCAATACTCGATTTGATAAAAGGGTTCATAATTGTTCTCTTGGTTGCTGCTAATGATTTTGATTGTTTACTTGGCCATGCTTGGCTCGCAGCAACACCCTAAGGGGCAATCATGAAAGAAATATGTCAGTACCCGTTACGTCCTTGATAATTAGCCATTGTAAGGGCATTTTAAGTAGTTAAATACGGCAAAATGAGCTGATTTGACCCCCTGTTTTTATGGTTTTTTAATTCAAAAATCAACAATAATCCGTTTGAAAAGTTGCCAACGTAAAAAATATGTCATCACTGTGAGCTAATCTGACCCTAGTGGTGTTTAAGCTGTTTGCTTATTCTGCCTATCAAATATACCTATTGAGCTGACAATGAATTTATCGTTTTTAAAATTACATCGCTCATTACTGCTTATCTTAGTGGTGATGTTAACCAGCGTATTAACCCTGACACTTAGCTACGGTCACTATAAAGGCCATAGCCAGATCGATTGGTTTGATGTAGGTGGCGAAGGCGGTATTACTGCCATGACCCTGCTGTGGATCTTTTTTATTCTATTAAGTAGGCCAAAGGGACGAGTAACTAACTTATTATTCTCAGGCCTTGCGATTATGAATCTATCGATGACCCTCGATTTTATTGATGAATTTGTATATTACAGCAATGAACAAGCATGGCTCAGTACTATTGAATCCATTCCTGCACCATTTGGGATGATTTTAATGACCATGGCTTTGTATCATTGGCACCAAGAGCAAATGACCATTAATCAACAATTACGTAATCGCGAGCGCTTTTATCGAGAGCATCAACTCAGTGATGCTATCAGCGGACTAGCTAGCGCCGATTATATGAAAAGCCAGATCAGCCGCGAGCTAAATTTGCTCCACCATAGCCTGCATGGATTTTCATTACTGATGTTAGATATTGCTCAGTTTGATCGGTTTAATCGTCAATTTGGTGATGCAGAAGGCGATAAGCTGTTACAAGAGTTTGCTCAAGTGATCACCTTGAATGTACGTGAACAAGATTTAGTCTGCCGTTACGCCAGTGATTGCTTTATTGTCATGTTGCCCAATACCGAACTCGCTGTCGCAGAGCAGCTAAGCGTATCGTTAGTCAGTGCTTTAGAAGCGTTTTCGTTTAATAGCAGCGACAAAGCAGTGAGCTACAAACAAAAAGTACACACCAGTTTAGTAGCCGCAACGCACCGTGATTCGACCTCTGGTTTACTCAGTCAATTGCATCAAAAATTACTAACGAACAAAAACTTACATGGACATACTGCGTGAGTGCAAGCCTTAGTAACAGCAGTTATATCGACTCTCCTTATCAAGGTTTACAGTCATGGGCAGCGCAATTAGTTGATTTAGCCAAACACCGAGGGGTACACCCTGATAAGTTACTCAAAGGAACTCGATTATTTTATCAAGATTTTGCAGCTGGAACGGCTTCGATCAGTGTTGAGCAATTTTATCGATTACAAGAAAACTGTCGTCAATTTGATAATCAACACCAACTCAGTTTTTTACTAGGGCGAAAACTACTTAATCACAATCCGTTATATAGCGCATTTTCTCAAGCAGAAAGTTTACGCACACTGCAAAAACTACTCACACGCACTCCTTTGCATGGCTTTAACTTATTTAATGCCGAACATAAATACCACCAAGGCCGACATTACTTCATTATCAACCTCAGCTTCGGGGCAATAAATGCAGCCGTAGAACAATTTTGCTGCGAATTATTTGCCAGTTTTATCGCTGCAACATGTAAATGGCGAATAGGTAATAACAGTGATTTATGTTTTTCGTTTCCCTATGCGCAGCCCTCACACATAGAGCAATATCAAACTAACCTACAAGCCAACTGCAAGTTTTCACAACAATTATTTATGGTCAGTATTAGTGATGAACTTTATAACAAACACTTAATAGATAGCTGTCCGAGCCTGCTGCAGCAATCATTAGCAACCATAAAGCAGCACCCTTTACCCGCTGCGCCTTGGCTGCAATTAGTGCGCAATCATATTAGTGCTCAACCACAACAAAACCTCGAAACAGTTGCCCAGCATTTCGCTATGAGCCCCGCCACTTTTAAGCGAAAACTAAAACAACATCATACTCGTTTTAGCGCCTTGCAAGATTGTATCAATCGCCAAACCGCGGTGTTTAATATCGCCACTTTAGCGCAAAGTAACGAAACCCTAGCAGGCGAACTTAACTTTAGCGACTTAACTAACTTTCGCCGCGCATTTAAACGCTGGACTGGGACGACTCCCTCACAGCTGAGAGAATTGATTAACGAACATTAAGTTAACACTTGTAATTAAAGTCCCGCAAATGTACCTTATTAATTGAAATATCGAAATAAGGAAGATCGATGCAGGCATCATTAGAAGATCTAATCAATGGCTGGCAAAATGGTTGCCCGCAAAGTGCTGATGAACTTAAAGCTCGGCTTTACTACCACCTGAAACAAGTTTGTCATGTACATTTAGAAGGTTACCGTAATGAAATCGATTCAACCTATGTATTGCAGCACTTACCGCATACTGGATCGCTACTACATCAGTCACTTATTGAATTAATCCCGCCTCAACAAAGCATTAATCACCAAACACAATTTAATACTTATTTAAGTGTATTTATCCGTAATATTTTACGCGATGAAATTCGCAAGTTTCAAACTCTCAAACGCACTCCTAACGCAGAAAAAATCCAGCAACAAAACGATCAACTAAAACACCAAGAGGATTTTTTAGCATTAGATAGCGCCCTAAATCATCTAGAAAAAAATCATCCGCAAAAAGCTCAAATATTCTCTCAACATTACTTTTTGGGCCTAGATACTAAAGTGCTAGCTAAACAATTCAAGGTCTCACTTGCTACTATTTATCGCGAATTAGATGCTGCTAAAGCGTTTATAAAAGTGCGTATTCAAACAAATTAAGATAATTAATGAATCAATTTAAAGACGCGCTTTCGTGTTTTGAACACTTACTTACACACCATGCCAACAACTTAACCTCAGGATTGCTGCAATTACAACTATCTGATGAACAATTCATCATTGAAGTGAAGCAATTAATAAATGCACATACAAGTAATGATCAAAGCTCATTGTTTAATGACTTATTACATGGCCAATTAAATTTACTTACTAATGATCATCAGCTTTTACAACTGCAAGGCGACGAAATAAGTCACTTTAGGTTAGAGCAATTAATTGGCTATGGGGGAATGGGTGCAGTTTACTTGGCGACTAGAAATGATGGCCAGTTAAATCAAAAGGTAGCGATTAAGTTATTTTATCCATCCATTGTACAATTACATGGACAAAAACATGTTTTACAAGAAGCGCAATATCTTGCCAAATTATCACATCCCAATATAGCTAGCATATTAGATGTCGGTAAATGCAGTATTGGCACTTACATCATCATTCAATATATAGCCGGTGATACATTAATTAACTACGCAAAAAACCTTTCGCAAAAAGCAAGGTTAGAGGTATTTCAAAAAGTATGTGATGCCGTTGAGTATGCTCACCAAAATAGGGTGATCCATGCAGATTTAAAGCCTTCAAATATCCTAGTAGATAACAATGGTGAACCTAAACTTGTTGATTTTGGGGTTGCGCGTTCCAGTTCCATGAATCATGAAATACCATTACATAACGCATATATAAAAGCGCTTAGTCACGAGTTTGCAAGCCCAGAGCAACTGGCTGGTGAAAGCTTAACAACCCAAGCTGATATCTATAGCCTCGGGCGTATTTTAGAAAAACTACTTATACAACCTATTAGTACAGAGCTTCAAGAAATCATCAATAAATCACTGGCGCCACTACCACAGCAACGCTTTGCATCAGCAGATACATTAAAACAAAATATCGCCGCTTATCTGGCGCATCGTCCATTACTTTGGTTTAAACACTCAAAAACATATATATTAGGTAAGTTTATAAGACGCTCCCCTCTTACTGCTGCTCTAATAACCTCAACTATCGCTTTTTTGGGTGTCGCCTGTATTAGCTTATTTCTTTATCAAGATGAACAAAAGCAAGCCGCAAAGCAACAGTATGAACTACTCAACTTTTATCAAAACTTACTAATTAGCAGCACACCGCTAGCGCCGCAAGGTGCAAAACTGTCGGTATCGGCCTTGTTACTTGCTGGTGTTGAACAAGTAATGCAGAGTCAATTAAGCCCAAAAAACCAACAAAGCGTACTCTTAACCGTTGCCCAAAGCTTATACTTGCATGGAAATTTTACAGCAGCTTTAGATATATTGGCGTTGTGCGATAGTTCGATTGACATGCAAATATTAAAAATTAAAAGTTTAATTAAATTAAATCAACAACAAAAAGCACGAATTCTTTGGCAAAAACTATCGCAGCAAAACCCTCAAAACAGCAACATTAAATTGCTTGGTTGGCTTACTAAAGATAGCTATTTAGCTGGTGACATAAAGCAGAATCAAAATAGCTTTTCAAAATAGCGATGCATCCGAACTAAAACTGGAATTATTAATACATATTTTTACTCATCGTGATAATCACCCTATACTCAGCCGTCAATTAATTCTCGAGAATGAAAATACGACAGCAACGTCTGCCTCGCAAAAAGCATGGCAATCGTTAATGAAAAGCAGCCTACTGATAGAAGATAATCAAATAGACCAAGCAATTAAGTTACTAGACTCAACATTAAAAAATGCTGCGAATAACTACCACCCACTACATTGTGAGCTCGCAAAATTAAACCATTTTGCGGCAAATTTATATGCTCAAGCAGGTGCACAACTTGCGCAAGAACAAGCCCTGAATAAAGCCATGTTTATCTATCAACAGCTACTCCCAAACTTTGAACATGAACTTAGTACTGTACTATATGAGCAATATCAATATTACCTAAAAGAACGTGATTATTTGCAAGCAAATAACTTTTTAAATAAACAGCTACTACATTGTTCGACAAGTGATCAAAAATGCATGAAGGGGCGTTATGAAAGTACCATGCTAGGTTTAAGTTTGCGTAAGTACTCACAAACCTTAAAGAATGCAGAGCTATGGCTTGCCAATAATACACAACAATCAAGCCAATTTTACGATATCACCTTAGCAAAATACACGGCGCTATATGAACAAAACACACTGGATAAAACAGCATTATTTGATATTGATATAACGCAACTAAGCAAGCAACAACAAGTTCAATGGTTAGAGCTTGTGATAAAAACAAATATGTTTAATGCGTTAACTTCACAGCAAATGCAACAGCTCATTGATTCTGCTAAATCAAACTCTTCCCTTGCATTTGAGTTAATAGCGGCTATTAATAAGCTCGACAATAATCCACATACTCAGTGGTTAGCACAACTCGAAAAACAAAACCATAAACCACACTCCACAAAGAACCAATTTAGCCCTGCCAGAGATATCAACGCGATAATTGCAACAAAACGAGTTAGCTCAATCACGGCCCCTAAAAATGCAAGCCAACTAAAAATAGGCTCTGAATATACACTTGAATGGGATAGCAAACGATTAATTGGCACGACCATAAGTATATTAGTCAATCATACCGTTAGTTATAAAGTTAACAGCTTTGATGACTTTAATAACCTTAAACAAATTGATTGGCATCCAGCGGCAACTAATATAAAAAACACAGGAACAGCTCAAATTGACCCCTATCACTTTATGGCCAATGGCACTAATCGCTTTAAACTGATGCTCGTCAGCGATTTAGGTTATTGGAGCCTATCTGATGGATTATTTAGTATTGCTTCAGGTAAAACCGTTGATAACGGTTTAGAACACTTTTTACAACAAGGCAAATTAGTTTCAGCAGTTATCACGCCTAAAGCCCTTGATACTTACCCAGTTGGCCAACAAAAAACGATAACCTGGAACGCTAACAAACTCATCGGACAAACTGTTGCTATGTATGTTCTGCATGATGACTCTCGCGGAATTGGCGATAAGCAACAAGTGGATTTAAATATAGTCAACAATAGACGCTGGTATCAGTTTGCTGAAGAACTGCCAAATACAGGAGAGTTTAAGTTAGACCCTGCACTCTTTAATGGCCGAGGTAATAATTATAAAATTTTAATCGTCTCTGATCTCAGGTTACTGGAGTGTTTCTGATAAACGGTTCTCAGTGGTAAACCCATTGTAATTTGGGTTAAAGCAGTCGCTCTAGTGTGCGACTGCTTTAATTAATTTTATTACTTAGCCACGCCACTATTTTGATTATCCTGGTGAATTTTAGACCAAGTATTAGGCATTAAACCTGTGCTGTCGGTTTGAATAGCCACAAGCTTACCTGTTGCACTTGCGGCCGATACATTACTTTCAGATAAAGTACCTATGTATAAAACCCCCTGACTATCGATAGCTGGAGAAGACCAAGTTACATTTGCTTTTAAATCATATTGCCATGCAAGCGTGCCATCTGGTTTATATGTATAAAGTAAATTACTTTCTGAAGAAAAGTACACATTACCATTATCGCCAATGGTAGGAGACACATAAACATCACCGGTAATTGCCACTTGCCATTTTATACTTTTATCATTGATATCGAGTGCGTAAAACTCACTATCATCATTATTTTTTGTACCAAAATAAATCGTACTACGCGACTCATCTATCGCTACCGATGAGCGAATGTATGGCGCCTCGAACACCTGCGGGTTTGGTAACTCAAACTGCCAACGAAGATCCAAATTATCATCAAAGCTGTATAAAACTCCGGCTTCAGACCCAAAGTAAATATTATTGTTAGAATCAATAGCTGGAGTAGAGTAAACCAAGTCACCTTCAAAGGTGTCTATATCTTTGAATTCGCCAACTAACTCATAACTATTTAAATCAAGCTTAAGTACGCGCCCTTCATCATAAAATACCAATTCTCCATTGTGATTTACCGCTCCATTTACAAATCGGTCTTGTCGCTCTGCACAGTTACATAAACGCTCAAACAAGCTCTCACCCGTTTGCGCATTAAAAGCGCGGATATCTAAACCGGTATATATAACTTGGCCTTCAAAAGCCGCAACCTTGGTTAAACCAGAACCTGTTTGAAAGCCATAATCAGATACGCGTTGACGCCA
Source organism: Pseudoalteromonas sp. B160 (assembly GCF_037162485.1). Lineage (NCBI taxonomy): Bacteria > Pseudomonadati > Pseudomonadota > Gammaproteobacteria > Alteromonadales > Pseudoalteromonadaceae > Pseudoalteromonas > Pseudoalteromonas sp. B160. The sequence continues at coordinate 2,585,152 of NZ_JARLUX010000001.1, read as the reverse complement.
CATTTGCTCGCCGCTACTATTTAGAGCTACTAAATCGCGATATGCTTTTTCAAACTCACCTACTCGCTTATCAACAGTGAAATAAATATTTTCATTATGTACAACAGGGCTTGAACGCACTTCTTCACCATTAGGCAAAGTGTAACGCCACTTTTCACTGCCATTGCGGTTATAAGCTACCATCAAATCACTGCCTGCGGGGTCATTGCGTACATTCTTAGCTGTGCCTATATAAATTGTTTGCTCATCAGCACTAAGTGCCGGTGACGAGTAATAAGCAAAGCTTGTTGTTGGTAATAATTTTTCCCACACTAAGCGCGACGCTTCTACTTTATCTGGCTGTTTATCTGCATCAGATTTTGTAGTTTGTGAGTCATCGCTACCACCTCCACAAGCAGATAGAAGAAGACTGAACGTGAATAAAATTGATGTTTTAACTTTAGGTGATTCAAACTGTAACTTCATGTAATTCCTTAGATAGTTATTATTTATAGCTAAATAAATTTTACGAAGAAATCACAACAATGACAGACACGAATAGCAGTTAAATTTTTCTCATAAATTTAAAATATTTTTATCTGTCTTAATGGCGTTACTAAATCGTTGAGACGAATTACTTATTCTTAGCGTCTGGTATTGCCTCTACAGGCACGCAACTATTAGGATCTAGCTCAAAGCCCTCGTGCAATGCATTTTGCATTTTAGCTAAAAACGCTTTACTTAAAGGCTCACGTGCCGTGATTGAATGATATTCAACCTCTCCTTTATGTGTACATTTATAAGGATATACATACTGATTTTTATCAATCTCTGCAGATGGGTCACTCATCGCGCACCCTGGTAAAACACCAACCGTCAAACAACAAAAAATTAAACGAGCCACAATCACCTCCATACAACACCATAACAGCGGGTTTACCCCCGTTCTTTTAAGGGTTTACCCCGCGTCGGCCTTATAACCTAACATTTACACATTTTACGTGATATAAAATCTCTGCGACGGTAATTTTGCAGGCCACTAAAACGAATAAAAGCGCGATAAAAATTATCGCGCTTTATTTTTGTTAAAACTAAAAGATTGTAAGTGGAGTTAACGCTGTGCGCTTTCTCTTAATGCATTTGTGTTGTTAACAAAATCTTTTGCTTTTTGCTGATCAAATAAGAAATAGTTAAAATCTTTACTGCTATTTCCTACATCATTAGTAATAATAATATTAAACTCATCAGTCACTAACGATAAGTACATTGTATTTTGATCATCCGTGAAGCTAATCATGCCTGTGTCATCAACACTGTAATCAAGCTCTGTATTAATGGTTGTGAAACTTTCATCACTATAAATTGTGATTTTATCTTCATCAAACTTCAAATAACTAACCACCCACTGATCATCTCGATCTCGGTCGACCATATATATATCGCGCCCGATTAAATGTTCGACGTTACTTACTGGTTTATTGTCGGCAACAATACTCATGTATTCTTTGGCATCGTTTTCGCTAGTAAAATGCGGCCAAATATGCTCTTCAAAAGTAGCAATTACCACATTACTCGAGCCAATTAATAAACTATAATTAGCCCCATACATTAATGATGAACCATCGCGTAATATTAATTGATTATCAGAAAATATCTGGTAAGTCCCTGTTGATAGGTTGTTATCTTGATAATATTGAAATGAGTTATTGTCATCAAATTGAAAATAACCAAGCTCGCCTTCCACTTTATAATCATGATCTGTAAAATACAAACGCTTACCCAAGTAGTTATTAGGGCTAATTAGGCCAGTCAAAGAAACAGGGGGCTGATAGCCTATCTGTTGTAAAATTTCATCAGGTAGTGGAGACGAAATAGGCCGCTCAGTTGCTCGATTAAACTTGCGATTATCGAACGTTTTCTCTCTTGGTTCCTCACCTTGGCTATAGGTAAATTGATGCATGTTATTTACATAAATAGTATCTTCGATCTGTTCAATTAGCTTCCATTGCCGAGTATTCCACAACCAGCAATTAGGATCTTGCTCAACGTAGTAACAATCATCTCGTCCATTTAGGTTTCGCGTTATTGTAAGAATGTCATCATCAAGATGCCAGTTACCAGCATAAATTCGACTTTCAGCAACTGATAATTGCCCATCCTCATTGCTGTCGTACACACTCATCGAAATAGCTTTGCCATCAGGCCAAAGCTCAAACCAAAACTCATCTAAACTCTTACCATCAAAGTTGTAGCTATATATTCCAGGGATTGTTGCAATATTGAATGTCTCTGATTCGTCGATAATGCTGCCAGTACCTACACTCGCATTTTTAATTCCGTCAAATTCACTAAATACAGCAAACGTTGCAATATCACCATCACTTGTTAATTGCCTAAATAGTATTGTTTCATTATCGTAATCACTCAGTGTGATATGTAATGACTGTTTGTTATTATCTTCTATCATTCGCCAAGTAATAGGCGTATTTCCAAGCTCTGAAACAGCACCTGTTCCATCGTCATTTAACATTAACGTAATCGCACCAAGAGATACTTGATCAACGAAAATATGCGGTGCAGGCAATGCAATAGGGTTTTGAGTTTGCGCGAAGGTAAAATCAACTTGCTCATTTTGAGTGAATACTTTAAGGATAGACTCGTTAGTGAGTTGATAATTTTCTAACTCACCATCTGGGTACTCTACATTTTTATACTCAGTTTCTTTGACTAAAAAACCATTTTCAGTTGCCGCAATTAACTTTAGCTCTGCTTTATAAGTAGTAACCTCTTGGCGAACCCGCTTTGTTTCACCATCAATTTCAATATCAGCAGTAGTCTGATAAGCATAAAAACCTTCAGGATTATTTAAGGTATACACATCGTTTTGATATATCCAGTCGAAGCGACCATCATAATTTTGAAGAAGGTAACGACCAGTGCCGTCGTTATCTAATTCAATAACTTGATTAATAGATAAATTGCCACGATTATAGTAAAAAGTTTTAATGTTATTAGTCTTTGTAGACTGAACAACCTTCTCATCAGCTAGCATTTCTTCTTGGGCCTGGCTAAACTCGGGCGTTTGCTCCACTTTTTTAATATACTGAGTCATTTTTTCATTATCTAAAGCCAGCTCTAAAACATTATTTACTCCCTCGGGTAAAGCAAATAATTCATTGCTCGTTGATTTGTCCAAAATAACTTTTATAGTCGTAGCAACCTTAACGAGCTCATCAGCACTAATCTCATTCGACAAGCGTTTCAAGTCTTGCTCGCTTTTAATGTCTACGAATAAATTTTCTCGCGCCAAAAGCGCCGACTTTGCTGTGGTTAGATTAGTAATATTTACCGAAAAGTCTTCGTCATTAGTAAGTACAGCGTCATCGCCCGCTTTCGTTTTCAAGCTTGCAAAGCTCATTAGTCGTGACTGCAACAAAGCGGCTTGTTGTTGCTCTTTACCCTGTGCTTCAATTGTCACCAATTGACTCATATCAGCATCATCGTCAAGTGCTAACTCTAAGCTATAATAACCATCGCTATTTGTCGTTGTCGTGAACTCTTGCGATCCTATTTTGGCTTTTATAGCCGCGTCAATTAAGGGGGAATCTGTTGCTATGCCTTCCAGTGATAATTTAACCAGCTGCTGTTGAATATCAACTACAACATTTTTTTCACTCGTTAAACCTTCACTGTCTGTAACAGTTAAATTTAAAGATATTTTTTTATCTTCGCTAACACTTGGCGCAATAAAGCTAACAGTCCCTGTATTGGTGTTCTCTAATGCAACTGACAACCCTGCATTTTGGCTCCAAAGATAAGTAACGGGGCCTTCATCTTGCACTGTGGCACTGATTGAAATAGCTTGTTTTTCAACTACTGCTGTATCGCTTACGCTAATAACTGGTGCGGTATTTATAGGCTCATCAGGGTGATCAACAAAATCAGATTCACAGCCAGACAATAAAGCCAGCGAAATAGATGCCGCAAGCATTGATTTAATTAGATTCATAAAATTATCCCTTTCGTTGTTATATTTTGTCTACCTGACGATAATAAGATAATGAACAATAAATAACCCATAACGAAATCTGTATAATAATTTCTCACAAAATTAAAATATTTTTTTATTTTCCACTTATAGCAATTTAGGTAATACTGAATTTCTCAATAAAGCCCTTGCTATTGTGACAAATTAACAAATAATGGAGCCACTGTTCACGGGATTAGAATGAGGAAAAATGAACACGATACTAACCACGCAATGTGCCGATGATGTCGGCTTAATAGCGAAAATCACCGGACTTTGTCATCAGCATAATTTAAATATTACCCGCAATAATGAATTTGTAGATAAAGATGCTCAGCGCTTTTTTATGCGCACTGAACTAACGGGCCAACCAGATCCAGATTTTTTAAATCAATTACAAGCTTTGTTACCCGATGGCGCGCAATTAGCACTGCACACTGACGAGAAAACTAAAGTGGTGTTACTAGCGACTAAAGAAGCCCACTGCTTAGGGGGCGTATTGCTAAAGCAATTTGAGCAAGCACTGAATATTGAAGTATTGGCTGTGATTGCTAATTATCCTGACTTAGCGCCATTGGCGAAGGGCTTTGATGTGCCGTTTCATGTGGTCAGCCATGAAGGTCTATCACGCGCTGAACACGACCTGCAAGTGGGTGACTTAATTGCCAGCTACAATCCCGATATCATTGGCCTTGCCAAATATATGCGGATTTTAAGCCCTGAATTTGTAGGCCGCTTTGATGGTAAAATTATCAATATTCATCATTCATTTTTACCTGCTTTTATCGGTGCAAAACCATATCATCAGGCATTTGAACGAGGAGTTAAGATCATTGGTGCAACAGCGCATTTTGTTAATAATGAGCTCGATGAAGGGCCGATTATTATGCAAGACGTCACCCATGTAAACCACGCAAACACTGCCGAAATGATGGCTAAAATGGGCAAAGATGTAGAGAAAACAGTGTTTTGTAAGGCACTGCAATTAGCATCAGAACATAAGCTATTTATTAATGGTAATAGAACCGTCGTATTTAGCTAGGCTCTAGAAATAGAGTAGAATGAAGAGGCGCAACGCCTCTTTATTTTTATTATTATTGACACTTTTATACTGTACTTAATGTGTTTGCTCGATAGGTTCGAGTTGTAATTTTGCAGCTATCAACACCGCTTGCGTGCGGTTATACACTCCAAGCTTACGGAATATCGCGGTGATGTGCGCTTTGATCGTTGCTTCTGAAATATGTAGTTCATAAGCGATCTGTTTATTCAACAAACCTTCGTGCAAGTACTGCAGCACTTTATATTGCTGTGGGGTAAGGGAGGCTACTTGAGCGGCGATTTCTTTATCTTCATTGGTAACGCTCGCTACTTTGTCTTTAAGCTCAGGTGGTAGCCATACATCGCCATCGAGTATTTGATTAATTGCTCCGGCAATATCATCTGATGATGATGACTTAGGAATGAATCCCATTGCCCCGTAGCTCATAACTTTTGAAACAATATTGATATCTTCACTGCCAGAGACAACAGCAATTGGCAAGCTTGGATAATCTTCACGAATGCGAATTAGGCCATATAAATCGCCACTGCCGGGCATATGTAGGTCTAGTAGTAAGATATCTAAATCTTCTTGTTCACTAAGCACTTGCAATGTAGTTTCAAAATTTTCAGATTCAAAAACCTCTAAACCATCAAACTTTGCCGTTAATGCCCCTTTTAGTGCTTCGCGAAATAACGGGTGGTCATCCGCTATTAAAAACTGACTCATGGTTCACTCCTAATGAATTCGGCTGCCATCTATCAAATAGCTGACAGCCGATATACTACGTTTAGAATCAACTTCTAATCAAGTTTTTAACGCATATTTAACGATTTAATCGGTTCTCGATTAATTCATCAACCACACCAGGGTCTGCAAGTGTTGAGGTATCACCTAATTGCTCGTGCTCATTTGCAGCGATCTTACGTAAAATACGACGCATGATCTTACCTGAGCGGGTTTTAGGTAAACCTGGTGACCATTGGATCATATCTGGCGATGCAATTGGGCTAAGCTCTTTACGAACCCAATTACGTACCTCTTTGGTTAATACGTCACTGACCGTTACACCCTCGTTTGGCGTTAGGTAAACATAAATACCTTGGCCTTTAATATCGTGCGGGTAACCTACTACAGCAGCTTCGGCAACCGCAGGGTGAGCAACCAGTGCACTCTCAATCTCGGCAGTACCTAAGCGATGTCCTGATACGTTTAATACATCATCAACACGGCCGGTGATCCAGTAATAGCCATCTTCATCGCGACGACAACCATCACCGGTAAAATAAACACCTGGGTAAGCTGAGAAGTAAGTTTGTTCAAAACGCTCATGGTCGCCGTAAACTGTACGTGCCTGAGAAGGCCAGCTATCAAGAATAACAAGGTTACCGTCAACTGCGCCTTCAAGTGTATTACCTTCTGCATCAAATAATGCCGGCGCAATACCAAAGAATGGCCGCGTTGCAGAACCTGGTTTCATATCAGTCGCGCCTGGTAAAGGTGTGATCATGATGCCACCCGTTTCGGTTTGCCACCATGTATCTACAATTGGGCAATTACTCTTACCAATGCTTTCGTAATACCAAGTCCACGCTTCTGGGTTAATTGGTTCACCAACCGAGCCTAGCACTCGTAAGCTATCACGGTGTGAAGTCGCAGTTGGCTCATCGCCTTTCGCCATCAATGCACGAATTGCTGTAGGTGCGGTATATAAAATAGTTACCTTGTGCTTATCAACCACTTCACCCATACGTCCTGCGGTTGGGTAAGTGGGTACACCTTCAAATAAGACTTGCGTACAACCATTAACTAATGGGCCGTAAGCAATGTAACTGTGACCTGTGATCCAGCCCACATCGGCGCTACACCAAAAGATATCATCTTCTTTTAGATCAAACACATATTCGTGAGTCATCGATGCATATACTAAATAACCACCAGTCGTATGAACCACCCCTTTAGGCTGACCTGTTGAACCTGAAGTGTAAAGAATAAAGAGTGGATCTTCTGCATTCATCGGCTCTGGTGCACAGTCTGGGGCTTGATCAGCAACTAAATCATGCCACCATACATCATGTTCATGCCATTGTACCTCGCCACCCGTTAACTGATGTACAACAACGTGTTCGATGGTAGTGACCGACTGTTGTGCAACGGCTTCATCAACATTTGCTTTAAGCGGCACTGTATTGCCTGCACGACGCCCTTCATCAGAAGTAATAACAATTTTAGCACCAGAATCTTTAATACGATCAGCAATTGCTGATGGTGAGAAACCACCAAAGACTACCGAGTGAATTGCACCTAAACGCGCACATGCTTGCATTGCATAAACAGCTTGCGGTGACATAGGCATGTAAATAGCAATACGATCGCCTTTTTTAACACCGAGTTTTTTCAAACCATTGGCAAATTTTGCCACTTCGTCATGCAGCTGTTGATAAGAAATATGTTCACTTTGCGATGGATCGTCGCCTTCCCAGATCAATGCCGTTTTATCTGCTTTAGTTGCCAGATGGCGGTCAATACAGTTATACGAAGCATTAAGTTCGCCATCTTCATACCATTTAATACTGATATGGCCTTTATCAAAAGAGGTATTTTTTACTTTAGTAAAAGGTGTTGACCAATCGAGACGTTTACCGTGCTCTGCCCAAAAACCTTCTGGATCATCAATAGATTGCTTGTAAAGTGTATTATATTTATCGTTATCAACTAAGGCTGCATTCTTGATATGTGCAGGAACTGGATAGATACTTTGTGACATAGTCGTCTCCATTTTAATTACTTGCCTAAGGCCTATCTTAAGGATCACCCAGCATAGCGGGCGAAAGTATTAGACCTTAGTTGTATTATCTTTGATTTATTTCACTGAACGCTCTAATTGTTTTAAAATTTCATCATTTTACGCTATTAATACAAAATGTTAATGATATGTTTAAACTAGGGTAGCAAGCTTGCCACCTTAGTCTAATAGACCAATAGGTAATTGAGTAAAAAGCATACTTAATCAAAAGTGGTATCACAACACAAGTATCATGATGCAACAAGCAGCCCCGAATAGGACTTTGACTATGACAACAAAATCAACAGTATTAAAAACACTTACTGCCACTGCCGTATTGTGCGCGCTCTCAGCTACAGCACAAGCCGCAACCATTGGTGGCACTGATGTTACTTATGGTGGTTATATAAAACTCGATGCAATGTGGAGTGATTATTCAGCTGGCGCGCCTGCAGGAACAAATGTAGGGCGTGACTTTTATGTACCAAGTACATTAACAGTCGGTGCCGACAACAACTCTGATGCTGTATTTGATATGCACGCACGTCAGTCTCGTTTTAATTTTGGCACATCAACACTCCTAGACAACGGCAAAACCATAAGTAGTAAAATCGAAATAGACTTTTTAGCATCTGCTGCTGGCGGTAATGAGCGCGTATCTAACTCATACGCGCCACGTATTCGCCACGCATTTATTTCTTACGACGGCTGGTTGTTTGGTCAAACATGGTCAAACTTCCAAAATGTTGGTGCACTGCCTGAAACTCTTGATTTTGTAGGTCCAGCTGAAGGCACGGTATTTGTTCGCCAAGCACAAGTTAAATACACAACTGGCGCATGGTCTTTCTCGCTAGAAAACCCTGAAAGTACAATTACAACTTCAAATGGTATGGCTGTAACCGATGATGCATCATTACCGGATTTCACAGCACGTTACACACATACTGCTGATTGGGGTAACTTAGTGGTTGCAGCGCTTGCTCGTCAACTTACTTATAAAGTGGGCGGCCTTGACGCTGATGAAACATCAATTGGCATTAGTGCATCAGGTATGTTTAAAGTTGGCCAAGACAACGTTAAATTTATGCTTACCCAAGGTAAAGGCTTAGGTCGTTACGTTGGCTTAAATGTTGCGCATGGTGCAGTGCTTAATGGTGATGAGCTAGATGCAATTGACTCTACATCAGGGTTTATTGCTTACCAGCACAATTGGAATAACCAATGGCGCTCAACATTCCTTTACTCGTTCTTCTCAGCAGACAATAACACTGATTTGCTTACGATTACCGGTGACCCAACTGAATCTAGCCAAAGCTATAGCGCTAATATTTTATACTCACCAGTTAAACGTTTAACGTTTGGTGCTGAGTTAAAGCATGCAGAACGCGAAACAGAAAGTGGCGTTGATGGTGATTTAGATCGCCTGCAGTTCTCAGTTAAATACGCGTTCTAAGCTAAAACTAAAATTATATTACTTCCTTAAGCGGCTTTGGCCGCTTTTTTATTACTCCAAAATCAAACTCTTTATCGAATAAAACACAACAATGCAATTGCAAATCGTTGGCATTTAGATTAAATTGCGTACTTCTTTTTAATTTATGGGATGTCACATGTCTGCCCCGCAGTTTTTACGTTTATCTAAATTAGCAGCTTTTACTTCGCTAGCTATAAGTGGTGTTGTTCACGCAACCGAAGAAAATAACAATCATGAATCCCTTGAAAAAATAGCTGTGTATGGACAACACCATAAAAATTACATTACGGAAGATGCGCAGTCAGCAACCAAATTGGGCTTAACAATTAAAGAAACACCGCAGTCGATCTCTGTTATATCGCGCGCCTTAATGGACGACTTCTCTCTCGATGATATTAATGCCGTACTAGAAAGCACGCCAGGCGTAACTGTTGAACAAATAGAAACAGATCGCACATATTTTAAAGCCCGTGGTTTTGAAATTACTAACTTTCAAGTAAATGGCATGGGTACCCCGCAAGATAACGGCTCGATTCAAGGTACACTTGATACCTCTATTTTTGAAAGCGTAGAAGTTGTTCGCGGCGCAAATGGTTTGATGACTGGTGCAGGTAACCCGTCAGCTACCGTTAACATGGTACTTAAAAAGCCAACTTATCAAACAAAAGTAAGCGCTTCTGCATCGTTTGGTTCATGGAGTAACAAACGCTTGGAACTCGACGCCTCAACGGCGTTAACTGAAAATCAGGCCGTACGTGTTGCGTTTACAAAACAAAAAACAGATTCATACCTAGATCGCAACGAACAAGACAAAACCATTTATTACCTTGCCTATGAAGGCCAGCTTACCAACAGTACGACTTTATCGGTAAACTATGTCAATCAACAAAAAGATGCCGACAGCCCGCTTTGGGGAGCATTACCGCTTTATTATAGCGATGGTAGTGCAACAAATTTTGATGTATCGACAAGTACAGCGTCAGATTGGTCATATTGGAATAACTCTACTGAGCAACTTTTCGTCTCAGTTGAACAAAACATTACTAATATTTGGTTTTTAAAAGCAAATTACGCGCATTTAGTAAATGAGCAAGATTCTGAGCTATTTTACGTTTTTGGTACTCCCGATCGTGAAACCGGCCTTGGCTTAACGGGTTATGCAAGTGAGTATGACCATAAAGACAAGCACGACATTTTTGATTTATACGTTGCGGGTAAGTTCGATTTATTCGGCATGGCGCATGATTTATCATTTGGTGTAAACCAGGCTGATATGGATAATTATGATAAGTCACTTTATGACAACACGACAGGCAATGGTTATCCTCCAATGCCAGAGCTTGGTGGCTGGGATGGCGCAGCGCCAGTGGCAACGCTTACGGATGGTTTGACCGGTGGTGATGTTACTAACAGACAACGTTCTGCTTATATTTCTACGCGTATTCGTGCTACCGACTCACTCAGCTTTTTAGCCGGTGTTAGCCAAGTTAACTGGCAATCTAAAGGTATGTCGTATGGTGTTGCCAAAGATAAAAAAGCGGATAAAACCATTCCTTATTTTGGCACTGTGTACGATATTAACGACGATCTAGCAGCGTATGCCAGCTACACAGAAACATTTGTGCCGCAAACTGAGCGTGAGATCAATGGTGATTACCTCGATCCAATCACAGGTAAAAGCAGTGAAATAGGCGTAAAAGCACAGTTATTAGACAGTAACCTGTTTGTTACCCTTGCTTATTTTGATGCTAAGCAAGTTGGCCTTGCGGTTGCAATTCCAGGCTCAAAACCTGATGACACCCGTTACTATGGTGCTGATGGTATTAACAGTGATGGTTTTGAAGTGGAGCTTAGCGGTAAAATTACTGAAACCCTCAGTACTAGTTTTAGTTATAGCACCATCAATATTGATGGTGATGAGCTTGTTAAGAATTACACCCCTAAAAACCAGTATAAACTTGCCATCACTCATAAAGTGACTGAGATTAAAGGGCTAACATTTGGCTTAAATTACCGCTGGCAAGATGACACTAAACGCATTCAGCCAATTACAGCACTGGGTGTTACTCCAGTTACCAAACAAGATGCATTCGGTATCTTAAACCTTATGACTACTTACGATATTACGGATAATGTCGGTTTGTCGTTCAATATTAATAATGTAACCAATGAAAAATACATCCACAGCCTGTATTGGGAGCAAGGCTACTATGGTGCACCACGTAACTTCACTGTCTCAGTGAATTGGCAGTTATAACTCGCTAACAAAAATACAAATACAAAAAAGCCGCTAAATATTATTTAGCGGCTTTTTTAATGTTAAGTGCGGGTCAAATCGCGCTTATTAAATACTTTTAAAGCTCAGCATCATCTGCTAACACTGTATCTTCAACATCGTCAGGCTTAATTGTTGCTTTTAATAGCAACATATCACGTAACTTACCTTCAATCTCGTTAGAAATCTCAGGGTTCTCTTTCAAGAACTTAATTGAGTTTGATTTACCTTGACCAACTTTACTACCATTGTAGCTATACCAAGCACCTGCTTTTTCAACCAGCTTATGCTTAACACCTAAGTCAATTAACTCGCCATGCTTAGAGATGCCTTCACCATACATGATGATAAATTCAGCTTGCTTAAACGGAGGAGCAACTTTGTTTTTCACCACTTTAACGCGGGTTTCGTTACCCACCACTTCGTCGCCCTCTTTAACAGAACCGATACGACGAATATCTAAACGTACTGACGCGTAGAATTTAAGTGCGTTACCACCAGTAGTGGTTTCAGGGTTACCAAACATAACACCAATTTTCATACGGATTTGGTTAATGAAAATACATAAAGTGTTTGAACGTTTGATATTACCAGTTAGCTTACGTAATGCTTGTGACATTAAACGTGCTTGTAGGCCCATGTGTGAATCACCCATGTCGCCTTCAATTTCAGCTTTCGGTGTTAATGCCGCAACCGAATCGACAACAACCACATCAACAGCGCTTGAGCGTACTAACATGTCACAAATTTCAAGTGCTTGTTCGCCTGTATCAGGTTGTGAAACTAATAACTCATCAATATTTACACCCAATTTTTGGGCATAAATTGGATCAAGTGCATGCTCAGCATCAACGAAAGCACAGGTTTTACCTTCTTTTTGTGCTTCAGCAATAACTTGTAATGTTAGCGTTGTTTTACCTGATGATTCAGGGCCATAAATCTCAACAATACGCCCCATAGGTAAACCACCTATGCCTAATGCGATATCAATGCCCAGAGAGCCTGTTGATATAGCATCAATATCTAACGCTTTATTGTCACCCAATTTCATTATTGAGCCTTTACCAAATTGACGTTCAATTTGAGATAAAGCAGCGTCCAACGCTTTTTGTTTGTTATCGTTCATTTTACTCTCCAAATCCGGCTAATGCAGACAAGTATACTGTATGAAATCACAGTATCAAGCTAATTTTATTAATTTATCTTTTCTATAATGGTTTTTAATGAGTAAACAATAGCTTGCAACCTAACTTGCGCTCTATCGCCTGCGAATATCTGTTGGCTCGGATACTGTTTCTCGCCAATTTGAATACAAAACCATACTAAACCTACTGGTTTTTCTGTACTGCCACCACCTGGACCTGCAATCCCCGATACTGCAACCGAAATATCTGCCCCTGCGGCCTTACACGCACCCGCGGCCATTTGCAAAACAGTTTGCTCACTCACTGCGCCGTATAAAGTTAAGGTTTGCTCTGTAACCCCTAGTAAATCCTGCTTAGCTTGATTACTGTATGTTACAAATGCACGGTCAATATAAGCCGAGCTGCCAGGGGTATCTGTTAACGCATAACTCACTCCACCACCAGTACATGATTCAGCACTAGTGATCCATAAGCGTTTATCCGTTAAAATAGCGCCTAACTGCGCAGCAAGTGTTTTAATCTCTTGATGTAATTCCATATTCAGCCTTTGGGTAAATACATGTCGTTCGATCTTTATGCACCGCACAATATAAGTCAACAAACTCCGATGATGCAGCAGTATCTAAAAATAAAATCTGAGCATCGTGATATTTTACTGTTTTATCGCATGGGCGATTTTTACGAGCTATTTTTTGATGATGCAAAACGTGCAGCACAACTGCTTGATATTTCACAAACTCACCGTGGTAAAGCCGGCGGCGATCCTATTCCTATGGCAGGCGTCCCTTATCATGCGGTAGAGAACTATTTAGCTCGTTTGGTACAAATGGGTGAATCCGTCGCTATTTGTGAGCAAATAGGCGACCCTGCAACCAGCAAAGGACCTGTTGAGCGCAAAGTTGTACGCATTGTTACCCCTGGCACCATTTCTGATGAAGCACTATTACAAGAGCGCCAAGATAATTTACTGACCAGCGTTTGGCAAAGTAAAAAAAGCGTGTATGGCATTGCTTACTTAGATATTAACTCAGGCCGTTTTAATATTGTTGAAGTAAATACTGAAGAAGCATTTAGTTCAACTTTACAACGCTTAGCACCAGCAGAGTTACTCTATAGCGAAGACTTTGCCAACTTTCATTTGATTGAGCATATCAAAGGTATTCGCCGTCGTCCTGAATGGGAGTTTGACTTAGACACTGCACAACATTTGTTATGCGAGCAGTTTGGCACCAAAGATTTAGTCGGTTTTGGGGTTAATAAAGCAACTGCTGCATTAGTTGCCGCCGGTTGCCTTATGCAATATGTGAAAGACACGCAACGTATTGCTCTACCCCATATTCGCGCCATCACATTAGAACATAACGAACATGCAGTAATCTTAGATGCTGCCACCCGTAAAAATTTAGAGTTGACCGTTAACCTCTCTGGTGGCTTTGAAAACACCTTAGCACAAGTACTTGATAAAACAGCAACAGCGATGGGCTCACGGCTATTAAAGCGTCGTATTCATACACCAATACGTTCTAAACCTGAGCTTAACGCTCGCCTTAATGCGATTAGTGCCATTATCGATGTACAGCTGTGTGGTGAGCTACATGAGTCGTTAAAACAAATAGGTGATATTGAGCGTGTTATTGCTCGTTTAGCATTGTGGACCGCTCGTCCGCGCGATTTAACCCGTCTGCGTAGCGCACTACAAGCCCTAGCTCCACTGCACGAGCTATTAACCGATGCCAGCGATCCTCGCATTAGTCAGATCATCGCGCAATCTCCTGAATTACCTGATTTACAGCAATTACTTGAGCAAGCAGTGATTGAAAACCCACCGGTACTTATTCGTGATGGTGGCGTAATTGCACCGGGTTACAACCGTGAACTCGATGAATGGCGTTCACTCAGCCAAGGTGCTACCGACATTCTTGAACAACTCGAACAGCGCGAGCGTGAACGCACCGGTATTAGCACCCTTAAAATCGGTTATAACCGTGTGCATGGCTTTTTTATTGAAGTAAGTCGTGCCAACGCACATTTAGTGCCCGCTGATTATATTCGTCGCCAAACGCTTAAAAATAACGAACGTTATATAATTCCAGAGCTTAAAGAGCATGAAGATAAAGTGTTAGGTAGCCAATCAAAAGCTCTGGCGCTTGAAAAGCAACTTTACGAACAACTGTTTGAATTTATTGCCCCGCACATTGAACAGCTACAAATAATGGCGGCAGCACTGGCAGATTTAGATGTGCTAAATAACCTTGCCGAGCGTGCAATTGCATTGAACTATGCAAAACCGCTACTGTGCGATAACGATGACATTAGTATTAAGCAAGGTCGCCACCCAGTTGTTGAACAAGTAATGAAAGACCCTTTCATTGCCAATCCTGTAGAGCTTAATGCTCAGCGTAAAATGCTGATCATTACGGGACCAAATATGGGCGGTAAATCAACCTATATGCGCCAAACTGCACTGATTGTGTTAATGGCACACATTGGTAGCTTTGTGCCAGCAGACAGCGCTAAGATTGGTAATATCGACCGTATATTTACACGTATTGGCGCCAGTGATGACTTAGCATCAGGTCGCTCAACCTTCATGGTCGAAATGACCGAAACAGCCACTATTTTAAACAATGCTACCGCGCAGTCACTGGTGTTAATGGATGAAATTGGCCGAGGGACGAGTACCTACGATGGTCTATCATTAGCTTATGCAACAGCGGATCATTTAGCATCAAAAATATCCGCTAAAACTTTATTCGCAACCCATTATTTTGAACTTACCGAACTAGCCGAGCAACAAGCGGGACTGGTGAATGTTCACTTAGATGCGATAGAGCACAACGACACAATCGCCTTTATGCATACCGTACTTGATGGTGCCGCAAGTAAAAGTTTTGGCTTGCAAGTAGCGGCCTTAGCTGGGGTGCCAAAAGCAGTTATAAAGCAGGCAAAACAAAAGCTTAAAATGCTGGAGAATCATCAGCCAGTCACTGCTGATATCAATGCAGTACAGCCATCATTGTTTGCAGCTGAACCATCACAGGTAGAAGCACAACTCGCTGAGGTTGACCTAGATAACTTAAGCCCACGCCAAGCTCAAGATTTACTATATAAGCTAAAATCGCTGCTGTAGCATGCTTTAAGCACAAAAAAAGCTGAAGAGTTAGCTCTTCAGCTTTTAATAATTATTTTCTGTGTGTTTGTGTTGCTGCGTCTATTGCTGTATCAATATTATGAAAACTGATCAAACAAGCTATCAGTACTTAATCCTTCATGCTGCAAAATATCTTTTAAGCGGCGCAGTGCTTCTACTTGAATTTGTCTTACTCGTTCACGCGTTAAACCGATTTCACGACCCACATCTTCAAGCGTTGATGGCTCATAACCTAACAAACCAAAACGACGTGCAAGCACTTCACGTTGCTTAGGATTAAGCTCACCTAACCAGTCTACAATGTGCTTATTGATATCATTATTTTGTACTTCGCCTTCCGGGCCAAAGCCTTTTTCATCGGCAATAATATCTAACAATGCTTTATCGTTTTCACCACCAATAGGTGTATCTACAGAGGTGATTTTCTCGTTTAAACGCAGCATTTTAGTTACGTCTTCAACTGGTCGGTCTAAACACGCTGCAATTTCTTCGGCAGTGGGCTCATGATCCAGCTTTTGCGTTAGTTCACGTGCGGTGCGTAAATAAACGTTAAGTTCTTTCACTACATGGATTGGTAAGCGAATTGTGCGGGTTTGATTCATGATGGCGCGTTCAATTGTTTGACGGATCCACCAAGTCGCATAGGTCGAAAATCTAAAACCACGTTCAGGATCAAATTTTTCAACGGCGCGGATCAAACCAAGATTACCTTCTTCAATTAAATCAAGTAACGCAAGGCCACGATTGTTATAACGGCGGGCGATTTTAACAACTAAACGTAAATTACTTTCAATCATTCGTTTACGAGAAGCGCTACAGCCTTTTAATGCTTTGCGGGCAAAAAAGACTTCTTCTTCAGCACTTAATAATGGCGAAAAACCAATTTCACCTAAATACAGCTGAGTCGCATCTAAATTCTTAGTGATTTCCTCTTTGGCAAATATTTCATCTTCTTTGTCATCATCTTTATCGACGTCATCTAATAATTCAGAGTCTGTATCAGCGACAGCTATATCATCAAATTTATCATCAATCGCATCTTTCGTTTTTTCTATTTTTGCTGTGTTACCCATGAGCGTACCCTCAAGCAAACAAGTGATCTTATATCACTATGATCAATACCCGACCGATAGCTAAGGCAAATACTTCTCAGGATTAACAGCTTGTCCTCGGTAACGGATTTCAAAACGCAATGCCGTCACTTCAGAGTCTGAACTGCCAATCTCGGCTATTTTTTGCCCAGCTTTCACATCCTGTTTTTCTTTAACTAGCAACTTAGAGTTATGTGCATAGGCACTAAGATAATCATCATTATGTTTCAAAATAATTAAATTACCGTATCCTCTAAGTGCATTACCCGCATAAACTACAGTCCCTTGTGCTGCGGCAAAAACAGCGACACCTTTTTTATTAGTAATTTGTAACCCTTTATAACCGCTTTCCTTGGTTGAAAAACGCTGAGTTACTGTTCCTTTAGCTGGCCACGACCACTTAACTTGGGTCGAGGACAAACTGTTATTTTTACTAATTTTCCTATTGGCTTGTTTTTGAACATACTCTCGTTGTTTTGGCTGATCAAGCTCTTTCTTTAATTTTTTGTTATTTTTTTGTATGTCACTTGTAGACTTTTCACTCGGTTTCGTATATTTTTTATGCTTTTTTATTTTTTCAGGTACATTTTTAAAAGAAATTGTTTGCCCTGGTTGGATTATGTAAGGGGCTGGTATGCCATTATTTTTTGCCAACGTGCGGAAATCTTGCTGGGCGCTAAAGGCAATCGAGTATAATGTATCACCTTTTTTAACCGTGTAGCGGTCACCATTAATATTTACTTTACTAGTATAAGGTTTAACACTGGTATTTAAACTACTGACCGGAGCGGGGGCATGTCGAGATGAGCAGGCACTGAGCAAAACACTTGTAAATAAAGTAACATAGAAGACGTACTGTTTATTCATGGTGTTTTGCTCCTTGTGCTAAAAGTAGTTATTTAGATGCTTAACGTAATAAAAAGTATGCAACCACCACTAAAATCACTACCCCCAGCCAAGTACCTCAACATATTGACGTAATTTTTGCTCCATTTTTACTCCGCCCCACTTCATTAGCGCTGAAACTAAAAAGAACCGCGCACCACGCCCGACAGCAGAAGCTAATAAAAAAGGTAAAAACGCCATGTGCAAAAGCCCTGCACCAATAGTAAATACTTTATAGGGTATTGGCGAAAAACCGGCTAAAAACACCACCCATACGCCATAATCTTTAAACCAGCTTAAAGCGGTATTAAACTTTTCTTGCCAACCCATTTGCGCTATTAATGGCTCTACTACAGGTTCAAATAACCAAAATCCGAGCAAATAACCTAAAATACCACCAAGCACCGAAGCAACTGTAGCAAAAGTAGCATAGCGCCATGCTTTGCTCGGTTGTGCAAGCGACATCGGCGCGAGCATTACATCGGGTGGAATAGGAAAAATAACCGATTCAGCAAAACTCATCCCAGCTAAATAACGCTCTGCGTGGCGATGTTTTGCCCACACTAATGCCATATCGTATAACTTAGTAAACAATTTCAAAGTGACTTCCTATTCAATGTCGCCAGGGACTAAAGGTACAAATCTAACTGGCGCAATAACATGTTGAGTAAATTTTTCGCCTTCGCGCACAACCATAACCAGTTGTTGATCTTCATTACCGATTGGCGCAATCATCACCCCACCATCAATGAGTTGATCAAGTAATGCCTGCGGGACTTGCGATGCAGCGGCGGTTACAATAATGCCATCAAACGGCGCTTGTGACTGCCAGCCTTGCCAACCATCGCCATGTTTCATGGAAACGTTGTATAAGTCTAGGTTATGTAAACGGCGCTTAGCCTGCCATTGTAACGCTTTAATTCGTTCTACCGAAAATACTTTTGAAAAGGTTTTCGCCAGCACCGCTGTTTGATAGCCTGAACCCGTGCCTATCTCAAGTACTTTATCGCGCACGCCAGCCAAACGCAGTAACTCGGTCATACGGGCAACAATATATGGCTGTGAAATTGTTTGTCCTTGACCTATTGGCAACGCCGTATTTTGATACGCTTTATGCTTAAGTACATCATCAACAAATACATGACGTGGAATATCAGCAATAGCGCTGAGTACCAATTTATCTTCAACACCTTCACGCTGTAATAGGTCAGCGAGCGCACGGGCACTTCGAGTATAATTAGCCAGCACCGTTGATCTCCATTGTTTTAAGCCACTCACCAACCGCAGCCAAACTATCTTTCGCTGTCATATCAACACTTAGTGGCGTAACCGATGCATAGCCATTATTGATAGCATAAAAGTCTGTACCTTCTCCGGCATCACTTTCGGCACCTAAAACCCCATACCAATAAATGTCTCGTCCCCATGGATCTTGTTGTTTAGTCATGGTTTCTGCTTTATGACGCGCACCTAAACGCGTTACTTGCACGCCTTTTAGCTCAGATAACGGAATATCTGGCACATTAATGTTGATGATTTGATCTTTTGGCAATGGATGTGACGCCAGCTCTTTAATTATGCTGACAGTCACCGCTGCTGCCGTTTCAAAATGATTGCCTTCTTTTGAGCACAAAGACACCGCCACTGCGGGCAAGCCTAAATGACGTCCTTCGGTTGCTGCTGCAACAGTCCCTGAGTACAAAGTATCGTCACCTAAATTTGCACCGTGGTTAATACCGGCAACGACTAGATCGGGCTTTTCATTAAGTAATTCATTCACACCCAAATGCACACAATCAGTTGGTGTGCCATTGACCGAAATAAACCCGTTATCTAGCGTGGTAGCACGCAGTGGATTAAGTAGCGTCAGTGAGTTACTTGCGCCACTGCAATTGCGATCAGGTGCAACTAACGTTACGTCTGCAATTTGCGTCAATGCCTGATACAACACTGCAATACCTTTTGCATTAACACCATCATCGTTACTTAGAAGAATTTTCATTTTCAGCGTCCTGTTCTTTATGTACTCGTGGGCTTGCATCTGTGTAATCCACCAGCTCACGTAACAATGCCGTGGCAAAGGTGCCTTTGGGTAAACCAAAGCTCAATTTAATGGTAGTTTCATCAATCGTTGCAACGGTTAAATCTTGTGGGATCAAACGCAACATTCTGCGCTCATTTTTCAGCCCTAACTTACCAAGCCCTTCACACCAATCTTGATACGGCTCTAGCCATATTTTTTCTTGTTCGGTGAGGCCTTTTTCGCTAGTGCCGACCAATGGCGCAGACATCATAATATCGCCAGAGGCAAGACGAGCGATATTTTCATCGCTAATGGCATCTTCAAAAAATGCATTGCTACCACTGAGCATAAACACTTCACGGTGCATGGTTTTAGCTAAGCCGTGCTCAGCAACACGCAAATTCACTATTTGATTAAACACATAAGAACGTGCAGCAGAGATAATTAAACCACGTAGTTTTTTGTCACGAATGCGCTCACCGGCAAACATCTTTTTAGCCATCACTAAATTATGACCATCGTGACCAAAGCGTTGTTCGCCAAAATAGTTAGGCACCCTGGCGCGTACCGCGTTGATACGACAAAGAATGTCTAACGGCTGAGTTACATTACGCAGAATAATGCTGAATTTATTACCTTTGTGGCAGCCAGTCCGCAGCTTACGATTATGCCGTTGCTGAGCAATGATAAACAGTGATTCACTGTTTAGCTCAGTAAAATCAATGTCTTTTTTAATGGGTACTGGCACACTAAACCACTGACTACATACTCCGTGGCGATCTTTCATACCAGCGAAGCTGACATCACGTGGCGAAATCCCCGCTTTTTGGGCAAGTAATTTAGCAACGTATTGGGTATTTTCGCCTTTTTTAACGACCTGTAAACAGACGTGTTCACCACTGCCGGTAAACTCTATGCCTAAATCCTCATCAACCATAAAATCTTCAGCAGTGGTTTTAAAATCAGCTTTAGATAGTGGTGCACCGTATAAATAATTTAACTCGCTCATAGTGGTTGCTTGCTCATGATAACCACTGCATGACTTGAAATACCTTCTTTTCGCCCTTCAAAACCGAGCTTTTCAGTGGTTGTTGCTTTGACATTTACCTGGTCCAGTTCAGCATTTAAATCAGCGGCTAAATTCTTACGCATGGCTTGAATATGCGGCAGCATTTTTGGCGCTTGCGCTACTATCGTTACATCCGCATTACCCAGTACATAGCCTTGCTGCTTAGCTAAATCAACAACATGGCGTAATAAAATACGGCTATCTATATTCTCATATTCAATGGCGGTATCAGGAAAGTGCTTGCCAATATCGCCCATTGCTAATGAGCCTAAAATAGCATCGCATAGTGCATGGATCGCAACATCACCATCAGAGTGCGCTAAAAAGCCTTGTGGGTAAGCAATCTTTTCACCACAAATAGTTAACGGGCCTTCGCCACCAAATTTATGGACATCGAAGCCATGGCCTATACGAATCATGATGCATTCTCACTGTGTTGTTTTTGGAGTAAAAAGTTGGCTAAATCTAAATCTTCTGGAGTGGTTATTTTAATATTATCGCTACGCCCAGCCACTAGCTTTACGGGCTTATTCGCCCATTCTATTGCCGATGCTTCGTCGGTGATCGTAACCTGCTGAGCAAGCGCAGTTTGCAATGCCTGCGTTAAATCGTGGTACTTAAATAATTGCGGGGTCAACGCCTGCCATAAGTCATCCCGTGGCACTGTTTGTTGGCTATGAGTTGCACCGCGCTTAATGGTATCTTTCACTTTGCTTGCTAATATACCGCCTTCGTCAGCGTTAATACACTCACTAAGTAAGCGCTCAATATCAGCCAAGGTAACCAGCGGCCTTGCCGCATCATGCACTAACACCCAATCAGGCGGGTTATCTGCAAGCGCTAATAAGCCATTAAGTACCGAGTCGGCTCGCTCTTTGCCGCCACTTGCACGGACAATGCGCTGATCAATAAACTCCAGTGTAGCAAAATAAGGATCATCATCGCTGACGGCCACCACAATAGTCGTTAATTGTTTGAGTTGCGCTAGTTTAGCAAGTGTATGTTCAAGAATTGTTTTACCAGCCAAGCGAATGTATTGCTTCGGTGCGCTATGTTGCATACGGCTTCCCACGCCAGCGGCTGGGACTATGGCTGCAAGGGTATAATTAGTTGTCATTTTGTTGCTGCCCAGGTAAAACACGAATAAATGTTTCGCCGAGTTTGATCATCCCTAATTCATTTCGAGCGCGCTCTTCCACACCTTCTTGACCAAGCTTTAAATCTTCAATATCGGCTTTAAGCACTTTATTACGTTTGATCAATTGAGCATTAGTATCGTGATGTGAAGTAACAGCAGCTTTTAAACGACTATAATCTTGTACACCGTTGTGGCCAAACCATAATCGATATTGTACAAATAACGCTAAGCACAGCAGCGTGAATTGAAACAGTCGCATTAAACACTCCTTGATTTTACTCTACCAGTACAAATTTATAATGCGATTAAGGCTACTGGTATTATATTTTTTAACTCGAACATGGGGACGTTTTAAATTACGCCAATTGATATTGCCTGCTAGCAGCATTTCTCTCAGTGATAAAATACGCGGTGTTGTGCGTTTATCAAAAGACCACTGATGGCCACAACAAGCAGCGGCCATTGTTGCCTTTGTGGGCTTTAATAACACCACCGACTGCCCCTTCAAGCGGCTGACCTTGGCAGTCAAACCAACCATGCTCATTACAATGAAGTTTATTGTCGCTTACTTGGTCGATGCTGTCTATTGCAACACGGGTTTGATTTGCGCTATTGAGTAAAAGCGGAACAATTAAACCTACATTTTTATGTGTTTGATAAAAATCATCATTATTTTTTGCGTTGGGAGGCTGAGCTTTTTGCTTATCAAGCCAACAGCCATTGTGCGGATCTAACTGAAAAGGAACTTGACCATTTACCACGGCCGTTGCTGCGCGTTCTATATAATAAGGAAGACTTTTTAATCGCTTGCGTAAACGCTGCTCATTCACTTCAACAACTAATTGACCTATTTCCCGCGCATAAAAGCATTGCACAACTGTGCATATAGCACACGTTGTGTATCTGATTGCCAAATATCGACTTGTTGAAAGGGGTCGCTTGCAGCCAACGATCATACTCTAAAACATCTAGTTGCTTGTTTTATAGCACAGTATTGACTGCTTTTTAAGCTCTGCTATTTACAAAAGCAAAGCTCAGGTTACTTAACTTGTGACTTTATACCTAATTTAGCATCGCCAGTTTCTAAAAACTGCACTACTTCATCACGTTTCTTACCTAATAACAGACTACCATCAGCTAAAAACATAAAATTTTGCCAATTGCGTTTAAACACATCAAAGCTGGTTTCGATAATATTATCGCGGGCGATACAAAAATACACGGTGGTATTAGCTTGCCAACCTAAGTGCGCAAGTATCTCAGCTGGCAGTTGCTCAGCGCCGGCTTCCCATGCAGCTTCCCAGTGAATAGTTTGCGAGAAATTGTCTTCGTTACCACACCAGTCTGTTTTTTCAAAAAAATCAGGATGGTCATGTTCACGACTCACCATGGTGCTCCATAAAACAGCGGCACGCTCATGGCTCATAGGTTTAATTAAGGCAAGGTCTTGTTCTGTTACTGGCGCATCTTTATGACGAAAAACCCACGCTTTTTTGTAATCATCTAACGAAATATAGTTCATAGTATTGGCAAATTAGTTAGCATTAAAAGTGCAAAGACAAATTATACAAGAGATCAAAACATGACTACAGCAATAAAACCACATACCCTCAAATCAGGCATATACCAACACTACAAAGGCCCAAAGTACAAAGTTCTATACGTCGCCACTCACAGTGAAACAGACGAACAATTAGTTATCTACCAAGCCTTGTATGGTGAGTTTGGCATGTGGGCACGACCACTGAGTATGTTTAGCGAAACCGTCGAGAAAGACGGCCAAATTATTCCACGCTTTAGCTACCTTGGTGAAGCCGATTAACTATGGCATGATAGGCATATTGTTTACTGCTCAGACCAGATAGGTATTTACGTGCAATTTAATTCTACTGATAACTACATCGCAAGTTCAGCGTTAAAACAAGCGGTTAATGCGGCTATTTTGCTGGAAAAGCCACTTTTGATCAAAGGCGAGCCCGGCACAGGTAAAACCATGCTGGCTGAGGAGTTGGCTAAAAGCTTAGACACCACACTTATCCAATGGCATATCAAATCGACCACTAAAGCGCAGCAAGGCTTATATGAATACGATGCGGTATCACGCCTACGCGACAGCCAATTAGGTGATGCCCGGGTAAACGACATTGGCAACTATATTATTAAAGGCAAGTTGTGGCAGGCATTTACCTATGGTGAAGAACATAACAAACGCCCGGTATTATTAATTGATGAAATAGACAAAGCCGACATCGAATTCCCGAACGACTTACTATTAGAACTCGATAAAATGGAATTTCATGTTTATGAAACCGGTGAACGTGTAATCGCAAAACAACGCCCTATTGTGATCATCACCTCAAACAACGAAAAAGAACTGCCCGATGCCTTTTTACGCCGTTGTTTTTTCCATTACATTGATTTTCCATCTAGTGACGAAATGCAGCAAATTATCGATGTTCACCACCCACACGTAAAACAAGATTTAGTTCGCCAAGTACTGGAAGTATTTTTTAATCTACGTGAAGTCAACGGCATTAAGAAAAAGCCTTCCACCAGCGAGTTACTTGATTGGTTAAAACTGCTTATGGCTGAAGACATCGATGCAAAAACTCTGCATGACAAAACTCAAAAAGGCGGTTTAATGCCAATGTTTGGCGCACTACTTAAAAATGAGCAAGATATCAGCTTAATTGAAAAACTTGCCTTTATGAGTCGCCGTTAAGATGTTGGCTGCGTTTTTCTTCAAACTGCGTGAATACCGTTTACCTGTTAGTTTGCGCGAGCTGCTTGATTTGATCAACGCGCTAAAAAAAGGCGCGGTATTTGCCGATATTGACGGATTTTATTATTTAGCCCGTACCATAATGGTTAAAGACGAAACTCACTTTGACAGGTTTGATAAAGCGTTTGCTGATTACTTTAGCGGCATTGCCGATATCGACTTACTCGAGAGCTTAAAACAGCAGCACAACTTACCTGAAGATTGGCTGCGCAAAGAGTTTGAAAAACACCTAACCGATGAAGAAAAAGCCCAACTTAAAGCCATGGGCGGCCTTGATGAGCTAATGAAAACCCTCAAAGAGCGCCTAGAAGAACAACAAAAACGCCACGCTGGTGGCAATAAATGGGTGGGCACCGGTGGTACATCTCCATTTGGCGCGTATGGCTATAACCCTGAGGGCGTAAGGATTGGTCAAGACGGCAACCGCAATCGCCAAGCGGTAAAAGTATGGGATAAACGCGAATACCGTAACCTAGATTCCGATCGTGAAATTGGCTCACGCACTATTAAGCTCGCCCTTAAAAAACTGCGCAAGTTTGCTCGCACTGGTGCCAGTGACACCCTCGACTTAAACGAGACCATTCGCGCGACCGCCAAGCAAGGCGGCATGCTGGATGTAAAAATGGCACCAGAGCGCCACAACGCGGTAAAAGTATTGATGCTGTTTGATATTGGCGGCTCAATGGATGACTATATTCACACCTGTGAAGAATTATTTAGCGCCGCGCATAGCGAGTTTAAACACTTAGAATTTTACTACTTCCATAACTGTTTATACGAACACGTATGGCAAGATAATCAGCGCCGCCATTCCAACGTCATCGACACTATGACGCTGATCAACAAATTCACTAGTGACTATAAAGTGATCTTTGTTGGCGACGCCACTATGGGCCCGTATGAAATTGCCTACCCTGGCGGCTCAGTGGAACACTACAACGAAGAGCCCGGCAGTGTTTGGCTTGCCCGTATCACTAATCACTTTGATAAAGTCGCCTGGCTCAACCCACAACCGGTTGAACACTGGCGTTACTATCAATCAATTGATTTTATAAAGCAGTTGATGGATAACCGTATGTACCCACTGAGCTTAGATGGGATCAGTAGAGCGATAAGGGGGTTGAGTTAAGTAATATGTTAGAGAGCATCAACTCTTTAGTTTTATCTATCAATCTAAAAACAGCAGTTTGAACAAGTTTTTTTATAACATATTCACATATAAAAAATGGTAGTTATAAACATTAGAAATTAAAAATCTCGAGTGTTATTTTTAAACAAAATAATTTCTTTAACTTAATCAATGAAATAAAAACATTCCTAAAAATAACATTGAATCCCAAAAAGAAATTACAAGCTTTATATTTAATTAAATCAAGTAGTTAAACGGCCACCTTGGTTGCGCAGCCATTTCAAAATGGTAAACTTAAAGAACAAAAAAGCCTAAGCATGAATAAACAAACTTAGGCTTGATTGTAGGTGTTGATCAAATAACAAAGTTAAAGCCAACCACCCAGTGTAGGAACTGAAGGGTAGCACCAACATAGTTATTTGGTCAATTAATTTGAACCGCTTAACCGAGAGGTGCTTATGCATATCACGATTGAAATAAGTGAGAAGTTTTTAGCTAATTTAGTAAGATTAGTTACTTCAATTTCTCCAATTTTATTAATCATAAATAACTTTATGTAATGATTTAATAAACGATAAAAGAAAGGATTCTTTTTATATTCCTTTATCATTCATTTCCTACAACTCAGCTATATAATTCAACGTTTCAGGGTGTCGCTGCACTAGCTTTAATAAAGTAATGGCCTGATCATTAGGTGCGCTGCGGCCTTGTTCCCAGTTTTCGAGCGTTCTTGCGGAGGTATGTAACAAACTTGCAAATACCCCACGTGACATATTAAACGTTTCGCGAATATTGATTATTTCATCGGGTGAAATGGCGGGCTTATTTGCATCATTCATAGCATAAGTGAGTAAGGTTAGCTTGTCTTGTGCATGCGCTTAAATGTACGCAAGTTACTTACACTTATTAAGTTAGCACTATGACGCGATATAAACCTGCTACCAGTGTGTAGCCGCAGGTTTATACCCCGTCAAATATATAATTTAGACGTTGGATAAAACTCAGCTGCAGAGCAAACTCTGTCGCGATATAAAATAGCTGCCACATGGCTCGTTAAAAAAAAGCGCGGGATCTCTCCCGCGCTTCTTTTTTCGCTTTAGTAATTTTGGTAATTACTTAGCCTGCCGTTTGTTCGTCACGGCTGCGTTTTTTGTCACCTTTTTTACGCATGTGTTTTTTAATTTCTTGGTACTTTTCACGTTGTTCAGCATTTAATACTTGCCATACTTGATGCTGCGTTTTTAGGTTAATTAAGCCAAATTGCTCGCCTTTGGTTTGGCGCTGCGCTAATAACTCTTTTGCTGCGGCTTCATCAAAGGCTGGCATATCTAACAATGCTTGCATTTGTGCCTTATGGGCAGCACGCTCTTGCTTCATGGCCTGTTTATCGTTGCCACGTAGCGCTTTAAATTGTGCTTTTTGCGCATCAAAAATGCTTTTTAACTGAGTTTGTTGTTGCTCAGTTAAATCAAGCTTTTTAACGCCACGCTCAGAGAGTAAAAAGCGCGCTTGTTTATGCTGTTGAGAATGGCCTGGTTTATGATCCATGCCCTCTTTTGCTATTACGGCGCCAGTGCCTAATGTTGCTGTCGCTAATCCACAAATTAATACTAGTTTAGAAACTTTACTTGAAATAGTCATAATCATTACCTTTGAGTTGCTTGTAACTTAGTGTCTGTTCAGTTGTTATATTCACTATAACTAACCAAGTGCAAAGCAACGCAAAGCAATGTAAAGGTTGTGTAAAGGTTCACTTTTAAGTGCGTTAAGGCGTAAAATGAAGTTATTCCAGCGTGGTTAAGGTGAGCAAATAATGAAGCTATTAATGATTGATGATGATACCGGTTTATGTGAGTTACTCTCAGAGTACTTAACTGCGCAAGGTTTTCAAATAGAATGTGCCCATGATGGTGAACAAGGCTTAAAACAAGCGCTTGAGCAAGAATACGCATTAATTTTACTCGATGTTATGTTACCGAAACTAGATGGCTTTGAAGTATTAAAACAGCTTAGGCAAACAAAATTAACGCCGGTGATCATGCTAACCGCCAAAGGTGAAGACTTTGACCGTATTTTTGGTCTTGAACTAGGCGCTGATGATTACATTCCTAAACCATTTAATCATCGTGAATTACTCGCACGGGTTAAAGCGATTACTCGTCGTATTGAACATATTACTAGCCTAGCAAATACCAGCAGTAATAAGTTAACCGTTAATAATATTGTTATTAATTTAGCTGCCCGCGAAGCGTATGTAGATGAACACCCGCTAAGCCTAACCGGTACTGAATATGAAGTACTTGCCTTACTGGTTAAACATGCAGGTGAAGTGGTCAGTAAAGAGCAAATAAGTGAAGAGGTGCTCGGTAGACGCCTAGCCTCTTTTGATCGCTCAATTGATATGCATGTGAGTAATATTCGTAAAAAAATTGCCGAGTTCAACAATGCAGAACGAATAAAAACCATGCGAGGGACTGGTTATGTCTTTATCCAAGGGGAGTAATAAAACTCGGTTTTCTTGGCTAAAACATCCTCAGCACTTTTTATTTTTCAAAATTTTTGTGTGGTTTTGGCTAACAGTAATAGGCACCATAACTGCATTGGTGTTTTTAAGTAACATTGCGACCAATCAAGTCAGTTATGAGAACTTACATGGGCCCATGCAGAAAAACTTGCAATACACGGCCAAAGGCATCGAACGTATGGTAGTCAAACATAATAAATCGATTGCCGAAATTTTAACTCATCCGCGGCTTGCAAAACAAAAGTTACTATATTTAAATTCAGATCAGCCAGATCACTCGCTCAGTAGCAGAGTACCATCAAGTGAGATTGATTTAAGTTTACTTAATTTCACTAAAAACATGCCGCCACAAATTATTTTTACCGAGTATTATCAAGCATTCGGACCGATAAAAATAAACCTTCCTGAGGGGCAATTTTACCTATACGAAATTGATGAGAATCATCAACCACCTTTTTTATACGGTTAAAGCTGATGCCGATTTGGCTAAAAGTGATCATTGCTTTACTGGCTTCATTAACTTTAAGTTTTATATTTAGTCGTAACCTAATTGCACCTATTAATCACTTAAAGCAAGCTGCAATTAAGCTCTCTGACGGCGATTTAACCGCGCGCGCTGAAATTGATCCAAACAGGCAAGATGAACTGGGCGTACTTGGCCGCGACTTTAATAGTATGGCAAGTCAGTTAGAGCAACTGATTTCTGCACAAAAGCGCTTATTGGCTGATATATCTCACGAGTTGCGTTCCCCCTAACTCGCCTTAAAATGGCTACGGGTCTTGCGCAAATGCAGACCCCAGAAGAAAACCAAACCTATTTATTACGCATTGAAAAAGAAGCAAATCAGCTCGATAAAATGATCGCTGATGTGCTGCAAGTATCGCGCTTAGAGGCGAAAAGTCAGGCGCTATCGCTGCATCAACAATCCTTACAGATCATTATTGATCATGTTTTGAATGATGCACAATTTGAAGCTAAACAGACTAATAAGCAATTAATTATTAATGGCCAACTCAATGTTGATATTTATTGTGACGAGAGCCTCATTGCCAGTGCACTAGAGAATGTTTTACGCAACGCAATAAAATATGCAGAGCAAACAATCACCCTAACATTGAGTTTAAGTGATGCTATTTATATAGAGATCAGTGATGATGGGCCGGGCGTCGAACCGCAAAATTTAGGCAAATTATGTGAGCCTTTTTCCGCCAATCTGATGCACGAGACAGAACTAGCGGCGGCACAGGACTTGGCTTAGCGATTGCTAAAAATGCAATTGTCGCCCATTCTGGCAGTTTAACGCTGCATAATAAACAACCAAGCGGGTTATGTGTGCGTATCGCCTTACCTCTGGATAAACAAAAATAATCATGGCCATTATGTTTTACAGCACAGAGCAAAACTTACTTACCCAACAACCTGAGATAACGCAGTTTTTCAGCAGCAGTTGCACAAAGCGCAGCTGACTACCGATAATGGCGATTTATATTATGGCTATGTGATACCTGAGCATGCCAAAGCCGCTATTGTTATTTGCTCTGGACGTATTGAAGGATTAGATAAATACCAAGAGCTAATCTGGGAGTTATATAAAAATAACTATGCGGTGTTTATTATTGATCATCAAGGACAAGGCCGTTCTTATCGCGCTTTAGCCAATCCTCATAAAGGTTTTGTTAATAAATTTAGTGATTATGCTGATGATTTAGCACTGTTTGACCGTCTAATTGTCAGTAAACTCTACCAAGGCAAAAAAGTCATCCTAGGGCATTCAATGGGCGGCGCGATTGCCTTTGATTTCCTGACTTGGTTTGAACATAACTACAGTGGGGTATTTTTGTCTTCGCCCATGTTTGATATTTTCACTAAAGGTACTCCCAAACCACTGGCTAAACTTGCCGCCCGTGCTGCCTGTTTGTTTGGTTTTAATAAACACTATGCGTTTGGCCAAGCAGATTACCTGCCTGATGAATTCGCACAGAATGGCCTTACCAGTAGCGAAACTCGCTATGATTTATTTAGACAAACCTACCAAACGGATAGCGCGCTACAATTAGGCGGGGTGACTTACGGCTGGTTGAATGAAGCTTTTGGCTTTATGGCAACTCTTGAAAAACAACAGCTATCGATTCCACTTTTTGTAGCCAGTGCTGAGAATGATACTGTGGTTGATAACCAAGCCCAATTAGCCTTAGTTCACCGTCAAAGTAATGCTATTTTACAAACATTTGCGAATGCTAAGCACGAGTTACTATTTGAACAAGACACCATTCGCAAAGCTGTGCTTAGCCGTTTTTATCAGTTTTGTGATTCATTAACTTGAGCGCGGCTATTACTCAATGACATTGGATCTTGATGAATCAAAATATCCATTTCACAATTAAATTCTTGTTGGATCATCGCCACTACTTCATCCGCTACATAATGAGCACGGATCAAGGGGAGTTGATCTTCAAGCTCTAAATGCATTTGAATAAACTTAACTTTACCACCTTGTCGCGTGCGTACGTCATGTACGCCAAATACATCGTTATGACTGTTAGCGATTGATATGATACTGGCTTTTTCGTCCTCAGGTAGCTCTTTATCCATTAAATGGTCAGCGCTTTGCCTAGCAATATCCCAACTGTTATAAAGCAAATAACCTGCAACACCAATGGCAAAAATAGGATCCGCGTACAGCATGTCATTTTGCGCAAGCAATATGGCCAGCAGTACTGCTGCATTTAAAATTATATCGCCTTTGTAATGCACAGAGTCTGCTTTAACTGCAATGGACTCGGTATGCTTAATGACTTGAGTTTGTACATAAACCACCACTAAGGTGCAAGCAATCGCAAATAGACTAACCCATACCCCGAGCATTGAATGACTTAGTACCACAGGATTAAATAATCGCTCTATACCATGAAACGCCAATAAACAACCAGAGCCTGCAATAAATGCCGCTTGCCCTAAACCCGCCAAGGCTTCGGCTTTACCATGGCCAAAACGATGATCGTCATCAGCTGGGCGCAGTGCATAAAAGAGCACCATAAAACTCATTGCTGAAGCGGTAATATCCATCAAAGAATCGGTGAGTGATCCGAGCATAGAAGCAGAGCCAGACGCAAGCCATGCCCAACATTTAGCAGCAATCATTAAACTCACCATCACCATAGTGACCACACTTGCTGTTTTTACCCAAAACTCATAACTGCGCTGATGCACGTTTTTGCCTATGCTTAAAGTGTTTACTTAAAATGAGTATATCATTTTTTTTATCTGTTTCGTGTATACTCTCGAACGTCAAAATGTAGATCACCAATAAGGCTCGTTATGCTTGATATCGTTTTATACCAACCTGAAATTCCACCTAACACAGGGAATATTATTCGCCTGTGTGCAAATACGGGCTATGCTTTGCATTTAATCGAGCCTTTGGGCTTTGAGTGGGACGATAAGCGCGTGAAAAGAGCTGGCCTTGATTACCATGAATTTAGCCATGTGCAACGCCATCCGTCATTTGCAGCTTACTTAGAAAAATGCCAACCTAAAAAAGTATATGCATGTACCACTAAAGGCAGTCAATTTCACCATCAAGCGAGTTATGAAGCAGGTGATTGTTTAGTGTTTGGCCCAGAAACCCGTGGCTTACCAGATGATTTAATTCAATCACTACCTAATGAACAACGTGTGCGTATTCCTATGCAAGCTAACAGTAGAAGCATGAACTTATCTAACGCAGTGGCTGTTTTTGTTTATGAATCATGGCGTCAGTTAGGCTTTCCTAACGCGCAGTAAATTATATTAAAATGCGCCTATATCGTTGGGCGCCTTGTTTTATAATCACCATTATAATTTAGCACTACATATAGCAATAAATTTGCTTCGAGTGGATTCGCATTATTTCTATTCCTACACTATTCTAAATAAGTTCTTTTTAAACTGATTCAATGGATTGTAATGCGTTTTTTCCTTCAAATATGCTGTTTTATTAGCATGTTATCTATTGTAAATGCAAACGCGAGTGTAGCTGAATTAAATGCGAATGAACTTTCGCTACCCGCCATTAATGACTTTACTCAAGACCCAAGTAATGCGTTTTGGCTCGCTACCAATAAAGGGCTGTTTAATTACGACTCGGTGCATCTTTTTAGTGGCCAAGCACCACCTTTTTCATCATTTGCGAATCAAGCCATTTTACAAGTAGCGACCTATAAATCCTGGTTATTAATTAACACTGAGCAAGGGCTGAGTTTAATAAACTTAATTAACAACCAGTTAATTCAACTAACAGCAACACCGCTAAAACAGCCGATATTAACCACTGAGCTCGGCTTTTACTTTCTGTACCAAGGTCAGATCCACACTATAAAAGACGAAAAAATCTATTCTCCATTCGCCTTTTCAGAGCAGATCGTCGAACTCGCATTGGGATTTAACAACAGCCTATGGCTACATTCAGGTAGTAATTTAGTTAGTCACTTTGATTTAGCAAGTAATGCAATTACAGCTCAGCTTATCGTCCCCGCGCCTATCGCGCAATTGAGTCCAAGTCAAACCTCAGCAGCGATCCTTATCAGTACCAATAACGACCAACATTACCTGTTTAACAACGCGCACTCTATGCAAGAAATAAAACTCCAGCATGCGCATGTTCAACAACTAAATTACTTTGATGATCAGCTCTATTATTTGCATAAAAATCGCGCTTATAAACATGATTTAACGAGCAAAAACACGAATCCTTTGTTTTATAGTGCTCCTGCACGCTTTTTATCAATTAAACAAAACAACCAACAACTGTGGCTGCAAACTGCCACTAAAAGCTGGATAAAGCTCCCTGTAATGCAAATTATCACAACTCCTATCACCGATAATCCTGCTCCGCGTATGCAGCAATACTTTGACATGTTGGAACAGTTAGGTAATTTTACACAACATAAAAAAATTATTACCATCGCTTATCTGCGCGAAGACAAATGGGCTGTTGCAACCGACACTGGTTTATATTTATACAGTGCCCGCAACCTCACTTTTGATTTATTGATAAAGGTTCAAGTTGCTGCGCTGCATTCAACTGCCCCAACAACACTGTGGGTAGCAACCAAAAAGCAATTAATAAAATATGATTTTGCGACGCAGCAACAAAGCCAAACACTACCAATTAGTAACATTAATGCTTTAACATCCCTTAATGACGAGCGATATCTAGCAAGTAATGGTGAGCAATTATTTTATATTGCTAAACAACAGCTCACCGCCCTTGAGCTTGAAACTGAAGCCCTCGGGCAGATCAACGCTATGTATTATCAACGCAACTCTTCAAGGCTTTGGCTTGCGACAAGTAACGGCTTATGGCAGAGCCAATGGCAAGCACCTGAAAATTCTCAGCAAATAACACTTGAGATAAATTTTGATAAAGTAAGTACGTTTAACACCACAGCAATTTACGAAGCACCACAAAATGCTTTGTGGATAGTTGATTCTCAAGCGATAAAACTCTACAAACCCAGCACTAACCTATGGGTTGAAAATGCCACTCATAGTATTGCCGCTTATATTGATGATTCTATAAGTTATGAGCAACTTCCGAGTTCACTCTTTAGCGTTAGCTATCGTGATAAAATAATGTTGTTTGCACCAACAGGTAATACTTTATTAGAAGTACATTCAAAACAAGCACCACCTCAAAGCAGCTCTTTTTTAGTCAGTCATTTGACTTTGCACTACAAAGATAAAAGCCAAGACTATTACCACTTAGCAACCAACGCAGTAAATACCAGCCAACCGCTAAAAGGGATTTCTGTTTGGTTTAGCAGTAATAGCCTCTTACCTATGCGGCTAAATTACCGGCTTGATCCCAATGGCGATTGGCTAGCACTGCCGCCGACTCAAACTATGCTGTCACTGGCAAGTAGTGAAAAGAATATTTATCTTGAAGTTAAAAACCTTAATCAAGTAAACAGCGAACCGCTAGTGTTAATGATTAAACAAACTGCTTTTACTTTCCCTCACTGGATCAATTATCTCATTTTAGCGGCTATTTTCGCTATTTTACTGCTGTTAATTGTTTATAGATTAAAAAGTGGTGCTAAACATAATTTGGTCAACGCGTTAATGACGCAATCAAAAGATGCCATTTGGATCGCCAATGAACAGTTTCAAATAACGAACATAAACCAAGCATTTACAACTATTTGTGGCTTTACTCTTGCTGATGTAGTGGGTAAAAAACCAAAAGCCTTTACTGTAAACGGCCGCGATAAAAAATTAGAAAGCCTCATTTATAATGATCTAGAGGTTGATGGTTATTGGTCTGGTGAAATTTGGAATGTGCGTAAAGACGGGCAACCCTATGCCTTAGATTTATCGATAACGAAAGTAAAAACCCCTAACCTACGTACTAGTAGCGCGCATTATATTGGGTTATTTTCAGATGTAACTGCACGTAAGAATAATGAACGTGCGATGCTTAAATTAACCACTCGAGATTCTGTCACTGGGCTATCCAATCGCACTATTTTTATTGAATCTGTAAATAAGGCAATTGCCAGCTGTAATAACAACTTCCCTAATTTACTGATTATTTTTATAGATTTAGACAATTTTAATAAAATTAACGAATCCCTTGGTCACGCAATCGGTGATGAACTATTAAAAGAAGTTGCGGGCAGACTCACTCGAAACCTTGATTCTGGTTATACCTTGGCCCGCTTAGGGGGAGATGAATTTGCTGTACTTGTACCGCCCTATTTATATTCAGGTAAGACCGTCTTTTTCGCCAAAAAACTGGCCGATAATATTCTTAAACAATTCCAAACACCGTTTATGCTTGATGGTATAGAGAGCTTTATTTCTGCCTGTTGTGGCATCGCTGGGTACCCAGAAAATGGTTATAACAGCGAAGCGCTGATGCGCAGCGCCAACAGTGCGCTTAATCACGCCAAAAAGATGGGTCACAATAATTATCAATTTTTTGATAAATCTAAACACACGATTGATACTAATGAGCTAAGTAAAGAAAGTGCACTTTTTCGGGCTATCGAACATCAGGATTTTCAATTATTCTACCAAGTAAAATATAACGCAGATAAAGATCAAGTACATGGTTTTGAAGCTTTAGTCCGTTGGCCACAAGTTGATGGCAGTATAATTAGTCCTGTTGAATTTATCCCTCTTGCAGAACAAAATGGCGCAATTATTCCTCTCACTTTATTGCTAATGAAGCAGCTATTTAAGCAACTAGAGTTATGGCGTAATGAAGGGGTGAGTTTTGGCAAAGTAGCTATTAATGTTTCAGCTCTGCACTTTCAGCAAAGTAGTTTAGTCGAAACCCTCACTGAGTGTTTAACAAACTACGACGTACCTGCGCGCTGTGTTGAGTTAGAAATAACTGAAAGTGCCATGATGGACAACCCTGAATTTGCCCAACAGCAAATGAATCGCTTAAAAGCACTAGGATTTACCATTGCGCTAGATGACTTTGGTACTGGTCATTCATCATTGGGCTATCTAAAACGTTTTCCAATTGATACTTTAAAAATTGATCGCTCTTTCATAAAAGATATTGTCGATAGTGAGCAGGATCGTAATATTACCGCGACAATTATTCGCCTCGCTAAATACTTACATATCGATGTTGTTGCCGAAGGGGTTGAAACTAAAGAGCAGGCTTATATGTTGCATGTTATGGGCTGTAATACGATGCAAGGCTATTATTATAGTCGCCCGCTTTGTGCTGAAAAAGTAGCTGCTTATCTCGAAAAAAACAACCTGAGAAAACAATCTAATTTGATGAATGACTAAGTACCATGTTAGTTATTAGATTAACTGCCAGCGTTTATACAATCCCATAAACGCTGGCAGCTACAATGCACTGTTACTCTGATTTTTGCTCGCGACCTAATAAAGCCATCGCGGCTTCTTTCACGTCTTTATTTTCATAAAGTACCTGATAGATTTGCTCAGTGATCGGCATTTCAATACCAGTACGTTGTGCAAGTAAATAGACTTCTTTGGTGTTGCGATAACCTTCGACCACTTGACCAATTGATGCTATCGCCTGCTCTACCTTTTCACCTTTACCCAGTGCTAAACCAAAACGACGGTTACGAGACTGATTATCGGTGCACGTTAGGATCAAATCCCCCAGCCCAGCCATGCCCATAAAGGTTTCTGACTTAGCACCAAGCGCGCAGCCTAACCGGCATAACTCAGCTAAACCACGGGTGATCAATGCTGTCCGCGCATTAGCACCAAAACCAAAGCCGTCAGACATACCAGCGCCAATCGCAATCACATTTTTAACCGCGCCACCGAGCTGAATACCAATAAAATCATTATTGTTATAGACCCTAAATGAGCGACCACAATGCAATAGTTCAGCTAACTGTTTTGCAAAGGCTGTTGATGTTGACGACACTGAAATAGCAGTAGGTAAACCCATCGCCATTTCTTTAGCAAATGTAGGGCCTGATACGACTGCCAGTGGCACATCATCACCTAATTCTTGCTGGGCAACTTCTTGCAAAAGTCGGCCTGTATCTGGTTCAAGCCCTTTGGTTGCCCATGCAACTTGTGCCCCTTCAAGTAATGAAGGCTTAATTTGCTGTAGCGTATCACCAAATGCATGACTTGGCACAACAACCAAAATCACTTGGCTTGCAGTTACTGCGGTGTGTAAGTCGGCTTCAAGGTGTAAGGTGTCAGGAAAAGTGACATCGGGCAGGTAACGTTGATTTTTCCGCTCAGCTGCAAGCGTGGCAACGTCATCGCTATTGCGACCCCAAAGTGTCACTTGGTGACCGTTTCGGGCTAAACAAATAGCAAGGGCGGTGCCATAAGACCCCGCCCCTAATACAGTAACAGCTGAATTGGCTGTACTCATAAGTTATGCGTCTGCAGTTGCCTGTTCAGCTTGCGCTGCACGTTGCTGCATGTATTGAGCGAATAACGCATCAAAGTTCACAGGTGCAAGGTTAAGCTGTGGGAATGTACCACGGTTAACTAAGTTAGATACCGCTTCACGTGCGTACGGGAACAACACGTTCGGGCAGAATGCGCCAAGCATGTGTGCAAGTTGTACTTCTTCAACTTCAGCGATAGTGAAAATACCCGCTTGTTGAATTTCACATAAAAAAGCCGTTTCTTCACCGATAGAAGCAGTAACAGTCAGTGCTAATACTACTTCAAACACGCCTTCGTCTAATTTATTAGAACGTGTGTCAAGGTCAAGCTTAACTTCTGGTGTCCATTCTTTTTGGAAAATAGCAGGTGAATTAGGCGTTTCAAAAGACACGTCTTTTGTGTAAATACGTTGGATCGTAAATTGTGCGCCAGTTTCTTCTTGTGCTGCTACGTTCTGGTTTTCTTCGTTCATGATAATTCCTAACTTTTAATCGTTTTTATAATAAATGCTTAAGCGTTTAACTTAGCGTCAAGTTTGCCTTGGGCTTCAATCGCCATCATGTCGTCACAACCGCCGATATGCTCATCATTAATAAAAATTTGCGGTACTGTGCTCGCGCCACCTGCTTTGGCAATCATTTCATCACGTAATTCAGGCTGTACACCAATGTCGATATTTGTAAATTGCACACCTTTATTTGTTAGCAACGCTAAAGCACGCTGACAAAAAGGGCAATACGCTTTGGTGTAAAGAACAACATTACTCATAACAATTCCTCTATCGGCCTAACTAACTTAATTAGCGACCTGTTGTCGTTGGTAGACCAGCACTTTGCCATGCACCCATACCACCAGATAAAACATAAACTGATTCAAAACCAGCTTTATGCATAGCAGTTGCGATACCTGAGGCTGTCATGCCTGTGGTACATACCAATATAATGGGTTTACTCTTAGACTTTTCAAGGCTTGAGAAGTCAGATTGTTTCGCTTTTTCAGAGCTAAGGTGCTCAGCGCCTGCAATACGGCCATTATTAAATTCTTTTTGTGCGCGTATATCTACAACGACACCGTCTTCACGGTTAATTAATAATGTTAATTGTTGCGGATTTATTTGACGAATTGCTGAAAACTTACTTTTAAACCAGCCGCCCACGATGAGTGCTACTAAAGCAACCCAAGCTAAACTTAATATCGGATGATTACCGACAAATTCAATATATTGATCCATGCGTCTTCCACTATGAAAATTGTCCCGCGCCTTTAGCACTGGGGTTAAACGTAAGGGTAATGCCCTAGCCACGCAAGTATACGTGCTTGATTAGAAATTACCAGAGAGTGAAATATTTTAATATGCCCTTTTGATTGCTGATCATAACCACAAAACACGGTATGCTAAGGCTAAGCAGGAGCTAATTTTCAGGAACAAAAATGACACAACATAAAAAACCTCTCGTACTCATGATTTTAGATGGTTGGGGATACCGTGAAGATACCCAAAGCAACGCAATTTTAGCGGCAAACACCCCTGTTTTAGACGAACTTTGGGCAACTCGCCCGCACACCCTAATTTCAGCCTCTGGTTTAGATGTTGGTCTTCCTGATGGGCAAATGGGCAACTCAGAAGTAGGCCATGTCAACTTAGGTGCTGGCCGTGTGGTTTATCAAGATTTCACCCGCATCACTAAAGCAATAAATGACGGTGAGTTTGCGCATAACCCAACACTAGTTGAAAACATTGATAAAGCAGTGAATGCTGCTAAAGCAGTGCATTTAATGGGCTTATTAAGCCCAGGTGGTGTGCATAGTCATGAAGATCATATTGTAGCTGCAATTGAATTAGCTGCAGCGCGCGGCGCTAAAGAAGTGTACTTTCATGCATTTTTAGATGGCCGAGACACTCCACCACGTAGCGCAAAAACGTCAATTGAACGTATTGAAGCGCTATTTAGCAAATTAAATTGTGGTCGCTTAGCATCAATCATTGGCCGCTACTATGCAATGGACCGCGATAATCGCTGGAACCGAGTAGAGCAAGCTTATGATCTAATGGTCAGTGGGATCGCACAACATAGCTACGAAAATGGTGTTGATGCATTAGCTGCGGCTTACGAACGTGATGAAAACGATGAGTTTGTTGCTGCAACTACCATAGCAGCACAAGGCCAAGACGCAGTACAAATTAATGACGGTGATACGGTTATTTTCTTAAACTTTAGAGCCGACCGTGCTCGTGAAATGACCCGCGCATTTGTTGATAAAGACTTTGACGGTTTCGCCAAGAAAAAAGCACCCGCACTAAGCGGCTTTGTTATGTTGACCGAATACGCAGCAGACATCGACGCACCAGCAGCTTTTGCCACAGTCCCTTTGACTAATGTATTGGGTGAATGGTTTGAAAAACACCATAAAACACAGCTACGTATTTCTGAAACTGAAAAATATGCACATGTGACGTTTTTCTTCAGTGGCGGACGTGAAGATGAATTTGAAGGTGAAACCCGTGAGTTGATCCCATCACCACAAGTGGCAACCTACGATTTACAACCTGAAATGAATTCAGAAATGCTCACCGATAAACTCGTCGAAGCGATTAAAAGCGGTAAATACGATGCAATTATTTGTAACTATCCAAATGGCGATATGGTCGGTCACTCAGGTGTATTTGAAGCCGCAGTAAAAGCCTGTGAAGCAGTCGATCATTGTATTGGTCGTGTTGTTGCTGCCCTTGAAGAATTTGGTGGTGAAGCATTAATTACAGCTGATCACGGTAATGCTGAACAAATGGCTAACCTTAAAACTGGCCAAGCGCATACCGCACACACCAGTGAACCTGTTCATTTCATTTATGTTGGTCGTGATGCAACACCAAGCGAAGGCAAAGCGCTCAGTGATGTTGCGCCAACCATGTTGCACTTAATGGGCATGGAACAACCAAGCGAGATGACTGGCACACCAATCATGACATTGAAATAAACCATGAATAAAAGTATTAACCCATTAATTTTTAGTACGCTCGTTGTTACTGCGTTAATACTCACTTTATTAGTGACGGCCCCTGCCGTCGCTAATGAAGATCGTACTAAAAAAGATCTCAGCGAAATCCAAACGGCGTTAAAGCAAAGCCAAGCTGAACTTGCCGCCCAGCGTAAAGACATCGAAAAATCGCAAAAGAACCTGCAACAGCACGAACTCGAGATCGCAAAAAACGCTAAGGCACTAAATATTGCCGAGCAATCAATTCGCGATACTGAAAAACAACAACAACAGCAACAGCAGCAAGCTGAAGCACTTGAGGAAAAACGCCTAGAGCAGCAACATGCACTCGCCGCACAAATTAAAAGTGCCTATATGTCTGGCGGACATGACTACTCTAAAATGCTATTGAATCAAGAAAATACCGCACAGGTTGAACGCACATTAAGTTATTATAATTACCTCAACAAAGCGCGCATTGAGCAAATTGATGAGCTAAAAGCACTCCTGATTGAAATAGCGGATGTACAAACCGAACTTGAAAAAACCAAACAACACTTAGTTGTGCTCCATGAAGAGCAAGCCAATCGTCATCAAGCTCTCATTGCAGCGCAACAACAACGAAAAGCCAACATCAGTGAATTAAAAACCAAGCTTAGCTCAACCAAAAACTCAATTGATTACTTAAAAGATAATGAAAAAACCCTAGTAGCTACCTTGCAAGAACTTGAAAAAGAAAAAACTAAAAAGGTTGAGTTACTGGGCCTATCAGCCAGTAAAGGTAAATTAAACTGGCCAACAAAAGGTAAAATTGAGCACAGCTTCGGCCAACATAAGCACGGTGGTATTGACTGGAAAGGCGTATTAATTGGCGCTAATGAAGGCAATAATGTACATAGCGTCCACAACGGTCAAGTCGTGTTTGCTGATTGGTTAAAAGGCTACGGCTGGGTTATTGTTATTGACCACGGTGAAGGCTTTATGAGTTTATACGGCCATACTCAAACCTTACTAAAAGACGTAGGTGATATAGTACGCCAAGGCGATATTATCGCTTTAGTTGGTCAAAGCGGCGGACAAGCAAATTCTGGTCTATACTTTGAAATACGCCACAAAGGACGCGCAGTAAATCCTGTAACATGGTGCAGACGCATTTAATTGATTAAACAGCTGCACCCCACTGGGAGCAGCTGATGCTAAATACACAATTACAAATACAGCAGTTACAATACTCTGCTTTTAATCGCATTCTAATAAGCTATTTATTACTCGTTAGCGTTTTTTTGTGCCTAAGTTTTAATAGCTTTGCAGTGACCTCGGTGGGCGATTTAAAAAGCCAACAAAAAAACGAAATCCTCTTTAATATCCATGCCTATTATGTTGAAGACTTAGCTTTGCAACAAAGCTTTGAAAGCAGTCAACAATTTGAAGCCCTGCTCGCACAGCTAGACCCTTACTCTAAGTACCTTAATGAACACGAGTTAGAAGCGCTATTTAGCAGCACTAATGGCCGCTACACAGGCCTTGGGATTGAAATAAAACAGCAACAACAAAAAATTATTATTGTAAACACAATTAAAGACTCTCCCGCAGCCATTGCCGGAGTACAAATAAATGATGTGCTACTTGCCGTTAATCAGCAAACAGTCGCACATAAAGACATCAATCAAGTTGCGCAAATGATTAAAGCTAGTGACACAGCAACGGTTACTTTAACGGTTGAACGAAGTAATTCACCACAAGCCATTTATTTTACCCTGACTAGATCAGAAATTAACTTAGAGAGTGTCACCAGTTCATTATCAGAGTTTGGTATTGGTTATTTGGCAATAAATAGCTTTACCAATCACACCTTGCATGATGTTGCGCGGCAAATAACAGCACTGCAAAGCCATTACGGTAATCCACTTACAGGCTTAGTGCTCGATTTACGCGACAATCCAGGCGGCACATTACAAAGTGCTGTAGCGGTATCGGACCTATTTTTACAAAGTGGCACCATAGTCACCACCAAAGGTCGCTTTTATGATGCAAACCAGCACTTTCGCGCCAAAAAAGGTGATATTTTAAATGGTGCGCCAATCGTCGTACTTATTAATGAAAACTCGGCCTCAGCAGCAGAGATTTTAGCCGCTGCACTTAAAGACAATCACCGTGCCACACTAATTGGCAGCCAATCATTTGGCAAAGGATCGGTGCAATCTTTGATCCCATTAGGCAATGGTAATACAGCACTAAAATTAACCACTGCAAAGTACTTTACCCCATCGGGTCAATCTATTGAGGGGATTGGAGTAACCCCCGATGTGGCGATTAATCAATCAACCCTTTCGCAAATTGATAAAGTAGTTATAATAAAAAACGAACAAGGAAATGACGATCGGCCATGGTCACGCAAAGACTCAGCTGATCCACTGTTATTAAAAGCACAGCAGCTATTAACTATGAAATAAAGCTTTTAGCTCACTATAAAAAAGATAATAAAAATTATAAACGTGAAAAAATTAACTTGGTTGTTCTGGCTTTTTTTAGCTTGCCTACGCTTGCCGCAAATAAGCAAATAGCGATTGTGATTGATGATATTGGCAATCATCAACGCGACCTCGAAATCCTAAATTTACCAGGTAAAATATCGTTCTCGATTTTGCCTCATACCCCGTATTCGCAAGTTTTTGCGCGCCTAGCCAGTAAGTCGAATAAAGAATTACTGCTGCATATTCCTATGCAAGCACTCGACAGCAGCAAAGCACTTGGCCTCGGCGCACTCACCAGCAATATGAGTAAAGAACAATTACAAATCACCCTCGGCAATGCGCTTGCAACCTTACCGCAGGTCAAAGGTGTAAATAAT
The DNA here is from genome assembly GCF_037162485.1 of Pseudoalteromonas sp. B160. Lineage (NCBI taxonomy): Bacteria > Pseudomonadati > Pseudomonadota > Gammaproteobacteria > Alteromonadales > Pseudoalteromonadaceae > Pseudoalteromonas > Pseudoalteromonas sp. B160. The sequence goes on along the minus strand of NZ_JARLUX010000001.1, from coordinate 2,541,913 downwards.
CATATGGGCTCAGCACTTACTCAAGAAAGCCTGCCCATGAAATGGACTATGGAAGTGCTGAAAAAGCGCAACCTGTACTTTTTAGATAGCCGCACTACAGGCTTAAGCCAAGCACAAAATGTTGCCAACTTATATGGCGTTGAAAATGTCGGCCGCCATGTGTTTTTAGATAATATTCCCAATGAGAAACAGTTACAATTTCGCCTCAACGAACTAAAGTATAAAGCCGAACGTTATAACTTCGCCATCGCGATTGCCCACCCTTACCCTGAAACCATTGAATTCTTACAGCGCATGCTACCCGAACTTGAACAACAAGGTTTTGAACTCGTGCCGCTATCACAACTAGTAGAGCGTAAATATATACAACTTGCGCAAGCTGAGCATAAAGGGGTAGGAGCGAGGTAAAAAGGACTTAGCAATAAGCCGTAAATTTTAAAGGGTCATATTAATCAACTTATGACCATTAAAAACAAAAAACCCAAGCCGTGGCTTGGGTTTTTAAACAATTAACTAAAAGAACTTACTTCTTCTTTTTAACTGCTTTTTTGTTTGGCAAATCAGTGATTGAACCTTCAAATATTTCAGCTGCAAGGCCGATTGATTCGTTCAATGTTGGGTGAGCATGAATAGTTAATGCTAAATCTTCACCGTCAGCGCCCATTTCGATACCTAGACCGATTTCGCCCAGCATTTCACCTGCGTTAATACCAATCATAGCACCACCGATAATACGGCCACTTTCTTTATCAAAGATCAGTTTAGTAGAACCTTCAGTACGAGAAGATGCAATTGCACGACCTGATGCAGCCCATGGGAATACAGCTGTTTCGATGCTTAAGCCTTGCTCTTTTGCTTCTTTCTCAGTTACGCCAACCCAAGCGATTTCTGGGTCAGTATAGGCAATTGAAGGAATACATTTCGGATCAAAGTAATGTTTTTGACCTGAGATAACTTCAGCAGCAACGTGACCTTCATGAACCGCTTTGTGCGCAAGCATAGGTTGGCCAACTAAGTCACCAATCGCGAAGATGTGGTCAACGTTAGTTTTAAGTTGCTTATCAACATTAATGAAGCCACGCTCATCAACATTAACACCCGCTTTGTCAGCATCTAATAAGTTACCGTTTGGTGTACGACCAACAGCAACTAATACTTTGTCATAACGTACTGGTTCAGCTGGTGCGTTTTTACCTTCAAATGTAACGTATAAGCCGTCATCTTTCGCTTCTACGCCAACAACTTTAGTTGATAGCATAACGTTAAATTTATCACTTACGTATTTTTGGTAAATCTTGATGATGTCTTTATCAGCAGCTGGTACTAGTTGGTCAGCAAATTCAACCACGTCGATTGCAGAACCTAGTGCGCGATACACAGTACCCATTTCAAGACCGATAATACCACCACCTAATACTAATAGCTTTTCAGGGATGTCTTTAAGCTCTAGTGCACCGGTTGAATCAATTACGCGGTCATCTTCAGGAATGAAAGGTAAGTTTACAGGTTTAGAACCAGCAGCAATGATAGCGTTATCAAAAGTAATTGTTGTTTTACCGTCAGCGCCTTCAACATCAAGCGTGTTGCTACCTGTGAATTTACCGTAACCGTAAACCACTTTAACTTTACGCATTTTAGCCATGCCGTCTAGGCCACCAGTAAGTTGGCTAACAACTGACTCTTTCCACGAACGAATTTTATCTAAATCAATTTGTGGTGCGCCAAAAGTAACACCATGAGATGACATTTCTGCTGCATCATCAATTACTTTAGCTACGTGTAAAAGTGCTTTCGAAGGAATACAACCAACATTAAGACATACACCGCCTAATGTGTCGCGAGATTCTACTACTGTTGCTTCTAAGCCCAAGTCAGCAGCACGGAAAGCCGCAGAATAACCACCAGGACCACCGCCTAGTACAACAACTTGAGTTTTTAATTCGTTGCTCATGCTTTTACCTTAATTGTTTGAACGGGACACTGCCCTAAAGTTTAACTGCCATGTTTCTGCAAGGCAGAAAGGGAGAGCAGATCAAAAATTTATGCAAGATATACAAAGATTGTATCATTGCAAATGGTAAAAATCCCAGCAAAAAACAACTGGCTGGGATTTGATTCTATTTATTTCGCTACATGCAGCAATTGCTTACATTACTAATTGGCGAATATCGCTCATGTAACTTGCTAAAGTTACAGTAAAGCGTGCCGCTAGTGCACCGTCAATCACCCTATGGTCGTAAGACATAGAAAGTGGAACCATTAGTTTTGGTTCAAACTCTTTGCCATTCCACTTAGGTTTAATTTCAGACTTAGAGACACCTAAAATAGCAACTTCTGGGGCATTTACGATTGGCGTAAAGGCTGTACCGCCAATACCACCAAGGCTTGAAATTGTAAAACAACCACCTTGCATATCAGAAGAGGTAAGTTTGCCGTCACGCGCTTTAACAGATACTTCCATTAATTCACGCGATAATTCAATGATGCCTTTCTTATCAACATCTTTAAATACTGGCACAACCAAACCGTTTGGCGTATCAACTGCAACACCGATATTGATGTACTTCTTAAGAATTAAGCTTTCACCGTCGTTAGATAGTGATGAGTTAAATGTAGGGAACTCAGCAAGTGCTTTCGCTGCTGCTTTCATTACAAATACCAGCGGGGTGATTTTAACACCTAGCTTTTTCTTCTCGCTAAGGGCATTTTGCTCTTTACGGAACTCTTCAAGAGTTGTGATATCAGCTTCATCAAACTGCGTAACATGCGGGATTTGCACCCAGTTACGGTGTAAGTTTTTACCCGATAGCTTTTGAATACGAGATAGTTTTTTCTCTTCGATTTCACCAAATTTAGCAAAATCAACTTTTGGCCATGGAATTAAACCAAGTTCACTACCACCAGTATTGCCAGAAGCTGTCGCTAATTGGCCTGATTCAACTTGCTTAACTAAGTTCTTCACATAGTCTTGCACGTCTTCTTTCACAACGCGATTTTTACGACCTGAGCCTTTTACGTTCGCAAGGTTAATACCAAACTCACGGGCTAAGCGGCGAACAACTGGCGATGCATGAGCATACGCACTATTGTTTTCAAAACTTTCATTGCTCGCTTTTGCAGGCGCTGCTTGTGCAGCTGGAGCTGATTCTGCTTTCGCTGCTGGTGCAGATTCAGAAGCCGCTTTTTCAGCGGTAGCTGCAGGTGCACTGCCTTGCACTTCAAATACAAAGATAAGTGAACCGGTCGATACTTTATCGCCCGCAGCAACTTTAATCTCTTTAACAGTACCGGCAAACGGTGCTGGTACTTCCATTGCCGCTTTGTCGCCTTCAACGTTTAAGATTGACTGATCTTCAGTAACCTTATCGCCTACTGCAACCATCACTTCAGTGACTTCAACCTCATCACCGCCGATATCAGGCACGTTTACTTCTTTACTGCTTGGCGCTGAACTTTGTGCCGGCGCAGACTCTTGAGCTGGCGCTGTTTCTGCTTTCGCAGCTGCAGGCTCACTACCAGCCACTTCAAAAACAAACACTAAAGAGCCTGTTTTTACTTTATCGCCAGCGGCAACTTTAATTTCTTTAACAGTACCTGCAAACGGCGCTGGTACTTCCATTGCCGCTTTGTCGCCTTCAACGTTTAAGATAGATTGTTCTTCTTCAACGGTGTCGCCAACAGCAACCATGATTTCCGTCACTTCAACTTCATCATCGCCGATATCTGGTACCGTGACTTCTTTAGTTGTTGAACCTGAAGACGCAGCAGGTGCTGCAACTTCAGATTTTGCTGGTTCTGCAGGCGCTTCGCTAGATGCTTGCTCTTCACCTTCAAACAAGAATACTAAAGAACCCGTAGTAACCGTGTCGCCCACGTTTACTTTGATTTCTTTTACAGTACCGGCTTGTGCCGCAGGTACTTCCATTGAGGCTTTATCACCCTCAACAGTTAGTAATGATTGGTCAACGTCAACTTTGTCACCAACGCTCACTAGAATTTCGGTTACTTCGACTTCATCGCCACCGATATCTGGTACTTTAATTTCAATACTCATTGCAAACCTCTTATGCGTACAGTGGATTAAGTTTGTTAGTGTCGATGTTGAACTTTTTAAGTGCTTCAACCACAACTGACTTCTCAACTTCACCACGTTTAGCAAGTTCAGATAACGTCGCAACTACTACGTAGCTGGCGTTAACTTCAAAGTGACGACGAAGGTTTTCACGGCTATCAGAACGACCGTAACCATCGGTACCTAATACTTTGTAGTTGCTGCTTGGAATGAATGAACGCGCTTGTTCTGCGTAGTTTTTCATGTAATCCGTTGCGGCAACAGTCACTGAGTCATTTAATACACTGGAGATGTAGGCAGTCTTCTGTTCGCTTTCAGGGTTAAGCATATTGAAACGCTCAACATCTTGCCCTTCACGAGTTAATTCGTTGAACGACGTTACTGAATACACATCAGATGCAATACCGTAATCATCACTTAAAATCGCGGCTGCTTTACGCACTTCAGTCATGATAGTACCTGAGCTTAATAGCTGTACGTTGGCTTTTTTGCCTGCGTAGCTTTCTAGCTTGTAGATACCTTTACGAATACCTTCTTCAGCACCTTCTGGCATCGCAGGTTGTGCATAGTTTTCGTTCATAAGCGTTAGGTAGTAGTAAATATTTTCTTGGCTTTCACCGTACATACGACGAATACCATCTTGAACAATAACCGCTACTTCGTAAGCGTATGTTGGATCGTAAGAGATACAGTTAGGTACTGTGTTAGCAAGAATATGGCTGTGACCATCTTCGTGCTGTAGACCTTCACCGTTTAATGTTGTACGACCAGCAGTAGCACCTAATAAGAAACCACGTGCTTGTTGGTCACCCGCCATCCATGCCATGTCGCCAACACGTTGGAAACCGAACATTGAATAGTAGATATAGAATGGGATCATTGGTAAATCGTTAGTGCTGTATGATGTTGCCGCAGCAACCCACGATGACATTGCACCTAACTCGTTGATACCTTCTTGCAATACTTGACCCGATGTTGCTTCTTTGTAGTAAGAAACGATATCACGGTCTTGCGGCGTATAGTTTTGGCCATGCGGGTTATAAATACCGATTTGACGGAATAAACCTTCCATACCAAACGTACGCGCTTCATCGGCAATAATTGGTACGATGTTTTTACCAATACCTTTATCTTTCAATAAGATATTAAGTGCACGAACAAAGCCCATAGTGGTAGAGATATCACGCTTTTGCTCTTCAAGTAATGGCTTAAATGCTTCTACTTCTGGCAGTACTAACTTTTCAGTAAAGTTAGGAATACGTTTTGGCGTATAACCTTTAAGTGCATCACGGCGAGCATGTAAGTACTTGTGCTCAGCCGAACCTTCTTCAAGTGTTAAATAAGGAAGTTCTGCAAGTTGCTCTTCAGATACTAAATCATCAAGACCTAAACGTGAACGTAAATGGGCAACGTGTGACATGTCCATTTTTTTCACTTGGTGAGCAATATTCTTACCTTCAGCCGCTTCACCCATGCCGTAACCTTTTACAGTTTTAGCTAGGATAACTGTTGGGCGACCTTTGGTCTCTTCTGCTTTTTTGAATGCAGCGAATAATTTTGATGGCTCATGACCACCACGCTTAAGCGCGAAGATTTCGTCATCTGTCATATCAGCAACAAGTGCTGCTGTTTCAGGGTAACGACCAAAGAAATGCTCACGTACGTACGCGCCATTTTTAGCTTTATAAGTTTGGTAATCGCCATCGACTGTTTCGTTCATCAATTGCAATAACTTACCTGTGGTGTCTTTAGCTAGTAGGATATCCCAGCCGCTGCCCCACACTAGCTTGATCACATTCCAGCCAGCGCCTTTGAATAGACCTTCAAGCTCTTGAATGATTTTACCATTACCCATTACTGGGCCATCTAGGCGCTGTAAGTTACAGTTAATTAAGTAACAAAGGTTGTCTAGTTTTTCACGTGCAGCAAAAGAAATAGCGCCACGCGATTCTGGCTCATCCATTTCGCCATCGCCTAAAAACGCGTATACACGTTGGTTTTTAGTGTCTTTTAAACCACGACCATCTAGGTACTTTAAGAAGCGCGCTTGGTAAATAGACGCGATAGGACCAAGACCCATAGATACCGTAGGGAACTGCCAGAATTCAGGCATTAATTTAGGGTGTGGGTAAGATGGTAAACCTTCGCCATCAACTTCTTGACGGAAGTTATCAAGCTGCGCAGCAGATAAACGACCTTCAACAAATGCACGTGCATAAATACCCGGAGAAATATGACCTTGATAATAAACTAAGTCACCGCCGTCTACATCATTTGGGGCTTTGAAGAAATGGTTAAAACATACTTCATAAAACGCCGCTGATGACTGGTAAGACGCCATATGGCCGCCTAGGTCGAGGTCTTTTTTCGAAGCACGCAATACAATCATGATTGCGTTCCAACGAATAATAGAACGAATACGGCGCTCAAGGTTTACGTCCCCTGGGTAAGCAGGTTCTTGATCTACCGGGATCGTATTAACGTAGTTTGTGTTGATACCTGTTGGCATATCAACACCGTCTAAACGGGCTTGCTCTAATACTTGCTCAAGTAAAAACTGAGCACGTTCAACACCTTCTTCACGCACAACTGATTCAAGAGCTTGTAACCACTCTTGTGTTTCTAGCGCGTCTACGTCAATTTTATTGACTTCAGACATATGGAGGTTTCCTTATGTTTAAAATACGAATGTTCTTAATTAGCACTGTGGTAATCGTGTTGCCATATACAGCACTTGCTTAAATTATTTATCTTTAACTTAGTTTTTTGTTACTTAATTTTGCTTTGTGCGTCTTAAACTACGCTCAATTCGTGAATGCTCTTTACCTGCTTCCAATAACGCTTCTTCAATGAAAGCTAAGTGAGCATTACTGGCAAGTCGCGCTTGCTCTGGATTCCCTTCAATCACTGCATCCATCAATAAACGGCGGTGCTCAGCTAAGCGCGAACTAATATGCGGCTTCTCTAACAATACCGTTAAATTTTGTAAAACATTTTGCTCAAGCAATGCCCGCATACCGCGCACTAAATGCAGTAACACCACATTATGCGAGGCTTCTGCCACACTAAAGTGAAACGCGTTAATTGCTTTGGCTTTTTGTAGTAAATCATCATGAGCCAATGCAATGCATTCAAAGCTTTGCTTAACTTTAGCAAAGTCGGTGCTAGTACCACGAAGCGCAGCATAATAAGCTGCAATCCCTTCGAGAGCATGACGAAACTCTAATAAATCAAACTGTGATTCAGGATGTTTACTGATCAAGTCAAATAACGGATCAGTGAGCCCTTCTTCTAGCTGGTTTTTTACAAACGTCCCGCCACCTTGACGTCGCGTTACTAAGCCTTTTGCCTCTAGCTTTTGAATGGCTTCACGTAATGAAGGGCGAGACACTTCAAATTGTTTGGCTAATTCACGCTCTGGCGGCAGTTTCTCACCCGGTGCTAATGAGCCCTCAAGAATCATGTTCTCAAGTTGCTGTAAAATAACATCCGATAGTTTTGCTGCTTTAATCTTTAAAGACATTAATCAACGTCCGCATTGTAGTGGAAATGTAACCTGAAAAATCCAAGTTTGTGCCCAGAGACTAGACCAAAAGGTAAATTGGTCATACCAAATTTGAGCCATACGTTATCAAAAAGCAAGTTTGCTGTCAATTTCGCTGCGACGCACCTTAAAAAACACCCTAACGTATTTTGCACAAAGATCAAACAGTATGAGATAAAGCCAGTGTTTAGGAAGGAATTTTATAAAAAAACACAATGGTCTGACCAGATGATTGGGAGATGAGGTTTTAAGTTTTAGGTCCTAGGTTTTAGGTTTTAACAATAACTTCCCTAAAACCTAGGACCTGTTTATTTACGCTAACCCGCCAAACAACGTTAGCAAGGCAATCAACACCAAGTAAAATAACACATTTCGTTTTACAAGCTTCATCATACAAGTTGCTTCATACGCGCAACCAAAATGTTGCTGTTCTATTTGCTCTGCGGCAAGCGCGGTATTAGTAACCACTTTACGGTTACTCACTGTAAAATCGAGTGCATAATGCAGCCAGCAACTGGTGCCTTTATTAAAGTTACCTATTACTAGATAACCAAAGCTGGCGATTCTGGCTGGTAACCAATCAAGCCAAAATAATAATGAATGAATAAGTTTAAATCGTTTGGCATACACAACTTTATGGTCGTCCTGCACTAAATCAGCAAAAGTACGTACTAATGCATACAAGGTCGCGCCAGGTACGCCTAATATTACAAACCAAAAAATAACTGCACAATAAAAACGAAAGTTTACCCAAGCCAACGTTTGTCCAAAAGTTTCGCCACCTTTTTGCTCTTCCGTTTTCTTTTGCCCCATTTGCAGTGCATATAAGGTTGCCGCTTGCTGATCATCACGGGTTAGCGCATTTAAATAGGACTTATATAAAGCACGTTGTTTAGCACAGCCAAAGCAAACCAGCAGCACAGCCACATTAATGGCTAACTGCCATAATACAAAATCAGATAAGGTAAAAATAACCGCCACAAGTAATACCGGCAAACACAGCCAAATAATAAATCCTGCAGGCGAATTGAATAGACCTTGCTCGCCAAGCTGTTTTTTTGAACGTGTTAAATAGCCTTGCGCGTAATAGCTTATTTGCCAATAATCAGATCGGGCACCTAAACGCTCTAATATCAGAGCTATTATTATAGAAATTAAGATCATACTTTTCTCTTTCCAAATTGGCGCTAGTTAAAATATAGCAGCAAAATAATGATTCCAATCAAAACTGTCTCCAGGGTCTGTTTTTCGCCCTGATGCAATGTGACAATGGCCAACAATACGCTCGCGAGTGATAGCTGGGTATTTATATATCAATGTCTTAGTTAAGGATTGTAATGCATTATATTGATTTTGGGTATACGCCGTTGTATCTGTACCTTCAAGCTCAATACCAATACTAAAATCATTACACTGACTACGTCCTAAAAACTCAGACTGCCCAGCATGCCAAGCACGTTTACTAAAAGGCACATACTGAACTATTTCACCGCTGCGTTTGATAAAACAATGTGCTGAAACTCTCAACCCCTTTAAATCAGCAAAGCTAGGGTGTGCTTGGCAATCAATACATCCCATAAACAAATCATCCACAAACGGCGTGGCAAACTGCCCTGCTGGCAAGGAAATATTATGAATCACTAATAAAGATATTTCCTCACCTAGTGGGCGCTCATCAAAATGCGTACTTGGTCGCTGGATAGCGGTACTAACAACACCAAAAGAGTTTATTTTCATAGTTTATATTCATAATGGCCTGTAAATAAATGCATAGTCAGATGCTAATAGATTTCCAAGTAGAATAACAGCAAAGCACTTTCATTGTTTTGCGCCGGTAGCAGCGAGTTTACCTCGCGACTGTTTTTACATTTCCATAGACAAACCAATTTCACCACCGAGAAGAGAAAGCCACGGGCTACGGGTAACGAGCTGCGGGCTGTAAGTTCACCTAGCAGCTAGTCACTTCCCTAGTTCCTATTTTCCTATTTTCCTCTAAAGCGCAGCGCCTCTTATCCTCTTTGTGAATAAATTTTAATTGCGCGGGGTAAACCCGCACCTACGCATTGGTAGCAGCGAGTTTACCTCGCGACTGTTTTTACATTTACACAGACACACTATTTAACCACCGAGCCCACCGAGGCGCTTTGCTACACCGAGAAGACAAAAGTAAAGTTAATAACTATTACCTATTGGTTTTTCCTCTGTGAGCTCGGTGCTCTCTGTGGTGAATAAATCACTAAAAGACTTTTGCACAAAGAGAAGTGAATGAGAAGAACAAATGCCACGGGCTTCGAGCGACGAGCTTCGAATACCCCTAGCACCTAGTCACTTCCTAAAACCTAGTCCCTATTTTTAAATTACTTCTCTAATGCGCGGCGTCTCATAACCTGTTTGTGAATATACGCGGGGTAAACCCGCGCCTACGTATTGGTAGCAACGAGTTTACCTCGCGACTGTTTTTACATTTACACAGACAAACTATTTAACCACCGAGCCCACCGAGGCGCTTTGCTACACCGAGAAGACAAAAGTAAAGTTAATCACTATTACCTATTGGTTTTTCTTCTGTGAGCTCGGTGCTCTCTGTGGTGAATAAATCACTAAAAGACTTTTGCACAAAGAGAAGTGAATGAGAAGAACAAATGCCACGGGCTTCGAGCGACGAGCTTCGAATACACCCTAGCACCTAGTCACTTCCTAAAACCTAGAACCTATTTTTAAATTACTTATCTAATGCACCGCGTCTCATAACCTGTTTATGAATATACGCGGGGTAAACCCGCGCCTACGTATTGGTAGCAACGAGTTTACCTCGCGACTGTTTTTACATTTACACAGACAAACTATTTAACCACCGAGCCCACCGAGGCGCTTTGCTACACCGAGAAGACAAAAGTAAAGTTAATCACTATTACCTATTGGTTTTTCTTCTGTGAGCTCGGTGCTCTCTGTGGTGAATAAATCACTAAAAGACTTTTGCACAAAGAGAAGTGAATGAGAAGAGCAAATGCCACGGGCTTCGAGCGACGAGCTTCGAATACCCCCTAGCACCTAGTCACTTCCTAAAACCTAGAACCTATTTTTAAATTACTTATCTAATGCACCGCGTCTCATAACCTGTTTGTGAATATACGCGGGGTAAACCCGCGCCTACGTATTGGTAGCAACGAGTTTACCTCGCGACTGTTTTTACATTTACACAGACACACTATTTCACCACCGAGGCGCTTTGCTACACCGAGAAGACAAAAGTAAAGTTAATCACTATTACCTATTGGTTTTTCCTCTGTGAGCTCGGTGCTCTCTGTGGTGAATAAATCACTAAAAGACTTTTGCGCAAAGAGAAGTGAATGAGAAGAACAAATGCCACGGGCTTCGAACGACGAACTTCGAATATGCCCTAGCACCTAGTCACTTCCTAAAACCTAGAACCTAGAACCTAATCAAACTTATAGCTTCAGCCTTCTCTTTCACTTTCAAACCATGTAAAATTTGTGCAATTTCTTAATTATAATGAGCTTTTATAATGTCTATCCCACACAGCCTTTTAAGCCAATTGGTTAAACTTGCCCTTGATGAAGATTTAAATTACCAAACAGCCGAACAAGGCGACATCACCGCGCAATTAATTCCAGCGGCGCAGCATGCTAATGCCAAAGTGATCACCCGTGAAGATTGCGTGTTTTGCGGTAAAGACATTATCTTAGAAGTATTCAAACAAGTTGATCCGAGTGTAGCAGTTAATGTATTGGTAAATGATGGTGATACAGTTAAAGCTAACGATACCTTATTTACAGCAATAGGTGCTGCCCGCGCTATTTTAACAGCCGAACGTACCGCACTTAATTTTGTACAAACCTTGTCAGGTACAGCCACCACCACAGCGCATTATGTAAAAGAACTCAGTGGCACCAACACCCAACTACTCGATACCCGTAAAACCATTCCGGGCCTACGTGCATTACAAAAGTACGCGGTCAAATGTGGCGGTGGCGCAAATCATCGCATTGGCTTATTTGATGCGTTTTTAATTAAAGAAAACCACATTGCCGCCTGTGGTGGCATCGATAAAGCCGTAGCGCAAGCAAAACTTAATCATCCAACTAAACCAGTAGAAGTAGAAGTCGAATCACTTATTGAGCTAGATCAAGCCATTACAGCCGGTGCTGATATTATAATGCTGGATAACTTTAGCGTTGAGCAAATTCAACAAGCAGTGGTACTGACCGATAAGCGCGCTAAATTAGAAGTCTCGGGTAATATGACCCTAGAAACACTGCGCACCTACTCACAGGCTGGGGTCGATTTTATATCCAGCGGGGCACTTACAAAAAATTTACAGTCAATCGATTTGTCAATGCGCTTTGAGTAATAATCAAACTAAATAACAAATATTATGTTTCCCTAATGCGTTGACAAACTGATTAAAAAAGCATTAAATACGCCGAAAGGCTTACACTGTAACAAATTGTTAATTTTAGTGCTTCATATAATACAAAACAGTGCTAATGTAAGCCTCAAGGGTGAATTAAATAACTTTCAACCAATTCTAAAGAACTACTTACGGGTATTGTTTTACACCGCACGGCTACTTTGATGAAAGCTGTGAGTTAAATAAACAACATTAATACCAAGTAGTGGGTGAAGAAAGTTTTTAAAATTCGATGAAATGCAGTTAAAGCCGCTTTCAATCAGCTGTTTTAGTGCTAAAGTAGATCTAACAGAGTAATTTTAATAGTTGCTAAAACCTATCCAGCAGTATTTAGCTAGGCACTGGGTTAGGTATTAGTAATTTAACGATTTTAAAAAAACCGTAAGATAAAGCAGTTACAATAGCTAACGTGATTACACACTTTACTAACATAATTTATTTAGCTTACAAAAAACACTATCCTTTAGGAGAGGAACATGGAAAAAATGACACAACAAAGTCAAAAGGGTTTTACCCTAATTGAATTAATGATTGTTATCGCAATCATCGGTATTCTTGCAGCTATTGCATTACCGCAGTACCAAACTTACACTAAAAAAGCACGTTTTTCTGAAGTTGTACTTGCTGCATCTTCAGCTAAAGGACTCGTAGATGTATGTTATCAGACTCGTGGTGAAGGTAGTTTAGCTAACTGTGATACTGCTGGGAAAATTGGTTTAGATGTAGATGGCGCAGCTGCAGGAAAACAAGTGAAAAGTGTTGGAATTACAGCAACTACAGCAGTTGTGACTGCAACGGGTGAATCAACAGTAGATGATTCAACTTATATTTTAACACCAACACCAGCTGTTAGTGGAGCTGTATCTTTAGGCACATTAACTTGGGCACAAACTGGCTCATGCATCGCTGATGGGCTTTGCTAATAACGAAGCACAGCTAAAGTTAATGAGAAAAGCACTCGGCTTCTCATTGATCGAGCTAATGATTACCATCGCCATTGTGGGGATTTTGGTGTCATTAGCTCTTCCTGCCTATAACAACCACTACAAACGCGCTAAATTTACGGAAGTAGTACTTGCAACTAACGCCCTGCAACGCGCTATTGAAGTTTGTTTTTATGCTAGAGAAACACTCAATAATTGTGACTCATTCAGTAAAATAGGTACCAATAAATCAAATTATCTTGCACCAAAGTTCATTGCTAATATTGAGATATTAAACACAGCAGGGAACTATAAAATAACCTCCACTGCAAGCAGTGAAGCTTCAATATCAAATGCTGGTGATACTTACATCATGGTTGCGAATATAAATGCAAATCAACTCCAGTGGGAGTTATCTTCTGCAAGTACATGTATTAGCGAAGGGACTTGTTAAAGGTAAGTACACCATTGCTTTTTGTAATATTAACAATGCCATTCTTGGTGATTACCCCACATATTGTTTTACACTCAGTTGCAAAATCTGTTGATTCAAAAAACTCATTCATTTCGATTGGTGGAATCGATTGGCCAATTAACTTGTCGTACAACGGACGGTTTTTAGTGCCAACAGCTGGTTCATTAAACGAGTAAAAACCCTCGAACGTATACCCATCTCTCGCATCGCCTTTTGAAATTGCAAAATATGATGCCTGCCATTTCACAATATAAGCTAAGCGCTGACTGTCAATTTGCTTTACACCATAACCTAAAGAAATTACTTGCAAAAATACGATAAGTATCAGGTTGGTGATATTTTCTTTCCTTGTTTTTACTGGCGATAATAACCAAAAACAAAGTACCGGCCCGAGAATTAAATCAATTGATAGAATGATTCCAGCAAGTCCAACTAAGTCTGTTAAATAATGTCTACCTGCATAAAACCACTGAGAATAAATATAAAAACCAGCAATCGATAATACAAGTAGTCCGAGTAAAAAATGCAAACCAGACCATTTTAGTTTTCTTAAGTAAATAACACTCATTAACGCATTACACTCCAACTAAAAGATAAACAAATTGAATTAAGCCTATTTAATCAGCTTAAGTTTATCTAATCAATTGTTTAAGCAGTTAAAGCTGGCTACTATAGAGTATAATAATTTTTTATTTCCTAAACGTAATTCGGAATAAAGCAATGGCTAAAGAAACAGATAAAAAAGGACAAGATACCTTCGAATGGGTTGGTGTAAGCGCCCGAGGGAAACGTTTAGAAGGTGAAATGAATGGGATGAGTATAGCTTTAGTCAAAGCCCAATTACGTAAACAAGGTATCACGCCATCAAAAGTTAAACGTAAAGCCAAACCTCTATTTGGCGCACGTATGCAGAAAATCACAGCAAAAGATATTGCTTTAGTTACGCGGCAAATTGCCACTATGCTAATGGCGGGCGTACCACTTATTCAATCAATCGAAATGATTGGCACCGGCGCTACCAATAAAAGTGTTAGCAAATTGATGGAAACCGTTGGCGATGAAGTGAAAGCCGGTGGTACTTTATCTAACGCACTACGTAAACACCCTCGTTATTTTGATGATTTATATTGTGATTTAGTGGCCTCCGGTGAGCAGTCCGGTGCGCTGGATAAAATATTTGACCGTGTTGCCCTTTATAAAGAAAAATCTGAAGCACTAAAATCAAAAATTAAAAAAGCCATGTTTTATCCTATTGCGGTATTAGTAGTGGCGTTAATTGTTACCTCTATTTTACTTATCTTTGTAGTACCGCAATTCCAAGATATTTTTGCCGGCTTTGGTGCAGAGCTCCCTGCGTTTACCTTGATGGTTATAGGCATTTCTGAGTTTATGCAGGAATATTGGTGGATGATGTTCATTGCCCTTGTTGGTTTTGGTTGGGCTTATAAAGAGGCACTGCTAAAAAGTAAAAAGCTGCGCGACGCCAACGACCGTGCAATTTTAAGGCTTCCTGTAATAGGCATGATTTTAAACAAAGCCGCGGTGGCACGTTATGCTCGTACGCTTTCGACCACCTTTGCGGCAGGTGTACCGCTAGTTGATGCACTTGATTCTGCTGCTGGAGCTTCAGGTAACGCGGTTTATCGTTATGCTATTTTAGATATAAAAGCTGAAGTAAGCTCGGGTAATCAAATGAACTGGGCGATGCGCAACTCAAAAATATTCCCAGATATGGTGATACAAATGGTAGCCATAGGTGAAGAGTCAGGCTCTTTAGATGGCATGCTAGCAAAAGTCGCTACTATTTATGAGCAAGAAGTTGATGATGCAGTAGATGGTTTATCAAGCCTATTAGAGCCACTTATTATGGCGGTACTCGGCGTACTGGTTGGCGGTTTAATTATTGCCATGTACTTACCTATTTTCCAACTTGGGTCGGTTATATAAAGCTGTAAGCTGTAAGCTGTAAGCTGTAAGCTGTAAGCTGTAAGCTGTAAGCTGTAAGCTGTAAGCTGTAAGCTGTAAGCTGTAAGCTGTAAGCTGTAAGCTGTAAGCTGTAAGCTGTAAGCTGTAAGCTGTAAGCAATAATGTTCCTAATTTATATTAAGCAATGCAACATCTTTTTTATTTAAGTGATTTATTCACCACAGAGATTAAGAAACGCTGCGCTTTAAAGAAGTAATTGTAAAAATAGGTTCTAGGAAGTGGCTAGGGTGTATTCGAAGCCAGTGGCGCTTTTCTCATTTGCTCTCATTCACTACTCTTTGTGCAGAAAGGTTTTTAATTGTGGATATTACTTGTAGGCGAGAGGCTTGCCACCGCGAAAATAATCTCATTGTCGCGAGATAAACTCGCTGCTACCAATACGTAGGCGCGGGATTACCCCGCGCAATAGATTCAAGTTCTGTCAGTGATTAATTCACCACCGAGAACACAGAGTTCACAGAGAAGAAATAAGTGATTTTTTACTTTGGTTTCTCTGTGTAGCGCGAAGCGCCTTTGTGCCCTCGGTGGTAAAATAGGTTTGTTTGTGTAAATGTATAAACAGTCGCGAGATAAACTCGCTGCTACATACACGTAAGCGCGGGGTAACCCCGCGCAATAGATTCAAGTTCTGTCAGTGATTAATTCACCACCGAGAACACAGAGTTCACAGAGAAGAAATAAGTGATTTTTTACTTTGGTTTCTCTGTGTAGCGCGCAGCGCCTTTGTGCCCTCGGTGGTAAAATAGGTTTATCGGTGGAAATGTATAAACAGTCGCGAGGTAAGCTCGCTGCTACCAATACGTAGGCGCGGGGTTACCCCACGCAATTAGATTAAAGTTCTGTCAGTGATTAATTCACCACCGAGAACACAGAGTTCACAGAGAAGAAATAAGTGATTTTTTACTTTGGTCTCTAAGTGTAGCGCGCAGCACCTTTGTGCCCTCGGTGGTAAAATAAGTTTATCGGTGGAAATGTATAAACAGTCACGAGGTAAACTCGCTGCTACCAATGCGTAGTCGCGGGTTTACCCCGCGCAATAGATTAAAGTTCTGTCAGTGATTAATTCACCACCGAGAACACAGAGAAGAAATCAAAGATTTTTTACTTTGGTTTCTCTGTATAGCGCGCAGCACCTTTGTGCCCTCGGTGGTAAAATAAGTTTATCAGTGTAAATGTATAAACAGTCACGAGATAAACTCGCTGCTACATACACGTAAGTGCGAGCTTTTAGTAGTTTTTAGATTTTAGGTTTTAGGTTTTAGCGAATGCAAAATTTTTTTCTTGATATAATCACTGTTATGCAAAACCAATTATGGTTTTACTTACTCACTGTTGGCTTAGTGAGCCTGTGTATTGGCAGTTTTTTGAATGTAGTTATTTACCGGTTGCCGATAATGATGCAACGTGAATGGCAAACAGAATGCCGTGTTTTACTGGCTGACGATTTAAAACCTACAAAAGCTGATAATACAGAAACTGAGTTTAATCTGGTCAAACCTAACTCTACTTGCCCAAAATGCAAAACAGCCATTAAGCCTTGGCAAAACATTCCTGTTATTAGCTGGTTATTGTTAAAAGGTCGCTGCGCCAGTTGCAGTAACCCAATTTCAGTACGTTACCCAATTGTTGAAATGCTTACTGCGGTTTTAAGCTTAATAGTGGCCTACACCTTTGGCGCGACTGAGCAGGCACTACTGTATATTTTAATTACTTGGGTGCTCGTCGCCCTTACCTTTATTGACATTGATCATATGCTACTGCCTGACCAACTCACCTTACCTTTAGTCTGGTTAGCATTAATTGCTGCGGTAATGGGCATCACTATCTCCCCAACAGATGCCATTATTGGTGCAGCATGTGGTTACTTAAGCCTCTGGAGCGTATTTTGGCTATTTAAACTGCTCACCGGTAAAGAAGGCATGGGCTATGGTGATTTTAAATTACTGGCGGTATTTGGCGCATTGCTTGGCTGGCAATCATTACTCACCATTGTTTTATTATCGAGTGTAGTAGGCGCTATTATTGGTATCGCGTTATTGAGTATTCAAGGCAAAGATAAAGCCACGCCAATTCCATTTGGGCCTTATTTAGCCATTGCCGGTTGGGTTACTTTGTTATGGGGCACACAAATCCAAGTATTTTATTTTAACTTGTTAGGTTATTAATATGAATGCATCCACTCATAAAGCGATGAAAAATTGGGTGCTGGGCTTAACCGGCGGTATTGGTTGCGGAAAAAGCGCCGTTAGTGCCATGTTTGAAAAACTCGCTATTACCGTGGTTGATGCTGACATTATTGCACGCCACGTAGTCAAACCGCATAGCCCTGGTTTAGCTGCTATTAGTGAGCATTTTGGTGCCCAAGTGCTAAACCCCGACGGCAGTTTAAACCGGGCGCAATTACGTGAGATTATTTTTGCTGATACAGCGCAAAAAACTTGGCTTAATAATTTGCTGCATCCACTGATCCGTGAAAAAACCCTTACTGATTTACACTCTGCAAACAGCGCATATGTGGTGCTCGTCGCACCACTGTTATTTGAAAATGGTCTTGAGCAATATTGTGATCGCACTTTAGTGATTGACGTTCCTGTAGAAATACAACTCAAGCGTACTATCGCCCGCGATAACACCTCTGAGCAGCAAGCACGCAGTATTATCGCCGCACAAATGTCACGCGAGGATAAACGACATCGAGCTGACGATGTGATTGATAACAACCGCCCATTGCATTTGGTTGAGCAGGATATAATGCAGCTTCATCAAAACTACTTACAACTAACGACTAAAGCTAACTAATAAAGATGATAACGGTTGTGATAAACAAAAACTTTTTAGCTTTTTGTTGTCAAATTACCTTAAATCGACAAGACTGATGTTATACCATTCTTTTTTCTGATAAATTGCTGGCTATGAAAGGATCTAACCAAGGTGCGCAATGAATATTAATTCACCATTACTTAGAAAGTTTATTACGCTTGGCCGTATTGACGCAGAAACAGTCAAACTCAAACAGCGTGAGTATGGCTCAACAGCAGAGTTGATCGCAAAATGCAGCGGTATTGATGGTCATGAACTTGCCGAGCAATGTATCGACTTATTCCGAGTGCCTTATTTTGATATACGTGAGTTTGACGTCGAGCTGATCCCAAAAGAGCTTGTTAAAGAAAAGCTGATCAAAGATCATCATATTCTACCTTTAGTTAAAAAAGGCCGTAAACTCTACATTGCCGCGTCGGATCCGACTGATTATGGTGCTTTTGAAAACTTTGAATTCAGTACAGGGCTTGCTTGTGAGGTGGTCGTTGTTGATTATCGCCAGCTTGAAGCCAAAATAGATCAACTGCTTGATGCGTCGGGCAGTTTAAATTTAAGTGATGAAGAATTTAAAGAATTTAGTGATTTAGATACCGAAGGTCCTCGCGAAATACAAAACAATGGCGAAGACGAAAAAGACGATGCCCCGATTATCGTATACATCAATAAAATTTTGATGGATGCAATTAAAAAAGGCGCCTCGGATTTACACTTTGAACCTTACGAACATAAATACCGCGTGCGTTTTCGTATCGATGGCATTTTACATGAAATGGCCAGCCCGCCGAACAGCTTAGCCACGCGTTTATCAGCGCGGATAAAAGTAATGGCACGCTTAGATATTGCCGAAAAACGCAAACCACAAGATGGCCGTATCAAACTTAAAATCACCGAACGTAAAAGTATCGATTTCCGGGTAAGTACGCTGCCGACTTTGTGGGGCGAAAAAATAGTAATGCGTATCCTTGATTCATCCAGTGCCATGCTTGGCATTGATGTACTGGGTTACGAACCTGAGCAGAAAAAGCTCTATATGGATGCGCTGCAACAACCGCAAGGCATGATTTTAGTTACCGGCCCTACCGGCTCGGGTAAAACAGTATCACTTTACACTGGTTTGAATATTCTTAACCAACCAGAGCGTAATATCAGCACTGCAGAAGATCCGGTTGAGATTAACCTTGAAGGTATCAACCAAGTACAAATTAACCCGCGCGCAGAGATGACCTTTGCTAATGCGCTAAAAGCGTTTTTACGTCAAGATCCTGATGTGGTGATGGTCGGTGAGATCCGTGATCTTGAGACCGCTGAAATTTCTATCAAAGCGGCGCAAACTGGTCACTTGGTATTATCGACCTTACATACTAACTCTGCTCCTGAAACCCTAACCCGTTTACTTAATATGGGTGTACCTGCTTATAACGTTGCCAGCTCGATTAGCTTAATTATCGCACAGCGCTTAGCTCGACGTTTATGCCCTAAATGTAAAGCACCAGAAAGCTTGCCGGACGAAGAGTTACAACGCCAAGGTTTTAGCCCTGAACAAATAACTGAACTCACTTTATTTGCTCCCAAAGGCTGCGATAGTTGCACTGATGGCTACAAAGGTCGTGTGGGTATTTATGAAGTAATGCAGATTACTCCAGAAATAGCGCAAATCATTATGCGTGGCGGTAATTCACTAGAAATTGCTGAAGTATCGTTAAAGTCAGGCTTTAATAACTTGCGTTTATCAGGCCTCAGAAAAGCTGCCGCCGGTATGACTTCATTAGCCGAGATAAACCGAGTAACTAGTTTTTAAGATCCTAAAACCTAGCTTTCTAGGTTTTAGAGTTATAAATCGTAAACAATATGTATGAGAAGATGTTATGCCAACAGTTGTAAGCTGCCCAACGTGTAAAAACGAAGTCGAATGGTCAGAAAAAGTCCGCACCGCCCTTTTTGTTCAAAACGCTGTCAGTTAATTGATTTAGGCGAATGGTCGTTTGAAAACAATAAAATCTCTGCACCTATTACCTCTGCAGATGATTTAAGCCAAGATATGATTGAAGATATTGAAGCTATGCTTGCTAAAAACGACGATGATTTTTTCAAGTAAGCCTGAAGTAATTGAAAAATAGAAGCTAGGTTTTAGGTAGTAGCTAGGTTCTAGTATTCGAAGCTCGCAGCCCGTGGCGAGGTAAACTCGCTGCTACCAATATCTAGCCGCGGGTTTACCCCGCGCAAACTCCAATTAACTACTTTGCTGTTAACCAAGCTTCCAAACCAAAAACACCAACGCAAAGCCAACTAAATAAATCAGTCCTAACCAGCTCAAGCTTTGTATTACTTTGGAATGCTGAATACTTGGCACTGAGCGAACTAAGCTGAAGTTCAGCCATGCAAAAATCGGCGTGGTCAAAAATGCTAGCGTCATGGCAAAAGTAAGCATAGGGCCAAGGGCTGATTTAAAGAATAAGATCACCGCCATCCCCGCCAAAGATTGTACTATCAACCAGATATTTAAGCTGTGCTTACTTTGTTTAAAACCTAATAACTTGTGTGATTCGTTTAATGTGCGGGCGTAGCCATCAAGCACGGTTAAAGTTGTGCCAAACATACACAAAAACGCGATAATTGAAACTAATGGTCGTGCCCATTCACCTATGGTAAGGGCATACATATCAATAAGCTGTTTAGCAAATGCCACGCCGCCGAGCTCTATATTCGCGCTTTGCCCATATTGCACTAGCACACCAAGTGAAAAGAATACTAATGCCAGCCCTGCGGTTAACCAATAACCTAAATTAAAATCAAACAACCCCTGAGCCTTAGTCACGCTTTGCTGACTTTGCTTTTCTTTAAGCCACAATGAGCTTAATGCTGAGATTTCAATCGGTGCAGGCATCCAACCCATCAATGCCACCATAAAACCCAGCATAGCAAGTTCATAGGGAGATGGGCCAACGTAATCAGCAGGTGCCATTGGGCCGTTACTAAATGCAATAGCTAGGGCAATGACTGTTGCTAGTGTAAGTAGCCCCATAATAGCCTTTGCGACGTTATCGAGTGCTTTAAAGTGCCCGAGTAATAAAATGACTAAGCAAACGGCGAGGATCAACCAACACAGTAAAGTCACTGAAATAGCAATGGGTAAAGCGTAGTGTAATAAACTGGCCGTTAATAGCAACACACCAGCAGTATTGACCACCGCAGCAATAATATTTAACCCAATAAAACTATAAAAAAACCATGGGCCTTTACTTTGATAGCCTTCAACTAAGCTTTTTTTGTGGCTAGCGTGTACTCGATACCAAAGCGGAAAAACGGATACTTAAGCACGTTAACAACGAGGATTAACCAAAATAGCTGCCAGCCAAAAATAGCCCCTGCTTGCGTTGATGCCACTAAATGTGAGCCACCAATTGCAGCGGTCGCCATTAAAATACCAGGACCTAGTGCGTTTAAACGAGTTTGCCAAATTGATACTGCTGACTGCATCTGTGTACTTATTACTTATGGTTAATAATAAGCAAGTTACAGCGTTTTAATTAAGAAATAAAGAGTAAAGCGGAGGTTTAGAGGACTAGTCCTTTAGATGTAAATCGCTAGATCCTAGTTGCCTAAGATCTAGCGTCTTTATTATTTAACGTAGGTCCATTTCTTGAATAATTTCATGAGCAATTTCAGGTGTAGTGCTCACCGGTTTTTCATGTAAATTGGCTTTAATTTGGCCTTTACGATGCTTTAGTGCTGCATCGAGTTTTTTAGCCGCGTTTGCAATAGCTGGATAAAGAACTTCGTTCTCACCTTTAACGGATAAACGCGCGCCTTCGTATATGGTACTGATTTCTGCTTGGAGCTTATGATGCTCTTTTGAAAGAATGATATCTAGTGCGATCAGAGATGGAAAATGACTCGCAATTTTTGAAAATTTTTCGTTGATGTGCTCTCTAATAGAGTCAGTAACGTCAACATGGTGACCAGAAAGATTAATTTTCATAGGGTATCCTTTTTTATGTTACCTCATAACTAGTATTGGGGGCTATTTAGATTAACACAAGGCAGAAAAGCATAAATATGAAATTTATTTGTTATTACAGCTGATGTAGATCAATTTAGTCACATTAAATATGCAAAAGCCCGCGCATGGCGGGCTTTCAGCGTGACACTTAATTTGTATGTTAAGTATACGAACAACAGTAATCAGCAAAGTCAGTCACTTTTACTTGAAAGGTAACGTTAGCATCAACATTAAAAGACTCCCCTGCTGACATCGTTTGCCATTTCGTCTCACCAGGGAGTAATACATCCCACTGGCCGCCGTTTAATTCCATCAATTCTTTTTTGCTCGTAGCAAATTCAAACTCACCTAGGTTGCATAAAACCTAACGTTTTAGTGCTGCCATCAGCAAAAACCACGGTACGACTTGATACTTTACCGTCAAAATATACGTTCGCTGTTTTAACAACACTTACATTATCAAACTGAGACATCCTCACTCCTGTTCTTTGATTTATAATTTAACTGCGACCACATTGCCTTAAGGACGCATAGCATGCAAGTGTAGTGATGTGAAAAATACTCATGGGCATCTGATAGCTGACGGCTTAAAGCTTACAGCTCTGTATAAAAAAGCCCGCACTGCGTTTAACACAGTGCGGGCTTTTTACATTTTAACCTTTAAGGTTAAAACAATTCGTTTGCTTTGTTTACGATGTTTTCTACCGTGAAGCCAAAGTGCTCAAACAGCTCATTAGCTGGTGCTGACTCACCAAAGGTGGTCATACCTACTACAGCGCCGTTTAAACCTACGTATTTATACCAGTAGTCAGCAATACCTGCTTCTACGGCTACGCGGCGTGAAACTGCAGCTGGTAATACACTTTCTTTATAAGCAGCGTCTTGTACATCAAATACATCGGTCGATGGCATAGAGACAACACGTACTTTTTTACCTTGCTTACGCAGTTGCGCGGCTGAATCTTGTGCTAATTGCACCTCAGAGCCAGTTGCGATTAAGATAAGCTCAGGCTCGCCGTCACAGCTCAGCACATAACCACCTTTTTTCACGTCGCTTAATTGCTGCGCTGAGCGAGTTTGTTGCTCAAGGCCTTGGCGAGTAAAGATAAGTGATGTTGGACCATCTTGGCGTTCAATCGCTTGTTGCCATGCAATCGCAGACTCAACTTGGTCACACGGGCGCCAGTTAACTAAGTTTGGCGTTAAACGCATGCTAGCAATTTGCTCTACTGGTTGGTGAGTTGGACCATCTTCACCTAAACCGATTGAATCGTGGGTGTATACAAAAATGCTTGGCACTTTCATAAGTGCAGCCATACGAACAGCATTACGTGCATATTCCATAAACATTAGGAAAGTTGCGCCGTAAGGAATAAAACCTTTATGCAATGCAATACCATTCATAATCGCCGACATCCCAAACTCACGCACACCGTAATAGATGTAGTTACCGCTGGCATCATCGCGTGTTAAGCCTTTAGAGCCTTTCCAAAGAGTCAGGTTAGAACCGGCTAAATCAGCTGAGCCGCCCATAAATTCAGGCAGTAATGGACCAAATGCATTCAGTGCGTCTTGCGATGCCTTACGTGATGCTGGGTTTGCTGGATTTGCGTCTAGTTGCTCAATATATGCTTGTGATTTTTCAGCCCAATCTGCTGGCAACTCACTACTAGTACGGCGTTTAAATTCAGCAGCTAGTTCTGGGTGTGCAGCGGCGTACGCGGCAAATTTTTCATCCCAGTTAGCTTCAAGTTGTTTACCCTTTTCTTTGCCATCCCATTGTGCATAAATATCAGCTGGGATTTCAAATGCTTCACCAGTCCAACCAAGGAACTCGCGTGCTGCTTTGATTTCGTCTTCACCTAGTGGTGCGCCGTGACAATCATGGCTACCTGATTTATTTGGTGAACCATAACCGATAACTGTTTTACAACAAATTAGTGTTGGTTTGTCGGTGATGCTGCGTGCTTCTTCGATGGCTGCGCGGATAGCGTCTGAGTCATGGCCATCAACGTCACTTACTACATGCCAACCGTAGGCTTTAAAGCGTGCAGGTGTATCATCGCTAAACCAACCTTCAACTTCACCATCAATTGAAATACCGTTATCATCCCAAAACGCAACAAGCTTACCTAGGCCTAATGTGCCGGCAAGTGAACATGCTTCATGAGAAATACCTTCCATTAAGCAACCATCGCCTAAGAAAGTATATGTGTGGTGATCAACAATATCGTGACCTTCGCGGTTAAATTGCGCGGCTAATGCTTTTTCAGCAATCGCCATACCTACCGCGTTAGTGATCCCTTGACCAAGTGGGCCCGTAGTAGTCTCAATACCTGGCGCATACCCATATTCTGGGTGTCCTGGTGTTTTTGAATGCATTTGACGGAAGTTTTTAATTTCCTCAATTGGTAAATCATAACCACTTAAATGCAATAGAGAATAAATAAGCATTGAACCGTGGCCATTGGAAAGTATAAATCGATCTCTATCTACCCACTCTGGATTTGTTGGGTTGTGGTTTAGATAATCGCGCCATAGTACTTCTGCGATATCAGCCATGCCCATAGGGGCTCCAGGGTGGCCAGATTTGGCCTTTTGTACTGCGTCCATTGATAAGACGCGAATAGCATTTGCAAGTTCTTTGCGAGACGGCATGGATTCTCCTACCTTTACTGTATTTGCGCTGGTTATTGTGTGTATTCATTTGAAGATCCATTCTTACTTATTGTAGGGGCTGTATGCAATTAAAAACCTGATTAAATTGGGCATTATGAATTTTTTAAGAACAAAAAGTTATTAGTAATTTTATTTAGACGTCTAGGCGTAAAAAAACTATGCAACTATCGTTGTTTTAGATAAAATACGCCCCTAAATTTTTTAGCGCTCTTACCGACGTTTGTGAAGCGCAATATTTGTGAGCAAAGACAATGGCAAAACATTTATTTACTTCTGAATCTGTTTCTGAAGGTCATCCGGATAAAATCGCGGACCAAATCTCTGACGCGGTACTAGATGCCATCTTAGAACAAGATTCTCATGCCCGTGTTGCGTGTGAAACTTACGTAAAGACTGGTATGGTTATGGTTGGTGGTGAAATCACTACTAGCGCATGGGTTGATATCGAAGAAATCACACGTAAAACTGTACGTGAAATTGGCTACACTCATTCTGATATGGGTTTTGATGCAGACTCGTGTGCAATTTTAAACACGATTGGTAAGCAGTCTCCTGACATCAACCAAGGTGTTGACCGTACTAGCCCAGAAGAACAAGGCGCTGGCGACCAAGGCCTAATGTTTGGTTACGCATGTAACGAAACTGAAGTATTAATGCCTGCACCAATCACTTACTCACACCGTTTAGTGCAGCGTCAAGCGCAAGTACGTAAAAGCGGCGAGCTTAACTGGTTACGTCCTGATGCAAAATCACAAGTTACTTTTGCATATGAAAACGGCAAGCCAGTAGGTATTGACGCAGTGGTACTTTCTACTCAACACAGTGAAGACATTTCACAAAAAGATTTAGTAGAAGCTGTGATGGAAACAATCATCAAGCCAGTACTGCCTGCTGAGCTTATCACTAGTGCAACTAAGTTTTTCATTAACCCGACTGGCCGTTTTGTAATCGGTGGCCCAATGGGTGACTGTGGTCTTACTGGTCGTAAAATTATCGTTGATACCTATGGCGGCATGGCTCGTCATGGTGGCGGTGCATTCTCTGGTAAAGATCCATCAAAAGTTGACCGTTCAGCTGCGTACGCTGCACGTTACGTTGCTAAAAACATCGTTGCTGCGGGCCTTGCTGACAAATGTGAGCTACAAGTTTCTTACGCAATCGGTGTTGCAGAGCCAACGTCAATCAGTGTTGAAACATTTGGTACCAGCAAGCTTGAAGAATCACGTTTAATTGAATTGATTCGTGAACACTTTGACTTACGTCCATATGGCTTAATTAAAATGCTTGATCTTGAGCGCCCAATTTATCTACCAACTGCAACTTACGGGCATTTTGGTCGTGATGAATTCCCTTGGGAACGCACAGATAAAGCAGACGCACTTCGCGCAGCAGCTGGTCTTTAATATCAGCCTTTATGTAAATGTAGAAAAAGCGCCAATTGGCGCTTTTTTTTATGCCTGCTGATTATATTGTTGTAAATGCCTAGGTTATTGTCGCGAGGTAAACTCGCTGCTACCAGACATAGGCGCGGGTTTACCCCGCGCAATTAAAGCTAGGTTCTAGAAAGTGATACCAATCGTGTTAAGTTACTGACCATTTATAGCGACAGATAAATACAGTGATAACAAGGCGTAAATTTTGACATGTAGTTGTTCTACTTGAAAAAATTATAACGCAGTTAGCGCTTTATTTAGCTCGCTAGAATGGTTAAATATTTAAGTCGATTGGTATAACTAGGAGCTTGGGCGTGTTCGAAGCTTGTCGCTCAAAGCCAGTGACGTTTTACCTAACTTCCTAACCTATACCTATCAATGTAATTATCTTTTCATACCCAGCCACAGCCCATACAATAAATAACACTATCAGTGCTAATGTCACAGCCGCTGAAGCAATATCTTTCGCTCGCCCTGATAACACATGATATTCAACACCGACTCGATCTGTTAATGCTTCAATTGCTGAATTTAGCAACTCAACAATCAACAATAACAAAAAGCTGATTATAAGTATCACCCAGTGCTGTAATGATTGCGCTAGCCAAAATGATAATGGCAATAATACAAGCCCTAGCGCAAGCTCATTACGAAAGGCCGACTCTTCCTTAAATGCGGCTTTAAAACCTTTAATTGAGCATTTAGTTGCTTTTAAAATACGCCCAATTCCTATGCCGTTGGGTTTGTTTACTAAGTTAATTTCTGGTTTAGTCATTTTATGATCTTTAGCGTGTAAGTGTTGCTTATCGGGTGATGGGTAAAACCATTACCTTAATCCATGCCTTGAGTTAATAACTGCCAAGCTGTCGCCATATACTGGGTATATGCTTGCTCTGTCTGTGCATCAATTTCAACAAATTGCGATGGTGTTGTCGGTAAAAGCTGAGTTTTATCCCGCTCATTGACCCTATAATACTCATAAAGTGCCGATAAATCACCACGCCAAAGCTGCTCATTGTGACGTATTGTTTGAAAACCAAATACCCTTCGATCTGGCGCTGCATTAAATAATGATTGTCCCATGCTATAAAACTGAGTATTTGCTGGCGCAATTAAATCTAATAATGTTGGAGCGATATCCATATGGCTTGCCACTTGTTGTGCTGGCACTAAATCTGCGCTAACACCTTTGCCATAAATCACCATCGGCACATGGGTTAACTCATATAAATTTGGACGCTTGTGAAAGTTACGACGACTATAATGATCCCCTGTAATGACAAATAATGCATCTGGATAGCGTTGCTCCATCTTAGCCACAAACTCACCCAGCATTTTATCTGCATACCACAAGTGCCCTAATACATACGGATCTAATAACTCCCCTTCTAATCTATTTATCTCTGCAAGGTAATCTGCAACCGACTTATAAGGGTAGTTATATTTGTCTAAATCGAGATTAAACGGTCCATGATAACTACCAGAGAGAATCACATTAAAACTTTTCTGTGTGGTTTTTTCTGCCACTAAATCAAATAACTGACCATCATCAATGCCCCAGACTCCTGCACTACCTTTACCGCCAGCATCGGTAGCTGAATAGACCTTATCAGCACCTTGAGATAGAACGTACTCACCGACATTCTGCCATGATAATAAACCACCATAAAAAAACTGGCTGGTGTACCCTAAATGCTCTAATTGATTAAATAACGATAACTTGCTGCTTGGTTTTTGTGGCCCAATCAAACTCATATTAACCCCTGCATAAGGGATCCCAGATACAATACTGGATAGCGAATTCATAGTACTGCTAGCTGCAGGTAAAACGTTATCTAGGTAAATACCTTTACTAGCTAGATTTTTTAACTGATTGGTTAAATTAAGCGAAGCATACTTCTGTTGTAACGGCCAAGAATCATAGCTTTCCATAACAATCACGAACACGTGTGACGGTGCAGCTAACAAAGGTGCTGTAGTATATTGACTCAATGCGTTTAAAGGTAAGACATCAAGCACTGAGTTATGATTTAAATATGGATTTTCGCCGTCTACGCCATGACTTTGTAGATCGTTGTAATCTTTAATGGCATATAAAAAGCTGCGAAATGGATTGATCACTAAATTATTAATAAATGGGTCCGGCGTTACCGCAGACCACTTCCGTGAAGCCGGACGTGACTCAAAAGAACCTCGAATAGCACAGATAAATAACACCACTATGATGCTAATTAACAACGTACGCTTCCATTTACAGTCAGTAAAAATGCGTTGTAAAAAGCTATTCGACTGCTTATCAACGCGATGACATAACTTAAATGCAACCACTAACAGTGTAAATAACCCCAGTAAACTTCCCCATGGCCGATATTGTTCAATCACGGTTAAAGCAATTGCTTGCTGATCATCGTGCAACCCTTCAAACATAAAATAATTGAATTGACTGCCGTACTCTGAAATATACGTAATACTAGTTATACAGAGTAAAATAGCGACTACAAAAAAGAGTTTACCTGTAAAGTTACGCACCATTCTTACCCAATGACCTAAGCGCATCGGCTGTAAAATACAATTTAATAAAAAGGGGATGCTAAAACACACACCACTGGCTGCTGAGTCAAAAGCAAATCCTGTTTCTAAGGTGTTTAAAATGACATCAAGATCTATTGGTGCAGTGATTCGGTCATGAAAGTAGACTAAAAAGAAAATCCGAAAGCTCATAAACAATAAAACACCCGCTAGCCATAATGTAGCGATGCGCCAACTTTCGTTAACAAATGAAAACCAACGGCTTGAGCCTGCAAGTGATGAAGCTAACACTATACTGTCCTTAAAGTAGTATGTTCCCAGAGCGGGAATATTACCGATTTAAGTTACAGTAACAATATTTTTGTAATTATTTGTAATAAATATTTAATAAAAAAACAGTAACAAGAAATTAACTAGCCATCTAGATTATGTCGATTGTTAGCATTAATACGCTATTGTTTATTGGTATGACTACAATTGCCAACTTGGCTTACTTGCTGATCTGTTTGATAGGTTTTATTGATTAAGCGTAATTTAAGAGCAAGCAAGGTATGCATCGCACTTTTTAATCCCACTTTATTGCTTAGCCAATAAGGAATTGCACCACCAGGGTTGGCGTATATTTCATATGTTATGGTTAACAATGATTGCCCTTCACTGCTATGCTGGGTTAATAACCAATGTGCTTTTAGATCTATGATACGGATCACAGCTTGGCGCTTTGCAAGCTCCCCTGTTTTTGCTGTAATCGTTAACTTAGTCTGGGTGCCGTTCAGTTGTTGGTAGCATGAGTAACTAACCATATCGCGATCAGCGAGTGGCCACGGCGACTCAAACTCGGTATGTACAATAGTTTCTGAGGGGCTTAGTCGTTCCAACACTTTCACATGGGTAACATTATCAATCCATAACGGCGCGCTGTTAGTATCACTTAGCAATGTCATAAAGTCATTGGCCGTGACACCTTCAATAGTGATCTCAGCCTGCACTTCAAAAATACCATTGTCATGTTTTTTGTAGTACACACTTGCACCATCATGCTGTTTCCAGAGTTGCCAATGCTGAACATCACTGAGCGCATCGGCACTAAAGAGCAGCATTAGTAATAAAACCCGCCGTACCATGTGTATTCCCTATGTACTGGCTTAAAGGCGATTACTGCCAGTAAGGTGATATTTTATATGAAGCTAAGCGGCTTTGTTCCATTGCGTCGACCAAGAATTCAGACTTTCTTTCAAGCCAGCTTTGAATTTTTGCCAGCTCTTCATCATCTTGTCCTGCACATAACTGCTTTAGATACTCAAGCGTGCTGAGCTCGTACATGCCGTGTGAAATATCTAACCATGGAATACGAAACTCACTGCGTTCATCTTTTTCAAATAACGAACCTAAACAGTTACCACTGAGTAAGCTGTTTTCTAAACGCATGCGTAAATCCAAGTAATCCTTAACTGTCAGTGTTTTTTGTTCTGGAAGTAATTGATGAAGGTCTTGCCAATCTTTTTCAAATAATCGATTAGCAATCTCAGCGACTGGTTTTTCAGCTGCTTGAAACTGTACTTGTCCCCAACTTTTACGCCATTGCTTATCCACCAGCCAGGTGGTTAAAGACAATAATAAGCGGTTATAGCGAGCGCTATGAAACAACCGATTAATATCATCAATACTTGGCTGTAGCTCTTTTAAGTCATTAATAACTTGCGTTAACTCAGGTGCACTGTTGATTTTTTTATAGTATGCGTGGCGCTTAGAAGTATATGTTTTTAGTTGAATCGCGTTTTCAACCCATGCTAACTCACTTAACAGCCATTTTAGCTCGGTGCGTAATAGCTCGGTGGTGCTTTTATCAACAATATCGTCAAACAACCAGAACGTATGACGGATTAAACTAATACCATCGGTCACTCGTTTCAGAGTTTTTAAACTCGGTTTATCGAAATAACACTGTTCATGTTTTTGTACAAAACGAATACCAAAGCCAATTGCGGCTATAAGTGCTTGCTCTTGTGTTGCATATTTAGGTAACGATACAAAGCCAATTGATTTACTTGGCTTAAGTGGTTTTTCATCCGCAAGGCGATAACCACGAGCCGCTTTAGAATATAACCCTAAACGAATATTACTTTGACTCACTAACTTATCAGCTAAAGCAAATAATTCATCGCGGCTGCCTTCAACCAGTTCAATTTCAAGCTCACAAATTGGCTCCATCAAACCCGATGCAGATACTTCGCCTTTATCTAACACGACCTCAATTTTAGCGCCACTGTCGGTTTCAATAAGCCAAGTACGACGAATAAAGTTAGTACTAAAAATAGGATAAAGATTAGCGGAAATTGCACTTGTTTGCATACCATGCGGCCAAATACTGGCATCAAATGCAGTTATATTTGGTCGGCTACTTTCCAGCGGTAAATTATATTCAGGTCGTTGATGCAACCCGCCCATAACTTCTCCAGCAAGCTTGATAGTTTGCTCACATTGATTATCAGCACAGCGGGTACGAAAACCGATATCGAGCGCTCTTAATTCACGGCTTGGCGTGTCAAAATAAGCATTTTGTAAACTACGCGAAGGTTTATTAGTAACCGTTTTTGCAAATTGAGTAATTAACGCGGGGATCAGTGGGATTACGGCGTCTGACACCAAAAACTTCAGTTCTATCTCAGTATCCATTAGGCTTGAGGATTACCTTTAAAATAAATAAGAGCTCAAAATAAACAAAGCTGCTCAACATTGCAAATTTTTTAGCTTATTTGAATCATGAAACAGCTGCCATGATTACAATATCAGTCTTGCTATTAGGGCGCTAAATCCATACTATCTCAATACTTAACTATGAATAATACGATTGCTGTCCCACAGACGGTTACATTAACAGGGGTAGATTGATGTTTAAACATTCTTTATTAGCTTTGCTATTCGCGGCGGCCGCATTTATGAGTCACGCAGAAGAAAGCAATTCAGCTAGCGATGCAAACACCGCTTATATAGTCGATAATCTTTATACATTTATGCACTCTGGCGCGAGTAAAAATTACCGCATTGTTGGCTCTGTTGATGCTGGTACAAAATTAACCCAGCTATCTGCTGAAGAAAATGGCTTTGTTAAAGTTATTGATGATAAAGAACGAGAAGGCTGGGTAGAAGCTAAATTTGTTTCTAAAACTCCTGGTATTCACCAACAATATCGCACGCTCAGTGCTGAAATGGCATCAATGCAAGAGCAACTTCGTCAAGCACAAATTGAATTGCCGCAGCTGCAAGAGCAAAGCCAAACTTTAACTGACCAAAATAGTGCTCTATCAGAGCAGATTACTAAATTAAAAAGTACCTTAGAAGTTGAACGCACTGAAAAACAACAAGCCGGTGCAAAAGAAAAACGTCAGCTACTAACTTATGGCGGAGCAATTGCCTTCATAGGTCTATTTTTAGGTATTATTTTGACTATCGTATTATCGCGCCGTAAACGTTACGACGGCTGGGCTTAATCGATAACCACTATATTTGATATTAAAAAAGCACCCTTGGGTGCTTTTTTAATGCGTGGGGTAAACCCGCGCCTACGTATTGGTAGCAGCGAGTTTACCTCGCGACTGTTTATACCTTTACACAAACAAACCTATTTAACCACCGAGGGCACAAAGGCGCTGCGCGCTACACAGAAAAACCAAAGTAAAAAATCACTTATTTCTTCTCTGTGAACTCTGTGTTCTCGGTGGTGAATTAATCACTGACAGAACTTGAATCTATTGCGCGGGGTAAACCCGCGCCTACGCATTGGTAGCTGCGAGTTTACCTCGCGATAAAGCCCATTATTTACCACTGAGGGCACAGAGGCGCTACGCGCTACACAGAGAAACCAAAGTAAAAATCACTTATTTCTTCTCGGTGGTGAATTAATCTCTGAAAGAACTTTAATCTAATTGCGTGGGGTAAACCCGCGCCTCACGTATTGGTAGCAGCGAGTTTAAATTTAAGTATCGAGTCTGAGCCCAGTGTCTTGTTTAATTTTTTCGATCACCATATAAGTGTGGTGCGTACCAACTCCGGTATATCGACTAAATCACCAAGCACTTGACGGTATTCATCCATATCCGAAACCCGAATCTTTAATAGGTAATCATAGCCACCAGCAACCATGTCGCACTCAACAACTTGCTTGATTTTTAAAATATGTTCACGGAACACTTTAAATACCGCAGTATTTGACGTCACTAACGACACTTGCACATGCGCGACTAAGCTTTGATTAAGTTTGGCTTCGCTCAACTTGGCAAAGTAACCTTCGATATAACCTTCTTGTTCAAGCCGTTTTACTCGATCAAGACACGGGCTGGGACTTAAGTTAACCTGCTTTGCGAGGTTAACATTAGAAATTCTGCCGTTTTTTTGCAGAACGTCTAAAATTGCTAAATCGATACGATCGAGCATGCGTAATCTATTCGGACTTGTCATAACAGAATTTTATGCGGATAAGTTTAAAGTATGCCCTGTAAATTATCGTAAAACGCTAAATTTAACCAGCATATTCTGCTGGATTTTAATTAGAATGCACGCATTACGTACATAAAAATCGGGCAGCGAAATTTTTAGCTGCAAGACTCCATACACCAGAGGGTTGCTTATGTTATTTGACGGCGATTTGACAACAACGTGTCCAATCAGACAAAAAATCCGTGACTTTTATCGCATTGACGAAAATGCTGTAATTGATCATATTTTACCGCTTGCTGAAGTAGGCGTAAAAGCTCGCAGCCGTGCTTGGGAACGTGCTCGCCAGATAGTTCACACTATTCGTCGCGATCAAGATGGTCAAAGCGGTGTTGATGCGCTACTTAATGAGTTCTCACTCTCTAGTGAAGAAGGTGTGGTATTGATGTGCTTAGCTGAAGCATTGCTTCGCGTGCCAGATAAAGCCACTCAAGACACGCTAATTCGCGATAAGTTAGCCAAAGGCGACTGGAGCTCTCACTTAGGCAGCAGCGACTCACTATTCGTTAATGCGTCATCTTGGGGTCTATTAGTGACCGGTAAAATGGTTAACTACACTGATAAAACCAAAGAACAGCAGTTTGGTGTACTGAAAAAAACCATTGGTCGTTTAGGCGAGCCGGTTATTCGTAAGTCAGTAAACTTTGCCATGAAGATCATGGGTAAGCAGTTTGTTATGGGTCGTACAATTAACGAAGCCATCGAACGCGCAGCAGAAAAAGAGCAAAAAGGCTATGTATATTCATACGATATGCTTGGCGAAGGCGCTCGCACCATGAAAGATGCACAGCGTTACTTTAATAGCTATATGAATGCGATTCATGCTATTGGTAAAGCGGCAAATGGCCGTGGCCCAATTAAGAGCCCTGGTATTTCAGTGAAACTGTCTGCGATCCATCCTCGTTATGAGTTCACTCATAAAGAACGTGTCATGAACGAAATTGTGCCTAAGCTTAAAGAGCTGGCCATGGCAGCTAAAAGCTACGATATTGGCTTTACTGTTGATGCTGAAGAAGCTGATCGCCTTGATATTTCACTTGATGTAATCGAAGCAGTATTTAGTGATGATGACCTAGCTGGTTGGCATGGTTTTGGTTTAGCTGTGCAAGCGTATCAAAAACGCGCAATTTTTGTGATTGAATGGTTAACTGAGCTTGCCAGCCGTGTTGGTCGTAAAATGATGGTGCGTTTAGTTAAAGGTGCCTACTGGGATACCGAAATCAAAACCACACAACAAGATGGTTTAGAGCACTTCCCAGTATTTACTCGTAAGGCAACAACCGACGTATCTTACAAAGCATGTGCTATCAAAATGCTAGAAGCACGTGATGTACTTTATCCACAGTTTGCAACCCACAATGCCTACACTGCGGCAACAATTTTAGAAGTTGCTAAAGGTGATAACCAAGGTTTTGAATTCCAACGCCTGCACGGTATGGGTGAATCATTATTCGACCAAATCGTAACTGAAGAAAAAATTCAGTGTCGTGTTTATGCCCCTGTAGGTCAGCACGAAGATTTATTGGCTTATTTAGTGCGTCGTTTACTTGAAAACGGTGCTAACTCATCGTTTGTTAACGCCATTGTTGATACCACTAAACCTGTTGAATCGTTATTACCGGATCCGGTAGAAACACTGCAAGGTTTGCGTAACAAGTACAACACGCAAATTAAGATGCCAATTGATTTATACGGCGCTGAACGTGCTAACTCAAAAGGTATGGATTTAACCGATATCAATGTGATCACGCCATTCAAGGAAAATCTTGATAACTGGTTTGCAGAGCACCGTATTAGTGAAAGCGATATTCCTGAAGGTTCAATTGCAGTTAAAAACCCAGCCAATCATCAAGAGATTATCGGTCATATCAAGCTACAAAATAGCGATGATATGCTCACTCTACTAAGCAATGCAGAAACCGCCTTTGAGTCGTGGTCACAAACGCCAGTTAAAGAGCGCGCAAACCTATTACGCCGCATTGCTGATATTCTAGAACGTCATCACGACGAACTTGTGGCTATCTGTATCAAAGAAGCCGGCAAAGTAGCACAAGATGGTATTGACGAAGTACGTGAAGCGGTTGATTTTTGTCGCTACTACGCTGCTCGCGCCGAAGAGCTAAGTGAAGATGAGCGTTTTGAAGCCCGTGGTGTGATTTTATGTATCAGCCCATGGAACTTCCCACTAGCAATCTTCTTAGGTCAAGTTGCTGCAGCAATCGTAACTGGTAACACTGTTATTGCAAAGCCAGCTGAACAAACTAGCTATATTGCACTGCGTACTATTGAGCTTATGTTATCTGTTGGTTTACCAGAGCATGTGGTACAGCCTGTTATCGCACGTGGTAGTGAAGTAGGAAAAACCATTGTTCCTGATGAACGCATTCAAGCGGTTATGTTCACAGGCTCTACTGAGACCGGTACCATCATTTCTCAAACACTTGCTGCACGTAATGATCTTCAAGTACCGTTGATTGCCGAAACAGGCGGTCAGAACTGTATGATCGTAGATTCAACAGCACTGCCAGAGCAAGTCGTTGACGATGTGATCAGCTCTGGTTTCCAAAGTGCTGGTCAACGCTGTTCTGCACTGCGTGTATTGTTCATTCAAGAAGATATCGCAGATAGCGTAATTGAAATGATCAAAGGCGCGTTAAAAGAGCTACACATTGGCGATCCATCATTACTATCAACCGATATCGGCCCTGTAATTGATGAAAAAGCCTTGAAGAACTTAAACGAACACGTTGAGTACTTAAAAGGCAACGCAACACTGCATTATGAGTGTGATATTCCAGATAACAGCGAAAACGGAGCGTATTTCTTTGCGCCACGTTTATATGAAATCAAAGATCTATCTGTACTGAAACGTGAAGTATTTGGCCCATGTGTGCATATCATTCGCTTTAAAGGCACAGAACTTGATAACGTGATTGACCAAATAAATAACACTGGGTTTGGTTTAACCATGGGTATCCATTCACGCATCGAAGAGCGTTGTGAATACTTAGCAAAAATGTCGCGTGCCGGGAACGTCTACGTTAACCGTAATATGATTGGCGCGATTGTTGGCGTACAACCGTTTGGTGGTCGTGGTTTATCTGGCACCGGACCTAAAGCAGGTGGCCCTAACTACTTAACTCGTTTAGTTAAAGAAAAAGCATCGCCTGAAAACGTACAAATGACTAACTTGACGCCAGACGAGCTTGACACTCACCACTATTCAGGTGCTGCTGAGCAAGTCGAGAAGTTAATGGCAAATTCAATGCGCGATGAAAAAATTTGGCGCGCAACACCACTGAACGATCGTGTTTCAGCGGTACGTCAGCTATTAGCTAAAGTTGCCACAGTCGATATTATCGATGAACTAGCCGACGATTTAGCATTAACACTTGCCGATGCACGTGCCCAGCTTAATCGCCTTGAAAAGCACATGCGTAAGTTTACTACTTTGCCTAGGCCAACAGGTGAATCAAACACCCTTCACCTTGAAGCGCGTGGTTGTGTGGTTTGTTATGCAGATAAGAGTACCTCGTTTAACTTCTGGGCTATTTCGATCATCACAGCTCTTGCTGCTGGTAATACCGTGATCACCGTAGCATCTGAGTTATTCTATGACGAAGCGGTAGCCTTTAAAGATAAATTTATCTCAACTGGTATTGCTGAAGGGGTATTCCAAGTAGCTAAGCCGAATCAGTTACAAGCTATTTTGGCGCACCCTCATTTAGCAGGTGCTGTTGTTGCAGCGCGCTCATCGCGCTTAGGTTACTTCCAGTCAACAGCTGGCACAACGTAAAGGAGCTATCTTGCCAGTGATCAGTGCTGAGTACTACGACACGCTAATCAAACGCTTAGTAACAGAAAAGACCATAAGTATTGATACAACTGCTTCGGGCGGTAATACATCACTAATGACTTTAGTTGAAGATGACGAGTAGAGTTTAAGTAGATATTAACAAAGGGCGCTAATTAGCGCCCTTTTTACTACTTATCCAGTAAAAAGTTTGCTAGTTTTGTAGTACGTTATTTATTATGAAGTAAACACATTGAAAATTATCCCAATCGATCAGCTTATGCCAGGTATGTTTGTGCATAGCGTAACTAAACAAACTGGTAAAATTAAAATCAAAAACCAAGGTTGGGTAAAAACGCAAGCAGGCGTGCAGCAGCTTATAAAAGCCGGTATCTTAGAAATCGAAATTGATCCTGATAAAACCATCGTTGAACTCACTCCTACAGCCACAACAAACGATATAAAGGTTGAACCGCCTAAACAACGTGATCCTTGGTCTACAACACACAGTGTTGAGCAAGAGATGGACAAAGCATTTAAGCTCTACAGCGAAGCAAAACAACTGCAAAGCAAAGCATTTACCGATATAAAAGCCGGTAACACTATAGATATTGCCCCCTTTAAAGAATTAGCTAGCGGCTTTATTGATTCGGTATTTCGTAATCAAGATGCCCTAGCATGCATCACCCGTATGCGTGAAAAAGACGCCTACCTACTAGAACACTCGATCAACGTCTCGATCTTAATCAGT
This sequence comes from Pseudoalteromonas sp. B160, assembly GCF_037162485.1. Classification (NCBI taxonomy): domain Bacteria; kingdom Pseudomonadati; phylum Pseudomonadota; class Gammaproteobacteria; order Alteromonadales; family Pseudoalteromonadaceae; genus Pseudoalteromonas; species Pseudoalteromonas sp. B160. The sequence continues at coordinate 2,503,982 of NZ_JARLUX010000001.1, read as the reverse complement.
ATTTTTGCCAAACACTTAGGTTTTGAACGAGCGCTTATTGAAGAACTTGCCACCGGTGCGCTGTTACATGATATTGGTAAAATTCAGATACCGGATGACATTCTTAATAAGCCAGGTAAGTTAACCGATCAAGAATATAAAGTGATTCAGGATCATGCGCGCTTTAGTAAAGAAATTTTAGAACTGGCGGGCCTTAAAGGCATTGCTGTCGATATTGCAGGCTTTCATCATGAGCGACTAGATGGCACGGGTTACCCGTTTGGCAAGCGAGCTGATGAAATAAGCCAGTACGTGCGTATGGCATCGATTGTTGATGTCTATGACGCACTTACCGCAGAGCGTGTTTATAAGGCCGGCATGGAGCCAATCAAGGCCTTTAAAATACTCAAAGAGGGTTGTCCAGATAGCTTTGATGGCGAGTTACTGACTAAATTTATTCAGTGTATTGGCGTTCATCCAGTTGGCACGTTAGTTAAACTGTCGAGTCAAAAAGTCGGCCTAGTGACCAAAAGCAACCCTAGCAGCCCTCTTAAACCTCAAGTGAAAACTTTTTACAATGCAAAACACGCTCACTACACACAAGTTCAAGATATAGATCTGGCGCACAACCGAACTCAAGATTCGTTAGAATCCGCCATTAAACCAGCGGATTTCAACATTGATTTAATTAGATTTTTCAAAAATTCAATTTTGCCGTAATAATCGCCGAAAACGAAATTGGCCTGCGCGAAGTAGCTATCTAATCTTCACTCGGGCCAATCTTGCAGCGCTTTTAAGCTAAATTCATAATCATCAAAGCTCAGCACCGTTTGCTCTGGAGTGATCTCTAATACTCTTAAGTCCCCAATGCTATCCCCCTCATACAACTCCCGATTATTGAGCTTAACCCAACGTTTATCAGGTGATGATGAGTAAATATGCGCTTGGTATTTAATTTCTGGCATCAATGCCAACAAAGCATCAGGTAGTAACTCAATCGGCTCAGCATAAGATGAATTTTTAGTGCCTTGCGTTACTTGATGAGATTGGGTGCTTTGAGTATCTTCGATAGCGCGAGCAAAGGCATTTTTAAGCGCCGTTGGCACAGTTTCAAGTTCTTCATCGCTTACCGTTGCAACCGGCTTTGATTTCTCACTAGTCGGTTCGCCAAGAGGCTTCCCCAATACTTTGTATTTACTCATATCGATATTGCTAGCGCTATTGTTAATCATTGGCTGCATTTGCACTGCATTAGGATTATATTGCTGCTGAGGCGCTGCATATACTTGCTGATAACCATTAGGTGTTTGCACCAGTATTGGCTGACCTTGCGGATAAGCTGGTGCAGTATTTACTGGCACTTGCACCCACTGATATTGCCCTGTTGCTTGTTGGTATTGCTGAGGTTGAACAAATTGCGGCTGAGACATCGGCTGCGTGCTAGCAACTTGCGCTGGGCTAGTTTGTACTGGATTTGTTTGCACAGGTATCGATTGCTCAGGCTTCACTGTGGCAGGCACAGGTGTTTTGTCATCAGCAGGCTCCACTGATTGATCCTGAACACTCGTTACCATTTGTTCAGGGGTATTTAAATGATTTTTTTGTAACCATTTACCAATTGAAAACCCTGCCATCAAGGTCAGTAAAAAAGCAACCAACAAGCCAAGCGAAATCGCAATAAAACGATAACGCTGTAGTTCTTGCTGCTGTTTTAATTGCTCAGCGTTTCTGTCATGTGCTGACGCTTCATCATGTTGTTCTGATTGTTTTAAGGCATCTAATAAATACGACATATATGACCATTAATTAAAGAATGAACGACAAACCAATACCCAGACTGAGCACAGTTAAAAATGCCAACGGATAGAGCCAATTAAACGACGACTGCTGCTCTATGCTAACGCTACTTAATGCACTCGGCGGTAACGCTTCTTGTGCTGAGCGCATTACTATATCACTATCAATCATCGTTAGCTGCTTAGAAAAAGCTCCCATTAAACAGCGTTCACATAATAAATTTACTAAACGCGGAATACCTGCAGTAACTAAGTGAATCGTTTTTAACGCATCATTTGAGAATAGTCCCCGATCACAACCTGCAACATACAAACGATGTTTAACGTAAGCAAAAGTTTGTCCTTCAGTTAACGGTAGTAAATGATAACGAGCAGTGATCCGCTGCGCTAACTGACGCAACTCATTACGCTTTAATAAAGCCTGTAATTCTGGCTGACCAACCAATACTATTTGTAGTAATTTTTTATGATTTGTTTCTATGTTAGTTAATAAACGAAGCTGTTCTAGTACGTCAGGGGCTAAAAGCTGAGCTTCATCAATAATCAAAATAGTGTGGCCACCAGCTTGATGATTTGCTTCAAGATGCTTTTTAATTGCATCAGTTAAGGTTTTTAACGTCGCATTTTGCTCGTCATAAACAATATGAAACTCATCGCAAATACTCGCTAACAGTTCCAATTGTGACAGTGCTGGATTATGGATTAACGCCACTTGCGTGTTTTCAGGTAACTGCTCTTGCAAACTGCGGGTTAAGGTCGTTTTCCCTGTTCCCACCTCACCGGTTAACAATACAAACCCACCGGCTTCACCTAAGCCATAAGTTAAATGCGCCAACGCCTCTTTATGGCGTTCGCTTAAAAATAAGTACTGTGGATTTGGCGCGATTGAAAACGGTTTCTCTGACAAGCCAAAATAGCTTAAATACACCCTAAATTTCCTTACTGATTAAATCACGGCCTATAATGGCAAAAAAACAGCGTAAGTGAAAACCTTGTTAGCGTTTTATTAGCTAAATAACGTAAAATAGTTTGCACAGTTAATATTCAGGGGAAATTATGCAAGTTTATTTGGTCGGTGGAGCAGTTCGTGATGAGCTATTAGGGCGAATCATCAAAGAGCGCGATTATGTGGTGGTCGGTGCAACTCCTGAGCAACTGATCAAACAAGGCTATCAACAAGTTGGTAAAGACTTTCCCGTTTTTTTACACCCAAAAACTAAAGAAGAATACGCACTAGCTCGTACCGAGCGAAAACAAGGCCAAGGTTACACGGGCTTTGTCTGCGAGTTTTCAGCAGATGTTACCTTAGAAGACGACTTACGCCGCCGCGATTTAACCGTTAACGCTATTGCAAAAGCACAAGATGGCAACTTAATTGATCCTTATGGCGGCAAGCAAGATTTAGACAACCGCATTTTGCGCCATGTATCTGACGCATTTAGCGAAGATCCACTACGTATATTACGCGTTGCCCGTTTTGCAGCTCGTTATCATTATCTTGGTTTTACGATTGCCGAAGAAACCCAGCAATTGCTAACACAGATGATCAACCAAGGTGAGTTACAAACACTCACCGCAGAACGCATTTGGCTAGAATGTGAAAAATCATTAACGGATGGCGCATTTGCTGAGTTTTTGAATATTTTAGCGCAGTTAGGCGCGCTTAGTGCAATCAGCCCTGCCTTAGCAGGTAACTGGAGCGATGAGTTATATCAACAACTAAAAAACCGTTACGCTTACGCACAAAGCCAAAATATAACCGATCAGGCATTATTGTTTGCACAAGCCACTGCATCATTGACGCAAGAAGAGATTAAAATTCTCAGTCAAACTATTCGTTTACCAAATGACGTACGCGATTTGGCATTACAACTTAATGCCCACCAAGCAACCTTAAGTAGCCAAACAATCACCGCACAGCAACTACTCCGTTGCTGCAATCAACTCGATTTATGGCGCCGCCCTGAACGGTTCGAGGCAGTTCTTAAAGCCGTTGAGATTAACCAAGCAGCATCACTGGCTAATCAAAAATTATTAACAGCAACCAAAGCAGCTAAAGCAATTAACCCGCAGCAATTTATTACGCAAGGCATTAAGGGCGCAGCAATAAAAACCGCGCTAGAACAAGCGCGGTTAGAGATATTGCAGCAGTATTTCAATTAACTAAGCTAGCTACTTTTCATAACGTACTAGACGTAGGTACACAAATGAGGTTTTATCGTGCAAACTGTTAAGGCCTCTGTCAAAGGTGTATACCCAAGCTGAAGTTTTATCGGCAATACCTGAAGTATTTGTCCAATAGTTTTCACTTTTATTACCTAAAAATACAGACTGATTAATACTTGGGGTAACACAGCTGTGCTCTAAAATACTAGCAAGCTCTTTATTATTAGGTACTTGCCAATCTGTATATGCACCTGTTCGGTCATTCACTGCGGCTCTTAGCGCCTCTTGCCAATTTACTTTTACAGCACTATTAATACAGCTGTTGGTGGCAACATCATAACCTTGTCCATAACTACAGGTTTGCCACATTAGCTTCGGTTACACTGTCGCTAACGGTGCCATCAACACTAACTGTAAAACGGGTTGCGGGTGTTGTTTCGGCCACACCAGTGTAGCAAGTCTGCACAGCCATCACGGCAGGACTAAGTAGCAGTAAGCCAACTAATAATGATTTCATTGCGATGCTCCTGCAGTTCTAACCAAGCGCACAAAGGCGGTATTACCTTTTGGATAAGCCAGATCATTGCCGTTACTCATATCAAAAACATACGCTTGCGATAAACTGGTACCATCGGCCGAAGTTTGTGAGGTCCAATAAATTAGTCCATCCTCTAATAAGTTGCTATTAGGCGTATTAGGAAAATAATTCTCATCAAGCAATATTGATTGTCCATGCTTGCCATAATTAAGTAGCGTTAATAACTCTGTGTAAGTAGGCACTCGCCAGTTGGTACCACCACAATAATCGAGTGTATTGACGGCATTAATATACACCTGCAAATTACAGTTACTACTACTTGGGCAAGTACTATTCGGTGTCCCTTGTACACTCCCCGTTTGTACGCCATCGCCACTATTTAAATACCATGTGTAGTGATTTTGACCTTCACGCAACGCCGTATTTGGCAAAGTGCCTGTATTAGGGCTTTTTACTTCCCAAATCAAACCCGTTACGTTATCGCGAATACAACTAAAGTTGTTTGCAGAATCACTCAGTTCATCTGCGAACTCATTTAATTTAGTAAAATCAAAAGCCAATTCACCTTTACCGACTTTTTCTATATGTGTAGTTGCGACGCTGTCACGACCCAAAACAGCATCTTGGCGAGGAAAGTCAGGGCTCGTACAGGCTATTTCTTGGGTGTTGTTGTAACATTTATCCATACCGGTATCATTGAGCAAACCAAGCGGTTTTGATTTAACCACGATATTGACGGTGTCTGTATCTGTGCGCCCTTTGCTATCAGTCACGGTTACTTCAAAGGTATGCGTGTTAACCGCTTCGGTCGCTGGTGCAGTAAAAGAGGTAATGCATTGTTGCTGATTATCAAGTATTGCATTGCCAGATATTTGTTGCCAATAGCATTTAAAGGTGTCTGTTACTGTTTCTGAACCTGTAGCATCTAAGGTCACTTTTTCCAGCTCAATAGCACTCTGATCAATACCAGCATTGGCAATAATCACATCGCTGGTTTTATTTAAGGTATGTGAATATTGCGTGCTTGCTTCTCCCCCTCATCATCGACAACTGTTAACAGCCAAGTGATCTGCGTGTTGGTATCAAGTAACGGATGAGTGAAACTAATTGTTGCATTGCTATTACTATCTACAGCAAGCGTTGGCCCTGCAATTTGTTGCCAGTTATAGCTATTAATTTGGCCATTTTCATCCGGATCAACTGAGCTGGCACCACTTAAGGTAATTGTATCTTTATAATCAGAAGGCAGTGTTTCGGGTGAAGTTTGAGTAACAATAACCTGAGGAAGCTGATTATTTGACTCAATTTCGATCAGTAAGTCATCACTTACTAATTGACCATCTGTGGTTTGATAACTAACACGCAATAATAATTCGCTGTTTGCTTTAATATCGGGGGCGGTAATTGTTTGTAGTGCACCATCAAGGGGAAACTGTCAATAATTGGTCCACTTACTCGCTGCCACGTAAAAGTACCATCAACAGGCGAACCTTTGGCTTCAATAGTAAATTCACTTTTTTCAATAATGCGCTGATCATCGCCAGCAAAAACGGATGCTGCAACCACGGGATTATCGTTGCCGCCACCGCATGCTGTCAATACAGCTAATAACGGTAAAACTATCAAGGGGGATTTCATGCACTGATTCCTCATTTAAAACTGAAATTACATAGCCTTAATGTTAATAGCCACGCCAATCAATAAATTAGGCAACAACAATGCCAGATACAAAAGAGAGGATGTTATAAATAGCTATCTTGGTGAATACGGACAAATAGCTTTGTGCCTATTTTACTATAATCTATCTTATACTCACGGCCATCTAACGCCTGAATAAACAGTAAACGCTTCTCTTCACCAAATACGTCTACACTGCCAACATAGACCATTTCTAAATAGCGTTCTTTAGCTTCACGACGGTTTTTTGGCAACTCTTCTTTGAATGGTTCTAAACCATGTTGAGTTACCTTTATTTTTGGGTGCACTTCAGAATTCACGATCACTAAATCGAGTTTTTTATCTTTATGGATTATGGTATTTCTGCCACTTTTAATAAAAGATCTATCTTGACTCATCGCTTCATCCTACTAACTAACGCCTATTTTCAGGCGTCTTACTCTCTAATTGAGATTCAATAAATACTACTGGGTTATTCCGCCATGCATTTAAGCTGTGGCTAAAATCCCAAATACTTCTATCCAATACACTTGCTGGTAACAGTAAGTCATATCCTGTTAATTGTCGTAGATGTCGCATTCTATTAGCAAACATGGCTATAAGGCCATTAAAACTGCGACCATTCACAGAAGTGTAATGATTATCCTCAACTAACCATTCTGATGGGCAATTGCCATTTTTGCAATGTTTTTGAATTACTTGCATAAATAAATGTCGTTGTTCGATCAATAATTTACCTGCAATTCTTGGTCCTAGTTGTAATAAAAATTCATCGGTGTCGTTAAGTTTGATACCTACAGCATTTAACTCAAGTTGCTCAAGTTCTTGTTCTACTTTAGGAATACCACTGTAATTTAGATTTTCTTGCTTAACACACCAGCAGCCATACTTATGCTGGTAAGTAAGCTCCTTTTCTGTAATAACTAAACTGTAAAATGGCTCTTGGGTTTTTAAAAAACCAACAAAAATGGCAGCCAAACATAAACTCACCAAGAAAATTTCGAAAATGCTAATTTCGTCGGGCCGCAGTAAATTAACTAGCATTATAAATAAAAGCCCAACCGCACCGACAGTGAGAGTTTCGATACCATTGCGCGCACCTTGCGCACGCAATTTCAAAACAGCGTTTTTGCGTTTAACCATAACGATAAAAAACAATATAAAAAGCGTACATAATTATAGCCCAAATTATCAATTTACGTATTTTCATACAACGCGGACATTTGCTAGTTAACTTCATAACTCTCTCACACACCAACATAAAATGGGAACAAAATGAAAAACAACTGAACTTTTACGCCTAACCGACAGATTTATGAGATACGCGGCCGCCAATTCACGCTGTAATTTTGTACACTAGAGGCAATTAATTCTCCGGTATTTTTAACAATGTATGCAAAGCAATCTGGCAAAGCGCTCTTTCCATTTATTATTACTCTACTTTTGGGGCTATGTGTTTATCTTTATTTACCAAGCAGCCAAGGTGAGCAATCTGACTTCACAGTTAATGCAACGCAAGTAACCGCTCACACTGTTGCAAGTGAAGAAAATGCTGTCCTCATTGAGGCTATCGGCAGTGCCCGCGCTAATCAAGCAATTTATATACAAAGCGCACAAAATGATTACGTAACTGACATTTATTTCAAAGACGGTGATTTAGTCAGTAAAGGTCAAAAGCTCGTACAATTGCAATCGCAGCAAGAAGAGCTCACTGTTAAAGAGCTGGCAATCAACTTACGCGAAGAAAAACGTCAACTTGAACGCTTAACAGAGCTTTCTCGCTCACAAGCAACTGCAAAGTCATTACTCGAAGAGCAACTTTCTCGCGTTGATGCAACCGAAGCTCAGCTTGAAAACGCCAAAACAAAATTATCTGAAATGACTATTATCGCGCCTTTTTCAGGTATTTTAGGTAAGCGTCAGATCTCAGTAGGTGCTTATGTAAATAACAGCACAATTATTACAAGCTTAGATGATATAAGCATTATTAAAGTCGATTTTAAAGTCCCAGAAAAATACCTTGCGCAATTAAACGTTGGCATGAAAGTAATGACCCAAAATGATGCTTACCCTGAAAAAACCTTCACCGGTAAAGTAACGCACGTTAGTGCTCGGATTGATTCAATCACCCGCAGTGTTGAAGTCACAGCAAGCTTCGCGAATAAAAGTGGTTTATTACGCCCTGGCATGTTGCTCAAGACCGCGTTACAACTTAGCTCGAATCAAGCGATGATGGTGCCAGAGAAAGCGGTGATCCCACAACAAGATAAACATTATGTTTTTCAAATTGAAGACGGAATAGCCACTAAAGTAGAGGTTCACGTTGCAGGTCGTCACAATGGTTGGGTTGCCATTGATGAGGGTATTAGTAATGGGCAACAAATTGTTACTGAAGGAATTATTAAAATTCGCTCAGGCAGCAAAGTTACTGTGAAGGGGTAAACTGTGAAAATTACTGATACCAGTGTCAAACGTCCCGTTTTTGCAATTGTAATTAACCTACTGTTACTAACCTTTGGCTTAGTGGCTTTTTCGATGTTACCGCTGCGCGAATATCCTGATATTGAATCACCCATAGTCAGTGTAAGCACTGAATATACGGGAGCGTCAGCCGAGATCATTGAAACAAAAATTACCCAAGTGCTGGAAAACCGTATTTCCGGTATTGAAGGCATTAAAAGCATTAATTCATCAAGTAGAAATGGCCGCTCAAATATTACCATTGAGTTTAATATCAGCCGTGATATTGATGCAGCATCAAACGATGTCCGTGAACGTGTAGCGCGCACACTTGATAGTCTACCTGAGCAAGTACGCCCGCCAGAAGTATCTAAATCTAACAGTGATGAAAGCCCTATTGCATGGTTTTTACTCAATAGCGACACAATGGATTCATTGCAACTGTCTGATTATGCACAGCGCTTTATTGTCGACCGTTTAGCTGTGGTAGATGGTGTTTCCAATGTACGTGTTGGTGGTGAACGTAAATATGCCATGAAAATTTGGCTCAACCGCCAAGCAATGGCTGCTCGTGGCATAACCAGTAGTGACATAGAAAACACCCTACGAACTGAAAATGTTGAGCTACCTGCAGGTGAGATAGAATCTATCGACCGTGACTTTACAGTTCGAACAGCGCGTAGTTACAAAGAGCAGCGTGATTTTCAAAACCTAGTAATTAAACGTGGCGACGATGGTTACTTAGTTCGTCTTGGTGAAGTCGCTGATGTAAAATTAGAAGCCGCTGACGATGAAAGCTTATTCCGAGGTAATGGCCGCAATATGGTTGGCCTTGGTATTGTTAAACAAGCTAAAGCGAATACACTTACCGTGGTTGATAATGCCCGTGCTGAACTTGAAAAAATCAAACGCAACCTGCCAGAAGGCACAACTATTCAAGACAGCTACGACTCGTCAATATTCATTAAAGAATCAATTAACGAGGTTTACAGAACCTTGGCTATTTCTATGGCCTTGGTGGTATTAATTATCTTCTTATTTTTAGGGAACATTCGCGCCACCTTGATCCCAGCGGTAACAGTCCCAGTTGCGCTGGTCGGTAGCTTTATGTTCTTATTGGCGATGGGTTACTCAATTAACTTATTGACACTACTGGCGCTGGTGCTAGCAATTGGCTTGGTTGTTGATGACGCGATTGTAATGCTAGAAAACATTCACCGGCGTATCGAACTGGGCGAACCTCGCCCTACTAGCCGCTTATCGTGGCGCCCGTGAGGTTGGCTTTGCAATTATTGCCACCACCTTAGTGCTGATCTCGGTGTTTGTCCCCTTGGTATTTATGGATGGCCGTATCGGCGCATTATTTACCGAGTTTGCGATGGCCGTGAGCGCCGCGGTATTCTTCTCAAGCATTACCGCATTAACACTCTCGCCAGCGTTGTGTTCATTAGTACTTAAACCATCCTCAAAAGAGAGTAAATTCAGCCAATGGATGGACCGTATCTTTAGTAAGATTGAGCAAAGTTATAAAAACTCTTTACGCTCAAATATGACGCGTTCAGGTGGTTTAACAATCACCCTACTGCTGGCTGGTTTTGTTAGTTATTTACTGTTCCAACAAATTCCTTCAGAACTTACGCCAAAAGAAGACCGTGGTACTTTCTTTATCATGATGAGTGGCCCTGAAGGGGCAAGTTATGAAAATAACGCCGCCAACATGGCAAAAATTGAAGAACGTTTAATGCCTTATTCCGAAGCGGGCGAACTAAGTCGAGTGCTGGTACGCGTTCCTGGCTGGGGTGGCAGCGGTGGTGTGGCAATTGTTGGTATGGCAGACTGGGATGAACGTAAACGTTCAACTTGGGAAGTAATGGATGAGATCAGTGCAAAAATGACTGAAGTCACCGATGTGCGCGCGTTTGCTATTATGCGCCGTGGTATTGGTGGCGGTGGCTCATCACGGCCCATTGAGTTTGTCCTGCAAGGTAATGATTATGCACAATTAGCTGATTGGCGAGACCGGATCATTGAACGTGCAGAGAAAAACCCAGGACTGGTGCGTATTGACCATGACTACAAAGAAACCTTCCCGCAGTTTTTGATCAGTATCGATAAAAACAAAGCGGCGGATTTAGGGATTTCAGTTTCGGATGTTGGCCGCACCCTTGAAACCATGTTAGGCCAACGCCGTGTTACCACCTTTATTGACCGTGGTGAAGAGTACGATGTGATCTTAAAAGGCACTAAAGCTGACTTTGCTGATCCTACCGATATATCAAATATTTGCCTAAAATCACGCAGTGATGAACTGGTTCCTCTAGATAGCTTAATTAGCTTAAAAGAAGAAGCCACTGCATCAAGGCTAAATCGTTACAACCGAATGCGTGCTATTACTTTGAGCGCTAACCTCGCCGATGGTTATACCCTTGAAGAAGCGCTTAACTTTTTAAATAAAGTGGCAATGGAAGAAAACGAAATTGATGGCGCCATTGATTATAAAGGTGAATCGCAATTATATTATGAAGGTGCCTCAGCGATGACGTATGTTTTCATTCTAGCGCTTACTGTTACCTTCTTAGTTTTAGCCGCTCAGTTTGAAAGCTTTATGCACCCCTTTGTGATCATGCTCACTGTGCCACTGGGTTTGATGGGCGCAATGTTTGGTTTATGGGTTGCAGGACTAACCATAAACATTTACAGCCAAATAGGCATTGTAATGCTGATTGGTCTTAGTGCTAAGAACGGTATATTGATTGTCGAATTTACCAATCAATTGCGCGATAAAGGCGTAGAGTTTAGTGAAGCTATTTTACAAGCAGCAACCCAAAGATTGCGACCAATTATTATGACCTCTTTGACTACGGTAATGAGTGCGGTGCCACTAGTGCTAGCCTCAGGCCCTGGTGCAGAGAGCCGTATGGTAATTGGTGTAGTGGTGTTTACTGGTGTTATTGTCGCAACCATACTTACGCTATTTGTTGTTCCTGCGGCGTACTATGCACTGGCTCGCAATACTCAGTCTCCTGAGTTTTTACAACAAAAGCTCAACCAACAAGAAGCTGAAAGGCCGCTAAAAGAACTTTAATCTCATCGTAGCGTTGCAAACCTACAGCAACGCTACTTTTCACTTCCCTGCCGTAATTAAATGAAATAATAAACCTCCTTGCTCGTTCTTCTGTTACGCTAGATAATCCGTGTAATTTAACAGCTTTAAGGAACAACTAAATGAGTATAACAAATGAAACTGCAACATTTGGTGGTGGCTGCTTTTGGTGTATTGATGCCGCGTTTAGGCGCGTGAAAGGCGTTTTACAAGTAAGCTCTGGCTATACTGGCGGCGAAACAACTGAGCCTACGTATAAACAAATTTGCACTGGCCTCACCGGCCACGCAGAGGTTGTACAGATTAAGTTTGACAGTAGCCAGATAAGCTATGAGACCTTACTGGCGATGTTTTTACCCTGCATGATGCCACTCAGCTAAACCGCCAAGGTAATGATATAGGCACCCAATATCGAAGTGTGATTTATTATCATGATAGCGAGCAGCAAGCGCAAACTAATCAATATATTGCAAAATTACAAAGCCAAATATGCGAAGATATCGTCACTGAAGTTAGCCCTGCAACCACTTACTACCCAGCAGAGCAGTATCACCAAGACTACTACAACGAAAACCCTGAGCAACGCTATTGCAGTTTATTGATAGCACCTAAGCTGAAAAAGTTTGAGAAAGACTATAAACAGTTTTTAGTAAACTAAGCAAAGTGCTAAATAAGCATTTTCATCTAAATATAAAAAAGCCCGACAAACAAAAGTGTCGGGCTTTTTTATTTAAGCTAGAACGAGATCAGAACTGGTAACTTGCGCCAGCAAAAAATTGTCGCCCTGCAGCATTGTAGCCTAGCAGTTCACCGTTAGCAGCAGCCCTTATACTAGCCGCAAAATATTCTTTATCAGTAATATTTTCAATGCGAGCTTGCAATGATAACTCATCCATTACTTGATAATTTACTGATAAATTAAATACCGTGAAAGAAGCTAACTCTGTATCATAGATTGAAGGACGCGACGAACGATATTGCATTGCTATATTAGCATCAAAATCGCCCCAGCTTTTACCAAGCGCATAATTAAACATTTCAGATGGTCTACGCGGTAAATCCGTATTGGTTGTTTCATCTTTGGCATCTAATAAGCTCAAATTAACATTATGTTGAAAGCCCAAACCTTCAAACTCGGCTGATAATTCAATACCTTGCATAGATACTTTTTCGACATTAGTCGCCATATACTTACTCGTTCCAGCAACTATTTTATTCTCAATTAAGTTATCGATCTTATTATCAAAAATAGCAATATCATAACGACCCCATTTAGTATCTAAGGTGATACCAAATTCATTATTAACAGACTCTTCCGGTTTTATATCATTGTTAGGTATATACCATTGACTATCTGTAACAAATGCATTGATCAATGATGGTGCTCTAAAGGCTGTACCATGACTTAAGCGTAGTGTTATGTATTTATTTGCTCGATAGCCTAAGCCTGTTGTGTAAGTATTTGCACGACCATGAAAATCATAATCATCGGTTCTTACTACTGCATTTCCTAACCAAGTATCATCATAATAAAATACGCCAACGAAGAGTGCTGTGTTATCACGCTGTTCTTCAGATGATTTTGCCGAAGAGCCTGATAAGTCTTCATTCAAAAAATTAACACCACCGGTAATATCAACCGTATTAGTTAGTGTATATAAACCACTGTATTCAAATTCAACTCGCTCTGTACTGTAAATCTGCTGATCTTCGGTACCTGTTTGAATATTTTCTTCTTGAGAAGTACTCACAGAGGCACTTTGTGTATAAATCTCAGAGCTTTTTTCCAGCCTAATTTAGCGGTGTAGTTTTCAAAGTCATATGCGTCATTGCCGTAAGCGTTGTCATACTCGCCTTGGCCTTTGCTATACTGGCTTAGCAAACTAAATACACCGGCATTTTCAGTTTTATATGCTAAGTTAAAACCAATATTTTTATTGGTATAACCGTCGTCATCATGATCTTTTGTTACTGGCTGTGATGGATCTTTACCTGTTACATCATAGCCGTCAGTATTTTCATAGCCTAAGTTATAATGAAAAGTAACGGCATCTTTTACAATCCCGCCTGCTAACTGGTAGTTTTCATAGCTATCAGTACCCAACGTAGCAGATAGTGTATTATTAGTTGCTTGACGAGTAATTATATTGATAACACCAGCGACAGCATCAGAACCATAAATTGCAGCTCTCGCACCTTTTACAATCTCAACTCGCTCAATGCTGTTAACCGGTATATTGGTTAATGATACGCTACCAGAACTTGCATCACTGACACGCACGCCATCAACCAGCACCAAGGTATACTTTGCCGTGGCGCCACGAACAAATACATCAGCCTTTTGACCAAAGCCACCGTTGCGTACAATATCAACACCTGCAATGTTGCTTAGTATTGATGGTAAGTCTCGATAGTTATTTTTTTCAATATCACTGCGCTCAATAACAGTTACACTGGCAAGTACATCAGTAATTGATTGTTCAAATTTATTAGCTGTTACCGTCAGGCGTTCTATTGATTGCTCTGCAGACACAGAAAAAGACAACGCAGCGGCAATTGCTACGCCTAGAGTAGATTTGTTTAACATGATATCCCCTGACCCGCGCCCACCGCACAAGTGATAGTAAATTGACTTCAAGGCCGGTCTCCGGACTTAACATAACTCGCTAATAAATTTAGCTAAAAGTATGTATCACCGTTGCGGGGGCAGTGTTGGACTTCGTTTATATCCTATAAACGCCACCAACTTCCCGATTATCTTGCTTTACTTAATCAACAACCTTGAAAAGTAACCACAAGCACCTTGAAAATAGGTCGCTATTGTGATTATTTTAAGCACAAAAGTCAATGGACGGCTATACATCTAAATACTCTAGGTTCTAGGAATAATCATAAGTTCTAAACTAAAAAAGCCAAACTACATTGCTGCAATTTGGCTTTTTCTAGCACCTAGAAACCTAGCTCCTAGCTTTCTAATCTCTAAAGTTTTTAAACTGAAATGGTTGCCCTAAATCAGCACTGCGTACTACTTGCATGGCTTCTTGTAGGTCATCACGTTTTTTACCCGTTACACGTACTTCTTCGCCTTGGATCGCGGCTTGTACTTTTACTTTAGAGTCTTTAATGGCTTTAACGACTTTTTTAGCCATATCTTTTTCGATACCTTGCTTTAGCGCAACATTACGGTAAACATTTTTTCCCGCACGTGAAATATCTTGCAGCTCTAAACTTGATACGTCCATACCGCGTTTTGATATTTTGCTCGCTAAAATATCAAACAACTGCATAACCTGTGAATCAGCTTCTGCTTTTAGTTTAATGGTTTTATCATTAAGCTCTATTGACGCATCAACGCCTCTAAAGTCAAAGCGAGTTTCAAGTTCACGGTTAGCGTTATCAACAGCATTTTTTGCTTCGTTCATTTCGACTTCCGAAACAATGTCAAATGAAGGCATAAGTCTCTCCTAACAAGATATTTTTAATTCAAATTTATATTGTCGATAATTATACTATATAAATTTTATAAATCTTTACACTTTTCTATGCTTTGTTCAGGTGCGATACGAAATTTGTTTGATATACTGCGGTTCTATTTTTAAACGATTTAGGATTTTTCGTGACTCGGCGTGTTTATCAAACTCTATTTTTAATCAGTATTCTGGTATTTACCTTTTTGTTTGCCCGCGATTTTAGGGGCGTTGGGGTATCGTCACTGCCTCATCTAGATAAGTTAGTGCATTTTATTATTTTCTTTGTTCTGGCAGCCGTCATGGTCAGAGCGTTCAAGCTACCTGTATTCGTTCACCTCGTGTTATTAGCATTTTATGGCATCGCTATTGAGCTAATGCAAAGCACAATCCCTTATCGTAGCGCATCTGTTGCTGATGTTGTTGCTGACTTTTCTGGGGCTGCTAGTTTCTTTTTGTTGTTCGGTATTTATTCTCGTTTTAAAAAGAATCAAAATGGCTAATATATTCGTCGTTGGCGATGGTGCCATTGGGCTGCTCTATAGCCATTATTTGAGTCAACAGCACAGGGTTACCCTACTTACCAAGCATGCTATTGACGAACCTCGTTTTTATCAACAAGCAAACGCGCCAAAACAAGCAATTAATTGCCAACTGACAAACCTGACTCAATTATCTGAGCACGGCCAAGTCGATGTTGTTATTTTTACTGTTAAAGCATATCAAGTTGCCACCGCATTTAGGCAACTAAAGCCTTTTTTAAGCGCTCAATGCCAATTGATTTTATCTCACAATGGCATGGGTAATGTAGATGAAATAAATAGCGAACTTACAAAACAACAAGGACTATATTTTTTAACAACACGTTTAGCGGGCTACAAAGATGCACCTTTTAGTGTGTTGCATACTGGTATCGGGAGCAGCATTTTAGGTGATTGTAACCAGCAAGCAAAAACACAACTCGCTGAAGTTAAAAATCTACTAAACGCTATTCCTGAATTAACAACCACAAATAATATACAACAATTACGCTTTGAAAAATTACTCGTTAATATTGCTATTAATCCACTCAGTGCGCTGCACAATGTGAAAAATGGCGCACTGACTGCACCACAGTTTAGTGGCATAATTTTAAATATCTTAAACGAAGCGTGTACCGTAGCAAATAAACTAGGTATTAATGTGCGACTTGCTGAAGCATTAGCGAACGCCTATCAAGTGATGAGTGATACCAAAACAATTACTCATCAATGCATCAAGATGTCGCCCATAATCGCATCACAGAAATTGACGCGATGTGCGGTTATATTTGCCAAAAAGGTAATCAACTCGGTATTAATACCCTCACAATCAATCTTTACTCGATGCTATCAGACATAAAAAAAGCGCGATTTAACTCGCGCTTGTTATTAATAACTATCAACCTTACGGGCGATAAACTTTAACATTGGCAAAGCCATTTTCATGTAAAATAAGCGCCTGTAGCTGACTCATTACACCTTTAGTGCAATATAAGTAGTAGTCTTTGTCTTGCGGTAGGTCTGCAAATTTGGTCGCTAAGCGGAAAAATGGCAAATGCACAACTTCTATCCCATCAATTTCAAGCGGTGCTGCATCTTCTTCTTCCGGCGAGCGAATATCAACAACAACTGCATCAGCTGGTAAATCAGAAACTGACTCTGCCTCTTTTAGCTCTTGTTTAGCTTCGACGTCAATGTCACGAATATCCATAATACGTGCGTTTTCAATAACAGTATTGAGCACATCAAAATCAAACTTTTGCTCTTCAGCTTCTACTACGGCAATTTTAGCTTTAACTGTAGGCTTTTAGAAATCACACCACAGTATTCCGGCATAGTTTCGGCCATTTCTGCGGTGCCGATTTTACGAGCGATGTTTATAATTTCTTGTTTGTCGTGTTGGATCAGCGGGCGTAATATAAGCGTTTCGGTAACACGGTCAATCACACTTAAGTTGGCTAATGTTTGACTTGAAACTTGGCCTAGACTCTCACCGGTAACAAGCGCTTGAATCCCCATTTTTTCAGCTATTTGGCTGCCTGCACGCATCATCATACGTTTGAGAACTACACCCATTTGACTGTTTTCAACATTTTCTAAAATTTCGGCAACAACGGGGTCAAAGTCAACACTGATAAATTTAACTTTATGGGTTGAGCTAAACTGCTTCCAAATATAATAGCTGGCTTGTTTAACACCAATCTCGTGCGCCGCACCGCCTAAATTGAAGAACAAAAAGTGCGTACGAGCGCCTTTGCGGATCATTTGATAACTAGCAACGCCCGAGTCAAATCCACCTGACATTAACGACAAGACATCTTCTTGCGTTGGTAATGGGAAACCGGCCATACCATGATGGGTGTGCGTTACTACGTAAGCTTTATCATCTTTAATTTCAAGGCGAATAGTTACTTCAGGATTTTTCAGTCTTACGCTGGCGCCATCGACGTGTTGATTTAACCCACCACCCACATAACGCTCTACATCGGTAGAAGTGAAATCATGCTTACCTTGGCGTTTACAACGCACACAGAATGTTTTGCCAACAACAGTGTGACCAACCATATCTAGCGCTTTTTCGTAAATATCGTGCAGGTTTTCGTAGTTAGTTTCGGTCACTTCAATAAACTGCACGATACCTGGGATCCGTTGTAAGCCATCGATAAAATCAATACGCATTTGCGCGTCATCTAATTTAGTTACGACGGATATATTGTCCCAGTTATTTTGTACTTGTACTTTTTCGTCAAGCTTGCGTAATACAATTTTTAATGTTGTTCTCTAACAACTTAGTAAAACGTTTTCGCACAGAACGGCTTTTAATTGCTATTTCAGGATGGAGTTTGACGATAAATTTAAGCATAGTTTACTCGTTAGACAATATTTAGGATTCACGCACCCACGTGTTGGGCGCGGGATTATAACAAAAAATCTAACGTCTAGGAAATAAACAACCGCTGCGTTTAATTAAACGGCACCTGCCTGTGCCGCTAATTTACTGTATTTTTCGCGTAACAAGTTAATTTTTGGGATGCTTTGCTCTGTACCAAATGCTTTAAAAAGTGCTAACACTTTTAAGATACCATTATAAATATCTTGCTGAATTAACTCACCGCTTAACCGTCTAGCTTTAATGTAAGGAGTCCAAAAACTGACAGTAATTTTTAGCATGTGAGCAAGCTCAACAGCATCTTCATCGTCAATTGCGATCATACCAACTTCACGCAGGCCAATTACAATTTCGCGCACTTGGCTTAACAAAGCTGCTTGGAACTCAATATAGTCTTTTTTCAGTACTTCGTCGCGAGATAAAATATCACCCAAATTGTCATAGAAAAAATGAAAACGCCACATCAACTCAAACAAAGCATCAAGATACCCAGTTAAGTGTGTCAGTGCTTCATCCTGCTTATCCATTGGCACAAACTGAGTGTGTAAATGCTTACTATATAATGCAAAAATATGGCGAATAATGTCTTCTTTATTTTTAAAGTGATAATAAAGATTACTGGGACTGATGCCCATGTGAGAAGCGATATGATTGGTTGTTATCGCGCGCTCGCCATGTTGGTTAAATAGCATTATGCTAGTTGTAATTATTTTATCCTTGGTACTCATATCCTGCGACTCTGATTATTTTTATTAGAGTAAATGACCATAATTCACTCAGTATTATTAGCCGCGCAGTATATACAAATATAATCCAATAAAATACTACCTTGAAAATTTCTAATCCATAATTCGTAGTTATTGTTTCTTATTGAAATAAACTCATTTACAAATGAAAATATGCAGTCGCAATTTGCAGGCTGATCTGGACAACAAAGACTGTTAATATAACCCTCAAAATAACACTAAGATGATATTTATGAAAGTCACCGCAATTTACCCTGGTACCTTTGATCCATTAACCAATGGACACACAGATCTGATCCAGCGGGCAGCTAAAATGTTTGATACTGTAATTGTTGCAGTTGCTCACAACCCTAGTAAAAAACCCTGCTTTAGCCTTGATGAGCGGGTAGCAATTGCCAATAGTTTACTCACTCATTTAGATAACGTCAGTGTTATTGGCTTTTCTGGATTATTAGCTGATTTAGCACGCGATCATAGTGCGAATGTGTTGATCCGCGGTATTCGTGCTGTGTCTGACTTTGATTATGAGTTTCAGCTTGCCAATATGAATCGTCGTTTAAATCCTGATTTAGAGAGTGTTTTTTTAACCCCAGCTGAAAAAACTCATTTATCTCTTCAACCCTCGTTAAAGAAGTCGCCCGTCATAAAGGCGATGTCAGTGAGTTTGTACACCCTATTGTAGTAAAAGCATTGCAGGAAAAGTTACACGGATGAAGTTAAATATCTATTTAAGCGCCTTAATTGCCATTGCTACACCGGCGTTTGCAACACCTTGGATTGAAAGTGACGACCCTTTATTACGCGCTTCAATTGAAATGCTCTTTAACCAAGGTGTGATTAAACAACCGATCAATAGTTATCCCCTAATGTGGCAAGGTATTGCCAGAGATTTAAGTACAATTGAAAGCAGCAGTTTATCAACACAGAGTCAATTTGCTTATCAACACGTAAAACATGCCTTAGATAGAGCTAAACAAGGCAGTAGCTCTGGTGTCAGGCTTAACTACAATAGTGAGCCAGCTTTGCAACAAAGCTTTGGTAAGCGCGATCAACAAAAAAGTGGTATAAATAGCTATGGCTCTATCACTGGCGACCGTGTTAGCGCCAAAGTCAGTGTTAATTACGCTGATGAGGCACTAGATGATGAATACACAAATTATCACGGCAGTTATTTAGCAGTATTAATCGGCGGCTGGTCTGTCAGTGCAGAGCAAGTAAGCCATTGGTGGGGACCCAGTAACGATAACGCACTACTGCTATCAAATAATGCAGCACCAATGAAAGGGCTACGGATAAACCGCGCTAACACCCAATATGTAGGTCCAAGCTGGCTCTCCTTTATTGGTAATTGGCAGTTAACCGGGATTTACGCGAAACAAAAACCGCATTTAAGTAATGGTGAAAAAGGCGACTACTGGGCTATGCGCTTTGCCAGCACACCACTTGCGGGGCTTGAGATTGCATTTAGCTCAGCGGGCTCTGATTATTTAACCAGCACAGAAATAGCCCCCAATTCGCTCGAACTGATAACAACTAAGCAACGCTTAACCAGTTTAGATGCTAAGTACTCAATCAGCATCGCCAATCAACCGATTGCTTTTTATACTGAGCTAATGGGTAAAAATGACAGTGGTATTGCGCCCAGTGATCCTTTTTATACCCTTGGTGTAGAGAGTTTTTTTGGTGATCAAAAACAGTTATTAAAAACCTATTTTGAATATTCAAATACCCAACAAGATTGTACGGCCCAACTTAGCTGTAATGAGGCTAATGAAAGCTTTACGAACTATGCCCAAGCCTATAATCATAAAGACTGCTTAATTGGCTCTGCAACACCACAGCAAAGTAAATCAGCAGTATTAGGTGCGCATTATCATACTATGAACGGTTATGGCGGCTATGCGAAGTTACGTTGGTTTAAAACTGACATCACCGACTTGACTCAAGTCGCTGAAACGTTTGAACGCTTACAATTAGAGCTTGGTTATCAGCAGGCTATTTTTAGTGGTTTATGGAAGATCAGCGGCTCAGTGTATAAAGACGAACTTGCTAACGAGTCTGATACCAACAGCGCATTAAAAACCAGTTGGGAATATCGGTTTTAAGTGTTCTAAATAAGGGCCTGATGTTTATTTAGGCCTTTGATTATCCTAACTTTTATTAACAATTTGCTTAAGCCTAAAAAATCTTTATTTATAGCTAAGGCTGTTATCATCATCACATCGCATATATTAACGCCAAAAGAATAAACTGACCAAAGCCACCAAGGCTCAGAATTTGATCGCACATAGATATCGCAATAAATTGCGGTAATTAAAATGGCATTTAAGATAAGCCCACACACAATATAGCAATTAACTGGAGAGGGGCTAATCTTTTGATATCTGATCAATAACCCAATGCATGTAAGAGTGAGTAAATCGTATATAAACCAGTTCAAATAAGTTGAATACACTAAATATAAGTGCTCGCTCGTTATATAAGAAACGGCCATTATAAATGAAAGTATTACTATGCTTTTATTGGGGTTATTTATGTACAGTACCCAATTTAATAAAAAGACCATTAAGAATCCCCACTCGATAAATACACCGATGTACGGACCAACTACGTCATTTATAAACATAAGCTAAATGGAGTGTTTTACGTGATGTGTTTTAAATAATGCTTTAATTGCATTTTTAAGCCTAATTAAACCTAAAATGTCACGATCGACAATCAAGGCTACTATCATTGTAAAATCAAGAAAATAAACACCAAAAGAATATATGTCCCACAATACCCACGGAGTAGTATTTTCTGATATTCGTAGATCATAATACATTGAAGATGACAAAATTGTATTAACACTTAAAACAGAAATGACATAGAAGAATGCTGGGGACTTGGCATTATTTTTTACCAAGTAGGCGCTAATAATTATTAATGTTATTGTTACAACATCGTAAATAGCCCAATTGAGATAAATGTTAGAATTATCAAACCACGTAAATAGATGATCACTTATAAAATAAGAAGTAAAAACAATAAAAGATGAGATCAACAGAACATTATTTCTTTTTAAATCTGCTATCCATAAAAAAAGATTGAAAAACAAACCCATCATCAAGCCCCAAACAACCAATGCTGACAACGAAAGTCCGAAATGTTCTGTTAAATACATCTATAACTCATTGCTATTATTTTGGGCGCTTATCTGGATCTAATACAATGATCCCGCCACGTTGAATTTCAGCTTCGCCTTTTGATGCTAACAAAGCCTCATTAGATATAGACACTGTATCAGATTGTAGGGTTTTATTACTAGCGCTTTGTTCAAGTGCTGGCTTTGATTGTTGCATATTATTATATGCTTGCATTTGTAATTGGCTGTTAGCTGTAACTTGCATAAGATTAATCCTTTCAATAAATGTTGAATAAAATGACTTATTAAATAAGTCACTGTTTTTAACGCTCTGATAACTGCTTGGCGCTTTTAAAGATGAACTCACGCTGAGCCATCTTACACCTAAGTAATAAGCAATTACTGATCCAACATTTAAAAAAAACGATCTTTTTTGATCTTTTATTTGCTACAGCTAACCAATACAACAGGTCATACCAGATATAGCAAGACATAAAAAAACGCACAGGGATAACCGTACGCTTTTTATATCCAGGGATTTTAAGCCACGTTTTTACACGGGATCTCCGTACTCGTACTTAGCTTTAAAATAAATTCCATTGCGACTTCGTCACAATTGTCTCTGCGTAAACACAGTTCACAATCTTTCATTACCTTTTCCGGTAAGCTGTCTTTAGTACAGAATGTGAAACCTTGTTTCTCAAAGAAATCAGGTACTCGCGTCAAAACAATGATGCGATTGAGTGCCAATTTTTTGGCTTTAACTAATAAATGTTCAACTAACTGACGACCTTGCCCAGTAATACCTGTTTCAGGATCTATCCCTAGTGAACGAATTTCAGCAAGACCAGTATCATAAATATACAATGATGCGCAGCCCGCGACTTCTCCAGCAACTTCGGTAACTGCAAACTCATTGATTGAATGTACCATGTCGCTTTTAGCACGCGGTAAATTTTCACCTACCGTAGCCCAGTGCTGGATCAATTTAGCAATTGACTCTACATCGTCAAGATTAGCGTCACGAACTGTTATTTGCTGTTTTTTGGCATCTTTAACTGCAACTGTAACTTGCTCTAAAGATGTACCACCAAGTGCTTGGCGCGCTTTTATACATGCGTCTATCTCTAGTACAGCATATACGTCCTGTGCAAAAATACTATGCACCGATTGGAATTGTTCTAAACTTAAATCTTCTAAGTTATTCCCTTGTGCGATAGCCATTTGTACCAACACACCAACAATATGATGACCTTCCCTAAAGGGATCCCTTTGGCGACTAAATAGTCAGCAAGCTCTGTCGCATTTGAATGCCCGCCCTTAGCAGCGGCTAAAGTACGATCGCCATTTACTTTTATACCTTTGATACACGCTTGCGCCATATGAATACAAGCTAGCCACGTTGGCATGGCATCAAATAAGCCTTCTTTATCTTCTTGCATATCTTTATTATAGGCAAGTGGCAGTGCTTTTAACGTCATCATCATGGCACTAAAGGCACCAAATACACGCCCTGTTTTGCCGCGAATAAGCTCTAGCGCATCGGGGTTCTTCTTTTGTGGCATCAATGATGAGCCTGAAGTAACATTATCTGCTAACTCAATGAAACCCGCTTCACCCGAATTATAAAAGATCAAATCTTCTGACATACGCGATAAATGGATCATAGAGATTGATGCACAGCTTAATAGCTCAACCACAAAGTCACGATCTGATACGGCATCTAAACTATTTTTAGTCGCAGCGGTAAAACCTAACCCCACGGCAAGTGCTTGCCGATCAATTGGGTACGCAGTACCGGCAAGTGCCCCACTGCCCAAAGGGCAAAAATTCATTCGCGCTTTAGCATCTGCTAAACGGCTTTCATCACGTTCGATCATTTCCACGTAAGCCATACACCAATGACTAAACAACAATGGCTGAGCACGTTGTAAATGGGTATAACCAGGTAAGATAGTGCCCAGCTCACGTTCAGCTAAAGCGATAAACTCACCTTTTAACTGACCAAGCGCCGTAAGTATGTGAGCGGCGGTATCACGACACCATAAACGAAAGTCAGTAGCGACCTGATCGTTACGACTACGTCCGGTATGTAATTTTTTAGCTAAGTCACCCACTTTTTCGATCAATGCAGCTTCAACATGTGAGTGAATATCTTCAGCTCCTGACGTTGCCACAGCTTGTGGATCAGCTTTTACTTCGTCGAGTAATTCATATAATGCAGCGACTAACTTTTTGTGTTCGTCACTACTTAATACGTCAACCTGCTTAAGGGCACCTGCCCACGCTACAGAGCCAACTATATCTTGCTCTGCGAGTTGATAATCGAAGGGAAGTGAGTCGTTAAATTGTTTAAACGCCTCATCTGGACCCGTAGAAAAACGTCCGCCCCATAATGCCATGAAATCTCTCCAAACCCTGAAATTGCCCCGCCTTATTGTTACGAGGCTGTAGTAAAATTACTTCTTCGCTAGTGCTGAAATTCTGCTTGAAAGCGAGAATAAACGAATAAAGCCTTCAGCATGCGATTGGTCGTAAACATCATCTGCACCAAACGTTGCAAAATCTTCGCTGTATAAGCTATTTGGTGATTTTTTCTGAACCGCTGTTACTTGGCCTTTATAGAGCTTAAGAATAACTTCGCCAGTAGCCACATTTGATAACGCTTCTGCACCCGCTAAGATTGAATCTTTAAGTGGTGTAAACCAACGACCGTCATATACTAAATGTGAAAACTCGCCGCCCAGTACTTCTTTCCATTTGCGGCTTGCTTTATCAAGTACTAACTCATCAATCGCTTGTAATGCCGCCATGATCACTGTGCCACCAGGGGTTTCATAACAACCACGGGATTTCATGCCCACTAAACGGTTTTCAACGATATCAACACGACCAACACCATGTGGGGATGCAATATCATTAAGTTTAACTAGACAATCATACGGTTTAAGCTGCTCGCCATTGACAGCAACAACTTCACCTTCAACCACGTTTAAGGTAACAAATTCAGGCTCATTGGGTGCTTGCTCTGGTGAGCTAGTCCAAGTCCACACTTGCTCACTTGGTTGACACCACGGATCTTCAAGCTCGCCACCTTCGTGAGAAATATGCCACGCGTTTGCATCACGGCTGTAGATTTTAGTTGCCGATGCAGAACATGGAATATTACGCTCTGCCAAGTAGTCAAGTAATGACTCACGGCTTGATAAGTCCCACTCACGCCATGGCGCAATAACTTGAAGATCAGGCGCAAGGGCCGCAAAACAAGATTCAAAGCGCACTTGGTCATTACCTTTACCAGTACAACCATGAGAAAGTGCATCAGCACCTACTTTACGAGCAATCTCAACTTGCGCTTTAGCAATAATAGGACGTGCCATTGACGTACCTAATAAATAAGTACCTTCGTAAATTGAACCGGTTTTTAACGTTGGGTAAATATAATCACTTACCATTTCGTCTTTTAAGTCAACTACATAACATTCAGACGCACCAGATGCGATCGCTTTTGCTTCAACGCCTTCAAGTTCTTCAGCACCTTGACCTACATCGGCAACAAACGCGATAACTTCACAACCGTAGTTTTCTTTTAACCATGGCACGATGGCTGACGTATCTAAACCACCAGAATAGGCTAATACAACTTTTTTAATAGAACTCATTGGTGATACCTTACACAAAATTTGGATTTAATAATGAAACAAGCAATGCGTTTTGCGCATGCATACGGTTTTCTGCTTGTTGTATAATTTTTGACGCCGGACCATCCATTACCTCAGAAGTAATTTCAAATTCACGGTGTGCTGGCTGGCAATGCAGTACAGTGTCAGCCCCAGTCTGTTTAAGCAACGCCGCATTTAATTGATACGGCATGTACTTTTCTTTTACTTGTTCAAGTGGCGTATCATCGCCCATTGATACCCATGTATCGGCATACACTGCGTTAGCGCCTACAGCCGCTTCAACACGATCACTCACCATCACTGATGCACCATTCATTGCGGCAATTTGCTCAGCCTGCTTTAAAATTTGCGAGTCTGGTGAACTGCCTTTAGGGCATACGGCAACAAAATCGGTGCCTAAAGTAGCCGCAAGTAACATCAGTGAATGCGTTACGTTGTTGCCTTCACCTAAATAAGCTAATTTTAGCTGGCTTACATCGCCATATACTTCTTGCAGTGTTAGAAAGTCAGCAAGTGCTTGGCATGGATGATATAAATCGCACAAACTGTTGACCACAGGTACGCTTGAAAATTCAGCAAGTGTGGTTAATGTTTTATGCTGATATACCCGCGCCACAATACCGTCAGCCCAACTGGCAATGTTCAATGCAAAGTCTTTTACTGATTCACGTGCGCCCATGGCGCCATTTTGTGAATCAAGATACACCGCATGTCCACCTAACTTATTAATACCTATATCAAATGATAAACGCGTACGTAAGCTTGGTTTTTCAAATAAAGTAACCACCGATTTGCCAGCCAGTGCTTGACTAAAATCAGCGGGGTTAGCTTTAATTTTTTGCGCTAAGTTAAGTAATTTAAGTGCGCCTTGTTGGTCTAACTCTAGACCCGATAAAAAATGATTAAACATATAAAACCTATGGTGTAATTTTTGTTCCGACGTGCTCACCCGCGAGTAGAGCAATTAAGTTTTCTGGCTTTTGCCAGCTCGAAATGTAAACGCCACGTCGTAAGTGCTGGGCAGCAAGAAGGCTGGTCTTTACTTTGACCTCCATCCCACCCAAAATTACTCCTTCTGCAATTAAAGTATTGATCTGGTTTGTGTCAAGTTGATGTAACGGCTGTTTATTTGCATCAAGTACAGCTTCTACATCAGTCATAAAAATAATTTCCGCATTAAGCTCTTTAGCTATTGCCGCCGCCGCTTCATCAGCGTTTACGTTATACCAAAGGCCATCTTCACCAAAACCGATAGAGCTGACCAGAGGTAAACGACCAAGTTTTAATAACTCCGGTATCACACTTTGCACACCGCCGTCACAATTACCAACTTGACCAAGCGCTTTGAGTTTTTGTGACGAAATAATGCCCGCTTCGTATAAACTAAGCCCGACGGGTTTATGACCTGCGATAATTGCTTGGCTCATTAATTGTTTATTAGCACACCCCGCAAGCGCGCCAACAATATAAGGCATTTGCTCTTTTGGACTGATGCGTAAACCTTGATGTTTCGCACTAGCAAAACCAGCCTCAGTCAACCAATTATCAACTAGTGAACCGCCACCATGAACGATGACAAATTGTGCTTGAGTTTGCGATGCAAGCGCCTCAAATAACGCTTTAGCCGCGTCTTCTGTATTGAGTACTGCACCACCGAGTTTAATGACCCATGTTTGCATTACTAACTACCCTTTTAAACCTGTATTATGGGCAATACCCATGGCTAAATTAATGCACTGCAATGCTTGCCCTGCAGCACCTTTTAATAAGTTATCAATAGCTGCCATCACAATTAGCTGCGTACCTTGCTGCTGCCATGCAATATCAACGTAAGGCTGCTTTGCAACTCCTTTTATTGATGGCATCTTATTACCAAGCAATCTGATCAGTGGCTCATCAGCAAGCACTTGATAAGCTTGTGTAACTTGCTCTGGTGTAACTCCAGGTTTCAATTGCACATAAATAGTTTCTAAAATACCGCGTGGAAAATTACCTAAATGCGGCGTAAATAGCACCTTGTGACCTAAATGCTGCTCAATCTCAGGACTGTGTCTATGATTAAACAATCCATAAGGTGCTAACGACACTTCACAAAAATGCGTGGCTACACTAGCTTTACGCCCCGCACCGGTTACACCCGATACAGCATTAATAATAATGGTTTGCTCGGCTAATAAGCCGGCTTGTTGCAATGGTTTTAACGCATTCAGCGCTGCTGTTGGATAGCAACCAGCCACAGCGACTAACTGCGCCTTGGCGATTGCTTCACTATTCCATTCAGCCAATCCGTAAGCCGCTTCACTCAGTAATTCCGTATGTTGATGCGCAAAACCATAATAGGTTTGATAATCTTCATTACTGCTTTAAACGGTAGCCACCCGATAAATCAAATACTTTTTTGCCCATGCTTAAAAAACGTGGCGCTAAGTCAACACTCACTTTATGATCAGTACACAAACATACAAAATCGGCCGACTTTTCAATATCGTTATAAGCGCTATCACTAAGAGGCAATAAAGGAGAATCAAGCAAACCTAAATGCTCAGGATACAAGTCACTTAATAATTTACCCTTATCTAAGCTTTGCTCAGATACATAGCAACCAGCTAAGGTTAATTGCGGGTGTTTTACTACCAAACTTGCTAATTCTGCGCCGCTATAGCCACTTGCGCCAATAATCACTACTTTCATTCGTTACTCTTTTTGGTTTTTTGTTACTACATATATATTCAAATCGGGTTTAACAGTGCATAAAACACTATTTTATGAATGAAATCTGGTTATCGTCGTTTTATATTCATTGCGTCGCTTTAATATATTTATGCTTAAAAAGTGAATTGATATTCATCATAAATACTTTTATATTGTTATGCAATTAGATTGAATACTTATTTTGGATTTTTTTATGTCATTACCGTCTTTTTTATCTATGTATCAGCAATTGATTGCTGCACCTTCAATTAGTGCCATGGATGAGTCATTGTCTATGAGCAATAAAGGGGTGATCGATTTATTAGCTACTTGGTGTACAAGTCTTGGATTTGAATGTGAAATTACTGAGTTGTCGGGCCCTAAAGGTCGTTTTAACTTACTCGCAAAACGTGGCCAGGGAGATGGTGGTTTAATGCTTGCCGGTCATACCGATACAGTCCCATTTGATGATAGTCGTTGGAACTATAATCCGTTTAAATTAAGTGAAGATAACAATAAATTATATGGTCTAGGCAGTATTGATATGAAAGGGTTTTTCGCTTTTGTATTACAGGCAATCAGTGAACTAGATAAGAATATTCAAACACAGCCAATTTTGATTCTAGCTACTGCCGACGAAGAAACCACCATGGCCGGTGCACAGCAAGTTTGTCAGCATAAAAACTTAAAGCCAGCTCGGTGTATTATTGGTGAACCTACTGATATGACGCCTGTTTTCACACATAAAGGACATATGAGCAGCGCGATTCGCGTAGTCGGTCGTTCCGGACATAGCTCTGATCCTGAACGTGGTTTAAATGCCATTGAAGTGATGCATAAAGTTATTGCAAAACTGTTAACTTTAAAAGAGCAATTAAAGAATAAATATGCAGTTGAGCATTTTGTTATTCCTTACCCTACTTTAAATCTAGGACACATTCATGGTGGCGATAATGCAAATCGCATATGTGGCTGCTGTGAAATGCATATTGATATGCGCCCTTTACCGGGTCTAAGTGTGCAAGAACTGCAAATGATGCTGTTAAAAATAGCTACAGAGATCAATAACCAATATCCAGATTCAGTCAGTGTGATGGATATGCACGAGCCAATCCCCGCGTTTACTGGCAGTACTGATTCGGCATTAGTTAAACTGGCAGAAAAAATATCAGGAGAGCAAGCAGTTGCAGTGAACTACTGTACTGAAGCGCCATTTATTCAACAATTGGGTTGTGAAACGATTGTGATGGGACCGGGTTCAATTAATCAGGCTCACCAACCCGATGAATTTTTGGCGATGGAAAAAATTAAACCATCTCAACATATTATCACTGAAATGATCAGAACATCGTGTTTTAGCTAACAAAGAAAGTGCTGCTTGCGTTATCCCCACGCAACCTGGGAATAACGCAACTGTTACTGCTCAGTCCATGTATTTCTTAAGATATTTCTTAAATACAGGATCTGTTTTAGCCAGCTCTTTTTGCTCAGCAAGTATATCTTTTAAAATACTCTCTGATGTCAGCGGATTTGCAAGTACGACTCGAAATACCACTGTAGGTTGATGATCATACTGCGCGGGAGTTAAACGGGTACGGGACACAAATGAACGACCGGCTTCACGTTGGCGTTTTTGCATACTGGCAGTAAAACGATTTAACGAGGCAAAGATATCCAAACGCGTTTGTTCATCTGCTTGAGCTATTTTTTGTTTTATCTGTTTTGGCACATAACGGTATGTCAGTAAACATAACTCAGGTTCTGAGATCAGCTCAAAGTCGTCATCTGCTTTCACTAAATCAGCAAAGTAACGGGCTTTTTCAATTCCTTTATCTATTAAGATTTCGTAGCCTTTACGGCCAATAACGCGTAAGCAAGCATGCACTAACATAGCCATACCAGGACGACTACCTTCAAGTGTGTGGCTGCCTAAATCTTTAGAGCCTTTACGTAAAATATATTCTGCATGATGTTCTATAGCATCCGTAGCTGTAGGATCTTTAAATAGCACTAACCCAGCGCCCATTGGCACATACATTTGTTTATGAGCATCGATGGTAATTGAATCTGCTCGCTCAATGCCTTTTAGTAACGAGCGGTATGTACTAGAAAGCAGCGTAGCTCCTCCCCATGCTGCATCTACATGAAAATGGCAGTTGAGTTCAGCGCTTAAATCAGCCATAGCATCAAGAGGATCAATATTACCGGTTTCAGTCGTGCCGGCTACCCCAACAATCGCCATCACTTTTATACCTTGCGCTGCTAGCTCATGGGCTTTGGCGCGCATTGCATCAACATCAACCTTATTGTTATCTGCAGTTTTAATGGCAATAAAGTTATCACGGCCAATGCCAAGTAAATCAGCTGATTTTCCTAGCGAGTAATGGCCACGTTCGGAAATAAGTACTGCAAGGCCTTTATATCCATAATGCAACATTGCACGGATCAAACCTTGTGAACCAATCCCTTTAAATTCGCCGTCCGCTTTCAGTAAGCGATTACGAGCAATCCACAATGCGGTAATATTCGCGATTGTGCCACCCGAACAAAAAGCACCTAGCGACGTTTTCGCACTGTGCATCCATTTGCTATAAAAACTGTCATCTTGCCCGTATGCCAAATGATGCATCATACCAAGCACTTGGCGCTCAAGCGGAGTAAATGCTTTGGAAGTTTCTATTTTTACTAAGTTTTGATTAAGGCCAACCATCAACTTAGAAAGTGGCAATACAAAATGCGGTAATGCTGACGTCATGTGCCCAATAAAGCTTGGCGCAGCGGTATGCACTGAATGAGCGACAAGTTGCTCCATAATATCTTGCGCATAAGCAGATACAAAAGTCGGATCTTCTGGGATCGCTGCCGATTGAAAATCTTTTTCAATCTCATGCAATGGCTTTTCAATTGCCGCTATGTTCTCATTCAAAAAACCTGCTAAATTGCTCGAGATCTCAAGTTCGATTTTACTCAAAGTTGAGTCTGGTGCTTCAGGCACAGTAAATATACGCATCAGAGTTTCTTTAGAGGCGACGGCACAACGCTTTTGATCCATCTTTATACCCAGTGAATGTAGCTTTGTTTAGCTGAAGATCCATATCAATGAACTCCATCGCTAATAACGCCAAAACTACAATGATTCTATGAAATGCGTTAACTTTACTGTAATAGAATAGAAATGTCTCGTATAAAGCCACAAAAGTAGCCAATTGCATGACAAATTAATGATAAGTTGATTAATATTTATCATTAATTTGGCTAACTATATTTTTATAGGCGATACAGCCTTTTTTTGTATAATAGAAGGGCTAATAAATCAAGGAAGAGCATGATAAATACAAATTTACGGACAAATTGGATAATCGCGGGTTTCATACTGTTTTTTATCAGTTTATTAAGCTACATCTATTACACCTACAACAGCACCCGTAACGATATTATGCACAGCGTCGATACTCGATTACTCAATGCCGCATTAAGTGTCAAGCATATACTTGGTGATGACTATCATCAAAAAATCAATGCAGGCCAATATATATCATCAACCGAATACCAACAAAAAAGTCGGCAACTTTCAGAGTTTGCTAATGCGTTAAATATCGCTTATGTGTACGCCATGATATTAAAAGACGGTAATGTACATTTTAGTGCATCGAGTTACACTCAAAACGATCAAAATACCGGTAGAATCACCCAATTACTCGATCTTTACCCTGAAGCAACTGCCGCTAATATTGGCGCATTTTATTCAACAGAGCCGGTGTTTGAAATATCAAAAGATCAATGGGGACATTTTAAAACAATTTTTGTCCCTTTCGTTGATGCCAATGGAGTCACCTACTTAACAGGGGCCGATATCACCATATACGATCTCAATCAGCGATTAGCGCAAAGTGTATCTAAAGCTGCGGGCATGGCCATTTTTTCTTTTTTATTGCTCTGTTGGTAGCCGGTATTTATGTGTATTTATTGAAACGTGCAATTTCAACCGATACCAGTAGTGGCTTTGCCAATCATATTGCACTTGAATATTATATTAAAAACTCCCCTAATCATCATCTGCAACTTGCTGTTATTTGGGTAAATGAAGTTGAAGATATAAGCAGTTTTTATGGTACTGAAGTAGGCGACCGCGTTATGAAAAACTTGTTGCAGCACTTCAAAAAGCGCCGCCCTGCGGGTAGTCAGATGTTTCGTCTAACGACCAACAAAATAGTCCTCATCGCTCCTTTGGGTAAAGATAATGCAGGTTTTCTCGAGGTGATCCAAGCCTATAATTGCAGTACCCCATTACTTACCGACCCTTTTATATACATCACCTTGTGCGCAGGCATCGCCAGTGGCAATAAATCAATGTTACTTGAAAATGCCCATATTGCCGCATTACAAGCCAAGCAGGGACGCCACACTGTGGTCAATTACTCCAGCGCACTACATGATGTAAAAAACCAATATCAGTATAATGTAGCAATGGCAAAAGAAGTACGTGAAGCATTTGAGAACAACAGAATTGTGCCTTATTTTCAGGCAATTTATGATAATGAAACGAATGCCATTATTCAGTATGAATGTTTGGCTAGAATGATCACCTGCCATGGTGAAATTCTTAAACCAGAATCGTTCTTAGATGTCGTTAATCGCTCTCGCATGGATGGCATGCTCACCCGCACTATGCTCACACAATGCTTTGCACGATTTAGAAAAACCAGTACGTGCTGGAGCATCAATATTACAGCCCAAGATATGCTTGATCCAAGCCTTGCTGAATTTTTGGAAAACGAATTTAAACGCTATCCACTACCGAGTAATATTACCTTAGAACTATTGGAAACCGAAGCTATCGCAAATTTTTCTGAAGTAAAAGCATTTATAACCATGGTTAAAAATCGTGGTATACGGGTAATAATTGATGATTTTGGTACAGGTTATTCGAATATCTCTAATGTACTAAAATTAGAAGTAGATGGTATTAAGCTTGATGGTAGTTTGATCAGACAGATCATTCACGATAAAGACATTTATCTATATGTTGAGCATATTGCCAACTTTGCAAAGCAACTCAACTTACAGCTAATTGCTGAGCATGTAGAGAGTAAACCTATCGCCAACGCGCTTAAAAAAGCAAATGTGACGCTAATGCAAGGCAATTACTTTGCCGAGCCTGTGCCACATATTACTGCAAATAAAAATCAACCGTATCCAATCTCTTAACCTGAACTCAGGTTAAGAGATATACGAAAACATTAACTTATAAAACACTTAATTTTTATTTCGAGCCAGCATTTAAATTAATCACTAAACGGTGACTTTGTTGACCACTTGCCCAATATTTACGTTCAAATGGCGTAACTGCCAGGTCATTTTGATAAAGTTCGACTGTGCAGTCGTGTCCGGTGAGCTTCAGTGCTTGAGCAAACTCTTTAACATAAATATCCCAATTGCTGCGAACTTCTAACAGCCCACCTAATTTAACGATAAATGGAAAAATAGCAGCGCCATGCCAGCGACGTTGAATATGCTTCGCTTTTGGCCACGGATTTGGATACAGCAAATAATGATGTGTGGGTTGCCAATTAGCCGCCACTGCGAGTCGCCAAAAGTCATTTAAATCGGCTTGCACTAAAATGTACTGACCTGAATCGGTTTGTTTATATTCAATATCATGCTTATCCAAACGATGCGATGACTTATCAATTCCTATAACTAACGCATCAGGGTGGCGTTTAGCTAAATTAGCCGTGCTTTCACCTACCCCACAACACGAATCTAAAATAATGGGCCCATTAAAAGCCTGCACTTTTTCATTTACTTGATCAAACGCCGTTTGCGTATGAGCTGCAATGGGTTTTTTAAACTGGGCAGTTAAATGCTTATTAACTATATCATCCAGCTTTTCATGTAAGCCTTGTTGATTCGATACAATACTTCGTGAATTTGCATCACTCATTAGTGTCTTAACCCCACACCTTTTTTAATTAACGTTAAAGCTAATATAAATAAGGCTGTAATAAATAATAACAACACGCCAAATGCGACAGTTAAATCAACATCCGACACGCCTAAGAAACCATACCTAAAGGCATTAACCATATAAATAATTGGATTAACCTGCGATACGCCTTGCCAAAACTCTGGCAATAAAGTGATTGAGTAAAACACACCACCTAGATAGGTCAATGGCGTTAAAATAAAGGTCGGAATTATACTGATATCGTCAAAGCTATTAGCATAAATAGCATTGATCAAACCGCCTAAAGCAAATACCGCAGAAGTTAAAATTACTGTCGCGATGATCACAAAAATATTATGGATTTGAATATCAACAAATAATAACGACACACACGTAACAATTAATCCTACCAGCATGCCACGGGTCATGCCGCCACCCATATAGCCAAGCACAATAATATAATTAGGCACGGGTGCAACTAACAGCTCTTCAATGCTTTTTTGAAACTTGGTTGAATAAAAGCTTGATGCCACATTAGAATACGAATTAGTGATCACCGACATCATGATAAGACCCGGTACAATAAACTCCATATAACTAAAGCCCCCCATATCACCAATACGAGAGCCTATAAGATTACCGAAAATCACAAAGTACAAACTCATAGTGATTGCCGGCGGCACGAGTGTTTGTACCCAGATACGCAAAAATCGAATGCACTCTTTAAACCATAAACTCTTTAAGGCTACGCCATATTTAAACATCTACTTGCCCCGCCCTTGCTCTAGTAAACCTACAAACAACTCTTCTAATCGATTAGCTTTATTACGCATGCTAAGCACGGTATTGCCCTGCTCGGTTAATGCTGTAAATACTGCATTCAAGCCCTGTGATTTGGCTACTTCAACCTCAATAGTATGATCATCAGCCATAGTAAACTTATAACCATCAAGCGTAACGGTAACTGGCTGGACAGGCTGTTTTAAATCAAGAATAAAGGTTTCTTTATCTAGTTTGGCAAGCAGTGCTTTAATGGTGGTGTTTTCAACGATAATGCCGGAATCAATAATCGCGATATTTTTACACAGCAGTTCGGCTTCTT
This sequence comes from Pseudoalteromonas sp. B160, assembly GCF_037162485.1. Classification (NCBI taxonomy): domain Bacteria; kingdom Pseudomonadati; phylum Pseudomonadota; class Gammaproteobacteria; order Alteromonadales; family Pseudoalteromonadaceae; genus Pseudoalteromonas; species Pseudoalteromonas sp. B160. Next base: position 2,468,593 of record NZ_JARLUX010000001.1, on the reverse strand, counting down.
CTAAGTAATGGGTGGTGAGAATAATCGTCACCCCCTGCTCATTAATTTGTCTTAAAAAATCCCACATCGAACGGCGTAATTCAATATCAACACCGGCGGTTGGCTCATCTAAAATTAGCAGTTTTGGTTCATGCATTAACGCGCGAGCAATCATTAAACGACGTTTCATACCGCCTGATAGTGTTCGTGCTTGTTTGTCTTTCTTTTCAAGTAAACCTAATTGCGCTAAATATTTATCCGCTCGTTGATGCGCCACCTTACGGGGAACTCCGTAATAACCCGCTTGATTTACCAGTATTTGCGTCAACGTCTCAAACTGGCTAAAGTTAAACTCTTGTGGCACTAAGCCTAGTTGTGATTTAGCGGCTTCTAAATCTGAATCTATGTTGTGACCAAACACCTCTACTAAGCCTTTGGTTTTATTAACCAATGATGAGATTACCCCAATGGTAGTTGACTTACCCGCGCCATTTGGGCCTAACAAGGCAAAAAAATCACCTTCATATACTTTTAGATCAACGCCTTTAACGGCTTCAACACCATTTTTATATACCTTGGTCAGGCCTTCAATATTCAAAGCCAATGCTTTACTCATGATTTACCCTCCCCATAACCCCAACGTTTAGTTAGTGTGTGTGCAATATTTAAATGATCTAAAATACGTGCAACCATAAAATCAACTAAGTCATTAATAGTTTGCGGTTGATGATAAAACCCTGGTGCAGCTGGCATAATTGTTACCCCGAGCTTTGCGAGCTTTAGCATGTTTTCTAAATGGATTTCACTAAATGGCGTTTCTCGTGGCACTAAAATTAACTGACCACGCTCTTTAATCACGACATCAGCGGCGCGCTCTAATAAATTATCAGAGGCCCCCATCGCTATTGCAGAGACAGAGCCTGCACTACACGGGCACACGACCATTTTTTTCGGCGCTGCAGAGCCAGATGCCACAGGGCTAAACCAGTTATCTTTACCAAATACTTGTAACTGTCCTGGCTGTGCTTTAAATAAGCTACTTAATTGTTCGGTGGCTTTATCTTCATTGGCTGATAATTTAATGTTTGATTCAGTATCTAGCACTACACGCGCCGCGCTTGAGATCAATACATACACGCGAAACTGCTGCGCGAGCAATACTTCAAGTAATCGTAAGCCATATGGCGCGCCTGACGCACCACTAAAGGCCAGCGTTATGGTTTCTTTATATTGCACTGTCGCTCCGGTTTATTGCTGGATAAATTTATGCTGCAAAGCTGTTATCAATGTGTCGTGGAGGCCATTAAAGCCACCATTACTCATGATTAAAATATGTTGCTGCGGTTGCGCTTGGGAGACTACTTGTTCAACGATCTCATCTGTATTACTCAAGCATAACATACCAGCCTGTTTGGCCTGCTCACTTAATGACCAGGTTAAATTATCTGGCTCGAATAAATACACATCATCAGCATCAGCTAATGACGCCAATAACGTATGTTGATGTACACCCATTTTCATAGTGTTTGAGCGCGGCTCTAATATCGCAATAATTTTTTCATTGCCTACTTTTGCACGCAACCCAGCAAGCGTTGTAGTGATAGCTGTTGGGTGATGAGCAAAGTCGTCATACACTTTAATATTGGCAATATCGGCTTTTAGCTCCATCCTACGTTTAGGACTAATAAATTCCCCTAACCCTGCAATGCTATGTTCAATTGCAATCCCGACATGGCGCGCGGCAGCAATAGCCATAATAGCGTTTTTAACATTGTGCTCACCAAACGCTTGCCATTTTACTGAGCCTTGGTATTCATCATTGAGTAACACTGCAAATTCACTGCCATCGGCATTAATCAGCTCATATCCCCAATCAGCGCCCAGTGTTTCACTTTCGCTCCAACAACCTTGGTTAATCACATCTTGCACAGCATCGTCTTGTTGTGGCCAAATAACTTTGCCGCTACTTGGTAGTGTACGCATCAAATGATGAAATTGTTTTTTAATAGCGTTTAAATCTTCAAAAATATCAGCATGATCAAATTCAAGATTGTTTAAAATCAGTGTGCGCGGTAAGTAATGAACAAACTTACTGCGTTTATCAAAAAATGCAGTGTCGTATTCATCAGCTTCAATAACAAAAAAAGGCGTTTCGCCAACCCGTGCCGACAAACCAAAATTTTGCACGATACCACCGATCAAGAATCCTGGCTTTAAACCCGCAAATTCTAAAATCCATGCCAGCATACTTGCAGTGGTGGTTTTACCATGAGTTCCAGCAACCGCCAGTACCCAGGAGTTTTGTAATAAATTATGCTTTAACCATTCAGGGCCGGAAGTATACGCTAAGCCCTTGTCCAATACATATTCAACACATGGGTTACCACGACTCATTGCATTGCCAATAATCACCATATCTGGTGCAGGTTCTAACTGAGAAACATCATAGCCTTGGGTTAATTTAATACCAAGCTCTTCAAGTTGCGTGCTCATTGGCGGATATACGTTTAGATCCGAGCCCGTGACTGTATGGCCTAGCGACTTAGCTATCGCTGCAATACCACCCATAAAGGTGCCGCAAATGCCTAAAATATGAATATGCATATTATTCCTTTGCCGCCACACATAGCTTACGCAGCACTAAAAAATAGATAATAGATGAGGTGCCATAATGCCAAAAATAGCGTTCAGTTACCATTGCCATCTAACACAACACTTGTGCTAAATGACAACGAATAAGTATATAAGTTAAATAGTTCCCTTACTTATGCCTAACCGCTCAAGTATTGCGCGACACTTTTTAAACAAAATTAACTTTAAAGCTCATTTTACAAACAAAATAATTGATAGTTAATTGCAAAATAGTTAATGAGCAAGATAACTCAATGTTATGAAAATACTAAAAACAAAAAACGTAAAGCTATGAATACAAATAATATAATTTAAAATCAAGATGATACCAACAAATACCCATAATAAAAACAAAAAACACTTTTTAGCAACAAAAGACATATTTGCCCCACAAAAGACTCTATTTGGGTACTGTGATAAAACATCGCACTAAATTACATTTGGTTACATTGAAAGGCATATATTTAACCTCAAAGTTAATATGGCTAACAATGTAAGTCCTTTGTGAATTCCATCAAGTTAAATTACCCACAGGGTAAACCTTGTCGAAATTAAAAGGTGTTATGTTGAAAAAATTAAATCTTATTACAGCTGCAATTAATGCAGTATTAATTACTGGTACTGTTGGTGCTGCCAATGCATTTGCACAAGAAGCAACTGACGTAAAACCTGTCGAGCGCATTCAAGTAACAGGTTCGAAAATAAAGCGATTCAACCTTACTTCACCGACACCAGTTACGGTGATCAGTGGCGTTGAGATGGAAAACGCCGGCATTACTAACGTTAATGATTTATTAGCTGAGCTACCGCAAGCAACGGTTGGCCTATCTCCGGAAACCACTACTAGCTTTATTTATGCATCAGGATTAAACACCACCGATTTACGTGGTTTAGGGTCTGAGCGCACACTGGTATTAGTAAATGGTCGCCGCTTTGTCGCAGGTTCAGTAGGCAGCACTGCGGTAGATTTAAATAATATTCCAACAACTCTGATCGAACGAGTAGAAATCGCCACAGGCGGTGCAGCAGCAGTATATGGTGCCGACGCTGTAGCAGGTGTCGTGAACATCATCACAAAAAAATCATTTGATGGCATTGAAATTGATGCATCTACGATTCGTCCAGAACAAAGCGGTGGCGAGCAAAACTTTTTCTCTATCACCGGTGGTATGGAAGGTGACAAGCTATCGTTTGTAACGTCTCTTAACTACTCAAAAACAGATAGCTATAACAAGTTAAGTCGTGATTTTTACCGTAATCCTGTAACTTCATACGCAAATCCAGCCAATAAATCTGGTACCGATGGTATTCCTGAGCGCGTTATATTAGGTAAGCAAAGTACCCTTGGCTATTACTCTGAAGGCGGTGACTTTTTCAGTAAAACAGGCTCGCTAACTGACGATCATTACAACAACCATCACTGGGCATTTGATAATAGCGGTAACGTACAAGCATTTGATTATGGTCTAGGTCGCGTAGAAAACTCTGGTGTGCCTAACGCATCAGCTAATAACCGTTATTACGCAGATGCTAATAACCCAGGCGATGGTGTTTTTAGTCATGGTTACAAAAGCTATTTTCAAACTCCATTAGAGCGCGCTATTTTATCAACGTATGGTACATACGAAATTAATGACGACCATGCTGCAACATTTGATTTTACTTGGTCTGACTCAAAAGCAACTACTGAAAGCTCGCCAGCTTTCTTTGCTCACACGATTCGTCGTGATAATGCCTTTATCCGCGATGATATGGCTAAGATTATGGATGCTAACGGGTTAGATAAAGTTACTTTGCGCCAAGCTAACGAAAATCTATGGGGTGATCGCGCCTATCAACAAGATCGTTCGGTGATCCGTGCATCTCTTGGTTTTGAAGGCATTTTAAACGATGACTGGGGCTACAGCACCTATGTGCAGTATGGCCGTATCGAACAAGATACCTTATGGCGCGGTGAAGTATTAGAGCAAAATTTAGTCAATGCAATAGATGCTGTAGAACTTAATGGCCAAATCGTGTGTGCAGTTCGTGATGCCGATGGTAATGTCACAGGTGAACGTGAAGGGTGTGTTGCTTTTAACCCTATGGGCGCACAAAGTGCTTCTCAAGCACAGCTTAATTATATAGCAACGAATGCTACGCGTACTGCCAAACAAGACCAGCTAGTTTTTGCTGCAACATTTGATGGTTTATTATTTGAATTACCAGCAGGTGCTGTCGCTGCCGCATTTACCGTTGAACATCGCCGAGAAAGCGCCGAGACTCATCCTGATCACGCAATGCAAAATGGCCTTATTTTTGGGAACTCAAGCTTGCCAATGAAAGGTGATATCGATGTAAATGAATTCTCAACAGAGATCTCAGTGCCATTGCTTGTAGATCATTTTTTAGCAACTGACTTAACCTTTGAAACTGCGTACCGTTATATGGATTACTCGGTTACTGGTGGTGATGATGCGTGGAAGTTATCATTAAACTGGGGCGTTACAGACGAAGTACGTGTGCGTTTAAATCGTTCAAAATCAGTACGTGCACCAAGCCTAAGTGACTTATTTACGCCAAGCTCACAAACGTTTAATTCAGGCCGTAAAGACCCATGTCGTGCTGATGAAATTACCAGCTCAGGTAGCGAATATAAAGCAAATGTAATCGCTAACTGTCAAGCGGACGGTTTAGCTGAAGGTTGGATGCCAACTGCCGATTGGCAAGCCGCTGGTAGCCTGCCAGGTTTTGTACAAGGTAACCAAGCACTAAAAAACGAAACATCAAACGATTACACTATAGGCTTGATCTACACTCCTGAATTTATTGAAGGCTTAGATTTAACTCTTGATTACTGGTCATTTGAAATTGAAGGTGCGATTCAATACTTTGGACGTGATAGCGTAGAACTATGTTATGAGTCATCATCGCTAGACAACCCATTTTGCTCAAACTTCGTACGAAATAAAGAAACGGGCGACATCATTAACTATTATGAGCGTCCAATTAATGCTTCTATCATCGCCAAAAAAGGCCTAGATATTGAAACAGCTTACCGCACAGAATTAGGGAATGGTGATTTAGCAATTAAACTTACTGCAACTTACCTAGAAGAAGACAGTGAAAACCCAACCGGTCGTACGGCAGATTTCCGCTCAAATGTAGGTGAAATGGCAGATCCTCGCTGGAAAGGTCGCTTTAACGCAATCTACTCACATGATGATTCAAGTTACATTTTAACGGCTAATTACCGCCATAGTAGTGTAGAAAGTAATGAATGGAACATTGAAGATAATAACTACAATGATATCCCGTCTTACACAACGTTCGATTTTATGTACAAAACTTATCTATTAGATGAATTACAAGTACGTATTGGTGTAAACAATATCCTAGACCGTGCGCCACCTCGTAATCCATTCACTTATGATAATGGTGAGTTCTTTGACGTTAAAGGTCGTCGCTTATCGATGGGTGCAAAATACACTTTCTAATTGAAGGGTATATTGGCTTATAAAAAACGCCTTAGCTCATTGAGCTAAGGCGTTTTTATTTATCTTTAATAAACGCAGTGCTACATCATCAAAAATACAATTAAACCTACGCCCAATAATAATCGATAGATAACAAATGGCATCATCCCCATACGTTCAATTATTTTTAAGAACAGGAAAATACACGCATACGCAGAGATAAACGATAAACCGGCACCTAAAATTAACGTTGTCCAATCAACTACATGATCCCCTAATGCCAGCTCAATGGTGTAATACAAGCCCATCATTGAGATCACTGGAATTGCGAGTAAAAATGAAAAACGCGCAGCGCTTTGTTTATTCATCCCCAGCATTAAACCGGCGGTCATAGTAATACCCGAGCGTGACGTACCAGGGATCATCGCCATCGCTTGCGCCATACCGATCATCAGTGCTGATTTCCAAGTTAATTGATAAATTGTTTTAGTTTGCTTACCTTTTACGTCGGCATACCAAAGTAATAAGCCAAACAAAATAGTGGTGATTGCAATTACCCACGCACTGCGTAAATAGAGCTCGATTAAGTCTTTAAAAATTAAACCCAGTACAGCGGCTGGTATAGTGCCTAAAATAATCCACCAGCCAAGTTTACTATCATCTGTTGCACCTTGTGCACCAAATGATTTAAACCATGCCGCAAGTATTTCTACCACTTCTTTGCGGAAATAAATCACCACCGCAATCAAGGTACCAACGTGCACCGCAACATCGAAGGCAAGGCCTTGATCTTGCCAACCAAGAATTTGTGAAGGGAGAATGAGATGAGCTGAGCTTGAAATAGGTAAAAACTCAGTTAATCCCTGGATCAGGGCTAAAACAATAATTTCGATAATACTCATGGGTTAGTAAACTCCACCTTCCATAGTTTTTGCTTAGGGTTGTTGTAAGTATTCCACAACTGGGCAATTGTTTGCTTTGCTGTAGGATGATAAAAATCGGGGGCTATTTCTGCCAATGGCTGCAGGACAAAGGCATTTTTGGTGATTTCATCACGGGGTAACTGTGCAGGAGAATCACACACTACATCATCGTAAAACAGTAAATCTAGATCGAGTGTACGCGGGCTAAATTTTTTATCGTTATTTGTACGACCATTCTCTCGTTCAATCTGTTTGAGTAACTGACATAACTGGGGAAGCGGTATCTGTGTTTGTGCACCAATGACTGAGTTGTAAAAATTATTACCTGCAAAGCCAACTGCTTCGCTTTCAAAGACACTGGAATGCTCGAATTCTACAAGGTGTGCTTTTAGGGCGATTAACGCTTGGCGGATATAATGTTCTTTATCAACATTAGAGCCAAGGCTAATATAAATTTGCGCCATCTTAACGTGCCTTGAGTCGGGTAATTTCAACACCTACAGTGCGTGCTTGCGCGACGGCTGCGGGTTTACTAACTCGAATGGTAACCTGTGTTGTAGCAAACTCGGTTAAAATGATAGCCGCTAGTTGCTCTACTAAGGTCTCCAATAACTCAACAGGCTTTGCTGTCGTGTGCGCGATTACTCTCTCACTTACCTTTGCGTAATCAAGTGCTAAGGCAATGTCATCGGTTTTTGCTGCGGGTTTAATATCACACAGCATCTCGATATCAAAATACAAACTCTGTTTAGTTTCTTTTTCAAAATCGTACACGCCTATGATAGTGTCAACATGTAGTTGCGATATAAAAACCTTATCCATAACTGCTCCAACTGGCAAAAACTTAAAACTCATTGACTTGAGTCTACATCGGCTATAATTTGCATTTATAGCCTTTATACACTTTAACTGTGTTTTATTATGTAAAAATTACCCATACAATAGCCTATAGGTACATCATGTAAAAATTACCCATATGATATAAGCGTATAGATACATTATGTATCTGCTATTTGAACCACGAAAAGTATGAATGCAATTTTTGCGGCCAATGATAGCCGAAAAACTGCGATTAAAAAATAAGGAAGCGCGTGATAGCCGTTTTAATGTTAGTTTTAGCCTATTTACTCGGGTCGATTTCATCAGCCATTTTAGTGTCTCGGCTATTTAAACTACCCGATCCTCGCAGCAATGGCTCAAACAACCCTGGCGCAACTAATGTTTATCGTCTTGGTGGCGCTGTTCCAGCCTGCTTAGTCTTAGTGTTTGATATTCTCAAAGGGACTATTCCTGTCTGGGGCGCTTATTTTTTACAACTTGAACCACTAATGCTGGGATTGATAGGGGTTGCTGCGTGTTTAGGACATATGTTTCCGGTATTCTTTCACTTTAAAGGCGGTAAAGCAGTTGCAACTGCATTTGGAACATTGCTACCCATTGGCTTGTTGTTAGGCGGGTTATTAATTTCAACCTGGGTGGCTGTTGTTGCTATTACACGCTATTCGTCACTTGGGGCATTAGTTGCCGTTTCTTTAGCGCCATTATACACTTGGTGGATCAAACCGCTTTATACCTTACCAGTAACATTTTTAACTATTTTGATTATCTTTCGCCACCACGCCAATATTAAACGTTTATTTAGTGGCAAAGAACCTAAAATTGGTGACAAAAAAACGCCACCAACTAAAGATGATAACAATACTTAAATTTAAATAGCCTCTAAACTATCTATCGGCCAACGTGGTTTCGTTTTCATATCAAGGCTGGCAAACTGCCCAGCCTTTAAGCGCTGCATACCCGCATAGGCGATCATGGCACCATTGTCAGTACAAAACTCTGTGCGCGGATAATAAACCTGTCCTTTCATGCCTTGCATTACACGCTCTAGTTGCGCACGTAGCTGTATATTGGCGCTTACACCACCGGCAATTACTAAGCGATTTATACCCGTTTGCTTTAAAGCACGCTTACATTTAATAACTAATGTATCAATAACTGCGGTTTGAAACGCATGAGCGATATCGGCTTTGGTTTGCTGATCATCGTCATTATTACGAATAGTAATTGCAGCCGCCGTTTTCAAGCCGCTAAAACTAAAGTCAAGGCCCGGTTTATCTGTCATTGGTCGTGGGAAAATAAAGCGCTTAGGAACACCTTGCTCAGCAAGTTTAGCTAACCGTGGCCCACCAGGGTAATCTAAACCAAGTAACTTAGCTGTTTTATCAAATGCTTCGCCTGCAGCATCATCTACCGATTCACCCAATACTTCATACTGACCAATCCCAGCGACTTTAACCATCATGGTGTGTCCACCTGATACGAGTAAAGCAATAAACGGAAATTCAGGCACGTTTTCTTCAAGCATTGGCGCCAGTAGATGGCCCTCCATATGATGAACAGCCACTGCTGGAATATTCCACCCATAGGCAAGTGAGCGTCCAATTGAAGTACCCACTAATAATGCTCCCACCAGTCCTGGGCCTGCAGTGTAAGCAATGCCATCGATATCTTCAGGTCTGCAACCGGCCTGTGCAAAAGCAGCATCGATTAATGGCAAGGTTTTACGAACATGATCTCGAGATGCAAGTTCAGGCACTACACCGCCATAATCTGCATGCACTTTTACTTGGCTATAGAGTTGATGAGCAAGTAGACCTTGTTCATCATCATAGATTGCAATTCCCGTTTCATCACACGACGATTCAATGCCTAAAATTCGCACTGCAGTTTTCTCCCATGCCCTTTGGCACTTTTAAATTCTTAAAATAAATCTCTTAATCAGAGTTTTGGTTACTTAAAGTGTAATACCAATGTTTGTTTGTCCATCAGCGATAGCATGTTGCTTTAACGCTTTCACATTTTCAGCTGTTACTCTGCCCATCTGCTCAACAAAATCAATTAACTCGCCTAACACTTCAATTTCGTATTGCATTAACGGATGTTCACGTACCGCTGTATTATCAGCCAGCTCACCTTCAACCGTTAATTGATATTCAATAAAACGCGCAACAGTCGCCTGAGAGATTTTACTAATGCTGATAAATTCTTGCTCATCTTTGGCAATTAAACCATGCATTAAACCTAATAAGGCAGTGGCGGCATCTATAGCAGGATAAGTACCGAACATATCAAAATCAGCGAGTTCTGGAACATTAGGCTCTATTTTCTCAATTTGCTTTTCAAGGCTTATTTTACTTTTCGGCAGTAAGATTTTTTCCCAACACAAATTAAGTGCACTGCGTAAAATAGCTTCGTCACCAAATCCTGTTGCTTCACTAAATAAACCATAATTAGGTAGCATGCGTTCAATTAATGCTGCTGCCAATACCGCTTGCTGCAAATAGTTAAGCTCTCTTATACGCTGAAAATTATTCGCTTTAGTCATTATTTGGTGTCCTACAAGACCAACAAATTTCAAATGTTGGCCCATTATGCTCATTACAGTTGGGGCATACCCAATCAGGAGCGGATTGTTGTACTTGAGTGTAGTTTACCAATATTTGCCGCGCCTGGCGCTCTTTAATCACAAAAACCTGCACTCTCACTTGAGTTTGATCTCAAAGGTATTTCGCCAGCAGCTCCTTGCAAGGACTCACCAAGTAACTGGCACTCAATATTGCTGTTGAGTAATAACCCTTTGACAATGTTTGCCTCTACCGCATTTGCAGCGCAATAGATTGTTAACCATTGAAATGGTGTTTGCTCTGTATTGTTGTTATTTATTCTATTTTGCAATGACAACCTCTTTTACTTTGCGATTAAATTACCCTAAGCTACTCTAAGCGAAGTAATTGTTATATAGGAAATAATCATGACCCTCACAACACCTGGACTGCTGTTCCCTGCAATCTCTTTGTTGTTATTAGCATATACCAACCGGTTTTTAGTGCTAGCACAATTAATTCGTGAACTTAACGCCCGCGAAGGAGAGACTATTCGACCATTAGTCGTTGCGCAAATAACTAACTTGAGAAAACGCATTAGACTCATTAGAACCATGCAAGTCTATGGCGTTGCATCTTTTTTAATGTGTACACTTTCAATGTTTGCATTATTTATCGAGTTTAAAACCACTGGCGTAATTTTATTTGGTATTAGCCTAGCCTGCCTTGCTCTATCGTTGTTAACCTCTTTATATGAAATACATATTTCATGTGACGCAATTGAAATTGAACTTAAAAACATTGAAAAAAAACCACTGAGCAACAAGGCAGACTAAAAAACAAGCACTATACTATTTAGGAGAATGATAAAACTAAAGGTGTAAATGTGAACGACTTTTTATTTTCAGAAAATGCCATTGAAGAGTCAGAAACTCAGTCACCACAGGCGTTTTGGAATATTCTCGTGGTCGATGATGAAGATGATATTCACCAAGTCACTAAGCTTGTGTTATCAGGATTTACTTTTGAAGATAAAGCCTTATGTTTGCACCATGCTTACTCAGCGCAAGCCGCAAAAGAATTATTACAACAAGATCTCGATTTTTCGGTTGGCCTAATTGATGTAGTCATGGAAACTAGCCATGCGGGTTTAGACCTAATAAAATTTATCCGTGATGATATCAATAACCACGACATCCGCCTTATTCTTCGAACAGGTCAACCTGGCGAAGCCCCTGAAGAAGCTGTGATACGTGAATACGACATTAACGATTACAAAAATAAAACTGAGCTGACGGCAATAAAAATGAAAACATTATTGTATTCAGCTCTGCGTTCACATCGTGATATTCAAATTATTGAGCGTCATAGAAAAGGTCTTGAAAAAATAATCAACGCTTCTAGCTCATTTTTAAAATGTGATAGTGTCCATGAATTTGCATCAACAATTTTATCCCATGTAACCAATGTTATGGGCTTAGATGACACTGAAATTTATTGTGCAGCAGCTGTTAACCAACAAACATCTCCTGCCACTGATTTTAAGCTACTGGCAGCCTCTGGTGTTGAGCCTGAACCTAATGCCAATATGATCCCCGAAGATGTAAAGCAATTATTTGTTGAGGCACACAATCGCAAATCATCCCAAAAAACCATGCATGACTACATTGGCTATTTTCCAACTCAGGCAGGCCTCGAAACAATGCTGTATGTACGTAAAGGCTCGTTATTAGGAACCACCGATTATCAACTTTTGGAGTTTTTTGCCAACAATATTGCTCTGGCTTACGATAACCTGAAATTACGCGAAATGATGAAGGATTCGCAAAAAGAGCTATCATATATTCTCGGTGAAGCCGTTGAAAAACGTTCAAAAGAAACCGGTTCACATGTTAAAAGAGTTGCGCACTATAGTGAACTGTTAGGTAAGTTATATGGCTTAAATAACTTTGAGTGTGAAGTGATAAAACTCGCCTCACCCTTACACGATATTGGAAAAATAAGTATTCCAGATCATATTCTCAATAAACCCGGTAAGCTGGATGATCAAGAGTGGGCCATTATGCAAACTCACGCCGAAGTTGGTTATGATATTCTGAAGAGTTCGAATAATGAAATCTTAAAGTGTGGTTCAATCATTGCGTATACACATCATGAAAAATGGGACGGCTCTGGCTACCCAAATCAACTTGCAGGTAAAGATATTCATATTGTTGGCCGTATTACAGCTCTAGCGGATGTTTTTGATGCCCTTGGCAGTGATCGTTGCTACAAAAAAGCTTGGCCACTTGAAGAGGTGCTCGATTTGCTCAAGGAGCAGAGTGGCAAACAGTTTGAACCTAAACTTGTGGACATATTTCTTAACAATTTAGCACTTTTTTTGGAGATAAAAGAGCGTTACCCTAACTGATAGTTGTAAAAATTATGTGAAATACACTTTTCAAATTGGGTACAATGGATTACTATCCATTAAATTAATATCAATTATGTTCGCCAGTAGTGCGGCTTACTTATACAAAGGACTATAAAAGTGAGATTTGAACAATTAGAGCAATTTGTGGCTTTAGGTCAGCTACGACATTTTCGCCAAGCGGCCGAAACAACCAAAATTAGCACCTCAGCATTGACTCGCAGCATTCAAACCTTAGAGGACGAAGTTGGCTATGAATTAGTTAAACGCTCGACCCGCTCAGTGAAACTAACAACTGAAGGTGAGCTGTTTTTAGAGTACGCACAAGACACTTTAAGCAAGCTCGAAGAAACTAAAAAGCGTTTATTCCAATCAATTAATGGCTGCGCCAATGAGAAATTGGTAATTGGCTATACCAATCATGCAAGTGCAATAGTGCCTATTTCATGTGGCCAATTTCTAGCACAATACCCTCATGTAAAAATTGAAATGCAACTACAAGAACAAAGTGAGTTGGTGCGTAAGCTACAGTTAGGTGAAATTGATATTAGCGTTTGTTCGCAAGCAGTTAATAGTATTGGCAATGACATACACTTACCTGATCAACTTATTTTATTCGTTGCAAAAAGTCATCCTCTTGCGAATAAGAACAATCTTTGCAAACAAGATTTAAAAGATTACCCTATGTATAGTTGTTTTTCACAATCAAAACAAATTCAAGCTATGCTGAATGAGGCTGTCGATAGTTTGAACAAGAGCAGCAGTATAAAAGTTGGCAGTATTGAGCAAGTAATGGACGGGTTGTGTAAATCAAACCATGTTGCAATTAGCAGTATTGAACATGCAAGTTCGGTCGCAGAGAATAATAATCTGCTCCAGTTAAAAACCAATAAGAACTTAGCTCATGAGCAATTGATTGTACAAACCAGCCAGCAAGTTACTGCTGACGACCCAATAAACCAGCTCCTGTCATTAATAGAAAAGACAGCGTTATCAATTAATTCTTAAGTAACAGCATGAAAACCAAGCCTAAAGCAGAACTCTGGCTTGGTTTCTAAATCTTCAGTAGTACCTTTGCATCATTTTAAGCTAAACTACGCGCCTTCCCTGCTATATAGTACAATTAATGAGCCTTAACCTGATCCCTGGACGTTATTTAACTGACATAGAAACTCATGGCTACGCCGTGATCGAAAATATGTTTGATGAAACACTGACTAACGCGTTGATAGAAGATTGTTATTGTATCAACCCCAATTTTAAATCAGCAGGAATTGGCCGTCAGCAGGATTTACAAATAGACAAGAGTATACGCACCGACAAGACCTTTTGGTTTGATGGTAGTAGCCAAGCTCAAATTGATTATCAAAATGCGCTAGAAGATATTAGAGTAAACTTGAATCGTTATTTCTTTTTGGGTTTATTTGATTATGAGTGTCACTATGCGAAATACCAGCATGGCGACTTTTATAAAAAGCATTACGACGCATTTAAAGGGCGATCGAACCGTGTATTTACTACTGTATTTTACTTAAATACAGTGCAATCTGGTGGTGAGTTAGTGATTTACAAACCTAAAAGTAAAGACGTTGAAATCACTATTCAGCCTAAAGCTGGTACGTTCGTAATGTTTGAAAGCGAACGCTTTATGCATGAAGTACTGCCGACAATTGATAATCGCTATTCAGTTGCGGGTTGGTTTAGGAAAAACACTTCAATCAGTGGTGTCATTGATCCACCTCGCTAACACTATAGATTAAATGGCAAGGACGCCACTAAGCCAATAAAAACGACCATACCGACATAATGGTTATTTAAAAAAGCTTTAAAACAATGCTCTCTATTACGACTATGAATTAGAAATTGTTGGTAAACCAAAAAGCCACATGCCACACATAGACCAAGCCAATACGGCATTGCTAATTGACTCGTATAACCAATTAAAGCCAACAAACCTATAAATACACCATTTAGCGCAAAAATAATGATTCGATCGGCACTACCAAACAATATCGCTGTAGACTTTACGCCAATTTTCAAATCATCATCTCTCGTCTACCATGGCATACATAGTATCGTATGCCGTAGTCCACGCAATATTAGCGATAAATAACAACCAGCCAAGCAGTGGGATAGTACCTGTTGCAGCCATAAAAGCCATCGGAATAGCCCAACCAAAAGCTGCACCAAGCACTATTTGCGGTAAATTAGTGTAACGTTTCATAAATGGGTAGCTAAATGCCAATAGCAATGCCCCGACTGACAATAATATGGTTTGCCAACTGAGTAACAACACCAGTATGAAAGCAATTATGATAAGCAACAAAAATAAGCTTAATGCTTCGCCACTACTCACCAAGCCAGAAGCTAAGGGTCTTTGTGCTGTGCGTTTTACCGCGCCATCAATTTTACGATCAGCGTAATCATTAATAACACAACCTGCGCTGCGCATAACAAATACACCAAAGCTAAATACCACAAAATTAAGTAGGCTTGGCATACCATCACTTGCAAGCCACAATGCCCAATATGTAGGCCACAATAGCAATAAAGTACCGATAGGCTTATCGGTGCGCATTAACTGCTTATAATACGGTATATGAGCAATGTGCAAGGCGGCAAATTTCATAGATATAGATAAGCCTCTGGTAAAAATATTTCAGCTACTAAAAAACGGCTTTGCGCCAACGAAAAAATACTGCGACGCCCCCACAAGGGTTTTACAACTACAGAGTATTGGCTAACAAGTTGCTGTACTGGGTGCTGACAATCAAAACGCGCTATTTCAATTTCGGTACGTTTTAAGTCCGGATGTTGAAAAATAACATCACCTAAAGGCCGATTACCCAGTGCCAATAGTTGCTGTTGTTGCATATCATCGGTGGCAGGCAGCCAGCTTTGTGCGTATACCATAGGGATGCCATCACAAAGCAACAAAACCTCACGATTAATACCAATACGTTGTGAACAATCTAATAATTGTTGTTGTGAAATACTCAATTCAAACTCTTTCTCACTAAGCACTTTTACAGAGAATTCAACACACTGTGTTTTTAATTTAGCCGTCAGTGAGTTGGGCTCAAGTAGCCAGTCTTGCTCGTTACAAGACAAAGAATTGATTGATGTACCTAACTGCCAATCCGCAGTTACAGAAACAGGAAATGTGATCACGATAACTCTATTTAATAATAACCCTTTAAATGATACCACTGCCCGCGTCGGGGAAAAAGTGATGATTAATGAATATAATAGCTGCATCAGCCTGTATCTTAGCCATTATTACGTATAGACTAATAACAATTAATTACAGGGCTCTCTACTGAATATGAAAAAAACGCTTTACGCTGGCATATTAATTAGCACTTTCTTTATTAGCTTGTTTAGCAGCTTTGCAAGCAAAGCTGAATCAACTGTGGGCTACTTTGGTTTCGAACCCGATATCATTACCAACTATATTGGTCAGAGTAATAAAAAGTTAGGTTATGTGCGTATTACTGTAGATTTAATGCTCAGTGATATGTCAAACATTGCTATTGTTGAGCATCACACCCCGTTACTTAGAGATGCATTGGTAGAAATTTTATCAAAAGAGCCTGAAGAAAAAATTAAATCACTCACCGGCCGTGAAGAGATCAGAAAGCGTTGTGCCGAAAAACTCAAAACCCTGTTAAAACAAGAAACAGGGCAAGAGATCATTCGCGAAGTATTATTTACTAAATATTTATATCACTAAGTACTTATATAACTGAGTATCTTAAGCTGTTTTTTTAGTAAACAATTGAGCGGTAAACGCGTAAGCCATACCGCTTAATAGCCCACCTAAGTGCGCCCAGTTAGCCATACTTACAAACAACATGTCAGCAAAGCCTAGTACCAGCCAAATCAGCATAAAACCAATAATACCATTAGTTACTAAAGCCGGTTGTTGCGGGTTCAATGCCCGATGGATCCAACAAAACCCAAGTAAACCATAAACAACGCCACTTAAGCCGCCAAAGTTAGGGCCAACCATAATAAACTCAGCCCAATTACTAAATAGCGCGGTCACTAAAAAAAGACCTACTAAAGTACTTTTACCACTGAGCTTTTCAATACCATCGCCTAGCATGATCCACCACATAATATTAAACACTAAGTGCACAGCAGTAAAATGCACAATTGCAGGTGTAAGCCAAGTTAATGGTTGATCGGGTTTAAACTGTAATACGCTATAAATTGACTCAAAGCCACCGAGTAAGAAGGCAATGTAAATACCTACACATAATAAAGTGACCGTTTGGTTTAACCAGCTCAATGACTTAAAGCGTGCTTTTAAATTTAATTCTTGGCCTTGATAGCTCAACGGTGACTGCGTACTTCCTACTTGCCAAGATGCCTCTTGATAACGGGCATGATTGGGGTTTTCTACAAACGCTTGCCATAATGGCTGAGCTTGATGGAAATGCTCTGGGGCAACACAAATAATTACCGTTTTTCCATCTTGCGATCGAAGCTCGCCCTGTAAGCCTTGGCTTTTTATATAATCAATAAAGCCTTGTGCTGCACGTGGATTATTTATACTACCCAGTTCGATCATCGTTCCACTTGCTCCGGCAATTGGGTTTCCCACTGGGTAAAACCACCATCCATACTGTATACATCTTCAAAGCCTTGCTCAGCTAAGTAGCTGGCTGCGCCTTGTGAGCTCATACCATGATAACAAACAATAATAATTGGCTGATCAAACTCTTTGTTCATCATAAATTCGCCAATATTGGCATTTGATAAATGCTCTGAACCCGGAATATGCCCTGCTTGATACGAATTAGGATCGCGAATATCAGCAATCACGACATCATCTTTATTAAGTAGTGCTTGAGTTTCGGTAATTGAAATATGCTTAAATGCCATAGTACTCTCTTATAATTACAAAAAAGGCGACAAATGCCGCCTTTAATTCTCTTAACAAGTGGATAATTAATTCCAGTTAAGAATTACTTTCCCCGATTGGCCTGAAATCATCATATCAAAGCCAGCTTGGAAGTCATCTATTGAATATTGATGAGTGATGATTGGGTTTAGATCGAGCCCTGACTGAATAAGACTGGCCATTTTGTACCAGGTCTCAAACATTTCACGGCCATAAATCCCTTTGATCACTAAGCCTTTAAAAATCACTTGGTTCCAATCAACCGCCATATCAGATGGTGGAATACCTAGCATGGCAATTTTACCACCGTGATTCATGTTATTTAACATGCTATTAAATGCAACCGGTACGCCTGACATTTCTAGACCAATATCAAAGCCTTCTGTCATACCAAGCTCTTTAATAATATCTTCAAGCTTTTCATTAGCCACATTAACTGCACGCGTTGCGCCCATTTTACGCGCAAGGTCTAATCGGTATTCATTGACATCGGTGATCACTACATGACGTGCGCCAACATGTTTTGCAACTGCAGCAGCCATAATACCAATTGGGCCTGCACCTGTGATCAAGACATCTTCACCCACTAAATCGAATGACAGTGCTGTGTGTACTGCATTACCGAATGGGTCAAAAATAGAAGCTAACTCATCACTGATATTGTCTGGAATTTTAAATGCATTAAACGCTGGGATCACTAAATACTCGGCAAAAGCCCCCTCGCGGTTAACACCTACACCAGTGGTGTTACGGCATAAATGAACACGCCCAGCGCGACAGTTACGACAATGGCCACAGGTAATATGCCCTTCGCCCGATACTCGGTCACCAACACTAAAACCGCGAACTTCTTGACCCATATCAACCACTTCACCGACATATTCATGACCTACTACCATAGGCGTAGGAATGGTGTTTTGCGCCCACTCATCCCACTTATAAATATGTACGTCAGTACCACAAATAGCGGTTTTACGAATTTTGATTAATAAATCGTTATGCCCAACTTCAGGTTTTGGCGCATCCGTCATCCAAATACCTGGTTCTGCTTTTAATTTAGATAATGCTTTCATGAATCACACTCAATAAAAAAACCGCTGCGAAGGCAACGGTTTAAAATAAATTAATTAGATAATGCCCATTTCTTTACCAATACGGGTAAAGGCGTCAATTGCGGTATCTAATTGCTCAATGCTGTGCGCAGCAGAAATTTGTGTACGAATACGCGCTTGGCCTTTTGGCACCACTGGGAATGAAAAACCAGTGACGTAAATGCCTTCTGCTAATAACTTATCAGCCATTGCCGACGCAACTTTAGCATCACCTAACATTACTGGAATAATCGCGTGATCTTTACCCGCACAGGTAAATCCAGCCGCTTCCATTTGCTCACGGAAGTATTTAGCGTTTGACCATAACTTAGCACGCAATTCACTGCCATTTTCGAGCATTTCTAATACTTTGATTGATGCTGTAACGATTGAAGGCGCTAATGAGTTTGAGAATAAATATGGGCGAGAGCGCTGGCGTAACCATTCAACTATTTCTTTTTTACCTGATGTATAACCACCCGATGCACCGCCAAGCGCCTTACCTAAAGTGCCGGTAATAATATCAACACGGTCTAGCACGTTGCAGTACTCAGGTGTGCCTTTGCCGTTTTCACCGACAAAGCCAACGGCATGAGAGTCATCAACCATAACAAGTGCATTGTATTTATCAGCAAGGTCACAGACCGCTTCAAGATTACAAATAACCCCATCCATTGAGAACACACCATCGGTGGCGATTAATTTTGTTTTTGAACCCGCTTCATCGGCAGCAATCAATTGCTTTTCAAGATCTGCCATATCATTATTTGCATAACGGAAGCGCTTTGCTTTACATAAACGAACGCCATCAATGATAGAAGCATGATTTAACGAATCAGAGATAATCGCATCATCAGCGCCTAAAATTGTTTCAAATAAACCGGTATTGGCATCAAAACATGATGAATATAAAATCGTGTCTTCAGTTTCTAAAAATTCACTGATCTTCTTCTCTAATGTTTTATGAATGTCTTGTGTACCACAAATAAAGCGTACTGACGCAACACCAAAGCCATGGTCATTTAAGCCGTTTTGTGCAGCCTGAATCAGCTCAGGGCTATTCGCTAAACCTAAGTAATTATTTGCACAGAAGTTAATAACTTTATCACCAGAAGCAACTTGAATTTGTGCTTGCTGCTGCGAAGTAATAATACGCTCATTTTTATATAAGCCTTCGGCTTTTACATCTTCAATTTGCTGCTGAAGCTGAGTAAAAAACGCAGATGCTCTCATCTGTAATCTCCAAATTATTGAACGGGGTGAGCGTACTTAAGTTAACACGGCTCATCTTTGTGGCTATTGTAAAAGTTTAGTCAAACAAATGCACTGTTTGTAGTTCATCGCAGAAATAAGGAACTGACAACTTATGCTGCCAGTTTACATTGGGCTATAGCAGTATTGAGGGTAAGTCTGCTAACGAATCACAAACATGATCTGCCGAGTCGATGGCTACCGCATCAAACTCCTGCCCGGATCGTACAAGCACCCGAGTGCCAATAACCGCTTTACTTGCCGCTTGCATGTCGCTTAGTTTGTCTCCAACCATAATGCTGCAAGCTGGATTGATATGATGATCAGCGATGCCTTGCAGTAACATGCCCGGAGCTGGTTTACGACAATCACACTCTTTGAGGTATTCGGGTAATGCTTTTTTCGGGTGGTGTGGGCAAAAGTAAACATCCGTCACCTTTACTTGATGCGCAGCAAATTGGGCTATCATCCACTGTGTTAAAGCGTGAAAATCCGCCTCTGAATAGTAACCACGGCCAATACCAGATTGATTAGTCACTATGATCAGTTTATAGCCTGCATCAGCAAACGCCTTACATGCAGTAAATACGCCTGGCACAAATTCAAATTTATCCGACTCATAAACATAACCATGATCGATATTAACCACGCCATCACGGTCTAAAAATAAGGCTTTATTGATATTGCTCATAATTGCTCTTTCTCAACCACAAGGTCAAACATCAAAGCTACTTCATCAACACTTATTTGGCTCATTAGATCACTGCCTTTAACCCGCGTACCCCAAGGTAATCGCTCAGCGGTTTTACCAGTTTGCTTGAGTAAGTTTTGGTGATATACCTCAACCACGTAATTTTGATATAAATAGGGTCCAGTGCGTTTCGGGTTTGAGTGGGCATATAAACCAATAACGGGAGTGCCTACGGTGACGGCCATATGAGCAGGGCCTGTATCAGGTGCTAATACCAATGCAGCTCGTTTAAGTACGCAAAGCAACTCTTTGAGTTTGGTTTTACCCACTAAATTAAGGATTGGCGTTGTAGTGGCTGCAATAATGTCATCACTGAGCGTCACTTCAAGCTCTGTCGGGCCACCCGTAATCACCACATGAAACCCTTGCTTGTAGGCATGTTCTGCAAGCTTAGCATAGCGTTCAGCCAGCCAATTGCGTTCTTTTTTACTGGCAGCTGGAGAAATCACAAAAATTCGCCCCTCTAATCGCTCCGTACCAAGTAATTCATCAGCATTACTTTGATCATGTTCGCTGACTGGCACTTGCCAGTTTGGTTGATAATCAGGTACACCTATCGCCTGCGCAAAGCCTTTAAAGCCTTCTAACACATGAGCCTGCTGCTGTGGTGCAATGCGCTGGTTAATAAACAAGCTATGCAATTCTTTTGAGCGCGCCCAATCAAAACCAATTTTAACTTTTGCAGGAATACAACGCGCCACTAAGTTAGCTCGAAGTGCCACTTGCATATGCAGCAACACATCAAACTTACGCCCTTTAAATTGTTGTTTTAATTGCTGATAGGCTGCTTTGCCTTGTTTTTTATCAAACACCACCAGCTCAACACCGGGTAAATCAGCTAGTAACATGGCTTCAATTTTGCCGACCACCCAGGTAACTTTTGCATTGGGGTGCGCTTTTTGAATTGCCTGCACTGCAGATACGCCATGGCAAACATCACCAATTGCTGAGAGTCTTAAAATACAAATATCTGAATAGGTGGTTGAGTCAGTCACAGGTGTCCTTTGCTTTATGCTGGATAATTATCATGATCTTAAATTAACCACCCACTATTGCAAGCACTTATGCTCGGCTTTAAAACAGGTTAAGATAGCACTATCACCTGCAATAAAATAAGTACGCTATGTTTAACCAGCAAACCATCAATGAACACATTATTTTAAGCCATCCTGAGCATAGTGCCGAAATTAGCTTAAATTGGTTTGATAATGAATATTGGCAGCAGCAAGGAAAAATTGTCGGCGCCAAAAAAGGTCGCGCAACTGCATGGTTTTTCTGCCATAACGGGCTAACAGCAGTGCTCAGGCATTATTGGCGTGGCGGTTTAGTGGGTAAAGTGCTAAGTGATCAATATGTGTTTTTTGGACTGGAAAAAACCCGTGTTTACCAAGAGTTTTCATTAATGATGAAACTGTGCGAATTAGGTCTAAATGTACCAAAGCCGATTGCAGCTAAAATATCGCAAGCTGGCTTAATTTACCGTGGCGATATAATTACTCAAGCTGTTGCAGGCGCACAAAGTGTGCTTGATATATTAAAACAACGTCCCTTTAGCGCACAAGAGTTAATTAAAGTAGCACACACGATTGCGGATTTTCATAATCATGGGGTGTATCACGCTGATTTGAATATTAACAACATTCTATTTGATGAAACGGGCGAGATATACATTATTGACTTTGACCGCGGTGAACTAAAACTCCCCGCCAGTAATTGGCAACAAGCTAATATGACCCGCCTTGCTCGTTCGTTTCATAAAGAGCAAGGCCGAAATAAAGTAATGCATTGGCAAACTACAGACTGGCAGCAGTTATACACAGCATACCAGTCCACTCTTAAAATATAGCCGTTAAGCCTTTATTTTACTGATCACTTTTGACGTAGAGCAGCCATTTAAAAACTCAAATACTTCAACTTTTCCGCCATGGCGAAGTACATGATCAGCGCCTGCAATTTGTTCAACAGTGTAATCTCCACCCTTTACTAAGATATCAGGACTGATCAGCTCAATTAATTTAGCGGGTGTATCGTTTTCTTCAACTGCACCAAATGGAATTACCCAATCAACTGATGCCAAAGCGCTCAGCACCATAGCACGCTCATCAAGCGGGTTAATAGGGCGCTCAGGACCTTTTAAACGCGTTATTGATTCATCATTATTTAAACCGACGACTAGACGATCTCCACGTGCTTTGGCTTGTGCTAAGTAACGCACATGCCCCGCATGTAAAATGTCAAAACAACCATTGGTGAACACGATAGTTTCACCATTTTGCTTTGCAAACTCAATATGCTGAAGCACATCATCAAATGGGGTTTGATAATGCTCGCCGGTTTTTTGTAAGTATTGACCTAACTTACGACTTAACTCTTCAGGCGATACCGTGGCTGCCCCTAATTTACTCACTGCAATTCCAGCCGCAAGGTTAGCAATTTCCACAGCATCTTTAGGCTGCATTCCTGCACCTAACATCACCGCCAGAGTTGCAATAACAGTATCACCAGCGCCAGTAACATCACTGACTTCAAGCTGTTGCGCTGCAAAATCGTGTTTTTCATCGGCACTAATAAGTGACATACCTTGCTCTGAGCGAGTCAATAGCATGGCCGCGATCCCTGCATTGCTGATCAGTGCTCGAGCACTGTCTGCTAAATGCTGTTCCGAATCTGTTTTACCACCGGCAAGCTTGAATTCATTCAAGTTAGGAGTAATAAAATCAGCACCGCGATATAAGTTTAAGTCTGAGGATTTAGGATCAATTAGAACTGTTTTTCCAGCACCTTTAGCAAGTTTTATCATTTGCTGGATCAAGCTTAATGAGCCTTTGTTATAATCTGAGAACAAGACAAAGTCGTACTCATCTAATACTAATTCCAGACGGTTTAAAAGTAGTTGACTGTGTTGCTCAGTAAACATCTCTTCTAAGTCAAGTCTAACGACTTGTTGATGACGGCTAATCACACGCATTTTTGAAATAGTTGGCAAATCACAAACACTGACTAATTGTGAATCTATACGTTCATCAGCAAGAATTCGCTCTAATATTTGGCCGCTTTCATCTTCACCAATTAAACCCAACAAGCCAACTTTACCATCTAAACGGGCAATATTTTTTGCCACGTTTGCGGCGCCACCGGCTTTATCTTCAAATTTACTTACTTTAACTATAGGCACAGGTGCTTCTGGCGATATGCGCCCTGAATCACCATGCCAATAACGGTCAAGCATCACATCCCCAACCACTAATATTTTAGCGTTAGACAGTTTTTTTAATAACGCTAAATCCATTAACTCTGCCCCGCTACAACCATATCAATGGCTTCACATAACCAATGACCAATAAACATATGTGCTTCTTGAATACGTGCGGTTTCGTCATCTTTAATAATAATGGATAATTTAGCGATATCTTTTACTTTACCGCCATCGCGGCCTGTAAATGCAACTGTATAAGCACCTATTTCATTTGCAGCAGCTAACGCTAAATTAATATTAGCGCTAGTACCAGAGGTAGTTAAACCAATCACTAAATCCTCAGGCTTACATAACGCAAGAACTTGACGCTCAAAAACTGTGTCAAAGTGATAGTCATTACTATGCGCAGTTAAGATGGAAGTGTCGGTTGTTAGCGCCATAGATGCTAATGGACCACGTTCTAATTTGTAGCGTACGACGAACTCTGCTGCTAAATGCTGAGCATCTGCTGCGCTGCCACCATTACCAAACCAAACTACTTTTCCACCAGCTTGCAAAGTACTGTGGCAAACTTCAAGCAATTGCATTACTTGAGGGTGATATGTTTCCATCGTTTCAAACAATACTTGGTGACGGGTTAAACTTTCAAGGTAGCTGCTCGCTACAGAATCAATATTAGACATGGGTAATCCTCTCAAAATTAGTCTGACTAGCTACTACCAAAAAAGTGCCACTGACAACCACGTATAGTTATCACCAAATACATCTTCGCCGTAAGTTAAAGTTGTTTCAATATTATATTCTTGCCACTTTCGGTTGTTACTAATTTGTAATTCAATGGCTTTTTCGTAATCTGCCGTAGTTTGACCAAACTCATTTAAATAGTTACTTTTATTTTCAATGCTGGTTACTTTTGCACGCCACATAGAACTAAAATTTTCATTATAAACAAGCTCAACGGAATGAACTTGAGTCGGTGGCGCATCAGCATATACATTTAAAGGCCCTTCGGCATGCTCGTTTAAATACCGCTGATCAGCTGCAAAGTGACCGGTACTAAATCCGTCTTTGGTATTGCCATACGTTGGGTAAACTTGATTTACGTACCATAAACTATGCATATTGGTATATTCATATCTCAACGACAATTCTTTTGTTAATTGCGGTAAGAATAAGCCTACATTTGCAACCGTGTTGCCAAATTGGTAATTTTTATGATTTTTAGTATCTTCGCCACCGTATTCAAAATAAAACTCGGTGGGCATACCCCAATCAAAATTAATACTACTGGTAATCGTGACATATTGATCACCCAGCTCATTATCACGCCCTCCTTCAACCATACCTGCATTATCATTGCCGGCAGGATCAAAAAAGGCGTCAACTACATCGCTAAAGCCAACATCGCGAGGCCCACCACCAAATTGCATCATACGATTAATGCCGATTTTCCAACCCTCTACAGGCTCTAAACTAATATGTGTGCCAGCTAAACGAGGTGTGCCATCATGTAATTCATTTTGATATAATATGCCTTTTTCAACATGCTCAAGCTCAGAATAGTAAAGCTCAAAATCAAAGTTCCACCAATTATGAGCTGGTGCCACCATCCCTAATGAAATAGATGGCGAGGTACGGGCATTAGTAGAAACAATCTGAGCTGATTGTTTGAACGGCGAAAACCAATGCTCTTTGTAACCAATATTTAACTGCAAGTCATCGCCAGCAAAGCTGACAAAACTATTATAATTAATAAATTTATTTTGCTTCGCGCGATAATCGACACCTACTTGCATCAAGGTATAGTCATTAGGACGCCAAATACCCTCAAAGAATACTTGCCCCCACTCATCAGAGCTCAAACCACGTTGATTGGCAAGTTTGGTTGCATTGCTGCCATCAGCACGCACCTTAACACCTACTCGAGTAATATTATCGCTGCCTTGATAAGGCTTAATTTTAGCACGTATTTCCGCGACTAAACTTGGCTGTGCATTTTGCAATTTAGTAAGTGCCGCTTCAACTTCCTTTAGGCGATAAGGCTTTGTCATCGGTGTGCCTGACGTCAATGCAAATAACGTATCGAGTTGATGATCAAGCTGTGCATCCATGCCAATTGGTAAGTAAGCAGTTGGTGTTGCAAGTGAAGGCAATGCGCAACTCATAAAACTGGTTAATACCACGGCTTTTATCAATTTGAATTTCATAACGACTATATTTTTCATTAAGGGACGCAAATATTACCAAATTAGCCGTAACTAAACACCCAAAACTCTCTATTCTAACGCTTTTTAACAATTTCGCATTTTGCTTAAAGTGTATCCGCGTTATCATTAGTGTTTATAATTCGAGGCTGAAAAATGGCACGCTTTTTTTATTCACTGATTCTTTATTTGCTAAGTCCTCTCATAACCTTTTATTTATATATACTTAGAGGTAAAAAGAACGCAGGTTATCGCGCGCACTTTGCTGAACGATTTGGCTTCATTACAGTAAAAAACACCTCACAAGAAAGTACAGTATTAAAAGATGATCTAATTGTGATCCATTGCGCTTCAGTTGGTGAAGTACTTGCTGCAACGCCTTTGCTTAAAGAGCTACAATACCAGCAGCCAAGTAACTCATTTATGATAACCTGTAATACCCCTACAGGCCGTGAACAAATACATAATAATTTTAAAGACTCGGTACAGTGCGCCTATTTACCTATTGATTACCCTTGTGCTACAGCGCGCTTTTTAAAGCGTGTTAAACCCACGTTAATGTGTATTTTAGAAACCGAACTTTGGCCTAATCTTATGGCGCAGTGCAAACAACAGAATATTCCTGTACTGGTACTCAATGCGCGGCTTTCAGCAAAATCACAACAGGGTTATCAAAAAGTAGCGCCATTAACTAAGGTTATAATGCAATCAATTACCGCTTTAGCTAGTCATAATCATGAAGACGCTAAACGCTTTATTGAGCTTGGCCTCAATGAGCAAAAAGTGCATATTACTGGCTCAATTAAATTTGATATAAAGCCAACTAGCGAGCAGTTAGACAAAGTCGACACCCTAAAAAGCCAATACAATAATCAGCGTTTTATCTGGGTTGCCGGTTCCACGCACCCTAGTGAGCATGAGCTGATATTAGCTGCTCAGCAGCAGCTGCTAAAACAGATTCCAGATGCACTGCTAGTTATTGCGCCGCGCCACCCAGAACAATTTGATAAGGTCGCCACATTGCTTGAAGACTCACCATTGAGCTTTAGCCGCCGCAGTAAAAATAACTATCAAAGCGAGCAAGTACTCCTTGCTGATACTTTAGGTGAATTGCAATGTTTATATGGTATGGCCAACATCAATTATATTGGCGGCAGTTTAATTGCACGTGGCGGGCATAACCCTCTCGAGTCAGCGGCATTTTCTGTCGGTGTTTTAACAGGCCCGCATACCTATAATTTCAACCATGTTTACCCTGAACTGATTGCATCAGGTGGGTGTATACAAGTAAGCGATACAAAGAAGTTAGCGGAGCAACTATACGAGCTTCATCAGCAACCAGCGTTTTGCCAGCAGCTAGGTCTACAGGCAGCACAATGTGTTGCTAACAACCAAGGCGCCATCGCGAAAACGATCACCATCATTAATAAATTTTTAGAGCCACACAATGACTGAACAAACAAAATTAACCTTACCAGAACAACAAACCCGCTTATGGGTAGCTAATGTCATTGTTAAATATAACTTTTGCCCCTTTGCCCGTAAAGAAGTTGAAAATAATTGCATTCATTATCAAACTAGCCAAGCAACCAGCATTGATGATGCTGTGATGGAGATGATCGAACAATGTATTGAACTTGATCAACAACCGACTCGAGAGACTACATTATTGATGTTTGAACAAGGCTTTACTGACTTTGAGGAATTTTTAGATTTAGTGGATTTAGCCAATGCGCTATTAGTTGCCCAAGGCTTTGAAGGTAAATATCAAATAGCCAACTTTCATCCTGACTATGTGTTTGCCGATAGTGATGACAATGATGCAGCAAATTACACTAACCGCGCGCCTTTTCCTACCTTACATCTAATTCGTGAGGCTAGTATGAGTGCAGCACTTGATGATTATAATGAACCTGAATCAATTCCAGATCACAACATCAATTTAGCTCGCCGAAAAGGCATCGACTTTTGGCAACAATTACTTGCTGGATGCAAAAAGCCGAGCGCTTAGTCACTCAGCTTTTAGCAAAAAGAAATGTTACTTTTTAACCCATTCTCCGTTCACTTCAACAAAGTGACCCGATTGGGTTTTCTCAATCGTTTTAGCAGCTGCCAGCGCTTCTACTTGAGAAAGCGACAAGTTGTTCTTTTTAGCGAGCTTTAAATATTGTGCTTTACGTTTTGCATTAATTTCATCAACCACCGCTTTTGCCTCTGCATTTTGCACCACAAGCCCTAAATAGCCCGAGCTATCCTCACCAACTAGCCCTTGATTTTTTGCATCATCTAACGAAATGGCCCAAGCCGAAAACGACAAACACACCGCACTTAATAAAGTGACAATGCTTAGTTTTTTATTTTTTACTATATTCATACTTGCTCCTTAAAATAATTCGCTGTCATCACTAAATAAACTGTCGAGTTCTTTATCAACTTTTACGCGGATTTCATGATCGACCTTAACATTTAAGTTAATTGTTATAGGCTCCTTGGCGGCCACCTCAACACGATGCGTACATGCACTGAGTAATCCCAATGCGGTCAATATTACTAACCATTTAGTCATTATTACTTCCTTTTGTTGAATACTCTTGTTCAACTTTTTGCGTAATTTCATCACTTAAGCGCAGTGCTCGTAATAGTGTGAACACGTTTTCTTCATGATTATAGTTAAAATTAACTTGCTGTGCTTGCTGTTGATTATACCCTTGCAAATTAACGCCTAAGGTCATCCAGCCGTCAGGTTTTAAGTTAACACTACTTTTAATACTCTGAATATCTAAATTTTCAAGCAAGCCAAGTATAGGCCCTAACTCTTGTTGTTGAGCCTTTACCGAATTAAAAGCTGCATTATCAGTGATAAGTAATTTAGCAGCACCTTGATTAACAAGCTGCCCACCTTTAACCTCAATACCCGCTTTTGTGAAGTAAACAGGCAAGTGTCCAGCTACATTTCCAGTTAAGCTAATACCCGATTTAGCATCAAGGGTAATGACCTTGCTAGCATCTATATTGTCAAATGTAACTAATGCTTGTTGCGGCTCTTCTGTAAGGCGATATTTATCCAGCAAAAAATGCCCTGCCATAACCTTCCCTGTAAGCTCCGTAACAGCAAGTTCATTTGCCCGCACTTGCCAAAACCCTGTTAGCTGCTTCACCACAGCACCAGCTCGTAATTCATTTAGTTCAAATGTAGAAGGCACAACATTAAGCTGCCCTGAATCATAACGACCTATAAATTGAGTATTAAAATGCTTAGCAAGGTAATCTGTGTATAAACCACTTACACCGACTACCTGTAAAGAGAGATCGGCCTGTTGCAGATTAATATCACCAGCAATACGGCCACTGACTTTACCATCTGTTAAGGTTGCAAGCGGCACAAATTGATGAAGCAGTGGGTTAAGCTTAGTAACTAACTGCTCTGAAATTATCACCTCAAATGGATGAGCTGTGCTTGTTATATTATGCATTGCTACAAGCTCTATCCCTTCTACATATATATGATGAGATACTTGCAAGGCACGACTTTGTAAACCTGTTGAGCTTATGCGAATGTCGTTAAGTCGTAACTCTTCCGTTTGTAGCTTGGCTAACTTTGTTTCACTGGTTAAATCAAAAAACAATTCCCCTGCTGACAAACTTCCTGCAGCAGTTAGCTGATTCGTCAGCTGAGATAGTTTAATACTCCCCATATTAACAGTATCAATCTGACTCGATAAGCTAGCGGTTAAGTATTGATTACTTTGTAGCTTCGCCTTAAAAGTTGCTTGGTAATTATCAATGCCAATATCATGCACTTTTAATTGCCCCAGCGCTAATTGTGCTGACAATTCGAGAGCAGGCTGTGCAGCCAATATGCTATTTATTGAAAAATGCCCTTGTGCACTAATATGCTGCGCATCAACATCGATAAAATCAGGCAGCGTAGCCACTTTTAACTGATAGTTACCATCAATATCACTGCTAACAACACTCGCGGCTATATCTAATAATGCAATATCATCACTCGAAAACGACAACGCGAATTGTGCCAATAGGGTTTCTAAAGGATTCTTTATATCAACCGCTAACTGTTTAACATTCATTAGCAGTTGTGATCCTGCCTGCAATGTTAGCTGATCTAATGTCAATTGAGTGTCTTGCACAATGATCTTACTAGGTAAAACTAATCGCCAATTTAACGGTATTTGCCGAGTAACAAATTGCTGCTGTGCATCATCATCATCGATAACACCACCCAAACTTTGTAAACACTCATTTTTGCCATTGAGTGTTGTTGCTAATTGCTGAGCATCTAGGGTTAATGTTTTTGAATTTAAGTTATAGTGACTACTGACTTTGCCACTACTTTTAATTGTCATCGAGCAGGTATTAATGGCGTAAGTGAAATCAGCACCTAGCTGAGTGTCTATATCGAGTGCAATACCATCAAAAACGAACCTATGTTGGCTAGTTAAATTAAGTCCTGCAATCGAGTTTACAGTCGCGGCCTTAAATGTAGAAAGTAGTCGCTCATCAAGCTCAATATTTCCTGCCAGCTTGGTATTTTTAACGTCAACCTCAGCTTTTACATCACCAGTAACAACAAACTCATTTAACATCGGCTCATTTATGCTGATAATAAGTGGCTTTTTTAATTGAGACTGAGTGATCACTAAACGTTTTAGATGTAACAACGGGCGAGCTTGCGGTAGCGCCAAAGCAAGCTTTTTAGCCACACTAGGCTCAGTCGAAGAATCATGGTTTACCAGTATTAAATTTGCACGGTTAACCGTGATGTTTTGAGTATTGGCCGTAATATCAGCTAATTCAAGCAACTGCCCTTGATAGCCAATACATGCTCGCTGTACATGGAGATCCAGATTGGTTGTTAACGACCAATCCAAACAATGCAGTTCAACTCCAGCTTGATGCAGTGGAGGAGCAACAAAATGCAAAGTGATCGGCATGCGAAAAATATAGCCAAGTGAAAGTACACTTAGCACTAGAATTAATAACCCCCAACCTACACGCTTAAACATATTATCCTTAAAATACCTTTGACCTTTGACCTTTGACCTTTGACCTTTGACCAGCATAAACAAAAAAGGCTGCACAGTGCAGCCTTTTATTCTAGTACTAGATAATGAATCTAGTGTGTATAAATATAGTTTAACCTACATTTTTACGTGCATTGCGGAACATACGCATCCATGGGCTATCTTCGCGCCACTCATCTGGGTGCCACGAGTTAGCAACCGCACGGAATACACGTTCAGGGTGAGGCATCATTACAGTAGCACGGCCATCAGCTGAAGTAATACCTGTGATACCTTCTGGCGAGCCGTTCGGGTTAGCAGGATATTGTGTCGTAGGGTTACCGTAGTTATCAACAAACTTAACCGCTACAGTACCTGACTCAAGCGCTGCTTTCACTGCTGCATCATTAGCAAACTCAGCATGACCTTCACCGTGAGACACAGCGATAGGCATACGAGAGCCCGCCATACCGTTGAAGAATACCGAAGGATTCTCTTGCACTTCAACTAAGCTAAAACGTGCTTCAAAACGCTCAGATTTATTCGTCACAAAGCGTGGCCAATGTTCAGTGCCAGGGATCAACTCTTTTAATGTTGATAACATCTGACAACCGTTACACACACCTAAACTAAATGAGTCTTGGCGCTCAAAGAAGCTTTGGAACTGCTCACGTGCCATATCATTAAATAAGATTGATTTAGCCCAACCTTCACCAGCACCTAACACGTCACCGTAAGAGAAGCCGCCACATGCCACTAAGCCTTTAAACTCTTCCAGACTTAAACGCCCTTCAAGAATATCGCTCATGTGTACATCAACTGCCGCAAAACCTGCACGGTTAAATGCTGCTGCCATTTCTAAATGCGAGTTAACACCTTGCTCTCGTAAGATAGCCATTTTAGGCTTAGCGCCTGTCGCAATATACGGTGCTGCCACATCTTCATTTAAATCGAAGTTTAGTTTAACGTTAAGACCAGGATCTTTAACATCAAACTTGGCATCAAATTCTTGCTTAGCACAATCAGGATTATCACGACGTGCTTGCATTTGGTAGGTGGTTTCTGCCCAAATAGTACGTAATTCAGTACGCGTGTTACTAAGTACAGGGTTACCAGCGCGGTTAAATACCACACTGTCGTCACTGTTAAGTGTGCCAATTTCATGGCTGATTGCAGCAATGCCATGCTCAGCAAATACTGCGTTCACGACCTCTAAATCACTGTTAGCAACTTGGATTACCGCACCGAGCTCTTCATTATAAAGTGCTTCAATGTCAGAACCTGTTAAACCATCTAAATTAACAGTCACACCAGTATGACCCGCAAATGCCATTTCAGCCACTGTGGTAAATAAACCACCGTCTGAACGGTCATGATAAGCAAGTAACTTATTATCAGCGACTAACGCTTGCATTGCATTGTAGAAGCCTTTTAGTAATTCAGGGCTATCTACATCTGGCGTTACATCACCTAATTGCTTATAAACTTGCGCTAAACTTGATGCACCTAGTCGGTTTTTACCAGCACCTAAGTCAACCAAGATAAGTGAGGTTTCACCTTTATCTGTACGTAGCTGCGGAGTAACCGTTTTACGTACATCGTCAACACGACCAAACGCGGTGATAATAAGTGATAATGGTGCTGTTACTGACTTCTGCTCGCCATTCTCATCCCACTGGGTTTTCATCGACATAGAGTCTTTACCCACAGGAATGGTTAAACCAAGCGCAGGACAAAGCTCTTCACCCACCGCTTTAACTGCTTCGTAAAGACCCGCATCTTCGCCAGGGTGACCAGCTGCTGCCATCCAGTTAGCAGACAACTTAATGTTTTCAAGCGGTCCAATGTTAGCACAAGCAATATTGGTTAATGATTCAGCTACGGCCAAACGTGCTGATGCACCGTAATTAAGCAATGCTGCAGGTGTACGCTCACCAAGAGACATTGCCTCACCATGGTAAGTGTCATACGTTGCTGCAGTTACGGCACAGTTAGCAACTGGCACCTGCCAAGGACCAACCATTTGGTCACGAGCAACTAGCCCTGTTACTGAGCGGTCACCAATGGTGATCAAGAACGTCTTTTCAGCAATCGCAGGTAAACGTAATAAACGTGTTGCCGCTTCACTTACGTCAATATTTGCAGTATCCAGCGCTTTACCAATAACTTGTTGAGATTGCGCTTCACGGTGCATTTTAGGTGCTTTGCCTAATAACACATCCAGTGGTAAATCAACGGGGTTGTTACCAAAATGGCTATCTGCAACGGTTAAATGACGCTCTTCAGTCGCTTCACCTATTACAGCATATTGCGCACGTTCACGCTTACAAATGGCTTCAAAACGGTCAAAATATTCAACCGCGACAGCAAGTACATAACGCTCTTGAGACTCGTTACACCAGATCTCATGCGGTGCCATGCCCGGCTCATCATTCGGAATATCGCGCAGTTGGAATTTGCCCCCACGACCACCGTCATTAACAAGCTCAGGGAATGCATTTGATAAACCGCCCGCGCCCACATCGTGAATAAACGCGATTGGGTTAGCATCACCTAACTGCCAGCATTTATCGATGACTTCTTGACAACGACGTTCCATTTCTGGGTTTTCACGTTGTACTGACGCAAAATCTAAATCTTCATTTGATTGGCCTGACGCCATTGATGAAGCAGCGCCGCCACCTAAACCAATGTTCATCGCTGGGCCACCTAACGCAATCAACTTAGCGCCAACAGGAATTTCACCTTTTTGTACATGGTCAGTACGAATATTACCTAAACCACCTGCAAGCATAATTGGCTTGTGGTAACCACGCACCTCAAGGCCATTATGACTGGTTACTTGCTCTTCATAAGTGCGGAAGTAACCGACTAAGTTTGGACGACCAAACTCATTATTAAACGCAGCGCCACCCAATGGGCCCTCAGTCATAATATCTAATGCTGTAACGATACGAGCAGGCTTACCAAAATCAGTTTCCCACGGTTGCTCGTAACCAGGAATACGTAAGTTTGATACAGTAAAGCCAACTAAACCTGCTTTTGGCTTAGAGCCACGGCCTGTTGCACCTTCATCACGAATTTCACCACCTGAACCGGTAGCAGCACCAGAAAAAGGTGCAATCGCAGTTGGGTGGTTATGGGTTTCAACTTTCATCAAGATTTCAATGTTCTCTTGATGATATGCATATTCACCTTCAGCATTTGGGAAGAAACGACCCGCTTTCGAACCTTTCATTACTGCGGCGTTATCTTTATAAGCAGATAATACGTTTTCAGGGTTTAGCTCGTAGGTATTTTTAATCATTTTGAATAGCGATTTAGGCTGAACTACACCATCGATGGTCCAATCTGCATTAAAAATTTTATGACGACAATGCTCTGAGTTTGCTTGTGCAAACATAAATAATTCAATGTCGTTCGGGTTACGCCCTAACTTTTGGAAGTTTTCTACCAAGTAATCAATTTCGTCATCAGCAAGGGCAAAACCTTGCTCAACGTTTGCAGTTGCTAGCGCTTCACGGCCGCCGGCTAAAATGTCAACTGATGACATTTGACTCGGTGCATCAGTACGGAATAACGTCGCAGCGTCGTACATTGCGCTGTGCGTTGCTTCGGTCATGCGGTCATGTAATAAGGCTGCAACTTGATTTAATTGCTCAGCGTTTAAGTCACCTTCAACATAATAAGCGATGCCGCGCTCAACACGGTGTACTTGAGTTAAGCCACAATTATGTGCAATATCCGTCGCTTTTGAAGCCCATGGCGAGATTGTGCCAGGACGAGGCGTTACTAACACCAAAGTGCCTGCAGGTGTATGTTCGGCAATCGTTGGACCATAGGTAAGTAACTTCTCAAGCTTAGTTTGCTCATCACTTGACAGCTGTGCGGTTAGATCTGCAAAGTGTGCATACTCAGCGTATACATTAGTGACTGGAAGTTGCGCCTGTTGGCAACGGGCTAAAATTTTCTGAACTCTAAAATCGGAAAGTGCTGGTGCACCACGAAGGATCAACATAGGTATTTTCATCCGGGGTTAGGGATTGAACGATATTTTAGGCGGGTATTATATACTCAAGTAACTCGGAAATACAGGTTAAGCAGGGAATTAAAATTGCGGCAAGAGCGCTATAAGTTAGCATCGTTTATTACTAATAATGCCTAGTGGCAGATGAAATATCAAACACAGTAAAGTCAACTATGACAAATCGCCAAGTGACGTCATCGCAAAGTTTTGATATAAGGGTGTAATAGCATTCAAGGGGCACAGTATGTTTAAACAAAAGCTAATAACAATCATTACGTTAGTAATGCTTTTGTGTGCCTGCGATATGCAACAGCAGCAATCTCAACTTAGCCAAATAAAAACTCAAAACAAAATCAGAGTGGGTACGTTAGCTGGAGCAAGTAATTATTATCAAGCAGTGCAAGGTGAACAAGGATTTGAATATGAGTTAGCCCAAGAGTTTGCAGATCACCTTGGGGTTGAACTGGAGATGGTGCCATTTTTTAACTTATCCGACATGTTTTCACGCTTAGATAGCGGCGATTTAGACTTAATAGCCTCTGGTTTAACGTACAATAAAGTACGCGCCCAAGATTACCGTTTTGGCCCAACCTATCGCACAATTAGCCAAAAACTGGTTTATAAACAAGGTAGAGTAAGACCTCGTGATTTTGATGATCTAACCGATAACCTGACAGTACTTGCCAAAAGTAGCCATTCATTGGCACTGCAACAAATTAAACAAACTCACCCCAATTTAAATTGGCGCGAAACAGAAGATCTCGACGAAGAAGAGCTATTACAAGCAGTGATCGATGGTGAAATTGATTACACTCTTGCCGACTCACATACCCTATCGTTGTTTCGTCGCTATCACCCTAATCTTAGTATTGGTTTTTCTGTTACTCGTAACGATCCCATTGCTTGGCTGCTGCGCAAAGACGGCGACGATTCGTTATATGCGTTAATGGTGCCGTTTTTTGGTGAAGTAAAACAAAGTAATCAGCTTTATGTACTTGAAGAAAAATATTTTGGCCATGTCCGCCAATTTAACTACGTTAATACCCTTGCCTATATTGAAGCAATTAAAGAAACACTGCCAAAATATCAACCTTGGTTTGAGCAATATGCAGGCAGCCTAGATTGGCGATTACTTGCAGCTTTAAGTTATCAAGAATCAATGTGGAATCCGCGAGCAAAATCCCCACAGGAGTTCGTGGTATTATGATGCTCACTCGTGATACTGCAAAGCAGGTCGGCGTAACTAATCGTCTTGCTCCTGAGCAAAATATCAAAGGCGGCGCAGAATATTTGACGAAGCTAGAAAAACGAATTCCCGACCGCGTTCCTCAGCCAGATCGTACTTGGCTAGCTTTAGCATCCTATAATATTGGTTGGGGTCACGTGAACGATGCTCGTATTATTACCGAGCAGCAAGGTGCTAGCCCTGATAAATGGGCTGATGTGAAAAAACGCTTACCGCTATTAATCAAAAAACGTTACTACCGTAAAACCAAGTATGGCTATTCGCGCGGTGACGTTGCAGTCAAGTATGTGGATAATATTCGTCGTTACTACGATGCACTAGTTTGGT
This sequence comes from Pseudoalteromonas sp. B160, assembly GCF_037162485.1. Classification (NCBI taxonomy): domain Bacteria; kingdom Pseudomonadati; phylum Pseudomonadota; class Gammaproteobacteria; order Alteromonadales; family Pseudoalteromonadaceae; genus Pseudoalteromonas; species Pseudoalteromonas sp. B160. The sequence goes on along the minus strand of NZ_JARLUX010000001.1, from coordinate 2,431,789 downwards.
TAGATGAAAATGACGCGATCAGCACACCGACTACTGAACCCGATGATGCAGAACAAATAGATCAACCTACTACCCAAGCTGCTGAGATTAAAAATCCAAAGCCTGCCACAATACAAACCACGGTCTCCCCAACAAAAGATGACAGTATCGATGAGCAAGCACCGCAAAAAAGATAACGGCGAACAATAAAAATAACTTTAAATGCGATAGGTACGCGCAAACTAAAATATCTATTTACTTGTCATCAAATGATCACTAATGTGTAGTATCAAGTATATAATTAACTTATATCTTTTCTCACTCTCACATTTTCAGGAGAAACCATGCTGAAACGTCGGCGTACACATTCGTTCAAACGAAATGTTATTTATTCATCATCTACCCGTCGCAGAATAATGCTGCGTAATTTACATAGAAAAGTAATTTGGCGTCGCAGAATGTTTGCAATGCAACAAATGGCAGAGTTAAGCATTGCAGCACCTGCAGGTTAAGCCTTCAGGTCACGCAAAGCTTTCTTTGCAGCTTTTATTTCTTGACGGCGGCGTTTAAAAAAATCAGAAATAGTTTGCCCACATAACTCACCTAGTATTCCGGCCTCAACTTCAACCTGATGATTTAATCTAGGATCTTGTAATAGATTCATAATAGAGCCTGCTGATCCTGTTTTTTCATCCGCAGCACCAAACACTAAACGTTTGATACGACTGTGTACTAGCAACCTGGCGCACATAGAGCATGGCTCCAACGTGACGTATAAAGTACAATCAATCAAGCGGTAATTATTAACGACCTTGCCACCTTCGCGTATCGCAATCATCTCTGCATGAGCAGAAGGATCGTTATCGGTAATCGAACGATTGTAGCCAGCTGCAATCAACTGATTATCTTTGACCAGTACAGCACCGACAGGAATTTCATTCAACTGCTCCGCTTTTTTTGCATACTCTAGAGCTTGCGCCATCCAATATTGATCGTTCAATTGTTCACTCATTGACTTAATCTTTAACTAATTATTGTTTAATTATACTCACTTAGGTCATTAAAACGCTAAATATACTGATTAGTGATAAAAATAAAACAAATTAAAACAGCTTTAACATGGCTCACCCCGTGCGATTTACGATATAATCTCTCGCTTTTTTTATTTAGCTCACAACACACGGGTAGCAAATGAAATTTCCTGGACGCCGCAGGCATAAACATTATTTTCCAGTGGAAGCCAAAGATCCACTTACTAATCAACTCAACGCCAGTGATAAGTTGCAACGCAGCTACATCACAGGGATAGATCAAATCGTAGTTGATATAGAAGCTAAAGTCGATCAAGCTTTCCTTGACGAATTTCAACTGCGCCGAGGTATGTCGCAAGTTATTGATAGTGATATAACCAATGCATTATATGACCGCTTAAAACTCAACGATATGATCGATTATGAGTTTGCAGGCGGTACTATCGGCAACACTATGCACAACTACTCAGTATTAGCGGATGACCGCTCTGTACTACTGGGTGTGATGAGTGAAAACATTAAAATTGGTAGCTACGCTTATCGCTTTTTATGTAACACCTCAAGTCGTGTCGATCTCGACTACTTACAACCGGTAGATGGTCCGATCGGTCGCTGCTTTACACTCATTGACGATACTGGTGAACGTACTTTTGCGATCAGCGCAGGGCTGATGAACCACCTACGACCTGAATCAATCGATCAGGAGTTAATAGAGAACTCATCGGCATTAGTGATCAGTGCTTACTTAATGCGTACGCAAGGTTCTGAGACGATGACAGAAGCAACAATGCAAGCTGTCAAATATGCCAATGATGCTGGCATCCCTGTCGTACTCACTCTTGGTACTAAGTTTTTAATCGAGCAAGACCCTACTTGGTGGGCTAGTTTTGTTGAAAAACATGTTGATATTTTAGCAATGAATGAGGAAGAAGGGCTGGCAATAACTGGCTTTGAAGACCCTCTACTTGCTGCTGATAAAGCACTTGATTGGGTAGATTTAGTGATCTGTACCGCAGGTGAAAAAGGCTTGTTTATGGCAGGCTACATCGATGAGCAATTTAAACGAGAAACAGAATACCCATTGCTGCCTGGCGCAATACCAGATTTCAATCGTTATGAGTTTTCGCGCGCTATGCGCAAAGTTGACTGTCAGCAGCCAATTCGTGCATACAGCCATACAGCGCCATTTATGGGTGGTCCAGACTCTATTAAGAACACCAATGGTGCAGGAGATTGTGCATTAGCGGCGGTACTACATGACTTATCGGCAAATGTTTACCATAAGCTCAATGTTGGTAATTCAGCTAAACACCAGCAACCGGCAATGACCTACTCATCATTAGCACAAATTAGTAAGTATGCTAACCGTGCCAGTTTTGAGGTGTTAGTACAGCATTCACCGCGCTTATCTCGTGGTTTACCTGAGCGTGAAGACTGCCTCGAACAGGTTTATTGGGAGCAGTAACAACTCCCAATACATATTAGTTAAAAAATAGAGATATCAAGTTTTTTAGATAGCAGCTCAAGGGCTGCTATTCCTGCCACCGAGTTGCCAAATGAATTTAACCCTGGCGACCACACAGCCACTGTAAACTTATTCGGTAACACCGCTAATATAGTGCCCGATACTCCTGATTTACCGGCATACCAACCCTATAACCAAAATCGCCCGCCGCATCATAGAGGCCGCTGGTAAATAATAATGAGTTGAGCTGTTTGTTTTGCAGACTTGAAAGTACGCGTCTATTAGACACGTTATCTATCCCTTTATTGGCACAGAAAGTTATATGCTTTAGCCAATTCGACACAATTGAGCTCTATTGCACAAAAATTAAAATATGCCCATAACACATCGTCAACTTCGTTTTTAAAGTTACCAAAGGACTTCATTAAATGCCCCATAGCAGCATTACGATGACGAAATTCATACTCAGAATTAGCGACCTTTTTATCAATCACTATGCCCTTATTTCCAGACAATAACCTAAATGTTTCTAACATTGAATGCATAGGTGCAGACAAGCGGCTATATAACGCATCACAGGTAACGATAGCACCGGCATTTATGAAAGGGTTACGCGGTATACCCTTTTCAAACTCAAGCTGAGTCAAAGAGTTAAACGCAGTACCTGACGGCTCTTTGCCGACTCGTTGCCATAATTCATTACCATAGCGCTGCAAGCGCTAACGTTAACGTCATTACTTTAGAAACAGATTGAATTGTAAAGCGTTGCGAGCAATCGCCTGCGCAAAATGTCTGGCCATCAGTCGTATATATAGCAATAGAAAATTGGTTAGCATCAACCTCAGCCAATGCTGGAATATAATCCGCCACTTTACCTTGTGATAACAGTGGTTGCACCTCAGCGGTAATTTCATTTAAGACTTGTTGATAATCAGAGGTAGGCAAGGTAACCCTCATTGGCATTGAAAACAGAAATAAAATTCTACCATATTAGAAGAAAAGCAGACTGACTTTATTACTCAAATAATACCTAATAAAACACGCTTACAGTCACTTATTAATAATGCTAATTTGCCTTTTACTTACAAAGAGTGCGAGCTTGCCTATCACTTATAGAGGGCGCTAGTTTTCAAGATTAGAAAATGACAGTACACGCATGTCAAAGGTTAACGCTGACGGCTCGAAGCCAATAGCTTTCCTGCAGACGTAAAAAAGCCCGACTATTGCTAGTCGGGCTTTTTCTCAATTTGGAGCTTGGTGATGTCATAGTGCCCACAGCGGTAGAGAGTCACATAGCAAATGTATAGAGTCGGCTTTAGGCTCTTATTCTTTTTACCTAAAACCTATTGCCTTTCACCTCGAACCTTTATTTTTACTTTATTCCAGACGTAAAAAAGCCCGACTATTTCTAGTCGGGCTTTCTCAATTTGGAGCTTGGCGATGTCGTAGTGCCCACAGCGGTAGAGAGTCACATAGCAAATGCGACACTATCTTTGTGTCGGGGCGGCGCTTGTGCGGGGCTCGCCTTCGAGCTGTGTATAGGAATACACATGCCGTAGAGCATAGGATTGCAAGAGCGGTCACTAGTGAGTTCGGCATGGGGTCTTGGCTTGGTGTTTTAACTTTGTTCCAGACGTAAAAAAGCCCGACTATTGCTAGTCGGGCTTTCTCAATTTGGAGCTTGGTGATGTCATAGTGCCCACAGCGGTAGAGAACCACATAGCAAATGTATAGAGTAGGCTTTAGGCTCTTATTCTTTTTCTTTAACCTATTACCTTTCACCTCGAACCTTTATTTTTACTTTATGCCAGACGTAAAAAAGCCGCTTCATTTCTGAAGCGGCTTTCTCAATTTGGAGCCTGGCAATGTCCTACTTTCACATAGCAAATGCTACACTATCATCGGCGCTGTTTCGTTTCACTACTGAGTTCGGCATGGGGTCAGGTGGGTCCAAAACGCTATTGTTACCAAGCAAATTTGGTGTTAATCGCGTTAGCAATTAACTAAAATTTGGAATTCTGATAATAAAGTTTTCAGTAAATCTACTTTAGTCTATTAACTTCTTGCGCTATCAACTATCACATAAAACGCGTTTGGCGTTGTATGGTTAAGCCTCACGGGTAATTAGTACAAGTTAGCTTAACATATCACTATGCTTCCACATCTTGCCTATCAACGTTGTAGTCTTCAACGGCCCTTCAGAGAGCTTATAGCTCTAGTGAGAACTCATCTCGAGGCCTGCTTCGCGCTTAGATGCTTTCAGCGCTTATCAGTTCCGAACGTAGCTACCGGGCAATGCCATTGGCATGACAACCCGAACACCAGCGGTTCGTTCACTCCGGTCCTCTCGTACTAGGAGCAACCCCTCTCAATTCTCAAACGCCCACGGCAGATAGGGACCGAACTGTCTCACGACGTTCTAAACCCAGCTCGCGTACCACTTTAAATGGCGAACAGCCATACCCTTGGGACCGACTTCAGCCCCAGGATGTGATGAGCCGACATCGAGGTGCCAAACACCGCCGTCGATATGAACTCTTGGGCGGTATCAGCCTGTTATCCCCGGAGTACCTTTTATCCGTTGAGCGATGGCCCTTCCATTCAGAACCACCGGATCACTATGACCTACTTTCGTACCTGCTCGACGTGTCTGTCTCGCAGTTAAGCTGGCTTCTACCATTACACTAACCGTACGATGTCCGACCGTACTTAGCCAACCTTCGTGCTCCTCCGTTACTCTTTGGGAGGAGACCGCCCCAGTCAAACTACCCACCAGGCACTGTCCGTAACCCCGATTCAGGGGCCAACGTTAGAACATCAAAACTACAAGGGTGGTATTTCAAGGACGACTCCAACAAAAACTAGCGTCTCTGCTTCTAAGTCTCCCACCTATCCTACACATGTAGGTTCAATGTTCAGTGCCAAGCTGTAGTAAAGGTTCACGGGGTCTTTCCGTCTAGCCGCGGGTACACAGCATCTTCACTGCGATTTCAATTTCACTGAGTCTCGGGTGGAGACAGCGTGGCCATGGTTACACCATTCGTGCAGGTCGGAACTTACCCGACAAGGAATTTCGCTACCTTAGGACCGTTATAGTTACGGCCGCCGTTTACCGGGGCTTCGATCAAGAGCTTCTCCGAAGATAACCCCATCAATTAACCTTCCGGCACCGGGCAGGTGTCACACCGTATACGTCATCTTGCGATTTTGCACAGTGCTGTGTTTTTAATAAACAGTCCCAGCCACCTGGTCACTGCGGCTCCAATCAGCTTAGAGAGCAAGTCTCATCACCAATCGGAGCGTACCTTCTCCCGAAGTTACGGTACGATTTTGCCTAGTTCCTTCACCCGAGTTCTCTCAAGCGCCTTAGTATTCTCTACCTGACCACCTGTGTCGGTTTGGGGTACGATTCGGTATAATCTGAAGCTTAGAGGCTTTTCCTGGAAGTATGGCATCAGCAACTTCATCACCTTAGTGACTCGTCTCGTGTCTCAGCCTAACAGCAACCCGGATTTACCTAAGTCACTAGCCTACTCACTTTCACATGGACTACCAACGCCATGCTTGCTTAGCCTGCTCCGTCCCCCCATCGCAATTATACCAAGTACGGAAATATTAATCCGTTTCCCATCGACTACGCCTTTCGGCCTCGCCTTAGGGGTCGACTTACCCTACCCTGATTAACATGGGATAGGAACCCTTGGTCTTCCGGCGTGCGGGTTTTTCACCCGCATTATCGTTACTCATGTCAGCATTCGCACTTCTGATACGTCCAGCATACCTCCCGGTACACCTTCAACCGCTTACAGAACGCTCCCCTACCACTCAGAATAAATTCTGAATCCGCAGCTTCGGTGCATAGTTTAGCCCCGTTACATCTTCCGCGCAGACCGACTCGACCAGTGAGCTATTACGCTTTCTTTAAAGGATGGCTGCTTCTAAGCCAACCTCCTGGCTGTCTGGGCCTTTCCACATCGTTTCCCACTTAACTATGACTTTGGGACCTTAGCTGGCGGTCTGGGTTGTTTCCCTCTTCACGACGGACGTTAGCACCCGCCGTGTGTCTCCCGGATATTACTTTACGGTATTCGGAGTTTGCAAAGGGTTGGTAAGTCGGGATGACCCCCTAGCCTTAACAGTGCTCTACCCCCGTAAGTATTCGTCCGAGGCTCTACCTAAATAGATTTCGGGGAGAACCAGCTATCTCCCGGTTTGATTAGCCTTTCACTCCTAGCCACAGGTCATCCCCTAACTTTTCAACGTTAGTGGGTTCGGTCCTCCAGTTGATGTTACTCAACCTTCAACCTGCCCATGGCTAGATCACCGGGTTTCGGGTCTATACCTTGCAACTAGTCGCCCAGTTAAGACTCGGTTTCCCTACGGCTACCCTATTCGGTTAACCTCGCTACAAAATATAAGTCGCTGACCCATTATACAAAAGGTACGCAGTCACCCAACAAGTGGGCTCCTACTGCTTGTACGTACACGGTTTCAGGTTCTATTTCACTCCCCTCACAGGGGTTCTTTTCGCCTTTCCCTCACGGTACTGGTTCACTATCGGTCAGTTGGGAGTATTTAGCCTTAGATGATGGTCCACCTATATTCAGTCAAAGTTTCACGTGCTCCGACCTACTCGATTTCACTTAAAAGGGATTTTCATGTACGGGACTATCACCCTGTATCGTGGCACTTTCCAGAGCCTTCCATTAACACCAATTAAGCTTAAGGGCTGTTCCGATTTCGCTCGCCGCTACTTTCGGAATCTCGGTTGATTTCTTTTCCTACGGGTACTTAGATGTTTCAGTTCTCCGCGTTCGCCTCGTTAACCTATGTATTCAGTTAACGATACCTGCAAGCAGGTGGGTTTCCCCATTCGGAAATCCTAGTCTCAAGTGCTTTTTACTAGCTTGACTAGGCTTATCGCAAGTTAATACGTCCTTCATCGCCTCCAACTGCCAAGGCATCCACCGTGTACGCTTAGTCACTTAACCATACAACCCAAACGGGTCTTTGTTTCGTGACAGTTTAACTTCGCCAGAAGTTAATATTGAATACTAAAGTAGATACCAATCAACAAACGTAAACGTTCATTAAATGGCACTGAATGATACTGCTATCATTCTTTTTTACTTTTGAAAACTCTGTACAAATACACTGTATTTATACGAATTTTATTATCAGCTTTTCCAAATTTTTAAAGAGCATATTAATTAGTTATCCCAAAGGGATACGCACTAATTAACAATCATCTGTGTGGACACTACGAACAAATAAGTTCTAAATCGTATAAGGAGGTGATCCAGCCCCAGGTTCCCCTAGGGCTACCTTGTTACGACTTCACCCCAGTCATGAATCACTCCGTGGTAAACGTCCTCCCGAGGGTTAGACTATCTACTTCTGGAGCAACCCACTCCCATGGTGTGACGGGCGGTGTGTACAAGGCCCGGGAACGTATTCACCGCGTCATTCTGATACGCGATTACTAGCGATTCCGACTTCATGGAGTCGAGTTGCAGACTCCAATCCGGACTACGACGCACTTTAAGTGATTCGCTTACTCTCGCGAGTTCGCAGCACTCTGTATGCGCCATTGTAGCACGTGTGTAGCCCTACACGTAAGGGCCATGATGACTTGACGTCGTCCCCACCTTCCTCCGGTTTATCACCGGCAGTCTCCTTAGAGTTCTCAGCATTACCTGCTAGCAACTAAGGATAGGGGTTGCGCTCGTTGCGGGACTTAACCCAACATCTCACAACACGAGCTGACGACAGCCATGCAGCACCTGTATCAGAGTTCCCGAAGGCACCAAACTATCTCTAGTAAGTTCTCTGTATGTCAAGTGTAGGTAAGGTTCTTCGCGTTGCATCGAATTAAACCACATGCTCCACCGCTTGTGCGGGCCCCCGTCAATTCATTTGAGTTTTAACCTTGCGGCCGTACTCCCCAGGCGGTCTACTTAATGCGTTAGCTTTGAAAAACAGAACCGAGGCTCCGAGCTTCTAGTAGACATCGTTTACGGCGTGGACTACCAGGGTATCTAATCCTGTTTGCTCCCCACGCTTTCGTACATGAGCGTCAGTGTTGACCCAGGTGGCTGCCTTCGCCATCGGTATTCCTTCAGATCTCTACGCATTTCACCGCTACACCTGAAATTCTACCACCCTCTATCACACTCTAGTTTGCCAGTTCGAAATGCAGTTCCCAGGTTGAGCCCGGGGCTTTCACATCTCGCTTAACAAACCGCCTGCGTACGCTTTACGCCCAGTAATTCCGATTAACGCTCGCACCCTCCGTATTACCGCGGCTGCTGGCACGGAGTTAGCCGGTGCTTCTTCTGTAAGTAACGTCACAGATAACCTCTATTAAAGACTACCCTTTCCTCCTTACTGAAAGTGCTTTACAACCCGAAGGCCTTCTTCACACACGCGGCATGGCTGCATCAGGCTTGCGCCCATTGTGCAATATTCCCCACTGCTGCCTCCCGTAGGAGTCTGGGCCGTGTCTCAGTCCCAGTGTGGCTGATCATCCTCTCAAACCAGCTAGGGATCGTTGCCTTGGTAAGCCATTACCTTACCAACTAGCTAATCCCACTTGGGCTAATCTTTTGGCGTGAGGCCCGAAGGTCCCCCACTTTGGTCCGTAGACATTATGCGGTATTAGCAGTCGTTTCCAACTGTTGTCCCCCACCAAAAGGCATATTCCCAAGCATTACTCACCCGTCCGCCGCTCGTCAGCAAAGTAGCAAGCTACTCTCTGTTACCGCTCGACTTGCATGTGTTAGGCCTGCCGCCAGCGTTCAATCTGAGCCATGATCAAACTCTTCAATTAAAAGTTTTTTGTCTTTCGACAGCTCAATGAATTCTGAATTTATTTAATATCTTTCGATATTGAATTGACTGTGCCGAAGCAACTTATAAATAAGTTACTTCTGTTGGTCACTCAGTTTCAATTGAGACTCTAAATTTTTTGCCTTGCTTAGCGAACCAAGCTTGGCTGTTAGAACTCAATCTGTACGAGTGCCCACACAGATGATTGCTTTATATTGTTAAAGAACGCTGCGGTTAAAGTTAAACTTTATCTCGCTAGGGCTGCGCATGTTACGCTTTCCTATTTTTTTGTCAACACTTAATTTTAAACTTTATTAAAAATCTAAACTCAAGTTTTACTCGACTAACTGATTAACTCTTGCCTCGCTAAGCGTTGCTGTCTGCCGTCTCAGTGGGGTCGCATTATAGGGCGCGGCGAATTTTACGCAAGCGTTTTTTAAAGAAAACTTGAAATAAAGTGCTGTTCGTTCAAAATTCAAGCCAAACCCTACAAAAGAGATACTTTTTTAACTTCAAAATAACTTTATACGGTTATAAAACGCAAAAGCCCGATGAAAATCATCGGGCTTTTGTTGAATAGCTTTAAGTATACTTAGGTTAAGCTATACCATATTGCTCACGATAAGCTTTTACTGATGCAAGATGCTCGTTCATAGTACCTTTAGTTTCAAGGTAGCTAATTAAATCTGCAAGTTTTACTATTGAAACTACTTTAGTATTAAAGTCACGTTCTACTTCTTGAATTGCAGACAGTTCAGCTTTGCCTTTTTCTTGACGATCAAGAGCTATCAAGACACCACTTAGATCCGCACCATTTTCTGCAATAATTTCCATAGACTCACGAATTGCTGTGCCAGCAGTGATCACGTCATCTACTAACATGATTTTGCCTTTTAGCTCAGAGCCTACTAATGTGCCGCCTTCACCGTGTGCTTTCTTCTCTTTACGGTTAAAGCAATAAGGCACATCTTTATTGTGATGATCTGCAAGTGCTACTGCGGTAGTTGTTGCAATTGGAATACCTTTATAAGCAGGACCGAATAAAACATCATATTCAATGCCTGCATCTTCAAGGGCGGCAGCATAAAAACGACCAAGACGTGCAAGGTCACGACCTGTATTAAACAATCCCGCATTAAAGAAGTAAGGGCTAGTACGGCCAGACTTTAAAGTAAACTCACCAAACTTTAACACCTGTTTTTCTAAGGCGAATTCAATAAACTCTATTTGATAATCTTTCATTACTATAAACCTATTACTTATTAAGCTAATGCTTGCTTCTGAACGTCAATGATTTCGCGGATTGAATGCTTCGCAAGAGTGAGTAATTCATCAAGCTCATCAAACGAGAAAGGTTCGCCCTCGGCTGTACCCTGCACTTCAATAATTTTACCTGTTTCGGTCAGAATTACGTTCATATCTGTTTCAGCGTCAGAATCTTCTAAATATTCTAAATCGCTAATAGCTTGGCCTTTATAAATACCTACCGAAATAGCTGCAATCATAAATTTAAGAGGATTTGAATTGATCATACCCTTGCTACGCATATGTGTTAACGCATCGACTAGAGCAACACAAGCACCACTGATTGATGCAGTACGAGTTCCGCCATCAGCTTGAATAACATCACAATCAATAGTAATGGTATTTTCGCCTAACGCTTTTAAATCAACTGCGGCACGAAGTGCGCGTGCAATTAAACGTTGAATTTCCATAGTACGACCGCTTTGCTTGCCACGCGCCGCTTCACGGCCATTTCGGGTATGGGTAGAGCGCGGTAACATACCGTACTCAGCTGTGATCCAGCCTTTACCTTGGCCTTTCATAAAACGCGGTACACCTGATTCAACAGTGGCTGTACAAAGTACTTTTGTGTTACCAAACTCAACCAACACAGAGCCTTCAGCATGCAAAGTGTAATTACGTGTAAATGTAACCGGTCTAATTTGGTTAGGTGTTCTTTCGCTTGGACGCATTCACGATCCCCTTAATTCAGAATTTCCCACATTATATGTATATATAGCTGTAGATGCCATGCTGATTTAAACAAAAGCAAATTGTAAAATTCGCAGCAACAAAAATTTCCGCTAGAGCTTAACCAGTGTTACGGTATAATCACTTTTAATATTGTTTAATAAAACTAGGAAACCATCCATGATCCACAGTATGACTGCTTACGCGCGTCGCGAAATAAAAGGCGATTGGGGCACTGGCACGTGGGAAGTTCGTTCAGTTAACCAACGCTACCTTGAAACCTTTATTCGCGCACCTGAGCAATTTCGTGGCATGGAGCCGGTGATCCGTGAGCGCCTACGTAAACATTTACAACGCGGCAAGGTTGAAGTGTTCTTAAAGTTTGTGGCAAACCCAGCCCATGTTGGTGAACTTTCAATTAATGAGGCGTTGGCTGCACAACTGATCAATAGCGCCAAATGGGTGCAACAACAAAGTAATGGCGATATTAATCCTGTCGACATCTTACGTTGGCCTGGTGTTATGGAAGCTGAAGAGCTAGATATGGATAGCGTTAACACCGCACTCATTGCTGGTTTTGATCAAGTGATTGAAGATTTTAAATCTGCACGTGGTGATGAAGGCGCTAATCTTGAAGAGATGATAGCCACTCGCCTTGATGCTATTTTAGAGCAAGTAGCGATAGTTGAAACTCACATGCCAGAAATTGCCAAATGGCAGCGTGAAAAATTAGCACAAAAATTAGAAGATTTAACTGCAAATATTGACGAAGCTCGCCTTGAGCAAGAGCTCATCTACCTTGCACAAAAACAAGACGTAGCTGAAGAACTAGACCGTTTAAAATCTCATGTCAAAGAAACTAAAAAAATCCTTAAAAAAGGTGGCGCTTGTGGTCGTCGTTTAGATTTCATGATGCAAGAGTTTAACCGCGAAGCAAACACCCTCGCCTCTAAATCAATCAATAGCGACATCACCAATGCTGCGGTTGAGCTTAAAGTATTGATAGAGCAAATGCGTGAGCAGATCCAGAATATTGAGTAAGTGTTTCTTGGCTCAACTTGAGCAGTGTTTGGTTATTAAAGTATAATGGTGTTATCTAAGGCTTGAGTTACTTGTAACTCAAGCCTATTTATTTTTAGTAGAGAGCAAAGTAATGACGCAAACTCGCGGAAACTTATTTATTTTATCGGCACCATCTGGTGCGGGTAAATCCAGCTTAATCAATGCATTGTTAACTAAGTATAATGATATAAAAGTATCTGTATCGCATACTACTCGCTCGCCTCGTCCGGGCGAAGCAAATGGCGTGCATTACCACTTTGTAAATGTTGATGAATTCAAATCATTAATTGAAAAGAATGATTTTTTTGAATGGGCGCAAGTGTTCGATAATTACTACGGTACATCAAAGCAAGCAATTGAAGAGCAGCTTGCAGCAGGTATTGATGTATTTTTAGATATTGATTGGCAAGGTGCACGTCAAGTTCGTGATCTGGTCGCTGATGTTGAAACCATTTTTATCCTACCACCGTCAAAAGTTGAGCTTGAAGCGCGCTTAAATAATCGCGGCCAAGATTCACAAGAAATCATTGCTGGTCGCATGGCAAAAGCACAATCTGAAACGTCTCATTACAATGAATATGACTATGTCGTGGTTAACGATGATTTTGCAACTGCGCTGAAGGAAATTGAGACGATCGTATTGGCAAAACGCTTATCGCTACAAAGCCAAGCTATTCGCCATCAAGATTTACTCGTAGACTTACTGCGTTAAATCCTAATTTGGGTTCAGTAAGTATTTTATTTGTTTAAATTAACCACAAGCTATTGGCGAATCTGACTCGGTGCAGTAAACTACGTCTTTGCTTAAAAATTTATTTGGAGTGCTAAGATGGCTCGCGTAACTGTTGAAGATGCAGTAGATGCAATTGGTAATCGTTTTGATTTAATTTTAGTTGCGGCCCGTCGTGCCCGTCAAATCGCGGTCGGTGGTAAAAAGCCACTGGTTGATCCTGAAAACGATAAACCAACGGTTGTTGCTTTACGTGAAATTGAACTTGGTTTAGTAGATAGCTCATCAATGGATCTTATTGATCGTGAAGAGCAACAACATCAAGAGGCGGCTGAAATGGTTGCAGTTGCAGCTATTGTAGGCGGCAACCAATAATCTGACTTCCTTGTCTGATTTAGCCAACGGTATAGTATTTCTATTCTAGCCGTTGGCAATCCCTTCTTTTCATCGTATATTCTTAACATACCGTTACCTATTTGCTTCACGAGAACATTGGAGTGTGAATGTATCTTTTTGAAGGTCTAAAAAAGAAAATATCAGAATACTTACCTGCTGCTGATGTAGAGCTGGTACAAAAAGCCTATGTGGTAGCCCGAGAGGCCCATGAGGGTCAAACTCGCTCAAGTGGCGAACCTTACATTACTCACCCTGTTGAAGTAAGCCAAATTCTGGCTGGTATGCATTTAGATCACGAAACGTTAATGGCTGCATTAATGCATGATGTGATTGAAGACACCGACTTTAGCCAACAAGATTTAGCCGAAATTTTTGGCGAGACAGTCGCCGAATTAGTTGAGGGCGTAAGCAAGCTTGATAAGCTCAGCTTTAAAGATAAAAAAGAATTCCAAGCTGAAAACTATCGAAAAATGATTATGGCAATGACACAAGATATTCGTGTTATTTTAATCAAACTTGCTGATCGTACTCATAATATGCGCACTCTTGGAGCATTACGTCCTGACAAACGTCGACGTATTGCCCGCGAAACGTTAGAGATTTATGCGCCGATTGCTAATCGTTTAGGTATTCACGATATTAAAAATGAGTTAGAGGATTTAGGTTTTCAAGCCCTCTACCCGATGCGTCATCGCGCTTTAAAGTCAGAAGTTGCCAAAGCGCGCGGCAATCGCAAAGAAGTCATTTCAAATATCCAAACCGAGATAACAGCACGCCTTGAAGAAGCTGGCATTACAGCCACTGTTTCTGGGCGCGAAAAACACTTATATAGTATTTATAAAAAAATGCTTAATAAAGAGTTACTGTTTAATGAAGTCATGGATATCTACGCATTTAGAATTGCAGTTGATTCAATGGATATCTGCTATCGGGTACTTGGTGTTGCCCATAATTTATATAAGCCAATTGAAACTCGCTTTAAAGATTATATAGCAGTACCTAAAACTAATGGTTATCAATCGTTGCATACCTCATTAGTTGGTCCACATGGGATCCCTGTTGAGATCCAGATCCGTACTCACGATATGGATCACATGGCAGATAAAGGAGTTGCTGCTCATTGGATGTATAAAAAATCCGGTGATAGCGCAGGCCACACTGCACAACAACGTGCACGTCAGTGGATGCAAAGTTTGTTGGAATTACAACAAAGCGCAGGCTCATCATTTGAATTTGTTGAAAACGTTAAAACAGAGCTATTCCCAGAAGAAATTTACGTGTTCACTCCTGATGGTCGCATAGTCGAGTTACCTATGGGTGCAACCGCCGTTGATTTTGCATACGCGGTCCATACCGATGTTGGTAATACCTGTGTGGGTGCACGCGTTAACCGTAAACCTCATCCGTTAAGTAAAGCATTAGATACGGGTCAAACAGTTGAAGTGATTACCAGCTCAGGTGCGCACCCTAACGCAACGTGGTTAAACTTTATTGTTACCGGTAAAGCACGTTTAGGAATTCGCAATTACCTGAGGAGCCAACATCATGAAGAAGCTTTATTACTTGGCCGTCGCTTACTCGACTCAGCTTTAGGTGAAACGAAGTTCGATGATCTGCCTGACGAAAATATTAGTCGCGTATTAGCAGAACATGAACTCAATACTGTATTAGAGCTATTAGTTGAAATTGGCTGCGGTAATTTAATGAGCATGCTGATCGCACGCCGCTTACTGCAAAATGACAATGATGATTTAGGCGATATGACTAAAAATGCTAAAGCGACCATTATTGGCACTGAAGGCATGCTAGTTAATTATTCTAAATGTTGTCGACCAGTGCCTGGGGATGCTATCACCGCACATATAAGCCAAGGTAAAGGCATCACGGTTCACCGCCAAGAATGTAAAAATATTCGCGGCTGGGAAACTGAACGCTCCAAGTACTTGGTTGTTAAATGGGATGATAATCCAGAAAAAGAATATATTGCAGCACTGCGTGTGGAAATCATAAACCACCAAGGCGCACTCGCAAAACTAACCAATGTAATTGCTACAACCCAAGCAAACATAGTGGAAATTGCCACAGATGAAAAAGAAAGTAATTTATACGTGATAGATTTAGGGATCACCGTGAAAAACCGTGTCCATGTTGCTAATATCATGCGCCGCATTCGCGTAATGCCTGATGTGCAAAAAGTCTATCGTAAAAAATAACATAGGAAAATCATGAATAAAGCATTTATTTCTACGGATCTAGCACCTGCTGCCATCGGCACTTATAGCCAAGCAGTAAAAGTTGGTACAGCAGTTTACTTATCGGGTCAAATTCCATTAGTTCCAGCAACGATGGAAGTGATCTCTGAAGATTTCGCAGAACAAACACATCAAGTATTTAAAAATATTAGTGCGGTATGTGAAGAAGCCGGTGGCAACATCCAAGACTTGGTAAAAGTTAATATCTATTTAACTGATCTATCTAACTTTGCGACGGTAAATGAAGTAATGAGCCAATACTTCAAAGCACCTTACCCTGCCCGAGCAGCAATTGGCGTGCGCGCATTACCAAAAAACGTGCAAGTTGAAATTGACGGTATTATGGAATTGCCTTCAACAAATTAAGCTTACAGCAATACACCTAGGTATTTATGCTTAGGTGTATTAACTCATCAGTCCCCTTTTCCTCGATTTTCTTGACAGTTATTCAAATCTCTAGCACTCTATCCTTATATAATTATAAAAACCTTTAACTTAAGTGTTGTAAAAGGATGATCCGTGTTTAAGCTTGCTCATAACGGTAATGTACTACTCGATGTTATAGAACATTCGCCGCCTAGTGCCGCTTTTGTTATTGAGGCTCTAGAAAAATCAACATTCTGTGAATGTCGCATAGACTATGATGCTATCAATGCTTTTTTTAAAGAGCCTAGTAGCGAACGTAGTTTAGTGGTTGCCAGTAAGCATGACGCCACACTAACTGTTACACTCAGTGATGATAAAATGTTAGCAACAGGCGAACTCACACTCGCACAAGGTGGCAAAGTTTTAGCCCTTGATCAAGCGAAACAGCAGCTGATCAAAGCTGGGGTTGCTCGGGGCTACAAACAAGCATTTTTAGAGCAGCTGCTACAAAAACAATTTGAATTACCCGCTGGCACTACCGTTAAAGGTATCCTCGCTAAAGGTCGCTTACCAGAAGACGGCAAATCATCAAAATTACTCCCTCAAGTATTAACTTTAAAAGAGCGTTTGCATACCCCGAAACTGCGCGAAGATGGCACTGTCGATATGCGCGACTTTGGCAAGTTAGCAAGTGTTGAACCCGGTACATTGTTAGTTCGACAGCAACCCGCAACCCCTGGTAAAGAAGGTTTTACCGTAAAAGGCGATGTACTTCCGGCAAAAGCAGGAGAAAGTAGCCCGCTAGTTGCTGGTGAGGGCAGTGAAATATCAAAAACTAATCCTCTTGAATTAATCTCAAGTATTGCGGGCGTACCAGTCGAAATACAAAATGGCATGCGCGTTGATGATATTTTTACGATTGGCGATGTCACAGTTAAAAGCGGCCATATAAACTTTGATGGCAGCATTATTGTCACTCATAATATAGAGCCAGGCATGAAAGTAACCGCGAAAGGCGATATAACTGTGATGGGGACGGTTGAATCCGGAGAACTGACAGCGCAAGGTAATATCACCATTAAACAAGGTGTGATTGGCCACCAGCTAGATGATAAAACACTTTCGTGCAAAATTATTTGTAACGGTGATATTCATTTATCTCACGCCCAATATAGCTACCTTGAAGGTAATAATATTTTTATTGAGCGCCAAGCTAGCCACTGCGCAATGAAAGCGACTAAGCTTTTACAGATAGGCCAAGCAGACAATCCACAAGGGAAGTTATTTGGTGGCGAGATCCTGGATGCCGGAATGATTATCGCTGGTGAAATTGGTAATGAATCTGGCGCTAAAATGCTCATAAACATGGTTGCCTCAGGAAAGTCTGTTACTACTGAAACCGATGAATGCCTTAAAGAATTAGCTAAAACCGATGAGCAATTAGACACCCTGCAAGCAACGCTAGAAAAGGCCGATTTAGTAAAAGATTTAGATAAGAAAAAACTATTGCTCGCTAAAATTGGAGCTACTCAGCAACATTATTGCCAACAAGCAGAGCAGCTAGAAAAACGCCTAACAACGCTAGAACAAAGTCTATATGAACTACTTGATAATGCTAATTTAGCGGTCAATAAAAAATTGCATTCTGGGGTAGAAATCCACATTTTCGATAAAGTATTAAGAACAAATCGCAGCTATCCTCCTTGTAACGTAAAACTGCAAGAAGGAAAAATAGAGATTGAATTTAAAACCAGTTGATCGCAAGCAGATAGAGACTAACAGCAGATAGTCTCTATTGTCTCGTCTACGTTATAAAATACCAGCCACTTGTTGTTTTAACTCCTCCGGCCATACACTTACTTGTACTTGACCGATGTGAGGTTTTTGTAATAACAACATCGCCAATCGAGATTGACCAATGCCACCACCTATTGTCTGTGGTAATTGTTTAGCTAGTAGTTGCTTATGCCAATCAAATTCTAAACGAGCTTGGTCACCGGTAATTGCAAGCTGTGCAACTAATGCTTCTGGTGATACGCGAATACCCATTGATGAAATTTCAAAAGCATCTTCAAGCACAGGGTTCCACAGTAAAATATCACCATTTAAGCCACTGTATTGCTCGCAGGTCTGAGTCGACCAATCATCGTAGTCAGGTGCGCGTACATCATGAATCTTACCATCGGCTAATGCCCCACCAATGCCTATCAAAAACACCGCACCATATTCTTGTGTAATCGCTTTTTCGCGCTGCTTGGCGGTAAAATCAGGGTACATTTGACGTAACTGTTCACTGTGTACAAAAGTAATATCAGCGGGTAAAAATGGTGATATACCAAATTCATCAGCAACAAATTGCTCGGTTGCTTTTAAGCCTTTATACAAGGCTTGTACTGTTTCTTTTAACTTATCAAGAGAGCGCTCAGAACTGGCACAAATTACTTTCTCCCAATCCCACTGATCAACATAAACAGAATGGATGGGGCTTAATGACTCTTCATCCGGGCGCAACGCTTTCATATGTGTGTATAAACCTTCACCAATTGCAAAGCCGTGCTCAGCTAGTGTTTTTCGCTTCCATTTTGCCAAAGAGTGAACCACTTCAAATTGACTCGCTGGAATAGTTTTAACTTTTACCGCAACCGCATTTTCAGTGCCACTTAGGTTATCTTGGATACCATCGCCTACTTTAGCCAAAATAGGCGCTTGTACTTCAATTAACCCTAGCTGTTGTTCTAGCTGGTGTGAAAAATACTGTTTAACTTTACTAATTTGCAGCTGTTGCTTGACAAAGTGTGAACTCATAATAATTGGCCTCATTCCCAGTTATTGTTACTTGCATAAATGCATGATTGCAC
The DNA here is from genome assembly GCF_037162485.1 of Pseudoalteromonas sp. B160. NCBI lineage: Bacteria > Pseudomonadati > Pseudomonadota > Gammaproteobacteria > Alteromonadales > Pseudoalteromonadaceae > Pseudoalteromonas > Pseudoalteromonas sp. B160. Next base: position 2,412,848 of record NZ_JARLUX010000001.1, on the reverse strand, counting down.
TATGAGCAACCATGTCGTTAAAGCAATCCTCAATCATTTTGCACTTTAATTCAATAACCAATAACAAAAACACCTTTACCATATTAATTTGATTAATTTAGTGGTATAAAAAATGATGATTCAATAATTTAAAGATGATATTTATATGGAAAATTATCAAATCGATAATCTTGATAAACAGATCCTCCACGCATTAATGGATAATGCCCGCACAGCCTATGCAGAATTAGCCAAACGGTTCGCCGTTAGCGCAGGTACAATTCATGTACGGATTGAAAAAATGAAACAAGCCGGGATCATTACAGGCACCCAAGTTAGCGTCAATGCCAAGCAGTTAGGCTACGATGTATGTTGTTTTATTGGCATCAACCTCAATAATGCTCGAGACTACCCACAAACCTTATTGCACCTAAAGGAACTTGAAGAAGTCGTTGAGGCTTATTACACAACCGGTAACTACAGTATTTTTATTAAGGTAATGACCCGTTCAATTGATCATTTACAAGATGTATTGATCAATAAGATTCAAGCTATCGAAGCTATTCAGTCAACCGAAACGCTAATATCACTGCAAAACCCAATTAGCCGCTCAGTAATGCCTTAAGACGGTAATTCCCGTATAATAGCGGCAATTTTATGAGTTCAGACAAGGCTAAAAATGGAAAACACCCGCTATCATCGCATTAAACACGTACTAGATCGTCGTCAAACCGATTTAACCGTGTGCTTAGAAGATGTGCACAAACACCATAACTTGTCTGCAATTGTTCGCAGCGCTGATGCTGTGGGTTGCCATAATGTTCATGCAGTATGGCCACAAAACCAAAAATGGCTCACCAATAATACCTCTGGGGGCAGTAAAAATTGGATCGCAACTCACTTACATAAAGATATCGACAGCGCTGTGGCTATGATGCGCCTGCATAATCCGCAAGTACAAATACTCGCTACTAACTTATGCCCTGATGCTGTTGACTACCGTGAGATTGATTATACTCTGCCAACAGCCATTATTGTCGGCCAAGAAAAAACCAGGATCTCTCCACAAGCGCTTGCCCACGCAGATAAAAACATTATTATTCCAATGCAAGGTATGGCGCAGTCTCTGAATGTGTCTGTGGCCGCTGCACTGATATTATTTGAGGCACAAAACCAACGCCTGCAAGCCGGCTTATATGAGCGCACTATGCTGGATGAGAGCATAAAACATAAGATGCTATTTGAAGGTTGCCATCCAATCATTGCACAAAAATGCAAAGAAAAATCGCAACCCTATCCAGCCCTCGATGAAAATGGTGAAATCATCGCTGATGATGAGTTTTGGCACAAATTAAAACATGCTTGATGACAGGCCTGTTCGCACGTAAACTAAAAAGTATCTAAAAATGAAAGATTTGAGCGTATTGTGTCAAAGCCAACTTTAAGCCGCTACCCAATCACTGACCTCAAAGGCGTTGGTCCAAAGATGGCCGAGCGGCTAAAAAAACTCGGCATTAGCACAGTGCAAGATATGCTCTTTCATCTACCGCTTCGATATGAAGACCGCACCCGTATTTATGCTATCAGTGATTTAGCTGTGCATAGTCATGTCAGTATTGAAGCCACCATAGAAACCAGCCAAATTACCTTTGGTAAACGTAAAATGCTCGTTTGCCAAGTTAACGATGGTACTGGACGACTCACCCTGCGATTTTTTAATTTTACTGCAGCACAAAAGAATACCTTAAGTAGCGGTAAGGTGATCCGCTGTTTTGGCGAGGTACGACGTGGCAGAGTCGGTTATGAAATGACTCATCCTGAATACAGCCTCAGCGATACACCGAGCGAACAACCAACAGCAACCACACTAACGCCTGTTTACTCGACAACGGAAGGGTTAAAACAACTGTCGATCCGTGCATTAAGTGATCAGGCGATTGCATTACTTGAAAAATATCAGGTAGAAGAGTTATTGCCAGTGCAATTCCAACACGCTGGTATGGATTTAACTCAAGCACTGCTACTTTTACATCGCCCCGCTAATGATGTAGATATCACCGCATTAGAGCAAGGCCTGCACCGGCTCAACAACGTTTAGTGTTTGAAGAGTTACTGGCGCAAAATTTGAGCTTATTAAAATTACGTCAACAAGGACAGCAAGTAAAAGCAGTTGCTCTGAACCCTATTAATCATCTGGAGCATGACTTTTTAGCGCAGCTCCCCTTTGCTCCAACCAACGCGCAAAACAAAGTCGTCGCTGAAATAAAAAACGATTTGCAGTCTCCTTATCCAATGATGCGCTTAGTACAAGGCGATGTTGGCTCAGGTAAAACCCTGGTTGCGGCACTGAGCGCCTTAACAGCTATCGCACAGGGCTATCAGGTGGCATTAATGGCACCCACCGAAATTCTGTCAGAACAACATGGCATTACTTTCGAAAATTGGTTTACGGCTTTAGGTATAACTACAGCATGGCTCGGTGGTAAAACCAAAGGAAAAGAACGCAGCGCAACGCTTGAAAAAATAGCATCAGGTGAAGCGCAAATGATTGTTGGGACTCATGCGTTATTTCAAGAACAAGTAACATTTAATAACCTAGTGCTTATTATTATTGACGAACAACACCGCTTTGGCGTCCATCAGCGCTTATCGCTACGAGAAAAAGGCCGTTTTGGTGATTGCTATCCCCATCAACTGGTTATGACAGCAACACCGATCCCACGTACACTGGCGATGACAGCTTATGCCGATTTAGAAACGTCCGTGATTGATGAGTTGCCACCAGGACGTACCCCAATTAAAACCATTGCACTACCTGATACGCGTCGTGATGAAATTATTGCTCGTGTAAAAACAGCCTGTACCGAGCAAGGTCGTCAAGTATATTGGGTATGCACCTTAATTGATGAATCGGAAGCATTGCAATGCCAAGCAGCAGAAGATAGCGCACTGCAATTAACTCATGCACTGCCAGAGTTAACTATAGGATTAGTTCATGGCCGTATGAAAGCAGCAGAAAAGCAAGCTATTATGAGCGAGTTCAAAGCTGGAAAGATTCATATATTAGTGGCGACAACGGTCATTGAAGTCGGTGTAGATGTGCCGAATGCCAGTTTGATCATCATTGAAAATCCTGAACGGCTAGGCCTTGCACAATTACATCAGTTACGTGGTCGAGTTGGTCGTGGTGCAATCGCATCCCATTGTGTGCTTTTATACCACGCACCGCTGTCTCATACTGCACAAAAACGTTTGGCTGTTCTAAGAGATAGCAATGATGGTTTTGTAATTGCAGAACGTGATTTGGAAATTCGTGGTCCAGGTGAAGTGCTCGGCACAAAACAAACAGGTTTAGCGGAATTTAAAATTGCTGACTTAACCAGAGATAAGCACACACTCAACTTAGTCAGACCTATCGCACTACAAATGCTCCGCCAGTATCCTGAACAAGTAGAACAACTAATCAATCGCTGGCTTGCGGGTAAATCAGTGTATGCACAAGCTTAATTGTAAAAAGCCTTACTGTAATAAGTAAGGCTTTTTCAACAGTCTAAAGACTAAAACTTGTATTCCATGCCAACACCTAAGTAATCTTGATCAACATTGCTGTCCATATCAAAATTAGTGTAGAAGGCAAATAACTTGGTGTTTTTGCTCAAGGAGTGATCAACACCTGCAGAGATGGCAGACTTTTTATCACCCGCATCAAAATCCATTACTTGGTATTGAACTTTAAATGTATTGCTATCAAGAGTGTAAGCCGCATTAACTAAATAACCATCGGCATCACCGCTACCATCCACTTTTTCTTGGCTTTGGTACATTGCACCTAATTTAAAATCAGCTACCTTCCCTTGCACGGTAGCGCGTACAACATCATAACCATTAACTTCACTGTCGGCAGCAACTGATGCATAAACATTGCTTTTCTTCAGTCCAGCATCGCCATAAGTAAGTGCTAATGAATAACCGCTATCGCCATAACTGTCTTTTTCTGCAACGTAAGTTGCAAGCACTTTAAAGCCACTTAAATCCTTTGATGAATAAGTAACTGTATCACTAAGACGGTTTTCACCTTTAAATAAATTTTTGATATCACCTTCAAGGTTATCAAATAAATCCAACTTTCCTTGTGATTGCTTTAAAGCAGTATCATTACGGCCAATCACTAGTTGACCAAATCCACCTTTTAAACCAACGTATTGATTACGTGATGTAACCGTGTCTTTTGAATCATCAGAAACATTAACTTGAAATTCGAACTTATAAATAGCTTCTAAGCCATCACTGATGTTTTCAGAACCTTTAAAACCGATTCGCGATGCATTGCTTTTAATTTCGCTGAATGACCCTTCACCGTCATCCGAAGATTGCACAGAGACATTTGCTTTACCATACACATCAACATCAGCAAATGCAGAAAAAGATAAACCACTTAACACAGCTAGTAATAGGCTCGACTTTGCAAATTTCATATTATTTCCTCAATAAACGCAACAGACTAATTTTTAATTCGCTGCATTTTGCCTGCGGTAAATGACAGAAATATTACAACAGAAATATTTATGACTCATATTATTCATAAAAAGGAACAACAAAAGACATCAAATCAACACAAAACTGTCATATATAGCTTACTTAGCACTAAATTCACTGCTTATTGTTGGTGTTAATTCCAGTAATAAATTAACCAACGTCTCAAGCAAGGGTTTTTGTTCATTATCTCTGTGATAAGCGACAAAAATATCCCGAGAAGTATGTTCCACATCAGACACTCGATGTAGCTCCCCTTTATCTATATGGCTTTTCGCTAAAACTTCAGGAATAAATGCACTACCTCCACATTGTAGTATCAAATCTAATGCAATGCGTCCTGTGCTGGTACGAAAATATGGTGGAGTGTGGCCAGTAAATTGCCGTGCATGCCAAAGTGAGAAGGTAGTTCCCCAGTCAACATAGACATATTGATTATCAAAAAAGTTATCATTAGCAGCTCCTTCAAATGCACTGATAGGTATAATTGGCAAGGTGCAAATACGCTCAACTACTAATTCATCCACTTTTGGTGGATCAAATAAAATCGCTAGATCTAAGGTGCGCTCTAATAATAACCTTGTACTTTCTTGCTGTGCTTTAACTTCAGCCACCAGCGATACCCCTGGCATTGCAGAAACAATATTAGTGATACCAAACTGTAAAAAAGCATCCCAAATATTGGGCGTCCCTGCTAAACTTACTTGCTTATGCATATTATCAGCAAGAGCAACATCGACTTTAGCTCGTTGCATACCAGTAATAATCATTTGCGCATGGGGTAATAAGCGCTCCCCTGGTGCAGTCAATTGGATGTTATTACGTTGGCGGATAAATAAATTAACCCCTAGTCCTTGTTCTAATTGACGAATTCGAAAACTCACCGCAGACTGCGTAATGTAAAGGTTTTCAGCCGCTTTACCAAAGTGACGAGTACGTACCACTTCGACAAAGGTTTTCAATAAATCTATATCCAATTATTTATCCTCACGATAAAAATTTTTTGTTTAATAAATTGCGCAACTTGATCCATACTCCAGCTTGAAAATAGGGTATGAGGAAACAGCCATGAGCAATGATATTTCACTACTTCGCCAAGCATTTGTAAGCCAACGTCAGTTTTATGATGATCAAAACTTTCCGCGCGGATTCGGCCGCAGCGGTAATTTCACCTTACTAGAAGCCAGTATCCTTGAACAACACGGTGTTGTTCTAAAAGGGTTATATAATAAAACCCTTGAACCACAAAATGAAATCCAAGAACAATTTTTTGCCGTTGTCTCTGGTAATCAAGAACCAACCAACGCAATTGAACGTGCGTGGATTAAATACCTAAAGCTAACGACCTGTAAAGCAAAGTTTCATACTCTGTTTGGGCGTTCTAAAATTTCAAGTCCTGCACCACAAAATCCAGACTACTATTCGGAGTCTGATAGTTTATAAAAGTAATGGTGTTATTTGCTTTTTCGTGTTTTAACAGTTACAACTTGTATAACTGAATAAACTTGGCTATGCCAAAAACAAGGTGTTACGTGACACGAAAAATACTCATCATTGAAGATACGCCAACTATAGCGCGAGTGCAAAAACACATTGCAATTAAAGTTGGCTATGACGCTGATATAGCTGGCACATTAGCGCAAGCAAAAGAGTTAATCAGCAAAAATAGCTATTTTTGCGCAGTGGTAGATTTTATTTTACCGGACGCTCCGCAAGGGGAAGCAATTCCCTGCACTATAGCAGCTGATATCCCCACCATTGTCATGACAGGTAACATAGATTTAAAAACCCGTGATACTGTTGAAAAATACCCAATCATTGATTACATCACCAAAGAAAATAAACAAGCTTACCAATATTTAGAAAAACAGTTACAACGCTTACCTCGTAATGAAGAGGTCAAAGTATTGGTGGTTGATGACTCTGTTGCAACTCGACATCATATCTGTAATTTACTGAAACGCCATAAGTATCAGGTTTTAGAGGCCAATGATGGTGTTGAAGCGCTCGCCGTACTGGAAAAAACTCCCGATGTAGCCGTGATCATTACTGATAATGAAATGCCCAATATGAATGGTGATGAATTATGTACTGAGATCCGCCGTTTATACAGCAATGATGAAAAAGCCATTATTGGTATTTCAGGTTCTGATACTTCACACCTTTCCGCACGCTTCTTAAAAAATGGTGCTAACGATTATTTACGTAAACCATTTAACAGCGAAGAGTTTTATTGTCGTTTGAGCCAAAACGTTGACATGCTAGAGCAAATTACGACTATTCGCTTGCAAGCCAATACTGACTATTTAACTAAACTACCTAATCGTCGCTACTTCTTTGAAGAAACCGCAAAATCGTTAAAACAACTGAAGAAACAAGAATTAACACCTTCTTTAGCAATGTTTGATATTGACCACTTTAAATCAATCAACGATACCTACGGCCATGATGCCGGCGATGAAGTACTCAAGGGACTGGCTATCTGCTTTGCTAAATATTTTAAAAAGCACTTAGCAGCTCGTTTAGGCGGTGAAGAATTTGCAGTTTATTTTAGTGATACTGATAAAAATGAAGTAGTAAAACGCCTAGAGGGTTTTCGTCATTTCATTGAGCTCAATAGCCCTGAATTTAGCCAACAGAAAATTAAATTTACCTTGTCTATTGGTTACGCACATCAGTCTGTTTATCAAATCGATGAATTATTAAAACAGGCTGATGTTAAACTTTATGAAGCCAAAGAAACGGGCCGCAATAAAGTCAGTGCTTAAACAGGCTTAGTTGGAGCAGGGATATTTTCACGCTTGCGCTTTTGTGCTTGTCGATATGAATCGTAGCTAAAAATTGCCAGCGCACTCCAAATACAAGCAAATGTTACTATTCGTTCAGCACTAAATACTTCACCATAAAATACCACCGCCAACACAAACATTAAACTTGGCCCAATATATTGGAAAAACCCTAAGGTAGTATACTGCAATCGCTTGGCAGCACCTGTAAAGCAAAGTAGTGGCAGTGTGGTAATAACGCCTGCACTGATCAACAATACATTAGTATGCCAATCATTCGCTACGAAATCAGAGCTATTCGATGGCGCCATTAACCACCAATATACTAAAGCAACTGGCAATAATATTAATGCCTCTAGTAGTAACCCTAAGCAATGATTCGATAGGTAACTTTTTACGAAGTAAGCCATACACCGCAAATGACCCTGCTAATGAAAGTGCGACCACCGGAAATGAGCCAAAACTAATAACTTGGATCACCACACCACATAACGCCAGAGCAACCGCTAGCGCTTGCCATTTGCGTAGTTTTTCACTTAAAAAAAGCATACCTAGCAGTACGTTTAATAACGGATTGATATAATAACCAAGACTTGCATCAAGCATATGATCATTATTAACCGCCCAAATAAATAGCCCCCAGTTAAAGCCAAGTAAGGTGGCCGTAATAACCAGCATAGCAATGAGTTTAGGGTGTTTAAGCATATGCTGCACTTTATGCCATTGCTTCATTACTGCAACAATGATGACGATGAATAATACCGACCAAACCACACGATGCATCAGTATTTCAAAAGCTGATATATGCTGTAGTAATTTAAAATAAATAGGTGCTAAGCCCCACATAAAAAAAGCCATACAGGCTAAGATAACACCTTTACGCTGTTCAGGATTAGTTGGCATAGATTGTTTCTGATGTAGATGAAAGGCCGCTAGTTTACCTGCCAGCTACGCTTTATCCAACTAAATAAGTTGCCGTGCCAAAAGCTATTTGAGTACCTTGTTCGTTATGGAGCTCCATCCGACATACGCATACTTTATTACCGGAGCGAATTAGCTTGGCACTAGCGGTAAATTCAAGTCCTTTGCCTGGACGCAAGTAATCAGTGCGCAAATCGATGGTGCCGAGTGTCGCTAGCTTGGTTTGAATACTAACTATATTAAGCTCAGTGAGCTTATCTATCATCGCCGCCGCAGCGAGCATCCCCCACATTATCAAGCACCGCAGAGATCACACCACCGTGGAGAATTTTTTGAGCGGGATTACCGATAAAGACATCCTGCCAAGGAAAGCTTATTTGCGCTTGTTCCGCATCTAGTGATTTAACTTTTATTTGTAAAAACTGGTTAAACGGCATTTGCTCTACAAAAACTTTAGCAACTTGGTCAATTAATTGGGCTTTATTCATTATTATTATCCGCAACTTTATAACTGGTAAGATGAGTAAAGCACAACTAAAAAGAAAGTGCGATAAAAAGCACCTATGCAAGGTCGCCTAAAAGCTCTAAAATGTCCGCGATGAATACACCAAATCCCACAGCAAGCACCGTAGTGCGCAGTCCCGCAGCTATACTCAAACAAGTGTTTGGCTATAGCGAATTTCGTGATGGCCAAGAAACGGTGATCAATGCAGCCCTTAACGGCCAAGATTCGCTAGTATTGCTGCCAACTGGCGGCGGCAAATCAGTATGCTACCAAGTGCCCGCGCTTGCCTTAAGCGGTCTGACAGTCGTTATTTCGCCATTAATTTCCCTTATGCAAGATCAAGTATCACAATTGCAAGCGCTCGGGGTGAAAGCGGCGTATATCAATAACAGTTTAAACCGCGACGAACAGCAGCAAATATATCAACAACTGCACAGTGGTTTGCTTAAGCTACTGTATGTTGCACCTGAAAAAGTGCTGCAACATGAATTTAAAGAGCGCTTAAGCCACCTTAATATTAGTTTATTTGCGATTGACGAAGCTCACTGTGTATCACATTGGGGTCATGATTTTCGCCCTCACTACTGCCGCTTAAGCGAACTAAAACAGCGCTTTGCAGATGTGCCTATGATGGCGCTCACAGCGACAGCTGATAAAGCCACGCGGTTTGATATTGTCCAGCAGCTTGGTTTAAATGACCCCTATATACACACTGGTAGTTTCGATCGACCAAATATTCGTTACACCATTGAAGAAAAATTCAAACCGCTGGCGCAATTACTTCGCTACTTAAAAGAACAACAAAATCAAAGTGGTATTATTTATTGCACCAGTCGAAAACGAGTTGATGAAATAGCTGAAAAGATCGCTGATGCGGGAATGAACGCAGCGGCTTACCATGCTGGTATGAGTAACGAGCAACGCCAATTTGTACAAACCGGTTTCGCCCGTGATGATATCCAAATTGTGGTGGCTACTGTAGCCTTTGGCATGGGCATCAATAAACCCAACGTCCGTTTTGTACTGCATTATGATATTCCCAAAAGTATCGAGTCTTACTATCAAGAAACTGGCCGTGCTGGCCGTGATGGCTTGGCCGCTGAAGCTATTATGTATTTTGATCCGGCCGATATTGGCCGTGTTAGGCGATTTTTTGAAGACATTGAAGATGAACAACGTCGTCGTGTCGAAGAGCAACGTTTTAACGCCATGGCCAGCTTCGCAGAAGCACAAACATGTCGTCGACAAATACTTCTTAACTATTTTAGTGAATATCAACGCGAACCGTGCGGTAACTGCGATATTTGCCTAAATCCACCAAAAAGTTTTGATGGTACTTTAGTGGCACAACAAGCCCTTTCGTGTGTGTATCGTGCCGAACAACGGTTTGGTTTAGGCTACATAGTTGAGCTACTGCGCGGAGCAAATACCAGCCGCATTAGGGATAACAATCACCACCAACTCAGCACTTATGGTATTGGTAAAGACCACAGTAGTGAATTTTGGCTCAGTATTTTACGCCAACTTATTCACCAAGGCTTACTGAGTCAAGATATCACCCAAGGCTCAGCACTGCGCTTAACAGAAGGTGCTCGCGCTATTTTGAAAGGTCAATACGCGCTGCAAATGGCTGAACCACGTCTGCAAGCGAAGCACGTATACCAAGACAAGCTCGCTCAGTTTAATTACGATAAAAAGCTATTTGCCAAACTACGTGCCTTACGTAAAGAGCTTGCCGATGCGGATGATGTGCCACCATATGTGGTGTTTAACGATAAAACCCTCGCAGAAATGGCGCAACTAATGCCAACCAATGACAGTGAATTTCTCAAAGTGTCAGGAGTTGGCTTTACTAAACTCAATAAGTACGGCAGCCCTTTTTTACACGCCATACGCGACTACTTAGCCCAGTCTTAAATAAAGAGAAAATTGATGACTCAGCTGCAACTAGATAATCAACATAATGCTATTATTATTATCCCCAGCGAAATGCCCAACGATGATGATTTCGAGCTTTGGGCGCAGTTATTTTTACATGGCCCAGAAATAGTAATTGGTGAATTTGCAGCGGGAGCGGATCGCCACCAATGCCGCTTTACGTATGCGCAGCAGAGCTTTAATTTAAACTTTGAACATTACAGTAACAGCATTTGGATTAATGGCGAAGGCATTGAAGCTGAGCATTTATTAGCAGCTTTAGCACACTATTTTCTTACACTATTGCAACAATGAGGTAGACTTATACACTAACTTAGTGTGTAGTGGGTAAACGCTAAAAACCCATAATCAAGGATTTCAATGGTGATAAATAACGCTTATGCACTTTTATTGTCTAGCTGTTGCAGCACTTTGCTCTATTCATCCTATGGCTTAGCGCAATCGTTTGATGACGGGCAGCAAAGTTGCAGTAATCAGCGCACAACTACACCCACTGAAAAAAATCTCCGTCGCCAACTTGATGTTGATATACAGCTGCCAGAAAAAACTAATAATGCAAAAATAGCCCAGGTCGAACTTGAGCAACTTAACGTTTTCAATACCAATTTAGAAGCAGAAAATAACGCATTATTTCGCTTTGCTAATCGCGTTCATATGACCACAGAGCCTAATGTTATAAAAAGTATTTTATTGTTCGAACCTGGTGATCACTATGAGCCGAAAAAACTCGCCGAATCAGAGCGCTTATTACGTCGCCAAAGTTATCTATACGATGCCAGAATAAAAGCAGAAACTAACTGCGATGGTGACATAGATGTGAAAGTGATCACCCGCGACTTATGGACGTTACTACCAGAAATTAGCTTTAGCCGCAGCGGTGGCGAAAATAAATCGAGTATTGGTTTTCGTGAATCCAATTTATTTGGCTGGGGTAAACGTTTATCACTCGCTCGCACTACTGATGCTGAACGAAATGGTTACCTGTTTGTTTATGATGATCCTAATATACTTTCTAGCCGCTACCGTGGTCGCATAGAATACTCTGATAACGACGATGGTAAACGCCATTTATTCGAGCTTAGCTACCCTTTTTACTCTATTGATACGCCTTACAGCTATGGCTTATTAAGCTACTCTGATCAACGAACTGAATCTCTTTACAAACGTGGTGAAGTATTCAGTCAATTTATCCAGAAAACAGACTATAATCGCATTCACTTTGGCCACTCTAAACAGCTTGCTAATAATTGGACTCAACGCATTAGCGTCGGTTATACCCATGAACAGCAAGCTTTTGAGAGCACAGTAAATACCGTCACACCATTGGCTGAAAAACGGGAGCTAAGCTATCCATATATCAGTGGTCATTGGTTTGAGGATCACTACATAAAAGTGCGTAATTTCGACAGTATTTATCGTACTGAAGATTTAAATCTCGGTTGGAATGTGCAAGGTTTATTAGGCTATGCAAGTGAAGAATTAAGCAATGACGATAGCCGTGCTATTTACTCTTTTGATGCGAAAAAAGCTCATTTTAGTGGCGATAATACCCTTTGGCGCTTTCATGCTAGCCTAGATGGTAGTTGGAACGAACAACAAAGCAAAGTAGAGAACTTACTCGCGAGCACTCAAGTGCAGTATTATTTAAACACCAGTTTTGAACAATCGTGGTATGCCAAAATACGCTTAGACTATGCTAAAAACCTAACCCCCGACAAACAGCTAATCTTAGGCGGCGAAAATGGCCTACGTGGCTATCCGCTAGACTACCAACAAGGCGATCGTAGTTTTTTAGTTAACCTTGAAAAACGCTATTATTGGGAATACGACCTGCTTCAACTGTTTAAAGTTGGTGGAGCTGCATTTTTTGATATTGGTCGCGCTTGGTTTAATGACCAAAATAACGGTAAAAATGGCCAAGTATTGAAAAATATAGGTATCGGGTTACGGCTCGCTCCAAGCAGAGCAAATGCAGGAACTGTGATCCATTTAGATATCGCCGCTCCACTTGATAAAAGTGATGATGTTGATTCTATTCAATGGCTAGTCACTGTAAAAAATTCCTTTTAAAGTGTGCTAAAAACGCTAAACTAGTTGCTCCTAAACCGCATTTGGATTGATTGTGGAACTGTTAGATATTCTTAGCACGCAGTATAAACTCGTCGTCACTTTAGTTGCTCTGTTACTTTTTCCTGTACTATTAAAACTGACTAAAAAATTACTCGAAAAAACTATTAAGGGCAAAGTCGATATTCACCGTAAATATCGTGCCGAACTATTACTGAAAATTATTCTCGCATTTGTAATGCTGTGCTTAGTGTTAGTTTTTTGGGGTATTGAATTACGGGGTTTACTGGTACTTGGCTCATCTTTGTTTGCCATGCTAGGTGTTGCACTATTTGCAGCTTGGTCGCTATTAAGCAATCTAACCTCGTTTTTGCTAATGTTTATTCAAAATGACTGTCGTGTTGGTTATTGGGTTAGAGTTATTGACGGCGCGAACTTTGTTGAGGGGCGTATTGTCGAGATGGGCTTGATGAATGTGGTATTAGAACATGTTGATGGGCACCGAGTTATTTATCCTAATAACCTATTTGTTACTCGTCCGGTGATGGTTTTAAATAAAGAGCCGAAACCTACTAAAGCAATCGCGGTTAAGCGCGCTATTGGACCTAAAAAGCTGCAATAAACGAAAAGCACATAACAAAAAGCCGTTTAAGAATATCCTTAAACGGCTTTTTTGATCAGTTGCAATCAGCAATTAATTATTTAATTCCGCTGTTTTTAACTCATCTTCAATATCACTTATTTCATCAATAAAGGTTTCAAGCTGTTGTTCTACCAAGCTGTTTGCGTGAGCAAAATATGCTAAATGAAACACTGCATCACCTTCATTAACCAGTGGCATAGTTTGTTGACCAATCACTATACCACTTCTTGGCGCTAATAATTCCAGCTCAGAATCACCGAGCGGGCTACTGATATAAGCTAATATTTGCCCTTTCATTACTCGCTCACCCAATGATACTTGCGCACGCACAATGCCATCGACTTCAGCACGCACCCAACTGGTAGAGCTGGCAATAATTGGCTCAGGTAACTTTTTAGCACGCTTGCCACGGATCATTTTTAAATGACGCATGACATAATCAACGCCTTGCATACCAGCCGCTATTGCAATTGGATCAAACCGCAGCGCTTCTCCAGCTTCGTATGTGATCACCGGAATACCTAAGTTTGCGGCCTCACTTCGCAGTGAACCATTACGAAGTGACGCGTCAATAACGGCTGGTGTACCAAATGCATTCGCCATTTGTGCCGTTGCTTCATCACTCAAATCTGCGCGAATTTGCGGTAAATTGGTGCGATGTATTGCGCCAGTATGTAAATCAATAATATGCGTACAATGAATGGCCACTTGCGAAAAGAACATATGTGCCATACGTCCAGCAAGCGATCCACGAATAGAGCCCGGAAAACTACGATTCATATCACGGCGATCAGGTAAATAACGTGACTTATGAATAAAACCAAACACGTTAACAATCGGCACAGCAATCAGCGTACCACGCAGCTGGTTAGCATCTATTTTTGCTAATAATTGGCGTACGACCTCTACGCCATTGAGTTCATCACCATGAATAGCCGCACAGACCATTAAAACAGGCCCTGCTTGAACTCCATTCACTACCTCTATTGGGATATTCAACGGCGAATGGGTGTACAGCTTAGCTGCTTCTAGGGCCAGCGTCTTACGCTCACCGACACCCACCGTTTCACCTAATAAAGTAAACGCACTATTGATTCTAACCTTTGCCACGCGTTGCGGTCCTTTTGGTTGCAGCGGTTTTTTCGATAAATTCGATCACCATACCTGCAATATCTTTTCCTGTTGCTACTTCGATACCTTCAAGACCTGGTGAAGAGTTAACTTCCATTACCAAAGGTCCGCGAGATGAACGAAGTAAATCAACCCCAGCTACGTTCAAGCCCATTGCTTTAGCTGCAGCTACTGCTGTTCTACGTTCTTCTGGCGTAATACGCACTAATGTTGCACTGCCACCGCGGTGTAAATTAGAACGGAACTCACCATCTTGTGCTTGACGCTTCATTGCGGCAATCACTTTGTCACCAAGTACGAAACAGCGGATATCAGCACCACCAGCTTCTTTAATATACTCTTGTACCATGATATTAGCTTTTAAGCCCATAAAGGCTTCAATAACACTCTCAGCAGCTTTACGTGTTTCAGCTAACACCACACCAATGCCTTGAGTACCCTCTAACAGCTTAATAACTACAGGTGCACCGCCAACCATTTCAAGTAAGTCTTTAACGTCATCTGGCTTGCTAGCAAAACCGGTTACCGGCATACCAACGCCTTTACGTGATAACAACTGTAACGAACGTAATTTATCTCGCGAACGTGAAATAGCAACTGATTCATTAACAGGAAATACATTCATCATTTCAAACTGACGCAGTACTGCACAACCATAAAAAGTAACTGAAGCACCAATACGCGGGATTATGGTATCAAAATCTTTTAAATTTTCACCGCGATAATGGATCTCTGGTTGCTCAGAGTTAATGTTCATGTAACAACGTAATGCATCGATCACTTTTACTTCATGACCACGCATCTCAGCTGCTTCAATTAAACGACGCGTTGAATATAAATTCTTGTTACGAGATAAAATACCAATTTTCATAGTTAAAACCTTAACTATCTAATAAATGAGATAAAGCCGGATCAACGACTATACGATTTTCCATGGCTGTGCGCCCTAATAACATTCTAAACTTCATACTCGCTCGGCTGGTCAAAGTGACTTCTATTGGCCAACTTTTATCACCAGCGCAGAGCTTAGTCTCAATAAAATACCGCAACTCACGCTGCCCACTTGAGCTGGTTACATATTTCATCTTTTTTACTTTAGCATCACACTCAATTTGAGTATGCTCATCTTCTTGCAAAGGCTGAGCAATAAATTTAACCCACTTTTCGCCTTCTCGCTCATATTCTTCAATATTAAGAGCATGAATACATGACGTACGGGCGCCCGTATCAATCTTAGCCTTAATTTGATTAATGCCAAGCTCAGGTAAACTTAACCACTCACGCCAACCAACAATTATCTTTGCCGTCATAAATGTGCCCTTTAATAAAAAACTGTCTTATACGCTACACGGATAAAAACACAAATGAAATAATTTTATCCAAATGATAAGCTAATTTAATTGACCTAAGTCACTCAATAGTCAACTATATTAACATACAGGATTAATGAGAATTTACTATGTTCAATGGTTTACTACACGCACTTATACTTGATGAACAAGGCGGCGCACGCACAATTGATAATAGCGCAGACCTACATAACTGGCAGCCTGAGCAAGGTAAATTGTGGGTTCATCTTGATTATAGCCAAAGTGAAGCCATAGATTGGTTACAAAACAGTGAATTGTTGACTGATTATGAACTTGCATCATTAACAGCCGATGAAACACGCCCTCGTATCACCAAAGTAACTAACGGTTGTATGTTGTTTTTACGAGGCGTGAATTTAAATCCTGCGCAGAGCCCTGAAGACATGGTCTCAATTCGTTTATTTATCAATGAAAATGTAGTGGTCACTACCCGAAAACGCCGTTTACTTTCAGTCCAAGATATTTTAGCTGCACTGGAAGAAAAAACTGGGCCAGTTAGCATTTCTGAATTAGTTTGCCAACTTACACAAAATCTTACCTCACGTATGCAAGGGGTAATTGATGGTTTAGATGACACTCTCGATATTTTTGAAGATGAAATTGACGAGCCGACCAAGCGCTTTGATAACCAAGGACTGTCGCAGTTACGCCGTCAATCAATTGGTTTAAAACGCTACTTAAGGCCACAAAAAGAAGCGCTCAGTACTTTAATGGCAAACAAATACAGCTGGCTTAGTGAAAACGACAAAGCCAAGTTAAACGAAACCACCAATCTACTGATCCGCTTTATTGAAGAATTAGACAGCTCTATTGAACGTGCGCAAATTATTCAACAAACCATTACTAATCAGGTTTCTGAACAATTAAATCAGCGTATGTATGTGATGTCGGTGGTTGCGGCACTGTTTTTACCGCTAGGATTTTTAACCGGTTTACTTGGCGTAAATGTAGGCGGTATCCCTGGTACAGAGAGCCCTTACGCATTTAGTTTTTTTGTTATATTTTTAGTCGTGATCACCGGTGCCATCGGCGTTTACTTTAAAAATAAAAAGTGGCTTTAAAAATACTCACGGTTGTTCAATTACATTGATTGGTATAGTAATGATAAAAGTAGTGCCAGTACCTAATTGACTCTGGCACTCTATCGTACCGGCTAGTTTATGTATTACTAAATTATAAACAATGTGCAACCCCAAACCTAAGCTCAGTTGTGCGTTATTCGTAGAAAAGAACGGGTCAAATACTTGCTTGCGGACATCTTCTGGCATGCCTTTACCATTATCGCTGATTATCAGCTGAAGTTGTTCATCATGTTTACTCACTGTAATGTTCACCTCCCCAGGCGTTGAATCATCAAAAGCGTAAACTAAGGCATTTTCCACTAGCTGCCCTAAAATTTGCGAGAATGCACTTGGTGAGGCAAAAAAACGAATTTCTTGCTGGTATTGGCATTTAATTTTATGAGGGGTTTGGTCAACACGTGAGTGGATTGACAGCAGAATATTATCGATATACTCACCTAAGTTAAACCAGCGATTTTCCTGTGTATCGTTGTCTACCGCAACTTGTTTAAAGTTATTGATTAGATTTGTAGCTCTGTGGAGATTAACGCTCAATAACTCTGTGCTTTGTATTATATGATCATAGGCCTGATTAAACTCCTCTCTCGACATATTACCCGCAGCCGCTTTGCCATGAATAGTTTTCGAGGTGCTTTCCAGTACTGATGCAGCCGTGACGCAAATGCCCAATGGGGTATTTATTTGATGAGCAACTCCAGCAACTAATCGTCCTAACGACGCATGCTTTTCATTTTCAATTAACTGTTGCTGAGTACGTTTTAGCTGTTCCAGCGATAATGTTGCTTCTTTGGTCTTAGTCTCAAGCTCAGCAGTACGCAGAGCCACTTTACGCTCAAGTACCGCATTTAACTGTTTTACTTGTTGCTGTGAAGACATCAACTTGGTATTCGCATCTTCAATCTCACTGACGTAGCTTTTTACTTGTAAGTACACATCATTTAAAGCAGTAATAATTGGGGTAAACTCATTGCGTTTAGCATACTCAACTGGCAGTAGATTAACTTGCTTATTACTACCATAACGAATAGAGCTTTTTATGATATTTAATACCTGATCAAAAGGGCTAAACAAAGCTTTGAGGATAAAAATCATCAGTATAATAAAGCCGAGCCCTATGCCACTGCCTGTGATTAAAGCCCAAGAAGACACTTTATCAACTTGTTTACTTAAATCATTTTTAGGAACTAATGAGCCAAAGATAAAACCGCTCTCACTAAGCTGATAAAAAATATACTTATCTTCAATTGCTAGCTGCTCAAACCCAAAGCTATTGACCTTACTTAACCGACTTTGAGCTACTAATGTTGCCGCCCAAGGAAAGTCATCGGTCAACTGCTGTACCGTTTGAGGCTTGTCTGTAAAGCCAATAATTAACTCAGAATCCCGGTGAAATAAAAATGATTGTGCATTTTCGGTCACTTTAATGCTGACTAAAAACTCACTTAACTCAGCTAAAGACCAGTCGAGCGTCGCCATACCAATCGGACTGCGGTTATCGTCAAGCATCACCGCATCTATGGTCATCATCAACGAGAATGAGCCTGCATCATCGTAATAAGGGTTAGTCCAAAATATAGGACGATAGCTTGATTGGTTTAATCCCCACCCTTGCTGTACAGCAAGCTGGTACCAATCCTGAGAAAAATAATCGTAGTGTGGTGTATTGAGATCCCACGTAAATTGCAGCTGTTTATTTTCTTTATATACATATGGGCCAAAATAACGATACTGCTCATCCAGTACCTGCGGTTGATACCAAAGCCCTCCGCCCATAGCTTGCTCAAAACTAGTAAACTTGTTTTGTAACGTGCGCTGAGCCAGTTCCTTGATATCAGCCATGGGAGTAGATTTTTGATGACGCAGAAAGTATAACTGCTCACCACTTAGAGCCAGATCGATCGCATGACCTTGCATTTGTTCTGTAAGATGATTGATACGGGAAATAGTGCCATTAAACACAGCCTGAATTTCATTTTGCTTAAATTCATCCAAAGATTCTTTGTAAATTAGCGTGTTGAATAACTGTAGGGTTGAATAAGCCAATATCTCAAACAAAATGACAAACACCAGAATACGGGTTTTAATATTCATTCAATCTCCAGGGTACCCTTTGCTAAAGAGCTCATTTAACACAACACTCACAGGCATTGCCAAATAACAACTGTGCTCGACTTACTTAGTATGCAAAAGGACATGAAACTGTAATCCCCCCATTTTTAATGGAGGCGAGCTGTAGTACATAATACAATTCCCTAAGATAATGAATTATGAGTATAGTCCAGTTGTCAGTTTTACCACTTGTGCAATTTATTTAATTCAAAATATTAGTAGGGGTTTATTTACATCATGAGTACTAAAATAGTGTGATTGAGGGCAAACACAGTGGAGTAAGATAGAGAGTTATTATTGATGGCCTTTGATGAAAGGCTGGGCATTATTGCAAATGGCGCTCTCGGTAGGGATCGAACCTACAACTCAGCCTCCGGAGGGCCACGTGATATCCATTTCACCACGAGAGCACATTTGTGCCACCACACCAACTCGCGATATCAGTGCTTAGGCCGAGCAATAATAAAGGCATATGCAATTAAATGCTAGCTTCTATCGCTTAGATGCTTAATAATTAAGCAAATTATAATAAATTACTTCACAAGCAAGCAAAAAACAGCTATTAAATTATACTTAATAAAAATCACTAACCATTTTGCAACATATAAATGCCCGTTTAACGACTTTTTAAGGCGCTTGTAAAAGGTTTAACATGAGGAAGTATCTATGAGTTTAATGTCAACCGAGCAAGTAGCGGAGTTTTTAGGGGTTAAAGTTGAACGTGTAAAGCGTCTTGCCCAGGAAAGTTTATTAATATCGAAATCTGTTGATGAAAACGGCGAACCACTATTTGATGCAGATGAAGTTGCAAAATACAAAGAACTTGCGGCGCGTTTTGGTGGTCTTTAACGATGCTCCATTGAGCTAATCAAACAATCCAACTGCGTACGCAACTCAGTCACTTTATTATCGACTGAGCGTGCGCTATACCAACAAATACACAACACTAAAAACACCAACTGATAGCATTCAAGCTTTTGCAGTGAATAGTGAAATTTTTGAATAGCAGGCAATTGCTGTTGGTAGTTTGAAAGTAAGCTATTTTTTTGCTTATCATTCAACGCAAAGCTAACAGTTAGTGCTGCTAAATCGAAGTATACGTCATTACTTTTAGCGTACTCAAAATCAATTAAAAACATGCCTTGGCTATTCACAATAATATTTTCTTTTACTAAATCATTATGGCAAAACCCTTCATCACGGGGTAATAACGCGATTTGCTTTAATGCATCCTCAACGCTTGCTTGATATTGCTGATATAAGCGAGTTTGTTTATAAAAATCCAGCTCATACTTTATATCCATCGCCTCAGTAACAACATCATGGCAATGAAAAGCAATCAACTTTTGCAACAACTCTAAAGTGTAATCCCCTTGTGCAAAATCCCCCTCTAGGTATTCAAAAATCGCCAGCTTGTTAACTTCATCAGTCCACAGTGGTTTGGGGCATACCTGCTGCTGCGCAAATACAGTTTGTGCTGCCAAGCCTTGCGCTGGCCAATGCTCGCGATAGCACTTTAATAAAAAAGCCTGCTGTGCAGTACGCACTAAAAAGTTATCGTTACTTAAACCGCTAAATAGCCGCTCATTGCTCAATACCTTTAGTTGTGGATCAAAAGCGGCAAAAATGCCGCTAATTTCTTTACCTGTCATACTGCTTCTTATAATTGCGCCAAAGGCTTAGCTTGATTTTGCTCATACTCTTCATACCAGGTTTTAAACCCCCATGCTGCCATTATGGTGTAGAAAATAAACAGCGCTAATGTTGGGTAGTAGCCTTTCTCGTAATACAAATACATCGAAGCCGCATCAATAACAATCCAATACAGCCAATTTTCCAGTACTTTTTTCGCAACTAAATACGTTGTAACAACAGCAAAACAGGTTGTAAAACTATCTAAATAAGCAAAGTCTGCATGGGTGTGATTGTTCATCACATAACCAAATATTAATGCCACAATCGAAGTCGCAATAATAATGAATAAGTGTTGATGCAAGCACCATGAGGTAATCACTAATTGATGTTTATTAGCGTCGCCTTTTCGCCATATTACCCACCCATAAACCGCCATATACATATAGTAAAAATGCAATAGCGATTCCATTAATAAAGCACCATTCCAATACATTATGGTATAAATAAGGGTGCTAAAAAATGCCGCAGGCCAACACCACAGATTTTCTTTTATTGCTAATAGCAAATATGCCATAGAGAGCGCCACTGCGATATATTCCCAGTGCGACATTGCAGTAAACCCTGCGAGAGTTTCTGTAATAAATTCCATAATTGATCCACTAAGGCTTTAGCTGCTATTGGGGAGAGAGATCACCATTGAGGAATTTACAAACAAAAATAGCTTTGCCAAACTCTTCGTATGAACGTTTTATCTCTTTACTAAGCACTGACATTACTAAATCGTAATCCCCAAAAATTTGCGTCGACAAGGTATTTGTTATTACTTTTAAATCGTCATATTCATTTAAGCGATCAATAAACCCCTTAATAAATGGGATATAATCTTGATGAAGTGGGTACTTACTGATCTCTACAGATAATTTCATGACAATTCCTTGGTTTATTTAAAAATATGACCGTTATTGTAACTTGAGCTAAGCTACAAGTCATTCAAAGGTAGAGCGGATGTCGAAGAAGGTGTAAAATTAACGCAATTAAATTATTTTATGAGTGACTCATGGCACGACGCATTACGTACAAATTTAAAAATCAGCCTCGCGAAATTAATTTTGCAAAAGATAAATACCGCGATATGTATCAGGCTATTGCTGCGGCTGAAGGGATTGATTTAACAAATTATTTAAAGATGGAACAGCAAATTGCTATGACTTCAAAAGGCTCAGCGGCAGTGCGTAATTTTCGTGATGAAGAGTTTGCTCGCATGGGTTTTAGCGATGTGTATTTTATCAAAGAGTAACGCTTAGCATTACTCTAAATATTCATAGCTTACCCGTGGGGTAATATTACAGACTAACTCGTAAGGGATTGTCGTGGCACATTGGGCGATTTCTTCAACGGGTAATTCTGGGCCCCACATTACCACCTCATCGCCGACTTTGATGCCATCAGCATTTGCACCAATATCAACACTGATCATATCCATAGAGATGTTGCCAGCAATACCATAACGTTTGCCAGCAATCACTACAGGTGTGCCATGTCTAGCATGACGCGGATAACCATCACCATAGCCCATGGCCACCACTGCAAGCTTAGTCGGCTGAGCACTTTGCCAACAGCCACCATAACCAACACCTTGCGCGGCATCAACATCGCGAATTGCAATGACCTTAGTGGTTAAGCGCATCACTGGCTTCAGCTGATGGTCTTTGCCAGAAGTGTTAAGCATTGGTGATACACCATACATCATCAAGCCTGGACGCACCCAGTCGCCATGACCTGCAGGCCAAGCTATAATACCAGCCGAATTTGCTAAACAATGTGCTTGTTGTTTGCCTTGCACTAATGAATCAAACAAAGCAATTTGCTCAGCTGTTTTGGGATCATTAACATCATCGGCACTGGAAAAGTGCGTCATTAAATTGATTGTATCTTTAGCGTTATTCGTCGCTTGCAAGCGCTGATAAAAATCATTCAACTGCGTTGGTGCAATCCCTAAACGATGCATACCGGTATTGATTTTTAACCAGCAACTGATTGGTTCATCGAGCTTTGCATTTTCAAGTGCCCTGAGCTGATTTTCATCATGGATAATGGTTTGAAAGTTATTGGCTAATAAAATCGGCAAATCATCTTGATGGAAAAAACCTTCCAGCAACACAATAGGCTTGGTCAGCCCACCCGCCCGCAGTGCTAGAGCTTCATCTATTCGTGCCACTGCAAATGCGTCAGCATCATTAAGGTGCTGCGCTATTTTCACTAAACCATGGCCATAAGCATTGGCTTTTAATACCGCCATAACTTTACTATTAGGCGCAAACTGTCGCACTTGCGCTAAATTATGAGCAAGTGCTTGTAAGTTAATTTCGGCAATAGCTAAACGCATCAGTAATCGTCGTCTACAGCAGGTCCGGCGTAATTATCAAAACGCGAGAACTGACCTTGGAAAGTTAAACGTACTTTACCAATTGGACCATTACGTTGTTTACCTATGATAATTTCAGCAATCCCTTTCTCAGTACTGTCTTCGTTATATACTTCGTCGCGGTAGATAAACATGATTAAATCGGCATCCTGCTCGATAGAGCCTGATTCACGTAAGTCGGAGTTAATTGGGCGTTTATCGGCACGCTGCTCTAGAGTACGGTTTAGCTGCGACAGTGCTACGACTGGGCATTGGAGTTCTTTTGCTAATGATTTAAGTGACCGTGAGATTTCAGCAATTTCTAAAGTACGGTTATCAGAGAGGCTGGGAACGCGCATTAGCTGCAAGTAATCGACCATGATCATACTTATCCCACCGTGATCACGAGCAATACGACGCGCACGTGAGCGAACATCTGTTGGAGTTAGACCTGATGCATCATCAACATACATCTTTCCTTTTTCCATCAGTAGCCCCATGGTTGATGAAAGACGCGCCCAATCGTCATCATCCAATTGACCGGTGCGCACTTTGGTCTGATTAATTCGACCAAGGGATGCCAACATCCTCATCATAATCTGCTCCGAGGGCATTTCTAATGAGTAAATAAGCACAGGCTTATCTTGTGTCATTGCGGCATGTTCAGCTAAGTTCATCGCAAATGTGGTTTTACCCATCGACGGACGGGCGGCCACAATGATTAAATCTGATGGCTGCAAACCAGTGGTCATTTTATCTAGATCGGCATAACCGGTACTTACCCCCGTCACACCATCTTGTGGCGACTGATACAACTCTTCGATTTTATCGACTGTTTTTTCTAAGATGCTGTGAATACTTTGCGGACCATCGTTACTTTTTGTCCGCTGCTCAGCAATTTTAAACACTTTACTCTCTGCAAAGTCGAGTAAATCGTGGCTGGTGCGCCCTTCCGGATTGAAACCTGCTTCGGCTATTTCATTGGCAACGCCAATCATTTCACGTACCACAGCACGTTCGCGTACGATATTCGCATAGGCGTCGATGTTCGCCGCACTTGGCGTATTTTTAGCAATTTCAGCTAAATAAGCAAAACCACCGATACCACTGAGTAAATTCTTTTTCTCTAAGCTCTCTGATATGGTGATCAAATCGATTGGATCGCCTATTTCAGCAAGCTCGACCATGGCTTCAAAAATAAGCTTATGGGTACGTGTATAGAAATCTTGCGAAACTACCAACTCGGCAACACGGTCAAAGGCTTGATTATCAAGCATTAAGCCACCTAAAACAGATTGCTCTGCTTCAATGGAATGAGGAGGAACTTTAAGAGTGTCGACTTGTTTATCTGGTTTAGCCATAACTTCGCAATACTAACAATGAATGGCCTCTATTCTATCTACTTGGCTACGTTGTGCAAAGAGCAAAGCAGGATTTCTTTTCCTACTTTGCTATGGGAGATTACTTTTGCTTACGTAATTCTATGCGCCCACTGATAGTGTCTATTTCAATATCAGCATCACCACCATTAACCGCAAACTCCAATTCACTTGATGGCCCATATTTCGCTTTTTTAACTTTATCGTCACTCAACTCATTAATAATTTTACCATTGGCATGCGCTTCAATTTCAAACCGCGCAGAAACATCCGTCGGGAAGTAAAAATCGGCATCGCCACTAACAGATTCATAAGTAATTTGCGCACCTTTTAGTAACTCATTAATATGTATTTCACTCTCACCATTTACCGTGCTAATACGTAAGCTTTTTAATGCCTGAAAAGCAAAGTCGATATCGCCATTAACATTCTCTAAGCGAACTTCTTGAGCTGCTGTTTTGGATTTAATATCACCATTGACAGCAGTAAAGCGCAGCGTGCCTTGTGAGTCTTTGTCATTAATTTCGCCGTTTACGGTTTCATAGCGTATATCACCTTTTAAGCCTATCGCACTGACATCACCATTAACGGTATCCACACTAATATTGCCACTGATGTTTTGTAAGTTAATATCACCATTAACGACATCAATATCAGCCCCGGCGATCAAATTTTTAGCACTGATAGTGGCGTTAACACCGGTAAATTCAAGTTCGCTGCTATTTGGCATATAAATAACTAATTGAGAACCATCGCCACTATTCCAACCGTTATTATTGTTACGCGGCATTTTAACGATAAATTCGATACGATCTCCTGCCACTTCTAAACGATACCCTTGTGCTTTATCATCAAGCTCACCGGTGATCTGTAATTGTGATTTATCCCAGCCCTCAATACGTACATCACCGCGTTGGTTATCTATAAAAATACGCTTATTAGCGGGCACCTCAATTTGTTCATTGATTTTCTCACCAGCAGAGGCGAAAAACGGCAATAAAGTTAGTGCTAATAGTAATGTTTTCATGGTTGATACTCCTAAATTTGTTGCCACTTCGGTGCATGCACCTTATTGATTAGATCTAATTGCTGCTGATAAACCTGTGCGAGCATTTTTAATAACGCTGGATTCTCAGGCTCATTGTCGAGGGCTTGCTTTATTGCCCGCTCAGCGTCCTCTAATACTGTTAATTGCTGTTGCCAGTTATCTGTCAATGCAGGCTGATTTTGATATTGCACCAACAAGGTTTGTTTTTGCTGGGTAAAATAGTCACTCATCACCACACTTGTCGCAGGCTCAGAGCCGGAAAACAGCAACTGCACGGTTAATAAAGCCGCCACTGAGCATGCTGCCACACCCGCTAATTTAGGCCACAGCGCAGCTTTACCTTGCGCCTGAGGAGCATGCGTTAATGCTTTTTCGATACCTGGCCATAAATCTTTTTGTGGTGAGATCTCTGACTCAGTGTTATTGATTGACTCAGCTAAAAATGTTTCAAAATTAGGCTTACTCATTTTCATACCACTCTTTTAATAACTGACGGGCGCGATGAAATTGCGACTTACTAGAACCCACTGCCATTCCTAACATAGTGGCAATCTCTTCATGGCGATAACCTTCAATGGCGTGCAGCACAAATACCATACGAGCTCGCTCAGGTAGTCGTAATACTAACTTGTCGAGTCCATTTAGACCTTGGCAATCTGTTGCGCTTTGTTCATCCATACCGCTTTGCTCGAAGCTCACTACTTTTTGCAACCAATTCTTATGTTTACGTAAATAGCTAATCGCAATATTACTGGTGACACTGTGCAGCCAAGTTGAAAACTGTGACTGTCCTTCAAAGCTAGCGATTTTATGCCACAGCTGCACAAATACTTCTTGAGTTGCATCTTCGGCATGTTCGCGATCTGCGAGTAACCGTAAGCACAATCCATAAACCCGCTTTACATGTAATTCATAAAGTGCAGCATAAGCATTTTGATCACCGCTTTTTACACGGTTAATAAGTGCATCTTCGCTTAGCTGTGTAAAAGCATGTTTTGCATCTATCAACATCGTTGATGTTGTCCCTTTATGATTATTATTATGAAATGAGTATACCTAAGCACTCAGGAAATACGATCTTTCAGAATTTTAAGTTTCTTGAATAGTTAGACGTGAGATGTAAGTGAAAAGGTTTAAATGACATGAAATTATTTTTAACAAAAAACGGCTAACTTATCAGCTAGCCGTTTTATCAAGTGGTTTTATAACGTTGCTTCTGGGGGATCTTCTTCGGGCCCTTCAGTGGTTTTTTCCGGTACTTTATATGACCAGCCAAGGAAAACTAATTTGCCGTCAGACGCGCTGCCCCCACCACTACTTATATTTGCTAGATTTGAATCATGGTGAATACCACCTTTGCCAGACGCTGAAACCGTTTTGCCCCGAATTGAGCCACTGAAACCACCATTAGCGACGACTTTAACATCAGTCTTTGGCGCATAGATGGCTGCATACAAATTAGCATCAGCATCAATATCAATACCATTGGCTTGTTCATTGCTGGAATAAATACTGAATACCGGTTTACCAGTTTTGGTTAACCCATGCTTCATTGTGATCGACCCTGGAGACGCTTTCAATTTTACTTTACCGTTGACATAAAGGCTTAAGCTGCTGCCTTGTGCTATATGGATCTCTGAAGCGCCTTCCATCATGAAGTGACCATTTACTATCAAGGTTACATCACCACCCGCGACTTTTAAAATGCCATTATTTAATGAGAAGTTACCTGCTTTTAATACTTTTACATCAACAACGTTCTCAATTGTGTTTAACGTATAATTAAGTGTCGCAGGACGTGCGCCTAACCACTTTTCCCATACATAATCACCTTGATTTTCAATCTTAGACTGAGCTATCTCAGGCGTTAACTCGTAGATAACACGTGTTTCTGGCTTATCAGAGACTAGTGTTGAACTACCGTGTTTCACAATAATATTTTCGGCGCTAGGATCAACCAGACCATCAACAACCGTTGTTATATTTATTGAATCGCACTGTGTTTGCCCTGCTGTAAAATTATCAGGATCTTGAAAAGGTACCAACTCAACATTTGGTGATACATTATAACGTGGATCTGAGTAAGGAATACCACCTTGTTCAAGGTGTGGTGCTAAATCTTTTGCGTTTAATTTGCCGCCATATAAAACGTCTAAGCCGTCATTATTTCTATTTTCTAGCACAGTACTCGCACTGTTATTAGGGAAGTTAAGATCTTTATTTGCTCTAACTACGCCTAATATTTTTCCTTGCTTCCAGGTAACTCCTCCCGCCGATAAAACATCTCCGCCTACAGCTGTATCAAGTGGAAAACCATCGGGTAAAACAGGATCAGTCGATACTGTAAAATTCGAATCAATTGTAATATGGTTATTTGCACGCAATGTGCCTGTGATTGGAGATGAGCCGGAAAAAGTAATACTGCCAGTCGCATGAACACTCCCCCAAATAGTTGAAGCACCTGATAATGTAACATCCTTATCTTTATAAACCGTGCCTATGACAGCGCCAGCCTCAGCCTTGTCAGGATCGTAATCCCCTTTACTTGAGTCATAGCTATCAATTCGACCACTGGCACTGAGTGACACCCCTTCACAGCCCACAATTGCGTTCTCAAAAACAGAGCCTCCTTTACCTGGCGTAAATCCAAACCGTGCGACTAAATTACTTTGTGCATCACCACCATAACGCTCACCCAAGCTGATGATTTCTAGCTCTCCAGCAGCATTTTTACTAATACTGGCATTATAAGTTGCATCTTCACCAATCAAACCGCGGCCTGATGCTGTGCCTGTCGCTGCGATCAAGCCATCGATATCTAAGGTTTTATCATCTGAAAAAGCTTGCTGTAATAACTTAGCTTCTTCGAAAACACCTTTTTCAGCGAGTAAACGGCTATTTATTTTCTTTTGAAAATTGCCACTCATACGCTCTTGAATAATATTTTCACGCAATGAATTAAGTACCACAATACTCGCCATACTGGTGAGGATAAGTACTGTTACAAGCGTAAAACCACTTTGTTTTTTAGCCATTACACACCACCAAAAGCATTGTTTAAAATAACATTAGAAACCGCAATATCAATGGCAATAGTGTCTTCAAATTGCGCAGGTAAGTTCTCTGGGCCAACATTAATAGTGACAATGTTATTATCAATTGCAAAACTCAACCGGGCGACTCCCGTCAATAACCGCTCTGCTGGAGCTGCTCCTAATGTACACATTAAATTATTGCCTACTAAGCTATAAACTTCATTTATATCAGCTGTTGATACACTGCCATTACAGGTGATAACCCCAGCTGGCTGAGTAACAGTAATTGCCGAGCCATCTGCTGCAACCAATGGTGCGCTTGGTGTTTGTTTAATGCTACGCGTAAAAACCTTACTTGTGTAACGTATTACTTCTTGCGCATTTTCAAGCTCTTTACTAACTGAAATAGTGCCTTTAATAGCTGAGTATGAAAGGCTAACTCCAGCTAGTAGGAATGAACCAGCGGCTAGAGCCACCATCAGTTCTACAAGGGTATAACCTCGCGGACGATAAATTGCCATCATCAAATACACCCAACTGGTAGCTCAGGGTAACTAGCATTTAAGGTAATTTGATTTTCTAATTGAGCAGGGTCTTGTTGCTTGATCCGCTCATCAGCCCATGAAACTGTGATTTGCATATCATGCGCATACGCCGCAGGTAAGCTCAGCTGATAATCATCGATTTGCGGGTCTAAAGAGGCACGAAAGTTAGCATCCGTGAATAAAGCTGGATTTGTCGTTTGTAACTCACACAAGCGAGGCCAAATACGCTCTAAAGTATTTTGCCCTTGCACCAGCGATACAGTGTAATTAAAACTGTTAGTGGCATATTGTAGCGATTTGAGCTGAGCTGCTGCCAACCCTAATAAAGCAATACCGGCGATAACAACTGACAGCATCACTTCTAATAATGAAAAGCCACTTTGTTTAATCATTATGCACATGCCACTGATTTTTCAGCTAACCAATTTTGGCCGCTTTTTAAAATGCACAAGTAATAATCTACCGTTTTATCATTGTCATCTTTAATTAAAATCTCGCTCGCCGCAGAGATTTCGCCACTTGACCACACGGTACGATCAACTAAACCAACTGTTACACCATGATGTTGGATGACGAATTCTTTTAATACTGTATCAACACCATCAACAGCTGCTGTTACCTGCCATTTATCACCACTTACCACTAGCTTAATCTCACGATTACGTTTTACCGCTTCACTGCGCGCATATTTATACACACTATTGAGCTGATTTGCGGTGGTAACAACCCGATCTTGCATGATTTGCTGGCTAAAAGAAGGAAACGCTAATACCGCCATAATCGCAACGATCCCAACCACAATCATCAACTCCACTAATGTAAAACCGGCTGTTCTAGTCATTGTTACTCCCAGCAACTATTAGCATCAGCTGATTGTGTGCCATCATGCTTAATCACTAATGCACCACAGCGATCTCCTGCTTGGGCAGAACCGATTTTTGGGGTTGCAGTTAATGTAAAAGCAAGACTTTTAAAATTAGCATCAGTTGCAGCGCCACTAACGCGGTTTAGCGCTGTATAAGTAAAAGTATAAAAATCTGTATTTTTTGCCGTATCAAAAGCATTTGGATAACCACCATTACGCGAATAAATACGCTCTAATACTGCACCATGTTGCAACATTACTTGTTGAATATCGGCACGGCGACTACGCTCCATATTCTCAATATATGAAGGCATAGCTACACTGTATAATATGCCTAGAATGGCAACGACTATTAATAACTCGATTAATGTGAAACCAGAAGAAAGCTTCGCATTTTTTATCATCTGCTCTTTCAATTTAAACATCCTTAACACTATGCCCAGTGCACAAACAATATACAGTGACAACGCTGTCACTGTCAATAATCTGTAACCTAATTACAATGCAGCTACATTTTAATAGGTATAAATAATTAGTTTTTATTTTAAATCAAACTATACCAGATAAAAAACCTAAAAAAGGGACTTTAATCAATATTTATGTGGGAAATGATATGCTAGCTAGTGATATGTGTGAGAATAATAAACAAAAAAGCCGTGCTTTTCAGCACGGCTTTTTTCGCTTAATTAGAAATTAAGCTTCAGCGATTACGATTACTTTGATAGTAGCCGTTACTTCTGAATGAACTGCGATTGATACGTCAAATTCGCCAGTCTCACGGATAGTACCTAGAGGTAAACGAACTTCTGACTTAGCAACTTCAACACCAACAGCTGAGATAGCGTCAGCGATGTCGCGAGTACCGATAGAACCGAATAACTTACCTTCGTCACCGGCTTTAGATACTAATGTAACTTCAGCTAATGCTTCAAGCTTATCAGCGCGTGCTTGTGCAGCAACAAGCTGGTCAGCGATTTTCGCTTCAAGCTCAGCACGACGTGCGTCAAAAGTTTCAACGTTAGCTTTAGTTGCAGGAACTGCCTTACCTTGTGGGAAAAGGAAGTTACGTGCGAAGCCAGATTTAACTACAACCTGGTCACCTAGGCCACCTAGGTTAGCGATCTTATCTAGTAGAATAACTTGCATGTTTCTACACCTTTTAAAAACGTGTTAATCCGCTGCTTACTTATGTAAGTCAGTGTATGGAAGAAGGGCTAAGTAGCGAGCACGCTTGATAGCAGTTGCTAGCTGGCGCTGGTATTTAGCGCTAGTACCTGTAATACGGCTAGGTACGATTTTGCCACTTTCTGTAACATAGTTTCTAAGAGTAGCTAGATCTTTATAATCGATTTGTTGTACGCCTTCCGCTTTAAAGCGGCAGAACTTACGACGTCTGAAATAACGTGCCATGAGATAAATTCCTCAAATAATTCTTTCTATATGCTGAGCATGCAAAACCAATTGGCTAAGGCCGTTACGACCTTCGTGACGATTTAAAAAACCGCTCACTTGCAATGCCTGCCCAACGTGCAAATGTTGAGTCTGTTGTTGCATTTGCTTACCACTAGCAACCACTTGAAGCCGTACATAACTATTACGGTTAAGATCTGCTTCAATTTGCATTGATTTGTGTTCTACAACAAAAATACAATGCGGGATACCAGCAGGGCTTTGGCTAAACTTAGGTGTTTTACAAACAACCCCAGAAATAACCAGCTGATTCATAAAAGGACTGACCATATGGTTTACCTTAAAATTATCGCTGATCAAGTGCCATGCTTGGACTCAAAACAA
Organism: Pseudoalteromonas sp. B160; assembly: GCF_037162485.1. Lineage (NCBI taxonomy): Bacteria > Pseudomonadati > Pseudomonadota > Gammaproteobacteria > Alteromonadales > Pseudoalteromonadaceae > Pseudoalteromonas > Pseudoalteromonas sp. B160. The sequence continues at coordinate 2,381,079 of NZ_JARLUX010000001.1, read as the reverse complement.
TTAAGCAGCTGGTGCTTCTTTCTTCTCTTCTCTTACAAGAGGAGATGCTTCAGTTACAGCGTCTTTAGTACGCATAACTAAGTTACGAAGCACTGCATCGTTGTAGCGGAAAGTAGTTTCTAGCTCGCTGATTACTTCAGTAGGTGCTTCAACGTTCATAAGAACATAATGAGCTTTATGAAGCTTGTTGATTGGGTATGCCAGTTGACGGCGGCCCCAGTCTTCAAGACGGTGGATAACACCACCAGCTTCAGTGATAGAACCAGTATAACGTTCGATCATACCAGAAACTTGCTCACTCTGATCTGGGTGAACCATGAATACGATTTCGTAATGACGCATGGATATTCCTTACGGTTAATAGAGCCTTCTACCGTTTCAGCCGGTCGGTTTAAGGCAAGGAATTAATATTAAATAGGCCGAAATGAGCGCGCATTTTACGCTTAGTCGGAAAATTAAGCAAGTAGGTTTTTAGCTTTAAGTGGTAAGTTGAAAAATCAGCTATCCGCTCAAAAAGAAAAACCATGCTTATTAAGTCAAGCATGGTTTCAAATTTTATCTCTAAACTGACGGCTACAAGCTTAAAGCTTTTCTTTTATGGCTGTGTCGTATTTCTCTGACGCAGTACTTCAAATAAACAAATACCTGTTGCTACAGATACGTTTAAGCTTGAAACAGTGCCTGCCATTGGAATTTTAACTAACACATCACAATGTTCGCGCGTTAAGCGGCGCATACCTTCACCTTCAGCGCCCATAACAATCGCCATAGGGCCAGTTAGATTGGCATCAAATACATGAACATCGGTTTCGCCAGCAGTACCAACAACCCAAACACCGGCATCTTTAATTTCACGTAAAGTACGGGCAAGATTGGTGACTTGGATCAGCGGTACTGTCTCAGCTGCACCACAGGCAACTTTACGCGCTGTGCCATTTAGTTTTGCTGATTTATCTTTTGGCACAATAATGGCGTGAACACCGGCAGCGTCAGCACTACGTAAGCAAGCACCTAAATTATGCGGATCTGTTATGCCATCGAGAACCAGTAAAAATGGCGTTTCTTCACGCGCAATGATTGCATCTAAATCTTTTTCATTGAAAGTAGGAGCTGCGATAACATTAGCAATAATGCCTTGATGCTGTTCACCCTTTGATTTGTTATCAAGCGCTTTACGCTGCATAAACTGCACTGATATACCAAATTTACGCGCTTCTTCAATAATTGGAGATAAGCGTTTATCATCACGTCCTTTTAGGGCATAAATTTCAATAAAACGCTCAGGCTCACTTGCGAAAATTGCTTCAACAGAGTGAAAGCCAAAAATTAATTCATTACTCACGTATCACTTGCTCCTGAACTCTTACTTTTACGGGCATTTTTGCCGGGTCTTTTCGGCTTTTTCACGGCCTTTCTCTTTGGTTTTTTTGCAGTCGTTGAAGTGCCAGCATCCGCTGATTTTCCTGCAGGCTTCTTTTACCTCTACTGGCACTGTTTTTTTGGCTTTGGTTTTCCCTGTTCAGAACGACCGCTAAGTTCACCAGGCTCTTTCGCGTCAGCTTTTTTACCTGGTATTTTGCCACGTTTTAGCTGCGAACGAACACTTGCCGGCTGATGCCCTTTTGCATCACCACGACGACGGGCGTATCGGTCTTGTGCAACATCGCCACTGAGCGTTAAATTGATGCGACGCTCATCTAAGCTTACCGATGCCACCTGAACAGTGACTTTATCGCCTAAACGATAAACTTTACGAGAATGCTCACCAATCAAGCAATGTTTAGCGCCATCATATTGAAAATACTCATCGCCTAAATTAGTGACATGGATAAGGCCATCAATTTGTAAATCAGCTAAGCGAATAAACAAACCAAAGTTAGTAACCGATGAGATCACTCCTTCAAATTCGTCGCCCACATGATCTTGCATGTATTCACATTTCAGCCAATCAGCTACTTCACGGGTTGCATCATCTGCACGACGCTCCGTATTTGAACACTGCTCGCCCAATTGCGCGACTTCTTCGTCACTATAAACATACGCACCCGACGTAACCATACCTTGGGCTTTCAAAATGCCTTTAATCGCACGATGTACGACTAAATCTGGGTAACGACGAATTGGCGAGGTGAAATGTGCATATTCACCTAATGACAAACCAAAGTGACCGATGTTTTCAGCTTGATATACTGCCTGCTTCATCGAACGCAGTAGCATAGTTTGGATAAGTTCAGCATCAGGGCGGTCGCCAAGCTTGGCTAACACATGGGTAATTTCTTTTGGTGTTGGCTCATCACTGAGTGTTGATTCAATACCCAACTCTGATAAAAACTGTCTAAAGTTAGCCAGTTTTTCTCCATCTGGTTCAGCATGAACACGATAAAGCGCGCTGGCTTCGTGTTTTTCAAGCATTTTAGCCGCAGACACATTGGCTAAAATCATACATTCTTCAATCAGCTTGTGGGCGTCATTACGCAGCACCGGCACTATTGATTCAATCTTACGCTGAGCGTTAAATACAAAGCGTGTTTCAAGGGTTTCAAACTCAATCGCTCCGCGCTCTTGGCGGGCGGCTTTTAATGCCATATACATTTGCTGTAAATCAGTTAAATGTGGCACGACCGGTGCGTATTCAGTACGTAACTTCTCATCACCTTGTAAAATAGCGTTTACTTTGGTGTAGGTTAAGCGCGCATGCGAATTCATCACCGCTTCGTAAAAGCGATAGCCTGATAATTTACCTTCAGCCGATACCAGCATTTCTGCGACCATACATAAACGGTCAACTTTTGGATTTAATGAACACAAGCCATTGGACAATACTTTTGGCAGCATAGGAATAACTTGTTCAGGGAAATACACTGAGTTACCACGTTCGATTGCCTCGGCATTAAGTGGGGTATTCATTGCGACATAATGGGATACATCAGCAATCGCTACCCATAACCGCCAACCACCCGATTCAACAGGCTCACAATACACCGCATCATCAAAATCGCGAGCATCTTCACCATCAATCGTAACCAATGGTAAATCACGTAAATCAACTCGATTTTGCTTGTCACCTTCTTCGACAAACTCACCTAAGTGTTCAACCTGCTTTTCAACCGCTTCTGGCCATACATGCGGGATATCGTGATTACGCAGTGCCACTTCAATTTCCATACCAGGGGCTAAATGCTCACCCAGTACATCAATGATTTTCCCTACCGCATTCATATTACGGTTAGGGTTTTGGGTAATTTGCACTTGCACCATTTGGTTGTGACGTGCGCCGTTTTCACTGCCCGGCAAAATAATAATATCTTGGGTGATACGTGGATCTTCCGCCACCACCACTGCTATGCCATGCTCAACAAAATAGCGACCAACAATCGGTGCTCGCTCGCCAGCCAGCACTTTAATAATACGCGCATCGCACTTGCCGCCGGAGCCTCGTTTGGTGCCTTTAGCCAGTACTATGTCGCCATGCAGCACCGAACTCATTTGATGCTTGGCAATAAACCAGTCTTTACTTTCGCCTTCGACTTCTAAAAAGCCAAACCCGTCACGGTGACCGATTACTTTGCCTTTAACAAGCCCAGCTTCATCAATTAAGGCGTAGCATTTAAATTTATTAAAGAACAGTTGACCATCACGCTCCATGGCACGTAAACGACGCTTAAAAGCAATTTGACGCTCATCATCGTTTACCGCTAACTCCTCACATAATTGATGAAAATTAGCAGGCTTGGCACGGTCTTTTATATGAGTAAGTATAAACTCACGACTTGGGACAGGGTTTTCGTACTTTTCTTGTTCTCGACTGAGATTAGGATCTTGGTTTGACATTCACTATCTTGTTAATTGGTTATGATGTTATTTTAACCCATAACCGATCAATGAGACAGGCAAAAGCTATGAAACTTTTAAGAAAGCGCTTTTACTTGCTTTAAACAGCTTATTACGGCGTTATAACCAACCTTTTTGTTTGGCTATACGCGCTGCATCTACTCGGTTTATGGCATTTAATTTAGCAATAGCGTCTGATAAGTAATTACGTACCGTGCCCTCGCTTAAGTATAACCTTGCGGCAATATCGGCTGTTTTCAACCCTTCACTTGCGAGTTGTAATGCTTTTCGTTCTTTATCTGTCAGCGGATCAGTATCATCTAATGCGTTAATAGCAAGCTCAGGATCAATAACCTTTTGCCCGTGCATTACTTTTTTAAGCGCGCTAATTAATTCATCGCTCGGGGCTTCTTTTAAAATAAAGCCCTTAACGCCAGCACTTAAAGAACGCCTAATATAACCCGCTCGCGAAAAGGTGGTCATAATAACTATTTTTATAGCAGGGTATTTTGATGCAATTTGCTCACTGAGTTCGATGCCGTTCATGCTAGGCATTTCGATATCGGTTAAAATAATATCAGGAAGAGAGTTACTGTCTAGCATGTTTATGGCTGTTAATGCATCTTGCCCGTTACTTGCTTGACCAATTACCTCAATATTAAAATCTAGACTTAATAATGCTGCGATTGCGTCGCGCACAAGCCCCTGATCTTCTACTAAATACACCTTGATCATTAGAAACCCTTCGCTGTTAAAGGCAGCATTACATTTAAACTAAAGTTATCCTCACAGGTAAATGTAGCCTTACCACCTAGCTGCTCTGCTCGTTCTTTAATGCCATTTAAGCCATTTCCAGGTTTTATTGAGCTGCCTGGTGCATGATCAATCACATTGATTATTAATTGCTGCTGATTTTGCGTTATGCTAATTATACATTTCTTGGTGCTGCTATGGCGTAGTAAGTTAGTAACAACCTCCTTAATTATAAGACTTGCTATGCCTTCTACTTTCGCAGGTAACGCATTTAACTTGACGTTAAAATCGGCCTCAAAACCTTGCTCGATTAGCCTTTGTTTTAATTGGGAAATTTGACTCGCAAGATTGAGCTGTTTTAAATCACTGACAGCACTTCTCACATCACTCAATAGCTGCCTTGCAAGCTCTGCAACTTGGGCAATTTCAGTATTTGCTTGTGTGTAACGTTCACCTTGATTTAATTTATTAGCAAGCTCTGCTTTTAAAGCAATAGATGAAAGAGAATGGCCTAGAATATCATGTAAATCGCGAGCAATACGCTCGCGCTCAGCAATAGCTGCTAATTGCTCTAATTGTTTTGCACTTTCTTGCTCACGAATTTTATGAATATGCTCTTTACGCGTAGCGACACCAAAACTAAAAAGTACAATACTCAATATTAATGAGCCACCTAAAAAATATTGTGGGTTATCAATATCTGTAATATAAGTACTAAACACCACACCAATAAAGACCCCTGTAACTGACATCGCTCGAGATAATTTTGCAAAACTAAAACCGGCAATAAAAGCTGAAAAACCAAATAATGTAGAGCTACCTGTCGTTAAAAAGCTTGCAAAAATACACACTAAGAGCATCGCAATAAATAATTTCGTTACTTCCCCTTGTTTTTTATTTACGGCCTGAATATACAGTGTAATAAATGTTATATAAAAACCTAAAGTAGCACTGATATTAAGTGTACTTAAGTGGGAAAAATTAAAAATGGTAGGCAATAAATAAAAAACCGAAAAAAGTAAATGCCCCCAACTCCAAAAGGATTTTGCTTTAGTCTTTGGGGTTAATTTATTAAGTAGCATACTCATCCTTAATTTAATTGCCTTGCACTTTCAGACCAACAATACCTGTAAGAATCAAAATAATACAACCAATTTGAAAAGCAGATAATGGCTCTTTAAACCACACAAAGCTCATAATCGTTATTCCTAAAGTACCAATTCCTACCCATACAGCATAACTAATACCCAAAGGTAAAGACTTTAAAGCAAATGATAAAAATGCAAAACTTACCCACATCGCTAAAAAAGTAATCACACTTGGCCATAATTTAGTGAAACCATTGGATTCCTTCATAGACAACGCCCACACGACCTCAAATATACCTGCTATTAGTAAACTAACCCACGCTGCAATATTCATCAATTTATCACTCCTTAGTTATTAAATTTATGGTGTTTATTACCTTTAATAACTTAACTATCCCTTTTAATGATGAGTGAGTGTAGTGTAAATTGTCATGAATAAAACTGACTTTTGTCATACATAAAGATACACAATACCTAGTCATAACACCTAGACACTAAGCTCTTTGATAACAGGCAAAGTGCTGGTATTAAAAAATAAAAAGGTTCATAGATGCAGGCTCAACAGCAAAGTTTAGTTTATTTACACATTGCGGTATTACTTTTTGGTGGCACAGCACTATTTGCCAAATTAATAAATCTAAACGCATTAGATATTACCGTGTACCGCGCAGCCATCGCGGGTCTGGCTATTATGATATTGCTGTTATGGCAAAAAAAGCAATTAAACTCAGCTGTGCTAAAGATTACTTAATTGCTTTGTTGTTAGGAGCTGCTGTAGGTATACATTGGGTCACCTACTTTGCTGGTATGCAAATGGCTGGGATTGCGGTTGGCATGATTGCATTTTTTACTTACCCTGTGATCACCGTATTTATTGAACCATTCTTTAATGGTAGTAAACCCAAAGTAAACGATTTGCTCAGCGCAGGTGTAGTAATAACTGGGATCTATTTGCTGACCCCAAATGCAGATATGGGTAATGATGTCACCTTAGGCGTGGTAACAGGTGTTATTTCAGCATTTTTTTCGCATTTAGAAATATTGTTCATAAGCGATACTTTAGCCACTACGGTGGGCCACAAACTATGTTTTATCAAACATTAGTGGCTAGCTTGTTATTATGTGCTTTTATTGAAGTACCAGTGATTAATATATCGAACCAAGATCTAGGGTTATTGCTCGTCGCTGGCGTAATTTTTACTGCAACTCCGCACTCTTTATTTGCAGCAAGTTTACAGTATTTATCAGCATCAACAGCGGGACTTATTTCTTGTTTACAGCCTTTATACGGCACATTTTTAGCTTTTTTGCTGTTGCATGAACAACCTTCACTACAGACCCTGCTTGGCGGTGCCTTAGTGATCAGTGCAGCATTTTACGAAACATGGTCAGTTACTCGGAAACACACATTATGATAAAAGTTTTTGCTCATCGCGGCGCCAGTGGCACTTATCCAGAAAATACCCAGAGTGCGATAACCGCAGCAGTCGAAATTGAAGTCGATGGTATTGAAGTCGATGTACAAAGCTGTTTGGATGATTACATGATCATCCATGATACTTGGCTAGATCGCACCACCAGCGGCCGTGGCAAAATAAATAAACTCACCCGAGAGCAAATTCAATGTTTTGATGCCGGCAATGGCGAATTTGTCCCAACCCTACAGCAAACTATTGATTGGACAGCCAATAAAGTGCTCTTAAACCTTGAGTTAAAACACACTTTCTCGTTGGATAAATTTGTTGAGCTGATTGAGTTAAATATCGTTAATAACAAACTATCTCAGGATATGCTGTTAGTCTCTTCATTTGATCATCATCAATTAATGTGGCTTAAACAAAAACTACCTTGGCTAAAAATTGGCGCGTTAACGGGCTCCATTCCTATCAACTATGCCGAATTTGCCCAGCGCTTACAGGCGTTTAGTATTCATGTTGATAAAAACTTTATTAACCATGAGTTTGTCGCGGATGCCAAACAACGCGGCTTACAAGTTTATGCATACACGGTTGATAAACAAGAAGATATTGAGTTAATGCTGAGTTTTGGTGTCGACGGAATTTTTACTAATTACCCATGCAACACGAAAATGATTTTAAACTCACTGTAGTTATCAAAAATGGCTGCCGTTCATCCTATATTCTTGAATTAAAGTGAATTTGAACGATACTGAGTAAAACAATACAACAGCCGAGCGAGCAATTGATGAGTGGGTATATGCGTATTTATAACTTTATAGAACAAAGCTTCTTTTTTACTTTAACCCGAAAGATTGTTGGCAATCTTAGCTTTGTATTTTTTTCCAAGCTATTACTTTGATTTGGTTATATAAAAGTCTAACTACGCAAGACGCAGACACTAGCCTATTTTGGTTACTCACGGTGATTATTATTGCCGGCTTTGCCTTTACACTCTTTTACATGCGCTTTCTGATCGTGCGCCCAGTTACAGCAATGCGTGATACTTTAATAAAAATTAACCGCCAAGATGCAAACTTAGCAGCTAAACTCCCCCACTTTACCTATGATGAATTTCGTGAGATCAGCCAACAGTACAATACCTTTACTGATCATCTAAGCCAATTACTCGCTACCACTTACCAAAGTTCGCAGGCCAGCGCACAAAGTAATAATCAAGTGACTGAGTCAATGCAACATACGGCGCAGCTAAGCGAACAACAAATTGATTTTAGCCAAACAATAACCGCAGCCAGTAATCAAATAACTGATAGTCTGCAAAGTATCGTTACCAATACCGATGATGTTCATCAAGTAAACGCAGAGCATTTAAACTTTGTTACACACTCTGCACAAGAACTCACAAAACTAGTCACTCAAGTTAAATCGATTAGTCATGTATTGAGCAGTTTTTCAGAAACGATTTCTGGCTTAAAACAAAACAGCGAGAATATTCGTAGCATCCTGAAAATGGTTGAAGAGTTCTCAGATCAAACTAATTTGTTGGCGCTCAATGCTGCAATAGAAGCCGCTCGTGCGGGTGAAGCAGGTCGTGGTTTTGCGGTTGTAGCAGATGAAGTAAGAACTTTATCGGTTAAAGTAAGTGATGCAACTCGCCAGATCAGCGATTTCATCAACCAAATGGATTCTTTAGTAAATCAAACAAATAAAGAATCTGAGCAACTTGTCAGTTATTCACATAATGCAGAAACAACCATTAGTAATACATCCCATGGATTTACCGATCGGCTTGTTGAATTTGAACACAATCAACAACAATTACAGCAAATTGTAAGCGCTGTGCACTTACTCGAACAGACACAAAATCAAACCCATCAATCAGTTGAACAAATCGTTGCATTAGGCAGCCAAGCAAAAGCACAAATTGATGTAGCGTTAAGTGATTGTCAATTATCACAACAACTAAGTGAGCAAACTCAGCAGCAGTTAAAGCGTTTTGTCTAAGTACAAGCGTTTTAACTGCGCTGTAAATGTGTTAAATTGCGCCGTTATTTTTTCTTAATGATGTACCCATGTGAGTAGTTCAATATCCGATCACACGCAGTTAGCCCTTGATATAAAACAGTGGGGTAAAGAACTTGGCTTTGCTGAAGTTGGCATCACTGACATTGATTTAAGCAAACACGAAGCACAATTACAGCGCTGGCTTGATTTAGGCTATCACGGCGATATGGAATATATGGCCGCTCATGGAATGAAACGCGCTCGCCCTGCGGAGCTAGTCCCTGGTACTGTGCGGGTTATATCAGTAAAAATGAATTACCTGCCCCCCGATGCAAGCTTTGCTAAAACCCTCAAAAATACCGATAAAGCGTATATTAGTCGTTATGCGTTAGGGCGTGATTATCATAAACTGATGCGTAATCGATTAAAGAAATTAGGTCAAAAAATTGAGCTGCAAATCGGTCAATTAGGCTATCGGCCATTTGTTGATTCAGCACCAGTATTAGAACGTCAACTTGCTGAAAAAGCAGGTTTAGGCTGGCGTGGAAAGCACAGCTTGCTAATCAATAAAGAAGCCGGTTCTTGGTTCTTTTTGGGTGAGTTATTTGTTGATATCCCTTTACCAATTGATAAGCCCAATGAGTTTGAGGGATGTGGAAAATGCGTAGCCTGCATTACTTTATGCCCAACCGGCGCAATTGTAGAGCCTTACGTGGTTGATGCACGCAAGTGTATTTCTTATCTTACTATTGAGCTGCAAGGACCAATCCCTGAGCAGTATCGCTCACTATTAGGTAATCGCGTTTACGGCTGTGATGATTGCCAATTAGTTTGCCCATGGAACCGCTACGGGCAAATTACCGATGAAGCCGACTTTCACCCACGAACACAACTAAAAGATAAAGATTTACTTGATTTATTTAGTTGGGATGAAGCTACCTTTTTAAAAAATACCGAAGGCAGTCCGATCCGTCGAATTGGCCATCAGCGCTGGCTACGCAATATTGCTGTAGGTTTAGGTAATGCGCAATTTAGCCAATCGATCGTTGACGCGCTCAGCGCCAGCTATGATCAATCAACCGAGTTGGTAAAAGAGCATATAGAGTGGGCGCTTAAGCAACAATACTCAAAACAAGATAAATTGCTACGAAAAACCGCCCGTTTGATACGTATCGTAGAAAAGGGCTTACCAAGAGATGCGTAGCTTCACACCCCTTGATTATTTACTGTTACTTTTTCAATAAGATAGATAGGTCTTGCTCAATTTCATGAAAAGCGGCTTTCACTCCCTGCACAGACTCTTCACGGGCAACTGAGTTTTGAATCGCTTGATCTACCTTCTGATAAATAAACACTTCTTGATCTTCGTCTAACCCCATTGATGGAATACGCTGTTCTAACTCTTCTTGTAAACGCTTGAACACCGCTTCATTACTCTTACGGTTTTCATTTAACAGCTCAATTAAGCCATGAAACTTGCTATTCACCATAGTAATTGCATCATTTAGCTTTGTTTGTTGCGACTGTAAAGCTTCACGAGTCATGATTGCTCGTAGCTGTTGCTCTGTGACACTGACAATAAAGCACACATGGTCACGGATCCGGCCATGCTTATCAGGATCGTGATCTGGCATATTTAAAATCAATAAACTAATTAATTCATAGTTAACTAAGATACGGTGAGAAAACTCATGTAGGCGACCCTTATTTTTGAGCATATCAAACAACTCAATTACAATTGGCGAACACGTACCATTGAGGGCAAAGTGCTCAGGAGCATCAGCAATAACTCTAAACTCAATATTACTTTGTAAATCAAACGATCTTAAACAATGAACTAGGGCCTCCCCAAGCGCTTTGGTGTTGTTAATCATACCAATCTTCTCAATATAATTAACTATTTGCCCCATTTCACTACTGTTTGCCATAGCATTGAATGCAGTTGATGTGGCCTCTTCAATTTGCTGTTCTAACGATTTTTTTTCAATCAGTACTTGATTAAGAATTTTCAGTTTCGATTTAAGTTCATCCTGTCCAAATGGCTTAACAATATAATCTTCAGCACCTACAGCATACCCTTCCATCCGCTCCTCTACTGTGCCTCTGGCTGATACAAACATGACTATGATATGAGCCGTACGAGGGTTTGCTTTTAGTCTTCTACATACTTCATAACCATTCATTTGTGGCATACTCACGTCAAGTAAAATTACTTGTGGCGCAAACTCTTCCACGATACTGAGGCACTCAGGACCACTGCTAACCATCTTTAATTCAAAATCAAGATCTAATAATATTTCTTCTATAATTTCTAAATTAAAGGGCTCATCATCAACAGCTAGAATTCTCGTTACAGGCATAATTGTCATCCATTTCATAATTCATATTAATAGTTTAGTCGTAAAAAACTCTTACCAGTAAGGCTAAGTAATTTATTATTGCTTAGCTGAAACTTTTTATTTCTAAAGGCAGAGCGATGTGAATCGTCGTGCCTCCTGAGCTATTGTTATGAGCAGAAATAACTCCTTCATGTAATGAGACAAACTCACGGCATATGGCTAAACCAAGCCCTGTTCCACCAGCACCGCTATTAGTTGTGCTACTCTGCACGAATTTTGAGAACACATACTCAAGTTCATCATCAGGTATCCCTATACCACTATCAATCACTTCAATAATTGCCTGCCCTTGTTGATTAGTTAAAACGACTTCAATACGGCTATGCTGATCACTAAATTTCAACGCATTGCCGAGGATATTACGTAATAATTGATTTATTTGCTCTTCATCACAGTCAATTATAATAGGCGGTTTTGGTGGCAAATACTGTACTTCAATCTCTTTTTCCATAGCGGTACCTGACACATCATCAATACTGGTTTTAATAATATTACTCAGGTTATGCGGGCGCGGATTAAAAGGGAACTTACCAACATCGAGTTTAGATAGGTCGAGTAAATTATTAAGTAATGAGAGCAGCCGCTCGCCACTACACTCTATGCGAGATAAATATTTCTGTAGCTTTTCAACTGAAATATCACCTCTGCCGAGTTTATCTAAACCAAAGCGAGCAAAACTTAATATTGAATGCATAGGAGTACGTAATTCATGGGACATATTAGCAAGAAACTCTGATTTACTGTGATTTGCTGCCTCGGCGACATTTTTAGCATGCTCAAGCTGCGATGTTCGGGCACGTACTTGCTCTTCAAGCATATCTTTTGCCTCGAGCAACAGCTCCTCTTTAAGTTTAAGATGAGTAACATTCTTAAAAATAACCGCGAGTGCAATATTACCATGATGGTCAATCTCATTAAACGAACCAACTAATGGGATAGCCTCTCCCTCTTTCATTGGCAGATATACATCACAACTAAATTGACGATTTTTATTTAACGTCGCTATTTTTTCTTTAATTTGCTCAGCAGACATCGTATCTAATAAAGTAAAAACTGAGCTACCTTTAAGTATTTTTGCAGGTAAATTAAAGAGTTTAGAGCAAGCATCGTTTGCTTCAATCACTTCACCATTGCGCTCAAATAACATAATCGCATCAGGTGTGTGCTTATAAATAACGCGTAACAAGCTATCCTTTTCAATAAGTGCATCAACGGTATCTTGCAGACGTTCAACTAACTCTGTGTTATGCCGTCTTAGCAACTCAGTTTGCCAAAGTTTATGCACAGATTGCAGTATCATATTTTCATTGATCGGTTTAACCAATACGTCTTCCACCCCTTGACGAATTGCTTCAATCATCGACACTTGATTTGGTTTTGAGGTAAATAACAAACAGCGACATTGCGGATATAGTACTTTGAGAGCGGCGAACACTTCTAAACCTGAGCCATCAGGCAGACTAAAATCACTCAATAACAGATCAATTTCATGCCCTTGCGCTTGAGTTACCGCAGAGCTAATACTATGAGCTGTAATCGTTTTAATATGGGCGCCTAACAGGCTATTTGCTATTTTTTCAAGCCGCTGGGGGATATGATCAACCAGCAATACCGTTGGTAATACTAAAACACTATCGGAGCCAAGCTCTAAAACACTCTCCAGCAAGGTGCTGATTTCTTTATTCGCAAAAAATGGATAAATTACAATAGCATTTGGCACCAGCCGATTAAGATCACTAAATGAAGAAAGTTGTTCATTGTTTTCAACTTTAGGGGCGAGAAGCAAAAAACGATCTTGATTGATCTGCGTTACTAAAGAATTTGCGGTAGCTAATGGAACGCCATGAGCCACAGCCACTAAATCATAACAACTAAACGCAGTGCACTCATGTAGCATTGAAAAATGAATCAACTCAACTTCACAGCCAATCAATTCGAGCAATACTTTTATTCGCATCGCTAAAATGCTACTGCTATCAACTATCAATATTTTCCGCACAGCTTTGACCACGCTTTTCATCAACTTGAGATTGTAAAAGCGTAGCCTAAGTTTTCTGCATTAACATAATCAAAGAGGTTATTTTTTGGGAGTACCGCTACCCTAAGTGCTTACCTAAAATAGTTAAGCTGTAGTGATTGCCATCCATAATTGCTACATTAGGCAACTCTCCCCACCGTTGATAACCAAAACGCTCAAACAATTTAACACTCGGTATATTATGACTAAATATAAATGCCAGTAGTACTTTAATATTTAATGGCTTAGCTTGCTCTTGGGCAAAAGTAAGTAAACGTTTACCAAGCCCTTGACCTTGTGCATTGGCTGTAATGTAAATACTGACCTCTACCGTACCATCATAGGCTGGACGGCCATAAAATGACTTATAACTAAGCCAAGCTATCACCTTCGAGTCTTGCTCATAAACGTAAATAGGCCGCTGCTCGGTATGGCTATTAAACCAACTTTGCTTGTCTGCTATGCTTACTTGTTCGGTGTCGGCTGTAACCATTCTACTTGCGATTGTTTCATTATAAATTGCAACTATAGCGGCTAAATCATTACTATTTGCTAATCGTATTGTCATTTTGTTTTTAGCGGTTGTTGATCAATTCATTGCATAGTAACGTATGAGTTAAACTGACACTACTGCAAAATAAACGGTAGACTGCCATCTAGGGTGATCAGCCACAACAGGTTAAGGAATCGGTATGTTTAAAAAATTATTATTATGCTGCGCAATACTCAGTTGTAGTGTTTATGCACAGCCAGAGCAAACAAGCCAACAGCAGGTTGAGGCTACATCATGTGATGACTTCACTAATGTTACTATGCGCAAACTTCGCTCTAAAGAGAGCATTAATTTGTGTCAATTCAAGAATAAACCCTTATTAATAGTCAATACGGCAAGCAACTGCGGTTTTACGCCACAATTTGAAGGTCTAGAAGCGCTATATCAAAAATACCAAGATCAAGGTTTAGTGATACTGGGATTTCCTTCTGATGATTTTTTCCAAGAAGAAGATGACGAAAAAGACACCGCTAAAGTTTGCTTTGTAAATTACGGCGTAACTTTCCCGATGTTTGCCACCAGCGAAGTCAGAGGCAGTGATGCTAATGCTATATTTAAACATTTAAATGCCCAAACGAGTTCGCCAAATTGGAACTTTTATAAATATCTTGTATCTGCAGATCGCAAACAGGTTGAACGTTTTAATAGCAAAACCAAGCCTGATTCAGACAAGTTAGTTAAAGCAATAGAACAAGCAATTTCAGATATTTAATTTTATACTGGTACAAGTAGTTATTATTGAACTAGAATAACGTAAGATTTGATTAAAAAAACACCACCTTGAAACGGGAGATTTTATGACAGTGGCAAGTGCAAGACACATATTAGTAGACAGCGAAGCGCAGTGCTTAGATTTAAAAACCAAGATTGAACAAGGCGAAGATTTTGCTGAGTTAGCTAAGGTACATTCAAACTGCCCTTCAGGTCAGGATGGCGGTGCATTAGGTGAGTTTGGTCCTGGTATGATGGTTCCTGAATTTGATAAAGTGGTATTTTCAGCACCGATTAATCAAGTACAAGGTCCTGTGCAAACTCAGTTTGGCTACCACTTACTTGAAGTGACTAGTCGTACAGAATAACGTTGGTTTTATTACTAACCTAAAAGAAAGCCGCCTCTGCGGCTTTCTTTTTATCCAAAGGAAAGCACATGCAACTATTAGGCTCAACAACCTCGCCATTTGTACGCCGCATTCGTATTTGGGCACTGTTAAATCAATGTAGTCTTGAGTTTATCAACTTAGATATTTTTTCAGACACTGATCGTCAGCTGATGATACAAAATAATCCAGCCCGAAAAATTCCAGTGCTAATCACTAAGCAGCAAACTTTAGCTGATTCAAATAACATCATCCGCTTTTTGCTCGAACAACACAGTCAAACTCGTCTGAATTGGCAACAAGAGCACCTACTAACAATCATTAATGCATGCAATGATTCGCTGGTTGAGCTATTACTTTGTCAGCGTTCAGGATTCGATACACAGGATGATAAATTATTTTTTAATCTACAAAATGAACGCATTGCTGAAACATTAAGCTATTTAAATAACCATTTTGCAGATGCAGAATTTAAAAGCTGTGAATACCTGTGCATCAGTTTATACTGCTTACTTGATTGGATTTGCTTCCGCGAGTTAACGGATCTAACGGCACATACCGAGTTAATGAATTTCTATTATTCATTTGCTCAGCAACAGGCAGTGCAGCAAACCGATCCACGTAATTAACATTTAAGGGTAAACACATGAGTGATATCGAAATTGAATCAGAACTAGTTAGTTTTGTTGAAAAAGTACGTCAAAGTGAACAAATCTGGGCGCTAGGTGCTGAAGATGGCGGTTTTGTGGTTTGTGACTCTAACCAATTTGAAAACACCGATGTACTACTATTGTGGGAAAGTGAAGCAACAGCAAAAGCCCAGTGTAAAGAAGAATGGGCCGATTACAGCCCACTGCAAATCACCTTGGATGAGTTTTTAGATGACTGGGTTGAAGATCTAAAAGAAGATGACGCACTGGTTGGCCTAAACTGGAATGACGACCAAGTATGTGTTGAAATCGAGCCGGTTGGATTAGCACGCGCACTAAGCGAATAAGCATTATTTAACATTGCTTTACTGCGCTGGTTTATTTGCTATAAACTAGCGCAAATCTTTACTTTCAGGGTATTACGTTGAAGTCCCATCTTGGTCGCCGCCCTTTTTCCGCTATGGAATTACATACGCTTTACCATGGCTATATATATGGTGATCAACGCTTACCTCGCGAACAGCCGAAACACTGGCATTTTTGGCTCCCTTTAATCGCTTATTACAGCGGAGCTTACAGTGATGAAATTGGCCATTTACAACTGTGCGATATTGTTGAACATCAACAGATCCTTTGTTTTCATTTCCATACCCACGGTAAAATAAAAGCCCGTATTGTGCCTATCCATCAAGCACTTTTTGATGCTGGCTTAAACGAGTATATCGCAGCAGTTAAACAACAAGGACACAATCGCCTATTGTTTGACTTACCATCTAAGTCAGGTCGCTATAGCGAGAAAGTTCGCATTTGGTTCTCTGGTGAAGGAGAGCGTGCCGGCTACTTACAAAAGTGTGATATTCCCAATATCGATCAACTTGGTATGAAAACCGCTGTCAGCAGTCTCAGGCTCAATTTTGAGCAGCAAATCCGCATTTATGCAATTCAAGCAGGCAATAAAGATGCTTTTAATTATCTGCTGGGTTTTAATGAATATGAATTGACTGAATTTAGCGATGTAATCACCCTTAATCAGATCTGCCAACAAATACGCGTGATCAACCAGCACATTGATTGGCACCGCTTTAATCAGCGCCACACTATTTGACAAACTTTGTTACCAACTAGCTCATTACTCACTGCTTAAAAACTGTTACGATAACTGAGCACAAAACTCTAACAAGAAAATATCAGGGATATCTATGTTTATTAAAAGCCTACTCACACTCAGTGTGGCCGTTGCAGTAAGTTCAGCTCATGCTAATGAGTTTGTCCTAGAAAAGCTCGCAAAACCAAGTTCTCAACACGTATCTCTAACGCTTGATCCAGCTCAAGAAACCTTTAGCGGTATGACCGAAATCGCCCTTGAAGTACTTAAGCCAACTAACTATATCGAGCTAAATGGTGTTGCTTACGCAACGCAAATGGCAAAACTGCTTGGGGCAGAAAACTGTGACTTAAGTGCTGAAATGCTAAAAACAGGTAAAGTAAAATTTAGCTGCGATGAGCAAATTCAACCAGGTAAATACACGCTTAAAGTCGACTTCACTGCCCCCTATAATCGCCAAAGTGTTGGCCTGTATAAAACCTTAGATCAGGGTGTGCCGTATTTATTTACCCAATTTGAAATGAGCGATGCCCGCCGCGCATTCCCTGTATTTGATGAACCAAGTTATAAAATTCCATTCCAATTAACGATTACAGCACCTAGCTCTCAAAAAGTGTATGCCAATACACCTGAGTTAAAAACGACCGTTAATGGCGATATGACCACTCACTTTTTTGATAAAACACCGCCAATTCCTTCATACTTAGTGGCCATGGCTGTCGGTCCATTTGAGGAGCGTGAAGTCAAAGGCATGCCAATTCCAGGTCGTGTGATCACGCCACAAGGTAAAATTCACTTAGGTGAATATGCCGAGCAAGCAATGCCAAAAGTATTGGCCGCGCTTGAAGGCTACTTTGGTATTCCTTACGTTTATAAAAAACTAGATTCAGTCGCAGTTCCTGAGTTTCCATTCGGTGCAATGGAAAATGCAGGCTTAGTTACCTACCGTGAAGATATTTTGCTGCTTGATTTGGCTACAGCGACTCGCAATAAAAAACAACGCAATGTATCTATCATCGCTCATGAACTTGCTCACCAGTGGTACGGTAACTTAGTAACCATGAAATGGTGGAATGACTTATGGCTAAATGAAGCGTTTGCAAGCTGGATGGCTGCTAAAATCACAGCCCAGCTTAACCCTGAATTTGAATCACATTTAGACCTGCCGCAAAATAACGTTATGGCGTTAGATGCTCGTTTAAGTACTAAGCCAATTCGTAAACCAATCAAAACCGAAGCCGATATTATGGACGGCCTAGGCTTAGCTTATAGCAAAGGCAGCTCGGTATTAGCTATGGTTGAAAACTGGATTGGCGAAGAGGCTTTCCAGCAGGGTATTCGCGCTTATTTAAAAGAGTTCTCGTATAAAAACGCCGAAGCAGCCGACTTATGGCAAGCCCTTGGTAAAGCGTCAAATAAAGATGTGGCAGCGGTTTTAAAATCGTTTATCGAACAATCTTCATTCCCACTGATCAAAGTAACTCAGCAAGGTAAAACGATTACCATTAATCAAAGCCGCTTTACTAACGCGGGCGTTGATGCTCCTGCACAGCTTTGGAATGTGCCAGTTGCAATAAAATACGGTGCTGGCGATAAAGTTAAAACTGCCAATGTATTACTAACTAAAGCCAATCAAACTGTTGAACTTGAATTTGAACCTGAGTGGATTTATCCAGATCAAGGCGCTTTAGGTTATTACCGCTGGGTGATGGATGACAAACAATTTGCTGCATTGATTGATAACGCCGCACAGTCATTGACAGTACGAGAACGTTTAGCGTTATTGTCTGCCGCTGATGCATTACTAGATGCTGGTGTTATTTCTGCTGCACATTTAATGCAAACACTAGAAGTTTTTGTAAGCGACAAACACCCACGCGTTGCTAATACCGCTTTGGGTTATTTAGCCGCACAAAAGCGTACCTTTGAAGATGAAAGCAACCAAGACCTGTGGCCTGAATTTATTCGTAAAAGCATCATGCCTGCAGCTAAACAGTATGGTTTAACTGCAAAAGTTAAAGAAGATGCTGCAATCTCGCAATTACGTACTCAAGTAGTTGCACGTTTAGGTTTTGATGGTGAAGATCAAAGTGTGATTAATACCGCCAAGGCACAAGCCCGTGTTTACTTAAATAACCCAGAAAAAGTTGATCCGTACCTTGCGTCAATCTACTTAAACTTAGCCGCATTCCATGGTGATAAAAACCTACTCGATGCATATATAAATACCTTTAAAACTACCAAAGATCCGCAAGTGCGTACAAAAATGCTAGCGGCTATGAGTTACTTTGGCACGCCAGAGCTACAAACTAAGGTATTAAATTACAGCTTAACTGACGATGTCACTGCATCTGACATGCGTACGATTATGTCAGGACAGGCTTACACGAAAACCCGTGAAGCTTTGTTTATTGAATGGATATACGCGAATTACGATAAGGTAGTTGCAAACTTGCCACCTTTCTTCGTACCTAACCTGCCTAACTTTACCACCTCAGGTTGTAGCGCCAGCAGCTTAGCAAAAACGCAAACTTTCTTTATGAGCAAAATTGCTGATGAGCCAGGTTATGCCCGCACCTTAAGCAAGCTTGAAGAAAGCGTAAATAATTGTATTGCACTTAAAGAACGTGAACTAGCTTCAGTTAATAGTTTCTTAAAACGTTAATTTGTACGGCAAGCCATTGGCTTGCCGTTTTTTATCAACAGCGTTATTTATCCATTGATAATTTTTACTAGCTGAGAAATAAACTCTTTTGCTCCTTCAACGCTGGTCATTTTAAAACCAATTCCATAATGGATTGGATTCGTGCTTTTAAAAATACGCGTTGGAAACCGTGTCATTTCACTACTATGAAAAAAACCGCTAATGCGGTTAACGCCTGCTATTTTATTAAAATCATCACTAAAGACTTCCAGTGCAGGACGAAGCACAAGCTTAGCTTGGCCACCTTCTATATGCAGATAAATTGCTTCTTTGGACTTAGGTAACATATATTCAGTGATATTCTTAATTCTAAAATTACTACGGCACTCTAATGCAATAAGTTGCTCGTTGATTTGCTCTGGACTAGCTGACATGGATATCCTTGATTTTCATTAAGCTCTTAGCTGTAAACTACAGCACAGCCAAGAACCTGCAAAGTTTTATATTATAGTTATTTAACGCAGACAAAAGCGAGTTGATCATTTAAGTAGCTCATACGGGTAATATTGGTATCACAGAAAGGCGTTAAATCAAGCCATAGCGAGACCTGCTCAGGGCTATTTAGCTGGCGCTGGTAAACACGATTATCGACCGCATAAATGACCGTATTAGCGTCTTTAAATGCGTAATCTTGTACAGTCTGCGGTAAACGAAAGAGGTCAGTGACGGTATTTTCTTGCGGATCATAACTTGCTAACCAGTGCTGCTGCGCTTTGCTATAACTAAATGTATAGGCAGCTAATGCATGATTAAATGTCAACGTACGGCGAATATGCTCAGCAACCACTTTTGGCTTCGCTGCAGCAACCTGAGTATATTGTAAAGTATGTGGTTCGCCTAAAATAAACATCACCATATCATTTTTGGCGCCCCAGGCATGATAACCAACTGGTTCTATCCACTCAAAAATACGACTTGGTTTAACATTATCGTCAAACGGATATTGCCATAACTTTTGCTTACCATCCGCCTCGACTACGATAGCTGACAGTGCCTTACCATTAGGTGTTAAAGTCGGCGAGTATTCACTCACAGCAGTATTTGTTAAATTAGTTACTTGCTTATTGGTAAAATCATAAAAAGCTAGATCTGTTTGACTTTGCCCTTCACTTTGCACTTCTTGGGTAAAATAAATACCACCTTTGGTAAGTAAAGGCTGATTATTATAAACATCATTATTAGTGATACGGCTTACTTGTAACCCATATTCTGTGTTAAGTTTAGCAAGTAAAATTTCGCTTTTTGGCATCGCAGCTAAAACGCTATTAGGGGTAACTGCAAGGGTGGCAACAAAACTTAGCCAAGGTAAAGTCAATTTCATATCATTCTCTAATTATTTTTATCGCCCTTATAATAGCGCTATTTTATAGTTATTCCCAAGTCTGTTATTGATATGTCACTTGACCTACCCCCTTACTACGCCTTATAACTACAGAGCTACTTAAAACGAGAAAAATTATGTCAGCTAAACATCCTATTATTGCGATCACTGGTTCATCTGGTGCGGGTACTACCACCACGACAAGTGCTATTAAGCATATATTTCGTAGTCTTAATATTGAGGCCGCATTTATAGAGGGCGACAGTTTTCATCGCTATACTCGTCCTGAGATGGATAAAAAAGTTCGCGAAGCGCAGCAAGAAGGTAAACACATTAGTTACTTTGGTCGTGAAGCTAATGACTTTGCAGCCCTTGAAGGTTTGTTCAGCACCTATGGCGATACTGGAGCAGGTAAATTACGTCGTTATTTGCATACCTTTGACGAAGCCGTGCCATACAATCAACTACCAGGTACCTTTACTCCGTGGCAAGAACTGGAAAGCAGCACCGATATTTTATTCTACGAAGGACTGCATGGCGGTGTTGTCGATGAAGATCATGATGTAGCTAAGCATGTTGATTTACTAATTGGTATGGTGCCTATAATTAACCTTGAGTGGATCCAAAAGTTAATCCGCGACACCTCTGAACGTGGTCACTCTCGCGAAGCTGTTATGGGCTCAATTGTCCGCAGTATGGATGATTACATTAATCACATTACGCCACAGTTCTCACGTACTCACATAAACTTTCAGCGCGTGCCAACCGTTGACACCTCAAACCCATTTAGCGCAAAAGATATTCCGTCCCTTGATGAAAGCTTTGTGGTTATTCGTTTTCGTGGCATAGATGACGTCGATTTTCCGTATTACCTACGTATGATCGAAGGCAGCTTTATGTCGAGGATCAACACCTTAGTGGTCCCTGGTGGAAAAATGGGACTCGCTATGGAGTTAGTATTAACCCCACTTATCAAAGATATTATCCTTAAAAAGCGTGCGCTTGCCGAATTAGCCCCCGTTGATTTGCCTATTTAAGAAATACGCTTGCTGAAATACATAGCTTATGTAAACTGCTGACTTCATCATAAAAGGAGATATCAGCATGACAGAGCCATTACGCATTCTTGTCGGTTCCAAAAATCCGGTAAAAATAAATGCTGCCCGCAGTATTTTCTCTCTCTATTACCCTGATATGACGATTGATTGTCAAGGAGTTGATGCACCTTCACAAGTACCTGATCAGCCAATAGGTGAAGATGAAACACGAATAGGCGCACAAAATCGTGTCTTGTATTGCCAACAGCATTACCAAGCTGATTTTTATGTTGCAATGGAAGGTGGTGCTGAGCAATTTAGCTACGGCCCCGCTACCTTTGCATTTGTAGTCGTTGCTGATAACCAACAACGTGCTATCGGTCGTAGTAGTAACCTTCCTTTACCCCCAAGCCTGTATAATGCGTTATTGCAAGGCAAAGAACTTGGCGATGTAATGGATAACGCATTTAATACTACCAATATCAAACAGCAAGGCGGTGCTATTGGTTTATTAACTAATCATCATGCCACCCGAGAAAGTACCTATACGCAAGCGCTGACACTCGCTATGGCGCCTTTTCTTCATCCCGCGCTTTACTCTAAGGAAGTTTAATGAAGTACACCCATGTTTTATTTGATGCCGACGAAACCTTATTTAGCTTTAATGCCTATGCAGGCTTAAAAAGAATGTTTGCAGTTTATGGCGTTGATTTTAATGACGCTGATTACAGTCATTATCAAGCAACAAATAAACCGTTGTGGCTTGAGTATCAAAACAATACTATTTCCGCTACTCACCTACAAGTCACTCGATTTAGTGAGTGGGCTAATAAGCTCAATGTTCCAGCTCAACAGCTTAATGATGATTTTTTAACTGCCATGGCTGAGATCTGCGAACCATTACCTGGTGCTATTGAACTGCTAAATAAACTAAAACCGCATGCTAAATTAGGCATTATCACTAATGGTTTTACCCAGCTACAAGCACGCCGCTTAGAGCATACCGGATTAAAAGAGATGTTTGATTGTTTAGTTATCTCTGAGCAAGTGGGAATTGCAAAACCAGCCGCAGAAATTTTTTATCACACTTTTGAACTGTTAGGTAATCCACCAAAAGAACAGATCTTAATGGTCGGTGATACCGCAAGCAGTGATATCTTAGGTGGCCAAAATGCCGGGATTGATACCTGCTGGCTACAGCATCCCAACACAGTTCTGCCAGAAGGCATTGAACCAACATACCAAGTGACTGAGCTGGTACAGTTACAACAGCTGTTAGGATTGTAAAAGGTTTAATACCAATCGACTTAAATATTTAACCATTCTAGCGAGCTAAATAAAGCGCTAACTGCGTTATAATTTTTTAAGTAGAACAACTACATGTCAAAATTTACGCCTTGTTATCACTCCATTTATCTGTCGCTATAAATGGTCAGTAACTTAACACGATTGGTATAACATTAAAAAACTAAACCGCAATATTTAAACAAAAAAATGACGCTAGATAGCGTCATTTTTTATAACTGTTTTAAGCGTTTGCGATTAAGCTGTGGCTACTTCTAAACCTGGTGCTGGCATGTATACTGGGGTATCAAATGTTGCCCATTCCCATGCTGACTCAGTCGCCATAATTTTACGAAGTAACTTATTGTTCAGGTCATGGCCTGATTTATAAGCTGTAATTTTTCCTAAAATGTTGTGGCCTGTCATAAACATGTCACCAACACAGTCTAGAATCTTATGCTTAACAAACTCATCGCTATAACGCAGACCGTTAGGATTAAGTACTTTAAACTCATCCAATACCACGGCGTTATCCATGCTGCCACCTAAAGCTAGGTTATTAGCATGCATATATTCAATGTCTTTCATAAAGCCAAAAGTACGTGCGCGGCTGATTTCTTCCGTAAAGCTTTGTGCCGTAATATCTAAACCGATACGTTGGCGGCTTTCATTGATTGCCGGATGATCGAAAGCAATTTCAAAGTCGATATGAAAACCATCATATGGTTCAATCTCGGCCCATTTATCACCTTCTTCAATACGTACTTTTTCTTTAATACGAATAAAGCGCTTAGCCGCATTCTGCTCTGCAATGCCGCCTTTTTGTAACAAATAAATGAATGGTAATGCACTACCATCCATTATTGGTACTTCTGAGCTATCTAATTCAACGATCAAATTATCGATACCCATTGCCGCTACCGCAGCAATAAGGTGCTCAGTCGTAGATAAGCGAACGCCATCTTTATTAGTTAAACAGGTACATAATTGCGTATCGCCAACGGCTTCAGGTGTTGTTTCAAAATCAACAACCGGATCAAGGTCGACACGACGAAATACTATCCCAGTATTTGCGCTCGCAGGTCGGAGAGTAATAGTGACCTTCTCACCTTTGTGAAGTCCAATTCCTATGGCTTTGACTATCTCTGCAATGGTACGCTGTTTAATCATAGCTTCGCTCACTTATAGTTACAGTTAGACCGCCGATTATATCACATATACGACCAGCTGCCAAATTCGTTCGCTTTTTAAACAAAAACAATTACCTTTTTGCTTAATCTGCTTGTTTTCTTAAAAATGCAGGGATGTCGAAATAATCGCCACCTTCTGATTTATTAGACTTTTTACCGCTATCATTAGTTTTAGATAAACCACTATTGCTTTGCGTTGTCTTGCTCGATTCATGCTTTTCAATCGCTGGAGCAGCAGTCATTTCATCGCCACTACCTTGGCTTGCAAAGCTTGGTACATACATACTGCTAGTTTGGTTTGTTGAACTGCTAACATCAGAACCTGACGCTTTTTTAAAGCCGTTATCGACAATACCAAACTGTGGACGACGATCGCCGCCTAAACCTGTAGCGACTACAGTTACACGTAGTTCATCAGTCATTTCAGGGTCAATAACCGCACCAACCACCACAGTCGCATTTTCAGATGCTAATGCTTTAACGTGATTACCAACAATTTCAAACTCTTCAATTGCGATATCCATACCTGCAGTGATGTTAACTAGGATGCCTTTCGCGCCAGTTAAATCAACGTCTTCAAGCAGTGGGCTTGAGATTGCAGCTTCTGCAGCTTCTTGCGCACGATCAGGACCCGATGCAGACGCTGTGCCCATCATCGCAGTACCCATGGCTGACATTACTGTACGTACGTCGGCGAAATCCACGTTAATCAAACCAGAACGAGTAATTAGTTCCGCAATACCTTGAACGGCACCAAATAATACATCATTAGCTTTAGCGAATGCGTCTAATAGTGTAGTCCCTTTGCCTAAAACTTTAAGCAATTTATTGTTAGGAATTGTAATAAGTGAATCTACAATTTCTGACAATTCGTTAATACCTTGTTCAGCCGCTGCTGCGCGCTTTTTACCTTCAAAGTCAAACGGACGTGTCACTACAGCAACTGTTAAAATACCTAACTCTTTAGCAATTTTGGCAACCACAGGCGCAGCACCTGTGCCAGTACCACCGCCCATACCCGCTGCGATAAATACCATATCAGCACCTTCAAGGCTGGCACGAATAGTATCGGCGTCTTCTTCTGCTGATTTACGACCTACATCAGGGTTTGCACCCGCACCTAGCCCAGACGTGATCTGAGTACCTAGTTGCACAGTAATATCTGCTGATGAGTTACGTAATGCCTGAGCATCCGTATTAGCGGCAATAAAACGCACGCCTTCAATTTGTTGCTTAACCATGTGCTCAACAGCGTTACCGCCGCCGCCGCCCACGCCTATTACTTTTATAACAGCTTCTTCGCTGTGTTGTTCCATTATATCAAACATGTTTACTCTCCGACTTGAGTATTAAAACTCGCCTTGAAACCACTTCGTTATGCGGTTCCACCAATTATTATCGCCTTCAGGTTTCGATTTTTGTGCATTCATCGATTGCATTGTGCGGCCATATTGTAATAAGCCAACCGCCGTTGCATATGAAGGGTCATCTACATAATCTGTCAAACCAACTATCCCTATAGGTTTGCCTATTCTCACTGGCATCTGGAAAATGTCTTCAGCCACTTCCATCGCGCCAGCCATTTTAGCACTACCGCCAGTAATGACGAGTCCTGCTGCAATTTGGTCTGCTAATCCTGAACGATGAATTTCTTCCATCGCCAGTTCAAATAATTCTCTAAAACGCGGCTCAACCACCTCAGATAAGGTATGACGCGACATTAACCGCGCTGGTCGCCCGCCTACACTAGGCACTTCAATAGTTTCTTCGCTGCTGGCCATTTGGCTACTTGCACAGGCATATTGTACCTTGAGTGATTCAGCATGGGATATCGGTGTACGAAATATTTTTGCAATATCGCCAGTAACTTGGTTACCCGCTACAGGAATAACTGCAGAGTGGCGCAACGCACCATTGATATAAATAGTGATATCCATCGTACCGCCACCGATATCAAGTACCGCAACACCAAGCTCTTTTTCGTCATCGGTTAATACCGAATAACACGACGCTAATGCGGTGAAAATCAGTTGGTCAACTTCAAGACCACAACGCTCAACACATTTTTCAATATTTTTCGCCATATCGTTTGAGCAAGTTATGATGTGAGCACGGGCTTCCATTCGTACACCACTCATACCACGCGGGTTTTTAATCCCTTCTTGCATATCGATACTATATTCTTGCGGCAGCGCATGCAGCATTTTACGTTCGGCTGAAATAGGCACAGAGCGCGCAATATGAATAACATTTTCAATGTCTTCATCAGTCACTTCAGTGTTATTAATTGCCACAACACCACTTTCGTTTTGGCACTGAATATGTTTACCTGAGATCCCCAAATACACGGAGCTAATACGGCAATCAGCCATAAGTTCAGCTTCATCGATTGCACGACGAATAGACTCCGACACCAAGTTAAGGTCGTTTACGCCGCCTTTATCCATACCATGGGACACTTGGCTGCCAACCCCAACAATGCTGAGTTTGTTATCTGCGGTGATTTCACCAACCGTGGCCACCACTTTTGAGGTGCCAACGTCTAATCCAATCACTAGGTTTCTTTCTGCTGACTTAGTCATGCCTTACTCTTATTTTGTAATTGCGCTTCTTCCAGGAGCTTCCAGCTCACTGCAAGGCCGGTATCATACCGTAAATCCACTACATCTACTTGTGCATCTGCACGTTTTTCCATCCGCGGGTAAACATCTATAAACCGCTGTACCCGTTTAGCTTTTTCTTTACGCCCTAATTTAAGGCGAATACCGTTATCGAGCCATAACTGCCATGAAAATCGCTCTGACAATGCCAGGCTGGTTAACTTAAAACTATTGACCTTAAGCATTTCATCAAGCTGCTTGAAAGCTCCCCAAGCTTCAAACTCACTGCCCTCAGGGCCATAAAGTTGTGGCAGCTCGTCACTGAGCTTCGCACTGCTAGCTTGAAACACTTCACCGCTTTGGTTAAGTAATAAATCACTGTTCCACACTGCGACGGCCTGATGCTCTACCACATACACTTGTAATGTATCTGGCCACTGCTTGCGTACCGATGCAGTAGCAACCCATGGCAGCTCTTGAACCAAATGTTGAACATGTTTAACATCTAAATCAAAAAAACTCGATAAGTCAGCTTTTTTAATCGCGCCAATAATCGCTTTTTCGTCCGTATATTGAGGTTTCCCCAACACCGCTAAATGCTTTATCTGCGCATCTTTATTTTTCACCAACCACTGTCTAACGCCGCTGGTTATTTGTACTAAGCTAAAAACTACAATAAGGAAAAAGCTCACACCAAAGATTAACGACCAATTGAGTTGCTGTTTTAATTGTTGCGCTTTTTCCAAAAAGGGATGCATATTAAAGCGTTTGCTCCAAAATGCGAACAACTAATTGCTCAAAGCTTGCACCATTTGCTTTAGCAGCCATTGGCACTAACGATTTTTCAGTCATTCCTGGTACTGTGTTTACTTCTAACAAATAAAAGTTACCGTCTGCATCTTGCATTGCATCAACACGCCCCCAACCACTGGCACCCACCAGATCAAATGCCGCTAAAGCCATTGCTTGTAAATGCGTGGTATCGCCAGCTGATAAGTCTGCTGGGCAATGATATTGCGTGGTATTTGACTGATACTTTGCTTGGTAATCATAAAAACCATTCGGGGTGGTCATTTCAATTACTGGCTGTACCTCATCGCCTAGTACAGTGATTGTAAATTCGCGCCCTGTTATCCACTGCTCAACCAGCACTTGGCTGTCAAACTTAAACGCTTCGGCTAAAGCAGCTTCAAGCTCTTGCGCATTATTTGCTTGCGCCATACCAATGCTAGAACCTTCGTGCGACGGTTTTACCATCACTTTTTTCAGTTCATTCATTATCGCTGTAGCATCAAAACCACGTTTGCTATCCACCACCGCATAAGGCGCAGTGCTCAAGCCCGCAGATTTAAATAAATGCTTACAACGTATTTTATCCATCGCCAATGCTGAGCCTAATACGTTACTGCCAGTGTATGGCAACCCCATAAACTCAAGTGCACCTTGAATAGTACCGTCTTCACCACCGCGACCATGCAGGGCGATAAATACTCGTTCAATGCCGAGTTCTTTTAATTGCCATAACGGTTGCTCTTTTGGATCAAAGCCAATTGCATCAACGCCCGCATTTTGTAATGCGTTCAATACCGCTTGGCCTGATTTTAGTGATACTTCGCGCTCAGCTGAGTGTCCACCAAACAACACTGCCACTTTGCCAAACTGTGTGTTTAATTGCGTCATACCTTTACCTGCTTAAGTTGCTCAATCGACAGCGATGTCGCCGCGAGTGTTTTTACTAATTGACCAATATTACCAGCACCTTGGGTTATAACTAAATCATTATCTTGTAACGTATCAGCTAATACTCCAGCTAGTTCAGAGCTACTTGCAACATGCAGTGGTTCTTTACCGCGTTGACGTAAGCTACGACATAAACTTTTACTGTCTGCGCCAATAATTGGCTCTTCACCAGCGCCGTATACATCAAGCAATAATAACTGATCAACATCGGCTAACACTTTTACAAAGTCTTCATATAAATCACGAGTACGAGTAAAGCGATGTGGTTGATAAATCATTACTAAGCGTTTATCAGGCCAGCCTTGGCGAATTGCCGCTATAGTCGCTGCAACCTCTGAAGGGTGATGACCATAATCATCCACCAGCATTACTTTGCCACGTTCGTTTTCAAAATCGCCATAATGCTGAAAACGACGTCCGATACCTTCAAACTGTTGCAATGCTTCTAAAATCGCGTGATCAGCTATCTGTTGATCCTTTGCAACAGCAATCGCTGCAGTGGCGTTCAATGCATTATGTTTACCTGGCATATTTAAATGCACAGTTAATTCATCACCTTGCTTAGTGCGCACTTTAAACTGACTGGTATTTGCCGTTTGGCTAAAATCAGTCATGCGGTAATCGGCGTCGCTCGATTCACCATAAGTGATCACAGGACGGCCAAATCGCGGAATAAGCTCAGCTGCCACTTCTGAATCGATACACACCACAGCAAGGCCATAAAAAGGCAGGTTATGAATGAAGTCCACATAAGTATCTTTCATTTTTTCTAAGCTACCGCCGTAGGTATCCATGTGATCTTCTTCAATATTAGTGATCACCGATACCATAGGTTGCAAATGCAAGAATGACGCATCACTCTCATCAGCTTCAGCAATTAAAAAATCACTTTTACCGACTTTTGCGTTACTACCCGCACTATTAAGTAAGCCACCAATAATAAAGGTTGGATCCAGCCCAGCTTGAGCATAAATACTCGCGATCAAACTAGTGGTGGTGGTTTTACCATGAGTGCCAGCGATAGCAATACCGTGGCGAAAGCGCATTAGCTCGGCCAACATTTCTGCACGGCGCACAACCGGAATACGTGCCGCCTTAGCTGCAATAATCTCAGGGTTAGTTTCATCAATTGCACTTGAAACCACCACGACATTGGCATCTTTAACATTACTTTGATGATGGCCAATAAACACTTCAGCGCCAGCTTGGATCAAACGTTCGGTCATTGCACTATGGGCAATATCAGAGCCAGTAATACGATATCCTTCAAATGCGAGTACTTCGGCAATACCGCCCATTCCTGCGCCACCAATACCAATAAAGTGGATAGTGCTAATTCGGCGCATTGCCGGGCGAGTGCTCTTGTGTGTTGACATTTGTTTCACTTAATTATCTCTTTTTTCTGTTACTTGCAGCGCTGACAAGGGGACACCTGCGGCATCCATACAATGCCATGCGACATTGGCAGTAGCTTCTAGTGTCGCCAATTGCTTAGCATTGCCTGCAAGTTCACTGATTAATGCTGGTTTGGCTAAATACGGGCGTAATAGTTCAACAATACTGTGTTGATTGAACTGCCCCTGTGGCATTAATAATGCCGCATTGCCATCAACTAAAAATTTTGCATTCGCAGTTTGATGATCGTCAACCGCATGCGGAAACGGCACAAACACGGCCATTTTTCCTGCAACAGCAATCTCACTTACGGTTAACGCCCCCGCGCGGCAAATTACAATATCTGCCCAGCTATAAGCGGTATCCATATCATCAATAAACTCAGCCACCTTAGCTTGTTCAGCACTAAAACCTTGCTGCTGATATGCCTGTGTTACTGAGCCTAAATGACCTTTACCGGTTTGATGCCATGTATTGATCTGAAACTCTTCACTGAGCTGTTTAAATGCTGCTGGCAAAGTTTGGTTTAGCACCTGCGCACCTAACGAGCCACCAACGACCAACACGTTAACCGGACTTGATACTTCCCGCATTGCCACATTTGCTACGCTGGCTCGTACCGGATTACCAACCACGTCACTGTATCCAGAGGCAAATGCTTGCGGAAATGCAGCCAACACTTTATTGGCAAACTTGGCTAGGTACTTATTACTCATACCGGCAACCGCATTTTGCTCATGGATCACCAGTGGTATACCTAAGCTTTTTGCGGCAATACCAGTCGGCCCAGTAACATAGCCGCCCATTGCTAACACAACATCAGGTTGTTGTTTTTTCAATACTTTGCGTGCTTGTAATATGGCATTAATCACCATAAAGGGGGCTTTTACTAAACGTGCAAGGCCATTGCCACGTACACCTTTAACATTAATAAAATCAATCTCAATATTATACTTTGGTACAACCTGCGCTTCCATTCGATCAGCAGTGCCAATCCAACTCACTTGCCAACCTTGTTGCCTTAAGTGATCAGCCACAGCTATGCCGGGAAAAATATGCCCGCCAGTACCGCCAGCAACAACGACTAATTTTTTATTCATCGCTTGCCTCCACCGGATGTTGCTTGTTTAGTGGCCATTTTGGTTTCAAAATCCACGCGTAATAAAATACCTGCCGCAATAGTCATGATAAGTAAACTTGAGCCACCATAAGATACAAACGGCAAGGTTAAACCTTTGGTTGGCAAAATACCGGCACTCGCCCCCACATTAACCATGGTTTGAAATGCAAACCAAATACCTATTGCGAATGCAAAGTAACCTTCATATTCTTTGCCACATTTAAGTGCTTGCTGACCAATTAACAGTGCTCTAAACACCAAAGTACCAAACACCATTAAAATACTGACGATACCGATAAAACCTAACTCTTCGCCAATCACCGCAAAAATAAAGTCATTATGGGCCTCAGGTAAATACTGCAATTTTTGCACACTATTACCTAAACCTTGGCCAAACCAACCACCTTGGCTATATGCCATCAGCGATTGTACTAACTGGTAGCCTTTACCAAATGGGTCATCCCATGGCTCTAGAAAACCGACCACCCGCGCCATCCGATATGGCTCAACAATAATGAGCAATACGACTAAGCCTACGCCTGTTAATATCAAGGCAAAAAACTGCCATAACTTAGCCCCAGCTAAGAACAATAAGCCTACGGTAGTTACAAACATCACCACCACAGTGCCTAAATCGGGCTGTAATAAAATCAACAATGCGTAAACTGCAAACACCGCGATTGGCTTAGCAAAGCCTTTGATGTTTTCTTGAACTTCCTCACGTTTACGCACTAAGTAACCGGCGATATAACTGAAAAAGAATAATTTAGCCGCTTCAGCGACCTGAAAGCCCACCGGACCTACTGGGATCCAACGTTTTGCGCCATTCACTTCACGTCCAACGATTAACACCACTATCAGTAGCGCCATGCCAAACAGTAATAAGTAAGGATTCGAGCGTTTCCACCAAGTCATTGGTACACAACAGGTGATCCAAAACAGCACAAAGCCCATCGCCAAAAACATGCTGTGGCGAATAATAATATGATAGGGATTGTTAAATAAGCGATCAGCGGTCGGCATCGACGCACTCGTCACCATCACAAACCCCAAGCCAATTAGCATGATCACACAATATAACAGTGGCACATCGTATAACTGCGCCGAAGGCTTAGGAGTCAGGGTGTCACGAATATTAGCTAAAGCAATCATACTGCCTCCGCTAATACGCATTGACTAAAGTGCTCACCACGTTGCATATAATTGTTATACATATCAATACTGGCACATGCAGGTGCAAGCAACACAATATCGCCCGCAGTGGCAAGTTGCTTGGCAAGCATCACCGCTTGCTGCATATTTTCTGTTAAGTGGCCTTTGTCAGTCAACGCAACCAGTGCTTTGGCATCTTTACCAAAACAAATAAGCGCTTTAACTTGCTGTTGTAAATACGGCTTTAAGCTATCGAGATCGGCGCCTTTGGCATCGCCTCCGGCAATCACCACTAGTTGCTTGGCCTGATCGGCTAAACTTTCTATCGCCGCAATGGTGGCCCCGACATTCGTAGCTTTAGAGTCATTAAAATATTTAACCCCCGCTTGCTCGGCAACAAACTGACAACGATGCGCCAAGCCAGTAAATTGGCTAAAAGCTTGTGCAAACTGACTAGCACTGATATCAAATGGGCTCAATAATGCCATAACCGCTAACGCATTTAGCCGATTATGACGACCAACTACGGCCAAGCTACTAACAGGCAATAGAGCTTTGCCTTGATAACTAAAGTAACTGTCACCTTGATACGTCATTAAACAATAATCCGCATTTTCTAAGCCAAAGCTTAATTGCGGCATTGTTTGTGTATACGTTGCTGGGTCAGTCTTATTTACTATAGCCAGCGCGGCATTAGCATAAATCGTTTGTTTTGAATCAATATAGGCTTGGTAGCTCGGGTAACGGTCTAAATGATCTTCCGACACATTAAGTACCGTAGCGCTAACCGGTTTTAAGCTGTGCATCGTATCGAGCTGAAAACTCGATAGCTCTAATACGTAAACATCAAAATCATCAGCTAATAAATCCAGTGCGGCAGTACCAATATTTCCGCCAAGTCCGACTTTATAGCCAGCCGTTTTCAATACTTCATAAGCCAACGTAACGACAGTCGATTTACCGTTAGAGCCTGTTACAGCCACCACCGGCTTGTCTGTTAAACGAGCAAATAACTCAATATCACCAATCACTTCAACACCCGCTTGCATTGCTTGTGCAACTGCTGGAAGTGTTAAACTTAAACCAGGGCTGATGATGATCATATCAGCGCTTTCAAGCTGTGCAGTTGCCAAATCACCAAACTGCGTCGTTAAATTTGGCGCATGTTGTTGTAACCAATCACAACCGGGCGGTGATTGGCGACTATCAACTACATTAGGCGTTAAACCTTGAGATAATAAAAAACGCACAATGCCCAGACCGGTTACACCGAGTCCGAGCACTGTAATATGTTTGTTTTTCATCTCGTTTAAATACGTCATTTACCTGATCTTTAATGTTACTAGGCCAGCTAACACTAGCACGATAGAAATTATCCAAAAACGCACGATAACTCGTGGCTCAGGCCAGCCTTTTAATTCGTAATGATGGTGGATTGGTGCCATTCTAAAAATCCGTTGGCCACGTAATTTATAAGAGCCAACTTGCAAGATAACCGACAGTGCTTCCATCACAAATACACCGCCCATAATGATTAAAATTAACTCTTGGCGAACTAATACAGCAATAATACCCAATGCTCCACCAAGCGCTAATGAACCAACATCACCCATAAATACTTGTGCTGGGTAAGTGTTAAACCATAAAAAGCCTAATCCGGCACCAACAATGGCGGTACATACCACAACCAACTCACTGGCCAATGGTAAATGTGGAATATGCAAGTAAGCTGAGAAATTCACGTTACCTGTTAAGTAAGCGATAATAGCCAATGCTGCTGCCACTAAAATAGTCGGTACAATGGCCAGACCATCCAAGCCATCGGTCAGATTCACAGCATTTGACGTACCCACCACTACAAAGTAAGTCATAACTATGTAAAACAAACCTAGTTGCGGTAATACATCTTTAAAAAACGGCACTACTAATGATGTTTCGTTGGCATGATTAGCAGTAAAAAATAATGCGCAGGCAACCACTAAGGCAATCACTGACTGCCAAAAATACTTCCATTTAGCAATTAACCCTTTTGGATCTTTGCGGATCACTTTACGGTAATCATCAACAAAGCCAACAATTCCCAATGAGCCGATCACAAACAAGGTAGCCCATACATATTTATTCGCTAAATCAGCCCACAGTAAAGTACTGGTAAAAATAGACGCTAAAATTAACAAGCCTCCCATGGTTGGGGTGCCCTTTTTCGATAAATGCGACTCCGGGCCATCGTTACGAACTACTTGACCAATTTGCATTCTTTGCAAAGCACGGATCAACTTAGGCCCAAAATACAATGAAATTAATAATGCCGTTAAAATACCAAATACAGCGCGAACGGTTAAATACGAGAACACATTAAATGCACTGTAATATTGTGTTAAATACTCAGCCAGCCAAACTAACATTGAGATACTCCATTGCGGCCAGTTTGCTGGCTGTTAACTAAATCTTGTACTAATAATTCCATGCGAGAACTGCGTGATCCCTTCACGACTATGGTGGTTTTTTGTGCTGAGTCAGTTAACTGTGCTTGTAATTGTTGTAACAGTTCCTCGCGGCTTGAAAAATGCCGCTGTGGTTTAGCAAATTCATCACTGGCGTATTGACTCAATACACCTAAGCTATACAACTCATCAATACCTTGTTGTTTGGCATAGGCGCCAACTTGTTGGTGATAAAGCGCAGCTTCTTCACCAAGTTCTCCCATATCACCTAACGCTAAAATACGCTGACCTTGGAGGTCGCGTAATAAATCAATTGCAGCCTTAACCGATTGCACATTGGCATTATAAGTGTCATCAATCACGGTTAGTGTTTCATTGACTTGAATAATGTTTACTCGGCCTTTTACTTCAGCCATGCTTGCGAGTGCCGTTGCCACCGCCTCAAGACTAACGCCAAATTCACAGGTTAATGCAGCTGCTATAAGGGCGTTTGTAACATTGTGACGACCTGGCAATGCAAGCTTAACGGGTACTCGCTGCTGCTTGGTACAAATATAAAAAGACGCCTGAGCTTGCTCATCGAGGCTGACTTCTTCTGCCCAAATATCTAGTTTATCAGTGCTTGAAAAACGTTTTACACTGCGCCCTTGTAACTTAGTAAGCCAACCATCACTGAATTCGCTGTCACAGTTAACTAGCGCAATGCCATGCTCTTTCAAACCATCGTAAATTTCACTTTTAGCCGTTGCCACACCCGCAAGAGAGCCAAAACCCTCAATATGCGCAGCTGCCACATTACAAACAACGGCAACATCTGGCTTAGTCATCGCCGTGGTGTAGGCAATTTCACCAATATGGTTAGCGCCAAGCTCGATAACCGCATATTTGTGCTGCGGTTCTAGGCGTAACAAGGTTAATGGCACGCCAATATCATTATTAAAATTACCTTTGGTCGACAGTACTTCACCGTGAGGAGCTAAAATAGCTGCGCACATTTCTTTTACTGTGGTTTTACCGACACTGCCTGTAATTGCGATAGTTTTTGGTGCCACACTGGCCATTACCGCAGCACCAATTTCGCCTAGCGCAATACGCGTATCCGTAACTAAAAACTGTGGAATATCAACGGCAACTTTTTGACTAACAATAGCGGCTATTGCGCCTTTGTCTTTCGCTTGTTGTAAAAACTGATGGCCATCAAAATTAGGGCCTTGTAGGGCTAAAAATACTTCTCCTTCGCATACGGTGCGAGTATCGGTATTAATATTTTTTACTGTTTGATTATCACCTTGATAATCAGTTGCTAGCACATTTGCTAGCCAATCAAAATCCATTGGGATCATAACTGCGATCCTCTTATTTGTTGTTCTTGTGGGTCTAGCTTTTGCTTTTGTTGTAAGTGCTGCTGGACATATTTACGATCGCAAAAATCTATCCGTTGCGTACCAATTATTTGATAATCTTCATGGCCTTTACCTGCAATAAGCACTACGTCATTGGCATTTGCGTTATCTATTGCAAAGGCAATAGCATGAGCACGGTCAGCTTCTAAGTGCGCACGGTCAGGCTGGCTTAAACCAGCAGCAACATCTTTAATGATCTGCCATGGATCTTCGCTACGCGGGTTATCACTGGTAATAATTACTTTATCAGCATTTTGCTCAGCCGCTTGGGCCATCATTGGTCGCTTGCCTTTATCACGGTCTCCACCGCAACCAAATACACAACTTACGCCACCGGCACATGTTGTTGCAATGCTTGCAATGCTAAAGCTAACGCATCTGGCGTGTGAGCATAATCAACAATACAGGTTGGTTGGTTTGGCGCGCTAAATGCTTGCATGCGTCCAGCAACTGGTTGCAAGCTTGCACAACCCGCTGCCAGTTGATCTAATGGGTAACCTAAACCAAGTAAAGTTGCGATTGCAGCCGCTAAATTATATAAATTAAATTCGCCAAACAGCGGACAGGTAATAGCAATATCACCCCAACTTGTAGTCAACTGTGCCGATATACCGGTTTTATGGTAAGAAACATCAGTGAAGTATACAAACTTAGCACCTTTTGGCTGCAAGTTTTTATGGCCATAACACACTAAGTTATTAAAATCGTATTGTTCTAACCATTGCTCTACTTGGTTATCATCTTGATTTAGTACCACCAGCTGCGCGTCAAAATCTCGCATTAGCATTAACTTTGCATCGGCATAACTGGCCATATCACCGTGGTAATCTAAATGATCGCGCGATAAATTGGTAAACACAGCAGCTTTAAAGTGCGTTTTCGCAACACGCTGCTGTACCAAACCATGTGATGACACTTCCATCGCCACCAGTTTGTTATTGTCAGTGGCAAGTTGCGCTAATATTCTTTGTAAATCAACACAAGACGGTGTGGTATTGATTAACTCAGTTAAACTTTCTGGTTGCCCATACCCAAGCGTACCGATAATCGCTGATTGGGTGTCGCAAAACTTAGCTAAATGAGCAATCATCGCAGTGGTAGTTGATTTACCATTGGTGCCAGTAACACCTACCACATCTAATTGTTTACTTGGTTGCTGATAAAAATGACTCGCTAATGCGGGCAATTTCTTATTCAAATCGGAAATTAAATAAAGCGGCTCAAAATCACATTCAAACTCACATAAACGATCAGCAATTACTGCGACAGCACCATTTGCAATCGCTTTATCTATAAATTGTCCGCCATCTAATTGATGACCTTTAATTGCTACAAAGACATCCCCAGGGGTTACATCTCGACTATCTAAACGTAAGTGCCTTACTAATAAGCTTGTTGCTGCTACTTCTATTTGTTGTAAAATTATTTTTAAATCACGCATCATCATCTATGCCCTTCACGTAGGCAACCGAGCCTTTGTCTGGTGCCACGTTTAAAATTCTTAACGCATTGGAGATTATTTCTGCAAACACTGGTCCTGCAGTTGCACCGCCATAATAAACATCTCCACCGGGCTCATTGATCATTACAACAACAGCTAAACGTGGATTACTCGCAGGTGCTATACCAGTAAAGTAACCTACATACTCATCACCATAACCACCTGCGGCAGCTTTTTTAGAGGTACCCGTTTTACCCGCAGCACGATAACCATCAACTTTTACCTGGCTCGCTGTACCACCTTCTTCAAAAACGCTTTCCATCATATGCACAACCGCTTCAACATCTTTTTGTTGAAAAACACGCTCGCCTTCAGGGATTGAATCTTGCTTGAGGATGGTCAATGGTCTATTGATCCCGCCGGCACCTAACATGGCATAAAAACGCGCCATTTGTGCGGTGCTTACAGCAACGTTATAACCAAAAGAAAGTGCTGCAATTTCATGGTCAGACCAACGTCGATTCGGATAAAACAAGCCACTACTTTCACCAACCATGCCGGTGCCTGTATCTGAACCAAAGCCAACCTTTTGGAACAAGCCAACAAAGTAATCCTTCGGTACATCTTGCGTTATTTTTGTCACCCCCATGTTACTGGAGTACTTTAAAATCTCACGTAAGGTCATTTCACCATGGTTACGCGAGTCTGTAACTAACGTACCACCAATGCGCATCCAGCCTGGGTAAGTATCAATTTTATCATCCGGTTGGATTGAGCCGTAGTCTAACCCAGCTAATATGGCTAGAGGCTTAACGGTTGAACCTGGTTCGAACAAATCCGTGATCGCTCGATTTCGGCGTTTATGCGGGGCTGCATCATTTAAATTATTTGGATTAAAAGACGGGCTGTTAACCATCGCTAACACTTCACCAGTTTTCACATCGACCACCATCGCAGAGCCAGACGTTGCTTTGTAGGTTAGAACTGCTGATTTTACTGCTTTATAAGCAATCGCTTGAATGCGTTGATCAATACTTAAATGAATACTTTCAGGCTCGATCCGTTCACGTTCATCAAGCACTTCAACTTCACGACCCTGTGCATCTTTGCGAATTGTGCGACGACCTTCAACGCCAGTTAATGCGTTTTCGTAAAGCTTCTCTATGCCTTCGATACCTTTGCCATCAATATTAGTAAAACCAAGCACATGTGCGGTAACTTCTCCGGCAGGATAATAGCGTTTTGATTCATCTAATAGATGAATACCAGGCAGACGTAAGTCGCCAATATAATTGGCAACGGCAGGGGTTACTTGGCGTTTTAAATAAACAAAGCGGCGACTGGCATCATCCCGCAAGCGACCATTGATTGTTTTCGGTTCAATACGCAGTACGTCGGCAAGTTCACGCCAACGCAAATCATTTTTGTAGTACAACGCAATACGCTGTTCAAGTAGCGCGGTATTTTCTGCAAGAGCATTCTCATCTTCGCCATTTTTACGCGCTTGCTTGAGCACTTTAGCACGCAATGATTTATGCAATGCTTTAGGATCCGCATACACGCTTACCACAGGCACACTAACTGCAAGTTCTTTACCATGACGGTCAAAAATCATCCCGCGTTGCACATGCAACTTTTCCACGCGCACAGTACGTTTATTACTTTCTGAACGGGCTTTATCAGGCTCGATAACTTGTAAATAAGCAGCACGAGAAACTAAAGTAACAAAAACCAGCAGCACCACAGAGCACACCAGCATAAAACGCCATGTGATCAAACTATTAACTGGTTTTTTCCCTCTACTTCTCATGGTAGTACTATCACCTGTTCGTCTTGGCTTGTGGACCGTTTCATCTGAAGTTGCTCGATAGCAATTTCTTCAATGCGTGCATGTTGCGAATAAAACTCTTCTTCAACTAATAGGTAACGCCATTCTAAATCGAGTTCATCTCGCTGTTGTAACAACTGATCTTGCTCAATCAGCTCTTGGCGAGCAAAGTGAGTGACCTGCACCACACTCAAACTTGATGCGAATATCACAACCAACAAGGCCGAGGTTAGCTTATTAGCTCCTAGGCCTTTGATTATTTCTAAAAATAAATTGGGTTGTCGATGATTCGCTTTAGGCTTCATCCCAACCTCTGTGCCACCCTAAGTACTGAACTGCGTGAACGTGGGTTACGGTCAACTTCAGCTTGGCTTGGCTTAATAGCTTTACCCACTGCCTTTAACGTCAGATTTTTATTTATTTGTGCATCAGTTAAAGGCAGACCTCTGGGTAATGCCACTCCCTTACTCTGTTTTTTAATAAACTGTTTAACAATACGATCTTCTAGTGAATGAAACGAAATCACCACTAACCGACCACCGGGCTTTAGTACACCCAGCGCAGCTTGTAATGCCGTTTGAATCTCTTCCAATTCACTGTTGATATAAATACGAATAGCTTGGAAAGTACGCGTCGCAGGATGTTTGAATTTGTCTTTTACTGGCACTGCTTCGTCAACTAAATCAGCTAGTTGCTTAGTTGTTGTAATCGGCGTATGTGCTCGCACTTCAAGCACTTTATGTGCAATACGACGACCAAATTTTTCTTCGCCATAAGTTTTGATCACATGAACAATCTCCTCCAGCTCGGCTTCAGCTAACCACTGCGCAGCACTGCGGCCGCTGGTAGGATCCATGCGCATATCAAGCGGGCCATCTTTCATAAAGCTAAAACCACGCTCGGCATCATCTAGTTGTGGTGATGACACACCGATATCTAATAAAATGCCATCTACTTTTCCTAATAGATCGTTTTGCTCTGCCACTTCGTATAGATTAGAAAAGCGAGTATGGGCAATGGCAAAACGACTATCATCGGCAAACTTTTCGGCAGACTTGATCGCTTGTGGATCTTGGTCAATAGCTTGTAATCGACCATGTTCACCAAGGCGCGCCAAGATTTGTCCAGAATGTCCGCCTCGGCCAAATGTACCATCCATATAAATACCGTCTGGCTTAATTGCTAGACCTTCGATGGTTTCGTCCATTAGTACGGAAATATGTTCAAATTGCGCTGTCATTAGCTATTGTTTGCCTTTTTATTGTGTGATCAGAGCGAAAAATTATCTAAGTCTGGGGTTGATTCAAACTCACCGAGTCGTTCAATTTCGGTGTCTTGGCGCATTTGTTCATGCCAACGCTCTTCATCCCAGATCTCAAATTTATTCATCAAACCGACCAACATGATTTTTTTGCCTAAATCAGCATGAGACCGTAACGACGGTGCCAGCAATATTCGACCATTTTTATCTAATTGGTATTCTGTTGCATTACCTAACAACATCCTTTGCATGCGTCGAGCGCGTGGATTCATATTGGAAATTTTAGCTAAGCGATCTTCTATATCCTGCCATTGCGCCAATGGATATAACCACAAGCAAGGCTCGTTCAGTGCGACAGTACAGATCACCGTCCCCTGATCTTCAGACAACAACGAGTCTCGGTACTTAGTCGGTACCGCAAATCGTCCTTTATCATCCAAACTCAGTGAACTCGCACCACGGAACATAAAAAGCCTACTCTAAAAGTTTGTAATTAATCTGTTTTGATTAATTTGATCCAATTTGATCCACTAAATACCACTTTTTACCACAGTGCTCCAGTTTAGGGCTTGACAAGCTATTTTGTCAAGTCAGCAAAAACCTATAATGGCGTGTTAAAGCCAGAAAAAATAAGGCCTAGCGCAAAGCTACTGAATTACGTGGGAAAAAGTGGATAACTACAAAAAAAATATTTTATTCTGAGATAAAACAAAATAAACAGACTTAAATGATTAATGAATAATCAATGAACAGTTACAAAATATTAGTAGCGAATTACTGCTTAATAGATCTTGTAAAATTTACGCGATCTTTTTGCAATAGTTACTTAAAACGCTGTTATTTCAAACAAACCAATTCGAAAAATAAAAAGTAAAACATTGATTTATAATTAATTAAATAAGATTGTAGAAGTGGTACGAAGGCTGCAACAAGTATTACACAATTTAGTTTTAATATTTAAGGAACGATTACTATGACTACTTCAACATCGAGTTCTAATTCAGCTGCAAAAACCAGTAAAAAAGTTGATGACATCGCTGCTCACACTGAATCGCCATTAACAGATAAAGCAACCTCAGCGGCTCATCTTGCTGTTGATTCGCTGTCTTCTAAGGCTGCAACAGCAGAGCAAAATATTCGCCATGGTGCTTCAAGCTCAGCTGAAACTCTGACTGAAAAGCAAAAAATTGCGCGTGAAAAACTGTCTGAATACAGTGGTAAAACTCGTCAATTAGCCGCTGAAAATCCGCTTGCTACAGCTGGTATTGCGTTTGCAGCCGGTATGCTAGTAACTGCACTATTTCGCCGTAGCAAGTAAGCGATTATGCAACCACATACCGATCCTAAAGATAAACAGCATCAAGCCGCTGATCCTGCGCCGCAAAGTGCTGATCAGTGGCAAGATCATCTTGCTAAATTGTCTCAATACGGTGAACAGCTTTATCAGGACTATCGCCAACAGGCAGGTATTTGTAAAGAATTAGCGAGTGCCGAGTGGCGACTATCAACCCGCTCTTTGGCATTGACTATTATTTTACTGGTAAGTTTTGCCGGTGGCTTAGTATTGTTGTGGGCCGGTTTGCTGATCACACTTGGCTTTGCGATTTTTGCCTTTAGTCAATCAATATGGTTCAGTGC
The DNA here is from genome assembly GCF_037162485.1 of Pseudoalteromonas sp. B160. Taxonomy (NCBI): domain Bacteria; kingdom Pseudomonadati; phylum Pseudomonadota; class Gammaproteobacteria; order Alteromonadales; family Pseudoalteromonadaceae; genus Pseudoalteromonas; species Pseudoalteromonas sp. B160. The sequence continues at coordinate 2,338,606 of NZ_JARLUX010000001.1, read as the reverse complement.
TGTGTGTCTAATTGGCTTACAATTGCTTTGTTTGATGTGGCTGTGGAAAAATATTGGTTATATCAGCAGTAAAATTGGCTTTGATAAAACTGCGCACAGCATTAAACAATTACTCAATATAAATAGGGGTGAATAATGCTAATTGATTATTTTATTAAGAAACCAAATCATAAAGTTCGTCACTTAAGTCAAAAAATGAATAGCATCAATGCGTTAAAACAGCAACATCATCAAGCTTTCAATTACCGACTTAAACGCTTTGCAGTATCGAATGTCGGTATTGCCAGTGCCTTTACGGCAGGTGCAGGCTTTCAAGCGCTAAATAGTCATAACCAAAATTCATCCAAAAAAATAAAGCTAAGTCAATTTAGCTGGTTATTACGTTTACTATAATAATGAGGTTTACGTAGCGCAATCATACTCTTTTGCGTAGTTGCTCTATTATTTATTAGAGAAAGTATAAATAACCTTTTATTATATATGGTTATTTTCAACTTAATTGGCTACAATTTTATGCCAAAGCCCAGTATGAAGAGTATTGTTATTTTTTCCTCATCGTTACAACACCGACTTTATCGTTTATTTATCTTACTGAGCTTACCAGGTATTTTGGTGATCTTATTTAGCCTTTGGCATGCCAAAGAAACGGCGCGCCAAGAGAGTCGGCTGCAGGCTTTAACGGTTGCCGAACAGCTTATGGATCAGCAAACTGAGCTACTCAAAAAAATTAAAACATTTACTATTCAGCTTGCGGATTTAAAAGACTTTGCCGCGCCACTACAAACCGGCTGCCCTTATTACTTAGCTAAAATACAAAAACTTCAACCTGAAATTGCAAATATTGGTATCGTCAATATACAAGGCGATGCGGTGTGTTTATTACAAGGACGCAAAGAAAATATTAATATTGCCGATCGTGAATACTTTAAAAATGCTGTGGCAACTAAAAGCTTTGCCATTGGCTATTTTCAAAAAGATCGCAGTATCAATTCCCTCAGTTTCAATTTTGCTTATCCACTTATTGATCAGCAGCAACAAGTATATGGGGCGGTAGTAACGGTTGTCACATTAGATTGGTGGAGCCAGATACTTGCCAACTCTCATTTACCCGAAGATGCCATTGCTGTTATAACCGACAACAACGGTCGCATTATTGCAAATTACCCTAACGATCCATCGCTGTTTGGCGAAAATATTAACGCCTATGGATTTAGCTCTGAACTACCTATGCTCAATAGCACAATTGAATTGCAAGGTATTAATCACATTTTACACAGTAAAACCATGTATACCGATGAAACTAAAAATAGCCTAAACGTCTATGTTGTCATGCCATTTAATAACGCAATTCAAGCTGCCAACCAACTATTTTTTATCACATTAGCTGCATTCACATTGATGATTATTGGCCTGTCTATATTTGCTCATAGCCAATTAAAGCGCAACGTATTAACGCCCATAGCGCAACTCACACTGACGATTAAAGAGCTTGCGCAAGGGTTATTACCAAAACAGTTTTCTTTAAATAGCCCAGAGCTGAATACTCTCTATCAACATTTTAAAGCGATGGCGCAAACACGTCTGACGGCAGAAGCGAGTGTCAAACGCCAACATGACGAACTAAGTAGTTTATTAAACGCCTTGCCTGATACCTATATTCGGATCAATGTTCACGGTGATGTACTGAACTTAGGCGGACAAATTTCACAGTTAAATTTACCAGTGTGTGCGCGTTCAAAGTTACATCTTCGCGAGCTACTTGGTGAAGAAAAAGTAAACAGTTACTTAGGAATTTACCCTGTAAAAATAAAACTAGCCAATTTGAGTTAATAATCAATAACAGCGAAGTCGAGCAAGTATTTGAAGCGCGGATCAGTGCCAAGCATAATAGCAACGAGTACACCATCGTATTGCAAGATATTAGCCAGCGAAAGAACGCTGAAAAAGCCTCTCATCTGGCCTCATTGGTCTACTCAAATAGCAGTGAAGGAATGGCTATTACCGATCCAAACGGCGTTATCTTAGATGTTAACCCAGCTTTTTGTGAAGTAACTCAATACAGTAAAAAAGAAATACTGGGCAATACCACCGCTATCTTAGCTTCAGGCAAACACAGCAAAGCGTTTTATCATGAAATGTGGCTACAGTTACAAAAAACGGGTCGTTGGCAAGGTGAAATAATTAACCGTCGTAAAGATGGCGAGTTATTCACTGAATGGCTTACTATCGATACTGTATACAATGAACATTCTGAAGCGCAGCGCAGAGTCGCGATCTTTACCGATATTACTGCTAAAAAAGCAGCAGAAGATCTGATATGGCATCAAACTCACTATGATCATTTAACCAATCTACCTAATCGAATTGAGCTTAAAGAACGCTTAAATCAGCGCCTCAACAACAGCTTAAATCCTAATGAGCCACTGGTGATCATGCTACTTGATCTTGATCATTTCAAAGACATAAATGACACCTTAGGCCATTTTTATGGTGACGAATTACTTAAGTTGATCGCAATTCGTTTGCAACAAGAAATTGTTGATATTGAGTTTATTGCACGTATTGGTGGCGACGAATTTGTCATTGTGCATGCCAAGCTAGTCACTGAAGAACACATTAAAAAAGTAGCCAACGATATCCTCAATGCCATGACAAAAGCATTTATACTCGAAGGCGAAGAACTACACATAGCAACCAGCATCGGCATCGCTATTGCACCAATCGATGGCGATAGCTCAGAGCTGTTATTAAAAGCCGCCGACCAAGCCATGTATAAAGCCAAACAAAATGGTCGTAACTGTTTTGAGTTTTTCAATCACAACTTACGTGAGCAAGCACAAGCGCGTATGGATTTACTCAAAAACATGCGCTATGGCATTGAACAAAAACAATTTGATCTTTATTACCAAGCAATCGTTAACCTAGGTTCTGGACACATTCATAAAGCAGAAGCACTATTGCGCTGGCGCCACCCGACACGCGGCGTAATTAGTCCCGCAGAGTTTATACCTCTGGCCGAAGAGTCTAGATATATCAACCCATTAGGACAATTTGTATTTACTCGCGCATTACAAACGCTAACGATTTTACGAGCGCAGGTTGATGCCAACTTTCAACTTAGTATTAATGTCTCGCCGGTACAATTTAGCTGCCTTGATAGCGGTATTGATCTGTGGCCAGCCTTACTAAAAGCCGCCAATTTACCACCGAGTGCAATTGTTAGCGAGATCACCGAAGGGTTAATGATCGCACCAGAGCAACTCACTCAACAACGTCTGAAAGCGCTGGTAAAATCCGGTATGGAACTCGCTTTAGATGACTTTGGCACCGGCTATTCATCGCTTGCCTACTTGCAACAAATGGACGCAGATTATTTAAAAATTGATAAATGTTTTGTTGATAACATTCAAGCCGACAATCAAGATCTCGCGTTATGCAAGCAATTATCACTATGGCACATCAATTTGGTTTAAAAGTGATTGCCGAAGGCATTGAAACACCAGAGCAGCAGCAATTATTACTTGGTATAGGGTGTGATTATGGCCAAGGCTATTTGTTTGCAAAGCCATTACCCGAACAGGAATTTTTAGCACTGGTAAGCAACCAATCCACAACAGCTACCTAAATATTGCTGATCCAGCACAAACTATGCACAGAAAACTTAGCTAGCTATTGTTTAATAAATAACGAACTGATAGGTTACCAAACAGATTTTATTAAATTAACTGTTAGCCGTGATTTCAAAATTGCCTCGTTGGGTAGAATATGGATCGTTTTTACTTGCGCTTGTTGCTGGGCTTGTTAATTCGATAGGGTTACTAGGCTTCAAACATCAATCAATTTCACATCTATCAGGCACTGCAACACTCCTTGGCACAAGCCTTGTTACCTCCCACGTTACTGATGTATTACACCTAGCTCTTATCCTACTGAGTTTTTAGCTGGTGCGGCGATCTCCGGCGCTTTTTTGCAAAGTGGTGCATTAAAACTTGGCCATAACTACAGCAGCTTGCTGTTATTTGAAGCCATTCTGTTAGCAAGCTCAGTGTATTTTTTATCGAATGACTCTGTAAACGGGCACTATTTAGCATCTGCAGCCTGCGGCTTACAAAATGCGTTAGCCACCACTTACAGCGGCGCAGTTATTCGCACCACCCATGTTACCGGTATCTTTACTGATCTAGGGCTAATGCTTGGCGCTAAATTAAGAGGCGAACCCTTTGATAAACGCAAAGCACTGTTGTTTTTACTGATCATCTCAGGATTCATTTGCGGTGGTACATTAGGTGCTTATGCATTCCAGTTTTATAAATTTAATGCACTCTTTATCCCCGCCACCATCTGTCTAGTATTAGCCGTTAGCTACTCAGTGTTTAAAGCGATTAATAGTAACAAGACTTAGCCCTTTGCACGGTTCACACCTCTTTTGCAGTACATCATTGCTACAAACCTACATTAACGTTCATCTTAAGAATCGACAGGTAATTTCACTAGGAATAATTCTTAGACATAGTAAATTGATTTAGATGTATAATTCCTGAAAATGGAGGGATTTATGCGGATTGGTATCATTGAAGATCATCAGTTAGTTCGAGATAGTTTTAAAAAACTACTTGAGCTCGAGTTAAACTGGCAAGTAACAATTGAAGCTTGCTCAGTGAACGAAGCAAAGTTAGCAGTAAATATTGACCAGCCAGATGTCTTTATCGTTGATATTTCAATGCACGAAGGTGAGACTGGCCTGACTTTTCTATCATACTTAAATGAGCATTACCCAGAAATAAAAACCATTGTAGCTTCTATGCACGACCATGAACCGTACGTCAGCAATGCAATACAACTTGGGGCGCTTGGTTATGTGTCAAAGCGCTCAGCTTCAGACGCTATGATTGATGCGGTAAAAACAGTAATGCGCGGCCATCGCTACATCAGTGAAGACGTTAACTTCAACTACACCTGTGTTTCTGATAAAAAAGACCTTTTAACAAATAGAGAAATAGAGGCTCTACCACTTTTTGCCAAAGGCTTAAATGCCAAACAGGTTGCTCAACAGCTCGGCATGATGCCGAAAACCGCTCACGTACATAAAACAAATATTTGTAATAAACTAAACGCAACAACTTCATTTGAACTATTAAAAGTTGCCATTGATATCGGGGTTATTCAACTTAATGAGTTGGCCTAGGCTTATCACTGCCACACCTTCCACTACAAACATAGTACTAGGGGCAGCTAAGCAATGCGCGGTTTGCGTTGCTTACTTAATCGCGCTGTGTGCCTCTACATGGGTTAGTAACCATCTAGAAACCGTCCCACAAAGTAGTGCTATATTTCTCCCTGCAGGTATTAAACTGGCTTTTGTTATTATGTTCCCAACACGCTATTGGCCAATAATATGGTTAGCATCACGACTCTATGCAGCGTATTTAGGTTCTTTTTATACCCAGCAATGGCATTTAAATTTATTGCATGGTGCGTGGCAAGAGGCTATCTATTTAGCCATTGTCTTCGCTTTTAAGCATAGCCGTTGGCCACCAACGATAAAAGATAGTAAAGGTGTGCTTTCGCTTATTTTACTAGCAAGCTTAGCGGCAGCATCAAAATGGTTTTTGTTTGCCAGCTCTTTTGAGTTCACAACTTGGTTAGAAGGTAAACAACTACTGCAATATCAGTTAAATATGACTTTAGGTGATTTAACTGGCAGCTTGTTTATCACACCTTTTATTATTTTGTGTGCTAACAGTTATCACCGAGCCTTTAGCCTAGAGGGCGGAGTTAAACTAATTATCACAGTCACTGTTTTTACCCTATTAATGCTGTCGATTTATCTGCTGCGCCCTGATATCTACTCACTATTACGCTTGGCTTCCCTACTACCAATTATTTGGTTTTCATATCACTTTGGTATTACAGGCGCTATATTTGGCGCAGCAGCAGCAAATGGCTTAATAATATTAGAAGCAAGCATCACACAAGATGCAACTAATACTTATATTAGCCAATTGTTTATTCTGACCAATGCCGCAACGAGTTTATTACTCGGTGCGGCAGCAGCAGAGCTGCGACAAAAAAATAATATGCTAACACTGACAAACATTGAACTTAGGGCGCAATTAGAAAAAAACCAACAACTGGCTATCAAAATGGTGAATGTACAAGAAAGTGAGAGGAAGCATTTATCACAAGAGCTTCATGATGAATTAGGGCAAAACCTGACTGCATTTAAAACCGATCTTGCCGTTTTAACCAGTATGACGGATCAAAGCGTCAGCGCGATTGTGACTACGTTAAAACAAAATGCTAATTCAATGTATGATTCAGTCTATCACCTGATGCATTATCTGCGTCCGCGTGAGCTTGATGAATTAGGCTTAGCAAAAGCACTTTCACAAGGGAAGTTTAAAAGCTTGATGCATAAAGAAAAAGTTAGGTATATAACACATTTATGCATAAACGAAGCAATTAGAGATGAACATCAAATTGCGATCTATCGAATTTGCCAAGAAGCAATCACCAATTGCATCAAGCACAGCTGTGCATCTGAGTTGGTAATTAGTTTAGATTCCAACTCGGATCTGATCACGTTAATTATTCAGGATAATGGCAATGTCGCGACAACCGCCTCACACTCGGGTGGTTATGGTCTCGCTTTCATTGATGAACGCGTGACTGCTCTTGGCGGCCAATGCTCATTCTCAAACGAGCAAGGCTTCACCATTAATGCAACATTCCCCATATCAGCTGATGAACAAGTCCGCTAGCGAATATAAACTTGCTTGGAATAAAACTTTTCCTTACCTGTATCGCCTCATTATCGTTAGCAGGTACTTGCACTTCAGCTTGATTACCGACTAACTGTAATAGCAATCCTTGAGCAATTTCCTTATCCCCGACTTTTGATTTTATAACCACTTTTTTGCCAATAGCACCTTGCAGCCGAGGCTTAGGAAAAGTGACTTTATTGATTGGCTTTAAGCCTTCATAATTAGTGAAAAGATTAACGCAGTGCTGTTTTGCTGCAAGTATCAAATCGTCTTTAGACTTCACAATATCGACATTATTCAAAAAGTGAATAAGTGCACTATTACGCCGATCAAACTCACTGGACACATCCTGTATATTAAGCGCTGATGCCCATTTACGGAGCACTAAATATTTTCCTAGTTTGATCCGCGTCAAGCTGGTTGATGCCCCAGTCATCTTGCTATACCACTCGATGCGGTAGCATGATGAACCTAAGCTATGTAATAGCACCGTTGTATTGCCAAACTCCCTTGTACTGCCCTCGATCACGCTCATTCTAATTCCCTAAACTAGCAATAAAGCAATAGGTTAGGCGCTAATGAAAGAGGTTAATATCATCGTTTTTCTTATTACGACTAAGAAAATGGCTTATAGCATTTGTGCCTAGTTTGGATTTAGAGCGTATATTTCAAGCATAAAAAAGCCCGCAGCGTTAACTGCGGGCTTTTTTATTGAATGAGTGAGTCAGCCGTATAAGCCGAGTTCTGTCCTTTCCGAAGAAAGTGATAATCATTCGTCTAGGCCATAAATCGCTCTATGGCTCAAGCAACCTACCCGGTTCCAACGTGGGCCACGCCATAAGGAACCCTATTTGGTCTTGCTCCGGGTGGAGTTTACCTTGCAACCAACTATTGCTAGTGGCTCCGGTGCGCTCTTACCGCACCCTTTCACCCTTACCAATCCGAAGATTGGCGGTCTCCTCTCTGCTGCACTTGTCGTAGGCTCACGCCCCCAGCCGTTAGCTGGCACCCTGCCCTATGGAGCCCGGACTTTCCTCCCCCTGCGCATTTTCGTTGCAGGCAGCGATCATCTTGGCTGACTCGGCGCGCAGTATACCTGAGCTGGATTGTATGTGCAGTAAAGATTTAGCCTTTTTCGTCAATAATTGTTTTATAAAGGGCATTTTTCTTCATGCCAAAATAATCGGCCACTATACCGCAGGCTTTTTTCATTGGCATTTCATTCTCAAGTAACGCCAACATTTTACGTGCTTCTGGCGGAATATCATCAACCTGCTTTGGATTACCAGGCAACATTAGCACTATTTCGCCGCGCTGTTTGGTTGGATCGTCGGTTAAAAACTGTTTAAGTTCACTTACTGTGCCATTAAAAAATGTTTCAAAGGTTTTGGTCAACTCTTTAGCAAACACCACTTGTTGCTCACTACCAAGCGCTATCTCCAAGTCATCTAAACTTGCCATGATGCGATGAGTACTTTCGTACATAATGCTGGTTATATTGGAATTAACCGCTTCAATAAAAAAGTCTTGGCGAGCTTTGCTTTTTGCTGGGGTAAAACCAATAAACTGAAAACGATCTGTTGGTAAACCTGAACAACATACAGCTGTTATGGCGGCGCATGCTCCTGGTATGGGTGTGACATGTGCGCCCTGCTCTCGGCATAAATTAACAACCGCATAACCAGGGTCACTAATTAGCGGTGTGCCTGCATCCGAAACTAATGCTATATTTAAACCTTGATTAAGTTGATCAATAATTTGTTGCGCTTTTTGCTTTTCATTATGGTCGTGCAAAGCAAAGGTTTTAGCTTTAATACCAAAGTGACTAAGCAACTTACCGGTATGGCGCGTGTCTTCAGCAGCGATTAAGTCAACTTGCGATAAAGTCGCGATTGCACGCTGACTTAAGTCGTCATAATTGCCGATTGGGGTGGCTACAATGTAAAGAGTGCCGATTTTCTGTGAATTCTCCTCATTTAACATTGAGGTCTCCTGCGTCAGTCAGTAATATAAGCAAATCGCGTTAACGTATTGGGAAATCATTGTGCGACTTAAACTTGTTAGTCTATTAATCATATTGTCAGGGTTATCGGCCTGTAGTACAACCGAAAAACCGACTAAAACCAGTGAAAACCTCAGTTCAGCTAATAGCGCATCACAAATTCAAGCGACTGACGCACAATCTATGTACCAACTAGCATTAAATCGCCTAGGCGCTGACAAAATCCAACTTCTTTATAGTGCGCGTGATGCTGCGATTGTAGAGCAACAATGGCCACTGTTAGAGCAAATTAGTACTGAATTAGAACGCACACCTAGCGTAGACCAAGTGCAAAATAAACTCTATACCGCTTTTGCGCAAATGCAACAAAACAAGAATACCCTCGCACTTGAGATGCTAGCCAGTTTAGACAGCCAATTGACTCAACCGGAGCATTTTGCTTGGCATCAATATTTAACCGCCAGTATTTACGCATCACAAAATTTACCAAAACAAGCGATGCCATATTTTTTTCGCGCTTCTGAAACCGCAAGTAAAAAGAACTTAACGATCCCACAATTAAATAGTGCGTTATGGCAGAACCTTCAGCAGCTTTCATCTTATGCCCTTGAACGCTTTAACCGCGGCTCAGTGATACAGCAAGGTTGGGTAAATTTAGCTTTATATCATAAAGTTTACTTAGGTGCCCCTGTAGAACTTAACCAAGCAATTAATAATTGGCAGCGCCGTTATTCAGGCCATCCGGCAATCGCGGTATTACCAAAAAAGGCTGCGGATCTAATTACTGCTGAGCCACTGAATATTGAACGTTTAGTTGTTTTATTACCCCAATCAGGTGCTAATGAACGCCTAGGTGATGCCTTAAAAGCTGGCGTGTTAGCAGCACTAGATAACTCATCTATTGATGAAACCATTTTTATTGATGAAATGCTTAGCTCTGCTGAGCTTTCTGCAAAATTACTCGAAATTAAACCAAACTTTATAATTGGGCCGTTACTCAAAGCGAACATTGATAAGCTAGTTGCAAGCAAAGCATTACAAGATTACCCAGTTTTGCACTTAAATACCTTTGATGGTGAGCGCCAGTCTCCACAGCATTACTTCTTTGCGCTTAATCCTGAACACGAAATACAGCAAGCACTTGAGCACTTTTTAACGGTTGGTTATCAAAAACCTATGCTGCTTGCGCCAAATAATAGTTCAGGCCAGCGCTTAGTGGATTTATTCAACCGACAATGGCAACGCTATAGTGAAACCACACCAGAAGTTGGTCTTTATAATGATAAAAAAGATATGCCAACCACCATTATTAACCTGTTAGAAGTTGATAAATCAAAAGAACGTATTGCGACCGTTAAGTCATTATTTAAACAAGAAGTAGAAAGCGAAACCCGCTCTCGTCGTGATATTGATGTTATTTATATTCTCGGTGATGCTATCGAAACTCGCTTGATTAAACCTTATTTAGATGTAAATGTGAGTACCTTTGCTGATCGCATTCCTCTGTATGCCAGCTCAAAAAGTCATAGCAAGCAAATCGATAGCACCGATAAAGGCGATCTCGATGGTTTGTATTTTACCGAGTTACCATGGATGCTCAGTGGACAAGTCAAAGATCATGCCTTGCGTCAGCAATATAACTCGCTGTGGCCAGAACAGGCTGATATAAGTCAGCGTTTATTTGCGATGGCCTATGATTCGGTTGCTATGTTAAGTAGTATCACACAATTGAGTATGCTTCCGGTAAGCGGTTTAATGGCTTAACCGGTCAATTAAGCATTACCAGTGATGGGCAAATAAATCGCCAACTTAATTGGGCGCAATACAAAAATAGACAAATCCAGGCGGTGCAGCTAGCAACATCAGCACCGTTACCATTATTTATGCAATCAGCTACCAGCCGGTCAAACAGTGAGTAGCTAAAAGCAATATAAAACAAGGATGTTGTGATGTCGTGGTTTAAACAACTGTGGCAAAATAGCCGAGAGAAAGGCCAGTATTACGAGCTACAAGCGCAAAAATACTTAGTAACGCAAGGGCTGATCCCGTTAGAGCGAAACTATAACTGCCCCTACGGGGAGCTAGATGTAATAATGCGCGATGGCAACACGCTAGTGTTTGTGGAAGTGAAATTTCGCAGTAGCTATGTTAAGGGTGGAGCAATCCACGCTTTAGGTAAACAAAAGCAAGAACGTTTAAAGCGCTCTATTTACCATTATTTAGCAACCAAAAAGCTTAGTGATCAAGCAATAAGAATCGACTTTGTCGCAATAACAGGCGGCACATCGCAACAACTTAATTGGATAAAAAACGTATTTTAATATGCAAGATACTATAAAAGAGATTTTTACTGAAAGCATTCAGGTGCAAATAGCCGCCGGCGAAGTACTCCCAAGCGCCCTAGAAGCCGCTGCATTTACCATAGCGCAAAGCCTAATCAATGGTAATAAATTGATTTGTTGCGGTACTGCGAGCTGTCATATGCTTGCTCAGCATATGGCCGGTATATTGATCAACTACTACGAAACAGAACGTCCTTGTTTACCGGCAATCGCGCTGTCACAAGAACATATCAATCTTGGTCAAAGCACCCAAAGTGACGACCAAGAAACTTTTGCGCGGCAAATACGAGCGTTTGCTCAACAAGGCGATTTACTATTGGTCTTAGCAATTAATGGCAACGAAAAAAACATCATATCGGCAGTCGAAGCCGCACTCACCAAAGATATGAAAGTTATTGTTATGGTTGGTGATGATGGCGGTGAGCTAGTAGGTTTACTCGGCGCCAATGATGTCGAAATTCGTGTTCCGTCAAAACGTCCTAGCCGCATCATAGAATCTCACTTGGTTAATCTTCATTGTTTGAGTGAACTCGTCGACTTGACCCTATTCCCACAGGAAGAAAGCTAATGTTGAAACAATCTCTAATTGTTATTAGTACAGTACTATTATTACAAGGCTGCGCTGCTGCAGTTGTTGCAGGTACCGCTGGTGCCGTTACCGCAGCCAACGATCGTCGTACTCTTGGTTCGCAAATCGATGATAGTAATATCGAAATCAAAGCTGGGGTCGCAATAAACGATGTACCTCGCCTTGCTGATCATGCCAATATCAGCGTGGTTAGCGTTAACGGCATCGTGCTGTTAGTAGGCCAAGTTGCTAATCAAGAAATGAAAGATGAAGCTCAGCGTGCCATTGAGGGCCTACCTGCAATACGTAAAATACATAACCAGCTGCGCATAGGCTCTAACATTAGTATGAGCACCCAAACCCATGATTCTTGGTTAACCTCTAAAGTAAAAACGCAATTACTCACTACTGACAATATCAGCAGCAACAATATTAAAGTAGTTACTGAAAACGGCGAAGTATTTTTAATGGGCTTAGTGTCTGATGCCGAGTCAAATACAGCAGTAGACGTTGCCCGTAATGTCTCTGGCGTAGAACGTGTTATTAAGGTCTTTGAGTATTTGTAGAGGTATCAAGTTCTAGGTTCGAGGAACTTATAAGCCTTGCAGTTAATATTGCAAGGCTTTTTAATTCCTGTACGCGGGAGTGTACCTCGCGCATTTTCGCTTAAAACGCGGGATAACCCGTTGCTACAACAATCAACCTTAACCCGCTTCTCGCAGCTCGTCGCCCGTGAACTTAAACTACACCTGCGCGACATAAAGCCGCGCCTACGCAAATCCAACCATCCATGCCAACCCCGTAGCCCTTAGTTTACCTAGCGCCTTTAACCTTTAACCTTCAATCTGCTTTTATACAGACATAAAAAAACCGCTTAATCAGCGGTTTTTATCAAACAATTACATATTACTTAATAACACGTAAGTGTGAGCCTTTTTTCTTTTCAGGCTTAGAAGGAGCTGGCTCGTCAGGTAATAATTCATCTGCGATATCAACACTTTCTAACTCAGCTGCAAACTCGTCTTCATCTTCTAAAAACTCATCTGCAGTAAACACAGTGCCTTCACCGTTTTCGCGGGCATAGATCGCAAGCACGGCACCAATTGGCACGTATACTTGCATTGGCTGACCACCAAAGCGGGCACTAAAGCTTAACTGCTGATTATCCATTGAGAATTGTGTGACAGCTGATGGGCTAATATTCAACACAATTTGTCCATCTTGAACAAACTGTGTTGGTATTTGCACGGCTGGAAAATCAGCATTAACCACTAAATGCGGTGTACACTGATTATCAACAATCCAATCAAAGAAAGCACGAAGTAAATAAGGACGATTAGGCGTCATTACAAACGGATCTCGCGCTCAGTTTCAGTAAGAGAAGCTTGGAATGATTCACGCTCAAATAAACGGATCATATATTCTTTCATCTCTTTAGAACCTGCACCAGTTAGCTCAATACCAAGCTCTGGTAAACGCCATAGTAATGGTGCTAAGTAACAATCAACTAAACTAAACTCTTCACTCATAAAGTAAGGAGCTTCAGTAAAGATTGCTGAAACAGCAAGTAAAGCTTCTGTTAGTTCTTTACGCGCTTGCGCTGATTCAGCGCCATTAGCATAAATTTTAGCAGCAAGGCTGTACCAATCTGTGTCGATGCGATGCATCATTAAACGGCTGCGGCCACGCATTACCGGATAAACAGGCATTAGTGGAGGGTGAGGAAAACGTTCATCAAGGTATTCCATGATGATGTTTGCCTGATATAAACCAAGCTCACGGTCAATCAGTGTTGGCACTGTACCGTAAGGGTTAATTTCATGAAGTGCTTCTGGCAGGTTGTCCTTTTCGGCCAGATGAATATCTACACTTACGCCTTTTTCAGCAAGTACAATGCGTACTTGATGGCTATACATACAGTTAGCACCAGAAAAAAGGGTCATTACAGGGCGCTTATTGGCAGCTACGGCCATGCCTACCTCCATTAAATAACAAAAACAGCAAAAGGGGCTTAAGCCCCTATTGCAAAATTACCTTTAAATATGTTCAAAATTAATGAACATCTCTCCAGTATTCTTTCTTCAACATGAATGCCAAGATAAATAGGATAACTAAGAATCCGATAACCTTGATACCTAACGCTTCTGATTCAAGACGTGAAGGTTCACCCACGTACTCAAGGAAGTTAGTTAAGTCACGAGCCGCTTGATCGTACTCGTCTACACTCATTTCGCCAGTCCCATCTGTTTCAGTACCAATAACTTTAGTCACAGTGTGACCATGTTCTTCGACTTCTTCAGTAATAGGCGTTGGTAAACCTTGCAGTTCTTGCAAAACGTGAGGCATACCTACCGATGGGAAAACAATATTGTTAACTCCAAACGGACGAGATTCATCTTTATAAAATGACTTTAAGTACGTGTAAATATAATCCGGAGATTTTACACGTGCAATTAGAGTTAGATCCGGCGGAGCCACACCAAACCATTTTGCTGCATCATCTTTAGTAATTGCGTTAGTGATATGGCTACCAACTTTTGAACCGTCAAAAATTAACTGCTCAAGGCCAACGGCTGTTGGAATACCGATATCACGGAAAGTACGCTCATAACGCTGATACTGCATTTGGTGACAACCAAGACAGTAGTTCATGAACAACTTTGCACCACGTTGCAACGAAGGCTGATCAGTTAGGTCATTACCGGCTTCCATTAATGGAACCGATGGACCTGCCGCCATTGCCGGCAATACGTTTATTGATAAAGCAAATAAACCGATAATTAGCTTTTTCATCATTTCGTTAACCTCTCTGGCAATGGCTTAGTTTTTTCATTCTTACTGTATACAAACAACAGTACGAAGAACATAAAGTAAGTCACAGTACAGATTTGTGAAATGATCGTCTTCATATCAGTTTGTGGAGTTGCACCCACCCAACCAAGAAGCACGAAAGTAACAACAAAACCTGCGATGTTCCATTTATGGAAGCCACAACGGTAACGAACCGATTTCACTGTGCCACGGTCAAGCCAAGGTAATAACGCCAGCACTACAATCGATGCACCCATCGCAGCAACACCAATTAGTTTATCTGGGATTGCACGTAAGATTGCATAGAATGGCGTAAAGTACCAAACTGGGAAAATATGTTCAGGTGTTTTAAGTGGGTTTGCCGCTTCAAAGTTTGGTCCTTCAAGGAAGAAACCATTCATCGCAGGCATAAAGAACACCACCCAACAAAACAAGATTAAGAAACCAACCACACCCACAATATCTTTTACTGTGTAATAAGGATGGAACGGAATCGCATCAACAATATCTTTCTTGTCAGTGTAATACTCATGGAATTTAAATTTAGGCTTATCTTCTTCAGCAACAGAGCCTTTCTTACGCTTGATCTCAACACCGTCAGGGTTATTTGAACCCACTTCGTGCAGTGCCACAATGTGTAAGAATACTAAAATTACGATAACCAATGGTAAAGCAATAACATGTAATGCAAAGAAGCGGTTAAGCGTTGCACCTGATATTACATAATCACCACGGATCCAAAGTGTTAAGTCATCACCAATAACCGGAATAGCCCCGAATAGTGAAATGATTACCTGTGCACCCCAGAATGACATTTGACCCCATGGTAATAAGTAACCCATGAATGCTTCAGCCATTAACGCTAAGAAGATAAACATACCGAATAACCACAGTAATTCACGTGGTTTTTGGTAAGAACCGTAGATCATGCCACGGAACATATGCATATATACAACGATGAAAAACGCAGATGCACCTGTTGAGTGCAAATAACGTAGTAACCAGCCGTATTCTACATCACGCATGATGTATTCTACTGAAGCGAATGCGCCCTCAGAAGACGGAACAAAGTTCATCGTTAACCAAATCCGGTAAGAATTTGGTTTACTAGTACTAACATGGCCAATGAGCCAAAGAAATACCAGAAGTTAAAGTTTTTCGGTGCTGGATACTGTGCAATATGCATGTTCCAAACACGTGTCATTGGGATACGGTCGTCTATCCAACCAATAATTTTACCGAACATTAGGCTACCCCTTTTTCTTCGCCCACTAATATAGTGGTTTCATCAAGAAATGTGTAAGGTGGTATTTCTAAGTTTAACGGGGCAGGTACCGATTTAAATACACGGCCAGCCATATCAAATTTAGAACCGTGACATGGACAGTAGAAACCATCATCTGTTCCCTCAACCTTTTCACCAAAATTACCTTGGAAAAAGCCAGGTGAACACCCTAAATGCGTACAAATACCTACCGCGAGAAATATCTCAGGGCGTAATGAACGGTAATCATTTGTTGATGATTCTAATTGTTGTGGCTCTTGCGATTGCGGATCACGAAGTTGACCTTCGTGTTCTTTCATCTGCTCAAGCATTTTAGGGGTCCGTGATACAACCCATACAGGTTTACCACGCCACTCGACACGTATTAATTGTCCCGGCTCAAGTTTGCTGATATCTACTTCTACAGGCGCACCCGCAGATTTAGCTCGCTCACTTGGATTCCAAGACGCAATAAAAGGAACAGCAGCCCCAGCCGCACCAACACCACCTACAACAGAGGTAGCTATGGTTAAAAAGCGACGTCGGCCATTGTCTACAGGCGCATTGCTCATCCACTTATCTCCACTATGATTCTCAACACTTGCTATATTGAGAACATCAGTTACAGCAGGTTAATTTTTCGAAATTTTAAAATAGAAGCGATCATAATTAAAACCCTTGATTAAAACAAGGTTATTAACAGCCTCATGCTCGAATAATCCCGACTTTATCAACTAATTGACTAAGTTAGCTCGAGCATAGAGCCGTTTTATGATATGACTTTTACAAAAACAATATACTGACCAAGATCAACCTCACTAAAAGGAAGCAGATTAACTGCACATGGTGCTGTTGAACTCACTCACATTACTTGCCAGACAATTGTAGCAAAAAATTCATCAATTAACTGACGGATTTACACTTATTACGATAATTATTGAACTTTTTTAAAGTTATACGCAACAAAGGCAGTAGCAGGTTAATTATTAGCCGCATATTTGATACGAGTTTGCTTATGTCTGATAAAAAGTGCGAGTTTGCTTATGTCTGATAAAAAGTGCGAGTTTGCGAGTCGGAGTTTTTCAAGTTAGTTGTCGCATCAAGTTAAATTTTATGCCGCCCGCACTTCTTCTTTTTTCTCTGGATTCAAATTTACTTCATTGATCATTGTCCAATTTCGAGACTTTCCTGACCAACGACTTGGATTCTGTAATTTCGCTATTTCATTAACCCGATGACGTTCCGCTAGGATCGCTTTATCTAAACCTAAATGACGCTGATTTGGCGTGACAAACTTAATACCGCTATGTAAATGTTCATCGTTGTACCAATCTACAAATCCGTTAACCCATTTCCTTGCGCTCGCGATATCTTCGAAGGCTTTTTCAGGGTATTCTGGGCGATACTTTAATGTTTTAAATAATGACTCAGAATACGGATTATCGTTACTCACAGATGGTCGGCTAAATGAAGGCACAATCCCTAACTCCTGCAATGTCGCTAATAACGTTGCTCCTTTCATTGGACTGCCATTATCTGAGTGCAACGTGACTTGCTCAGGTTTTACCTGCTCTCGCCTGCAAATATCTACCATTAAATCAGCCGCCAGTGTGCTTAGTTGTGTGTCATGAACCTGCCAACCAACTATTTTTCGACTATAAATATCCATCACTAAATATAAGTATAAAAACTGACCTTTAACTGCTGTCGGCAAATACGTGATATCCCATGTATAAATTTCGTTTGCACGTGTTGCCTTGAGCGCTTTTGGCTTTTTTATCTTTTTATTTGGTTTTACTTTTTCTCTGTGTGTTAGTAAGTTATGTGATTTCATAACGCGATAAAACGAACTTTCTGATGCTATCCACACACCTTTATCCAATAGTTTAGGGACTATCTTGCAGGGTGGTAAATGCCCGTACTCTATTGAATTAACCGTCTTAATTATACGCTGTTGCTCTAATTCAGTTAGCTTATTAGGTGGTCGTTTTATCGTACTTGTCCGCTTATCTATCATATCTTCAGCTTCAATCCAGCGTTGGATTGTTCTTGTCGTTAAACCAAGTAACTCACATGCTTTTGCTTGCCTTGCCCCTGATTTCTGAGCGTCTTTAATGAGCTTTATCAATTCATGGCGTTCAGTTGAGCTGGTTAATCGTCCTCGTTGAAACCCCAAAGCGCATCTGCTTTTTTGAGTACAAGTAAAGCGGCTGTTTCTGCTAATGCTTTATCTTTACGATTAAGCTCTTTTTGAAGCTGCTTAATTTCTTGTTTGAGCTGCTTGCTGTCTGATTTTACAGGCTTCGTTGCTGGCCCTTTAGCAAAATCTTGCTTCCATTGTTGAATATGATGCGGGTAAAGTCCTTTAGCACGACAATATTCATTAAGAGCTGTTTCATCTAAACTCGCACATTCAATAATGGCGTTGAGCCTGTCTTCTAAGCTCCAGTCATGAGGGCGTTTTTCTGTTGTCATGTGACTACCGTTATTTTTAGTTTCAAGTTCATGGTTTTTAGCAAGTGCAATCCACCGTTGTAGTGTTGAATAGCCGACGCCTAAATCATCAGCAATATCTTCTAGACGAACATCATCACATTGAGATAATGCTTTTTCAACAGCTTGAACTTTAAATTCTTGAGTAAATCGACGTCTCATTTTATCTGCCTCTATTAAAAGTTAGAGGCGACAACTATCCTGACACAGGGGGAGTTTGCGAGTTTGCGAGTTTGCGAGTTTGCGAGTTTGCGAGTTTGCGAGTTTGCGAGTTTGCGAGTTTGCGAGTTTGCGAGTTTGCGAGTTTGCGAGTTTGCGAGTTTGCGAGTTTGCGAGTTTGCGAGTTTGCGAGTTTGCGAGTTTGCGAGTTTGCGAGTTTGCGAGTTTGCGAGTTTGCGAGTTTGCGAGTTTGCGAGTTTGCGAGTTTGCGAGTTTGCGAGTTTGCGAGTTTGCGAGTTTGCGAGTTTGCGAGTTTTATCAGAATGAATTTTTAAACGCGGTAGTCAAGTACTTCGTCTCTTTACTCCCACTAACTTTACTCTCACTAACTTTACTCTCGCTAATTTTACTCTCGCTAATTTTACTCTCGCTAACTTTACTCTCATTAACTTTACTCTCGCTAACTTTACTCTCGCTAACTTTACTCTCGCTAACTTTACTTTCGCTAACTTTACTTTCGCTAACTTTACTCTCGCTAACTTTACTCTCGCTAACTTTACTCTCGCTAACTTTACTCTCGCTAACTTTACTCTCGCTAACTTTACTCTCGCTAACTTTACTCTCGCTAACTTTACTCTCGCTAACTTTACTTTCGCTAACTTTACTTTCGCTAACTTTTATAACTCCAAAAACAAAAAACCCAGCAGAAGCTGGGTTTTTGAAATTCTTGATAACGTAAATATTAACGTTTTGAGAACTGTGGACGCTTACGCGCTTTCTTAAGACCCACTTTCTTACGTTCAACTTTACGTGCATCACGAGTAACGAAACCTGCTTTACGAAGTTGTGGACGTAGTGACTCGTCAAACTCCATAAGTGCACGAGTGATACCGTGACGGATAGCACCAGCTTGACCAGTAGTACCACCACCAGCAACGGTGATGTAAAGATCAAACTTTTCAGTCATATCAACAAGCCCTAAAGCTTGACGAACAACCATGCGTGCTGTTTCGCGACCAAAATACTCTTCTAAAGAGCGATTGTTGATTACGATGTTACCAGTGCCTGGGCGTAAGAATACGCGAGCACTTGAACTTTTACGACGACCTGTACCGTAGTATTGATTTGCCATGTTAGTGCTCCTTAAATGTCTAGAACCTGAGGCTGTTGTGCAGCATGGTTGTGCTCAGTACCTGCGTAAACTTTAAGTTTACGGTACATTGCGCGGCCTAAAGGACCACGTGGCAACATGCCCTTAACAGCCTTCTCGATGATCATTTCAGGCTTTGCAGCTTGAAGTTTATCAAAAGTAGTAGACTTAAGACCACCTGGGAAACCAGAGTGAGCATAGTACACTTTATCTTTGAACTTGTTACCAGTTACAGTAACTTTCTCCGCGTTGATAACGATGATGTAATCACCAGTATCTACGTGTGGAGTGTACTCAGCTTTGTGCTTACCGCGTAGGCGATGAGCGATTTCAGTAGCGATGCGACCTAAAGTTTTACCTTCAGCGTCAACTACGTACCAGTCACGTTTTACTGTTTCTGGTTTAGCAACAAACGTTTTCATTTATAAAAATCCAATGTTTTTCAATTAAAACCACAGGTAATTATTATTAATTACCGCTCTAAATGTTTGCTCCAACCCCTTCGAGTTTAAGACTTTTGCGCCATTCAAAAGAGGCTAATCTAATGAAGGCAATAGAACGCAACGTGGCAGACGCGGGAGTATACCAGCACTTTTATCACATTGCTACTCGACGGTTGTTTTTTCCACAAGAAAATTGTTCTATCAGCTATCAAAACTTTGTCCCTATCAACTTAAGAGTCAAGAAAATATTCTCTTTACCTGACGGCTGACGGCTGATGGCTTATAACTTACAGCTACATTAAACCAAATGCTCTCTTGCTAGGTACTCTAACGACTGCATTTCTTGCAATCGACTAATACAACGTCTGAACTCAAAGTTAAGGTTGCCTTGCGTGTAGAGTTCCGTAATAGGTTTTTCAGCAGAAATAATAAGTGTGACGTGGCGTTCGTAAAACTCATCGACTAACGCAATAAAGCGCCTGGCGGCATCATCGTTATTTTGGCCAAGCTGTTTTACGTTCGATAAAATAACAGTGTTATATAAACGGCTTATTTCCATATAATCGACTTGGCTACGTGCGGTTTCACACAACTGAGAGAAATCAAACATCACAATACAATCAGCGACCTTACGGGTTTTGATCATTCGCCCTTCGATTTCGATGGGGTGATCGAGTTTCCCGGCTCTGGAGATAACTTATCAAAATACTCAAACAGATTTTTATCGGCTTGTTCATCTAGTGGGCTATGAAATATCTCTGCTTGCTCTAAAGTACGCAATCGGTAATCAATGCCAGAATCCACATTCACAATCTCAGTGTTTGCATTAACAAGTGCGATTGCAGGTAAAAAGCGAGCACGCTGCAAACCATTTCGATATAACTCATCAGGTATAATGTTAGACGTTGCCACTAACACAATGCCGCGCGCAAATAAGGCTTCCATTAAACCACCAAGCAGCATGGCATCAGTAATGTCTTGCACAAAAAATTCGTCAAAGCAGATAATGTCGGTTTCAGCTTTAAAAATATCAGCCACAACTTCTAAGGGGTTAGCAGTTTTGTCTAATTTTTTTAGCTCTTCGTGAACACGGTGCATAAAACGATGAAAATGTACGCGCATCTTGCGTGTCCCTGGCAGCGCCTCATAGAAGGTATCTACCAAATAGGTTTTACCACGCCCTACTCCCCCAAAAATACAAACCTTTTATAGGCGCCGTGCTATTTTTATTAAATAGTTTAGAGAACCAGCCTCTAGCTGCGGGCTTTTGTGCTGTTAAGTCATCGAAGAGCCTTTGTAGATGACGTACTGCATTTTCTTGCGCAGCATCGTAAACAAAGTCTTCACGCTGTAAATCTTGTTGGTACTTTTGCCAAGGAGTCATAGATAGTTACAATAAAACACGGTTTAATTTACGCAATATGTTAACACGCATCGTAACTCGGGGTATATTAGCAGCAACAGGATTTATTCTTGAGTACGCAATCTAGGCGTTATTTTATTTTTATGTATTAATTCCCAAAGGGGTAGAATTATGGGTACAGTTACTTGGATCGGCATTATTGTTATTGTGGCAGTAGCTGCATTTTTCCTTGGCGCCTTCGTCACTAAAAAGCAATTTAAGCAAGATGAATTAGAGCAACAAGCAGAACAAGCTAAAAATGCATTAGAGCAATACCGTCAAGATGTTGCAGATCATTTAGCAAGCACTGGTAGACTCGTCAACAAAATGAAAGACAACTACGACCAATTGTTAAATCATGTTGATGAAACTAACAAGCTGCTACTAGCTGATAAAAAACAGCATCCTAACGAACCATTTTTTTCTAAAGAAACGACTGAGCAGCTACAGCGCTCACTAAAGGAACGCCAAAGTGACCGTTCATCGGCACATGCTCAACCTGCTGATTATGTATCAGGTGAATCAGGCTTATTCGCCGGCGAACCAAAAGTAGCCGAGCCGGACAAAGTTTAATTAAGGTTTCAGAAATTTCTAAAGCTTCTTGATGAACTTTTTTTGACCCCATAGTCTGTTTATAAAGCAGCTTATGTTTTACATGCATTTCAAAACATTCTAAAGAGCGAACCTACTTTAAAATGTTTTGAACTAAATTGATAAAAGGCTGCTTATGCAGCCTTTTTTGTTTGTGCTTTTTCCTGTGATGTGGAGTAAACCCTGACTATGAAAATGAAATTATCGTTAATCAGTGCAGCAATGTTATCTGCCAGTTTATTATTAACCCCTGCAGTATCAATGGCTAAGATGCCTATCGCAGTCAATGGTCAACAATTACCGACGTTAGCGCCGATGCTAGAACAAATAACACCAGGCGTTGTTAGTATCCAAGTCTCCGGTTCAAAGGAAGTCCGTCGTCGCGCTGATCCGCTTGATTTCTTTTTTGGCAATCCGCAACCGCGTAGCCAAAAGCGTGAATTTAGTGGTTTAGGCTCAGGCGTTATTATTGACGCCAAAGAAGGCTATGTCGTTACCAATAACCACGTAGTTCAAGATGCTGAAAAAATGTTGGTTACTCTTGAAGATGGTCGTGAATACGAAGCAACTAAAATCGGTAGCGATAAAGAATCAGACATCGCGTTATTAAAAATTGATGCCGAGGATTTAGTCGCCGTTAAACTGGCAAACTCAGATCAACTACGAGTGGGTGACTTTGCAGTAGCGATTGGTAACCCATTTGGTTTAAGCCATACTGTTACCTCAGGGATTGTTAGTGCACTGGGCCGTAGTGGTTTAAATATTGAAGGTTATGAAGATTTTATTCAAACCGATGCTGCAATTAATCAAGGTAACTCAGGTGGTGCGTTAGTTAACTTAAACGGTGAGCTAATTGGTATTAACACGGCCATTTTAGGTGCATCGGGTGGCAATGTTGGTATCGGCTTTGCGATTCCATCCAATATGATGAAAAATCTCGTTGACCAAATTATTGAACATGGTGAAGTACGCCGTGGCTCACTAGGTATTTCTGGGCGCCCACTGGATGCTGGCCTTGCTAAAGCACAACAGCTTGATGTAAAACAAGGCGCTTATGTTATGCAAGTAATGGATGATTCTGCCGCCAGTGAAGCCGGTATTAAAGCAGGTGACGTAATTATTAGTATTGATGGTAGTGAGATCAGCGGCTTCCATGAACTGCGCAGTAAAATCGCCACGCTAGGTGAAGGCAGAAAGGTAAAATTAGGCATTTATCGTGATGGTAAAGTGCAAACCGTTAAAGTTACCCTTGATGGCGCATCAGCACTAACCGCAGCCGGTGATGAACTACATCCAGCCTTCCAAGGTGCAACTCTTGAAAACACCCAAAAGAATGGTAATAAAGGGGTTGAGGTGACAACTGTTGATCCGCGCTCACCAGCGGCTAGAGTAGGCCTTGAAGAAGGCGACGTGGTAATGCAAGTAAACCGTCAGCGTGTTGAAACAATTAGTGACATGAATAAGATCATCGAAAATACTAAAGGTAACATCGTACTTGGAGTACAACGCGGTCGTGAGTCGGTATTTGTTTTAATCCAATAAAATAAATATTAGGTAAATAACATAAATAATAGCAGTGGTACTTGCCGCTGCTATTTTTTTTGTGCCATCATTAGAAGATCGCTCATTAAGAATAAGAAAATTGTGCTGAAATTTTTTAAGTTTGTCCTACCCCCGCTATTTGCCGGACTCGGTATCGCATTTTTGGTAGTATTTTTTAGCCCAAATATGCGTGCAACGCTGTTACCCAATGTACCCTTACCAAGTGCTATGAGTATTGACCATTTGAGCTTTGCCGATGCAGTACAGCGCGCAGCGCCATCTGTTGTGACAATCATTTCTGAGAGCATTTCAAAGGAACCTCGTTATAAACGGCAAAACACCGTGCAAGAGCTTGGCTCCGGTGTAATCATGTCAAGTGATGGCTATATTCTTACCAACTATCATGTGATCAATAATGCTGATCAAATTATGGTGCTGCTTACTGATGGCCGCCGTTATTTTGATGTTCAGCTCATCGGCTTTGATACCATCACCGACTTAGCACTGTTGAAAATTAACGTGGAGCATTTGCCCGTTATTCCAATTAGTGAGCGTTTTACGCCACGTGTGGGCGATGTGGTACTGGCGATTGGTAATCCGCTTAATTTAGGACAAACAATCACCCAAGGGATCATCAGTGCCACGGGTAAACAAAAAATTACCGATAGTCCTTACAATAGCCTACTACAGATGGATGCGGCAATTAATGTCGGCAATTCAGGTGGCGCGCTAGTAAACTCTAACGGTGACTTGGTTGGGATCACCTCAGCACAATTTAAAACCCGAGAGAACCTCGATATCCAAGGCATATTCTTCGCAGTACCTTACTCATTAGCAAAAGAGGTAATGGATAAACTGATCCGTCATGGCCGTGTTGTACGTGGTTATTTGGGCTTCACCGGTACTGCCGTTGATAGTACGGGTAAAGAAGTTAGCGATAAATTCACCCCTGTTGCGGGCTTGCGTATAACCAATCTAGATCCATTAGGTCCAGCATGGCAAGCTGGTATTAAAGAACAAGATATTGTGATTAAAATTGCTGGTGAAGATGTCACTAACCCGCAAAAAACCTTGACCACAATTGGTAATTCAGAGCCTGGGCATGAAATAGAGTTTGAACTTTATCGAAGCGGAGAAGTACTAAAAGTGATGGTGAAGGTTGCAGAATTAGAGACTAAACTATAAAACCTAGGGCCTAGAAGCTAGGACCTAGGTTCTAGGCTATTAACTACTTCGACGTTTGATGTTAGCACCTAACGCGCTGAGTTTATCTTCAATCCGTTGATAACCACGATCAACGTGGTAAATACGGTCAACAACCGTCTCACCTTGTGCCACAATACCAGTCAAAATTAGGCTCGCTGATGCACGTAAATCAGTTGCCATTACTTGTGCGCCACTCAAACTCTTAGTGTCACCACAAATTGCCGTATTCCCCTCTAAACGAATGTTAGCACCCATGCGTTGTAGTTCTGGTACATGCATAAAACGGTTTTCAAAAATCGTCTCGGTAATGGTCGCACTGCCATTAGCAACTACATTTAACGCAGTAAACTGTGCTTGCATATCGGTAGGAAAACCTGGGTGTGGCATGGTTTTAATATTAACGGCTTTGAGCTCACGGCCACGCATATCAAGGTAAATACTATCTTTATGTACTTCAATCAAAGCATTAGTCGCACGCAATTTTTCAATCACAGGCTCTAAACTATGAAAATCGGTAAGCTTACATAGCACTTCGCCACCCGCCATTGCTGCGGCCACTAAAAATGTGCCAGTTTCAATCCGATCTGGCAAGATGCGATGCTCACAACCATGCAGCTTTTCAACACCTTCAATTTCAATACGGCTAGTGCCTGCACCGCTAATTTTTGCCCCCATTGCTGTTAAGCAAGCAGCTAAATCTATAATCTCTGGTTCACGCGCCGCGTTTTCTAATACGGTTTTGCCGTCAGCTAAGGTTGCGGCCATTAATAAATTTTCGGTCGCGCCAACGCTGACCATTTCCATGTAGATTTCAGCACCTTTTAAACGCCCATCTACCTTGGCATTGATATAACCATTTTCAACGCTAATAACAGCGCCCATGCGCTCCAAACCTTGAATATGAATATCAACCGGGCGAGCACCAATTGCACAACCACCAGGAAGCGATACTTGTGCTTGACCAAAACGAGCAACCAATGGACCTAATGCTAATACTGACGCACGCATTTGTTTGACTAACTCGTAAGGGGCCAATGTTTTATCAACTTTGCCACCATCAATAACGAGCTGTTCGCCGTGCCAGTGTATTTCTGCGCCGAGGGTTTTTAATAATGCTTCAGTAGTGCCGATATCACGCAGGCGAGGAACATTATTAAAGGTACTTTTACCGTCAGCTAATAATGCTGCAAACAAAATAGGTAAAGCGGCATTTTTAGCGCCAGAGATAGTAACTTCACCGGCAAGTCCGGTTCCACCCTGAATTACAAATTGATCCATGAGGAAACCTTTTTTATTGAGGTAAAATGAATTTTTGTTCGCGCTTCCACTCAGTTGGCGTAAATGCACGGATCGAAACTGCGTGAATTGTGCCGTCAGAAATGGTGTTCATCAACGGACCATATACCAGCTGTTGTTTTTTCACTCGGCTTAAACCATCAAAACAATCGCCGACTGCGATAACTTCATAATGACTACCGTTGGCTTTCACATGTACTTCAGCTAATTGCAATGCGTCGCGCAATAAGGTTTCGACTTGGCTTGTTTCCATAACTCTCACTCAAATAGGTTGGTAACCTGTCCTAACTGCATCAACTTTTGCAGTTGTTCAGGAATATTTTGCAATTCAAGGTGAATACCTTGCTGCTTTAATTCTGCGAAAGAGTGAATTAACCAAGCTAAGCCCGCCGTGTCAACCCTAGACACCTCAGAAAGGTCAAAATACCAGTTTTTATGGTTACTTTGTGAGTTTTTATTCAGAAGTCGTTCAGCGGAAATTGAATTTCGAGTCAATTCACCACTGACTCGATAGTGCTGTTCGTCAAGCTGAGTAACCGTTACTTTACTCATTACCGCCGTCACCTCTAAATTGCACTGGCAACTTACTTTTCTGTTCAAGTAGGTCACTTACATGGTTAATACCTTGCTGGCGCAAAATGCCTTGAAATTCACTTTGCTTGGCATCTAATAAACTAATGCCTTCGGCAACCATGTCATAAGCACGCCATTCGCCATCGCGATCTTCACGTACTTTAAAATCAATTTTAATTTCCGGCTTGCCTGGCTCGACAATTTTGGTTTTCACTAATACTAGGTCTTGTCCTGTAAACTCTTTGCTTGCACCAAACTCTACTTTTTGGTTGGTGTATTGCGTAAACACACCAGCATAAGTAGCGATTAAGTATTCTTGAAACACATCAATAAAGTGTTTAATATCCTCAACTGCTTGTTTTTGCTCGGCAGGATCTTTAATCGCACGTACTTTTGATACATGACTTCCTAATACACGCAGTGCAGCATATTTATAATCAATGTAAGGCATCAACTCTTCTTTGACAATAACCCGTAGGTGCTCCTTATCTTTTTCGATTAAAGGCTGGTCACGAGTAATACGTTGAAAAGTATTATCAGATACTTGGCGGACCATTTTATATGGGTCTGTTAAATTGACCGCATCGCTTGCTACGCTAATGGCACTGAAAGTCAGCGCAACTACCATTAAAAATTTCTTAAACATAATTACTTACTCGCCGCCTTGATTGAATAAAAATTGCCCGATTAACTCTTCAAGCACCAATGCTGATTTCGTGTCAGTGATATAGTCGCCATCATTTAAGGCTTTGCTCTCAACACCAAATAACTCGTCTAACCCTAAGTTTTTATCATCACTCGTTACCGCAACACCTAAACACGCTTGTTCAGCTGATTTTGGGGCAATAACAGGGTTAATCCCCAAGTATTGCTCACCGAGAATGCCTGATGTCAGGATTGAAACTGAGCTGGTATCTGAAAAACGACATTGATATTGCGCATCAATCGTCATATCAACAACTGGCACAAATTCTTGTGGGTGAATTGAAATTCCCTCAACTCGACCAACCACTACACCACCTACTTTAATCGGCGCACGTGTTTTTAATGAACCAATGTTTTCAAATTTGGCTTTCAATAAGTAGGTTTCGCCGTTGCCGCTGATCCCTGCATTGGCAACTTTTAACGCCAACATAGCAAAAGCTGCTATGCCTAGCGCAACAAAAAAACCAACTAAAATTTCTAATTTCCGTGAATTCATTATCTATACCTTTATTAGCTAGTAAACATTACCGCTGTCAAAATAAAATCAAACCCTAAAACAGCCAAAGATGAGTGTACAACTGTCTCTGTTGTTGCTTTACTGATCCCTTCAGAGGTCGGTATACAATCGTAGCCTTTATAAAGCGCAATCCATGTAACCACGATGGCAAATACAAAACTCTTGATCATGCCATTTAAAATATCTTGCTGGAATGACACTTGTGACTGCATGATTGACCAAAAACTCCCCGTATCAACACCCAACCAATCAACCCCCACTAAATGAGCACCAATAATTGCAACTGCTGAAAATATCAACGCCAGTAATGGCATACTGATAAAGCCCGCCCAAAAGCGTGGCGCGATAATACGTTTAAGAGGGTCAATAGCCATCATTTCAAGACTTGATAACTGCTCAGTCGCTTTCATTAAACCTATTTCTGCGGTTAATGCACTACCAGCTCGCCCAGCAAACAATAATGCAGTAACAACAGGGCCTAACTCTCTAAGTAAACTCAATGCTACTAATGGGCCTAAGCTATCCTCTGCACCATAACCAACTAGTACGGTGTAGCCTTGCAACGCCAACACCATACCAATGAATAAGCCCGACACCATGATAATCAATAGTGACTGCGAGCCGACCATATATAATTGCCGTATTAAAAGCGGCGTGCCTTTTCTAAAATTAGGCAAACTCCACAACGCACCTATCAACATCTGAGTAGAGCGACCAAGTGCAGCAAACCGTCCTAACGTTTTATGACCTAGCATTTGCAAAAAATCAAACATCAGCGGCGCCCTCCCAGTAATTCTTCTTGATAAGGTTGAGCAGGAAAATGAAACGGCACTGGACCATCAGATAATCCTTTTAAGAACTGCTGAACTAGGGCCGATTCATGATTACGCATTTCATCCGGTGTACCGCTACCAATAACGCCTTGATCGGCAATAATGATAACATGATCGGCAATACTCATTACTTCTGTTACATCGTGAGTTACGATTAATGATGATAACCCAAGCACTTGATTAAGCGACTTAATCAACTTAACCAACACTCCCATGGAGATAGGGTCTTGGCCTGCAAATGGCTCATCATACATAATTAATTCAGGATCAAGCGCGATTGAACGCGCTAATGCAGCACGACGTGCCATACCACCTGACAGCTCAGAAGGCATTAGATCTTGTGCGCCACGCAAGCCAACAGCTTGTAATTTCATTAGCACCACAAGGCGAATTAAATCTTCACTTAGACGAGTGTGCTCACGCAGCGGAAAAGCGATATTGTCAAACACTGACATATCGGTAAATAATGCGCCGCTTTGAAACAACATACTCATTTTGGTTCGCGCCGCATAAAGCTCTTTGCGCGACATGGTAGGAATGTTATTGCCTTCGAATAAAATAGTGCCGCTATCTGGTTTTAATTGGCCACCAATTAAACGCAACATGGTGGTTTTACCAATTCCGCTTGGCCCCATAATTGCCGTAATTTTTCCTTTCGGGACACTAAAGCTCATATTTTTATATATACAGCGATTGCCCCTAGAAAAGCTTACATCCTTGATTTCTACTATTGGTTGCGACAAGTCGCTCTCCATTACTATTTTCACTAGTTCACCTATTTTAAGCGTTTTTACACCAAGATGGAAAAAACAAATCGTAAAATTTTGTAATATTCTATGTAATAGCGCTGCAAAGCTTACAGCCGTTGGCTTAACCGTCGCTTAAATAATTTTTCTCAGTCCAAATCAGTCCATAATCTAACAAGCTTCGCAGATTCTTTTATTTATACTTTCAGGTTGGCTTTTGTTACTATTTGCAGCCATCTCATTTTGAATAATTGGCGTAACGTAATGGTGACTTCTTTTGTCATTTTAATTCTCGGATTTGCAGCTCTCGTTTGGAGTGCAGATCGCTTTGTATATGGTGCTGCGGCACTGGCAAAAAATTTCGGTGTTCCTACTCTTATTGTTGGTTTAACAGTTGTTGCTATGGGCTCGTCAGCCCCTGAAATGATGGTCTCAGCATCAGCTGCGCTTGCAGGTAAAACTGACACTGCCGTGGGTAATGCCGTTGGCTCAAATATTACTAATATTCTACTTGTTTTAGGTATTACCGCGCTATTGCGCCCACTATCAGTATCATCAATGACATTAAAACGCGAAATGCCGCTTGTGCTGCTAGTGTCAATCGCCGCCTGGTATATATTTTCGGATAACTACTTTTCATTTGCTGAGGGCGTTGCATTAATCATAGGCTTTGTGGTCTTTATTGCGGGCTTAGTTATTATTTCTATTCGCGCTAAAAACCAAGCTGATGACCCATTTGTAAGTGAAGCCTGTGAAGACGTACCAGATAACGTGCCCACCAAATCGGCTTTATTTTGGTTAATTATTGGTATGATATTACTGCCTGTCAGCTCACATTTTTTAGTTGGCTCAGCAGTTGATATAGCCAAATACTTTGGCCTAAGTGATTTAGTAATAGGGTTAACCATTATTGCTATTGGCACCAGTCTGCCTGAGCTGGCAGCCTGTATTGCTGGGGTATTAAAAAAC
This sequence comes from Pseudoalteromonas sp. B160, assembly GCF_037162485.1. Lineage (NCBI taxonomy): Bacteria > Pseudomonadati > Pseudomonadota > Gammaproteobacteria > Alteromonadales > Pseudoalteromonadaceae > Pseudoalteromonas > Pseudoalteromonas sp. B160. The sequence continues at coordinate 2,308,230 of NZ_JARLUX010000001.1, read as the reverse complement.
GAAGATGATTTAGCACTGGGTAATATTGTTGGCTCAAATATCTTTAACATTTTAGCTGTGTTGCCACTGGCTGGGATTATCAACCCTTCAATTATTGATCCTTCAGCTGCAAACCGTGATGCCTTAATAATGATTGGTGCCACCATAGCCCTTATTGCTATGTCCTTGAGTTTTAGGGGCACAAGACGCATTAATAGAGTTGAAGGTGGCCTGTTATTGGTCGCGTTTTTAATCTATCAAGGTTATATTTTCAGCCAAGTTGCTTAATGCTAGCCACAAAATGGATAACACAATGACGCAGTTAAATTTTATTGAACAAGGTAAGCGGGTGCTAGAAATAGAGCGCCAAGCACTGCTTGATATAACCCAATATCTAGACGAAAACTTTAATCAAGCTTGCCAATTGATGTATCAATGTCACGGAAGGATCATAGTAGTCGGTATGGGGAAATCTGGGCATATTGGTAATAAAATTGCTGCAACACTGGCAAGCACTGGCACGCCTGCGTTTTTTGTCCATCCGGGTGAAGCAAGTCATGGTGATTTAGGGATGATCACTCGTGATGACGTGGTTATGCTTATTTCTAACTCAGGCGAAACCAGCGAAGTACTGAATATTATTCCGGTTATTAAACGTATTGGCGCAAAAATGATCGCCATGACAGGTAACCCTGAATCATCAATGGCAAATTGGGCTGATGCTCATGTATGCATCAAAGTAAGTCAAGAGGCCTGCCCATTAGGACTCGCCCCGACTGCGGAGCACGACTGCAACGCTTGCGATGGGTGATGCAATAGCCGTTGCTCTGTTAGAAACCCGAGGCTTTACTGCCGATGACTTTGCGCTATCGCATCCTGGGGGAAGCTTAGGCAAACGTTTACTATTGTGTTTAAAAGATATTATGCACAGTGGCCCAGCAACGCCTATGATCAATGATAAGCAATGTATCAAAGATGCATTAATCGAAATGTCGGCCAAGGGCTTAGGTATGACGGCCATTGTTGATGACACAGGGCAACTTGCAGGGCTTTTTACTGACGGTGATTTACGCCGAATTTTAGAGCAACGAATAGATATTCATAGCACTTTGATCAGCACTGTCATGACCCGCTCTTGCACTACAGCAACCGCGGATATGCTTGCCGCCGAGGCACTCAATATTATGGAGAATAAGCGTATCAATGGCTTAATTGTAGTTGATGATAAACACCACCCTATTGGTGCTCTTAATATGCAAGATTTGCTCAAAGCAGGAGTTTTATAATGCAGTTTGCTGACTTATATCAGCCACTTTCAGATGATGCGAGCGAGCGAGCACAAAAAATCAAACTCCTGATCTGTGATATCGATGGGGTGTTTTCAGATGGCCGCATTTATCTTGGCAATCAAGGTGAAGAACTCAAAGCGTTTAATACTAAAGATGGTTTTGGTATCAAAGCACTGATCAATAGCGGTTTTGAAGTTGCCGTGATCACCGGTCGTCATTCACAGATAGTTCAGCAACGGATGACTAGCCTGACAGTACCGCATATTTACCAAGGTCAAGAAAACAAGTTGCAAGCTTATCAACAGCTCAAAGATAAATTGCAGTTAAGCGATGAACAAATCGCTTACATAGGCGATGACGGACCTGACTTGCCGGTAATGGAATTAGTTGGTTTTGCGGTGGCAGTAAATGATGCTCACCCTTTGATCAAGCGAGTTTCACATTATACAACCATGCTCCCTGGTGGTTTTGGAGCGGTGCGTGAACTCACTGATTTATTAATGCTCGAAAATGGTAAATCATTAACTAGCGAAGGCACAAGCTCATGAATAGTGCGCGTTTAATATTATGCGTATTATTTGTCGGCTGTATGGTATGGCTGTGGTATCCGTATTTTTATCAAAGCACTGCCATAAAACAAAACCAAGAAGATATAATAGCAAAACCTGATTATACTGCGGTGGCATTAAAACAAACCGCGTTTGATGAACAAGGTAAAATTAGCCACAAAGTAACAGCTGCAAAAATGGAACTTTACCAACAGTTAGGGTTTACTTACTTTGAACAACCTATTTTTACACTCTATAATCAACAGCAAACGTGGCAAATTAATGCCGATGAAGCCACCCTATATGAAAATCATCAATTAATTTTAGAAGGTAATGTGGTTGCTAAAAACCTGACCAATAATGCCATGATTGAACATATAAACGCAGATAATATTCAGGTTGATATTGAACTACAAACCATGAGTTCAGAACAACCAGTTGAATTAATCGGACCAAATTTAAAGATCACTGGGCGCGGCCTCCATGCCGACTTAAAAGCCGAAGTGGTAGAACTAATTAACCATACGCGAACCATATATTATGACCAATAAATTTGCTCACTTGCTTGTGATACCAAGCTTATTCATTGCCTTTGCAAGCTTTGCTGAAAATACGGCACCACCTGCGGATCAAGTCTCTATCAGTGCTGAAAAGCAGCTTGCCCAACTGAAAGATAATATCGGTATTTTTGAAAAAAATGTTGAAATCATTCATGGTAACCGCCGTATCAAAGCGGATCGACTTGAAGTCCATAAGCGCGAAGATTTAGGCAATAACAAACAATTGCTTGTTGCAACTGGTAACCCTGCTTACTTTGAAGAAAAACAAACTGATGGCACAATAATGAGCGCCAGTGCTGATGAAGTCCGTTACGATGTCGCCAAGCGCTATTTAACGTTAATTGGTAATGCACAAGTCACTCAAGCAGGTCAAAAAATTAATGCCAAAAGCATTACCTATGATATGGACCAACAGCTGATCAGTGCTGAAAAAGGCGCAAGCTCAAACGATCGCGTACACACTATTTTGGTACCTGTTGACAGTAAAAAAGACAAACCTAAAGGGCAGCCATGAGTATATTAAAAGCTGAATTTTTAGCAAAAAGCTATAAAGGTCGCCAAGTTGTAAAAAGCGTGGGTTTAGAAGTTAGCGCAGGCAGCATTGTTGGCTTACTGGGTCCTAATGGCGCAGGTAAAACCACCACTTTTTATATGATTGTGGGTTTAGTACCTAGCGACAAGGGTAAAATAAGTATTGATGATAATGACATCACTTTACTGCCAATGCACAGTCGCGCACGGTTAGGGATTGGCTACTTACCACAAGAATCATCCATCTTTCGTAAGTTAACTGTTTATCAAAACCTGATGGCTATTTTAGAAACTCGTAAAGAGCTGAATAAACAAGCCAGAGAAGAAGCACTAGACAGCTTACTTGATGAGTTTAGCATTCAACATATTCGCGACAGCCAAGGTATGGCATTATCTGGTGGTGAACGTCGTCGAGTTGAAATTGCACGCGCTTTAGCCGCAAATCCAAAATTTATCTTACTTGATGAGCCTTTTGCTGGCGTTGATCCTATTTCAGTGTTAGATATAAAGAAGATTATTGAACACCTTAAAAACCGTGGTATTGGCGTACTTATTACCGACCACAATGTACGAGAAACCCTTGATGTTTGTGAAAAAGCCTACATAGTTTCTCATGGGGAGTTAATTGCATCAGGTACCCCTGAGCATGTACTTGCCGACCAAACAGTCCGCGATGTTTACCTGGGCGAGCAATTTAGGCTATAAAGCCACGCTCGGCTAAGTATCTGCTAGACTTAACGATGATAACAATAAAAGGATTGTTAGAGATACATGAGGCAATCACTCCAGCTGCGCATGGGCCAGCAACTTACAATGACACCACAGCTGCAACAAGCAATTCGCTTATTGCAACTCAGTACATTGGATCTCCAGCAAGAAATTCAAGAAGCACTCGACAGCAATCCATTGTTAGAGCTAGAAGAGCATGAATATTCAGACGACACGGCTGGTAAAAACGAACAAAAACAAGACAACGATGACTTAACCGTTAGTGCATCAGCAGACGACAAGCCCAGCGAATATGAACAAGAAAGTAGCGAAGCATTAAGCAAAGAGACTTTAAGTGACGAAATGGCTATGGACGTCACCTGGGACGAATACATGAGTGCTGCGCCAAATACGTCATCCGGCCCAATGCCTGAAGATGAGTCAATTTATCAAGGTGCTTCAACTGAAACCCTGCACGAATATCTGATGTGGCAATTACAGCTCACACCTTTTAGTCCAACCGATGAAGCCATTGCCATTGCGATTGTTGAAGCTGTTGACGATTCAGGTATTTTAACCTTGAGCTGCGAAGACATCGCAGAGAGCTTAAATCAAGGTAATAACGAAGAAGAAATCGAACTCGACGAAGTGCAAGCAGTGTTAAAACGCATTCAGTTATTTGACCCTGTTGGTATTGCTGCGCGCAGCCTACAAGAATGTTTATGTATTCAATTAAATCAATTTGATCCTGCAACTCCTTGGATTAGCGAGACTAAAATGATTTTAACTGATCATATCGATTTATTAGCTAGTCGTGACTATCGCACTTTGATGAAAAAGACTAAGCTTAAAGAAGATGAGCTGAAAGAAGTAATGACACTGATCCACAGCCTTAACCCAAAGCCTGCGGATACTATAGTACGCGAAGAGTCAGAGTATGTTATACCTGATGTTTCGGTGAAAAAATTAAAGGTCGCTGGGTGGTTGAACTTAATCCAGACAGCATGCCAAAAATTAGAGTGAACAGCCAATATGCGGCAATGTCACGCTCAGTAAAATCAAGCACTGACAGCCAATTTATACGTTCGCATTTGCAAGAAGCTAAATGGTTTATTAAAAGCCTAGAAAGTCGTAACGAGACGTTACTCAAAGTAACTAACTGCATTGTAAAACAACAGCAGGGATTCTTTGAGCATGGCCCTGAAGCAATGCGACCTATGGTACTAAACGACGTTGCTGAAATGGTTGAGATGCACGAATCAACAATCTCTCGCGTAACGACACAAAAGTACATGCATACCCCCGTGGTATTTTTGAGTTAAAGTATTTTTTCTCAAGTCATGTAAGCACTGAGAACGGCGGCGAATGCTCTTCGACAGCTATTCGAGCATTGATCAGAAAATTGATCAGTGCAGAAAACTCAGCGAAACCATTGAGTGATAGTAAGATTGCAGATATATTGGCAGAGCAAGGTATCAAAGTAGCTAGACGGACTATTGCAAAATACCGCGAGTCACTGGCTATTCCACCGTCAAATCAACGTAAAAGTTTGATTTAAGGCGTAAAATCACAAGAGGAAAATGCTTATGCAACTAAATTTAACTGGTCGTCACGTAGAAATTACTGATTCATTAAGAGACTATGTAAACAATAAGTTTGCCAAGCTTGAAAGGCATTTTGATCATATCAATAATGTCCATGTTATTCTTGATGTAGAGAAACTAAGCCAAAAAGCAGAGGCCACATTACATGTCAGTGGCGCTGAATTATTTGCCTCGACTGAGCACCAAGACATGTATGCAGCTATTGACGGACTAATCGATAAACTTGATCGTCAAGTAATTAAACACAAAGAGAAGCACGCTCGACACTAACACTATGAAATTAAGCTCACTTATTTGTCAGGACTGCAGTAAAGCTGCGGTCCTTTTTAATAGCAAAAAACGGATCATTGAATTTATAAGCCAATTGGCTCATGAACAACTCCCTCAGCTATCACAACAAGAAATCCTCAACGCACTACTATCGAGAGAGAAACTAGGTAGTACCGGTATTGGTCGTGGTATTGCTATCCCTCATGGCCGTATGAGTGGTGTTGAAAACCCGCTAGCAATAATTTTAGTGAGTGAATCACCGGTTGATTTTGATGCGATTGATAATCGCCCAGTTGATATATTTGTAGCCCTCATCGTACCAGATGGTGACAGCCAACTTCATTTGAAGACGTTAGCCACAATTGCTGATAAACTCAATAACAAAGATTTTTGTAAACAACTACGTAGCGCAAAAACAGACCAAGATTTGTATCATGTAATTGCAGCTCAATCGTAGTCATACCAATTGTATTGTATTGAATTAGAGAGTAATTATTGCAACAGGGAAATAGCTCTAGAACAAGGTGGAAATTATGAGATATAGTTGTTCTATATAAATAATTTTAAACAAAGTTAGTGGGTTATTTAACAAGCAAGAATGAGCATGTTTTTAATAAAATTGGTATTAAATGAAGGAGAATTTACATGGAGTTAATCATCATCAGTGGGCGTTCTGGCTCAGGTAAATCTGTTGCTTTACGTGTAGTAGAAGATCTTGGCTATTATTGTGTAGATAATATTCCAGTTAACTTATTACCGTCATTAGTACGCAGTGTCTCTGATAATTACGACAAAATAGCCGTCAGTATCGATGTTCGTAATTTACCGAAAGAGCAGGAAGAATTTAACGACATTCTTGAATACTTGCCTGGTTTTGCAAATCCGACGCTATTTTATTTAGACAGTGATGATCAAACCCTGATCAAACGATTTTCTGAAACTCGGCGCTTACATCCATTATCTTTGGACTCTTTGCCACTGGATTTAGCCATCAAGCAAGAAAAAGTGTTGCTTGATGTATTAACTACTCGTGCTGATTTCATGCTTGATACCACAGATCTCAGTGTCCACCAGCTTGCTGAGTCAATCCGTGAAAAGATTTTAGGGAAAAAAGATAAAAAACTAATCATCACCTTTGAATCATTTGGTTTTAAGCATGGTATTCCAAAAGAAGCCGATTATGTATTTGATGCACGTTTTTTACCTAATCCACACTGGGAGCCTGAGTTAAAACCGCTCACAGGCCTGGATCAACCAGTAAAAGATTATTTAGCCAGTCACAGTATCGTGCAAAAATTCACTTGGCAGATCCAAACCTTTGTACAAACTTGGTTACCGCACTTAGAACGTAATAACCGCAGTTACTTAACAATTGCTATTGGTTGCACCGGTGGTCAACATCGCTCAGTTTATCTAGCGCAAACTATAGGTGAAAGCTTCTCGATGAGCCACAGTAATGTGAAAATTCGCCATCGTGAACAAGAATAACAACTCACGTTTACAGTAAGGAATGTTGATGCGCTTAGAAGATACATTTTTAATAAAAAACAAACTCGGTTTACATGCTCGCGCAGCCAGCGTATTAGCGCAATTAGCTGTGCAGTTTGATGCCAGCATCACACTTCATCAAGATGACAAACAAGCCGCAGGCGACAGCGTACTGGGCTTAATGCTATTAGAAAGTAGCCAAGGCAAAGAAGTTAAAGTTGTATGTGAGGGCCTGGACGCTGAACCTGCTCTTGCAGCAATTGGTGAGTTGATCGCACAACGCTTTAACGAACAAGAATAGCTCGTAGTCAGTACCACTAAATTGCGTTAAACTGAATAAAGTCGTTAATTAAACAGACCAAGCGCGTTAATTATCAACAACAGTTACCCTACCTATCAAGTGTATTAATTTTTTAAGGACGCCAATGCCAGAAGCTTTTGAACAAGATTACCCACTACAACAACTAAAACAAGTGACCAAGTCACTTAACAGTGGTCAATTTGTTCAAGTAAGGCGTATGTTGGCAAAAACAGCTCCGTGTGACACCGCATTATTACTCGAGTCATCCCCGCATAAGATTCGTACCTTATTATGGCAACTGGTTGATCCAGATGTACAAGGTGACGTACTTGAAGAACTATCAGAAGATGTTCGTTTAGGGATCATTGCCCAAATGGAGCCGAAGCACATCGCTGCGGCAACTGAGGACATGAGTCACGATGATCTAGGGGAAGTACTACGTAGCCTACCTGATACCGTCTACAAAGACGTTGTTAGTGCCATGGACAGCCAAGATCGAGAACGTGCAACTCAAGCACTCTCTTATCAAGAGCGCTCTGCTGGCGCGCTGATGAACACCGATACAGTGACCATCCGCCCTGATGTCACTATCGACGTAGTACTGCGCTACTTACGTTTACGTGGTGAGCTACCAGAAGGTACCGATGATCTTTATGTTGTTGATAAACATAACTGCTTTATAGGTGCCATGTCGTTAACGACCTTGTTGACTAACTCGCCAGATAAAATCATTCGCGACTTAATGGATGAAGATTGTGAATCTATCCTCATTTCGATGGATGAAACCGATGTAGCACAACTGTTTGAACGTCATAACTGGATATCAGCCCCAGTGGTTGATGATAATGACCATCTACTTGGCCGTATCACCATCGATGATATCGTTGACGTTATCCGTGAAGACGCCGAGCATAGCTTATTAAGCCTAGCCGGTCTTGATGATGAAGAAGATACCTTTGCTCCGGTGTTAAAAAGTTCGAAAAAGCGCTCAATTTGGCTTGGCGTTAACTTGTTAACCGCGCTACTTGCTGCGATTGTGGCAAGCTTCTTTGAAAACACTTTAGCAATTTTACCTATTCTAGCAGTACTCAACGGTATAGTGCCATCCATGGGTGGTGTTGCGGGCAGCCAAACATTAACACTCGTAATACGTGGTATTGCAGTGGGTCATATCAACCAAACTAACCAACGCTTTTTACTGATCAAAGAGCTTGCAATCGGCGCAATAAACGGGATTGTTTGGTCTATTTTAATTGCCGGTGTTGTTGCTATTTGGCAATGGGACTTTAAGCTTGGCGGCGTACTCGCCTTTGCCATGTTTATGAACTTAGTAGCCGCAGGTATCGCCGGTGCCAGTATTCCGCTGCTATTGAAAAAAATGAAAATTGATCCTGCATTAGCTGGCAGCGTGGTACTGACAACCGTAACCGATATTGTAGGTATATTCGCCTTCCTAGGCACTGCGACATGGTTGTTGGTGTAGATAGAAATAGAGGTTCTAGGTTCTAGGTTCTAGGTTTACATCGTAATGTAGGAAATGGCTTTAGCCATCAATGTTATCAACCGCGCGGCATAAAGCCCCGCCTACGCTTTAAACATCGGAGCTAGGTTTTAGGCTCTAGGTCCTAGTCACTTCCCTAGCACCTAGTACCTTTGTCTTCCTAGCACCTTTAATCTTTTCGCGGTGGCAAGCCACTCGCCTACAAGTGATTTAACACCGAGATAAACGTTAACACCCGTAGGCGTTAAGCTTACTGACGCACAAACTCCGAGCCACATTTAAAACGCAGTGGCAAGCCACTCGCCTACAAGTGATTTAACACCGAGATAAACGTTAACACCCGTAGGCGTTAAGCTTGCTGACGTACAAACTCCGAGCCACATTTAAAACGCGGTGGCAAGCCACTCGCCTACAAGTAATTAATTAAACATCAAAGTAAATTTAACACCGAGATAAACTTTAACACCGTAGGCGTTGAGCTTACTGACGCACAAACTCCGAGCCACATTTAAAACGCAGTGGCAAGCCACTCGCCTACAAGTGATTTAACACCGAGATAAACGTTAACACCCGTAGGCGTTAAGCTTGCTGACGCACCAATACCAGAGCACATTTCAAAACGCGGTGGCAAGCCACTCGCCTACAGTGAGTAATTAAACACTGAGATTAACGTTAACACCCGTAGGCGTTGAGCTTGCTGACGCAAGAACACCAGAGCACATTTCAAAACGCGGTGGCAAGCCACTCGCCTACAGTGAGTAATTAAACACTGAGATTAACGTTAACACCCGTAGGCGTTAAGCTTGCTGACGCAAAAACACCAGGGCACATTTCAAAACGCGGTGATCGACCAGTCTATGACTATAATAAAATGAGAGGTTAAACATTCTTGGGGAAGATTATAAGTGGATGTTCTTAATTAAAATAACAACATGCACTTATAATTTTGATATATAACATCCTAGCAAAATCCTTCTAGTATTTGATATTTATATACTCTGATATTTAAAGCCCATTCCTTGCTGCTTTTACTTCGCTCCTTGATGCGCTATTCATTAGCTCCTTCCATTGTTGTGCCGTCCAAAGTGGCTTTGCGCTTTTTACGATCCCTTGTTGGTTTTTCCTTAATACGTTATCCATAATGTTACTCCTTGCCATCTATTGGCTGTTCATCCTTGTTATATTTAACACTGTGACTCTAACGACGCGCGATTATATAAATTGCATGTATTAGACCAGGAATATACCCTAGTAATGTTAACAAAATATTAATCCAAAATTGAGCACCTAAACCAACTTGTAAAAATACACCAAGTGGTGGAATAAGCACTGAAAATATAATTCGTATTAAATCCATGACTCTCACTCCCTGAAATTTGTATAAAAAAGCCCAGCATAACTGGGCATTCGTGGCTTATAGATTATTCAGCTACAATAGTTAAGTTATCAACTACATCGCGAACATCTTCGGCATTCTTAGCAATTTTCACCGCTAGCTGTTTTTCAGCATCCGAACCAACAGTACCATTTAGCGTTACCACACCTTTATCGGTATCTACGTCAATATCCGTACCGCCTACTTCAGAATTAAACAAATAGCGTGTTGTAATAACGGTAGTAATTTTAGCATCCGTTAAATCACTTTCTGTGCTATCTGATTTCATCTTCTTGCTTTTTGTATCCGTGTTTTTAACGACCGTTAGCTCGTTATCCACATCAGTTACACCATCTAGACTTAAGATAAGCTCTTCCGCTAACTCTTTATCAAGCTCACTTTCAACTTTACCAGTTAGTACAACCTTGCCATTTTTTACATCAGTGTTAATGTCAAAGTTGTTTAAGTTAGTGTTCATTAACAGAACCGTTTCTGCCTTACCATCAATCCAAGCATCTTTACTTTCATTTTCCCAGCTATTTGCTTGAGCACCCATAGCGGTTGTACCAAGAACTAACGCTGCAATAATAGATTTGTTAAATGTTTTCATAATCTTTCTCCTTTTGATTAAAGACAATATGATTAATGCGAACATCAAGCCAACTTTTAAAACATTTAAAATCAATCGCTTAAACTTAATTTCATATAGCACTAGCTTTAGTCTTGGTAATTATTTACAGACTGCTCGGTAATTTATTCTGGTCGTTGCAAAATTAACCATTTAATAGCATTATTCGTTAATCTGTCGTTAATATAACAAACGCACCTAACGAAAATAAATTTAAATTATTGATTACTAAGCTAATTAATAAATGGCCTAAGCTTTGCTTTAACTATTGCAGTACTGACAATCGTAAAATACACCAACAGCATCACTTATAAGGAATACATCATGACTGTAAAATTAGAAGATCGCCCAATTGAGCAAGTGCGTGAACAAGTTATTGATCAATTAATATATAACTACAGTCATGCTGTTATTTCAGCTGATGCTTTTGAGCGTCGATTAGATCAGGCAATGGCTGCGAAAGATAACCAAAGCTTAATTGATTTGGTAAGTGACCTAGAATTAACAACCGATAGTAATTACCAGTGGGAAAAACGTGCGCAGTTTAGCCCAAACTATAGTAATAAAAGCAGCGATGAAACATTGCACTTGCGAAGTATCTTAGGATCAAACGAGCGCAGTGGGCAATGGGTAGTACCAAAAGAAATCCACCTGACGAACTTACTTGGATCTATTGAACTTGATTTCACTGACGCCATATTTCAGCATCAAAATATCACCATCCATGTCAATTGCTTACTAGGCAATGATGAAATTTATGTGCCAGAACACGTCAATGTTGTATCAAAACTGTTCAGTATTATTGGTAGTGTTGAAAACAAATCAGTGTCACTGAATAAACACCAAGGGCCAACCATTACTATCGAAGGAAAAGTTATTCTGGGCTCTGTGGAAATTAAAATTAAGCGCACCATTAAAGAAAAGTTTGTCTCATTCGCCAACAGCCTTAAAACCAGTTGGCAAGATATCAATAAACATTAATGGATAAAACACAGTTAAAGCTTAACACCCGTAGGCGTTAAGCTTGCTGACGCGAAAACACCGAAACAATATTGAATATCGCGGTGGCAAGCCACTCGCCTACAAGTAATTTAACACCGAGATAAACGTTAAAACCCGTAGGCGTTGAGCTTGCTGGCGCACAAACACCAGAGTACATTTCAAAACGCGGTGGCAAACCACTCGCCTACAGTGAGTAATTAAACACTGAGACTAACGTTAACACCCGTAGGCGTTAAGCTTGCTGACGCACAAACTCCGAGCCACATTTAAAACGCGGTGGCAAGCCACTCGTACAAGTGATTAATTAAACACTGAGATTAACGTTAACATCTGTAGGCGTTAAGCTTGCTGACGCGAAACTAATGTTATAAATCATTATTACGCTCACTAGGAATGTCACTTAAATATTCAACAAACTCTATTTCAAACCCTGCGGGGTCAATAAAATACACATTTTTACGAAAGGGATTTACCGCACCTGGCTTATCAATACTGTAACCAGCGCTTTCTAAACGCGAAATTACTGCAGCAATATTATTCGTAACATAAGCAAAGTGCGCTAAGCCAACTTGATGTCCGGTTAAGTCACGGTTATGTTGTTCACCATGATCACTCAATGCTAAATACTGAAAATCATCGCCAAAGTGTAACCATTTTCGTGGTTTACCGTACCACTCCCCTTCGCCTTGACTTCTTATAGACCAGTACGGAAAAGCCGCCTTATAAAAGTGCAGCATAGCTTCAACATCATCGACTACCAAATTTACATGCTCTAAATACATAATTAAATTCCTTTATTTAAGTAATTAAAGCCACAATAAAACCTCAAGCAACGTTGAGGTAAAGTGTTTTTTATAAAAGATTTAATAATTGAAAGGTACTAGGTTAAAGGCTAAAGGCAGAGACTAGCTCCATCTAACGTCTAAATAAAACAGCGCGGTATAATGCCGCGCCTACGCAAATTAAAACTTATAGCTTTAACCTAGCTTCCCGCAATCTGCATTTGTTCAATCAATACCGAACCGGTCTGAATTCCACCACGGCGCTCTATGTCACCGCCTATGCCACTAATGCCTTTAAACATATCTTGCAGTTTACCAGCGATGGTAATTTCGCTTACAGGGTATTGTATTTCGCCATTCTCAACCCAAAAACCGGCAGCACCACGCGAGTAATCACCTGTTACGGTATTAACGCCTTGGCCCATTAACTCAGTGACCAATAAACCGGTGCCCATCGTTTTTAACAACGCAGCTAAGTCAGCATGAGTTTGTTCAACTAACCAGTTATGAATACCACCAGCATGACCGGTAGGTGTCATATTCATTTTTCGGGCTGCGTAGCTCGCTAATAAGTAAGTTTGCAGATCACCGCCTTGAATGATTTCACGGTCGATAGTTTTTACCCCTTCACTATCGAATGGTGAAGACGCTAAACCTTTTAAAATATGCGGGCGCTCTGAAATATTAACGCACTTATTAAATACTTGCGTGCCAAGGCTATCCAACAAAAAGCTCGATTTACGATACAGCGCACCACCACCTATTGCAGACACCAAGTGACCAAACAATGAATTAGCTATATCTGCACGAAAAACAACTGGGACTTTCATGGTACCTAATTTTTTGCTATTGAGCTTAGCAAGAGTTTCACTCGCAGCCTCTAAACCTACTGCCGCAGCATCTTTCAAACCAGCTTGGTCTCGCGCTACGGTATAAGCTGAATCTCGCTGCATTTGCTCACCATCTTTACCAATCACCATAGTACTAATGCTGTGGCGAGTACGCGGGTAACCTGTGATAAGACCATGGCTATTACCATACACACGTAAACCTTGATGCGATGAAAAACTGGCGCCATCTGAATTAACAATACGCGCATCGGCATTAAGCGCTGCTTGCTCTGCAGCATGACACAATTCAATGCCCTGCTCAGGGCTGACATCCCACGGGTGGTATAAATCCAAATCAAGCGGAGCAAATTCAAGTAGGTCTTTATCGGCTACGCCATTATGTGGATCATCTGAAGTAAACTTGGCGATATCAATGGCTTTCTCTACCACTGTACGCAGTGTTTTGGGGTTTAAATCAGCTGTTGACGCAGAGCCTTTGTGATTACCAACGTACACACTGATCCCCAGCCCACCATCTTGGTTAAATTCAATGGTCTCGACTTCACCCATGCGGGTACTAACTGATAAACCTGAGGTGCTCGACATCGCCGCTTCAGCGCCAGTAGCACCGAGTTTTTTCGCGTGTTCTAAAACCTCTGCAACGGCATCTTTTATTTGAGAAATTTGAGTATAAATAGGATCTTGCTGTTGGCTTTTCATATTTTTAGTCCTGAGCTTGGAGCGTTTTGCATGCGCAATCATAATACTTAAATGCTAACACACTCACTGCATTGCATCAGCTAATATTAATCATTAAAAGAATCACGTATATACCCAAGCCACCTCAAGATACAGAATTCAGCGTTTCACAGGGGCTTAATATCAAGGCGTTACTTTGCAAGAATGGCAGTCCCTTTTAAGAAGTAACAACGATGAGAGTAAGTGCCTGTGAAACGCCCAACGGGTTGGTTTAAAAGCGATTTATACTGCGTTATTGATTTTAACAATAGAACCACTATTACTTGCAATCAATGCCTTGCCTAAATCGCTTTTAACTCCAACGACGCTCGCATCTTGAGGTGGTTTGGGTATAATGACTGCAGTTAACGTTATCATATGAGTACCCCATGGCGAAGAAAAAGGCAAGCCTGCTGAAATTGAAGAAGAAATTATCTATATATCAAAAAGTGAGCTAAAGCGCGAAGCGCAAGAGTTTCATCAGTTAGGTGCTGAAATTGCCAAAATGGGGAAAAAACAGCGCGAGCGCTTACCCTTAAATGACGATTTAAAAGCGGCAATGGTTGTTGCAGACAAAATCAGTAACAAAAGTGATGCATATCGTCGTCACTTAAATTACATCGCAAAAACTTTGCGTACCGTTGAGAATATCGAAGAGATCAACGCTATTATCGACATTATGTTGAATAAAAATAATCAAGCCGAAGTGATGATTAAAAAGATTGAGCAATTACGCGATGATTTAATTGCCCAAGGTGATGATTTAGTCAATCAAACCATTGAGCAATACCCGACTATTGATCGTCAAAAGTTACGTCAATTGGTGCGTAATGCGGCAAAAGAAGTAAAAATTGAAAAGCCAGCTAAAGGCTATAAAGAGCTATTTCAGTACCTTAAAGAAAGCATAATGCGATAAGCTACATTTAGTGTAGTAATAAATTGCCTATATTCAGTCTGGGTATAAACACCCGCTATTTATAGGCAGTTACCGTTTAGTAAGCAGTAGCGCCTCCCTCGCAGCAAATTAAAACACCGTAGGCGTTAAGCTTG
The DNA here is from genome assembly GCF_037162485.1 of Pseudoalteromonas sp. B160. Classification (NCBI taxonomy): domain Bacteria; kingdom Pseudomonadati; phylum Pseudomonadota; class Gammaproteobacteria; order Alteromonadales; family Pseudoalteromonadaceae; genus Pseudoalteromonas; species Pseudoalteromonas sp. B160. The sequence goes on along the minus strand of NZ_JARLUX010000001.1, from coordinate 2,293,046 downwards.
CTGACGCACCAACACCACTCCACATTTAAAACGCGATGGCAAGCCACTCGCCTACAAGTAATTAATTAAGCATCAAAGTAAAATTTAACACCGTAGGCGTTGAGCTTGCTGACGCAAAAACACCAGAGCACATTTCAAAACGCGGTGGCAAGCCACTCGCCTACAAGTAATTAATTAAGCATCAAAGTAAAATTTAACACCGTAGGCGTTGAGCTTGCTGACGCACAAATACCACGCCACATTTAAAAACGCGGTGGCAAGCCACTCGCCTACAAGTAATTAATTAAGCATCAAAGTAAAATTTAACACCGTAGGCGTTGAGCTTGCTGACGCACAAATACCACGCCACATTTAAAAACGCGGTGGCAAGCCACTCGCCTACAGGTAATTAATTAAACATCAAAGTAAATTTAACACCAAGATAAACCTTAACACCGTAGGCGTTGAGCTTGCTGACGCACCAACACCACTCCACATTTCAAAACGCGGTGGCAAGCCACTCGCCTACAGGTAATTAATTAAACATCAAAGTAAATTTAAAACTTTAACACCCGTAGGCGTTATGCTTGCTGACGCAAAAACACAATATGCGCGAGTTTGCCTCGCGCAGCTCTTAGCATTTAACCAACTATTCCTAGCGGTTTGGCACTTTGCCATGCACCACGGGTAAAATCAGGAATATCAATTGACGCACTACGATTACTAACTGACTGTGCCGACAGCGGCGATATAACAGACCAAGCAGCGCCGTCGTAAACATCTTGATCAAGCGCCTCACCATTACGTAAACAATAAATCATCCGCCAAAACATTAAGAAGTCCATGCCGCCATGGCCGCCGTTACGCTCTGCCTCTTCGCCCATTTTGGTCCACAGTGGGTGGTCGTATTTTTTATACCAATCAGCCATTTCGTAATCCCACTCATGGAAGCTCTTCGAACCACCATCTTCCAGCGCAATACGATTTGGAAAACCGGCAAACACACCGTTAGTGCCTTGAATTAAATTATGGCGCGAGTACGGCCGTGGCGTAGTGGTATCATGTTGAACCATAATACTGCGCCCTTTTACTGTTTTGATAAGCGTGGTATTCATATCGCCAGCAATATAATTAAGCTGATTACGTTGATGACCGGCTGGAAATTCTTTCTTTGCATAGCCGCTACGGCCCAGTGCAGGTGAACTCATCGAGGTTAAAAATCAAACCGATCGCCGCGATTAATATTCATATATTGTGACACAGGGCCTAAACCGTGCGTTGGATACAAATTACCGTTTCGTTTTGCATGCCAAGCGGTACGCCAAGAACCAGTTTTATGCTCCACTTCTTTCATTTGCCAACGTAATTCATGAATATACGCCGCCTCACCATGTAGCAGCTCACCAAACACGCCTTGGCGAACCATATTCAATACCATTAACTCATCACGACCATAGTTGACATTTTCCATCATCATACAGTTCTTTTGCGTGCGCTCAGCGGTATCAACTAGTTGCCACATTTCTTCAACCGTCAATGCTAATGGCACTTCAACAAAAGCATGCTTGCCACTATTCATGGTATCGATTGCCATCGGTGCATGCCACGACCATGGCGTAGAAATAATCACAATATCAATATCATCGCGATTAAGCATTGCTTGATAGGCATTATCGGCGCCAGTATAAAGTGCAGGCTTAGCCAACCCTTTGTCAGTGAGGTAGTTAGCTGAACGCTGTAATACTTCGTCATGGGTATCACATATTGCTTTAATTTCTGTACCAGCAATATGACTCATACGCTTTACGTGGCCAAAACCACGCTGCCCTAAGCCTATAAACCCAACCCGTACTACATCCATTTTTGGCGCGACAAGGCCAATTACAGAGCGCCCTTGCGCTGGGGGAGTAATAACGCCACTTTGAGTACCCGTGGCACATCCTGAAATCACACTAGCCGCTGCCGTAGCACTCGCGGCTTTTAAAAAATCTCGACGATTAAACTGCTTCATTATTATTATCCTAGAACTAATCTAGTTTTAACTTACCTAAAACAGCTTGGGAGGTAAAGCAGATGGGGATGGATAGCATAGGAAAAGAAGGAGTTAGAATTAACCTTAACCCTTGGTATTTAACCAATCTCAATCGACGATGTAGGAAATGGCTTTAGCCATGAATTTTATAAGCCGCGCCTACGCTTTAAAACATAGGTACTAGGTTATAGGCTCTAGGCCCTAGTAACTTCCCTAGTACCTTTAACCTTTAACCTTTATCACACATCTCTTAAAATAGCTTTAAGCGTGGTTTTTTTTGCGAGAATATCACGATATAAAGCAAACTGATTTTGCGCACGTTCTAAGTTATGGTTAGCATGCTTGATTGAAAAATAATGATCACCGTCAATGTAATCAGTTAAAAAACGTAGGCCAATCATAAAGGTCATTACTTTAGTGCCTAACCAAAAGCTTTGTTTTTCTTGTTCGGTAATCAAGTCTTTCAAAGGCTCTACATAACCTTTGACTACCGCTGCAAAAATCTCTTCACGCACACATACATTAGCTAAATCCGTTGAATCTTCTTGTTCAGGAGAGCAAAAAGTACGCACCATATCACCAAAATCATACAACCAATAACCAGGCATACAGGTGTCTAAATCAATCACTGCTTTGGCATCATTTGATGTATTACAAAACAGCATATTATTAATTTTAGTATCATTATGACATGGTCGAACCGGTACAATGCCCGTCAATGCTTTAAGCTCATCAATTAAGCCAAATTGCGCGAAACAAAAATCAACGTCAGCTTGGCAGCTGGCTAAGCGCTGCTGTGGATCTTTTGCAACCACAGCTTTGAGCTTTTCAGCGCGCATCGCTAAATTATGAAAATCAGGAATAACATGATGTAGTTGCTTGGCATCAAAATCTTCTAAAGCAACAGCAAATTGACCAAATGCATTGGCTGCAGTTTGCGCTTGTGAAGTATTTAAAACTACATCTTCACTATAACTGCCGCCAATAAATTCGAGTGCGCGCCAAACACCGTTATCACAATCAACTAAATAGTTATTTTCAACTGTAGGAACATGGCGGATGATTGCTAAATCATACTCGCCTAATTGACGTTTTTTAGTTAAATGACGTTCAATTAAACGAGCATTTTTAACTAACATATCTGGTTCAGGAAAAACCTCGGTATTTAGTTTTTGAACAACTAATGATTTTTTTGGTGCAGTTAATAGCATAGTGCTATTTATGTGACCACTACCAATTGGCTTCATGCTGATTTTTTCACTACCAAGACCAAAACTCTCAGACAAGTAAACCGCAATGGAATTTGACTTCATACTTACTTCGCTATTGTTGTGCCCTGGAAAAGGCAAGATCGGGGCTAGTTCATCCGTGACGTAATTCATATAATTTACCTGTAACATCCTGTAATTCTGATTTATAAGTCACTCCATACCACGACTCTTTTGCGGTATATATGGTAACTATTTGTTGATTAGATGTGATCGCTTGTTGAACTTGATCGGGTAAATAATACTCCATTCTGACACCGTTGTCATACTTTTGCAGAAACTCGTCAAAGCCTGCTTCTAAGCGGTCAAAAAATGTTGGCGTAATTGCCCAAAAACTCATTGATGCCAACGCATCCACGGCAATTTGCTCACGGAGCCCCTGCGGATTGTCACCCATTATTTGACCGTTCTCGTGCTGAATATTTAAATATTCAACAACATCAATTAATTGGTTATTTTTAACTTGGCATACGCCTCTATTCACCCCACCTTGATCTGACAAAGTATCAATAATTGGGTAACCCACCATAGCCCAACTAGTCAGGTTTTTAAAATGTTCAGCGAGTAATAAAAATGACGACGCGCCATAATAATCATCGGCTGTGATGACGATCGCTGGGTTATGAACATGATCTTTAGCGCATAATAAAGCATGCCTGGTGCCCCAAGGCTTACTTCGCTGTTGTGCTAGTAATTGGAATTGTTCTGGCACTAAATCAATGCGTTGTTCAACCAACACAACATCAATCCCCGTTGGTAAGCGCGGTAAAATCACTTGCTCAATCTCGCTGCGCACAGCCTGATTGATCACTAATACAACCTGAGTTACTCCTGCGGCAACAGCATCAGCAATACTCAACTCCATAATGGTACAACCCAACCCAGCAATCTCAGCGATTTGTTTATTGCCACCAAAGCGAGTACCCAAGCCACCCGCGAGGACGACTAAACTTAGATGATGTTTTTTCATTTTTAATCAGCTTTAACGTTTAATAAAGCTGAGTTTACCAGTTTCAACCGCCAGATCTAGCTATCGGAGCTAGGTTTTAGGGGATAGATTCTAGCCTAGCACCTAGTCACTTCCCTAGCATCCAGTACCTTTTTTAACCTTTCGCGGTGGCAAGCCACTCGCCTACAAGTAATTAATTAAACATCAAAGTAAACTTTAACACCGTAGGCGTTAAGCTTGCTGACGCAAAAACACCACATCACATTTTGAAACGCGGTGGCAAGCCACTCGCCTACAGGTAATTAATTAAACATCAAAGTAAAATTTAACACCGTAGGCGTTGAGCTTGCTGACGCAAAACACCACATTTTGAAACGCGGTGGCAAGCCACTCGCCTACAAGTGATTTAACACCGAGATAAACGTTAACACCCGTAGGCGTTAAGCTTACTGACGCACAAACTCCGAGCCACATTTAAAACGCAGTGGCAAGCCACTCGCCTACAAGTGATTAATTAAAACATCAAAGTACAACTTAACTCCCGTAGGCGTTGAGCTTGCTGACGCACAAACACCGTTCCACATTTAAAATGCGGTGGCAAGCCACTCGCCTACAAGTGATTAATTAAACATCAAAGTACAACTTAACTCCCGTAGGCGTTAAGCTTGCTGACGCATAAACACCACGCCACATTTTGAAACGCGGTGGCAAGCCACTCGCCTACAAGTAATTAATTAAACATCAGAGTAAAATTTAACACCCGTAGGCGTTGAGCTTGCTGACGCACAAACTCCGAGCCACATTTTGAAACGCGGTGGCAAGCCACTCGCCTACAAGTGATTAATTACACATCAAAGTAAACTTTAACACCGTAGGCGTTAATCTTGCTGACGCACAAAGAGAAGACAATGAGGGTAAATGCCATGGGCTTCGAGCAACGCGCTCCTAGTCACTTCCCTAGCACCTAGCCCCTTTCTCTTTAACCTTTAACCTTTTACTCCCCCTCAAAACAAAAACGGCGGCCTAAGCCACCGTTTAATCATCAGACTAATAAAAACTAATTACCAAATTTTTACGCGATCAGCTGGTTTGATATACATTTTGTCGCCTTCTTTAACGTCAAATGCTTGATAAAACTCAGGCATATTCGACAAGATACCGATCACGCGGTAATGGCTTGGTGAATGCGGATCTGTCATTAGGCGGTTACGTAGCTCTTCGTCACGGTATTTACGACGCCAAATTTGCGACCAACCCATAAAGAAGCGCTGATCACCGGTATAACCATCAATCACTGGCGCTTTATCGCCACCTAGCGATAACTGATAAGCAGTGAAAGCAACCGTTAGGCCACCTAAATCGCCAATATTCTCACCTAAGGTCAATTGACCATTAACGCTGGCATCTGCAAATGGTTGATACTCGTTATACTGTGCAACTAACTGACCAGTACGCTCTTCAAACTGTTTAAGGTCTGACTCGCTCCACCAATCACGTAAATTACCATCCCCATCATACTTAGCACCTTGGTCATCAAAACCATGCCCTAACTCGTGACCAATTACCGCACCAATTGCACCGTAGTTAACCGCATCATCAGCTTCTAAGTTAAAAAATGGTGGTTGTAAAATTGCCGCAGGGAATACAATTTCGTTATTCACCGGGTTATAGTAAGCATTGACTGTTTGTGGTGTCATGTGCCATTCAGAACGATCCACTGGCTTGCCTAGCTTGTCAATCATATCAGCATAAGCCCATTCACTATGACGAATATAGTTACCAACTAAATCATCCGCATTAATGCTTAACTGTGAATAGTCTTTCCAGTTATCAGGGTAGCCAATTTTTGGGGTAAACTTATCTAGTTTTTCTTTTGCAGCAAGCTTGGTTTCTGGGCTCATCCACTCAAGATTTTCAATTGCAACGCCATAGCCTTTGATCACGTTATCAACTAACTCTTCCATGCGCGCTTTTGCTTCTGGCGGGAAATTGTCTTTAACGTACACTTTTCCTAAAATTTCACCTAACACTTCATTTGATGCATCCACGGCTTGTTTCCAAAGCGGTGTCTGCTCTTTTACGCCGCGTAATGTGGTGCTGTAAAAGTTAAAGTTTAAATCAACCAGATCTTTATCTAATATACCAGCGTAGTTACTTACTAAATGAAATTTAAGATATTGTTGCCACGTTTCAAGATCTGTTGTTTTATAAATATCGGCAAATTTTTCAAAGTAGCTAGGCTGACTGACGATAATATCTTGTACATTTACACCAGACGCTTTGAAGTATTCAGCAAGGTCAAACTCACCTGTTAGCTTACTTGCATCACTCACGCTCATTTTGTTATAAGACTTTGTAGCATCACGACTTTCAACACGCGTCCACTGTGCATCAGCAATACTGGTTTCAAGTGCAATAATTGCTTTAGCAGCTTCATCGGCTTTTTCTACACCAGCGCGTTTTAGAACGTCAGCAATGTAAACGTGGTACGCGACACGAATTTTAGTGAACTTTTCGTCATCTTTTAAATAATAATCACGATCCGGTAAGCCAAGGCCTGATTGATACGCATATAATGCATTTTCACTCGAGTTCTTAGCATCATTATTTACATACCAACCAAATGGCACCGCGCCACCTTGAATACGTATTTGCGCCATAAGTGCGACTAAATCAGACTTATTTTTAACACCATCAATAGCAGTTAACGGGCCATTTAGCGGTGTTATACCTAATTCATCACGCTTGGCTTCATTCATGTAACTCTTAAAGAACGCACCTAGCTTATATTCATCAGTTCCGGCTTTAGCAGCTGTATTAGCAGCCGCTTGTTCAAGCACTGTTTTCATTGCGGCTTGCGAGTCGTCATACAACTGTGAGAATGAACCGTAATTTGATTTATCGCCAGGGATCTCAGTCGTCGCCAACCATTGACCATTAATGTGATAATAGAAATCATCCTGTGCACGGACCGACTTATCTATATTTGCTAATTCAATACCTGAATTAAGAGCTGTTTTGACTTCTTCACTAGCAGTGTTGGTATCTGGCGCTTTAACATCTTGTTGTTCACCACAGCCGACTAGGCCCAGTGCAAGCGCAATACTTGCAGCCATGAGCGATATTTTTTTCATGGGAATCCCGTAAATCATTATTGTTGATAATACAAACCGTTTAAGCAGCTTAATAATAAGCTGCTCGCTGATCCCATCATAAACCTCATCGGAGCAACAATAAAATCGAATATGTAACAATTCGTATCAAAACTCTAATACGGTTATCTATCACACTGCTTTAGCAGTCATTGATTATCTAAGATTGGATTAAAAAACTTACAAACGTATTAATTTATTATCCGAAGCTCAGGCTGATTATTTAAACCTTACCACTAGCTCGTGCAGCGCCTCCGATACTGTTTTTAATAATGAAATAGCCTCAGCGGTATCTTTTGCATCAGTAAAACTGTGGTTAGCTAACTCTGAAATTCGTAAAATTTGCTGATTCACGTCCTCAGCAACATGTGACTGCTGTTCAACAGCCGTTGCCATTTGGGTCGACATACTCGCAATTTCACTTACCGCTTCAGATACACCTTTAAGCATTTCGCTACTTTGCAGCACTTGAGTCAAACCATGCTGGGCATTTTTACCACCTTTTTCTGCAACATCGACAGCTCTTGTAGCTCGTGTTGTTAATTCATTCACTATGTCATAAATATCTTTAGTGGAATCTTGAGTACGTTTAGCTAAATTACGAACTTCATCGGCTACCACTGCGAAGCCACGCCCTTGCTCACCAGCACGCGCAGCTTCAATGGCGGCATTGAGTGCTAATAAATTGGTTTGTTCAGCAATTTGTTCGATTATTTGCGCAGCTTCGGCAATATTTTTGGTTTGCTCAGAAACTCGCTGTACGGATTCGCTGATTTCAAGAACAGTATCGCGGAGCTGTTCAATAGCTTGCTGTGTGGCATTCGCAATTTGACCGCCTTTAATAGTCAATTCGTTTGCAATATCAGCATGTGATGCGGTATCAGTAACATGCTTTGCCACATCAGCAATCGTGGTGGCCATTTGATTCATTGCCGCCGCAGCTTGCATGGTTTCATTTTGCTGTTGCTCAATTTTATCAAGCATGGTCTTGGTTAAGCGTTCACCAATATCTGACTGCTGCGACACTCTTTTTGACTCATTCTCAATCCGTGTGATCACAGCTCCTAAGTGTGCTTGTTGACTTTTAATTGCCACTTTTAAATAGCCTAAGTCACCCGTGTCATCGGTATAGCTGCTAACCGCCAGCGAATGAGAAAACGCGCCAGATAACATTTCATTAAGTGCATGCACCAAGCGTTTTTTAGCTATTTGCCCCCATATTGCATAACTGAATGTCGCAGCAATAAATAGCAATAACGCGGCATTGTGCCAGCCCATCGCAAATAACAACAGCGCTATAATAGCGGCAATAATTAAGGCAATATTCTCTACTGCAATAGGCAAGCTTAGCTGTTTATTATTTACTATATTTTTATATAATGCGTCAGCCCGTTTTACATCAACTCGACTAGGGCATGAGCGTACTGACTCATAACCAGTCACTTTACCGCGCTCAGTCACAGGGGTGACATAAGCATCAACCCAATAAAAATCGCCATTTTTACAACGGTTTTTAACTAAGCCCATCCAAGGTTTGCCCGCCTTTAAATGCTCCCACATCACTTTATAAGCAAGAGAAGGCATGTCTGGATGCCGCACAATATTATGTGGTTGGCCAATTAATTGCTCTTTAGTAAAACCACTTATGGCAACAAACTCATCATTACAATCAACAATTTGACCTTTTAAATCAGTCACAGATATGAGTTTAGAGCCACTAGGAAAAGTTCTTTCTGTCGTAGTGACGGGAAGATTTTCGCGCATATTTATCCCTTAAATTATCAACGCTTAAAATATAGTCTAAAAAGCACAGCACACCAAATTATCTAAAAAAACAACTCTTTTCGCGGTGGCAAGCCACTCACCTACAAGCAATTAATTAAACACCAGAGTAAAATTTAACACCGAGATAAACTTTAACCCCCGTAGGCGTCGAGCTTGCTGACGCACAAACACCACAACACATTTTAAAAACGCGGTGGCAAGCCACTCGCCTACAAGTAATTAATTAGACACCAAAGTAAAATTTAACACCCGTAGGCGTTAAGCTTGCTGACGCATAAACACCGAAACAATATTGAATATCGCGGTGGCAAGCCACTCGCCTACAAGTAATTAATTACACACCAAAGTACAATTTAACACCCGTAGGCGTTAAGCTTGCTGACGCACAAACACCGAGCTACATTTTAAAAACGCGGTGGCAAGCCACTCGCCTACAAGTAATTAATTAAATATCAGAGTAAAATTTAACCCCCGTAGGCGTCGAGCTTGCTGACGCAAAACACCACATTTAAAACGCGGTGGCATATTACGAAAGAGTAGATTAGATGTACTGTGATTAGTTTAAATATACACAATTCCAAAATGGATAATCACCCACACTTTTAACCAAGCCAGCCCTGAGCGGGTTTGTAACTATATATCTAGCTTGGTTAAGTAAATCTTCATCAGATCTAAGCTTGTGATCATAAAAGTTAGCTTGCCAAATCTTTCCGCTAGAAAGTAAATAACGGTTCAATTTAATCGTAGTAATACTTTTAAATTGACCAATAACTTTGGATAAATCATCAGTATTTCTAAGCTGAAATAGCCAATGCAAGTGGTCAGGCATTAATGAAAAACAAATTGTCTTAAGGTTTCCCGAATGCGAAAAAATGTAACTCCCTCATAATTAAACAGCTACTATCAAAATCACAAAAAAGCTGCATTCTATTTTCAGTACAAATTGTAACTGAGTAATAATGATTAATTATCGAGCATCGCCCTTTAGTCCGCTTACTGGTATCAACCATTACTTTCCCTCAATTAACTACAAGTAAATATAGCAATTAATCGAGATCCCTCCAGTAAAGATTGAGCTTTCTTAATAAACACGGAATTTTAAAACGCGGTGGCAAGCCACTCGTCTACAAGTGATTAATTAAACATCAGAGTAAACTTTAACACCGTAGGCGTTGAGCTTGCTGACGCACAAACACCACAACACATTTTAAAAACGCGGTGGCAAGCCACTCGCCTACAAGTAATTAATTAGACACCAAAGTAAAATTTATCACCCGTAGGCGTCGAGCTTGCTGACGCAAAAACACCACGCCACATTTTAAAACGCGGTGGCAAGCCACTCGCCTACAAGTAATTAATTAAATATCAGAGTAAAATTTAACCCCCGTAGGCGTCGAGCTTGCTGACGCACAAACACCACACCACATTTTGAAACGCGGTGGCAAACCACCCGCCTACAAGTAATAAATTTAACATCAAAGTACAACTTAACTCCCGTAGGCGTTGAGCTTGCTGACGCACAAACACCACACCACATTTTGAAACGCGGTGGCAAGCCACTCGCCTACAAGTGATTAATTAAACATCAAAGTACAACTTAACTCCCGTAGGCGTTAAGCTTGCTGACGCAAAACACCACAACACATTTTAAAACGCGATGGCAAGCCACTCGCCTACAAGTAATTAATTAAACATCAGAGTAAAGTTTAACACCCGTAGGCGTTGAGCTTGCTGACGCATAAACACCGAAACAATATTGAATATCGCGGTGGCAAGCCACTCGCCTAGGTAAATTTAAACATCCACTTTTATTTTTTCGATAATCTCTACGTTGGCGGCAGGAAAATTGTAATCGTCTAACTTATCAATCGCGACCCATGCACTTTGCTGACCTTCTGCGCCATGGGCTTGGCCGCTAAAATCAGTAACTAAATGCACGTCGAGTTTTACACATTTATCGCCATAATCATGCTCAATAACCATCAGCTCGCTTGAACTATTAATTGTTAAACCTACTTCTTCTTGAAGCTCGCGCTTTAGTGCTTCGAATACAGTTTCGCCAGCTTCTACTTTGCCGCCCGAAACTCCCACAAACCACCTTGGTGTTTATCGTCAGGGCGCTTACAGATAAATAGTGTGTTATCTGCTTTGATAACCCCCACCGCTACATGCACAATTTTCTTATTCATCGTAATACCTTAATTAAAACCGCGCGGCATAAAGCCGCGCTTACAAGCAATTAATTAAACACCAGAGTAAAATGCAACACCCGCAGGCGTTAAGCTTGCTGACGCAAAAACACCGAAACAATATTGAATATCGCGGTGGCAAGCCACTCGCCTACAAGTGATTAATTAGACACCAGAATACAATTTAACACCGTAGGCGTTAAGCTTGCTGACGCACAAACACCGAAACAATATTGAATATCGCGGTGGCAAGCCACTCGCCTACAAGTGATTAAACACCAGAATACAATTTAACACCGTAGGCATTAAGCTTGCTGACGCACAAACTCCGATACAATATTGAATATCACGGTGGCAAGCCACTCGCCTGATATTTAACCTTACAAACAAAAAAAGCGACGCAGGCGTCGCTTTTTAATTGTTAATTATAACATTTGGTTATTTTAACTTACCACAACACTGTTTGAACTTTTGACCCGAGCCACACGGGCAAGGTTCGTTGCGGCCAACTTTTGGCTCTGCGCGTGATGTTACGACCGCACCTTTTGGTGCTTCGCCGCCTACGTGCTCAACTTCTTCATGTTGATATTCACGAGGAGCATTTTCACTTTGGCGGTGTTGCTCTTCAATTTTTTCAACATCTTCTTCAGCACGTACTTGTACTTTACTTAAAATACTAACTACATCAATTTTCAGGTTCTCAAGCATTTCAGAGAACAACTCAAACGACTCACGCTTGTACTCTTGCTTAGGGTTCTTTTGCGCGTAGCCACGTAAATGAATACCTTGGCGAAGGTGATCCATCGCAGCAAGGTGATCTTTCCAATGTTGATCCAAGCTTTGTAGCATGATTGCTTTTTCAAACTGACGAAGTACAGAATCGCCAACTTGTTGCTCTTTCTGTTTGTAAGCTTGCTCTACTGACTCTTCAATACGCTCACGTAACTTTTCTTCGTAAAGTTTGTTATCGTCAGCTAACCATTGTGTAATCGGTAACTCAATTAAGAAGTCTTGTTTTAAGCGCTCTTCAAGGCCCGGAATATCCCACATTTCAGCTAAACTTTGTGGTGCAATGTATTGGTCAATAGTGTTGCCCAATACGTCGCCACGAATAACCGTGATCGTCTCTGAAATATCGCCTTCTTCAAGCAACTCATTACGTTGTGAGTAAACAACACGACGTTGGTCGTTTGCTACATCATCGTATTCAAGCAACTGTTTACGCACATCAAAGTTACGTGCTTCAACTTTACGTTGCGCGTTTTCAATGGCACGGTTAACCCATGGATGCTCAATCGCTTCGCCACGTTGCATACCTAGTTTACGCATCATATTAGTCATACGTTCACCAGCGAAGATACGCATTAATGCGTCATCCATCGATAGATAAAAACGGCTTGAACCGGCGTCACCTTGACGGCCAGAACGACCACGTAACTGGTTATCGATACGGCGTGATTCGTGACGCTCAGTACCAATGATATGTAAACCACCAGCAGCAATTACTGCATCATGGCGAATTTGCCACGCTTCTTTAATCGCTTTGATTTGCTCATCAGTTGGGTTTTCAAGTTTTTCAACTTCGCTATTCCAGTTACCGCCTAACACGATATCAGTACCACGACCGGCCATGTTAGTTGCGATTGTTACTGTGCCTGGTAAACCAGCATCGGCAACGATGTCTGCTTCTTGGGCATGGAATTTAGCATTAAGTACGTTGTGCTTGATTTTTTCTTTACGTAAAAATTGCGATAAATATTCAGAGCTTTCGATTGAAATCGTACCCACCAATACTGGCTGGCCGCGCTCTTGGCAATCTTTAATATCGATTAGAATGGCTTCGTATTTTTCTTCTTGCGTTAAGTAAACTAAATCAGCGCGATCTTCACGGATCATCGGCTTATTAGTTGGCATAACAACAGTATCTAGACCATAGATTGACTGAAACTCAAATGCTTCAGTGTCGGCAGTACCGGTCATACCTGCAAGGGTATCGTAAATACGGAAGTAGTTTTGGAATGTAATTGACGCTAACGTTTGGTTTTCGTTTTGAATTTTTACATTTTCTTTTGCTTCAACAGCTTGATGTAAACCTTCAGACCAACGACGCCCTTCCATTGTACGGCCAGTGTGTTCATCAACAATGATTACTTCGTTTTCTTTTACAACGTAATCAATGTCTTTTTGATACAGCTTATGGGCACGTAATGCCGCATAAATATGGCTAAGCAGGGTAATACTCGCAGCAGAATAAAGCGAGTCGCCCTCAGCTATCAAACCACGTTCAATCAGTAATTCTTCAACTTTAATTTGACCACGTTCAGTTAAATGAACTTGCTTGGCTTTTTCATCAATAGTGAAATCACCATCGCCTTCAATACCTTCTTCGTCTTCTTTCTCTTGTAACTCAAGAAGCGGAACTATGGTATTGATTTCAGCATATAACTGCGAGCTATCTTCAGCAGGACCTGAGATGATTAGTGGAGTACGGGCTTCATCAATTAAGATCGAGTCAACTTCATCGACTACCGCATAATAAAGTGGACGTTGCACGCGTTCGTTAATGCTAAACGCCATATTGTCACGCAGGTAATCAAAACCAAATTCGTTATTGGTACCGTAGGTAATATCAGCGGCGTAGGCTTCTTTTTCTGTTGCGGCATCATACCCGGTACGTTACAGCCAACAGTTAAACCTAAAAATTCAAATAATGGGCGGTTAGTTTCAGCATCGCGCTTGGCAAGGTAGTCATTCACGGTAATTACGTGAACACCTTTACCCGTTATACCACGTAAGTATGCAGGTAAACTTGCGGTAAGGGTTTTACCCTCACCAGTACGCATTTCTGCGATGCGGCCTTGGTGTAAAACCATACCACCTAGCAACTGCACGTCAAAGTGACGCATACCATTTACACGTTTTGATGCTTCACGTACCACAGCAAATGCTTCTGGTAGAATGTCATCAAGACCTTGTCCGTTATCGTAACGCTCTCTAAACTCTGCTGTTTTGGCTTTTAAATCTTCGTCTGAAAGCGCTTCAAGTTGCGTTTCAAGCGCGTTGATCAGCGCGACCGTCTTTCTTAAATTTTTAATAGTGCGGTCATTGCGACTACCAAAAATCTTGGTAAATAAATTAGATATCATGATAAAACCGTTACAATGTGTTCTTTGCTAGCCGAGTATCAGCTAACCCATTTTTATAATTACTAATTAATAGATTACTCACACGAGCACATATTAATTAGCAATTTCGAGAAACGTTGTGAAATACAGCGTTCAATACGTGCGCTACTATACCAGACTCTGCGAAACATCAAACCATCGCGTAGTTAAGATATCAGTTTTCTGCAAGAAAATTTAAAATAAGCCGTAAACATAACTTTAATTAAGACTATAAAATTATATTAACTATGGAGATATGGAGGTGGATAAAAGAAAATCAAGGGGAGTATAAGAACTTAGGTTCTAGGTTCTAGGTTCTAGGTTCTAGGTTCTGGGTTCTGGGTTCTGGGTTCTTCAATACAGTTGCAAACTAAATATACATGGTAAACTTTTCCTAGCGCCTATTTCTTCCTAGCGCCTAAAACCTTTATTTTTTACCATGCCTCGCTAGACGCTCTAGCTTTTCTTTTAGTGACGGTGGTGCACTTTGTGCAATCGCATTAAGGTAATCAGCGGTTTGTTCACTCATCGCTAATTTATTCGCGGGAGTGGCGTTAGCTGTTTTTAACGCATTATTTGGACTTAATCGTTGGCTGGCTTGTGGATTAGCGGTAATTTTAATTTGCCCAAGTTCTGCCATACCTGCACTACGAAAGTGTGACAGCATATCCATTTTTAAGTAGTTTAAACGCAGTGCTATAGGTGCAGACACCGCCTCAATCATCAGCGTACCATCGCGATAATTACTAACGCGACATTTTCCACCTAAATTAGCGCCCAAAAATTCACTTAACAAAGTTTGTTGTTTATCTAATGCTTGGCTTTTACCTGCATACGATGACAATCGACCACTCAGGCCAGCCATAATATCGTTTAAAGGTTTTGGCGCGAACCTATCTTTAGCCATGCAAAACACCAAAAGTTACATTGAAGAAACAGAGTTTAATTGAATGCAAAGGTTAAAGCTACCTAGAGAAATGAAAGATACGGGGTAATAGGTGCTAGGTATTAGGTATTAGGTATTAGGTATTAGGTATTAGGTTAAAGGCAGAGATTAGCTACACCTGAAATCTAATGACTGATGGTTCAATACAACCGCGCGGCATAAAGCCGCGCCTACGCTTTAAAGCATAGGAGCTAGGCTTTAGGCTCTAGGTCCTAGTCACTTCCCTAGCACCTTTGTCTTCCTAGCACCTTTAACCTTTTCGCGGTGGCAAGCCACTCACCTACAAGTGATTTAACATCGAGGCAAACTTTAACACCCGTAGGCGTTAAGCTTGCTGACGCACAAACTCCGAGCCACATTTAAAACGCGGTGGCAAGCCACTCGCCTACAAGTGATTAATTACACACCAAAGTAAAATTTAACACCGAGATAAACTTTAGCACCGTATGCGTTGAGCTTGCTGACGCGTGTTCATTAACACCTTTATGAATAAATCAATTAAAATCTTTCGCGGCTGAAGCCGGCTCCTACGATAAATTTAAACCTTGTAGGAAATGGCTTTCACCATGAATTTTATAATCCCCGCGGCATAAAGCCGCGCCTACGCTTTAAAACATAGGAGCTAGGTTTTAGGCTCTAGGTCCTAGTCACTTCCCTAGCACCTTTGTCTTCCTAGCACCTTTAACCTTTTAGCGGTGGCAAGCCACTCGCCTACAAGTGATTTAACATCGAGGCAAACTTTAACACCCGTAGGCGTTAAGCTTGCTGACGCATAAACACCGAGCCACATTTAAAACATAGGAACTAGGTTTTAGGCTATAGGTCCTAGTCACTTCCCTAAAACCTAATACCTTTGTCTTCCTAGCACCTATTCACTTCCCTAATACCTCCAACCTTTTAATTTGACATTTTTTATCCTAACCTTGTTTCTAATTTGTATAATTTAATCAACAAGGATCAACCATGAAAATTACCCATCATGGAGCGGTGAATGGGGTTACGGGGTCATGCCATCAGTTGGGTTATGATCAATACTCATCGGTGTTAATTGACTGTGGGCTTTTTCAAGGGGAAGACGCAGGGCCAAGTTTAGCTATCGACTTTGATATCTCAACTGTCACTGCGCTGATTGTTACGCATTGTCATATTGACCACGTTGGCCGCATACCTTACTTATTTGCTGCTGGTTTCACTGGCCCTATTTTTACTTCGAAGGCATCGGCAAGTCTATTGCCATTAGTGATTGAAGATGCACTTAAAGTCGGTGTAACGCGAGATCAAAAAATTATTAACGCTTGTTTAAGCTTACTTACCAAGCGTATTGTCGCTATCGAATTTAATACCTGGTTTGACTTACCAACCACCAGCAACAAGCCCACCGCGAAAGCTCGCTTACAGCGCGCCGGGCATATTTTAGGCTCCGCCTATGTTGAAATAGATATAAAAACTAAAACTAGCAAGGGAAATTCCCATCGCGTAGTATTTTCTGGTGACCTAGGAGCGCCGCATACTCCGCTACTGCCTTCCCCAAAAGCGCCTTACAAAGCCGATACTTTAGTGATCGAATCAACCTATGGTGATAAAAACCATCAAGGCCGAAAAGAACGCACGCAAACACTGAAAAAGGTGATTGAAAAAGCCGTTGCCGATAATGGCATTGTACTTGTGCCAGCTTTTAGCATTGGCCGTACGCAAGAGTTACTGTACGAACTGGAGCAAATAATTCACAACGCAGCTAAAAATTCACCATGGCAAAGCATAGAGGTCATTGTGGACTCCCCTATGGCAGCTAACTTCACCACAGAGTATCGAAAATTTAAAACCCTCTGGGACGATGAAGCAAAAAAACGCTTAGCCAAAGGTCGCCATCCATTAAACTTTGCGCAGTTGCATACTATCGACAGCCACCAAGAGCATATTGCCGTAATTAATTACCTAAGCAAACGCAAACAACCCGCGATTATTCTTGCCGCTAGTGGCATGTGCACCGGCGGGCGAATTGTGAATTATCTAGAGCGATTTTTACCTGATGAAACTACCGATGTGATTTTTGTTGGCTACCAAGGCCGTGGCACGCTCGGCCGAGATATTCAAACCTATGGACCAAGTAATGGTTATGTGCATATTAATGACCATAAAATCACCATTAACGCAGCAGTACACACAATCAGCGGCTACAGTGCTCATGCAGATCAAAACGGCTTAATAAAATTTGTAACAGGTATGCGTAAAAAGCCCAGTCATATAAAAATAGTGCACGGTGATGATAACGCCAAAAATGCGCTAGCAGCAAAATACAAAGAAGTACTAGGAGATGATATGAAGGTTGAGATTGGAAAATGAGGGGGGCAGTCAGGTGTTAGGTTTTAGGTTTTAGGTTTTAGGTTTTAGGTTTTAGGTTTTAGGTTTTAGGTTTTAGGTGTTAGGTAGAGATTAAACCAAGCACAGTGTTAGGGTTAAGAGTAGGCGGGGCTTTATGCCGCGCGGTTTATAAAACTCATGGCTAAAGCCATTTCCTACAGTGGGTAAATTTATCGTAGGAGCCGGCTTTAGCCGCGAAAGATTTTAATTGATTTATTCATAAAAGGTGTTAATGAATACGCGTCAGCAAGCTTAACGCCTACGGTGTTAAATTGTATTCTGATGTTTAATTACGTGTAGGCGAGTGGCTTGCCACCGCGAAAAGGTCAAAGGTGGGGGTTAGGTTTTAGGGGTTAGGGGTTAGGTGTTAGGTGTTAGGTTTTAGGTGTTAGGTTTTAAGTGTTAGGTTTTAGGCCTGTAGCCCGAAGCTCGTGCCCCGAAGCCCGCTGCCTGTAACCCGTTGGCCAGGTAGCTCAAAAAGAAAAAAGCCGCATAAATGCGGCTTTTAGGCTTAATCCCTAATAGGAACTAACAAAAATTAACCGTTACCGCCAGTACCACCAGTACCACCGGTAGATGTTGGACATGTAAACTGGAATGCTTGAGTTAATGCGTCAGCATTAGCACCTTCAATTGTAAATGTGTTCGCACCTTCAACAGGTAAACCACGGAAGTTAACAGTAACATCGTAGTTTTCACCTTCACGTAGGTTAGTTAACTGGAAGTTACCATTCGCATCTTTAATTGCAGCTCTTGCAGCTTTGCCAGCACGTTTAAATGAAACAGTTGAATTAGTAACATTCACCGCTACATCAGCATCGTTCGAACAAGCACCTGTAAGAGTTAATTCTTTATTAACTAAAGTAAATGGTGCTACAGGAGTTAAATCAACACTGCCACAAACACCAACTTCTGTTTGTGAGTCAAACCATGTTCCACCTTCACGGTCAAAAAGTCTAACTCGAGCAGTTGCGCCATCATATATACCATAGCGTAATGTTGTTGCAGCTGATACGACAGTCTTTGAAGTTGCACCACCGCGGATGAAGCTAGCTACAGATCCATCTGAAGATAAAGCTGATAGATATAAACCACCTGCAGGAATAGTGCCTGAAGTAACATTTACAGAAAAGCCGTCAGTACAAGTATTCGCATTGCGGTTAACAGCGAACCACGTTAAGTGGTTTGTTGCAAAGCTTACTGTACCTGCACCTTGTGTAACTGCAAAGTCATCTGCAGACCATAGGCCTGTTTCTTCATCGAACGACTTAACAGTAAGCGTTTCGCCAGCAGCTAAATCTGTAGGTGCCGCTAGTGTTACTTTTAATGTGTCACCAGCAAACTTCTTAACTTTAGTGTCACCCACTAATAAGTTTACATCAGCAACCGAAACTGGCACTAAAACATTTGCGCTTGTGTTACCAACATTTAGACCTTCAGGGATCACTGATGATTTAGTTGAGGATGTTGGATCTGTACCTACAACACTCAATGATATTGAATCACCAGTTACAGCTTCGCCTGCAGCATTTTGAAGCGTAATGCCACTTGGTAGAGTTGCAGTAGCTAAAGAAGCACCAGAAACTGCAGCATCAGCCTTAACTTCAGCTGTTGTTGTTGCACCGTCAATATCAGTAGAAGCAGTTGCAACGCTTGCAAGGCCAGCAGTATCTGTTGAGGTCAATTGGAACTGAGCTGGTAATACAGATAGTTCGTCTTCGTTAGATAAGTCAACATTGAAAGATTTAGTTATAAAACCTGCAGCAGAAACTACAGCTGTCACACTTGATAACTCAGAGCCACTCTTAACAGTAACAATAAAGCCACCATCTTCAGTAGTTGTTGCAGTTTGAACCACGTTGCCATCTACATCAACGATGTTAGTTGATGGCACGCCATTTTCCACAAATCTTACTGTTGCATCTGCAATTGCATCTGAGTCGCCATTTACTACTGCTACATTAACTATAAAGTTAAGTTCAGTTGGTGTTTGAGGTGGAACAACCACTACTGGATCAGGTCCTGGTCCAGGTGGTGTGTAATCATTACCATCGTCATCACTAAAACAACCAGTTAGAGCAAATGCAGAAGCTACAGACAATGCCAATAGCGATTTTTTGTTAGTAAACATAGGGAGTCCTTTTATTCCTTTATAATAAACAATCAATAAACTAAGGTTTTTTATACTCGTTACAATATTAGCGTTTACTTTAGAAAAGTATAGCCATAACGCAACAAAAATGAGCAAAAAAACAACATTTTTTACTTTTTGTCAAAAATAGAGCTAATCGCTCTATAGTAATTAATCAGTTCGTTACATAATATAGACTAACTACATATTTGTACAATAGTTAGTCTAATAAAAATTTGTTACCGATATTTTAAATACACTTCTTTTAACCTTGGTAAATGTTTATAAACATAATCACTCGATAAGCGACCTTGGTTAAAGAATGTTTTATCTAAGCCAACTATTGAACTTGGTGCGTATAACTGGTTAAAAACCAATTGATTATGCGACTTACCGACTTGCGTACCAATATTATGGCGGTAAGCCTCATTACCTTTAACTTGGCCAAAACGAGTAACCGACATATCTTTACGCGGTGATAACGGTATGCTTATCGCAGCACCGGCTCTTTTGCGCACTTGAGTCTTCAAAGAATACAGCTAAGTAGCTATCACCAAACCAAAAACGTGATTCTAGCTTGTAACCACTATCTTCATACCAAAAATCACCAGCTTGGGCATGCAAAGTAATATCTTGCTCTACCCAATTATATTGATAATTAAACATTTGGTAACTGCGGCTGCCGCGATAATCCTGATACTGAAAAGAGCCAAATTTAAAGCTCACTTTATGCCTACCAGCATCACTTAGCCAAGCTGTTTCATTACTAATACCTCGGTAGTCATAAAAATCTTTGATATAGCCAACTTGGGTTTGGTTGTAAAAACCAAACGGTAACTCAAAAGTTTGATAGAACAAAGCGCGATCAAACTGGGTTTCTTTTCGGTAATTTTTAAACGGCTTATTTTCAGCGTAATCATCGCTATTAGCAACATTCACTTGGCCACCTAAAATAATGCCGCCGCCTTGCCATAAAGGCACCTCTAAATCGGCTCTAATTGCAACAGAATAATCAAATACTCCAAGCTCAGTTGCATAAGTATTACTTATTGTAGGCGCTATTGTTAAACGCGGTTTAAAGTATGGCGAACTGGTATCTGTAGTTCCTACCCAAACCAAACCATTTGGCTCAAGAGCAGCCCCCAGGGTAATTAATAAATCAGGGGAAATATTGTTAATAATAAACTCTTTGTAATTATCAACGGTACCAACAACATTAAGTAATGCTAAATCATATTTGTTTAGTTGCACGCTAAATTCAACACCTTCAAGTGTTATTAACTCAGCAACACGCCCTAATACCAATCCTAATGCATCAATATCGTTACGGTTAAAAATTGAGTTTTCAAATTTAACAAACAACTGATTATTATTGTTAAAAGCAACACTAACATTTTCAAAACCATCTTCTACCAATGCTAGCTTCAAGTTAACAGACTGAGAATTCAACTGACTTAATTCAGCTTGTTGCTCTGTATTATTTGTAATCTTTGCAGTAGTACGCGCTTCTGGCTTAACGGTAGGTAAAGTGTAATCATTTGGCGTTTGTATTTTTATAGCATCAGGGTTTATAGATGCCGCACCTTTAGTCGCAACAGGTACGTTAGCAGTATTATTTTGTACATCCGGTGCAGCTTTAACTGGCTGTTGGTAACCTAACTTATCACTTAGTGGTAAGGTAAAGTTAATACCCCAATAATTACTGGTATCTTCAGAGAATTCCGTATTGCTATAAAAACGGCTGGTTAAGGTAATTTCACCAATATCATATAACCATTCTTTAGGAATGGTTAGCCGCGCAGCTGCATTAACAGCCTCTGAGTCGTATTCAGTGAGTACACTAAACCATTTAAACGGTTGCCATTCAATACCAGCAAAAGCACCATTCATTTTACCTGTGCGCTTTTCATTTGTACCAATACCTACACTAAACCTAAAATCCCATAAGTCTTTTGAGGCAACAGCATAATAAGTTTCATACTTATTTGATGCCCCAGCAAGATCTTTAAAACCAACGGCAACTTGGAGCCAATCTTCAGGAATATAAGGAATTTGATACTTTGCATTAAAAGATAAATCGCGTAATTGGCCTTTACCCTCAGAATAAAACATATTATCGTGAATACTTTCTGCGGCTATTTGGCCACTAACTTCAAACCCCTTAAATAAGCCTGCAGAGAGAATAAAGTTGTGCCCATCAATATATTTAACACCGCGTAAATCAAGCTGATTATTATAACCAATATCAGCCATTCCTTTTGATAACACCTCTGCATTAGGGGTATTGATTAACCCTGTATAACCTGCGAAAGACTGGAAGTGTTTTATCTCATCAGCGGTAACAGGTAAGCTTAATGCAGCTGTACAGCTTAAAAACAACATATTCAATTTAGGCATGGTGTGATCCGAGTCCGAGTTAGTATTATTAAATCCATCAATTCCTAGGTTCTAGGTTCTAGGTTCTAGGTTCTAGGTTCTAGGTTCTAGGTTCTAAGACAAAGTTTAAAGGGGAAAGGTTAAAGTTACAAGAATTTAGGTTTTAAGTTTTAGGTTTTAGGTTTTAGGTTTTAGGTTTTAGGTTTTAGGTTTTAGGTTTTAGGTTTTAGGTTTTATCAAAAATAACTATAAAATCAGTGTGGGTAATTAAAAAACTTAAACAATTTAAACGTCTCAGATTCGTTCTTTAATTTTAGAGATTAAGCTCGACAGCATTTTTGATAACTCAGATGTTTCACACAGCCAAAGTTGACCGATATTCGAATCAATATAGTTTATATCAATACCTATATAAATTTGTGTTCTAGCTTCTGCTAAAGAAGAACGAGCAATATCTAAAAAGCGCACTTTTTCTTTATCGCTATCTCGTGTCATTCCCTCAGCAATATTACTAGGTACAGACAATCCGGCACGTGTTAACTGATCTCGAAAACCAAAATCTTTTGTTATTGTTGAATTTTTATAGATATCTGCACTTAAACGAGCAGCTCGTTTCCACACTTCTAAGCTTTCAAAGTTCATCATGTCTATTATCCTTAACAGTAATTTATTTTGAGCTTAGTTTTTATTTAATAAAATACAACCTTAAATTTTTTGCTCTTAATATCTACCTAACACCCAATACCTAACACCTTTGACCTTTTAGCGGTGGCAAGCCATTCTCCTACACGTAATTAAACACCAGTATACAATTTAACACCCTAGGCGTTAAGCTTGCTGACGCGTGTTCATTAATATCTTTGTGAATAAAATCAATTAAACAATTTTTACCACAGAGAGCACCGAGGCGCTTCGCGCTACACCGAGAAAGTAAAGTTAAGCCTAACACCTAGTCACTTCCCTTGAACCTTTAAAATCTTTCGCGGCTAAAGCAGGCTCCTACGATAAATTTACACCCTGTAGGAAATGGCTTTAGCCATGAGTTTTATAAACCGCGCGGCATCAAGCCCCGCCTACTCTTAACCCTAACACTGTGCTTGGTTTAATCTCTACCTAACACCTAACACCTAACACCTTTAACCTTTTCGCGGTGGCAAGCCACTCGCCTACACGTAATTAAACACCTGAATACAATTTAACACTGTAGGCGTTAAGCTTGCTGACGCGTGTTCATTAATATCTTTGTGAATAAATCAATTAAACAATTTTTACCACCGAGAGCACCGAGGCGCTTCGCGCTACA
Organism: Pseudoalteromonas sp. B160; assembly: GCF_037162485.1. Classification (NCBI taxonomy): domain Bacteria; kingdom Pseudomonadati; phylum Pseudomonadota; class Gammaproteobacteria; order Alteromonadales; family Pseudoalteromonadaceae; genus Pseudoalteromonas; species Pseudoalteromonas sp. B160. The sequence continues at coordinate 2,269,411 of NZ_JARLUX010000001.1, read as the reverse complement.
CCGAGAAAGTAAAGTTAAGCCTAACACCTAGCCACTTCCCTAGAACCTTTAAAATCTTTCGCGGCTGAAGCCGGCTCCTACGATAAATTTAAACCCTGTAGGAAATGGCTTTAGCCATGAGTTTTATAAACCGCGCGGCATCAAGCCCCGCCTACTATTAACCCTAACACTGTGCTTGGTTTCATTGAATCACAACAGTTTAATCTCTACCAAAACCTAACACCAAACACCTAGAACCTTTGTCTTCCTAGCCCCTAAAACCTAAATCTCACACAGCTTTTAAATGGTTTGGTTTTTTAGGATTAACTAACTCTGTAACAAAGCTTGTAAAGTCAACGCCTAAATTTTCATCACGCATGCTGTATTCAACAATTGCTTTTAAATAACCTAATTTATCACCACAGTCATGAGCTCGGCCACTCATATGGAATGCCTCAACCGTTTCAATTTTCATCAGCATATCAATAGCGTCAGTTAATTGAATTTCCCCCCTGCGCCAACCGGAGTTTTATCAAGTAATTGCCAAATAGTTTTTGACAGCACATAGCGGCCAACTACAGCAAGGTTTGATGGTGCATCTTCAACACGTGGTTTTTCAACCATAGTTTTTATTTTTGCACTTTCACCCGCAGTAATTACAGCGCCATTTATATCAGCAATGCCGTACTTGCAGACATCTTGCTCAGGTACAGGCTCAAGCATAATCTGGCTTGCAGATGCCGCTTTGAAACGCGTTATCATTGCCGCTAAATTTTCAGTTTTTTGATCTGCAGTATATGCATCAAGTATTACATCAGGCAGTAAAACTACGAAATCATTATCACCAATGATTGGTTTAGCACATAATACAGCATGGCCTAATCCCTTAGCCTCACCTTGGCGTACGTGTAGAATAGTTACATCAGGCGGGCAAATAGAGCGCACTTCATCAAGTAACTTACGCTTTACGCGTTTTTCAAGTGTCGCTTCAAGTTCAAAGCTAGTATCAAAATGGTTTTCAATCGCATTTTTAGAGCTGTGGGTTACAAGCACAATTTCTTTAATACCGGCCGCAACGCACTCATTCACTATATATTGAATAAGCGGCTTATCAACCAGTGGCAGCATTTCTTTTGGGATTGCTTTAGTCATTGGCAGCATACGCGTACCAAGTCCAGCAACGGGGATAACAGCTTTCATAGTTAGTCCTTTATTTAATATTTAATTCAATTAGTTTTAATCTAACAATACAAAGCTTTATAGGGAGTGAATGAGTTCGGGCTTCGGGCTTCGGGCTTCGGGCTTCGGGCTTCGGGCTTCGGGCTTCGGGCTTCGGCAAAATTATAAACACTATTTGCACAAAGAGAAGATAATGAGAAAACAAAAGCCACGCTTCGAGCAACGAGTTCCTAGTCACTTACCTAGCACCTAGTACCTAGTACCTTTTAGCGGTGGCAAGCCATTCTCCTACGATAAATTTACACCCTGTAAGAAATGGCTTTAGCCATGAGTTTTTAAACCCCGCCGACTCTTACCCCTAACACTGTGCTTGGTTTAATCTCTACCTAACACCTAACACCTAACACCTAACACCTAACACCTTTAACCTTTTCGCGGTGGCAAGCCATTCGCATACACGTAATTAAACACCTGAATACAATTTAGCACCGTAGGCGTTAAGCTTGCTGACGCGTGTTCATTAACACCTTTATGAATAAATTAATTAAAATCTTTCGCGGCTAAAGCCGGCTCCTACGAAAACCATTTGCACAAAGAGAAGTGAATGAGTGTAAATGAGAAAAAAAGGCCATAGGCTTCGAGCAACTAGCTACATACCTAGCCTTTTCCCTTCAACCTCTTAAGCGCAGCGTCTCATAACCTCTTTGTGAATAAAATCAATTAAACAATTTTTACCACCGAGAGCACCGAGGCGCTTCGCGCTACACCGAGAAAGTAAAGTTAAGCCTAGAACCTTTAAACTCTTTCGCGGCTGAAGCCGGCTCCTACGATAAATTTAAACCCTGTAGGAAATGGCTTTAGCCATGAGTTTTTAAACCCGCGGCATAAAGCCCCGCCGACTCTTAACCCTAACACTGTGCTTGGTTTAATCTCTACCTAAAACCTAACACCTAATCCCTTTAACCTTTACTTTAATCACTGCCAAATAAATCTCGCGTATAAACTTTATCAGCTACATCTGTTAACTCTTCCACCATACGGTTAGATACCACGACATCTGAAAGTTGTTTAAACTCATTGAGATCTTTTATAACACGTGAATTGAAAAATGCTTCGTCGGTTAAAGTCGGCTCGTAAATAACAACTTCAATACCTTTAGCTTTAATGCGCTTCATAATCCCTTGGATTGCAGAAGCTCTAAAGTTATCTGAGCCTGTTTTCATTACTAAGCGGTAAACACCAACTACTTTAGGGCTGCGCTTAATTATTGAGTTAGCAATAAAATCTTTACGAGTTGTATTAGCATCAACAATAGCGCCAATCATATTATTTGGCACATCTTTGTAATTTGCTAACAACTGCTTGGTGTCTTTTGGTAAACAATAACCGCCATAACCAAATGAAGGATTATTATAATGACTACCAATACGCGGATCTAAACCTACACCTTGGATAATTTGCTTCGCGTTTAAGCCATGGCTCTCAGCATAGCTATCAAGCTCATTAAAGTAAGCCACACGCATTGCAAGATAGGTATTTGAGAATAACTTGATTGCCTCTGCTTCTGTAGAGTCCGTAAATAAAACTTCAATATCTTGCTTTACAGCACCTTGTGCAAGTAAGTTAGCAAACGTTTTGGCACGCTCACTTTGCTCACCAACTATGATACGTGATGGATATAAATTATCATGCAATGCTTTACCTTCGCGTAAAAACTCAGGCGAGAAAATAATGTTATCCGTGGCAAATTTATCTTTAACTGATTCAGTATAACCAACCGGCACAGTTGATTTAATAACCATGGTAGCCGTTGGGTTAATGCTTAGCACATCTTTAATAACCGACTCAACACTATTGGTATTAAAATAGTTTGTTTCAGGATCGTAGTCTGTAGGCGTCGCAATAATAACAAACTCAGCACCAACTAGTGCAGATTCTTTGTTAGTTGTAGCCGTAAAGTTGAGTTGTTTATTTTGTAAAAAATCACTTATTTCAACATCAACAATAGGGGATTGTTTATCTTTCAAAAGTGCGACTTTATTTTCGTCAATATCAAGCGCAACAACTTTGTTGTGCTGCGCCAGTAACATAGCGTTTGAGAGACCTACATAGCCCGTACCGACAATGGCGATTTTCATATTAAATTCATCCTTAACAAATTAATCTTGAACAGTACCAATTTTTTTAGCTGGAACGCCACCAAAAATTACAAATTTTTCACTAATAGATTTTGTCAACACCGAATTTGCTGCCAATAAACTACCTTCAGGAAGCTTTGCACCTGCTGTTAAAGTGCAGTTAGCGCTAACCCACGCTCCTTTCCCAACAAAAACAGGAGTCTTTACTGATTTACCAAATCGAAAGCTTCCATTTAAAGCGCTGTGGTTTCCGGATACGATAACAGAATTAAAACCAATCATAACCTCATCCTCAAGTATGACTTTATCAATAGCATTTACAACTACATTTGGTGCTAAATAAACATTATCGTAAAAAAACAATTTTCTAAATTTTTAAAAATAACCGAAGAAGATATCTGTAAATTTCTACCAGCTTTCCCCATAGCAATACCGTATAAAAATCCCCTAAACCTCATTAAAAAAGGCATATCCGGTAAAAAAAGGTAACTGCCCAAATAAACCATGCATATAAAAGAAGTAATTTATGCTTCACAATACCTTCCTCTTATTAGATTCATTACTTTTAGTACGTTACAAGAGGCAGTATCTTCTCGGGTACTTTCGCAATAACACCTTAATTCAGGAGCATTTCCTGATGGTCTTAAATGTATCACATCTTTGTTTTCTAAAGTAATACGTAAACCGTCTGTAACGTTTATAGAATAACCCTCACTAATATTTAAACTTACTAGAAATGAACTCGCGTCAGTTTTTAGCTCATCGATCAAGGCAAGACTATTTTTCCTAGAAAAATTTTGCAAGCGGTCACTTGCTGTAAATCGTTGAGGTAATCGCTTTATTTGGGATGAGATTGACTGTTGCTGAGTTAGCAATATAAGTGCAGGTAAAAGTGCATCACGAGTAGGCAGTGCTCTGATCATTTTTCCATTTAACTTTACATCAGAGCCTAATAAGTACCCACCATTTGCTTCAAAACCAGCTACACGAGCATAGTGTTTATTTAACTCTGCAAACTCAGCTATTACATAAGGTGATCCAATCTTTGTTCTAACCACCTCTTTAAAGCTATTTGACTGTTCAATTGCAGTATTGCAGCTAACGGGCACAGCTAATACGTCAATATTTAATAATTGGCTACATAACAAGCCTAATATATCACCACGTAACCAGTTGCCATGTTCATCTGAAATTAATGGACGATCTCCGTCTCCATCAGTTGAAAAAATAGCATCAAACTTATATTCGTTTGACCAACTAAATGCTTTTTGTTGATCTGCATCCGATACAGCTTCAGTATCAATTGGTACAAACTCGTCACTACGACCAAGGCTTGTTACTTCTGCCCCTAATAGCTCAAATAGTGATTTATAAATATCACGACCTGCACTCGAGTGCTCATATATGCCTATCCTTTTATTTGCTAAAGAATCATAGCTAAACAATGAAGCATAACGATTTATATAAACCTCTTCAGCAGCCTTACTTACTAAGAGTTCTGGTAATTTATTAACACTGACTAGCTTTGCGTCATTAGCTAAAATAGCTTGCTCGTCAGCTTTTGTAATCTCACCATCTGGACGATAAAACTTTAGTCCATTTCGATCAAAAGGTATGTGGCTTCCAGTAATCATTATGCTAGGCACGTTGTCCTGCATTGCTTTGTAAGCAAGTGCCGGTGTAGGTATTACTCCGAAATAAACGACATTAAGATTAAGCTGTTTTAAGCCGGCGGCACATGCCTGCGCCATGGCATAACTACTTGGACGATTATCAATAGCGAGCATAACTGTATTAAAACTGAACTCAGCATCGATTGACTTAATAAATGCAACAGCAAATGCTGCACATACATCAGCAGTAAAATTACTTACTAAACCACGTGCGCCGCTTGTTCCAAATGCTATATCACTTTGAGCAATAACCTCTGAACTTATTAACTTGTTATCCATGTAACACCTTTAGAATGACTAAAAAAAGAAATGTGCGGAGAAATGTGTAGATAAACTTAAGAAAAAGCAGATTGTCAAGAAACACAACAACTAAAATCTGCTCTATTCTTTTTGATGCCTACTCTTTTTACAAAAATAGGCACATCCAATACGCTATTTATTAATAGCTTAGTTAAAAATTAAAGTAACTATAAGAGCTACTTTACTCTCCCATAACGATCTTCAAAGCGAACAATATCATCTTCACCTAAGTATGAACCCGACTGAACTTCTATCAGCTCTAAATCAACTTTACCAGGATTCTCTAGTGCATGAACCGCTGTAATAGGTATATAGACAGATTCATTTTCAGTTACAAATTGCTCGGTATCATCAATTTGTACTTTGGCAGTACCTGATACGACGATCCAATGCTCCGCTCGATGGTGATGCATCTGTACCGATAGCTTAGCTCCAGGTTTTACAGTAATGCGCTTAACCTGGAAACGCTCACCATTATCCACCGAGTCATATTTACCCCATGGGCGATATACTTCTCGATGTAATTTAGCCTCTGAGCGTTGTTCATCTTTTAACTGTTGAACAATCATTTTTACATGTTGCGATTTATCTTTGTGAGCAACCAGTACTGCGTCTTTTGTGTTTACAATAACTAAATCTTCAACACCCACTGTTGCAACCAATTTGTCTTCACTAAATACAAGCGTGTTTTTAGTATCAACAGCTTTTACATCACCAGTAAAAGCATTACCATTATCATCCTGTGGTGATACTTCCCAAAGCGCAGCGAACCCACCAACATCACTCCAACCGGCGTCCATTGGGACAACTACGGCATCTTTAGTTTGCTCCATTACCGCGTAATCAACAGACTCATCTGGGCACGCTTCAAATGACTCTTTATCTACGCGAATAAAGTCCAAATCATTATTTTGGTTTTGCATGGCGTTTTCACATGCATTATATATATCAGGGCGAAATGCTTTAAGCTCATTTAAATAACGACTCGCTTTAAATAAAAACATACCGCTATTCCAGTAATAATCTCCACTTTGTATATATTGCTCAGCAGTTCTTGAATCTGGTTTTTCTACAAATGCATCTACTACAAAACCAGTATCAAATTGTTCACCACGTTTAATATAGCCATAACCTGTTTCAGGCTTATTACCTACAATACCAAAGGTAACTAGTTTATCTTTTCTAGCCAGTTCAGATGCTTCACGCACACTTTTTTGAAATGCAGCAACATCTTCAATAACATGATCAGCGGCTAAAACTAATAGCAATGGGTCTTCACCATTTTCAATAGCTTTAAAAGCAGCAAGAGCTATAGCTGGAGCGGTATTACGACCAACAGGCTCTAAAAATATACCACTGTGCTCAATACCTAGCTGACGAACTTGCTCAGCAGCAATGAACCTATGCTCTTCATTGCAAATTAGCATTGCGGGTACATGAGGCAGACCATTTAAGCGATTAAGAGTGCTTTGCAGCATTGTATGATCGCCATTTAAAGATAAAAACTGTTTAGGATAATTGCCACGCGAAAGTGGCCATAAACGTGTACCAGAACCACCGGCCATTATTATTGGTAAGATCATACTAAGCTCCTTTAGTATTCTTTAAATTAATTGTTTCAAAGTACCACTTAGTATGTTCGTGTACTTCATCGTTAAGTAATAAGGTTTCAATATTAAACCATTTGTAACAGCCATGCTGCTCATAAAGTGGCAAATTTTCAAAAATACCATCGAATACTTTTACTATATAAGCGATTGCAACGTAATGTGTACTTATGTGCTCATTAAAAACACAGTCATCGTAAAAGTGATCATATGGACCAATAAGCTCAGCTTCGTTGATATCTAATTCACAACCAAGTTCATCTTTAGTTAAACGTGCAAAAGCTTCAGCTATAGGTTCATTCTTTAAAATTCTGCCACCAGGTACAAACCAATAATTTTTAGCTGGTTCTATTTAAGCGCTGCCCTAATAGAGCTTCCCCAAATTCATTTAAAACAACTAAATCAATAGAAACAAGAGGTGTACTATCTATAACTTTTGTAAAAGTAGATTCATCTAAAAACATATTACTTTCTAAAGCTTTGTTGATTATTTAAAAACCACTCATAAGTTGCTTTTAAGCCTTCTTCTAAATTAATAGAGTACTGCCAGCCTAAAGACTTAAGACGAGAAACGTCCATTAATTTTCGTGGGGCACCATCTGGTTTAGAGCTATCAAATTCTATATCACCATCAAAACCGGTTACTTTCGCAACAGTTTCAACCAGCTCTCTAATCGTACAATCAATACCTGTACCTACATTAATATGGCTTAACATATCTTGAGTATTACTTTTATAAACTGCGTTATTTAAATTCATAACGTGAATTGAAGCTGCAACCATATCATCAACATGCAAAAATTCACGCATCGGTTTACCAGAACCCCACGCAACTACTTTACTATCTCCAGCGAGTTTAGCTTCATGAAAACGACGTAACAATGCAGGAATTACATGAGAGTTTTCAGGATGAAAGTTATCATTTTCACCATATAAATTTGTTGGCATTACTGAACGGTAATTACGCCCATACTGGCGATTATATGACTCGCACATTTTTATACCAGCAATCTTTGCTATCGCATAAGGTTCATTTGTTGGCTCTAATGTCGCAGTAAGTAGCGCATCTTCTCGCATTGGCTGTTCGGCAAGTTTAGGGTAAATACACGACGAACCTAAGAACAATAAATCATTTACACCACAGACATGGGCACTATGAATTATATTATTCTGTATAGTAAGGTTTTCATAAATAAACTCAGCTGGATAAGTGTTATTAGCAACAATACCACCTACTTTAGCAGCAGCTAAATAAACCTGGTCAATCTTATTATCATTAAAGAATGCTTGTACGTCAGCTTGGCTAAGTAAGTTAAGCTCAGCTCTTGAACGTGTAATAACTTCTACATTGTTTTCTGATTGAAGTTGCCTAACAATCGCACTGCCAACCATCCCATTGTGGCCAGCAACAAATATACGTTTTTTATTCATTTTGTTACCAATAATAAAACCCAGCAATTGCTGGGTTGTAATATACTAAACTTTAATTACTCGACAGAAACACTTATATCATAGCCATGTGACTTCAATATGGCATGTTGCTTAGCTTTAGCTAAATCATTCTGAACCATTTCCACACACATTTCTTCTACAGTTATTTCAGGGACCCAGCCCAATTTTTCTTTCGCTTTTGATGGATCACCTAATAGAGTTTCAACCTCAGCTGGGCGGAAGTAGCGCGGGTCAACACGTACTATTACATCACCTACTTTAAGGGCATGTGCATTATCGCCTTCAATAGCTGCAACAGTTGCAATTTCATCAACCCCTTCACCAGTAAACTCTAAAGTAACACCTAGCTCTTTAGCTGATAAAGTTACAAACTCACGTACCGAAATTTGTTTACCTGTTGCAATAACAAAGTCTTCTGGCTTATCTTGTTGTAACATCATCCATTGCATACGAACATAGTCTTTTGCATGGCCCCAATCACGTAATGCATCCATATTACCTAGATACAAACACTTTTCTAACCCTTGAGAGATATTAGCTAAACCACGGGTAATTTTACGTGTTACAAAAGTCTCACCACGACGCGGTGATTCATGGTTAAATAAAATACCGTTACACGCATACATCCCATATGACTCGCGATAATTAACCGCAATCCAGTAAGCATACATTTTAGCAACTGCATAAGGTGAGCGTGGGTGAAATGGCGTTGTTTCTTTTTGCGGAATCTCTTGTACTTCACCGTAAAGCTCAGAGGTAGATGCTTGGTAAAATTTAGTTTTCTTTTCAAGCCCTAAAAAACGAATAGCCTCTAACAACCTTAAGGTTCCAATAGCATCAACATCTGCAGTGTATTCAGGTGCTTCAAATGATACAGCCACGTGACTTTGCGCACCTAAATTATAGACTTCATCCGGCTGCACTTCTTTTAAAATGCGCGTTAAGTTAGATGTATCAGTCAAATCACCATAATGTAAAAAAACTTAGGATTTTCTTCATGGATATCTTGGTAAATATGATCTACGCGCTGTGTGTTAAAACTCGATGCACGGCGTTTGATACCGTGAACCTCATAGCCTTTATCTAATAAAAACTCAGCAAGATAAGAGCCATCTTGACCTGTAACGCCTGTAATTAAAGCTTTTTTCATTTTTCTTCCAAATTAATTTAATAAAAACTTAAGATATTTTAGATATGCTTTTAATTTGCCTTTAAAAGTTAAATCAAACTTTTCTAAAGCTACAAAGTCGCAGCTTTTAAACTTAGCCTTTAATTCACTGTACTGTGCATTAAAGCCACATATTGCTGCCGCATTCCTGAACCAAACTCTCTCAATAGTTTGTATATTATTTATGTTTTTAGCAGCATGATAATTTATATATGTCTCATACTCACTAAACAAGCTAGGGGTATCCCCTTGAAGACTTTCTAATACAGCTATAGAAAAACACTTACCATGTCTAATTTCAACATCATTTATCATATTAATCATTACGTTTCTATTAACGTATAAGTGCTGGCTTATCATAGAAGTTGAATAATAGTAATCCAAACCTAGCAAAGTCTTAAATGTATCTACATAAGGTTTATTTAAAACTTCATTCCCTGAGTATACAAATAATTACCATTATCCATAAACACTATAGGTTTTAGTAAAATCGTGTCTGCATCCCGAGATCAAATAATCGGAATCACAATATTTAGATCTAGAAAATTCAATCTTTAGAAATTGCTGATAATACCAACCAAAGCGCTTTGGAAAGAATGGAACATTCATATTTTTTAGCTCATTTGCTAGATCTGCACTTACAATATCATTTTCATCAATTGCTACAACATTATCCTCACAAGGTACTAGTGATGTATTATTTGTAATAATATAAATTTTATTAAATTGTAAATTTTCTTTAAGCCCTTTTATACACACTTGAATGTTATTTAAATCTAAACCAGTACAAACAGTTACAATATCAAACATTACATTAAACCTTGATAATAAAATTTATAAAAATAGAGGTTACAATAAACATAGTTGAAAATATTAAACTCTTATAATTATATTTGAAATTAATAATTATGAGCATAAAAAGCAACATTTCAAACAAGGTTCTAATCCTAGTAAAACCTGATACATATATTAAAGAAATTATTGCAAACACAACTATGGTAACAACTGAGAAAGCCTTTACTTCTTTCTCTTTTGATAAGTAGGATTTTTTAAAAGCAGAAATCAAGGGCAATAAGAAAAAAACATTAATTAAGCCACTTAGGGTTGCAAATATATTATATGTATTATTTACAACTTCTTTACCTTTCAAACCAGAGACTGAAAAGGCAGCTGTAATATCAACATTAAATATAGGAAAAGGTGATAACAAAACTATTAACATTTTAAGAGGTAAAAAAACAATGTAACCTAACAAGCCAAAACTACCTGAAAGATTTTTAATAGCACCAGAAATACCACTTTTAGAAATATCATCAATTCTGGAGCTCACATCAAAGATATTTTCATATTTAAAAGCTAAATCAATCAAAGATATATTTAGTAAGGCTAAGGCCAAATAATTTATTGGTAAAAATAACAATAGACTTAAAACAAACGCTATAAACTTATCTCTTTTTGTGTCCAAAAAAACAAATAAAGTAATCAGTAAAGTAATTAAGCAAAAAACTCCTAGGTTCAAGCGAATAGCAGATAGAGCTAGCAAGCTAAGGAAAAGAAATGACAAATTGTAAACGGTAATTTTTTTAAGTGATTTTATTATAAATAATATAAAAATAGAAAAAAACAAAAGCGTTAATGGTTCTTTACTTGGCATAATTGAGTAGTAAAAACCTAGAGGTAGAAAAAATAGTAAAGCTATAGCGTTACTCGCTCTTTTATTTGTTATTTCAACGACTGTTTTTGCTGCTATCAAAGTCGAAATAAACCTTAATAAATAGTTCACTACTGCTACGTTTATAGTCTCAACCCCAAAAAGTTTATATATTAAATATATATACCTATCTATTGCATAAGACTGCCAATGGCCTAATCCATGACCATTTTCAAGTAATAAAACCCCACTCAAATCGTATTTATTTGCATCTTGAATAGCTAGCGGATCATCAACCCTTAAAAGACTAGGCTCAAATAAGTCAACCCATGCTACATTTCCAAAAACGATTATTGAAATTAATCCAATTGTTGCTACAAAAAACCAAAAATTTGCATTTTCGATTACATTCGTTTTCTTTGCTTCAATTATAAAGACACTTATAATCAATGAAGTAATAACTACCAACATAGAAAAACCAGATACTAGGTCTTTACTTTCAATGAAAAAAACCTAAAAAAGCAACAATTGTAGAAATTAAAAGGTAACAGCCTAGCCCAAGCCTAAGATCATTTTTTAACATCAAAACCTCAATAGTTTTGCTAATATTCAATACAGAATAAAAAGAATAAAAACAACAACAAGCTCAAGAGTGAGGAGTATATTCTCAACAAAACAAGTTTAGAATAAATGCTTGCCAATAATGAGCTATAACGACCTAACTTCACAAGCATAGGGTCTATAAAAAGCGTCAATAATATTGTATTAACACCATTAAAAACAGAACTTAACCCTAAAATCATTCCTCTATACTCATTAAACTCATTGAGAAGTAAAATAATTAATGGCCATGATAAATAATAAGGAACATATGCAACAAAAGCTAATATAAAAAGGAGTTAAGAGGCTTTAAATCTTTATCATCTCTAAATTTATGAATGCTATTTGTAAATAATGAAGTTTTACCACTAAAAAAACTACCGTTAATACTTATTCTATTAATTAGGTTAATGTAAAGATTAATTATATTGTTGCGGAAGAAGTAAACCCCCCCAGAGCCGTAGGAAATAACAAATAAAATAATATGTATGAGTAATATGTACTTTCCAACTGATTTATATCAGACAAAAAACCCAAAAAAGGCATAAACATAAACATTATCATTCTAGATAGTAAGGCTAATGATGACTGAAGAATCAAACCTCCTTCGGGGCACTTAATAGCATAGCCTGACATTCTAGACAAAGATGTTGAGGCTTCTATTGCCATGAGTAATGAAAGTAAAAAAATAGAAAAATAATCATTTTATTTGCTCTGATTCAAATGTAGAAAAAATTGAGCTTGATTTTTTATTTAAATAAAAGAACCAATCTATGTCTGTTGATATTTTGTCGGGGTGCACTATGTACTGAGACTCACCTAAAACTGTTGCCCAATAGCAGAAGGTAGAATTTGACATAATAATATTCTTTGCATTAAACATTTCAAAAAAATCATCTTTCATATTACTGGCGCTAGATAAGTGGATATTACATTTAAGCTTTAGTTTAACTTCGTCATAAACAGTTCTACTATCAGTAACTAATATATACTCATCCACCCAATCTATGCATTTAAGAGCTGAGGCATAATAATCTAAAGTAAGAGCATAATTTTTGGGGAAATCTCCACGCCTTAAGTGAATAGCGCAAAAATTTGCATTCTTAGGCTTAATACTACTGTCATTATTTTTAATAATTATATTTCTTAATTTTAAAAAAATATTTTCATTTAAATGCTTTCCCTTCGCATAGTAACCATAATAACGTTTTTTGCTATAGTTATTTGGCGCTGAGAATAAATTATCTTTAGTTATTTTTTTAATTAAAAGAGTTTTAATCAAAAAAACACGTCAGCAAATGTAGCTATCCTATCAACCTCTTTATCCCTCAATATCGATTCTAGCAACTGGTTCTGATGAACACTCCAGTTTAGGTATTTTGTAAAAATATTTTTTTCAAGAAGGAATGTTTTATATATTACTTCATACCCCTTTTCTTCTAAGTATAAGCCGTAACACACCTGGAATAAGTTATTCCCCAAACCTCCCGCCAAATAAATATATTTTTTCACTTTATTCCCTATAATCCAAACTTATTGATTGCCAAGCACTATTTACTTGAGTGTTTAAAAAAACCTTTAACTGAATAAATAAAAAAATGATAAGTCGCTGTAAAAACATTTAGCTTTACAACCTCACGATAAAATAACCACTGCCATTTTAATATTTTAAATTTATCTTGAGTCATACCAGAGTCAACTCGATAAAGTGCTAAGACTTCTTGCAAGCTATGTGCTTTGGGTACTTGCTTTAATATACTCAGCCACAAGCCCATATCCTGCCTTTTACGAATCAAAGGCATATAATGTTTACCTAGAACTTTGGTGTCGTATATTGCAGTTAAACAACCGATTACATTACCATTCAGTAGTTTTTTATACGTTGTAGAGCTTGGCGGCATAACAACACCTTTAGGTATGTCGTCTTTTAGCCTTTGATAAGCCGTATAGGTTAATGCATAATTATTACTAATCATAAAGTCAATTTGTTTGGTTAACTTGTCTGGTAACCACTGGTCATCCGCATCTAAAAAGGCGATAAAACGCCCATCGGCTTGTTTTATAGAATTATTACGTGCTATACCTGCCCCACCATTTTTAGCATTAATGAAAAGTTTTATACGAGGATCTTTTGATGCGTATTCCTCTACAATTCTTTGTGTTCCATCCGTTGAGCGATCGTCTGTTATTAATAGTTCCCAATTACTATAAGATTGTGAAGTAACTGATGCAATAGATTGCTTAATATATTTTTCAACATTATAAGCTGGCATTATTATTGATACTAATGGCTGTTCCATTATCGCCCCATACCAAAAACAACCGTTTTCACAGTAAGTAATAAAATTTTAAAATCTAATAAAACAGAATGGTGTTTAATATAATGAATATCATACTTATGTTTCCACACTGCATCTTCAACTGATGCTCCATATGGATAACTAACTTGTGCAAGCCCTGTTACACCTGGTTTTACAGCATGCCTAAAACGGTAGTACGGTATCTCTTTTTCTAAATCTTTTATAAACACTTCACGTTCTGGCCTTGGGCCTACTATCGACATATTCCCTTGTAAAACGTTTATTAGTTGAGGAATTTCATCAATCCTCGTTTTACGGATAAATTTACCCACTTTTGTTACGCGCGCATCATTTTTTGAGGCCCATTGTGCACCATTTTTTTCAGCGTCATTGCGCATAGATCTGAACTTATACACTTCAAACTGTTTGTTGTATTGGCCTGTGCGTTTTTGCTTAAATAAAATTGGCCCTGGGCTTTCTAGCTTAATTAAGAGAGCAGCAATAAAAGAAAAAGGGATAGTGATAATTAGTAAAAGGATTGCACTCACAACATCTACCCATCTCTTTGCTAATTGTGTGCGCTTATTTGATAAAATAGAAAATGCTTTTTGGTGCAAAAAGTAGCTACTATGAAGTAATCGAACCTCAGTATACTTTAGCCTATCATCTAAATAACTGACCAAAGGCTCAACCCACGCTCCACATTCGGTAGCGTGAACTAAAAACTTACGCTGCTGCTTTGTCAAATGCGCACTTTGATAGTGGCATACTACTTTATTAGTGAAATCAACTATACTGTAATCATTTATAACTATATCGAAAGAATAATCGTCAATAATTGCCCCGATATTTTCTGCACACTCATCAGGGCAAAATACGTAAATCACATTTTGCTTTAATGCTTCTGATTTTGACTTAAAACTATTTTCAGTAATAAAAATACTGCCGGACATATTTGCATCGACACCGGAAAAATATTCGTCAACTTCTTTAGTTTTAACTTCAGGGCCCATCATCTTATCTACCATTTAATTTTCGATTTATATTTACAAAAAAACTCAACATTTTACTACTCTAAAACAATTAATCAGTTTAACTAGTCTGCCCGAGAACCCCGCCTACAAAATATTTGTACCACCGAGGCGCTCTTTACACAGGGGATAGTTAGACCTTCGCAACAAAAGCAGGCTATTAAAAGTTAAATAGCTTCGGACAACTAGCTACAAGCTTAACTAAACTAACAATAGAACCTTTTAAATCATTTTACCCAATCGGACCAAAGTCCAGCCTACAAACAATTTTGCAGAGAGAAGGTAATTAGTGTAAATGAGAAGACATAAGTCTTATTATTTACCTCTTAAGTTAAACACCTCTTTACGAATAAACAACTTAAAATATTACTCCGACTAAAGCCTACTCCTACGTTTTAAAACCTAGATGAAAGGTATTAGAGCTAGGTGCTAGTCACTATCCTAGAACCTAGTTCGCTCAACTTCCCCCTAACACCTTGTTAACCTTTTTTGTAGCGATATAAAACCTCAGCTACGCTTTTATTTATCCGATTTATATTCGTAGTTGTAGTAACCGTAATAACCGTAAGCGTTACTGGCTTTTTTAACTACACCATTGAACACTACGCCTTTAACATCTGTGCCATTTTGTTCAAAACGATTACGGGTAAGTTCGATCTCTTTAATATGGTTTTGGCCAAAACGCGTTACCAATAATGTAGTGCCGGTATGAGCACTAACTATTGCCGGATCGGTTACCGCTAAAATAGGTGGCGTATCAACAATTACTATGTCATATGACGCACTTACCTCTTCTACTAGCTTACTAAAATTACTGTGCATTAATAGCTCTGATGGGTTTGGTGGTATTTGTCCGCGGGTAATTACACTTAACCCATCAACTGTTGTAGGCTTGGTTACTTGCTCAAGGTTTAAACGCCCAGATAGGTAATCACTTAAACCGTCATCCCACTTTAAGCCAAACTGGGTTTGTAAATACCCTTTACGCATATCAGCATCGATTATCAGTACTTTTTTACCGCTTTGTGCCAATACTGCTGCTAAGTTAACTGATACAAATGACTTACCTACACCTAGGCTTGGGCCAGAAATTGCAATTAGGTTATTTTTAGCTTCCATCATCGCAAAGTGCAAGCTAGTACGTAAGCTGCGCAAAGCCTCAATTGATAAATCAGCTGGGTTATCAAGAGCAAGTATCGACTTTGGTTTATTTTTGGCTTTACGAGCACCAAAACCGGCGAGTTTTTCTTGATAATCTGAGTACGGCACGCTGGCGTATACTGGTAGGCCAATTGCCTCTATTTCATTTGGATCTTCAACGCCTTTATGCATGGCTTTTTGCACTAGCACAATCGCAACAGCTAACATACAACCCAGCATCGTAGCCATAACCACAATCAATGCTTTTTTAGGTTTTACAGGCTTTGAGGTATTCACCTCTGCAAAGTCAATAATGCGTACATTACCGACTGTGCCTGCACGCACTATATCAAGCTCTTGGGTTTTGCTTAGTAAAAGCGTATAAATTTGGTTGCTGACTTCAACATCGCGTTTTAAGCGCAGTAACTCTTGTTGAGTCTCTGGTAGATTACCGACTTCACCAACCAGTTCTTTTTTCTGCTCATTAACCGCGCTAATTTGCTCAATTAAACCTTGGTATGTTGGGTGGTCTTTTTTAAACTTGCGGCTCATTTCAAGACGTTTTAACTCAAGCTCTTGCAGTTTGGTTTCAAGTTTAACTACTTGCTCTAATACTCCTTGCGTTTCAAGGGTAATATTGATTGACTGACGTTTAATTTGGTAATCGTTAAAACGTTGTTCGGCAAATTCTAACTGTTTTTTAATCTCAGGTAGTTGTACTTCTAAAAACTCAAGGGATTTTTGTGCTTCGGCTGAATTACGCTCTACGTTACGGCGTACATAAATACCCGCTACTTTATCAAGTACTTTTTCAGCATAATGTGGCTTCTCGCTCTGTAGGTTCAAGTTAATGATACCTGAATCTTTACCTTTTTCGCTGGCACCAATCGCAGCTTGTAAATCTAGAATGGTATTTAAGCGATCTTTACGTAGTATTGTAAATTCAGTACCGGCACGGGCATTTAGACCACGTATCGTTAAGTTAAATTTACCGTTGGTTAGCTCTTGGCCAACCTTACCTGTTAGTATTTTTTCCCCTCCGTCATTTAACAATGTCACAGCATTATTTTCTTGCGCTACAAGTATAAACTCGCTACCTACAGCAGACCGTGGTACATCAAACCTAAATACATCAATACTCTCACCACCCCAAGCGTATGAACTAGCACCAAAACTAGGCTCGGCAAGCTCACCTTCATTCATTGGGCTAAACTTACGAAAAGCACGGCTGCCTATAAACGGGAATAATTTAGGCTCTGCTATTACATCAAGCTTTAATGTATCTACTGCTTCACCAATGACTGAGCGTGATTTAAGTAGTTCGATCTCTGTTACCGCAGCTGAGGTACTTTCAAACATGCCCGACATATCGTCAAAACCAGGGACTGAGCCACCGCTTTCTTCTACTTGGATCATCGCAGTAGCTTGGTATACCAGGGTCGAAAATACCGCATAAATCACACCCACAACCATAAACACTGTTGTTAAGGCGATTATAAAATATTTACGATCTATCAAAGCGCCTAACAGCGCCATTAGGTCTATTTCTTGGCTTGGTTGTGTGTCTTGTCTATTTTGTTTGTTTGCTGCTAACGCAGAGGGCTGAGCATTCATGTACTAGCCTATCCTTATAAATACTTTTGCCAAGCGCTACAGGCGCTGTCGATTAATGCATAAACGTGTTGAAACGCTTCAAGACTCTGCCTATATGGATCAGGTATTTCTTTATCACCTAGCCATTTACCGAGTAAAAAGGTTTTACCGCGCGCTTCTGGGTAGCGGCTACACAGGTCAGTTAAGTGGCGTTGCTCCATCACTAAAATAACGCTATTTTGCGCAACTAGGCTTGATGTTAACTGCCGACCTTGGTGCTCATCCATATTTATACCATAAGTTGCAGCAATCTGCTTTGCTGTCACATCAGCGGCTTTGCCTTCTAGTGCCGTTAAACCCGCAGAGGATACTTTAACATTTTTACCGGCTAGCTTACTCTTTAATACGTATTCAGCGGTTGGACTGCGGCATATATTACCAGCGCACACCACTAAGATAGAATCAAACATCGTTATCCTTAGTTTGTTGCTGTTAAGCCATCAATTGAATCAACTGTCGCGATTGACGGTAATAATAAACTTATTACACGGTTCCAGCGAGCAAGCGGTGCCGATGTTACATATACAATATCGTGTGGTTGCAATTCAAATTGCTCTGCTAACACTAGTGCTGCAACATTTTTTGCATGCAACTGGTATACATCGGCAATAACACCGTCAGTTTCAAGGTTACGTTTACGCAGTACAAACACGCCGTTAGCATCGGCGGTGTTTTCGTTTAAACCACCTGAATTACTGAGTGCTTCAGCAAGATTTAAACCATAACGATTAACATCAACAGAGCCTGCTTTTTTAACATCACCTAATACAAAAACACGCTGTAAGTCATTACGGTTTACATGCACTATATCGCCATGTTGTAACAAACGGTTTTGCGAAATATCGCCATGTGCATAAAAATCATCAAGTTTAATAACTTCAGTTTTATCGCCGCGAGTAAAAGTAACCGTGCGCCAATCGGCAGCTGCAGTCAAACCACCGGCTTGGTTTAAGGCATCAATCAATGTGAGTGGGATTTCTGTAACAGGTAATATACCTGGTTGCTTTACTTCGCCAGTTACATACGCTTTTTGGCTACGAAAACCAACCACTTTTATATCAACTTGCGGGTCTTCAATCACTCGGCTTAAACGCTTAACCAATTCGCTATGTACTTGTTGTACTGTTTTACCTGCTGCCTGAATATTGGGTGCATAGGCGTAGGTAATGGTACCGTCTGCTTGCACGCGAAAACCATCAAACTCTGCGGTACGTTGCACAGCTGCTGGAATGGTTAATTCTGGGTGATCCCATACACCAATGGTAAGTACATCACCTACACCGAGTATGTATTCGTAATCACTAACATTTAAACCATCAAGGCTCGAAGGTGGCTTAGTTTTTTTACGCGATTGGTTTTGCTGATAAATTAAAGATGAGTCAATAATTTGAATATTTACTTTTTCAAGGTCTTGTTCAAGGTTTTTTGTTTGTTCACCCGATTCGATTCCTTCGAAATGGCTACCTGGGATGATTGTACAACCTGTCATTGTTAGCAACGTGAGTGATGCTACAAGTGTTTTACAGCTTAGCGCCATTGTTTATTCCCAAAATAATATTAAATTCTAAAACTTTCAGCTTATTTTTAAATATATTGCTGTTATTTTTTGCTGGCTAATTAAAGCATGGCTACCTTTGCTTCGCAAGGTTGGTTGCACGTTTACTGTGCAAGCAGTTAACTTTTTTGTTAATTTAGTGTTCTAGGTTCTAGGTTCTAGGTTCTAGGTTCTAGGTTCTAGGTTCTAGGTTCTAGGTTCTAGGTTCTAGGTTCTAGGTTCTAGGTTCTAGGTTCTAGGTTCTAGGTTCTAGGTTCTAGGTTCTAGGTTCTAGGTTCTAGGTTCTAGGTTCTAGGTTCTAGGTTCTAGGTTCTAGGTTCTAGGTTCTAGGTTCTAGGTTCTAGGTTCTAGGTTCTAGGTTCTAGGTTCTAGGTTCTAGGTTCTAGGTTCTAGGTTCTAGGTTCTAGGTTCTAGGTTCTAGGTTCTAGGTTCTAGGTTCTAGGTTCTAGGTTCTAGGTTCTAGGTTCTAGGTTCTAGGTTCTAGGTTCTAGGTTCTAGGTTCTAGGTTCTAGGTTCTAGGTTCTAGGTTCTAGGTTCTAGGTTCTAGGTTCTAGGTTCTAGGTTCTAGGTTCTAGGTTCATCAATATTGTAATTAGGCTCTGTCTCTTTAATACAACCTTTTCTGATTTTAATTAATGACGCTAGCATCGCTGCAACCTATTTCGCTTCACTTATTAATTCCAAGCCTCGCGACTTTTCAATAACGCCTATTTCTATACCTATATATATTTGCGTTACTAGTTCACCAGCAGAACCTTTACCATAATATAAAAACCTAGCTTGATCCGCTTGGGAATCGCGCTCCACACCCTCTGCAATGTTAGAAGGTATAGATATAGCAGAGCGTGTAACTTGATCTTTAAACCCAAAATCTTTGCAATTAGCAATAGCTTTATAAGTATCACACGCTAACCAGAAGCTCTTTTCCAGACATCTAATTGTTCAAACTTCATAACCATGCCCTAAACACGCTAAAATTCATAAATTAACTATAGCTGAGAGTAGGTTTTTCCTAAAGTCTAAAGCCTTTGTCTTCCTAAAACCTATTGCTTTAGGCACGCTTCCGCCCCTAGGTTACAGTTCCTACGTTCTGATTTATTTCTAATTTTAGGTTTTAGACGCGGGGTAACCCCGCTGCTACAAAATATTTACCTGCGCGGCATAAAGCCCCGCCTACTCTTAACCCTAACACTGTGCTTGGCTTAATCTCTACCTAAAACCTAACTCCTAGTACCTAGTACCTTTGTTTTCCCTAGTGCCTTTAACCTTTAACTTAAAACTTTTAACCTACTTTTCTTACGTCGCAGTTATCTACGCTCATCTCTATTTGTTTATTGAGTAGGTTGACTAACAATATACTGCGCATATCGCCGTCGGGCTCTTTAAATATTGCTTGTACGTCTTTAAACGAGCCATTATTTAGACACACTAAATCACCTAGTTCCGGTAAGCTATTATTATCTTGCGTTAGCTCGAAATTTTTTAATTCTTTGATAAGTTGATCAGGTACTAATTGATACGATGCACCATACGACACAAAACCACTTATACCACGGGTGTTTTTTACCGCAGCAAAGTTACCGGTTTGAGGATTTAAGCGAACAAATAAATAATTAGGAAACACAGCAGATTGCTTAAAAGTACGACGACCTTTAATTAGCTGTTGTTTTTGTAGCTGAGGAAAAAAAGCTTCAATCCCTTGGTTTTGTAAATTAACTTGGGCACGAGCTTCTTGCCTTGATTTACAAAATAATAAGTACCAACTATCCATATCAATCCCTAAAATACTGACTTTTTGCCTGAGACCTTGTTGTCATTATTTCAGACGGTGGGGATTTTATACCCAAACCACCTCAAGTTGCAAGTTTCAGTTGGAATTAAAAGCGATTTAGGCAAGGCATTGATTGCAAGTAATAGTTGTTCTATTATTAAAATCAATAACGCAGTATAAATCGCTTTTAAACCAACCTGTTGGGCGTTTCACAGGCACATACCTCATCGTTGTTACTTCTTAAAAGGGACTGCTATTCTTGCAAAGTAACGCCTTGATATTAAGCACCTGTGAAACGCTGAATTCTGCATCTTGAGGTGGCTTGGGTATACGTGCTTAATTAGGGTAGTGTCTATAAAAAACCCCATTAAAACTTTTCATGTTTAATGGGGTTCATTGCTATTTAAAGTGGGACAGACAGTATTTAACTATAAATCTCGGGTAATCATGAATTAAGCGCTCACGAACATGTTTATGCATAATTGCTCTTTGTAACCAGCGTAAGCCTAATTTTTTTACTAAAGGATGATAATAATCTCCCTTAGTTGCGGTTTGCTCTAAAAATCCACCACAAGTGTAAAACTCTCTTGCGGATTTAACTCTTTCAACACATTGTAATAGAAAATTTTCTTGAAGAGGGGTTCCCATACCGACAATAATTATATCAGGTGTAGAATTTTCTAGCTCTGTAAAGCAATATTGTTTCTCACCTTCAGAGTGAAAATAACCATTCCTACAATAGGAAATAACTAAATTAGGAAAAAGAGCAAGTAACTTAGTAGGTAAAACATCTGCATGCTCTGGTTTCCCACCAATAAATGCAACTTTTAGCTGTTGTTCTTGGGCTCTTAGCAAAGTATCTTTAGCTATAGAAGATAAATCAAAACTAACTCTATCTATTTCATTTTCGCAAAATAAGTTGTGTAGTTTTGTATGTAAAGAACCATCAGAAAATATCAAATTGAACTGCTTTATTAGTTCTGGTTTTTCTAATAAAAGTGAATAAGAGAAAGGATTTACGAAAGTCGCTATTATTTTTCCTCGTTCAGCCGTAATGTATATTTCTTCAAGCTTTTTTTTCCATACATTTTTAGAAACTATTTTTTTGTCTAAATCGTTTTCGACATATTTCATTTAGATACCCAACTCTTATGTCTAAGTGTATTTAAGATTAACAAGGTTACAACCAATATAACAAAGGGCTCCACCCCACTAAAAGTGAAATTAACTTTGTGCTTCAATCTCGCTAAAAGGTTTCATTAAGGCAATAATAATTAAAGAGAAAAATATTATTGAACTACTGAATGCCGACACTGAAAGTCCATTAACTGAAATTAATGCTAAAATAAAAATTGAGCCTCTAGTATCAAGACCTTTTTGTTTTAAAATCGACACAAGTAATAAGAATGTTACAATAATTGCTACCAATCCATGTTCCATGAAAATTCTTAACCAAAAAGGTGCAATATCAAAGGATAACAAACACCATCACTTACTTTAGAAAATAAGCTCTGATAGTAACTCAATTGCAAGCATGATGAGGATGATAACGGCGTTAAAGGGGAGTTACCAACAAGATACTCTTTTACCCCCAATCGGATATGTTATCAAAAAAACCATTAAAAATATATACCTATCTACTTCTTCTAGTCCTCCGGCTGTCATTCGTGACATTATTACCATCAAGGTTAAGGCGCCAATGATGAATAGCGCCAAAAGTTTCAATAGTTGAGTAATACTTATTTTATAAAAAGGCCTAAACTGGTATAGATACAACAATAACAAACAAATAATTGCAGATCTTGAACCAGACAATAAAATAACAGATGAAAATAAAATAAACTTCCAGCTATTTGACTTGCCTAAATAAACATAAACTAAATAAAGCACTGACAGAAAGCACATTTCAAAGTTATTTTCGGTATAAAGTGGCGGCCGGCTGTCACCCATTAAGTGAGCAACAGTATACTTTACAAAGAAGAAAGCCAATAAAGCTGAAAAGCCAAAAGAAAAATACTCTTTTGTTATAATTTCCCTTTTAAAAATGCTGCACAACACAAGAAAATAAAGAGTAAATTTAAGAGATAGAAACAAATCCCTAAGGTGTGCGGCACTAAAATAATAATAAACATAAAAAATATGGTAGAGAATATAGGATAGTAGTAAAACAATAAGTACTGAAAACAAACGAGTTGTTTTAAACAATAATACGCTAGAAAATATTAGTAAATCAAAGACAAGAGTGAAATATAACTCAACCCCCATCACATAGAATGATAATGAAAGTAGGAAGCATATTAAAAAAACCATTGAAGTTAATAATTTATAGCTTTCACCTAACCAAAGTGGCTTTGTTAACTTCATGACAACCTTAAGAGCATTTCTTTGACTTTAACTTCCATAGATAACCTTTCTAATGCAAACGTTCTCACTTTTTCTTTGCTTACGATAGTATCTAGGGTTATTCCTTGAAGGGCATCAATTATCGGCTCTATGGTTTCATCACAAGGTACCTTTAACCTAAATTCTATTTCATCTGAAAAATCTATATCTTCCCCAGCTCCTAATATCATTAAGCCTCTCGCAGCATACTCTCTAGTCTTAAGATCCGCGGCTTCATATAGCCCTTTTCTATGCAGCCCTAAGCTAGAAACACCAATATGTGCTTTACTGAATTCTTTATTTAAACCGTTGTGATCTAACATTCCAGTAAACCTAATGTTTGACAATTTAAGCTCTAATACTAACTTTTTTAAAGCCTCAAGCTCTTCACCATCTCCTACAATAGTCAAGTTAAACATATTTGGTTTTATTTTTTCTAACTCGTGCATAGCTCTTATTAATCGATCGTAGCCATGCCAATACGCTATAAGTGCAACTGAAATAATCTCTATAGGCTGTTTGCCATCCCACTTAGATTCAGATAAGGGCATATTTTCAACTATTATACCATTACCCATTTTCTTTGTTTTAGATAATAAACCAAACGAGAACCATGTAGATTCTGTTGAATACTGAATCACTCTATTTGCAGGCCAAAGTACCCATGATCCCGATAGGATTAATACTACGAATTTGAAAATATTAAGGATACTCTTTTTTTTGCATGAAGAGTTTCTTTCGCCACCACAGTTCTTGGTGTAGGGACATCCACAACTACTTTTTTCCGCTCATTCTTAAGTAACATATTACAAAGAAAAGCAATGGCGCAAAAATCAGCGAGTACCTAATTATAATAAAGTCAGCCTTACTTTTACTGGCTGCCACTAACATTTTAAGCCCGCCTTTTACTGATAAAGGGAAAAAGTAACTATTAGCATCATAACCAGACTTGTTAAATGCCTCTACAGTGTTAACTAACTTATTTGCTACTCCTGGGCTGTTCATAAAGTCAATTAAAGAAAAGTAATCAACTCTCTTCATTGCTCTTTCCTTTGAAGAAAAACTCTTTGAGAAGTGCTATTAATGTACCAATGACTCCACCTACAAAAGCAAACATTATTAATATAATAAGCCTTTTGGGTCCTGCCTTATCTGATGGTAAAAATGCAGGGTCAAGGACTGTGAATACATACTCAGAATTAACTGAGGCAAGCATTTTATCTTTTTCTTCTAATAACAACATATCGTAAAATGCTGATTTCATGCTGGCATTCTCTGTACGTTGGATTGCATCAGCTAGATACTCTATTTTTTTATTTGACGTGTTTATTGCTTTAAGTCTAGACTCTTCGTTAATAAAATTGACTAAACTTTCAAGTGTATCTCTAGCTATATATGGAGAATAGTGAGTAACTGAAATAGACATAAAGCCAGACTCTTTATCTTGTTTATACACCAAATTATTATTTATAAAGCGTTCAGTAAGTTCCTTGTAAGTTGGCTTACTTGATTTTAAAGCACTCTCTTTTCTTAACCATTTACCATCTTTATAAACTTCAGAGTTATAAACTAGACTGTTACTAGTTTGATCCCATTCTTTGACCGCGAAAAAATCAGCCTCTAATTTATTTTCCTCAAAGAATTTACCTATGAAATTTCTACTTTCCAATAATTTAATGGCTATTGAAAGCTTATCAGCACCAGATCTAGGCATTGATATACCAGCTAAACTAGTTAACTTCCCTAAACCACTTCCGACACTATCTTCACTTTTTTCAGATACCAAGACCACGCTAGAGGTATAATAATTAGGTAGATTCAGTACGTGATAAAGGCCAATCGCAACTGCGATAGCAGTTGCAAAAAAATGTACCACTTTTGTTTTAAAAGCGTATTAATAAACTTGGAGATATCCACGTCGCTATTATTATCAGTATGTGTATTCATTTATATTACCAAAGGTTTTTATGGGTTATTTTCATTATCTAGACTAACTCTTTATAAGCTTTCAAAAGTTCGACCTCTTGAGACTCCCAACAATAACTTTTTCTAACTTTTTCAAATTACTTTTTAAAGATTCGTAATCAAATTCTTCTATTTTACTAAATGCATCATAAAACCCATTCACTGTATTTTCATCAGATACAACACCCACAGAGTGTTCTTCGACGAACTTCTTCATTTCAACTAAATTAGACACTAAGACTGGTAAACCTGCCATGGTATATTCGAACATCTTATTAGGGAGACAATACCTGTAACTCAAGCATGAGTCTTCAATGAATGAAACGCCAAAATCAGCGGAAGAAGTATAATTCAAAACTACTTCTGGCTTAACCGCTGGTTGAAAAAAGATGTTTTGGCTATTATCCGCTTCAAGTTTTACTATTTTTTCTAGCTCACCATACCCCATGATAACCAAAACTTTTGTACTATCATTTAACTTTTTGAAAGCTTCCAGTAAGATTTCAATACCACGTCCCTTGTTCAGAGCACCTTGATATAAAAAAATCTTTTGTTCAGCATGAATCGCAAAATTATCTCTAAATAAATTATTTTTTGAAACGTCGATATAGGCAGGACAGTTTAAAACAAGGTGCGGCTTTTCAATATTATAGAGCCTTACATACTCTTCAGCTATAGAGTCACTTACAGTGATAACCTTATCTGCAAAGCCTATTAAAAGCTTTTCCATAACCTTGATAATTTTTTCTCTATCCCTTGTACACCATTCATCTCAGTTTCATATTCATGAGCATCATAAATTAATTTAACTTTTGAGCTAGCAAGCTTCCTCATCACTCCAATAGGCAAAGAGTTAAGGTCATTACAATGGATGTGATCATAACCCTTAGTTCTGCTAAAAGTACGAAATATGAATTCAATATATTTTACCACTTGAATGATACGTCTCTTCGACCACTTGCGTGAACTAAGTTTAACTCTCTGTGTAGTAAAAAACTCTTCTTCTGAAAACTCTGCTAGACCTTCGTTGTGCATAGCAAATACGGTTACATGTGCCCCTGACTTACCCAGCGTTTTGGATATTTTTAAAACCCTACTGTCATTAGTAAAATCATTTAAAACAATATTAGCTACTTTCACTACATAACATCCATTAGTTAATTTTTCTATAAACGGTTTAAATCGCTCTATTTTTCAACACAAATCTAGCTGCTTCTGTAATACTTTCTTTAAAAACTACAAAACCAATAATTATACAAGCCCACCAGATAGAACTAGGTAATTCAGCTCCAAAAAAAGCATTAGATGCTGTTAATATAAGCAAAAAAACAATACTAAATAAACTTTACCATAGCCTCTTTTTCTCCATACTTTGTTAGAAAATTCTGTACGCAGAATAAAAAACACCAAAAATGATAGCGCCGTAGATATAGCCGCACCTGCAGCCCCTAGATTGGGAATTAAAAAATAGTTCCCCATAGCATTAATTATTAATGCAAAAATAGAGGCATACATTGAGAGTTTTGTCTTCTTAACGATTTGAATCCCCACACCTGTTACCTCTGAAAGCGTGTAAAGTAAAGGCGCTAATATACAAATACTTAGTAAATACTGAACAGCCGCATAACTTTTTCCGTCCAATAAGTACATTAATATCCAGGCGAAACAGCCTGAAAAAACAACCAAAAAATATACTGCAGCAAGCAGGTGCTCAAGAACATTATCTATTTTAGTAAAGTCGACTCTATTTTCACTTTGCCACTTATATACGAGAGGTGCCCACACAATGTTAAAAATACTGCCCACGAGCGCTGCACCTCCGGCAATACTAAGAGTTACGGAATAAACTCCTAAATCAGTGAAACCAGCCAACCAGCGCAAGAAAAATACATCTATGACCTTCATCCCCCAAAATGCTAGGCCAGCAAACACAAGTGGAAAGCCAAAATAAGACAACGAAATAAGCTCTTCTTTATTAATTTTTTCATTAAGTGCACCTTTTAACTCAAATCGGGTATTCCATGTGTAAATAAGCAGCACAGAAATAATTGACAGCATGTGAGCTGAAAGTAACACCTTAAAATCCAGGAGCTCTAAAAAGAAATAAGACAAAAATATAAAAAAAATGAAGAACAGTTTAGGTAGTACTTGGCTCATAGAGTATGCAAAAGATCGCTCTTGCATTCGCAATATTAGTGACAAGAACCTAGATAAAAAAGCTGACAAAAAGCAAATTATAGTCAGCAAAGATAAAGCGCTATCTTCAATAGAATAGACCCAGTTAGCTATTACATTACCATCAAAAGAATAGACAGCCAGTAAGCTCAAAAACATTAATAGTAGCCCAGGTAAAGTAACAGACTTAAACAAGCGAAACTTATTATCTGATTCGTGATATTCCCTTACATAAGCCTGGTCCAAGCCCAAACAAAATAGTAGTACCATTAAGCTGCTAACAACATGTAGTAGACTAACTCTCCCGACATCCTCAACAGAGTAGAACTTTGTTACTATGGGTAAGCTAATAAAACCCAATAGCGCAGAGCCTAATGGGCCAAGTGCATAACCAAGTAGCTTATTCTTACCCATTGTTAATCAAAATATCAGTATACCGATTAATAATTTTACTCGTGACCGCACTCTCACTGAATTTCTCATAACAATAATTCCGTATCGAGTCACTATTGTAACTGTCTAGTTTTTGGTAAACCTCTTCCATCGCTTGCGACATTAATATTGGATTATTTACAGCAACTAAACGTCCTACAGCATCAGATATTATTGACTCTGGTCCGCCACACTTTGTTGCTACTACAGGCTTACCTGAAGCAAGTGCCTCTATAACAACCACCCCAAAGGTTTCATATTCGCTTGGTAGTACAAATATGTCAGAGCGTAGCATTTCATCTTTGACTTGCTCTCTTGAAAGTTTACCTAAGAATGTCACTAAGTGCTGTAATTTTAACTCCTTGACTAGAGCACACAAATTTGACATTTCTGGGCCATCACCACCAATTTTAAGTTGAACATCTGAGCATTTTTTTTGGAGTTCAAAAAAAGCACGGATCAGGATATCAACTTTTTTCTTATCCAATAATGCGCAAACTGTTAGAAATGTAGTTTTATCATTATGATGGTAGTTTATGTTTTTTTCAGCTTTATTAAAGAATTCTTCATTCACAATATTTGGAATATATTCCCACTTATTTGTAAAATAAATACTATCCAATAATGTCTTAAATTCCTCACTAACAGCAATTATTGCTTTGGCTGAATTAATAATAGTCTTACTTCTTTGTATTTGTTTACTCGTAATTAAATTACGCGCAAAAGCGGAACTATGCTCAGTTAATACAAATGGCAATTTATATTTTTCACTTAAAAATTCAGCTAAAAATCCTGCTTTAAATATCGAATGGGCATGTATAATATCTGGCATACCATATTTAGCCACATATTGATTAAATAGATATTCCCCTCTTTTAACCCAACCAGTTGTGATCAACTTATCTAGTTTTGGTATTAAATTAGTATAAAAGTAACGGAAAGTAGGAAGGCCGCCATCAATTTCAACATCAAGCATAGGCCTGGTATATCCCTTAGCTAAAGAGCTAAAACCATTCATTTCCAGAGTAATTACACCAACTTTTAAATTTTGCCGCTGAAGAGCCTTGGCTTGCTCTCGAAAAAAGCTCCCTCTAGCATCATTTGCATCTTTTGGATACCAGGATGGAATCACTAATACGTGCAGTTTTTTTTCGATAGTCATAGCTTTTCAACACTCAAGTTAGATAGTCTATAAATAGCCGTGCATTGGCAAGCTAAACACAGATTTTGCCAACTTTTCAGCAATTGGAAAGTCGCCAGCTTGATACCCCAATTCCCTAAATGCGGTTTGCTCGTGCATACAGGTACCATAATATATCATGGTAGGTATACCTTGCTCTTTATAAGCCGCCATATCTGCATCACGATTTGCAGATACAAGCGTGTATTGCGCCCATGAGCTGACATAGCCTTCTGGTACTTGTGGTGTTTGATATGTATCTGACAATGCCTTCTCGTAGTTATCTGCAGCTTTGTTACGGTTAATCAACTCTGTTGGGAACGCTGCTAGCTTTTCAAGTAATATCGCTGCTTGAATGGTGTCTAGGCGGCTATTCATACCTATGCGTACGTTATCGTACTTGTCTTTTCCCTTACCATGTACACGGTATGATTTTAATAGCTCTGCATACTCATCATTATTTGTAAAAACAGCACCACCATCACCGTAACAACCCAGCGGCTTTGCTGGGAAAAAGCTGGTTGTGGCGATATCACCAAAACCACCAGCACGCTTACCATCAATACTACCGCCAAACCCTTGTGCGGCATCTTCTATTAGTTTTAGGTTGTATTTATCAGCAATTTTTTGAATTTCAAGGTAGTTCGCTGGCAAGCCAAACAAGTCAACCGCTATAATCGCTTTTGGGGTTAATTTACCTTCTGCCATTGTTGCTTGAATGCGTTTTTCTAAGTCTATTGGACAAATGTTGAATGTGGCTTCATCTGAATCCACAAATACTGGTGTTGCACCTTCGTAAGCAATGACCTCAGCTGTGGCAAAAAACGTAAATGTTGGGCAAAAACAGCATCGCCCGCTTTAATATCAAGCACCATCATAGCAAGTGTTAACGCATCGGTGCCGTTAGCGCATGTGATTGCATGTTTAACACCCACGTAGCTTGCAAGCTCTTCTTCAAGCTCTTGCACTTCTGGCCCCATAATATACTTGCCGTGGTCTAACACTGTTTTAATTCGCGCGTCTATTTTTGTTTTTAAGTATTGGTATTGCGCAGCTAAATCTATAAATTGCATTTTGATAACTTCTAAAATTATTTAATTGAGACCAAATCATTTTCTAATTGATATTGCTCGCCGGTGTGTTCACAAGTTGCGCTTGCATAACCTGTAAGGGGCAAATCCAACTGCTCACCATACTTGCTTATCCAACCGATTTGTTTGGCAGGCACGCCCACCATCAATGCAAATGCGGGGACATTTTTATTAATCACGGCACCCGCCCCCACTAATGAATACTCACCAATTGTTACACCACATACAATGGTGCAATTAGCGCCCAGTGTCGCGCCTTTTTTTACCAAGGTATCACGATATTCTGTTTTTCGCTCAATGAACGAACGCGGGTTATACACGTTAGTAAATACCATGCTTGGCCCGCAAAACACATCGTCTTCAATATGAACGTTATCGTAAACCGATACGTTATTTTGTATTTTGACGTTATTACCAATCCTGACTTTATTACCTATAAATACATTTTGCCCTAATGAGCATTTATCACCAATTTGGGCGCCACTACACACATGCACAAAATGCCAAACACGTGTGTCACTGCCTATTTTTGCGCCAGCATCAACAATAGCGCTTTCATGCACATGGTAGTTCATGATTATAATACCTTTGAAAGTAATGGATGCGCTTTGCTGCCTGCCTCTGCAACTGGCATTTCACGGATTTTTTCAACCGTTTCAATCGCGACACGGTTTTCATCAATACCAAAGCCGTTACCCGCTAAGATATTTTGATAACTCTGTGTATGTAAATCAGTGAAGCCACCTGAAAACTCGAGCTCTTCAGTATTATTACCGTCATTAATAGTAATACTACGGTAGGTCAGTTTTTCACCCTTAACCGCATTTTCAGGTAAATTATTCGAATCAATAGATAAGAACCATTTAACGCGTGCACGTTCATACTCAAGGTAGCCGCTAGATGTTTTTTCATCTCTAAAATGAACCTCATTATGTTTCAGGTCACCAAAAATAAAATGCAGCATATCGTAAAAGTGCACACCGATATTAGTCGCTACACCGCCCGATTTATGGTCGAAACCTTTCCATGATTTCATGTACCATTTACCGCGCGAGGTCATATAGGTTAGGTCAACATCAAAGACTTTATCCGCAGGGGCTGCAACCACTTTTTCTTTTAAGGCAATAATTGACGGATGCAGTCTTAATTGCAGTATGGAGTTTACGTTTGCGCCATATTTTTCTTCATACTCTTTTAGAATATCCATATCTTCAGAGTGCAGTACCAATGGTTTTTCGCAAATTACGTCAATACCATTTTTAAGTGCATATTTCATGTGCGGTGCATGCAAGTAGTTAGGACTACAAATAGCGATATAATCAAGCTTTTGGCCTTTCATATCACAGTCTTCAACAAAGGCGGTAAAGTCTTCAAATTCGGTAAAAAACTCAGCATCAGGAAAGTGACTGTCCATAATACCCACTGAATCATTGATATCCATAGCGACAAGTAGGTTGTGACCTGTTTCTTTAATTGCTTTTAAGTGGCGTGGAGCAATGTAACCGGAGGCACCAATAAGGGCGAAATTTTTCATCTTAAAATCCTTTCTTATAATCTAATGTCTGAGTCTTTAGGGCCAAATACATGTTTTACATCGTATAGTACGTGCTTGTCCTTACCTAGTTTACGGATAACTTCTACGCCCATTTTTTTAAATTCACTGTGGTCAACCGCTAACACGATGCCATCGTAGTGATTTTCTTTTAATGAGCTAATTAGAGACAGACCGTATTCATGCTCAACTTCTGCAGGGTTCGCCCAGCCGTCATAAACGTCAACACTCATATTAAAATCATTAAGCTCATTTACAATATCTATAATTTTTGTATTACGTACATCGGGGCAATCGCCTTTGAAGGTAAAACCTAATACCAACACTTTCGCTTCATCGATGTGAATCTTTTGGCTTGAAAGTTTTTTTACTAATTGAGTTGCAACATACTCGCCCATACCATCATTAATACGACGGCCCGCTAAAATGACTTCGGGACGGTACCCTACCTCTTGCGCTTTATGAGTTAAGTAATAAGGGTCAACACTAATACAATGCCCCCCACTAGACCAGGTTTAAACCTTAAGAAGTTCCACTTTGTACCCGCAGCATTTAATACTTCTTCTGTATCAATGCCAAGGCGGTTAAATATCTTTGCAAATTCATTAATAATTGCGATATTTAAGTCACGTTGCGTATTCTCAATTACCTTCGCAGCTTCTGCCACTTTTATAGAGCCAGCTAAATGCGTGCCTGCAGTGATAATTGAGCCATATAAATTATTAACAAAATCGCCAACTTCAGGAGTAGAGCCCGAAGTAATTTTCATTATCTTTGTTAGTGTATTTACTTTATCACCTGGATTAATACGCTCTGGTGAGTATCCTGCAAAAAAGTCTTGATTGAATACGAGCCCTGATACCTTTTCAATTATCGGTAAACACACTTCTTCGGTTGCACCGGGATACACTGTAGATTCATAGATGACCACATCACCTTGTTTAACAAATTCACCTAACAATTCTGATGCCTTACGTAATGGCGTTAAATCTGGCGCATTACTCTCATCAATAGGTGTCGGTACTGTTACTATATAAACATTACATTCTGCTAAATCTTGCTTGTTGCAAGAGAAGGTTAGATTTTTTACGTCAGCAAGTTCGTTATCACTTACTTCTAATGTAGCATCATGACCTGCTTCTAATTCATCAACACGCTTTTGGTTAATGTCAAAGCCTAAAACCGGATATTTCTTACCGAACTCAACTGCTAATGGAAGGCCTACGTAACCTAAGCCAATTACTGCTATTTTCATTTCATTGGTAACGAAGACATTTGATATTTCATTGCGCATTAACTTTCAACTCTGCTTTTAAACTTATTAATAAAACGACTAAACTTCCATGCATACATAATTACTGATGTATAAGCGATAAAAGTTATTACAAAAATGAAGAGCATTAAACTTTCAGGCGTATTATTAACTTCTAATAACAAACCGATTAACGCAAATAGTAATGATCCAGACCAAAGTAGGTAAAGGGTTTGTTGAGATGTAAACCCTGATTTTATAAAAATGTGATGTATATGCTCACGATCAGCCTTAAATGGCGACCTTCCTTTTTTAATTCTACGGAACATTAAAGCAATCATATCTATCAATGGCAAACCTATAATATATAAACCGACAATCGGCCTATAAGATGTATCTGTGTTTTGTTGTTCAACATTTTGTATAAACAGCCAAAGCAAAGCAAAACCTATAAGCATTGAGCCTGCATCACCCATAAACACTTTTATTTTAGTGCAAGGAAAGATCCCCAAATTAGCGAACAAAAAGGAATTAAACAACATATAAATAACGCACAAGCTTGAAATAAATAAGCATTATCATAATAAAACCCAAGGAATGCTAGACTACCAAATGCTGTGATCGAAATACTTCCTAGCAGCCCATCAATCCCATCAATCATATTGAACGCATTAATAGCACCTACAATTAGGAAGAAACTAAAGATAATACCAGCGTCACCCAAATGCACATCACCCAACGTGAAAAGGTTTCCCAAGTTTTCGATGTAAAATCCTAGCCCATAAATCAGAAACGATGAAATAATAAACTGACCTATCAACCTAGAACGTACCGACAAATCATATTTATCATCTAGCACACCAATATAAACCATTAACGAAGAAGCAATTATAAATAGGTACAATTCATTAGAAGGTGGTGCGAAAAACAACATAGAAATTGAGTAACTAATAAAAATACTAAGCCCCCTATTAGAGGGATATTTCCTACATGTTTTTTTCTTTCACATGGGCGATCAACTAACCCTAACCAATTTACAAGTCGGTACAAGATCGCAATAAGTACAAAAGAAATAACAATCGCAAATAAATATTTCATTTAAAAAACCTAATTGATCTTTTAACGGCACCATTTACTGTATTTGAAACAATAAATGAAAATAAAAAATACAGCACCTTAAATACTACTAATAGCAGCAACTGCTACACCTAGCTGATAAATGATCTGTGTTGCTGTACTCCATAGAGTCAAGTTATCCATATAACCAGAATTTAATGGAACAACGATTGTGTCACCAGCTTCTAGCATTTGTGAATCATTGACAGCAAACCAACTTCCTGAATTTGGAATTTTTACTGAACCATTGGCTTTAATAATGTATATACGCCCATCATCAGCGCGCTCTTTTAAACCACCACTAAGGGCGATGTAATCATTATATGAAATACCCGGTTTAAATAAGTGAGATGTGGCATAGTTTACTTCGCCTATTACACTGATAGAGTCACGCTTACTTGGCACATATAAAGTATCGCCGTCTTGCAGAACCAGCTTTTGTTTATCTTCAACGATTAAAGGAAGATCAATAACGAGTCGCCCTACCGCTTCTATATCTGCTAAGTCGATAAGTAACTTGTTCATCTCATCGTACGATAACGTTCTGGCGCCTTTCTCAAAGCTTTTTTGCGCAAGATCACGACGTAACTCTTCTGATAACTTAGTTAATTGCTGCTGCTCTTGTTTACGAATCGACTCGCGTGTGAAAATCGCAGCCTTTTCTTCAGCAAACTCTGAGAACCCACCTGCGCGCTCTAGTAGGTTAGTCAATGTTTCACCACGACGAATTGTATAAATTCCAGGGAATTTAACTTCACCTTTTAACTCAACTTTTACATTTTCTTGCCAGTTAGGGATTGAGAATACATTTAAACTATCTTTACTTCGCAGTTTTCGGTTATCACCAAGTTCCCCTAGCATAGCTTTATGTAAATTAAACTTTATGTGCTCGACTTTAGAAGCATCACCAGCTAATAACCGGGTAATTTCAGCTTGCTCTGTATAAGCAGATTCAAGTAACCCACCTGCGGCTATAATTAGTTCGTTAACTTCAGCGCCTACTGTTAATGGATATACACCTGGGTAAGCAACGTGACCATTTATTTCAATTAACTGCATGGCTTGAGTTACTGAAGCTTGCTGTTTTAATTTAGCTTTGATTGGTTTTAATATGTTGTAGCGACTAAAGATTGAATAATCTTCAGGCGCAAGCTCAGCAGCCTCTTCAGCCGCTTTTCTTTGCTTGGCCAATTGAGCAATAGTTAAATTGGCGCCGTCATCAGGCTTTTTGAAAGGATCTTCACTTTGAATAACCCCTATGTATTTTTCGAATTCTTTCTTTTGATACTTATGCCACTGCTCAACTTTGATTTGTTGTTGCTGTTGTTTTTCGGTCAGTGCCATATTTGTTAGCGCTAACTCTTCAGCTTCTTTTGCTTCAAAGCGGCTAAAAACTAATAACTTGTCATTTGCTTGCAACTCTAAATCGTGTTCAGCTGCTTTTACAATCGCTTGCGCAATATCAAATTGATACACCTCAATATCGCCTGCAATATTGATTTCACGCACTAACAAAGCATAACTAAGGTCAGCTTGTGGTAACAAATCACCACGAACAGACGTAAATACATCAGAAATACGCTTACCTTGATGCCATTGATAACTTCCTGGGCGAGCTACTGCACCAATAACGGTAATTGAGTTTTGAATCTGTAAACTTACCGGATTAAAACGGATTCTGTCGCCATCTTGCGGAATATAGTTGATATCGTTAACACTAAAATCGACTGATAAAATTTCTTTTGCATTGTAATTATTAAAGCGCTCGATAATTGCTTTTTGTGCATACGCTTCTGGCTTTAAGCCACCGGCCATTTTCAATATATCTTGGGCAGTTTCATTATTTTTTATTTCAAAGATTGCAGGACGTTTAACCAGCCCTTCAACAGCAACTTGGGCCCCTACGGGTGGAACAAAAACCACATCGCCTGATTTTAAAGTGATATCGTTTCTACTATCACCTTTAATCAGTAATTCATACAGATCAAAGTTTGCAATGACTTTACCAGCACGTTTTACTTGAATATTACGTAAGGATGCAATGTCTGATACACCACCACTAATAAAAAGTGCATGCGATACTGTGGTCAACGACGATACGCTATAACTACCCGGCTTATATGCTTCACCTAACACTAAAATACGCATACTGCGCAATTGACCTAAAGATACAAACGCTTTTACGCCTATAATTTCTTGTTCAACTTTAGCTTTAATAAGTTCTTTTATTTCACCAAATGTAAGCCCAGCAACGGTGACAGGGCTTAAGTTAGGTATATTAATTCTTCCTTCACGATCCACTACAACTTCGTAGCTTTCACTTTCTTTACCATAAAAGTTAATTTTTAGTTGATCACCGCGGCCAATTAAATATGTTTCTGGTACAGCCGCATTTTCACTTGGCATGAAGGTCGTAGGCTCACCAGAGAATAACTCGTAACCAAAAGGCTTGATTTCATCTCTTTGTGGATCAAAGCGTTCTTCGTCTGTTAAAACTGGCTCTTCTTGTTCTTGACGCGGATAAACAGTTTGTTGTTCTTCTGCTGCTGCGCTAGGTGATGATTGATTACCAGTGATACTCGTTAGATCAACACCATATTGCATAGCAAGTGCTTCTTGCTGCGCTTTCGGTAGCTTTTTAAATTGTTCAATTTGCGATGCAGTAGGAGTGAAAGCAAATGCAGATGCAGTCGTTAGCAGTAAAAAAAATATTAAAAATCGTTTAAAAAGCATCACAAGTAGGTTTTTCCTAGAACAACGGCCAAAAGATTGGCTATTCTACATTATTTACAAACAAATAAAAAAGGGACTTACGTCCCTTTATTACAGTTAAATGTCACTAAACGAGGCTTAATTGTTAAAAACTGTAAACCAATGTCAGCGACGTTTCTGTGTCTGTGCTTTCTTTGTCGTCAGCAACAACTGAGTTGTTAGTAATGTTATAAGCAACCTTCATTTGTAATGAACCGTTGATTTTAGCTAAAAGCGCTGTTTCTGAGCGTGTTTTAGTGTTGGTATCACCGTATTCGACTGAAACTAACTGAGTAAGCTTTGCGTTATCAGAAATTTGCCAATTATAATCAAGCTTACCTAGAGCGATAACCTCACCTTCACGCTCACCCGCTAAAGAGTTACCATTTTCATCAACTTCGGTACTCGTATCAGGATATTGAAAGTACTTATAACCAGGACCAATTTCAGCATTTAACCACATGTCAGAGCGGTCTAATAAACGTTGACCATAACCCGCTGAAATAACCGACTCACTACGATAAGCACCAAAGTAATCAGAAACGTGTGAACCATAAACATATAAATGCGCATGCTCTTCATTTAACTTATAGTTACCTTGTACTGATAACGAGTATTTTTCGTTAGTACGTTGCGTTTCTTTTATACCAGCATCATTCTCAACGTCGTCTTCTTTATAAAGACCGTTAATTTTATACTCGTTGTTCCAGCTTTCTAAGTTATGTAACGCCTTGATGCCGCCTTTAAGGGTGGTTGTTTCTGTATTACCGCTGGTAATAATTGCACCTAGCTCACTGGTAACTTCCCATGTTTTAGTATCTTCAGCGAATGCGTTAGTTGCAGCAGATGCTGCAACTAAAATTGATAAAAGCTTTAATTTCATTAAAAAATAACCTTTGCTACTTGTTTGGTTGATTAATCTTGCTTGTGAAGGTGAACATCCATTTGCGGAAATGGAATAGTGATATCCGCATCATCTAATGCGATTTTAATGTTCTCAATTAAAGACCAATAAGTTGGCCAGTAATCGCCTGAGTTAACCCAAGGACGCACAATGAAGTTTACGCTTGAATCTGCAAGCTCTGACACTGATACGTTATAAGCTGGATCTTTAAGAATGCGTGACTCTTGATCTAGGACTGATTTAAGTACTTCTTTTGCTTTGCGTAAGTCTGCATCGTAACCAACACCAATAACTAGATCGATACGGCGAGTTGATTCGCGCGAGTAATTAATAATTGAGTCAGACATAATTTTAGAGTTTGGCATGATGATAACTTTGTTATCTGGTGTGCGTAGTTCAGTAGAGAAAATTTCGATTTTTTTCACTGTACCAGCTTTACCGCCAGCTTCGACATAATCACCCGATTTGAAAGGACGAAGTAATATAATAAGTACGCCAGATGCGAAGTTAGATAGTGAACCTTGAAGTGCTAAGCCAACTGCTAAGCCTGCAGCACCTAAAATAGCGATAAATGAAGTGGTTTCTATGCCTATTTGTGACAATGCCATTAAGATTGTTGCCATAAATACGATGGCATAAACAATGCTAGATACGAACGAACCTACAGCTTTATCTACTTTCTTTTTGTCGAATGCTTTTTCAGTTAGGTTAGAGCAAAATTTTGCAACACGACCACCCAGTAAAAAGATCACCAATGCAATTACAGCTTGAATGCCATAATGCAAAATCAAACCTGAGTTTTCGTTTATCCAGTTAAGTATTGTATCCATTATCACTCCTGATATTCAGTATTAAGCAGTTTGCTGGTTAAATTATATCTGATTTCAATTTATTATTTAATTAATTAATCTATTTATCTTTAAAAGAACATCTTTAGGGTTAATTTTTATTTTACCCAACCAGATAAAAAACGATTTAAACATTCATTCTCTGACTACTTTACGAACAAAAACATTCAATTTTAAATTTTTTTCACTTTTTTTGCTCTTAACCCTTCACAAGATTTATTATTTTATGTATTATCCGCGCCACACCAAACAAGGTGTGTTGTGGCGGTTGTAGCTCAGTTGGTAGAGCCCGGATTGTGATTCCGGTTGTCGCGGGTTCAAGCCCCGTCAATCGCCCCATCTTTTCCCTTCTTAATTTCAATATCAAATACGTCTTAAAATTTCATCCTATTGATTAATTCATATTAAGCACAAGCCAAAAATAATGGCTGAAACCTGTTCCTACAAGAAATATACACACATGCATTATCCCGTAGGTGAGCGCTTTAGCGCCGATTAGCTTTTGCATATAACCTAAGCCTAAACACAATCACGGCTGAAGCCTGTTCCTACAAGAAATATACACACATGCACCATCCCGTAGGAGAGCGCTTTAGCGCCGATTGGTTGTTGCATATAACCTAAGCCTAAACACAATCACGGCTGAAGCCTGTTCCCACAAGCAACATACACACACTCCCCCCGTAGGAGAGCGCTTTAGCGCCGATCAGCTTTTGCGTATAACCTAAGCTTAAACACAATCACGGCTGAAGCCTGCTCCTACAAGAAATATACACACATGCACCATCCCGTAGGAGAGCGCTTTAGCGCCGATTGCATAATTTAATCTATACTTCATTAAACCGTTTTATATTTAAAGGATTAAAATGAAACTTCGGTCACAGCAGCTACGTCAACATCGTCACTCTATTATTAACCATTATTATTCTGTGACCACATGTACACATCAACGAGTTAAATTATTTAAAGATTTTTGTAATGCGCGAATTCTAATACGCTCACTAAAACAATCTGATTTAAATGGCTTAACTAAAACAATTTGCTTTGTAATAATGCCTGATCATATGCATTGGTTATTGCAGCTGAAAACACAAGATTCGCTATCTTCGGTGGTGGCTAAAGTAAAAGGGCGTACATCATTTCTCATGCACAAAGCTAAAAATGAGCAAATTTGGCAAGCTGGTTTCTACGATTCATTAATTCGAGATGAAGAACATTTATTACATCAAGCAAGATACATAGCTGCCAACCCAATGAGAGCCGGTATTGTTGACAACCTTGGAAGTTATCCCCATTGGGATTGTATTTATTTAAACCCCTCTGAACATGATTAACACAATCACGGCTGAAGCCTGTTCCTACAAGCAACATACAATACACATGCATTACTCGTAGGAGAGTGCTTTAGCGCCGATCAGCTTTTGCATATAACCTAAGCCTAAACACAATCACGGCTGAAGCCTGCTCCCACAAGCAACATACACATGCATTATCCCGTAGTAGAGCGCTTTAGCGCCGATTAGCTTTTGCATATAACCTAAGCCTAAACACAATCACGGCTGAAGCCTGTTCCCACAATCAACATACAATACACACATGACCTCGTAGGAGAGCGCTTTAGCGCCGATCAGCTGTTGCATATAACCTAAGCCTAAACATAATCACGGCTGAAGCCTGTTCCTACAAGCAACATACACACACATGACCTCGTAGGAGAGCGCTTTAGCGCCGATTAGCTGTTGCGTATAACCTAAGCTTAAACACAATCACGGCTGAAGCCTGTTCCTACAAGAAATATACACACATGCACCATCCCGTAGGAGAGCGCTTTAGCGCCGATTAGTTGTTGCATATAACCTAAGCCTAAACATAATCACGGCTGAAGCCTGTTCCTACAAGAAATATACACACATGCATTATCCCGTAGGAGAGCGCTTTAGCGCCGATTAGCTTTTACATATAACCTAGGTCTAAACATAATCACGGCTGAAGCCTGCTCCCACAAGCAACATACACATGCATTATCCCGTAGTAGAGCGCTTTAGCGCCGATCAGCTGTTGTATATAACCTAAGCCTATGCATAATCACGGCTGAAGCCTGTTCCTACAATAAACATACAATATATACACATGACCTCGTAGGAGAGCGCTTTAGCGCCGATTAGCTGTTGTATATAACCTAAGCCTAAACACAATCACGGCTGAAGCCTGTTCCTACAAGCAACATACACATGCATTATTCCGTAGGAGAGCGCTTTAGCGCCGATCAGCTTTTGCCTATAACCTAAGCTTAAACACAATCACGGCTGAAGCCTGCTCCTACAAGAAATATACACACATGCACCATCCCGTAGGAGAGCGCTTTAGCGCCGATTAGCGTACCCTCGCTAACTTTACTCTCGCCAGCTCGCAAGCTACTTTCTTGCAGACAAAAAAATGCCACCTTTCGGTGGCATTACACACGGGATTATTTCTACATTATAGAAATTCTTTTCAAAAATAAGGTTCTAGGTTCTAGGTTCTAGGTTCTAGGTTCTAGGTTCTAGGTTCTAGGTTCTAGGTTCTAGGTTCTAGGTTCTAGGTTCTAGGTTCTACAAAGCTAAACTTTTACCTTGAACCTTTCAACTTTAATCTTATTTCCAGCTTTTCATCTTGTGCCCTTTAACAGCATAGAAAAGGATGAATAAATAACAAGGTAACATTACGATATAAGCGCCCTGCTGAGCCTCGGCAGAATCCACACCACCGCTTGCTAGACCCCAAAATAGTGGTCCAAACGCACCACCGGCGATACCCATTACAAGCAGACCAGAACCAACACTGGTTAATTTACCTAACCCAGACAACGCTAACGGCCATACCGCAGGCCATACAATAGCATTCGCAAATCCTAACACAGCTATCATCAATAGTGTATCTGGTAATTGTACCTCTAAACCAAGCGCTGTTGCGACAACCACTGAACTAGTATCGCTAAATACCACGGCAAGGGTTAGTACGCAACCTAAAATAGCAGACAAACTCAATGCAGTTTGCTGCGAAATAACACGTGGTATAAGTGCAATACCTAAGATATAACCCAGCACCATACAAGCCATCGTATAAGAGGTCATGACACTATATTTTTCAACACCTAGCGATAACGCAAAAGTACCAATGGTATCGCCTGCAATCACCTCCACGGCTACATAAACGAACAAAGCAAGCACACCTAGTGCAAGACTTGGATGGGAAAGCGCTTCTTTTACTTGCCCTTTAGCACCTTGCTCCTCATCATCAACAAGCTCTGGTAATGGCATCTTTGTCACGGCAAATGCCAGTGCACCAATAAATAGCGCTAACCCTAAATAAGGGTAAATTAAACTATTCGCCATTGAATCAATTTCAGCTTGTGATAAATCTTTACCAACGAGGCCAGTAAAATCACTTAAAATTAATGCTGTAAAAACGATTGGCGCAATCACGCCTGCGCCTTTATTTAATATCCCCATGATACTAACACGTGCAGCAGCTGACTCTTCAGGCCCAATCCTAACAACATACGGATTTACTGCTGTTTGCAACAAGGTTTGACCAGCCCCCATAACCAACTGCGCAAATAAAAACAAAGCAAACACTTGAGTTTTTGCAGCTGGAATAAATAACAAACCTGCCACCATCATGGTTGCCATACCGAGTGCCATACCATTTTTATAACCAACTTTACGAATGATCATTGCCGATGGCACTGCAGTAAAAGTAACAGCTATATAAAACGAGAATAAAATCAGTGACGCTTGAAATGGACTAAGCTGTAATACTTGTTTTAAGTATGGCATTAGTGAACCGTTCAACCAGGTTGCAAAACCTAGGATGAAGAATAAAGTGGCAACAATGGCCATGGGTATAAAGTTACTTTGTTTGTTTATTTTTGACACAGTGGCTTCCATAAAACTTCTTCTTGTTGCGAGCTATCGTTGTAATTATTTATTGCAATTAAGTTCAAAAAAACTTAAATCGACGATTAGCGTTGCTGTACTTTATAACACTTTGGCGACATTTAAATGACAATATCGAAACAAAAATGACAGCGCTGCCATAAAACTTTACGTTAATTACAGCCATATTACTAGTAACAATTTATTTTACAACGGCACAAAAAAGGGCCTTTATGGCCCTTTCAAAACGTAATTAGTTACTAATATATTAATTTATATGAGTAATTCTGCTCTTCAGTTTACTATTTAAGCGACTACGTAATGCCACAGACTGCTGTTCAGAAACACTGATCGGAGCTGTATATTGCTGCCAACTCGCGCCATTATCTAAACTATACTCGGTATTTAAATATGCAAATGGCGTATTAATCTCAAGCTTACCATTGTTGATCACACCTCCAGGTACAGGTAAATTCAAAGTTACACCTGCAATTGCTAACTTTGTAAGCTCTTTCAAACCAACTGCAGCAGAAAATTGTGCCCAGTCTTTTTCTTGGCTTTTACGATCAACCTGCTCGCCCTCCCATGGTGCTTTGTGCCATGCACGCTCAGCAACAGACAGAATTCGCGGGAATATCATTGCCAATACTTGATCTTCGGTTCGAATAGTTTCAGACCAAACTTGTCCTTGCATACCTAAGATGTTTTCTGGCTTTTCTAATTTTGGTAGTGGACGACCAACTAAAGCTTCAAGGTTATCTATCGGCTCCCGTGTTCGGGTGTAATCGGCATTTGCATACACATCGTCTGGCATATAATTAAATGCTTTTTTAGTATCGGTATAGCGAGTTGCCCAATAATATCCACGTTCTTCTGGGTGAGCTTCATAAGGATGGTCAAAGTATAAGTGTGTACCATGCGATAATATAACTTGATAACCTGCATTGGCAAGGCGGTAAGCTCTGTCTGCAACACCCCACTCCCAAATATTGTCCCAGACGTTTGCTGTAAAGGTTTTATTTGGAAATTCATCGCGCTTAAACGGGTTAGTGCGGTCATACATTAAACCATCTTCCCATGCACCTGGCGAAATACCGCGCTTTTCAAGTAACTTGGCCACACGTTGTGTAAAGTAAGGTTTTAGATCTGCGGCACCGGCAACCCCATTATTGGGGTCGGCAAACATTGCTTGGCATATTGGCGAGCCAACCCATGAACCGGCACCCACTTCATCGCCACCAAAGTGTAGGTTAGTCAATTGCACACCGGCTTCGCGGTACATTTGTTGTAATTCGTAGGTAACCTTATCTAAAAAAGCATAGGTTGAATCCATGCATACGTTCATCGAGTTATCTTTGTAGTTTTGCACCGTCATATATACCGAGGTGTCTTTTGGATCGCTCAATAAATATTGTGTCGCTGCACTAATATCGACTTGCTGCGTTTCTTTTCCTGGATTCTTTTTATTAATAAGGTTATTTTTAGCTGTTTTTTGAGCTTCATCAGCAAGCTTATGATATCGCGCTTCCATTGCTTTGATTGATGCTCGAGCATGCCCAAGCCCTTCAATTTCAGGAATGATTTGAATATGGCGGTCTTTAGCAAATGTTAGTAATTCAATAAACTCGCTACGGGTTAAGTAACCATTACCTGAGCCCGATTTAAATGGCCCGGTTCCTAGCTGTGTTAATAAACATTCTTTTTCTTCAAGGTCAAAACAGCGATAACCACCAATATCAGTTAGCTCTGGTAATCCTGGAATTTCTAAGCGCCAACCTTCATCTTCTGAAAAGTGCCAATGTAGTTTATTCATTTTATAACGCGCCATTTGCTCAACCAATTTGAACATAGCGTCTTTGCCGTGGTAATTGCGGCCATTATCATAGTGCATGCCACGCCAGGTATAACGAGGGCTGTCTTCAATCTCAAGTTGTGGAATGTCTACAGTGCCTTGGCTATTTGCCGGAGTAGATTAAGTAAGCTCTGCATGGCATAGAAGACACCGGCATTATCACTCCCAA
The DNA here is from genome assembly GCF_037162485.1 of Pseudoalteromonas sp. B160. Taxonomy (NCBI): domain Bacteria; kingdom Pseudomonadati; phylum Pseudomonadota; class Gammaproteobacteria; order Alteromonadales; family Pseudoalteromonadaceae; genus Pseudoalteromonas; species Pseudoalteromonas sp. B160. The sequence continues at coordinate 2,224,628 of NZ_JARLUX010000001.1, read as the reverse complement.
CAATTTCAATACGATCGTCATCTATTTCAAGAGTGTAACTTTCTGATTTACCACCGGCCAACTGTGGATTTACTTTTAAGCTGATCAGTTTTTCTTTTGCTAGTTTGATGTGATCTGGCTGGGCTTTTAAGGTCAGGCCATAGTCATCTTGCAAATCTTGCATAAACACCATGACTTCGTTCTTTAACTGACCTTGGAAAGTGATCTGCCAGCTGCTATCAAGTGTTGCAGTACCGCGATTAAACTCTACTTTTTGTGGCTTTGGAATGATCCGCTTTAATGCGTCTTGTTGCGATACTTGACTTGTCGTTTGTTGATTACGCTCAAAACGCACTTTTGGGGTGACTAATACCGTTAAATCTTTTGGCTCGTTATAACGACGCAGTTGATTTTCACGCTCGAACGGTGCAACAAACTGGGTCATATCTTCGCTGTCAGTATTTGCAAAAATAGCCGGTTTATTATCACCAGATACAAAAAAAGCACGTGGCATAAAATCAGAATAAGCAACCACCCAAACTTGAGCGTCAAACTCAAGTACTAAGCTTTTACCTGAAGCTAACCCTGTAAAGTTTTTAGTTGGGGTAATGCGATGTAAATCACCATTTACGTGTTCAATATTTAAACCCGCAACTAGCTCAGTACTGATCTTACGAACTGAGTGAATATACAACTGCCAGTCACTTTCACCTGCAGGAAGTGCAACATCAGATTGGTTGTTTAGTGTAATAGTTCCTAAAAAACCAGCGTCTTTATTATGAAAGTTATCTACCACAGCAAATGTCAGAGTGGTCTCTTTGGCAAAGTTATTCACATCAGTTTGCGAAAACTGCGCCTGTGCCATTAATGGCATTATCGCGATCAAACTCGCTAAAGTTCGCTTTTTAAAATCCATTGCTCTCTCCTCGTTGTATACCCTAAGACTACGCATTTCCCCCACGTAATCTGTTATTTATTATTATTTATTCACCACCATCATATAAAAGATAAAATGACAGCGCTATCATTAATTGAAAAAATAGGGAATAAGCGGTAAGCGGTAAGCGGTAAGCGGTAAGCGGTAAGCGGTAAGCGGTAAGCGGTAAGCGGTAAGCGGTAAGCGGTAAGCGGTAAGCGGTAAGCGGTAAGCGGTAAGCGGTAAGCGGTAAGCCAAAAATTTGAGCGTTGCAAATTATTATGTCAACACTTAAAAAGCACTCGGACAGCTTATAGCTTACCGCTCTAAAGCTAAATTTTCATACACACATATTTTTCTTCGAGGTACTCGTCGAGCCCTTGGTGGCCACCTTCGCGACCAAGACCTGACTGCTTAACCCCACCGAACGGTGCGACGGGGTTTGATATTAACCCTTCGTTAATACCTACCATGCCGTACTCTAACGCTTCGCTCACTCGGTATATTTGTTTCAAATCTTGGCTATAAAAATAAGCAGCTAAACCATAAGGCACATCGTTGGCCAGTGCTAAAACTTCAGGCTCTTCATCAAATACAATGATACTCACCACCGGGCCAAAAACTTCTTGATGGTAAATGTCCATCTCCGCAGTTACCCCATTTAAAATAAGCGGTGCTTGATAGTTACCACCAAGCTCAACATTATCACCTATTTATACCGCACCTTTTGCTTTGGCATCTGCAACCAACTCTTGTACTTTTTGCTTAGCTTTAGGATAAATCAACGGCCCTATATCTGTTGCGTCATCAAGCCCATTACCGACTTTCAGTGCTGTAACTTTTTTAGCTAATTTATCAACAACTTGATCAAGCACGCTACGCTGTACAAAAATACGGTTAGCGGCGACGCAAGTTTGCCCGCCATTTCTAAATTTTGCCCCCATAAGTCCCGTTACCGCTTCATCCAAATCGGCATTATCAAAAATAATAAACGGCGCGTTACCACCAAGTTCCATTGAAGTACGCTTAATAGTAGGGGCACATTGTGCAAGTAATTGCTTACCTACGCCCGTTGAACCGGTAAAAGTGAACTTACGAACAAGTTCAGATTCAGTTAGTAACTCACCCACCATTTTAGCGTTTTCAGAGAGCAATACATTAAAAGCGCCTTTTTCAAAACCGGCTTGGTCAGCCAAATAAGCTAATGCTAAAGCACATAAAGGTGTATGTTCCGAAGGTTTTAGTACAAAGCTACACCCAGCGGCATAGGCTGGTGCAACTTTACGGGTAACCATAGCAATTGGAAAATTCCAAGGAGTTATGCCTGCAACCACACCAATAGGCTGTTTAAAACTAGTTAAACGATGATTGTCATCAGTGGCGGGGATCACATCACCATAGCTACGTTTGGCTTGCTCTGCGAACCACTTAATAAACCCAGCCCCATATTCAACTTCACCAAGGGCTTCTTTTAATGGTTTACCTTGCTCTTTAGTCATTAATTCAGCAAGGGTTTGTTTATGCTGCATAACCAGTTCAAACCAACGCATTAATACATTACTACGCGTTGTGGCATTGGTGGCTTTGAGTTTAATAAATGCGCCGTGAGCGGCGTTGATGGCTTTATGAACCCCATCATCATCGATATCACTTACCATGATGATGCTTTGCTGTGTAGCGGGATCATCAACACTAAAGTGTTTTTCAGTAGAGTAAAACTCACCGTTAATGAAAGAGTTGTTAAATAGTAGATTATTCATAAAACCTCCAAAGCAATTATTACGGCATATAGCCAATGTTATGTTCACCACCGATAAGTGAAAGGTACTAGGTCAAAGGCAAAGACTAGCTCCACCTAAAATCTAACATCTCAATACAACCGCGCGACATAAAGCCGCGCCTACACAAATTCAAACATTGATGCCAAACCGTAGCCGCGTGAGCGTAAATGAGAAGATATACCCTTCACTTATCTCTAAAGCGCAGCGCACTCTTAACCTCTTTGTGAATAAATCACTTAAATCTTTCGCGGCTAAAGCCGGCTCCTACGCAAATTCAAACATTGATGCCAAACCCGTAGGCGCAAGTTTACCTCGCGCAATTTTCGACCTTTATAAACAAAAACACCGCGTTCAAATTGAGCGCGGTGTTTTCTTTAAAGCTTAAGGCTTACAACTTATAGCTGCGCTTTAAATCAATGCTCTTCATTAACGATATTGAGATTGTACTTCGGTATTTCAACTATTAAGTCTTCATCACGGATTATTGCTTGGCAACCTAGGCGTGATTCAGGCTCTAAACCCCATGCTTTATCTAGCATGTCGTCTTCAAGCTCGTCACTTTCATCAAGTGAGTCAAAACCTTCACGAATAACTAAATGACAAGTGGTACACGCACATGACTTTTCACAAGCATGTGGAATACTGATACCGTTTTTAAGTGCAACATTAAGAACTGTTTCACCACTTGGTGCATCAATTGCAGCGCCGTCAGGACATAATTCCGGATGGGGAAGAAAAATAATTTGTGGCATTCTAACCTCTTTTAAACGTTGTCTACTGACTGCCCTTGCAGTGCTTTTTTGATCGATGCATCCATTCTTAACTCAGCAAATTTACTGCTGGCGTTATCAACTTTCTCAATGGCTGCTTTTATTTGATTTGGCTCGGTAGCTGTCTCACGAACTGTAACTAGCTTCGCTATTTCAGCGTTCAAGTTAGTTAATTCATGTTCAGCAAGTAAAGCACTGTCTGTTGCTAATGATGCATAAAGTGCTTCGATAACACGCAATGCTTCAACTTGTTGCTCTTTGAGCATACGCGCTTGCATATCATCTTTGGCATTAGTCATCGACTCTTTAAGCATATTAGCTACTTGGTCATCTGACAAACCAAACGATGGTTTAACCTGGATTTCAGCTTGTACGCCAGTTGATTTTTCCATTGCAGATACGCTAAGTAAGCCATCGGCATCGACTTTAAAGGTCACACGAATATGCGCCGCACCGGCTGCCATTGGTGGAATACCTTTTAAGCTAAATTTAGCCAATGAACGGCAATCATCAACTAGCTCTCGTTCACCTTGCAATACATGCAGAGACATTGCAGTTTGACCATCTTTAAAAGTGGTAAACTCTTGTGCTCGTGCTACAGGTATAGTGGTATTACGCGGAATAATCTTTTCCACTAAGCCGCCCATAGTCTCAAGGCCAAGCGACAGTGGTAATACATCAAGTAACAACATGTCTGAATCAGGCTTGTTACCCACTAACACATCCGCTTGTAATGCTGCACCAAGTGCAACGACGCGGTCCGGATCAATAGAGGTAAGCGGCTCTTTATTAAAAAACTCAGCGACTTGGTTACGTACGATTGGCATACGGGTTGAACCGCCGACCATAACTACTTGCAGTACTTCGTCGTTTGTAATACCAGCATCTTTAACTGCACGGCGACACGAACGGAGTGTTTTTTTCACCAGCACCATGGCTAGTTCTTCAAACTTTTCGCGAGTGACTTCAACCGTGTATTTTTCATCATCAAACTCAAGACCAACATTCACTTTAGCATATTGGCTTAGTGCTTCTTTACAAGCTTTAGCTTTATTAATAAATAAGCGTAATACTGATGGAGATAGCGTCATCACACCGGTTTCACGTTTAAAATGATCCACTAATAATGAGTCAAAATCATCGCCACCTAGGCTTGAATCACCACCGGTTGCCAGTACTTCAAATACACCTTGGTTTAAACGCAAGATTGAAATATCAAAGGTACCGCCGCCTAAATCATAAACTGCGATAATGCCTTCTTGGCCTGAATCTAAACCATAGGCAACTGCGGCTGCAGTTGGCTCGTTTAATAAACGCAGTACATTAATACCAGCAAGCTCTGCGGCATCTTTGGTGCTTTGGCGCTGTGCATCATCAAAATAAGCAGGTACTGTGATCACGGCACCTAAAATATCTTGCCCTGCAAAGCTTTCTTCGGCGCGTTGCTTTAATGCTTTTAAAATATCGCTTGATGCGGTGATTGGGCTGATGTTGCCAGCCGCGGTGGTAATCGCTAATGCGCCATCATGCTGACAAAAATCATACGGTAATTGGCCGTAGCTTTGCTCTATTTCAGCTTGAGTTTTACCTAAAAAACGTTTAACTGAAATTAAAGTATTCACAGGATCTTGTGTTGCAGCTTGAGCGGCAAGTTCGCCTACTGTTATACCATCAGCGGCGTAACGTACAACAGACGGTAACATGGCTGCGCCATTAACATCGGTTAATGTACGGGCTTCGCCACTTTGTACTGTCGCAACAAGTGAGTTGGTAGTACCAAGGTCAATACCAATTGCTAACTTATGTTCATGTGGTGCCGCGCTCTGCCCTGGCTCAGCAATCTGCAATAATGCCATAATGATCTTTAACTCTTGTTTGACTTACCAATGGTGCAGTAAGTTAGATAATTAATCGTCGAATAAACTGTCTTCAATACGCTCTAATTCATCTCGTAATTTATACACGAACTTTAATTTTCGAATGCTATCAGCGGCTAACTGCCATTGCTGCTCGTCATTACTTGCCAATTGCTCAGCAAGTTGCGCACTATATTGAGTGTCTAGTTGTTTTATTTGCTTCTCGAACTGAGCAATCGCTGTGTCTGGATCATCGCTTGTGCTTAGCTCTTCAAGCTCTTCACGTAATTCCATTTGCTGCATTAAAAACAGTGGATCTTGTAGTGTTTGCTGCTCGGCACGAATATCAACACCCAATTCACTCAGCATGTATTCTGCGCGTTTTACCGGATGCTTTAAAATTTGTAAGGCATCATTAATTTCTGCGGTATTTTGTACGGCTAATAACTTATCACGGCTGCTGGCATTGGCATGGCGATCTGGATGAACGGCACGCTGGAGTTCGAGGTAATTCTTAGTTACTTTTGCCAAATCTACATTGTAATCAACGGGTATCGCAAACAATTCAAAATAGCGCATAATTCCAACCATGCCAACAATCTATTGGCTTAAAATTCAGATAGAACAAAGCCCTACAGGTGCAGGGCTTAAGAGTACAATCACTTTATTGTTTATACTGTGAAACTTTCGCCACAACCACACTCATCAGCTTGATTTGGGTTAATAAATTTAAACCCTTCGTTCAAACCTTCTTTAGTGTAATCAAGCTCGGTGCCATCAATATAAACTAAGCTTTTAGCGTCGACGATTACTTTAACCCCTTTAGATTCAAATACTTCGTCGCCTTCAGATAACTCGTCAACAAACTCAAGAACATATGCAAGACCTGAACAGCCCGTCGTTTTAATGCCTACGCGCAGGCCTAAGCCTTTTCCGCGATTTGCTAAAAATGATTCTACGCGGTTTACTGCCGCTTCTGTCAATGTCACTGCCATGATTTATCTCTTACTTCGCTTGTTTACTTTTGTAATCTGCAATTGCTGCTTGAATTGCATCTTCAGCTAAAATTGAACAGTGAATTTTCACTGGAGGCAATTCAAGCTCAGCACTGATATCAGTGTTTTTGATCATTGCAGCTTCATCTAAGGTCTTGCCTTTAACCCACTCTGTTACAAGTGACGATGAAGCAATTGCGCTACCACAACCGTATGTTTTAAATTTAGCATCTTCAATTATGCCTGCAGCTGATACTTTAATTTGCAGCTTCATTACGTCACCACATGCTGGTGCGCCAACCATACCCGTTGCTACTGATGGATCATTTTTGTCTAATACACCTACGTTACGTGGGTTTTCAACATGATCGATTACTTTATCACTATACGCCATAATTCTATCCTCATTACCTGCTAGTGGATGTGCTCGTCAATTAATGATGAGCCCATTCAACTGAATCTAAATCAACACCCTCTTGATGCATTTCCCAAAGAGGAGACATCTCACGTAAGCGACCGATAGAGTTTTTCATTAAATTGACGGTATAATCAATCTCTTCTTCGGTGGTAAAACGACCAATACTAAAACGAATTGAGCTGTGTGCTAATTCATCGTTGCGGCCAAGCGCACGTAATACATAAGAAGGCTCTAAACTTGCTGAAGTACAGGCAGAACCTGATGATACAGCAATATCTTTAACAGCCATCAATAACGACTCACCTTCAACAAAGTTAAAGCTGATGTTAATTATTCCTGGTACTGATTGGTCCGGCGTACCGTTAAAGTACACTTCATCCATATCAGCCATAATGCCATCAATTAAACGCTTACGAAGCGCGCTGATGTGAGCATGATCTTTTTCGAAATCTTGTTTGGCAATTCTAAATGCAGCACCCATACCAACCAACTGGTGAGTCGCTAGCGTACCAGAGCGCATTCCACGCTCATGACCACCACCATGCATTTGTGCTTCTAAACGAGCACGCGGTTTACGGCGAACATACAATGCACCGATGCCTTTCGGGCCATATACTTTGTGCGCTGAGAATGACATAAAATCAACTTTAAGCTGTTGCACGTCGATTAAAACTTTACCGGCACTTTGTGCAGCATCAACGTGGAACATGATTTTACGTTCGCGACACATTTCGCCAATAGTCGCGATATCTTGAATTACACCTAGCTCGTTGTTTACATGCATAATGCTCACTAATACTGTGTCATCGCGCATTGTGTCGGCTAATTTTTGTAAATCAAGTAGGCCGTTTTCTTCAACGTCCATATAGGTTACTTCAAACCCTTGACGCTCTAGCTCACGACAGGTGTCGATCACTGCTTTATGCTCAGTTTTAGCGGTAATAACGTGCTTACCTTTCTTTTTATAAAACTGTGCTGCGCCTTTAATTGCAAGGTTGTTTGATTCTGTCGCACCCGAAGTGAAAACGATTTCACGTGGGTCTGCGTTAATTAAATCTGCGATATCAGTACGAGCTTGATCAATCGCTTCTTCAGCTTGCCAACCAAAACGGTGTGAACGTGATGCAGGGTTACCAAAATTGCCATCCATTGTTAGGCATTGCATCATTTCTTTTGCTACACGCTCGTCAACTGGCGTGGTTGCTGCGTAATCTAAATAAATCGGTAACTTCATTTCTTTCTCCGCTGGACGCCAACTTATAGTTGGCAGCTTACTTGAATATTTTCCAATTGCTTAAGTGCATTATTAACGCTGTTATCTTGGCGAGATGAAACTTCCTTCACATCTGACTTTTCCACCAATTCAGCAAGGGTAATACCGTTTAAAAAGTCTTCTATTCTGGTACTTAGATCAGACCATAAGGTGTGAGTTAAACACCGCATACCGCTTTGACAGCCGCCCGTTGCACCATGGCATCGGGTTGCATCTATTGATTCATCAACGGCGTTGATCACATCACCAACCGAAATTGCATGCGTTTCTCGACCGAGTAAATAACCACCACCAGGTCCACGCACTGAGCTGACTAAACCACTTTTACGTAACCGGGCAAATAACTGCTCTAGATACGACAAAGAAATTTCTTGTCGTTCTGAAATATCAGCAAGGGGAACTGGCCCTACATTTGTATGTAGCGCAACATCCAGCATCGCTGTGACGGCATACCTGCCTTTTGATGTTAACTTCATGGAGCCCCCGCACTAAAGAGTGCAAATTTTAATTACCAGAGTAAAATAGTCAAGTATTAAATAAAGTCTAGGTTCTAGGTTCTAGGTTCTAGGTTCTAGGTTCTAGGTTCTAGGTTCTAGGTTCTAGGTTCTAGGTTCTAGGTTCTACAAAGTTTATATAGCTCGATTCTAGTCAAGCTATTCCTAGTGCCTATATCTTCCTAGCACCTCAATTAACTTCAATACCCGACTGTTTTAGTCAAGTACTGTGTTCATTGTAATTACCTGAGTAATTTAGTCAAGTATTAGCGGCAAATAGTCTTATAACTTTCGCTTATTTAGTAGACTTATTTATTGAGGTTAAAATACCGCGCAAGATATTTAGCTCGGCATCTTCTGGGCGTGCACGGTTAAATAAACGACGTAGCTTAGTCATTACCATGCCCGGATGCTGCTTAATAATAAAGCCTGTTTCCAGTAAGGTTTGTTCTAAGTGTTCGTAAAATAACTCGGTTTGTTTTGAGCTTGGATACACAGCATCATCTACTGGCGTGGCTTTTGGTTGTTGATTTAAAAACGCCATACGCGTTTCGTAACATAAGGTCTGCACAGCCATTGCTAAATTAAGCGAGCTATATTCAGGATTAGCCGGAATACACACATGATAGTTGCACAGTTGCAGTTCTTCATTACTTAAACCACTGTTTTCGCGGCCAAAAACTAATGCTACAGGACCAGTAACAGCTTCGGCAACTAGCTTCTCACCACATTCACGTGGTTCCACCATAGGCCACGATAAAGTACGTGAACGGGCGCTAGTACCAATAGTTAGGGCACAACCTGCAATCGCTTCAGCAACTGTGTCAACTATCACCGCATTACCTAGCACATCAGTTGCACCGGCCGCTAATGCGCTGGCGTGGCTATCAACTTCACACGCTGGATCAACTAAATACAGTTTTGATAAGCCCATGGTTTTCATCGCGCGCGCCGCTGAGCCGATGTTACCTGAATGCGAGGTGTTTACTAAAACAATGCGGATGTCATCTAAGATCATTACTGTTTAACTCATACCAAAAAATTGCGCGAATTATAACATAGAGAAAAGCTGTAAGCAGCAAAGATTCTAGGTTCTAGGTTCTAGGTTCTAGGTTCTAGGTAATAAATATGGGAAGTTTGATGTATCAACGATCAATGCTGGCTTTTGTCTTGTAATTTTTACCTTGCAACTCAACCCAGTACAAAAAACACTCAAAACTTTTTGGGGTTTATTGTTTACTTTGTGTCAAAAATCGCTAGAATACGCCGGCTGAAATATATAGAAATATATACACGTTCTTTTACAACCCAAAGGTAATACCATGCATCCAATGTTAAACATTGCGGTTCGCGCTGCGCGTAACGCAGGCAAAATTTTACTTCGCGCTGGCGAAGATTTATCAAAAGTTGAAGTGCAACAAAAAGGCACTAATGATTTAGTAACGAATATTGATAAAGAAGCCGAAGCCGTAATTCGCGACACTATTTTACAATCTTACCCTACTCACTCTATTGTTGGTGAAGAGCTAGGTGAGCACGTAGGTAAAGATGCAGATTACCAATGGATTGTTGATCCTATTGATGGCACTACAAACTTCATCAAAGGCATCCCTCATTACGCGGTTTCTATCGCACTTAAAGTTAAAGGTCGTCTAGACCAAGCTGTTATCTACGATCCAATTCGTGGCGAGCTTTTCACCGCTTCTCGTGGTCAAGGCGCACAGCTAAATAGCAAACGTCTTCGTGTAAGTAAAACTACCGTTCTTTCTGGTACTGTTCTTGCCACTGGTTTCCCATTCAAAAACAAACACCATATGGATGCGTATACTGAAGCATTCAAAGCATTGTTTGTTCACACTGCTGATATTCGCCGTGCCGGTTGTTCTGCACTAGACATGGCATACGTGGCAGCTGGCCGTGTTGATGGTTTCTTTGAAATTGGTTTAAAACCATGGAACTCAGCTGCAGGTGAACTAATGGTTAAAGAAGCTGGCGGTATGGTTGTAGATTTTGCCGGTGGTAATAATTACGCTCACAGCGGTAATATTATCTGTGGCGCACCGAAATTAACACAAGCGATGATCCGTGAAATTCGCCCAGTGTTAACTGAAGCGTTACTTCGCTAATAGCGAGTTATACTCAGATCGATACTAAAAGGAGCCTAGGCTCCTTTTTTAATGATTAAAATAAGGGTTCTCTAATTTGATCTCAACAGTATTTTGCGGATCAAATGGCAAGGCCTTTAAATCATCGCCAAAATACTGATTAAATAGCTCATCAAAACTACCGTTCTTTTGCATAATAGCTAAGCCATCGCTGAGCGTTTTTGCCAGTTCTGGCCTGTGTTTTGCAACAAAATAATAAAATGCACTCGGGTAGCTAATATATAAATTTGGCACAATAACCAGCGCTTGCTTATTAACTTCTTTTAACTCTGAGCTTACTTCTATGAAGGAGCGAGGAAAGTAATCAACTCGTCCGGTCAAAACGATATTAAACATCGCTTGATAATTTGCAAACGGTCGCACCGATAAATCATTGTATGCCAATATTTTGGTATCCGGCCAGTCATGCCCTTGAATTGCAGTAAACCCTTTTAGTTGCTCTTTGCTCTTGATATCAGCAAAGCGATTAAGAAACAACTGCCTAGTTACTAAGGCTCGCTTACCAATATAACCTTTAAATAACGGCACTTTTATCGGTATTGCTAAGGTTTCGCGTTCGGGGCTGGTCATACTCCAATATAGGTCAACGCTATTATCGGCAAGGGCTATGAGCGCGCGCTGCTGGTGAGGATGTACCACGACAGATTCTAACTGGGCTGAATAATTAGCAGCATCAAGCGCACGTTGCAGTAACTCTTTTAAGTATGCATCTCGTTTATATAATGTTCGAGGTTCTTGAGCGATTGTGATCGTTTCTTTTGCTGCAGTTTTAGCACTGCATACAGTACTAACAATAAGTACCGAGAGCGAGATGAGTGAAAAGAAATACCTAGTCATATTTATTATTTTCTAGTGTTTTAGTAAAGCTACACGCTGAGCAATAAATACTCAAGAAAAACAGCCCTACTTAACGTTATTTTATATGACTTGTTTCTCAGGAGTTAAACGTACAACCGCCAAAGCAGGGCCACGTCGTTTACATAAAAATAGATAGCTGTGGCGATAACGTTTTGCTTCTTTTTTAGCATCTGTTGCCAATGCAGCAATTTGATGACTGTTAGTACACTGCTCTAGATCGGGTTCAACAACGCCAATCGATAAAGTAAGTAAAGGTACAAATTGCTTTTCACCTTCACGATTAGTTGCCCAATAACCACCACTGGCAATATGCTCTGGCGTAAAGAATGCACGAGATTTCAGCTCAAACTCAGTTATTATGTTGTTACATACTGTAGCCGCATCATCACCATCAAAGACCACCATAAAATCATCGCCACCAATATGACCAACAAAACTGGGCACATTACTACAAGCTTGGGTGGTGACATCGGCCAATAATTTGATAACACTATCACCACTGGCGTAACCATATAAATCGTTGAACTGCTTAAAGTGGTTTAAATCAATATAGGCTAATGCAAAGCTGTGTTTGGCTCTTAATCTATGCTCAATTGCTTCGTTAATTGCAACATTCCCCAGCAGCATAGTAAGTGGATTAGCATGCTGAGCATGACGAATTTTCTCTTCCGTAATATGTTTTAAAATATCCCGCAGTGGCGCGAGCCCTAAGTACTGCTCAGTGCGAGTGATCACAATATGACGGCGAATATCAAAATCATTTTCGGTAATTTGCTGACTAACAGTATCAAGCAGCTGATTTTCATCAACTACCAAGGGTTGCTTGTGCATTAATGCCGTAACCGGTTGTTTGTCGTATAAAGCATGGCCATAAGGAGCCGCAAATACTTCTGTTAGTTGATCTTTGTGTAATAAGCCTATCGGCTGCAAGCTTTCATTGACAACCGCAAGACTGATAATCGATTTATCTTTTTCAAAAATATTATGCGCATCTTTACAACGAGTATGACTGTCTATTGGGGCTTGTTCGATTGCTAACCAACCTATCGCCATTGATTGCTCAAACTGATTGTTAAGTGGGGTAAAACTTAATTGCTGTAATTGAGCTGAGTCAAACGCTAAGCTAGGTTTTAAACTTGGTCGTTCCAGCAAAAAGCCTTGCGCATTCACAATGCCTAGCCCTTCAAGTAAACTGAGTTCTTCAACCCGCTCTATGCCCTCTGCTATCACCGCTGTTTTGGTAACTTTCGCTAACTCTATAATTGATTTTAAAAATTCTTTTTTAACCACGCTTTCATCGCAATGGTCAATAAAATAACGGTCAATCTTCACATAGTCAGGACATAATTCTGACCATTGCTTTAACCCTGAGTAGCCTGCACCTAAATCATCGATGGCAATCGAAAAACCGAGCTGGCGATAATGGGCAATTGTTTTTAGCAATAAAAAACCATCATCAACCTTTTCTTGTTCGGTAACTTCAATCACCACTCTATTAGCGGCCAAGCCAAACTGCTTAATTAGGTGTAATGTTTCGCCTTTCGGATGGCAGGGATCAAGTAACGTTTTAGGACTTACATTTAAGAATAATTTGCCTTGTAGTTTTAACCTTACAAAATTTTCGATCGCTTTTGAACGGCATAACAACTCAAGCTCTGAGATTTTATCGTGCACAATTGCAGCACTAAAAAGCGCATTTGGCATCTCTAGATCGCAATTTTTAGGGCCTCGACTTAATGCTTCGTAACCTAAAATTTGCTGCCCTGCAATATCAAAGATGGGTTGAAACAGTGTCGTTATTTCACTGTTTTTTAAGATATTTTCTAATATAGCTAGCCGAGCACTCACTTATCATCAACCCATTACTTCATTAAGAGAGTGCTAAAGTAGCAAGCTGGTATGACAATTTTATGTCAGTACCCGTTAACACTCCGGCATTTTGTTATTTATTTAATGCTTGTTCAACCTGATCAAAATGAGCTATCACCTCAATAATCTCAAGTTCAGCATATTCATAAGCTTGTGGGTCAACAAATCCTAAACGAGCAACCGCCTGTACAGTCGCAGGATGAACCAATAAATCCTTACCGTGATAACATATGGGATCGTCAAACTTAGGTAGCTTACCATCGCTATGATAACCACTTTCAATTTCTTCTAGGGGCAATGAAGGGAGCAAATCAGCAACAGCAATAAGCGCATTTATGTATTCAGCACATTGTGGATAATCAACTATCAAGTCATTGAGGATAGTCTGCGATAGCGCGACTAAATCAGCAGATTGAGTTTCTAAATTAGCTGCGTCTTTTTGCACTCTAATACTGCGAAGTAAGTTATTAGCTTGATGCTGATAATGTTCAAGTGTTGTTAATTGATAAGGTTGTACTGCAGCCTTTGATTGCTTAGGTTTAACGTTGTCATCACATCCGCTAACAATAATTAGACTACTAGCGACTACAAGTTGCTTTAACATTAGTTGGTTACATCAATACTTAATCAATAATTACTATTATAGGAAATATTACGTTCCATAAATAGCAATTATTAACAGCGACCTATTTAAAGCTACGCGGCATAAAACCCCGCCGACAAATATGCAAATACAAGGGGCTTGCCCCTTACGTAGGCCTTTTATTCTTTCAGCTTCTCTCTGGCTTGATACTCTAAAGCTACAAATACTATTAGACTATTCACCACCACCATCGGGGCACTTCTAACCTCCTTAGCTTTTTCAAGTACATTGTTAATTTTCAAAACTGAGTTCGCTTACCCTATTTGTCATCTTTGTGACTAGACCTAAATTTCGCTGCGGCTCGGTTAATGGCTTTTCTGAATGATACTCTTGGCATCAAGATAAGATCACGGTTTTGCGTGCCAAAGGTATAGTCATAAGGAAAATGTTTACGCTCTGTATTTGGCCCAAATTTGCCCGTGGCAAATATTCCCTGATGACAACTAATACAATTACTGGTGGAATCGGGCCCTTCAATAAAAGGGTTAGAGTTCCAAGTGATTACCTCTTTTTTATTGCGATAGTTTAAAAATAATTTTTTACTGCCAGTAAACAGCGGGAGGTTATTCATTCCATTTCCTGGGGAGGGATCCATTTCCAGTTCATTGACCGACACTAACATAATATAGTTGCTGTAGACATCACTGATACTGTCCGGTCTGTCACTACCAAAGCCTATATCTGGTTCGGGTTGCCAAATAAATGAGATCCATATCCAATCTTTAAGCTCTTTAGTAACAATGTGAAAACCTTTTAGGACAAAGGTTCTATCACCATCACTCATGGTAAAAGCGTTAGTTTTATCTAGGCAATACTCTCCTCTTTCAACCCATGCACCGCTATTAGCGATAACCTGATGTACACCGCTGGGGCTCAAATCTTTAACATTACTTTTATAGCAAAGGCCATTGGCACTTTGAGATTTAACTTCGCCCCAGGCTAATTTAATCATTATGGAGGTTGCCGGAAATTCCACCATACAATTGGAATGAGATGCTTTGTCCGCTAGCGGTGTGTCCATTAATTTTACCGTCACCGCTGATATTAGAACCTGCGCTCTAGCTGCAATAGCATAAACTAAAAAGCCCTGTAAGTTTGTCACCTACAGGGCCTTTATTTAATCTAACTAAAGTCTCTAAAGCTACTCGCTAAGCAACAAAACCATAAATCAATGCAGCTACCGCTAATAAGCCTACAGCTAACACAAACAAAGTGCTAAAACGGCCACGGTACTTTTGTAATGCTGGAACCTTATAAACAGCGATCATTGGCATGATGAATAAGATCATCGCAATAATCGGCCCTGATAGTTGGTCCATCATATCTAATATACTTGGGTTTTTAACAGCACAAAACCAAATTGCCAAGAACATAATAGCAACGCCAATTTTATCGGCGTTCTTCACTGATAGGTTGGTTTGCTTAGTAACAAGCCCATTAAAGCTTTCTCTTGCTCCTAAAAAGTGACCTAAGAAAGATGAAGTGATAGCAATAAACGCGACTAGCGGGCCAAAGGTGGCAATAAATGAGTTGTCAGTAACATTAGCTAAGTATGATAACACGGATACATTTTGTGCTTTTGCTTGCAACATTTGCTCTGGTGTTAATGAAAGTACACACGAAAATACAAACAATAGAACGAACACTATCAGTAATAAACTGGTGCGCTTTAGAATCGCCTCGGACTTAGCTGTCGCTTGTTTACCATAATGACCTCGCTGTACGTTTACAAAGCTTGAGATCGCCGCTGCGTGGCTAAATGAGAACACTATAATAGGAATTGACAGCCATAACGTTTTACTAAAGCCTGCAAACTCAGGAAAGGCCATATTTGGTACTTGCCAGCTCGGAATTAAATACAACGATAAAAACAATAAAATACCGACTAACGGATACACTAAAATAGCAAAAGCACGCAACATTAGCCTTTCACCACCGAGCATCAAGCTGATCATACCTGCAACTAAAATTCCTGAAAGCAATACTCTAGAAGGTGCTTCCATACCTAATTGGTTTACCATAAAACTATCAACAGTATTAGTTAGGCCAACACCATAGATCAGTAGAATTGGAAATATTGATAAGAAATACAATAATGAAATTAATCTACCAGCATTCACACCAAAATGCTCTTCAACCACATCGGTAAAATCAGCATCTTTGTTCTTTGATGACAATACAAAACGCGCTAAACCACGGTGGGCTAAGAAAGTCATTGGAAACGCTAAACACGCTAAAATGATCAGCGGCCAAAAGCCACCAATACCAATATTAATTGGCAAAAACAAAATACCTGCACCGACGGCAGTACCAAAAAGACTCAACACCCATTGGGTATCATGAAAGTTCCATTTCGATTTACTTGTTGTCACTGCGTCAAACTGCGCAGCATCAGTGGAAGAGTTCATGCACTTCACCTATTAGTATAATAATTTGGCAAGAGCATATAGAAATCAACACATTATTTCAGTTTTTGGCGACATAATTAACTAAATATTACAGCCTATTTTGTAATTACTGAGTTACTTACTGTCATGAATTTGAAACAGTCATAAAATCAAAATTCTTTAGCTGATAGAGGAAATAAATTTGCGAGTTTCGAGTTTCGAGTTTCGAGTTTCGAGTTTCGAGTTTCGAGTTTCGAGTTTCGAGTTTCGAGTTTCGAGTTTCGAGTTTCGAGTTTCGAGTTTCGAGTTTCGAGTTTCGAGTTTTACAAAAATAAACTTTTCGCGCCCTATGTCAAACGTTCGCTAACTTTACTCTCGCTAACTTTACTCTCGCTAACTTTACTCTCGCTAACTCACATTTTAAACGTAAAAAAGCCCGACTATTTCTAGTCGGGCTTTCTCAATTTGGAGCCTGGCAATGTCCTACTTTCACATAGCAAATGCTACACTATCATCGGCGCTGTTTCGTTTCACTACTGAGTTCGGCATGGGGTCAGGTGGGTCCAAAACGCTATTGTTACCAAGCAAATTTGGTGTTAATCGCGTTAGCAATTAA
Organism: Pseudoalteromonas sp. B160; assembly: GCF_037162485.1. Classification (NCBI taxonomy): domain Bacteria; kingdom Pseudomonadati; phylum Pseudomonadota; class Gammaproteobacteria; order Alteromonadales; family Pseudoalteromonadaceae; genus Pseudoalteromonas; species Pseudoalteromonas sp. B160. The sequence continues at coordinate 2,207,608 of NZ_JARLUX010000001.1, read as the reverse complement.
CTAAAATTTGGAATTCTGATAATAAAAGTTTTCAGTAAATCTACTTTAGTCTATTAACTTCTTGCGCTATCAACTATCACATAAAACGCGTTTGGCGTTGTATGGTTAAGCCTCACGGGTAATTAGTACAAGTTAGCTTAACATATCACTATGCTTCCACATCTTGCCTATCAACGTTGTAGTCTTCAACGGCCCTTCAGAGAGCTTATAGCTCTAGTGAGAACTCATCTCGAGGCCTGCTTCGCGCTTAGATGCTTTCAGCGCTTATCAGTTCCGAACGTAGCTACCGGGCAATGCCATTGGCATGACAACCCGAACACCAGCGGTTCGTTCACTCCGGTCCTCTCGTACTAGGAGCAACCCCTCTCAATTCTCAAACGCCCACGGCAGATAGGGACCGAACTGTCTCACGACGTTCTAAACCCAGCTCGCGTACCACTTTAAATGGCGAACAGCCATACCCTTGGGACCGACTTCAGCCCCAGGATGTGATGAGCCGACATCGAGGTGCCAAACACCGCCGTCGATATGAACTCTTGGGCGGTATCAGCCTGTTATCCCCGGAGTACCTTTTATCCGTTGAGCGATGGCCCTTCCATTCAGAACCACCGGATCACTATGACCTACTTTCGTACCTGCTCGACGTGTCTGTCTCGCAGTTAAGCTGGCTTCTACCATTACACTAACCGTACGATGTCCGACCGTACTTAGCCAACCTTCGTGCTCCTCCGTTACTCTTTGGGAGGAGACCGCCCCAGTCAAACTACCCACCAGGCACTGTCCGTAACCCCGATTCAGGGGCCAACGTTAGAACATCAAAACTACAAGGGTGGTATTTCAAGGACGACTCCAACAAAACTAGCGTCTCATCTTCTAAGTCTCCCACCTATCCTACACATGTAGGTTCAATGTTCAGTGCCAAGCTGTAGTAAAGGTTCACGGGGTCTTTCCGTCTAGCCGCGGGTACACAGCATCTTCACTGCGATTTCAATTTCACTGAGTCTCGGGTGGAGACAGCGTGGCCATGGTTACACCATTCGTGCAGGTCGGAACTTACCCGACAAGGAATTTCGCTACCTTAGGACCGTTATAGTTACGGCCGCCGTTTACGGGGCTTCGATCAAGAGCTTCTCCGAAGATAACCCCATCAATTAACCTTCCGGCACCGGGCAGGTGTCACACCGTATACGTCATCTTGCGATTTTGCACAGTGCTGTGTTTTTAATAAACAGTCCCAGCCACCTGGTCACTGCGGCTCCAATCAGCTTAGGGAGTAAATCCCATCACCAATCGGAGCGTACCTTCTCCCGAAGTTACGGTACGATTTTGCCTAGTTCCTTCACCCGAGTTCTCTCAAGCGCCTTAGTATTCTCTACCTGACCACCTGTGTCGGTTTGGGGTACGATTCGGTATAATCTGAAGCTTAGAGGCTTTTCCTGGAAGTATGGCATCAGCAACTTCATCACCTTAGTGACTCGTCTCGTGTCTCAGCCTAACAGCAACCCGGATTTACCTAAGTCACTAGCCTACTCACTTTCACATGGACTACCAACGCCATGCTTGCTTAGCCTGCTCCGTCCCCCCATCGCAATTATACCAAGTACGGAAATATTAATCCGTTTCCCATCGACTACGCCTTTCGGCCTCGCCTTAGGGGTCGACTTACCCTACCCTGATTAACATGGGATAGGAACCCTTGGTCTTCCGGCGTGCGGGTTTTTCACCCGCATTATCGTTACTCATGTCAGCATTCGCACTTCTGATACGTCCAGCATACCTCCCGGTACACCTTCAACCGCTTACAGAACGCTCCCCTACCACTCAGAATAAATTCTGAATCCGCAGCTTCGGTGCATAGTTTAGCCCCGTTACATCTTCCGCGCAGACCGACTCGACCAGTGAGCTATTACGCTTTCTTTAAAGGATGGCTGCTTCTAAGCCAACCTCCTGGCTGTCTGGGCCTTTCCACATCGTTTCCCACTTAACTATGACTTTGGGACCTTAGCTGGCGGTCTGGGTTGTTTCCCTCTTCACGACGGACGTTAGCACCCGCCGTGTGTCTCCCGGATATTACTTTACGGTATTCGGAGTTTGCAAAGGGTTGGTAAGTCGGGATGACCCCCTAGCCTTAACAGTGCTCTACCCCCGTAAGTATTCGTCCGAGGCTCTACCTAAATAGATTTCGGGGAGAACCAGCTATCTCTCGGTTTGATTAGCCTTTCACTCCTAGCCACAGGTCATCCCCTAACTTTTCAACGTTAGTGGGTTCGGTCCTCCAGTTGATGTTACTCAACCTTCAACCTGCCCATGGCTAGATCACCGGGTTTCGGGTCTATACCTTGCAACTAGTCGCCCAGTTAAGACTCGGTTTCCCTACGGCTACCCTATTCGGTTAACCTCGCTACAAAATATAAGTCGCTGACCCATTATACAAAAGGTACGCAGTCACCCAACAAGTGGGCTCCTACTGCTTGTACGTACACGGTTTCAGGTTCTATTTCACTCCCCTCACAGGGGTTCTTTTCGCCTTTCCCTCACGGTACTGGTTCACTATCGGTCAGTTGGGAGTATTTAGCCTTAGATGATGGTCCACCTATATTCAGTCAAAGTTTCACGTGCTCCGACCTACTCGATTTCACTTAAAAGGGATTTTCATGTACGGGACTATCACCCTGTATCGTGGCACTTTCCAGAGCCTTCCATTAACACCAATTAAGCTTAAGGGCTGTTCCGATTTCGCTCGCCGCTACTTTCGGAATCTCGGTTGATTTCTTTTCCTACGGGTACTTAGATGTTTCAGTTCTCCGCGTTCGCCTCGTTAACCTATGTATTCAGTTAACGATACCTGCAAGCAGGTGGGTTTCCCCATTCGGAAATCCTAGTCTCAAGTGCTTTTTACTAGCTTGACTAGGCTTATCGCAAGTTAATACGTCCTTCATCGCCTCCAACTGCCAAGGCATCCACCGTGTACGCTTAGTCACTTAACCATACAACCCAAACGGGTCTTTGTTTCGTGACAGTTTAACTTCGCCAGAAGTTAATATTGAATACTAAAGTAGATACCAATCAACAAACGTAAACGTTCATTAAATGGCACTGAATGATACTGCTATCATTCTTTTTTACTTTTGAAAACTCTGTACAAATACACTGTATTTATACGAATTTTATTATCAGCTTTTCCAAATTTTTAAAGAGCATATTAATTAGTTATCCCAAAGGGATACGCACTAATTAACAATCATCTGTGTGGACACTACGAACAAATAAGTTCTAAATCGTATAAGGAGGTGATCCAGCCCCAGGTTCCCCTAGGGCTACCTTGTTACGACTTCACCCCAGTCATGAATCACTCCGTGGTAAACGTCCTCCCGAGGGTTAGACTATCTACTTCTGGAGCAACCCACTCCCATGGTGTGACGGGCGGTGTGTACAAGGCCCGGGAACGTATTCACCGCGTCATTCTGATACGCGATTACTAGCGATTCCGACTTCATGGAGTCGAGTTGCAGACTCCAATCCGGACTACGACGCACTTTAAGTGATTCGCTTACTCTCGCGAGTTCGCAGCACTCTGTATGCGCCATTGTAGCACGTGTGTAGCCCTACACGTAAGGGCCATGATGACTTGACGTCGTCCCCACCTTCCTCCGGTTTATCACCGGCAGTCTCCTTAGAGTTCTCAGCATTACCTGCTAGCAACTAAGGATAGGGGTTGCGCTCGTTGCGGGACTTAACCCAACATCTCACAACACGAGCTGACGACAGCCATGCAGCACCTGTATCAGAGTTCCCGAAGGCACCAAACTATCTCTAGTAAGTTCTCTGTATGTCAAGTGTAGGTAAGGTTCTTCGCGTTGCATCGAATTAAACCACATGCTCCACCGCTTGTGCGGGCCCCCGTCAATTCATTTGAGTTTTAACCTTGCGGCCGTACTCCCCAGGCGGTCTACTTAATGCGTTAGCTTTGAAAAACAAGTCCGAGGACCCGAGCTTCTAGTAGACATCGTTTACGGCGTGGACTACCAGGGTATCTAATCCTGTTTGCTCCCCACGCTTTCGTACATGAGCGTCAGTGTTGACCCAGGTGGCTGCCTTCGCCATCGGTATTCCTTCAGATCTCTACGCATTTCACCGCTACACCTGAAATTCTACCACCCTCTATCACACTCTAGTTTGCCAGTTCGAAATGCAGTTCCCAGGTTGAGCCCGGGGCTTTCACATCTCGCTTAACAAACCGCCTGCGTACGCTTTACGCCCAGTAATTCCGATTAACGCTCGCACCCTCCGTATTACCGCGGCTGCTGGCACGGAGTTAGCCGGTGCTTCTTCTGTAAGTAACGTCACAGCTAAGCTCTATTAAAACTTAACCTTTCCTCCTTACTGAAAGTGCTTTACAACCCGAAGGCCTTCTTCACACACGCGGCATGGCTGCATCAGGCTTGCGCCCATTGTGCAATATTCCCCACTGCTGCCTCCCGTAGGAGTCTGGGCCGTGTCTCAGTCCCAGTGTGGCTGATCATCCTCTCAAACCAGCTAGGGATCGTTGCCTTGGTAAGCCATTACCTTACCAACTAGCTAATCCCACTTGGGCTAATCTTTTGGCGTGAGGCCCGAAGGTCCCCCACTTTGGTCCGTAGACATTATGCGGTATTAGCAGTCGTTTCCAACTGTTGTCCCCCACCAAAAGGCATATTCCCAAGCATTACTCACCCGTCCGCCGCTCGTCAGCAAAGTAGCAAGCTACTCTCTGTTACCGCTCGACTTGCATGTGTTAGGCCTGCCGCCAGCGTTCAATCTGAGCCATGATCAAACTCTTCAATTAAAAGTTTTTTGTCTTTCGACAGCTCAATGAATTCTGAATTTATTTAATATCTTTCGATATTGAATTGACTGTGCCGAAGCAACTTATAAATAAGTTACTTCTGTTGGTCACTCAGTTTCAATTGAGACTCTAAATTTTTTGCCTTGCTTAGCGAACTAAGCTCGGCTGTTAGAACTCAATCTGTACGAGTGCCCACACAGATGATTGCTTTATATTGTTAAAGAACGTTGCGGTTAAAGTTAAACTTTATCTCGCTAGGGCTGCGAATAATACGCTTTCCTATTTTTTTGTCAACACTTAATTTTAAACTTTATTAAAAATCTAAACTTAAGTTTTACTCGACTAACTGATTAACTCTTGCCTCGCTAAGCGTTGCTGTCTGCCGTCTCAGTGGGGTCGCATTATAGGGAGATCCAAAAACAGATCAACCTTTTTTTGAAGAAAACTTAAAATAAAACACTGTTCGCTGAGTATTTAAGCTAAACGCTCAAAAACAACACTAAACTAGACTGTTTTTAACTATATAAGTGTAAGTTAAATGAAGAAACCCAGATTCAATCTTTAATCGAAAAAACGATCCACTACTGAAATGATCAATATTTTGATCAAATGACCTAAGTTTATAATCTTTACCTATGTATATTGTTAATAACTTATGAGGGTCAAACACTGACAGTCGCAGTTATCACGCATTTAAATCATAGATAAAAGTAGACTCTATAGATTTATACAGCTACATATTCAGTAGCAAGATAACTTTCAAAGCTATAAATGTTATTACCGACCATGAAATTTAAATTAACAAGCTAGTTGAATAACAAATGGTTATTCAGGGAAGTAGATTCTAGTGACGCTTAGTGGGCTTACAAAGATGTTGGTTTGATAATGGTATAGTTGAAATGTTGCGCTATATACAGGGATACTGATAGCGATATTATTTTTTGCCAAATTTTAGATATTAAAAAGCCGAGCTTATGCTCGGCTTTTTGGTGTCTTTAAGACTTACTCAGCAGACTGCGCGTCTTCTTGAACTTCTTCGTTCGCAGATGTGCGACCTACTAGTTCAATATAAGCCATTGGTGCATTGTCACCAGCACGGAAGCCACACTTAATAATACGAGTGTAACCACCTGGACGGTCTGTATTGCGAGGACCGATTTCACTGAACAACTTACCAACTACTTCTTTATCACGCGTGCGAGCAAACGCTAAACGGCGATTTGCTACACTGTCAGTCTTAGCCAGTGTGATTAAAGGTTCAATTACACGACGTAACTCTTTCGCTTTTGGCAAAGTAGTTTTGATGATTTCATGTTTCACCAAAGAACCTGCCATATTGCTGAACATCGCTTTACGATGGCTGCTGTTACGGTTTAATTGACGACCACTCTTACGATGGCGCATGACCCTATCCTTCTAACTAAACTAATATAGTGATTTAGATTATTCAGCTAGGCTTGCAGGTGGCCAATTTTCTAGGCGCATACCTAGAGATAGACCACGTGAAGCTAGCACGTCTTTAATTTCAGTCAGAGACTTCTTGCCTAAGTTAGGCGTTTTAAGAAGCTCGACTTCTGTGCGCTGAACTAAATCACCGATATATTGAATTTGCTCGGCTTTCAAACAGTTTGCTGAACGCACTGTTAGTTCAAGATCATCAACTGGACGAAGTAGAATAGGATCGAATTCTGGCTTCTCTTCTTTCTCTTCTGGCTCAGTAACATCACGTAAGTCTACGAATGCTTCTAGCTGCTCAGCTAAGATAGTCGACGCACGGCGGATCGCTTCTTCTGGATCTATAGTGCCGTTTGTTTCCATATCAATGATTAACTTGTCTAAGTCTGTACGTTGTTCAACACGTGCTGATTCAACCGAGTACGCAATACGTTCAACTGGGCTAAATGATGCATCAAGCAACAATCTACCAATTGGACGCTCATCGTCATCAGAGGATAAACGGCTAGATGCCGGCACATACCCACGACCACGTTCAACACGAATTCGCATGCTGATCGCACTATTATCTGCCGTTAAATGACAAATAATATGATCTGGGTTGGCAATGGTTACATCGCCGTCGTGCTGAATATCAGCCGCAGTCACAGGGCCTACACCAGACTTAGTCAGGGTAAGAAAAACTTCATCTTTACCTTCCAAAGTAACTGCTAGACCTTTAAGATTTAACAGAATTTCAATGATGTCTTCTTGTACGCCTTCTTTCGCGCTGTATTCGTGCAACACACCGTCGATTTCAACTTCGGTTACTGCACATCCTGGCATTGACGAAAGAAGTATACGGCGTAAGGCATTCCCAAGAGTATGACCGAAGCCACGCTCTAATGGCTCTAAAACTACTTTAGAACGAGTTGGGTTAATAGCGTCGATATCGACTAACCTTGGTTTTAGAAATTCTGTAACAGAACCCTGCATTTTATCCTCTCTTAACTCTTAACTTTACTTAGAGTAAAGTTCGACGATTAGTTGTTCATTGATGTCCGCAGACAGGTCTGAACGCTCTGGTAGGCGTTTGAAATTACCTTCCATTTTCTTACCGTCAACTTCAACCCAAGTCGGTTTTTCACGTTGCTCGGCTAGTTCTAGAGCAGCGATGATACGAGCTTGTGTCTTAGACTTTTCACGGATAACTACTACATCTTCTGGAGTAATTACGAATGAAGGAATGTTCACTACACGACCATTAACTAAAACCGCTTTGTGGCTTACTAACTGACGTGCTTCAGCACGTGTGCTTGCAAAACCCATGCGGTATACAACATTGTCTAAACGTTGCTCTAAAAGCTGTAACAAGTTTTCACCTGTGTTGCCCTTAAGGCGAGCAGCTTCTTTGTAGTAGTTACGGAATTGCTTTTCTAATACACCGTAGATACGACGTACTTTTTGCTTTTCACGTAATTGTAAACCGTAATCAGATAAGCGACCTTTACGAGCGCCGTGCTGACCAGGTGCAGTCTCAAGTTTACACTTAGAGTCGATAGCTCTTACGCCGCTCTTAAGGAACAGGTCAGTACCTTCACGACGACTCAGCTTGAGCTTAGGGCCCAAATATCTTGCCATGTTATTTCTCCTAACCTATTGTTAAACGCGACGTTTCTTCGGTGGACGACAACCATTGTGTGGTATTGGCGTCACGTCAGTAATGTTGGTGATACGGTAACCAGCAGCATTCAAAGCACGTACAGCAGATTCACGACCTGGACCTGGACCTTTGATGAAAACTTCTAGATTTTTTAAACCGTATTCTTGAGCAGCAGTACCTGCACGCTCTGCAGCAACCTGAGCAGCGAATGGTGTAGATTTACGTGAACCACGGAAACCTGAACCACCGGCAGTAGCCCATGATAGTGCATTACCTTGACGGTCGGTAATTGTAACAATAGTGTTGTTGAAAGAAGCATGAACATGAGCCATACCATCAGCAACTTGCTTTTTAACCTTTTTACGACGAATTGGTGTCTTAGCCATAATACTATCCCCTTATCGCTTAATAGGCTTACGAGGACCCTTACGGGTACGCGCGTTAGTCTTTGTTCTTTGACCACGTAGTGGTAAAGAGCGACGGTGACGTAGGCCACGGTAACAACCAAGGTCCATAAGGCGCTTGATATTCAAAGTAACTTCACGACGAAGATCACCTTCTACAGTGTACTTGCCAACTGCTTCACGCAATACGTCAAGTGTTTCGTCTGAAAGTTCACCGATTTTTGTGGTTTCGGCGATACCAGTCGCTACTAAGATAGCCTTAGAGCGAGTCTTACCTATGCCATAAATAGCTGTTAAACCAATAACTGCATGTTTATGATCAGGGACGTTAATGCCAGCGATACGGGCCACTAACACATCTCCTATATTTGAATTCGGTTATCATCTGTTTGAAGAGCCCGTAAGGATACTCAAACGAAGACCAAATCACAACTGAAAACACAGGCCGAGAAACCTCAGCCTGCACGACTTATAAATTAACCTTGCCTTTGCTTATGCTTAGGCTCACTGCAAATTACACGTACAACACCGGCACGTTTAATAACTTTACAGTTACGGCATATTTTCTTAACGGAAGCACGTACTTTCATTGCTCAACTCCGTAAACTGACCTTATCGACCGTAGCCTTTAAGGTTCGCTTTTTTCAGCACAGAATCATATTGATGAGACATCATATGAGTCTGTACTTGTGCCATAAAGTCCATGATCACAACAACGATAATCAAAATTGATGTACCGCCGAAGTAGAATGGCGTTTGCCATGCCATGGTCATGAATTCGGGCACCAGACAGATAAAGGTTATATACAAAGCACCTGCCAATGTCAGGCGTGTCATCACTTTATCAATGTATTTCGATGTCTGCTCGCCTGGACGAATACCTGGGATAAATGCGCCAGATTTTTTCAGGTTATCTGCTGTTTCACGTGGGTTAAAAACCAACGCTGTGTAGAAAAAGCAGAAGAAGATAATAGCCGCAGCTAAAACTATTGCATACAAAGGCTGACCTGGAGTCAACGTTGTAGCAATCGCTTGTAGCACATCAGCGACAGGACCTTCACCCTGGCCGAACCAGCTGGCAATAGTACCAGGGAACAGAATTATACTGCTAGCAAAGATTGGTGGAATAACACCCGCCATGTTTACTTTTAGTGGTAAATGCGTGCTTTGGGCAGCAAATACTTGACGACCTTGTTGGCGCTTTGCGTAGTTAACGACGATACGACGTTGTCCACGTTCAAAGAACACTACAAGATAAGTAACAGCGAATACGATTACCGCAATCAATAACAGTGCTAAAACATGTAAATCACCTTGGCGCGCCATTTCGGCTGTCGAACCAATAGCAGACGGCAGGTTAGCTACAATACCAACAAATATTAGAACTGAGATACCGTTACCGATACCACGTTCAGTTATTTGCTCGCCCAACCACATCAGGAACATAGTACCAGTTACTAAACTCACCACTGCGGTGAAGTAGAAACCGAGACCTGGGTTAACAACTAACCCGTCCATCATACCCGGTAAGCTTGTGGCAATACCGATCGATTGGATAGTAGCAAGCAAGAGCGTGCCGTAGCGTGTGTACTGGCTAATTTTCTTACGACCTTGTTCACCTTCTTTCTTAAGCTCTATAAACGGAGGATACATATGCGTTAATAGTTGCGTAATAATTGAAGCTGTGATGTAAGGCATTATACCCAGTGCTAACACCGAAGCGCGCTCAAGCGCACCACCGCTGAACATGTTGAACATTTCAACAATGGTGCCCTTTTGTTGCTCGAAGAAATCGGCAAGTACAGCGGCGTCAATCCCAGGGATTGGCACAAATGAACCTAGACGGTAAATAATGATAGCGCCCAATACGAATAGTAATCGACGTTTCAATTCCGAAAGCCCACTTTGTGCACTTTGTGTATCTTGACCTGGTTTAGCCATTAGTACTTCCTTAGTCTTCTACCTTGCCTCCGGCGGCTTCGATAGCTTCGCGAGCACCTTTAGAGGCTTTAAGGCCTTTAACGGTAACAGCGCGTGAAACTTCGCCAGATTTAACAACTTTAACGAACAGAACGTTCTTTTTAACTAGACCAGCTGCCTGTAGCGTACCTAGGTCTACCACATCGCCTTCAACTTTAGCGATCTCGTATAGGTTTATTTCTGCAGATACTAAAGATTTGCGAGAAGTGAAACCAAACTTAGGTAGACGACGTTGCATAGGCATTTGACCGCCTTCAAAACCAACGCGTACTTTACCGCCAGAACGTGACTTTTGACCTTTGTGACCACGGCCACCAGTCTTACCTAGACCAGAACCGATACCACGACCAACACGTTTACCAGCAGATTTAGAACCTGCAGCAGGAGAAAGTGTATTCAAATGCATTCGAATTACCCCTCAACCTTAACCATGTATGAAACTTGGTTGATCATACCACGTACACATGCTGTGTCTTCTAACTCAACAGTGTGATTGATACGACGTAAACCAAGACCGCGTAATGTAGCTTTATGTTTCGGTAAACGACCGATAGAGCTCTTTTACTTGTGTTACTTTTACAGTTTTATTAGCCATGGTTTACCCCAGAATCTCGTCTACTCGAAGACCACGTTTTGCAGCGATCGACTGAGGAGAATTCATATTCTCAAGAGCTGAGATCGTTGCACGTACAACGTTGATCGGGTTAGTAGAACCGTAACATTTAGAAAGTACGTTCTGCACACCAGTAACTTCTAGTACTGCACGCATAGCACCACCTGCGATGATACCAGTACCTTCAGATGCTGGTTTCATAAACACAAGAGAGCCAGCATGACGTCCTTTAACAGGATGCTGTAATGTGTTGCCATTTAGGTCTACGTTGATCATGTTACGACGTGCTTTTTCCATTGCTTTTTGAATAGCAGCTGGAACTTCACGTGCTTTACCATAACCGAAACCTACTTTACCTGCGCCGTCACCAACTACAGTTAGTGCAGTGAAGCTAAAGATACGACCACCTTTAACTACTTTAGACACACGGTTCACCGCGATTAGCTTTTCAGCTAGATCAGGCTGTTGTTGCTTTGCTTCTACGTTAGCCATTGTCTACTCCTAGAATTGCAAACCGGCTTCACGCGCAGCATCTGCTAGCGCCTTCACACGGCCGTGATATTTAAAGCCACTGCGATCAAAAGCAATCTTTTCGATGCCTTTGTCAGCCGCACGTTCAGCAACCGCTTTACCAACTGCTTGCGCAGCTGCAACGTTGCCTGTGCCTTTAACTGTTTCGCTAATAGCTTTCTCAACAGTAGAAGCAGCAGCCAGTACATTACCCTCAGCGTTTACAACTTGAGCGTAAATGTGACGTGGCGTGCGGTGGATAACAAGACGCGTTGTGCCTTGTTCAATATAATTTCTACGAGTGCGTTTAGCACGACGTAGACGAGCTGTTTTTTTATCCATCGTCTTACCTTACTTCTTCTTAGCCTCTTTACGGCGTACATTCTCATCTGAATAACGAACACCTTTACCTTTATAAGGCTCAGGTTTACGGTATGCACGAATGTTAGCAGCTGTTTGACCAACTAACTGCTTATCTACGCCCTTAACTAGAACTTCTGTTTGGCTTGGAGTTTCAATCGTAATTCCTTCAGGAACTGCGAAATTAACTGGGTGTGAGAAACCAAGAGTTAAATCTAATGTTTTACCCTTAGCTGCAGCACGGTAACCAACGCCTACTAACTGAAGTTTCTTCTCGTAACCTTCATGCGTACCAACAATCATATTGTTGATTAGAGCGCGAGCAGTACCTGCTTGTGCCCATGCATTGGCTACGCCTTCACGAGGTAAAGTTGTAATAACGTTGTCGTTAAGTTGTACTTCAACTGCAGAGTTGATAGTACGCGTTAATTCGCCGTTTTTGCCTTTAACTGTGATGTCCTGGCCTTTTAATGTAACTTCTACACCGGCAGGAACATTAATTGGTGCCTTTGCTATGCGAGACATAGTTCCCCTCCGATTAAGCTACAAAACCAATGATTTCACCACCAACACCAGCACTACGTGCGGCGCGGTCTGTCATTAGGCCTTTAGAAGTTGATACGATAGCGATACCTAGACCACCCATTACCTTTGGTAATTCGTCACGTCTCTTATAGATACGTAAACCAGGGCGGCTAACACGCTGGATATTTTCAATAACAGCTTTGCCTTCGAAGTATTTCAACTCGATAGAAAGCTCAGGTTTAACATCACCGCTGATTGTGAAATCAACGATATAACCTTCATCTTTTAATACTTTAGCTAATGCTACTTTCAGCTTTGAATTAGGCATCGTTACAGATACTTTTTTCGCTGACTGACCGTTACGAATTCGTGTAAACAAATCCGCGATAGGATCTTGCAAGCTCATAGTCTTACTCCCGTGATTCTATTACCAGCTAGCCTTTTAAGGCCAGGAATTTCACCGCGCATAGCTGCTTCGCGAACTTTAATACGGCTCATGCCGAATTTGCGAAGGTAACCATGTGGGCGGCCCGTAATGTTACAACGATTACGTTGACGTGCAGGGCTAGAATCACGTGGTAAAGCTTGTAGCTTAAGTACCGCGTCCCAACGATCATCGTCAGATGTTTTCACATCACTGATGATAGCTTTTAGTGCTGCGCGCTTTTCAGCGAACTGAGCAACTAATTTCGTGCGCTTTGCTTCGCGCGCTTTCATAGAATTCTTTGCCATAACCCTACCCTTATTTCTTGAATGGGAAGTTAAACGCTTCTAACAACGCACGGCCTTCCTCATCTGTTTTCGCAGATGTAGTGATTGTGATATCCATACCGCGTACGCGGTCTACTTTATCATAATCAATTTCTGGGAAGATGATTTGTTCACGTACGCCCATGCTGTAGTTACCACGTCCATCAAAAGACTTAGCACTTACACCACGGAAGTCACGGATACGTGGGATAGCGATTGAAACCAAACGCTCAAAAAAGTCCCACATACGCTCGCCGCGTAGGGTTACTTTACAACCAATTGGGTAGCCTTCACGTACTTTAAAGCCAGCAACAGATTTGCGTGCTTTAGTAATGAGTGGCTTCTGACCAGCGATTGCTTCTAGATCCGCAACAGCGTTGTCTAGAATTTTCTTGTCAGCTAGGGCTTCGCCCACGCCCATATTCAATGTGATCTTTTCGATCTGAGGGACTTGCATGACAGAGCTGAAACCAAACTTCTCTTGAAGTTCAGCAACTACTTTGTCTTTATATACTTCATGCAGTTTCGCCATCATTCTACTCCAACTATTAGATAGTTTTACCAGTAGATTTAAAGATACGTAATTTCTTACCATCTTCAATCTTGAAACCTACACGATCTGCTTTACTCGTTTCCGAGTTGAAGATCGCAACGTTTGATACGTCAATAGACGCTTCTTTCTCAACAATACCACCTGGCTGGTTCAATTGTGGAACCGGCTTTTGGTGCTTCTTGATTAAGTTAATGCCTTCGACAAATACTCGACCAGACTCGGTAACAACTGAAAGCACTTTGCCGCGCTTACCTTTGTCTTTACCTGCTAGAACGATTACTTCGTCATCACGACGGATTTTTGCTGCCATGATTGACTCCTTACAGTACTTCTGGGGCTAGTGAAACGATTTTCATGAACTTATCATTACGAAGTTCGCGAGTCACAGGGCCGAAAATACGTGTACCAATTGGCTGCAAGTTATCATTTAAGATAACAGCCGCATTGCTGTCAAAACGGATCAAAGAACCATCTGGACGACGAACGCCTTTCTTAGTACGCACAACTACCGCGTTTTTAACATCACCTTTCTTCACTTTACCGCGAGGAATCGCTTCTTTAACAGAAACTTTAATGATGTCACCAATCGCTGCATAACGACGGTGCGAACCGCCTAAGACTTTAATACACTGCACTTTGCGAGCGCCGCTGTTATCAGCAACTTCCAGCTGAGTTTGCATTTGGATCATGTTAATGACCTCCGGTGTAGTTATTACAACTGTCTTAAATTTGTTTAAAATCAAGACATTTAGGTTAAAAACCACTCAAAAAACAATCTAGTTGTCTCCCAAGGGCGGGCAATTGTATCAGCATTGCGGGGGTAGTGGTAGGTTATTTTTTAATTAATTTAGAATAACGAGGATGGTTGTTTTGTCGATGAAACATATTTTGCTATTTTAGCATTGATTATAAAACAATCAGGGCAATTTTATGCCCTGATTGTTTTATCACCGAATAAAATCGGCATTATTTGCCAAACAAACCTTTTAACTTATCTTTAATTTTATCTTTCGCTTTTTCTTTTACTTCATCTTCTGCCGCTTTGCTTACATCTAAGCTGATGCCAACATCATGAAATGGTCCTTTAATTCGTACTGGAATTTTAAAGCCGGTACTATCATCTTTGGTCCCCTGCCCTTCGAGTGAATCGACTATGCCTGTCACTAAGCGGTAGTTAACTGTCGTTGCGGGTAGATTAACATCCCCTTCACCACTAATACGTACTAATGGACTTAACAAACTCAGATCTGTGTTTTTACCTACGCCATTGGTAAAGTTAAAGCTACCCGTTAGCGCAGAGAAGTCGGTTTGCTGGGAGTTATCAAAGCCAGTATCTAGCCCTTCGGATATTGCACCAAAGTTACCCTTAATTAGCTCTTTGCCTTTGCGAACCATTTCAGCAATGTTGGCGCCTTTTACTGCACCATCGGCAAATTCAAATGCTAGTTTACCCTGTAGGGAACTCATAAAGTCTTTTTGGCTCTGACCTGATGTTGCTAAGTCCCAATTGAGTGAGCCTTTGCCCATTAGCTTATCGAAGCCAGCGGCATCTGTTAGCAATGGTTGTGCGTCTATTTTATCTAACGAGAAATTGGTGCTGATTTTGTAAGGGGCTTGTTTCGCATTAACCGTTACTGTGCCTTTACCATTACCTTCGTAGGCGGCAAACTTATCTAGGCTGATTTTTGCTACGCCTTTGTTAAGGTTTACAGTGAATTGATTAGCACCAAGTTTGATTTCATTTGCTTTTAAGCCACTTGAACGGATCACCACATTCGCATCTAAGGCATTTAAGCCACTTAAATCCATTTTTGTGTCATCCCATACAATTGGTTTGGCTGGCTCGTCACTTTTAGGTTCTGGTTTATCTGCTGGCGCTACCACCTCAGGTAAGTAAGGATTTAAGTCCAGCATACCTAAATCGATGTCAGCATTAACGGCTAAACGCTTACCTAAATTAAGCTCGCTTTTTCCTTTGATCTCTAATGCATCAAGAGTGGCGACTAATTCAGCTAGGTTGAACTTATCACCTTGCATACGCATTTTGCCGCTAACACTAAATGCATTAAAGGCGCTTTCTTTAGCGTTCAGCTCGACTCCCTGCCATTTAGCAATGTCTTTTACTGAATCACCACTGAGCGCTAATTGACCTTGAATATCTTTACCTTGACCGGCTATTAAGCCTTTAAACTCAACATCAACTAACTTTGAAGTGACATCAGTTGTCACATTAAATGTATCACCTTCTATTGCTTTAGCTGGGTTATCAACTGTTACATCAAGCTCAAAGCGCTCTTGCATATAAGTGATCCCACCTTTTACTTCGAGTGATTTATGCAGTGAAGGCAGTAAAATAGCTAATTCTAAATCGCTAATTTGCTGTTTAGCTCCCGTTTGACCATCTAAATAAGTAAACGACCCACCATATATAGCTACTTCACCTAATTGAATATCAAAGTTTTCAGGTAGTTTGACTGCCTCACCTGCTTGAGTTTGCTGCTCAGGTTTCGTAGCTACTGCATCAAATAACTGCCAGTTAGCTTTACCATTTTTATCTGTTTCAAGCAGAATGTTTGGTTCATTGATCACAAACTTTTCTAGTTTAAGTTCACCACCAAATAGCGAAAACCAAGGAATATGAACTGCAAGTTGCTGCATGCTTGCCATATCTGCACGTGAGCCAGTTTTCATATTGGCAAAATGCACATCTTCAAGTTCAAGCTTCAAAGAAGGAAAAACGGATAATGTTTTATCGCCTTTAATAGTTAAAGTACGCCCTGTGGTTTGCTCAACCTGCTCAGAGACTTTATTAAAAATGGCATCGGTTGGAATTAAAAACGGTGCAGCAATAATTAAAGCAACAAGCAATAATAATATGACACCAATAACTTTAAATAAGGTCTTCATGATGGTCCTTTCAAATGTGCAAATAATGTTCTTATCATAGCGGGAGTTAGCATTAAAATCATTGTGCAACGAATAAAAATGCTATTCCCTGCATTCTACATTGAATATATGAATTGTGACTGAAATATTTTGATACCTTTAGGTTACAAAAAACAACTTGACCAAATGATACCCCAAGGTTACATTGATACCTGTAGGTTACAAAAATATAAATTAACACTTTCACAGGATGGACTTTATGAAACAACAAGATATTAAAACCGAAGAAAAATTTATGAACCAAAACGCATGGTTTTCGATCTTCATGGGTATAACCTTACTAATTATTAGCGTTTACCCCATGCTTAATCACACATCAGCACCGCTGCTGTTTTTAGGAAGTGCTGCTTTTCTTGGTTCATTTTTTATGTTTGTGATCAGAGGTGGCTTTACATGGAAATTAAGTTACCGCCTGACTTATAAAGATGAGTATTTAAATACTATAGACACGATAGCCTATAAACATGTTGTACTCGCTCTGCTGTTTAGCATGGGGGCGATATATTTAGCTTCAGATAACCTTGCTGTTGATGTAACACACAGTACCATGGCCACCTTTTACTTAGCTGTTATGAGTTTGGTATATGGCTTTTCAATTTTTGGCAAAGCCGTGATTAGGAGATAATGTGCAAAATCATATAGCAGAATTTCGCAAAGCCGCTGGGCTTTCGCAACAAGAGCTAGCCGATGCTATCGCCGTTTCACGCAAAACAATCAGCACGGTCGAAACGAGTCGATTCACACCTTCTGTGATTATTGCGTTGAAGATAGCGCAGCGGTTTAACACCTCTGTTGAGCATCTTTTTACGCTTGACGATGGTGATTAACCCCTTTAAATGCAATCTTGTGCAGATTTAACTTATCAAGATTGCATCCCCTGTATTCTTCGGTATGATGCACAGCCCTGTTGTTTTAAGACGTTTTGCGCTAAAATTAGACAACTGAAAAATGTATTTAACCGGAGTACCATCAGGCATGAAAAAATTGCTCATTTCACCTTCACAAATGGCATTAGGCGAACAAGAAGGCCATATTTATCAAAATATTCTAAAGCAGGCTTCTGAAATCAGCTTAAACCTGATGGCGGTGAAAATAGAAAATCATCCTGAAGACTTCTTAGGTTGGTGCTATGAACTACTTAATGCTAGCCGTGACCGTATTAATCATGACTTACTCGAAACCAATCAATTACCAATTTTAAAAAAGCTTAATGACTTATTAGTTTCAGCAATTAGCTTCTTACAATTGAAAACATTACGCGTAGCACCTTGGCCTGTAGTTAGTGTATTTATAGAGCAACATAAAGATGTGTTAGCCCTTGATGAACAGTTACGCCTTGCCAACTATATAGCTGGTATTCGCGAGCAATCACTGAAAGAGATGATCCCTGAAGATTTATTAGCATTTAGTGGTAAACATACTTCTGCACTGGATCCAAGTAGTTATAATTTTGATGTCGAATGGTTTAGCTCTACTAAAAGCGCCAAAGCTTTTCATCAAATGCTTGCCGACCTGCCGGCATTATTTGATGAAGCATTAGCACATATACCTTTAGAAGGTGAAGTAACTGAAGCTGATTACCAAGAATTTGTGGTCAAATATTTAAAAGCCTTTACTGATAGCAATGAAAAGCCAACGCTTGCACCGGCAACTCGTCTATTAGCAATGCGCCGCCCAGATGTTTTTACACCAATTAATAACACCCGTTTAGATGCACTTTGTTCAGCATTGGCTATTACTAAATTAAATAATCGTGACTTTGCGCGTTATTGGCAGGATATTGTCCAAGCAGTTCATGGTATGTCTTGGTTTAAAATGGCAAGTGGTGACAGCGAGCTGGATCAACAACTTGTTGCAATCAAAGCGTTAATTCCGTGCTTCTTCTACCACGCGGACAAAAACACGCCTGAAAACTCTAACTACATCAAGTTATTGAGTAAACCAAAGCGTACAACAACCACTGGCACTAGAAAAGTGCGTCGTGGTAAAGAGTCTGCTGAAATACTTGTTGATCGCGCACTTGCTGCTGACGATATGCCTGAGCATATTCGCGCAAAGCGTGATTCAATTATCAGCGAAGTACAAAAAGGCCGTGGCGTGAACGAAACAATCAGCCTAATGCGTACTATTTTTGGTTAAACCACAGTAAAAAATACAAAAACCCGCTGCAACTGAGTTGTGCATGCGGGTTTTTTTACGCACCAATAAAGTGCGCAGGCTTCGTAAAAAACAATCTCCTCCTTTCACTATAAATATTTATATCGTTGTTTATAAAGTAATTTAAATATAAATTATTGCTTTTCATTTAACTTGGCACAAGCAGTGCAATTATCCTGGTAGACAACTAAAAATAGGATCCGCAATTATAGACTGCAATCTAATTAATAATTGCGAGCCAAAAAATCAGCATAACAACAGGATACCAAACATGTTAAAACTAAAATCAGCAATTGCGATCAGCACACTTGTACTCATGGGTGCAACATCTACAGCAGCATATGCAGAAGTAACAGCCAATGCCGCAGCAACTTCAAACTACTTATGGCGTGGTCAAGAACAAACCGGTGGTGATGCTGCAATTTCAGGTGGTATTGATTATGCCAACGAATCAGGTTTTTATGCTGGTACTTGGGCTTCAAATGCAAGCTGGGCCGATGAAATGACCTACGAGCTTGATCTCTATGCTGGTTTTGGTGGCGATATTAATGAAAATATGAGCTACGACGTTGGCTACATCTATTACGCTTACCCTGATGCAGCTTCTGGCGCAGACGCTGATTTTTCTGAAATTTACGGTAGCATCAGTATGGGTGGCTTTAGCTTTGGCGCATCAGTTCTTGCAACTTCAGCCGCAAGCGGTGATGGCACAGACTTTGGTGATTCGTTATACCTGACTGCAGATTACGGTTTCGCAGTTGGTACTAATGGCACTGAAATGGCTTTACACTTAGGTCACTACTCTGGTGATTTTATTGGTGATGACGATATCATCGACTACGGCGTATCTATCTCTAAAGATGGCTTCACTTTTGGTCTATCTGATACCGATATGGATGACAGTGATATTAAGGCTTACGTTGCTTTTTCAATGGACTTTAGCCTATAAAAAAGAATGTGTTACTTGCTGCAACACTAAGGGCCGTAAGGCCCTTTCTCGATCTTGGTAAGCGGTAAAAGCGACTAAGTTCAGATTTTATGTCAAGACTTACCCTAAACTCAGACTGCTTATAGCTTAAAACTTACAACTCCTATGGCACACTGTGCCCTGTTGAACCCTGCCAAATACGATACCATTGTTCACGACTGAGTTTTAACTGCTTAGCGGCAACAGCCGATTTAACACGCTCAATGTTGCCAGTACCCAGTACCACTGATGGGGAACTTGGGTGCATTAATAACCATGCATATACGACTTGATCTATTGAATTTGCACCTATTTCACTGCCTACTTGTTCGAGTACATGACGCAGGCGAATCGCTTTTTCATCATTTTCTGCAAAAATGCGACCGCCAGCCAAAGGTGACCAACACATAGGTTTAATATCAAGTAACTGACATTGGTCTAAACTACCATCATCAAGTGCTTGCATTTCATACGGTGAAAATTCAATTTGATTGGTCACCAATTCAAAATCAAGACGCGACTGCAATAAACTTAGTTGTGATGGCGTAAAGTTTGATACACCAAAATCGAGTACATCACCATTTTGCTTAAGAGTAGTGAATGCCTCAGCTACTTCGTCTGCATTCATCAAATAATCAGGGCGATGAATAAGTAATGCATCTAATCTATCGGTATTAAAATGCTTTAACGATTGCTGTGCTGAGCTAATAATATGTGCGGCACTCGAATCGTAATGATTAGCTTGGCCTGCTAATCCTAAGCTTGCAAAAGCAGGTTTAATACCACACTTGGTAATAATTCTAATCTCATCTCGAATACTTGGCTTTAAAGCCAAGGTTTTACCAAACTCTGCTTCACAGCCATATCCACCGTAAATGTCAGCGTGATCGGTGTGCCTTACGCCAGCTTCAATTGCTTGCTCGAGAAAAGCTAAACACTGTTGTGGAGTAATTTGCCAATCTAATAATCGCCAAAACCCTAGTACTAGTTCGTCAATTTTACGCTCTGCGTTGTTCATTATTATCTCTCAACTATTTGGTGCACGATGCTAAAAAATGCCAGCCTCTATACGAATGGACTATATTCTACTAACTTAATATACTTTTAATAGAGAGAAGAAGATAATATATCCAGCATAGAAAAAGCACCCATTAAAAAGTGAGTGCGATGCTAACTATATGATTGAGTTAAATAAGGTTAAGGTACTTAACTAGTACAACTTTAACATGATCTTTGATTATTAAAAATTACTGCACTTTATACGGTACCTGTGCACAACTCACCTCAACTGTTTTTGGGTACCAAATAGGCCCAACTTCGTTAACAACCAGTTCTGCTAAGCCATTAGTAAATGATTTATAAGTGTGCACACTTTGCCATTGCGGATCAGGGCAAATCTCAGATAAATCAACCGCATTCGAGCCCTCATAAAGAGCGGCGGCAAAGTTGTGATGCCATTGCTCACTTTTATGGTTTTCAGCTAAGTCATCATATTCACCGTTATCAAAATGAATATTAGTACACCCCGCTAACACGACAATAAATACAATAGTGAACAACCCTGTTAACTTTTTCATATTCCAACTCCTTCGCTACCTTGCTCCTGACACCAGACTTTAATTGTGTGTGGTGCATAAATACCTAACGTGACTAACCCTAGCGCACCATCGATAAATGTTTGTTGTGATTGCATTTGCACCACAGTTTGATCGCCACATACCTTTTTTACATCAACACGCTGCTCACCAACCAGTCCCCACATAAAAAATGGACGGCTATCTTGATAAGTTGGTTTTGAGCTAAGTTTAGCCATTTTTTGTGGTTGGATTGTTACAGCTGAACACCCTCCAAGCACAATAAATAACAAACTTATTAAAAAATTCGCATAACTTAATCCTGATTAATTTAGTGGTGCAGAGTGTAAAATGAATGCCTACTAAAAAAAGTAAGAAACTGTATTGAAAATGTAGAAACAAACTGTATTCATTAGCTTGGCAAGCTTTTTAGGAACTTTTTCTTATTTAGAGCACCTAAAATGCAGTAACATTCTTTTTAGTCAAATTGCTTTAAGGTCATTGATGCAGATAAAATCATTTTCTTTTATTGCTATTGTAGCAATTGCAATTGCAATTGCTTTGCTAAGCATCACAGCATTGGCCACAGCACCATTGTCAGACGAATATAAAGGCGTTACTGAAACAGCTCATACACTCACGCAAGATGTAACAACATCAAGGACCGATTATTTTTGCAGGGGAACTCAATGCATGTAGTGATGCAAGGCAAAAGGTAGCTATTACCGCACTTTATAAGCTTGGTTTCTCAAAAACGCTTTATATTGATGATAAACGGACAAATGCTTTTGGTCTTGCGCTTTAACAAATATAGCCCCGCGGTGTGACCGTTAATACAACCCGTGTGCCACAACAACAAAGCTCAGATCACAATCCTATAATGGTAAATTTACACCTAAATGAGGCTATAGATGAAACACTTACCCCATAATATATACGTTTTTATAGCGTGCCTTTTACTGTGCGTTAGTCGGCTAAGTGTTGCAGCAAGCGCAGATCAGGAAGTCAGTCACTTAATTAGTTTTATTAAGCAAAGTAAAGCAACGTTTATTCGAAATGGCGATGAACATAACAGTGAAGAAGCGGCTGAGCATTTAGCCATGAAATACCGAAAAGCCAAACGCTATGCAAAAACCGCTGATGATTTTATTGACAACCTTGCCAGCAAAAGTTCATGGAGTGGTAAAGCCTATACGGTTATTTTACCTGATAGTAGCACATTAACCGCTAGCAAATGGTTAACTGATGAATTAGCCCGTTTTAGAGCAATAGAAAAGCCGCAATAAATGCGGCTTTTCACCTTGTGAAAGTGGATATAAACCAAGTCTCAGCTAACGAACTCTAAAACTTAGCCAAGTTATCAACACTATCTTTATCAATTAACTTAACAAAAGGATCAACCCCTGCGAAAAGCGGCTTTTCTTTCACTTTTAGTTCAATGGTGTTAGTGCCGGTTACTAACCGGTGCTTTTGTGAATAAATCACAAAATCTTCAGCTAGTAGGTTTTCAGGATCATCGTTAAATAATGCAATATCAATCATTTCATCAAGTGGTTGCTCTGCTTCTTCACCTTGACCATCGGCACGCTTTTTAGCGGCCTCGACAGTTAGAGTGACCGTGTACAAGCCATCACTATCAGCCTCATCAGATACTTTCGCTTCTTTCATTGTCAGCTCATATAAAGTGATATACATAAACTGATCATCAATGAACGCTTGCTCTGCGGGAGTCGCGTCACGTTTCAAATAACTAAGTAAATCTAACGTGGTCGGGTAAGGATTACTTTGATATTTAAAGTCACTAACAAACTCTTTTAAAATGCTGTTTAAACGCTCCTCACCAAACAAATCATGCATGGCCATCATCACCACTGAACCTTTTTGGTAATAAATATGCGCTTGGCTTTCTACTTTATACAACGGCATTTCTTGATACGCTTCAACTGAGCGACCTTGCAAATACTTATCAAGTTCATACTTTAAGAATTTACGTAGCTTTTGCTCACCGTATTTTTTCTTAAGTACCATAATTGCGCTGTATTGCGATAAACTTTCTGACAATACTGCAGCACCTTGCACATTAGCTCCGGTAACCTGATGCCCCCACCACTGGTGAGCCACCTCATGAGCAGTAACATAGTAAGGCACATCAATCTTAGTACTGTCTCGGTTATCTGTAATAAAGCCTATTTGCTCTGAATAAGGTACAGTATTAGCAAAGCTTTGTGCAAATGACTCATAACCAGGGAACTCAATAATACGCATTTGCTTATGTTGATAAGGACCAAACTCCGCAGAAAAATAATCAATTGAATCAGTAACCGACTCAATCATACGACCCACGTTCCACGTATGGTCTTGATGGTAATAGACTTCAACATTTACTCCATTATGCGTTATTTTTTTAGACTCTAAACGAGCGGATAAAATGGCATAAAAGTTTATTATTGGTGAATCCATTTCATAACGGAACGTGCGTCGTCCGTCAGTCACTGTTTCACTTTTTAAATAACCTGGTGCAATTGCAAATTGCGACTCATCAGTAGTAATGGTTGCAGCAAAGTTGATAAAACCACCATTCGCGCCAAACATGCTTTGTTTGTAATACTGAGTGTCTTCAAGTTTATTAGCACGCTGTAGCTCAGGTAAGCCACGTTTACGACGCTCATGTTTATCCGTTAATTGATAACTGTCGTTATAACCAAAGCGCGGGAATAAGCGCCAATTATCAATAAAGGTGCCATTAGCAACAAGCTTAGTATCGGTGTTGCTATCGGCAAAACCTTGGTGGCTGCGCTCGACTGAAATCTCACCTTTGCGCACTTCACCAGGCATTAATGGCTGAGTAAATTCAAACCACGCTGAGTTATAGTCAGGCAATTGTTCAGTGATGTCCCCTCCGGCAATTTTAACACTCCACTGAGGGCTGTTATCCGGTTTACTCACCAAAAATCGCTTAATTGCTTGCTCACTAGTATTGGTAATAAGCACATTGGCAGTGGCGAGTATTTTGCGCTGCTGTGGATATATCGCAACATTAAGATCAACGTCAGTGATTATCGGCAGTGGGTCATCTTTATACTGCACAAACTGTTGCTCGTATTCAACTTGCAAGTTTTCAAGTTGATCTTTAGTATAAAAATCATTCAGCACTCTTGTATTATAATAAATTTGTGCGCCCGCAGCGATAAATACCACTAACCCAAGTACTGCCGCCGCTTGCCCTTTTCGACCTAAGTTATATTTTAACTGCGCAAAACGATTGCGTAAGCTTTGTGACGGGCCACGGTGCCACAATGCAAGCCCAATAACGGCTAGCACCACACTTAACCCTCCCCAATAAAGTGTGTACCATGCCACTCCAGTTAAGTAATGACCATAACCGTTAATATCTGAATAAGCAGCAGGACTTAATTGGGCAAAATGAAACATATTATGACTAAACCCATAATTACTTAGCACTATTGACACTAAATAATACAGTCCAAATAATCCCATGCCGATGTATTTATTAGCACTGATTATCTGCAGAAAAAAGGCCAGAATAGCGAGCATTACAAAAGGTAAAAAAGCAAAATAACCTAACCTAAATAGGTATTGTCCAAGCTCTAAATTAAACTGTCCTTTAATTAGCTGTACAGTAATTGTCAGTACCATACTAAAAATATAAAGCAGACCAATAACACTCACTAAAGCCAATAGCTTAGACACCCAAAACACACTATTATGCACCGGAAAGCTATCGACAATATCACCCATGCCGCTATTACGTTCACGCCATACTAGCTCAGCGCTGTAGTACACAATAACAATAGTAATTAATAGTCCTATTGCATTTTGAATGATACCAACCATGTTTTGAGTAACAGGCCAATTAACTGTGCCATACCAACCAACTGGAGCTAGTAATGGCACCATAAGTACAGCTAAAGTAATAATACCTAAAATCAAAAATGGCGCACTGATAACAACTTGTTTAAACTCAAAAACACAGCGCAATAATAGCTGTTGTTTGAAAGAACTTGCGCTCGCTTTATGATTTACCGAAGAAGCAATGAGAGCCGCCTCTTTTTGTTTAGTTAAATTAGAGGCAGCGAGTTTCTTCTTTTCGCGCTTGATAACAATGCGAGATGACAGCTTGCCTGAGGCAAAAAATATAACAGCTGCCAATATAACCCATAATATACGATTAAATAGTAAAACCCCTGTTAGCTCTAACGTTTGAGTATTTTTATCACTCGCAGTCCAATAACGAGTAATATCAAGTAATGAGCCACTTGCAAAAGGATCGGCATAACCCACTATCCATCGAAACGCTAAATCATCAAAGTAAACAGATACGGTAGAGTAGGCGATTAAAAATGCAACCGCGGTAAGATATACTGCCATCATTGAGCGAAAATACGTTGCCACACCATTAAATATAGCCGCTAAAACAAACAAGCTAGGCACTGCCATATAAAAATAGGCCGTTAAGTAATAGCCTAACTTGTTATCTCCTACCAACTCAGGATCAAGCCAACCAACTAGCAAACCAAAACCAGATCCTAAATATATTCCCAGCGGTACAAACGCAAAAATAAGCGCAACAACACAGTACGAACCTAAAAAGCGCCCTAATTGATACATTAATGGCTTGAATGGCTTGCTAAAAACTAGCTCTGACATATTCGTTTCATCATTACGAATCGCAGAACCAGCAACAAAATTTACCACTAAAAAAATAGCAAACTGAAGCAAAATACTAACTAGCATCAAGATACTAAATGGTGAATTCACATTAACGTTGCTGCCACCAAGTAAGACGTTGTCACTGCTACTTGCAAAAAAGCCACTAAAAAAAAGATTAAAGCGGTTACATAAAATGAAGGCTGACGTATAAAATAACGCAGCTCAAAGGTAAGCATATTTAAAAACATGATATCCCCCCTACGCTGCACTAATATTACGATGCTGATGCAAAGTAGAAAAATACACATCTTCTAAGTTAGCATGACTAGCAGTAAACCCTTCAGGAGCTTGCTCACCATACACATTTAAAATTGTCTGCCCAGCGAATAAACGCTTTGAAATCACTGGTAGATGCTGTTCAAGCTCTTGCGCTTCAGTTTGGTTGGTTGTTTTTTGCCAAATTTTACCTTGGAGTTTATCAGTAAGTGCTATTGGGTTACCTTCAAGTAAAATTTTGCCACTGGCTAATACCGCCATATTAGGGCAAAGCTCCGCGACATCTTCAACAATGTGAGTTGATAAAATGACCACTTTTTTCTCGCCAAGGCTTACTAATAAATTATGAAAACGATTACGCTCTTCAGGATCAAGACCTGCTGTTGGCTCATCAACAATCAGTAAATCAGGGTCACCAAGTAATGCTTGTGCGATACCAAAACGCTGGCGCATACCACCAGAAAAACCACTCACGGCTTTATTACGATGCTGATACAAATTTGTATGTGCCAACAAGCCTTCAACCGACTCTTTACGCAGTGCTTTATTATCGAGCCCTTTTAAAACAGCCATATGATCAAGTAAGTCATAAGCTGAAACTCGCGGATAAACACCAAAATCTTGTGGTAGGTAGCCTAAACGCTGACGAAGCGCTTGTGGGTCTTTAAATGCATCAATACCGTCAAAGATCACAGAACCTGCATCGGCTGACTGCAAAGTGGCAACAGTACGCATTAACGATGATTTACCGGCGCCATTTGGTCCAAGTAATCCAAACAGACCTTTTCCTATTGATAAATCAACCCCTTGTAGTGCGTGCACCCCGTTATCGTAAGTTTTTGATAACCCAGTTATTGATAGCATTTTTACTTCCTAGTATTTGATTATAATAATTATTTATACGAAGTAAGTTACATTACCAGTAAGTTAGTAACAATAGCAGGAGGTTGTAATTTTGTAACAGAATGAAAACAGAAAAGCCGCAATAAGTGCGGCTTGGTTTCACTCTTAGGAGAGGTGAACTTAAATTCTGAAGTAACACTAACTCAAAGCTGTATTTAATACTGCAGTAGTTATTTTCATCATCAGTTTGCACTAGCGATAACTTTATATAACTAAGTTATCGACAAAATCTGCCTGCACTAATGATTTTTGAATGTCTAAATAATGACTGCCGGTATGCTCGGCTGAGTATTCAAAGCATGTGCTTGTAATAATGTTGCTTTGTTTTTAGCTACCCATGCATTCTTAATTTCGAACTATACTGTATGAAAATATAGCTGAACAATCTGTGAACACAATGTGCAATTAACAATCATTATTTTAGGAAATAACATAACTGTAAAGTAGATATTACTTGCACCTAATCTCGCTACTGGGTATAAAAATAGTTATCAACATTTAATAAGAAGCGAAAAGCCATGCAGCAACATGACTACCAACCACTTACAGACTTTATTGAATATCCACATGAACAGATGCTTGAACGCGCTAATGAGTTTTTAACGACAAGCCAGCGTCGTCATACAATTCGTAGTTTTAGCGACCGACCGGTGCCAAAAGATATTATTCAAACCTGCATTAAAGCCGCAGCTACAGCACCAAGTGGTGCAAACCACCAACCGTGGCATTTTGTAGCAATTAATAGTAGTGATGTGAAAAAGCAAATTCGTGAAGCAGCCGAGAAATTAGAACGCTCATTTTATGAAGGCCGCGCTGGTGAAGAGTGGTTAGATGCTCTAAAGCCATTAGGCACTGATGCCAGCAAACCTTATTTAGAGCATGCACCTTGGCTAATTGCCGTATTCAGCCAAAAGAAAGGCGGCTTAAATACTGATGATAAAAACACCAACTACTATGTGCATGAGTCAGTCGGTATTGCCACCGGCTTTTTAATTCAAGCATTACATCGCGCAGGGCTTGCAACACTAACTCACACACCTAAACCAATGAGCTTTTTAACCGACATTTGTGGCCGCGACAAAGACAACGAACGCCCCTATATGCTGCTCATTGCCGGTTACCCAAGTGATGATGCTACTGTGCCTAATCATGCCTTGGTGAAAAAATCACTCGATGAAGTTGCTACGTTTATTTGATTGTAAAATGACTGATATGCTCAATAACTATGTATTGAGCATTTTGTTATAAGCATCTGAGGAAAAGATAATTTATCTATGATTGGATGAATAAATTATAAAATGTATCTGAGATAATCATTTTAAAATTCGGCTCTATATAATCCATTGATAAATAACAGGTTAGTACCCCACATGCAGCCAAAATAAGACTTATAATTACTTGATTACTAAAACCATACACTACCCTCCAAAAGTCATGGTAAAACCGACTCTCTTTGAAAAGGTCACTACTCACAAAAAAAAGCGTAAACAGAATGGAGAATGAGATACAAAAAAGTTGTAAAGGATGCATTATTAGATACTGTATTAGCTCAATATATGTATCCAAAGAGATTTTCGAACCACTATCATTTGAAACCGAACCTTCACCAATATTCTTATTATAAATCATAATCATAGATGAAAAAGCAAAACAAAGTGCAAGAAAGGAAACAGGTAAAGATATTATACTAGGTATCATACCTATAAAGCTTTTTTTACGCTCCCGTCCGGCGGCTAAACAATTACTTTTAGCTTCTATTGAACCCGATAAAAATATATCATCTTCACTTTGAAAATTCTTTACTGAAATTCTTCTTGTCGAGGCAATCTGCCTAAAACTCTTTAAATAACACAATATACCTCTCATGCTATGAAATTCTTTTATGCTCTCAGCTCTTCTTTTCTTTAATATTAAACGGTAAAGAGACTTGAAAATATTAATAGCAAGTGCCTCGTAAGATCTATTTTCATTACCATCGCCACATTTAACTAAGGGCAATAAGTTATCAGTTTTTGAGTCATGATGTTGATGTTGATGACAAACATCCTTAATAAAGTAATATGTCTGATGTACTACTTCTTCAATAAACTTATCAAACCCTTCAGGAACAGTTGCTGTCCACAAAAGGTTTTCACGCTGTATTTTACGTACATACAAGTTTTCTAACTCACAAAAGCCATCTCTAAAGATCTTTATTTTTGTTACAATTAGAGAGCGATCCAAGATATCTTGTATACTAGGTATACTCATAGATTTTAATAGCTCTTCATTCTCCAAAACATTATGACACTTATGTTTTTCTAAAAATATACTAGGCTCAATAATGACATAGCCACTCAAAGACCCTTTTGTATTTTCAGCATTTTCTATAAACGAATAATAAAAAGAAAATTTAAAGTCCCCAGAATGGTAACTTAGCTTCTCAATAGTCTTACTAGCCTTGGAAAATAATCTTAATGGTGAGTATTTAAATTCAAATAACCATTTTCTTAAAAAGCGAGGAACCGCACTATCATTTAATTTTCTGTTTTCTTGTAGAACCAAATTATGGTTTAAATACCTTTGCTTAATATATGGGTAAGGCTTTGTACTAGAACCAATTGTATCAAATGACAGTCGCCCCCTTAAATTTGGAATCCATCCAATAAACTTCATGAACTAATCCTGCAGAAAATAAAAAAGCCACATAACGTGGCTTAATAATCGACATATTTTATGTCTAAATAGATTTAATAGCTTCTCTTGAAAGCTGGCTACAAGGAACAAACTCACCATTTCTTGAGTCAATGGTAAAGCCTTTAGATATCTCTTCCGGTGAGTAAGCGAAGTCATGATCAATATCTCCTTGAAGAGCTTTACTCACTGAGCCAGTCAACTTATGATTATGTTTAAACTCCGCTTTAGGCTTCATTAGTACTTTAAAGCTGAGAACGAAAAATAGAATAGACAGTGATAAAAGAACCATACCTATAAAAAGCATATTTTGACCCTTACTAATCCATTAGAGACAGAAAATTTAGCTGTGCATTTTACACACAATACAAAAAATATCAAATTTATTAAATTTAACTTATAAGTAACAATTACAGTAAATATCACTCTTGTCAATTTTTATCGACTAATCTTAAAATATTACACCTTAAACGAACGCCCCTATATGCTGCTCATTGCCGGTTACCCAAGTGATGATGCTACTGTGCCTAATCATGCCTTGGTGAAAAAATCACTCGACGAAGTTGCGACCTTCATTTAGGTTTAAAATCCACCGCTAATGTGTCGCCGGCGTTAAGCCCGGCGATAATATGCTGTTTAGCATTAATCACCTCCCCTAAACGAACAAAGCGGCGCTCAATCTTTTGCTCGTTAATAACATATACCATGGCTAATTGACCGTACTCATGCACCCAACTTGGCTCAATTAAAATTCCTTGCTCGGTATCCAGTGGCAAGTGAAGCTGTGCATATAAACCAGGCATCAAGTTTGATTGTGTTGGCAACTCTAAACGAATTAACATACTACGTGCAGCACTATCGGCAATCGGAACAATTTCACTCACCACCGCAACAGCGGTTATATTAAGTGAAGGCAAACTGACCGTTAAGCTTTGACCCAGTGTGAGGCTAATTGCCTGACGTTCTCGCACATTAAATTCAAGCTGTAATTGTTGTGGATTATAAAGTGCCAATAAAGGTGAACCAGGCACTGCGGTATCACCTGGTTCAACTAACCGCTCTACAACAACTCCAGAAATGGGCGCTTTTATACGGGTAAATTCAAGTGCGACTTGTGCTTGGGTTTGCTGTTGCTTGGCAACAGCTAAGCTTGCGGTTAAGTTATCAAATTTCGCTTTTGCCTCATCATTATCACTAACCGATACCAACCCTTGTGAATATAAGTCAGTTACGCGCTTAAGCTGTTTATCAGCTTGTGTAAGTGACGCTTGAATGGCTTTTATTTGCGCATCACTTTGTGCCAATTGCGCTTTAAAATCGTCTTGCTGCAAAGTAATGAGAACATCGCCTTGCACAACACTATCACCAGCACGTACATTTAAACGTTCCACTTGTGCCATCACTCGTGACGAAATTTGCGTGTTTTGTTTTGCAATCACAGTACCGGGAACATCTTCACTGCGCTTGATCGCCGTCAGCTCAACGGTAGCGACTTTTCCCTCATATGTCGTTGCTAATACGGGTTTATTTCCTGCGGCTTGTTTATTTGAAAAGCTGCCTGCCATATAAAGCACAGCAACAATAATCACTAACAACGCAATGATTGAGCCGAACAGTTTTGATTTACCTTGCATGAGCTTCATCCTCGGTTGTTTGTGTGTTCGCAAACACTAAATAATAAACTAGCGGCACCACAAACAACGAAAACAATGTTGATGCCACAATGCCAAAAATAATAGCGATAGCAAGACCACTAAATACGGGGTCTAACGTAATCACTAAGTTGCCTAATAAAGTTGTGCCAGCAGTCAGTAATACTGGCCGCATCCGCGTTGTACCTGCGGCAATCAATGCCGCTTTTATTGCCATCCCTTGCCCGCGAGCTTGATTAATAAACTCAACTAAAATAAGCGAGTTACGCACCACAATACCAGCAAGTGCTATCATGCCGATCATCGCTGTTGCGGTGAATAGCACAGGCTCTGGAGCACCGGCTATGGAGCGCTCACCAAACTGATTTAATAACCAAAAACCTGGCATAATACCAATCACAGTAAGTGGAATAGCCGACATAATAATCAGCGATAAACTGGCAGATTGCGTTTGTATTCGTAAAATAATAAAAATGGCGGTTAACGCAAAAGCAAACGCAATTCCCATATCTCTAAACACATCAATTGTGATCCGCCATTCACCTTCACCACTAAACGTTACATGCGTGCCTTGTGGTAATTGCCAAGCCTGAGTTCCACCGTTATTAAAAAAGCTGCGGGCTAACCAATTTGTTTGCTCAAAATCATCGCTACTTACATTTAAATCAGCGTTTACGTCCGCAATGATTTCTGCAGGAGTACGGCCATTAAGCTCTGCCATCACGTATACAACCTCGCGTTGGTCTTTACGCATAATCGGTTTTGCGACATTTAGGTTATGAAATTCACCCAGCTCAGATAAAGCCACCAACGGTCGTGGCGCACTAGTTAAACCAAACTCATTAGTTGATTTTGCCAGCTCTCTATCACCTCTGATTTGTATAGCAAGCAGTTGCGCTAATTGGTTTCGCTGCTGATATGGTAATTGCATTTTGATCTCAACGGGCTGCGTTTCACCACTGACATACATTACGCCCACATTTTTACCCGCAGATGCAATCGTTAATGTATTGGCAATATCTTGTGTTGATACCGCCGACAAAGCCGCCTTGGCTTTATCGGTAATAAAGCGCTGCATCGGTGCCGTGGCTGCAATACTTGTATCAACTTCAACCACATGGGGCTCTTGCTTCAGTCGTTGTGCAACTTGTTGAGCCGCTTGATGGTGGGTTTGCGTATCAACAAACGGATCACGATACACTTCAGCCACTAAGGTGCTAAATACTGGCGGCCCGGGTGGAACTTCAACCACTTTTATCACAATGCCATTAACGGCCAATGGCTCAAGCTGTTTACGTAAACGCATCACGACACCATGAGACTGTTGCTCGCGCTGCGCTTTGTCTAATAGTAATACTCTAAGCTCAGCTAAATTAGCGGCCTCACGGCGATAATAACCGCGCACCATACCATTAAAATCCATGCTTGATGGTTGCCCAACATACGCAGCTATTTCACTTACTTCACTAAGCTGCCATGTTATAGCTTGTACTTTACGAACGGTCAGTGTTGTTTGCTCCAGATTCGTCCCCTCGGGCATATCTATCAGTACTTGTAGTTCATTTTTATTATCAAACGGCAATAACTTCAGCGGCACCATTCGCATCACGGGCAGCAATGCACTGATAATAAATAATCCTAAGGTTGCCCATAAAATCAGTTTTGCGCGCCCTTTACTGGCCAGTAAAGGCGTTAATAAGCGTTCATAAATAGCTACTTTAGGGGAAGTTAAATCATTGTGCTCAACAACCGGTTCTTTTAATAACTTCATGGCAAGCCAAGGAGTTACAAAGAATGCCACAATGGTTGAGACCATCACGCTTACAGGCACATTAAATGCCATTGGTGCCATATATGGGCCCATCATGCCAGTGATATAAGCCAAAGGAATAAAAGCCACCATGATGGTCAGTGTCGACATTAATAATGCACCACGTATTTCGCTCATTGCAGCGACAATCTGTTGTTTTTTATTGCCTTTGTTTTGTAAAAAACGGCTAATATTATCAATGCCCGTTATCGGATCATCCACCAGCAAGCCCAGTGATAATATCAATGCAAATAACGTTACTCGGTTGATGGTGTAACCAAACGCAAAATCGAGGCTTAAGGTTATGCCATAACAAATTGGCACAGCTAAACCAACAACGATAGCGGGTCGCCAGCCTAAGAACACGCCAACAAAAATCACTACGGTAAATACCGCAAACACTAAGCTTGAGGTTAAGTTATTCACTTTTTCGTTAGCGGTTTGCCCGTAATCTCTAAGTATTGTGTAATCTATTTGCGAAGGTAAAAAATTAGTTTTTAAATCAGCCATCATCGCGTGTACATCATTTGCGACTGCGACTGCATTTGTGCCCGCTTTTTTAGCAACACTTAAGGTGACTAAAGGATGCTCTTGTGTGGTATCAGATTGCGCTAGCCACTGATAATTTTCAGGCTCACTTGGTCCATCGAGTACTTTTGCAATATCTTTTAAATAAACACTTTTGCCGTTAATAACATTTACAACAAGCTGCTCAATCGCGGCTTTTGTTCGTAACACATCACCAGCTTGTAGCATGATTTGTTGCTCTGCATTAACAACACTGCCAACCTGAGATAATTGATTAGATACACTCAGTGCATAATAAACATCGCTGAGCGTAGTTTGATGAGCTGCTAGGGCCGTCGCATCTAAATTGACCGTTAAAGTGCGTTTGCGCCCAGCAATCACTTTAACTTCACTGGTGTTTTCTATGCGCTGTAAACTATTCGCAATTTCGTTAGCAAAACGGGTTAACTCATAGTCGTTATATAATTTAGGATCTTTACTAAATAAGCCTAGCATCACAATCGGCACGTCATTTACTTCGACCGTAGCGCACCTGCCATGAGCTAATAACTGACGCCATGGTATGTTGATAACTATATAGTTTGGCGTAAGTATCGAGGATTGCTTGTTCACGATCATGACCCACAGTAAAGCGCAATGTCACCACAGTGCCATTACTTTGTGTGGTTGAATAAATATGCTCAACACCGCGTAATTGCGCCAATAACTTTTCGAGTGGTTGCGTGACCAGCCTTGCCACTTCGGGAGCTTCAATGTTAGGAGCTGAGACATAAATATCCAGCATCGGCACCACTATTTGCGGTTCTTCTTCACGGGGAGTTTGCTGTAAAGCCATAATGCCAAGCAACACAGCCATTACAAAAATAATGATAGGAATACGCCCGTTAAGACTATTTTTTACTGCACTGTCGAGCTTATCCATTTGGTTATTCCTTACAAAATAAACCATAGAGCGTGGCTAACATAGCCTGTGCGTTGTCGTTAATCACCCGATAATAGATGGTCTGGCTTTCGCGACGAGTACTAACAATATTTGCTTTTCGTAGTGCAGCCAAATGCTGCGATAAAGCAGACTGTGCCAATGGTACAGCCGCATTTAATTCAGAAACACTCATTTCACGCCCCTGCAAAGAGCACAAAATCATTAAACGGTTTTTATTTGCTAAAATTTTTAATAGCTGCTCAGCATGCTCTACGTTATTAGCCATAGCTGCAAAGTCGATAGTCATAGTTCCACTCTTATATTCAAAGTACAGCAGATTATAGTTAGCTATATTAGAAAAGTCTAATATTATAATTTACTAATGTAGCTTTATCTAATATATTAAATAGTAACAGTCACTATTACTAAGGTTAACCGTGAAACTAAACGATGCTCTTCGCTTGATAGCAGGTGTAATGATTTGCATATCATTGTTACTACAGCAATTTCATGATCCATTGTGGATTTGGTTTACAGTGTTTATTGCTCTAAACTTAATTCAATCAGCATTTAGTAAATGGTGCCCGATGATCACTCTTTTAAAAAAACTAGGTTTCGAGGAATAACATGCTTACTTCAATCCCAGATCTAATGAAAATAATTACGCCAAATCAACGCCGCATTGAGGCTACACAGGCCAAGCAAGAAATTGCTGACAACAAAGGACTACTAATTGACGTACGTGAACCCGCCGAACATGCGGCAAAAGCAGCTATCGGCGCAATTAATATTCCCCGTGGTTTACTAGAAATGAAGTTAATGGAAATCGAAAAAGACCCAGCTCGGCCAATTTACTTACACTGCGCCAGTGGCGCACGCGCAACATTAAGCGCTGAAGCACTTACCCGCGTTGGTTATGAAAACGTCACCGTTATTACCTGTAATGCAGAACAGGTTTGCCAAGTATTTTAATGCAATTGGCATAACAGCTTCACATAAAAGTCATACTGGTCGGATAAGCTCTTACTTTTAAATTTAGCGGTACAGAGCAATGACGTTTACACGAAGAAATTTTTTAAAAGCCTCGGCGGCAGGATTTGGTGTCGCCGTTTTATCATTAGGATTAACAGCTTGTCGGTTTGATGATGAAGATGACGACATTCTTGACGTAAGCTTTGCTCATGGTGTTGCCAGTGGTGATCCATTAGCTGACAGCCTAATTCTGTGGACTCGTGTAACCCCTCTAGATCCAACAACCACCAGCATTAAAGTACAATGGCAAGCAGCAACCGACCCTAACTTTGCTAATATCAGCCACAATGGTGAAACACATATAAGTGCAGCTACAGACTTCACCTTAAAAGTCGACTTACAAGGCTTAAACGCCAACACCACTTACTATTATCGCTTTAAATCGAATGGCAAAACCTCACCTATTGGTGCAGGTAAAACACTACCAACAGGCAGTATTGATAAAGTGAAATTTGCTGTTATATCGTGTGCCAACTACCCCGCAGGCTTTTTCCATGTGTATGGTGAAATAGCCAAGCAAACAGACATAGACGCTGTATTGCATTTAGGTGATTACATCTATGAATACGGCAATGATGGCTACGCTACTGAAGATGCTGGTATTTTAGGCCGTTTACTGCCAGAAGATAACAGTGACGAAATAATTAGCTTAGCTGATTACCGTAACCGCTATGCCCACTATCGTACTGATTCAAACTTACAAGCTGCGCATAGTAACTGTGCATTTATTACTGTGTGGGATGACCACGAAATTACCAATGACACATGGCGAAATGGCGCAGAAAACCATAATGAAGGCGAAGGTGAATTTAGCGAACGTAAGCTACATGCCCTACAGGCCTATTTTGAATGGATGCCAATTCGTAATGTAGCTGATAAAGAACGAATTTACCGTCGCTTTGAGTTTGGTAATTTAGTCTCTTTATACATGCTAGACACGCGTGTACTCGCCCGTGATGAACAGCTAAGCTATGCTGATTTTGACCTAACCAGTGCACAAGGACAAAGTGATTTTGCAAATGCACTAAGCTCACCATCGCGCGCATTACTTGGCAATGAGCAGCTAACATGGCTCACTGATGGCATGACAACATCAAACTCAAAATGGCAGGTACTTGGCCAACAAGTACTGATGACCAAAATGCATTTGCCGTTTGAAGTACTGCAACTACTAGTGAGCTTACAAATAAGTCAAGCAAATGGCGGCGACACTAATGCATTATTAGCACAAGCATCGGCATTATTTGCTGAACTTGCACAAATCAAAGGCCGCGTGCTTGCAGGCGATCCAAGTGTTACTGATGCCGAACGCGCTCGAGTTGATACTACTGCACCATACAATTTAGATGCATGGGATGGTTACGCCTACGAACGTGAAGTGCTGCTTGGTACTGCCATTGCCGCACAAAAGAACTTAGTGGTTTTAGCGGGTGATACTCATAACGGTTGGGCTGGGCAATTAGTTACTGATGCTGCAAACCCAATTGCAGCGTCACAAAATGCCGGTGTAGAATTTGCTACCTCTTCGGTGTCTTCGCCTGGTCTTGAAGAATACCTAGCGCTGAATACACAAGGACCTGAAGTTACGGCACAAATGGAGCAAGTTATTGCACTATTAGTCAATGATCTTATCTATAACAACTTAGTCGATAGAGGTTACTTAACCGTGACCTTTACCCCAGAGCAAGCCACCGCTAAGTGGAATTACGTAAGCAGCATTAAAACCGCTTCATACGAAATGCAAACCGAGCGCAGTAAAGAACTACGTATGCTAGCAGGTCAGCCAGTAATACAAGGGTAAAGATTCTAGGTGCTAGGAAAAATGTTTAGATGAAAGATTAAAACAGCTCGGCGATCACTCGATCGCCGGAATTTTTGCGTTACGACTTTAATCATTGGTAATTCCTTTCATATTCTTAGTGTCGCTATTCCTCTCAAAGTGCATGAATAAAACATGAGCGATACTTGATAGCACGATCAATACAATGCCTGTGATACCCAATAAAGTTTGAGTTTGTTGAAGAAAAATGTAGCCCAAAATACTAGAAAATAGAATTTGCGCATATTCAAGCGGCATTAGCTTAGATAAGTCACTTTTATTAAAAGCGAAAAAACGTGCTGCAAGTTTAGTAATAAGGAGCCCACCATATAGCATAATTAGTAGAGCACTATTTGTACCTAAAGGTTTCCACACAAAAATAGCGACGGGTAATAAGATAATCGCCGAATAGAGGGGAGCAAAAACCATTTGAGGCACAACTTTCTCTGCATTGCCTATTTTCTTTAAATTAATATTATAAATGACTAAAATAGCTACCGCTGACAGTGCAAAGATCAATCCTAGATAGAGGTTTTGCTGCGTTACTTGGCTCGCCATTAGTTTTG
Source organism: Pseudoalteromonas sp. B160 (assembly GCF_037162485.1). Classification (NCBI taxonomy): domain Bacteria; kingdom Pseudomonadati; phylum Pseudomonadota; class Gammaproteobacteria; order Alteromonadales; family Pseudoalteromonadaceae; genus Pseudoalteromonas; species Pseudoalteromonas sp. B160. The sequence continues at coordinate 2,169,495 of NZ_JARLUX010000001.1, read as the reverse complement.
GAGAAAGCAGCATCATCACTCCAGCTAAATTCAAAATAATAGCGATATAGACATAGGCTTTTGGTTTTTCTCTAAAGATAAACACCGACAAAATGGACGTTATAAGTGGCACAAAAAAGTTAATCGCGGTTACTTCCGCTAAACTTAGATATTGCAGAGCATAAAACAAACATATTGTTGAACTAACACCAAGCAGTCCTCTGAAAATATGTAGCTTCATTTTTTGGGGTTTGATATTTTCCCATTTGCCTTTCGAGAATAATATAATGGCCGCAAAAGCTGCAATTACATTAACCAAAAAGACAACTTGGAATGGGCTGATAGCTTTACCTAAAAAACCACCGATTAGTAACATCACACTTAAGATAAATGAATCTGACAACATCCAAATCACTGCGGTTGACTCTTTACTAGCCATTTAACTTCTCTCCATGTGTTTGTGTAGCACAAATATATGCTACGAAATTAGAGTCCTATTAGAAATCAACTACTTTGAACCCTAATAAAACTGCATCCTTTTCAGATAAAATCGCTTTAAATTACACCCACAAAAGGTACAAAACAAGGGGTTTAGAGATAATTTGAGCTAATAGCATAAGACACTTTGGGAGGGTTAAAACAACAGGAACCAATGATAGTTAATGTAATAGTCTTCGGTTATCGAATGTAAACTTAAGCTCCCTGTTTAGTGAATACATTGGCATAGCACTGTATTAATTTCGCGGATACTCGCACATTGCCATATACCAATTGCCAGTTACATGTTCGTACTTACCATAATCTTTAGCACCGTAACCGAGCACACATAAACCTATTTTCTCAGGGTTACCAAAAACAAAATAACCTTCTTGTTGCCTATCCTGGTATGAAAAGGTAAATGCTTTTCTAATCAACCAAACACCCTGAAAATATTGAATCCAAAGAACATCTATATTTTTATTCAGTAAAAACTCAGTGAGCTCATCCAAACTTGAATCGGTCACCTTCACGAATTCTTTACTGCCTTTTTTTCTTATTAACTTATGCGCGAAACGCTCACCACTTTTATCATCAACCCATTGTACAGCCTGAAGATCCCTTTGCTCTGCAAGTAAAATGGCGTGCTCCAAATCATTCTCGTGTTTTTTGAGAAAGTTTTTAGCTTTTGATTCAGGGCTATTAACCGTAAAAAATAAAAAGCTTGCTAGAAAAATAACTACAAGCACCGAGAATAAAACAATGAATCTTGGTATCAGAGTCTTCCTACGAAACAGCTTAATATAAGGTGTATTTTCCATATGTTCCTTAAAGCAAAATAGGATTACTCATATCTAACTATTTCCGCTCATCCAATAACGTCACTAACATTTGTTCAATATTTTTCACACTGTAAGTAAGTGCGCGTATTAGCTCAACTTGGCTTTGTGGCTCATCACTGTTCGCTTTTGTTGGTTGCTGTGCGGTTAGATTATCTTTTTGAGTTAAGATTGCCTCGCGAAACTCACTGGCATCAACTACCCCAAGTAACGATACTAATGCGCCATGACCAGACTGACCTGCGGTTTCAAAGCTTAGTCGATATAAACCAAATAAACGCATCAACGGGCCTTGGCTTAACCCGACGTCAGTTATTTTTTCAAGTGGGATGGACTTTTCTTCTTTGAAAAATACACCGCGCTTTACTACCAGTTTACGCTCAAGTAATTGAGCCGACATAGCGGCTAATATACTGCCACTTACAATCCAAACAATCAGTACTATTACCGGGATAAGCGGAATAGTCACAACTCCTAAGGTGCTTGCACATACTGCAAAAATTAACCAATAAGGCTTTATTTTAGGATCAAACGTAGCACTTTTTAACATAGCTTCTGACATCGTAGTTACCCATAATCGTATTATGATTATAAATTACGCTAACTTTGCCTAGGCTGCAATTTGATCATAAAAAAACCGAGCATCTAGGATACTCGGTTCTGATTGTTTATAAAGTGTATTAATGCTTAGTTCTTATTGATCAGTACCTGCACATTATTACGATTAGGGCCAATAACCGTAAAGGTATAATTGCCTGCGTCAGCAATGGCTACATTAATATTTGCCCCTACAGCTTCAAGCAAACTTTGCTCGCCAACTATAACCTGTGGAGATTCACCTTTGCCGCCGTAGTCCACAGTGTTCCAATCTTCAGAGGCTATTTTGAACTCATAATCACCGGCATCTAAATCAAGTGATGTACTATAAATAGCATTCCCTTGATAGATTAGGGGTTGTCGGTACCCCAGCCATTTAAGCTGCCACGTAAGTAAACTTGAGTGTCTGCAAACATTTGCGCATTAAATACACTCAGCGTGGGTGCATTCAAATCACTGGCATCAAAAATGAACTGATATTCACCCTCGGTTGCAACATCCATCGTCATATTAGCGCCTTTAACAGCTAATAACTTATCTTCGGCAACGGTTACGATTGCATCCGCTTCACCGGAACCATAATCAACGGTATCCCAATCTTCAGAAGCAATTTTAAATTCATAACTGCCTACACTGAGTATTTTAGTAAAGGTATAAACGCCTTTACCTTGATAGATTAACTCATCACTGGTGCCCCATTCATTTAAGCTGCCACGAACAAATACAGGCGTGCCAACGAATCGTTCTTCGTTATAAATTCTCAGCGTTGGATTGTCTTTATCGCTGGCATCAAACGAGAATACATAAGTTGCATCAATTGCGGCATTAAAGGTCATATTCGCGCCACTGCGCATTAAAGGCTCGGTTTGATTTTCCAACACTGCTTTATCAGCATCAGACAGCGCGCCAAAATCCACACTCGACCAATCTTCAGAGGCAATTTTAAATTCATAATCTCCCGCAGTTAAAGTAATAGCGATACGGTATTCACCATTGCCCATATACTCAAAGCTGTCAGCTGTGCCCCAATCATTTAAACTACCTCGCACATATACTGTGGTGCTGCCAAAAGGCACTACGTCTGGCGCGCCCACTGTTGCATTCGCACTTAAGCCTACACCTTGGTTCTCGCCTTGTGGTTTTACAAATACCGCGATTGTATAAGCTGGGACTGTAAATGTACCGTCGGTTTCACTGGCAGTAAAACTCACTCCAGACATACTGCTATCGGTGCTGTTTTTAAGTATTGGATGTAATTCAAACCCAGCAGCGGTTGGTACTGTATGTGAAAGCGCTTGCTCAGTTGCATTAATTACTACTACGAGCGCGTCAACTTGGTTATCTAAATCTGCAAAACCTTGACCGTCATCAATGCTCATTACAATCAAACCATGTTGCTGGTTTTTACCAACATTGTGAAAACCTACACGGTCAATAACATCTTGCTCTGTGGTTAATCTAAATAATGGGCTGCTACTACGAATAGCTAAAAACTCTTGGAACACATCCCCTGCGTAAGCTATATCTTGCGGCTGTGCAGCAGCTTGTGGATTACCTGAGACCTTAATGATTTCAGGCCATTTCTGTTGGTTTTTCTCAGCATTAGGTAAACCAATATTCCAATTATTATTTTCTTTCGTTAAATCTACCGCATTAAACCAATCCCCTGCATTGTAGCTGTCACGATCCATTGATTTTGAGCGTAGTAAATCAGCCCCAAGTTGCATAAACGGGATACCTTGGCTTACTAATGGAATTGCTAATGCCATATTATGCGCACGCACTCGTTGCTCAATACTCATACTTGTTGCATGTTTATATTGCAGTTGATCCCATAAGGTTTCGTTATCGTGCTTTGATACGTAGTTAATGCTGTCAGCAGGGTCTAAAGCATAAGCCGTCGGCTGAGTATTCCAGCTAAAGCTATTACCTTTTGCCGAATTACCTTTAAAGTCTTTCAGGATATAGTTTTGTAAATTACCCGCCAGTGATAAACGCAGAGTATCTTGGTCTGCTAAATTACCATCGGTCGGGTTATTGCTAAACATAGCCCCACCGCGCACAGCCTCACGGATGCGGTCATTGAATGTGCCAACTTCAGAGCCTGCCATATCAGCTTGCTTAGCTTGAGTGAACAATCGGTTATTAGCGACTTCACCAAAATCCCAGCCTTCGCCATAAAAGTAGTTGTCAGGGTCAACAGCTTGCACCGCTTCACGCGCTGCTAAAATTGATGATTTAGGCATGTGCCCCATAACATCAAAGCGAAAGCTGTCGTAACCAAAATCACGGGCAAGAATGACCAGTGAATCGCTAACAAACTTGTCCATCATCACATGTTCAGTCGCGGTGTTTTCACAACAGGTTGAACGCTCGATATCCCCCGTTATTTCACTGTATCTGTGGTAATAACCCGGCACGAGTTTATCAAACACTGATTTTTCCCAAATGCCTGATGACGTTGTATGGTTGTATACCACATCAAGAACCACGCGAAGGCCAATCTCTTGAAGTGACTGTACCATGGCGCGTGTCTCTTTAACTCGGGCAACCCCTTCACTGCTTGATGCATACGAACCTTCTGGGGCAATAAAGTGATGCGGGTCGTAACCCCAGTTAAAACCGTCTAAATCACGCATCGCGCTGGCAAGTGCTTGAGCATCATCAGAACCTGGAAAGTAGCTTTGCATTAAATGAGCAATGATGCTGTTTTTATTTTCGATTTTACAAGCATCGGCGGCATCGTCTATTCGCTCACATAACTTACCTAGGGTGTCAGTGATTTCAACGCGCTTATCCGCATCTTCTTCAATGGTGCCAATGTCTGTTACAGGGAGTAAGTGAAAATGCGTTAAACCTTTGTCAGCTAGTTGCTTAAGGTGCTGCATAGGGATGCTTTCAAGCTCAGTAAATGCTAAATATTTACCTTGGTTTGCTGCGCTTACTGACGTATCGCGAATACTAAAATCACGTACATGACCTTCATAGATAATGGCATCTTCCGGGTTGGTAATTGTTGGTACACTGCGCTCATCCCAGCCTTGTGGTTTGGTATCGTCATCATTTAAGTTGATCAACTGCGAATACAGGCCATTGCTTGATACATTCAGTGAGTAAGGATCGGTACTCCATAAACTTTCAATCGCTTGAGTAGTAGGGTGGTAAACATCAAACGCATAGCGGTAATAATGACGGTCGTATTTGCTGTCTAAACTCACTGACCAAATACCTGTATTGCTGTCTAACGTCATGGCAGTGCTATATACTTGTGCTTTATCGGCGTCAAATACATTAAGCATCATATTGCTAGCGGTTGGTGCCCATACTGAAACATCAATTGCATTGTTATTATAATGCACGCCTAGCATGGCTTCATTTGCGTCGTTTTCACCTTGGGTGTAAAGTGCATCAAGGGCTTTGGCGGTTTGCACAAAACTTGCTTCAAGTAGCTTGCCTTCTGCATCGTAGCCCGCTACAACGAGCTGTTGTTTTATAAGTTGTTTTGCAGTAGCGGCATCCCAATTACCTTGATAGGCAGTCCAATCTGTTAAGTGCGGTACTTTCGCTGCTTGTGCATCGGTTAAACTCGTTGCCATTAATTCAACTGTTTCACCATTTAAGCCAGTATCAACATCAACAACCAAATCGGCAGCAGCTGATGAATGCAGCTTAATAATCTGCGTAAGCTCATTACTTGGCTTATACAGCACAGTATTTAAATCAATCCAGTGTGCTGATGCACCGTCAATTGCAACGGGGCTTTCGCCAAGCGCTTCTACTGGGTATTCAAATACTGTTGGCTCACCGTCAAAGGTAAAGTTCATACGTACAAAACGCTCGTCGTCCTGCATCAGTGGCATGGTTAAATCCACATCACCATGGGCTTTACCTGAACCTTCTGTGCCAATATGAATAATAAAATTAGCGCACTTGGTATAACCGTCTTTTAGCGCGACAATCCAATAAGCTCCATAGTTTGGATCGACACCATTATATTCATGGCCATTAGCCCAATCGGTGGCATCAAACGGCGGCGCGTAAGCTTCACAGCCGTCGGTATTCCAAGAGTGTAAACGATAGCCTTCATAACCCTTATTTTCTGGGCGCTTATAAAATAAAATAGCCTCACCTTCGCCTGCAAATACCACAGGGTCTGGTAAGTCGGGGTTATAGCCACTGGTACAGCTTTCATTATTTGCATCTGGAAACAGCGGTGCGTCACAAGAGATAGGCTCAGGATCAACACATTGAGTGCCTGCTGCATTAGGGACTTGAGGCACATCACAAGCCAATAAGGCTTGGCCTGCTTTTACATCGCTACTGCCTGAGCCTCCACAGCCAAACAGTAGTGTTAAGCTCACTGCTAATAGCAAATGAGTCAATTTAGTTATTTTATTCATTATTTATGCTCCAATTTGCTATTAGTGGCTATAGGTAAAACCTAAATAAACCTGACGACCAAAGTACTGGGTAGTACCGGTGATGTTTTCATTGCCAAAGTAACTTTGGGTTGGTTCATCAGTAAGGTTATTAACCTGTAGCAACATGCCAAATGAGTCTGTAAATTGATAAGAGGTTTGAAAATCGACCACGGTCTCGGCATCAAAATTAACCACTTGCTCATTGATCGCCACTTGCTCTGAAACAAAGTCTGAGCGGTAACGCACATTAAGGCGGGTTTCAAAATTATCTAAGCTGTAAAATAAAGTGCCGTTTAACACGTTTTTAGACAAACCAGGTAAACCTTGTGTAACCGTTTCACCACCTAAGCTGGTGATAGATTCAACTTCGCTCTCGGTGTATGAATAGCTACCGTTAAACCCAAGGCCATCAAACGGCGCGGGTAAAAACGAAAATACTTGCGTGTAGGCAAGTTCAATACCGCGAATATAACCGCCATTGGCGTTATTTACCGCTGTTGTGTAAGTGCCGTTAGTTGTGGCAACTTGCTCACCACTGACTGGATTTTCTATATAGTCAGGGACGTTAAAACCATTACCTTTAAAGTCAAACCCTTCAATGGCGATGGTATCGATAAACGAATCGATGTTTTTATAAAAACCTGCGATCACTAGCGCACCATCTGACTCATCAAAATAATGCTCGTAAGAGATATCGTATTGGTCGGCATAAAATGGTTTTAAGAATGGATTATTGGTACTTGAGCCGTTAATTTTGCCGCTGGTTTTATCAGCCTGCGCACTGGCGTCCCCAGCTAGGCGATTGATCGGTGGACGCGACATTACTTTAGCCGCCGCAAAGCGTAATTGCGTGTTATCCGTTAGCTGAAAGTTTAAATTAAGGGATGGCAGATAATCGGTATAAGTTGTGCCAAGTACATTAGGTAAATAATTTTGATTTATGATGCCGATACTGTCGGTAATGTTTTGTGCACCGAGTGATAAATCACCATTAACATTTTCTAAAATAGTGGCCGATTGGTCGGTATCAACACGGCGAATACCAATATTACCCAGTACCGGCATAGTACCAATTTCAGTATTAATATTAAGCATGGCGTACGCTGAAAGCACTTCCTCATATACTGAGCCACTTTGTAACATGGTCCATGAGTAGTTAGTGGTATAGCCTTGTGTATCAGGTATTTCATCACCATCAAGATCGACAACGCCATCGGCGTTACCCCAGGTTTTAACTGGCTCCGGTGCGCCTTCAGGAAACCAAGCATTAAGCGCTTTGTCTAAATCAATCGCCAAATATGATGGGAAATAACTAAAGTCACCTTCCCAGTCAACAACATTTACCATGTCATTGGTTAAACGCAGTGGCGGCTCACTCACTGAAAAATCACCATCATTACCGTATTCAAATACTGAGCGGTTATTGCTGTATTCACGATCTGAATAACGCGCGCCAAATTCAATAGAGCTAAACCAGCTGTTATTCAGCTCGTATTTAAAATCAAGGCGATAAGCGCTTACTTCATCTTCATTTTGATAAGGGTAAATACCGTATTTACTAACCATTACTCGGTCGATATCGCTAAATGCAGCCGCTTGATTAAAGCCTACATCAGGTAAATTTAAACCATTAAGTTGGTAGTTTATTGATACGTTTTTTATCTAACACAGGTTCTTCGGCTGAGGCGTCTTCGGCAACCAACGCCCACAATAAGCCATTGCGAAAGTTACTTTTAGCCCGTGACAGCGACACATCAACATTAACGTTTAAACGTTCTGTCACTTGCCAATCGGCGTTAACACCGTAGCTATCTACTTCATCAAAGTCTTGGTTATCATCATTCACAATTTCAACGCGAGTGTAGCCTTTTGAAGTACGATTAACAGAGGCACCAACTACTGAATTTCCCTCTAGCTGAGCGTTTGTATAAGTGGCCGTTGGGCCACCTAATTTCACTCGTAACCCACGGGCAAATGACTCAGTATCAAAGCGTGATAAAAACACGTCCCCTTTTAATTTAAAATTATCCACCGGTGCCCATTCAATCGCCGCCATATAACCGTTACGGGTTTCTTCTCCACCTAAATGCTGAAGCTCAAAACCTTCGCTGATATACTCATTTTCAGGTTTAAGTTCGGGGCCATTAGTATCATTTGCAACACCATCAACGTCTTTATTATCGTTATAGGCAAGGCCAATAAACTGTGTTGCTACGCTGGGTTGAAATAACCGTGCATAACCAAGTGCGACACCTAAAGTATCGTCAAGATATTTACCTTGATAGGAAAAACTAATGCGGTCGCCAAACTCAGTGGCATCGTTCACCTCTGACGCTCGGTCGTTGTACATACCTCTGGCGTTAACCACAAACTTATGTTGCTGATCATTATCAAGCGGGCTAGCTGTTTGCAGTTCTACCGTACCTGCAACACCACCTTCGATAAGCGATGCTTTTGGTGATTTATACACGGCTGCTGAGCTGATCAATTCAGACGGATATTGGTCAAACTCAATACTACGGCTGCCACTAGTTGATACCTGTTCACGGCCATTTAAAGTTGAAAATACAAATCCACCGGACATACCGCGAATGTTGATTTCTGCCGCCTGCCCGCCGGTTCGTACCGCTGAGATCCCGGTAACCGAGTGAGCGCATCAGCCATAGATACATCAGGCAAAGCACCTAAGTCATCCGCCGATAACTGCTCAGATACCGTATCAGTAAAGCGTTTTTGATTAAGTGATTGGATTAAACTACGACTAAAGCCACGCACTTCAATGACTTCAAGATCTTCTTCTAGTTGTGGTTTTTTTACGGTACTTTGCGCGTCACTTTCAACCGCAGCTAATACACTGCTGGCTGCAAACATTGCGAGCATTAACGCACTTAGTTTGAATTTCCCCATGAGCTTTCTACCCTATTGATTTTATAATTGTGTGCTGTTTGTTTTGAAATTATGGATAAAATAAAACCAATAAAGTGTAACTAAAAAGTAAAATAAGTGTGATGAATACGTATGCAGCAGTAAGGGCAATAGCTAGCAAGGTGAGGAACTTAGTTTAGAAGTGCTGCGATCATGTAGATAACGTAAAATAAATCGACTGACTAACGGAATAACTCAGTCATAAGCCACTATTACACAGGTGAATTAGAAATTGCTAAAAACAGCTTTAAAGGGAAGTAGTAAGGATTAGTTAAGTTTAATAAACTACACCATTAGCACCACCCTTATTGCTAGACCAATAAAAATCACCGCTAATATTTTATCAAACCATGGGGATGATTTAGTAAAAGCAAAGCGCTTCTTTGAAAGCTCTGTCAATGCTGCAACAATCAGATACCAGCCAGTATCAATAGTAAAAACCGTTAAGCACATAATCAAACCGACCTTAAAACTGAGATTGGCAGGATCTATAAACTGTGAAAACAGGGCTAAAAAGAATACCGCTAATTTAGGATTTAGAAACGCAATAGCAAAGCCGTCTTGCAAGGCTTGTTTTGCACTGCCACTTTGCTGAGCCACTTTTAACTCACTATTACTTGGTTTGGCTAATAAGATTTTAACCCCTAAATATGCCAAGTACGCTGCACCTAAGTAAACTAACACTTGATACACAGTAGGAAATTGCAACATTAGTGCACCGAGGCCAAGTAACGATGCTGCAGCATAAAAACCGACGCCAACACCATGACTCAGCGCTGCCAACATGCCGTTCTTCATACTGCCATGAATGCTGTGTTTTAACACCACAGCCAAACTTGGCCCAGGAGACATTGCACCCATCATACAAATGGCGACTAAGCTTAGCCACAGTGATAACGTCATTTATATTCCTTATAGTTCTTCATTTTCAATAAGTAAGATGTATGCATAAACTTGGCCGTATAATCCTGTAGAGGCGCTAACATTTATTACTTTCCAGCCATCTTGGTTTAATTGATAAATTCGCTCATTAAGTGCGTCAATATCAATACCGCCTCTAAAAAAGCCACGCTGCTTTTTAAACTCAATTATTTTCTGCATGGCTGTATCGCTTATAATTGATACTCAAAATCATAAATGTGTATACCTGCTTCGATGCGAATTGCCATTTTTCCGCTAAGGCCTGCAAGTTCATTACTGCCAGAATCTGGCACCACGTTTAAAATTAATGAATCTTGGCCTTTATCCATAGTGCCAAAATGTTGCAGCACAAAGCTGCCTTGAAGACCTGCAAGTGTGCCAACTACTTGTTCAATTGCCACATAACCGGCACTGCCTTGAGTTGCGGTCATGGCACTGAGCATTTCGCCAGTGCTGGTTGCATCAAGCTCACCTGTAAACGTTTTATCAATCGACATACGACCCAGGTTTACGCCATCAATGCCCTTTGCATAACCTTCAATAGGATTGAGTTTAACGTTAAATTCGCCCGTTACTTTTTCAGTTGTCATGGTTAGTCCCTTAGTTAGTTATTGAAATTATGATTTAAGTAACCATATCTATACCCTATTCATCTAAAAGAATCCACTATGAGCAATAGTAAAACCGAGCAAAAAGACAAAGCTGCTTTTAGTAGTTTAATTCCTATTTTTCAGTTTATTAAGCCGTATAAATGGGTGGTTTTTGCAGCTCTTGCAGCATTACTTGTTACTGCCGGGTTAATTTATCATTGGGCCAAGGAGTTAAATTTGTTATTGATCACGGCTTTATTGCGGGCTCTCAAGAACAATTAAAACAAGCCATAATCGTGCTAATTGGCTTGATCAGCTTATTAGCCATAGGAACATTCAGCCGTTTTTATTTAATGTCATGGATTGGTGAGCGCGTCAGTAATGATATTCGTAAAGCGGTATTTGATCGCATAGTCACCCTGCACCCGAGTTACTTTGAAGAAAACCGCAGTGGCGAATTAATGTCGCGCTTAACAACCGACACCACTTTGTTGCAATCAATCATTGGCTCGTCATTTTCAATGGCACTGCGCAGCGCTCTGATGCTAGTCGGTGGTTTAGCCATGTTGTTATTTACTAACTTAAAACTCACTTTAGTTGTAGTTGCCTGTGTGCCGCTGGTGTTAGTACCCATGATGATTTTTGGTAAAAAAGTACGCAAACTTGCCAGCTCCAGCCAAGATGCGATTGCCGATATCAGCACTTATGCGGGAGAAATAATTCAAAATATTAAAGTAGTGCAAAGCTATAGCCACGAACAACGCGAACAACACGCTTTTGCACTAGAGACCGAAAAAGCCTTTAACGTTGCGAAAAGCCGCATTAAACAGCGCTCATTTTTAATTGCTGCAGTAATATTTTTGACCTTTAGCGCAATTAGCGTGATGCTGTGGATAGGTGGTAGTGATGTACTGGCAGGCACAATGACTGGCGGTGAGTTAGGTGCATTTGTGTTTTACGCCATTATGGTAGCGATGTCGGTAGCAACCGTTGCTGAGGTATATGGCGAGCTACAACGTGCAGCGGGCGCTGCGGCGCGATTACTTGAACTGCTCGCGGTTAAAAGTGAGATCACGAACCCTACAGCACCACAAGATCAGTTATTACATAACAACTCTAACGCTCCAGCCATTAGTCTTGATAAAGTAACTTTTAATTATCCATCGCGTCCTGATGTGAGCGCCTTAAAAACTATTTCATTAACGATTGAACAAGGCCAAACAGTAGCAATCGTTGGTCCGTCAGGTGCTGGTAAAACCACGTTATTTGAATTACTACAACGCTTTTATGACCCTGCCGGTGGCGACATTAAGTTTCATGATATTAATATCAAAGATCTATCCCTTAATACACTCAGAAACAGCATGGGCATGGTGGCACAAAACCCGATTTTATTTAGCTCTGATGTGATGCATAACATTCGTTATGGCAACCCAGATGCAAGCGACGAACAAGTATATGCTGCCGCTAAGCATGCTCACGCGGATGAATTTATTGCACAATTACCTAACGGCTACGAGAGCTTTTTAGGCGAGCAAGGGGTGCGCTTATCAGGCGGCCAAAAACAACGAATTGTATTAGCAAGAGCAATATTAAAAGACCCAGAAATACTGTTACTCGATGAAGCAACCAGCGCTTTAGATGCGCAAAGTGAGCATCATGTACAAGCTGCGCTTGAACATTTAATGCAAAACCGTACTACGCTTATCATTGCCCACCGCCTCGCCACAGTAAAACATGCTGATATGATAGTGGTAATGGAGCACGGAGAGATAATCGCAACAGGTACTCATCAACAATTGCTAGCGAGTAATCCACTTTATCAAAAATTATGTGAGCTGCAGTTTAATAGGGATTGAAGCGGTAAGCGGTAAGCGGTAAGCGGTAAGCGGTAAGCGGTAAGCGGTAAGCGGTAAGCGGTAAGCGGTAAATAATCTCAATCATTTGCTTAGGTAGCAAATGATTGAGATAAAACATTAACCTTTAGTATTTGGTACAATTTGAACTTCCACGCGGCGGTTTTGCGCGCGGCCGTTGGCGCTGTCATTGCTGGCAATTGGGCGAGTTTCGCCGTAACCACGTGTACTAATACGCCCAGCTAGAATTTGCTGATTCACTAAGTAACCTTTCACACTCTGCGCACGCTGTTGCGATAACGTCATGTTGTAGCTATCTTTACCTGTGCTATCGGTATGGCCTTCAATACTTAAATAAGTTTTTTCGTACTTATTCATCACTTTAGCAATAGCATCAAGGGTGTTATGAAAGCCAGATGAAATATACGATTGGTCGGTGGCAAAAGTTATATTAGCTGGCATCACTAAACGTAAGTTATCGCCTTCACGCACAACTTCAACACCGGAGCCGGCTAACTCATCACGAAAAGCCGCTTCTTGTTTATCCATATAGTCACCAACCGCAGCGCCGGCTAGTGCGCCAATAGCGGCACCAATGAAGATACGTTTATCATCATGATCTCCGGTTGCCTTACCAAGTACTGCGCCTGTAGCTGCACCAATACCAGCTCCCATTCCTGTGTTGGTGGTCTCACAACCCGTTAATAATAATCCAACAATAGTCGCTGTTAGTAATGGTTTGGTTAAAGTCATGGTATTTCCTTGGTTATTAATTCTTTCATTAACAGCTAGTATGCAAACATTGTAATGAACGAAATATGAAGAAGATGTTAAAAGCTCAGCGCTTGCTCGTTAAGAGGAGGAAGTTCATAGGGAGCAATTAATGTATTTAGCTGACCAGTGGCAGCCATTGTTTTCATTAGCGCATCAACCTGCTGCGCTAATGGGGTTACTGAAAACTGTTTACTTAAAGCGAGATAACCATAGATTGTATCATTAAAACGATACTGCATTTTAACCAGTTTATTGGCTGGCTGATTCAGCACACTCATAGCATGATCCGCGGTATCTTCAACGGCAATAACTAAATCTGCACGCCCTTTCAATAATAGGTTAATAGCTGTGCTTTCTGTTAAAACAGCTATTTTAGTCAGTTCATCGTCTTCATCAAAACGTTTGAAATGTACGGCACCTCGCATAATCGCAATTTTTTTACCATATAAATCGTCATAGTTGTTGATTTGTAATTGGCTATCTTCGCGTGCATAAAATACAAATGACGAGGTTAAAACCATATAAGGTGGGGTTACAAATTGCATTACTTGCTGACGCATAGGTGTGAGGATCAAACCTCCCATCGCATTAACTTCGCCTTGCTCTAACATTCTTACACAGCGTGAAAATGGGCAACCAACCAGCTCTAACTTAAAAGGAAGTTGCTTTTTCATCTCCCGAAAAATATCAACAATCGCGCCTGATACTTCACCATTTTGATTAATTTGGCTATACGGTGGTGCATGATCCACGGCTAACGATATTTTTTGCACAGCCGCATTAGGTTCATTTGCAGCATAGGCATAGTTTATAAAGGCAAAAATTATAAAAATATAAACAATAAATCGCATAACTACTTAACTTTAACAAAGCCTTTTTTACATTGTAGACAGGTACAAAGATTAAAAACCATAAAATTGTCACGAAATTTTGTCATACTAAGCTGTTACGGCAATAAGAAACGAGAGAATTCATGTTACTAGCTATTTTTAAGCAGTTTTTTTTACTTGGTTGCATGAGCTTTGGCGGGCCAGCTGCACATTTAGGTTATTTTAAACGTCATTTTGTTGATAACTTGCAATGGCTCAATGCTCAACGTTATGCACAACTAATCAGTCTTAGTCAGGCTCTGCCTGGACCTGGGTCTAGCCAAGTGGGTTTTGCTATTGGTGTGGAGCGAGCAGGCGTATTAGGCGGTATTGCTGCTTTTGTTGGCTTTACCTTACCTTCCTTTTTGATCATGGCTTTATTAGCGATTAGCGCCCACCAATTTGATGCTATTTACTTTGCAATAGTTGCCGGTTTAAAACTATTTGCCGTAGTAATTGTGGCCGATGCTACGCTGAGTATGGCAAAAAGCTTTTGTACTAGCTGGGTACTCAAAGCGCTTGCTATGTTAAGTACCTTAGTGCTGATCTTATTACCGAGCCTGAGCAGTCAAATATTGGTTCTATTAGCAGCCGCTGCTATTGGCGCAATATGGCCATTGCTTAATCTAGCTCAAAGTAATCAAACAGCAACTAAGCAGCGCACAGTTAACTGGCCTGCACTCATTCTATTTGCACTATTATTGCTAGTGAGTTTTGTCCCACTAGGTTCTCAATTTGCAGATTTTGCACCCTTTTATCAAGCTGGGGCTATGGTTTTTGGCGGCGGTCATGTGGTATTGCCGATACTTCAAGCTGGCTTACCAAGTTTAAACACTGAGCAATTTTTATCAGCTTACGCCAGCGCACAAGCGGTGCCTGGGCCAATGTTCACCATTGCTAGTTATTTAGGCGCAGAGCTTAATAGCGAGCAGCCGCTTGTTGGTGCGGTGATTGCAACCTTACTGATTTTCACTCCTGGTTTTTTATTAATGTTAGCATTTCAAAAAAGCTGGCTGCAATTATCTGAACGCCCCCGCTTTGCCAGCTGTATTGCCGCGCTTAATGCCGCTGTGGTGGGTTTTTTAGCGGCTGCATTGTATTCACCAATTTGGACATCCGCAGTTCACAACATTTGGCATATTGTGATTGTTGTTGCAGCTTTTGCATGGCTAAGGTTAGCAAAGCCACCTATTTGGTGGCTATTAATCGTATTTGTTAGCCTTGGCCTACTTCAGTATTATTTGCCACTTTAATGGTAGGTTTAATAGCGGTTGGGGTGATTGCTGCAGGACTAAATTGCCCCGAGACACTTTGATAAGCTCGTAGGTCAAAAATAGGTAATACCGCAAGTAGATGATCCATGATCTCTGCTTGCAGATGCTCGTACGATATCCAGCGCTTATCTTCACTAAAACAATAAAACTCTATCGGTAGGCCATGATTTAACGGTTGTAACTCCCGCACCATTAATGTCAGTGACGTGTTTATTTTACTGTGCTGCTTTAAATATCCTTCAGCATAACGACGAAATAACCCTAAATTTGATACCGGATCAGGTAAGGTATTCATCTTAATATATTCTTTTAACGCGATAGTTTGATAAATCGTTTTAGTCAGCTCGTCATCAGCTAAACGAATGCTATTCATATCTATATTGAGTGAGCGCTTGATCCGACGACCTCCAGATTCTTGCATACCACGCCAGTTTTTAAATGAGCCGGCCACCAGCATATAAGTGGGGATAGTGGTGATAGTGTTATCCCAGTTTCGTACTTTTACGGTATTTAACCCAAGGTCAATTACTTCGCCGTCAGCACCATAGTTATCTACTTGGATCCAATCACCATAGGTTACTAAACGATTTGCTGCAATTTGAATGCTGGCTACAAAACCTAATATAGTGTCTTTGAATACTAACAAGGTCACCGCAGCAATTGCCCCGAAGCCTGAAAGAATATAGGTTGGCGATTTTTCCAGTACGATACTGACAATCAAAATCACACAAATCATAAAGGTAATAAGTTTTACTACTTGGATCAGCCCTTGAATCGGCACTTCGCGAGCAAACTCTAGTTGGTTATAAATGCCACCTGCAATACTTACTATGCTGCTGATGATAAAGCCAACATGAATAATTAATAAAGTTTGGCCAATCGTCTTCAGCACTTCAGCAGCAAATTCAGTAACTGGATAAACACTATCAAATGTTGCTAAGAATAATACACAGCACAACATCCCAGCAAAACGACGGTTAAGTTTTGTCAGCATAGGCGCCAATAGCCCAATTCGCTCAGGAGAAAGTTTAGTCACCACCTTTTGAATACCTGGTAGCATTAAACGGCGGGTAAATAAATACACCACTAACAGCGAGAACACACCAATTGCAGTGGCTGTAAGAGAACTGAATAATACTGTGTCAGGCATACCCTGAAACCAAGGCTGCACAAATTGCTGTAAATGAGTTGGAGTCGTCATGATAATTCTAATTCCTTGCTGCGGGAGGCTCAATAACAGTCATTTTAGCTATATTGATTGTTGCTTAACACTGTAACAAACCCAAAACCAATACAAGCTTAACAGTACTGATTTGGGCCGTTACCTATTAGCATTTGCGACTATGACTTAAGTTTTTGCTCAAACTCGCTAAGCTGTTGTTCTTTCTCTTGCCATAAGCGATTTAATTCTGATTGAAAACGTACTCTAAATTCAGAATCTCCCGTGTAATCACCTATCAACTCTTGGCTTACCGGCATCACTTCTACATGAATATTAATTTGTTTTACTCGTCCACTGGCAAAATCCATAAACGTAGGAATGCCCTCAGGATACTGAATAGTGACATTTACCACTTTAGAGATTTGCTCACCCATAGCTTGCATCACAAACGCCACCCCACCCGCTTTAGGTTTGAGTAAATGAGGAAACGGGCTATTTTGACGCGAATGTTTTTGCGCTGTAAAGCGAGTACCTTCAACGAAGTTAACCACACTCACCGGCATTTCTTTGAACTTTTCACAGGCTTTACGGGTTGTTTCTAAATCTTTACCACGTAATTTAGGATTCTTTTTTAATTGGCTTTTGCTGGTACGAGTCATAAAAGGGAAGTCGAGCGCCCACCAACATAGCCCCAGAACAGGAACGTATATCAATTCTTTTTTCAAAAAGAAGTTTAAAAATGGAATTTTACGATTAAACACACGCTGTAAAACTAAAATGTCCACCCAGCTCTGATGATTGGCAATCACTAAGTACCAGTCTTTTAGTTTGAGCTCTTCAAGGCCGGTAACACTTAGCTTGGTTGGTGTTAATAACTTTTGATTTAACGTATTAAACGTAACCCAAATAGAGGCGCATTGCTTAGCTGTCCAACTCATTAACTTTTGTAACGGTTTGATAGGGATAAGTTTAATTAGGCCACAAATAAAAATGGGAACAAACCAAATTAGTGTATTTATGGTGTAAAAGAAAATACTAAAAACACAACGGATCCAAGACATTACTACTTAATTCCTTTCATTAAAACTGTTCGGCAATTTAGAATGCAATACAAGAGTATCGCAATTAATCTTCAAAATATGTATACCCTTCAAGGCCCGCATTTAGCTCAGCTAAATACTGCTGCTTAATAGAGTCACTAATGTCGAGTTGCTGTACTGTGGTAGCAAAGTTATCCGAGAAAATATCGCTATCATAATCAACAAACTTTAATACATCCTTAACGCTATCACCCTTGATCGCATTGGTTAGTTGATAACCTTGTTCGGTGAGCTCTACATGGACTGAATCAGTATCACCAAATAAGTTATGTAGATCACCTAAAATCTCCTGGTAAGCTCCCACCATAAACATCGCAATGTGGTATTGTTGCCCAGGTACATATTGTGGAATAGGTAAGCTTGTTTCGATCCCTGCTCCCTCAACATATTCACGAATTTGCCCATCTGAGTCACAGGTAATATCTTGAATGATAGCGCGTTGCGTTAACGGCTTATCAAGGTTTTCAATCGGCATTACCAGGAATAATTGCTGGATCCCCCAGACATCAGGCAATGACTGAAACAATGAAAAATTCACAAATAATTTGTCGGCTAATTTTTCGTTTAAATCATCCAGTACTTCACGGTGAGCACGCGCATTGCTTAATGACGCTCGCACGCGATGCAAAATAGTAAAATACAGCTGCTCTATTTTCGCCCACTCCAACATACTTACTAAACCATGTACGTATTGGTCGTGCGCTTCACTAAATAAGTGCATTGCATCATGGTAAATTTCTAATGCCATACGCGGGTTTAAACGCTGTAAACATTGCCACATTTCATCTAACACTAACGCACTATTTGGCTCAGGTGCACTAGGGTTGCTGTGATTTGGTGCTTGCTCAACATCAATCACATCGGTGATCAACACTGCGTGGTGAGCAGTTAACGCACGGCCTGATTCAGTAATAATAGCCGGATGCGCTAAGTCATGCTGTTCGCACACTTCAGCAAACGCATTCACCACATTACGAGCATATTCCTCTACTGTGTAGTTCATGGAACAGGCACTGCGCGAGCCAGAACCTTCGTAATCAACGCCTAAACCACCACCTACATCAACGGTATTTAATGGCACACCTAACTGGCTTAATTCTGCAAAGTGGCGTGAACATTCACGTAAAGCACGATGAATATCGCGAATATTGGCAATTTGTGAGCCTATATGAAAATGCACCATTTGCATTAAATGCAACTTATTGTGTTTTTTGAGTACTTCAACGGCCGTTAATACTTGCCCAGCTGTTAAGCCAAATTTACCTTTTTCGCCACCGGTATTTTGCCACTTCCCTTTACCCACTGAGTTTAAACGGATGCGAATACCAATGGCAGGCTCGATGCCTAGATCTTCAATCTCGGCTAATAACGTTGTTAACTCAGATAGCTTTTCAACTACGATTTTAACTTTATGGCCCATCGCTTGGCCAATACATGCTAAACGTAAAAACTCACTGTCTTTGTATCCATTACAAACAATAGTGATCGGTTCTTTTGCCACACCTAAAATTGCCATTAACTCAGGCTTTGAACCGGCTTCTAAACCGACTAAGCCACTTGGGTGCGCCAATAACTTACTTACTACTGAACGCTGCTGATTTACTTTGATCGGATATACGCAAGTATATTGACCTTGGTAGGCACGGGCATTGCGCGCGCTACTAAATGCGCTGGTCATAGTATCTACACGATTTTGCAAGATATCGGTAAAGCGTACTAATACTGGTAACGTTAAACCCTGCTTTTTAAATTGTTCCGTTAACTCGGTTAATGAAATAGCGGCTTTCGTTTGATCGCCATCTGGGAAAGCAACCAGCTCACCTTGGCTATTAATATCAAAGTAACCATCGCTCCAATGAGCAACGTTATATGTAGAGCGTGCTGTATCTAAACCCCAAGTCATGGCAAATTCTTCTATAGTTAACAAGTTTCGCGGAATCACGCATTTTAGTACGTCATAACCCTCTACGCTAACAAAAAATGACCTTTAAGCCAAAGCTAAGATAAAATATATTCGCTATACTGATAAAATTTCATTGAGCAAAACGCCAAGCACTGGCAGAATTGCCCCTTTTTCATACTCAACTCAAAAGTGTAACTAGCGACATGGCAAATTTAGATCAAAGTAAATGGTTTACAGAAATCAGTGAACGTGACGGCAGTGCGTTTTCTATGCGCATCAACAAAAAGCTAGAAGAACAGCAATCGCCTTTTCAAAAAGTCGAAATGTACGAGACAACAGACTTCGGTAATCTAATGATTATTGACGGTTGTACGATGGTAACTAGCCGTGAAAACTTTTTTACCATGAAATGATCAGCCACCCTGCACTACTTGCACACCCAAACCCAAAAAATGTAGTTATTATTGGTGGTGGTGACTGCGGCACTTTACGTGAGGTACTCAAGCACCGGGCGTTGAGTCTGTTACACAAATCGATATCGATGAAGTAGTGACGCAAATGTCACTTAAATACTTCCCTGAGTTATGTGAAGCAAACCAAGATCCCCGCGCTACAGTAATGTTTGACGACGGTATTAAATACATGCGTGAAGCTGCAGCAGAATCAATCGATATCGTGATTGTTGATGGCACTGATCCAGTCGGTCCAGGTGAAGGTTTGTTTAACCATGCCTTTTACACGAGCTGTTTAAATGCACTACGCCCTGGCGGCATTATGGTACAACAAAGTGAATCACCGCTTATGCATATGCCATTACTGGTTGAAATGCGCGATGCGATGACTGATGTAGGCTTTAACGACTTACAAACACTGCCATTCCCACAACCTATTTACCCTAGTGGCTTATGGTCAGTAACACTTGCTCGTAAAGATGAAGCATTCGCCGGTTTTAGAGAAGACGCAGCAGCAGAGCTTGCGCAAACTACAGAGTATTACAATAATGGTATTCACCATGGCGCATTAGCAACACCGAACTTTATGAAGCGCGCTTTCGAAAAAAAGTAAACGTTATACCAATCGTTTTAAGTTACTGACCATTTATAGCGACAGAAAAATACAGTGGTAACAAGGCAGAGATTTTGACATGTAGTTGTTCTCGGCAATTGCTCCTGCATTGCTCTATCTCTTGCATCCATGCAGTCGTACATGAAAAATTACTAACGCAGTTAGCGCTTTATTTAGCGCGCTAGAATGGTTAAATATTTAAGTCGATTGGTATTAGATACTAACAACGCAAAAAAGGGTTCTCTCGAACCCTTTTTTTTGCCTACAGCAAACAATTAAACTTTAAAGCGCTGCACTAGGCGGCTTAATTCATCGGTTAATTGGTTCATTCTTACCGCAACTTCTTCAGTTGAACGTGCCAGCTCGCCACCTTGCATGGTTTGATCGTTCAATGATGATAAATTATGACTGATTTCTTCAGCTACTGCTGTTTGCTCATCGGTAGCTTGGGCTGTTTGCATAGCCATATCATTCACTTTTACTGATGACTCTTGCATCGCATTAAGTACATCATTGGTTTGCGTAAACGAGGCTACGGCTTCATCTGCAAAGCGTTTGCCACCATTAATTGCCGTTAAAGACTGCTCGACACTATTGGCAAACTGCTCAACCATTTTTTGAATATCGTTGGTACTTTCTTGAGTGCGCGTTGCCAAGGTGCGTACTTCATCGGCGACCACCGCAAACCCCCGCCCTTGTTCGCCAGCACGCGCCGCTTCGATAGCAGCATTTAGCGCAAGTAGATTAGTTTGCTCTGCAATCGCGCGGATCACTTCCAGCACTTTAGCTATATTATCAGAGCTTTGTTGCAGTTCGGTTGATTTGTTACTGGCATGTTCCATATTTTCAGATAGCGCGACTATTTTATCACTCGAATTAGCCACAGCCGTTAAACCTTGCTTAGCCAGTTGCTGTGAGTTATCAGCTTCTTTTGAAGACTGCTGCGCCACATTAGCCACTTCGCGACTAGCAACACTCATTTGATGAACCGCACTGACAATTGATTCTGATGCTTGGCTGAGTTTTTGAGTGATCTGATTATTTTGATTTGCGAACTGACTTAAATCAGTACCTAAATGGTTAAGCTCATTAGCTTGGCCTAAAATATCACGGATCAGTTGCTGCAAATTATCTAAAAAACGATTAAATGCCGTTGCCAGCTCGGCAAATTCATCTTGGCTTTCTATCGCTATACGTCCTGTTAAATTACCATCACCAGAGGCAATATCATTAATTCTCGCAGTCACGTAATGCATTTGCTTCGTTAACTGACGTGGGATCACATAACTGAACCAAGCTGAAATGGCTAACAGCACCACCACCATAGTCAGTAAAAACAATTTCGTTGTAGTTATCTTCTCAAGCAATTTTTGTTTTTCTTGTTTCGACGTCAACTCAGCTTGTTCACCTGCTTTATCTAAAATATCGCGCAGCGCTGCAAACTCTGTATTGGCCTGCTGATTTTTTTGCTTGTTTTGCGGGTCGTTGATAAACGCGTTTGATGCTGATAACCATTTTTCAAAGGCACTATCAAAGCCAGTAAACTGCGTCGTTACTTGCGGGTAGGCTGATAAGAAATGTAAATATTGATTAAAACGATCGGTCACTTGCTGTGCGTTTTCTTGATGATCTTGCAGTTCTTCGGCATTACCTATCTTATTGGTTACTAAGTGTAATTCAGCTACTTTAGCTTGGTAGAGATCACGATCACTATTAACCACTACTGAAATAGCATTTAAAAATCGCTCAGATTGTGCTTCTAACGCATCTTTTTGTAAGTTAATTAAGTGCGTGTAGCCTGCTATCAGTACTATTATCGCAATCCCAAGTAACACAATTGGCAGCGAGCTCTTGATTCGAATACTCTGTAAGTTCATTTTTCACCTTTGCATAAAATACAACATCAGCCACACCTTAATATAGTTCAAACTATCTGAATTACCATTAAAAGCGCCACTGAACATTTAAGCTAATTTGTTGCTGTGATAGGTTTTTGGGATTATTCATCGCCATGCGATTATCTGCTTGGCTGTGTAATGCAGAACCTTCAATCCCTAGTTGCCACTGCGGCGTTAATTGATAACGCCAGGTCGCGGTTATACCTTCACCTTCACTGGCATTAGGATCAAATTGCCAGTCGTCATGATCGGTTACCTCAAAATAATCATAACGCATTGAAATACGATGCTTGGCCATTTTATGACTTACTAATACAAAGTGACTATAGAAGCTATTATTTACACCGCGTTTAGCACCCATAGCGGTAGTGCCCGACATCATTTGCGCAATTAAGCGCGTATTCGCAGTAAATTTATATAGCCACGCGACGCTGCTAAAACGAGTATCCCATGCATATTGCCCAGTACTTCTATTTAGTGCTGCAGGATCGCCATTATTATCGTAATAATAAAAACGAAATTGTGATTTTTTTAAATAATCCCAGTGAATTCCTGCATAATAACCAAAGCGCCCATCAACCTCTTCAAAGGGCAATACCTGATTTGCCTGATACTGAAGTGCGGTGGTATTAAATGAAGCGATTGGTGCAAACGCAATACTTTCATTAAAGGTCGTTTGGCGGTCATGCATTGCAAAGCCACGCCAAGCTAATAATGTTCCTGCAGGATCATTACCTTTAAATGTCGCGCCAACCAATGCAAAGCTATGGGTACTGTTAAAGCTGCGCCCTGGTCGCTTGATAGTGGCCTCAACCCCAACGGTACGTACCTCTTCACCTATCCATGAGTTTATTGCTGAGTTAGTGTAATTATATGGTGAAAGCCAGCCCATATCTGGATTTTCTAATGATAATAACGGGTAAAAACCACCTACCCGCAGATGCCATTTATAGTTACTCGCTGTTAGCGGCTTATATTGCAAATATGCTTGGCTAAAACCTAAAGTCGGCTGCGGATCTTGATAAGCATTAATAACCCCATGTGCTGACCAAGCGGTGGTTAAATCAGTTCTAAAATCAACGACTCCCTGAGAGAGAACAATGCCATCATTGTCACTATCGTACCGGTATAGCCCTACGCCACCTTGTTGCCAACTTACGTATTGATCACCCTGAACTGCACTTAGTTGCACTAAGCCCTTTACTTGTGCAAAAGCATTGCACGTTAATGTTAGCCCCACTACACCTAGGTAAAAGCAAGCTTTATTCATAATCGTCAAATTCATCAACGCCCACCGCAACACGAGAAATAATCGCCTGTTTTATTTGATAAACAACCGGCGCACTAGTTAGTGAAATGGCTTTGCTTTCAGTTTTGCTGATGTCACTAAATTCGGAGTGCCAAATATTGAGTGTAAAATCTCCGGCCTCAAGCGTCAGCTCAATTTGTCCTTTGTCATTGGTCATTGCGTAATACGGACTATCAACCACCACAATATACCCCAACATCCAATCATGAATATTACAGCCTAATTCAACTACGCCCGTTTGCTCAAAACTGATCGGATCCTGTGGTTGCTCTCGGTATAGCTTTAGCTCAAACGATTTAGCTTTGGAAAAAGAATACACGTGGTGCATGATTGAATCTGCATTTGGAAACTCAACTTGAGCATTTTGCGGTACCACCAACACATGGGGAATAAACTGCCGGTCTTTTGAGTCATTATAAAGGGTGTAGTTGGCGCGGGGAATTCAACACTTTTATCCGCAGGCGTTAACCAGACGACGGCATTAGCGAGCGGTTTTTGCTGTTGATCATTAATGGTGATAGTACCAGCGTAACTATTAAAACCATTAAACACAATGAAAGAATGAAGGTCTGCTTTAACATTTTAATATCTTCTTATTTAACTTCATTCATTATAAACCAATTAGATTAATCTTTTGTTAATTATATTCTGTTAAAAATATCTCGTTAATTATTTTTCAATATTTAACCTAAGCTAACTAATGAGCTGAATACGTATGCAGTCATCTCGTAATCTAGGCCCTTGCGCTTTATGCTAAATGCTTCAATTAGGTTACACCTCAAGGAACAGCTATGCGATTACCTTTGCTACTTCTGCTTGGACTTTCAAGTGCTTGTTTTGCTAAAGACGCGACGATTCAATCCCCAAACGGAAATATAACAATAACCATTTCGGATCAGCAAGCTACACCAAGTTATAAAATCAGCTTTAACGGCAAAGATGTTATTGAAAATTCAGCTCTTGGCTTCGAATTTAAACAACAAGCCGCCTTTGCTGAAGGTTTTACAATAACCGACGTCAACAACTCCCAACATAACAGCCAATGGCAGCAACCTTGGGGTGAACGCCAAACTATTATAGATAAACATAATGAGCTCGCGGTTACGTTTAAAAAGCCAGCGCCACAAGGCGGCACTTACACGGTTCGTTTTCGAGCTTTTAATGATGGCGTCGGTTTTCGTTACGAAGTACCTAAACAAGCTGGATTTGAAAATATTGAAATCACTAAGGAGCTAACCGAATTTGCAATTAGTGGTGCGGATAAAGCCACCGCATGGTGGATCCCAGCTCGTGGTTGGAACCGTTATGAATATGTTTATAACACCACTCCACTGCAACAAGCTGCTCTTGCGCATACTCCATTTACCTTTAAAAACGCTGATGGCGTCCATGTGAGCATTCACGAAGCTGCATTAGTTGATTATGCAGGGATGGTGCTCAATCAACGTCGTCCAGGGACTTTACAAGCCGACTTAACGCCTTGGTCTGATGGTGTTGCGGTTAAAAAAAACGGCGCATTTAATACTCCGTGGCGCACCATTCAAATTGGTGACAAAGCCGTTGATTTGATCAACTCAGATATTATTTTAAACCTCAACGAACCAAATAAACTCGGTGATGTATCGTGGGTTAAACCAGGTAAATATGTCGGTATTTGGTGGGGCATGCATATCAATGAGAACACTTGGGGCAGCGGTGAAAAGCACGGTGCGACCACCAAAGAAACCAAGCGTTACATGGATTTTGCAGCTAAATACGGTTTTGATGGGGTACTTGTCGAGGGCTGGAATATTGGCTGGGATGGCGACTGGTTCTTCAATGGTGATGTTTTTAGTTTTACCAAACCTTACGCTGACTTTGATATTGCAGAGCTAACTCGCTATGGCAAAGAAAAAGGCGTACAGCTGATTGGCCACCACGAAACGTCTGGCAACGTAACCAACTACCGCAACCAGATGGAAGACGCCTACGCACTGTACGAAAAATCTAACGTTAGCCAAGTAAAAACAGGTTACGTAGCAGATGGCGGCAACATCAAACGCATTGATGAAAACGGCATTGCTCGCCATGAGTGGCACGATGGCCAATTTATGGTTAATGAATACCTACACAGCGTGCAACTGGCTGCAAAACATAAAATCAGTATTAACACCCATGAACCGATAAAAGACACAGGTCTGCGCCGTACTTATCCGAACTGGATAGCCCGCGAAGGTGCTCGCGGCCAAGAGTTTAATGCATGGGGCACACCGCCAAATCCACCAGAGCATATTCCAATGCTCGCCTTTACACGTATGTTAGCTGGGCCAATGGACTTTACACCGGGCATTTTTGATATGAGTTTTAATGGATTAGGTGGTGATACAAATCGTCCACAAACCACACTTGCGAAACAACTCGCGTTATATGTCGTAATGTATAGTCCAATCCAAATGGCCGCTGATCTTCCGCGTAACTATTTAGCCAAACCGGACGCATTTAAATTTATTCAAGACGTACCAACAGATTGGCAACAAAGTATCGCACTAGCGGGTGAGGTTGGCGATTACGTGGTGTTTGCTCGCAAAGAGAGTAAGCGTGATAACTACTCTGGTAACGACTGGTTTTTAGGAGCAGTAACCGATGAGCAAGCTCGCAGCATAGAGATAAAACTCGACTTCTTAGAGCAAGGTAAAAAGTTTGAGGCACAAATTTATCGTGATGGTAATAATGCTGAATGGAAAAACAACCCATACGATTTAAAAATCGAAAAGCGCATAGTCACAGCTGCTGATAAGTTAACGCTTAAACTTGCCACCAGCGGCGGCACAGCAATTAGATTTAAAGCTTTATAATAGCGCGAAGTCGATAGTGAAAATAGGAGGCGTGAGTTTCTCTCGCGTCTTCTTTTTAATAAACAACCGGCAAATAAAGAGCTTCCAATTTATACTGTTAACGTATGAGTTAACCCTTAAAATAATTGTTCAATGCTACAGTTCATGACTTCATTAAACTGTTGGCATCATCATTACTGCGACCAAAAGCAACTATGCTTATATTGATGGCTCTGTTGTATCACCCCCTGAAAATACCTAACACATCCTATAAATAGCACGTGAAATACCGTGTAATAGTTTTATTTCCATTATTGCTCTACTTTTACAGATTAAAAAGTTAGTTAATTAGTAACAGTAGGAATACCAAGCATGGCTGTGAGCCATATATTTAATAATTTTGAAAAATTACGCAGCACTAATAAACAACTAAATGGCAGTCAGCTCAATAATAGTGAACTTGCTTAAAAGGACTTTTAGAGCTAATACCTCTAGAGCCGCTTCAATACTATAAGGAATATAATAATGGCTAAGAAACCCAAAAATCTCAGTATTAAAACGCTAGCAACTGCTAACAATGTGCCATGTTGGTCAAATGACAAAGATGTTGAACTAGCCTGCCAGCGGTTAACTGAAATGTTTGTTGGCCTTGGTCAAGTGCCGCGTATAGACAAAGGTCAACAGCCAGCACAACGAGCTGTATTTAGAAAGCAACATGGCATCGCTTACGGCCACTTTATTATCAATCCAGATATAGACCCACAATTTAAAATTGGCATTTTTGCAGGCAAAGAATACGAATGTGCAGTGCGCTTTTCAAGTGATACGTTACCATCATCACCAGATTTACACAGCACATTAGGATTGGCAGTGAAGCTCTTTGGAGTAGATGGGCCAAAGCTGATTGGCGAAGGTGATACCGCAGATTTTATTTTTCAAAACATGGATCGATTTTTTACCAAAAATGCGCAACAGATGTGCCAATTCACCAACTGCAGGCGTGATCGATAAAAACTATGATGCCTATTTAAATAATCCAAAACACATACAAACAGCCAATATTTTACAGGCTATGCAAAAAGTTGAAGCAAGCTGTTTAAGCGCTAATTATTGGGCAATATTACCGTTCAAATTAGGCGAACAACAGATTGTAAAATATCGCTTAGTGCCTGAAGGCAGTGAACTTGGCGCACCCAGTGTCGATAATAATTACCTCGCTTTAGATTTGCAGCGACGTTTACGTCAAGGCAGTGCAACATTTCGCTTTGAAGTACAATTAAGAACAAACCCAAAAACAATGCCACTTGATGATGCACAAGCCGTGTGGAGCTGTGAAGAAAGCCCATACGTATGTATTGCGCGGCTGCATTTAGCACAACAAAATATTACCGCGATTGGTCAAGCTGAGCTTGGTAATAACTTAGCGTTTAATATTTGGCGTACTTTAACCGCCCATGAGCCTCTAGGTAGCATTGCATTGGCTCGAAAGTCAGCCTATGCGGCCAGTGCTCATGCCCGACATACAGCCAACGGTCAGCAGCTACAAGAGCCTAAACAGTTAAGTGAATTTAAGCCACAGCAAGATCAAGATACTGACTCTGAGTGTATTGTTTATGCCGGTATTTATCCGCCTATTGGTGTAATGCGCGTGGGTAATAGTAAAAAAGGCTACTTTATTGGCCCGCAACAACCGCAGCCCATAGCTCATACTGATGAATACAGTTACCGAGATAAAACAGGTGCATTAAAGCGCCAAGCAGCTGAGTTTAGAATTTACGGTTTTAATGCCGCTGGTAAAGCGATAAAAGAACTAACCCTCGATAATGCAGACATTACTTGGCATGCTGAATTAGCAAATCAAAAAGCCTGCTGGTACGAATTTCAAATTGCTTTAGATATTCCAGAAGCCGCAGATGCGCCGCCATCGTTACTGCGTAATAACAATGTAGCCGATCGTAGCAAGCTGTTAATCAAAGGGGGCAAACACAGTGTAAGCGGCAAAAACGTAAAATCTAAGCATGAGTTTATTGGCCAATTTATGGATCAGGATGTGTACTTAGGCGAAATGCGCAGTGATCAATACGGTCGCTTACTAATGCTCGGTGGTCATGGCGTGTCACGCAACGTAAACGGCGATATAGCCATTACCTTTGCAAATAATGAAGGCTGGTATGATGACACCTCAGATGGCCCAATTACAGCAGAGGTTGTATATCAGGGGGTATCGCTAAGAGTAGAACCCGCTTGGGTTATTTGCGCGCCCTGGATTATGCACCGATGCAAAAATCAGTACGCACCATGTGGGATTTAATGCGCGACGTTGCTGTAGATGCTGGTATGCTGGCAAGACCACAGCGACCTTCCTTTAGTAACGACATTCAACCCATATTTGCCCGAATGACGGATTTACAATGGGTTAATGACGGATTTGCTGGCGCATTTGGCTGGGGGGTCAGTTTAATTACACCACGAATGAATGGCTAGAAAAGCTTAGCGATCCCTCTCCTGCCTATCAGGAATTACGCCGTACACTGTCTAATAACTTTCGTCGTTTTGATGTTCCCGGTGCGCAAGCTCCACAACTATGGCCTTGGCTGTATGGCGATGCGATTAGCATTCCTCCCACGGGCTCAGTGCGCCAGCATGCAACGCTATCAAATTTGCAGTTAAGCTTTTTAGAGCAATGGGTGAAAGGTGATTTTATTAATGATTACACCCCTCAATCAGCTTGTCCGGCACATGCAAATGTAACCGCGTTAGATGATTATCCAATTGCTGAGCAGCCAGAACTACTTACTCGCGGCGCGATGGAGTTTTGCCTTGCTGATGCATTTCACCCGGGCTGTGAAATGACTTGGCCAATGCGAACTGCAGGCATGTATATGTCGGCATTTCGACTCAAACACGCCCAAGCCGACTTACAAAGTGACCGTTACTATTATGGTCCTGTGATGAATAGCGACGTTTATACCCTCGCGCAAGGACCTTTATTTGGTGGTCAAGTAGCAGGCGGGATAACACGCTGGATGGCTATTCCTTGGCAAACTGATACCGCGAGCTGTAGAGATGGCTACAGCTCTGAGTACGATCCATTTTTACCGACATTTTGGCCTGCTCGAGTGCCAAATCAAATAATGAATCAGTTCCGCTATCAACAAGTGCTTGATACCTCATTACCTGACAGTACTCGTCAACAGGCTTTTGCTTATCGTACTGATTGGCTTGATGATTTACCTCTGCACGGTAATCCTGCCACATATACAAACCAAATCAATAGTATGATAGACAACTTTGCTGAACTTGCGATTGTACAACCGCATATCGGCGTAATAGGCGATGCACAATTTCCTAGCGCAATGCAGGTTGGTATATTGCCCAACAATCCACAAGATGAGGCACAAGTTAACTTAGCGAGTAAAACGATAAAGCATACAAAAGCGACTCTCTCGGCTGAGCATGCTTCACATCGTAGTCAAACCAACTTAGGTGTTACTGAAAAAGCGAGCCGCTTTCATCGCAACAAAGGACGCTAAAGCAATGCTGCAAGAGACCGAATTACAAACGGATGTTGTGATCATTGGTGCAGGTGTGGCAGGCTGTATCGCCGCACTTGCTTTATGTGATTCATATCAAGTTACTTTGATTGATAAGTCTGAGATGCCCGAAGAGCGAATTGGTGAATGCTTAGCACCTGCCGCACGGCGTATTTTACAACAGTTAGATTTGTTAACTGAATTTGAAAACCAACTGGTGGCCAACGTACTTACCCCACAGCATTTACACAATGCAGGATTGCAAATAAGTTGGGGCCAATCAAAACCCTATGTTACTGATAATCTCAGTAACTCGGATGGTTTAGGTTGGCGCTTGGATCGTCAAGTATTTGAGAGCTTTTTACGCGAAAAAGCGCTGCAACGGGGTGTCCGCTGTATTTGGCCTGCCAAATTAGCACACAGCGAATACCAAGGGCAACGCTGGCAAATAACACTAACACAGTTACAACAAGAGCAAACAATCAACATTGCGAGTCAATTCGTAATTGATGCCACTGGCCGAGAGGCTCATTTTGCAAAAAAATACACCGCTCGCAAACAACATGACCGTCTAATATCTTGCTGGGCAACCGTGGCTAATACTATTGAAAATCAACTAGGCAGCATTTGTGCCACGCAAAACGGCTGGTGGTACAGTGCACCATTACCAAACCAACGTCGTGTTTTAGCATTTCAAACGGATCCGGATTTGCTGACCAAAGGCTTACAACGTGATACAAAGTTATTTACTCAACATGCGCAATGTTATGCCAATCAAGCGAAGATTCTCGATGTATGCCAACAGCCAATAACACTGCACGGTATCGTCAGCGCGAACTCCACTCGCTTAGAGTGTTTTGCAGGCCAACAATGGGCCGCTTTAGGTGATGCAGCACTGAGCTTTGATCCAATCTCATCGCAAGGAATTTTTAATGCTATGGCAAGTGCGATGCAACTTGCCGATCTGATGAAAAAACTCGAGATAGTCAATAAAATAGAACACGATAGCCAGCTACAATTTAAAAAACTATACCAGCAACAAATAGAACAGATTTGGCATCGTTATTTAGATCACAAACGCTATTTTTACGCTCAAGAGCAACGCTGGTCAAACAGTCCTTTTTGGCAGCGCAGACAGCAGCCGAGTAGTATAAAAGTATATAATAGTATATACAGCTAACTCACTTTGACTGGTAAATAAACCTCAGCATTTAAACCGCCTTCAGGGCGATTAACCAGTTTTACTTTACCACCATGCATATCAACTATGCGCTTAATGATCGCAAGCCCTAACCCACTACCTTCACTGCCTCGCGCAGCATCGCCTTGTTTAAAAGGTTCAAATACCGTTTCAAGTTCACTTTCAGGAATACCTGGGCCATGATCTTTTACAATCACCATAGCGTATTTTTTATCACGACTTAGCGCAGTTTCAACATCAATATCACCATCCGAATAACGGATCGCATTTTCAATCATGTTGGTAATAACTCGCTTGATTGCCACCATACTTAAAGGAATGTTACTAATACTAGGATTTTCGCTAAAAGTGATAGTGCGTTGATGTTTTTGTTCTGAATGCACCACTTCTGACACTATCGCGTTGAGATCTTCAAGCGCTAACTCCTCACGTTTGTGATGACGCAAATACTCAATAAACTGATCAATAATGGCATTCATGTCTTCAATATCGTAGATGATCCCTTCACGCAGATAATCTTCTTCATCCGACATCATTTCGGTAGCAAGGCGAATGCGCGTCAGCGGCGTACGTAAATCATGAGACACCCCAGCCATAAGTAGACGGCGATCGTTCTCAAGCGCTGCTATACCACGTGACATTTGATTAAATGCGCGGGTTACTTCGATGACTTCAGTTGAGCCGTGTTCCTCTAATTTTGTAGAAAAATCTCCAACCCCTACTTTTACCGCCGCTTGTTGTAGCGCTTTTAAAGGTCGATTCAAATGACGTGCGAACAGCCAACCACCGAGTACACTTAAAAAGCCGATACTAGATAAATAAAAGGTTAGAAATTCGAGATTATTTTCTTTAAAACCAGTTAGCGGTACTTTAACCCAGTAACCCGGTGCTTGCGGCGCTTCTACCCAATAAACAAGCGGATCTGTTTGGCTAATACGCACTCGGGCTGAACCATGCAGTTGCTCAGACATACTACGCGACAACATCGAATATTCACGAGTTTGCGCCAAACCTTCGCTCATCGCTTGGCGCTGGGTCATAACTTCGATACCGGTTATTTCAAAAAACTTTTCAGACACCTCATCACTTATTTCAACGCCATCTTCCCAGTCTATAAACACAGTTTTGATTTGTTTTGCGAGAATAAGGTTAACTTGCTCAATAGTAGGCTTAACTACGTAAAGGCTAACCGTGATGTAAGACACTACTTGGTTGATCAACAATAGTGCCGCAACTAAAAACACCGTTTGTCCAAATGCACTTTTGGGAAACATACTCATTATAGCTATTTTTCACCATCTGGAACAAATACGTAACCTAAGCCCCATACAGTTTGAATATAACGTGGATTAGCGGCATCGACTTCGATCATGCGACGCAAACGTGAGACTTGTACATCGATACTACGCTCTAATGCACTGTAATCTCGACCACGCGCTAAGTTCATTAACTTATCACGACTAAGCGGCTCTCGTGGATGTGTAACAAGCGCTTTCAATACCGCAAACTCACCACTGGTCAACGACATGGTTTTGTCGCCTTGGCTCATTTCACGGGTGGCTAAATTAAGCGAAAACTCACCAAACGAAATATGATTTTCTTCTGCTGACGGTGCACCTGGCACTTCTTTTGAACGACGACGCAAAATAGCTTTAATACGCGCTAATAATTCACGCGGGTTAAATGGTTTCGGGATGTAATCATCAGCACCAAGCTCTAAACCGATAATACGATCAACCTCATCACCTTTAGCCGTTAACATGACAATTGGAATTTCATTTTCTTTTTGGCGTAACCGCTGACAGATAGATAAGCCATCTTCACCGGGTAGCATTAAATCAAGTACCATCAAGTGAAAGTTTTCACGTTCTAACAGCCGATCCATTTGTTCTGAATTAGCAGCTGTACGCACAATAAATCCTTGTTCTACCAAGTAGCGCTCTAACAAGCTGCGTAAACGCATATCATCATCAACGACTAATACTTTTGTGGTTTCATGTCCCATTACTTTCATTCTTATTTTTCTGTACTGTTATGATTAATATAAATGAAAAACATGATAATAAAAAACTAATTAGGTCACTAGATTGTTACTGAACATTTCAAGCCCACAAAAATGCTGGCGAGAACAAAAATCAGCTCGACAAGCCAACAAGATTTTTATACCTTGCCTAGGTGTTTCTCAAGGTAATAATTTAAACGTGAAAACTAATTTAATCACCCGCGAAGGGTATTTACAGCTGCAACAAGAACACGACCACTTATGGAATGTTAAACGCCCTGAAGTCACAAAAATAGTGAGCTGGGCTGCTAGCCTTGGTGACCGTTCAGAAAATGCTGATTACCAGTACAATAAACGTTTGTTAAGACAAATAGATCGTCGCGTGCGGTATTTACGCAAACGCATGCCAGATCTAAAAATAATTGATTACTCGCCGCAGCAAGCTGGTAAAGTGTTTTTTGGTGCATGGGTCGAAATAGAAAATGAACAAGGTGAAGTGCTGAAGTTTCGCATTGTTGGCCCTGATGAGATTTATGACCGCAAAGATTATATCTCGATTGATTCGCCGATGGCGCGCGCATTATTGAAAAAACAAGTGGATGATGAGTTTTATGTTACAACTCCGCAGGGCAAAAAAGAGTGGTACGTTAACAGTATCAATTACCCTGGGGCTTCATAAATCCTCAGTAAAACGATAGTTCCTCGCTTCTCATTATTCAGATAAGGTTAATTATTGATTGTCTAAAGTGAATTTGTAGACTATAAATAAAAGTACTCAAGTAAAGCATTTCGCGCTTGAGTTGAATATTAGAAGGTAGTAGTTATGTCAAACGTAATACATCGCATAGTAAGTAATGCCGTGTTATTTACACTTTTAATGAGTGTGAGTTTGACTGTAATTGCTCAAGGTTTTGACGACCACGACCATTTATCCCCAACCGCAAACTATGTTGCTTGTGACATTCCTGACCAAGCTAATCTTGACGTTGACTTAGACACACACGTTGACGGGATCTCTATCAGGGTGCTTCAACCACTCCCTGAAAACATTTTATCACTTTATGTGAGTACCACTTTCGTACAACCTTTTAGCTATGCGTATCAGCGTGGACCACCGGCTTATTTTATTTAATTTATCGCTTAAAAACTTGATTAAATTTAATAACATAATTGGTGATTACTATGGCTAACTTTAAAGAACTTCGTACTCAAGACATTTCTAAAGGCGTTTTATCTCACACTTACCGTGACACTCAGCCGTTAATTGATTTAACGTCTCCGGCTTTGAAAATGGTCAATAATTTTACTCAAAAAGACCCGCTACGTGCTCATTTTGAAACCAGCATTGTTGATGCATTAAAACAGATCACTAGCCAACATACAGACTTTATTTTAGTAGTAGATGACAAAGAAAAATTACTTGGTATAGCATCTAGTGCGGATCTACAAAGCTCAAAAATTATGATTTTAGCACAGCGCTTAAATGTACCTCGCAACGAAGTTAACTTACTTCATGTAATGACACCACTTAGCCACTTAACTGGCGTAAGTATGCAAAGCTTAAGCTATGCTTGTATTGGTGATGCACTACAAACAATGGAACAAAATGGTATTATGTTTTTACTGGTTACTACCGCACATAATGAAATTTGTGGTTTAATTTCAGCTCGAGAAATTGCTAAAACATTACAAATTCCGTTACATATCACACCTATCGCGCACAGTTTTAGTGAAGTAATGCAACATATTGAACACCCCCATTAAGCACTGATACATGTTTAATTGAACCACCTCTTTAAAAGGCCTTAAAGTATATAAATAGCATACTTTAAGGCCTTTTTATTAAGCCCTGCTGTGATATTATTCAAGCAATTAATTACGCCAAAACTATCGTTCTGGTCTTCAAATTGTTTAATAAGGTTTTTGCATGAGCAATATCTCTGCACGTTTAGCCACTGAGCTGAATGCTCAAGAGCAACAAGTTATAGCTGCTACAAAATTACTCGATGAAGGTTCAACAGTGCCTTTTATTGCCCGCTATCGTAAAGAAGTAACGGGTGGTTTAGACGATACCCAATTACGATTGTTAGAGCAGCGTTTATCGTATTTAAGAGAGCTGGAAGAACGTAGAGCCTTCATTCTTTCGACGATTAAAGCGCAAGATAAACTCACCACCAGCTTAGCTGCCGATATTAATAATGCGGACAGCAAGACTGAACTTGAAGATTTATATTTACCTTACAAAGCTAAGCGCCGCACTAAGGGACAAATTGCTATTGAAGCTGGTCTTGAGCCGTTAGCG
This sequence comes from Pseudoalteromonas sp. B160, assembly GCF_037162485.1. Taxonomy (NCBI): domain Bacteria; kingdom Pseudomonadati; phylum Pseudomonadota; class Gammaproteobacteria; order Alteromonadales; family Pseudoalteromonadaceae; genus Pseudoalteromonas; species Pseudoalteromonas sp. B160. Next base: position 2,133,685 of record NZ_JARLUX010000001.1, on the reverse strand, counting down.
AATGCTTTATTTAATGATGCTTCTTTAGATCCTGAGCAACAAGCCGCTGGCTACCTAAATGCAGAAGCCGGCTTTGCTGATGAAAAAGCAGTTCTGGATGGCGCTAAATTTATTTTAATGGAACGCTTTGCTGAAGATGCCAAGCTGCTCGCCAAATTTCGTAGTCACATCAGTCAGCACGGTCAAATCGAAGCAAGCTTAATCAAAGGCCAAGAACAAGCTGGCGCTAAATACCGCGATTATTTTGAGCATCAAGAAGCGCTTAAAAAAGTGCCTTCGCACCGCGCTTTAGCTATGTTGCGCGCGCGCAACGAGGGTATTCTACAGTTAACAATCAACCCTGAGCCAAGTTCAGAAAACCTGGCCCATATGTGTGCCGTGATGATTGCCGATCATTACCGCCTTGATATTAACAACCAAGTAGCCAGCCCTTGGTTACTCACTGTCGTGCAGTGGGCCTGGAAAATTAAGCTAGGCTTACATTTAGAAAACGAATTTTTAGCAGCCATGCGTGAAAAAGCCGAAACAGGCGCTATCGATGTGTTCGCTAAAAACTTAAAAGACTTACTTATGGCTGCCCCTGCTGGGCCTCGCATAACATTGGGCCTAGATCCTGGTCTGCGCACTGGCTGTAAAATTGCCGTTGTTGATAGCACTGGTAAGTTATTAGCCACACAAACTATCTTCCCACATGCACCACAAAATCATTGGGATAAATCAGTACGAACGCTAGAGCAGTTATGCCGCCAACATAAAGTCGAACTAATCGCTATTGGTAACGGCACCGCTTCACGCGAATCAGACAAACTGGTTGCTGAATTAATCAAAGCAAATAGCGAGCTAAAACTCAATAAAATTATGGTCAGTGAAGCTGGCGCATCGGTGTATTCAGCATCAGAATTTGCTGCTAATGAGTTTCCTGATTTAGATGTGTCGTTACGTGGTGCGGTTTCAATTGCGCGTCGCTTACAAGATCCACTGGCTGAACTTGTGAAAGTGGAGCCTAAGTCAATTGGTGTAGGTCAATATCAGCACGATGTATCACAAAGCCAACTAGGGCAAACTCTGACTTCTGTTGTTGAAGATTGTGTGAACTCGGTAGGTGTAGATTTAAATATGGCCTCAGTGCCATTGCTTGCGCGTGTTTCAGGGTTAAATAAAACCTTAGCGCAAAATATTGTTAATTATCGCGATGCTAACGGTTCATTCACTAAACGCTCAGAGCTAAAGAAAGTAGAGCGTTTAGGGCCAAAAGCATTTGAACAAGCCGCCGGTTTCTTAAAAATTAGTAATGGCAGCGACCCACTTGATAAATCATCAGTTCACCCGGAAGCTTACCCTATCGTTAAACGCATTTGTGAACAAAATAGTCTCGATGTAAATAACCTAATTGGTAACTCAGAGCTGCTGAATAAGTTAGTTGCCAATGACTACATTGATGATAAATTTGGCTTACCAACGGTTACCGACATCATCAGTGAACTTGATAAACCTGGACGCGACCCTCGTCCTGATTTTAAAACAGCAGAGTTTAAAGCAGGTGTTGAAAAAATCAGTGACTTAAAGCCAGGGATGATTTTAGAAGGCGTGGTTTCAAACGTAGCTAACTTTGGTGCTTTTGTTGATGTGGGTGTGCACCAAGATGGTTTAGTACATATTTCAGCGATTACTAATAAGTTTATCTCTGATCCGCGTGAAGTAGTTAAAGCAGGTGATATTGTAAAAGTAAAAGTAGTGGAAGTTGACGCTGCCCGTAAACGTATTAGTTTTACCATGCGTTTAGACGATGACATTGATACCAGCAATAAACCTGCTCCATCAGTCAGTCAAAAGCCGCAAGCCAATAATCGTAACAATGCTCAGCAACCTCGCGCTGCAAAACCAACACGCGATACCGGTAATGCAATGATGGGTAATGCATTTGCAGACGCCTTCGCAAATGCAAAAGTGAAAAAATAACGTTTAAGCAAAAACGCCACAAACTCAGTTTGTGGCGTTTTCTATTCTGCGATTTAAATCTGATTTAAAAGTAATAACGTAAGGTCGCTGCAATATCAGCATACTCATCAACGTAACGGTATGAAGCACCTAAAATTGCTTTTTCAGTCAAGGTGTAATTAAAACCCGCTTTTAAAACAACGTTATTGTCACTTTCTTCATCATGTAAACGCTCGTAACCTAAGCCTGCATTTACTTCGAATTTATCCGTGACTAAATGCCTAACTTGCACATTAGCAGAGAGGATATCAGCACTATCTGAGTCCGAGTAAGCTGATTCTGACGATGAGAATACTTGGCCATTAAACCTTTCTTCGACTAGGTTTATGAAGTCAGTGCTGTACTTCAGTCTACCTAGATTGATACTGTAATCTAAATTGGTAACTGCAGATAAACGTTGAATATAACCCGCACTGAGCTCTAATCTAGTAAATTCAGCGTCTAGCTTTCCTTCAGTGTATAACTGTGACGTTCCGACATACTCACCGTTTTGAAAGATATCACGATAATCCTCAGAGACACTATTTGACAGATCATCTGATGTGCTTGCATATAAACCGGTTAGATACCAATTACTACTTACTTGCTTGCTAAGCTTAACTGCATAACCATCAAAGCTAAGTTCATCCAAGTCATCTACGTCCATTTTTGCATAGCCAACTTCGACATAGTCATAACTTAAGCCAGCCGTTTCATTCGCCACCGCTGTTATTGAAAAAAGTGATAAAGCACCTGCGATTACTGCATATTTCATTTAATTGTCTTCCATAATAAAAATCGTAGGGAAAATAGCAGTTACAGTAATATTTCACAATTAATTGCATACATCTTTAGGTAAATAAATGTGAATAACCACACTTAAAAAATGATTTATTTGGATTTAAATTGAGGAAACACATATTACGAGGGAGCAACTATATGGTTGCAGAAAAGCCAGACTGTCCATAAGGCGAGGTGGCGGCTTGATAAAACTGCGCAATGCGACCTGCACGCTGCTCAACTTCAATATCGCGCTTAGCCGTTGCGGTTTCTGATTCAGCAGTAGTTGCAACTTTCTCATCCTTTGTTAATTCGTTATCTACTTTGAACGATGCTGATTGCGTACTGCTTTCATCATCACTGTCTATATTACTAAGCTCTGCTTGCGCTGCAGCGAGCTTTTGAGTGGCATCAGCAGCAATCGAACGATCAGCACCAGAAGGCTCTGCCGGCGCTAAAGCTGCAGCACGTACCGTTTGCATTTTCTCTATTGTAGCTCGCGGGTCACCTGCTATTTCAGCAACGTCAATTTGTACTTCGCCGCCAACAGCGTAATTGGTACCATCAGGTCCACGTTGGTACTCATAACTTGGCGAACCTGCGTGTTGACCACCAACTGATGAATGAGCTTGCTCATGAATACGTACTTCAGTATCACGCGCTTTTAACTCTTTAATTTGCTCAGCGTCTTGTTGCTCTTGCTGAGCTACTTGCTCTTTTTGCTTTGCCTCTTTCTCTTTATCTTGTTGTTGCTGTTCATTTTGCTCTGGATTTTGCTCTGCATCTCCCTGCTGACGCTCTTGAATTACTTTTTCGTCGGCAAGTTTACCCTTGGCATCATAAGTGCCGGTATCAGTTGTACCGGGTTGTTTAGTTTTTTCATTATCACCGAGCGCTTTGTTTTCAGCATTAGTCGGTTTTGTAGCTGCAGGTGGCGGGATAACTTCCCGAAGTTGGTTGTCACGCCGAGCGGTTTCCGTATAAACATTTGCGGTGTTTATATTAATATTTGGAAATGGCGTGACAATGTTCATGGCAAATTAAACACGAATATCAATCAAAGTCCCCAGTACTTCGTCCGCGGTTTGAATTGATTGCGTATTGGCTTTGGCATTAAACTCTTCGACCTTTAAATTGACCAAGGCTTCATCAATACGTGGTGGTTGTGACACAGGAGCGGTTACCGCTTCTTCCGGACGAGCAGCTTGCAGCTGGCGCTGTTGGGCAAGCTGAGCGTCGTCTTGTTGCTCAATGCTGGCGCGATTTATTTCTGCGCTGGCTTTCTCTATACCCTGACTGGCACGATTAAAACCTTCAACACCGTTATTAAACACAGATCCGATTGGCATACAACACCTCCACCAATGATATATTGGTTAATTATCGCTCATAAAACAGTCAAAATAAAGCTTTACTGCAGAGTTTTTCAAACCACCGTAAAGTTACTTTTCAAAGCATTGATTTGACGGCAGATAAAAACTCTTTTTTATGGGATATAAAAGGTGCGTGTGACGCCTTATCGATCACTTCATACTCAAAATCGTGTTTTAAAACTTTCATTTTGGTTACTGCGCGATACGGTACCAATGCATCTAAACGGCCAAATACAGCACGGATTGGCACTGGACAACAGGCAAAAGCATCGCGTAAATCATCTTGCTGTAAAATATCCAAACCAGCAGTTAATGCGCACTCTTGTGGAGCCGGAAATTCATTGAGTAACTGTTTAAGTTGTTTAATATCATCTCGGGCATTTTCACTGCCCATCGCCTGTATTGCCAAAAAGCGATCGATGGTTTTCTCGCGATGAGTGACTAACTGCTCTTTAAATGCAGCTAATACATTTGCTTTTATTCCTGGCCAATCATCGCCTTCAGCAAATAATGGAGTTGCAGCAACTAATATCACTTTCGCGACTTTTTCAGGCCAGTGCTTTGCAATATAAAGAGCAAATAAACCACCTAAAGACCAGCCCATTAAGGTAGTGTTTGGCTGTAATTGATTGCTTAATTGTAATGCAGCGGCATGCAAAGTATACGGCTTTGGCGATGTTTGATTATTACCGTAACCTAGTAAATCAACACTGCGTACTGTATCGTTATGCATAAATTGAAGCTCCGGCAAGATCAACTGCCATACGCCTTGATTCATCCCCCAACCATGTAATAACACCAGCTCATTTTGCATTTTTTATAACCTTGCTCCAAACTTAGCGCTCATAATAGCGTTTGAGGGAATGAATGCAATGACTGCTTTTCATCAATGTTTTCAACAGCTGGGCGATTGGTTTTTTCCTTCTTTTTGTGTGCAATGCCAAAGTATTATCCGTACCAAACATAGTTTATGCGAACATTGTTTAGCTGATTTGCCGCTATTAGATATAACCACACATGCTAATTTACTGTATCGCCCAGATGTGGTTGAGTTATTTCCTGATTGCCAATTCGATTACCTGTTCGCTTGCGCGTGGTATCGTCCCCCTTTTGATGGTTGGCTCACGCAACTTAAATTTAGTAACCAGATTCATTATAAAAACGCATTGTCGTTAATTATTAGCCAACAACTGACTGTTAGTAAAAAAAATAGCGAAATATGGCCAGATTTATTTATTATTTTACCTCTACATCAGCAGCGTTTTTTAAAGCGAGGCTTTAACCAAGTATCACAATGCTGGTTGCCATGTTTAGTAAATGAAAATATTGATTCTCAGAGTTTACAGCGTACAAAGAAAACCCAAGCACAGTCATCACTTAGCAAAGCTAAACGAGTAAAAAACTTACATGGCGCATTTATATGTAATACCGATATGAGCGGAAAAACAGTTGCTATAATTGATGATGTGATGACAACAGGAGCAACTCTTAATGCAGCTACCGTCGCCCTTAAAAAGGCTGGTGCTAAGCAAGTTTGGGCATTTGTAACCTGCTTAACACCATTAGGACATTAATACTTAAGCTAATTAATTAATCGGCATTCGCTCTAAATGTGTGACCAAAAAACAATGCATTGCTCAATAAACGACTGGTGCCGTACCAATAGCCCCTAAATACCGGATCATCTGTCATACCAATCACACTGCCACGACCATACGAATGTGCCACTAAACCAGCCGCTCCCGCTACTTGCTCAACATTCACATCATCGGTAAAGCCCGCTAGTAATGGCTTTTGCGTATACTGCAACACATTTACAAATGGTGCAGCTGACATTTCAAGTAACCAAGTACTATTTTTAAATACTGGTAAGGTGTCACGCTTTAATGAAAAAGTAAGTGGGTGCGTTAAATCGGCTTTAGTATTAAATATCGCTCCAGCAATACGTTGACGCCCAGCTAAATGATCTTTATCACCATAGTTTAAGCCATCCGTTTTGAAGGCGCTGGCAACATCTCGGCGTGATAAATAACTGGTTTTTAATAGTTGTTGATCGACTAAAAACTTAGCCCCACCTTTGTGGCCCCAAATAACTCCACCTTTACGTACCCAAGTTTTAATTGCTATTTTGTCAGCATCTGAAAGCTTATTGTAATTTCCATGAGCCAAAACAATGTGGCTGTAATCACTAAGTTCAAGATCACCAAAACGTTCCATTTCCACAATGGTAGGTGCCACACCAACAAAGCGATCTAAGTAATACCACACTTCACCTACTTCATATTGACTAGTCCCTTGGCCACCAACGAGTAATACTTTCGGCGCTTTAACTACCGCTAACGTCCGCGAGCCTAAATCGACACCCTTTGCCGTTAAGCCAGAAGTAATAGGCGTAATTGCAATACCAAACTCATTTTGTGCACTATTTAATAACGACACCCATTGCGGATTTTTTTGAATCCCAGCAGGAATAATAATACTACCCGCAGCAAATTCCTGTGTACTTGCAAGCGATTTAGCTGATAACGGGCTGAGCGCCACACGAGCTTGCACACCTTGCTGTAATAATTTATTAAGCATTTTCGGAGCTAAATAATTATCCCATTTAAAGCCAAACGCATACTGTGCATCTAACGCAGCAAATTGTGGTTTTTCAGGCTGTTGCCATGCATTTTTACTAACGTCTAAGCCCCAGCCACTTTTAATTGCTGCAAACTCCAAGTTAAAAGCATGGGCTAACGTCCAGCCGGATACATCATAAAAAGTGTTATCAACAAAACGCTTTTGCTCACTAAAAATGGCTTTAACTAAGCGATATTGCGGCTGGGCTAATGGCACAAAACAACTTTTCGCAGAAAAATTCTTACCATCCGCTTTTACTGCTTTATTAAGTGGATAAGCTTTGATCTGATGCTGTTTCAATAAATCTAAAAAAAGTGCGCTACGTGTTGTATCTGCACCGCCTTGCACTACATAACCTTTATAATCTTCATCATTAGCAAGCTCTATAGCATTATTGTAAAAACTAGCTTGGTAATCGAGTAATGCTTGGCGATTATCTATCGCAGCCTGAAATGTAGATAGGCTCGTAAGCAGCTGGTTTTTAATCGTAAATGCAAAACTCAGCGGTCCATTTATGGTTTCTTGCAGATGACCACGAGAACTTGCTTGCTCAAATAAAATACCCACACCACCATTTACATCTGGATAAGTTGAACCTTTGCCATAGTAAAAATCATCAAAGCTTTCTTCGGTAAAATATAACGCGTTGTGTTCATCCAATGTTTTAGCATGATAGTTACCTATTGCCTTCGTGAGACTGACATTTTCATCAGGGGTGATCGGGTGCTTACGTGATGGAATACCTGGCTGAAAGAAAAAAGTGCTATTGGGACCCATTTCATGGAAATCAGTAAGAATATTGGGTTTCCAGTAATGAAACTTAGCAATACGAGCACGAGATTCAGGGTGTTGTAGCAGCAACCAATCACGATTTAAATCAAACCAGTAATGGTTAGTACGGCTACTTGGCCAGCTTTCAATATGCTCCCGAGTTTGTGGATCAGACGATAAGTTCATACCGCGATTACTATTCGCCCAATTCGCAAAGCGTGCTAAACCATCGGGGTTTAATGAAGGATCGAGTAAAATAACCGTGTTATTTAATAGCGTATCAATTTCTTTACCTTGCGCCGCAGCTAAATAATAAGCCACTAGCAAGGCTGAATTACTACCAGAAGATTCATTGCCATGAACGCTATAACCCATCCAAACGACCGCTGGCTGATCGGTTTCTTTGGCTTTTTCTGGATCGGCTAAACGCGCCAAGTGCGCCTTACGTGTTTGCTCCACATTCGCCAACTTATCAGCTGCGGTGATAGTTAGCATAACGAGCGGGCGCTGCTCATGGGTACGACCAATGACTTCAAAATTAATACGGTCACTTTTTTGTGCCAATATTTCCATATAACGAACGAGTTGATCATGACGTACGTGCCACTGCCCGACTTCATAGCCTAAAACCTGCTCTGGAGTGGGAATAGTTGGATCAAATTTCACATCATCATTGAAATAATATGAAAGCGGTTGTGCTAAACAAGAAAAGCTTAGCAATAGTGTAAAGATTGTTATTATCAAACGCATAGAAAACACTCAGTAAATGATCAATGTTTGCACGCTACCATTGCTTAAAATAGATGCCAAATTTTTACGCTCAACACTGGCGACAACGCGATGAGCGGAGTATGATAACCAGTATCCGAGTAATTTAGTCAAGTATAGTTGTTTTATGATTTCTATTTCCGAAACCGCACAATCGCATTTTGCAAAATTATTAGCTGACCAAGCTGAAAAAACAAATATTCGCGTATTTGTTGTTAACCCTGGCACATCACAAGCGGAATGTGGTGTATCTTACTGCCCTGAAGATGCAGTAGAAGCCACCGATATTCGTCTTCCTTTTAACGGCTTTGATGCTGTAGTTGACACAGAAAGCGCGCCATTTTTAGAAGAAGCTGAAATTGACTTCGTTACCGACAAAATGGGCACTCAGTTAACACTTAAAGCCCCCAATGCTAAAGCCCGTAAAATCGGTGATGACGCAGGACTTAACGAACGTATTCAACACATGTTAGAAACAGAGGTTAACCCTCAGCTTGCTAACCATGGCGGCCAAGTAAGCCTTGTAGAAGTAACTGCTGAAGGTATTGCTGTTCTTCAATTTGGCGGTGGCTGTAATGGTTGTTCTATGATCGATGTCACACTAAAAGAAGGCATTGAAAAAGAAATGATTGCTAAGTTCGATGAAATCACCGGTGTTGCTGATATTACTGATCACAAAGCTGGCGATCATTCTTACTATTAATAGTAGGCAGTCATGCTAAAGCCGCTGATATATCGCTTAGGTTCAGAGCCTAAGCTCAGTTTAAAGCGCTTTTTACGCGGCTTAGCACTGTTTGTGCTAGCCGTGATATTAATCACCCTCGGCTATTATAGCCACTACAGCTTACAAATCATCGGCTTAGTAATTTTAGCCATCGCACTATTCTTCGCCGCTTGGGGCTACTTAGGTATCTTTGCTAATCGCTTTTCGCAGGTATTAGACAGAAAAGATTCCCGTCCAGAAGAAGATCCTGATCTTTGGAAATAACTAGGATGCTTTTCATCAGCTAAAAGTAAGCAATGAATTTTCAATCATTTTACTTTTATATTCGTTACTAGTGTATCAAGCTTATTTGCATCAAACCCCACGATAGTGACATCATTAAACGTGATCACAGGAATTGAATCGATATTATTTTCCTTTAATAATTTACTACCTGTAGAGCTAAGCTCAATATCTATATTTTTGTAGTTGACATTTCTTTTATTCAAATATTCTTTTGTCGCTTGACAAGCTTTGCACCATTCAGCTGAGTAAAGTGTAATTTCATTTGTTGGATTTTTATGCCAATTATTTTGTAAATAATCAATATTATTAATAGGCGCACCTACCTGCTCTTTAATAAAGAAATGAGTTAATGTAACAGCAATCGAAACTACGGTTAAATAAAATAGTAAATCTCTTATTTTCATACTAATCCTTTAATGTATACACTTCGTTTATGATGGTAATTCTATGAATTGATAGCTTATTTTTTGGAAACTTAGCATCTAGTAAAGCTATTTTTTCTTCTTGCTGCCGACATGGTTCACATGGCCCAATCGCTTCATCTATTGAAGTGTAAAACAAGGTGTAATCGTGTGCGCTAAAATCAATATTTTTATTTAAAAGATTAAATAAATCATTTTTTAATTGCTCGCTGTTTGGTAGCAGTTCTTTTTTTCTAAAGATTGATAAAATATTCTGTAGGTAGCTGTCTGAATAATGGATAAGCTGACCTTGGCGATTAAACAAAAAAAGCTGAGGTGCAGTGTTATTTATAGGACTTGCGACTATTTGTCGGTGTGTAAACTCGTAATTTTCAGCCATGCAATTGCCCGCAAACAACAAACCAACTGACATTACCAAATATCTATATTTCATGATTTTCCTTAACTCAGGTTTTTCCAAGATGTATTTAATATATTTTTAATTTCTATAAAAAACACAATGATCACAAAGGATAGTGCGACTAAGTGAAGTAACGTTATTACAGGTACATCTATTAAATCGACTTTAAAAAGAAAGGGCTGTAGTTTATTCATATTAATATAAGCGCAGACTAAAATAATAGAATAGGCAACGCACAAAATGAAAAAAAACAGCTTACAAAAAGACCATACAATATTTTTAGTCCGTGCACCAAGTGCCCGCTTTAACGATATTTCTGTTGCAGATTTACTTGCCAATTGCTTTATACTATTAAAGCAATACAATAAGGCGCTGAGTAAAAGAACCAATGAACAAGTTATAGTTATAACTAAAATTGCTTCTCTTGGTTGCGCTTCTTTTTTACCAATTCAGACAGTTCAACGTTTGTTAAATTTTTCAGATAGGGGCTAATATTCGCGGTAATACTCATCATTTCTTGTGTGAAATTGGCTGGCATAACCCCGTTACCTTTAACGACGATGCTTTCAAAGCCAGTTATAACACTGATAAGTGTATAAACAGTGGGTTGCACTGGCGTATCACTACCTTTTATATGAATATTCTCAACGACCCCGACAACCTTATATTTTACTTTTTCATTCCCAAAGTCAGTGAGTAAGTAGGCTTGACCTAAACCTGTATTCGCAAAGTATTGATCCCAAAGTGCTTGATTAACGACTATATTGCCATATTGCCCCCAAGACAGACTATTACCCATTATTAGCCGTGTGCCAATCGTATCGAAATAATTTGGGCTAACTCTATGATTTGAGGTTTGTGCATTTTTACTTGAGGTGACGGCTTTACCTGACAATGTATACCAATGACTAAATGCACTACGGTCAGTTAAAGGAGGGACATTAGTTAATGCGGCTGACTCAATATAATCTAAAGAACTCAGCTGTAGCAGTAGTTGCTGTGCTGAATTATCTGCCATAAAGCTATGCTCTGGTGAAGATGGAAAGTCAAAACTGGCAATATATAGGTTTTTATTTTTAAAACCTATATTATGATTGTTTAAATTAGCCTGACTTATTATTACTAAATAACTTACATAAATACTTAATATTGCAAGGCTGATTAAAAATGATAATAAAGTAAACACTTGCAATTTTTCACTCAAAGAAGCGCTACTACCACGTCCAATATGAGTTATGGTCGTTTTGTCTTGTAGGAAATTTAATGTCAGCAGGTATACGATAAAACTCATTAATAGAGTAATTAAAGTAATGACGTTTGCCATAACGTTAAAAGTGTTGATCGTCGGTATAGTTAAATATGCCAACTTACTTGTTAAAGGTGTAAAAATAAACACCATAAAAACAAGGTAACAAGCTAACAGCATAACTTCGATGTAGTTCTGCAACATTATATGTTTTTTATTTGCTCCACATAACTGTCGTATGACGACTTCTTTTTTCTTATCGATACATTGTGTGGCATAAAATGCAGAAAACGATACCAAGCTGAAAGCAAATAAAATACCAAATAATATGGCTAATAAATCAACCCTGTTTGACACTGTTTGAAACTGTTCAGGATCAACACCTACTGACTTACTAAGCATTAATTTTGTATTGTCAAAAATGAATAATTCTTTTTTCAGATATGCATCAAAATTGATTATAAAGTTTTCTAAGTCAGTAATATTACCAAGCACATAAGTGAAAGTATCAGGTGTTAACTCCTGCTCATTAGGCAGTAATTCAGCAAGTTGATGGTAAGGTAATAATAAATCAGTAGAACTATCTCGCCTTAGAGATTTGAAACCTGCATTTAACACCGCGACTATTTTAGTACTTTTACCATTAATAATAATTTGTTTATCTATTACAGCCGGATCACTGTTTAGATTGTTTTTCCAATAGTTAAAACTAACAGCAGTTATTAAACTACTGCCCGTAGATGCCATGCTGAATGCCCTCAATGACCCTAAATGAGTATCGATACCTAATTTACTAATAGTATTAGAGACAAAACTTACCTTGGTCGCTTGCTCTTCTTCTGCCATAATTTTTTTTGTACTTAATTGCAGCGTTCTTTCGAACATACCTACTAAATACGGAAATTGATTATGAAGTTCGTCAAATATGAATTTATCAACCGGTAAATTGCTTGTTTGATCATGTATAAATATCTGGTGGATAATTTCGGTATTTTCAATGGAGGTAAATTCGGTTGATAAAAACGTATTTTCAATTGCTTTTAAATTTAAAATGAAACATAAGGGAATAATTAGCAAGACACTACTTAGCAATAACTTCCAAGATAGAAATTGATATTTAAACCAATTTAATGTGATGTCGGTAAGTAATTTCTGCATTTAATCTATTAACTTACCATCGTGCATCCGTAACCTGCGCTTCGCATGTTTGGCATAAGTTTCATCATGGGTAATTAAGCAAATTGTATTACCCTGTTCATTTAATTGCTCTAAAAGCTTATATACAAGCTGGCTATTGTTTGAATCTAAATTCCCTGTTGGTTCATCGGCTAGTATAATGGATGGTTGATTTATTAATGCCCTAGCAATTGCCACACGCTGTTGTTGACCACCTGAAAGCTGATTCGGTTTTTTATTTAAAAATCCCTCCATCGAAACTCGTTTTAGTGCCTCTTGTACTTTCGCTTTATACTCACTTCGTTTAACCGAGCTATTATAAGTTAATGGTAATGCCACGTTATCAAATATTGTTAAGTGACTGAGTAAATTGAAATTTTGAAAAACAAAACCAATTTCTCTATTTTTTACCGTTGCAATAGAGTCATTTGTTAAGTCTTGAGTATTGATATCTGATATTAAGTAATTTCCATTAGAAGGCTTGTTCATAAGTCCTAATATCGAAAGTAGAGTACTTTTACCGCTCCCGGAAGTACCCGTAATGGCAACATAATCCCCTTTATTGACGGTGAAATTAACATCTTCTAATGTGTTTTTTGTATTGCTAGCATACTTAAATGAAACGTTTTCAAATGCTATAAGGGGCTTAGTCATGAGAAGAGCCTAGATTAAAGTCTATTGTGTGTTCCTTTGTATATTTATCTGGTATCAGCAGCACATAATTACCACTTAACTTTTCTTCAAAGCTCAATTGGCTACTATCAACTTCATGATAATTAATACGAGTAAGTACAGCTTGGTTATTAGCGTTAACTTCAAAAATATTCCAATGTTTGAAATCGTTGAAATCATGTGGTTTTTGTATATTGTAAGTTGCTTGCTGCTGTGCGGTATAGATATTCGCTTCAATTGCTTGGTCGCTTCGAAGCCAATTAGGCGTTACTGAATTAAGCGTTAGAAAGACATTGATCGAGCCATTTCTAATGACTGTATCTATATAATCCACTTTTGCTTGAATGCGACCCGAAGGTGTTATGATTTCAGCAGCTTGGCCTCTTTCTAATTGATCGGAAGAATACTGTGGAACTTGTACTTTCGCTAATAAGTTATTGGTTTCTATCAACTCAAATAAAGATTGCCCTTGTTTAACAACCTGCCCTAATTTACTACTATTTTGACTTATCACACCATCAAATTGAGCAGTTAAAATCAATTTTGATTGTTTTTTGTTTAGATATTCAAGCTGATTTTGAGCAAGTTTGATTTTATTAGCGTATGCGATCAATTGCTGCTCGTAGGCATCTTTAAAAAGAGCTAACTCTGCTTTTTTAGCCTCAACTTCTAATTCATTTTGTTCAAATTGCAAACGGCTTTGTTTAAAACGAATAGATGAAATAATGCCTTTTTCTGCAAGCGCTTCGTTTGCGTTTAGTTCAAGCTTTTGCTGTTTAAGCTGCATGACCGAGTTTGCCAATTCAGACTGAACTTGCGATAGTCGTATCGCTAAATTACTTTTATCTATAGATACTTGTGAAGATATATTTAATAATTCTAATTGTGCAGTATGTATTTTTTGCTCTAAATCATAGTTATTTAGTTCTGCTAGTATATCTCCGCGTTTGATGGTTTGCCCTTCGCGGATATTTAAAAGCTTTATGGTGCCATCTGAAGGCGCAGAAACAAGCTCTCTTTGCGTAGGCTGTATAGTACCAATCCCTTTTAATATTTTACTTTCGGTTGTTGAAGCTATTTTAATCGGTTTAAGATATTCTTCTGGGATAGAATCTTTACTTAACCAGCTAAAGTACAAAAAGGCAACACCAATAGAAATTATTAACGGAATTAAGAATCTTTTTAACGTTTTTCTTTTTTTTGTAATTAAAAGCTGTTTCATAACTACCTGTATTGAAGCTTGTTATAATTTTATTGTTGTAAGCCTAGAATGGATGACAGGTTACAATGGTAGCACATCTTCCCCCTGAACAAACTGTATGTGAAGTGCAAGTTTGAGCATAAGCAAAAGAAGCTGTACTAGCTAAAACAATTGCTAATATAGTTTTTTTCAATGAATTTTTCATATATATTCCTTTTTGTACAGTATTTTTGAATTTTTATTCAACACAGGCAGTAAAAATATCGTACCCAAAAAAAACAATAAATGTAAACTAAAGATCAATTAAATTACAAAATATCATTATATGCAATTATTATGTAATCTCAATAAGTCTAGGTATATTGCTGCTCTAACCATAACCAGATGACACAATGCTTTTATCCGACATTCCGCAGCACTTTTAGGAATAAATTTTCTCGTAGATACTGCCCATGCAATTAATGATAATGTTGTTCCTTTCCTCTATATTGAGGACTAACTGTTGCTCATCACCAACCGTTAATACGTGGATCCCCTGAAAACAAAAGAATACCCAGCGTGCTGCTGGATTTTGGCACGGCTTGTACTTTAAGTTGGGGAAATACACTGATTGAGCTTTTAATTCTCTTCTCATTTTATGCTCTAGTGCCGCGTAAACCATTAAACAGCACGTCATTATCATTAATAGCGCTTCTATTCTTTCTGGCTTTTTCAAATACAATGATGAGGTTAAAAGTCGGGACTCTTTAAAAATCGAAATCCTTTTTCGACACTTTGCTGGGATTTGTAGAGCTTAAGCATCTTCTCCATCGTCAGTGTGTCACTTAACTCATTGGTGGCTAACATAAATAACCCCTTCTCCTGTAACCGTTGCGCTCTATGTGTTAGAGACCAAGACAGTTGCCCTGTGATTTGGTACTCATAACTATCAGCCTGTTGATTTAGCTTGGGCCGGCCACTTTGGCTTAAATATTGCATTCTTGAGGAGTGCACGGTCACTGATGAGCTGTTCAGTATGAGATTTCAACCATACATCCACTGCTTTATCTGCATCTAACTCACAGGAAAAACGTTGACGGCTCAGCTTTTTGAATGATTTTAAAGCCGTATTTGATTCTTTTTCCAACCGTTTATCGAGTGTATGTTGCTCACGTCTTTTCGCTTGTTCACTCTCGATTAATAACCAACGTTGTTTTACGCCGCCATAATCAGATTCAAGCCATGCGCCGCTGTAGCCATTATAAAGCATTTTAAAATCTAATGTGTTTTTCCGGGCGATTGCTTCTTTTACTTGCGTTAATTTTTGCGGAGCACGCGAGATAAACAAGTGTTTTTGTTCATCAAGGGATTGAATTGTTTGTGTGGTATAAAGCACGGCATCAGAGATAAAATATTGGCTATCTTGCGCTGCTTTTAAACTGCTAATGTGGTGTTTAACAATATTTTTAAACCCTTCATTATCATTGATGTTTCCACTGGCCGCTTGCATATAAATAGGAATGCCGGCCTTGTTTTCGGTGATCAGATTAAGCACAACTTGGTTTAATTCTGGGCGATGGTCGCGGCTGTATCCTCGCACTAATTTAACGGCTTTACTGTCAATATCATGCTCATATTTACCGTCTACATGAATACTTGTCGAGTCTAAATGAATACCTTCACAAGGAAGCTCTCAGTGCTTTACAACGCTCGCTGATAACGTTTGATAGATGTCTGACACGCCCGTTTCATACAGTTTATCAAGGCAGCGCCCGAGTGCATCGTCATTAATGTATTCAGCCTTTATCCCTTGCCTATAAGGCGTTCAACAGGACGTTCTTTAAAGTATTGTGGGTACATGTGCAAGGTACGGCCAACAAAACCTAAGCCATTTAAGATCATAGCCTCAACCAATTGACCATAAGAAATAAGCTTATTATCGCACTGCTTAGGGAGTGCCTGATCAATGAGTTTAGCAATCCCAAGCTCTTTATTCATGCCTGCAACCAAACCTAAATGGTCAAGCCCTTTTGTTGAATACGACGTCATTATTTTTTCCACCACCCAAAGATGAGTAATAGATCAAACCTGGCGATCTGCGTCAAGCTTTTTTTATTATACTTTTAGGTGCGAAAAGACAGTTTTATATCAATTTATTTTAGAGGAGTGAATGTGGGTAGCCAAGTAGTGACGACATATCAATATATAACCTTCCTTACAGAGCTCTCGTCTATTTGCTTATTTCAGTTGATTGTGGGAGCCAGTGTTTATAGAGAGCGAACCGACGACCTTCGGGTTATGAGTAGCCCAATTTTTGCACTCACTGAATTTTAGACATAAAAAAACACTCATTAAGAGTGTCGATTCATTATTACTTGATTTCAGTGGTTGCGGGAGCCGGATTTGAACCGACGACCTTCGGGTTATGAGCCCGACGAGCTACCAGGCTGCTCCATCCCGCGCCTGAAATTGCAGATTTATTTATAGTTGCTATACATGACAACTTGGCTTCCAATAAAATTGGTTGCGGGAGCCGGATTTGAACCGACGACCTTCGGGTTATGAGCCCGACGAGCTACCAGGCTGCTCCATCCCGCGCCTGTATATTTTAAGTCTATCGACTAGTGATTTTTAACTCTCACCTAGAGTTTACAGTAACCGCTTCTTTAAAAGAATTGGTTGCGGGAGCTGTGAAAGGTGAAGAGTGAACCGACGACCTTTTAAAACTTCCAATGCACCAAATCATTTAAGAAAATTGGTTGCGGGAGCCGGATTTGAACCGACGACCTTCGGGTTATGAGCCCGACGAGCTACCAGGCTGCTCCATCCCGCGCCTGTAATTTCTTTTTCAACGGTTTCGCGTTATTTGCGAGCCTGTTTCGAAGAGAGCGCTATAGTATAGGAATCATATTATAATGCAACAGTTAAACTGCTTAAAGCTGTTCAACCGAACAAAAAGCAAACAAACAGAGTAATTAAAGCGCTCTTTGGTGTGGACTGATCATTTTTTGCCACTCCCAATCAGGGTGACCCATCACTATAAAGTCAGGGTTCTCTGTACTCTCACGCTGATTGTAGGTTAATGGATTAAATTCAGCATCAGTAATACAGCCACCTGCTTCTTCAACAATTATTTGCGATGCTCCCGTATCCCACTCACCTGTTGGCCCTATCCGTAAAAAACAGTCAGCTTTACCCTCAGCAACAATACATGCTTTTAAAGAGCATGAACCTACAGCAACTGTTGTAAACTGCGCGTTCAAGTATTGACTAACAGCTTCAATTTTTTGACGACGACTAACAGCCAAAGTTAAGTTATCTGGAGTGGCAACATTGATCTGCTGCTCTACGCCATCGACACGCTTAAATGCACCATTTTGATAACTGGCAAAGTAAGTTGTCTCTTTCGCTGGCCAATAAATCACCCCAAGCACTGGGCGATTGTTTTCAATCAAAGCGATATTTACCGCAAAGTCGCCGCTTTCTAAAATAAACTCACCGGTACCGTCCATTGGATCGAGTAACCAATAGCGCTGCCAATCTTGCCTATCCGCTAAAGCAGGGATTGGTGTTTCTTCTGACATAATAGGAATATCTGGCGCTAGTGCTTTTAATCCAGCAACTAACACATCGTTAGCGGCTAAATCGGCTTTAGTGACAGGTGTGTGATCTGACTTTTCTTGCTGGCCAATATCATCTTTCTTGTAAATAGCCATAATCGCAGCACCAGCGCTTTGCGCAAGCTCAATACATGGCTCAAGTAATTCAATCATTCGCAGCTCCTGATTCTAAATGCTTAGTTAATAATAGCAAAGCTGCAACGCTTCGTGCTTCGGTGAAGTCTGATTGTTGTAATAATGACTGCCAATCGGTTAATGGCCACTTAACAACCACTAATGGTTCTGGCTCGTCCCCAACTAAAGTTTGCGGATAAAGTTGTTGCGCAAACAATATGTGCATAGTCGCATTAAAGTAACTGGGTGCCATTGAAACCACTTTAAGTGGCTGAAGTTGCTCAGCACCAAAGCCAACTTCTTCTTTTAATTCTCGGTTTGCTGCTTGTTCTGGTGTTTCACCAGGATCAATTAAGCCTTTTGGGAAGCCTAGTTGATAATCATTAGTGCCAGCACAATATTCTCGTACTAACAGTAATTCATTATCAGCTGTTAACGGCACTATCATTACAGCCCCTCGGCCACCGCCGCGGATCCGTTCGTATTGACGCTGTTCGTCATTTGAAAATTTTAATTCAAGTGATTCCACCGTAAATAATCGGCTTTTAGCAACAACTTCGGTGCGAAGAATTTGTGGTGGTGTTGGGTGCTTTTTCTGTGTCATTGGCATTAATTTGCTATCATGGCAGTTAGTTCAATAATAAACCCTATAAGATGAAATTCCTATGTTAAATTGGTCAAAAATCGATACTGTGCTGCTAGATATGGATGGCACTTTGCTCGATCTCCATTTTGATAATCACTTTTGGCTGACAGTGATCCCTGAGCAACTCGCTATCGCAAAGAATATTAGTTTGGCACAAGCCCAAGCGGATATATTAAAACGCTATCAAGCCGTTAGCGGTCAAATCCAATGGTATTGCTTAGATTACTGGGAACAACAACTTAATTTACCTATTATGGAGCTAAAATATCAGCATCAGCACCTCATTAAAATGCGTGAGGATGTACCTGCATTTTTAACATCGTTGCGAAAAGCGGGTAAAGAGTTGATTTTACTTACCAACGCACACCCGGAAAGTGTCATGCTCAAGTTTGAAAAAACCAATATTGATAACTATTTAGATGGTGTGGTGTCGACTCATCAATATGGTGTGAGTAAAGAGCAGCAAAGCTTATGGCAGCAAGTACAACTCGATTTAGGTTTTGATAAGCAGCGTACGCTGTTCGTTGACGACAGTTTAGCGGTACTAAACGCCGCAAAAGAATATGGTATTGGCCATTTATTGGCGGTTGCAAACCCAGATAGTAAACAACCGCACAATGAAATCAGTGACTATTTGAGCGTCACTGATTTTCGTGACATGCTGCCTTAATTTTTAGGGTAGCGAGCCTCTAAGCCTTGATATACAAGCTTTGCAAAATCAGCATGTTCCGTATTCAGGCTTTTAACGACCTCAACTAAATGCTCGTTATCTTCTTTGCCATGCCATTCTTTAATGTAGCTACCATCTTTATAACCATGATCTTGGCGGAAAAAATTAAGCGTATTTTTACCTACATAGCCTCGATATAAATCATCAATATCCATACCTATTAGCGCCATACATCCAGCGAAGGCTGCGGCGTTAAAGGTTTTCTCAGCGACGGCTGACGCGGCGAGAATTTCTAACGTTTGTTTGAAATCATCAGCTTGTTGCGGTGCACTTAACTGTTGTTCCAACTGCTTAGCAAGATCTAAATAACTGGTCTCACCATCAATGCGTAACGATAAACCGAAGTGAAAAATATCAACCAATTCTAAAATAACTTGCTCGGTATCTGGAGTTTGCTTTTTCCACCATTTCCAACCGTAATGATCAAGCATTTCAGCGCATTCAACCCAAATAGCGCGATACCATTCAAAGCCTTGGCTAAACCATTGATCATGAACTTTGGTGTTCATGGCATTTTGCATTTCTAGCATCACCACTAGTTTATTTAAATTGGCAGACATATCTCTTCCGGTTACTATTTTTTAATTGTAGTTAATAATACAGATAAATACTCTTCGATGAAATCGATTCTACGTGCTGATTGTGGTTAATACGCAGAGGTCGCTAACACAAATATTGCCAATATAGCTAAGGGCATTTCATTACGCGGCACCCGAGGATATTTTGCTAACTGAAAACTGACGGCTACCTACCTGTAGTAAATTCTTGCCATGAATTAATCAGATCAACAAAATCTTCAAAACCACAGCCACTACTTAAACCATTTTCCTCGAGCATAAGCTCATCATCTTGATAAGCAAATAAATCTTCAGAGTCTTGGTGCAAGGCATGGGCTTCAAAAATGGCTTCATCTTTATTTAAGATCAAATCAATTTCTTGGCCCTGTAGCGTTAACGGCTCAAAACTACTTGATACTGAGGCTATTAAAGCTTGTACCATAGCAATTTTGTCTTTGCCGATCTCTTCATTTAACCAACGGCCAATAACCGCATGTTCACTGCTAATTTTAATCCGCAAGCCACTTATTGGATCGCGTATAAATTGGTATTCCATAACTTTACCTAAATACAACTAATGATCGGGATTATACCCTAGTCAGTGCTGAATAAATAAAGCCAGTGACAAAAATAGCGCTAAAAAGCGCTATTCTTTGAAGTGATACAGCTACCGATAAGATCTAAACCGCGCGGCATCAATGATTGCCCAAATATAGACGATCGGCAGTAATATAAAACCAATCGCAACATAAATAAGCGCGCCACTAATAACCCACGCTAGGAAGAAACCAATTGCCGCCATGATCCGGCCTTGAACTAACTGCCCTAAACCTGGGAAAAATATATTACAAATCGCTGCGATAACATTACCGCCTGAACCTTGCTCTGCCATGTTAACCTCAATTATTAATTTAATTTTATTCTTATCTACTTACATTCTTCATGCCAATTATTTAGTTATTAAAAATCAATATGTTAAAATCAACGGTAATACGAAGAACTAGCTAAAATCGTGATTTTTACTAAATATAAGTCAAATTGGCGATATCACTTCACACCCTTGATCTAGCTTAGCTAAAAAATGACTATAAATGAATCATTAAGTTTTTAAAGCCTTTAGACTATGTATTAAATTAACTGGTTATAAAAACAGTATTTTATTTAGCCTAACAAAAACACCTGTTATACTGCTTTTAATATTGATTGAAAAGGCGTGATGATGGACGTTTCAGAATTACTCGACGGTTTAAATGATAAACAACGGGATGCAGTTGCAGCCCCACTCCAAAATATGCTGGTGCTTGCTGGCGCAGGCTCTGGGAAAACTCGAGTACTCGTTCATCGTATCGCATGGTTAATGCAGGTTGAGCAAGCCTCCGCTTATAGTATTTTTGCAGTAACCTTTACCAATAAAGCAGCTAAAGAAATGCGCACGCGCGTTGAACAAGCCCTTCAAGCACCAGTAGGTGGTATGTGGATTGGTACTTTCCATGGCTTATCACACCGTATATTGCGCGCCCACCATCGCGAAGCAAACTTACCAGAAGCGTTTCAAATTTTAGACTCTGATGATCAACTTAGAATGATCAAACGCTTATTAAAAGCCATGAATATTGATGACAAAAAATGGCCTGCAAAACAGTTTGGCTGGTATATCAGCGCCAAGAAAGATGAAGGTCTGCGCCCCAAAGATATCCAAGCTTACGACATCAACGAACAAATGATGCTTAAAGTTTACACCGCTTATCAAGAAGCATGTGATCGAGCCGGATTAGTTGATTTTGCCGAAATCTTATTACGTAGTTTTGAAGTACTAAAAAATAATCCAACCTTACTACGTCACTACCAGCAACGTTTTGCCCATATGCTAGTAGACGAGTTTCAAGATACCAACACCATTCAATATGCATGGCTTAAATTATTAGCCGGCGATACCAACAGCATCATGATCGTAGGTGATGATGACCAAAGTATTTACGGTTGGCGTGGTGCTAAAATTGAAAACATTAAGCGCTTTTTGACCGATTTTAAAGCCGAAACTATTCGCCTTGAACAAAACTATCGCTCTACTGCCACTATTCTAAAAGCGTCCAATGCACTTATTCAAAATAACTCAGACCGAATGGGTAAAAGCCTCTGGACTGATGGCAATGATGGTGAACCTATTTCTGTTTATGCCGCTTTTAACGAATTAGACGAAGCGCGCTTTGTAAGCAGCAAATTACGCAGCTGGTTAAACGCTGGTAATGCCCTACAAGATGCGGCGATTTTATATCGTAGTAACGCGCAATCGCGGGTACTTGAAGAAGCCATGTTACAAGAAGGCTTGAAGTACCGCATTTACGGCGGTATGCGCTTCTTTGAACGTCAGGAAATTAAAGATGCGCTGGCATATTTACGGCTCGTAGGTAATCGTCAGGATGATGCTGCATTTGAGCGAGTGATTAACACTCCTGCTCGTGGCATTGGCGATAAAACCTTAAGCCATATTCGCGATTGTGCGCGTAGCGAATCATTGCCATTATGGTACGCCGCCAAAGCCATCGTAGAACAACAACATTTATCAGGACGTGCGGCGACGGTTGTTACTAAGTTTGTTGAACTGGTAGAACATATTGAAGATAAAATTGGTGATCTCACTTTAGAAGAGCAAGCGAAATACGCTATTCAAACATCTGGTTTAATGGCGATGTACCAAGCAGAAAAAGGCGAAAAGGGCCGCGCCCGGTAGAAAACTTAGAAGAGCTGATCAGCGCCTGTGGCCAATACGAACTCCCGGAAGATGAAGAGTTTAGCTCACCACTGCAAGGATTCTTGGCTTATACCTCACTGGAATCCGGTGATGGTCAAGCTGAAGAACATGAAGATGCAGTGCAAATGATGACGTTGCACTCAGCGAAAGGCTTAGAGTTTCCACTCGTATTTATGGTTGGTGTTGAAGAAGGCATGTTCCCATCTCAACAAAGTAATGAAGAATCAGGTCGGTTAGAAGAAGAGCGTCGTCTTTGTTATGTCGGCATGACTCGCGCCATGGAAAAACTCTATATTAGCCATGCCGAGAGCCGCCGTCTTTATGGTCAAGAAAAGTACCACAGTCCATCACGCTTTTTACGTGAAATGCCTGAAGATTGTATTGAAGAAATTCGTATTAAAACTCAAGTATCGCGACCACCCGCAGCAGGACGATTTAGCTCATCAGTAAGTCATGCCGTATTTGAAGAAAGTGGCTTTAGCTTAGGACAACACGTATTACATGCAAAATTTGGTATGGGAACGGTTATTAATTACGAAGGCAGTGGCGCTCAATCTCGCGTACAAGTGAATTTTGATGACTTTGGTAGTAAGTGGTTAGTAACTGTTTATGCACGACTACAAGCCATTTAACTCGTTAATAAGTAATATCCTACCGCAAATTGCCTATGCTAAACATAGGCAATTGCTACTCATTACTGGCGAACAAAACTGGTGTTATCAACAGGCTAATGAGTTACTAAAGCAACTTTGCCATCCGCTTGTTAAGGTATTATCAACTAGTGGCGAACTCACTGACAGTAGCTGGCCTGAACATACTCATCAAATTCTTGGCCAAGAATTTCAGCATGTTATTTATGACGGTTTTAGTGGCTTAGTGCCAGACAAATTTGCTGCTCTTAGTGGCACTGTTCAGGCTGGCGGTTTATTTATTGTATTGTTGCCAGAACTTGATGATTTACACTATTGGTGTGACCCAGCACTGGCCGCCTTTCAATCATTTGCTCAACAACAACAGCAGAGTTATTTTAACCAACGCTTGGCATGCTTACTCCAGAGTAATTTGTATCTGCACCTGAGCCAACAATCAGGCTGGCAAACGTTACCAGAAACAAGCCAGCTAGCAGGTAAAATAAACCTAACTGAACAGCAATTTTGCATCGAGCAAATCATTAGAACTGCCAACGGTAGAGCCAATCGCCCTTTATTGATCAGCGCAGATCGTGGCCGCGGAAAATCGGCGGCTTTAGGGCTTGCTACTGCAACACTTAACGATAAAAAAATACTCATTTGTGCACAGCAGTTTAACGCCCTACACAGCTGTTTTAAACACTTTGCCGCAGCACGAGGATTAAGCTATCAAACTCGGGATAAACAACTCGCCAACTTGCATTATATTGCACCCGATCAATTACTAAATGAACTACCTGACTGTGATGTATTGTTGGTTGATGAAGCTGCTGCGATCCCAGTACCATTATTAATTAAAATGCTCACGCATTATCCCCGCATTATATTTGCCAGCACTATGGTAGGTTATGAAGGGAATGGCCGCGGGTATACTTTAAAATTCAAACGTTACCTAGAGCAACATTATAAAAATATGCATAGTGTTACTCTAGAGCAACCAATTCGCTTCGCAGCGAATGATCCGCTAGAACAGCATATTTGTAATTTGTTAGCACTTGACGCCGATTATCAAGATATTACGCTAGACACCAGCGCTCTGCTCTATTCTGAACTGACTCCCCAACACCTTGCTGAAAATGAAGCACTACTGCGTCAAGTCATTGGGCTATTAGCATTAGCGCATTATCAAACTAGCGTGAATGACTTGCGCCACTTACTCGACGCGACAGAGCAACGCATCTTTGTATGTCAGCAACAAGGCGTTATTATTGCAGTATGCCTAATTGCAATTGAAGGCGGTTTAACCGCAGACTTGAGTCAACAGGTTGTTAGTGGTCAACGTCGCCCACAGGGGCATTTGATGGCGCAAACATTAGCACAGTTAAGTGCTAATGCTGACGTACTAACAAGGTTGTGTGCTCGTGTTGTGCGCATTGCTGTAGCTCCATCACAGCATAGTAAATGTATTGGTTCACAACTTATTGCTCATTGTGAACAGCAACTAGCATCGAGCTGTGACTGGTTTGGAGCCAGCTTTGGCGCTAATGCGAGCCTACTCAAGTTTTGGCAAATGGCGGGGTTTAGTTTAGTTAAACTAGGCTTTATGCAAGATAAAGCGACTGCAGAACATGCAGCTCTTGTGGCTAAAAGTTTAACTGATCGCAGCTCGCTAATTAAAAATCTGAAAACTGATTTTCAATCAGACTTTGCATTGCAACTACTTGATCATTTCAATCAGTTAGATCAACAATTAGTCGAACAAGTACTGCGTGACTGTGCTCAACATAACGCTGATAACATCCAAGATACACGTCTAGCTGCATTACTAACAACAGATTACCAAATTTTTACCATCAAACCTTTATTGTGGCGGACACTTTGGTGCACACCAAGCAGCTTATCTAATTGCGATGAAAATACCAAATGTCTTTTTATTAGACTAATATTACAAAACTGGTCATCACAAAAGGCACAAATAGTTTTACAGATCCGTGGTAAAAAATCACTCGATAAACTATTCAAACAGGCTGTTACTAATTGGTATGAACAATACTTACTTAAAAATTACCTTAGCGTTCTTCTCTTCTTTTCATTTTCACATAGCAATTTCGCCTATGCCGAGAACAAGCCAGCGATAAAATTAGGCATGTCTACCGCGTTAACAGGACCTGCCAAACAAATTGGTGAACAACTTTACCTAGGTAGTAATATCTATTTTAACAAGCTAAATAAAAACGGAGGTATCAACGGAGCACACGTAGAATTAATAGTCGCCGACGATGGTTATGAACCAAAACGCGCAGTAAGCAATACTCGTCGCTTTATTTATCAAGACAAAGTAGATGCGCTATTCGGTGCAATGGGAACTCCAACAAGCTTTGCTGTTTTACCAATCCTTGAACAACTGCAAATTCCATATTTAATGCCTTATAGCGGCGCTAAATTTTTGCATTATCAGCCAACAATTAATGTATTCAACATAAGAGCTAGCTACGATGATGAAGCTGACGAGCAAATAAAATACCTAGTCGAAGAAAACAATCACACACGTATTGGGTTTTTAATTCAAGCAGATGAATTTGGTCTTGTAGTAGAATCTGGATTGCGAGAATCGCTCGCCAAACACAATCTAAAGCCAGTTAAAGTCGCTCGCTATCAACGAAATAGTAATGATATTAAGGATGCTCTCAAAGCACTAAAAGCCAGCGGTGCTACTGCCATTTGCTTAGTCGGCACATACAAACCATTATCTGAATTTATAAATAGCGCATATGAACAACAGTTTATGCCTGACTACACCAGTATATCTTTTGCCTCAAGCAATGACTTATTTGCTCGCCTAAAATACCCCAGTAAACTTATGGCGACCGAAGTATTCCCTAACCCTAATAAATGTAACGCTTATTGGTGCACTGAATTCTTCAAAGATATGGTTGCAGCGCAAGTTAGCACACCTAGTCGTCTGCACTTTGAAGGCTATCTCAATGCAATGGTGTTTAGCGCCGCAGCACAACGCTGCCCGCAACCACTGCAACATAATTGTTTAATGCAGCGCCTAAATATTATTTTTAGTGAAGATAAACAAATAAACGCGTTATTCATCAATAAAACTGATAAAAATAAGCATACTGTCTATCGCTCTGTGTTTTAACAAAATAGCTGCGCTTTCTAAATAATGTTCTATTATTAAGCTATATATTTAGGAAGTGAGGACACTATGGACTTAATTAATTTTAGAGTAGGCCAGAAAACAATTTCATTAAAAATTCTCGACATACTTTTAACTGAACGCTTTGAAGATAATTTAACCTCATTACCTAACGACAATAAAAGTTTTATTGGCGTTAAAGACTATATGGAAACCCCCACTCCAATATTTGATCTAGGTATTATTCTCAACAAACAATCAACACAAGATACCAACTTATCATTAGTGAATTTATTTAGTGAGTGGGAACAAAAACAACACGAATGGTTTTTCGCACTTGAAAATAGCATTAACCAAAATCAACCTTTTAACCACAACACTGACATTCAGCAATCTAACTTTGCAAAATGGTACAGCAGCTTTAAAACCGAAAATGAAGATCTTAAAGCAATTATAGAACGATTTAAGATCCCTCATGCACGCTTGTATAGTCGTGCTAATAAGCTAATTGAACTAGTAAAAAAAGGCAATCCAAAGCAAGCTCTTATTGACCTAAATATTGAGCGAAACAGCAATTTTATGCAATTAATTAGACTGTTCGAATCAGCCAAAGAACAAATTATTTTAGATTATAAACCAATCATCATTTTCACAACTAAAGATGGTAGAAACCCACATATAGGACTACTTGTTGATAAAGTCGAGGATAATATCAGTTATAAAAAAGAAGATATCAAGCCTTTAGATAAGCTAACAGATGTAGGTTTTGACATTGACCCGCAGACCAAAAATATGATGCGAGGATTAATAAAACTTGAGCATAAACATAGCGTACTCATAGACCCAAGTGCAATCTTTAGACCTGATCACTTAATGCATCAACATGCTGAAGAAACAGCTGAATATGGGTTGTTTTAGAAGTGCATTTTCTAGATAGCAGTTCCTTTTAAAGGGCGCTAGTTTCTCAAGATTAAAAATGGCGCACACATGTCAAAGGTTAACACTGACGGCTCGAAGCCATTAGCTTTCCTACAGACGTAAAAAAGCCGCT
This sequence comes from Pseudoalteromonas sp. B160, assembly GCF_037162485.1. NCBI lineage: Bacteria > Pseudomonadati > Pseudomonadota > Gammaproteobacteria > Alteromonadales > Pseudoalteromonadaceae > Pseudoalteromonas > Pseudoalteromonas sp. B160. The sequence goes on along the minus strand of NZ_JARLUX010000001.1, from coordinate 2,106,042 downwards.
TCATTTCTGAAGCGGCTTTCTCAATTTGGAGCCTGGCAATGTCCTACTTTCACATAGCAAATGCTACACTATCATCGGCGCTGTTTCGTTTCACTACTGAGTTCGGCATGGGGTCAGGTGGGTCCAAAACGCTATTGTTACCAAGCAAATTTGGTGTTAATCGCGTTAGCAATTAACTGAAATTTGGAATTCTGATAATAAAGTTTTCAGTAAATCTACTTTAGTCTATTAACTTCTTGCGCTATCAACTATCACATAAAACGCGTTTGGCGTTGTATGGTTAAGCCTCACGGGTAATTAGTACAAGTTAGCTTAACATATCACTATGCTTCCACATCTTGCCTATCAACGTTGTAGTCTTCAACGGCCCTTCAGAGAGCTTATAGCTCTAGTGAGAACTCATCTCGAGGCCTGCTTCGCGCTTAGATGCTTTCAGCGCTTATCAGTTCCGAACGTAGCTACCGGGCAATGCCATTGGCATGACAACCCGAACACCAGCGGTTCGTTCACTCCGGTCCTCTCGTACTAGGAGCAACCCCTCTCAATTCTCAAACGCCCACGGCAGATAGGGACCGAACTGTCTCACGACGTTCTAAACCCAGCTCGCGTACCACTTTAAATGGCGAACAGCCATACCCTTGGGACCGACTTCAGCCCCAGGATGTGATGAGCCGACATCGAGGTGCCAAACACCGCCGTCGATATGAACTCTTGGGCGGTATCAGCCTGTTATCCCCGGAGTACCTTTTATCCGTTGAGCGATGGCCCTTCCATTCAGAACCACCGGATCACTATGACCTACTTTCGTACCTGCTCGACGTGTCTGTCTCGCAGTTAAGCTGGCTTCTACCATTACACTAACCGTACGATGTCCGACCGTACTTAGCCAACCTTCGTGCTCCTCCGTTACTCTTTGGGAGGAGACCGCCCCAGTCAAACTACCCACCAGGCACTGTCCGTAACCCCGATTCAGGGGCCAACGTTAGAACATCAAAACTACAAGGGTGGTATTTCAAGGACGACTCCACAAAAACTAGCGTCTCTGCTTCTAAGTCTCCCACCTATCCTACACATGTAGGTTCAATGTTCAGTGCCAAGCTGTAGTAAAGGTTCACGGGGTCTTTCCGTCTAGCCGCGGGTACACAGCATCTTCACTGCGATTTCAATTTCACTGAGTCTCGGGTGGAGACAGCGTGGCCATGGTTACACCATTCGTGCAGGTCGGAACTTACCCGACAAGGAATTTCGCTACCTTAGGACCGTTATAGTTACGGCCGCCGTTTACCGGGGCTTCGATCAAGAGCTTCTCCGAAGATAACCCCATCAATTAACCTTCCGGCACCGGGCAGGTGTCACACCGTATACGTCATCTTGCGATTTTGCACAGTGCTGTGTTTTTAATAAACAGTCCCAGCCACCTGGTCACTGCGGCTCCAATCAGCTTAGGGAGTAAATCCCATCACCAATCGGAGCGTACCTTCTCCCGAAGTTACGGTACGATTTTGCCTAGTTCCTTCACCCGAGTTCTCTCAAGCGCCTTAGTATTCTCTACCTGACCACCTGTGTCGGTTTGGGGTACGATTCGGTATAATCTGAAGCTTAGAGGCTTTTCCTGGAAGTATGGCATCAGCAACTTCATCACCTTAGTGACTCGTCTCGTGTCTCAGCCTAACAGCAACCCGGATTTACCTAAGTCACTAGCCTACTCACTTTCACATGGACTACCAACGCCATGCTTGCTTAGCCTGCTCCGTCCCCCCATCGCAATTATACCAAGTACGGAAATATTAATCCGTTTCCCATCGACTACGCCTTTCGGCCTCGCCTTAGGGGTCGACTTACCCTACCCTGATTAACATGGGATAGGAACCCTTGGTCTTCCGGCGTGCGGGTTTTTCACCCGCATTATCGTTACTCATGTCAGCATTCGCACTTCTGATACGTCCAGCATACCTCCCGGTACACCTTCAACCGCTTACAGAACGCTCCCCTACCACTCAGAATAAATTCTGAATCCGCAGCTTCGGTGCATAGTTTAGCCCCGTTACATCTTCCGCGCAGACCGACTCGACCAGTGAGCTATTACGCTTTCTTTAAAGGATGGCTGCTTCTAAGCCAACCTCCTGGCTGTCTGGGCCTTTCCACATCGTTTCCCACTTAACTATGACTTTGGGACCTTAGCTGGCGGTCTGGGTTGTTTCCCTCTTCACGACGGACGTTAGCACCCGCCGTGTGTCTCCCGGATATTACTTTACGGTATTCGGAGTTTGCAAAGGGTTGGTAAGTCGGGATGACCCCCTAGCCTTAACAGTGCTCTACCCCCGTAAGTATTCGTCCGAGGCTCTACCTAAATAGATTTCGGGGAGAACCAGCTATCTCCCGGTTTGATTAGCCTTTCACTCCTAGCCACAGGTCATCCCCTAACTTTTCAACGTTAGTGGGTTCGGTCCTCCAGTTGATGTTACTCAACCTTCAACCTGCCCATGGCTAGATCACCGGGTTTCGGGTCTATACCTTGCAACTAGTCGCCCAGTTAAGACTCGGTTTCCCTACGGCTACCCTATTCGGTTAACCTCGCTACAAAATATAAGTCGCTGACCCATTATACAAAAGGTACGCAGTCACCCAACAAGTGGGCTCCTACTGCTTGTACGTACACGGTTTCAGGTTCTATTTCACTCCCCTCACAGGGGTTCTTTTCGCCTTTCCCTCACGGTACTGGTTCACTATCGGTCAGTTGGGAGTATTTAGCCTTAGATGATGGTCCACCTATATTCAGTCAAAGTTTCACGTGCTCCGACCTACTCGATTTCACTTAAAAGGGATTTTCATGTACGGGACTATCACCCTGTATCGTGGCACTTTCCAGAGCCTTCCATTAACACCAATTAAGCTTAAGGGCTGTTCCGATTTCGCTCGCCGCTACTTTCGGAATCTCGGTTGATTTCTTTTCCTACGGGTACTTAGATGTTTCAGTTCTCCGCGTTCGCCTCGTTAACCTATGTATTCAGTTAACGATACCTGCAAGCAGGTGGGTTTCCCCATTCGGAAATCCTAGTCTCAAGTGCTTTTTACTAGCTTGACTAGGCTTATCGCAAGTTAATACGTCCTTCATCGCCTCCAACTGCCAAGGCATCCACCGTGTACGCTTAGTCACTTAACCATACAACCCAAACGGGTCTTTGTTTCGTGACAGTTTAACTTCGCCAGAAGTTAATATTGAATACTAAAGTAGATACCAATCAACAAACGTAAAACGTTCATTAAATGGCACTGAATGATACTGCTATCATTCTTTTTTACTTTTGAAAACTCTGTACAAATAACAATGTTATTCATACGAATTTTATTATCAGCTTTTCCAAATTTTTAAAGAGCAAGAGATACAAAAACCTCTAAAAATTAAACACACTCTATTCTCAGGCGATTATGCTGCCCGATAAAAGAATATTTATTTTTAAGAAGTAAGTGGTGGAGCTAAGCAGGATCGAACTGCTGACCTCCTGCGTGCAAGGCAGGCGCTCTCCCAGCTGAGCTATAGCCCCACATATGCTGGTACTTATTGTTTGTATACCGACTTCTTTTTAAGACAAGGCATAAGTTGAGGCCGTTTAGTTCACTAAACAACGACGCTTACAACGCAGTATTAAGAAGAAGTGGTGGGTCTGAGTAGATTTGAACTACCGACCTCACCCTTATCAGGGGTGCGCTCTAACCAACTGAGCTACAGACCCAAACAATAAGTGTTTGTTCTCTTTACAATAACAATCATCTGTGTGGACACTACGAACAAATAAGTTCTAAATCGTATAAGGAGGTGATCCAGCCCCAGGTTCCCCTAGGGCTACCTTGTTACGACTTCACCCCAGTCATGAATCACTCCGTGGTAAACGTCCTCCCGAGGGTTAGACTATCTACTTCTGGAGCAACCCACTCCCATGGTGTGACGGGCGGTGTGTACAAGGCCCGGGAACGTATTCACCGCGTCATTCTGATACGCGATTACTAGCGATTCCGACTTCATGGAGTCGAGTTGCAGACTCCAATCCGGACTACGACGCACTTTAAGTGATTCGCTTACTCTCGCGAGTTCGCAGCACTCTGTATGCGCCATTGTAGCACGTGTGTAGCCCTACACGTAAGGGCCATGATGACTTGACGTCGTCCCCACCTTCCTCCGGTTTATCACCGGCAGTCTCCTTAGAGTTCTCAGCATTACCTGCTAGCAACTAAGGATAGGGGTTGCGCTCGTTGCGGGACTTAACCCAACATCTCACAACACGAGCTGACGACAGCCATGCAGCACCTGTATCAGAGTTCCCGAAGGCACCAAACCATCTCTGGTAAGTTCTCTGTATGTCAAGTGTAGGTAAGGTTCTTCGCGTTGCATCGAATTAAACCACATGCTCCACCGCTTGTGCGGGCCCCCGTCAATTCATTTGAGTTTTAACCTTGCGGCCGTACTCCCCAGGCGGTCTACTTAATGCGTTAGCTTTGAAAAACAGAACCGAGGCTCCGAGCTTCTAGTAGACATCGTTTACGGCGTGGACTACCAGGGTATCTAATCCTGTTTGCTCCCCACGCTTTCGTACATGAGCGTCAGTGTTGACCCAGGTGGCTGCCTTCGCCATCGGTATTCCTTCAGATCTCTACGCATTTCACCGCTACACCTGAAATTCTACCACCCTCTATCACACTCTAGTTTGCCAGTTCGAAATGCAGTTCCCAGGTTGAGCCCGGGGCTTTCACATCTCGCTTAACAAACCGCCTGCGTACGCTTTACGCCCAGTAATTCCGATTAACGCTCGCACCCTCCGTATTACCGCGGCTGCTGGCACGGAGTTAGCCGGTGCTTCTTCTGTAAGTAACGTCACAGATAGCCTCTATTAAAGACTACCCTTTCCTCCTTACTGAAAGTGCTTTACAACCCGAAGGCCTTCTTCACACACGCGGCATGGCTGCATCAGGCTTGCGCCCATTGTGCAATATTCCCCACTGCTGCCTCCCGTAGGAGTCTGGGCCGTGTCTCAGTCCCAGTGTGGCTGATCATCCTCTCAAACCAGCTAGGGATCGTTGCCTTGGTAAGCCATTACCTTACCAACTAGCTAATCCCACTTGGGCTAATCTTTTGGCGTGAGGCCCGAAGGTCCCCCACTTTGGTCCGTAGACATTATGCGGTATTAGCAGTCGTTTCCAACTGTTGTCCCCCACCAAAAGGCATATTCCCAAGCATTACTCACCCGTCCGCCGCTCGTCAGCAAAGTAGCAAGCTACTCTCTGTTACCGCTCGACTTGCATGTGTTAGGCCTGCCGCCAGCGTTCAATCTGAGCCATGATCAAACTCTTCAATTAAAAGTTTTTTGTCTTTCGACAGCTCAATGAATTCTGAATTTATTTAATATCTTTCGATATTGAATTGACTGTGCCGAAGCAACTTATAAATAAGTTACTTCTGTTGGTCACTCAGCTTCTCTTTCGAGAAATCACATTGAGACTCTAAATTTTTTTGCCTTGCTTAGCGAACTAAGCTTGGCTGTTAGAACTCAATCTGTACGAGTGCCCACACAGATGATTGCTTTATATTGTTAAAGAACGTTGCGACATTGTCGCTAGGGATGCGTATAATACATCCTTTATTTTTCGAGTCAACACTTAGTTTTAAACTTTCTTGCGAATATTTAAAACCGAAGTTTTATTTAACTCTCTGAGTTGTTCGTGCCTCGCTATGCGTTGGCGTTTCCCGTCTCAGTGGGGTCGCATTATAGGGAGATCCAAAAACAGATCAACACTTTTTTTGATCTTTTTTGATTTAATTGACTGTTCGAACAAATTTAGTGCATAAAGGTGGTTTTTAATACAATAAAAGGGCTTTTACAGCCCTTTTGTTACTTAACAATAAACTTCCAACCAGCTTTTGCTTGCTGTTTAGACTCTTGTTGGAGCTCACTTGCCATTAGCGGGTGCGCTTTTAGCCAATCATTTTCAAATATTAGTGTTAGAGCGTCATTATTAACAGTTAATACTAATTTTGGTAATACATCATCTTGGCGACGCATTGATAAGATCACTGCGATCCTAAGCAACCGTGTTACATACTGAGTAAGCTGAGCATGGCAGCCTAAATACTCAAAAACATTCTTTTGCAGATCTGAACGATGTGCATTCGCTACAGCCGCAATAATTTTATGCTCCGATTGTGAAAAGCCTGGCATATCGGTGTTTTCTAAAATATAAGCGGTGTGCTTTTGATATTGCTTATACTCAATTAACAAACCAATCTCATGCAATTGCGCAATCGCTTTTAGTAAAGGCAGGCCACTATTGTTGAATAGTGGCCACTGCTCGCTGACTTGAGCTGCGAGGTGACTGGCGAGTTCTGCAACTCGGTTCGCTTGTTTTTGATCGACATGATAACGGCTCATCAGGCCATCAACTGTGCGCTTTCGAATATCATGATTATGAAACTCAGGGATCATGCTATAAAGCACACCTTCACGAAGTGCGCCTCCTGCTAATCCCATTTTATCAATTTCAAGCGCTTCGAATAAAGCAATTAAAATAGCGAGCCCTGACACAAAAACTAAACGTCTTTCTTCACTAAGCCCAGGTAAATCTAGCTCAGCGATGGTCTCATAGGCGATCGATTGCTTTTTAATTTTATTGAGTTTATCTAAACTCAGTGTTTCATCGAGTGATTGTGCCACCATAATTTCTTGGATAGCTTGTACAGTACCCGATGCACCTGATGCAATCTCCCAACCCGCCACTTTATAACTTGGCGCTATATCATCAATAACTACTCGTGCGGCTTTAATAGCAGCATTGAAATTAGCGTCATTGAGTTTACAGTCTTTAAAGTAACGTTCTAGGTAGGTAACACAGCCCATGTTTAGGCTTTTATAATGTAGTGCGTCGAATCCCTTACCTATAACTACCTCAGTACTGGCACCGCCAATATCTATTACTAGTTGGCGACCACTACATGAAGATGTATGCGCAACGCCTTTATAAATAGTGCGCGCTTCTAGCTCACCACTAATGACATTAATTTTATGCGCAAGGATTTGCTCGGCTTTGATTTTAAATTCATCAGCATTCGTTGCTAAGCGCAAAGTAGCGGTGGCAACAATAGTAATGTTGTTTTTAGGGATATCTTGAAGACGCTCTGCAAATAGTGCGAGACATTCCCAGCCTCGTTGCATTGCTTCTGTGCTCAGTAAATTATCATCATTTAGCCCTGCGGCTAATCTGACTTTGCGTTTAACTCGGCCTATTGTTTGTAAGCCGCCAGCAATTGACTTAGCGATCAACATGTGAAAACTGTTAGAATCCTAAATCAATTACTGCATAAACATTTTTTTGCGGTTTAAGTTGCCCCACCGTTCAAAAACCTCTAGTTACTACTACGACTATAACGACGGTCGCAATTACGACCGTGCTTTTTGGTAACTATTGTTTGGTCTACGTCCGCTGTTGTTACTACGACTACGTGGGCCTGTTGAATAATTACGCTTTCTTTGAATAGTAGGCTTAGTTAAATCATCAAGCAATGCACTTTTATCATAATGTGATAAAGGAATGCTGTGCTCTATGTATTCTTCAATTTCATGAAGATTATATGCGTACTGCTCACATGCAAAACTAATTGCCTTACCTGATGCCCCAGCGCGTGCTGTACGGCCAATACGATGAACATAATCTTCACAATCATCTGGTAAGTCGAAGTTAAATACATGACTCACTTCAGGGATATGTAAGCCACGAGCAGCAACATCTGTTGCCACAAGGAAGTCTAAATCACCTTTAGAGAATTGCGCTAAAATTGATTGGCGTTTTTTCTGATTTACGTCACCAGTGAGCATTCCCACCTGGTGTCCATCAGACTTTAACCATGCATAAACCGTTTCACAGCTATGTTTAGTATTTGCAAACACAATGGCTTTCTCAGGCCATTCTTCTTCAATCAAAGTTAATAACAGCTTAACTTTATCTTCTTGAGAAGGATGAAATAACTCTTCAACAATGCGCTTGCCAGTTTTCACATCAGGTTCAATTTGTACATGCTCTGGGTTTGTCATGTGCTCAAACGCCAGTTCTTGAACGCGATACGATAACGTTGCTGAAAATAATAAATTAAGGCGTTGTGATGTATCCGGCATACGGCGGAACATATAGCGAATGTCTTTTATGAAACCCAAATCAAACATACGATCGGCTTCATCAAGTACCACTACTTCGATTTCATTGAGGGTGTAACACCCTTGTTTATATAAATCGATTAAGCGCCCTGTGGTGCCAATTAAAATATCAACGCCTTTTTCTAATTGTGCACGTTGTTTTTCGTAATCTTCGCCACCATATACTAAACCTAAGTTAAGATTACAGTGTGGCGCTAAAATTTTTGCATCTTTGTGGATCTGAATCGCAAGCTCCCGAGTAGGGGCCATGATCAGGGCTCTTGGATGTTTACTAGGTGCTTTGCTAGATTGTAATAACCGATGGCACGTGGCAGTTAAAAACGCCAACGTTTTGCCTGTACCTGTTTGTGCTTGACCCGCAATGTCGCGGCCATCACAAATAAAAGGTAGGCATTTAGCTTGTATGGGTGTGCAATATTCAAACCCACTTTCGGTTAACCCGCAACCACTTCCGGTGCAATAGCAAAGTCTGAAAACTTTTTATCGGTCAAATGTGTCTTAGTCATAGCGTTTAAGCATAACGTTTAAACTTGCAATAAGAAACAAGAGTGTTTAAATACGCATTAAATAATTCGCCTAACTTATCGGAGAGCGCAATGAGCGAGAAAATTATTCAATTAACTGACGATGGCTTTGAAGCTGACGTTTTACAATCAGACAAGCCTGTATTAGTTGATTTTTGGGCAGAATGGTGTGGACCGTGTAAAATGATCGCGCCAATTCTTAATGAAGTGGCAGAAGAGTTTGATGGCCGTGTTGTAATCGGTAAATTAAACATTGACCAAAATGCGGGCACACCACCTAAATTTGGTATTCGTGGTATCCCTACGTTACTTCTTTTCAAAGAAGGCCAAGTTGCGGCAACTAAAGTGGGTGCACTTTCTAAAACTCAACTTGTTGAGTTTTTAGAAAACAACATCTAAAAATATGCCTAAAAAAAGGGCAACTGCCCTTTTTTTAATTTTTTTGTATAAAGACTGGACGCCTAGCGAATGACCTGCTAGTTTATAAAGCCAACTAATCCTTAGTTTACCAACAAACCTCTCTCACTAATCAATATCGATTATATGAGCATGATAACTGTAATAAAGAACCCACCAATATGCATTTACGCGAATTAAAAGACAAGTCGATCAAAGAACTTGTAGACTTAGCTGAGTCCATGGGGCTCGAAAACGTAGCCCGCTTAAGAAAGCAAGATATTATCTTTGCTATCCTTAAAGCCCACGCCAAAAGTGGAGAGAACATTTTTGGCGGTGGTGTATTAGAAATCTTACAGGATGGTTTTGGTTTCTTAAGATCATCAGAAGCCTCTTACCTTGCTGGTCCTGATGACATTTATATATCACCTAGCCAAATTCGTCGTTTTAGTATGCGTACTGGTGATTCTATAATGGGTCTCATACGTCCACCTAAAGACGGTGAACGTTACTTTGCATTACTAAAAGTAAACGAAGTAAATTTTGATAAACCTGAAAACTCTCGCACGAAAATTCTTTTTGAAAACCTTACCCCGCTACATGCAAACGAACGTTTACGTATGGAACGCGGTAATGGTAGCACCGAAGATATTACTGCTCGAGTACTTGATTTAGCCTCACCAATTGGCCGTGGTCAACGTGGTTTATTAGTAGCACCGCCTAAAGCGGGTAAAACAATGCTACTACAAAATATTGCGCAATCGATTACCCATAACCACCCAGATGCGACATTGATGGTACTACTTATCGATGAGCGTCCAGAAGAAGTTACTGAGATGCAACGCCTAGTAAAAGGTGAAGTTATTGCATCAACGTTTGATGAACCAGCAAGCCGTCACGTACAAGTTGCTGAAATGGTAATTGAAAAAGCAAAACGTTTAGTTGAGCACAAAAAAGATGTAATCATCTTACTGGATTCAATCACACGTTTAGCACGTGCTTATAACACGGTAATTCCTTCATCAGGTAAAGTACTTACTGGTGGTGTTGATGCTAACGCCCTGCATAAACCAAAGCGTTTCTTTGGTGCTGCGCGTAACGTTGAAGAAGGCGGTAGTTTAACTATTATCGCAACTGCGCTTATCGATACCGGCTCTAAGATGGATGAAGTTATCTACGAAGAGTTTAAAGGTACTGGTAATATGGAATTACACTTAAATCGTAAGATTGCTGAAAAACGTGTATTCCCTGCAATCGACTTTAACCGCTCAGGTACCCGTCGCGAAGAGCTACTGACTAAACCTGATGAACTACAAAAAATGTGGATTTTACGCAAAATAGTTCATGAAATGTCTGAAATTGATGCCATGGAGTTTTTAATTGATAAACTCTCTATGAGCAAAACGAATGATGAATTTTTTGATTCGATGAAGCGTCAATAATTCTCTTTACTAGATTCTAAAATGCCTGTTAATACAGGCATTTTTTTTGCCTATCCCTAAATCTCACTCCTATTATAAATTTGTTTTATTAATCTCTTTGCTCTGTTTCCTATAGACGAAAATCATCAGACTGCGCAGTATTGAGTAAATATTAAAACTGCGATTATTTAAATCTAGCACGCAGTAATGCCACTCAATAAAACGCTCAACTCGCCTTATTGGTTAGTAGTAACTTATAGCCTTAATGTAACGACCCATTAAGCTTATATATCGCTCTTTTAAGTCAGCTGTTGTGATAGCTGCTTAATCAAATCATCTACTAATTCTTTTACGTCTGCATCACTACTGGGGTTATGTTTTTGTGATAAGAGTGATTTATCTAAGCACATCGCTGCATTAGCTACATCAGTTAATGAAAATATCTGTGCGGCACCAAGGATACGATGGCTATCTTGCTGTAATGCAATATAGTCCTTTGCTGCAAGGTGCTGTGTAAGTGACGCTATTTCATCATCAAAGCTGGCAATAAAACTCGTCACTAAATCGCTAATATCAGGATTAGCTAAAGGTAGCGTGCTGGTACTATTTAAATGCGCTGCGAGTGCCTGATAAAACGCTTCTTTTTCTATTGGCTTACTTAAATAGCCAGTAAATCCCATCGCTAAGTAATTATCTATTTCATGACTCATTGCATTAGCTGTTAACGCAAAAATAGGTTTATTAAAACCACACTTATGTAACAGTTCAAATGCACTAAGGCCATCCATTACTGGCATCTGTATATCTAATAAAACAACATCTGGAAATTCACTGAGGCACTGTTCAACTGCTTGCTCACCATTACTTACTGAGATCACTTCAAGGCCAATCGACTTTAAAAAGCGCGTTATTAGTCTACGATTGTCGGGATGATCTTCTGCTAATAATACTCGCCCAACTAGACCTTTAGTTGCAGCTGGTTTTGAGTTGTCGGTAGCAATAAGGGTTGGCGCATACTCTTTACATGGCACATTAAAAATAAACTCACTGCCTTTACCATGCTCACTTTCAACACTAATATAACCCCCCATCATAATTGCTAATTGCTGGGAAAGACTCAAACCAAGTCCTGAACCACCGAACCTGCGGGTGATGGTATTATCGCCTTGTTGAAAACATTCAAAAATGTTTTTTATTTGCTCTGTATTCATACCAATCCCCGTATCAATCACTTTAAAGCATACGCCTTGTTCGGTGTGATTAATATCCAGAGTAACACTGCCGTGCTCGGTAAATTTGATCGCATTAGTCAGTAGGTTTATTAGTATTTGCTTAACGCGGATCATATCTAACTTAGTCCAATAACTCGAGCCTAAGTGATTTTCTAATAGCAGCGTTAAACCTTTACTTTTAGCCTGCATACTTGACATAGCATAAACATCATTAACAAGCTCCACGAGGTCAAACTCGCTAACATGTAAATCTAAACGGTTTGCTTCTATCTTACTAATATCGAGCACATCATTAATCAAATCTTTTAAATGATCGCTATGTTTTTTAATAACTAACAATTCTGTTTGTAATTGCTGGGGCTGATATAAACCATGCAATAAGTCGTCTGTTTGCCCTAAAATAGCGGTAAGTGGTGTGCGTATTTCATGGCTGATATTAGCCAAAAACTGGCTCTTAACTTGATTCGCGGCACGTAGCTCTTGTGCCACATATTGTAATTCTTGAGTACGTTGCTCAACTTTTTGCTCTAATTGGGCTTTAGCCTTTTTTTCGATTGCACGGCGATATAATACAACTGCACAGATCAATACCAACATCAGCACAATAGACAGTAAAATAGTTAACTGTGAACGTTTTTCAATCTTTAATTCTTGTAGGCTACGCTCTTGTTTAAGCTGTTTAATTTCTTGGTTTAACTGGTTCGACTGAAACTGAGACTGAAATACATTTAACGCTTTCATGACCTCTTCACTGGTTATGCTACGTTGATAATCAACAAACTGTTGGTGCAGATGAATAGCCCGCTTATAGTCACCGGCACCAGCGCTTAATAACGCCTCGATACCTAAGCCGTCTTTAATACGCAATTCATCTTTATATTCTTTGGCTAGTGATATTGATTGTTGTAAATTTTGCTCCGCAATATCAATATCCCCCATCACTAATTGCACTTTAGCTAAAACATGTAAAGAAGCTAACCGTAAGGATTGATTATCTATCTGCTGAGCGTATTTTTGAGCTGCTTGTGCGTGATACAAAGCAGCATCCAACTCATCGATTTTTAAATTTATGTTAGCTAAGTTGGTATGCTGTACAGATAACTGATAGGCATCATTTACACTTTGATAATAGCGTAAAGCGAGCTGGTAATAGTGCAACGCTAATTGATTTTGACCCGACTCAGTATAAGCAACACCCATATTGCCATAGGAACGAGCAATCCCCTCTTCATCACCCAATTGCTGAAATACATCGAGCACTTCGCGATAAATTTCGAGTGCCGAATCATAGCTAGATAAACGAATATAGATGCCCGCAATATTATGAAGAATATCAGCTTTGTCTTGCGCGCTACCATCTATTTCATAAAGTGCTTTTGCCTGCTGGTAATGATCTAAAGCAAGCTCCATGTTGTGCATATTAAAATATGCAAGGCCAATATTACTTAGCAAGTTGGCTTGTTTTAATGGACTCTTTAAACGTACCGCTAAGTTTAACGCACGGCTGTAATCAATAATGGCTTGTTGTAATAAACCTTGAAAATATTGCACCACGCCCTGCATTTTTATTGCTCGAAAATGTAACTCAGGCAGATTTTCAAATGTACTATGCTGCTCAAGCAACTGATAATAATGCAATGCTTGGGGATAATTACTCAACTCAAACGCACGCTCAGCTAAACCAGAATAAATAGCAACTTGTTGCTGATTTGATAATTGTGTAGACAGTAACTGGGTTGCTAACAGCTGCTTTTCAGACCATTCATCCGTAACTTTAAATTGTTCAAAAAGTGCTACTTGTTGTTGAGCATTACCTGATTGAGAAAAAACGCCAAGCATACTAATAGAGCAAATAAATAATAGGCGCTTAAACTGACCCAGCATAATTTTTTCCTTGGAATTTTGTTAGCAGTAGAAGCTATGATAGTTTAGTCAAGATACACCAATAACTAGACTGTAAACAATGCTTAACCCACTGATTGATGAGATTTTCGAGTTAATTTTAACGAAGCACATTTGGAAGGTTCACACTTTAGCGTTGGAATTATCTAAGCGAGGTGTAGTTAATAACTTAGATACAGATCCATACCGTGATCTGTTTAAGCGTAACTTTTTAATTATGAATGCACTTTATCAACTGCAACAACAACTGTTGCCAAATCAATATTTATTGGTAGCCAGTTTACATATAGAGCTCACCGATAATCCAGATAAGATAACTATTGCAGCGCATGACTCATTACAAACGTACTATCTAGATTGGCAAAATTACGATGCTTCGATAACAGAAGTTAAATCACTGTTAGATGACTTTTGGCGTACTTTTCGTGCATCACCAACAATAAATACGCTTGATCAACAACAACGCCAGACATTATTAAAGCGCTGGGAATTACCTGACGATTTTTCTATGCAGGCATTGCAAAAGCGCTGGCGGCAGTTGGCAACACAATATCATCCAGATAAACAACATGGTAATGCAGAGCAGTTTAAACAGTTAAAAAATGAATATGAGCAGCTTAGAGCAAGCTGCTCAAAAACATCATAAGCAATAATTAACGAGTTAAACGACGGGCACGAATTTTACGGCCTTTAATATTACCTTCCGTTAATTTTCGTAGCGCGGGCTTTGAGCTATTACGTTCGACAGCCACAAAAGCCACATTATCAAGCACATTAATTTTACCGACTTGACGTCCGGCAACACCATCTTTACCGGTTAATGCACCTAAAATATCACCTGCGCGTACCTTTTGCTTTTTACCTGAATCGATCATTAGTGTCACCATTTGTGGTTTGTATGGTGGCTTTTCAAGTAGGCTAAACGGCGGTAATTGTTCTGGTAAAAAATCACATTCATAATGGTCACCAATTTGTGCCACTTTGAATTGTTCTGCATCGCCATAAATAGAGCATGCAATGCCTTTTTTACCAGCACGACCAGTACGACCAATACGGTGTACATGGGTTTGTGGGTCATGGGCAAGGTGGTAGTTAATCACCATATCCATATCATCGATGTCTAAACCGCGAGCGGCTACATCAGTGGCCACTAAAATCGAGGCGCTTTTATTAGCAAAGTGGATCAAGGTGCGCTCACGATCTCGCTGCTCTAAATCACCATGCAATGACACGGCACTGAAGCCTTCATCAGCTAAATCATCACACACCTGTTGAGTTTCGACCTTGGTATTACAAAACACCACACAACTTTCTGGTTGAAACTTCAGCAGCAACAATTTTAATGTATTAAAACGTTGTTTGTTATTATCCATTTTATAAAAGTACTGTTTAATAGTACTTTTTTCTTGCTCTTCTTCAACCTTCACCATAACAGGATTGCTTAATACACGCTTGGCAATCGCTTCTATTGCGCGCGGAAAAGTGGCGCTAAATAATAAAGTTTGACGCTGTTTTGGAATACGCTCAATAATTGCATCCAAAGTGTCTTGAAAGCCCATATCAAGCATTTGATCGGCTTCATCAAGTACTAGCGTGTCTACATCATCTAAACGTAGCGTACCTTTGCGAATATGATCATCTACACGCCCAGGTGTGCCAACAATAATATGTGCACCATGCTCTAGTGAACCAATTTGTGGACCAATCGACACGCCACCACATAGAGTTAATATTTTTATATTGTGAATACCACGCGCTAATTTACGCATTTCCACAGCTACTTGCTCAGCCAACTCACGGGTTGGACAAAGCACTAAAGACTGTATACGAAAACGCTTAACATTAAGCTTGGCCAACACACCTAAACTAAATGCGGCAGTTTTACCTGAGCCAGTTTTAGCTTGTGCAATGATGTCTTTACCTTCAAGCACTGGCGGCAGGCTTTGCGCCTGTACAGCGGTCATTTGGGTGTAACCTAAAGTCGATAAGTTATCGACCAAACCTGATGGTAAAGCGAGTGATGAAAAAGCTGTAGCGGTCAAAGTAATTTCCAGTGCAATAATTAAACATGAAAAGCCGTTGCAGATGCCCGACTTAGTTATGCTGCATAATAGCAGAATATACAAATTGCTACCATTAAGCTGACCATATTCTCAATAAACATTCACCATAACATCACCACCGATAGGCATTTATCTCATCTACTTTTGTTGCTCAGTATTAAATGCTTTAATAACCCTCACTTGAAAATATAACCAGGTCAATAATGAAAAAAATCATCACCGGATTACTGCTAGCCGGCAGCTTTTTAGCCAATGCCGCCGAGCCTGAATTTACCGCAAAGCAACTTCAGCAAGTCACCGAACTAAGAACTATTGCCAGTAACAGCGAGTTAAGCTATCAATTGCTTGAATCGCTTACTACTGAAATAGGACCTCGCTTACCTGGTACAGAAAATGATAAAAAAGCCGTTGCGTGGGCCCAAGCTAAATTTAAAGAGCTTGGTTTTGATAAAGTATGGCTAGAAGAAGCAACCTTCCCTGAGTGGCGTCGTTTTAGTGAAAGTGGCAAAATTTTAACGCCAAGCGAGCAACCTTTGCACCTAACAGCATTAGGCCACAGCGTTAGCACACCAAAAGATGGCATTACCGCTGAAGTTGTATTATTTGAAACGCTTGATGAACTTATCGCAGCACCAGCAAACAGCTTAAAAGGTAAAATAGCTTATATAAATTACCATATGAACCGTCATATTGATGGCAATGGTTATGGTCCTGCTGTTCGTGCTCGCTCAACAGGTTCAGTTGAGGCTGCAAAAAAAGGCGCGATTGGTTATATGATGCGTTCTGTTAGCACCGCACACCACCGCTTTGCTCATACCGGTGGCAGTCACTATCAAGAAGGTGTTACGAAAATCCCTAATGTGACCATTGCTAATCCTGATGCAGATCAGCTAGCTCGCTTAGTTGCACTAGGTAAAAATGTTACCGTAAATATCAATGTGCAAACTGAAGATCGCGGCCAAGGTAATGGCTATAACGTGATTGGTCAGTTCAATGGCACACAAAACCCTGAACAGTACGTACTGATTGGCGGTCATTTAGATTCTTGGGATTTAGGCACTGGCGCACTTGATGATGGTGCAGGCGTTGCGTTAACCATGGCTGCTGCCAAACATATTAGTGAAATAAAACGTCCTAAACGCAGTATTCGTGTAGTGTTATTTGCCGCTGAAGAGCTAGGATTATGGGGCGCTAAAGCTTATTTTAAAAAGCATGCAAATGAACTTGATAAAATTGTTGCCGCCGCTGAATCTGACTTTGGTGCTGATGTAGTGTATGGCTTTGAATCGAATGTCTCTGCAGCCTCGTTGCCAGTAGTGCGTGCAATAGCCAAGCAACTTGCGCCGCTAAATGTTGAATACATAGGTAAAAATAGCGCTAATGGTGGGCCTGATTTAATTCCATTTAAAAATGCCACCAGCGCGCCAATTTTTGAGCTGCACCAAGACGGTACTGATTACTTTGACTACCATCACACTGCTGATGATACGCTTGATAAGATCGATCCGGCTAAACTTAAGCAAAATACCGCAGCATATGCTGTATTTGCGTTTATGGCAGCTGATGCTAAAACTACAATTAAAGCAAAGCCTGTAGCGAGTAAATAAGCTAACCAAACATACTTTATTACAATTTTTTACTTTGCATCTAACCCTCCTTGTTTTAATTTAACGTAAAACAAGGAAGGGGAAAAAAGGCCATATGCTACTATTCAATACCAGCGATTCATTGTCGTTTTTCAGCCAAACAAAAACCTGCCCATACTGTCATCACGATGACTATCGACTACAAAACCACAGCCGCTTTTTGCGTTTTTCAATTGTCCCTATGCTGCCATTAGCATGGCATTACCAATACCAGTGTAGCCATTGTCAGCACAATGTGCAGCTTTCAATTATGCAACTGCCATGGTTAGAAAAGCTTTCTTTGATCAAATATTTTATAGGCTCGATATTACTTATCTGGTTATCAATTTACTTTTATACACAACATCTTGATGAGCTAAAAGCCAAGCAAGCAATACTCAGCCAGCCACAAGCATTCGATACTTACTTGGTACATGCTGATAAGTTTTCTAACGAACCATTGCGCCCTGAAAACCTAAAAGTAGCCCAAGTACTCGAGTTTGATGACCAAAATATCACCTTTCAAATCAGCAATTATCGCTATAAACGCGACAGCGGCATTACTATGGCTATGCGTACCAGCTTATTGATACAAAAAGATTATTTCTCATCAAGAACAATAACTTTACCGCGCAGCGAAGTACAGCGTTTATATGATGATGGTGCTATTTATGATGTACTACGCCCTTATGCATATAGCTTATATGGTGGTTTTGTGATGTTCCCACCACGCCCTAAACCGCTATATGAAGGGTTGAAGCTTAATAAAAATAATCAGCAAGGCATCATCTATTACAAAGATGGGTTATTTCCTGAAGCGTTCGAAAGCTTTTTACTCGCCAGCAAAGAAGGCTCACAATGGGGTCAGCTTAATACTGCGCAAATGTATCGTGATGGTGAGGGGGTAGAAAAAGATATCAGCCAAGCTATTTATTGGTATCAACAAGCTGCCAGGCAAAATAACCACAAAGCCAAAGTACAACTCAAAGAGCTGTGCCTTGAGTATTCCTGTTAATATAGCCAAACTACCCACAACAAGTGGATATAAATATGGCAAGCTTTTAGCTTGCCATTTAACACGTAAATACGACTGTTACATTGTTAAGTGTTGGTCTAAAAAGGTCAGCACTTTTTGATAATAACGAGTGCGATGTTCTTGCTTATAAAAACCATGCCCTTCATCTTCAAGCAGTTCATATATATAAGGATGTTTAGCTTTTTTAAGAGCCGCAATCAGTGATTCGGCTTGCTCAATCGGTGCACGCTGATCTTCACCACCATGCACTATCAGCACTGGAGCCTTTAACTTATCAATATTATAGCTAGGTGAAAAAGCCTTTAGTTGCGCTTCATCTGTACCCAATACATTCTGTAAATAACGTTGGCCACTATCGCGCTCTGCAACATCCCCTTCTTTAAACATTAAGGGCAAATCATAAACGCCAACAACGCCAATCGCACATTTAAACATATCAGGTTCTAAAATCGCACTTTGTAACGCTGAGTATCCACCAAAGCTCGCGCCCATAATGCAGATATTGTTTTTATTAACTGTACCCTGCTCAACTAAATACTTCACACCATCTATAATATCAAATTGAATTTCAGCTCCCCATTTTCGATGCCCAGCATGCTCAAAGTTACGGCCAAAACCACCTGAACCTCTAAAATTAACTTTTAGTACGGCCAAACCACGGCTTGCAAGCAACTGTGCATCAGGGTCGAATCCCCACCAATCGCGCGGGCCATGTGGACCACCATGTGGCATAACCACTAAAGGTAAGTTTTTTTCTATGGTGTTATTCGGTACTGTTAAGTAGCCATAAATAGTTAAACCATCTCGACTGGTATAACTTACAGGCTTGGTCTGCGCCATTTGTTCTGCATCAATCCAACTGCGGGATGCAAACAAAAATCGTAAGTTATTACTTTTGGCATCGAATAAATAATATTGTCCAGGGTTACGATCATTAGAGGCATAAATAATATTAGTGTCGCCATCTTCAGTACTACTAACGAGTTGCACTTGTTCACCAGGTAAAGCGGAGATTAATGATTTTAAACGCATGCTTTTATCTGATTGCCCATCGACAAAAGCATAAGTTGGATAACCTAGTTCGGTTTCAATCGCAAATAGCTCTTTTGATGCTTCATCGACCCATATTTGCTTTGGTGAGACTTTCTCTTCCTTATGAATTAAATCAATTGCTCTGGTTTTTAGATTCAATTTATATAAGCCTTGAGCTTCACCACTTATTGATGCTGTGATATAGACAGCATCACCACTACTATCAAAAGCGTGCAACTCAACATCACTGTAAGTCAAACCAGCTAAATTAAGCGCTTGCCAATCTCCACCTGACTTTTCACGGATATGTATTGTAGGCTTAATGTAATCATCACTGGAAACAGCCACTCTGACATTTCCTTCATGGTCAGTCAAAAAGTTGGCCATACGTGAAGGGGAGCGCGTAACTTTACGACGCTTCCCTGAAAAGATATCAACCTCATAAACAACCGTGTGCGGTTCACTACTTGATGTCCACGGGTAAGTCACTATAAGCATTTTATCTTCATCGTGGATTAAAGGATCCAGCAAATAAGAGGTGCCATAAAGTGGTGTGGCCTTTTTGATACGAGAGCCAGTTTGCATTTCGCCAAGATAGCCAACTAAGTACTTAGCTTTTGAGCCATCAGCATTCACGCCATATAATTCCCCATAATATTCAGGGTGATCTTGCCAGCCGCGTAAGTATTCTTTTGCAACTACAACCCGATCATCACTTACCCAATGATAAGCACCAACTTGGGCATTGCTCTCAAAATTAATAGCGTGGTGAATTGTAAATTTTTTAGCATCTAAAATAACTAGCACCTTTTTACCTTCAGGTTGCATAATTACTGCAAGGTAGCTCCCATTAGGAGAGATTTTAACTTGGCTATATTCACTGCTGCGGCTGAAGTCATCGACTGCTGGAGCTGATTGATTTGCATCACTCATGAAGCTGACAACACACAAAGCAATAACAACAATAAACTGCATTATTTTACCCATACAACATCCTTTTATATTTATATTTATATTTATATTTATATTTATATTTATATTTATATTTATATTTATATTTATATTTTTTGCAATTGTACCCAGTAAGATTTTAAATAGATATCCATCCAAATACTTAAGTAAAGAACGAAGAGTACTTATTTACTTTGATTAAGTTACATTATAACATTACCGATACATTATAACAAAACACCGGAATGTTAATGATTTTACCTAACTTTAAAACTAGCCTGATCGCATCTATGGTCACCGTACTGTGTGCTTGTAACAGTGAAATTGATGATCTTGCAGATAAAAATGCTGGGCTGGCAGATAACCATGATCATATCGGAATCACCTCAACAGGGCGTTTAGCCATTAGTCATGCTGATACTGCAAACGTATCAATTTTCGATACTGATAATGACACGCTACTTGAAATGTTTAATACTGCAAATATTGTTAGCGGCTTATATGCAAGTCCTAACAATCGTTTTGCGGTACTTATACAACGCGCGGATAACTATGTAGAATTTATTGATGGTGGTTTATACCAAGAAGATCATGATGATCACCTGCATGATTACGAACAACTACCTTCCTTTTCAGGTTTTACATTAACAAATGATAAGCCAACTCATTTTGATATAAGCGAACAGCAAGCGGCACTGTTTTTTGATGGCAATATAGATGCGGGGATCCCAGCAAGCTTTGCTATTTTAACTGATACATCAATTGAAGATGGCGAAATACTTGCAGCACATAGCTTTAACAATGCCATGCATGGTACAGCGCAAATTCGCGGTGAATCGGTAATAACAACTTATCGCAGCGAAGATATAACTAGCGTGCTGCCAAATTATGTTGAACAACTGCATATTCATGGTGATCACTTTCATCAAGAACAGCGGTTTGCAGTGGATTGCCCTGCACTACATGGCAGTGCGCAAAATCACCAGCATATCGCTTTTGGCTGTAGCGATGGTGTATTAGTTATAACTGAAAAAGGTGGTGTGTTTAACGCAGCCAAAGTAGCTAATCTCAACAGCTTTGCTGAAGGTACGCGTATTGGCACAATTAAAGCGAGTGAACACAGCGAACTATTTTTAGGTATTGCACAAAGTAAGCTTTTTTACACCATCGACCCAGCATCAGCTGAAATGACACAGCTTGCATGGCAACAAAATACTGAAAATACCGTATTAGCAAGTGCACTGGATAGGATTACCGGCGAGTTTTATGTACTTGAAAGTGATGGTTTCTTGTCAGTGCTACATGCTGAAGATGATTGGCAAGTCAGCGCACGCTTTAAAGTACTCGAAAACCCAGCTGGTAACTATGCACTCGCGGCCTCAGCGGCCGACGATACTTTATATATCAGTGATGCAAACAACCAAACAGTATTAAGTATCGACACCCATGAGCAAACGACTAAAACTATTCTTAACCTTGATTTTATCCCTAATCAAATTACCTGGTTAGGTATAGCTGCTGAATCAAAACATGAACACTAATTAATTCAAGCAAATAACTTTCATAGCATTCCCTTGCTAATTCATTGCCAGCAAATTTACTTTGCTGGCTTTTTTGCTTTCATGCTGGCAATTCCATGATGAACCAACACAGCAACCGCACCGGCTAATACACCGAATAAACCATCGAACAGTAAAGGCGCAATAATCTCTCCCAGCGTACCTAAATTTGCTAGTGCAAACTCAGCAACAGCGATTTGCCAATGATGCAACACACTAATACCATGCACTAAAATTCCACCACCCACTAAAAACATCGCTACCGTACCTGCAAATGCTAAAAACGCCATTAAGCGTGGTGCTGCGGCTAATAAACCTTTACCTAATAATGCTTTAAAACGGTTTCCTGTTTGCTGTGCTTGGTTAAGCAAATACAAACCAGCATCATCAAGTTTTACAATCCCTGCCACTAACCCATAAACGCCAATGGTCATGATCACCGCAATAACACTTAAGACTAACGCTTGATTTAGTAGACTTGCACCCGCCACGGTGCCTAGAGTGATAACTATTATTTCTGCCGATAAAATAAAGTCGGTTCGAATAGCTCCTTTTACTTTTTGTTTTTCGTACTCAACTAAATCTAAATTTTCGATAGCATCTACATCATCATTTTTCGTAGCTGGTAATAACTTTTCGACTAACTTTTCAGCACCTTCAAAACACAAAAATAATCCACCAACCATTAATAAAGGTGTAATAAGCCAAGGTAGCCAAACACTTATTAATAACGCTGCAGGAACTAAAATTGCTTTATTTAAAAATGAGCCTTTCGCTACCGCCCACACGACTGGTAGCTCACGATCGGCAGTGACTCCTGTCACTTGTTGCGCGTTTAAGGCTAAATCATCCCCTAACACACCCGCAGTTTTCTTCGTGGCGACTTTACTCATAGTGGCAATATCATCTAATAAAGTGGTGATATCGTCCAATAATGTCAATAGGTTAGTACCTGCCATCTCATTTCCTTTGCAGTTAAAAAATTTATAATAATCAACATAGCCTAAACAAGTATTTTCACCAAAGGTTAATTTTCGTTTGCTATGCTAGTTGCTAAACACACTTAGCCAAGGTACTTGTTTATGTATAAAATCCTATTAATTGCACTCGGTGTTATTAGCCTCAGTGCATGCACAGAACAATTAAATAGTCAGTCTTTCTCCTGCGATAGCCAGCTAAGCGCCGTTATTACCAGTAACGATGAAGAAAGTGCCACGCTAAATTACAATCAAGTAAATCATTCGCTGACCAAACAAATCAGCGCCTCGGGCGTAAAATATACCAATGAAGATGTGCTGTTTTGGACCAAAGGGAATGAAGCAATGTTGATAATTGATGGCAACAAATATCATTGTAATTTAGAGTAATACAATCGCTCGCCAAACTTATAATTTATAAAAATACTGCTACACTCATAAATAATTAAGTATTTACGGGTTCACTATGCGCGCTATTGCTATTAAAACGAAACTAATTTTTGCCTTTGCCACAATTGGTTTTTTAATGCTCGCCAGCAGTAGTTTTTTTTACTGGTCATTAGGACAAATTAATCACGCCACTTCGGATATAGAAACTTTAGCTGTACCGGT
Source organism: Pseudoalteromonas sp. B160 (assembly GCF_037162485.1). Classification (NCBI taxonomy): domain Bacteria; kingdom Pseudomonadati; phylum Pseudomonadota; class Gammaproteobacteria; order Alteromonadales; family Pseudoalteromonadaceae; genus Pseudoalteromonas; species Pseudoalteromonas sp. B160. The sequence continues at coordinate 2,082,514 of NZ_JARLUX010000001.1, read as the reverse complement.
ACAACAGCAAAGTCATGCCTTGCGGTTATCGCTGTTATCAATCACCAAATTTAATGCCGTTGCATACAGCCAAACAAGTAAAGCCAGTTTGCAACAGCAGCAACAGAGCACTCATGAAGAACAAGCTTTATTTAAAACCAAGCTAGAAGAATTAAACTCTCAGCTGCACGACCAACCGCAAATGCTGCAATTACTATCACAAATAACACAACGTTATCAAAAGTTTAGTGACACTAGCGCAACAATGTTTAACACCAAACAACAAGGCCTAACAGCAGCAACTCAGGTTACCTCATTAGCAAATGATTACGCTAATAATCTTGCTGACTTGAGTAGTGGCTTACTTGATTTAGAACTAATCGAAGTAACACCGGAGCAACAATCGTTATTAGCCGCTATTGTTGGTACCGCGACCCGCATTGACGACTTACTATTCACCTTAGGCAATAATGTTAAGAGCATCAACCACATTAGCTCCCTACAAACACTCACAGAGCACCAACAAGATACCGCTTTTTTATTAGACAATATCCAATCTAATTTTACATACCTACAACAGCAAGCGAGTGAGTTAAAAAATCAAACAAATTTCAGCAACCTAAAAGACCTTCTCAGCTTAATTAATCAACAGTTGGCAACACTGTACCAGCAACAAAGTACTCTTTTGACCAGTAAAGTTGCGACCGAGCAAGCCTTTGCTGTATTCCAGCAACAGTTTCAACTTACCGAGCAGCTCATTATTGAGTTAAATCATTTAGCCGATAAACGCTTTGATACCTTGCAGGCAGATGCTCAGTCGGTGATCACTACCGGTTCGCGACTCGCGATTATTATAAGTTTAGTGCTTATTTCATTTGCAGCCTTGATCTGCTTTTTAACCACCAAAGCAATGTTAAAACCACTAAATGCTGTAAATAAAGCACTATCACGTATCGCTTCTGGGGATTTATCGAAACGTACAAAGCCCCATAATGATGATGAATTTGGTGTACTTTTAAACAATATCAATCAATTAAGCGATGATCTAAGTACATTACTAAGTGCGATAAGTGATAACGCCCACACCTTAGATCAATCAGCAATTCAAACCAGTGCACAAGGCCAACATATGACCGAAGCAGCACAGCAGCAATTAGATCGTATTGCAGAGGCCGACTCGGTGGCGCATAGCATGCATAGTAATTCCCAAGCGGTCTGTGAACGAGCGGATAACACCTCTAATGAAGTTGCTAACGCTTCGCAGTTTGCCCATGATGTAAACCAGATTGCTGATCGTAACAGCCAGCGTATCGCAGCGTTGCTTACTCGACTTGATCAAGCAGTACAAAGTACTAATGAGCTAACCCAGCACACACAATTAATTGGCGCGATCGTGGATACAATTAGTAGTATTGCTGAGCAAACTAATTTGCTTGCGCTCAATGCTGCAATTGAAGCTGCTCGTGCAGGAGAAAATGGCCGAGGCTTTGCTGTTGTGGCAGATGAAGTACGCTCTTTAGCTGCACGAACGCAAAACTCGACTAGCGAAATACATACAATGATCCAAACACTGCAACATCAGGCCAACACTGCTCATCATGAAATTAACGATGGGCAACAACAAGCAAAAGAATGTGTAGCAAATAGTAGTGAATTAAACCAAGCCGTGGATAAAATACAAAGTACCTTAGTGACAATTAACCAAATGAGTATGCAAATTGCCAGTTCATCGCATCACCAGCTTGATAACAGCAATGAAATAAAACAGATTATGGCGCAGGTAACGGTGCAAGCACAAACGAATGCCGAACATGCAAAGTCTCTCGCCAACCAAAGTGAAGACGTTAACCAACTCGCTCACTCATTAACCAGCGCGGTAGAAAGGTTTAAGTTCTAACTTTGAATATAAAACCCATCTGCAGCTATTGTGATAATGATAAATACACGCCACAGAAATAACGTTGCAGTGGCGTGTAGCAGCTTATTTATTATTTTGCTCCGCGATAAACTCCCTAATGTATTTATCAAATAGTGCCGCTGGCAGTGGTTTGCTGTATAAAAAACCTTGAATATAATCACAATTTAGAGCATTTAAAAAAGCCAGCTGTGCAAAGGTTTCAACTCCTTCGGCAACAACTTTGAGCTGTAGGTTACTAGCCATTGAAATTATTGCACTGACCATCGCGCAATCTTCAAGCTCATCGGGTAAGTCTTTTATAAACTCCCGATCTATTTTTAACTTACTCAGCGGAAAACGCTTTAAATAGCTCAACGACGAGTAACCGGTGCCAAAGTCATCAATTGCTAAACCCACGCCGGTTGCCCGTAATGCTTGCAACTGCTGCAAAATATTTGAGCTATTATCAGCAAGTAGCGTTTCTGTAATTTCAAGGGTTAAACACTGAGCTGATAACTGCGTTTCCTGTAGAACACTTTTAACTAACGCTTCAATATCTTGGCGAATAAATTGCACGCTAGACATATTTACCGTAACAAAAAACTGATCACCGAAACTGCTACACCACTTAGCAGCTTCGCGGCATGCTTCTCTGAGTACCCACTCACCAATTGGAATGATTAATCCTAACTCTTCACATACAGGAATGAATTGTGCCGGCGACACATCGCCAAGCTCCGCACTATGCCATCGCAATAAAGCTTCACAACCGACCGTTTTTTTATCGTGGCTAATAATTGGCTGAAAATAAACGGTAAACTCGTTATTACTAAGCGCTTTATGAAGAGCATTTTCGAGCCTACTGCGAGCAGTCGCTTGTTCATGCAAGCCACTGGTAAAGAACTCAAAGCAGTTTCGCCCTTGTGCTTTAGCTTTGTACATGGCGCTATCAGCATTACGTAATAATATTTTGCGATCGACTCCATCGTCGGGGAAAATAGTGATCCCCATACTGCCGGATACAAATACATCTTGCTCACCAATTTTAAATGAAGAACTAAGCGCCAGCAGAGTTTTTGTAGCTAGTCGCTCAATATCTGCTAACGTATTGATCCCTGGCAGTAATAGCGCAAACTCATCGCCACCTAAACGGGCAACTACGTCAGAGCTGCGCATACATGCTTTAAGCCTTTTGGCAGCCTCAAGTAATAGTAAATCACCACTATTATGCCCTAAGGTATCGTTAACGCTTTTAAACCGATCTAAATCAATAAAACAAATTGCCAAACGCTTATTATCAGCTGTCGCACGGATCATTTCTTGATCTAGCTTGCTATTATAATGATAGCGATTTGCCAAACCCGTTAAGGTATCAAAATTAGTTTGTAGCCACATTTCCTGTTCATTTTCTTTGCGTAAAGAAATGTCGTTAAATAAGGCAACATAAACTTCAATGTCTTTTTCCTCGTCAAATACTACCGAAATATTGACCCAGCTCGGGTAAATACTACCATCTTTGCGGCGGTTCCATATTTCACCTTCCCAGTGCCCTGCCTCATTTAAACGTCGATATAACACTTTAAAAAACGATGGTTTATGATGGCCCGAATTTAATATTGCAGGTGATTTACCAAGCACATCTTGTTCTTGATAACCGGTGATCTGTGTGAAGGCTTTATTTACAGCTTGAATTTCATTATCACGATTAGAAACTAAAATACCTTCATTAGTTGTTGAAAATACCGTGCTCGCGAGTCGTTGTTGTTGAAGTGCTTTTAATTTTAAAGTGATATCACGAATTAAATGTATTTCACCAATTTTGCTATTTTTTTCGTCGATAACTGCGGTTACTCGTGCCTCTCCCCAAAATACCTCTTTAGCTCCGTGAAATTGACACTCACTATCAACCCCAACTACTCCTTTCGAACACTCAGTAAATGAGTAAATATTTTTATCTTCCAGTGGCTCGCCTGCCGTCAACTTTTGCACAGCCGCAGTATTAGCTGTAATGACCCTATGTTCGACATCCGTGTAAACGAGCAGATCATCAATACTATTGAAAATCGCTTTTAGCGTCACACTGTCTTTTTGCGCCGATTTTTTAGCTCGGCGTAATCGCAAAGCTAACCAAGTTAAAGTCGCTAGCAGTATTAGTAGTACAGAAATAGATATTAGCGCTAACAGCAATTGATCGGTGCGTTTTTGTTCTATTTCATTAGTTTGAATGGCAACCAATTGTTCAAGATTTTCTTGATAATGCCAAAGCGCTTTTTCAAGGTTACGTTGAGATGAAATATCATGTATGACAGAAAATAAAAAATCTTTATTTTCAATTGTAAATGGGGCTGAATAAACGCTAACGGTACGTGTTTCACCGCTCGCTAATCGGTGTTTGAAAACAAAATAGTTTTGCCCTTTACTCAGAGCAGCTTGGCGTTCCTGTGCAACTTGTTGCTCAGTAAATATATTAATTTGCTGGATACGCATTGTTTGCAATTGCGCAATACTGTAACCATAAAATGCTGCCGCTGCTTTATTAGCAAATTTAATTTCACCCGTTTGCGGTTCTACCACTAACATCACGGCACTGTGCTCATTAAAAAGCGGCACATTGAGCGCGGAATTTAATGATTGCTTAGCACTTACTTGATCTACAAAGGTAATTACACAGCAAAGAAGAACAGCCTTGATAAATGTTTTTACGATAAGCCCACCCATTAATCAAAAACTCATTTCAAACATTTGTCCTAAACTATAGCTTACTCACCTTATAATGTAACAAAAATGATCGCTTAAATGCGCTCTAAAAACACCTCATTAATTCGCTTAACGTCTTTATTTAAGTATAATGCCAACAGTCTTTTAAGCTTTAAAGCGGCCCACAATGAAATACAAAGATCTACGTGATTTTATCGATTTATTAGAAAAAAAAGGTGAACTGAAGCGTATTCACCAAGAAGTTGATCCTTATCTTGAAATGACCGAAATTGCCGACCGCACACTACGTGCTAAGGGACCCGCTTTATTGTTTGAAAACCCTAAAGGTTATGATATCCCCGTACTAGCTAACTTATTTGGTACACCAGAGCGTGTTGCCATGGGAATGGGTAAAGAACACGTTAGCGAACTACGGGAAGTCGGTAAGTTGCTGGCATTTTTAAAAGAGCCAGAGCCACCAAAAGGCATTAGAGAAGCATTTAGCCAAATTCCAGTGTTTAAGCAAGTATTAAATATGCCTGCCAAAGAAGTTAAAAAAGCGCCTTGTCAGCAAGTTATTCTAGAAGGCGATGATGTTGATTTAACTAAGCTGCCAATTCAACACTGCTGGCCTGGTGATGTGGCTCCATTAATCACTTGGGGTTTAACCGTCACCAAAGGACCTTTCAAAAAACGCCAAAACTTAGGTATTTACCGCCAACAATTACTCGGTAAAAATAAAATCATTATGCGCTGGTTATCACACCGTGGCGGTGCTCTCGATTTTCAAGAATGGTGTAAAGAAAACCCAGGCCAACCTTATCCGGTATCGGTAGCATTGGGTGCTGATCCGGCGACAATCCTAGGTGCCGTCACGCCAGTGCCAGATACCTTGAGTGAATACGCCTTTGCCGGCTTGCTACGTGGTAGCAAAACAGAAGTAGTTAAGTCGATCTCCAATGATTTACAAGTTCCTGCCAGTGCTGAAATAGTTCTTGAAGGCTATATAATGCCGGGCGAAATGGCACCTGAAGGCCCTTATGGCGATCACACGGGTTATTACAATGAGGTTGATAACTTCCCTGTTATGACCGTGACCCACATGACACATCGTAAAGATCCTATTTATCACAGCACTTTTACTGGTCGTCCACCAGATGAGCCGGCAATTTTAGGGGTCGCACTCAATGAAGTCTTCGTACCTATTTTACAAAAGCAATTTCCTGAGATAGTCGATTTTTATCTACCGCCAGAAGGCTGTTCATATCGTATGGCGATAGTGACAATGAAAAAACAATACCCAGGTCATGCCAAGCGCGTGATGATGGGGGTATGGTCGTTCTTGCGTCAGTTTATGTACACAAAGTTTGTCATTGTCTGTGATGATGATGTTAACGCACGTGATTGGAATGACGTGATATGGGCGATTACTACACGTATGGATCCCGCCCGCGACACGACTCTAATTGAAAACACACCGATTGATTATTTAGACTTTGCATCACCGGTTTCAGGTCTTGGTTCAAAAATGGGTATGGATGCCACTAATAAATGGCCTGGCGAAACCACTCGTGAGTGGGGCGAACCCATTGTGATGGATCAAGCGACTAAAGATCGCGTCGATGAAATCTGGCAAAGCTTAGATATTCTTTAACAGCTCTTTTAGAGGCTATAAACTCACTATGCGGATATGTTATTATTGTTCAAATAAAGTGCGTATCCGCTAATTTAAGGTAAAACATGCAAACATTACACGCTGAAGTTGTCGCTATCAGCCCACTCACTGAATTTGTTCACAAAGTAATTTTAAAACCTGTTGAAAGCGTCACCTTTGAAGCTGGCCAATATTTGCAAGTAGTGCTTGGCGAAAAAGACAAGCGCGCGTTTTCAATTGCCAGCCGCCCTTCACAGTCTGATGAGCTAGAACTCCATATTGGCGCATCTGCAGTTGATTCATATGCAATGCAAACTTTAGAGCATCTTCGCCAAGCCCATGCTGAGAAAACTCAGGTGTTGATTGAAGCCGGCTTAGGCATTTCACAGTTGCGTCTCCAATGCGAACGCCCAATTATTTTACTCGCTGGCGGCACTGGGTTTTCATACGCAAAATCTATGGCTGATCATTTAAGTGAAATCGGTTGTGAGCGTCCGGTATTGTTCTATTGGGGTGTGCGTGAAGAGTCAGCCTTGTATGCGCATACTGAAATGCAAACATGGGCCGATAGCCGTGAAAACTTTACCTTTATACCAGTAGTTGAAAACCCAACAGCTAGCTGGACAGGCCACACAGGCTACGTACATAAAGCGGTGATGAACGATATCGTATCGCTTGCCCCATATGATATTTACATGGCAGGGCGTTTTGACATGATAGGTATTGTGCGCGATGATTTCCTAGCACATGGTGCAATTCGCGAAAACATGTACGCCGATGCATTTGCATTTATAAAATAGTATAACCAGAGTAACCAGCTTAATTTTTATCCGTAAGCTGGTTACTGACACTCCCTGACAGCCCGCTATGATTTACTTAGCTCTTCTTAAACAAGGAGAACTATGATGACCACAAATTTAATCGAAGTTGTAAATTTCAAACTAAAGACTGATACAAATTTAGCGCAGTTCCATATCGCTAATAATGATTTTCAGCGTTATATTGATAACCAATCAGGCGTACTTTACCGCTCCCTTGCTAAACAAGCCGATACCCAGCAATATAGTAGTATCATTTATTTTGCTACGGTTGCTGATGCCCAAAAACTGCGTGATACATTTTTTGATAATGCTATTTGCCAACAGTACACTTCTCTCATTGCAAAAGAATCGATAAAGCAGGATCGTTTTGAAGTGCTTAGCCAAACAGCTTGCCAACAAAGCTAACACTGTATTTTTGAAAACAAGGATAACCAATGCACAAATCAGAGCGGCTATTTCAATTAGTAAACATACTTAAGAGTCGCCGCTTTGCGATCACTGCAAACGAACTTGCCAATAAATTACAGGTATCTCAGCGAACAATTTATCGCGATATTCAGCACTTACAGAGCTCGGGCGTGCCCGTTGAAGGTGAGGCAGGCACTGGCTATTTAATTACCGATTACGATCTACCACCGATGATGTTTACTCTTGAGGAGCTACAAGCACTGTTGTTAGGTAGTAAAATGGTGAGCGCTTGGACTGATCCACAGTTAGCGGCGAATGCCCAAGCTGCAATGACTAAAATTAATGCAGTGTTGCCTAACAGGTTAAAGCAACGCGTTGCAGAGCTGCCGTATTTAGTCTCTGCATTTCATCACGATAAAAGCCACCAAACGACCACTTTGATACTTCGTAAAGCCATCACTAATAAAACCTGCATTGAATTTCATTATCTGGATGTAAACCAACGACCAACTCAGCGTATTGTCGACCCTTTAGGACTGGTATATTGGGGAGCAAAGTGGACTCTTATCGCTTATTGTCAGTTGCGCAGTGACTACCGAGAGTTTCGCTTAGATCGTATTCAAAGCATTATTCCACTCGCCAAGGCATTTGATACTAATTCACAAAAAAGCTTAGCGCATTATATGGAGTTAGTGAAAGCCAAATACCAAACTCACTCTGATGGTCTGGCTCATAATTAAATTTAGCTGTGATTGTTGTTACCTATCAGCGCAATCAACATAAACAATTTCACAAACGGCCAATCCTTAACCATACTTTGAATAACTCATTAATTGGGAGAGACCCAAATGTTAAACACCAAAGTAAAAGATTTTATGCAGCGCAAGTTACCGCATATAACCCCTGAAACCGAGATGACCACAGCAATTGCAGAACTACAAAAATTCAAACTACTGGGAGCGCCAGTGTTTGATGATAATAAATGTTTAGTGGGCTTTATTTCTGAGCAAGAACTGCTAAAACCGTTAATGCAAAATAGTTATTTTTGTGACGGTGTGGTTAAGGTTTCACAACTGATGCAAACCGAGGTTGTAACCGTCAACGGCGACACCAACATAATGGAACTTGCCGAGCAAATGAAAACCGGTAAACCTAAAAATTACCCCGTTGTTGAAGGCACCAAAGTAATTGGCATGATTGGACGCAGTGATGTACTCAAAGCACTTTTTGATAACTACCTGAGCTGCCAGCAATAATGTGTTTTTCAAGCAATGCCTGACGCTAAGCGAACAAGGCATTGCCATTTGTTTAATGTGCGTTAATTAAGCTAGGGGTGCTCCGTAATATTTATAACCGCCGCATCTTTGGCTTTTATTAATACTGCGCAGTTTTTATCTGATGGTGCTAACGTCACTTTAACAACGTCACTCAACGTCAAATCGTTTACTCTATTTGCGCATCTTAGCGCTATTTCACCAATCTGCTCAGCATTCATTGAAATTGTAAAATTGAGTTTTAGAGGCTGATATACCCAACTTTGCCCTTTAAGCATTGTTTGTTGTAACTTAAACTCTTTATCACTTGATAGACTCTCATTTATAGGCTGCTGTAAAAAATCCATGCTTTGTTCGCTAATTTCAACATTCTCTAATTGAGTCATTGCCTTAATAGCTTGCCCAGCATTAAAAAACTGATTTTTATATAAGTGCCAACGATATAAATTTTGTAGTGTTTTAGAGGCAAGTGATGGTGGTAAGTCTGGATGAAGATAGCCTGCTCTTTCGATACTTTGACCGTAGTTATCCCACTCTTTTTGCGCGTAATAATAGCGACCTTGAATCCAATAAAGTAAAGCCTGCTCTTGTAAGTTTTTGGCATTATCTGATGACATATCGGTCAATAATTTTTCGACTTCAGCGAACCGCTGCTGAGAAAGCAGCTCACTTGCTTGCTCGTAACGAGTATAAAAACCGGGCGTAACAGCGTATCTACCAATACCAATCCCTTCCTTAGTCAAGCGAAGTAACAGCGTTTGCCCAGACGCAATACTGCCTTGCCCATCTGTTGCTGGCGAAAACTCAAGCTTTTCAAAGTATTTTTTTGTACGTGCAGTAAAATATTCTTTATCAGAAATATCGATAATATCAATATCACTCACTTTACCATCGATATCAATTACATAACTTACGTAAGCCCAGCCTTCTAAACGAGTGGCGCTTTGAGTTTTATTTAGCGTATTGTGATTATTAATAAGTTTCGCAGGTATGAATGATTCAGCCTTTACAAAATAACTATTTGCTAAAATCGAAAGAGTAAAAAATATCGTGAAAAATTTCATAGTCAGGTCCTTTAAGGGAATTACATCCTTACTTTATTTAGAAGCGCCATTCTTCTAGTGCAATAAATGTTTTTCTTTCCTGTTGATATTGCAAAAATGCGCTAGATAGCGCATTTCAATCATAAAACTTAAATTAATAAGTAGACGAGGCTTTTAGATCTCGTAAGGCTTGTTTTTCTGCATCGCTTAAATATGCAATCTCAAGCGCATTAACTTGCGCCTTTTCCATATCAACCTGAGTCAGTCCTGCAGCAGGTCCTGCAACCATGTATTCATGTTCAATTTCGATGCCTTCCACTGCGGGATCATCGGTATTAATACACGCTAAAATACCATGATCTAAGAAGCGCTTCAGTGGATGCACATCTAAACTGGCTACTGTGCTGGTTTGCACGTTACTAGTTAGGCACGATTCAATACCTATGCGTTTATCACGTAGGTAGTCCATTAGCTTGGCATCTTCAATAGCTTTGACACCATGGCCAATACGCTCAGCACCTAGCTCATTGATTGCTTGCCAAATACTGGCAGCTCCCAGAGCTTCACCGGCGTGAATCGTTGCGCTAAGGTAAGCATCACGTACTTGCTTAAAGTGATCGACAAATAACTCGCCCGGAAAGCCAATTTCATCACCAGCTAAGTCCACTGCAACTAAATCATTTTTAAACGCGAGTAAGGCATCTAACTCTTGCTGGCAAACTTTAGTGCCATAAGTACGTGATAATATACCAATCAGGTTAGCTTTAACCGTGCTACTTTGAGTCGCACTTTTAATACCATCAACTACAGCTTCAACCACACCTTGTGGATGTAAGCCTTGGCTTTGTGCCATGTAGTAAGGGCTAAAACGCAGCTCTACATAATCAAGACCTTGTGCTTGCGCATCTTCAATATTTTCGATAGCAATACGCCGACACGCATCGTAATCACCCAATACCGTGACGCCCCAGTCAAGCTTTTGTAAAAAGGCCATTAAGTTAGGCTCAGGATCGATAACTTGCACATGCGGTATTAAGTCTGCAACATTATCAGCAGGCAGCTTAATATTGAACTGACGACCTAAATCAAGAATAGTTTGCGCGCGGACATTGCCATCTAAATGGCGATGGATATCTAGCAAAGGGAGTTTTTTATTGATCATAATTAGCACTCAGTTCAGTTAATTTGCGCGGATCATACGCACTTAAATCGGTAATTCAAGTTTAGATGATTTTGTTTGTATTATTGAGGTCATTTGTCAGCCCCGCTCGATAAAAGTACTAAAAATTAATCAATACTCTGTTGTAGGTAATGCCATATGGTTTTAAATAGCTTTTCGGCATCGATTGGTTTTGTTAAATAGCCATCCATACCAGCTGCGAGAGCTTTTTTAACATCATCATCATGAGCATTTGCTGACAGAGCAATAATAGGAAGCTGATGTATAAATAGCTCATCACGAATCACTTTAGTGGCTTGCAAACCATCCATATTAGGCATTTGAATATCCATAAGCACTAAATCATAACGGGTTTCAGAGACCTTCTCAATGGCTTCAAAACCGTCACTGGCAACATCAGCAATACACCCTTTGGTTTTTAATATAGCGGTAGCAACATGTTGGTTTAGCGGATTATCTTCCACCAATAGGATCTTAAATTCAGCAAGCGATAAAGTACTCGTGTCAATCTCAGCAAAGAGAGGCTCTAATTGCTCGGCTTTAGTGAGAGGCGAGATACGTGGTAAGGTAAAAGTGAAAGTTGAACCTTGTCCTTCCTCACTTACTAAACTAATATTTCCTCCCATCAATTCAACCAACTTTTTGCAAATACTTAACCCCAAACCTGTACCGCCGAACTGTCGCGAGGTAGAGCTATCGGCTTGTGCAAATGGTTGAAAAAGTTGCTGTTGAGCTACTTGGCTAATACCAATACCAGTATCACTGACACTAAAGTAAGTGACGTCTTGCTGCTGCCATACTTTGAGTGTGATTGTGCCTGTAGCGGTAAACTTAATCGCATTATTTAATAAATTTAGCAAGACCTGCTTTAAACGTATTGGGTCGCTATCTAGCTGTAGTTCTGCGCTGTTATCTAGTTCTAATATTAATTTCAGCGACTTAATATCAACGTCGAATTGCACCAAATTAACTAATTCATCAATAAGCTGATTTAGCTCGATAGGCTCTTGTATTAAATCGAGTTTGCCAGCTTCCATTTTAGAGAAATCGAGTACATCATTTAATACTCGCAGCAACACACTCAGCGCACCATCAGCTTGTTCAATATAATGGCGGGCTTGTTGCCAATCTTGCTGCTGCAACGCTAAATAATGCAGACCTTTAATGCCATTGATCGGAGTACGTACTTCGTGACTCATATTCGCTAAAAACTGGCTTTTGATTTGACTTGCTTCATCTGCTTTTTGTTTTTCTTGACGCAACACTCGTGTTTGTTGAGCAACTTGCTCGCGCACCTGAATATTGGTGCCGGTCACTGAGATTAAAAAAGTGATCAGTAACCAAACAAATAACATCCCTAATATTTGTGCAAACCAGTACATTATCCATGACGTTTGTGTTGTTGGCTCAAATAGCTGAACTTGCCAAACTCGCTGCCCAATAACTAACTGGTATTCACTCAGCAGTTTGCTATCGGTGCGAGATGCACGGTAGATTAGTTGCCGCTGCTGCGCATCAGTCACATCGTAGAAGTGCATACTTACTTGACTACGATGATTAAACTGCAAAGTATCAGCCAAGCGCGCTAAGTTAATAACGCCAACCACAAAGCCCCTAAAATCACCTTGAATATCTAAGTCACCAAAAACCGGAAAGAAAAACAATACCCCAGTATCATCATTGTTGCTTTGTACAAGCTTCATCGGTTCGCTAATAATCAACTCATTCAATGCTTTTGACATCATCATCACATTACGGATTTGCGCATTTGAGGCTAAATCAAAACCTACTACCTCTTCATTACCCAACATCGGATGTACATACTGTACAGGGTAATAACTGTCCCGTTTCGTCACACTCTGCCATTGTTGCTCGGGTGATTGCTCTTTTATATAAAATTCATTAAAGCCTTCTAGACGAATTTGTTGTTGGTATTGAGCAACCGTTGATAACGGTACATTTGGCACCCATTCTAGGGCAAGTACTTCATTGCTATAATCAAGTTGAGTTGTAGTAAAACGCTTAAATTCAGCGTAACTGACTTCATCACTACTGGCAAAAAAGTAGAAAGCAGAGCTAAATGCGCCGATACCTCATCTAATTTATGATTTATTTCCAACCGCACTTCAGCTACTTTTGCTTCTTGCTTTTGAATATCTTTGTCTTTTTTCACACTTGCCGCAGCATAAAAGCTAATACTTATAACGACATAAATAAGGATTGAAGGTAAAATTACTTGTAAGCGATGACGCATCTGCTCGTAATTAAAAGCCGCCAATATTAACGGTGTAAAAATTAACACCCCAATACTGTCGCCAATCCACCACGCCACAAAGTTATCAAAAGCGGTATGTACCGGTATTATATTATTGGACACCAATAAGCTAGTGCCTATCGCTGCAGCAATCACACAGCAAGCAGGCCCTGCAATGATCAAGCTTTGTACACTGTGTTTTAAAGAGGATAAGTCTAGCGGAGCTTTAATTATTTTAACGATGCAATAGCAGCCTACCCAGGCCTGCAAAACGGCTGCAAAAGAGACAGCTAAAGCTTGTAAGAAAACCTGCCAATGCAGAATATCAGCAACACGATCGAGATGAATCATATTGGTGAGTAAAGCACCGAGCAAAACCCCAACTAAGGCGCGTCGCCCGCACAATAAAAACCCTGCAAGGGCAATGCCTGATGGTGGCCACGAAGCCACTGCATAACCATCAATAGCGAGCAGCGAATTACTGAAAAACCCAGTAATAAAATAAGCAAAAGTTAAACCAAACGTCAGAGTAAATATATTTTGCAATGCTCTGGCGCTCCTATTCAGGCCTCAACTAACTGTAATTACAAATAAAGGTCGAGTGCTTTTTGTGGTTGTGCGCTTTTACTATAACTAAGCTGTGCTTGTACTAAATATTCTTTGCTGTTCTCTGTGTTTAACGCTTTATCGAACACCCGAGCAGCAAGCTCATACTCACCATGAGCATTAGCTAAGCATGCAAGTGCCAGTAACAATGCTTGATTATCCGGCTCTTTTTTTAAAGTATCTTGTAAACTCGCCTGTAACTTTAATGCGTCTCCAGGGGCGGACACTTTTAATATATGTGCAAGCTCAATATGCTGCTCTGGTTTTTTCAGCATTTTAAGTAAACTTAATTCAATCTCATTTAAACGCCCAGCTTTTGCCATCGCAGCTAAGTAACAGCTATGCGCTTTTACTTTTACGTTTTTAGATAGTTGCTGATACTTATCGGTTAATTGCGATTCTGGCTGTGCCATAAAGTAGGTGGTTAATAATATCGACCATTGGCTATCTGTTAACGCTTTTTTACTTAGTAAACGCGGCATAAACTGCTCAAGCGCAGTCCATTTTTGCTGTTGCACAAGTACTTCGGCATACAATTTCAGCTCCAGCGCGGTGGCTTTTTTAGCTTCCGCTAACGCTTTTAATTCACTGCTTACTGTGCTGCAATCACCACTGGCTAACCAGAGTTTAGCCGCTTTTAGTTGGTTTGCTGGCGATATTTTCTCAAGTAATCCAATCGCTTTGCTTGTGTTATTATTTTGTAAAGCCGCTTTAGCTAGTAACGCATAGCGCACATCTTGCCAATTATCAGCCACGCTATTGTTTCCCAATGCCAGTTCTAGCTGCTCGCTATCACCATTAATTAAGCTCCATACACCTTGCTCAATCGCCGCTTGTTTACGCTCTTCACTGCGGGCAAAAAAACGATGGCGAGTATTGCTGTATAAAGACAAAATATAACGAATAAGCTTATAAGTTAAATACAAACCCAGCGCGATAACCAAAATGGTCGCGCAAAAAGCGACGATAGACCCTTCAATAGTAGTTTGATTAAACGAAATTAATACATAACCCACTTCACCTATTAACATAGGCGATAAAGCAAGTAATACAGCAACTGCTATAATAACCAATATTAAGCGGATCATTTTGCCCACTCCTTGATCTGCTCAGTACTTTGCAAAGTGATAGCTGGACTAAAGTTTAACTGCTCTTTGCTCAACTCCTGCAGCGCTTTAAGCGTACTTTTAGTTAGTGCTTCATCATGTTGGAAATAATCTTTTACTAATACTTCGGCTTGACTCAGAGCAGTAAAATAAATACTGGCTTGTTTAGTCAAAAGCGCATCTTGAGCTTGCGATAAATATAAACTTAATCGCTGTTGGATCAAATGACGCTCGTACTCTGTCAATAAAGGTTCAATAGCGATATCTTCACGTTGGCGAATTTTAATAAAGTTATCTTTAAATTGCTGCCACGAATTAGCTAAATTTTGCTGCCAATCACTAACGTTTTCGCTCAATACATGTTGCTCTTTTTGATCTACTTCTTGTGGTAATGCCACCGCATTGAAAACGAGCTTATCTACTTGCCCAAGTACACCGTGCAGCTTTAAATAAATTGCTTCTATTGCAACCGGCTCAACAGTGCTAAGCGCTTGCAAATCTTGATATATTGCTTGGCGAATAGCGCCAGTTCCTGGATGCTCTGCTAATAACGTATCTAATCGAGTTAATACTGCCGCCGCTCCATTATAATCATGCTCAGCCCACAGTTTAAACTCAGCCATACGCTGCAAACTAGTCACCTCTTGTGGATTAAGACTATATGTTTGTTGCTCTGCACGCTGCAAGGCGGCTGCTAATTGTTTTGCCGTGTTATCTGCATTTTCAGCTAAGCTAGCAGCAACTTTTTGCTCACTATTAAACAGCGCTTGTTGCAAGGTTTGCTGCGCAACTTTCACTGCTTGCAGCTCTTTACCGAGTAATTGGTTGTCAGCTGATAACTGATTAACTAACAGATTTGCTTGCTGTTGTGTATGAAGTTTTTGGTAAAACTGAAAACCAACACCAGAGGCCACAATCAACGAGATAAGTAATGCTAAGCTGCCAGTTTTACTTATTTTTTGTTTGTTGTTTTGGTTCGTTTCTTGTTTCATAGCAAAGTCTTTTTTTGTTGCCGAAGCAGAGTCTGCAACCTTAGCATTCGCCTTGGTTGAACTGCTTGGCGTTGCTTTAGGGTCAGCAAGCTGTGATGTTGGCTTTGTATCTTCACTCATAATGTTACCTTCGCTAATACAAGTAAACATAGCGCTATCGCTTGCACCTGCAGCAATGTGTATATTTGCCGAGTCAATCTGTTGCGCCGCAAGGTATTCACTAATGCGAGCACTGGCAACATAAAACTGGCACTGTCTGATCCACTCTAATTGTTTTGCGCCCAGTTCACGAAAAATCGTATCAACTGCCGCATTACTTGTTATGACTATACCTTTAACATCAAGGCTTTGCCAGTGGTCTAGCCAGTCAGTTGCATTACCTTCTACAGGGCCTCGTTGATAAACCACTAAATTATTTAAAAATGCCCCACGTTGCTTTAAGTTTTTTGCAATCGTTGCTCGGCCATCCTTACCTTTGACCAACACTATATTTAGACCATCAACTTGCTGTAATGATTTTAAAGCCAATAGTCCTTCAGAATCATGCAGTTTAGGCACGGCTGCTCGTACGCCAAATGCCTGCCAAATGGCTTCTGCCGTTTGTTCACCTACGGCATAAAATTGCGCTTTAGTATTGATATCGGGTTTAAGTGCCAACAATGCTTTGACAGCATCTTGGGAGATAAAAATAATTTTATCTGCATTCAGTAAAGGGGTCAGTTGAGTATTATCTGGGGTTAAGTAATCAATTTTCAAAACCGGAAATAAAGTCGCCTGATAACCCCCTTGCGACAGTTGCTCAGCAAGGTCGGCGCCTTTTCCATGTGGGCGAGTTATCAGGATCTGTGACATTTATGCGTCTCTATATACTTCAGCTAAAATTTTATCTGCGCCTAAAGCAAGTAACTGTTCAGCCAGTTGCACACCAAGCTGTTCAGCATCAATTGCTTTACCACTGATCTCAGCGCGTAAAATTTCGCTGCCATCAATTGCGCCCACTAAACCACGTAAATGTACTTGCTCGCCATCAACTAAAGCATAAGCGCCAATTGGCACTTGGCAACCACCTTCTAAACGGCGATTCATTGCACGTTCGGCATTAACACGAATACGTGTCTCGTTATGCTCAAGTGGTGCGAGTAACGCTTGGGTAACCTCGTCATCAATACGACATTCAATACCTACAGCGCCCTGACCATTCGCTGGTAACGATTCTTCTGGTTCAATAAATGCTTTAATACGGTCATGCATCTGTAAACGAATTAAGCCAGCAGCAGCTAAAATAATCGCATCATATTGGCCATCATCAAGCTTAGCTAGGCGAGTATTGACGTTACCGCGTAAATCACGAATTTCTAAATCAGGACGCAGTTCACGAATTTGACACTGACGACGCAAACTTGATGTACCAACAATAGCACCTTGTGGTAGCTGTGCAATGTTAGCAAAGGTATTTGACACAAATGCATCGCGTGGATCTTCACGTTCACAAATTGTATGCAGTGCTAACCCTTCAGGAAAATCAACAGGTACATCTTTCATTGAATGCACAGCGATATCTGCACGGCCATCTAACATGGCCTGCTCAAGCTCTTTAACAAATAGTCCTTTGCCACCGATTTTTGCAAGTGGTGTATCAAGAATAATATCTCCTTGCGTCGACATTGGTACTAGCTCAACAGTAATGCCGGCATGGAAATGCTCTAGCTGTGCCTTTACAAATTCAGCCTGCCACAGTGCTAATGCACTTTTACGCGTAGCGATACGAATAAGTTGAGGTTTTTTTGTCACGTTTTCAGTCATAAAAGGAGTCCAATTAATTTTCTTTGCTGAGCCTAAAGGTGAATAAACACTTACTCAGCTAAAATGCGAAATTCTTTTTGTGCCAATAAATGGCCCTGTTCGTCAACAACATCAACACGCCAGTTGCCAACTTGTTCAGGTAAAATAGTTTTATTAGAGTAAGTGCGATACCGAGGAGACGTTACACCAAGCTCAATACTATCTAGCACTTCATTTTCATAGCGCCAAACATGCTTGACCGTCTGCCCTTGCATATTTTTAAGCTCACTAAAAAATGCCATTGTTTCAGTAAATTCATTTAAACGCACATCCGCTTTAAAAACATTAACGGGTTCACGATCAACCACTTCACGGGTCAATACTGCGCGGCTTACTTTGTCGGTATCAATTTTTGCACCAAGAGCAACGCTGGCAATATGTGCGGATGTAGCAAAACTATCTGGTTGCTCCGCACTAACGTCACTCTCTACTGGCTCATTATTGGTATTTGTAGCAACAATAGTATTAGCTGCAAGTGCTTGGCTTTGTTCGGGCTGATTACTATCAACAATTTGCAGCTCTGGGCTATCAGTTATCATCGCCATTTCTAGCGATTCACTTTTATCATCCACCACACTAGCATCATTACCATCATCAGCATTAATATCAGTGAGCGTCGACGCTTCGCTGACTACCTCAAACTCTGTATTGTCTGCTACCGTTGTTGAAGATGTTAAAGGCGCGTCTTCTTCGCTTGTCTGTGCAACAGACTCGGGGCTATCAAGGGGTTGTTGTTGATCATTTTGCTCAGCATTTACGGAGCTCAACAGGCTATAAGTAAAAATAACTAACGCAAATATCATCAGTAGCGTAACGGTAACAATGCGCTGCCAATGCCATTGATAGGTTACCTCAGGCGCAATAGGTGCAGCCTCTCGACTCATACTTGCAGTGATCACTATTTTTTGTTTCATTTTAGCCTCGGCTACTCAACACTATTTAACTTAAGCGCGCGATCAACCAGTGGCGAATAGCCATTAGTTCTTCCCCGCAGAGCTGATGGCCCATTGGGTAATCTTGCCAACTTACATCCATGTTATGCGTTGTAAGTATGTCAAACGCATGACGACCTGCATCATAAGGTACTACTTGATCTTGGCTACCATGAGCCATAAATACCGACAAATCTGTATGTTTAGCTTCAGCCGTTAACTTATCTGGCACGCACATATAAGTCGAAAGCGCCATTACACCTGCCAGTTTCTGAGTTAAACGCGGTGCTAAATGTAGCGCAATAACGCCACCTTGAGAAAAACCAGCCAATATTATTTTATCTGCAGGAATACCTTTACCAAGCTCTTGCTCAATCAACTGCTCAACCTTCGCCGCTGATTCGCGTACTCCAGTTTCATCAGCGCGCTTGTCTAGATCCATAGATTTAATATCATACCAAGAACGCATTGCCATACCACCATTTATGGTGACCGGTTGTACCGGAGCATGCGGGAACACAAACCGCACACCTAATTCATCAGGCAATGCAAGTTGCGATGCGACAGGTAAAAATCCATCGCCTGAATCGCCTAAACCATGTAACCAAATAATCGTTGCTTGATGCTGGCCTTTTGCCGCGTATTCTACAAACTCTAAACTCATAGTGCTGATTGCCATTCTACCGTTTGGCCAGCTTGACGCGTTGTTGCTTCATTCATAAACTGCCAAAATTCTGCGCCCGAGCGATTATCAATCCACTTATCGCCACGCAATTCAAAATGGTGACCATTAAACTTAGTCGCAACCCATACTTGATGCAAAGGAGCTTGCTTATTAATCACAATTTTACTGCGATCAGCAAAAATAATCTCCAAAATACCTTGTGCAGATTCATAGTCTAAGTCAGCTTCACAGTCATCCACTTGTTCTTCAATGGTAAACATAAGAGCTTCGGCTAATTGGTGGTATTCATGATCAGTCATTATTGTTTCCTTTTACGGGCATTTAGCCAGATATTCGGTACGAATTGCATGCAGCTAGTGTAACAGGAATAAATTCATCCGCGAATAGCTGCATTTTTTAGATATTCTGTTAATCTGCGATTATAAAGCCAGCAACACGATTAATCTAATGAAAGAGATGCATCTTAAACAATTAAAACGACTTTCCCCACTTGGTGTACTACTCATCACTTTAGCTGGCTGCGGACAAAGCGGGCCACTATATTTGCCAGAAGATAAAGCCGAGCCAAATAAACCACAACAAGTAACAACTCCAGTTACGCAAACACAGTCATCAACAACTGAATCGAAACAGGACCAATAATGGACTTTTTTGACTATAAAAATAATCAGCTGCATGCTGAAGACATCGCTGTCAAGGAGCTCGCCGCACAATACGGTACGCCTTGTTATATATATTCTCGCAAAACCTTTGAGCGTCATTACCTTGCCTTTGCACAGGCCGCGACCAATCATAAAAACTTAGTTTGCTATGCTGTAAAAGCCAATTCAAACATTGCTGTTTTAAATGTGCTGGCACGCTTGGGCTCAGGTTTTGATATTGTTTCTAAAGGTGAGCTTGCCCGCGTCATTGCGGCCGGAGGCGACGCTAGTAAAGTGGTTTTTTCAGGGGTTGCCAAAACAGCAGACGAGATTGCCTACGCACTCAAGCTCGGGATTAAATGTTTTAATGTTGAGTCTGTCTCAGAGCTAGATCGTATTTCACACGTTGCCAGTGAACTTAATTTAGTCGCGCCAATTTCAATTCGTGTAAACCCTGATATCGATGCGAAAACCCATCCGTATATTTCAACGGGTTTAAAAGAAAATAAATTCGGTATAGATATTCTTACTGCAACAAGTGTTTATCAGTATGCTGCGTCATTGCCTGGCCTAAAAATCACCGGGGTTGATTGTCACATTGGCTCACAGCTGACTGAAATCAAACCATTTCTCGAAGCACTAGACAAAGTACTGGCTCTAATTGACGATTTAAAAGCCAACGGTATTGAACTCAGCCATTTAGATATTGGCGGCGGTTTAGGCGTACCATACAATGGCGAAGCGCCACCGCATCCAAGTGAATATGTGGCACATATCACCGATCGTTTAACTGATTATCAACACTTAGAGCTTATTTTTGAACCGGGCCGTGCGATTGCTGCCAATGCGGGTATTTTGGTTACAAAAGTTGAGTTTATAAAACAAAACCAAGATAAGTTTTTTGCAATCGTTGATGCCGGTATGAACGATATGTTGCGCCCTGCTTTATATCAAGCATGGCAAAAAATTGTGCCGGTAACGCCTCGTAATGACGACACACCCACATACAACTTTGATATTGTCGGTCCGGTGTGTGAAACCGGTGACTTTTTAGGTAAAGATCGCCTGTTAGCCTTACAACAAGGTGATTTACTTGCCCAGCGCAGCGCTGGTGCCTACGGCTTTACCATGAGCTCAAATTATAACTCACGGCCACGTGTGGCAGAGATCATGGTCGATGGCGAGCAGAGTCATTTGATCCGCGCGCGTGAAACTCTGGAAAGTCTATGGCAAGGCGAGAAAATTTTACCATAAACTTTTTGTAACGAGGCTGCTCTGTGGCATGATTAGCGCAGAGCAACCCGAATTAGAGCGCTATGTTAGTTAATTTTTCCAAAATGCACGGCCTAGGCAACGATTTTGTTGTAATTGATAACATTACACAAAACGTTTTCTTGTCACGAGACCAAATAAAAAAACTGGCAGATCGCCATTTCGGCATCGGCTTTGACCAACTATTAATGGTTGAAGCGCCTTATTCTCCCGATCTTGATTTCCATTATCGTATTTTTAATGCTGACGGTAACGAAGTAGAACAATGCGGCAATGGTGCTCGGTGTTTTGCCCGTTTTGTACGGATGAAAGGCCTTACAAATAAACATAAAGTCACCGTATCTACCAAATCAGGTAATTTAACCTTATACATCGAAAAAGATGGCCAAGTCACCGTCAACATGGGTCACCCTAATTTCGAACCGAGCAAAATTCCACTCAAAGCGACTAAGCGTGAACTGACTTATATTATTCGAGCAGAAGAACACACCGTATTTAGTGGTGCAGTATCAATGGGTAACCCACATTGTGTACTTGAAGTTGATGATATAGAGACAGCTGACGTCAGCACTTTAGGCCCGCTACTTGAAAATCATGAACGTTTTCCACAGCGCGTTAACGTGGGCTTTATGCAAGTGATTAATTCTGAGCATATTAAATTGCGAGTTTGGGAACGTGGCGTTAACGAAACGCTCGCCTGCGGTACAGGCGCATGTGCAGCAATGGTAATTGGCCAAATTCAAAGTAAATTATCCACTACAGTACAGGTCGATTTACCGGGCGGTAGTTTGCAAATTCGCTGGCAAGGTGAAGGCCATCCAGTGCGAATGACCGGCCCTGCAGAGCATGTATTTGATGGGCAGGTCGCTTTATGAGTAACTCAAACGACAAAGTAACTAGTGAGCAAGTGAGTGAGTTTTTACAACAAAACCCATTGTTTTTAGCTCAAAATCCAGCACTATTAGCCCAACTTGAGCTGCAGCAAGCGCAAGGCGCAACCTCATTAGTGCACATCCAACAGCGTCAATTGCGTGAACACAACACCATGTTGAAAAGCAAAATTGACAGCTTAATTAAGCACGCAAAAGAAAATGAGCTAATTTATGGCTTGTTCAGCGAGTGTCATCGCCAGCTTTGGACTAACTACGACTTTAAAACTTTAGCAATAAACTTACGCAATATTATTTGTACTAATCCGGCGATTAATGAATGCCACTTGCTTAAGTATGATAAAAAGTTTGCGCAACTAATTGAACACCGCTTAGAGCATAATGGCGTTTATCTGGGTCGCGTAAATCAGCAAGAGCGAGATTTACTGTTCAGCCCTGCTACACAATCAACTGCGCTCTATTTAATTGGTAACAGTCAGCACCCTATCGCTATTTTGGCCTTTGGCAGTGATGATGCAAACCACTTCGAACCGGCAAAAGATAGTTTATTTGTACTTGAGTTTGTTCGCTCACTGCAACTTAGACTGTTGGAATTGGAACTAGAGCAGGCATGAGCGAGCAGCAGCCGCCAAATGTTGATCAATTATGTGACAAACTAAGCGATAAGTGGCGCACGCCAATCCTATTATTTAGTGATTATCTGCGCTTCGAAAGACAATACTCACCACACACTATCAGCCAGTACACCAGCCAACTTAACTTCGCTGCATTGTATTTCAGCAAACTGTGTAATGATTGGTCAAGCGTACAGGGTGAGCATATACGCCGTTACAGCATGCAGCTTAGAAGCAAGCAACTAAGTGGCCGTACGATTAGTTTAAAGCTCAGCTGCATTCGCAGTTTGTATAAGTTTTTAAAGACCAAAGATAACAGTCAACAAAACCATTATCATAATCCGGCAGAAGCAATCAAAGGCCCCAAGTTTGCCAAACCCCTGCCTAAAAACCTTGATGTAGACCAAATGGCACGGTTACTTGATATTCACGATGATGATCCTCTTGCAGTTCGCGATCAGGCGATGATGGAGCTGATGTATTCGTCTGGCTTACGAATTAGTGAGTTAGTTGGTGCCAATATACAAGATATAAATCGCAGTGCGGGGGAAATATTAGTCCGCGGTAAGGGCAACAAAGAACGCCTGTTACCAGTGGGAGGCAAAGCGCTAGAATCGTTAAATAAATGGCTTAAACTACGCCCTCAATTTGCTCATCCAGAAGAAATTGCAGTATTTGTCAGTAGCAAAAAGTGCCGTATTTCAGCACGTCACGTTCGACTTCGCATGCAAGAGTGGGGAATAAAACAAGGTATTAGCAGCCAAGTACACCCACATAAATTACGCCATTCATTTGCATCACATATTTTAGAATCATCGGGTGACTTGCGAGCAGTACAAGAGTTATTGGGTCACAGCAGTTTATCGGCCACCCAAGTGTATACCCATTTAGATTTTCAGCATTTAGCTAAAGTGTATGACAACACGCACCCTCGCGCTAAAAAACGTTCAAATACCGACTAGCAAGGAGCTTATATGATCCGCTTTAATCGTGCCATTTCACCTTTTACCGTATTGAGTTTTGACTTAGACGACACCTTATACAATAACCATCCGATAATTACAGCAGCCGTTCAAGCACAGATAAATTATCTAAATGCATTGCCAAACTGGCAAGCACAAGGTAAAGACTATTGGCAACAGTGCCGTGAGCAGGCGCTACTTGATAACCCCGAGTTAGTCGACAATGTTACGCAGTGGCGCAAAAGCACTCTGCGTACAGCACTGGCAAAGCTCGGTTATCAAAACGCAGAGCTCGAACACCATGCTAATAATGCTTATCAAGCATTTGCTGATGCCCGCAGCCAAATTGTAGTGGATGATAAAGTGCTCGATTTACTTTCACAACTGAGTAAACGCTATCGCTTAATTGCTATTACCAATGGTAATGTAGAAATTGAACGTTTTAACTTAAATGGTGTATTTGAACTGGTTTTACAAGCAGGTATTCACGGTAAAGCTAAACCTCATACCACGATGTTTGAACAGGCCGCCGCCGCGCTTGGCGTCCCAACCCAGCACATTTTGCACATTGGTGATAGTTTAGACACCGATGTACAAGGTGCGCATAATGCGGGTTGTCAGTCACTTTGGTTAAATGACCAACCAGCTAAATATGCCTACAAAGGCTTAGCCGATATTGAAATAACTGATATTCAAGCGCTTAAACACTTTTTAAGCCAGCCATAATATTCTAGGAGCGAGCAATGAAAGGGACTGCTGTTACTAAATTTATCACGCTGCTGCTACTGCTATCAGTGGCACTTAATGGCTATTTATTGTGGCCACAACAGCAAGCAACAGCCCCACAAGCAGCCGTTAAATTGTCGCCATCAGTTATCGTTGAAAACAATCAGCAATCACTCTATCAGCAAGCTCTACAGCAATTTAATCAGCGACAGTTTACGGCTGCCTTAGCCAGCTACCAAGCATTAACTACAAGCCAGCCATTACAAGCTGAACAACTTTACTTTTTATGGTTAGATAAACTCGATAACTGGTTAAAAAATAATGAGCTCACAGTTGCTGAGACTTTTTTGCAATTATTTTTAAATAGCTATCCATACGATATAAATATGTTACAGCTTGATGCCGAACGTTTAGTGAAAAACCAGCAGCTACACCAAGCTATTGTTGCGTTATTATCATTGCAATCACTTGCCAATGAAAGCCAGCAAGCAGCCATTAATATGCGTTTAATACAATTGACCATGGCACAAATAAAAACGCTTACAGAGCAGCACGCGTGGCAAAAAACCATTAATCAAACCTTAGTGTGGCTTGATTATGATAACGAAAATCCTAATTACTTATTCGCACTAGCTAATGCGTATTACCATCTCGGTGACCTGCTAAGCGCGCAAGCAACATTAGATCGCTTTCCTTTGGAGCATCCATTACAAGCGAAAGTTGCTGAATTACAAACACGCATAGCACAAGCGCAAAGCGGTATTGATCTGGTGCCATTACGTCCATACGGCGCACACTATTTATTAGATATGCAAATCAACGATGCGCTCAACACCCAACTAATGATAGATACCGGGGCAAGCTTTACCGTATTACCAAATAACGTATTTCAAGCATTACGGCCAATACCCGACTATATTGATAGCTTAAGCATCAATACCGCCAACGGCCAAGTAATCGCAAAACGTTACCAACTTGATTCAATTTTAATTGGCCAGCAATATATTGAAAACTTTGAAGTGTTGGTAATTGATAACCATAGTGGGTATGGATTACTCGGCATGAATTTTTTACAGTTGTTTAAATTTAATATTAATCAACAAACTAATCAGCTAGAGTTAGCTAAATAAGGATGACTATGACACTCAACGATTTTTTAAGCCGTCTGGCTAATGAGCCACACACCATTGCATTTGCCGATACGATGGCAGTGATTGAAGCAAACTATACTTTTACAGCCTGCGCATTCAATAACCACGGCTTAAAAAGTGCCGTTGGTGAAAATAATGGCTCATGTAAAATTTTTGCTTTTGCTAAACTAAACCAACTAAGTAAACAAAATACTCTAGATTGCTTTGGCGCGTTTTATCGTGATGATGTACTTGGCAATCCTAATGAGCACGATCACATGAACATTCGCACATTTATGTTAGCACCAGAAGTAACCCCTTCTTGGGCATTACTTTTGATGGCGAACCATTAACAGCTAACTAAGTGATTTTTCCATAAAGTAGCGGGTGCCAGAGCGAGGATAATTATCGAGTTGATATTTAACTTCATAACCACGATGTTCATAAAATGGTTTAGCTTGAAAATCTAAAGTATCAAGCTGAACTTGCAGCGCACCTAACTGCTTACCCTTTAATTCGATCGCGCTAAGTAACTTACTAGCTAGGCCTTGACCGCGTGCTTTTTCATCACACCAAAGCCAATTTATTTGTAACCAGTTACCAAATAATTGAGCAGCTACAGCCGCCACCACTTGCTGATTTTCATCAACAAATTTACACCCCAATGGCAGTCTTTGTGCATCAAAGTGAGCTTGATTATAAGCAACTATTTGCTCACGCAATAACTGTTCTAATACCTGTGAATCATCATTTTCAAACTGATACATGGTCGCTTTTTACCAAGTTAAAAGGTCAGTTTAAATGACTAACAAGTTAATATAAATGATTTTTACCGTAAGGCACCTCAAGCATATTACTGCCCACTTTTTCACTCTGGCCACACATTTCATCGTATGCGCTGGTATGACGCAATACCATTTGCGCATAACTAAGGTGGTCGAGTCGTTTTTGAATATGCAATGGGCTTAAGCCACGAATAAACTCCCCCTGCTCATCCGTTACATAATACTCAACATTGTTGATCATCACCGACACTTGGTATAAAGCCATTTCCAATGAGTGAACAATAACTTTTTGCAAAGGCTGATGGTTTTTAAGTTCTGATAATTTTATCGCCATGGTGAAACCCTTTTTACAGTGGATTAAGTTATCTGTACGTTGCTTTGATATACTTTGATCAATTTAAACCGAAGCGACTTAATTTATGAGCGAGAAAACTCGTCTAGCTAAATACCTTGCCCATGCTGGCGTTTGTTCTCGTAAACAAGCCTCGCGGCTGATTGATGAAGGTGTGGTGAGCGTAAATAACCGCCCAGCCAATCATATTGATCACGTTGATGATAACGACGATATACGCGTCAATAACACGCGCGTACAAGGTAAAGCAACGCGCGTTTATTATGCCTATCACAAACCGGTAGGAATTGATTGTAAACTCAATCAACATGACCCTAGCAGCTTAATTCACCATCTACCAACAGACACCCGCGTATACCCCATTGGCAGGCTAGATAAAGATTCTCGTGGTCTGTTAATACTGACTAATGATGGTGAATTTTGTAATCAGCTGATCCATCCTGACTTCCACCAGCCAAAACGTTATTTAGTCACTGTTGATAAACCGCTTAATGATGGCTTTAGCCAAAAAATGGCAAATGGTGTGCCTGTTGATAAACATATCACACTGCCATGCACCGTGGAGAAAGTAGCCGACTGCCAATTTAGTATTATTTTAAAGCAAGGGCTGAATCGCCAAATCCGAAAAATGGCCCATTACTGTGGCTATAAAGTGATTGATCTTTACCGAGAACAAATTGCCGAGCTTAATTTGGCCACCCTAAGCCTGCCAGAAAATACCTATCGTAAAATAAATAAATCTGACATTTTAAAAAACTAATTATTTTTATATAAAATAGTTGCAAAGTTTGATTACAGGTGTAATCTTAAGTTAAAGATTACACCTGTAGGCAATATATATATGATTGAATTATCAAAAGCAGAATTTGAAGTGCTCGATGCACTTTGGCTGAACTACCCTGCTACAGCAAGCCAAATTATCGAGCGTTTAAGCGATGATAAACAATGGCACGAAAAAACCATTAAAACCTTACTCGGTCGGTTAGTAAAAAAAGGCGCACTCAGCTTTGAAAAAGATGGCCGCCAGTATATTTACACTCCTTGCATGGAACGCGCTGAATACACGCTAAAAGAAAGTCAAAATTTTATTGAGCGTTTTTTTAGTGGCCGTATCGCGCCGTTAGTCAGCGGTTTTGCTAAATCTGAGCAACTTTCTCAACAAGACATCAACGAACTTAAAAAGGTGATTGATGACTGGGAAAAACAGCAAAAGTAAGGGCTTAATATGTTAGAAAACACCTTTAACTGGCTTCTTGAGCAGCAACTATTAATCAGCTTACTGATACTCAGTTTGCTGGTTTTAGAACGCTATTCACTAAAATGGCTCAATGCTAACTTTGTCTATAAGTTATGGCTAATGTTACCAATCACATTACTGCTAGCAAATATGCCAGAGCATTTTAAGCCGCTGCCAAACAACGTCATTAGCACTATGCTGATCAGCCCCAAGCAAGGTTTTTCAACAACGATTAGTATTAGTTGGGTACTAGTTTATAGCGCTATATTTAGCATACTGGCGTTAACTGCCATCGTGGTACACCTACGGTTTATCAACCAATTACGATTAACCAATCTTGATGATAAAGTGCTGATTGACGCACATCCCGACATGCAACTATTACAAAGTAGCGCCGTTAGTACACCAATGGTTATAGGGCTATTCAGTAATCAGCTAGTCCTACCAACCGCCTATACACAACACATTGATAGCACTGCGTTAACGCTGATCATTGAACATGAAAAAGTACATATAAAACGCGCCGATAATTTATTTAATGCGCTGGCATTAATGGCCACATTGCTGATTTGGTTTAATCCACTGGCTTGGCTTGGCTACATGAGCTTTAGACGCTTGCAAGAGCTGTCGTGCGACGAAAAAGTACTGACCAATAAAACTACTCAACAACGCATTTTATACAGTAAAGCTCTGATCAACTGTGCAGCAAATAGCCGTGCAGGGTTAATAGCTTACTCACACTATGGAGATAAAAACACGATGTTACAACGACTCAATCAAATCAAACACACCGGCAATAGCTCAATGATTGCCAAAGGCGCTTTACTTATTTTTGCAGCGGGTATGATCAGCAGCTTTGCTATCGCAAAACAACCTGAAGCAATAAGTAAGGTGCAAGCTATTTCACCCATCATGCGTATTGAGCCTATTTACCCGATACAGGCAGCTGAACAAGGTATCAGCGGTTCAGTAGTATTAAAATACGATATTAGCCCAGCCGGAAAGACACAAAATGTGTCGGTTGTGAATGCCAAACCTGAAAGAGTATTCGATAAAGAGGCAAAAAAAGCGCTAATGCAATGGCAATATAAGCCTTCAAATTCAGGCTTTAAAGATGTATTGGTACAGTTAGACTTTGCAATTGACAGTAATTACAAATCAGAAGAACTGATTGAAAAGGTGACTGTTGCGGCTAAGTAAATTTTAACAACCAAGACCCTAAAGCAAGCGCCTTATTGAAGCCGCTTGCTTTAGCGTTTTAAAAAACAAAGCTTATACCAATCGACTTAAATATTTAACCATTCTAGCGAGCTAAATAAAGCGCTAACTGCGTTATAATTTTTTCAAGTAGAACAACTACATGTCAAAATTTACGCCTTGTTATCAATGTATTTATCTGTCGCTATAAATGGTCAGTAACTTAACACGATTGGTATTACAAGCACACAACAATCATAGCGACTGCAAGCAGCTAAACCAACCAGCCATGATAAAGAGCGCAGTACGTCTAAATTTAGATAGTAAAAAGCACAATATAGAACGCGGGCAATAATATGAGTAATGGCTAATAGCTCAGTAACTTGGTGGACATTATTGGTGCCCAGCACGGTGGCTAACGCTACAGCAAACACGGCCAATGATTCAAAACAATTTTGATGTGCTGCCAGCGCCCTTGCGCCAAATCCGGTGAGCTTAGACTGTTGCTCTCTTGGGTGCTTATTATCGTAGCCATCGAGCTTGTTCATTGCAAATGCCACGGGGGCCTTGGCAAAGTAAGGCATCAGTACAGCAAGTAGTGCGCAAATAAGTAATATCGTCATCGTTACTCCTAATCATAGTTTTCATTAACTTAGCACAGCTAAACTGATCGCGTAATTGACTTGAGTAATAAAAAAGCCGCAATGACTTATATGAAATAAATACAAGGCATTGCGACTAACAATAACATCGCGATAACTATAGCCCAAAAAGTTGGATTTGCAGCTGTGGCATATTGTCGCAGCAAAGATATTTTCATTTTATGGAATCTTAGTTCGCTTTAGAGCCCTGGCACTGGTAACTTATCCGCCTCTGTGAATTGCTGTTTTTTCATTATGACTTGGATCTTTTTAACTATTTTAGCCGCTTTTATGCAGTCGTGGCGCAACGCTTTACAAAGTAAACTAAGTGCGCATGTGAGTGTTGCAGGCGTCACCTTAGCGCGCTTTATACTTGCAAGCCCACTTGCTTTGGCATACCTCATTTCATTATATCTCTATCAAGATGCTCCCTTGCCCACCTTCAACCTAGCTTTTATTAGCTACATTGTCGGCGCGAGCATAGTGCAAATTATTGCAACAGGATTAATGGTGACGTTATTTAAAATGAATAACTTTGCTGTTGGTGCTGGTCTTGCAAAAAGTGAAGCTCTCGTTGCGGCTATACTAGGAGTATTATTTTTTGGCGCGACGCTATCTTTATTAGGCTGGCTTGGCGTGTTTATTGGCTCAATTGCAGTATTACTATTAAGTGGAATTGCTAACATTAAGCACTTTAGCTTAAAAACAGCCTTACTAGGCTTGGCCTGTGGAACAGCATTTGCACTTTCCTCATCATGGATACGCGAAGCAAGCCTAAACTCAGGTCTGTCGTTTCCTTATTCCGCAGCATGGGTTTTACTGCTTATTATCAGCCTGCAAACTATCATGCTATGTGGTTATATTACAGTAAGGGAACGCTCAACATTTCGCGCTATGTGGAACCATAAAAAAACCACCAGTGCGGTGAGTTTTTTAGCTGCATAGGCTCGATTGGTTGGTTTAGTGCGATGAGTTTACAGCATGTTGCCTATGTAAAAACCTTAGGGCAAGTAGAAGTATTTTTTACAATCTTGATCTCAGTTTTATGGCTCAAGCAGCCTTTAAAACGTCAAGATACCGCAGGGCTGGTGTTAATTGCTATAGCCGCAGTATTAGTCATGTTACCTTCGATATAAACAACAAAGGCGGCTCACTGCAACGTGGCCGCCTTTCGATTTTTTAATTCACTGAATTAATGGCTGATTTTCAATGTGATAACGCCGCTAATAATCATTAATACACCGGCAATACGGCCGAATGTTGCTGCATCATTATAAAATAGTATCCCTACTAAAAATGTTCCTGCCGCGCCAATACCTGTCCACACAGCGTAGGAAGTCCCCATCGAAATATCACGCTGTGCCAGCCATAACATAAAACCACTGGCGACCATAAACGCCACTGCAATGCCAATACCTAACCAGCGATTTTCACCCTCTTGCGACATTTTTAATCCTACAGGCCAGCCAATTTCCAGCAAGCCTGCAATAATTAAATAAATCCACGCCATTAATTTTCTCTCTTTTTCAATATTACATCGTACAGATCTTCACGACGATCTTTTAAGTTACGCACCGTGCCTTCACTGTGCAGAACTTTTAATTTATCCATATCTAAATCACTAAATAACAGCATTTCAGTATTGGGGGTTGCTTCATTAAGCGTAGCATCATGAGGGAACGAAAAATCAGACGGTGTTAATACCGCTGATTGTGAATACTGCACATCAAGACTTTCAACTTCTGGTAAGTTACCTACCGATCCGGCAATAACCACGTAGCATTCGTTTTCAATGGCCCGCGCCTGCGCGCAGTGGCGTACTCGTAAATAACTATTTTTGGTGTCGGTCCAAAATGGCACAAACAGAATATCGAGACCTTGTTTTGCTAAAATACGTGACAATTCAGGAAATTCAACATCGTAACAAATTTGAATACCCACGCGTCCAGCATCAGTATCAAATACCGCAATTTTGTCACCACCTTGAATCACCCAGTCATTTTGTTCATGAGGCGTGATATGAATTTTACGTTGTTCGTCAATTTTACCACTGCGATGGCATAAATAACTGACATTATAGATTTTATCGCCTTCAGCAAGCGGCATTGAGCCGGTGATAATATTCGCATTATACTCAATCGCCATACGCGACATCGCATCACGAAAAGTCTCCGTGTATTCGGCTAAATAACGAATAGCCTCGGTCTGATTTCTTTGCTCTGTAAGCCCCATTAGTGGCGCATTAAAAAACTCCGGAAAAAGAATAAAATCACTTTTGTAATCAGACACTGTGTCTACAAAATATTCGACCTGCGTGAGCATTTCTTCAACCGACTCAACACTGCGCATTTGCCATTGCACTGCGCCTACTCGCACTATCGACTTCGTTGATTCAAGTACCGTGTCGGTCGGTTCAAACATAATGTTATTCCACTCAAGTAGCGTGGCATAACCCACCGAATTTTGATCTTCCGGTAAATACTTTTTAAGTAAGCGTTTAACCTGGAAATCATTCGACAATTGAAAACTTAAAATTGGATCATACAGCTCTTTATGATCGACTTTGGCAATATATTCTGTTGGACTCATGTCACTGCTATGATTGTAATAACGCGGAATACGTCCGCCCGCCAAAATAGCCCGCAGATTATACTGACGACATAATTCTTTACGCGCATCATAAAGCCTGCGCCCTAAACGCATACCACGATGAGTAGGCGAAATAACCACATCTAAGCCATACAGCGCATCACCATCGGGGTCACTAAATACCCGGTCATGGCCGTCAACAATATCTTCATAGGTGTGCGGATTAGAAAAGCGCGTGTAATCAACTTGCACACTCAACGCAATCCCTACCAGCACGCCATCATCCACCATGCCCAACTGCCCTTCAGGGAACTGGTCAATCAGTCTAAATATAGTATGGCTTGGCCATGCACCACCTAAATCTGGATAAGCCTGATCCATCAAAGTTTTTACTTGTGGATACTGCTCTTTAGTTAAATTACAAATCTCAAGATGGGTTTTTTCTGCCGACATACACAACTCCTTTAGGCGTAGGACATTAAATTTGATAGTTCAATACGCGCATAATACGTGATCAGCTCTGAACGCTTGCTTAGTGCAGCATACCTAGCGCTGGTTTATTTTTAAGATAGCACCAACAACAGTGTTGAAGTAAGTATAAGTAGGTATAAATTTTTAGTTTTACACCTCTTTGCTCAGCTAACATTAACGCTGGTTTAGCGGTTTTCGACCTAAAGCTTAGGTTAATTGCACTTTATAAGAGTAAAAGTAATGGCCGAAATCAAGCGGCCACTACCTCAAAACAAGGTGGCTTTACTCATTTAAAGCTCATTTGCAGGTAATATTGTGATCTCATGCATTAGTGTTTGCGGTAATAGCGGCGTTGGTTTTGCAGCTACGTAGTCATCAAATCCTGCGCGATAAAATGGCGATAGTGGATGACCTGACTGGCC
Organism: Pseudoalteromonas sp. B160; assembly: GCF_037162485.1. Taxonomy (NCBI): domain Bacteria; kingdom Pseudomonadati; phylum Pseudomonadota; class Gammaproteobacteria; order Alteromonadales; family Pseudoalteromonadaceae; genus Pseudoalteromonas; species Pseudoalteromonas sp. B160. The sequence goes on along the minus strand of NZ_JARLUX010000001.1, from coordinate 2,049,215 downwards.
ACCAGGAATGGCCATTATGGCGTTTTCTAAATGCCCAGGTTGAGCAATAAATCGCTGTGACGCACCAAAACTACGCCCCTGCACTGCTGGCATATAACTGTCGCCAAATCCTGGCGCTGTCGGCATATTTAATAATTTACTTAGTTGTGGTATTTGCTGTACGAATGGATGCTCAATAACCAATTCATTAACTGTCCCCCACTGCCAACCTTTTAAGTTACTGCCAAACTCTTTACTTAAATTACTGACAACTTGACTAAATGAATCAGTTAATTGTGCATCCCAATCAGCAAATTGTGGATTTAACCAGCTATCTGGTTGCTGTTCAATAAGCTGCCATATTGCCGGCTCTAAATCACGTTTAACATACTTTAATGAACCGCCCTGAGCCTGTAAATTTGCTTGCATAGCCGTAAATACACTATTGATAACTTCATCACGATAACGCCTAACCAGCGTGTAGCCTATTGACGTTGCACAGGCGCAACCTTGCCAGTTCTCTAACTCTTTTATGTACTGCTGATTAGCCGAACTATTTCTATTAAGCTGTTGCAGCAATAAGCTATGCCACGGTTGTAAAAAGCGCGCCTGATTATCATGCTGCAACTGGTTAAAATTAGCTTCATTAAAATGTTGCTTTTCATACAATCTATCACGAATTTGACTAGATCGTGCTCCCAAGGCATAACCACCATTACCAAAACGCTGGTCATCCAAAGCCGATACAACGCGAGAGTTCCCAGTCCATAAACGGCCATCAACAGGATTTTTAACTTCCGGCCTTTGCTGTTCATTATGCTGCCAAAGTGTTGAGTAGTCATTTTCCTGAACAGCTAGTTCACTGGGCTTAATACGCCCTGGAATGGCTCCCATATTTTTCCAACCCGCATTGCCTTGGCTATCTACCACCATTAAGTTTTGTACTGGAATACCCACTTCACTGGCAATCAGCAGCGCGTCATCGACAGTTGTTGCTTGTTCTAATTTCAATAAATCCATATCGACTGCATAAGGTTGATGGCCAACCCAGCTAAGCGCATAAGGCTTGCCATTTATTTCTCGCACTGGACCATACTCACTCAATGTCAGCTTATATTCTTCAATTGACCCATCGGGTAGTGCTATTTGCTCAACTTCTTGCCATGTTTTACTGTTATCAGTTAATGCTACCCAATCGGCAGTATCGAGGTAACCATTAGTAAATCCCCACGCAATATTGTTATTAGTTCCCACCACAATTGCTGGTGCGCCAGGCAAGGAAACCCCTGTCACTTGGCTCACTTTTCCTGACATTGCATAGTTAAGTTGCGCACGATACCAAATAACCGGCACCGCCATCGACAAGTGCATATCATCCGACAGCATCCCAGCACCTGTGGTAGTTAACTGCCCAGTCACCGCCCAGTTATTACTACCACGTTCTTGATTTGCATCAATCCTGAGTAAAGCTTGTAAGGTTTGCTTAGGAAATTCAGGAATAGTTAAATTATAAGGTGCGAGTGTGCTGCCATCTAAAGCCGCTTGATATTGACTGGGTTGAGTTAAAAAACTGACCATTTCTGGGCCATAAATATCGGCAATTTGAATTAACGCTTGGTCACGTTCAAAGGTCGCCGTTTGTAAATCTAAGTACATACTGTAAATCACTAACAAACTGTCTTCACTGCGCCAAGGCTTTTGCTCAGCGCCTGTTAGTAAATATTCAAAACTGCTAAAACCTACCTGTGCTAAGCCTTCGTTAACGCCAGCGGCATAACTTGTTAATAATGCTTGATCTGCTTGAGGCAATTGCTCAACAATCGCAGCGCTGCGTTTTCGTAACTGGTGGAAGCGCATTTTTTATCCAAACCTAATGCTGCTTTACCAAACAGTTCACTCAACTCACCTGCAGCATTACGGCGCAACAAATCCATTTGAAAAAATCGGTCTTGACCATGTGCGAAACCTAAACCATACGCAGCATCAAGGCGGTTCTCAGCTGAAATAACTGCTTGACCCAGTTGGTCTCGGGAGATTTTTACCGCTTGGCTGACGTGGTTACTACGCCCATTACCATCAAGCGCCGGTAAGCTAATTGACAGTACACCATAAATAACTGCTGTTGCAGCCAATCCTAAAATTACGATTGCTAACACCAACCACTTGATAATTTTAAACATGAACCAGTCCTTTCACTCTTAATTAGCTCTATCATAACCATAGTTTTATGAAAAATAATGCGCTTAGTTCGTTTTTAGATAAAATAAATCACTGTAGCAACAACCAGCTTATATGAAGTTATTCTTAATACTTTCCCCACATAACGTGCGGTTATTTAAATAAAAAACAAATAGCTCAATTGATCGGACTATTTTTATTTCCGTGATAAATTGACTATAGTTGAACAGCCAAATATTAAAAGCACAAGTCGCTAATGCCATTGTTAAAAACAGATGATCACAAACAAGTCTACAAATTTAAACTGATATTTTGGTGCTCGCTCGTTTTTATTTTATTAATCAGTTTAGTGCTTGATCAGATCAGTTATAAACGTGCCCAAGAATCTCATCGACTATTAATTTTATCTGAAGTAAGTAGTTACCGTACTCAACTTGAATCAACATTAGTATCGAATATTCAATTGGTGCGTGGTTTAGCTGTTGCAGTTGCTGCAGAGCCTAATTTAGATCAACAACGTTTTGCCCAAATTGCCGCGCCATTATTCGACACCTCATCTGAATTACGCAATATCGGTGGTGCACCTAATATGGTGATCCGCATGACTTACCCATTGGCAGGCAATGAAAAAGCCATAGGGCTAAACTTTTTAGATAACAAAACACAACGTGCAGATGCAATTCGTGCGCGTGATAACAATGAAATAGTTATGGCAGGCCCACTTACATTAGTGCAAGGTGGCGAAGCATTAATTGCCCGAGTCCCTGTGTACCTTCCCCCTGACAAGCATTTTTGGGGACTGCTCTCGGTGGTACTCGACATAGACAAAATATATAAAAGAGCGGGTATCTACGAACTAGAAGAAGACTATGATGTTGCCATTCAAGGACGCAATGGCTTGGGTCTAAAGGGAGAGTTTTTCCGCGGTAAAGCGGATATTTTAGAGCGAAACCCTCTGGCGTTTACTTTAACCTTTCAAGGTGGCGAGTGGGAAATTTTTGTTACTCCTAAAGTTGGTTGGGCACCTCCAAATTCTGCGATTTGGCCGCTGAGATTAGCAATATTTACTATTTGCGGGCTATTAATTTTAGCCTTTTTATTATTCTTAAAAATGCTCAATCGCCAGCTAAGAAATGAAAAAATGCTAGTGACAATGAGTAGTCTTGCAAAAATTGGCGCTTGGTCATTTAACCTTGAAACACAACAAGTATATTGGTCAGATATGACCAAAAACATTTTCAAATATCCGCTAGACGAACAACCGAATTGGCCAACGAACTTTACTTACTTTAAAGAAGGCGAAAGCCGTGACACGATAAAAAAGCTCGTTGAGCGAGCGATTAAATATGGTGAAAGTTACGAAGTTGAGCTCGAGGTTATCGATTCTAAAGGTAATGCTTTATGGGTGTTAGTGCATGGTGAAGCAGAAATCCGTAATGGCCGTTGTATTAAGATTTTTGGCTCTTTACAAGATATAAACGTCCGTAAATGCATTGAATTAGAAAGCAGTAAAACTGCTTTGCACAATGAGGTACTCGCCTCACTTACCGTTAATAACGCAGTGCTGACTGGTAATTTAAAACAAGCAAAAGATATTATTACACAATCAATTTGCGATGCATTTAATGTTGAACGTGCCAGTATTTGGCTGTTCAATGATGCAAGAGATCAACTGCAATCATTTGCCCATCATGGTAAACACACACCAAATAACACTGCGTTACCAGCATGGCAGCAAACTGAGTTAAATGATTTTTTTACAGCGATTGATAACCAAGCTGTGATCCGCGCCTCAAATGCACTGAGCAATAAATTTACAGCCCCGCTTACAGCGCTCTATTTAGCCCCTTTCGACATAAAATCAATGCTTTGTGTATCTATCCCTACAGGAAGCGGGGCGATTGGTATTGTTTGTGCTGAGCATTGTCAGTATCCGCGGGTATGGTCGCGTAACGAAGAAAGCTTTTTAATTGCCGTTGCCGCTTTAATTGGCAGTTTATATTCTAGCGAGCAACGTATAGAAACCGAGCAACAATTAGTCACAGCAAAAGAAGCAGCGGAACAAGCTGTAACCGCTAAAGGTGAGTTTTTAGCGAGCATGAGCCACGAAATTCGCACCCCGATGAACGGTGTGCTCGGGATGCTTAATATTGTGCAACAGACTAAGTTAGATCCTCAGCAAGCGCATCATATTGAATTAGCACAATCATCAGCGCAATCGCTGCTTAATATAATTAACGATATTCTGGATTTTTCAAAAATTGAAGCTGGTAAATTAAATATCGAAAAGATTGCTTTTAATTTACCGAAATTACTCGGTGAAGTGGTCGAGTCATTTGCCCTTAAAGTAGAGCAACATAATACTAAACTGATTTTAGATGCCACTAAAATTAATGTAAATAAGATTGTTAGTGACCCAAATAGGCTTCGCCAAATTATTAATAATTTACTCGGTAATGCCGTTAAATTTACTCATAATGGTGAAATTATCGTGAGCGCAAACTTAAAAAACACCACTAACGGGACTTTTTAGATTGCTCAATTATTGATACCGGTATTGGTATTAAAGCCGACAAACAAGCTTCGTTATTTGATTCTTTCACTCAAGCCGATACCTCAACTACTCGCCAATATGGCGGCACAGGCTTGGGCCTGGCGATTGTTAAGCAGCTGTGTAATTTGATGGATGGAGAAATCAATGTCACGAGTGTTTATGGCCAAGGCAATACATTTACTTTTTCCATTAAAGTACAGCCGCTACTGGGTAAAGAACAAGACTTACCGAGTCATTTAATTACAAACAAACATATTTTAATTGTCGATACTTGTCCGTTAAATAGCTCAATTGCGCAAAAACAACTGAATGTGTGGGGGGCACGTGCGCATATCCTCAAAAACTACCTAGCTTTGAGTTACTATCTCAATTCTAGCGATGAATTGATTGATGCTGTGCTGCTTGATTATAGCTTTTTTCAGCAAGCCGACGCCGCTGCAATTAATACATTGAAAACTTACCTAAGCAAGCATCACGTAAAACTGATCCTTATGGCACCAATGAGTTTCTCACAAGAAGCACATGCAAACTTGCCAATCGAAGCCGATTGCATGATTTTTAAACCACTAACGCCTTCGGACTTGTTTGATTCTTTGGCGAATGAAAAATTTATCGAGCAACAACAAAATAACAATGCACTACCAGCAAGTATTGCAATCAACAATACACACTTTGTAAATCAAGACAAAATCCTGCTGGTAGAAGACAATAAAGTAAATCAAGTCGTAGCCTGTGCATTACTAAAACAAGCAGGCATAAGTTTTGATATCGCTGAAAATGGTCTGGAAGCTATTGAAAAACTAAAAAACAAAACCACAGAACCATACAAGCTATTGTTAATGGACTGCCAGATGCCAGAAATGGATGGTTACCAAGCAACTAAGGCAATCCGTAATGGGGATGCGGGTGAATACTACAAAAACGTAACTATTATTGCGTTAACCGCAAATGCTATGCAAGGCGATAGAGATAAATGCCTCAGTGCAGGAATGACTGATTACCTAACCAAACCACTCGATTTTGATGCGCTTAATCCGAAACTGCAACAATGGCTTGGTAAACAATAAAGGTGTAAGCTAAGGCATAACAAAAAGAAGGATTTATTATGCAACTCACTGCTATTGAACAACGTGTGATCGGCTGCCTACTTGAAAAACAAAGCACCACACCAGAGCATTACCCGCTGTCACTAAATGCATTGACCAATGCGTGCAATCAAAAATCGAACCGAGAGCCAGTGCTCACGCTCAGCGAAACTGAAGTACAAGAGGCGCTAGACTCGCTAGTTTCCCAGCGGTTAGTTACATTAGACGAAGGGTTATCTGGACGCGTAACTAAGTTCGCACATCGCTTTTGCAATACTGAATTTGGTAATTTACAGTTAACGGAGCAACAGCGCGCTATTATTTGTTTAATGCTGCTACGTGGCCCACAAACCCCTGGTGAATTAAGAACCCGCAGTAATCGGCTCGCTGAGTTTAATAATGTTGCTGAAGTTGAGTCGGCATTAAATGCCTTGATGACTGCCGAACATGTGACTAAACACCCGCGAGAACTGGCAAACGTGAAAGCCGTTACAGCCATTTATTTGCTGATCCACAAAGTGCTGTTGCAGTAGAACCACCTGAATTACCTGCACTCAAAGCTGACGAGTTGAATGAGTTACTTGCTGAAATTGATGAGCTAAAAGCTGAATTACAAAAAATTAAGCTACATTTAGGGCTTTAAATTAAACCCTTTGAATTAGATAATAATTCCAATTGCATTAAATAGAGATCATGCTTTTAAGCTAATTGGTATAACCATGACAACCAATAATATTATTAGGAGAGCTCAGCATGCGCGCTGAAATAGTGGCAGAAATGAAAGTCCAGCCAAATATAGACGTCAACAACGAGATCACACGCCGCGTAAACTTTATAAAAAACCGTTTAGTGGCAGCACATTCACGCTCTTTAGTGCTGGGGATTAGTGGCGGTGTAGATTCATCTACCTGTGGTCGCTTATGCCAACTCGCCGTTAACGAATTAAATGCGCAGCAGCAAACCGACAAGTATCAATTTATTGCGGTTCGCTTACCGTATGGTGTGCAAGCTGATGAAGCTGAAGCGCAATTGGCTGTTGATTTTATTCAACCAAATAAACGCCTAACAGTGAATATTAAACCCGCAGCAGACGGCATGCATGAGCAAGCATTAGCGGCAGTGGTAGGTTGCGGTGATGCACTGCCGGAACAAGCACAAATTGATTTTATAAAAGGTAATGTGAAAGCCCGCCAACGCATGGTCGCGCAATATGAAATTGCCGGACTGTGCCAAGGCCTCGTTGTTGGTACTGATCATAGCGCCGAGAACATTACTGGCTTTTATACTAAATTTGGTGATGGCGCATGCGACTTAGCGCCATTATTTGGCTTATCAAAACGCCAAGTACGCGCATTAGCCAAGCAGTTAGGTGCACCCGATTTACTCGTTAATAAAGCGCCAACAGCCGACCTAGAGTGTGATCGCCCTGGCCTTACTGATGAAGAAGCCCTTGGTTTAAGCTATGAACAAATTGATGACTTTTTAGAAGGCAAAGAAGTCAGTGACGAGGTAAGTGAAAAACTCATCGCAATTTATCTACGCACTCAACATAAACGCCAAGCTATTCCAACCATTTACGACGATCTTTAGGCTGTCATAAGTTCATAAACCGTAAATGACACTTCTAGGGCAATTAACAATAAGAAAAATGTGATTAATTGCCCGCTTTTCACTTTAGCACAAACATAAGCCCCTAACGGTGCTCCTACTACAACCACTGGAATAGCCGCTAATAAATACGACTGTATTTCGCTGCTTAAGCTATTGAAGAACCATACGTTAGCAATGCTTGCCACTACAGACGTTATTGCCATGATAATCACCGAGGTTGCAGTCGCTTTTTGAATATTAGCGTTGCAGGCGATAATCAATAACGCAAAAATAGCAATGTCAGCTCCCGAACCAACTAAGCCAGATGCAACTCCTCCAATAACAGCAACTAATGCAACTGTAAATGTACTAACGTGTATATCGGTTTGACTACATACATGTTGCACCCTGCAATAAATACGCCATAAAAGAGTTAATGCGAAGCATATTAAAAGTACGCTAAAGACTCCTTTAACCACCAGTCTTGGTAATTGATCGGCAATAAAAGTAAGGCTTAGTAATACGCCAACTAATGCAGCAGGAGCTGCGATTAATACCACTTGGCGATAATATGGAATACCAGTAAAAATAATGGTTAATGCGGCCGCACTCATACCAAAACTTTGAATCGCTAACGAGAATACTTTTGCGGTTACAGGATCTATTGCCAGTAACTTAGCCATCACAGGAAATGCTACTGCGCCACCACCAAGTGCAGTGCCACCAGCAACAAAAGACCCAAAAGCCATAGTCACAACAATGCTAAACTCTGCGATAACACTTTGTAGCGCAGCATTTGCGCCTTGCCAAGCAATTAATGAACAATACACGCCAGCAACAAATAACCAGGGGATCATACGCAGTTTATGGATCGGTTTAGGTGGTGATTGCATAGTTACAGATCATAAATTGAAGTTTTATTATTATGCCTGACAATCATCGCAGAGCAAATGATCGCAACTGTTCGTTACGGCGTACAAACAGATTGTTATATGAGTGCAATATCTTTGCAGTAAAGATGAAATAGTTCTGTAATTTAGTTTATAGTTGTTAGTAAACACATGGCAATCCAGCTCATCGCATTAAAAAACCTAAGGATTTGTATTTAGTTATGACATCGCCCATTTTAATAACAGGTGCCGGCCAACGTATTGGTTTAGCACTGGCAAAACATTTTATAGCCCAAGGGCAAGCTATTATCGTTACTTACCGAACTCGCCATCCCGCTATTGATGAATTATCTGCCCATGGTGCTGTATGTGTTTACGCAGACTTTAGCACTGACAACGGCATTAATGAGTTTGTCAGTCAATTAAAGCTGCACACAAATAGCTTAAAGGCGGTGATCCACAATGCATCGAGTTGGGACTGCGAAGCGAATAATCCAGATAGCAGTACGCTATTTGATAACATGATGCGGATCCATGCAAAAGCACCTTACTTAATTAACTTAGCGCTTAGCGAGTTACTGTTAAATTTTCAGCAACAGCAGCAACACCCTGCTGATATCATTCATTTAACTGATTATGTTGTTGAAAAAGGAAGTCCAAAGCATATCGCATATGCCGCAAGTAAAGCCGCCTTAGAAAATATGACAAAATCATTTGCAGCTAAGTTTGCCCCGAATATTAAAGTGAACGCTATCGCCCCTTCATTAATTATTTTTAATGATCACGATAGCGATGAGTACCGAGAAAAAACCCTTAAAAAATCATTAATGGGCATCGAGCCTGGTTGTCGCGAAATTATAAACAGCGTCGATTTATTGCTTAGCAGCCATTACATCACGGGACGTTCTTTACCCGTAGATGGTGGCAGACATTTAAAATAACGGATTAATCGAGAAATTTATGCACGATCAATTAAAAAATAGTTACCACGAAATTATTACTGCTGTAGGTGAAGATCCACAACGTGAAGGCCTATTAGACACGCCAAAACGCGCCGCCAAAGCGATGGAATATTTGACCAAAGGCTATCGTCAAACATTAGAAGAAATTACCAATAATGCGGTATTTACTTCTGATGCAGATGACATGGTTTTAATTCAAGATATAGAGCTTTATTCGATGTGTGAACATCATTTATTACCATTTGTAGGGCGCTGTCATATTGCTTATATTCCTAACGGCAAAGTGCTGGGTTTATCGAAATTTGCGCGTATTGTTGATATGTTTGCACGCCGCTTTCAAATTCAAGAACAACTGACTCATCAAATCGCTAAAGCGGTTGAAGAAGTCACCGGTGCTAAAGGCGTTGGTGTAATAGTGGAAGCAAAACATATGTGTATGATGATGCGTGGGGTTGAAAAACAAAACTCAAGTATGCGTACGTCGGTAATGCTAGGTAACTTCAGAGCCGATCCAAAAACCCGCAATGAGTTTTTACAACTTGTAAAAGGCTAATCCTATGGCCAATGCAATTATCCATGTAACTAACTTACGGCTGCGCACTTTTATTGGCTTTAACCCCGATGAACGTGAGAAAAAGCAGGATGTAGTGATCAATTTAGAAATTCACTATCCTGCTGAGCAAGCCTGTGAAACGGATCAAGTTGAACAAGCACTTAATTATAAAGTGATCACCAAAGAAGTGATTAGTATTGTTGAGCAAGGTCACTTTTTATTGCTTGAAAAACTAGTGGCAGAAATACTCAGTGTTTGCCATAGCCATAGCAGCGTGAATTATGCAAAAGTGCGAGTTGATAAACCTCACGCTTTGCGTTTTGCAGATTCAGTATCGCTAACACTCGATTGGAGTAAAGCTTAAAGCAACTTATCCAGCCCAACGGCAAAGGCTAGTACAAGCAAGTAACGTGCGCCTTTGCCAAGGGTAACCAGCCATAAAAATGTCCACCAGCGCACTTTAAAAATGCCTCCTACAACTGTTAGCGGATCACCAATAATTGGTAGCCATGCCAACAACAGGCTATAAACACCATACTTTTCAAAGCGCTCTGCAGCCTTATAGATACTTGCCTGTGACACGGGAAACCATTTCCGATCCTTAAAACGTATGACTTGCGTGCCTAACCAGTAATTAACGCAACTACCTAGTACGTTACCAACTGTGGCACTGAGCCATAACAACCAAAGTAAATATTCTCCTTTGGTCACCATTGCTGTGAGTACCACTTCTGATGAGCTTGGCAATAATGTTGCCGAAATAAACGCAGTAAAGAACAGAGTTAAATAAGCCATCTAAGCCTTTATTAATACATATAAAAAACCCAGCATTTGCTGGGTTTGATAAAAATGAAGAGTAGTTTATTTTATCAATTGTAAGCTAAATGGGTAGTTAAACTCTTTACCGTCATTAGTTTTGATTGCGCCAATCACCACCATAATAAACGAGAAAATAGCGACTATAGGTAATAGAATTACTCCGATAACTGCAAACATCAAAATCAAACACACTATATATGCTATGAACATAGTGATTTGAAAGTTAAGCGATTTACGCCCATGTTCAGCCACTAATGGCATTTCGTCTTTTTTTATTAACCAGACAATCAGCGGACCGATGATACTACCCATAGGTATAATAAATCCGGCTAATGCGCTTAAATGACATAACATCGCCCACATACGCTCATCTTTACTCGTTATAACTGGTTCAACCTGTTGATTATCTTCCATTACCATCTCCTTATTTCGTTAATACCTATATGCTGACCTTTTTCAGTCTTAATGTCTAGATTTTAATCAGCGTCGTCGATACTGCTAAGCTCGAGCAAGTGTGCAAAACCACAACACTTAATTTAGACAAAAAATTAAGACGTAACCTAAGTCACGCCTTAATTGTAAAACACTAAAATCAGTTATTACTTTTTTAATACCAGCTAAATCTAAGATAAATGCATAATTTAGAGCTGTATCTTGAAGGCTTTTAAAACGCCCAGATGCGCCACCATGGCCTGCTTCCATATCAATTTTAAACAGTAATTTATTATCATCGGTTTTAAACTCACGTAATTTTGCAACCCATTTTGCTGGTTCAAAATATTGCACTTGAGAATCATGCAAACCTGTGGTGACCAACATATTTGGATACGCTTGTTTACTCACTTGATCGTACGGTGAGTAAGACAGCATATAATCATAATATAGTTTGTCATTTGGGTTGCCCCACTCGCCGTACTCGTTGGTTGTTAATGGTAAGCTCGCATCTAACATAGTGGTCACTACATCAACAAATGGCACAGCCGCAACCATCCCCTGATAAAGCTCTGGTGCTTGGTTTGCCACGGCGCCCATTAATAAGCCGCCCGCACTGCCGCCCATCGCGAATATTTTATCTTGCGCACCATACTGCTGGGTAACTAAGCCTTTGGTTACATCAACAAAGTCATTAAAAGTATTCTTTTTATTGAGTAGCTTGCCATCTTCATACCAAGGACGACCAAGCATCTGCGAGCCACGAATATGCGCGATAGCAAATACAAAGCCTCGATCAAGTAAACTCAAACGGCTACTAGAAAAACTTGGATCCATGGTTGCCCCATACGACCCATAGCCATATTGTAACAATGGATTAGTGCCATCTTTTTTGAATTTATCTTTGCGATAAACTAAACTCACCGGTACTTTTACGCCATCTCGCGCAGTAATAAATAGTCGCTCCGATGCATAATTATCGGCATTAAAATCACCGATCACTTGTTGCTGTTTTAACAGTGTTTTCGTTGTGCTATTCAAATCGATATCATACGATGAACCAGGCGTCGTCATACTGGCATAATATACTCGTAAGCTTTCGCTATCTAATTCATTATTACCATATGTACTGACCATATAACTGCTGTCATTAAAGCTCAGCTGCTGTTCATCACCCGACTTTAAGTTGCGTATCGTTAAACGAGATTGCCCCATTTCACGCTCTTTATACACTAAATGGTCAGTGAACAAATCGATGCCTTCAAGCTTAATATCATCACGCGCAGCGATCAGTGTTTGCCAATTCGCTTTGTCGTGCGCTTTATCTTTATCCACCGTCATTAGCTGAAAGTTTACTGCGTTAAGGTTAGTGACTATGTAATAAGTATCACCGAGTTTAGCAATATCATATTCTAGGTTTTCTTCACGTTCAATTAAGCGCTTTGGCTGTGCCTTGACGTCATTAGCATCAATTACCGACACACCTGAAGCGTTAGTACTGCCATGCCAAATATAAATTTCTTGTTTGTCTTTACTCTTACCAAGGCCAGTGTAATAACTTGTGTTAGTCTCTTCGTACACTAACTCATCTTGTGCTTGTGACGTACCTAAGGTATGGCGATAAACCTGATAACCTAGCAATGTCTGTAAGTCTTTTTTAATGTAATAAAAAGTTTTATTATCATTCGCCCAGACGATATCACCATCTGTCCCTTCGAGCTTATCTTCTAGTAATTTACCGGTCTTTAAATCTTTCACTAAAATAGAGTAGATTCGTCGACTTACCGTGTCTTCACCATATGCTAATAAGTGACCATTTGGGCTGACAGATAAACCTGTTGCCGCGAAATAGTCATGGCCTTTTGCCAACTCATTTACATCTAATATAACGTGTTGATCAGTGCCCTTATCATCGCTACTGCGAACATAAGTCGGGTATTCATTATCCCCTCGCGTTTGCGATGAATAATAATAATCGCCACTTTTAGTTGGCACGGAGTCATCATCTTTTTGAATGCGCCCTTTTAACTCTTCAAACAAAGTAGTTTGTAAAGCTTTAGTATGCTTTAGCATCGCATCAGTATAGGTATTTTCTGCATTAAGGTGTGCTATGACAGCTGCATCTTTTCGTTCATCGTCACGCATCCAATAGTAATTATCGGTGCGCGTATCACCATGAATAGTCATTTCGAAAGGGATCTTATTGGCTACCGGTGCAGTTACATTAACCACTGCAGCTTCACTCTGTACAGCCTCGGATTTTATATTATTTTGTTCTGGAGCTTTATTACAGCCCGCTAAAATAGCTAACGACAAAGCCGCTAACGCAAATGATTGACGTGTTTTCATAGTATTCCCTAGAGTTATTATTATTCCACTACTAGCAATATATCTAACTAGCTGTTGATTACCTATATTAGTTTGTAAAGCAATGTAAAAGGGAGCCTAAGCTCCCTTTGTTTGATTAACTTTGCTCGTTAATCACTGATAATTAAAATGACTAACTAAACAATTAATTACTTTTGTTTTCGGCGGCGCATAAATGCAAATGGTGCAATAAGCAATGTTAACCATGCTAGTGAACCGCTGTCACCGTCATTATTATCGTCATCTTTGCCCACAATATTCTTTACTCGTACTTCAACATCAACAGCTTTAGAGTTATTACCCGCACTATCAACAGCGATAACACTAAATGTAAAGTTACGCTCATATTCATAATCAATACTACCTACAACAACAATTTCACCCGCAGCATTAACAGTGACTAAGTCAGTGCCTGACACAATAAACTTAGTAACAGGACTTACATCAGCATCTGGATCACTAAAGTTAAGTTTACCAATCACAGTGCCAAGCGCTGTATTTTCATCAACACTAAAGCGTTGATTATCAGCAATAACTGGCGTGTTTTCTAATGCGTCTTGCGCTACAGTGATTGTTACTTCAACAGCTGCAGATTGATTACCAGCACTATCCGTTGCGCTAACCATCAGCTTTATCTCAGGTGTTGCATCATAATCAACGTCACCCGCCACTGTGATTTGGCCAAGTTCATCAATTGCAATACCGTTATGACCTGCAACTGTGTAGCTTACCATTGGTGTTACTGCTGTATCTGGATCAATAGCACGTATTTGACCAATCACAGTGCCTACCACGGCATTTTCTTGCACTTTAAAAGTTTGCCTGGCTTCGATAATTGGCGCAACTTCTGCTCCTTCATCAGCGACATTTAACACGTTAATCGTCACAATTTCAGCAGCTGACTGATGACCATCTTCATCAATTGCGACTATCTCTAACGTAATAGTACTTTGCTCTTCAAAATTAAGTAGTTGAGCAACGGTTAGCATCCCCGTATTATCAATCGTGATTGCATCACTTCCCGCTACAGTAAACATAGTGATTGAACTGTTATCTGGATCTGTGAAAGCTAATTGAGCAAATGCGGTAGCTACTGGGGTGTTTTCTGCAACAGAGAATACTTGGCCAGAATTTATAATTGGGGTTACTTCGCTCGCTTCATCTGCAACATTGGTAATGTTAATAGTAATAACAGCTGGCTCTGATGTATTTCCCAAAGTATCGATGGCAACAACGACTAGTTCAGCGATGTGCTTACCAACTTCAAAATCAACTAACTCGCTGTTTGATACAAGAATTTGCCCTTTATTATCAACACTAAAGCCTTGATGAGTTTGCGATTGCACATAAAACTCAGCAATCGCTAAATCTCTATCTGATTCCACAACACTCAAGGTGCCAACGAGATGGCCGTTTTCCGCATTTTCAACAACATCAAATGATGCATTTGCAAGCTTAGGAGCCTGCGTTTTTGGTAACACTAAGTCTTCAGCAGTCACTAGTTTCAGTACATCTTGTAATGACGATGCTGTAAAAGCAAATGGCGCACTAGCATTCACAATCGCTTTTTCACCTGGCGCAAGTTGATTTACGACTGTATCACTGCCATCCACCGCAGTTAAACTCACTGACGCTGAAGAACTAAAGGTCGTAGCGCCAACTAGACTATCTGTTTCAAAGTACACGCCGCCACCATAAGATGGATAGCCTACAGATGCCTTAATATTTAACGGATCACCTAAATTATCACGTGTTAATCCAAGTGTGCTGCTACATACCGAGAAGGTAATAGTATCTGCACCGGCTGATTGATATAACGGTGTCAAAAACCGAAGCGTTTCTGCGCCAGCGTCATCGATAGTACCAATAACAGTACGTGAACGCCCTGGCGAAGTCGTTTTACGACCTCGGTCATTGTAGTTCTGCATAAGGAAGTCATAGGCACCATCGTTGTTGGTGTCTATATCTAAACGATAACCTGCTTGGAATACATGAGTGATCTCATCACGTAACTGAATCGATGCTGTAACTAATACACCAGATTCACATCCTTCAGCTGCTATTGCATTGAATGTAGTTGCAAGAATATTGAACGGTGCCTCTGCTGCTGACTTAACTTTACCAGTTGCAACAATATTTTCTGTCATTGTTGAAACTGTTGTTGCCCCAGTATTCTCAACGATAAGTTGCATCTCATTACCAACCACTTCCGGAGCAATACTTAATTCACTAGCCGCTTTTGGTAGCGCATGGTAAACAACATGTAGCGCATAATCTGAATCAGTGTCATCCACATCGTCAAACACTAAGGCGCCGTCAAACTCTGCGAGCGTTAATGCGGCGCTTCGTGCAGCTACCGATTCGGCATCAAATGGGTTTTCCAGTTTCCACTGATGCAATTTACTGGGATCAACAGTTAGCGTTACATCAAACTCTGTAGTTTGACCTGCGGGAATTGTTACGCTGGCTGGAATATCCCAACTGATTGCGCCACTGTTTTTATCATTTGCGTAACGTGCTTCAGTCCGTAATTTGTAGGTTTTTTCTTGTGTCGAGAAATTTTTCACGGTGACTGTTTTGCTGATTGACCTAACGCCAGTAAAGTTTTCTAAGCCAAACGATAATGCCGCTTGTTTAGTTTTAAACTCGGTATTATCAACCCATGCTACAACAGGCAGATTAACCGCTTTTTCAACGTTAACTAAACCAGCACCAATCATACTAATTGGTGCTAATTCAGAATCTGGATTTGTGCTAAGCGGCTCATTAGTCACATTTAGATCTGCCGTATTCATTAATGTTGCTTTAATTTCAAAGGCATTAAGCTGTGGGTGTGCTGCGCGTACTAACGCAACCGCACCGGCAGTAATCGGTCCTGAAAAGGATGTACCTGAGGCTGGAGCTAGTTGATCTTGCGTACCAGTTGCTGCAACCATAATGCTTGTACCTGGCGCTGTGATTTCAGGTTTTAATAAACCATCCATTGATGGACCGCGCGATGAAAAGGTTGCCACAGCACCTGATGTTACTTTACGCTCAACAACTAAGCTATATGCAGCTTTGCCTGATGCTTTAAGCTCCGCTTTTATCGCTGCCACAAGCAGCATAAGTAATGCCAATATTTGGGATGGTAACCGTGGCATCAAATCCACCCATTGAAGCAGGAGTACCGTCATCTTCGTTATTTGCAATAAATACAAACGATGCGCCGCGCTGTTGTGCATGCAGTACTTTTTTCGTGAAATTACATACACCACGATCTATAAGCACCGCTTTATTATTAAAATCGGTGTCTTCTGAAAATACTTCACAGCCATTTTGATTTGCGGTTGGGTAAACAAGTTCAGCATCGGTATCTGCCATAGCAAATGCGGTTTGCGGACCAAAACCTGAAACTTGAAAAACAACCTCTTCTCCAAGTATGGTACCTGAAGCAATCCCAATATCTAATGTTGGATGCGTCATCGCACCAACTGCAAGTGCGTTTGGCGTGGTACTTGGTCCCCCAATACGAAAAGGATGATCGCCATCATTGCCTGCTGAGATAACAACATTTACACCTAAATCAACCGCTTTTTGAATTAAGTATTGAGTACCTCCGTCAGTTTCAGTGCCACCAAACTCGCCACCTAAAGACATATTAATAACATCTACGCGGTCAGAGATATCGCCATCACCATTAGGATCCATTGCCGCTTCTAATGCTGATGCTTGTGCTGCACTTGGACAACCACCACCACACACTGAGTACACATATAACTCTACTTCAGGAGCAATTCCAGTGACAGAGTGAGAAACAGACGTACCATGACTGGTCGGTTCATCAACATCGGGGATCACGACTACAGGATCATGTTCAATTGGATCAGCATCGTCACGAATAAAGTCGTAGCCACCATTTACGATGCCTTGCGGCCAAGCTACAGAAGTAGGATCAGCTTGAGCTGCGTCATACGCCTCTACGGTACCCGCACCACCAAAAACGTTGTGCGTGTAGTCAACACCTGTATCCAGTACCGCTACCGTTTGACCTTTACCTGTTACAACCCCATTTGCAACCAATGGTGAAGCTTTTAAATAATCTGCAGATGCGGCGACATGTAATTCATAATCATACATTGGCAGCACTTTCTCAACTCGGTAGTCACGGGCAATTTTTTCTAACGCCTCAGGGCTTGCTTGTACAATCAAAGTAGGCGCCAGCACTTTAGTTTGGCCGATTACTTTTGTACCAAAATCTAGACTACTTAGTTCAATTGTCACTTCACTTTGCACTTGCTCAATTTGTGCAATGGTTGCACGGCTGTCACCTATTTGATAAATACCTTGCGCCATTAGATCGGCGGCGGTTGTCGCTCTTAGCACAATCATATGAGCTGATGGTAACTGTTCTTTAACTTCGGTTTCATTAAATGTAGCTGTAGAGAAATTATTGAGAGCGGTAATACTGTGTGCTGTTTGCACTGTTTGTGCATTTACCGATGCCGCCATTAGCGCTGATGATACTGCAATTGATAAGGCTGTTTTTGTTATTAACTTGTTAGACATAAATTCCTCTGATGAGATTATTGTTATTAAATGTCCCCAAAAAGAAACATTAAGTCCCGAATACTACACCAGCAAGAAACAAAAAAACAACATTGAAACAAAAAGTGTAACCGTTTTAGGTAATCACAATAAATTTAAAACAAAAAAAATACCGCCCAATGGCGGTATTTTAACTAAAGCTATATGCCTTTAGAGGCTATATTACTACTTTTGTTTACGGCGACGCATAAATGCAAACGGTGCTACAAGCAGCGTTAACCATGCTAGAGAACCAGAGTTGTCATTGTCGTCATCATCGTTCGCACGTAGATTGTTAACACCAACAACAACACTCACGGCTTTAGACACATAACCTTTGCTATCTTCAGCTTGAACACTGAATACGATTTCACGGTCAAATTCGTAATCAATTTCGCCAGCAGTAACAATTGTTCCATCTGGATTTACTGAAACTAAATGGCTACCTGATACAATAAAGCGTTCAACTGGTGACACATCAGAATCAGGGTCAGAGAATGCAAGAGTACCAATAGTTGTTCCTAAAGCAACATTTTCATCAATTCTGAAACGTTGATTCATCTCAATCATCGGTGCATGTGAATTAGGATCAATTTCCACGTTAAGCATTACAGTAACAGGTGCAGACTCTAAACCGCTATCATCAGTTAGCGTAACTTCTAACTCAAGTGTTGGCATTGCATAATGATTTAGGCTACCAGTAACGACTAATTCACCCATTTCATTAATTGCAATTACGTCAGAACCTTTAACACTGCCTGAAACAATCATCGTTGCTGAACTTTCGAAAAGCTCCGCTGCTAGTTTACCAATAACAGTACCTTCAGCTGCAGATTCAATCACGTTGAATTTTTGACCTTCAGCAACAACCGGAAGTTCATCAGCTACGTTATTGATTGTTACTGTAAATGTTACTGGTGCAGACTCAGTACCAATAACGTCAACAGCTTTTACTGTGATTGTAATTTCTTTAAGACCAGCTTCTGAGTCAATTAAATCAGTGTTATCAACAATGATATCACCAGTATCAGCATCAACAATAAGACCCGGAGCAGACATACTCAAAGTTTCAAAATAAGCAATATCAAGTGCTGCCTCAGCATCGAGTTTGATTGTGCCAATGGTTAAACCAGTAAGCATTGTTTCGTCGATTGCAAAATCTTCAATTACTAAGTTAGGTACTTTAGGTGCACCAGGAATATCTCGTGGCGCAGATAAATAAACTTTCGTTCCTGCAGGTGATGTAAGAGCAAACGCACCGCTAGATTTAACAACAGCTTTTTGACCTGGCTCTAGTTTAGTGATTGCATTATCTACGCTATCAGTCGCATACATTGTTACTGCAGGGTTCGCTGTAAACACAGTAGAACCAGCTGCACTATCTGTTTCGAAGAATACACCAGCCTGATAACTTGGGTAACCAACTGAAGCTGCAATATTAATTGTTCCTCCCAGCATGTTTGCATCTAATCCTAACAGATTACTACATCCAGAGAAGGTCACTGTATCTTCGCCAGCAGCATGATACATAGGTGTACCCCATTGCCATACATCCTCACCCGCCGCATCGATTTCACCAATTAATGTACGGCTGCGTCCAGGTATTGCAGCATCACGGCCAACATCATTAAGATTCATCATAAAGTGATCATAAACACCGTCATTATCAATATCGAGATTCATACGAACACCGACTTGACGCATATGGGTAATTTCATCTCGTAATTGAATTGAAGAGGTAATAAACACTCCAGAATCACATGTTTCAGATGCATAAGCAGCAAATGTAGTGCTAAGAATGTCAAAATCTATCTCAGCATTTTCAGGGCTAGATGCAACGACCTGCTCAGATGTTGGCTCTACAGCCAGCGCACCAACGTTCTCAACAACTAACTGCGTAGAACCATCGATATCTTCAAAAGAGAATTCTAACTCAGCACCGGCCTTAGGTAATGCATGATAAACAATGTGTAAGTTGTGATCCGTATCGGCTGTTGAAGTATCATCAAATACCAATGCGCCATCAAATTCAGCCATTGTCAGTGACGGACTACGAGCAGCTAGATCATCTTGGCTAAATGGGTTTTCTAATGTCCACTCATGAAGTTTAGATGGATCAACTGTCATGGTTACTTCGAATGTTGTTACCGTATTTGCCGCAACAGTTACACTACGTGGAATATCAAAGCTAACAGCACCTGTATCCACATCATTCATATAACGCTCTTCAATACGAAGGTCATATGTTTTGTCTGCATCAGAGAAGTTTTTCAGCGTCACTGTTTTTGTAAAGCTGGTTGTTTCTGTCATGCGTTCTAAACCGAATGATAACGCAGCCTGTTTAGTTTCATACTCATCATCTTCAACCCATGCTGCGACAGGTAAATTAACCGCCTTTTCAACATCCACTAAGCCTGCACCGATTAAACTAATTGGTGCAAGTGGTGAATCTGGGTTAATACTAATAGGATCTACGGTTACGTTTAAATCAGCCGCATTCATGATTGTCGCTTTTATTTCAAACGCATTACGCTCTGGATGCGCTTCACGAACTAATGCAACAGCACCGGCAGTAATCGGACCTGAGAACGAAGTACCTGTTGCTGGAGCTAGCTGATCTTGTGTACCAGTTGCCGCTACCATAATATCAGTACCTGGCGCTGTAATTTCAGGTTTTAATAAACCATCCATTGATGGACCACGAGATGAGAATGATGCAACTGCACCCGCAGTCACTTTACGCTCAATCGTTATGGTATATGTTGGCATTTCACCGGCCGCTAAAGCAGCTTTCATTGCTGCACCTGCAGCAAAGTTAATGCCAACATTAGGAATTGTTACTGCAGCATCAAAGCCACCCATTGGAGCAGGCGTGCCATCATCAGTATTGTTTGCTATAAATACAAACTTAGCACCACGGTCTTGAGCATTTAATACTTTTGCCGTGAAATTACATGCACCACGGTCAATAATTACCGCTTTACCAGTAAAGTCAGTTTCAGCAGAAAATGCCTCGCAGCCATTTTGGTTTTCTTCAGGGTAAACAACTTCAGCATCGGCATCTGTCATTACAAACGCAGTTTGTGGACCAAAACCTGACGGCTGAATTGTGGTCTCTGCGCCTTCAATTGTGCCTGTTGCAACGCCAACATCATTTGTAGGATGCGTCATCGCGCCAACAGATAATGCGTTAGGAGTTGTAGAAGGGCCACCAATTCGGAATGGGTTATCGCCATCATTACCAGCAGAAATAACAACGTTTACACCAGCCTCAACCGCTTTTTGAATTAAGAACTGCGCACCGCCACCGATGTATGTGTCACCAAACTCTCCACCTAAAGACATATTGATTACATCAACACGATCTTCTGAATCACCATCACCATTTGGATCCATAGCGGCTTCTAATGCCGAAACCTGTGCTGCACTTGGACAACCGCCGCCACACACTGAATACACGTATAGCTCCACCGCTGGTGCAATACCTGTTACTGAGTGAGATACAGATGTACCATGGCTTGTTGGTGCATCTTCTTCTGTAGGAGCGGCTGGATCATTTTCAATTGGATCAGCATCATTACGTATGAAGTCATAACCACCCATAACTTGGCCTTGTGGCCAATTTACTGTGGTAGGATCTGCTTGAGCTGCCTCATAAGCTTCAACGGTTCCTTCACCACCAAAAATTTTGTGAGTATAATCAATACCCGTATCTAATACTGCAACAGTTTGCGTTGCACCTGTAACTGTACCATTTACTACTAATGGCGACGCTTTGATGTAGTCAGCGGTTGCTGCAACATGAAGGTCGTAATCAAACATAGGTAAAACACGCTCTACGCGTGAGTCTTTTGCAATTCGATCTAGCGCACCTTGACTTGCTTGAACAATTAACGTCGGTGCCAAAATTTTAGTAGAACCAAGTACTTTTACATTACTATCAAGAGTAAATAACTTATCTTGAACTTGGCTTTGTAACGTTGCTACTTGGTCATAACTTTGACGAGCATCAGAAACATTATAGGCACCTTGCTCCATCATATCAGCTGCTGTTTTTGCCTTTAAAACAACAAGGTATGCTGAAGGTTGATTTTTATTAACAATATCGGTCTGTGATACTGGTGTGTAGCTAGTATTCTTAAGTGCGCTGTTATTTATAGTATTTGCATTTACAGCACCTGCAACTAAGATGCTTGTTACAGCGGTTGCAACCGCCGTTCTTTTTATTAGATTCTTAGACATGATTTCCCCTGGGATATGTTATGTATTATTGTACTTATTGATGATCATAAATTAAGTGCGAGACTAATATAGAACTTCAACACCCAAAATGACAACAATTCGATTACATGTAAATTACAAAAAGCAATGTGAAAATTAACAAGCTGACACTAAGTGACTGTTTTAAATAAAAAAACAATCAAAAAAATAAATGTAAATCTTTGTAAACGGAATAATTAAAATCTACCAATGTACCTAAAAGGAAAGCAATGAACTCTGATGTTATAAATATTCTAACAATGGCAAAAGTAATCCAAACAGCCGTTGCGCCAGTTTTTTTAATTACTGGTATTGCTGCTACGCTGGGGGTTTTATCTAATCGCTTAGCTCGAATTACCGACCGTGCTCGTCAACTTGAACGAAAATTAAAGGTAAGTACCGATGAAGAATTTAATTCATCGCTAACAACCGAGCTACGAGCACTGCTGAAACGCTCTCGCTGTATCCATATTGCCTTTAGTTTAAGTGTATTAAGTGCGGTACTTGTTTGCGCCGTGGTCATGCTGTTATTTTTGTCTCATATTCAATCAGTTAATTTAGGTGTTTCCATCGGCAGTTGTTTTGTTGGCGCAATGGCACTACTTATTTGTGCATTTATGTCTTTACTGGGTGAGGTGTTTTTAGCTACTCGTAGTATGCGCAGAGGAATGATCTTTGCTGATATTGATATCAATAATTAAGATACAATCTTAGTTTTATAATTCAATAACAGTTCAGTTTAACCGCAATATACTTGAATAATCTGACTTGCTGATATACAACAGCAACTGTACAAGCAATGAATTACATATAAGGGGCAAAAGGAATGAAGTTAAAGCAATTATTTTTAGGTGCAACACTTTGTGCACTAACATTTGGTGCAACAGCAAACTCTGTATTTGAAGAGCCTAGTGACGCCATTGAGTACCGCCAAGCGGCATTTTCAATGATCCGTGTCCAAATTGGTGATATGGGTGACATGCTAAAAGGCAAAGTACCTTTTGACGCAGAACAGTTTAAGCATCGTGCAAATAATGCTGCTGCATTATCAAAAATGCCATGGGAAGCATTCGTTGCAGGCAGTGATAAAGGTGACACATCTGCATTACCTGCTATTTGGAGCGATAACGAAACCTTTATGAAAAAAGCAGCAGCATTTCAACAATATGCTGACGAACTAGCCGTTGCCGCGCAAACAGGCGATAAAAAAGTAATTGCTAAAGCATTTGGCCCATGGGCTAAAGGCTGTAAAGATTGCCACACATCATTTAAAGACTAATCTTTAATGCGATCATCTTAAAACTAAAACGGCGCTAAATTAGCGCCGTTTTTGATCTGTTAAACAGTTTAACTAAACAAGTAAGCCACAGGCTCTGCGCCCCATGTCATCAGTAATGCCGCAAATACAACGACAAGAATAATTATCGCAGTCCACGGTGATTTTGTTAGCTCTTCATTACTATCATTATTTTTTTCAGCGGCATAGCCCGTAACCATTGCTTTGACTAAATTTTTACCTTTCATGCGATAAATTACAATTGCCACAATATGGAGAATAATCGCGTACAACAATAAATCAAAGTTCTTATGATGCACCCAGCCGGCCCATTCAACTACATTACTTGATACATACTGCACTAATGGGCCATCTGTCAAAATGTCATCGGTGGTCATTAAGCCGCTTACTAACTGCGCCAGTAATAAAATAAAAATGCCAACACCATGTAGCTGCCCGCTGCGCCATGGCCTGGTTTATTATCTGTTTGTTTAAATGATTTTAGTGCTGCGCTAGGTGAATGAAACAATGCACTTAACTTAGCTGTTTTGCTACCAATCAAGCCCCAAATAAGACGTGTTACTAGTAGCGCTAAGGTGAAAAAGCCAGCCACAAAGTGTAATTCCATCATGCCTTCTTCAGCACTAAAATACAGCGCCGCAATTGCAATAACTAACAACCAATGGAAACTGCGAATAAACCCATCCCATACTTTAATTTTATGCATGCTTAACCTCTTTTGCGTAAAAGCTTATTATTTCAAACTTTTGTTAATTTAGCATCTTTGCTGTTCAGGGTTAATTGATCTATGGCAGACTAAGGGCATTAATTACCGTAATGAATAATATTAATGACACTTAGCACCAAACGCGCACTCCTAAAAGGCTTTTTAGATATGCTACCACTGTGTTTAGCAGTGATCCCTTGGGGGATTTTATGTGGTTCACTGGCAATTCAAAATGGCTTTAGCGCATTTGAAACCCAAGCCATGTCATTATTAGTGTTTGCCGGTTCCGCCCAACTAGTCGCTATAGAGCTAATGGCTGGCAATACGCCTTTATTAACTATTTTATTCACCACCTTCATAATTAGCTCACGGCACTTTTTATACGGCTTAGCGGTGCGTCATAAAGTGATTGATCAGTCGCTACGCTGGCGCTTACCGGTAAGCTTTGTACTCACTGATGAGCTGTTTGCGTTTTCCCATCATCGCAAAGCTTATCGAACTAAAACTCGCTTGATCTACGCGCTCAGTGCCGGCTTTAGCTTTTATATTACTTGGAACTTGTGGACATTAATTGGCATCGTAGCGGGCAGTCTGCTACCTGATCTCACTAATTTAGGCTTAGACTTTGCTATTGCTGCAACTTTTATTGCATTAGTAATTCCTGGTATTAAAAATCTAGCTACATTGGCAACGGTTGTAAGCGCTGCTGTTGTGGCTACCGTTTTAAAAAGCCAGGGGTTTGAATTATGGTTAGTAGCTGCGGCACTATCGGCGATGACTATCGGTTACCTTATTAGCCGTATCCAAGGTAAATTGGAGCATAATTGATGATAACAACTATTTTACTTATGGCATGTATTACCTTTTTTACCCGTTACTTATTTTTACATCGTGACCTACCATTTAAAGTTGGCCCGAAAATGCAGCAGTTTTTAAGTTTTAGCGCACCGGCGGTACTTACCGCGATTTGGGTACCTATTGTGTTTGTAACAGACGAGGGGATAAATTTAGATTGGCAAAACCCATACCTCAGTGCGGCAATAGCAGCTATTATTGTCGCATATAAAACGCATAACATTTACTACACAACACTTGTTGGTATGGGTTTATTTTTGATCTTAAATTAGCGCATTTGTAATGCGCTAAAAGTAGCCTTAAACGCTGGCTAATAAAAATTGCACGACTCTTATCAAGCGTGACTTGCTCTCGCTCACCGAGTGCCGTCATCCCATGGCGCTCTAGTTGCGCAACAATTTTGTCTGCGACTTCTTCACCTAAGTTATAATCACTTAAACGCGTTGGCATATTAACACTATGAAAAAACGCTTCTGTTGCTGCAATCGCTTGCTCAATAGCCGTATCTTCATCGCTAATATCAAGGCCTAAAACACGCTCTGCGTATTGTAAGATTTTACCGCGCTTAGTGTCTTTTTGCTCCGCCATCATGCGCGGTAGTACAATTGCCAAGGTTTGTGCGTGATCAAGACCATAAACCGCTGTCATCTCATGGCCTAACATATGCGTTGACCAATCTTGTGGCACACCAGCACCAATTAAACCATTCAATGCCATGGTTGCTGACCACATAATGTTAGCGCGTACTTGGTAATTATCTGGCTCACTGAACGCTTTCGGTCCTTCTTCAAGTAAGGTCATTAAAATACCTTCAGCGAAACGATCTTGAAGTTTTGCACCTACATCATAGGTCAAGTATTGTTCCATGGTATGTACAAACGCATCAACAATACCGTTTGCCACTTGACGTTTTGGTAATGAGTAAGTCACCGCAGGGTCGAGTACTGCAAATTGTGGCTGTACTAATGGACTCGCAAAAGGCAGTTTATCGTGGCTATCAAGGTTTGAAACCACACTAAAAGAATTTGATTCAGAACCCGTTGCTGGCAAAGTCAATACAACACCTAATGCTATTGCTGATTTTACCTCACCGCCTTTAGCTAGAATATCCCATGGCTCGCCGTCATAATTAGCTGCTGCGGCAATAAATTTACTACCATCAATTACCGAACCACCGCCTACAGCAAGAATATAATCAACTTGCTTTTCTTTAACCAAAGCAACGGCTTTCATACATGTTTGGTAACTTGGGTTAGGTTCAATACCGGCAAATTCAAACCAAGTGTGTTCGCTTAACGCCGCAGCCACCTGATCATAAATACCATTACTTTTAATACTGCCACCGCCATAAGTAACAAGTACCTTTGCGTCTGCCAGGATCTCATTTTTGATTAAGGCAATTTGCTGTTCGCCAAAATGAATCTTGGTTGGGTTTGCAAAACTGAAATTTAACATGCTTGCTCCATTGCTTTGAGGTGCTCATTATTTAGTGTGAGCTAAAATTTGCTGACCACCTAATTGTAGGGATTTAAGCATTAATTTAAAGACTAAGCTCAGAGAATCACTTTTGCACAGCTGCAACAATAGATGGTATAAACTATAATTACTTAATATTTGAGAACTAAATTATGTGGCATGGCCTTGATGAATTTTTACATGTGGTTGAACATGGCAGCTTTACCAAAGCAGCCAAAGTCATGGAAGTATCAACTTCCCATATCAGCCGCCAAGTACAGCAACTTGAAAACCGCTTAGGCTCATTGCTATTTCAACGTACCACCCGAAAAATAAGCCTCACCGATGCCGGCCGCGAATATGCCGTAAAGCTCAAAGCAATTAAACAAGAGCTAATTGATGCTAATAATCAACTGCAAGGTGAGCAACGTAAACCCAAAGGGGTCATTAGAATTTCTGGTGCTGGTGAATTTGTTGCATGTCATGTAGCACCTAAAATTGTTGAGTTTGTAAAACGCTACCCTGAGGTTGAAGTAGATATGGACTTCAACAATCGTAATGTCGACTTAGTTGAAGAAGGTTTTGATTTAGCGATCCGTTTTGGCCGTATGCAAGACTCTAACTTAATTGCACGACCACTTAGCCCACGAATCATGACTCTCGTTGCCAGTCCAGAATATTTAGCACATCACCCAACCCCAACTACGCCTCAACAATTAACCGCTCATAATTGCTTAATTGCCATGGGGAAACGTTGGCGATTTAATTTTGCCGGCGATATTAAAGAGGTAAAAGTTGCCGGCAACTGGCGCAGTAACCATCCGCGCGCACTATTATCTGCGACATTAGCAGGCTTAGGCATTGCCCATTTAGCCACTGATATTGTTGATAAGTATATTGAAAACGGGCAACTAATTACCTTACTTGATGAGTTTCAGGTAACAGACAATGCCTCTTGGTTAGTGTATCCACGTAAAGATTTAATGCCGTACAGAGTGCGATTATTGATTGAACATTTACTCACAAGCTTTAATCATGCAAGTTAAAATAAAATGGTCTATGCAATGTGATGATAATTTAAGCTGTATGTCTGTCACAACTCAGGATAGAATTTAACAAACAACAATAACAAGAGAGCAACATGAACGACTTCTATCAACTTTCAGCCAGCAATCTGCAAGGCCAAAGCATTGATTTTTCAGATTTCGCAGGCAAAGTTGTGTTAATTGTCAACACTGCCAGTAAATGTGGCTTCACTCCACAGTACGAAGGTTTACAACAATTACATGCAAAATACGCTGATCAAGGGTTAGTAATTATTGGTTTTCCGTGCAATCAATTCGGCAAACAAGAGCCTGGCGGCGCAAAAGAAATAGCGCAAGGTTGTTTAATTAACTACGGTGTTGATTTTGTGATGATGAGCAAAATTGATGTTAATGGCGAAAATGCCCACCCCGTATTCAGGCATTTAAAATCAGCCTTACCTGGTTTTTTAACCCGCAAAATAAAATGGAATTTCACTAAGTTTTTAGTTGGCCGCGACGGCGAGGCAATTAAACGCTTTGCACCATTTACTAAACCGCAGCAAATCGAAGGTGCTATTATCAAAGCCCTTAAAAGCAGTAATATCTAAACTCTAAAAGCAATAAAGAGGCAAATTGCCTCTTTATTTAAATTATCTCTTAGTCGTTTAAATACTCATCTAAGTCATCATCGCCCAAGTTTTTACGCAAGCGTTTTTGCTCAAGGTAGTCTTCCAACTTTTTCTTAACCTTTTGCTTATTCTTGTCGTGTTGATTACGCCCGACCATTTCGTACTCGTCTTCAACAAAATCGTCATCTAGCGCATCGTAACTAAATGTCTTACCCACAACCCACTCCATAAAGTGTTTGAGACCAATTAAGGATTTTTATCACTATCATTGGTAAATTAAAAATGTTCAGCACTATTTCACCGTATGAAAAAGCACCAAAATAAAGCCATAACGCGATTCTAAAATAGTGTTATGTCGATATTGTGAATAAATAGCGCTAAATTTGAGTTCTGGAAAGTGAGAGTTTTTTATCGAAACGATAAGTATATTTTATGTATCAATGTAAATTAGTCAAAATGACTAAAAAATGGCTTTTTTATAACCTCCTAATACAATTTAAAAATAGCAAAAAACAATTAACCCTTTGTTTTTATTTACCAATAATTGTTGGCACTAAACTTGATATGTATTAAATACGTTAAATACGTACTGGTCATAATCAACAAATTAGCAGGAAATAAAAATGAAAAAATTACTATTAATAAGTTCTTTATTCATTGCCACAGGGGCAATGGCACACAATGACAATGAGACGAATATTTCTTTTAGCGGCGACACATGTGACGTTGAATTTAAAAATGATGTGCGTATTAAGCCAAATGAATTAGAAATTTTTACAGCTGATAACCACACTATGACTTTTATAAATAGTGGCGAGTTAATGATTGATGGCCAAACTTTGACACTCAACAGTCAACAACACCAAGCTATCAGTAATTATTCAGACAGTCTGCGTAGCCAATTACCAGAAGTCGCGAACATTGCTCTTGAAGGCGTTAAAATTGCCGGGGTCGCCATTGAAGAAGTCGCCAATGCATTTAATATCGATGGCCTAGATAGCATTAATGAATTAATGGCTGATATTCAGGTAGAAGTACAAAACACCTTTTACCAACAAGGCGCTTTTGTAATGGGCCAACAAAGCTTTAGCCAATTTGGCGAAAACTTTGAAAGCCAATTTGATGAGCAAATAGAAAGCGCTGTACAAGCTGCGATGATGCAATCGATGGGTAGTATTTTAATGGCTGTAGGTTCAGAACTAATGGGCTCTGGTGGCGATATGCAAGCCTTTGAACAACGCATGGAAAATATGGGAGCTGAAATTGAAGCCAAAGTTGAGCAACAAGCTAACCAACTTGAAAAACGCGCTGATGCACTGTGCGGTAATTTTTCAACCATTGCTGATCAAGAGCAACAATTAGTTAAACTAGTTCCAGAATTGAAAGACTACCAATTATTTAGTTATAAACAAAATAACTAACTTGAACTCAGGTTCTAAACGCTAAAAGTTTGATATCCCTTTAGCAGCACTCTTTTTAAAGGTGCTGCTTTTTTATGCCATGCTATTTCTTCGCTAAATGCACTAACTCACCTAGCTTTATAATAGCTTGTTCAATTTTTTCACCCCATGGCAAACCATAACTTAATCGAATACAACTGCGATATTTATTAGTGGCTGAAAAAATATAGCCCGGAGTAATGCTAATGCCACTTTCTAATGCCAGTTGAAATAGTTTTACACTATCGTAAGCCGCACCTAAATCAATCCAGATCACACATCCGCCTTGCGGATCGCTGATCCTAGCGGTACTCGGAAAGGCCTGATGTAAACACCAGATCATTCGTTCTTTATTAGAACGTAGACGCTGTCGCAGTAGTTTTATATTACGATCATAATCACCACTGACTATAAATTCATATAACGTCCATTGATTGATCAGTGAAGTAGAACAACTCAATGCACGCTTATAGCGACGCGCTTTGGCAGCAAACTTTCCGGCAATCAACCAGCCAACACGATAACTCGGCGCCGCAGTTTTAGAAAACGATGCACAGGTTAATACCAACCCTTTTGTTGAGTAAGCCTGAGCGGGTGTACCACGCTGCGGGGTAAAATGTAAATCACCATACACATCATCTTCAATTAGCACCACATCTTGAGATTCCAATAACTCTACTAATTGTTTACGCTTATGATCAGGCATAAAACTACCCACAGGATTATTGATCGAAGTAGAGAACACACAAGCTTTAATATCGTGATCATGTAAAGCCTGGCTCAGATCATCAAGCCAGATCCCATCATCAGGACACAGCGGGATCTCGAGCGCCTTGAGGCCCAGGCTTTCGATCAATTCAATGATACCAAAATAACAAGGTGACTCGATCGCCACCACATCACCTACTTTAGTGACACATTTTAGCGCGATCGCCAGTGCTTCTTGAGCACCGTTGGTGATCACAAGTTCTTGCGAGTCAACACCAATGCCAAAATCTAAATAACGATGGATTAACTGCTTTTTCAATGGTGCAAAACCATCCATCGCACCATAATTTATGGCGCGACTGCCGGCAATCGACATAACCTGGCGCATCGTACGACTTAGCATTTTATCAGTTGGAGCGGCAGCAACAGGATTAGCAATGCCAAACGGTACGACATCGGCTTGATGAATTGCATCATACACTTGCTCAATTAATACCTGCATGTTGACCGAAACTGGCTCACGATTGAGTTTAACCCGCTTTGGCCGCGCTAACTGGGTATGTGCCGTTTTTAAAAAATAGCCTGACTTTTCTCGTGCTTCAACCAAACCTTGTGCCTCAAGTGATTGGTAAGCCAATTTCACCGTCGGAATACTGACATTCAGCTTAGTGGCCATTTTACGTAATGAGGGGAGTTTTTCGCCTGGTAATAGTGTCCCCTGCTCACTCAGCTCACGCACCAGCTGCATTACTTGCTGATATAAAAAGTCATGGTTGGTTTTGCTGATCACCAGCGACATAGTAGACACCTTAAAGCCGTACAATCTGTATAGGTTGCATTTATAGTTTTCTGTGTATGTTAAGTATACAGAAGTATCTTAAAATAAACACTTAATCGACATAATGGACCAAGGCCATGAAAAGTATCGTGCTTTATGCACTAACCGTTTTAATTTGGGGCTCTACCTGGCTCGCAATCGAATTTCAACTTGGCGATATCGCCGTTGAAGTTTCACTATTTTATCGCTTTAGTTTGGCTGCAATTCTAATGTGGGTATGGGTGAATATTAAAAAATTACCGATGAATTATAGTCGTCGCGATCATGGCTTTTTCGTATTACTAGCACTGTGTAACTTTGGCCTTAATTACTTAGTACTTTACTGGGCACAACATTATTTAACGTCAGCCATGGCATCAATCGCCTTTTCAATGTTGTTATTAATGAACATTGTAAATACCCGATTATTTTTTGGTAAACCCATCGCTAAACGTATTTATACGGGTGCATTGATAGGGGTATTGGGCATCATCAGTCTGTTTTGGCCACAATTACAGCAGTTCGACTTGAGTAATGGGGCGTTGGTCGGTTTGCTACTTGCCTTAGCTGGCACCTTTGTGGCTTCATTAGGGAATATGATCAGCGTACGTAACTCTCAACAACGTATTGGCGTCATGCAGGGCAATGCATGGGGCATGTTATACAGCGCTATTGGTTTATTTGTATATGTAATCATCAGCGGTGCCGATTTTAGCCTGTCGGCCCCAGCAAGCTACTGGTATTCATTAGTTTATTTATCGGTGTTTGGGACGGTTATTGCATTTGCATGTTACTTTGCACTACTAAAAAATATCGGCCCAGAACGTGCCAGCTATGTGATTGTGTTATTTCCATTAGTTGCAGTGACTTTAAGTACATTATTTGAAGGTTTTAGTTGGCAAGCCAATACGTTTATCGGCTTTAGTTTAGTACTGCTTGGTAATGCTATTGTACTGACTCCAACAAAAAGAATTAAAGCGTTTATTGAGTCTAATAAAGCATCATTTGCTAATAAACGCTCCATCCCCAGTTAGAATGCGTATATACGCAACTAACGCCAAAAGCGCCTACTTGTTAGGCGCTTTTTTATTACTAACATATTACTCGTCATTTAACATTGCGGCATACAAAAACGCAACGCGAGCGGATGAATAGTCACCACCGCTGGGGTAACGCCTACCAGCTCACCATCTGCTTCGATTGGTAAATCAGGCGTATTTATATAAGCAATTTCTAAGCGCTGGTAGTTGAGCTCTTTCATACCGTGGTGCTTACGTAGCAATAAGCGCACAAAACTGTAGAGGTTACCTAACAAACCACGCGTAGGCACGCGATAGCACTCTAAATAGCCACTATTCAATTGTGCTTTTGGCGCTATTATCAACCCACCACCAAAATAATGATGATTTGCAAATACAGTAATCAAATTACCATATTCGCATTGCTGCCCTGCAAAACTCCCAGCCAAGCGAGAAGGCTGATAAACGAATAAACACTTAAAGCCAGCTAAACTATAACTTAAAGCGGATAATGCAGGCTTGGTTTGCAATGCCTGTACTACATGCGCATCAAAGCCAACCCCCGCAATATTAATAAAGTAACGGCTATTTATTTGGCCAATATCGATTTTTACTTGATGCTCACTAAAAATAGCATTACGCCAAGCTGAGTTTGAACAGCCAAAGCCGCGTGCAAAATCATTACCCGTCCCCTGAGGCAATAACGCCAACGAGCAACTCAATCCCATCAATGCATTTACAGCCAAATGCAGGCTGCCATCACCACCGAGCACAACAACGCGCTTTTGTGACTGAGCCAAAACCGTTATTTTTTGGCAATCATTGGTAAAATGTCCTGTGGTGTAAAAAACAGTGTAACTAATTTGACGTTTTTGACACTGCTCTAATAACCAAGTGCAATTTTTTTTATGTTTTTTTTGCGTACTTGGTTTAATAATTATTAGCATCTGGATACTAGCCTATTCAAAAGTAGGGAAATAGACATTTTCAAAAAATAAATTAATCTGAATAATTAGTCACTTTATTTATTATCTAATGCATTAAAATATCAGTGGCAGTGTAATATTGCTTTTAAACAAGTGATTTAGGCGACTTTAAATTTCATAACCATGCATAATACTCAGTACGTACTATCTGAATCACACCTTAATAAAAACAATTCGGATTAGTTATTTCTATTCGAACACCCTAATTTTTATCGTTTTATTTTTGTGCAAAAAAAGCTCAGAATAGCCGTGTTGTCAAAACAGACATAACCCGGAGCAAAGTAATGAACCCAGTAAATACATTAAACGAAAATGCAGCTACCCATGTTGCAGTAAAATCGACCAACCGCAAAGCAAAAATGCTTGCCAGACTTAACCGTTTCGGCAAAAAGCTAGCTCTTGGCGGCGCAGTTCAATACAAGTAATCACCCAACCATGATTACTTTAGCGGTGCAGCAAACACCCAACCACTAAATGAAACTACTTATTTAGCTCCCTCGTTTGCTGCAACCCCTTCTTTAAACTCCCTAAAAACTCCTTTTTTATAAAAAAACCTCTTTTTTAGAACAAAAAAACAGCAAACGATCTTTTTCCTATTTACACACCCCAATCACCTGCGTATTATTCTTTCCCAACGGAGAGATGGCAGAGTGGTCGAATGCACCGGTCTTGAAAACCGGCAGGGGTTTATAGCCCCTCTAGGGTTCAAATCCCTATCTCTCCACCATTATTACGTTTTGGTGGTTCACTCGATTATCAAAATGACAATTTATGCGCCGGAGAGGTGGCCGAGTGGCCGAAGGCGCTCCCCTGCTAAGGGAGTATAGGGTTTGTAGCTCTATCGAGGGTTCGAATCCCTCCTTCTCCGCCATTTAATAACGAAAAAAGCCCCGCAATTTATTGTGGGGCTTTTTTTGTTGTTAAAAATGGCAGAAGGCGGGTGAGAACCCTCGACCAGGGTTCGATAAAATGTCAGGAACATTTTAGGCCGCTGCAAGCGTCGCGAAGCGATTGGTTACATGGACGTAAGCAAGCCCATCCCCACGTTTGACACAAATTTCAGAATGAAAAGCCTATTGTTTTATGTCCGTAACCTTTACACCAATGAAGGCG
Source organism: Pseudoalteromonas sp. B160 (assembly GCF_037162485.1). Taxonomy (NCBI): domain Bacteria; kingdom Pseudomonadati; phylum Pseudomonadota; class Gammaproteobacteria; order Alteromonadales; family Pseudoalteromonadaceae; genus Pseudoalteromonas; species Pseudoalteromonas sp. B160. The sequence goes on along the minus strand of NZ_JARLUX010000001.1, from coordinate 2,014,931 downwards.
GGTGAGAACCCTCGACTAGGGTTCGACCAAACTTTGTCTGGAACAAAGTTAAACGCACGCAGTGCGGCCAGAAAACTAAACTCTAGATCCCTTCCGCTAAGTTGTGTAATGTAATATCAAATAGAACACATAAGTCAGCTCTTAAACCAAATTCAAAAATCGTTCTGACTTTTCTTTTTAAAAACACCAAAATATTTTCTAAGGCTACAAGTTGAATAATACCAATCGTGTTAAGTTACTGACCATTTATAGCGACAGATAAATACAGTGATAACAAGGCGTAAATTTTGACATGTAGTTGTTCTACTTAAAAAATTATAACGCAGTTAGCGCTTTATTTAGCTCGCTAGAATGGTTAAATATTTAAGTCGATTGGTATAACAGTGAGGACAAAGAAAGTGGTATTTTATATGCAGTTTTTACAACTGTATTATTGTACTTCCTTTTCAAAATCACTTTAATTTACACAATAGTTTCAGACCGACATGCTTCTTGTCTAAGCTCTCGCTGGGACAACATTGAAGTAGTTATTACTCCTTTTTCAGCATTCTTAATTTTAGCAATGTTGAGTTGTATTTGGTTGTTCCTTAGTTGTTTAAAATATAAAAAGAAAGTAGGTAAAGCAGCCTATCTAGTATTTTTTTCGCAGCGATATTCTATTATTTTTGGTTTAAAGGTTTTTACGGCTTTTGGTTACTAATGGAGTATGAGCAGGACAAAATAACCCTATCTCAATTTTTTAACAAAACTGGGGGCAATGAGTTATTTAAATTATATGATGGGCATCACGAAATTCAGATATTGTGCCAACCATATAATCACAATGCAGATAAAAAACCGGATAACTAACTGTTACATCATAGTAATGCAATAGGTTGCTACCTATTAAATCAATACTTTAACCTAGCCTAGGTATTCTCTCGTAACGATTGGGTGAGCAGGTAAAAATTCATCGCAGATAAACGGCCTTGTATTGATACAAGCCTGTAGATTATTTTTTTGTTGTATGTTGTCGGGTTTCGCTGCGATCAAACTCACCTACAATGCTTCTGCGTAAAACGGGTAAAGAGGCTAAACAGTCTCTTTATCTTAATAACCCAAACTAAACCCATCGGCATCTAAATGCGCTGGGAAACTTTGCTTAAAGAGCTCAAGCGGCTGTTTGTCCAAAGTGATAATAACAACATCATCTTTGTTATCAGTAGCGGCTGCTAACGTATCACCTTTAAAGTCATACACTGCCGTGCCGCCATTGTGCGCGACGCCATTAGCATCATCACCAATACGATTAACGCCAATCACATAACACTGGTTTTCCATCGCCCGCGCCATTAGTAAGGTGTCCCATACTTTGCGCCTTGCAGCAGGCCAGTTGGCGACATTAACCATCACATCGTAGTCATTGCGATTGCGCTGAAAGACCGGAAAACGTAAGTCGTAACAAACTTGCGGTAAAATTCTAAAGTCATTAAGGGTGAACACTTCACGTTGCTGCCCTGCGGTTACAAAATCGCCCTCTTTGCCCAAGCAAAATAAATGCCGTTTGTCGTAATACTTCACTTCGCCATTGGGCCATGCCCAATAAAAGCGATTAGCTTTTTTATTTCCTTGCGTTACCAATACCGAGCCTGCAATTACCGCATTGCTTGATTTTGCCGACGCGATCATCCAATCAAGCACTTTGCCTTGCTTTAACTGATGATCCGGCTCTGCGCAATCAAGGTTAATAGCAAAGCCGGTGGCAAAGGTTTCTGGCAATAAAATAAGCTCTACTGATTTATCTATATCAGCTATTTTATTGCCAAAGTGTGCCAAGTTGGCGTCTTTATCTAACCAATTAAGCGATGTTTGTATCAGTGCTATAGTTAAAGTTGACATAAAATCTCCGCGGCTTGTAATAGCGTGGCGTCATTTTTGGCAAAGCATAAGCGAATAACTTTATCGTTGCTTGGTTGCTGATAAAACACGCTTAGTGGAATGGCTGCAACGCCTGCTTGTTCTACTAACCACTGGCAAAATTCTACGTCATTTAAATCCGATACATCGCTGTAATCAAGCAGTAAAAAGTAGGTGCCTTCACTTGGTAAAATGGTAAAGCGGCTATCTTTTAGTGCTTTACTAAGTACATCACGCTTTTGTTGATAAAACTCACTGAGCTCATCCACATGCTCACCTTGCTGTTCTAACATATCGGCTAATGCATGTTGTGCCGGCGTAAAGCTTGAAAAAGTCACATATTGGTGAATTTTACGAAACTCGACCGCAAGTGCAGCGGGTGCGATGCAGTAACCCATTTTCCAGCCTGTGCTATGAAAAGTCTTGCCAAAGCTTGAGATCACAAAGCTGCGAGCAAACAATTCGTTATCACGCAGCACACTTAAATGCGGTTGCTGATCAAAAGTAATATGCTCGTATACTTCATCACTTATCAGGTATAAGTCATGCTTAATTACTAAGGCTTTTAGAGCATTAATATCGTGCTGTTTTAACGTTTTACCACTTGGGTTATGTGGGGTGTTGATTATAATAGCCCGCGTTTTGCTATTGATAGCCGCAGCCACCGTTTGCCAGTCAATTGCATAACTCGGAGCATGCAGAGCAATATTGACTGACTTACCACCGGCCAATTCAATCGCTGGCTGGTATGAATCATAAGCAGGGTCAAACACAATGACTTCATCACCTTCGCGCACCAGCGCCTGAATGGCAACAAACAAGGCCTCGGTCGCGCCAGAGGTTACCGTTACTTGCTGCGCGGCATCTATTTCAGCTGCATATTTTCGTTTTGCTAACTGGGCAATTTGTTGCTGCAGGCGCGGCACACCAGATGAAGGTGAATATTGATTAACTCCTTCAAGCACATAATGATTAAGCTGTTTTTTAAGTAGCTCAGGCGCATCAAACTCAGGAAACCCCTGCGATAAATTAATCGCTTCGAATTGATTTGCTAAAGCAGTCATTTGACTAAAAATACTGGTGCCTAAATTTGGCAATTTACTTTCAAACACTGGTTACCCTTAATGATGGTTTTGCGCCCAAAGCGATGCTATCATTGCTGTTAACAGATGTATAGCCGTCTAAAAAAGTATGAGGAATGTATGCATAACAATACCGCTATTTCAGAACTTATAGAAGCAGGAAAGTGGATCAGTCAACGTGGTTGGGTGCCAGCTACGGGTGGTAATTTTTCAGCGCGAACTAACACCGGTTTTGTGGTTACTGCCAGCGGTTTTGACAAAGGTCAATTAGGGTCGCATACCTTTATTGAACTGGATCATGTCGGTAATCGTAGCGCTAGCGCCGCCAAACCCTCAGCTGAAACCGAATTGCATTTGTGCATGTATAAACTTATTCCTGCTGCTAATTATGTATTGCACACTCATTCGGTTGCTGCGACGGTATTATCTCGGGTTATTAAAGGTCACAGCCTAGACTTACACGGCTACGAAATGCAAAAGTCACTAACCGGCATTACTTCACATTTAGACACCTTGAGTATTCCAATCTTTGATAACGACCAAAATATTGATCGCTTGAGTTTATTAGTGAGCGATCACCACTTACACACGCCTATTGAGCACGGCGTGCTTATTCGCGGCCACGGTTTGTATGTAGTGGGTCGCACTATTGGTGAAGTACGCCGTCAATTAGAAGGCCTTGAGTTTTTATTTGCATGTGAGATAGAACGCTTAAAATTAGTAGGATTAGAATCATGATCAAAGCACTGCTGACCGATATTGAAGGCACTATTACCCGTATTTCGTTTGTTAAAGACGTACTATTTCCATATGCCGCAAAGCAGCTCCCCGAATTTGTAAAAACTCATCAAGAGCAAAGCGCTGTAGCTGAACAAATTTATGCCGTAAAAGCGGTTATTGAACAGCCAGATGCCAGTATTGATGTCGTAATTAACACTTTACTTGAATGGATCCGTGACGATAAAAAAATCACTCCATTAAAACAGTTACAAGGTTTGATTTGGCAAACTGGCTATGAAAATGGCGATTTTACCGGCCATTTATACCCAGATGCCTACCACTTTTTAGTTGCACAGCAACAAGCCGGCCAGCAGTTGTATGTGTATTCATCAGGGTCAGTAAAAGCACAGCATTTAATTTTTAACTACTCTGACTTTGGTGATATTCGCTCCTTATTTACTGATTATTTTGATACTCAAGTCGGCGCTAAACAAGAGCAACGTTCATATCACAATATTATTGAGCAACTACCTTTTGCCGCTAATGAAGTGTTATTTTTAAGTGATGTGGCAGCCGAGCTTGATGCTGCCAAAGCCGCAGGTTTAAAAACCTTGCACCTGATCCGTGATGGTCAAGCAAGCTCGCCTGCGCATAACTATATTAACGATTTTAGCCAATTCACTGTGGAGCATTTAGCATGAGCCAACTGACTATTTTTGCTGACTGTAACGGCAATAATGCTTTATTAAACACTCAAGATACAGCACAAATTGCCACCGAGCTTAATAAAGTAAATGTATGATTTGAGCAGTGGCAAGCAACAAAAATGATTACTGCTGATACTAGCCATGAAGCTATTATTTCCGCCTATAACGCTGATATTGAAAGCTTAAAGCAACAAGGTGGTTATCAAACTGTAGATGTTATTTCGCTGGCAAAAGGCAATCCGAACGCTGCAGAATTACGTGCTAAGTTTTTATTTGAGCACACCCATAGTGAAGACGAAGTACGCTTTTTTGTAAAAGGCCAAGGATTATTTTGCCTGCATATTAACGACAAGGTTTACCAAGTACTTTGCAAGCAGGGTGATTTAATTTCAGTACCAGAGCTTACTCCCCATTGGTTTGATATGGGCAGCGATCCTGAATTTACTGCGATCCGTTTATTCAATAATACCGAAGGCTGGGTGGCACAAAGCACCGAATCTGAGATTGCTAAGCAGTTTCCTTTATTGGACTAGATATCTGTTAATAATGGAGTTTAAATGGAAAAGTTGTTTTCATACGGCACACTGCAATTAGAGCAAGTACAGCTTGATACCTTTGGCCGCTTGCTCGAAGGCCAAGCCGATACACTACAAGGTTACGTAGTAGGCGAAGTTGAGATCACCGACGCCGCCGTGCTGAAAAGCAGCGGCCAGCGTTTTCATCCAGCATTAATTAAAACAGGCCTGCCAACAGATACAGTAACTGGCACTATTTTTACTATCACCTTAGAGGAACTTGCTAACGCGGATAGCTACGAAGTTAATGACTACATCCGTATTGAAGAGTCATTTAGCAGCGGCATTAATGCATGGGTGTATGTGGCAAAAGGCTGTTAAACCAGCCTTTTTAATTCACCAACTAAAACTTGTTGTTGGTCATAAACGCCAGTATCGAGTACCCAGCCGGTAATAAGCTTAGCGGGGGTTACATCAAATGCGGGATTATATACGTTAGCATTTGTAGGTGCCCATAGCGCTTCACCAAAGCTTCCGCTTACACCGCGCACTTCTGCGCTGTTACGTTGTTCTATTTCAATGTCTGCACCGCATGCTGTGTTTACATCGAGGGTTGTTAGCGGCGCTACTACATAAAATGGGATGTCATGAAAATGCGCCAGTACTGCTAAGTTATAAGTGCCTACTTTATTAGCAAAGTCACCATTTGCAGCAATACGATCTGCACCGACAAAAATTTTATCAACCTTGCCAGCAGCCATTAAACTCGCTGCCATATTATCGCAAATTAAGGTGTAAGGTACTTGCCAGCGCTCAAGTTCAAACGCGGTTAAACGCCCGCCTTGCAATAATGGCCGCGTTTCATCCACCCATACATGAATATCGCCATGACGTTGCTGCGCTTTATAAATAACACCAAGAGCAGTACCAATACCTGCGGTTGCTAAGGCACCAGTATTACAATGTGTGAGAATATTATCGCCGCTGCTAACCAATGCAGCACCATGATTTGCCATGCTTTCACACAAGGCGATATCTTCATTAAACAATGTTACAGCAGCGCTTACAATTGCCGTTACATAATCATCTTGTTGTAATGCAATACGTAACTTTGCCATACAATGCATTAAATTAACCGCAGTTGGCCGAGTGGCTTCTAAATCATCAATCGCCTGCGCTAATGCTACTTTAGCTGTGCCTTGCTCTGCCAAATGGGCAACTAGCAAACTTGCTCCTAAACCAATCAGCGGTGCGCCGCGTATTTTTAAGCTTAGAATTAAATCCCTCATACTGGCTACATCATCACATTCGTGCCATACCTGCTGATGCGGCAGTAGGTATTGGTCTAACACGCTTAGTGTATTGTTTTGATATTTTAAACTGCTCGCTATGAGGTCTTGCATGATTGATCCTGAATAATCGTTAGGCTGAGGTTATTTTACAGTAGTTTTTAAAACGCACAACCCAGAAGTGTAGACATCTAAACGGTTGAAGGTATAGAATGCTATTGTTTATCATTTTCTGAGAGTACGCCGATGGCCGAATACGTTGCCTTTAATGCACAGCATGCGATTGATTATATTAAAAATCTTGTAACTAAAGATGGGTATGATTTGTTTGATCCTGACCAAACGTTATCGGCGTATGAGTTTGGAGATGGCAATTTAAATCTCGTTTTTAGAATAAGCGACGAGCAAAGTAATAGCGTTATTTTAAAGCAAGCCTTACCTTATGCGCGCTGTGTGGGTGAGTCATGGCCATTAACGCTTGACCGAGCACGCATTGAAGCTGAGGTTTTACTCAATCACGGCGCATTAAGCCCTGACTACACAGCAAAAGTATTGCATCATAATCCAGAGCAAGCACTGACCATTTTAGAAGATCTTGGTCACTTACAAATTTTGCGTAGCGCACAAATAAACGCAGAGCAATTTCCGCTATTAGGTCAACATGTGGCTCACTACTTAAGCCATACTGGTTTTTATAACTCAGACTTTTACCTAACCGCGCAAGATAAAAAAGCCAAAGTCAGTCAGTTTACTAATCCAGAGTTGTGCCAAATTACTGAAGATTTGTTTTTCAACGATACCTTGCGTGAACATGAGCGTAATAACTACCCAAGCGAGTTGCAAAGTACAGTCAATAAACTACAAAATAACACCGCACTACATTTAGCGATCGCAAAACTAAAAGCTAAGTTTTTATCATGCCCGCAGACGCTATTACATGGTGATATGCATAGCGGCAGTATTTTTGTCGATCAAAAAACCACTAAGATGATCGACCCTGAATTTGGCTTTTTTGGCCCAGTTGGCTTTGATATCGGCTCATTTATCGGCAATTTATTATTAAACTACTGCGCGCAAAATGCTCGTATTAGTGAATTTGTTACACGCCGTAACTATCACACCCATTTACTGACTTGCCTGCAAGAGAGTTATTCTTTGTTTGAACAACAGTGGCTGACATTTATTGCAGAGCAAACCACAGATAACAATTTAAAAGCCGCTGGTTATGGCGAGTATTTTATGCAACAAGTATTACAAGACGCGATTGGTTACTGTGGGACAGAACTGATACGCCGCACTATCGGCTTAGCACACGTTGCTGACATTGATGGCATTGAAGATGCGCAGGCGCGTTTAGACGTACAACGCCACACTTTAGCGCTGGGTGAGCAGTTAGTACTCAACGCCCACACTTGCAATAACAAAGAAGAGTTTTTCTCTTTATTGATAAGCCAACTAAATTAAATTTATAAAAATAGCAAAAGGCACTTTATTTAGTGCCTTTTATCAACCTATTTGGGCGGGACCTAGCTTCTATTACCTAGTCTTTTAAATTACTGGTAATTTTCATACATTTTATCAAGCGGCTCTGATAAACCATTTTCTTGCACAACGCGCACATGCTGGCGGCCAAGTTCACGGGCACTAAATACCCCGCATGAGTGAGCAATTAAACCCGCACCATAATGAATGTACTTATTGTAGTTTGCTACGCGCTGCGCTTTATCGGCGACATCTAAGCCACGTTGCAACCGCTCGTTGTGTGTGGTTATCCCTGTTGGGCAAGTGTCTTTATTACATTGCAGCGCTTGAATACAACCCAAAGCAAACATATGACCACGTGCCGATACAACAAAGTCTGCGCCCAGCGCGAGCGCCCATGCAACCTTAGACGGCACAATCAGTTTGCCTGACGCAATAACTTTAATTCGCTCTCGCAGGCCATGCTTTTCGAGCATATTAACAACCAAAGGTAAACTTTCTTTCAGTGGTAAACCCACCGAATCCATCAGCGGTTGTGGTGCAGCACCGGTACCGCCATCAGCACTATCGATAGTAATAAAATCGGGCGCAGATTCAATACCACGATGATTGATCTCAGCAAACAAGGTTTCCAGCCATGCATAAGCGCCAATAACCGCTTTAAAGCCGGTTGGCTTGCCAGTCGTTTCGCGCACCGAGGCAATCATATCAAGTAAATCTGCAGGGTTTTTAACTTCAGGATGACCATTTGGGCTAATTGAATCGTGACCTTCTGGGATACCACGAATAGCCGCAATTTCAGCAGTCACTTTTTTGCCTGGCAACATACCGCCTTTACCAGGCTTCGCACCTTGGCTCATTTTAATTTCAAACATTTTTACTTGTTCATGCGCAGCTATTTGCTTGAGCTTCTCATGACTTAATTTACCTTGTTCATCGCGCACACCATATTTAGCTGTGCCAATTTGAAACACAATGTCGGCACCTCCTTCTAAGTGATAAGGGCTTAAACCACCTTCACCAGTGTTCATCCAACAACCAGCGAGTTTGGCACCTTGCGATAACGCACGTACAGCAGGTTTTGATAACGCACCAAAACTCATACCTGAAATATTGAATAGCGATTTAGTAATATAAGGGTTTCGACAATGCGGCCCTAACGTAACTGCACTAGGTTCAAGCGCTTCTTCGTCCAAGGTAGGAAACGCGCAGTTCATAAACATCACGGTCCCGGTAACTTCTAGGCTCTGAGTTGAGCCAAAGGCGGTGGTACGATCAACATTTTTAGCCGCTTTATAAACCCAACTACGATCGGCGCGATTAAATGGCATTTCTTCGCGATCCATAGCGAAAAAGTATTGACGAAAAAACTCACCTTGGCGCTCAAAAAAGTATCTAAACCGACCTATTACCGGATAATTACGTCTAATCGCTTGTTTAGATTGAGTTACATCACTGATATAAAAATAAATAACAACTAAAACTAAACACCCAAATACCACTATAAATAAGCTGGCAAACACATCAATGCTAAAAACTATTAAATTACTCATGCAGCGCCCCTTGCTGGTTGTTTTTCCAGCTTTGAGAATATAAGCAGAACAAGTTTCAAGCAAATGTTTTGTAAGAAAAGCTCGGTTACACGCTAATCAGCACGAACCGAGATAAATTGAACGGTGTAATTTAGCCGCGCTTTTCTAGCTCGGTTTCAATATATTGATGGATTTGATCTTCTAATACTGACATTGGCACAGAACCGTGGCGAAGTATTTGATGGTGAAACTCACGTACATCAAAGTCTTGCCCTAATGCTTGCTCGGTTTCTTTACGTAAGCGCTTAATAGTCAGCTCACCAATTTTGTATGATAGTGCTTGTGCTGGCCATGAAATATAACGATCAGTTTCGGTTTTCACGTTATGTAGTGACAATGCCGTATTTTCACTCATAAACTTCATCGCGCGATCTCGGCTCCAGCCATACATATGCATGCCAGTATCAACCACTAAACGAGCTGCTCGCCACATTTCATAAGTTAAACGGCCAAAGTTACTGTATGGGTCTTGGTAAAAACCCGCTTCAATTCCTAAATACTCAGAATATAACCCCCACCCTTCACCAAATGCCGATAAGTATGCATTCTGACGATAGCTTGGTAAGTTTTCTAATTCAGCATTAAGGGAGATCTGTAAATGATGCCCTGGTACAGCCTCATGAAAAGTGAGAGCTTCTAATACGTATAAAGGGCGCTTATCAAGTGCATAAGTGTTTACCCAGTAATAACCCGCTTGATCATCACGACTCGAACCAGAATAACGGCCAGTCGTGTACTTAGGCGCTATGCTTGCTGGCACCGGCGCAACACCATAAGGCATGCGTGGTAAGGTATGAAATAGCTTAGGTAATTGTGCATCCATCTTTTTAGCTATGTACGATGCTTCTTTTAATAACTCTTCCGGTGTTTTAGCATAAAATTGCGGATCAGTACGTAAAAAGTGCACAAATTCAGCAAACGTGCCTTTAAAACCAACTTGCTCAATAATCTTATCCATTTCAGCACGAATACGTGCCACTTCTTTTAACCCCAGTTCATGGATTTCTTTTGGCGTCATATCTGTGGTGGTATAATACTTGGCGCGATTGGCATAAAACGCAGCACCATTAGGTGTTGCAGAGATACCAATTTCAGTACGCGCACCTGGCTGATACTCTTCATTAAAAAATGTTAAATAATCTTGATAAGCAGTAATCACTTGCTCTTTAATAATTTTCTTTGCTTGTTGTTGTAAAGCAAAAAACTCACCATCACTCAAACCAGCGGTATTATTTAAAAATGGTTTATAAAACTCAGACTCAGTAGCGTCATCAACAATATATGCACTGATAGAGTCTTGATAACCCACAAGCACCGCTTTCGGTTGCGTTAAACCAACTTCTAAACCTTTGCGCATCCAGCTGATGTTTTGCTGAAAAAATCGAGGAACTTGCTGCAAACGTTGCAAATAAAGCTGGTAATCAGCTAATTTTTTATAATCTGAACTCGACACCATAAAAGATAAACTAGAGTGAAAGCCATATTCAGAAGTAAGCGGCATGTAGTGGCTGTTAAATACATATTCATCGATACTATTTTGTACTTGTCCACGAATTATAGTGAGATTAATACGGTTTTCATCACTGAGTTTATCTTTATCTATTGCATCTAACTGCGCTAATAATTCAGTGTTATGTTGATATTTCTTTTCAAGAAACTCAGCAGATAAATTAGTTAACAAATAACCATCAACACCCTCGGGGTTGCTATACGTGCTAATACTTTTACGATAATCAACAATTGATTGCGCAACCTGCGTAAATTGTTGATCGCTATCTACGGTGGTCATTTGGCAAGCACTTAATGTACATGCCAAGGCGATGCTTAACAGAGAATGACGCATAACCGATGAAGGTGATTTTCATAATAATAGGGATCTGCTACTGAAAACGTGAGGGTTAACCTAACCTAGACTGCTACAATAACCAAAAAAATGCGACCAAGGGCAATAAATACAAGGTTAAATTAACCGCGACTATTGACTAGTAGTTAATCAGCACTTTTTATTGCTTAATAAGATTGTCGAGAAAACCAGCTATTGAGCGATAAAAATAGAAATTTCGCTATCAAATTACATATTTTTGCTTTTAAATATCCCCGATACAGATTAATGTAAGGCAATCCCATACGCTAGGATTGCGTCAAGACCTCACGGAGAGAGTTATTTAATTTCGCTGTTACGTGTATTTAATTGGTGTATACAATGATGTTCCATGATTCCATGGCTATTGCTCAAGAAAAAATGACCAAGGTATGTATCTTTTTAGAACATCATATATTACCACCGACTCCTCTTAATTATCACGTTGTCTACACCTACGTTAGCCAAGTTAATTCTGATTTAAATACCACTATCGATCGTGCAATTGCCCAAGGCCAAGAAATTGACTGTGTTTATGTAGAACAACTTTATTTCGATTACATGGATCAAGCCCATAAAGCTGAAACCAATATGGTTCGTAATGTTGATGGTATTATTAATTCATTATCACGTAGCGCGCACTCAACCGAAAAAGATATTATCCGCTTTGCAAGTCAAGTCAGCGACTGTGTACATTCTTTAGATGAAAATAATATTGCCCAAACTCGCCTCGCACTTGAGACATTAAATAAGCAAACTGCTCACTTGCTCACTCAACATAAACAATTTAAACAAGAGCTGATCAAAGCAAAGCGACGACAAGAAAAAACTCAACAACAACTCGTACAATTACGCAAACAACACATCACCGATCAACAAACAGGCCTTTTTAAACGTCATTATTTAAACCAGCAAACACAATTATGGTTAGACCAAAAAAATCTGTGTGCGCGATTGCCATTCAAATAGATAACCTAGATCACTTTATTGATAACTACGGCGATATCATTGGTGAAGTAATTTTAAGCAAGGTAGCTAAACAAATTCAAAAATATGTATTTGAAAGTGGCCTACCAGGGCGAACAGGCAAAGATGCTTTTACTGTATTATTGGCTGATATCGACCCTGAAACTGCGAATGTTGAAAAAGTCCGTAATGGAGTCGAAAAATTACGTTTCGTTAGTTCTAAAAACGGTATTAAACTTCCAGCAATCAACCTTTCATTAGGGATTGCCAAGCACTTAGACGAAAAAGATTTTAATAATCTTGCCCGTAAAGCCTCCAATGCAGCACATAAAGCCAGATCGCTTGGCCAAAGCAGCTTTATTGCCGGACAGTGAGCCGTAACTCATAAAGCTTGATCCACAAGCAATTTTCCCCAGATTCAAATTGCACCATGGCGTAACAATCAAGTACACTAGTCTTTATTACCACGATAGAGATTAATCATGAACGAGAATCCTGAAAAGACCACGCATTTTGGTTATAAAACCGTTGCCGAAACCGAAAAAGCTTCTATGGTTGCCGATGTATTTCATTCCGTTGCTACTAAATATGACGTAATGAATGATCTCATGTCGTTTGGTATTCATCGTTTATGGAAACGTCAAACCATTGCTAGTTCAGGTGTGCGTAAAGGCCATCATGTGCTGGATTTAGCCGGTGGCACCGGCGACTTAACGGCAAAGGTTTAGTCAACTAGTTGGTGATACTGGGCAAGTAGTATTAGGTGATATTAACTCATCAATGCTTAAAGTGGGGCGCGAAAAGCTACATAACCTAGGTCTTGTCGGTAATATTGACTACGTACAAATGAATGCTGAAGCACTGCCTTTCCCTGATAATAGTTTTGATTTAATTACCATTGCCTTTGGTTTACGTAATGTTACAGATCAAAATAAAGCACTTCGCTCGATGTACCGAATCTTAAAGCCTGGTGGTCGTCTGCTGGTATTGGAGTTCTCCAAACCAGAGCATCAAGTATTAAGTAAAGCCTATGATTTTTACTCATTTAACTTACTACCTAAAATGGGTGAGTTAGTTGCTAACGACGGTGAATCATACAAATATTTAGCTGAATCAATTCGTATGCACCCAGATCAAGAAACACTAAAAGCAATGATGAACGAGGCTGGATTTGAGCAAACCACCTATCAAAATCTCACCGGTGGTATTGTAGCATTACATCGTGGCTTTAAATATTAAGCGTCACACCAGCTAGTAAAGTTTATTGCTAAGGTATTGTATGTTAAATAATTTCATGGTCGCACTCGTCGAAAGGGTTTTAAATACGGCGCTTAAACTCGATCCCACTCTTAGCGATAGACTGTCGTCAATATCCCAACAACGTTTATTAATTGATATACGCGATTGGCAACAGCAGTTTTTAGTGGTGTTTACTGGCCAACAACTGCATTTATACAACACTACCGAAACGCAATATGACTGCATGATAAGCGCCGATATTAATACTTTAATGGCACTTAAAAACCCTGCAATGCTGACTCAGTTAATCCGCCAAGATAAACTCGATTTGCAAGGTGATCTAAATATTGCACAAGGGTTTAGTAATGCTTTCGCTGCGCTTAATATCGATTGGCCTGAACACTTATCTGATTATCTTGGTGACGCAGCGGCACAGCAACTATGGCAGTTAGTTAAACAAACTCAACAGCAAAGTCAAAAAGCCAACAAGAAACTCTCTACAACGCTAACTACTTTATGCCAAGACGAGCTCAAAGTGACCATTCATCCTTTAGAGCTTGAGCAATTTAAGCAACACACGCGTCAACTCAAAGCACATGTTGCGCAACTTGAGTTACGTATCAACCAACTACTTCAAGCAAAATGAATCAGTAAGGATTATCTGTGTCAGCTGCTCGGCTTTATAACATCACAAAAACCCTCCTTAGCTATGGTTTGGATGAACTGATCCCATCACAAAAAATACCTTGGTATGGCAAAGTTGGCCGTGCATGTCTATTTTGGCTAACCAATAAGCACCCAGAAAAACCAGCAGGGTTAAGACTGCGTTTAGCATTACAACAATTGGGGCCAGTATGGATCAAATTTGGCCAAATGTTATCTACTCGGCGCGATTTATTACCACTAGATATCGCTTTAGAGCTAGCCTTGCTGCAAGATCAAGTACAGCCATTTGATGGTGTGTTAGCACAACAACTAATTGAAAATGCACTCGAAATCGATGATATCAGTGAATACTTTAGTGATTTTGAGCAAACCCCTTTAGCTTCAGCATCCATTGCCCAAGTACATACAGCCACTTTAGTGGATGAGCATAATCAACCACAAAAGGTGGTTATCAAAGTCATTCGCCCTGATATCAGAGAACAAATTGACGCTGATTTAGCATTAATGGAACAATTTTCTAAAATAGTGGCCAAGTTAATCAATGAAGCGAAAAGGTTACGCCCTGTTGAAGTAGTCAAAGAGTATAAGAAAACCTTACTTGATGAACTTGATCTGATGCGTGAAGGCGCAAACGCCATTCAATTAAAGCGTAATTTTGAAGGTTCTGATTCGCTTTATATTCCCTATGTTTACAGTGACTATAGTCGCGTAAATGTACTAGTCATGGAGCGAATTTACGGCATTCCAGTGTCTGATACTGAGGCATTAGTTGCGCAAAACACCAATATGAAACTACTGGCTGAACGCGGTGTGGAGGTGTTTTTCACCCAAGTGTTCCGTGATAGTTTTTTTCATGCTGATATGCACCCTGGTAATGTATTTGTATCCTATGAAAGCCCTGAAAACCCCAAATTTATCGGTATCGATTGTGGCATCGTGGGCACGCTAAACAAAGAAGACAAACGTTACTTAGCCGAAAACTTTATTGCCTTTTTTAATCGCGATTATCGTCAAGTCGCACAATTACATGTCGATTCTGGCTGGGTACCTAAAGACACCAGCGTGGAAGAATTTGAGTTTGCCATTCGCACTGTCTGCGAGCCGATTTTTAATAAGCCATTAGCAGAGATTTCATTTGGCCATGTCTTAGTTAATCTATTTAATACCGCTCGTCGCTTTAATATGCAAGTTCAACCCCAATTAGTTCTACTACAAAAAACCTTGTTGTATGTTGAAGGCCTTGGGCGTCAGCTATATCCGCAACTAGATTTATGGAAAACAGCTAAACCCTTTTTAGAAGACTGGGTAAAGCAACAGGTTGGTCCTTGGTCGGTATTTAAACAGGTATACGCAAATTTGCCATTTTGGGCAGAAAAAATGCCCGAGTTACCTGATTTGATCTATCACAACTTAAAACAACAGCGCAACAGTCCTGCACCACTGCCACAGCCATCGCACAAGCCATTATTACTTGGTCTTTTTGCTGGCTCAGCAATGATAGTATCAGGGTTATGTTATTTGCAGCATGACCTTGTCGCTGCAGGTATTGCTGCGATATGCTCTTTAAGCGGCTTTATACTTGCTTGGCGCAGCGCTGCATAAACTAAGTGCTATTTAGTGCTCGGTGAGTATAATCAGTACAATAATTTTAATTCACAGTATTTAATTAAGTGGAGAACATCATGGGTTTTGGCGGCATTAGTATTTGGCAATTGTTAATTGTTTTGGCAATCATAGTGTTACTTTTTGGTACGAAAAAATTGCGTGGTATTGGCGGTGATTTAGGTAACGCTGTAAAAGGGTTTAAAAAAGCAGTCTCTGAAGATGAGCAAAATAAACCAGCAGAACCAATTGAACAAGCAAATAACCCAATACAAAACAAAGAGTCTGTTGATAAAAGTAAAGAAGACCATAAGGCTTAATTAGCATGGGTATGTGGGAACTTGTTGTGGTGTTAATCGTCGGCTTAGTGGTACTTGGCCCTGAGCGGTTGCCAGTTGCTATTCGTACTGTTAGCCGTTGGATAAAAACTATAAAATCGCTGGCTAATTCGGTTAAGGCTGAAGTTAATGAAGAATTAAGAGTGCATGAGTTACACCAAAATTTAAAAAAAGCCGAACAACAAGGCATGCAGGACTTAAGTCCTGCAATAAAAGATTCAGTCAGCGAATTGCAAAAGGCTGCGGACTCGGTCACCCATAGTTATAAAAGAAATCCTCCTGAGCAAGCAGATAAAGTGAATGTTGATGAACAAAAATGAAATTATTTTTGTTAGCTATGGTCTATATATCGGTAACGAGTTAAATTATGACTGAACAAGTTAAATCAGGCTTTGTAAGTCATTTAATTGAATTGCGAAATAGGCTCATGAAAGCCTTATTAGCCATATTAGTATTTTTTATTGCGCTGGTTTACTTTGCAAACGATATTTACGGTTTTGTAGCGGCTCCATTAGTTGCGCACTTACCAAGTACAGCAACCATGATCGCTACAGATGTAACTGCACCGTTTTTTGCGCCGTTTAAGTTAACCTTATTTGTCGCTTTATTTGCAGCGTTTCCGTTAATTTTACACCAAATCTGGGGCTTTATTGCGCCAGGGTTATACCAACATGAAAAACGTATGTTAATGCCTGTTTTGGCATCAAGCATTATTCTTTTTTATAGTGGTATCGCATTTTGTTACTTTGTAGTGCTGCCCATTATTCTTGGCTTTTTTACTAGCGTTGGTCCAGAAATGATGACCTTGGCACCAGACATTAGTAGCTACTTAAGTTTTGCATTGAAGCTCTTTTTTGCCTTTGGGGTCGCTTTTGAGATTCCGGTAGCTATTATGCTGTTATGTTTTAGTGGCGCTACCACAACACAAAGTTTAAAAGAGAAACGCCCTTATATTGTAGTCGGGGTTTTTGTTGTAGCAATGTTTTTAACGCCACCTGATGTGCTATCACAATCTTTATTAGCATTTCCAATGCTGCTGTTATTTGAATTGGGTTTAATCTTAGCATCCTTTTATAAGGCTAAACCTCAACAAGATGAATCAGAGGAATAAATGAAAAAACAACTTTTACCAATACTTGCCTTGTTAAGCATTCCAACTGTTCATGCCAATGAAGTTAACTTACAAGCTTTACAAGCCTGTACATTTATTGAAAATGACTTCAATCGCTTGCTTTGTTACGACAATACCATGGCAGGCAAGTCATTAACTAAACCAGAAACAACAAAAACCTTAACTCCACCTGCAAGTTCAGTCACCGCAACAGCGGATGTAGCTGTTGCTAGTAAGCAAATAGTTAAAGTTAAAAATGAAGATTTTGGCTTAGAGCATAAAGAACTAGTAAAAGAAAACGACAATGAAATTACTGCCGTCGTGACTAACGTAAAAGAAGCACCTTACGGTGAGTTAATAATTAGTTTAAATAACGGCCAACAATGGCGCCAAATTGGCTCAGATAGCTTGCGTATCGACCAAGATGATACTGTAATTATTGAGCGCGGTATGTTCAACTCATTTTTATTGAAAAAAGCAGGTCAGAATCGCTCAATCCGCGTTAAGCGCACTAATTAATGACCACATCACTTATTGATGCTGGCGTAAATCTTACCAATCATCAATTTGATGCTCAACATTCGGCTATCATTACTCGTGCAAAAGCGCAAAATGTTAGCCAGATGCTGTTAATTGGTTGCGATATAAACTCCAGCCAGCAAGCTCTTCACTTAGCACAACAGTACCACCTACTTGCTACCGCCGGTGTTCACCCCCATGACGCAAAATCAGCCGATGAAAAACTAGAAATACAATTGTGCGCTCTTGCTGCAAATCCTGAGATTGTAGCAATTGGTGAATGCGGGTTAGATTACAACCGCGACTTTTCGCCTCGTGAAACTCAACGTTCTGTGTTACACCGACAACTCGCTTTAGCGGTAGAGTTAAATCTTCCGGTATATTTACATGAGCGAGATGCGAGCGAAGATATGCTGGCGATACTGCAACAGTATTCAGTGCGAGGAGTATTACATTGTTTTACCGGTGATCAACACGCCTTAGAGCAATACTTATCACTCGGTTTATACATTGGTATTACTGGTTGGGTCTGTGACGAACGTCGTGGTAAATCACTACAACAACTGGTGCCTATGCTGCCATTAGAGCGTCTATTAATTGAAACAGATGCGCCGTTTTTTGATCCCACGCTCGTTAACTCCAAAACCAAAATCGCATCGCAATGAACCAAGCTATTTACCACATATATGCCAAACAATTGCGTCCTTAAAAGGTCTAGAGTTTGCAACTGTTGCAAAGCAAACTACACTTAACTTCCAACAGTTATTCAACCACAAGGGCTGATAATGAAGCGTGTTTGGTTGCTGCTTTATAGCTTTGTACTTATTTCATTCTCAGCCAATGCAACGCAGATCACCTTAGATAAGCATTTTGAACATATATTAAATATTCCTTTTGAATATTCTCAACAACCTTTAACAATAGAGCAAGCTAAGCTAGCCCCTACTCAGCAATGGCAACAACTTCCTGAGCAATCGCTCAATTTAGGACTAACCAATCAAGCCGTGTGGCTGCGCCTACAACTGGTCAACGCTGAGGATTCAGATCTACAAATTTTACTGTCCATTGATAATCCGTTATTAGATAAAGTGGCTGTATACCATTACTTTAAGCAAAACAGATTATTGTTTAAAGAAATTGGTGATGCATTACCACTCAATAACCGACAAATTAAAACAGAATCATTATTAGTAAAGCTAACACTCCCACCGAAAAGTAACTCAACATTACTACTTCATATTAAAAGTCTAGATGGTGTCAGAGTGCCGTTAAGTCTTTGGCAATATGATGAATATTTAAAATATAAAAGTAAGTTTAATTTAATGTATGGCTTGCTAGTCGGGTTTATTTTATCTTTAGCGATCACTTGCTTGGTTATGTTTGGTTTTTCACGAAAGCGCTACTTTGCACTCTGTGGCACTATTTTAATGACTTTATGGTTATTACTGATTTACTTATATGGCTTTGGCTATCGCTATTTTCACCCGTCTTTGCCTAGTCTGCAGCAGCTTGCAGTTCCAAGCATGTTGATATTAACCACTTGCTTATTCAAACTATTATTTGAACAATTACGACTGTCCACGAAAATGTGGCTGCAACCCTTACATAGATTGAGTAACTGGTTACTTTTTATCAGCCTATTTTTTATTTGGTTATTACCAACAAATATCATGCTTTATTACAGTCTACTCTTGCCCGCGCTAGTTATGTTATTACACATAGCGGCGTTAGGGATCGATATTAAGCAACAGCGAACACAGCCACTATGTGCGCTGCTATGTGGAGCGTTGATGTTTTTTCCGCACAGCTTTACATGATTATTGTTGTGTTTAATTTCTATGATTTTAATGCGCGTGGTTTACCGTTTGTATTTTTTAGCTTTTTAATCTGCTCACTCAGTTTAAGCTTTGCTACCATCAAACACTTTTTAATCGAACGCGATGCCCAAGTTACTGCACAGCAGAGTAAAATAGCCCAAAGTGAAGCACAAGATGCCATCTTACAAGAACGTTTAGAGCTGCAAGAACAAGCTAGGTTAGATTTAGAAGCAAATATAGAAGAGCGAACGTTTGAACTTCAGGTCACTCTGCGTGAGCTTGAAGAAAAGAATCGCGCACTTGAACAAATCAATATGGAAGATCCATTAACACAAATAAAAAATCGCCGCTATTTCGATAAAAAGCTAGTAATGGACTTGCGTCGCTCTCGTCGGGAGCAAACATCTTTAAGCGTGATAATGCTCGACATAGACCACTTTAAGAGCATTAACGACACCTATGGGCACTTAATTGGCGACCAAACTATTCGTGCTGTGGCTGACATTATAAAAAGCCATTTAAAACGCCCACTTGACGAAGTAGCCCGTTATGGTGGCGAAGAGTTTGTTATCTTACTCCCCAATACCGCCCTCGGTGGTGCTGTAGAAATAGCGGAGCAAATCCGCCAAGCAATCATGGATGCGACAATTACAGTAGCAAACAATGAGATAAAGTTTACTATTAGTGCTGGTGTATATAGCGCCATCGCTGAAGACATTCACAATCCGGGATTATTCACCGACTGCGCCGACAAAGCACTTTATCATGCCAAGCAAAGTGGGCGTAATCGTGTAGTTAGTTTTCCAATTTTAGACTAGGAGCAAATAATGGCCCAATCAGGTCTCGACCTTTTCCCTTATACTCGCATGCGCAGAATGCGCCGCAATGATTTCTCTCGCCGCTTGATGGCTGAAAATCAACTCAGTGTGAATGACTTAATTTACCCAGTATTTGTGCTTGAAGGTAACAATCGCCGAGAAGCCATTGCATCGATGCCAGGCATAGAGCGCTTATCGATTGACTTACTGCTGATTGAAGCAAAAGAGTTGGTTGAATTAGGTATTCCTGCAATCGCTATTTTTCCGGTCACCCCTGCGGACAAAAAATCATTGCTTGCTGAAGAAGCTTACAATGATGATGCACTGGCACAACGCACTGTACGCGCACTCAAAGAAGCCTATCCAGAATTAGGGGTAATCACCGATGTAGCACTTGATCCCTTTACAGTGCATGGGCAAGACGGAATTATCGACGATGATGGCTATGTAATTAACGACATCACGACAGAAATATTAGTTAAACAAGCGATATCTCATGCACAAGCGGGTGCAGATATTGTTGCCCCTTCAGATATGATGGATGGCCGCATTGGCGCGATCCGTGAAGCGCTAGAGGCTGAAGGCCATATTCATACACGCATTATGGCTTATTCAGCTAAATATGCCTCAAGTTACTATGGACCATTTCGTGATGCAGTCGGTTCGGCTGGTAACTTAAAAGGTGCGGACAAAAAAACCTACCAAATGGACCCAGCTAATTCCGATGAAGCCATTCGTGAAGTAGCGCTGGATTTACAAGAAGGTGCTGACATGGTGATGGTGAAACCCGGTATGCCTTATTTAGATATCGTACGCCGAGTTAAAGATGAATTTGGTGTGCCGACGTTTGCTTATCAAGTGAGTGGCGAGTACGCGATGCATAAAGCGGCGATTGATAATGGCTGGCTTGCTGAAGAAGCCACAATTATGGAGTCCTTGCTTGCTTTCAAACGTGCTGGCGCTGACGGTATTCTTACCTATTTTGCAAAGCAGGCTGCACAACTGCTAAAAAGGTAAGCCTTATACATTTTTAATTTAGAAAAGGGCGATTCTGCGCCCTTTTTATTTCCATATTATTAACATTTTGTATTTTCTTTGTCATAAATTTTCCTTAAACTGTTTGTCCCACTCGGGACACAATACACGGGAAAAAATAATAATGTTTAAAACAAAAATAACGCCATTGGCGCTTGTAATTGCAAGCCTCAGTGCACCAGCTTCTGCTAATTTAATAATTTCAGAATATGTTGAAGGTGGTAGTAACAATAAAGCAATTGAGCTTTTTAATACCTCTGGCGAAACACTATCGCTTGATGGCTATAACATCTCACTTTTCGCCAATGGCAATGGCGACCTGACAGCTCCAAATAATACACTTGCTCTATCCGGTAGCTTAGCCGCCAATGGCACCTATGTAATCGTAAATGCAGGCTCTGTAGACGAGCTTAAAGCTAAAGCTGATATTGAAGCAACCGTTACTTATTTCAATGGTGATGATGCATTGGTACTTACGAAAGACGGCACTATTGTTGATAGCTTTGGTCAGTTAGGCGTTGACCCTGGTAGCGAATGGTCAGCCGGAGGTGTTAGCACCAAGGACAAAAGCTTACGTCGCAAGCTAAGTATTACTGCAGGTCGCAGCGATGCTACTGCGTCATTTGATCCAAGTGAACAATGGCTACAATTTGATAAAGATGACTTTTCAGGGCTCGGTTTTCATGGTGAGAGTACTGAGCCAACCCCAGATCCAGAACCAGTTATTCCATTAGAATGCGGCGCAGCTAAAACACTTATCAGCGCAGTACAAGGTGAAGGTGGTGATAGCCCTCTATTAAACACAGAAATTGAGCTGGAAGGCGTAGTAACTGCTGATTTTCAAGGTAGTGAGCAATTAAGTGGCTTCTTTATTACATCACTTGATGCAGATATTGATACAAACCCACTTACTTCTGAAGGTATCTTTGTTTATTTTGCTAATACCGATGTCAATGTTGGTGATCACGTGCGAGTTAAAGGCAGTGTCGCAGAATACTTTAATGCCACCCAAATTGGTGATGTTAGTCAAGTGGAAGTATGTGCTACAGGCTTAACGCCAACAGCAACAAGTATCACTCTCCCTGTTAATAATGTAACCGATTTAGAAGCTTATGAAGGCATGCTGGTTTCACTAGAACAACCGCTGGTTGTTAGCAACAACTATGGTTTAGGCCGTTATGGTGAAGTAGGTCTTGCCACAGAACGCTTATATCAAGGTACACAAATAGCCCTTCCTGGTGATGCTGCTAACGCTGTTGAAGCCGAAAACATAAAAAAACAAATCTTACTTGATGATGGTTCAACGAAGCAAAACCTTGACCCAGTTTCTTACCCTGGTACTGGCTTAGACGCTTATAACACATTACGTTTAGGTGATTCTGTAAACGCAATCACTGGTGTAATGGGTTACAGCTTTGATCGCTATCGTATTCACCCAACAGTACAACCAACTTTTGTTGCAACTAACCCACGTACAAATGCGCCAGAACTGCACGCTGATGCAGATATTCGAATTGCAAGTTTTAATGTCCTTAACTACTTTAATGGTGATGGTCAAGGTGCTGGTTTCCCAACCAGTCGTGGCGCTGATAGTGAAGCTGAATTTATTCGCCAACAAGCGAAAATTGTCAGTGCACTTGTTGCTATAGAAGCTGATGTTATCGGCTTAATGGAAATCGAAAACGATGGTTTCGGTGCAAATAGCGCTATTGCTAGTCTAGTTAATGCGTTAAACGATGAAGATAGCAATAATGAATACGCCTTTGTTAATTTTAACGTAGATAAAATTGGTACTGATGAAATTACCACCGCACTTATCTACCGTGCAAATAAAGTCGCACAAGTTGGCACCGCAGCTATCACAACCCAATATCCATTTGACTATAGTAACCGTACACCTATCGCACAAAGCTTCAAATCACTTGAATCAGAAGAAGTATTTACTGTTGCTGTAGCACATTTAAAATCCAAAGGTAGCTGTGGCAGTGCCGATGGCAACAATGCCGATTTAGGTGATGGGCAAGCATGTTGGAATGAGATCCGCGTTGCTGGTGCTAATGGCTTTGCAGACTGGCTTGATAGCAAGCCAACAGGCATAGACGATGAGGACATCATATTAGTAGGTGATATGAATGCCTATGCGATGGAAGATCCAATACGTGCATTTGCAGACAAAGGATTTAAAAATGTCGTTGCAGAATTAGATGGTAACACTCTTGGCTATTCATATAGTTTTTCTGGACGTATGGGCAGCCTAGATCATGCAGTTGCCAGCCCAAGCTTACTCGCGAAGGTTGTTGCAGCGACAGATTGGCATATCAATGCTGATGAGCCGATCAGTCTGGATTATAACGTAGAGTTTAAATCTGATTCTCAAGTTGCTAGCTTGTATTCAGAGAGTGCTTATCGTGCCTCTGATCATGATCCTGTAATTATTGATATTCAATCTGCCCCTGCTGTAGAGCCAATTCCTGAGCCACAAGCTCCAGTTCTAGAGCCTGAGCAGAGTTTTAGCATCAGTGAAAATAGTCCAATTGGCACTGTCATTGGTCAATTGAGTTTTAGTGATGCCGATGCACAGTACACACCCGTTATTGGCTTCATTGTATCTGGCCACGATGCAGTAACTATAAATGAGCAAGGGCAACTAATCGTTGCTGGTGATTTAGACTATGAGTTTGAAAGAAAAATCACATTAATGGTACAAGCAAAAGACAGTGCTGGTAATTTATCAAATGCGCAGCTTGTTTACATTAATATCGCTAATGATGAGACTGATGACGAAGACGATGACTCAGGTTCATTATTTTGGTTAACGTTACTGGCGTTACCACTAACATTCCTACGCCGTAAAAAAGCGTAGTATAAACTAAACTCTGCTTGTAATAAGTTTATTCAGCAGAGTTCAGATTAGTAAAAAGGCCGCTAAACTGCGGCCTTTTTTATGCATTACATTGGGTATGCTGTGAATTATTACAGCTATTCTTCTTACTATACCAATACATAATTGACTGCTGAGCTTGATCATCAAACTGCCAATTATAAAAGTGGATTACTTTGCTATCTTCTAAAGAAACCGATAATACAGTCAGTAATTTTAATGAGTTAAATTGAATATCAATAATTTCATCTGCATTAATATATTTTTTACCTAACCCCTGAGAGTAATAAATGCCCGCTTTATAACAATGCAAAAAGCGTAAATTGATGATGCTCAAAATTGAGATAATAAATATAACAGGAACAATAATTAGGGCTAAAAAAGTCTGATTTACAGCAAAGATGATTGTTAGCAAAAAAGCAACAGCACAAAGGGTTAGTATCATAACTAACTGCAACAGCCAGTTTGGGCTCAATTTAATTGAATTCATATAAACGTCCTAAAAAGTACACATATATGTCTCTTTATTCGAGAGACTTCCATTTCTCTAATATGCGTATATGGGTGGCATAAGCGGGTATTCTACCTGTATTAGTAACTAAGATTCAAGTAATTGCACTACTTTTTACCTAGTTATAAATAACTAGTTTAATTAGTAAGACAGCCAGCTTTTAAACTACAACTGATGAGTGGAATAACGTTTAAGCTGCAGTAATAAATAGTTGATTCTTTTTCTATTATTTAACTGTTTGCTTAAATAACTACTAAAGAGTGCTAACGACTCATTGCTAGCATCACAACAAAAAAGTATTCGATTGTTGGAGGGATAATATTTCTGGCAATAAAAAACCCGCAACAAGTGCGGGTTTTTTAAGAGTTTAAAGGCTAATTACTTAGCAGCTTTTTTCTCTTTTTCTGCAGCGATTACAGTTTCAGCTACGTTTTGTGGACATGGTGCATAGTGTGAGAACTCCATAGAGAACTGACCACGACCTGATGTCATTGTACGTAATGAACCGATGTAACCGAACATTTCTGATAACGGAACGTCAGCTTTAATACGAACGCCTGTTAAACCAGCTTCTTGGTCTTTCATCATACCACGACGACGGTTAAGGTCACCGATTACATCACCAACGTGATCTTCTGGAGTGAACACGTCAACTTTCATGATTGGCTCAAGAAGTTGTGCGCCCGCTTTAGGGATCGATTGACGGAAAGCGCCTTTAGCAGCGATTTCGAATGCGATTGCAGATGAATCCACGGCATGGAAGCCACCGTCGAAAAGTTCAACTTCAACGTCAAGCACTGGGAAGCCAGCTAGCACACCTTCGCTCATCATTGACTTGAAGCCTTTCTCAACTGCAGGCCAGAATTCTTTAGGTACGTTACCACCAACAACTGATGATTTAAACGTGAAGCCTGAAGCAACTTCGCCTGGCTTGATGCGGTAGTCGATTTTACCGAACTGACCAGAACCACCTGATTGTTTCTTATGCGTGTAGCTATCTTCGATTTCACGAGTGATAGTTTCACGGTAAGCAACCTGTGGTTGACCAACGATAAGATCTACGCCGTAAGTACGCTTAAGGATATCAACTTTGATATCTAAGTGAAGCTCACCCATACCTTTAAGGATAGTTTCGCCTGAATCTTCATCAGTCTCAACTTGGAAAGATGGATCTTCTGCAACCATTTTACCGATAGCAACACCCATTTTCTCATTACCGCCTTTATCTTTAGGCTGTACAGCAATCGAGATTACTGGAGTTGGGAATACCATTGGCTCAAGTGTTACTGGGTGCTTAGGATCACAAAGAGTGTGACCAGTTTGCACGTTTTTCATACCTACGATTGCAATGATGTCACCAGCTTGTGCGCTAGTTAATTCGTTACGGTCGTCTGCTTGCATCTCAACCATACGGCCAACACGCTCAGTTTTACCAGTAAACGCGTTAAGGATAGTGTCACCCTTATTAAGTTTACCTGAGTAAATACGTACGAAAGTTAATGCACCAAAACGGTCATCCATGATCTTAAACGCTAACGCTTTGAATGGTTCGTCAGTAGATACGATTGCGAATTGACCATTTTCGTTACCTTCTTCATCCATAAGAGGTTGAGGATCAACTTCTGTAGGAGATGGTAAGTAGTCAACAACAGCGTCAAGTACTAATTGCATACCTTTGTTCTTGAAAGCAGAACCACAGTATGTAGGGAAGAAAGCAAGGTCACGAGTACCTTTACGGATACAACGCTTGATATCTTCTAAAGAAGGCGCTTCACCTTCCATATACGCTTCAAGAAGTTCGTCGTCTTGCTCTAGAGCAGTTTCAACTAGCATTTCATAGTATTCTTCAGTTTTGTCTACCATGTCAGCTGGAACGTCTTCGATCGTGTAGTTCTCTGGAAGACCAGTTTCGTCCCAGATGTATGCTTTTTTAGTTAAAACATCAACAACACCACAGAACTCATCTTCGATACCGATTGGTAACGTCATGATTAGTGGGTTTGCGCCAAGTACTTTACGTACTTGCTCTGTTACACGGTAAAAATCAGCACCCATACGGTCTAATTTATTTACGAAAATAACACGTGCAACTTCTGATTCGTTAGCATAACGCCAGTTAGTTTCTGATTGTGGCTCAACACCACCAGAACCACAGAATACACCGATGCCGCCATCAAGTACTTTTAATGAACGGTATACTTCAACTGTGAAG
Source organism: Pseudoalteromonas sp. B160 (assembly GCF_037162485.1). NCBI lineage: Bacteria > Pseudomonadati > Pseudomonadota > Gammaproteobacteria > Alteromonadales > Pseudoalteromonadaceae > Pseudoalteromonas > Pseudoalteromonas sp. B160. Next base: position 1,988,072 of record NZ_JARLUX010000001.1, on the reverse strand, counting down.
TCAACGTGTCCAGGAGTATCGATAACGTTAAAACGGTGATCTTTCCAGAAACAGCTTACAGCCGCAGACTGGATAGTAATACCGCGCTCAGCTTCTTGTTCCATGAAGTCAGTTGTTGATTCACCATCATGAACCTCACCAGTTTTATGGATTTGACCAGTAAGCTTTAGGATACGCTCAGTAGTCGTGGTTTTACCCGCATCAACGTGCGCGAAAATACCAATGTTTCTGTACTTCGATAAATCTGCCATTATTTTACTCTTAATAAAGTCGAAAAATTATTCGGCGGGAGTATAGCATTACTTATAGCGAACATCACCATACATGTCGCTTAAAATGCAATCAATCTTATAATATTTTACTTTCTATGGGTTTTGAAGCGCATAGCCACACTAAAGCCGAGCGCTTTAGCCATTTTATGCACTTTTAAAAAAGCACCGCTGACCCTTCACATAGGTCGCCTGAATACTAAAATCGCTGTTTAAAATAGCAAAATTCGCATGTTTACCTTCCGCTAAAGAACCAACTTGGCTGGCAATATTAAGAAATTGCGCGGGCACAATGCTGGCCATATTTATCGCCTCACGTAGCTCAACACTGCCTAATTGATGCATATTTTTAACTGCTTGCTCAAGCGTTAAAGTGCTGCCAGCTAACGAGCCGGAGGCAGTTCTCGCCACACCTTGTTGCACAACAACATCCATTTTACCCAATTTATACTCACCATCATTTAGTCCACCGGCATTGATACAATCACTGATCAAAGCGATTTTTTGTGGACCTTTTAGCTTATAGATCAGCTTTAAAATTGTAGGATGAAGATGTACACCATCTGCAATCACTTCAACAAGTGCGTCATCATTCATCAATACCGCGCCAGCACAACCTGGATCACGATGATGAATGCCACGCATCCCATTAAAAACATGCACCCCACCGCATGCGCCATGCTCAAGTGCGCTTTGAGTTTGTTCATAATTGGCATCACAGTGACCAAGCATTACCCTAATTCCTTGCGCTGTCAGGTATTCAATTAATACATTTGCGCCTGGCTTTTCTGGCGCCAACGCAACCACTTTTAAGCTACCCGTGGCTGCATTAATCATCGCTTCTAGATGCGACTGCGATAGCTCTAAAAAGTAATCTTGATTGTGCGCGCCTTTATGAACTTCACTAAAAAACAGGCCCTCACTATAGCCACCTAGCACCTGTGCACCGCTAGGTTGCTGCGTGTATGCCTGACCAATTACACTCATAGCATTAAGTGTTTGTTGCCAATCGGTGGTCACTGTCGTTGCTAAAAAGCCTGTTACTCCATGCTCTGCAAGTGAGCATGAAATCGTTTCAATACTACTCATTTTACAATCAATCACATCACAACCTTCGCGACCATGAATGTGTAAATCAATTAAGCCTGGAATAATTGCAGCATTACCATAATCATCAATAGGCACACCGGCTGTAGGGTTTTGCGTAAAATGACTAATAATGCCATTTTCAACTAACATGAAGTGATTTTTAAGTACTCGTTCTTGACAATAAATTATATCAGCTTTGACGTAAAACACGGATCCAATCATGCCAGCGCTCCCACTTGTTCTTTGGCCAAAATAGCGGCACCGCGAGCGCCACTGGCATCGCCAAATTCAGCAAGCACTATTTTTGGCACCCGAATATCAGCAAATACATACGGTACGATTGCCTCTTCAAGCTTGCTCATTAGTTCATCAACTAAAGACATACCGCCACCAACTACAATCACCTCAGGGTCATAGGCCATAATAATTGCCGCAAAAGTACTGCCAATTAAATCCAAATAACAGGCAAAGCTTTGTTGGCAAAATACGTCGCCTTTTCTCAACCCTTCAACAATTTCAAAAGTAGTTAATACTTCGCCAGAAAAGTGCTGGTAAATTCTCGCCAAGCCAGGGCCTGCAATATAACTTTCAATGCACCCTGTTAAACCACAGCCACATTTTAAAATAGGTAACTGGTACTTCTGCTGTAACACTGCAGAAAGTGCGTAATGACCGTATTCACCTGCAATTCCCTGGGCGCTTTTATACAATTGACCATCAATACACAGCCCACCACCCGCACCAGTACCAAGAATTGCACCGAACACCGGGTATGTTGCAAACCAACGCTGCTGCGCGCTTCTGAGAGTGCAAAACAGCGGCAATCGTTTTCGATCGCAACCGGGCGATTTATTAACTGAGCTAAATCTTGCGCGGCATTTTTACCGGTCGCATGAGGCACGTTAGCCGACAGTACTTGTTGGTTCGCATTAACAATGCCAGGCATACCAATACCGACCGCACCGTGACATTGATATTTATGATCAGCACTTAAAATCATACCTACTAACGCATTTAGAAAGTCTTGATAACTATTTTGCGGAGTCGCAATGCGCCATGATTCAAGTTGCTTTAATGAAGCGTCAAATACAGCAAGCTCAATTTTACTACCGCCAATATCAATGCCATAAATAAACTGCTTAGTCATTAATATCACCTTGTTTTAGCGGGTAAATCGTCACCCCTTGCACCACTCTGTTTACTTCACCAGTTGGGCATGGGTTATCTACTGTAATGCCTAATTGCCACGCTTTATAGAACGACATTATTTGCGCGCAGACCATATAATATAAGCCATTAAATACATCGTCTAATTGCTGCATCACCGCGTCATCTGGCAGCGTCAAGGCGTGAACATCAATAGCTTTATTATCGCGACGTAACTCATTCAACAAATCAATATCGTACTGCTTGGTATAGGTATTAGTTGAGCCAAATAAAACAATTAAGGTTTTATCATCAACCAATGATTTTGGGCCGTGACGAAAACCAAGCGGGGATTCAAAATACCCCATAACTTGACCCGCACTTAATTCTAATAATTTTAATGCTGATTCTTGCGCATAGCCTTTTAAGGATCCTGCGCCTAAATACACTAAGCGATGCATAGGCAGTTCAGCCAATGTTTTTAGTTCAGCTAATTTACCAGCAATATTTTTTTCAACCGCTTCTGCAATAGTTAAAACAGCGTTATCTGCATCACTAAATATTGCCACACTTGCCACCAACATTGAGGTAAAACTACTGGTCATAGCGAAGCTGTGATCAAGTGTTTGCGTAGGCATCAATAACGAGAAATAGTTTTCATCTTGCGCTACTTGTTTATGCAGTGCTCCATCAGGGTTACAAGTAATAAATAGATGCGCGCAGTGTTTTACATAGTTATTCACTACATCAACAGCGGCAACACTTTCAGGACTATTGCCCGAGCGTGCAAATGACACTAATAAAGTTGACTTATTTGGCTGTAAATACTGCTCTGGGCAGGCAACAAGCTCTGTGCTACTAACACTTCGACAAGCAATATCCAATTGTTGATTCAAATAACCAACAACCGCCTCACCAACATAAGCTGAGGTACCGGCACCGGTAAAAATTATTTGCGCATTTGGCTTATCTAATACGCCTGCAAGCCAACTATCTAGCTGCGCTCGCGCAGCTTTTACAATACTGAGCGTTGCTCGCCAACAATCGGGCTGCTGCATAATTTCTTTTGCAGTCCATAAACTATTTTTAGCTTCTAAAAGGGTTTCATCAATTGCTAAATAACTAGACATTACTACCTCACTTACGTCTATTGTTGTTTAAAACACGCATCTGCGTAGCGACTGGTTACTTGCATTATGTGATGAAGTACCAAAGATTTAGGGCTGTTTTGCAGGGTGTTATTTCGCACTGCAAGATACTGCAATGGCATATATTGGCTTAGTAACGGCAGTGGTATCGGTTGTTTTTGTAAATTACAAAATAGCTTATCAACGGCAGCTTGATTGCCTTGTTGTCCCCAGTAATAACGGATTCGATCACTAAAACTAAAGCGACGATAAAGCTGCTGCACTGATTTATCAACTTGATAAAAACGCTGCCAATTTTTCGGAAACTGCTGCATATCGGCATCAATAACAGTGCGTATATGTGAACATTGCTCGGTGTCTATTAGCGCATCTTCAATATGGCTTAATGCAAATAATGCCTCACGCAAAGCAAAGGTAAGCTCTGGGCCCACTTTTAAAATCGCAAAATGATCATTTACTAATTGTTGATACGCAATGGGCGTTTGATAATCAGTTGAATGTGCTTCAAAGGCAATGCCATCAACGGCCTTTATATATTGCTTTAGCCGTTGCGCTTTAGCGCTATCATAATCAAATACTTGCGTGTTATCGAATTCCACACCTGGCTGTACAACCAAGCCAACTACTCGCTGCCATGCCGATGATAACCCCTGCTGTAAAAATGCATCGTGATGCAATGCCAATGTACTAGCAACATGGTCAGTTTCTGTGACTGCAAGCGTATCTATTTGCTCATCGGCACCACCGGGCGGCGGCACCTCAGTACCAATAACATAGACTAAGTCACTGCGGCCAAAGGTATCTAATGCTGTTTGTTCAGCCACTGCACACAACTGCGCCGCACGTGTTGCAACTGTTTCATCTGCTAAAATTAATTCATCATCGGCGCAGCGCATACTGGTGTCTAAGTGAATTTTTTTGAATCCTGCACCAACATAACTGGCGATCAACTGCTCAGCTTTTTGCATCGCCGATTCAGCGCTTTCATCACACCAACACACAGGGCCTAAATGGTCACCGCCAAGGATCAGCTTATCAATTGCAAACTCTTGCTTTGTCGCAAGCTGTTCAATAAATGCCATAAAATCAGCAGGTAACATACCCGTATAACCACCAAACTGATTGACCTGATTAGCGGTTGCTTCGATTAATAAATAACTATTATCTTGTTTGGCTTGCAATATGGCAGCTTCTAGCACCAATGGATGAGCGGAACAAACGGCATAAATACCCTGTTTTTCGCCGCGTTTATTCGCTGCGATTAATTGCTGTAATATCGTCATTGCAAGCCTCTTCGTTAGATAATCTTTGTTTAGTTATGAAAGTTAAAGATCGAGAATATGTAACCGCACACCTGCATCTTCGAGCGCGGTTTTTATCTCTGCTGGAATTCCACTGTCTGTAACCAGTACGTTTATTTCACTGGCGGCAATAATTTTATGCACGCCTTTACGATTAAATTTACTAGAATCTGTTACTACTATGATCTCTCGCGATACTTCACACATCACCCGATTTAGCAGAGCTTCAAGCTCAAAGTGCGTTGTAATACCAATATCTTTTTCAAAGCCATCAACACCCAAAATTAACTTATCAAAGTGATATTGTTGTAAGTGCTGTTCAGCTTGGCGGCCATAAAATGACAGTGATTTTTTACGTAGCGTGCCACCAGTCATTAACACTTCAACCGATGGCGCATTAAGTAGTGAGTGCGCCACATTTAAGCCATTGGTCATCACAACTACGCCGTGGTGGCTGGTTAGATTTTTAGCGACTTCTTCAGTTGTTGTCCCTGAGTCTAAAATAATCGATTCACCATCCTTAATTAGACTCGCTGCAAATTTACCTAAGCGCTCTTTAATACCGCGATTTGCATCGTGTTTTTCTTTTAATGATAATTCTTGAGTTAAGCGATTACTGGCAACTGCACCACCACGGGACCGTACCAACAATCCTTTTTCATCCAACTCATTTAAGTCGTTACGGATAGTTACCGTTGAAACACCAAACAACTGAGCTAACTCAGGAACCTGCACCCGCTCTTGTTTGTAGACCAATTGCACAATCTCATGACGCCTTTCGATAGTGTTAAGCATGCCCGCTCTCTTTCATTGTTAACTTTCATTCATTGTACGCAGCTTTCGTTTACTTTCAATTCAATTTTTTTACATTTATCTTTAAACATTAAAAAGTGAAATTAAACCATTGTAAATAAAGACTTTAAAATAAAAAATAAAAAACAACACCACCAAAACGAAAGTAAATGAAAGATTTTTATCTTGCATTGACATTTCATTGTGTGTACAAATAAAAGCCTGCGAAAACAAATTTACAAATAATAAACAATAAGGGCAATGTTATGGGCGATCTCAACCGTAGACGATTTTTACAATCAATGGCCGCAATTGCAGCAACCAGCGCGGCTTTGGGTTGTACCTCTACCACCAATTCCAAATCAATATTAAGAACCGCACAACAAGGACGTTCAACCCTTGGCTTAACAGTGCCAAAAATGGACGTAGTAAGGGTTGGCTTTATTGGCGTGGGTGAACGTGGTGTTGGTGCTGTTAAGCATTTTTGTCATCTCGATGGCGTTGAAATTAAAGCAATTTGCGATACCCATCAGGCCGTTGTAGACAGGGCCGTGAAGATTGTCGTTGATAAAGGTTTTAAAAAACCAGATACCTATGGCAAAAACGATCACGATTACCGTCGCATGCTAGAACGCCAAGATATTGATATTGTTATTATTTCAACACCATGGCAGTGGCATACGCCGATGGCTGTCGATACCATGGAAAGCGGCAAGCATGCTTTTGTTGAAGTACCAGCAGCAGTGACTGTAGAAGAGGCATGGCAACTAGTAAACACCTCTGAGCGAACTCAAAAAAACTGCATGATGTTGGAAAATGTTTGCTACGGACGCGACGAATTAATGGTTCTTAATATGGTTCGCCAAGGCGTTTTTGGTGAATTGTTGCATGGTGAAGCAGCATATATCCATGAGCTACGCTGGCAAATGAAAGAAATTGACCATAAAACAGGTTCTTGGCGTACACCATGGCATGCAGCGGTTAATGGTAATTTATACCCAACTCATGGCTTAGGCCCTGTTTCACAATACATGAATATCAATCGTGGCGATCGTTTTGACTATATAAGCTCGATGAGCTCGCCATCATTAGGCCGTGCAGCCTACGCTAAAAAAGAATTCCCCGCAGATCATAGCCGCAACAAACTTAACTATATTGCGGGTGATATGAATACCAGCATTATTAAAACGGTTAAAGGTCGCAGCATTATGGTGCAACACGATACCACCACCCCACGTCCTTATTCTCGTCATAACTTAATTCAAGGCACTAACGGTGTGTTTGCTGGCTTTCCAAATAGGATCGCACTTGAGCAAGGTGGCAGTAAAAGCTATCACGAGTGGGATTACGACATGGCTGATTGGTATAACAAATACGATCATCCGCTCTGGCAAAAAATGGGCGCTGAGGCTGAACGCAACGGCGGCCATGGTGGCATGGACTTCTTGATGTTTTGGCGGATTATTTTTTGCCTACGCAATGGCGAACCACTTGATCAAGATGTGTATGACGCAGCTGCATGGTCAGCTGTTTTCCCGCTATCTGTTGATTCTGTAGCCGATAGAAGTAACAGCAAAGACTTCCCAGATTTCACCCGTGGTCTTTGGCAGCAAGCAAAACCACTTGGCATTATTTCGTAATTAACCTCACGCGTGTTGGAGAAAAATACACTCAACACGCGTGGCAATAACTCAATAAAAAAACAACCATCAACAAGTAAAATACAGGTAACTATTATGAAAGCACAACTAAAACTGTCCACACTGTTTTTGTCTATGAGCGCCATCTTCAGTGGCACCTCGCTGGCAGCTGATGAAGACAAAAAAAGAAAAAGAAGCCGAAGCAGAGCAAGTCGAAGTAATTGAAGTTAGAGGTGTTCGCTCGAGTATTAAAGAATCCCTGTATTTAAAACAACAAGCTGTGGGGGTTATGGATGCTATCGTTGCTGAAGATATCGGTAAGTTTCCCGACCAAAACATTGCCGAGGCATTGCAACGGATGACGGGGATTGCAATTACGCGTAACGGCGGCGAGGGCCAAAATGTTACCGTGCGAGGTTTAGGTGGTGACTACAACGTTACCACCGTTAATGGCCGACGCATGGCATCAGAGCATTCTAGCCGTAACTTTAATTTTGATTTAATCGCCCCCGAAATAGTCCAATCCCTCGAAGTATACAAATCCCCACAAAGTAAAACACAAGAAGGCGGCATTGGCTCAGTTATCAATATCAAAACCCGCAAACCTTTGGATTTAGATGGTTTCACTTTATCAGGCAGTGCCAAAGGCATTTATGAAGAACGTACTGGCGACACCAATCCACAAGCTTCGTTTTTAATTAGTGATACCTTTTTTGATAATACCTTTGGAGCGCTGTTTACAGCGGTATATTCTGAACGAACACAGCGTGAAGACTCTTATGAAGGTGAAGGTTTTTATGATCCAGACGAGAATGTTGATGTACGTATCCCAATCGATAGTAACGGCAACGGCAAGCTTGAAGATAATGAGCAATCATACCCATCGATTATTCCAGGCTATGTACGTTATTCAAATTGGCAGGATACGCGTGAGCGACTGGGTGCAAGCTTAGCGCTGCAATGGCGCCCGTCAGATAGTATAGATGTTAACTTTGACAGCATGTACTCACAATACGAAACCAATGGTGAGCAATATCAAATTTCATTTGTAACCTATGATGAATCTTGGACACCGGGGATCCCCGCTATCGGTGAAGTAAAGTTCAATGAAGATGGTAATGCTAATTATGTAGAACTAGTTGATGGCGCAATGGCTGAGCTGTTAAATGTGTCTGTGCCACGTAATACAGATACTTGGCAATGGGGTTTTAATACGGTTTGGTATGCCACAGAGAGCTTAACGGTTGATTTAGATATTTCACAGTCACAAGCTAAAAATGTCAGCAATGGTAACAATCGTTTTATTGTTGCACGTGGTTTTGTTGATGGTATCACTATCGACCAAACCGGTAGTAATATGCTGCCAGATGTGACCATGACCCCAGCACTGAGTGCAGAACAACCTTTTGGTGCGCATTACAGCTACAATTCAGGCACCGATGTGAAAGACCAAATAGAAGAGGTGCGCTTAGCAGCAACCTATATTCCCTCTTTTGAACTAGTGAAAGATATTCAATTTGGCGTTCATTACGGCAAACAAACCAAAGAACGCAGTGTTTATAAATCAAAAAATGCATCAATGTTCAGTAATGGTGGCGCTTATTTTAAAAACTCAGAATACGACAGTTTTGACGACTCAAGTGTTGAAGAGCTAGGCGGCTTAAACCTATTTCGTTTACCAGCAGATGTACTCGTGCCAGCTAACTTTGATAACTTCTTAGATGGTGAGCCTGGTAAACATCCGGATCCATGGGCAAGCTTTAATTACGACAAACTGTATGCTTTTTATGAATCAATTAATCCACAAGCGGCGCAAGATAAAATTGTCGCAAAGAACAGCCCAAAGGATTCATTCGCCCTTACTGAGCAGACCTTAGCGGCTTTTGTTGAAGCAAATCTACAAGGCGATATTGCTAAACTGCCTTTTGCACTAAACATGGGCGTCCGTGTAATACAAACCGATGTCACATCAGATGGTTACATCTTTGATGTTGATAATGTTCGTTACAATATAACCGAAAAAGATGGCGCATTAAGCTATCGCGTTGAGGGTGAAATTGAAGATTATTACACCCGCTCCACCACTGAAGAAAGCTACACCGACGTACTACCGAGCTTAAACTTTAAATTGCATCTACGTGATGACTTACTCTATCGTTTTAGTGCGGCTAAAGTAATCACACGGCCAAACTTAGATTATCTATCGCCTTATAGCTACTTAGATTTTAATAATGCCGAATACCATGCCTCAAACCCGGGTATTAAGCCACTAAGAGCCAATCAAATAGATACGACGATTGAATGGTATTTCTCTGACTATGGTGCACTAACCTTTGCAGCCTACTATAAAGACATAGAATCAGTGATTGCCCGCGGCCGAGTAGGCACTGCGCAAGTGGGTAATTATTTTAAAGATGGAGTGGCTGTAGAAGGCCCAGTTTTTACAAAAATCTCACCTACATCGGAAAAAGGCGCAACAATTTTAGGCTTTGAAACAGCTTATCAGCAGTCTTTTGACGAAATACTTCCAGCACCATTCGATGGCCTGGGTGTACAAATAAACTATACTTTCACAGACAGCAGCTATGACGACGAAGAGCTAAATGATCTGCCATTTGTGGGGATGTCTGAGCACTCGTATAACGCGGTTATTTATTATGAAAAAGGTGATTATCAAACCCGTATTGCTTATAACTGGCGCGACGACTACTTAGTCTATCCTGATGCATGGGGCGGACCAGAATGGGCGGCAGACTACGGCCAATACGATTTCAGTGCCAGTTACAATATCACTGAGAAAGTGCGAGTTGATTTAAGCGTAACCAACTTAACCAATGAAAGACAGTGGTCATACGTAAAAACAGAAGAACAAATTCGTCGCTTAGCGCGCTATGGTCGCTCGATTAGCCTTGGCTTTTCAGCATCATTTTAAGCTTATACCCAAACCACCTCAAGATGCAGAATTCACATCTTGAGGAGGCTTGGGTATACCCTCTTATATTAGCGCCGTTTGTCGGCGCTTTTTATGGAGCTCACTATGAGAATTTTACTATTTATTGGTTCATTATTATGGACTTCATTTTCGCCATTTGCAGTGGCAAACCAAACCACGGATTACTTTATTCCCAGTTATGGCAATAGTGCTACTAGCCATAGTATCGCAGCAAATAAAAAACTGATTAGTGATGTGGGGATCACGCACTGGCAAGACTCTGCAATACCAGTTAATCACTACTTTTACCTGCCAACAAAAGCGGCTTTTAATTTAAAGTTGCGCGTAAAAGTTGCAGGCAATCGCAGCCAGCTTAAAGTCGACTTTAATCAACAGAGTCAGTTAATTACGCTCACTAATCAGCAATTTCAAGATATCGATCTTGGCGAGTTTCTGCCAGATCAAATCGGATACCAACAATTGCAACTTACCGGTATCGCTAAAACAGCTGACACCTTTGCTGATATTCAAGGTCTTATTGTCACGCTAGATAAAGAGTCGGCGGCGCCTTTATATGTAAAAGATGATATTTATTGGGGTCGTCGCGGGCCTTCCGTGCATTTAAACTATCCCATACCTGACAAGACTAAAAACTATCAATGGTTCTATTCAGAGCTGAGCGTACCACAAGGGTATGATCATCAAGGCTCGTATTTTATGGCCAATGGTTTTGCTGAGGGTTACTTTGGTATGCAAGTAAACTCTGACACTGAACGCCGTGTATTATTTTCAGTATGGAGTCCTTTTCAGACCGATGATCCAGCTGCTATTCCTGTGGAAATGCGTATTCAGCAATTAGCTAAAGGGCATGATGTGTATACCGGTAAGTTTGGTAATGAAGGTTCTGGCGGGCAAAGCTATTTAGTATTCCCTTGGCAAGCAGAACAAACCTACCGCTTTTTATTGAAAGTAAATCCGACTGAAAACCTTGCTAATCATACCGACTACAGCGCATATTTTTATGACCCTACCGCCGCAAAGTGGCTGTTCATTGCTTCATTTAGACGCCCTAGTACAGATACATATGTGGCAAGGCCACACAGCTTCTTAGAAAACTTCATCCCTGATGCAGGGCAATTCGAGCGCAAAGCGCTATACAGTAATCAGTGGCTCAGAGATACTCAAGGCCAATGGCACTCGCTTGATAAAGCACAATTTACTTATGATGCAACGGCTGCCAAGCAATCGAGAATGGATTATCAAGGAGGCACTGAAAACGCAGGTTTTTACTTACGCAACACTGGCTTTTTTACAGGCCCAACTAAATTACACAGTGAATTTGAACGCCCAGTTGGTCAAGCGCCTGAGGTAGACTTAAGCGCTTTGCCAGATAACTAAGCCATTTTATAACAGCGCTCTGGCCGACCTATGCTGCCGTAGCTTTGGTCGGCACTGACTTGCTCTGCCTCTAGTAAATATTCTAAGTAACGGCGTGCAGTTGAGCGACTTACTCCTACAAGATCGCCCATTTGCTGTGCTGTAAAAGGCGTTTTTTTGTGCTCTTTAAATGCATCAATAATCTTTTTTAAAGTAAGCTGATCAACCCCTTTCGGCAGTCTAACCGGTGCTTTACTTTGTTCGCTTGAGCCAAATAAAGTGTCGACCATAGATTGGGTCACCTCGTTAGCATCAGACAAACACTGCTGGCGTGACTCAAATCGCGCTAACGCCTGATCAAGTCGATTAAGCATCAAAGGTTTAACCAAAAAATCACAGGCCCCTAACTGCATCGCTTTTTCAAGAGTTTCGACTTCTTTGGCGGCAGTCAGTAGCATCACTTCGCTTTTAATTGAGCGCCGACGCAAGTCTGTTAATAACTCAAGGCCATTGCCATCTGGTAGATGGATATCAAGTAAGATCAAATCGGGCTCTATCGCCTGTAATAGCGCGGTAGCAGTACTTAAGTTTGCTGCAATACCAACTACCTGATACTGACCTTGACGCAAGCTTTGTCGGGCAGTTTGGTTCCCCGCAACCCCATTCGGTAAAAGCAGGTATTGAGCAAGAAGTTGTGCAACTTCGAGCTCATCTTCGATGATAACTACTGAATATGTCATTTTTTATTACTCATTTTAGCGTTGCAATGTTAGCCCATTTACTTTTATTGTTGTTTGCTTGGCCACTGCTTATTAGCCTAAATTACCTTAGGGTTATTTAGGAATATAGACGCTTAATCGCGCGCCTTTTAAATCTGACTCACCAATTTCTAAACTACCACCACACGAATCTAAATTAGTTTTCACTAAATATAAACCAATGCCATGCTCTGCCCCTGCTTTTGAACTGTATTGTGGGGTAAATATCACTTCATGGTCGTTACCCAAGCCAAAACCACTGTCTTCGACATCAAACAATAATGTCTTACTCGTTTCATCAACCGTGACTCGTACATGAGGTTCTCGATCTTTACTGGCTCTGATCGCCGCATCAATGGCGTTATCAATTAAGTTGCCCAAGATTGATACTACTCGTTCTAACATTTCAGTACGTGCGATGGCACCAAGTAAACTTTCTGGGTTTAATTCCAATACTACGTTTAACTCGCGGGCTTTATGGTATTTACCCACCAGCAAACCGGCTAACACAGGATCTTGAATACGTTCTAATAAATGGTGGATCTGTGCTTGTGAACCTTGGCTTTCTTGGCCGATCAATTCGATTGCTTGCTCATTTTTACCCATTTGAATAAGCGCCCCAATTAGATTTAGCTTATTCGAATAGTCATGGGTTTGCACCCTTAACAACTCGGCAAATGCTTGTACTTTAGTAAGTTGCTGGCTCAAGTATTCAAGCTCATCAGCTGGGCGCAGAGTGAGTAAAATACCATCCGCCAGCCCTTGCACTTGCAATGAAAAACGCGACAACACCAAACGTTTATCCGCAGCAAACAACTCAAAGCCAACCATTTTACGACGCTGATTTCGTAATAAAAACTCAGCATGCTCTGGCAGTAAATCTTTCAGAGTTAATGACTGATTAATACAGGCAACTGGTTTATCTAAAATTTCGCAGGCACGCTGGGTCAGTTTGCGTACTCGTCCGTCGGGATCAAGTGCAATAACACCGCTACGCATGGTATTTAAAATAGCGTCCTGCTCTGAAAACAACCTCGCTATTTCATCTGGTTGCAAACCAAAGATGGCATTTCTTACTCGCTGACCAATAAAGATAGCGGCAATAATACTCAAAGCAACTAACAACAAACCCCAAATCATAATTTCAACAATCCGCTCACGGATCAACGGCTCAACCGATTGCACTAAAAAACCGACCGAGACCAAACCAATAATATTTTGTTGCTCATCGTATACCGGCACTTTACCGCGAATGGATTCACCTAAGCTGCCCTGCGCCACTGAAATATAACGCTCGCCGTGTAACGCGTCTTGGCTATCACCGCCAACCATTTTTTTACCGAGTTTATTGCTATCTGGATGGACGATTCGATGCGCATTTTTATCACCAATAACAATAAAATCTGCGCCAGTTAGCTGGCGCAGATTTTCTATTTCTTGGTTGATTGCCACCAAGTTACTAGGGTTCTTTAAAGCTTTAACGACATCATCGCTTGATGCAATACTCGTCGCCACAGCGAGTGCTTTGTCACCAATGTGATCATGCAAACTTTGTGCGGTAATTCGATACACCAAACCGCCAAATAACACCGCTTGTAATACACACAGCCCTGTAACCCAAATTATTAACCGCGTTTCTAAACGCTTAGGCTTTTTAACTATGTTTTGCAGCGAATTTTGCGTCTTGGTGTAGCTCATTTTTTACCTCAATTATGCATGCTCTTGCTTCACTTTGAGCGCCGCTTTATCTGCCCGGCGTTGGGTTATAAAGTCTTTTAATGGAAATAACAACACTAATATTGAGATAACAAAAATGCTCAATGTTAGTGGGCGTTCCCATAAGAAGCTTAATGAACCATCCGAGATCATCATTGAACGACGGAAGTTACGCTCAATCATGTCGCCTAAAATAAAGCCTAATAGTAATGGTGCCATTGGGAAAGCCAGTAATCGTAATACCAACGCCACCACAGCAAAGCCAACCATCATAAATAAATCAAAGGTATTAAAGGAAACTAAATACACGCCAATTAAGCTGAAGAACAAAATCATTATCGTTAATACTGATTTTGGCATCGCTAATACTTTTGCAAAATATGGGATCAAAGGAAGATTCAAAATCAGCAATACGATGTTACCAAAGTACATGCTAACGATAACCGCCCAAAATACACTTGGGTTTTCTTGCATCAGCATTGGACCTGGCTGAATACCGTAAGCAATTAGGGCACCTAACATAATAGCAGTAGTACCCGAGCCTGGAATACCTAATGTAAGTAATGGTACAAATGAACCGGTACACGCAGCATTGTTCGCTGACTCCGGTGCTGCCAAGCCTCGTAATGAACCTTTACCAAACTTTTCTTTTAAGCCTTTAGGCGCTAAGTTACGTTCCGTCGCATACGCCATAAAGCTAGCGATAGTGGCACCTGCACCTGGCAATACGCCAACAATAAAACCAAGTATAGACGAGCGGCCAATAACTGGCGCAATGTCTTTGATCTCTTCTTTGGTCAATTTAGTTGAACCGATTTGCGGTGTGTCTGAATCATTAATACTTTTAGTTTCTTTTTTCTCTGGACGCACTACATTAATAAGTGCCTCAGCCAGTGCAAAAGTAGCCATTGCCACTAATAAAAAGCTAATGCCATCAAGTAAGTCGGCTTGGCCTAACGTAAAACGCTCAGTACCAGATGATGGATCAATCCCCACAGTCGCGAGCATTAAGCCAAATACTGTCATCATCATGGCTTTTAAAAATTGCCCTTTATTAGAAAACGCCGCGATCGCTGTTAAACCTAAAAACATCAGTACAACGTAATCTGGAGATTGAAAACTCAGCGATACTTTTGCCAACAAGGGGGCTGCAACCATCAATAAAATTGCGCCTATGGTTCCGCCGATAAAGGAGGAGTAAGCGGCTATCGCCAATGCTTTGCCAGCATGACCTTGTTTAGCCAGCGGATAGCCATCAAAGGAGGACGCAACTGTACCCGCCACCCCTGGGGCATTAATTAAAATAGATGATGTTGAACCGCCAAAAATTGCACCGTAATACACCCCCGCCATCAGAATCATCCCTGAATCGGCACCGATGCTATAAGTAATTGGGATCATTAACGCAATAGCAGTAATTGGCCCAAGCCCTGGAAGCATGCCGATAAAGGTACCAACAAAACAACCCACTATGACATACAATAAATTGTTCCAGTCGAGTACGGTCGACAAGCCCAGCATAATTCCATCAAACATAACTTAACTCCACAGGTTGCCAGGAACCAAATAAATACCGAGCACTTGGGTCATTAAAAACCAAAACACTACAGCAACAGGGATAGAGGCCAATAAGAGAATAGCCTTGCGGCGCTCACCCATAACAAAAAAGCCAACTAATAAAAACGCACTGGTTGAGATTAAAAAGCCAATAGGCTCAAGCGCTGCGCTATATATCACCATCAATATAAGCAACCCGATTGTTCGCAATACATGTGACTTTTCGAGCGCATTATCTTCATCAACGGCTGCAGTTGGTTTAAGTAAAGTAGCCCCGATAGAAAGCAGACAAACGATAATACCAAATGCCGCATATACTTTAGGTAAGGTGGCAGAAGTAACCGTTTCATACTCTTCAAATGGGAGTAACGGAATTTGCCATGCAACAATGGCGTAGAGGGTAAATAGCGCCAAGAATAAACTTGGCCCTAGTAGTTCGCGATTCAACATAAAAGCCTCGATTAACGTGACGTACGAATAAAGCCGAGTTCTTCCATAACAACTTTAAGCTGTGCTTCTTGCTGTTCAAGTGACTTTATAAATTGATCTTTTTCTTGGAATAGGTTTAACCAACCGTTACGTGCACGGACTACTTCCCACTCTGGAGTGGTTTGTAATTTACGTAACTTCTCGGTGTATTCTGCAAGTTTATCAGCCGGTAAATTAGGTGCCGCGAAGAAACCACGCCAATTAACAAACTCCATATCATAACCAAGTGATTTTAAGGTTGGAATTTGTGGATAATCTGGTAGTGCCTCACCAGAGGTCACAGCTAGAATGCGTGCTTGACCGCCATTAGCGACTTCTAACGCTTCGCTAAGTCCGGTAGAAAGTAAGTTAACCTCGCCAGATAACAACCCTGCTTTGGCTTTACCACCCGCGTCATAAGGGATATAACGCAAACGACGTCCGTCAAGGCCTGCCGCTTTAACTGCTTGCGCTGCAACTAAGTGATCCATGCTGCCACGTGCAGAGCCACCAGCTACTTTGACAGAGCCTGAATCTTCTTTCATTGCTGCGATCACATCCTGCCAGGTTTTAAATGGCGAATCGTTACGTACTACAAATGCACCGTAGTCGGCAATCATACTGGCAACGGGAGTTAAATCACGGTAGCTGTAAGGAATTTTACCGGTTAGTGCCCGCAACACGATAGGTGTTGAGTTAACCATTAAGATATCGCCTTTTTTAGTACCAGACTCAATCAGATAAGCGATTGCACGGCCACCGCCGCCGCCCGACATATTTTGAAAAGACGCATTATCTTCAATACCCGCTTTCACTAAACCTTCACCCACACCGCGTGCTGTGGTATCCCAGCCGCCACCAGGGCCGCCCGGTACTAAAAAGTGAATGTCAGCCATAGCAAACGGACTGCTTAGTACTAACGATGCCGCAAGTACCGTAGTTTTAAATGATTTAAATGATTTTTTAAGTAAGTTCATCTCAATTTACTCCTAAAATAAATACTGCATGCGCGCACTAAAGCCCATACCTGAGTCTTCATCACCCACTAACGCAGTTGCGCCTGGACCCTCTACATCGCTGTAGATCAAGTTGCCCATAAATTTGATATCGCTGCTGATATAATAGGATGTGCCTAGGGTATAAGTAGTTACTTCAGTACCTTGCGTGCTACTTGTTGCATCCATTTGTGATACTCGGGCGACAAGCTCCCACGCATCTTTAATGCCTTTAGGCTGTACAAATAATGCTGAACCGGCTTTGTATCTGCGTTGCTCACCACCTAAGAAGTAGCTCGCTGATACATGAAAACCATCATAACGCTCGCCATCAAGCGGGTCGGCGCCATTAACAGCATCGAGTGTGCGGCTTGCGTATTCAGCCTCTAGCGTTAATGCATCAGCTTGATACGCAAACTCAAGACCACTTTGCGACAAACTATCCAATGCCACGGCATTACCACCCACCGCATAATCAACAAGACGTACATTGGCTTCACGTATTTCGCCACGGGCAAAGCGCGCACCTAACTCGTTACCACCCATATCACGGTATGAATGCCACGCACCTAAATGAATCACATCGCCTGGGGCTGCGCTTGACCAAGTAACACGTCCCGTTGCAGCGAGTGTTAGTTGATCATCTTCGTCATGACCCGTCGCACCAAAGGCATCATTTTTATAAACACCAACGGCATAACGAAAACCACTGTCTTTAAAGTATTGAGACGCTGACGCTCCCCAACGGAAGAACGGCGAGAAAGTATTGGCTAGCGTACTGCGCTCTATAGTATTGGTATGCTTAGAGCTCGTTAAGCCATTTAAAGTGATGTCTTCACGGATTTTACCCGCTTTAATTTTTAGACCATTATCGAAATTATAACGAACTCGCGCCATCACGATTTCTGCTGTACCTTCGGCAAACTCAAGCAGTAACTTGTGATCCCAGTTACCATGCTCACTTTCAACATAAGTACGGATACGACGCGCAAAAAAATCACCGCCCGCATCACCGTCATTATTCGCGTTATATGCACCATCAAAATAGTTGTAATCAAGTTGCACTCGACCACCAAATTCCAAATTAAAGCCGCTAGACTTCTTCAGCGCAGCGACTTCTTTTTGTAGTTCGTCTAGTTGCTGCTGTAATTTTTCAGTGTCATTGGCAGCGAATGCTGAGGTACTTGCTAGCGCTGCTGCAATGGCTAAAGCCAATTGTGTGTTACTTGCTTTCATTGGTTGTTCTCTCCACACCTGTTGATGATTTTGTTGTCGTTAGATGAGCGACTACACACTGCTATCTGTCTTCGAGCATAGTGTTAACGTCAGATTAACGAAATGTTTAGAATTTAAGCTGCATTGATCTGCTTAAAATGCATTTAGCGCATAAAAATCACGCACAGTATGCACAAAACTACAGTTTAATAACTCGTTGATAGTAATTGATTATTTATTGAGGTTTAGCTAAAAGAGGCATCTTAAGGGGTGATAAATAATTCACCCCCTTGATAATACTTATACTTTAAAGTTGCTTACTAGGTTGTCTAACTGTTGACACTGCTGTGCCAATGCTTGGCATGCACGCTCAGCCTGATCCACTTTGTCTAGCATATTGCCACTTGATGTAGCGATACGTTGCACATTGATATTCACATCTTCACTCACTTGGCTTTGCTGCGTGGCAGCGGTGGCAATTTGCATGTTCATATCGTTAATAATGGTAACTGCGTCATTAATACGCTGCACCGATTGCGCGGCACCGCGAGAGTGCTCAATCGTTTGTTGACCGCTTTTGGTACTGGCTTGCATTGCACCAACCGCTTGATTGGTGCCTTGTTGGAGCTTTTCAATCATGGCGTTGATCTCTCCGGTACTATCTTGCGTGCGACTCGCTAATGAACGCACCTCGTCAGCAACGACCGCAAAGCCTCGCCCCTGCTCACCCGCGCGCGCGGCTTCAATGGCCGCATTTAACGCTAACAAGTTTGTTTGATCAGCAATACCACGGATAACATCAAGCACAGTGGCGATATTCATTACATCTTGCTCTAAGGTGTTTATTACGTCGCTCGATGCCGAAATGTCGGTCACCAGTTGATTAATTAACGAAATGGTTTCTTCAATTGTGGCTTTTGCTACATTGGCATCATTATTAGCAGTACTTGTGGCACTGGCCGCATCATTAGCGTTTTGGCTTACGTTATCACTGGTCGTGCTCATTTCATTTACCGCAGCTGCCACTTGCTCACTTTCTATTTGCTGATTACTGGCTTCACTTAATACACTTGCAGTAATAATGCGCAAACTTTCAGTTTCATTGCGCACCTGTTCAGCCGAGCCGACAACCGCCAATACTGTGTTATGAATTTTACTGATAAAGGTATTAAACGAACGCGCAAGCGCACCCATTTCATCGTTTGACTTACTGTTTAACCGTTGCGTGAGATCGCCTTGGCCACTAGCTATGTTTTCTAATGCTAACTGCATTTTCTTTAACGGCGCCAAAATAACGGTAGACAGCAGCCAAGTTGCAGCTATTGATAAAACAAAGCTCAATACAATACCAAACTGCAAAGCAAAGCTAGCAGACTCTTGATTAGCGGTTACTTCAATTAAAGAATTTGTAAGTTTGGCATCTATTTCATCACGCATGCTAGTAACATTTTTGCGAATACGCGCTAACACTGCTTCCATATCTTGTTTATGCTCAGCTAAGTAACTAGCCGCAAGCTGGTGATCACTAAAAAGTGCTTGGTAGTAACGAGACCAAATAGCGACATCGGCTTTGATATTCGTAACCCGCTGTGCATTGATCGCATCAATGTAGCCAGACTTCACCAGCTTTAATGGGCTAGAAAGGCGCGCGTCGATACGAACTATATTATCTCGGTACTCTGCAAGCTGTACTATATAGTTTTGTTTGTCACCTTGTCCTAGCACCATGCTCAAACCTGCCGTTTTCACCTGAAAGAGATCACGATAGCCGTCTTCAAGATCGTCCAGCACCGTTCGCACCTCTAAGCTTATAAAACTGTTAAGTCGAGCTTGCTCTTTAAACGTATACAACACGTAACCCGACAACACCGAAAAAATAACTAAGGCGACGACGACAGGAATAGCAAATTTAACTCGAAAGCTAAGGTTATTTATAAATTGGCTCATTTTTATCACTTATCAGTTTGCGGGCAATGGGAGGGTCTGTTTAAAAGAAAAATAGCGCTATGTACCTGAAAAAACAAATAAACTAAATGAACAAAAAGAATTAAAAAACCTAATAGCCACGACCATTCCAAGTATATTTATTAAGCCCTATAAGCCACACTCCCACTTTTAATTTTATTTTCCCAAAGCTGGGAAACTGCTTCTAACAATAAAAAAGCAAACCAAGTAATTTCAATCACTTATAGTTTGGCATGTTATTCGCTTTAGGTTATTCAATTGCCTTAACAACAAATTACCAATGCCATGGATATAGATAGCACCTTAAAACGCAGCACCAAACCGAGTCAGCGTAAAAAACTCATATTTGGTACCTTACTTATTAGCATAGCGCTTATTATTTGGCTGATTTACTCATGGCTAGCACCTACCACATTGGCGGCTAATCAACTGCAAATAGCCACCGTAACTCAAGCTGATTTTGTAATAAAAATACGTGGCTTTGGCCGTTTAAAATCAAAGTATCAGCGTTATTTAACCAATACCGATAGCGCCATGGTCGAAGCTATTCATGTATACCCTGGCACCCGCGTCAATAAAGACACCGTTATTTTAACCCTGGTAAATCCACTACAAGCGCAACGTTTATCAGTCGCACGGCTCGAATTGGCAAGACAAAAAGCCAGCGCTAACGAACAAATAATCAATCAAAAGAGTCAGCTATTAGAGCGCCAAGCAAGCCTGACTATTTTAAAAAGCGAGCTTGAAAGTGCCCAACTGCGTGCACAGGCCGAAAGTAAATTAATCGAGCAAGGCATTGTTTCAAGCCTTGATTACAAGCGCAGTTTATTAACCGTGAAGCAGCTAGAGCAACGTGTTGATATTGAAAAGCAACGCTTAGTCCAATTAGCCGATATGCACCATCAGCGCAGTAAAATTCAACAAGAGCTATTAAGCCAATTTGAATTGAACTATCAAGTACAACAGCAAGCCTTTGATGACTTACAGGTCACCGCCGGCATTGACGGCATGCTGCAAGAGCTTAATGTTGAGCTTGGTCAAAACCTTACACCAGGTACACGGCTCGCCATAGTAGGCTCAGATACCGCTCTCAAGGCTGAGCTTAGTGTGCAACAAAGCGATGCAGAAAAAATAGCTTTAAATATGCCAGCAAGAGTAAACACGTTTAGCACGGGTAATAGTGGCGAAGTAATCGCAACTGTCACCCGTATTGACCCTATCGTCAGTGATGGCCGCGTGATGATTGAACTTGATTTAACAGGTTCGTTGCCAGCTAACGCACGCCCAGATTTAAGTATTGAAGGGTATGTAATAAGCCACGTCATACCCAATGCACTCACCGTTAACTTACCCACCAAAGTGCAAGCCGATACTGACGCTACGCTTTTTAAACTTAACCCGACTACCCATTTAGCACACCCCACGCAAATTGAATTTGGTACACTCAGTGATAACAAAATTCAACTGCTGAGCGGCGCTAAAGTGGGTGAACAGCTGATCATTTCAGATCTCTCTAAATGGCAGCATTTGGCAACTATAAAAATAGAACAGGAAAGTTTATGAACACCAATACACTTATCTCATTAAAAAATATCGCCAAGGTTTATCGCAGCCAAAATGTTGAAACCTACGCCCTCAAAAATATCGACCTTGAAATAAATCAAGGCGATTATATTTGCATTAGTGGCCCATCAGGTTGTGGTAAATCAACGCTGTTATCTTTACTTGGCTTGCTAGACAGCCCTACCGAGGGGCAATATTTTATTAAAAACGTCGATACCAACACCCTCGACATGGACCAACAGGCAGAGCTGCGTAATTTACATATTGGCTTTATTTTTCAGTCATTTAATTTAATAGATGAACTTTCGGTGTTTGATAACGTAGCATTGCCGCTGACCTATCGTGAGCCTGCTATGAGCCAAGCTGATATTCAGAGCGCAGTAAAGCATGCTCTTGATGAGGTTGAAATGGGGCACCGCGCCCAACATAAACCTAATCAGCTCTCTGGTGGGCAACAACAACGTATTGCTATTGCCCGCGCCCTTGCCGGTAAACCCAGTATTTTATTGGTTGATGAGCCAACCGGTAACCTTGACTCTAAAAATGGTGATGCAGTGATGGACTTGCTCGACGCACTGAATCAAAAAGGCACTACCATTTGTATGGTAACCCATGATTTACGTTACGCAGGACGCGCAAAAACTCAGCTAAAACTACTCGATGGCGAAATTATCTCGTATTCGCAAGCACGCCAAGATAGGCACACTGAAAATACCAGCGCTGTATCCGCTGCTACTGCCGAGGTGATTTAACATGAGCCGTTTAACTAAAACACGTAGTCAACTGCGCTTGGCGTGGGCATCACTGATGAACGCACCGGGGTTTGTTACCGCCGTTGTAGCCACATTGGCGCTCACTCTCGCGACCTTATTTGTAGTGCTAAGCCTAGTAAATAGTTACTTTTTAAAACCCCTTGATGTATTTGACGAAACCCGCATGGTGGTGGTTGAGCAAAGCCTAACCTATGACGACTACGATGCGATTGGCTTTCAAAGTTATCAATCGATGGTGCACTGGCTTAAAAACAATCAAAGCTTTGAGCAAGCTTTTATGATGAATGCCGCTGAAAATGTTTTTTTATACTTAGACGGCCAACCAAAAAAGGATGTGCTGTATGTCGGTGGTGAATATTTTGAGCTCCTACATACTCCTTTTTTACTCGGACATGGCTTTAAAAAGGGCGGAACTTTAGAAGAAGCTGATAATAGCGCGGTCATTTCAGAGAAGTTCTGGAAAGAACATTTTAATAGTGACCCTGATGTAATTGGTAAGCCCTTAAAAACAGCCAGTGAGATTGAAGGTGATGGGCATATAATAACGGGGGTTGTAGCGGCTAATTTCAGCCCACCTTACATGATTAAAGCGGGCTCTGTTGATGTGTGGTATCCAACCAGTTCTGACCGTCGATTTTTCCATAATGATGACTGGCAAAGCCCGTGGACCAACACGTTTAGAAACTTAAAACTGATTGCAGTATTAAAGCCTGGCGTCACTAACGAGCAAGTAAAAACCGACTTAAAAGCCCAAATTGATAACATTAAATCTGAGTGGCTCAATAATGGCGGCATTACTGATGTAAAGCCCGTTGTAACACCGTATCGTGAAGTTGAGCTTGGCAATAACGATCAACTTAGTTTAATGATGCTTGCAGGAGCGGTGGGGCTATTGGTCATCGCTGTACTAAACGTCAGCACCTTGTTTTTTTCACGCGCGTTAGCACAGCATAAAACCTTAGCGCTGCAAGCTGTACTGGGCGCAAAACGTAAAACTTTATTTAGCAGCATTTTACTGCAATCACTCATTTTAATGAGTATATCGGTCAGCATTGCACTGTTTTTATCTATTTGGGGTATTCGGTTATTCAAAGTACTTGCAGAAGGACGCTTGCCACTGGTGAACAGCTTGGCTGTTGACCTTAATTTGGTGCTGATAGCGGTAGTTATGTGTATTGCTTTAGCGTACATATTCTCAGTGATCACTGCACGTTTAGTTAACTACAAAACCTTAAATAGCCAAATGCAAAACAGTGGCAAAGGCGGCGTGTCGCAAGTATCTGGTCGTACTGTGCGTATACTAATTGGCACACAAATGTTTGTGGCAGCCTTATTAGTTAGCTTTTCAATTATGATTGTTAGCAAAGCACTCGACACCATTAATCGCCCACTGGGTAGCGACACTGAAAACCTGTACTTTGCACAGTTATTTCAAACCAATAACAATGCAACACTGGCTGAGCGCTACGAGCAAATTAAGCAGTATCAAAAAGTATTACAAAATAGCGAAGGCATTAAAGATGTTGCTCTTGGGCAAAGCCCAGTATCCGCAAGACAAAATGCCAATACCCTAACCGATGTTGCAGGTAAAAGCTCAATCTTCTTTCCAAGCCAGTGGGTCGGGCCTGATTACTTTGATTTAGTGGGCACAAAAATACTCGCTGGGCGTACTTTTAGTGAGCAAGCAATGCGCGGTGAAACTAACGAGTTATTGGTATCTATCAGTGTCGCTAAATGGCTATTACCCGACCAAGAGTACACAAGTGTTATCGGTAAAAGCTACAAAGGCCTTGAAGATAAAATGTTTGAAATTATCGGTATAACGGAGGACTTTAACCACCCTAAATACTACGACGAATCATTTGGTCGGCACATGTGGTGGCCCGCACAGCCTTGGAGCTATATGTTTGTTATTGAAACAGAGCAAGGTGTTGAGCTGACCAGCAAGCAAGTTTTAAGTTTATTAAGAAAAGCCAATAGTCACTTAACTTTATGGCAATTTAGAGACTTACAACAAGAGTACGATGATTTATTGTATATGAGCCACCTAACAGTAGCACTGTGTAGTACCTTGGCATTATTTACTCTATTATTAGCAGCAATAGGTATCTTTGGCGTGCTGAGCTATAACCTAGGTCTGCGCCGTTATGAGTTTGGTATTCGCATGGCGCTCGGCGCTAGAAAGATACGCTTATTTAAATTAATGAGCAAAGAGGCGGTGATCCCTGTGCTGGTTGGCTTTGCCCTTGCAATAATAACCGTGTTAGCTGGTTATTTTATACTTCAAGAACAGCTAATGTCATGGCTAATCATGGATGTCCGGCTGCAATTAATGGCATGGACAATTACCTTAATTATTGCCATGTTCGCGTGTTTTAGGCCATTATTACTGTTAATTAAAGCAAAACCCATGGCTGCGCTTCGTAACGACTAAGCAATATGATGTGATAACCAAGCAAAAGTAAAGCAATTTGCTTTTGCTTGAAACAAGAAGAACAAAATGGACACAATTTTAGTTATCGACGACCAAGCCGATGTACGCATGGCGGCCATCGTGGCATTAAATCAAATTGGCTATCAGTGCATTGAAGCACAAGGCCCAGAGCAGGCGCTGGAAATAATCAGCAGCACAGCTATAAGCCTTATTTTGCTTGATATGAACTTTAAACTCGACACCACATCCGGCGCTGAAGGACTACGATTTTTACAGCAACTGCAGACCCTGAGCGCTAATATCCCGGTGGTAGTCATGACCGCATGGGCAAGCGTTGATGTTGCTGTAAAAGCCATGCAGTTGGGTGCGGTCGATTTTGTTGAAAAGCCATGGAACAACCTGCGCTTAACTGCGGTGGTACAACAGCAGCTGAAACAACAAAAAACCAACCACGACAATGCTTGTTTAAAAGCATTGCATAGCACCAGCGATGCTAATTACATTGCCCTGTCAGCCACTATGCAACAGTTATTAGCCCGAGCTAAACGCGCAGCCCAAACCAATGCCAGCATTTTAATTACTGGCGAAAATGGCACTGGCAAGAGCCTCTTAGCACATTACATACATCAACATTCAAACCGCAGTGAGCAACGCTTCGTTAGCGTAAACATTGGTGCTATTGCCCCATCATTATTTGAAAGTGAATTATTTGGTCATAAAAAAGGCGCTTTTACTGATGCCAAAGAAGACCGCTTAGGCCGCTTTGAAATAGCCAATAGCGGTACCTTATTTTTAGATGAAATAGCCACTTTGCCGCTGGAGTTGCAAAGTAAAATGCTGCGCGTACTCGAAAGCCAAGAATTTGAAGTGCTCGGCTCCAGTCAAACCAAAATTGCCGACGTTCGTATTATTGCTGCAACCAATGCAGAGCTTGCCAAAGCGATTGAAGAGGGCGAATTTCGCCGCGATTTGCTGTTTCGACTCAACACCATTGAACTACACATTCCGCCCCTGCGCGAACGCCCGGAAGATATCGTTGAGCTGGCTAATCACTTGTTGGCAACACACAGTAAAAAATATCAGCGCAGCGGCATGACACTGACTGGCGAAGCGACGCTGGCGCTTACCCAGTACCATTGGCCTGGTAATGTAAGAGAGCTTAGCCATTGTGTTGAGCGAGCCGTGATTATGAGCGACAACGACAATATTGGCGCCTGTGATTTAATTCTTGCACAACCCAGTAGTGAAGCAAGCATCAGCCATAGCGCAGCAGCCAATCAATCATTACCGCTATTACCGCTGGAGGAGCTAGAAAAACAAATGATCCAAAAAGCACTGGCTGAATTTAATGGCAATGTTATTGCTGCTGGGGAATTTTTAGGATTAAGTAAATCAGCTATTTACAGGCGCATCGATAAGCATCAGCTTGATTTAAAAGAAGCAGACAGTTAAATGCCAACCAACCAGTCACTTGAACAGCACCTTAAACGCTACCTTTATTTGCTGGTTTTTATCCTGCTGACGTTATGTATTTTGCTTACGATCAGCTGGGATTTAGATTGGTTTGCCAGTATCAGTATATTATTGCCGTTGATCACTCTAACGGTACTTGCGGCGCTAAAAAGTTATCGGCTAGTTACTGATGTACTCGATCGGTTTGGCTTACAACTTGATGCCCTTGCGAATAACGAAAGCAATAGCTGGCACTTAGCCAAATACCAAGGTGGGCGCATTACAAGCTTAAAAGCCGACTTTAATAAACTCAGTAACAAAATTGCTAAAAATAAACGTCATTACATACAAACCGAAGAGTTTGTATTTGAGTTTGTTGGCATGCTTGATTTACCCATTGTTATTTTAGACCCGCACGGATTAGTCTATTTCACTAATCAAGCATTCTTAAATAGTTTAACCACTCCTGACGTTGCAGGTTTAACAGCAAATAATCTCGGCCTCATATATAACCAAGGCATGTGGCAACAACATGATGATTCATGTTTTGAGCAGCGTTTTCATATCTCATCACAAATATTTTGGCGTGCAGGGCGAAGCTACGAATTACTGACATTATTTTCGATTGAGCAACAACTACGTAGCAACGAGCAACAAGTATGGCAGCGATTAATACGCGTACTTAATCATGAAGTTAGAAACTCCCTCACACCGATTTACTCAATGAGTCAGTCTCTTCAGATCATGAAGCAGCAAGGACAGATCAGTAATGCACCTGATTTAGCCAGCGACATGCTACAAGTGATTGAAAAACGCGCCCAGCATTTGCTCGACTTTGTAGCCAGTTACAGTGCCTTTTCACAGCTGCCTGCCGCTAATAAGCAAGCCGTAACCACAGAACAAATCAATCTGAGATTACATGCCTTATTTCCACAGTTAGTTATTCAAGCAACTGAACCTCAGCACTTCAATGTAGATTTAGGCCAGTTAGAACAAGCACTGATCAACCTAATTAAAAATGCCTTTGAAGCCGGAGGTAGAAGCGCACCTACTCTTAGCTGGCAACAACATAAAGATAAAGTTGTTATTAAGCTGCTCGATAACGGCACTGGTATTACAAATCCTGAAAACCTATTTGTGCCTTTTTATTCAACAAAAGCGCAAGGCGCAGGGATCGGTTTAGTGATCAGCCGCGAACTCATTCGTAATCAAGGTGGTCAGTTACAATTATTAGCCAATCCTAAAGGTCAAGGTACTCGTGTATTAGTTACCTTACCAAGATAATGCCCTGTATTTTATTGGCTTATAAGCCATAGCTTGGTAATCTAACAACAATAGGGACACTTAAAACCAGCCAAAAAGAAGAACAATAATGAAATGGACTCAATTAACGAGCCTCACACTCAGTGTGTGTTTTTTAGTTATAAGTTTTTATAGCACCAGCCAAGAATACCAAATCCAAGCTGCAGATGATTGGGTGAAACAACAGCCACTGATTAAAACGGAAATCCCAGTCAACCAAATCGTCGATGGTACTTATTACCGATTACTTGATACCCAAATAAAAGTATCTGCTCAACATCCTCAGCAGCGCTACACGCGTACTGTGATGCAGGCGGTGAACCAAACTGGCATCGATTACATTAGCCAACTTAATTTAGACTTTGATCCCAGTTATCAAACCCTCACACTCAATAGTCTTGGCCTTATCCGAGATGGGCAATACATAAATAAACTCGCTAGCGCACAATTTAAGGTCTTACAACGAGAAACCGAATTAGCCAATGGAATTTACAACGGCAGCCTAAGTTTAAATATTATTGTTGATGATATGCGCATTAACGACCAGCTCGATTACAGCTTTACGATTACTGGCCGCAACCCTATTTACCAACATTTTAGCGCGTCTCGCACATTAAACTGGTCGGTACCGGTGGCGCAACAATTTATGCGTGTGTTATGGCAAAAACCCACACCACTTTATATCAATACAATTAACGGTGAGGTTGACATAAAAGACACCCCGCTCGCTGTTGGTCATGACTATCAAATCAGCTTACACAATCAAGCAACAATCACATCTTCAAGCCAAACACCATATTGGTATAACCCGTATAAACAGGTTTTTTTCTCTGAATTAAAATCATGGCAGGAAGTTGCTAACTGGGCAGCCCCTTTATATCAATCCGCAATAGAAGTAACAGATCCTGTAACACTCATTGCCGATGAAATAGCCATGCATAATCCACAAGCCTCCGATCGTATCGCCGCTGCATTAAAATTCAGTCAAGACGAGGTTCGTTATTTAGGCTTGGAGATGGGTACTAACTCCCACCAACCAACGTCGGCATCTGAAACTCTGGCACTTCGTTATGGTGATTGTAAAGACAAAACCGTACTGCTAATTTCATTACTTAAAGCAATGGGGATCAAAGCCTATCCTGCATTAGTGAACACTGACGAAGGTAAACGGTTAATTGAACTACCAGCCTCAGCACAAATATTTGATCATGTCATTGTCACGCTTGAGCATGCAGGTCAACGTTATTGGCTAGATCCAACAATAAACTATCAAACCGGAACTTTAGCTCATTTAGCACAACCAAATTATGGTTATGCCTTGATTGTTAAACCTTTTGAGCAACAGCTTACAAAAATGAGTCCCCCTGTAGATGGTATTACAATTAAAACACATGATAACTACACCATAGCTCTTAAACCTGAACAGCCAACAACATTTCAAACTAGTTACATATATAGCCAGTTTGATGCTGTAAATAGACGCAGTTCATTAGCCCGCAATGGACTCGATAAAATAGCGAAAGATTACCTAGAATATTACCAAGGCTATTTTCAAGGCATAGCCATTGATAAGCCGATGACGGTAACTGAGAATACAAATAACGGCGAGCTGTTAAGTGACGAGTTTTACCTTATTAATGATTTTTGGCAACCTGACGACGAAGGACTCAGAGCTGACTTTTATGCCTCAGAGATACAAAATAGCGTTTACGAACCCGATCAAATTAATCGCACAACGCCGCTGTATTTTAAGTACCCAAATAATATTGAAACAACGATTAAAATAAAATTTGAAGAACCAAATTGGCACTTTGATAATAAGCAAAGTGAAATTGATAATGCGTTCTTTAATTTCAAAAAGAATATCCACTTTACGGACAATATATTAACACTCGATTTTTCATTTAGCGCCAAACAAGATCATATTCCAGCTGATCAGATTAAACTGTACCTGAGCGAACGAGACAAGCTAATCGACAATGCGCAGTTTGGCATTGTTAAATATGTAACTGCAGATACCACTAGCAGTTTTGATTTAAACGATAATTGGATCATTGTAGTATTACTTGCTTACCTGCTCGCACTGATATTTTTTATTGTGGCATGGCGTATCGAGTCAGCAAAGCGCCCAACATTTAGTGATGCGCAGTTTTACCCAGTTACTAATGCAAAGTTTATTCTTTATAGTATTTTTACTTTAGGACTTTTTATTAACTACTGGAGTTATCGCAACTGGAAAGCAATTAAAATACAGCAAAATAGTCATATCATGCCGATTGCTCGCGGGATTTTCGCGATATTTTTTTATTACTCTTTATATTTAGAGCTAGTTGCACACAGCCAAACGCAGCACAATAAAAATAAAATCATGCCAAACGTCTTGGCAATTATTGCGTGGTTACTGGTTATTTTGGCAAGTCTCATGACCCGTATTGACGAAGCAACTACTATAGCTATTTGTATCCTGCCATTTTTATGGCTGCCATTAGTTAATTACATTCAACACCTAAACCAATCATCTGACGCACTTGCATACAATTCTAAATGGCGAGTAAGAAATATAGTTATCGCCATAATCTGGGTACCTATTTTATTTTTAAGCTTACTGGAAGAAGTCTATTTATTACCGAGTACCGCTATCGTAAAAGGCGATAAATTGTGGTCATTTCAAATGCAATTCTTAAAACGCCATCAATTAGTACCTATTGATGAAGATGTTTTATATTTTTACAGCGATGCGTGGGTAGATTTTCGTAACGACGGCAATGGTATAAGCGACAACTACATTTTTAGCTATTGGCAAAATGAACAAGGCCAACTTGAATCAAACTTAAAACACTTTAAGGATGTTACTAGCGTCGAAGTCACTTATGGCAGAACACAACTTGATAATACAGTGATTAAAGTTATCGACAAACAAGGCGAGCACTTTTTACTTATAGTTAATAGCGAAGGAAGCAAAGATAAAGAATTGGTAGAACAAATAAATAACCGCATTGCAAGTAATAAGACGCCATAAGCATTAGCAAGCAAAATAATCTAATATCAGCAAGAAATCGGGCTGTGTAATATTAATGCCAACAAAGTGCTTTATTTGTTGTTTTTATCAGCAAATAAAATAAATGAGAATTATTTGCAAATGGGTGTTGACAGATCATAAGATCTAACTGATAATCAATATCAACAAGACGCAAAGCACAACGACTTGTACGGAATAAACTGATTTGTTTCTCGACCCTGAAACACGTGTGGCGCACGTAAACAGCTAAGGTTACCTGTTACTAACCGCAACGCCCCTTGATGTTGGTGACAGGTAACCGCCCTACTATTTTACTTGCTACATTGCTCATATCGGTGACGGTAGATATGAAACTAAAAAAGCCCTTACGGGCTTTTTTTATGTCTGTAATTTAGTGAGCTAACCAGTGGAAAAACAATTACCGGCGGTTTTTACGTGCTCGTGCTCGACGTTGCTTTTTCTCTTCTTCTTTAGCGGCTTTTTTAGCCTCAGCCGCAGCACGAAGCCCTGCAACCATCACTTCTTCTTCTTCACGCATAGCTGGAGTTTCCATAGTGATACGACCAATTATGCCATCGCGTAATTCATTAATTAGAATTTCTGACATTTTATAAGTATCAATTTGGTTACCACCACGAATACAACCACGCTTTTTACCCGCCATTTCAACAAATTCCCAATCATTTTCAGGTAATTCATCAATTTTATAACGCGCTTTTAAAAGTTCAGGATACGCCCGCAATAGATATTCAGCGGTGTAACTAGCGACTTCTTCATATTCAAGTGCGGTATCACGTATCGCACCTGTAGCACCTAAACGGTAGCCTGAGTTTTCATTTTCAACTTTTGGCCACAACATACCCGGTGTGTCGTAAAGCATGATGCCGTCTTCTAGCTTAATACGTTGCTGCGCTTTAGTAACCGCCGGTTCGTTGCCTGTTTTCGCAACAATACGACCCGCTAACACATTAATTAACGTAGATTTACCCACGTTAGGAATACCCATGATCATGGCTTTAATTTGCTTATCAGCACCGACTTTGTGTGGTACTAATTTTTTACACAGTTCATTAATACGATGAACTTCAGCCGCTTTATCATTACCAAACGCAATCGCTTTTACGCCATTTTCTTGCTCAAAGTAATCCTTCCACGTTTGCGTCATTTTAGGATCGGCTAAATCAGCTTTATTCAAAATTTTGATGACCGGCTTACCTTCACGCAACGTCGCCACCATCGGGTTTTCACTACTGTAAGGAATGCGCGCATCAAGCACTTCAATGATCACATCCATTTGTGGCATTATTTCTTTAATTTCATTACGGGCTTTATTCATATGCCCAGGGAACCACTGTATTCCTGCTCTACTCATTTGACTTTATGACCTTTAATTTCAGGCCGTAGCCTATGGGTACTAATGTGGGTACTAATGTGGGTACTAAAAGTAAAAATATGTTTTTATACTTTTGTAATAAAGCTAAGTTTACTACACTAGCCCAACAAAGTGTAAACTCTACCATTTATCATTTAAGTAAATGAAACTAAGCAGCTATCAACAGTAATTCTTTATTATCCTCAAAGATAACACTTTCTAAATCTGGGCGTGCCAATGATAGTTGCAGCAAATTAGATTGATATTCAAGTACAGGACTTGCTTCAACTCTTAAAGACATGAAGCTTTTCAAATCTCTAAACTCACTGCTTTTAATATAGCCCAACATATTCTGCTCTAATGTTAAATTATAAACATCTTGATTTAATGCATGCCAATCAGTTTTAAGTAACTTCAAATCCTCAACAGCCTCATACCTAAAGCCAGATTTATTTTGCACGTTAGATAAGCATAACCCTAAATTCACAACTCGATCTCTAAGTGCAAATATATACCCCATATCCTCTGGAAATTGGCCATTAAAAGCAGCTTTAATTGTTTTTCTTAAAATATCTCTGCTATATATGTACTGTTGTCTTATAGGCAATATTAAAGGTATTAAATGTTCAACATCACCTCTTTTCATAAATTGCTCAGCAGTTGACATTGTAGCCGTGAACTTCGATAAATCCTCAATCATTATTCTCTCATTTGAGTCACTTATGGCACTAAGTACTTTATCAATTTTAACTGAGTTATCTTTTAAAATATCAGTGATAGTATTCAACTTTTTATTCATAATCACAAATCCTGCGACTGAAACGGCTAAGTTAACCCCTGACAAAATTAAGTTTGCACACTGGAGACTTTTCAATGTTTCCAAGCTTTTATTGATTTTCCCAAATCCTTCGCCCATCATCTCACTCAGATTTTCAAGTGATTGGCTTGGGTCATTAGGAAATTTTAGGTGTCTCACTATCTGACCAGCACCTTCGTATCCTCTTGCAATTCTAATTACACCTCCCTCTAAGGTCATTTTACCAGATGTAAGTCCTTCTATAATTTCTGGGCTTTGATCGATAGTTCTGGCCAAATATTCATAACTCATATGCTACTCCTTAATTCATAGCTATATCTTTGGAAATCAAACGCTATTTGTATTTGCCTCATCAAAGCTATACGCAAAAGTAAAGGGTATGTATCCTCCCTCAAAGTTGGCTCAGGCTTTTTGCTAAATATATTTAAAGGGTTGATTCTATTGACCCCAGTTAATACAGTTGAATAGGTATTTTTATATATTTCTTCAATATTTTTATTTTCAATTAGCCATTGGATAGTAGAAAGAGGATTCATGGTTTCAATTGATGGAAGTTTATACTCATATGACTTGTAGGTTATTTCAGGCGCTCCAAAAAGCGAGAAGTTTTCAAGGTTTTCAAGCTTTTCCCGCTTAAACACTGGATGCTCCTCGAGCTTCTCTCAAAAAACTAACTAATAGTTTAGTTTCTAAATCAAAAATGCACTCTTCTTTTGATGCTTCAACACCAAGTATTTGCAAGGCATTTAAAATTATATCTGTATAACCAAAACTACCTCCTTCACAGACGCTTAGAATAGCCTCTGATAATTCTTTAGCTGGTATAGATGAAGTATAGTCACTTAAACTATGAGTAATCATGGATTCAAGCTTTTTGTCTAATCCCAAATTTACAAGTAACGGCAATAAATACCTAAGTTCTATATGAGAAGAGCTTGAAAAAAGTTCGGTGAGGCTCTTATTCTTATTTATTAATAAATCATGACCCACAAAAATACATCCTTATATCAAGACAAGTAACTAAGATAATTATGGCAGGCTGAATAAAAAAGCACTAGCCAAAAAAGATAATAATGAAAAGTTACAAACATAAGTTTGAGCTTAGATTTAACTTTTATTCATCCTTCCTTACCGAATGGATAAAAGTTGACACAACAATCATTGAACTTTCCATTGTTTGCTAGGCAGCAAGTAGTAACGAAAGAAACTGCATTAAAAGCCTATGAAAAAATGAAGCTATCAGGTCGAAGACTTCCTTGGAAGGTGGCTATAGAGCATTTAAACGCCTTATAACGCAAGTACGGCATAGAGCCAGTGCGTGTAGCACTGGCTAAATTAGTTTTAAGAAGGAAACAATATGTCACTTTATAAACAAGAATTTGGTCAAAACTTTGACCTCGGCTTTGCCTTAAAAGATCACCCTTATCTAATAGATAAAAGCTGGCATCACGATCAATGTCCAAGCTTTTATTTCAAAGTAGGTGAACAGTACTACGTGTTATGGGTAGATTATGCTGACGTAGAACAAAGAGAGGAAGATACGCCTAGATATGTAATTATTGAGGCAAATAATGAAGGAACTAACGAAGAGCCAGAGATCTATGCTAGTGATGGGGCAATCACTTTTGAGTGTGAAAATTATGCTGGTTTAAAGCTCTTTTTAGACAGCCTGCTAAGTAAAAACCAAAGCCACTAAAATCAGTTTAACGTTTGAGAATAAACTTTCTCAACCTCTTTAAATACAGATACCTTTTCAAGATTAGACAACGTAGTGAGCTTCATAGTCCTATCTATTGGCCGATGCGGTACAGACTCAACCGGAGAGCTAAGAGTAAGGGGTTTACCAAGCTTAAACAAAACGCATTCTTCGGCACTAGGATTCAATTTACCCGCCTGCTCAATAGTTAAACTACTTCGCACTACTATTTGGCAGTCAATTACTGGCCATACTTTTTTTATAGATTTAGTTCGAGAGTTAATAGCACTCGTAGAGGCAATGGCTAAATACCTAATTTCCTTTAACACATTGAGTTTTGATTTTTTTGTTGCTGAATTGAAAGTAGCTAATGGGGTGTGATACCAAGATGCTAAGCCATTTTCAAAGCGCTCAAAATAACTTTTATCTCGCCCTGCTAGCCCACCTAAAGCGGCTGTAAAAACCAAATCAGGATATAACATCTGCTTCATACCTGCATATGGAATTCGGGCTGCTTCTTGAACATATAAACTCTCTTCTATCTCCTGAGAGTTCTTAACATAGCTATTATTCCCATCCCCCAACTGTTTACGTAAAAATTCAGCAAGCCAATAAGTACCATTTTTTCCATCAGCACTTGGCAGCAATGCAAACGCACCTATACCTATTTCATGAATAGCTTCGTCATAGGGATTGCTTTGTGGGTTAGTCTCTTGTTTGAAGTAGCCTGGATATAAAGCAAATGCACCAAATATGGGTCTGCTCTTGCTTATGCTTTCTGATTGGCTTTCTTTATTTATGTGAATTAACGCATCCCTGTAGCGGTGCATTTGATTTATAGCATCATCAGGCACAAAGTCTGTTGTATCAATATTGTCTTCATCATAGCGGCCTTGCTTCGTTTTAATACGGTACTTGGCATCAAATATCCAAATGAATCGCTTAGAGTGGGGTTTGGATAACGTTACTTCAAGTACAATATCTGGCTCTTGACTAACTAAATATGACTTAATAGGCTTACCCTTTTTAGTAAACCTTGGCTCGTGTGCTAATCTTGCTTTTAGACCATCCTCACGCTCAAATTCAAACGCACCTGCAAAACCGTCTTTTAATTGATACTCTAAAAAATCGTTTAACTGTAAATTAGTTAGCTTTTTTGTTTTATCTTCAAAGCGCAGTTCATTTATTAAAATATTTCGAATCTCTAAAAAGCACCACACTTCGTATATTTCAGCGACAGACTTCATTGATACGCTTGATTGTTCTTCAAACACATCCAAATAGTATTTTAATTCTTGCCACACGCGATACACAGCGCTATAGCCCGTTTTTTGCTGCAAAACTAAAGATTCGCTATTAAGCCCTGTATACGTGCTCACCTCTTTAAAAAAGCTCTGATTTAGTGTTTTTTGTAAAGGTTTTTGCCACTCTTGTAATTCATTTAAAAAGCTATTTGAAAGGCGTTGCTTATCCGGTGCTTTATTTGCTTCTCTTAGTTTATTTTCAAATTTGGCAATACACTTTTTACTATTTGTAATCACCATTTTTATAAAACGGTTTTCAGGTGTATTTACACTAAGCTGCCTTTTTTCAACTTTATACCGCTTAGCGAACTGCTTACTTTTTATATCTTCTTTAACCTTTTCACTTAAACGTTGAGGTAAACGCCCTTTCAACCTATCCGCTTTTGAATATGAAACATATGACTGTAAGCGACTGTGCGGAGCTTGAGTAATAACCTTAAGGCCATCTTCAAACCGTTTGCGTAAATTATTAAAGTTAGCAAGCCACAGCAGAGGAAAGTGACCTCTTTGCTGGCCCTTAGAAGCATTCTGTTCTGTTTTTTCAAGCAAGCTAAAGCGCCATAGTGGAAATTCTTTATCAATCATTTTATACATAGCAGGTAAATCGCTATGCATATCCATTTTTGTTGGCAGCACTTCAAAGGAAATATTACTTTTAAATACCTTTCCACCTGCAATAAACTCAAGCGGCAAACGCATCCAACCAACATCATTTCCCGTATTTAATGTACCTGTTAATCGTGCTGAAGAAGTTAAGCTAGCTCTTTTAAAGCGAAAGCTATCATTAATGTTTTGGCTACGATGGGATAAATAAGCACTTTCAACTTCAGAGCTAAACTCCCATTCAAATTGATATTGTGTATTTTCAAAAAAAATAGGCTCGGCAATACCTATGCTATTAGCGTGATTAGTCGCTTCATATTCTTTTTTATCTACTACTAACGCATCAACATCTAAAGAAGGAGAGAACTTTATAGGATAAATCGATTCTTTGGCGAGTGATTCAAGATCTGAACAAGCGATATTTCGTTTACCAAACGAGGCTTGGTAAACCTGTTTTCGTTTAAAAATATCGTTCGTCCAGATAGATAATTCAAACTGTGATGATTGCAGATATAAAAGCTCTTGCATTCCTTAGCACTCCATCCAGTTTAATTAAGGCCAAAAACTTGTAAAACCAAATGTTGTTAACCTATCTTCCATCCAGTTTATTTTTTCTTTGCTCCGGCAAGCAATATGAATTAATTTATCGCCATCTACATTTTCACGGTACAAATCAGGTCTTGCTTTACCTAAGCCAGGCAATTCATTCCAAAAGCTACCAAATTCACTTTCAAGAATTTCTTCCAATTGTTTCAATATCGATATATCGACAGCTCCAATTGCGGCAAGCTTCTCAGTATCACCTTCAATACGAGGTAAAACCTTACACATTAAAAAGTCATCCCATACCGCTTTTAAGTCAATTTCTTCTTCTGGTTCGCTACTTATAACTGCTAATAGCAGCTCGTTAAGCGCTCTGTATGCAAGCTTAAATGGCGTATGTGCCAATACGTTATTTATAGCATTAATAAATGCGATGCTTTTACAACCATCTATATCGATTTTAGGGAGTTTATCGGCACTAGTCCGTGCATCAGAGTAAATAGGGTAACCCAATGCCTTATTGGTGGTTGTAGGTGCAAAAAAGTTATCGAAATCGTTAGGGAAAAAGTCGCCAAAATCAAAACTTAGCGCTCGGTCTATTACTTTACGTGAAAAGCCATGGGTAGTTTCATCCATATTTACTGTGCCAGCAACTATCAAGTTAAATGGAATACTTAAACCATACTCGCAAATATGTTGCCACGCATCATCATAATTCGCATCCGCAAACCCCAGTTCCTCACGTAACTTTTCAAGATTATCGATTGATTGAATTGTAGTAGCTTTTAATAGTGGATCACACGAGTATTGAAAATCATCTTCATCCCAAGCCCAACGTCTTGTTTCAATGACTGATAAGTAATCCGCAAAGTACTGTTCAACAGGCGCTAAATTCATTTCGTCCAAGCAAAGCCAATATGGTTTTATTGCATCAATGTCTGATACGCCACCTTGAAGGCATAAAAGTTTTTCATTTACTGATAATGAAATACCTTTATCAAGTATTTCACGCCATGCTTTAGCAATAAATTTAAGTACATCCGTTACTACAAACTCAGCACTCCCACTTAAGCGAGACACATATCCCAGTAAATCACTAGGCTCATGCCAGTCAGGTCGTACAGATGTTAAGCAGTAAGTATCAGCTAAGGAGCCTGTTAGCTGCGCCTGCTCTCTAACAAAGCGAGTTTTACCTGTTCCTGATATACCCGCTAAAAGAAGGAAAGGCTTAGGTAGTACGCTTACATTATTTTGCTCTTTCAGAAATTCTGCAAATTTACGGCATGCAGAACTATACATTGAATTACCCGATTTATCTGAAGCCAGCCAGTCAGCATTATTTTTAAGCAAATCAATAGCCTCTAAAACCTCACTTTCTGAACATAAATAAAGTGAAGACTGCTTAAATCCGATAGACTCGATGTATTTATCTGTATAGCTAATTCCTGGGCCTGAATATGATTTTGCGGTGCGCTCAGATAAGTTTTTCCTTATCATCCAATTGTAAAATTTGATTCTAGTATTATGAATATTTTGCCTATTTACTAAAGTACCTTTTGAGTATAAGTCGTCCCAATTTCTTAATGCTTTAGAAATATCATCTGGTGTGAAAAAAGTATTTACTTCAGGTGTCACATATTCACTTGCTGTAAGATAAGAAACTAATTTTGAAATTAACTTTGTTAAAGCCTTCGTTTGACTACGACCTGCTGAAGAAATAGTTTTGAGCTCTTCCGAATCAGCTGATTTATATATTTGTCTATATGACTTTTCTTCGTACTTATTTATTTCATCTTTACGTGTTTGCACTAGCTCCCAAGCATCATGAACTCTATCGAAGTTGCTCAATATAAAATTTAAAAACAACTTTATATTTTCAGGCGAAATACTAAATGCTTCATTCTTAGTATTTGTATAAGTAAATAATAGCGACTCTTCGGCTATTATTTTTTGCTCATCATCGATCTCATTACAATAATTTTGAAATTTCATAGCACATCCGTTTTGATCTTCTTCGCTAATTTTTCGATAACTGGAACTACAACTGAGTTTCCAAACTGCTTATATGCTGGAGTCCGATATTGAGACGCTTCAAACTCCTCAGGAAAGCCTTGAAGCCTAGCGCACTCTCTCAACGTAAGCATCCTAGGGTTTTTATTTTTCTGTGGGATTAAACATTCTTTCCCATCTTTACCATACCGAGCAACAATTGTATTAGAAGGCTTATTTAAATCAGCTGTATGTGCTGTAAAACCAGTGCCACGCTCTATATTTCTTTTAGTCCTATTAATATGACCCTGCCATAGCTTATCTGAAATGGTATAGATTTCATCGACGTTTTCTTCAAGTATAGATTTGAGTGGTAGTGATTCCCCAATAAACTCTGGAAACTCAAAAGGCTTTCCTATATCTTTTCGAATACCTACCATATAGCATCTAACACGCCTTTGAGGCACTAAAGAACTAGAGTCAATAATTTTATATGAAAAGTGATAACCGCTATTTTCAATACTGTCTTTTATAGTTTTAAATGTGCGACCTTCATCATGCCTTTCAAGATTTCTGACATTTTCCAAGAAAACCACTTTTGGACGTTTGCTCTCTATAACTCTTAATACGTCAAAAAATAATGTCCCTTGTACATCGCATAAAAATCCATGTTCCTTCCCAACAGCTGTACGAGCAGAAACCCCTGCGTGTGAAAACGGCTGACACGGGAAGCCGGCAAGTAAGACATCATGTCCAGGTATTGATATCTCTGGAATATTAGTTATATCACCAAATGGCATTTCACCATGGTTTAGTTTATAAGTTTTTTGAGCTGACTTATCATACTCCGAAGAAAATACACATTGCCCTCCAGCAGCTTGAAACCCAAGTCTTACACCTCCAATACCTGCAAATAAATCAATGAATTTAAATGAAGCCTGATTAGAAGGTTTTAACTTCACGTTTTCAAAAACCAGATTGAAGAAACTTTTTGATCTACAAAAACACTGCTTTTTTGAAGTAACAATACAACCTGTTTCTTTATATCTTCAGCGCTAGCCACCTCTGGATTGGAATAAAACTGACTATCTGTCGCGATTGCATGAATCCATTGCTCAATTACTGCTTGAATCTCAGTTCCTTCAGGAACGTGGGGAGTAACTAGAGGTAAAATTAATTCTTCTGCTATTTGAAGCAATTCTAAATTCGTTTTCATTAATTATTACTTTACTGCTAAAATTTGATGGTTAGTTCATGCTTTCATAAATAACTTAACTATGAAGCATCACCCAAATGCATGTTTCTATACTTCGACATCTACAACGTGCATTTCGAACCGGCCCAAAATATATCAAACTTAGGAGGTTTCGCTATCTATCATATTGCTAGATTTGAGCTGTGTTGGACATTTATACATTGCTGTATCATATTACCAACTACTAGTAATTAGGCAAGAATTGACTCAGTTATCCCAACAAAAAGATGACACAATTAACCTCTCTTTGATTGAATTAAATTTGCCCTCAATTTAAGCGCTAAAATTAAGATATTAATTCTCACGCTCACCAATTCTTTCCATTATCCAATCATCAACTTCTGACTCAAGCCAGGCTACAGATTTTGCACCTAGAGAAACTTGCTTTGGAAATGTACCTTTAATCATAAACTCATAAATTGTTGAGCGGCCAAGTGATGTTTTTTCGATTACTTCTTTTAATTTGATTAAACGCATGGATTTCTTCAGTTGGTTATTAGTATATAACTTTACAGAGTATGTAATTTTTAACTGGCTCAGGTCACATACCCAAACCACCTTAAGATCTGAGTTTCAGTTGGAATTAAAAGTGATTTAGGCAAGGCATTGATTGCAAGTAATAGTGGTTCTATTGTTAAAATCAATAACGCAGTATCAATCGCTTTTAAACCAATCCTTAGGACGTTTCACAGCAACTTGATCTCTGCGTTATGACTACTTAACAGTGACTACACTTTTGCAAAGTTACGCCTTGGTATTAACCCCCTGTGAAACGCTGGGCTCTGTATCTTGAGGTGGTTTGGGTATTATTGCGCTATACTGACGCAAATTTTTTTAAATAAACTGTTATGGCTCTTAAATCGACGATTATTAAAGCGCAGTTATCGCTAAGCGATATGGACCGCAACGTATACCAAGACTTTAATTTAACCTTGGCACAACACCCTTCAGAAACCGAGCAACGCTTGATGATCCGCTTGCTTGCCTATGCACTTAATGCCTGTGATGGTTTAGAATTTACTAAGGGTTTATCGGCTGATGATGAACCAGAGCTGTGGCATAAAAGCTATAGCGATGAGATCGAGCTGTGGGTTGAGCTTGGTTTACCTGATGAAAAGCGTGTTAAAAAAGCCTGTAATAAAGCTAAAAAAGTGGTGCTATACACTTATGGTGAAAACAACCAAGCAATTTGGTGGCAAAAGCATCAACCTAAATTGTATGAGTTTAAAAATTTAAGTATTTTTAGTTTAGATTTTGCTACAACTCAAGCGCTGGCAGCGCTGGTTGATCGCAATATATCGCTGACTATTACCATTCAAGATGGTGATGTATGGGTGAGCTCTGATTCAGTTAACATTGAAATAAAACCAGTACAATTAATGTAATTGTAGGTTCAATAGATTAAGAGGGTGTATGACTGTTAAACGCGTTGTGGTATTACACGGATTGTATATGTCTGGCTTTGTAATGCGCCCTTTATGCTCGCAGCTCGAAAAGTCTGGGTTGGATATTCTCAACCTCTCTTACAATACATTGTCTCCCGATCGCGCCGCTATTTTTAAACAGATTGATAATTTTATTAATGATAAAAATACGGCCCTTGTTTGTCATTCAATGGGCGGACTGGTGGCGCGCGCATACCTTGCTGCAAATTCAGAGCAAAGCCAAAACGTAACAAAAGTTATTACTTTAGGCACACCGCATAAAGGCAGCCATATAGCCCGCAGAATGCAGCAAAAAGGCTTTGATGTATTTTTAAAAAACAGTGTGGCATTTTTACTGACCGAAAATGGTGATTGGCCATTTAATGCCAAGCTTTATAGTATTGCTGGCGATTTACCGATCGGCCTCATGCCGCTAATTGCCAAAGGTAGTCAATCAGATGGCACGGTATTAATTGATGAAACCAAACTCAAAGGCATGGCAGAACATAAAGTGTTTCATTTAAGTCACACCAGTATGATCTACTCACGCCAAGTGATGAATTATATTGTTGAGTTGCTGGTTTAATCTTCTGCACTAGCAGCCACTTTATAGGCAACAAATGCGATGATTGCTAAGATCAGTGGTGTTGGCGCTGCGATATAACCAAAGGTATCAAAGTTAGCAAAGCTTGCTCCTGCTAAA
Organism: Pseudoalteromonas sp. B160; assembly: GCF_037162485.1. NCBI lineage: Bacteria > Pseudomonadati > Pseudomonadota > Gammaproteobacteria > Alteromonadales > Pseudoalteromonadaceae > Pseudoalteromonas > Pseudoalteromonas sp. B160. The sequence goes on along the minus strand of NZ_JARLUX010000001.1, from coordinate 1,945,455 downwards.
TGGCCGACTAAGCCAACTACAAATGCAATCAACGCTATACCAATAACAACTAATTCCATTTTACTTTCTTTTTGTGTTTTAGCCTGCATGTTATCTCTCCATCAAATTTATCTGTGTTGATTATGCGCCGACTAAAAACGTTAATTTTGACCTAAATCAAATAACCACTCGCCATGTAATAGCTTGCTATAAAAGCTTGTTTTAGATCATCTTATTGTGCTTTTATTAAGCGATTTGCGGTTATTTTGATTTTTGGGGTGGTTTTTTAAAGATTGGAGCCCATCTCTATTGTACGAACAAATTAATTACTACAGCAGGTTGGCTAATAGGTAAAATCTATTAAGGTTATCGATTTTAACCATTTTACAGATTACTAAAAATGGCTGATACTTGCTTCAGTGTTTAGAAAACATCTTATCAGTTTATTAAGGAGAAGTTATGTCACAGGTAAACGCAATTGGTCTTAACAGCGCGAAAAGTGAAGATATCGTCAAGTCACTCAATACCCTGCTAAGTAGTTATCAAATTCAATATATGAATGCCCGCGGTTTTCATTGGAATATTAAAGGTCGCAACTTTTTTGAACTACACATCAAGTTTGAAGAAATTTATAACCTATTACTTTTAAAAGTAGATGAAGTCGCTGAGCGTATTTTAACGCTTGATGGCGCACCACTGCATGCATTTTCTGATTACTTAGAGATCAGCAAAATTAAAGAAGCAAAAAATATCAGTGATGGTGTCGCAGCAGTCGAAAACTTACTCGCTGGTTACAGCACGCTAATTAAAATGCAGCGCGATATTTTAGAGCAAGCAAGTGATGCACAAGATGAAGGTACGGCTTCATTGATGAGTGATTATATAACTGAGCAAGAGAAGCTAGTGTGGATGCTTAAAGCCTATTTAAATTAATTTTTAGATAACCACAAGTAGGCCAGCTTTTAAAGAGCTGGCCTACTTAATAAACATACTCTGTGATGTTTTAAGTTACTTTACCGCTTGAAAAAATTCAGTTCTATTTCGGCCTTGCACTTTTGCTTGATATACCGCCTTATCTGCTTGGGCGTAAAGCGCGGCAAAAGACATTTTTTCATCAGCAATACTCACACCAATACTTATTGTTATTGGCGTATTTTCAACTTTAATTGTTGCAACTAACGCATGCAGCTTTTGGCAAAATAGTAACGTATTCTCTTGATTTGTATCTGGTAACATAATTAAAAATTCCTCACCACCAATACGCGCAACAAGATCTGTTTTTCTGCACTCGCTGTTAAGCTTAGCACCCAATTCTTTTAGTATGTCATCACCTTTCATATGGCCATAGGTATCATTTATGATTTTAAAAAAGTCTATATCGAGCATTAACAAGCTCACAATCTGATGCGATCTTGCAGCTTGCTCAAGCATTAGCGTGCTTCTGACTTTCATTTCTCTTCGGTTGAGTAATTGCGTTAACTCATCAGTAGCAGCCAGCTGCTTTAACTGTTCGGCTTGTGCTTCCAATACTGAACGTGTTTTTAGTAACTCCTCATAAAGTAAATCTCTCTTCGAGGCATTAAAAAAACTCCAATAAATACAATGATCAGACCCAATATGCGCATTCACTGTAACAGGTAAACGCTCGCCTTTGCCGTTCATTATAAGAAGTTGCATTTCTTCACATTTTTTTTCATGTAATAGGGTGGGAATTAAATAACTTTGAAAAAATATTTTTGATGACTTAGTAAACACCGTATCTACATTTTTCCCCAGCAACACCTCTGGCTGCCATTGGAGTTCGTTGGTAAAGTAACTATTAACGTAAATAATGATTCTGTTAGCGTCAGTCACACAGGCACCACAGGCAAAGTCATCTGGAGTGTAATTAATTTTGTATTGCGTAATTGTATTGTTCACTGAGGTTACTGCAAATATTCAATCATTATTTGCGCAATTTCATTCGGGTGTGTCATGTGCAAACAATGTCCATCAGCTGCAATTACACTAAGCTTGCTGTGTGGTATTCGCTCATGCATATATTCACCCACAGTCACGGCGGCTAATGCATCATTTTGACTTTGAAAAATTAATGTCGGCTGATTAATATCTGTTAATAAGTGTCGGTGATCAGATAAAAACGTTGCTTCTGCAAATGTTTTGGCAATCACAGGATCCGTTGAACAAAAACTGCCTGACAACTCCCGCATAAATTCATGGGTGTTGCTATCTCCAAGCACTAATGGTGCAAGGTAATTAGCCCAGCCAATATAATTTTTATCCATAATACTAAGGAGTTCGAGTAGATCTTGTGTTTCGAATCCCCCTGCATAATCTGGTGGATCATTTAAAAAGCATGGCGACGGGCATATCATAACCAAGTTTGAAAAATATTCAGGCTTTTTATTAGCAGCTATAGCACCAATCATGCTACTAACCGAGTGGCCAACAAATACCACCTTTGATAGCTGTAAGGCGTCACATATATCTATAACATCTTGCGCATACCCGTCTAAATTACTGTAACGTTGTTTGCTGTATTGTGAAATGTCGGACGCGCCCGAGCCAACGTAATCAAATAAAACAATGCTAAAGTTATCGGCTAATGACGCAATTAAAAAGCGCCACATGTTTTGGTCACAACCAAAACCATGAGCCAAAAGCAGCGTTTTCTGCCCTTTCCCAATTATTTTTACGTTATTCCTTCGTTTTATTTCATCAGCTAAACACATAACACGGTTCCTTTGTTATTTAGGGCCTGTTGACCTTTCAGGATTAAAATTTGTTCAATCTAGGGGCGATTTAATCGCGGCGCGAGATTTGTAACCTAGTGGGCTAAGTAAAAATCGAGCAAAGCTACCGCGTCCTGCTATCGCCCCTTACTTACATCCATGTAATAACAAAGAGTTAATCGCCCCTAGGCAGAACCCTTCGGGCAGCGCATGTTTGGCATTTATGCTACGTTATCGCCTATTTATGGGGAATAACCACACTACATAGGCTCTGCCTTGCCTAAAAACCAAACATACTGCGGCAAAAGTAACCTCGAAAGATAAACAGGTCCTATACTTCACACAGCGCACTATAAAAGTAAACCCTGCGGGATTAAAAGTCTATTAGGCTAATAAAAAATGCCATCTCAAGGGCTTTTTCTTCCAAGCTTTTAAAACGCCCTGATGCGCCGCCGTGACCGGCATCCATATCGGTTTTAAACACCAAAATATTATCGTCAGTTTTATATTCACGCATTTTAGCCACCCACTTCATCGGCTCCCAATATTGCACTTGTGAATCATGCAAACCGGTAGTCACTAAAATATGTGGGTATGCCTGTGCGGTAATATTGTCATACGGTGAATACTGAGCAATCACATCATAATAGGCAGGGTCATTTGGATTACCCCATTCATCGTATTCATTGGTAGTTAGAGGTATTGACTCATCCAGCATGGTGGTTAGCACATCTAAAAATGGCACATGGCAGCCAATTCCTAAATAAAGCGCTGGCGCTTGGTTAACAACCGCTCCCATTAGTAAGCCACCGGCACTACCGCCTGAAGCAAACACTTTATCTTGCGCACCATAACCTTGCTCAACCAATGCTTTGGTTACATCAATAAAGTCGTTAAAGCTATTTTGCTTATGTTGTTTTTTGCCTTGCTCGTACCAATCACGGCCCAACATCTCACTACCACGAACATGTGCTATGGCATACACAAAACCACGATCGAGTAAGCTTAATGAGGTACTCGAAAAACTCGGATCGATGGTTATGCCATACGCCCCATAACCATATTGAAACAGTGGATTAGTGCCATTTTTAGCAAAACTATCTTTACGATAAACCAGCGACACGGGCACTTTAATACCATCACGCGCTGTTACCATTAATCTTTCAGAGGCATAGTTTTGCGGATCAAAACTGCCTAATACTTGCTGTTGTTTTAATAAAGTTTTATCACCATTATTTAAGTCTACTTCAAATAATGAACCTGGCGTGGTGAGGCTTGAGTAATAAATACGAGCTACGTGCGTATCATGCTCAGGATTCATTGCAATGGCAGCATAATAACAAGGATCATCAAATTCTAAGGTCATACGCTGCTGTTGCTTATTAATGACCACAAAGCGTGTTTGTCCTTGCTCGCGCTCAGTAAGCACCAAGAAATCGTCAAACAGCTCTACGCCTTCTAATAAAACGCTATCACGATGAGGGGTATGCTCAAGCCACTGTGTTTTATCTGCAATGGTACTTGTATTAGCCGTCATTAAACGAAAGTTTTTAGCTTGCCAATTAGTCACGATATAAAACGTATCGCCGAGTTTATCAACATCAAACTCATGCCCTTCTTCGCGTGGCAGTAACTGAGTAAACACTCCTTGCGGCTGATCAGCATCTAGCACCCAAGTATCGTTCGTTTCTGTAGTGGCTAAATCAATAATGATCAGCCCCTCATCACGGCTTTTACCAAGCCCCATAAAAAAGCTTCGATCTTGCTCTTCATATACCAATACATCGTGCGCTTGCTTAGTACCTAATACATGGCGATAAACTTGATAACCTAATAACGTTTTAAGGTCTTTCTTTACGTAAAAAACCGTTTTATTGTCGTTTGCCCAAACGATTTGCCCTTCGGTGTTTTCTAATACATCTTCAAGTAAATCATCGTTATCAATAACTTTAAACTTTACGGTATAGATACGACGGCCATCGGTATCTTCAGAGTAAGCCAACAATTGTTCATTAGGACTAATTGCCACCTCGCCTAATTCATAAAATTCAAAACCTTCTGCAAGTATATTTACATCTAACAGTAGCTGCTTATCTGCGGCATCCATCTGACGACTACGGTAATGGCGAGAATATTCATCATCGCCACGTACTTCAGAGTGATACCAATACTGGCCATCTTTAACGGGAAAAGTATTATCGTCTTTAACAATCCGCCCTTTTAGTTCTTCGAACAGTTGCTTCTGAAAAGACTGAATAGGCGCTAGTTGCTGTTCACAATAGTCATTTTCAGCAGCTAAATGTGCCAGCATCGCTGGATCTGTACGTTCGTCATCACGCATCCAATAATAATCATCAATGCGTATTTTTTTGTGTGTTGTTAACGTGTGCGGCTGTTTACGCGCAACAGGAGCATTAGGAAGTGAAGACAACGATAAGTTTGATAGAGCCACAGAAAAACCAATAAAAAATTTCGATGGCTGGAGTTTAACATAATTTTCAAAAGTGCATAAAAAAGCCCACTCAATGAGTGGGCCGAAAAATGCTAAATAGCATTAAGGGGAAACTTGCTGCCAAGCAAGGTGCCAACTTTGTCCAACACCGGGCTCGTAAAGTGGATTATTTTCTTCTTTCACATTGCAAAACTGGCTGAAAGGCCAAGGTTTACATTTATAAATTAAGCCTGTTTTTGGCTGTAATACTTTTACACCCGCATTATATACACCACACTTTTCAGGATAGATATAATCATATGCGGGCTTAACAACCTGGTAATCATCACATTTAGCAATACATTGAAAAGTTAATTCCGCACGAGTAATCCCGCAACCTTCGAGTGCATAAATCTGGTTTGAACGATAAGCTACCACTAAACCTTGCTCAGTCATTCTTCCTGCTTCGACTAAGGGTATATGAGTATTAATATATTCCGCGACAAAGCGTGGCCAATTATGTGGCTCACCTTGTTCTTCGGTGATAATTTCATATTGAAATGATAAATCGACTAGCTCTCCTTGCGTGTCATAAAAAGTCACCGTCACCATATCACCTACAAACAATTGGGTATGATGATTTAGACAACCTATTGGCATCCAATTTCCACAGGCCAATGACGTATGCATAAACAAAGCAACACCTTAAGAATATCTAATAGGTACTATCCAGCATTTATTGGATAAAAGAAATACTTTTAACTACATTGTAGGGCTGATGACACACAGTGAGGTTGGTATTACCCTGTGCGACGGCCCCGCTATCTTAGTTTTAATGCTAAAACCTTAGACCGGAAACTTTGCGTCCTAACCTTTCGGTTAGTTTGCCAAAACAGCGTGAGTATAGTGTGACATAGCTCGAAGATCAAACTAAAGAATGTAATCAAAAGTTAAAGCTGGCACTTAAGTTTAATTAACCTGCACTCTGGTTAAGAGATTTTCTGTAAAAACAAGGTTAATTTACGTCTCAATAGCTGGCCTCTTGTAATTAAACTCAAAGCTACCAGTATTATAAACAGCTGCTCAAACATGATTTATTACATACAATTCAGAAGCTTACACTTAGTTGTGTCGACATAAAATAAAAAAGCCAACCTTAAGCTGGTTGGCTTTTTATTATGGTGTAAGCAAAACCTTAACACTCAAAGTTAGCTTACTTTAACCTTTTGGCTAGTAAATGGACGTTTAAACAAACCCCCAATATCCGTTAAAATAATATACAGACATGGCACTAAAATAAGTGTAATTAAGGTTGCAAACATCACAGCAAAACCAAGTGCAACTGCCATAGGTATTACAAATTTAGCCTGTAAGCTGGTTTCAAACATAATCGGCAATACGCCTGCAAATGTAGTAATAGATGTCAGCAATATAGGTCTAAAACGAGCACAACCGGCCTCTATAACCGCATCTTTAATATCTATTCCTGCACGGCGTGCTTGATTAATAAAATCAGTCATTACCAAGGAGTCATTAATAACCACCCCTGCTGCGGCAATTAATCCAAAACCCGACATTAGACTAATGTCTAAGCCAAACCAAAAGTGGCCCCAAATTGCTCCTGTCAGACTAAATGGAATAACCGACATTACAATTAAAGGTTGTGAATAACTTTTAAGCGGTACGGCCAATAATATGTAAACTAAAATCATCCCGCCTGCAAAAAACAGTTGCTGCTCATTTGCTTGCGCTTGCTGCTCTTCTATTGCACCGCCTAATTCAGACTTAACACTTGGGTATTCTTCTTGAAGCTGTGGTAGTAAGTTTTCTTTAACTTGTTTGACTACCTCACTCGGTTCAATTGCTTCCTCGTCAATGTTGCCATAAACGTAAACAGTACGATAACCACCTTCACGGCGAATATAACTAATGCCCGGTGTTTCTGTTAGCTCAACCACATCACCTAATAAAACTTCTCGGCCTTGTGGCGTTGTAACAACCGCATGCTTAAGTGATGAAAATGCCTCACGAGTGAGCTTAGGATAACGCACCATCACCCGAACCTCCTCACCACGGCGAATAACGCGCTGCGCTTCACCACCATAAAAGCTTGCACCTACTTGGTTCGCAATTGCCGCCAGATCTAAGCCTAAGTCATAGGCAACTGGTTTTAAGCTCATTTGCACTTCTTTACTGGCAGGATCGATAGTTGAGCTAATATCAAACAAACCTTCTTGCTGTTGTAATAGCTGTATAAAACGACGACCCGCATCATTAAGCGTATCGATATCAGAGCCATATAGTAAATAGCCAAACTCGCCACCACTACCGCCGCCTCCGCCGCCAACATCATCTTGAATAGTTAATGATTTGACACCAGCGATAACCGGCATCGCTTCACGCCAACGTCGAGATAGCTCAAATGCATTATATGGACGCAGTTCTTCGTCAACTAATGGTGCGAGTAATTGCGCTTCAGTACGACCTTGATTGAACACTAGCACATCACGCACCATCTTCTGGCCTTCTTCACGCTCTGTTTGTCTATCAACCTCTAGCACCATAGCTTCAATTTCACGTATCGCATTAATGGTTTGAATGTCGGATACATTGTCGTTCATTTCTACATTAATTTGCGGGAAGTCATGAGGTACCTTAGGTGAAGGGATCATACGCACTTGATTAGATGAAATTAAACCAAAGGTTAAAATTAACAGCGCAATAAAACCAAACATCACCGTCCAGCGCCATTTTATGCAGTTCACTATAAATTGTTTATAAGGGCCATTAACAAAGCCAAAAAAACGGTTATTAAAACGTGCTCGCCAACCATCAGGATTAATAGGTGAGAAATGCGTATGCGCAATATGTGCTGGTAAAATTAATTTAGATTCAATGAGGCTGAAAACTAAACATAAAATAACCACCACTGAAATACCATAAAAGAAGGCACTTTCAGGACCACTCGAAAGCGTAAACGGAGCAAACACGGCAATAGTTGTTAGTACACCAAAGGTTGCAGGGGTTGCCACTCGCTTAGCGCCATTGACCACATTAACAACACCACCGCCTTTTTTCTCTATTTCGGTGTAGGCACTTTCGCCTATGACTATGGCGTCATCCACCACAATCCCCAGCACCATAATAAAGGCAAACAGGGACACAATATTAATAGTGACACCAAACAGCGGCATCAACATCATCGCCCCTAAAAAACACACAGGTAAGCCAATCATTACCCATAGCGCTAATTTAAAGCGTAAAAATAACGAAAGCATGATTGCTACCAAAATAGCGCCTTGAAATAAGTTAGCTTTCATCATATCTAAGCGCGCATTTAGGTAGTAGGTAAAGTCCATTAATGGCTCTAAACGCACACCGAGCGGTAACTCTTTATTTTTTTGATCAATATACGCTTTTACCGAGTCAGCCACCGGAATAATATTTTGATCTTCGGTTGCTTTTACCGATAAGTAAACCGCATTTTCACCGTTAAACTTAAAGTAGCGCTCCCCTTCAGTGAACTGGTCTTTAATAACAGCAATATCTTGTAGTAATACTTTTGCGCCATTAGCGCCAATTTTAACCGGAATTTGTCTAAACTCTTCACCCGAGTAAAACTGATTCTCTACACGAACCGAAATAACTCCTGCATCTGTTTTTAATTGCCCAGCTGAAAAGTTAGCCGAATAACGACGTACAGCATTTACCACGTCCGACAAAGTTAAATTATATTGGCGTAATGTATCTGGTTCAATTTCTATTGCGATCTCATCCAGAGGAACGTCATTAACCACCAATGACACATTAGATAGCTGTAACAGCTCATTCTCAATTTGATTGGCTATAGGTTTTAATTCAATTAAGGGTAAGTCGGCCACCAGCGTCATACCTATTACGTCTTGGCGAAACTCCACTTGACTTATGGTGACCGGTTCCATTCCAGCAGGGAAAGTGGCAATACCATCAACGCGTAGTTTTACCTTATCAAGCACGTCGGTAAGTTCGGCATCAGTGTTTATTTCAAGGCTGGCCGTGCCGCCATTTCGAAATGCGCGATACACCCCTTTTTTATCTCTGTTATATCTTTTAATGATTCTTCAATTTTTATTAGAATACTTTCTTCAATTTCTTGTGGCGAGGCTCCAGGATAGTTCGCCGACACATTAATATAGTTAATTTCTATATTAGGGAACATTTGTCGCTGAATCGTAAAGTAACTTATCAATCCCATTACAATGATAAAAAACATCATTAAATTAGCAGCAACAGAGTTATTAGCAAAGTAAGCAATTACCCCTGTTTGTTTAGCCTTGTTGGGTAGTTCGGTGTTATTCATAACTCAATCTACCTTTTATAGTTGTTCAGTAGATGCACTTTTCGGTGCCTCTATTTCTTTAGCATCTTGAAGGCCTGCAATTTTTACTGCCATGCCTTTTTGTGGATACTCCGGTAAGGTAACAACTAATTGATCATCAGCCTCTAAACCATCACTAATATAAAAGAACTCTCCTTCTTCGCGGATCACTTTCACTTTACGTGGTTCAAGTTGCTGTTCATCATTAACTATCCATACCATTTGGTTATTCACCAGTTCTTGCGGTAAACGATAGATATTATTAAGCATGGTGCCGGCAAAATTAACTTGTACATAAGTGCCAAACTTAATCGCTGGTTGTTTATTCACTAAACCATACGGATCGTCAATTCGAACAACCAAACTACTCATACGCGTAGCATTATCAACAATACCTAAATCACGATCTATTACCGCTTGGCGAGTAAAACCATTTAAGCCCGTTTTAATCACTGTTGCAGTGACGCCTTTGACGCGCTCAGGTAAAAAACACTATCAAACCCAGCTATAGGTATGATGACTTCAGCGGTTTCAATATTATTTAATTCAGCAACTTGTGCGCCCATAGAAACAAATTGACCCACACCAACATTACGATTAATAACTAATGCATCGTATGGAGCGGTTACTTCACAGTTGTCTAAATCACGCTGTGCACGTTTTAATCCTGCTTGCGCTGACTTAACTGACGCTTGTGCACTTAGCACTTGTGGCTTACGTAAAAATAAATCGGTGCGTGCTTTGCTAGGGAATCGCTTAGCTTCGTCTTCTGCTACTTTGGCTTGCGCTTGCTCTTCAATTAACATCGCCTGCGCACGAGCTAGTTCAGCTTCAGCTTGCAGTACAGCCGCTTCGTAATTATCTTTTTCAATAGTAAATAGAACTTCTCCACGTCCAACAATACCACCGGCGACAAAATTAGGATGCCAACTAACAACTTCACCTGACACTTGTGCTGAAAGCTGTGTGTTTTCCAACGGTTTTACTTCACCATAACTGTTAATCATTACTTGGTGATCGTTGGCAGCCACAGCCTCAACTTTTACAACCGGCCGAGTGTCGACTATTTCTTTTTCTGGTTCTTGGGCAATCGCATTAATTCCCACAAAGCCAACAATCCCTATGCCAAGCGCGACAAAAGGAAGTCCCCATTTTAATATCGTTGTTCGCATAATCAGTCCCCTTAATATTTTACTAAAGCCATAATAACAGAGCTGAATGAAACATTAACGTGACATTTGTAAGCAACTGTTACAAAAAAATTGATATCTTTAAAAAGCTTTAAAAAACCATTGTTAATCTATTATTTAATATTTTTTTATATTTTGATATAAAAAATAAACCATATAAATCAAAATGATAAAAACAAGCTTAGGAATTTCATCCTAGATTTGTTTCTTCCCGAGTCAGTTTGGGTACACTGAATAAGATTTTAACAAGTAAAATAAAGAGTATAAAATGAAGTTAACAACCATTACGCTAGCATTAAGTTTAGCTTTAGCGACCAACGGCCACGCTTTGGCCGCAGATAAAAAAGACGAAAAAAGACAAAACCATTGCCGAGCTGATCAAAGATAAAACCGAGTTTGCGGGGATATTTAGCCTCTATCAAGATGAAAAAACCGGTGATCACTTAATGGTAATTGATGAATCACAGCTTGATACCCCATTTGTGTACTTTGCCCATACTGTCGATGGCGTTACTGATGCTGGTCACTTCCGTGGGGCTTATCGTGAAACAAAGCTTATTGAATTTAGAAAGTATTTTGATCGCATAGACATTATCAGTAAAACACCTCGTTACCAGTTTGATGAAAGTAGTGCTATTGCAAAAGCTGCTAATGCAAACATCAGTGAAGCGGTACTAGCTAGTATTAAGATTGAAAAACAAGAGCAAGGCAAAATTGCTTTTAATGTAAACAAACTATTTTTAAGTGAAGCACTACATAAAGTTTCTCCTTGGCCAAACCCAGATGATAAAAATGCCAAAAAACGCTTTAATCTTGGTAAATTGAGCGACAAAAAGTCACGTATTATCAAACAGCGCCCTTACCCTAATAACCTCGATGTTGTTGTTGACTACGTATTTGAAAATGCTAACCCAAGCGTGCGCGGCTCAAGTGCAGTAAGTGATCCTCGCAACGTATCCTTAAAGGTACAGCATTCATTCGTAGCACTGCCAAAGAATGATTACCAATCTCGTATTGACGATGCTCGCATTGGTTATTTCACAAATCAGTTTGATCAAATGACCTCCCCAGACTGGGCACCATATAATGATGTGATCAAGCGTTGGGACTTACAAAAGAAAGATCCAAGCGCTGCGTTATCCGAACCTGTAAAACCAATTACTTGGTGGATTGAAAACACCACCCCAATTGAGTGGCGCGACACCATTGCAAAAGCAACCCTGGCATGGAATAGCTCATTTGAAAAGGCTGGTTTTAAAAATGCTATAGAAGTAAAAATCCAGCCGGATGATGCAAAGTGGGACGCAGGCGACATCAACTACAACGTGCTACGTTGGACTTCATCACCAAAGCCACCATTTGGCGGCTACGGTCCAGCCCTAGCAAACCCATTAACCGGTGAAATTTTAGGCTCAGACATCATGCTTGAGTTTGTATTTATGAAAAATCGCTGGATTTACGATACGCTATTTACACAAGGCACTATGAGCCACAGCAATGGTGCTGCTAATACCGGTGAACTAAACTGCTCGCTAGGACATGAAATACAACAAAATATGATGCTAGCAAACAGCCTTTCAACCGGTGCAAGCATTGAAGACAAAGAAATTTTACGTCAAGGTTTAACCCAACTAGTGCTACATGAAGTTGGCCACACACTAGGTTTAAACCACAATATGAAATCATCCATTTTGTGGAATGAAAAAGACGTTCACGACAAAAATAAAACACAAGGGATCGTAACAGGTTCAGTGATGGATTATGCCCCTGCTAATATTGCTCCTATTGGTATGGCTCAGGGTGATATTTTCCAAACCAAGCCTGGTCCTTATGATGATTGGGCAATTGAGTTTGGTTACAGCCAAGCATTAGCGGATGAAGCAGCTGAACAGCAACGCCTTGAAAAGATTTTAGCCCGTTCAATCGAACACAAACTTGCGTTTGGTAACGATGCCGATGATATGCGCGCACCTGGTAGACATATTGATCCTCGCGTGATGATTGGCGATATGTCATCAAACCCAGCAGCGTATGGTGCTGATCGCATGGCGCTAATCAACAAACTGTTTACTGAGCTCAAAGATAAAGCGCGTGTTGCTGGTGAGTCACACCAACAATTACTGATCTCAGCAAACAGCTTATTTGGTCAATATCGCACCCAAGCGAATATAATTTCTCGCCAAATTGGCGGAGTCTACGTAGAGCGCGCTGTTGTGGGTGGTAATGATGCTGTTGCACCATTTACCCCTGTGCCACTAGAGCGCCAACAACAAGCCATGCAAATTTTAGCGAAAAATGTATTTGCCCCAGATGTACTTACCAGCATGCAGCCTCTATATAACTACATGCAACAACAACGTCGCGGCTTTAATCATTACGGCAAAAATGAAGATCCAAAACCACATAAAATGATTTTGGGGATGCAAAAATCAGTATTAGCCCAATTACTCCACCCCGCTGTTATGCAACGCATCTCAGACACGGCACTATACGGTAATGAATATAGCTTAAGTCAGTTTATGAACGATTTAACGGCGAGTATTTTTATTGACAGTAAAGCAGCTAATTCAATCAGTCATAACTTGCAAATTGAATATGTCAATCAGCTAATTGCTATCGCGGGACTAGGTAAACCAAGCAAGCACGATAACTTAGCAAAAACTGCAGCGCTTTATCAATTAACTCAAATTGCAGACAGCAGCACGCCATGGGGTGCAGATACAGCGACAAAAGCACATAAAAAGTATATCGATCGCCTAATCAATAAAGCGCTCGAAGCATAACTAACCACGCAATAATAAGGCCGCACCTTCAAGTGTGGCCTTTTTTATTTTTAAAACCGAACACCTGCGTGTTCGATATCGAACAGCTATCACTTTATAATCACCATATAAAAATTTAACCAACTGAAAATAAACAGTATTTATTTCTGGCATCAAACTTTCATTAACTACACTATCAACCACGTAGATTTGTAGATTATGAATATTAATATTGAGAAAACCACAAAACTAAACAAAGTTAAAATAGCCCTCATTGTTGCCGCACTCATACTGCTTGCAAGCATCAGCTATTTTGCTGTGCAACCTGCTGTGCCGCAGCTAAATGCGAGTACGCTCAATGTGGTGACCGTCCAACAAGGTGATATTGATATTATGACGCCGGTGTATGGTCAATATGCATCACGCTATGAGCGCCTAATTAGTGCCCTTGCAGTTGGTCAAGTTAGTGAAATTTATCTACGTGCTGGCGCAGATGTTGAAGCTGACACTGTGATTGCCAAACTCACCAACCCAGATCTAGAACAGCAATTTTTTGAAGCTCAAGCCAAGCTAGAACGTATGCACTCTGAATTTGCTGCATTTAAATTTCAAAAACAAAATGAGCAGCTGACCTTTCAAGCTGAGCTTGCTGATATTGATAGCCAAATACAAAGCGCTAAATTAGATGTTGATGTCAATCAGCGCTTATCAGAGCAAGGTATCGCCGCCAAAATTGATTTAGAACGAGCTACGTTGAAATACCAACAACTTAAAAAGCGTCTTGAGTTTGCAATCTACCGTTTTGAAAAACAAAAAGAAATGCACAAGTTAGAACTGCAGCAGCAACAAATTTTATTAACACAGCAACAAAAACAAGTAGATTTAGTCAGTAATAAAGTGACGGCATTAACAATCATCGCAGGGATTGCAGGTACATTACAGCGCTTAGATATTGAACTTGGTCAGCGAGTAAGCCAAGGACAAGCTATGGCGCGAGTGGGCTCAAAAAGCCAACTAATGGCTAAATTAAATATTCCGCAACGCATTGCTGAGCGCATAACACTTGGTGCTCGAGTCGAACTAAAACATCCATCAGGCATGTTAAAAGGCACAGTTAAGCAACTAACATCCGTAGTCGAAAACGGCTTTATTATTGCCGAAGTACACCTGAGTGAACCATTACCGACCAATCTGCGTCCTGCGCAGCCTGTCAATGCTTTAGTATTTGTTGAGCGTAAAGAAAATGCCCTCTATGTGAGCCAGCAACCAGGATTAAAACCTCTCGGTGCGCAACTGCTCTATAAACACTCAGCGAATCAAGCGCAATTACAGCAACAAGAGATCACCTTTGGCGAGCTAACGGGCAAAGATTTACTCATCACCGCAGGTGCAAACGCTGGTGAAAAAATTATCACAAATGATTTAAGCCAATGGCATACTTACAGCCACTTGGCGCTAGATACTGCAAAACTTTAAGGAAAAACACCATGACAGCACTCGTTACCATTAACAACATCAATAAAGTGTATAGCAAAGGCCAAGTTAAAACTCATGCGCTACAGGATGTTTCTTTAACAATAAACAAAGGCGAGTTTATCGCTATATCTGGCTCATCTGGCTGCGGAAAATCAACCTTACTGAGTATTTTAGGATTGCTGGATACGCCAACCGATGGCGACTATCAACTGGCGAATATTGACACTCACAGCCTCAATGTTGATCAACGCTCAAGTGTTAGGAATAAGCATATTGGCTATGTATTTCAGTCATTTAACTTGATTGATAGCCTAACCGTATTTGAAAACGTGGCTTTGCCGCTGGAGCACCGAGGTACGCCAAGTAAAGATATTAAGGCCGCCGTAGAGCAACAACTAGCGGCAGTTAACATGAGCGCCCGTTTACATCATAAACCAAGCCAACTCTCTGGCGGACAGCAACAGCGCGTTGCGATTGCTCGCGCGCTAGTTGGCAACCCCGACTTACTACTTGTGGATGAACCAACTGGTAATCTAGATAGCCAAAATGGCGATGCTGTAATGCGACTCTTGCTAGAGCTAAACAAACAAGGTGCCACTGTCGTCATGGTGACCCATGACGAACGGTATAGCCAAATGGCACAGCGTCAAATTCGCTTATTTGACGGCAAAGTACTTGTTGAACATAAGGAAGCGGTAGCATGAGTTTTTACCTTCGCGCTCTGCGCCATGGCGTTTTGAGGCTATTTACTTTGCCGCGCCTATCTTTGCCCATTTTAATTACACTCAGCTTTACGCTGGCAGCCGTGTTGGTTGTGGTCGCAATGAGTAGCAACCTAATTTTTAAACCGCTACCCGATATTAAAGACGAACAAAGTCTCTATACAATTAACCGGACTATGGCTGTCTCAGACGATATGCGAGTATCAATATTTACCACTAAACGCCTTGCACTGTTAGCTGAACAATATAAACAGTATGGCAAATTTGCAGGCTTTCAAGCAGATGAAAGTGCTATAAAAGTGGATGAGGTTGCTTATCCTGTATCGCGCTTTGATGCCAGTGATAACTTTATGACGGTAGTCGGCGGCGAGTTATTAGTTGGCGAACGACCAAGTCAAGAACATAGCCAAAATGCAGTGTGGATTTCTCAAAGTTTATGGCGCAGTGCATTTCAAAATAATGCTAATGTAATCGG
This sequence comes from Pseudoalteromonas sp. B160, assembly GCF_037162485.1. NCBI lineage: Bacteria > Pseudomonadati > Pseudomonadota > Gammaproteobacteria > Alteromonadales > Pseudoalteromonadaceae > Pseudoalteromonas > Pseudoalteromonas sp. B160. The sequence continues at coordinate 1,929,331 of NZ_JARLUX010000001.1, read as the reverse complement.
TCAAACCTTACAACTTGAAGGCCAATCACTGCAAGTTCGTGGCGTTGTTACTGATTTTTCATCTTTTTTATCGGAAACTGACGAAAAGTACGCCCAGCAAATATGGCTTTACTACAATTTAGCAGAGCAAGCTTCAAAGCCAACACAAATGACGATTGATGGCAGCCTGCAACCTCTGTTTAGAAAAACTCAGCAAGCAATTACAACAAGCGACATCGAAGATTTCTGGCTGCAATATTACCAACAAGAAAGTGAACAACTTGGCCCGATGAAGCAAATGTTTGAAAGCATGAATCCAGAAAGTACTGCGGTTCTCTATCGAGATAGTTTAATGGCTGAGCAACAAACTATGATCTGGTTTTTACTCGCCGCTGTCACCATTCTACTCATAATGGCAAGCCTAAACCTACTCAATTTATTTATTGCTCACTATCAGCAGCGTGAACAAGAATTTGCAACTCACCTATGCATGGGTGCCACCCGCAACAAGCTACTGGTGATGAGTTTCTTAGAAAATCTCAGCACCTTTTTACTTGCCGCAGTGTTAGGTTTATTAGGTGCTGCGTGGTTGATCCGCATATTACCCATAATCAGTGGCGGTAATATAGAGATGCTCGAACTGGTAAAAATTGACGCCGTAACTATATTGGTTGCACTAGTGGCCGTTTTAACTATCAACTTGTTTTTGCGTTTCTATCAACCCAGCAATTTGATCAAACGCAGCTGATAAGCAATTTAAATAACGGCAATAAAGGCGTTAATGCAGGGAAAATAACCATGCTTAGTCGTATACTGTTTATTGCACAATTAAGCTCTGCCGCCGTGATATTAACAGGTACCGCGATGCTAGCAAATGCGGCTTATAACAGCTTAAATGTCGATTTAGGTTTCACCCCTGGTAATACACTTGTTGCTCAGGTAAACCTACACAATAACGAAAAAGCTCTTTTAACAAATGCCGAGTTGGAAGCACAAAAAGTAGCGCTAGATAATGACCAAGATAGCGAGCAAAAAGCGAAGCAACGCTTTTTGGGCACCCTCGATATAAAGCGCCAATTAAGTCAGGCTGTTCAAAAGATACAACCAAATATAACCATATTACAAAGCCAAGGTGAACCGTTTAATTTTAATACCACAATTAGCATGAATCAGGATGATGAAACCCAAAAAAGGTTCACCTTTATGAATATAAACATAGCGGCTGATTATGTGGATAGCTTTGGTTTAACATTACTAGCTGGGCAAAATATTAGCCAAGCACAATACCAAGATTTAGATGATGTGGCACTTATTAACGAGACCTTTGCCAAACAAATATCGACTGACGGTACGCTTGAATCTGTGGTAGGAAAAAATATTGCTAGCCGACGTATCATTGGAGTGGTTGCCGATACCTATACTATCATGGCTAAAAACCAAGGCTACCCAGCTATGCTTTATACTGACAAGAGCAACACCTCAACAATAAACTTGGTGATGCAACTGCCTGAAGGGCAAGAGTTTGATAAGAATGCCATTATTCAAGCAATTAAAAGTGCTAATCCACAAGTCAACGAAGTTAAAGCTCGTACACTGACTGAACGCTGGGATGAGCAAACAATGCCAGCTCGCGTACAGTTTTACTTTATCAGTGCATTATCGGTATTAACGCTATTGTTAGCCGCGGTGGGCAGTAATGGTATGGCAATCAGCTTTACAGAACTAAAACGCTTTGAGCTTGCCATCCGTATGGCAACAGGAGCAAGTCGTAGTAATCTGATGAAACGCACCATTAAAAGCTTTAATGGTTTACTGCTGAGCGCACTTGTCATTGCGATAACACTTGCATGTGGTATTTACTTACTATTGCAATTGCAAATACCTTTGTTGCCGGCATTTTCCTGGCAGGCACTTACAATATTTACTAGTTTATTGATTGCTATCGTCTTTATTGCCATTGTTTTGGTAGTATGGCGTATTATAAATGCTGATCCTATGCGTGCGCTTAGAGAGCAATAAATTTAAGGAGTTGGCAGCAAACGCTGCCAATACGACCATTATGAACCAACCCACTATTTTGGTTGTGGATGACGATGACGATATCCGCTTTGCACTCACATTACTGTTAGAGCAAGCCGGTTATCGCGTGGTTGAAGCTGATGGACCGGTGCAATGCATGCAATTGCTTAGCCGATTAACGCCTGCACTGGTGTTATTGGATATGAACTTTACTCGAGATACCACCTCAGGAAAAGAAGGGCTCGCGTTACTTGCACAAATTAACCCATTAAATATTCCCGTCATTTTAATGACCGCTTGGGCTAACATTGAGCTGGCAGTCACTGGCTTACAAAATGGCGCAAAAGATTTTATTGAAAAACCATGGCGTAAAGAAAAATTGCTAAGCCAAATTGCTAATCATATTAAGTCCGTAACGGCAAAGCCTGTGGACACTAGTTGGATCGCGCAATCCAGCGCGATGCAGTCTCTCGAGACACTCATCAAGCAACTGGCGCCGACCGATGCGAATTTATTAATTTTAGGTGAAAACGGTACCGGGAAATCGCAATTAGCAAAGCGAATTCATCTGCTCAGTGGCCGCTGCGAAGCGCCGCTGATAAGTCTCAATATGGGGGCATTAGCAGAGTCGTTATTTGAAAGTGAACTATTCGGTCATCATAAAGGGGCTTTTACCGATGCCAAGCAAGACCGCTTAGGCGCATTTAGCCGTGCTAAAAATGGCACCTTGTTTATGGATGAAATCGGCACTTTACCGTTTCATTTACAGCCTAAATTATTACAGGTGTTAGAAACTGGTGAGTTCACTCCGCTTGGCGCAAACGCCAGCGAAAATATAAACGTGCGACTAATCGCAGCTACCAATCAAGACTTAGCCAGCGCAATTACAAACGGCCAATTTCGCCAAGATTTATATTATCGCTTAAATACCTTTGTCATTCGTCTGCCTGCGCTACGCGAACGTAAAGACGATATCTCTGCGCTGTGCGAACATTTTATCAATCAGTTTGCAGCTAAGTACAACAAGCCCATATTGCCATTATCCGCCAGTGCTCGCGAGTTGCTAAAAACCACCCTTGGCCTGGCAATATTCGAGAATTAAGTCATGTAATCGAACGTGCTGTGCTGATCTGTAACGGTGAAGCAATTGAAATAAATCATATCATGCTCGACTATCAAACAACACAAAGTCAATCTATCCCTGCGCTGACTTTAGAGGAGCTAGAAAAACAACGCATAGTCGAAGTACTACAACAACATAATCAGCAGATCACAGCGGCAGCTAAAAGCTTAGGTATTTCTCGTAATGCGCTTTATCGGCGTATGGAAAAATATCAATTAGAGGGTTTGGATGAATCATTTTAAAATGAGCCATAAAGCCAAGATGATTGCCATTTTAAGCGCCATATTTGCCGCAATTCTTATTCCTACTGCTGCTTTAGTGTATCAACTAAGCCAAGATATTTTACTCACCGTCACTTTAGGGGTTTGCTTAAGTTATGCATTGATTGTTTGCGCCTATCGGTTATTCCATAGTCATTTTTCACCCGTGGCACAATTACAAGCTTATATTGATGCAAAACAGCAAGGGCAAAGTAACCTTAGCTTAGGCTACAGTGATCCAAGCTCCCCATGGGCAATACTCGGCGCACAAATAGAAACATTATTTACAACACAACAACCGCAGTCTGAGCACTTAATTGATGGGTTATTTCAGCATTGGCCACACCCTATTGCAGTATTTAACGAGCAAAGCCAACTGATATTTTTTAACCACCCAATGTATGCTCAGCTGAAAACGCCATTACTACGAGGAATGACTTTTACAGAATGTGGTTTTAGCCTTGATAATAACCAATGCAGCCATGCAAAATTAAACCAGGATTGGCAAATACAACGCATTGCCCTGAGCGATGCTAAACAAACACTTATTACCGCCAGCTATATAGGCCATCAGTTACAAGATGCAAAGCGCCAATCACAAGCTGATCTAATTCGTATTTTATCGCATGAATTAAACAACTCACTGACGCCCATGGCCTCAATGACAGATACACTAATGGCGGCAGATGAATTAGACGAAATACAAACGAGACAAGTGCTAACACGGATTAAATCGCGCAGTGAGTCACTGCTGCTTTTTATTAAAGCCTATGCAGAGTTAAGTCGTTTACCGAACGCAAAACCGCAAACCTTTGATTTAAAAGCGCTCGCAATACTCAACGCCAAAGAACAAAGCGTTCAACTTAACTTCGCAGGTTCCCCATCCTTTTTTGCCGATAAACTACTGATAGAACAATTATTAATTAATGTATTTAAAAACAGCTATGAAGCCTGCGCAGAGCAAGCTTGCATAACATTGCGCTGTTTTGCACAAAGCGACATGCAAATATTACAGCTGACTGATAACGGTCCTGGTTTTGCCAATATTGATAATGCCCTGCAACCTTTATACACCACCAAAAAACAAGGCAACGGCTTAGGCCTTGCCTTGTGTAATGATATTGTGCAAAAGCACAACGGCCAATTGCAGTTAGCTAACACAGCAGATGGCGCGCAAATCACCATTAAACTACCGCAAAATAGCTGTTAAAAACTTACAAATAAATTGTGCCTTGCATATACCGCACTGCGTATCCTGTGAGAGTAACACTATGTTCACTGACTTCGCATTGCATATGGCCGCCACGACTAGAGGCTTGATAAGCACTTAAGGTTTTTTAACTAATTGCTGCGCCCAATAAGGCGCGAGACCGGTATGAATTGAGCCGGTAACGTAATCTTCATCACCGCCATTAGCAGGCCAAAAATAACGTGAAATAAAGTCGTATTTTGCGCTTGGTGCGGTTGCAACTACATCAAGTGGAGCTAGTGTTTTTAGCAAGTTTGAATCTGTTTTAAGGTTTAATATATCCTGCTCACTTTCATAAATCGCAAAGTAAGCTTGTTTGTTTTTCAACACCTTAACTGGTTGTATAGACAAGCCAGAAAATAGCTCAGAGGGTATTTCTGTTGTAACAAAAGGAGCTTGTTTTGGAAAAGTCATGGCAAAGCTGCCATCGCTATTTTTATTAATAACTAACTCACCGACTGCAACAGCTTGAAAACGAACTTGCGATAAATTGTGCTGTTCGCACAACACAAATGCCGCAGCGAGTGTAGCATGCCCGCAAAAATCGATTTCCATTAACGGCGAAAACCAACGGATAGCAAAACTACCGTCAGTTTGACGACAAGTAAACGCGGTTTCGGAGACGTTATTTTCTGCGCCAATTTTTAGCATTAGCTCATTATCAAGCCAATTATCTAAATCAATAACTGCGGCATAGTTACCTTTAAACAGCTCGTTAGTGAAAGCGTCTATTTGATGGATTGTGAGTTGCATTTTTGCTCAATTTATCAGGCTAAGTTTCTAATAACTTGCCACAAATTGAGCTAAAAGAGTATTAAATTTATCTAGCTAATATTAAGCTGCGACAGGGCGCATTTTATAATATTGAATACAACCAAGTTGCGCGGCATTAGTCAGTAAGATCATCACAAACGTTAAAACATGCGAAGTACTTGGTGCCGCCATCGCTAATTCTGCAAATAAACCACACACACCCGCTATAAACTGTAAACTAAAATAACGTGCACTTAGGTTGCTAATATCACCACTGCGCAGCGTTTTATAGGTTTGCGGCATCACTCGTACAGAGCTCATGATCAAACCCACAAAAGTAAGCCATGTGAGTACCTGTGCAGTTTCTAACTGTGGATTAAGCAACAATAAAAATGGTAAGAACGAAAAGCCTAGCATGGCAGTTAATTGAATTCGCTCTCTTGTCTTTGCATTATAACGGGCAAAATAATACAAAATTAAGCCACTTAAGCATCCAGTCACCACAAAAGGCAGCACCATATAAAAGCGCTCAAAGTACAAGTTATATGTAATAAAGTAGACACTTTGGGCAACACCAAAGAGCCATCATTAGTAATGATAAACCCGATACACTGCGATTTTTACGAATTTTATTGAGTAACGGTAAAAAGCTAAACACTAAAATAAATGATGATAAAATAGGCAGGTAATGCGCCAAAGTAGACCTCGCTCGTTAGTAGTTGATTAATAAGTTAGCAACTTATAAACAAAACAATAAATCAGTGTAAATTACTGTTTTTATATGCTTTATGTAAGGCGCGGCATTGTAAAGGTCCTATAAAAACAAGCAACCATTTGTACAAAATAAACTCATTGCTAATGCGGCAAGTTAACCTTACAGTTTCCGTTTTTCGACTGACACTTTGCAGTTAGCAAGTAAACATCTCATCGCATAGAATTGAAATAACATTGATAATTGTTATCATGCAACAAATTAATTTTGATAGCTCTTTGCCTTATGAGAAAAACACTTTTAAAATACACAGTTGGATTGCGCTTTGTGCTTTAGTTCCACTTATTGTGATCAGTATTACTGGCAGCGTATTAGTGTTTAAAAGTGAAATTGATGGCTTACTCATGCCAGATAGTCACTTTGTCGTTGATAGTCACGCAGAACGCAAACCCATTGATAAATTAATAGCGGTTGCTGAGCATGAATTTCCTAGCTATATAGTAGGTAGTTGGGAAATATTTAATGATGATACTGCTGATCGGGTTTATTTAATCGAACGCGGTACCGACACTTGGTATAAATTTCATATCAATCAATATTCTGGCGAAATACTCTCGCAGCCAGTTAGCACCAGTCACTACTTCACAGATTGGTTTTAGAACTGCATTACACATTTTTGCTAAACGATTTAAAAACTCTACCAGGTCAAACAGGCACCGTCCTTGGGTTCTTTTTTGCAATCTTTCTATTTATCCTCGGCGTTACAGGCTTAATAATTTATCGTAAATTTTGGCAACGTTTATTTTCAGTACGCTTCAAGGCGACGCTGCAAATTGTACTAAGCGATATTCATAAAATGACAGGGGTACTTGGCTCACCCATTATTTTAATTTTGGCGATCACTGGCGGCTACTTTAATTGGGCTGTGTGGTATCACGAAGTAGTCGAACACGCAGAAGAACAGCATTTTATACTCACTAAAAACTTACATAGCGATACCATTAACTTTCAAGTCATTCTAGATGACAGCAAAAAACAAATCCCGACATTTAATGGTACTTTTTTAGTTATGCCACTGGAGCCTGACGAAAACATTACGCTATTTGGTGAAGTTGATAGCAATAATCCACTGGCAAGCGAATACGCTAACACCGTTACTTATGATAAACAAACCGGTGAACATATAGCTAACTGGGATATTCGCGAAGTCGGCATTGGTTGGCAAGTAATTGATAGCTTTAGAAAATTACACTTTGGTTATTTTGCCGGTTTACTCAGTAAAATCTTATGGTGCGTGATTGGACTAAGCCCAGTATGGCTTGCAGGCACTGGTTTTTACTTGTGGCTTAGCCGCCGTAATCGTAAAAAACAATCACAAAGAAATCGCGAGCAAAGGCGAACAGCGACAGCATTTAATACTTGATTAAATTTTTACCTCAGCGTACCTTTATCTAAACGCTGAGGTGACTATGAAACTTTACTTTTCTTTATTATTAATATGTTTATTAACAGCTTGTAAAAGCACAGAACAGCAGAGTACGGTTGCGCCAACACTAACTAGTTTACTAAATCACACTCTCTTTGAGTTACAGCAAGTCCCTTCAGAACAAGTTATTTTTCAACTGCCCAACGATGAAGCTAAGATCTTTCTATCTTATGTCGAGAATCAACGCCAAGACGGTTTAACTGACGATATTATTCTTTATAACTACATTGAACGCAGCTTTAGTAATTTTAGCTATCATGGCGATACCCTCACAGCAGAGCAAACCCTCGAGTTATCTCATGGTAACTGTATAAGTCTGGCAATATTAACCCAAGCCTATGCAAACTTAATTGATCTGGAAACTGGTTTTCAAGAAATGACAAGCCAGCCTGTTTACGCCAAAGAAGGCAATCTGGTATTTATTGCTAACCATTTTCGTACTAAGTTATATAGCCCTTTCACTGAAGATGAAGATCAAATTACTTTTATTCGACCAGGAGTACTTATTGACTATTTTCCTTCGCGAGGAAGTTTTTATGTTGGCAGTGCTAGTTATGAGGATCTCATTGCCAAATATTATAGTAATTTAGCGGCTGATGCTTTACTGGAAAATGATTATAATCAAGTGTATAGCTTGTTAATTAAGGCTAATCAGTACGCACCAAATGATGCTGAGTTATTCAATCTTGCGGCTATATTACATCGTCGAATTAACGATAAAACAACCAGTCAATTAATTTACCAAACAGCGCTTGATCAGCAATTACAAAGTTTAAACTTACTAAGCAATTACAAAGTACTCGCAGAAGATATTGGCAATGAAATGTTAGTTGAACAAATTAATTCATTGTTAGGTGCTCAAGAAAAAGATCCTTATGAATTAATTGCTCTTGGTGAAACAGAAGCATTGAGTGGGCGCTTAATGAGCGCTAAAAAACACATAGATGAAGCAATAAACAAGGCACCTTATTTGGCTGATCCCTATGTAGCTCTTGCAAAAATCCGTTATCAGCAAGGTAATTTAAATGACGCTCATAAATTACTCAAACAAGCTATGGATCTCGAAAGAGATCATCAACAACGTAGTATTTATGCGGCAAAGCTTGCCGCTATAAGAAGTCACCAATAACCGCCTTGAGTGAAAAGACTCAAGGCGTAAGCGTTTACAACGAATAATAAAACCCGAGCCAGCCTCTAAGCTCATCATCAAAGCTGTCGCCTTCTACTCTGACTAGGCCAAAATCAAGCTTCACATCATTGAGGCCTGCAGGGCCTAAGCCAAAACTAAAGGGGCCTTGCCATTTCACACCATAGCTTTGCCCGTATACCTGTTGGTCAATCTGATGCTGTTGATAGTACAACCATGGCATGCCTTCTGCCCAGCTAATACCTCCACCATAACCTTGATAGCGTTTGCCAATAGCGCTGTAAAAGGGCAGTTCAGGTGCAAAAACAAAGTCACTGCGAATATTTTTTGATAACAACGAAGAGCTAAAACCACCTAATCGCAACTCACTATCATCTCTATATTGCTGGCTATAATTAGCATACATAGGGATTGCCAGCGCTTTACCAAATAGCTGCGCAGCAACATCATAGCCCTGCCAATTCTGCGTGTCGCTATCGCCACTATACCAACGCGCATCAATCGCTTGGCCAATGGCATAATCTTGTCTGTCATAGCTCCAAGATTGCTTCAAGCCGACTCTAAGCCACTGTGAACTCTGCTCTTGCTTGATATTTGCATCATCTATCTCTGAGTAGTTATAAGCCAGTTCTGGCTGTACTTTAAACTCTCCAAAGCTCAGTGGCAAGCTGGCAGCAATATAGCCGCCTTGCACTGACTGATCAGCCAACAGGCCATGCTGATATTGCTTGCTAGCATTCAAATCATAAGAAAATAACTGGCTGTCAAACTTGATTGCAAGCGCACTGTAACGTGCTTGGGCATAAATGCCTTGCAGTGCAGTGTCATGTAAATCAACACTGTAGCCCAGCTGCCAATCTAATTGCTTGAGTAAATCGCTGCCTTTAATACTCGCTGAAAATAATGCCGCAGAGGCTGAATGATATTGTTCACCTAACGCAAAAGTGGCTTTTTGCTGCCAAATATCGTAGTGCGTTTGCTCACCAATGGGTTGTTGATATACTTGAGCTTTTGGCAAGGTGTGCTCATTCACAAGCAACAAAGGCGCAATACTGTTAGTTGCAAAATCGGTGATTTCTTCTTCGTTATTATTTACCTGTAGCTGCATAATGTCAGGGCCATCACTACTGATTGAAAAATACAGTAAATCCCCGTCAGACAATGCGAGTGGATTAGCAACCGCTTGTTGACCTTGAGTCAGCTTGAACAAACGTTGTGTAGTTAAATCATAACGATAGATATCCGTTGCCTGAGCCAATCCTGCAACAAAATAAAGCTGCTTGCCATCCGCACTCCAACTTGGTTGTGATAAGTATTGATATCCCTTAGGCATTGGTACAGCAATTGATTTTTGTCCATCAATATCTTGTATATACAATTGCCAATTATGATTAAACTCAGTTTTAAGAAAGGCGAGTTGCTGTTGATCGGGGCTAACTACAGGATAATCGTAAACCGTTGCTAGACTTTTTTCGAATAATGGTTCAGCTTGACCGGTTTGTAAATCAACTCGCACTAACTCTGAGTAACCTCCTTTAACCTGTTCTCCATAAAGTGTTTGCCCATTATCTGCAATACTAAAGCGCCGCAGGGCAGCTAAATCAGTTAGTTTGGTAACTTCACCGGTTTGCGTATCCCAGCTAAATATATCTGATATACGCTGATTATCAATATTATCTACGTTGCTGTAGGCTGAAAAATACAACACGTCGTCATTTAGCCATTGTGGGTTTTGAATACCCGCACGGTTGATTTGATTCAAGACTTGCTTTTGCTTACGTTGAAACACCTTGGGTGGTTTATCAGCAACATCTTTAGGATCATCAGCGAGTAGCTCTTGTTGCTCTTGGTTAAACTCTTCTGCAACTTTGAGGTTATCCTCAGTACTGTAGAGTTTTAACTGAGTCTTGCCGTCTTGATCACGCTCCACCACTGCAAGTTGCTCGCTATTTGGTGATAAAGCAGGACCACTAGCATAGTGATCTAACGCCAACCAAAGCTCACTAGTAAGTGACTGTTCACTTCTTTCTTTACTCATTGCTTGATAGGTATACTCAGCAATAAAACGTCGATACAACCTACTCGCGGAGTCACCAAAGACCCCTTCGAATGCGTCATCAAATTCGCGTTGCTTAACCCCTTGCATACGCGTCCAAACAGCATCAAGGGTTTGCTCTGAATAGTTTTTCTCTAGCCAAGCTAAAAATCGGGCGCCCATTAAATACGCCATAGAGCCAGCCATAAAGCCACCATCTGTACTATTCAACTGATCATAGCGGGGCAATGCACCTTGCTGAGCAAATTCGATTAAAATCGCCTCGCTGTAGTTATCAAATAACCGACCACGCCCCGTCATTTTCGATTCAAGTAATGTTGCGTAACCCTCTGCCACCCAGCGAGGCATCTCGCTGTGTTTTATATCGTATAAATCCCAAATATTCCTGAGCTCTTGACGCCATTTACTGCGGGTAGGTTGTGCTAAATGCACTAGATGAATATATTCGTGCAGTACCAGTAATTGCTGCCAACCACTATTATTTGAGATCACTGTATCTGACTGCGGTGGTGTAGTAAAAAGCGCCATCAATGGCTTATTTGAAACCGGTAATGCAAAACCATTAGCGGCATTGAGTGGATCAAACACCACCACATCAACCGCTTCATCTAAAGCACGGTTTTGTTGCTCAAGCACTTTGCTGCGGACGATTTCTAATTCATTGGCCGCAGAGCGTGCCCAATCTGCATTTTCTTGACTGTAATGAACATTAAAGTGTTCGGTATGAATAGTTTGCCATTGCACGGCGGCCTGTGTATGTGTGGCTAATAATAACGAAGTAGCGAGTAACGTTTTTTTCATCATGTTCCCTGATCTCTTATTTTAAACCCATTATTGTCATAACTTAGTCTAAAAAGAGAGCATAAAAATGTAAGAAAACGTGAGTTACCGCTATTACGCTTTATAACCTAATAAAATACCATCCTAAGACTTGAAAGCGGTGAATTACATCCAACTTCGTTGATCAGATTCAGCTTGGCAGAGAATAAAGTCGATAATTTCATCGGCTTGCTCTGCTTTGATATAAGGCATAGTCGCTGTGCCCGCAGCGAGTTGTATAGACAAGCTCTTCAAACCACTTTTTCGCATAAAATAAGTGCTTACTGCGCGCGTGCTTTGCACTTTATATAGTTCAAACACTCGATAATGCACACTTATCATGCCACTGCGAAACACTGCGTAATATCGCCCTTGATATTGATAAAAATAATAACCGTATCGTCGATATGATAAGTACGCCAAGGAACTTAGTAATACAGCACAAAGCAGGCCATATAACGGGCTGTAACCTTGTCCTGCATAGCCCATAAATGCAATTAAAGCGCTCGGTAACAAAGCATAAAAGCATAGATTTTTGATCAGTAACGCTTTTTCGACACCTTTAAAGTTGAGTGCTTTAAAATCATCACTGGTTAAATTAAGCCAAGGATGTACCCACTGACAAACTTGTTTTACTTGCTCAAGTGAAAGCACTGGCATCACTAAGCTTTGTTTGCTCTTTGCGCCCGCGCTAAAGCCGCCGCTGGTTGCTTGCAAGCACTGCACGGTATAACGTTTAAGTAGTCGTGCAATTAGGTTTTGCTTAATCAGCAGCGATTGTACTTTATCAAGACTCACCGACAACTGATGACGCTCTAATAATCCTGCAATGCGTTTAAATTTTCCGGCCTGAAAGTAAAGCTGAAAATTATAAAAGCGGATTAATGACATTAATACCGATAATAAAACGGCAACCAACACAACAAGCACAAGTATTGAAAACACAGCGAGTGCTGCAGCATCAACCAACACGCCCACTTCTTGCTGATAGAATGATTCTAGGCGATTGATCACCGCTTTTTCTAAAAACTCCAGCACAACATTCATAAAAGGCGCAAGCGCTGCTAATGCCAAAATAGCCATATTCGACATCAAGCCAAATTTTGCAACTTCTTTATTGCTCAGCACCAAACATTGTTGTGGTTCGTTGGTATGTGTATCTTCAGGTTGCTGCTTAGCTGCAGTTTGTTGTTGGGTTTCTTTATAAGCCAATACTCGCTCGCGCATTTGCTCTGCATATAGCGATGTAACCCCAGGTAATACAGCCTCTTGGCTAGTGCTGCCAGCGGCATCAAAAATACAGTTAACCAAACCCAGAGGCTTAAAATAAAACGGTTCGGCAATATTAACATTCTGCACTCGCAAAAAGTTCAAGGTTAAACGCTCTTTTTTAAACACCCCTTTATTGAGTAATATTTCATGCTCATCAGTAATGCAAAAGCGAAAATTAATATAGTAAAAAAATGAATAAATTAACAAGCTAATAATCGCTACCGCTAATGCAACTTGCCCCCAAAACCACTTATTTTCAACTTGCGTAACAAACACAACCATAATAGGTAGTAAGTTAAATACACCGTCTTTGACAAATCGGAAAGCAAAATGCACGATAAAATAAACCAGTGACCAAGACGAAACACGCTGCCATTTCAAATTATCCATTTAACGACTCATCAGTAGCTAATACACTATCACCGGCTTGATTGCTGGTATTGTTAGATACTTGTCTTGCTTCAGTGTACTTTTGAATATACTGACGGATATTTTTACAATCATCATGACTTAAGCCACTAATGTTGAGATCGGCGCTCATTCCGCCAGCACTGTACAAACGCAAGCTAGCCAAGCCCAGTTTTCGCTCCAAAGGGCCACGATGTATTTCTGTGTGCTGCACTCGTGAGAAAGGTAAAATCGTCACCTGCTGCCAAATAACGCCTTTGCGATAAGCTATATCATGCTCACGCATAGCAATTCCTTTAAGTCGCATACTGACAACATTATAAGCTAGCGATAAAACTAAAATAATTGGTAAACCAATCAGTAAGCTCGTTTGTGCCAGTGCTGCAAACTCCTGATTAAAAAAGCAAACAGCGCCTAATATTGCAGTTAATGGTAGATAAAACAGCAGCCAGTTAAGCTGAGCGTGCAGCAACGCTTTATCTGCCAGTGGCTTATATACTATTTGTTGATGTTGGGGTAAGACGTCCAGTTGGTGGTTTTCGAACACTTTTTTCCTTAACAAGCCAACGATTTGATACGTTGGCTTTGATTTATAGCAAAGTTGCGGCCCTATATTACACCCAGCGAATGGTCGTCGCTAAGGTATGACTTTCGCCTGGCGCTACAATCGCACTATCATCCATTACATTTGCCGCTTCAAGGCACAACATTGTATGGTATTCATCATCAGCAAAATTAGATAAACGCTTAGACTTATCAATCCACGGGTTCCACAGCACACAAGAGCTGGAGTTTTCACGGCCGACTTCAATAATTCCATCCGGAGTAATAATACGCTGGATAGTTGCGGCTTGGGTATAAACCATATCTGTTTCACGAGCAAAACCAACCAGTCCATCTTGATCAAACGGGCCTTCGCTAAACTCAATATATTTGGAACCTTGCAGCCCATCCACTTGAGTTTCTTCAATAGCAGGGGTTGGAAAATAAGTGTGCAGCGCTTGCGTGAAAGTAATCGTTTGGTTACTTAAATTAGTGGTTGTTAAACGCACTTCAAGCTGATTAGTTAGTATAAATTCAACCTTTAGCTTTGATTTGTGTGGCCAGTAGGTTTCATCAACTTGTGCCATTGGCAAGGTTAAGCTAACTCGAATTTCATCGTCTTGCTCTGCAACTTCATCTGCTCGCCATAAGCTCGTACGTGCTACACCGTGAATTGGCCACTCAGGATTTGGATTGACACCAAACCATGGCCAACAAATAGGAATGCCACCACGTATACTTTTACCTTCTTGGTAATCTTCTTCGCTTGATACCCAAATTAATGGCTTTTTGCCACTTGGCGTGAATTCAGTGAGTTGTGCACCTTGTAGAAAAATTTTAGCGCTACAAAGCTCGCTTGCAACATTGATATATTCTAAACCAGTGTCAGTTTGTTCGATGCTTACAGATGGAGATAACTTCATTATACGTCCCATAAAAATGAAAAACCTATCTCACCTTACCCAATCCCCAACCAATTAGTAAATATTATTTAGTGAGTTTTTATGTCAAATTTACAATTTTTCACTCTGTCATGACTTATAGGTAAGCTCAGCACCAAAAACGTTTAATTAAATAATATGCAAATGAACTAAATTTAATTTCAACTCAAAACAAATAAAAAACAGCCACAGTTCTGTGTAAAGCCAATAATACAGTATAAATCGACCTTATCTATTTGAACTCTATTTATTAGATGTGTAATATTTATTGATTGCGCGAGCGCCTTGACCGTAAACCATCTGCGAATGAGATAAAAATGAAAAAATATGACGAATTATTGGTTTCTTTACGTAAAGTGATCCGCGCGATCGACCTCCATTCTAAGCAGTTAAATAAAATCTCCGGCCTTACCGGTCCGCAGCTATTAATTATGACTGAAGTAGCACAAACTGATGGTATTACAGCCAGTCGCATTGCCCAAAATGTAAACCTGAGTCCTGCAACTGTAACTAATATCTTGGATCGCTTAGAAAACCGCGATTTAGTGATGCGTGTTCGCAGCCAATTAGACAAACGTCGAGTGAGTCTTTACCTCACTGCAAATGGTCAAACGATTCTGCAAGCAGCACCACAACCGTTACAAGAACACTTTATTGAAAAGTTCTCAGCCTTAGACGAGTGGGAACAAAGCCAGCTACTATCATCAATGCAGCGTATTGCTACTATGATGGATGCTCAAAGTATAGATGCAGCTCCTTTATTAGAAGTTGGTGTGCTGACCCGCGCCGCTGAAGGCAAACCCACCGAATAAATAGTTTATAAAATCATATTAAACAAATGATTACCCTAGAACACATGGTTAGTTAACTTGGGTTAAAGGTACAATTAGTCTATTCTATACAGACCTATATCAAGAATAGCGATTTATCATGCTTAAACTATCAAAGTTAGCTTTCGCGACTATGCTAGGCGCAACAAGCAGCGCCTCATATGCTTCAGACATTGATGCTATGCAAGCTCAACTTTCTCAACTCCAACAACAGATGCAGCAACTGCAACAGCAGCTTGCGGCTGAAAAAGCAAAACAAGCTAAAGTTAATCAACAGCTTGAAGAACAGACCAAGACCATCGCAAAGCAAACTCAAGATAATACCGAAACAGCCCTATCCGGAGTTAAATTTGGTGGTGCAATTCGTACTAACTACAGTCACACTTCATATGATGACGGCAATAAAAACCGTGGTGGCGATTTTGATTTTGATATTTTCCGTTTAAATGTTTCTGGCGATATTGGTGGAGTGCTGATCGGCGGAGAGATCCGCTTTTTGATTACATGACCGCAATAAAATCAGCATGGGCAGGCTATCAATTTACTGACGACTGGCAAGTGCAAGTAGGTATCACAAAAGTGCCGTTTGGTAATGATCCTTATAACTCCCATAACTATTTCTTTAGTGCAAACTACTACGTTGGTTTAGAAGACGATCATGATTTAGGCGTGATGTTTAAACGTAAAGTAGCTGATAACTGGCAGCTCGATTTAGGTTTTTTCAAAAATGACGAACTCGGTGGTGTCGATGGTTATGTTGAAGATCGCAGCCATCGCTATTCGTACGATATTGTTGGTAGTCGCACCGTCGACGAGGGTATTTATGCCGAACCGAGCAAAGGGCTTGGTGAGTATAATACCTTTGCCGGCCGCTACGCCTATTACTTTGAACACGGCAAAGGCATGACCACAGAAGTCGGAATATCAGGCTTAGCCGGTGGCTTACATGACGGCCAAGACCGCGCAGGAAGTTACAACGCATGGGCACTGCATGTAAACAGCGTTATCAATAATTGGAATATTCAGCTACAGCATGGCGAATATGACTACAATATCGATGACACTAATCGTATCGCGGTTGGCGCATATGGGTTTTATGACTCTATTGCGACCGATGCAACCACCAGTAGCTTTAATGTCGCTTACAGCGTACCGGTTGAATGGGGTCCAGTAAGCAACCTGCAATTTTATAATGATTACAGCGCGATCTATAACAAGTCTGATGACACTGCCGATACTTGGATGAATGTTACCGGGGTATCCGTCGCGGCTGGCGGCTTGTTCACTTACTTTGATTTAGTTCATGCCCGCAATCAAGCATTTGTAGGTGGCTCTGTTGCCGGTGATAGTAATGAAACCGAGCGTCGCTTTAATATTAATATTGGCTATTACTTTTAATCTTTAAAGTCAGCCTGTAATTAGGGGGTTAGTCTTAAGAGGTTACCCCCTCATAAACTCATCCTTCATAACGCTGTAAGCAATGACTGCAAGCAATTACATTCCCATCAACTCATAATAGGATATAAAAAGAACAGCGGCATCAGGTTGAATCGCAAGCTGAGGCGCTGAACGTGGCAGAGTATAACGTCATCGAGTACAATTAACTGACAATGCTGAGTAAACTAGCAGCATATTGTTTAACGTTGCTTGCCAAGCATTTAGCCGTTTTCAACTTTATCAGGCACAAGTCTATTCATGAATTTAAAAGTAATTTTAGCCACTTATAAAAGTATTGGCTATCAACTATTAGGACTAGCCTTGGTTGGGCTGGGAATTATAGGTATTGTTTTACCTGTGATGCCCACCACTATTTTTTTCATTTTGGCATTAGCGTGCTTTACTCGCTCGTCCCCAAAACTCGCTGCTTGGTTACTCAATCATCCTCGTTATGGCGTAACCTTACGCCATTGGCAAAAGTACAAAGTAGTACCCGTAAAGGCGAAGTGGTTTGCGGGTATTGGTATGTCACTTGGCTTTATTGTATTGCTGCTTTGTGCACCGCCGTGGTGGGTTTTACTGCTGGTAGCCTGCATCGAAATAGCGGTTATGGTTTATTTACTCTCTCGCCCTTCAAAATACCTACCAATGTAAATTTCGTAAATAATGTTGTGATAACTAATGCAAATCATTACCATGTAGATAACATTGCTTAACTACTAAATTATTTATGCCGTTAATAAATAAACGAACTTTATATAGTACCAGTCGTGCGTTGCATATTTATCTATCAACAGCACTGCTGTTTTTGCTTATTTTATTTTCTGTCAGTGGGATTGTACTTAATCATGTTGATTGGCTAGAAGGCGATAAAAGTGATGGGCAACTAACCACATCACTCCCAAGTGCATTACTTGAGCAGGGCCAAGAAAACCTAGCAACCTTACCCATTTTATACCCTGAAATAGAAGCTTACTTAGCCAACCAATATGGCTTAACTAAAGTAAAAAGTATCGACTGGGAAAAAGAAGATGCACTCGTGATGCTCGACTACCCACTGCCTGCAGGTTTTGCCTTCGCAGAACTTAATTTCATCAGTGGCGAACTGAATCTCGAATATCAAACTGGCGGCTTTTTAAGCTTAATTGGCGATTTACATAAAGGCCGTCATAGCGGCGAAGCATGGAGCTGGGTGATTGATATATCAGCCGTGTTAATGATTTTTTTGCTATCACCGGGATGATTATTTTATTTCAAAATAGAAAAAAACGCTTAGTAGGAATATGGCTAACAGTGCTTGGGGTCGCAACACCAGCAGTCATTTATTTATGCTGGGTTCCGCAACTAAAAGGAGTGTCTTAATGCTAAAACTTAATACCTTAATAAGCGCTGTTGTTTTATTTACAGCAGCTTTGTTTCAACCTCATGCGAATGCCGCTGAACTTGAAATAGAACTAACCCTACCTGATCTAGACGTACAACCTTACCATCGACCTTATGTCGCGGTTTGGCTAGAAACCCCAGAGCGTAAGCATGTAACCACGGTTGCCTTATGGGTTGAAAAAGCAGAATGGTTTAAAGACTTACGCCAGTGGTGGCGTAAAGCCGGAAAAAGTGACGCTAACTTTGATGGTGTAACAGGTGCAACAAAGCGCCCAGGTACTTACACCATTAACTGGAATGGCACAGATCTAGATGGCAAAGCCGTAGTTGCAGGCAAGTATTTACTTAATTTAGAAGTCGTTCGCGAAGAAGGTGGCCGTGATTACACCCGTGTAGAACTTGATCTAAATAAAGACGGCAAGATCACCATCGATGGCACCAATGAATTTTCACAAAGCTTCGTCACCATTAAAAGTCAGTAAATGTAGCTGCTAAAACAATTTAAATAAGGAAAGACTATGAAAATCAATTTACTTAAAAGCGCATTTATCGGCGCACTTACTTTCACTGCCCTAGCATCTAGCTATGCCAATGCACATGCTCGCTGGTTAGTGCCTTCGCACACATCTCTTTCAGGCGACAAAGCACATTATGTGATGATCGATGCCAGTATTTCGAATGAAATTTTCGCACCAGATAAAGCATATCGTCCAGCACAAAAAGGCGCGGAATATGATGATAATCTGATTATGGCAATCGGCCCTGATGGCAAACCAGTTAGCGATAAAATTCGTGCATATTATCTGCAACGTAAAAATTCAGCGGCGGTAAAACTAGCTGGGGAAGGTACTTATCATATAACGATGAGCCAAGAACCACGACTAATGACTTTTTATAAAGATGCCAAAGGCGAACGTGGCCGTGTATTTGGCCCTAAAGACAGTAAAGATATCCCAGCTGATGCAACCGATATTAAAACCACAAAATCGATTGCAACGGTAGATACATTTGTAAGCCGCAACGGCACCTCAAAACCTGCGCTACTTGGTCAAGGCTTAGAGATCAGCGGCCCGACTCATCCTAATGATTTATTTGTTGGTGAAGAGGCACGTTTTCAGTTATTAAAAGACGGTAAACCTGCTGCCAACATAGAACTTGCCATCTTAAAAGGTGATACACGTTATCGTAACGAACGTGGCGAAGTTAAAGTAACCACAGATAAAAACGGCTTTTTCACTAACACATGGCAACACCCTGGACTATACCTGATTGAAGCAAGTGTGAGCGAAGGTTCAACTGAAAAAGGTATCGATAGCGTACGTTATTCATTATTTACTACATTAGATGTAGCACCTGAATAAAACCCCTCATTAAAAATAAAGGCCAAGTAACTTAGCTTGGCCTACAACTCTAAATAAACACATAAACAACTTAGCGCCAAAATTTTTCTAAAATTTGAATTTAATTCTTTTATTTTCCCTCTTTTGGGTTCATATTATAAACAATTAACATAACTATAAAATATTTAACGGAAATAAATATTATGAAAAATGGACTTTATACCAACCTAATTCAAACCAGAAATAATCCTCATTTAAATTTAATAGCAAGCACTACAGGCTTAGCTTTACAGTACCACTAAACACAACAAAACCAACAACAAGGAAAGTAATATGAAATGGAGTTTTTTAATCCAGCTAGCTTTGATCCTAACTCTCACAGCCTGTGGCTCAGGAGGTGGTGACTCAGAAAAAAACCAACCAATAAAGTCACTAACAATAAACCCGTTGCCATGATCAGTGCACCAACCGGTGAAATGCGGGTAAATACCGCGCTAACATTTAGCGGTACAAAAAGTAGCGATCCCGACGGCGATTCATTAGTTTATAAATGGCGCTTAACCACTGCAGACGGACAAAATGAGCTCGCTCTTGCTGTTGATAATGAAAGTAAAGTTGAAGTATCACTTGCTGAAGCAAAGAGTTATAAACTAATTCTAGTTGTGAGCGATGGCAAACTTTCGAGCGCCCCAGTTGAAAAATTAATTGAAATTAAAGCCGAGCCAACGCAATTAATTGCTCATGCAGGACTTACTCAAACAGTAAAACAAGGTGATGTGGTTGCATTAAATGGTGCGCTAAGTAGCACATCTAACGGTGTAATAAATAAATACTTATGGCAGTTTACGGCAAAGCCTCTTACCAGCAATGCAATCATAGAAAATAATAATAGCGTTACCAGCAAATTCATTGCAGATAAAACAGGTGCTTACGCAATAAAGCTAACCATTACTAATTCACTGGGCGAAACAGCAAGCAACGAGGTAATGATAAAAAGTGAGTCTTTATACGAAAATTCAGCTCCTCAAGCGGTTATTAAAGTACAAAATAAAACCGTCGCTCCTCGCAGCATAGTCACATTAGATGGCAAGCAAAGCAGTGACCCTGATCAAGGTGATACACTAAGTTATCTGTGGACTATTACCGCACAACCTGCCGATAGCAACCCGACACTCACTGATAACTTAAGCAATACCGCAGGCTTCTCTTCTTTAGACCTCGGTGAGTACACGCTCTCACTAACAGTTAAAGATCAATATGGTGAAACTGATACCGCCACAGTTACTTTAACTGTAGAGATAGCAAATCAAGCTCCTATTGCACAACTTGTAGCTGAGAGAAACATTAACTTAGCTGAAACTATTACTCTGCAATGCGAACAATGCAACGATCCTGAAGGGCAACCCTTGAGCTACCTTTGGCAGATAAAAAGCAGACCTGAGAATAGTATAGCGCAGCTAATCCAAGATACGACAGCAACCCCTTCTATCAGTGCTGATATTGAAGGTGATTATGTGATCACATTAATCGTATCAGACGGACAGCTTAATTCTGAGCAAGCAACAAGCGTTCTTCACGCTCAAGCCAATGCAAAACCAACAGCGATTATTGCTGATGTAGCACCTATTTTAGTCGATGAAGAAATTCAACTTGATGGCTCACAAAGCACAGATCCTGAAGGCAAAGAGCTTACCTACCAGTGGGAAATTTTATCGCCATTAGGACGTGCTACGCTTTCTAACACAGACGTTGCTAAACCTTACTTTAAAGCATCAAGTGCAGGAAGTTTTGTTATTTCGTTACGTACCAATGATGGTAATAAAGACTCCGATACGCAAACAATCACTATCATAGTTAGAGACAATGCAAAGCCAGTCATTATTTCTAAAGGCGAACAATTACGTCAGGCTTTTGTTGGTAATATAGTAACATTTGATGTTAGCCAAAGTTACGACCCTGAAGAGACCAATCTTAATTATACTTGGGGGCTTACCAAGCCTAATGAGTCAAATGCAGCACTGGTAAACATAAAAGATGGCGTCGCTGAATTTACCCCTGATATTATAGGTAGCTATAATGTCACTGTTACTGTTACTGATGCTGAGGGCAATGCAGCTGTAATGGAGTTTGCGATCTCTGCTACCGATTCCGCTTTACTAACAGGCATAGTTAAAGGACAAATTACCAACGTAGCTAAAGTTGGTATCAATAACGCTATACTGATGATAAATGGTAAGCAGCATACTACAAATAGCAGCGGCTTCTTTGAGGCAATAGTTAGTGTTGAACAGGGCGCAACTGTTAGTATTTCTACAGCAGATGAAAGACTGGCAACTAGCGAGTATAGTTCAGCAGCGATAACACAAAATGATTTTATCATTAATATTAATCAAACAAGCCTACCGGTTTTTCAAGATGTAGAAGTCTCTGTATTCGTCTGTCCTGATTTTACTGGACCCGACACCGTAAATCTGCGCTTTAAAATGATCGATACTATTTTAACGTCGAATAGTTTTCAGGCTCAGTATGATGAAACCAAGCCTTTGATATTACAAAAAAGTAATAACACATATCTAGATAGCACACTAAATATTGCACTCCCTGTAACTGCAACATATGAAATAACCGTGGTTGAAGACAATGTGCGCAATACATCTTATTCAAGTACTGCTATTTACTACTCTCAGTCGCCCCCAAACTTAGCGATAATCACCATTTGTAATAATTAGAAAAAACTAAGCCACTTCACGCGTGTTGAAGTGGCTTAGCGTACCTTCCAGATCCAATCTAAAGAATATTAAGAACAACCCTAAATTTGGTATTTTTGACCACTTATTCGCTATACTTATCTGATAATAAAAATAAAAACCAATAAAAACAAATCATTAAATTTTGGCTTTGTTTTTGCTATAAATTAGCAAATCGTAAAATATAATTAACAATGAGAAAATAAATAATGATCAACAAACCTCTTTCTTTGCTAGCCAAAGCCCTTCCTATTGCCACTAGCCTATTGTTTCTCAGTGGCTGTATTGTGCATGTTTCAACCTCGTCAGCCAATATACAACAACAGCAGCAACGCTCAATATCAGCGTCACAATTACAGCAACTAAGTATTAATGCTGAGGCGGGTTCACTTAAAGTGATCGGCTCAACCACAGCAACTAACATCAGCGTAGATGCCACTATTTATACAGCAAAAAGTGATGACCCTTACATACTTACTCTGGAACAAAAAGGCGATAAAGCCGTACTTATAGCAAAAAATTATAGTTCATCAGGAATAGTGGTATATCAAGGTAATTCACCCAGTATTGATTTAGTTATTACTGTGCCAAGCTCATTTAACCTTGAGATTGACGATGACTCTGGCGATATAGATATTGCTGGTGTACTAGGTAATATCATTATAGATGACGACTCAGGGAGCATTCGTATTGATCAAGGTCATCACGTCACAATTGACGATGATTCAGGGGATATCGATCTGCAAAATATTACTGGTAATGTAGAGATCAGTGATGACTCTGGCAGTATTACTGCACGTAACGTTGCTGGCAATATGACTATTGAAGATGATTCGGGTGATATAACCCTTACTAATATCACTGGCAGCGTAGATATTGACGATAACTCTGGCAGCATCAATGCCAAAACTCTAGGCAGTTACATCACCATTGAAGATGAATCGGGTGATATTTATGTTGAACATGTAAATGGCCTAGTCACCATTGAGGATGGCTCAGGCAGTATTCGTGTTAACGACAGTAAAGGTCTCACCATCATTGACGCTGGCTCTGGTGATTTGAGCATCGATAATATCAACGGCCCAGTAAAACTTAACTAACTCTTGATGTAAAACGGCCAAGTAATTGGCCGTTTTTTACTGTCTAATTTTGTGTTGTCGGTCGTGTGATCACAACAACTGCTATGTTTTGCTAATCGCAAATACCCTCAGCGTCTTATCGCAATGCTTGATGAGCGTAAATGTGTCGTCGCTAGTTTCCCTACCTGCGGTATTTTGCATTAAAAACATCAACAAGTAATAGTAAGCACTGTTTACTACGCATAAAGCTCCTTTTAGTGCCATACAACACACCATTAAAATTCTTTAAAAAAGAATGTTAATGCCTATTTTTACTAATTTTCGTTCTTTTAACCTGAGTATATTATTAATCAAGCATCAATAGTGACACTCGAAATTAAGTGATCATCTATTGTTAGGGCTATAACTTATGTATTCAATTAATCGAATCAACGTGACTCTGCTTGGTCACCTTTAAGGAGCAAAACATGGCTAAAATACTCAACCCAACTGAACATGATATTGGTGGCTTAAACGTAAAGCGCGTACTGCCTAATTTTGATAAAAAAATGGTGGGACCATTTATCTTTTTTGATCACATGGGACCAAACGATTTTCCTGTTGGCCAAGGGATCAATGTTCGCCCTCACCCGCACATAGGCTTATCAACACTCACTTATTTATTTCGCGGCAGCATTTTACATCGCGACTCGCTAGGTAATAATTTAGAAATCCACCCAGGCGATGTGAACTGGATGACGGCAGGTAAAGGCATTGTTCACTCAGAACGAGAAAGCTTTGAAGTGCGCGCTAACCCGCATCATATTGACGGCTTACAATGCTGGATTGCGCTACCAGAAAATATGACTGAGATTGAGCCTTCATTCACCCATATAAAAAAACAGCAACTACCACACATAATTCATGAAGGTATCATGATGCGCTTAATTGTTGGTGAAGCTTACGGATTAAGCTCCCCAGTTAAAACCTACTCCCCCATGTTTTATATTGATGTGGTTGGCAGCGCCAATAGTCAAATTAAGTCGCCTAACCCACAGCAAGAAACCGCGTTATATGTTATTTATGGAAGCGTTACCGTGGGTCAACAGGATTATCAAGCAGGTGATTTTATCCTACTTGATAACCTCGATACTGATATTCACTTTGCCAGTGATGCACGCTTTATTTTACTCGGTGGCGATAAATTTGAAAAAGTCCCATACTTGCATTGGAACTTTGTTGCTTATAGCAAAGAACGCTTAGAGCAGGCAAAACAAGACTGGCAAACTCAACGTTTCCCAAAAATCCCTGGTGACGATAAAGAATTTATTCCGCTATAGTAAACAGTATTTTAAGGCATAATAAGTTAGCCAGTATTAGCAAAGGACAACTATGTTAGAGATCGCATTAATTTATTTAGCCGCAGCCATTGTTGCGGTGCCTATCGCAAAACGCCTTGGGTTAGGCTCCGTGCTCGGCTATTTGCTGGCAGGTATTTTAATTGGCCCGTATTTGCTGGGGTTAGTGGGCGATCAAACGTCTGTTATGCATTTTGCTGAATTTGGTGTAGTAATGATGCTGTTTTTAGTCGGCCTTGAACTACAACCTGCAAGGCTTTGGAAGTTACGCCACTCTATTTTAGGGCTTGGGGGTTTGCAAGTAACCCTAACAGCCGCGGTAATTTTTGCAATTTGTTATTGGTTTATGGCCATGCATTGGCAAACAGCACTAGCAATTGGTTTAATGCTCGCGCTTTCTTCAACAGCAATTGTGCTACAAAGCCTGGAAGAAAAAGGTTGGCTGAAAAATGAAGCCGGCCAAAATGCGTTTTCGGTACTGCTATTTCAAGATATTGCCGTTATTCCTATTTTAGCATTACTACCATTATTGGCGTTTGAGCCAATGTTAAATGCCACCAGCACGCATAATTCGCTAACTGCCGATTGGCCAGTTTGGGGGCAAGTAACCGCCTCAGTAACAGTGATCGCGGCAATTATTTTAGCTGGTAAGTATATTTCTGCGCCGCTATTTAGGTACATTGCTGAAACCAGAATGCGGGAAATATTCACTGTATTTGCGTTATTTTTAGTGGTAGCGATTGCGCTGATTATGCAAAATGTTGGCTTATCTCCAGCGTTAGGGACTTTTTTAGCTGGTGTGGTACTGGCAGAAAGTGAATTTCGTCATGAGTTAGAGGCCGATATAGAACCCTTTAAAGGACTGTTATTAGGATTGTTTTTTGTCGCTGTCGGTGCCTCTATCGACTTTGCATTGTTATTTAATCAATTTACTTTAGTGGTTACATTGGTTGCAGCTTTAATTGTTGTAAAGGCCGCTGTTTTGTATGCCTTAGCACGAACTTTTAAAATTCATCATACCCAGCAACTGTTATTCACTTTAGCCCTAGCACAAGGTGGTGAGTTTGCTTTTGTGCTCCTGACGATGACTAATACATTGCAAATTTTAACCCCAGAACAAAGCAACTTAACCACCTTAGTCGTGGCCATCTCAATGTTAATAGCCCCTTTACTATTAATGCTTTACGACACATTACAAAAACGTAGCAACACAACAACAAAACCTGAGTTTGATAAACCAGAGCAGATAAGCCCAGCCAAACACGTAATCATTGCTGGGTACGGCCGTTTTGGACAAATTATGGGGCGCTTACTGAGCACCCAAGGGTATGATATTAGTGTCCTTGATCACAGTCCTAGCCAAATTGATCTGCTGCGCCGCTTTGGTAATACGGTGCATTATGGTGATGCAGCACGTAAAGAACTACTCGAAGCCGCTGGAGCTGATACCGCACAATTATTGGTTATTGCTATTGATAATGCCGACAAAACTCTCGAAATAGTTAAACTTGTCCGCAAACACTTTCCGCACTTAAAGATTGTGGCGCGCGCTAAAGATCGTCGCCATGCTTACCAATTACTTAATTTGCACGTTGATGCGTTTAACCGAGAAACCGTTGACTCCGCCATCAACCTTGCCGTTGAAACCCTAGAACTATTAGGAAATTCAAAGGAAGACTCGCAGCGCGCAGGACACTTATTTAGAGAGCACGATCGTGCTTCAGTACTGCAATTAGCAAAACTGTGGGGCGATGATCACAGTTATGGTGTAGCGGTACGCCAACGTACTGAAGATCTAAAACAAGTACTCAATCAAGATAAACGTGCCAGAGAATCACTCAATACCTGTGACCAAGGTGACTGCGAGGACAACCATAAAGATGCTTAAAATAACTTTAGAGCAATGGCGTATGTTTAGGGCTGTGGTTGAACATGGCGGTTTTAATCAAGCATCACTAAAAATTTATAAAAGCCAATCAAGTATTCACAATGCTGTTGGTAAAATTGAGACCGCTTTAGGTGTTAAGTTATTTACTATTGAAGGACGTAAAACAGTGATCACCGAAGCTGGTGAGATGATGATGCGCCGCGCTAATTACCTACTCGATGAAGCCGCCAAAATAGAAGCAATTGGGCAGACTCTCAGTGAGGGGATTGAAAGCAAATTACGCATTGCTGTTGATGAAGTTTTTCCGCAAGCACTGCTTTATAAAGTACTCAACAATACCTCGGCAATGTATCCATTATTACGTATTGAATTATACGAATCAGTACTGACTGGCGCGAATGAATTACTAGAGAACACCAGTGCCGATATTGCAATATCGGGATTCACTGGCAAAGCCGGGTTTAGTGAAGAGTTGTGCAATATCGAGTTTACTGCTGTTGCGCACCCAGATCATGCGTTACATAGCATCACTCGACCTATCACCCTTGAAGATTTAAAATCGCACCGACAAATTGTGGTACGCGATTCTGCCTTACACAATAAACAAGACGGTGGCTGGTTAGGTGCCGACCAGCGCTGGACAGTAAGCCATATGCGGACTTCCATTGATATGATCAGCAACGGCTTAGGCTTTGCTTGGCTACCTAGCACAGCGATTACCAATCAGTTAGCACAAAATCGGCTCAAGCCCCTTAATCTTAGCCACAATAGTAAGCGCAGTGCCATGCTACATTTACTATTTAAAGACGGTGATCGCCTTGGCCTGGCAGCGCGCACATTCATTGGCGAGTTACGATATCAAGTAATGCAGGCTGATCTTGATTGCTAACCAAGGGCTTTCATTCTATTAATTAGAACGAATAGTCCTTTTAAAAGCGATTTTAATCTTCCTTATAAAACTTATACTGCTGCTATTCAAATTAGCGTTTAATCAGGAGTTAAGTTATGCACTACATACGCAAAGCCAGCGAGCGCGGCCAAGTTGATCTTGGTTGGTTACAAAGTCAGCATAGTTTTTCATTTGGCCATTACCATGATCTAAAACACATGGGGGTGTCAGTACTTAGAGTGATCAACGAAGATAAAGTACTTGCAGGCCAAGGCTTTGGCACTCACGGACACCGAGATATGGAAATAATTTCCTATGTCATTTCCGGCGCATTAAAACACCAAGACAGCACTGGTAATGAATACATTGTTCCTGCTGGTGACGTGCAACGGATGAGTGCCGGTAGTGGTATTATGCACAGTGAATATAATGCTTCAAATTCAGCAACAGCGCACTTTTTACAAATTTGGATACAACCCAAATTGCGTGGTATAGCCCCTAGCTATGAGCAAAAAAGTATTCCGCAAACAACTCAGCTTACACCACTTGTTACACCAAATGGCGAACACGGCAGCGTGAGCATCAACCAAGATGCCAGTATCTATCGTTTAAAACTTGATGAGGGTCAATCGCATACATTGCAAACAGCGGATAGAAAAGGTTATTTGCATATTATCTGCGGGCATATAGACGCAAACAAGCAAAATTTTAGTAACGGCGATGCCTTTGCACTAAATCGCAATGAACGGGTAACATTAACAGCCACCAGCAGCTTAGAAGCGCTGTGGTTTGATCTACCAGCATAAAGTAAATAATCAGTAAGTAAAAAAACCAATGACAGTAACAACCCTCTCTATCATCGCATTTGTCGTATTGCTCACCGGCGTGTCAAAATCAGGCTTTGCAGGAGCGCTTGGAGTGTTTAGTGTCCCTTTACTAATGCTAGTGATGCCCCCGTTGCCGCAATCGGTTTGATGCTACCGGTACTTATTGTTGCCGATGTCTTTAGTTTAAAAAGTTACTGGCAACAATGGGATATACAGCAACTTAAACGCTTACTACCGGGTTTATTGGTAGGCGTAGTTATTGCACATGCGTTAATTGGCTGGTTAGATGCGGCGTTTATAAAAACAGCGATTGCTATTTTATGTATAGTGTTTGCTATTCGCAGTTTAGCCTTTAGCAAGTTTACTTTTAGTGCCTTAAATAGCCGTTTAGGTGCCTTCTCTATGGGCGGTTTAGCCGGTATTGCAAGTACCTTAGTACATGCTGGCGGCCCACCTTTAATAATGTATTTCAGTACCATTAAGTTACCACCGAAACGATTTGTCGCAACTGTGGCGATTATTTTTGCGATGATGAATGCCGTCAAGCTTATTGGCTTTATTAGTCTGGGTTTAATCGAAATAAAGTGGGCATTAATTGCACTTGCCAGCTTGCCGATTGCTTTTTGTGGTAATCGTTTAGGGATCTGGTTGCAGGGCAAACTCAATACTTCGCAGTTTCTGAAAATAATGAATATACTACTCTTGTTGCTGGGTATTTGGTTGTTAGTGATGTGATCTGGCTAGTTAAACATTTCGTAGTTAGGTAAACTGATTCAACAAACGCTATTTAAGGCTCTATTTTGTTAAATAACCAACCACTTCGTAAACCCTTCTCTGTACTGGTTGTTATTTATAAAAAAAATAAAGACTGTTTACTGATCCAACGTACCGATGATGCTAACTTTTGGCAATCAGTCACCGGCGGGATTGATGAAGGCGAAACGCCTGTTGTGACAGCTTACCGTGAGCTATTAGAAGAAACAGGGATAGATGCCCGCGCGCTGGGTTTAACAATACGCGATCACCAAAAAACCAATCAATATACCATTAGAGAGTCATGGCGACACCGCTATCAAGCCAATGCGTTAATTAATACTGAGTATGTTTTTAGTATTTGCGTACCCAATGATATCGCCATTACTTTAGATCCGAATGAGCACACCGATTTTATTTGGCTAACGCAACAACAAGCGGCTGACAAAGCCTGGTCGCCGAGTAATCGCGATGAAATCTTGGCGCTATAGTTTATTTAATTGTTATCAATTAGGTTAACTGCTTACTTGTAGCACTTATTGAAACAATAAGCCCATATTGATTGCTTGTGGCAACCACATCATTGCGTCTGAGGTCAACTCATCGCTAGAAACCTCTAGCTGTAATGCTGTTTGCTTAATCGCCATATTAAAGCTACTTCCTTGTATACAAAAACCGAGTAGCAAATACTGCCAATGAGCTAAAGACCAGACTCTAAATCTATAATGTATACGTGTTAAAGCAAGGTAACATGTTTGCTGAATAGGTAAAATCAACTCATCAGGCATTACTTCTAATTTTACTATGCAGGCTTCAATTTGTGAAATGAGCTCTAAAATAGGGTAATCTAATGTTATTACCCGCAAACAAGGCGCCGCTTGAATATCAGTATTATTTACTAAACACGTGAGCATTTGCTGTTCGATAGAAAGCTCGGTTGCCGTTACATTTTTTTCAAGACCTTGGGCTACTAACACCTCAGACTTGGTGCGTTCAAATAAGGCTATTTGAGCAGGTAAATCGACCATAGTTTGTTGAGCAACATCGATTATACCTTGTGGTTTAGTTTGTGCTAAAAATTCGGCAAATTGCTCACCTAAATAATATAGACTCCAACTTTTAGAAGGCACCGTCACAATAAATGCTTTAGCAAATGTGGAAAATAACGAATCTCCCATATACTGCGCCAACAATGAAAACTCACAACGTAAACAATCCACAAGCCTTAGCACATAACCTGCAGCGTAAATATCTACTCGCTGCTGGGCTGAAATTTTATCTGTACTTTTAATTAGCGTATCAAGCATAACGCCATCATGCGCATATGCCTGTAAGAGTTTATCATCCAAATCACCACGAACAATTAATACTGTTTGCAACCAATGTTGCACTTGCCTCAATGAATGTTCACTCATAATTTCTCTTTAGCTAAAACCAGCGGTGTAGAAATACAACCTTGTTGATGGTTATTTTGTACTGGAGCATGAGGAATTTGACCCGCTAATACAGTTTTAGCTTTGTTTAACTCAGCGACTAATTCAGGAAACGCAGGAATATTTGCATCCCATTCCAGTAAAGTCGAGACAGGCCCACATAAAGATTGCGCGAGTTGATACAATTCCCATACAGGTTCAGGAACTGGTTTATCATGGGTATCTATCAAACAATGCCCGCTGAGTGTTGGCCCCGCCAAATGCATTTGCACAATACTTTTAAGCGGTAAGTTTTTTATATATGTCTTTGGGCAAAAACCGTGATTATACGCCGACACATAAACATTATTAACGTCTAGCAGCATAGCACACTGTGTTTGTTCGACCAGCTGCGTAAAAAACTCCGGCTCCGTGAGCGACGAGTTTTGAAACTCTAAATAAGTAGAGGGGTTCTCCAGCACTAATGGCCGCTGTAAAAAGTCTTGTACCTGATTAACCCGGTTAATAACATGCTTTAAGCTTTCCTCAGTAAGCGGCATAGGTAGTAAATCGTGGCTATTTACTCCTGCAAAGCCTGTCCAACATAGATGATCTGATATCCACGCTGGTTTTACAAAATCCGCCAATGCTTTTAACTTTTCTAAATAGTCAAAATCAAGCGCAGAGCTACTGCCTATATTCATAGACACACCATGCATAACAATAGGGAAATCAGCCATCAATTGTTCTAATACATGACGGCCATAGCCATAATTATCGATGTAATTTTCACTAATGATCTCAAACCAATCAACCCCTGTTACTGGTTTTTGCATTAAGTACGGATAATGCTCACTGCGCAACCCCAAACCAAAGCCTAGCGGGTTTATTTGCTCAATAGCAGAAGCAGCAAAAGGCTGCTTCTGTATGTATGATGTCATGTATTCAATCCAATTAAGTTGAAGGCGGAAGCGCTAAGCGAATATCATCTGCAGGTGGCGGCGTAGTTTGCACTCCTTTTGCATTACAATAGGCCTGCCACGCGATACTGTAAACCGCATCACCTTCTTTAAATGGCATTTGCTCTAGAACTTTACCTGTTTCTGGGTCGGTATATGGTTTAGCCGTAGATGCATAGTCTGGTCCATCACCAAATTCAAATAATTGCATCTGGGGTTTTGCTGATGGCTCTTTTGGGAATAGCTGCGAGGCAGAAATCGGCACAGCACAGCCACCTAAATTATTACATTTGTTATTTGCAGGAGCGCTAAATGGACCATCAGCAGGGGCGCTACCACCACAGCTTCCTCCTGGTGTTGTGCTATGCACAAACCCACACCCACCTTGCGCTTTGCAATTGTTCGAACCTTTACAGCTGTGGAACACTGTTGCGGGAGGCAAATTATTTGAATTTTCTTTTGTATAATCCATACCTTGGCATGCATGGTATAAAACATCCTTAGACATATCCGCAATACCCGCAACCAGATCTGGAGCCTGCCCTGTTGTAGCCCAACAAATAGATACTCGATCGCCCGAACCACCCATTGCAGGACCTGGAAACTCAGTCGTTTTACCACCCCAATAGCGATCCAATGCTGTGGTAAGTCCTTTTAAAGTGCCAACCGCTGATTCACTAAAAATTTGATGTGTTTGTGCACGACGTTCAGGGCTAGAAAACAAATTATTCAATGCTTTTTCTACATCAACTACAGCAGGTAAATCTGGGTGCTTATGCTTAGCCTTATCGCCACCTTGCGGGTTAAGCATTGCTACTGTAAATTTACCGCACAAGTTATGCCACGTTTGCCAGGTCATATACACTTGGGCCGCGTTGTTATCACTGTAAGATTGACCCTCTTGGTATTCATATTGAATAATCAAATCAAGTACATCAGCAAAGGTAATAAAATGATCTTTTTTAGTATTTGTAATACGTGCGCATGCAATACCAGATAACGGAAGTGGCTTTTGCCCAGCGCTATCCGCTGGGTAATCTTCTTTCAGGTTATCAGCATTAGGTTGAAACTTAGCAGCGACCTGATGATCATCTGCCTCAATCGGTGTGCTTTTCAATGCTACCGTTTGTTGCTGCAAATACGTTATTACCCAACTCTCTGCCGCCCAGCGGCTGCAGATTTCAGAAACAACACCTTTACCTTCACCTTGATCCGTTATTGCATTGATATTATTAACAATTTCAATTTTTAACTTATCTAGATCATTACTTTCATTGATTGAACCATTAATCCCCGGGTATTGCGGTTTATATTCGGCTGAGTCACGAGTATTAAAGTAATCACGTTGCACGGAATCAGGTTTAGCTGGATTCACCAAAATATCAATTAAGCTACTACCATCCTCATACACAATTTCAAGATAGTCCCAATAACAGCAATACATATGCCCGATAGAACCAAACATAGGTAAATCAACTTCTGTATCTGTTGCTTTAAACCAATCAAAAGGAGCTGTTTCAAAGTATTTAGGGCGAACTCCATCTAAATCTTTATTAATTATTAATTTTTTTGCACTTTCCTCGGTTTCTTCAATCAATAAAAACAGTAAAGCCTGCTCTTTTGTCAATGCAGCTGCATTGACTCGCATATCTTGTAGTGTTTGCCCCTGAAAGTGAGTTGTAAAGTATTCTTTCACTTTAGGGCTAAGTTTTGATAAATCACGGCTGCAGTCTTTAAAATCTAAGATATGCGGGATTTGCGTTGTATCGTCATAACAATGCCAACCAAACTTTTCTGTTTGCAGTGCATTACTGGTAAATGAAGGAGTTAGATTTAGTTTACTGGCGATATTAGAAGCCAACTGTAAATGCAGCATTTCTTCTATAAACACACTATAAACAGCATTAAACGCCTGTTCATTTACGCTCAGTGGCTTGCTGGGTTTTGGCGTTGGAGTAATATCTAATTTTGCTATTCGTTCATTAGGAATAAAGCCTGCTGTTGCCCCTAACCCAGGCCATAAACGCTCGGGATACAAGCCTTCATCCCCACCTATTGCATGCATGCCTTGTATTGAATACAGACCTGTCATATATAACGGGATGGTAAATAACTCAACGTTAATCGCAGCTTGTGCGATGGCTTTTATACACGCAATATCAGCGTCTTTGTAACTTACGGGACGCTCTTTAATTTTTTTGTATTGTTTGATGCTGACTTTAAGATCAAGATCGAGGTTAATCCTTACCGCCTTTTGTGCACTCTGCATTTTCAATTGCTCCATGATGACAGTTATATGCGACCAAGAAACTTGTCGCGTAAGTCAAATGAGTGTAGAAGGTTTCATCAGCGATGCAGTATTACAATACATTACAAAAGTAGATATTTGGCACAGAAGTAAAACTAATACTTTAAAACCAAAGAAAAAGTGACTAAAAAAACATTGATAATAAAACCACTATTTTAAAAGCATTTAGATAAGTAAGTCCTTATTGCGATTGCAGATATTTCGCACTATATGAAAGCTAATAATTTTTTAGTCCCAAAAGCTCACAACCTACAACTTTTATTTATTGCCACTCCCATGCTATCAAAAGCATTATCAAATTTACTCCAATAGACACTCTAACTTTGTTTGGCTAGCATAACGACAAGCGGCCGAAAAGCTTGCTCACTCAGTAGTCGCGGTGAAATACTCACGCTAAATGACACAGTAAAGCTCTACTATTTGTCAAATTTATTGATACGTTTATTTATTCTGTAAATTTTTAGACTTATCAGCCATAGTAAAGATCTTATTTTATCTAAAAAGTACTCCGTATGGATAGTGAGTTTTTTCCAAACAATTTGAGTCTGTTTGGTTATTGATCCAATCAATGCTTAGCCAACAAGCAACGTATCTACAATTATTGGTGATCATCACCAGCTATGCTGCCGCCTATTGGATTTATTCTAAAACAGTTAAAAAGCGCGTTGATAAGCACACTAAAGTGGCGTCCGATCACCCAATAAACATTATGCTGTTTCGACTTAGCAATATCGTTTACCCGCTAGTAGCAATCATTTTACTACGAATATTTACCTCTATCGGCATCACTGTAGACTTGCAAGTGTGGTTAATGAATACCGCGCTCAACATTACTATATTGCTGTTTGCTTACTCAATTATTAAAGAGTTTGTTAGCAGCCCTTTTATGTCAGCACTGTTTAAGTTAGTTGGCCTGCCCGTTTTGCTGTTGCACCTACTGGGCTTTTTGCCAGCATTTATAAAAACCCTTGAAGCGGTTTCGATTAATTTAGGCAATATTCAAGTCAGTTTATATGGCCTAACTCGGGTATTGTTTTTTGGCGCTATTTTATTTTGGTTAGGTCGCGCTTCCAGTAATGTTGGTAAGGTTATAATTCGCAACCAGCAAACTCTGGATATCAGCACCCGCGAAGTCTTTACCAAACTCTTCGAAGTTGGCCTGTTTTGTGTCATCGCGTTATTACTGCTTAACATTATGGGGGTTAACCTCACCGCCCTTGCTGTGTTTGGTGGTGCGTTAGGTGTTGGCCTTGGTTTAGGGTTGCAATCAATCGCCTCCAACTTTATTTCTGGCATCATTATTTTGCTCGATAAGTCCCTCACCATTGGTGACTTTGTTGAGTTAGAAAACGGCAAAAGTGGCTTTGTTCGAGAGTTCAAAATGCGCCATGCAATTTTAGAAACTTACGACGGCAAAGACATACTGGTTCCTAACGAAACCTTTATTTCATCACTGCTGACCAACTGGACCCATAAAGACCCAAAACAGCGCTACCGTGTTGATTTTAGTGTGGCATACGCCACCGATGTTAGAGCCATGGTAGAAATAATTAAACAAGCTGTTGCCGAGCATCCACAAGTAATTAGCGGGCCTGATGTACCATTTGAAGAGCGTCCTGACTGTGAAATAGATAGCTTTGGCGATAATGGCATTAATATGTTTGTGGAATTTTGGATGCAGGGAATTGATGATGGTAAAAACCGAGTTGGTGGTGATTTACTATTAATTATTCTAGAAACCCTCAAAGCTCATAATATTGCGATACCATTCCCACAACGCGAAGTTAGAGTGCTTAATGAAGACATGCTAAAAAAATGTAAAAAATAAAGGCATAAAAAGCGGTGTTATAAACTTATAACACCGCTTTTAACCACTAAGTAAGTGTTATATCTCTAAAGATACTTTAACCAAGGTTTATTTGCTTTGCGCTTATAGTGACTAAATGCCTTAGTTGGCCAATATAACGTAACGGCTAACACAACCGTAATTAACCAAATCCATGTAATATCATTTACGGCAAAATATGCACCATGATTAGCACCAAAAATAGCTCTGCAAATTGTGTATAAAATCAATAAAACGTAAAGATGAAAAATATAAAAGAACATCGGCACCGAGCCATACACTCTTAAAGCATTACTAAAGCGATTTAACGGACGCTCAAAAAACCATAAGCCAAAAAACATCAGCGCTAAAGTGATTAATAAAAAGCTTAGTGAAGGTGGATATTTGGTAACGTTAAATATCGACATAGCCGTTTGCACTGCTGTTGAAAACTGCTGCCAAGGTAGCGTTTCGCCATAGATATTTAAGCCGCGTAAAATAGCAAATAACGCTATACACGCTAAGCCCAAACCAATCAGCCACTGTTTACGATCTTCACTGTCTCGATTATGTGCGTACAGTGGGCCTGCGCAGTAACCAAGTAATATAACCCCAATCCAAGGTAATACTGGGTAACTGATTTTGACATTAACTAAACCACCTTCAGAGATAAAGCCGCGATCGTGCAGAATAGTCCATAAGGTATAACCCCACTCATCTGGACTGAAGGTAATTGGTGTGAGTAAGTTATGGCCAAAAACGATCAATAAACCCAATGCTAACAATAGTCGTTGCGGTAAGTTAATTAGTAATGCCAGAGCCAGCATACACAGGCCAATAGCCCATATCACTTGTAGAAAAATAGTCGGGATAAACCAAATCCACAAAAAGCAAATAACCGTAACTTCAAGGGCAATTAAAAACAACCCCCGCTTAACTAAAAAACTACGTGCAGAGCGTACTTTACCTGAGCTTGGGTGGCTATAAAGCCACGCCGAAAGCCCTGTTAAAAAGATAAAGGTTGGCGCGCAAAAGTGCGCAGCAAAACGGCTCCAAAACAGCCCTGGAGAGGTAACGTCAACATCCATTGGGTCTAATACCGGCATTTGCGAGAAAAAACGCTCTCGCACATGATCAAGTAGCATGAGTAAGATAACCACGCCACGCATAATATCGATACTGTGAATACGGTTTTTAACTTGTTCAGAAGTCATATGTTATACCCAATTTAAACTGTGTTGGTGCACCAGGGTAGGCCCATAATGCGTTGTAGCTACTGGCTATGTAGCTTTCATCAAATACATTATCAACATTAAGTGAAACATTTGTCCGTTCAGTCGCCTGCCATTGAGCAAATAAACCCACCAGCTGATAACTTGGTAAGTTAAAAGATAAGCTTATTGGGTCGCCCAGTCGCTCTGAAATATATTGATAATGACCACCAAATTTAATGTCTTGCTCAAGTACACGGGTATTGTGATTTAAAGAAAGCGAAAAATTATTTTTTGGTACGTTAACTAACGGGCTACCTTTAGGAATAGGCTCTAACCACTCAACATTAATCATGTCTTTGGCCGTTTCAGCCTTTACGTAAGCATACGAAAGTGTGTACTGAGTGTTTTCACCTAAACTACCAGTCAGATCAACCTCAATACCTTTACTGGTTACTTTACCAATAGGTTTTGAATAACCCTTATCATCAGCCACCAACATGTTGCCTTTGCTAGCATCAAATAAAGCGATGGTACCGCTAACGTTGTCAAAGCCAAACTTCACACCCACTTCAAAGGAATCACTTTCTTCAAAACCAAACGATTTACCCTTAGCATCAGTACCACTTAAAGGTATAAACCCTTCGGAATAGCTGGTATAAAGGTTAATCGCATCATTTAGCTCATATACCATCCCTAGCCGTGGGCTAAGTCGGTTCATCGTGCTATCTGAGGCAACGCCTGACTTAGTCTCGAAAATATTCTGCTTAATTTCATCAAACCGCAATCCCAGCATTAATTTAAAACGCTCGGTAAGGTCTAACTGATCTTGTACATAAATACCGTATGCCTTTTGCTTTTCGTTGTTTTCATACAGTTGCGCAACATCGGGGCCTTGCCCTTCACTGTAGTTTGGCTGATAAATATTTAATGTGTACGTATCTTTACCACCACGATAACGATAAAGCCCAGTGCGAAGCTCATAGTCATACCCATCAACACCAATCAAAACATGGTTAGTGATATCAGCAAGATCAAAATGACCACTTAATTCTGCGCGTACTGACAAATCATTAGAGTAATAATCTCTATAACGGTGTTGACGCGTAAGCATAGGATTATCTAAAGACAAAGTCTGTCTTGGAGGAGATAGTTCAGCATCAGACGAAAAACCTGTTAACGTAGCGGTACGATGGTTAGCGCCCAATAAGAGTGACCAGTCGCGATTAAAGTCATAGTCATAATTAAGTTGGTGTCCGCGAGAGTGCACTTTAGTTGGCGCATCATTAGGGTTACCTAAAAAGCGACTTCTAGGTACGGTGTCAAAATTATCGTTAAGTACAACAATACCTCGGTCATACATTTGCTGCTGGTCAACGTACTCAAACTCATACGTTAATGACGATTTATCATTGATGCTGTAATACAAAGAAGGCGTGATCACAAACTTATCATGATGTACGTGATCTCGAAAACTGTCACTATCTTGCCATGCACCATTAATTCGAAATGCAATATCTTCAGTTAGGCCGTTAGTGTAATCACCTTGCACACGTTTATGATCTTCACTGCCAAGTTCAGCTTTTAACTGGCCTTGCTGATAGAACTGTGGTTTTTTAGTAATGATATTAATTGTACCACCTGGTTCAGAACGACCATAGAGTGCAGAACCAGGACCTTTTAACACTTCAATATATTCAATGTTAGATACATCACGTGGTCCCGCAAAACCTCGCCCACCACTAAAGCCATTAATTAAATAGCCGGATGGCATATTTTCATTACCCGATAGCCCCCGTATAGAGTAGCTATCCCACAATGCCCCGCCATTATTTTTACGAGAAATACTGGCAGAAAAATCCAGTGCATCTCTAAACTTGGTAATGCCATTATCAACCATCATTTCTTTACTTAATGTGGTAATTGACTGCGGTAATTCTTTAAGCGGAATATCGCCTCTAAAGGCTTGCTTATGTGCAATGGTGATGGTTTCTATATCTGATTCTGTGGCATTAGAGCCAAAAGAAAGTGCTGCAAAGACAAGAGTTAATGCTGAGTACTTCATGATCCACTTTTAATAATAGCTAGGTTTATTTGGATATAATATAACATACTAAAAATAGTGATACATTATAACGTTTAGTTTAATAAAAAATAAATAAACCTGTCTAAAAATCAAGCTGTTAATTATAAGCAAATTACGTTAAGGTTTAGCTCTGAGCAATATTTAAGGATGATTATGAAAGCCCTCGTTTACATAGCCTGCTTAATTTTTTCGTTTAATACTTTATCGCAAAGTAATGATATTTCAGATAAAAGGCCCATAGCAGACATTCAAGCTCAATACTTAGATCTACAAGGTGTTTGGCACCGACTACAAAAAATACCTAATCATGAATACCCGCTAGAATTATTGAATATTCAGGGTAAAGGCTGTGCAGAAACCAGCTTTGTCATTTCAAAAAGCGGCACAGTGAAGAATATAATAATAAATAATACCGATCCAAAACGCTATGGCCGCCAGCTACAAACGGCTACCCGACAACTTGTTCGTAAATGGCATTGGCCTGAGCAAGAGCAAGCGACTAACCTCACTATGCGCTTTGATTATTGCTTTGACAAAGATGTCACTCGTGACGAAATAATTAGCCACTGTATTAAGCAATCAAAGCAACTGTGCAGTTAATTTATTTTGATCAGTATATTGAGCCTAAGGCCTGTATTGCCTACAATGGCACACAATATATTCAATGCAGATCACAATTATGACTGATACAAATAAACCAGAATTACCAGATCAACTTTCGATCAACCCACGTAGCAAATTTTATGTAGAAGAAGTATTCGAGCATGAAATCGGCATTACACTTAACGGCAAAGAGCGTTTTGACGTTGAAGAGTACTGCATCAGTGAAGGTTGGATCAAAGTAGCCGCACCTAAAGCACTAGACCGCCGCGGCCAGCCATTACTTATGAAAGTAAAAGGCACAGTAGAAGCGTTTTATAAGTAAACTAACTGTTTACTGTAAATGAAAAAAGCCGACTGAAGTCGGCTTTTTTGTGTTTGTTACTTACGACGCCAGCCGCTCCATACATCATCTATATCATCGGCTTTATTTCTGTTCTTTTTCTTACCAGTACCTTCAGGCTTGGCCATTGGCTTGTCGTTTTTAAGCGCAAGTGCTGCATCAAGGTTGGCTTGGTTTACGGCAAAGCCTGTTACTTCTTCACGATCTAAACGTAGCTTGTTTTTCTTCTCGATGATTTTAAAGTGATGAAAGTCTTCATAATCAATCAGTGATAACGCTAAACCTACTTCACCAGCACGGCCACTTCGGCCAATG
The DNA here is from genome assembly GCF_037162485.1 of Pseudoalteromonas sp. B160. Classification (NCBI taxonomy): domain Bacteria; kingdom Pseudomonadati; phylum Pseudomonadota; class Gammaproteobacteria; order Alteromonadales; family Pseudoalteromonadaceae; genus Pseudoalteromonas; species Pseudoalteromonas sp. B160. The sequence goes on along the minus strand of NZ_JARLUX010000001.1, from coordinate 1,888,995 downwards.
CGGTGCATGTAATCAGCTGGGCTGCGTGGTAAGTTAAAGTTAATCACTACTGGCAGTTTGGCAATGTCTAAACCACGGGCGGCAATATCCGTGGCTATTAGTACTTCTATTTCGCCATCTTTAAACTTTTCGATTACCCGAGTACGTTCACTTTGGCCTTTATCACCATGGAACACTTGCGCATTCACGCCGCGTTTTTCGAGCTTACTGGCTAAGTGCTCACAATCTTTTTTAGCGTTGACAAAAATAAGCGCCTGACGCCATTGCTGCTGTTTAATTAAATGCGCTAAAACCGTAGTTTTTTCGCCTTTATTAACCGTAAATACGCGCTGTACAAGCGTGCTCTCTTCTTTGCTTTGAACTTGTATTTCAACCGGATTATTTAACAGCTCTTGCGTTAATTGTGTGACCTGCTCTGGGAAAGTCGCTGAAAACAACATAGTTTGTTTTTTAGCGGGCATAAGCGCTAATAAGTTAGCCAATTCTTCGGTAAAGCCAAGGCTTAACATGCGGTCGGCTTCATCAAGCACCAATGTACTTACTTTATCGAGCTTAATCGCATTGCTTGAGATTAAATCGAGCAAGCGACCTGGGGTTGCCACAATAATATCGGCGCCACCACGAAGTGCCTGCATTTGGGTATTAACCGACACACCACCAAATACCGCCACGGTTTTAATCGCGCCATTAAAGTTTGCAGAGTATGATTTAACGCTATCAGCCACCTGCACTGCCAGCTCGCGTGTAGGCACTAAAATAAGCCCCGTTACAAAGTTACCTTTACTCGCTGCTTTTTTAGCGCCTTGCTCTAAAAATAGGGTTTGTAGCATAGGCAAAGCAAAGGTTGCTGTTTTACCTGAACCGGTATTCGCCCCTGCAATTAAGTCACTGCCCGCCAAGATACTTGGAATTACTTTTGCCTGAATCGGCGTAGGTTGCGTATATTCAAGATCAGACAATCGAGCTAGTAGCTCTGGGATAAGGCCAAGTTCGTTGAAATTACTAGGATTTGCGGCTGAGGTCATAAAAAGTGCGGGCTCATTGCTAAAAATAGCCTATAATTTTAGCGTATTTAGCGCTTATTAAGTAGAGATTAGTGATTTTAATGTTTTCATAGGTAACAGCTGCGCGATTCGAGCCAAGTTACGAGTAAATTTGTGATATTTGTAGGCTCGGGTTTATCCCGCGCTTTTATAATTGTGTTTAGAGTAGTTCTTTTATTCAAAGTACTTAAATGAATGAATTAAATGTTACCCAATAAGCTGCTCTGAAATTACTTTAAATGAGGCAATGCAAGTATCAAAGTCATGAGGATTTTGGCTGTATACCATTGGCGCAACAAACGCATTAAAACGCTCACGAAACTTCTCATTATTTTGAAGCTCCTTCAATCCCAGCTTTAGCTCATTACAGGGATCGTCAACAAACTCCTGATGTTGATTGCCAAATCGAAGTCTATCTTCCTCCAAAACAAAATAAAACATTGGCTTTAACACATCCATATCAACCTTATGATTAATAAAAATACAATGAACATCATAGATGTGACGAACCAGTGTATCATCATCCTTACGATTTGGATTACGCTTAACAGACATAGTACGGCGTAACATAGAAAGCACTTTTTCAACCAGCGTAGAATCAATCGATATACACAACATAGCCTTCACTTCAGCAGGTTGCTTGTAGCTCTGAGCCACCAACGATGAAATAGAGCGAAGCTCAGTCCCATGCAGTTCAATAGTCTCAATAAACTCTAATTTTATATACGGGCGTAGACACGGTGCTTGATGATATTGCTGTGGGTATTTTATTTCTATTTCGACATAGCGATACTCATCATTCACCGTTTTATCATTGTAATTAAGATAAGGATGGTCAGCCAACTTCATTATGATATGTTCAATTAGCGCTTTACGAGCTTTTTTCTTTGCTCCCTTACCCTTTTTGATAAACTCATCTGTAGGAATTAGTTTTATGTCGACGTCTTCAGACATTCGCAGGATTTTAATATTGGATTTAGCCAATGCAGTTCCGCCAGAAAAAACCAGTTGATGGCTTTCACTTTTTACACATTCCAACATTGCAAGAAGAGACACGACCCAATAGTCTTTTTCTGGAATTGATGGATTACCTAAATCCAATGCATTAGATACCTCCAAAAACTGCTTTTTCAGTTTTGGTATACTCATCTGCGATAACTCAACACTCTATTACCAACTTTAAGATTTCGATTAAATTGCTTAGAGTCCCAGCTGTACTTAATAGAAGCAGGTATTTGGGTAGATTTACCGTTAATACTCCTAAGTGACATTGCATCCATTTCAAAATCTACACCACGCAACTTTAAAATTTCACGCATGATTGCGTCAGTGCCACCAGGGTTTGTTGGCATAGGCTTATTAGTGAGACTATTGATCGTCGCTTTAGTATATAAACCATAGCCAATTTTTATCAGTTCACCTTTATCAACTAATTGCTTTAGTACACGCCCAACCTGATCGTAGCTCGCATAATTGTCGAAATCTTTACGTTCAAACACATAGCGGCGAGAACGCTTTATTTTTTGATAAATGCGGTCAATTGCAGTCATGGCTAATTCTCCTACGTAATGATTTGTTTTAGTATAACTCAAAACCACCTCTGCTTAAAAATAATACGGCGCTGAAAAAAGAAAAAACACGACAAAAACTATCACTGAAAATACACAAGCTGTTGTTTAAAAGCAGATATAAGAAAGTTAAACAAAACTGACATAAACTTTAAATTGCAGTCGACCTAATTATTGATAAAACCTTAGTAAGCAACGTAATAATGTTCGTTGAATAAAAAGCCAACAACTAAGTTAACAATATTATTAGTTCTTGCTAAGTTCTGCTTGTAACCTAGCTTTTGTTTCTTTTAAGTAGTTTATATAAGGATATGAATCGTCCGCAATTGCTAAAGCAGACTCCATCTGTTCAAGCGCTTGGCGAGTATCACCTTGTATTTCATAACCATAAGACAGGGCTGAAAGCGCATCGACTGATTTGGGGTGGTTTTTTATATTGTACTTAAACACCTCAATAGCACGGATAAACTGCTTGCTGCCCGTTAAGTTATAACCGAGTGATCTAACAGCGCGATCTGGTGGCGATATCTGCTCACCCCATTGTTGAGATAAGTTTTGATAATAAATATCAATAGATGCTACATCGTTGCTCAAAGCACTTATGGGCATTTGTTTAGGTAAAAATAAGTTGTGATAGGCATTAAATGCGCCAGCAGCAGACGTTAAGTTATGCGAGATGCCAGCAAACGCATCATTAAAAAAGCGTAACCCCCGCACTTTAGGCAATTGCATAGCTTGCAGCAATTCATCATACCTTTCACGCATGATGCCGGCTTCTTCGCCGATATTGATGTAAACGTAGCTGTTAAGCTCTTTGGTTTTAGTTATAAACGATTTTGTACTTTTTACCGATGCACCATAGTTCCACCAAACCGCAGGGCTATACGCAATATACGCTTGAAATAGTTCAGGGTTTGCCTGCAACGCATATAGCGCAAATACACCACCAGCAGATGCGCCAGAAATCACTTTATAATCATGCGTACGATAATTCTTATTAACTAAAGGAATGAGCTCTTGTTCAAAGAACGCTAAAAACTTATCAGCACCGCCCCCTTCACCGACAGGCCCTTGTGGCTCTTTATTCACTGTAGGATAAAAATCTCTGAGTCGATTAGTGCTTTCAATAGCGACAATAATAACCTCAGGCGCACGATTATCATTTTGTAAACGCTCAATAACAGCACTGGCAAGCGGTATATTACCTGCTCCATCTAGGCGATATATAACAGGATACACTTTATTTGGCTCAGCTTGATAGCTCTTTGGTAATTGCACTGTAACTGTGCGCTCTTCATTTAAAACAGCCGATTTAAAAGTATGCGTGTGCACAGAGTAATCTGTACTTTGTTGTTTAGTGTTAGATTGTGCAAAGGTATTTTGTGAACTAAAAACAAAAAAGCTAACAAAACACAGAGTGGTGAGTAAACGCATAACTAATCCCTTAGAGAATAATGAGTTACTTAAGCTAACAGAGTTTCAGGCACAAAAAAAGCGCATTGAGCGCCTTTTTATCTTTAACTGTGCACACGTTAAATAATGTTAGCAACTGGGATATGCTCTAAATATATAATCCTACATAAAAAGTACGATCCCAGCAAACTTAAAATGTATGCTACCAGCCCATGCTTATTAAAGTTCGCTACTAGGTAAGTTCGCAACTAAACAAAATTAGCTTTATGTTGTGATTCAATTAAACTGGACACTAATTTAGGTGGTATTATTACCACTCAAACAGAGGTGTTCTATGACAAAACAACGTCGCTCTTTTTCTCAAGAGTTTAAATTTGATTCAGCAAAATTAGTCCTTGATGATGGATACTCATTTCCAGAAGCTGCTCGTTCAATAGAAGTCGGTGAAACAGCCTTTCGACGTTGGGTTAAGCAATTACGAGAAGTCCCACAACCCTAAAAAATCGACTGTGACATTTTTGCTATGATTTTCAGTAAGGTTGTTTTCAGATAGATATTGCAAAACCGAACTGCGCCGCTTAGCCAAACTTCGATGGTCCCCAATCTGAGGTATTGTTCCCCAGAATCGTTTGTATTTGTAATAAATATCATCGACTACGTCGACTCGAGTGCTTTCTGGTAACCGGTTTAAATCTGGTAATCCAGCTACGTAGAGCATCGCCGATAAAATTCTTGCACTCCAAGCGCTCCGACTGAAACCAAATATATAAACCTTATCACCATCTTTGTAATTTTCAGCCAGAAACCGATATGCCTTCTGAACTCGCTTTGCGTTGCCCAACTCGGTCGTCATACCCGAGAACACCCCGCCAATACTTGTGCCTGCACCATCGATATAAATAATTGTAATGTTCGGAGATTATTGAAGCGTCCCTAGATTATGGAGCTTAGCTACGTTGGTGCGGCTCCAAGCATCATTTGCGGTTCCATCTAAAAACACATAGATTTTTTTGGCTCAGCTTCGTGGGCTCGCTGCGGAATATGTTTCGTAGAAATAACCGAACAGGCCGACAAAAATGTTGTAAAAAGCACTGTGATAAGAAGTTGCATTCGCAGATAAAGCATTCGTTTTCCCTCACGTTGATAAAAGTGTGTGACTGCTCTTGATGCCTTCGTAACTGCTTAGGTTCAAAAAGTACTTCCTGTCAAATTTTAGAACACTACTGGAATTGTACAGAATCTAAACAAGTTGCTATTTGAATAAGGTTTTCCTTAGTGCCAAGTGTGAGAAAAAATTGCGATTATTTAAGAATGTACTAATTTAATGAGAGCATATATTTTTCGAATTTTACTTAAAACGATAGATTTGGGTACGATACTAGAGTGACAAAAGCCAAGCAGTCACTCTAGGCGGGGTCAGATGAGTCCTGCATAGGTAAGACTCGAAAACCAAAAACATTGAGAATACAAAGAGCAACATGCTCGCAATAAAAAGGGATTTTTATGAATTTTAGAACTGTTGTTACCATTACAATAGTAATGCTCTCTTATCTATTGTTGTGCACAGCATGCGCACTCTAAAAGCCTAGACTCTAAAAATACTACAGAGACAGAAGTTGGTAGCAATGCTTCCAAAAACGCCTTAGTCATATCAGGAGGCGTTAGCTTAGGCGCGTATGAAGCAGGTGTGAATTACGCGATTTTAGCGGCAACGCGCACTAAAAAAGATGAAAAATATATCCTCCCCCAAATAGACGTAACTACAGGCGCATCAGCAGGAGCAATAAATGCTATTGCTACGGCGATACAAACCTGTACAAGCAAAGACATACCTTACTCACTTCATAAAAACATCTTCAGGGAAATTTGGATTGATGTGGGGTTCGATAATTTATTACCCCATGAGTTCTTCAACTATACATCGATCGAGCTTGCAGGTCTTAGTGCTTACGACGAGCAACAGAAGATTGAAGACGCTTTGTTTAACAGAGGCGCGTTTAAGTCAGTGATTACAACTCTTAAAGATATTGTTGATACGCATGAAGCCAAACCAAAGTGCAATGTGCTTGTTGGCTTGATGGTAACAAAGGCTCAACCAGAAAAAGAACTGTTGACACTTTCTAAAGGTCAAACCGTTAACGTAGATAAACAAAGCTATGCTATTCCAATCAAAGTGTTTACTAAAGAAAATAGTGAGGGCAAGCAGCGAATACACTTTTCTACTTTGCCATTGAAAAAACTTGAAAAGTTTAATGCGACAAATATAAAACGAAACTACATCAATTTAACCTCAGTAAAAGAAGAGATCCGCTTCGACGCCGTAATGCGTGCCACACTTGCTTCAAGCGCATTTCCTGTCGCGTTTAGTCCAATCAAGTTTGGGTACTGCGATAAAGAAGGTCCATCAATCTTCAAAAAAAACAAAAGCTGTCCCGATGATTTGTTTTATAAACAAGCAGATTTTATTGACGGAGGGTACTTCAATAATATACCGATTGGCTTTGCAGCAGAATTAGTTTCATACTCCTTAGCCGGAAATAACCTACATTCTGGTCAAAACTTTATCTATTTAGATCCCGATAACTCCATAGCACCCGAATTCCAAGAGCCTCAAGAAAAATCGAGCCCCTTAGCGCTAGAAGGGCAACTATCTAATACACTTCACGGACTAGGAACGCTCAGAAAACGAGACCTATATGAAGATTTAAATCTATATTTTGTCGATGAAACAACTCCTTGTGTGGACAACGACGAAAATAGTGTTTGCGCTAAGGTTGATGAAAAAAATGAAAACCGCGAAGAGCATAAAAAAATCCTCGCCAATACTTACCAACCCAACGAAGAGCAAGGTTAACGGGAAACTTTTTTGGTGCATTTGGTGCATTTTTCGACAAATCGTTTCGTGAGTATGACTATGCCGTCGGTGTATACGATGGTTTGCGATTTGCATCAGAACAATTTTGCAATAAAAACGAAAAGATGGATTGTGAATCAACAGCATTTGATTCAATGTTAAGCTCTATCATTAATCAGTCTGTAGGTTCAAAGGAAAAAGAAACTAAGGATTTTCTAGCACTTATTGGCGCGTTTATTCGCGATGATATTGTAAACGAGCAATCAGATACATGCTCGCCTCAAAGCTGCCAATGGTATGACATTAAAGCAAGGTTTTATCAAAAGGATTATCAATCTAAAACATACGCAATCTATCAGGCTCTTAAAAATACCCAAGAAAACGACTTTAATAAATTCTTAGCAACGCTCAAACAAACGGCAAGGCCTGATGAGTTTGCAACTGAAAGTACGCAACTTACTCAATTGGAATACATGTTATACCGGCCAGACTATTGGGCGAGCCTTTTAAATAAGCGAGTACTGAATCGCCTGATATATTTAGAGGATAAGTATGAGGGTGAGAATGCGAAACTGTTGACTACAGCTTATACCTTTTTGCCACGCGATGAATATGCTTCGAAGGGAATCGGTAATATGCAAGACCCTGATTTACTTGGTGGATGGTATCGTTTTATCCCCAATCATTTAGGTCTTGATGCAGTGCAGACTGGCGTGGTGGTTGGTAAAAGCTGGATGCCAAACTGGGACCATTGGGTCCCTTATCACGGAAATGTAGAGTTAGGAGTGTCTTTGCACTCTCAAATAAAAGACCAATCTGAAAATCGTGTGGATTACATCAATGGATGGGCTGGACTACGATGGAACAGACCATCAACGGCATTCTCTTCATATGGATTTGCATTAACGGTCAATCGAAACATCAGCAATACCTCCAACTTTGGTAGTGAGGAAATGATTGGCGCAGAGTTTAATGTGAGCTTTCTTTCAGACAAGCTTCGATTATCAATCGGTACACGAGATACGATCAGCAACTATCGAGGTGAAGATTGGAGCGTTCAACTCACGGTGACAAATATCGACGAGCTCATTTGGGCATTTGGAAGGTAATGCGAAAAAACATATGACGCTGCAATTCCGGTGTGTAAAAACAGGACACATATCGTGACCGTTTTGTTTCGTACTATATACCAGTAGCGAACTTATAAGTTGCGTACTTTCAATTTGTTGCGCACATTAAACATTGTATCAATCTTTATTTAACGTGCACAACAGATGTGGGTCAACAATAAAGTCTCATACTAAACAGAGGCAGAGGTTTTGTTTGTTTGTTATTCAAAGTGACTGAGTAATTAATAAAGTATCATACTGAATTTAGTCTTACCTATATAAATAAAGCATTTGAATAATAAAGTGTCATACTAAAAATCAGCTTTGTTCATAGTATTTGGTTAACTGAACAATTCAGCCGAAATACGCAATTGCTCTAATTAACTAAACTGTGACTTACTAATATTTTGACGTCTATCCATAAGAGTTTTTCTAATAACCTTTAAAGATTCGATTGCATCATCAGTCATTCCAAGTTGAGCTGAAAGTAATATCGCATCGTTACGATCTATTATTTCATCAATGTTTTTCTTATTATGAAAAGCTTCAACAAATTCATTGAACTCCTCTGTTGTAACTTTCATGTATGGGATAGGTAAAGACTTAAACTCTGATGGAGTCAGCTCTAAGACTCCACCACCGTAATACCTACCTTGCACTTCTGAAAATGCCAAAGTTAAAGAGTTATAAAATGAAAAAATCAAAGAGCGAATATCATATCCTTCTTTCATCTTAATCCTATATGATGAGTCTGTTACGAGGGCGTCAGCATCATTGTAGATAAATTTAGGGTAATCATGGCACCTTTTAAAGAAAAAACCGTCAGATACCCAAGCACCCGGCACCTCATACCATTTATTCCTAAGAGTGCACTTATAGCGCTCATCAATTTTTCTTTCTTTTCCTATACTGATATAATTTTTATGCTTTTGGTTTGTTAAATCAGCTTGTGACAAATCTAAAAAATGTGTCGGCTTATCTTGATCAATCAAACTTTTAAATTTATCTTTACTAAGACTCACACATCCATTAACAAAAATCCCTTTCTGTACAATAGGTTTTGATAAACTTTCTAACTCAAACTCATCCACTATTGACTTACTTACAATAAAATAGTCATTTGCAGCAGTAACAATCCCAGGAATAGTTTCACAATAAGAAATTATTGGAGGTAATTTTTTCTTAAGGCTCACAACACTTTTTATTTGCTTTTCCATCAATGGATAAGCACTCCACTTTAATTTCATGGCTTCTAGTGAGCGTTTCCTCTTAAGTTTAAATCTATTATTTATTAAGCAATTGGTGTCATGTATTGTTGTAAAATATAACCCTTCTTCGTTACTTTGTTTATACAAAAAAAGAATTACAGTGTCCTGCTCAATATTTGGAAATACATTTTTAGAAAAAGTGAAAATTTCAATTCGTTGAAATGATTTGAGTAATGCTCTTTGTATTTTTTCACCAAACTTTACTTTAAGAATCTCTGCTGGTAGAACAAAAGCTAATGTTCCATCAGAGGTAAGTCTTTCTACTCCATCGCATAAAAATGAAGTCCATATGTTATGAACTTCAGTACCAAAATCGCTATTCTTGGCATGTATATTTTTACAACTTTCTTTTTGAACTTCTGTTAAAAGCTTTTTAGAAATATAAGGAGGGTTACCAATGACTAAATCATACCTCTTGTCGGTATTAACACTCCAATTTAGATAATCGGCTTTAGTGACTGTATATTCACCGTGAAGCGTACTAACTACTTTCCTTGTTTTTTCTATCGCACAAGCATCAAAATCAATCGCATCAATAAATATGGTTTTTTCAGCGAAGTGCTGACTTATAGCTTTCAGAAAAGCCCCATCACCACAACTAGGCTCTAGAATATGAATAGGTTCATTGGAAAAAAGTTATTTTCCTGCACATACTTAACTATAAAATTAGCTAAATTTGCTGGAGTGTAATAAGAGCCGCTCTTTTTACTCACTTTGTATTAAGTCCTTGAGCTCATTATTCAAACAAGTATTTGCTTGATAAAACAACCGTTGATGTATTATTAGATATTACAGTAATTGTGGGGGTGTTGTCTGCAGGTAAATAAAATTTTTAAGGTTTCCTTTAGACACACTTTATTTATTTCCGTATTCGCAAATATAGGTTATCAAATTTCGATATTCCGAAGACAATTGTTGATATATCTGTAATTGTTCTGTTGATAGCTCCTCTATCTGGGTGTCCATTTTATCTAAATTTGATTCTATATGCTGAAGCTTCCACAAAACACTATGCCGTGTTAACCCTAATTTCAAAAGTTTGTGTATAAACCCGCCTAAGTTTGTAAGTGGATAAATGTAACCTTTCTCATTTCTAGCTAGATGTTCATCGTATTTAGCTTCACAAGGATCAATCACACCTTCTTCTTTTAAAACAGAAGTTTGGGAGCAATCTGATGGCCAATAGTCAGATTTTGAACCATTACAATAGCGACAAGAGTATATTAGGTTAGTATAATCAGTCTTCCGATCTTCAAATTTTTGAGGGGCAAAATGATCTACATGAAACGCAGCGCTTGCTCCTAAGAATTTATCATCTGCATCACAATAACCACAGCGTTTATTGAAGTCTTCTCTTAGATAGGGTTTGTAACTTCTATGTGATGCATATTGCTTAATTTCATTCCGTCGTTGAGGAACTATCCGTCTTAATAACATAAAGAGTCCTTTCTACTTTTCGATGTTTTTATCTATTTCTTTTAAAAGCTGATCTGACAACCTAATCAAAGAGTCTAATTTAGCTAACCCGTCGTAAGATTTTATTTCATTTGGAATCTTCTTATCGTCAAAAATGAACAACTCTATCTCATTACTTAACTCGACAAGTTCTCGTTCTCCTTCGACTGTTAATTGATTTTGCTGTAGTTTATTAAATAGTTCTTGTTGCTTATTAAGTAAGTTATCCAACAACCCCCTATTTACATGAATTTGTTGAAGAACTTTCTGACTAAATACAGGCCTATCATTCTCATCTTCATGAATTTCTTCTTTATCGTGAATCCAGTTCACGTCTAAAGTGACGTTGATTGCTTCCCCCTCATAACTTGTTAAGACAAAGCAAGGAAGCTTTGCTTTAATACTTTTCAGTTTTTTAACTAAATCAACCCCATCATATGTTACACGCGGCTCTTTGTCTTTCAACCGAAAATCTGAAACTACGGCTTCTGGACCTTCTTCTATGATAAAATCTACCATTTCATCAAGTTGAAATTTAGGGTGAACAATCACAAGATCACACATTTCTTTATTTACAAAATTTAGTTCAAACTCTTTTCGGGCATCCGGATCTTCATCAACGTAGACCACTTTAAACTTAGAATTCATTTTCTTCCTTTATATATTTTTTGGAATTTTTATTTCTAATCCAAATCCACTTTTATCTAGTAGCAGCTTTGTACTTCCCCTATATTCGTTGATGGTGCTTTTAACCATCCACATTCCAATACCAGTCCCCTCATCTTCTCCACTATGTTCATTTACCTTTGTAGTGAAAAAACATTGAAAAATACGTTGTGGATTGATGATATCTTTTGACAAACCAGGTCCTGAATCCGAATAAAATATAATAATGTCATTATCGCTACTTTTTATTTCTATCTTGATTATTCTTGTTGGAGGAGCGTCTTTTTGAGAAAAGGCTTCCACGCTGTTCACGACTAAGTTGTTAAAGATGCAATCTAGGTCAATTTCAAAGCACTTCAAGGCTGACTCATGGGATATTTCATCAATATCAAAGTCTACATCTCTATCTTCAAACTTTTTTGCCCACACTTTTTTCAATTGTTTAAAATATTGTTCGAAATAAACTTTACGTCTTCTTCTTTTATCTTTCTTGACTCCCAAGAGTGAGAAATTTATCCAATCTTTCATAGAGCTATCTTGGTTCTTGAACATCTCAACACGTTCCAATGAGTCATGTAAGCCTTCAGTAAATTGAAGATTATTATCAATGGAGTATCGATGATTTAACTCTAAAACTTTTTGAACAGGAATAAATCTCTTTATCAGTTTTCCATGTAAAAGTTTTAGGTCATGACTAAAAGATGAGCTAATCGTTCCAATAGTAGCCAAACTCCTCAAAATTTTCTGCTCTTCCATTAACTCTTCCAGTTGTTCTTTTTTCTTCTCATATTGAGAAGCTAGAAGCTTTAAGTTATCTTGTTCTGGAGTTGTTTCTTCTGTGCTAGTATTCCTATTCCCACTATTTGCACCTTTTAATAACTGCTTAGAAAGTGTATTTGCTTGCTCTTCTTTGAGAGCGTCTGCATTTTTACGATCATAAATAGCTTTAAGTTCAGCACCAATTTCCGCACGATCATTTTCAAAAATTTCTATTATTTTTACTATTACAGACTTAAATTGCGCAAACTCATCGTTTTCCTGTATCCCTTCACGACTTGATTTGTCTGCTAGTTTTGGGTTTTTAACTCTTGATATATTCACAACGCCTGATATCTGGTTTGGCCTCACCCTCCAACCACCGTCTGAATTACCAATACCTGCGGGGCTACTTGCAGCCCTATCACCTAATCCAAGCCAATCTTTCGCCGAGCCTGGTTCACCATATGGCCTAACGCGGAAGTTGTCCCTAAAAATTCTAAGACCACCAAAAGTCTCTGCCCAACTTTTTCTCGTAGACAAGTCAAATGACTTATACATGAATTTATCAAGATCGACTTTTGCGGGATTACCTTGCTTGGAAAAGTAAAAGCTAAGCGAGAGGCTACCAATTGATTCGAACTCATCAATTTTTGGAAAGAGATTTTTTAGAGTTAGTTTGTGAACCTGTACTCCTTTTTTGAAATCTTCTACTGACGTATCTAAATTTTTAAATTTTTCTGATTCATAAAACTCTTCGGGAAACTCTGATACTTCAAATTCATTTCGGTCTATTTCTATGATAATCGAATGATCATCGCTTAACCTCGCATTGACCTTATAATCGTAATTTGTATTTACTGCAGACGATACTTTTTTATTAAGATCACTAAATTTATTTGAAACAAAAAATAAAGAAAAATTATCCTTGTCTGTTGGAGGAATAAGAGTTTCTAGGCTATCACTGAGTCTCTTTTGTCTTTCTTTATGCCAATTTTCTTTATTGTAATCACAGCAAATAATTACACCATGATTCTCAAATTTAAAATCTAATTCATTTATGAAAATTTCATTTGGTAGGTAATTTAAATGAAATAACCTATCTAATGCACCATAACCAAGACGAGCCTTAACATTATCAAGCGTCTTACCCTCTTCTAGAAAGCTTTCCCATTTGTTGTACCACTCCATAGTTGAGTTTTCTTTATTTAGCTGATAATACTCCAAATCTGGACATATATAGACACTTGATAGGGCACCCAGCTTATCGAGGGCAAATCTACCAAGCCCTTTAGCTCCGGATTTGATCCTTTTAAATTTTTTAGTAACAGGTGATTTTTCTTTGTTATTTGTGCCAATTGTCATCCAATTGTCTTCAATAGTCTTTTCATTCATTCCATGACCATCGTCAACAATCCAAATCCGACAGATATTACTTAACCAATCAATTATTGATTCATGTAGCTCATCTTTTGTAACCCCTAACTTTATATCTTCCTCAGTTAATATTATTTCTATTTCATAAAGATTTTCTGGTAACGTTTTGAAATGGAGTGAAAAATCATTAAAAGCAGGAGCAACACAAAGATATTCGAACTCTTGTTTAGTAAAGAAGGAAGGGATTTCATTGAAAACATGCTCAAAATAAACAAGGCAAGTTTCAGCATCCGCATCATATGAGTTCTTGATCAACTCTATAACTGCGCTTTCAGCATTGGCAATATTCTCTGCACCAATCAGACGGGCAGCTCGAGCAGACACTTTAAAAGGTATTTCTTTCATTTCAATTACTTATTCCCTTAAACCAACTTGAGATACTTCGCTATCAAGGTAATAAAATTAATATACCTTATCTTTGAATATTATTCCTACATATAAAACTTAAATTATTACGTCAGGCTCGCTAAGCTTTTGATAAAATCTTTTACTCCAGTTATTAATGTCTTCTTGGGCTAAACTTCCACTCTTATTTGACTGTTGATGAGAAATGCTCTTGTGCTTAGTTACTCCAACTAATTCATCAAAATACTTTTTAGGCCAACTAAATTGATTACTTAGCAAACGCCTTTCTATTTCCGGTATAAAATCTATTAATGGTCCTATTGGTTGTAATGCCCTAGCTGAAATTACTTTTGTAGCGATTGATGCTCGACCATCCGAGGTATCTACCTCCAACAAAAAATAGCCTTCACCTTGATGTTCAATTCGCACGATAGTCATGCATCTTGGTGACCAGTCAGTCATTAGATGGCTTTTACTGCGACCTATTTCTGGCAACTTGCGAACAACTGGCTTGCTTTGTTTAACACCTTGCTCTTTTTCTAATATTTCCAGCATTTTAAAGAAACTATCAAACTTATTCAGGTATAAATTGGCGTTGTCGGTTTGATCATCTAAGCCATCAACGGCGGCTCTAGGTATGTCGCCACGAGAGTTTGAATCATCTGTGCTTACCTCTGGTGATAATGTACTAGGTTTTTCTTCATCTTCCTTACCACCTGATTTAGCTTTGGCTTTAGCATTAACTTTTCGAGTGCGAGGAGAGTTATTGAAATTAATTAGTGTAGCTTCACAGAATATTAAAGCTAATTCGTTATCTGAGCTACCATCACTCTCTTCGTCTATTTCTCGCTGTGTAGGTAATTGAGGATAAGTGCCACCTGTGCCTTTGCTAGAACCAGGTGTGTTCTCAGTAAAATTTGGATGAAAGTAACCAATATCTGCAATGTCTGGAAACGACAAGTTTTCTAGCGCTTCAATACGATTAATAAACCAAATATTTTCATCCGGTGATTTCCAGCCTCGTGCGGCGATTTTTACGCCCTTCAATTGAGGTGGATCAAACCTAAATGTCCAACGTTCAAACCTGTCTGTTTTTATAAGCTCTTGTGAGAAATACCTATAAATACTTTCAAACGAATCCTTTACATCACTGTCTAGCAATATCCAAGCAAGCAGATATCTAAATCCTTCATTATCAAATAATACTTTTGGGCAATTTGTTGTAGGCAAAGCGTTGATTAATACATCAAGTGGAAACTCTTCATCATCACTTGATGGATTGTGTTCAACGTCAAATTCAAAATCGAGAGCATTGTTAATCAGCGCTGCGTTAGCAAAATAGTTATTAGTAAAAAATAGTGCACGGGCGAGCTCCAATTGTGGGAGATAAATAGTTTTATCTTCACTTTCAAACATAAAGCAATTTTGAGATTGCTCATCACCAGCTTTGAATTTAACTAAACCACAATCTTTAACAGTAGCCATTTGCCAAAGTGCATTATCAGGTAAGGTAAATTTAAGTGGGAAGCCAGGAGGAATGGCTGCAGTAGTCTGATTTAATACGACTTGCCTGCTTAAATATGGGAGTTGGCTAAATTTAAGAGCTTGACGGGTGGAATTCTCAATACGAACACCAATATCCCATGTTAGACGGTCGCTGTATTTAAACAGGTTACCCATAGCCTGTATTCTGGCATTGTCTGGTAGTTTTTTAAATCGATCAACTTGCTTCATACTTTACTGCATATCCTAACAGTTGCGACACAATTGGTCGGGTTCTTTCCTTGCTTAATCCTGCTATACGCTCAATTCGCCATGCTTTCAATTGCTCGTATTTTTTTAAACTATCAATGCAAGCTAATGCAATTCTACGACATTGATACTCTTCTATACTTTCACAATATTTTTCAAAAAACAATTTACATAACGGTAACTTTTCTAAATGTTTGATCTGAGACAAAGGGATACTTGCATGGGTAACCAACCAGGTTACTGTATGGCGGTCTGAATCTAGCTGAGTTTCTACTTCATTTATCAATGAAATAAGTTGTTTTACATACTTTTTGTCTCTGCAGGGCCAATCAACTTTGTTTATTTTAGCAATACTTGGGCGCACTGAGTCTTGATTAAATTGCATTAGCCATTGCTTATCATGCCGATATAACCATATGTATAAGCCTGCAAACCCTTGGTTTCTCGCACCTTTAACGCCAAATTTAGCGACAACGTGTTGCCATTCTGTGCGACGTACTTGATCTACTATTACCGGCTCAATATGCGCAGGTACATCATCGTAATGTGATTGTGGTAATTGTGAGACTTCAAAGAGTATTTTCGCTAGATCCAGTTGTTGCTCATAGCACGCTTGCCATACAATCAAGTGCTGAAGATAGCTAAACGATTTTCTGTGTTTTCTAAACAAACACCTTAACCAATTGTTCTCATCTACTTTACTAATATTGAGCGAAAAACTAGCTAAGGTATGAGCTCCCCAGTAACCTAAAACCAAGTTTGCAATTAGATTATGCTCAACACGCTTTCTCCTAACAAAGCCTAACTGCTTAGCTAATTGATAATAAAAACAACTCCATTGCAACGAGTGAATACGCTGCTCAGGCAAGTTCAGTAATTGCTGAGCATACGCTGCAAGCATTGCAACTTTTTGGTTGTAAGCCGTGGGCTTGAGTGTAAAAGCACATGAGGACTAAGTGCGATAAATTGATGCCTGTGTACTTCGCTAATCAACACAGGGCTTCCTATAAGATACATTCCGTGCTCTGCACAAACTGATAAGCCAGGAAGCTGCCATCGCCTTGCCCAAAATGCCTCTCCATATTGTTTTACTTGTGCCCCTACGCATAACGGGCAATATCGCAAGTAGTGAGGACTTTTAACTTTGGATGCCGCCTTGCCTAGCTGTACTTCTGCAGAATGTCTGCAATCAGAGAGTAACTCATGCTTAGCGTGTTCGGTAATGTCTGGATGAACAAAAGATGAATATAATGGAAATAGTGTGTGAGCTTGTAATAACTTGCATGGCGTTAAATCAGCATTACCTTGATAATGTATAGAGATCTGCGATAAATGTCCTTGAAACGCAACTGAGGCGATTATTTTACGGTTTTGAAATACATCATCAAGTAATTGTTTGGGAGAGGTTATGCCTGAATGTACACCGTATCTTGCAATAACGCTATAAAGCAGCTCATCTGGATAAGGCACAGGTAAGCACGCCATGCTACACGCTTTGCTTAAGCCAAGCGGTTATATCAAAAATATTTCCTTGTTGCTTGTAGCGCTGATAAAGCTCAGTTGACTGCTTTTTGTGTTGAGAGTAACCAAACCGTAAATCGTTGCTTGATAGTGTATGCCAATCTTTAAGTTTGATTAGCTTTGGTTTTTCTTTGGACTGTTCAATTTCGTCTGGCGTTTGCTCATACCACTCAAGTACGAGTGGAATAAGCCCTCTTACCTGTAAGTTTGGGTGGTCTTTAACTGCTTTTTTAACTAATGGTACCAATAACTCCGAGTCGCACCCCATCCCGAGCAGGAGATTGTAAAGCCTCATTGCCTCTGAATCACTGGCGAAAGGTAGTGAGTCTAACTTAGTAGCTTCAACTTCAGAGATCTGCTTACTGAGCTCTAACAATCGTTTATCTATTTCTCTAAATTGTAAGTCTGAGTATTTTGCAATACTACCTGCTTTACCAGATTTAAGCGCCTCAATCATCGGATGAATAGGCTGCAATTCTGATTCATACACTTTCACAAATAGTTTCGATGATATGCGTTCAACACCCGTGATAATGGCGCGTAGCTGCGCAAGTACAAATAACTTAACCACAATGTCCAACACACCTTGGGATAATTCAAACCACGTATTTCGGATCTCTTCGGTGAGCGGTTCATCGCGGTGAATAAGCCACTGGTACTGCCAAAGCTTATCAGTCAATAATCGCCACTCTGTGGGCTTTGGCTTCCCCGTTTTCTTATCAATTCTATTTTTGTACTGCGGTAAAGGCTCCCAAACCATAGATCCAATTCCAGTACTGCGCCTTGCAGATTGCAACTCTAGTTCGAATATCGGCCTAGCTTTAGGGGTACCAACTAAAATCACCGGCACACCAATAATATTCACTAGTGCTACAAAGAACTCGAGCATCCGCTCTTGTCCTTCTTGTTGCTTACGTCCTAAGCGCTGAATTTCATCAATCACTAACACGCCAATAGCATATTGGTTGGCTACCTGCCCCATAAATGATAACAGTACCTCTGTACTATGACGTTTGCGACCGTACCTTTCAGTAAGGTCAGTATGAAGGTACTTATCTACCTCTTGGAAGAAGTTTAAGCATAAGCTCTTTAGAGACCCATCAACTGGGCACTCAATACGCAAATAGGTTAGCTGATAAGTATTATATTGCTCGTGATAAATCGTTTGTGGGTAGGTGGCTAATATCCGTAATACACTGGAACTTTTACCGCACCCAGAGCAACCGATTAGCGATAAACAACGCGCAGTTGACGGAGCTTCAGCGAAACGAAAACTATTGATATCTCCTGTCATCATTCGTTCGTAGCCATTTTGCAAATGTTGTTGCAGCTGACCAGTCGCGATGTTTCTGGCAACATAGCCACCACGGATCATTAGAGCTATTTTTTCCTCGAGTGCCACATGTATAGATAGCGGCTGAAAAAAGTCATCAAGTAAGCCACATAGCTCATGTGCTCGTTGCCTTGCATCTAGATAACCTGCTGCTGGGTCGTATTTAACCTTACCTTCTAGCTTAATTTTAAGCTCATTGATTTTGCTAACTTTTGGTAGTGCCTCAATAAACGGGTTACTTTTGTAACGCTCAATGTCAGATTCCTGATAAACGGCTCTGAAGATGTTATGTGGTAAATTCATACGTCGTCATCTTCCTTGAACAGTTGATCCGAAAAGTCAGGGAAATCCAAATCCTCATCAGGCTCTGAGAGGTAATGCACTTGAGCTGATTTACTGGTATCAATCTCAACTGGCTTATAAGCTCGTGTTTTGCGTTCTTTGGCCTTTTCATCAGCTCGATTATCACGGATATTGCGTATTCGTTCAGCATTTGACAAACCAGTTTGTTTTGGTGCTATTTTTTCTGCTTGTTTAACAACACCTATTACTTGCCGCTCCAAAACGCGCTTGCGTTCATCGGCAATTAGCTTTGCATCTGCCTGAGTTTGCTTTAGTTCATCATTTTGTTGCCATACATCCCAGAAACTAGCTCCAGAAAACTGCCTTGAGCGTGTTGATAATTGGCAGGCAAAGTAGCTGTTGCTTTTAGTGTCAGGGTATATGTATATGTAATCTGCTGTTGCTAAATCATATGCTACATCAACTTTTTCAGGTCGCTTAACTTCCTTACTTCGGTGCATCCAGCCAAGCCTTAAGAGCTCAGAACTGGTGTAATACAGGCCAAAAATGCAAGCTCCCGATTCTGATATCGTTGCGCGTGTTCGCGGCATGAGCGCCACACGTAGATATTCTGCTTCAGGCTTTTTTAATCGACCGGTGCGATGTTGTAAGCCCCAATTCCATAATGCTAGAGGGTTATTTGGTAAATCGGTTGGCATATCAGCTGCTTTATCATAGCCTTTAATTACGTGATATTGGTTGTGGTACAGTACTGACGCTAAAATAATTTTAGTGAACTCTTGAATCGTAAGCTTAGCGTCTAAGCGATAATCTCTGTCGCCTTGCTTTTTGATCTTGGTCCCTGTGACAACACCCGGTGAAAAAGGCTTAAACACTGCTTGAAAAGTGTTAAAAGAACGCTCAACAACACCTTTCGCCTCACTTCTAAATGGCGATGTATTTTCAATACGCACCCCAAATCCTTTGTCTAGGCATTCAATCTGATGCCCCATTAATTCACCTCTATCCGCTAAAAGTGCGGAAGGTAAGCCAATACATGGCCATTCTTCTGGGGTTATATCAAAGCCAAACTTACGACAATATTCAGTTTTATCAGTAGAAGCCATATGTAGAGCTTGGATTGCTGCTGCATATGATGGGTTTTCAAAGCCGATATAAAAGCCTGCCACCATACGGCTAAATACATCTATAACCATATAAATGATTGGACGACCAACAATATTGCTTCTTTCCGTGTCTGATACTAAATAAATATCAGCTATTGTCGCGTCAATTTCGTAACGCATACCTGGTCCCAAAACATCTGCTGCAGCAGTACCAGTAAGCGGCCGTATGTCTTTCTTATTTTTAATTTCGCCAGCCTGTGCTTCAATCTTATCAACTTGGCGGTATTCACGTTTGAAAAAGTGCTCCATTTGCCTAAGCGTCGGCAATTCTTCTTCAGGTAATTCAGGAAAATATTGCTCGTATATGTCTTTAAGGCGATTGTGTGCGTACCTAAATGATTTACTTTTATCAGTTAATACATGACGCTCAATGGCAATACGAAAGAGCTTCTCAGTAAAGTCATCAATTAAAGCGCCAGTACCAGTCATATACTTTCGAGGTCTACCTAATTTCGTAGTCGTTGCGCGGCGCTTTTGGCCTTTTGCACCTGAATTTTTATAGTCAGGTAACAATGCGTTCGGGATCTGACCGCGCTGCCAATACCTGCGGGCAAAGCGGTAAATAGATTGTTTGGTTTTACCTGTATCAGCTACTATTTGATTAACTACTCTGCCACGAGTTTTTGATTCATAGCAGTCTTCAAGCTCTATTAAGGGTTTAATTGCTGCATAGTTTTCATCACGCTTTATCTGAGCGGTAGAACCAAGTTCAGGAATAACTGTGAAAATATCACTGTATGGATCATTTTCACGTTTGATTACTTCATCTTGAAACCCTTGTTCTAGTTCAGCTATTTCAACAAACTCAGGAAAGGCCTTATCATCATTTACTTTTATCCAAAGTACGTAGTAATCAAACACCATTAAAATACGGTACAAAGTTTGTTCGTATAGTAATACTTCATTGATTTGAAACACGCAACACCTCCTTAATCTGATCAACATCACCTAAATTAAGTTGCCCAACTTGAAGCTTTTGAACTGGCGTAAAAATATCAAAGGTAAAATACCTATCTGCCATTAAGCAGCGTATTTCATAGAGTGACTCTCCTAAATCTAGTTCGTAGGCAGAATCAATTTCCTTACAGATGTTTATAAGAGTTTTGGTTGGATGTTTAGCAAAATAGTCCGCATAAAATCGAGCTTGCTCAATAGCTGATTCGGGTGTTTCTTTATGCGCCCCCTGCATTGAGTAAATCCATTCTATATTAATTTTCACTACGCGCGGGATTTCGGCCTCAGTTACTATTTGCCAAGGGATCTTTTTTTCATGCCAATAACGGCGTTCTAGTTCAAGAATCTCTATTTTTCGTAGCTCTTCAAACGAATTCACATACTTAGCTTGTAACGCAAAATAGGGGAGATCACGGGAGCTGGTTTCAACAAGAAAGTCACTTGATAAATATTGCTCTAAACCGCGCAAATTCGGGTGTTTAATACCTGCCGATTCAGCAAGCTCTTTAGTAATATCACGATCAAGCGGAAATTGTTCCTTTACTTGCAGCACATCTGACCGCCATTCAAGTAAGTAAAACATAGAAAGTTCGAGGTCAGATAATAAATGGTGTGTCCGCTTGGACTTATAACCAAAAACACGATGCACACGACCGTCGGATGGTACATCGTAAACGGTTAACCAAGGTTTATAATCTTGATATTCTCCTGAGCCACGCCCTTCTTTAATCCATTTACTATATTGAGCTTCAGTATGACCAATCTTCCTAGACATAATATACCGTTATAACTGATTCAAATTTGAGCATAGCTAGAGTCGAAGTGTGATGCAACCTTATTAATTCTATCCCTCTATCTAAACAGAAACTAACAGCTTGCAAAATCGACTTTGTAACCCCAGTATATATTTTGTGCAATGTTGCACTTGAAAAGTAGGGAAAAATAATGAACGATTGGGATTATGTAAATTTTAGCGAAGACCATGAAATGGATTACCATTTAGGATTAGTAAATAAATCAAAGTCTCACGCTAATCGAGCATTTTTGAGAGAGAATACACAATGGACCGCAAAAAATGGATTAAATAAGAAAATTATTACACACACTGAATTTAAGCCATTTGTGATAGCCGACAAGATTAATCTAGAAGACCCTAGATAAACATAGCTTTATCGCAGGAGCTCTCGAGAAATAAAAACGTAAAAAGTTAATAATTTAAGGCCGACATAATTGTCGGCTTTAAATTACTTATAAGAATTAAACTTTATTGTTTGAGATGATACTTTATTGTATGGGGTGATACTTTATTGTTCATCCACAACAGATAATTACCAGCTTGTTGATTTTATTCAACAGTAACCGATTTCGCTAGGTTACGTGGTTGGTCAACGTCAGTGCCTTTAATTACTGCTACGTAGTACGAAAGTAACTGTAGTGGGATTGTATATACAACTGGAGCAATTACGTCATCAACATGATTTACGTTGATCACACGCATGGTTTCGTCTGACTCAAAGTGTGAGTCTTTATCAGCGAATACATAGATGATGCCGCCGCGAGCACGGACTTCTTCTACGTTTGATTTAAGCTTTTCAAGCAATTCGTTGTTTGGTGCTACAACAATAATTGGCATGTCTGCGTCAATCAATGCTAATGGACCATGTTTAAGCTCACCTGCTGCATAGGCTTCTGCGTGAATGTATGAAATCTCTTTAAGCTTAAGTGCGCCTTCCATTGCGATTGGGTATTGCGACCCGCGACCTAAAAACAGTGAGTGGTGTTTATCAGCAAACTCTTCTGCAAGGTCTGCAATGCCATCAGCCAATAGTAGCGTTTCTTCTAATTTAGCTGGAAGCAATTTAATAGCGTTAACAATCGTACTTTGATCTAAGCCTTTCTCTTGCGCAATAGACGCAGTAAGCATTAACAAACCAACAAGCTGTGTAGTAAATGCTTTAGTAGAGGCTACACCAATTTCAGCACCGGCTTTGGTCATAAAGGCAAGGTCTGATTCGCGTACAAGCGATGAGCCTGGTACGTTACAAATAGTCATTGACCCCATATAGCCTTGCTCTTTAGCTAAACGAAGCGCAGCTAAAGTATCAGCCGTTTCACCCGATTGAGAAATAGTTACTAGCAGGCTATTTTCGTGTACAAACGACTGACGGTAACGGAACTCAGAGGCAATTTCTACGTTACAGCTAACACCTGCAAATTGCTCAAGCCAGTAGCGGGCAACCATACCTGAGTGGTAAGACGTACCACAGGCAATAATTTGTACGTGTTTTACGTCTTTAAATATTTGCTGAGCGCTTTCACCAAAGGCATCAATCGCTACGCGGTCGTCGTTTAAACGTCCTTCAAGGGTGTTACGTACAGCAAGCGGCTGCTCGTAAATCTCTTTAAGCATGTAGTGACGGTATTCACCTTTACCTGATGCATCTTGTGTGATGTTTGATTCAATGACTTCACGTTCAACGGCATTGCCGTCTACATCAAAAATTTCCACACTGTTACGGGTGATACGCGCTACATCACCTTCTTCAAGGTAGATAAAGGTACGAGTTACTGGTAATAATGCAAGTTGATCAGAAGCAATAAAGTTTTCACCAAGGCCTAAACCAATAACTAACGGGCTGCCTGAGCGCGCTACAATAATTTCGTTATCGTTGGCTTTATCAAATACAACTGTACCAAATGCACCTTCAAACTGTTTAACAGCTGCTTGAACTGAGGCTAATAAAGTGGTGTGCTGCTGGCGAAGTTGATGAATTAAATGCACCATTACTTCGGTATCTGTGTCTGATAAAAACTCGTAACCATCGCCTTTCAGCGCTTCACGTAAGCTGGCGTGGTTTTCAATAATACCATTGTGCACTAAGGCAATTTCGCTGTTTGAAATATGCGGGTGCGCGTTTGCTTTCGTCACGCCGCCGTGAGTTGCCCAGCGAGTGTGTGCAATACCGGTAGTACCTTTTACGCCAGCTTCATCAAGCGCGTTTTCAAGGTTTACTACTTTACCCACTGCTTTTACAGTATTAAGTGTATTACCATCTAAAAGTGCCACACCAGCTGAGTCGTAACCACGGTATTCAAGACGCTTAAGGCCTTCAACTAAAATTTTATTTACTGGGCGTTCTGCAACTGCCCCAACTATTCCACACATAATTTCTCCTTTTGCACATGCCAAAGCGTCAACTTTGGGTTTGTATGTGTTGTTTAATATTTAAATGAACATCACAGGTGTTGTCGGCCTGTAATAAACACGAATTTGTAAATTTATAGCTCAGCGCAGATCAACTGCACACCACACGCTTGTATTGCTTGGCGAGTATCGAGTGCTAAGTTGCTGTCGGTGATAAGCGTAGTCACTTGCTGCCAAGGTAATTCTAAATTAGGGATTTTTCGGCCGATTTTTTCTGACTCCACCAGCACTATAACTTCACGAGCAGCGCCCGCCATAACTTGGCTTAGGCCTACAAGTTCATTAAAGGTAGTGGTACCGCGCTCAACATCAATGCCATCAGCACCAATAAATAGCTGATCAAAATCATAAGAACGTAAAACCCCCTCAGCAACTTGCCCCTGAAACGACTCAGAATGCGGGTCCCACGTACCACCGGTCATCAAAAGTGTTGGCTCGTTTTCCAGCGCTAATAAGCGATTAGCCACTTTAATTGCATTAGTCATCACCACTAAACCGCGCTTATTACCCAGTTCAGGGATCATTGCTGCTGTAGTACGACCACTGTCGATAATAATGCGGTTATGATCTTTGATTAGTGCTGCTGCGGCTTTGGCAATCGCCACTTTACGTTTTGAATCAATATCATCGCTTACAATTTCTTGCGGCAATGCAATCGCGCCACCGTAGCGGCGCAGTAATAGTCCGCTTTTTTCAAGCGCTGTTAAGTCTTTACGAATGGTTACTTCAGAGGTTTGAAACTGCTCAGCTAAAATATCTACGGCTACTTCACCTAACTCATTAACTTGAGTAAGAATAAGGTGACGACGTTGCTGGGTGTTTCGTTTAGTCATTAAGTAAACCATTTAAGTTTCGTTTCGAAAGTTACGAGATTTTAAACGAAACTATGAAAATGGCAAGGTGTAGATCAAAAAAAGCGCAATATGCGCTTTTAATTAACCCCAAAACAATGGATTTCAAACGCATTTAAAACTATTGCATTAAAATCACTCACTGAATTTCAATTGTAATTATTTCACTAGTCCTACTACCTAAACGTTCAACTACAACCGTATTATTTATTTTGTCCACATAAAAATTTGGTCTGATCACACTAAAGTCAAACGTTTTAGAGCTTAGGCTAGAGCCATCAACATCATCTATATCGATTTCATTGAATGTTGTATTTATTAAGTTGTGGCTGCTCCATAAAATTTTACCGTTTACAACATCCCAGTTAGTATTTTTTTCTTTTGAAACAGTTATCTGCAGTGGGGTCATTGTTTTTAAATTAACATTAAAACGAGACAATTTGCCTGAATTATTACCTAATATATAGTCGCCTTTAAATTCTCTGACGAAACGATATCCCTCAAAAAGAATGGATTCTGTTTCTTCCTTAATAGAGTATTCAAAAACCAACCATTCACCATTACTTTTTCTGGTGTACAAAATAGATTTTTCATCTTCTGAGAAAGCAATATCGCCAATTAATTCATCCACTTTAGATATATCGGTTAGATTATTATTAAGCGTATTAAGTATAGCTATACGACCTTGGAGTTTAATTAATACATATTGCCCTGACAGAGAGGGTGCTATCAGCTCAAGCGACTTTTTCGTACTTAAAAACACCACCTTTTCCTTTGGCTTTTGTTTTTTATAAGAAGCTAAATCGCTTATACCTTTTAGTTTCTCGATCGCCCAAACCTTATCTCCCAATGGTTGATAATCTACAATACGACGTTGCCCTGATTGCTCACCATGAAACAATTCGATATCTTTAAAATTACTTAACGGCAATTTTTTCTCAGTAATTGTACTGATTCCATAGGTATCTCTAATAGCAAACAGCATGTTTGGGATCACCACATCAAGTGAGATAATACCTTGGCCTGTAGTGGCGATTTCATCTAAACGCCCAGTTTTAACATTTATTTTAGCTAGCTTTTTATCATCTAATAAAACAATGTGTTCATCATCAAGCCAATGAACATCATAAATAACCTCATTTTGATCATACTGAAAAAGTACACTGCCCGCCTTTAAATCTAAAACTCGAATAAAATTACGCTTACTATCCATATAAACTCGAAGTACAACCAACTTACCTGAATCTGGTGAAATATCAGCTCGGCTATCATGTTCTCCTTTTTGAGAGACAGAGGTCACTTCTTCTACCAAACCAGCGTCAGTATTGAATTTATAGATAAGCATTGCGCTTTCTCTACTTTTTTGAGCTGAAAAATAAATAACCTTACTTTCATTTTCATCGATAAACACATCTGAGATAAAATAAAAATGTGTCACTAAAACATCTATTTCATATTCTTTACTTTTAAGAGCTACCCGCTTTAATGATGCTGCATCACCGACATTATCAGAGAAAAATAAGTAATTTCCATCACGTGAGAAAGCTAAGCCCCCAGGTAACCTTGTATCATCAACTAGCACTTTTACTGTTTGACTATCTTGATCTTTTAAATAAATTTGATAGTCATTTCCACGTCTTAATTTACTTGTAAATGCGATAAACCGACCATCATTTGAAACTACCAGCGCTTTTTTATCAGAGATAATCGAGTCTATAACTTTTGTAACGACATGTGATTCGTCATCAATATTTTCATATATAAAATAGGCTAACGAAATCAATAAAGCTATAATTGCAAAAAGCAGAAAAGTTTTCGTTTTTTTTGTGTTGTTACTTTCTGTGGAGCTCAGTTTTTTACTGTCTTCTGAGACCGACAATGTAGAAAATTTAGAGACAGGACAAATTAATTTATAGCCGCGCTTAGAAAGTGATTGTAGGTATTTAGGATTTTTGTGATCATCATTCAACACTAAGCGTATTTTACTAATAATCCGCCGTACAGCCGCATCTGAAACACAGCGGTCTTTCCATAAGTTTTCATGCAACTCATCCATTGATATATAACGCTCATGATGCTCAATTAAGTACATTAATACTGCAAATACTTGGGGCTCTAGTGTCACCACTTGCTTATCAAATTGCAAAGACATTCCATCTGTATCTAAGCAATATTCACCTAATTGAATCAACATACTTCCATTACAGCTCTTAACGGCCAATTTCTTTTACTTAGTCCAATCATAACCTACGCAACCTATCATTACCACAACAGCTTAACTACTTGATTTTAAACATAGTCACAGTTTGGTTACAGTAAAATTATTAATACATTATTGCCTAATTGATACGTTGCCGTATTTTCGTTTAAAAAAGGAATAACTATGAAATTTACATCCAAACTAATCTATCAAGGGTTGATAGGTTTATCTGTCATTATGCTTATCTCTGGCTGGCAATTAGGCTTTGCAGATAATGCCGAAGTTATATCAAAAGACTCTGTCACCATTGCGAAGGTTGAGCGCGGTGATTTTTCAATTAAGGTTGATGGCTATGGCTCATTGCAATCAATCAATAAACGGCTTCTCACAGCTACAAGTAATGCGGTGGTTGACGAAATAAAACTAAAAGCGGGTGCTGTGGTTAACCATGACACTGTGATCCTCACTTTAAATAACCCCGAGCTAGAAAGTAAGCTCCGCTTGGCGTTAGCAAAGCTTAAAAATGCCAAAACCCAAAAACGGCAAACCGTATTACTGCAACAGCGTGAGTTGTTAAATAACGAGTCAACCGTGTCAGAGCTAAAAGCACAATCTGAAATAGCCATGCTGCAAGTTGAAGCAGAACGTACACTGGCTAAATCAGGTATTGTATCGGGGATCAGCGCGAAGAAAAATGAGCTCGAAGCCAAACAGCTATCAAAGCGTATTAACCTTGAAGAATCTAAGCTTGATAAATTAGCACAGATGCAAAAAGAGTCGCTTTCAATTCAAGATGACTTAATAGCCCAAGCGCAAGACGAGTTTGATGTCGCCAAATTAATGGTAGAGCAACTTTCAGTTAAAGCGGGAATGAATGGTGTTATTCAACGCTTGCCTTTAAGTTTAGGGCAAAGTGTCAGTGCAGGCTCTGAACTGGCACTAATAGGGAGCCTCTCCCCTCTAGTTGGTGAAATAAAAGTACCGCAAATTCAAGCTCATTTAATTCAAATAGGTATGACAGCCCAAATTAGCACGTTGAATGACCAGGTGCGCGGCCAAGTAGTGCGTGTAGATCCTGTGATCAGCGAAGGTGCTGTACAAATTGATATTGAGCTCGAGGTTTCTGAATCAGACACCATGAAACCCATGCAACAAGTAGATGCGACTATTTTTGCCGATGTACAAAAAGAGGTGAATTATATAAAACAACCAACAGGTGCAAGCGAAGGCAGTTATGGCTCATTATTTAAACTCACAATGGATAACAAAGCCGTTAAAGTTGAAGTGCAATACGGCAAAGCATCTGGCCAACTCATCCAAGTGTTGTCAGGACTTGAGCCTGGTGAACAAGTCATTATTTCTACATTAGATATCCCCGCTGAAACAACAACAATAAAAATTGCTGGTTAAGGAAGAATAATATGAATACTGAAATTTTAAGAGTTAATAACCTAAGCAAGTCTTTTTCTAATGGCGAACAAGTCAGTCAAATTTTAAAAGGGATTAGCTTTACCGTGTACGACGGCGAGTTTATTTCTATTTCTGGGCCTTCTGGTTGCGGCAAGTCAACACTCCTTAACATTATGGGGCTGCTCGACACCCCTCAAAGTGGTGAATATTACATTGACGGTTTACTCGTCTCTGATATGGACTCAAACCAACGTGCGAAAGTACGCGGTAATCGCATTGGCTTTGTGTTTCAATCGTTTAACTTAATTGATGAAATGACCGTACTTGAAAATGTCGCTTTACCATTAAAATATCGGGGAGACTCGCTATCTTCACGTCACGCAAGAGCGTTAGATTGCCTAGAAAAAGTAGGTTTGGCTGATAAAGCTGACTTACATCCGAATCAAATTTCTGGTGGTCAACAACAACGCGTATCGATTGCACGCGCACTAGCTGGCGATTCTGGCATCATGCTGGTCGATGAGCCCACAGGTAACTTAGACTCAAAAAACGGCGATGCAATCATGGCGTTAATAAAAGATCTTAATCAGCAAGGCACCACCATTGTATTGGTTACCCATGATCCCCGTTATGCCGATATGGCTACGCGCAATATCCAGTTAAGAGACGGTACTGTAGTTGCCCAAAACGATGAACTCGTGCCAAGCACACCTGCAAATGTAGAACAGGTTGCTCAGTCATGTTAAAAACTGCCTACAATACTTTTAAACGTGCCAAACAATACTATTTCACCACCGTTTTTACACTGGCACTTACACTGTCCATGGTGCTTAGTTCATTTAGCTTGGTTGATCTAGTGTTTTTCGCCCCACTACCTTATCAGCAGAGCGATAACTTATATTTGCTTGAAGGCACAATTAATTCTAAAGGTTATTCAGGGCCCGCTAGTAACTCAAAAATAATGAGCTACATACAGAGTGAAAATACCGTTTTTACTGATGTTGCTGCTTACCATCGATGGACTGACTACAAGCTACTAGATAAACCAACAAGACCTGCTGTGGACGTAATACTTGCCACACATAATTTATTTGATCTACTCGGCGTACAACCCAAACTTGGTCGGTTATTTAACAAAACAGAAGCACTCGGTACTCAGCAAATGTCGGTCGTATTAGGCTACCGCGCTTGGCAAACCCACTATAGTGGTGACCCGAATATTGTTGGTAAAAAAATACAGCTCAATCAACGTCGCTTTACCGTTGTTGGTGTCGCCCCCGATGATCTTATATTACCCACTTATAGCAATATAAATGATGCAATATGGCTTCCTATTGATGCAGACGAAGCTTTTAACCCTAAAACATCTAACGGTTTCATGGGCGCGTATAAGAGTGTTGTTAGATTTAAGCCCACAGCCTCAGAGCAAGAGATCACGGAACAATTAGCTGACTTATCACTTAAAGGTGCACAGTTACATGCCGCTGATATTTTAAAAGATTTTACTGTCAATGCGCGTGTTATTGCATTTAATGATGCACTTAGGGGTGACAGCGGTAAAATTGTATTAATGCTATTATTGGGTGTGTGCTTATTAATGCTCATTGCACTTATCAACCTTTCTAGTATGCAGCTCGCTAAAGCCATTACGCGCATCAACCCCCTTGCAATCAGCTTTGCATTTGGGGCAAGCAAAAAACAACTAATTATTGAAACGTTAAAACACAATATTTTACTTATTAGTATTGCAGTGTTACTTGCTTTAACACTTACTCAAATCGGCTTTATCGTTATTCAAAACCTAGCAGCTGACGCCATTCAACGTTTAGACACGCTTTCTCTTAGCTTTAATACTTTGTTATTTTCAGCTTTTCTAATTATTAGTATTGCCTCACTCTATTCATTTATAGAACTTAGTGTAGTGAAAGAGCAAAACTTAATGAGCAGCCTACAAAGCAGCGGTAAAGGCACGGGCAAGCAAATGAGTTCAGCCACCAGCCATTTACTTGTTGGTCTGCAAATTTTGTTTTCGTTTTTAGTATTAACCACTGCTAGCCACGTAGTTTTAGTAACACTTTCGGAAGCACTCAGAGATAACGGACTGGATACAGAAGGTAAATATTCATTAACAATAAACTATAGTAATGTCGATAAATCCGGCGAACGTATTAATTTACACAAAGCAATTAACCATAGGTTGCTGGCGCTTAATAATGTGAGCAGCTTAGCTGTGTCATCCGAAATGAGGCTGCCAAAAACGGTTAATGTCAATCAAATATATAACGAAGCTGGACAGTATATTGCCCAAGCACGTAATAGCTTAGTAACTGCCAATTACTTTACTGAACTTAACTTAACGATAACGGGTAATGGCTTTGCCAAAGGGGATGAACAATTAGAAAACCCACCGATCATTATCAATCAACGCCTTGCAGATTTACTTAATAAAAACAGTAATGAAGTACTAAACAGTAAAGTGAGTTTTGATAATAAAGATATTACTCAATCATAGGTATTGTCAGCAACACCTATGTACCGGGCAGCCCTGAAAGTGAAGACTTTGAAGTTTTTACACCTAAAGATTACCCTGGTTGGCAACAATTTACATATTTGATTACTGTTGCAGATGAAAATAATGCAATTGCCCATATTCAACAAGCAGTATTAGAAGTAGATCAACGATTAGACATTAATAACATAGCCTCTTTAACAAGTATGTTTGATGAAAAAAGGCAACGTCACTTAAATGCAGCATGGCTGGCTATTGTGTTGGCATCAACATCGCTGCTGATGGTGTGTATTGGCATAAACGGTATTGTTAGCTATTTAGTTAAAGTGCGCAGATATAGCTTAGGCGTAAAACTTTCTATGGGGGCTGACAATTATAGGTTACTAAAAGAAAGCTTATTAGAACTCATGCAACCCATAATAATGAGCTTAGTGTTAGCCTTTTCGTTGGCATTTTTAATTATAGGCTATTGTATGTCATTACCTGGGGTTGACTTGCCTATAGACTGGTGGTTAACAACGGTCATTTGGCTGGGTTTATTAGCGATATCAGTACTTGCCAGCTTTTTTCCGATCAACCAAACGTTACGACAAGATCCAATAAAGGCATTACGAAATGAGTAAAAAATGATACTCAGTCGCCGAGTATTTATAAACATCACCCGACTTTAATTTATTTTGCTTAAAGTCGGGTTTCATTGGATCACAACGGGTAATCCCGTTTGGTTAGCAGTCAATTTTGTTTTATTATCAATACATACTCATTAACTCCCTAAAACGATGACTCATCTAACTAGATTCAATAGCCTAGAAAAACCACTGATTGAGCAACGCAAAGTCGCCCATGAGACTTGTCGCTTGTTTGCAAAAAGTCCCAGCAAAGGAAATTTAAAACGCATTAAGAGTTTGTTTACAGTGTGTGGTGAAGGAGTGATCATTGAGGCTGGCTTCCACTGTGACTATGGCTCGCAATTTGAAATTGGTGATCGTACTTTTATAAACATTAATTGTACGGTGTTAGATGCCCCCATTAGTGAGGGGGCAATTACGATTGGCAGTGATTGTTTAATTGGCCCGAACGTTCAACTATTGGCCGTATCTCATGCAGTCAATCCAGCCGAGCGACTCAATAAAGAGAACTTTGCAGCACCGATTACTATTGGCAATAACGTTTGGATTGGCGCGGGGGTTATTATTTTAGCAGCTATTACCATTGGCGATAATGCTGTTATTGGCGCAGGGTCGATAGTAACAAAAAATGTGGCAGCGAATACAG
Source organism: Pseudoalteromonas sp. B160 (assembly GCF_037162485.1). Lineage (NCBI taxonomy): Bacteria > Pseudomonadati > Pseudomonadota > Gammaproteobacteria > Alteromonadales > Pseudoalteromonadaceae > Pseudoalteromonas > Pseudoalteromonas sp. B160. Next base: position 1,856,602 of record NZ_JARLUX010000001.1, on the reverse strand, counting down.
TTGTTGCAGGAAACCCCGCTGTTAAGATTAAAGATATTTAAGAGGCCTAAACAAGAAAAAGGTCTATCGGTGTTCTGATAGACCTTAAGTAGGGTTATTTACTCGTTATTACTCATATCTTAGTGTTAACGATGGCCGTGTGCTGGCGGCTTTAAAGGCGAGGCTTGCAACCGTGAGCCAAGTAATTGCAGCAACACTTAGAGCTGCAACCAGATAAACCCACAGCGCTTGATCAACACGCTCATTAAAGTTGGCTAACCAATCGCCCACCAGCCAATAAGTTAGAGGAAAAGCGATTGCGATACTTGCGGCAACTAAAATCAAAAACTCTTTTGCTATTAAGTTCATAATGCTGATGCGTGATGCGCCAAGGACTTTGCGTACCGCGACTTCTTTTTGGCGACGAATCGTGGAAAATGAAGCTAAACCAAAAGTACCTAAGCAAGTTAAGAACACTGCAAGGCCAGTAAATATAAGTACGACAAGAGAAACACGCTCATCACCTTTTAATACCGCTTTATAGTTTTCAGCTAGCAGGTTTATTTTTGGCTCATAAATATTAGACACTTCAGCTAAAGCTGTGATCACTGCTTGCTTTATAGCAGGGAGGTTTTGTACGTTCACGGTTAAAATCACTTCAGATACTGGTGCTAAATAGTTAAAGCCACATAAAAACATAATGTTAGAATTCGCATCTTGTGCATTACCAACCTTTACATCTTTTACAACACCAACAACTCGCATATCCACATTACGCCCCGTGTCTTTAATTGTTTGTCCAACAATATCAGCCACATTGCTATAACCAGCCTGCTTGGCAACGGTTTCTGTAATAATTGTACCTACTGTTGTAACCCCATTTGCTCGCGTCGCCCAGTCTGAGGAAAACTCACGGCTAAAGTCTCTGCCAGCAATGAGCGTAAGGCCTAGCCCTTTTACTACATCAAAACCAGAACCTATCACAGGGGTTATTCCACCTGAAAATTCACCATTGGGCCAAGTAGGCTGTAATGTATTATTAATTGAAACGGTTAAACGAGTATCAATAATCGTTGCTTGCTCTACACCATCTATAGCCGTCAAGCGATTAATTAGTGCGCTAGGCTGCTGCGTAAATACCGACTGCACAGGCAACTCTGAAACCACTAAGCGTTGCTGCGTTTGATAGCCTAAAGGAAGATTTTGTAAGTGAGATAATTGTTTTAACAACGTAACCGATGCAATGATCAAACCGATTGCCAATGAAGCTTGCAAGGTCAATAAACATTTACGTACCCAAATGGCCGTATTACCGCGCTGTAAATCGCCACTTAACACTCGTTTTGCGCTAAATGATGAGATAAACAATGCCAGGTACAAACCTGCAAGTATGCCTACAGCAATAACGACAGCCATAATGCTCAAACCAAAGGCTGAAAAATAATTCACTATCAGTTCACGATCGACCAGCTGGTTAAAGCTTGGCAATAACAATTCCACTAACACACAGGCAATAATCATCGACAATAGAGCAACCAAAGTAGATTCAGCCAAAAACTGTGTTACTAACTGCAGCTTACTTGCACCAAGTGCCTTACGCACACCCACTTCTTTAGCGCGCTTTGCAGACTGTGCTACTGTCATATTGATAAAGTTAAAGCCAGCAATCAAAATAAGTAACACGCTCAACCCTGCACAAATCGTTACAACTTGCTTTGCGCCGCCTGCTTTCATTTCAAATGGCGATTTTGCTGTTAAATGTAAGTCTAGTAATGGGTGTAACTCAATGGCAATTTGACCCGCCATTTGCCCATTGAAGTACTGTTTAGACAGTGTATCAGCGAGTGCTTTTGGATCGGCCTGTGGCGCCAAGCGCATATAAACATAGCTACTATTAATCATCAGGTTATTTGGATCATGTTTTACATAAACGAGGTTTTTAAATGCAAAGTGAGTATTGCTTGGTAAATCTGCAAACACCGCCCGTACAGTATATTGCCCTTGTTCGTGCTGTAGCGTGTTACCAATAACATTTATTGTACCGAAAATACGTAGTGCTTCAGATTCACTAAGAGCCAAGCTCTCAGGTGTACTCATTGCATTTTTTAAATCACCAGCCAATGTGTTTATATTGATAAAGTTCTCAATATTTGGCGTTGCCCCATACAAGTCATTAAGTTTAAAACCCTGATCCCGATACTGCACGTCAACCATAGCTTCTCGAGTCAGCGATACCATCGTCAAACCAAACACTTCTTCAACTTGACTATATTCAGTGGCTTTTGCCGCTTGAGAATAATTAAAAATAGGAATGACTGATAAGCCCAACTTTGAGAAATCTTGGCCTACACGGTAAACACGTTCAGCGTGAGGCTGCTGACTATCGTACGATAGCTCGTTTTGTGCAAATAGTGCCACTAAAATAGCCGCAGCTAAGCCAATACTTAACCCTAAAAGGTTTAGGATAAAGTGCTGTTTTTGTTGCTTGAATGATCTTAAAGCAGTGACTAAATAATTAATAAACATATTAAGCAACCTCAACAACGGCTTGCTGTACAACATTCGCCTTATCAAGCATCACTTGGCCATCTAGTAAGCGTACTAGGCGGTCAGCATAGGCACCTTCTTTTTCTGAGTGAGTCACCATAATTACCGTGGTGCCTTCACGGTTTAATTCGCGTAGCATGGCCATCACTTCATCACCGTTTTTAGAATCGAGGTTACCAGTTGGCTCATCGGCTAAAATAAGTTTAGGGTTAATCACTAATGCACGCGCAACGGCTACCCGCTGCTGCTGACCACCTGACAGTTGCTGTGGTAAATGCTCGCCTCGGTGATCAATACCTACGCGTTTTAAAATGGCTTCAACGCGATCTTTGCGCTCGCTTTTGCTTATTTTTTGATACTGCAATGGCAGCTCTACATTCTCAAATACTGTTAACTCATCAATCAAGTTAAAGCTTTGAAATACAAACCCTATTGAGGCTTTACGCAGCTCTGCTAACTGCTTTTCGCTATAGCCTGCGATGTCTGTTCCAGCAAATTCAAAGCTACCTGCACTTGGTGAATCCAACATACCTAAAATAGACAGCAAAGTTGATTTACCACAGCCAGAGGGCCCCATAATCGCTAAAAAATCGCCTTCGGTTACGGTTAAGTTAATATTGCTTAGCGCTGTTGTTTCAACATCTTGAGTACGAAACATACGGCTTAAATTAGTTAGTTTGATCATTGTTATTTTCCTTAAAATTGTAATTGCTGTGCTTTATCAAAGTTGCTGTAGCTTGAGGTAATCACTTGATCCCCAGCATTGAGCCCTTCAAGCACTTCAAAATAGTTTTGATTCTTTTTGCCTAAGCGAATATCACGACGCACTGCTTTATCACCACCTTGCTCAATAACATAAACCCAGTTACCGCCCGAGTTGGTGAAAAAGGCGCCACGTTTAAGCAGTAAGGCATTGTTTTTGTCATCCCCTAGCATTAACTCAATATCAATGCTTTGGCCGCGCTTAATGCTTTTGGTGTTATTTGGTAAATCCACTTCAATTTGAAATTGCGACTGCTGTACGCGGCTATCAATTTTGCTCACCTTGGCGTTCACTGTGCCGCTTTCAAGTTCAATCATCACGGTCATATCACGCTGTACTTGGTTTAAATAAAACTCATCAAGGCGGACCACTAATTTATATTCATTTGGAATATCAATTTGGCCTAATCGCGCGCCACTGTTTTTAGATTCACCAATTTCCACATCAAGCTCGCTTAGGTAGCCTGAAACAGGCGCTTTGATTAATAAATTGTCGAGATTTCGACGCGCAAACTGCAGGTTTTTTTCAAGCATTTTAGCGCTGTCTGAAAGCTGTGCGACTTGCACCTCACGGATTGAGTTTTCTTGCTTTTGGCGCTCAATAGAGAGCTCTTTACGAGCTCGGTAATAATTTAAATCTTCTTCTAACTCTGCAAGTTGATCCTGCGCTAATACGCCACTTTTAACTAAAGGTTTAGTTTGCTTTAAACGACGGGTAAGGTTTGTGATCTTTAGTTCGACTTCCAATAAGTCACGGCGTAGGTTTAACCGGCTGGTTTCCATGGTCATTTGCGTATTACGTAAAAAATTAAGCTGTTCAGTTACTTGTGCTTCGCGGCTCATTACATCAAGTTGTAAGTTGGTATTGCTCAAACGCACTAGTGGTTGGCCTTTCTCAACATATTCGCCTTGCTCAACTAAACGCTCCTCAACTTGCCCACCGGCGATGGTATCAAGGTAAATACTGGTTTTTGGCACCACTTGACCGCGTAAGCTTAAGGCATCTTTAAATGCACCTTGTTTCACCGTGCTAACGGTTAAGCTACTGCGCTCAATATTCTGGCTACGACCTGTATTACCTGTTTGTGTAAACCCATACGCAGCGGCAGCAACACCCAATGCCAATGCTGCAAAGGTGAATTTCTTTAAATACTTTTGAGTAAATGAGCGTTCTATTTTCTTATCCATGTTGGCCACCTTGATACAGGTTTAATAAACTAATTACCGATAGTTATTACAAACGCTGTGCCAACTTTATTTAATATTAAAATTCAATACCTTATAATTAAATGAAATTATTATTATGTTTGTAGTGTCCGTTAATAGAACACTTTTTTATTTTATAAACGTCCATTTATGGACACTGTTCCTTTTTTGTTTTAGGCTAAATAAAACTCTATAAAAATAAAAATCATGAAACACACAGGCTCGCTTTTAATTGTTGATGACAACCCTGATATTCTCATTGCCGCGCGACTACTGCTAAAACAGCACTATCAAAGCGTTAAAGCTACTGACAACCCATTTGATATTGCAGGCATCATTAACGAGCAACGCAAAGCTGATCAGCCAATTGATGTGATCTTACTCGACATGAACTTTACCCAAGACTCAATAAGCGGCAAAGAAGGTTTTTATTGGCTAAAAAAATCATCGAGCAAGACGCTAATATCGTTGTTTTGTTAATGACCGCCTACGGCGACATTCAACTCGCGGTGGATGCTATTAAAGCCGGCGCATCTGATTTTATTGCTAAACCTTGGCAAAACGAGCAACTACTTGGCGCTGTGGCGGCGGCTTTTTCACATGCCAAAGACAAACAGCAAGTGGGTAAGCTTACCCGTCAAAAGGACGGCCTTAATCAAGTACTCAATAATCAGCCATTTGAGTTTTTAGGTCAAAGCGCCGCTATGCAGCAGGTATTCACCACCATTGAAAAAGCCGCACAAACTGATGCCAATATACTGATCACCGGCGAAAGCGGCACAGGTAAAGAACTCACCGCGCATGCCATTCATCAAGCAAGTATGCGCCATAATCAAACCTTTATGAGTTTAGACATGGGTGCTGTGGCACAAAACCTATTTGAAAGTGAGCTATTCGGCCATAAAAAAGGCGCATTTACCGATGCCAAAAGCGATCGAATTGGTAAATTTGAGCTCGCCCAAGGCGGTAGTTTATTTTTAGATGAGCTGGGTAATTTACCCTTAGAGCATCAAGCTAAACTGCTTGCCGCATTACAAAACCGCAAAATTACACCTGTTGGCGGCAGTAAAGCAGTTGATATTGATATCCGCCTAATTTGTGCCACTAACGACAATCTTGATCAAGCTGTCGCCGAGGGGCGTTTTCGCCAAGATTTGTTATACCGAATAAACACCGTTGAAATTCGCTTACCGGCTTTACGTGAACGCAGTGATGACATCCCAATGCTAGCAGATTATTACCTCAATCATTTCGCACAAAAGTACAAGCGCAACTTAACCATAAAAACACATGATATGAGCTTACTTTGTCAATATGCATGGCCAGGCAATGTCCGCGAGCTTGCTCATGCTATTGAGCGGGCTGTTATTTTAAGTGATGGCAATAATCTTGATGTTAGCTCAGTGATTGGTAGTGCTGGTGCTACTAATCATACAACCACCAATGACAACGAGGCATACGACACCTTTGATCTTGAGATACTCGAGCAGCGCACTGTGCGTGCAGCGCTAACACATTACCAAGGTAATGTTAGCCATGCGGCCAAAGCCTTAGGGTTAACGCGTGGTGCTATGTATCGCCGTCTTGAAAAGTATGGGCTATAACAATGCGCCCTCATTTATTATTAACTATTAATATTGTGGCACTTATTAGCGCCAGCGCACTCGTTAGTTATCTATTACAAAATAATGGGCTTTCAGCAACTTCGCTGTTAATTATATTAGTCACTGCGGCCTTGATAACGCATATTTTTACGCTCTTTAAGCGCCAACAAAAACAAGCAGAAATGGTGATCCGCGCCTTAGCCAATGGCGACAGCACCTTAGGTCTTGGCCAACAACATCCAATGCGCCAACAATTTGAGCAAGTAAAAACGCAAATGCAAACAGCACGCTTTAATGCCGAACAACAAGCGCAGTTTTTGCAAGCACTGCTTATTCATGTTGATTTAGCGGTTATGGTATGTGACGACAACGGCAAAGTGATTGAATCAAACCCAGCAGTCAGCAAACTACTGGGTAAAAGCTTCCAGCATCTACGAGAATTAGGCGCTGTTGGTGAACTAATTTTGAACGCCAAGAACAATATGCGCAGCACCACCTATTGGCAAAATGGCGAGCAGCACGACACGCTTTCTATCCAACTCAGTATCGCTGAAATACAAGGTAAAGTGCGTCGCGTAGTGAGCTTACAGTCAATTCACGACCAGTTACAACTCAAAGAACAACAAGCGTATAAACGCCTAACTAAAGTACTTACGCACGAAATTGCCAACTCTATTACCCCGCTTTCATCGTTAGCTGATACGTGCAGCAATTTACTGCCACAAGAACTGTGTTTTATTGATATTGAAGATAAACAAGACTTACAGCTTGCACTAAGCACCTTAGCATCAAGAACGGCACATTTAGGCGACTTTATTGCTCGTTTTCGCCAAGTTAGCAGCTTACCTAAACCTAATTTAGCGCCTGAAAATTTAGCCGATATGCTAGCGCGTATTGTCACCTTGCATCAACAACAGTCGCGTGAGCTGCAAATCAATATAGAACTTACAATTAAAAGCCAGCAATTAGTGATGCTAGACAGTAGTCAAATAGAGCAAGTATTAGTAAATCTTATAAAGAACGCATTTGAAGTGCTAAGCAGCAACAAAAAATATAACGCGCAAAGCCCCGCTCAGCCAAACATCAAGCTCAGCTTGGCACAAAACGCCAGCCAACAACTCTATGTTGAAGTGAGCGATAATGGCCCAGGCATCAGCGAACATGTGGTGGATATGATCTTCGTACCATTTTTTACCACTAAACAACAAGGATCAGGTATTGGCTTGAGCCTATCAAGGCAAATTATGCTCAACCACGGCGGTGATTTAATTTATGTACCAAAACCACAAGGCGCATGCTTTAGATGTGTGTTTGGTTAAATTAACTTAAAGATCAGTGGGCTTACCAATATAAGCTCCGTAGCAAAAGCCCGCTTTAACTTGCCATGCTTTATATTTACCTGTGACTTTAATCCCTATAAATGGGCTTAATAGATCGATACGACGCGCACCAATAAACACCAACCAACAAATAATGAAAGTGAGGCTGAGTATAAGTAATGGCTCTACAAAGCCACCTAATTGCAGCTTCGACAAATAAAAGGCAAGGCCAATAATTACACTTTGATGTAATAGATAAAACGGAAATACGGCTGAGTTTAATAACGCTAATTTAGGGTGTTCGTGATTCAAAAAGCGTTTTGCTAATGCCAGCATTAACATCACACCCACTAATCGTTGCGCGGTATACAGCATATCCATGCTGGTAATTTGCCATTGGCTCGTAGCTGGGTTTTGCCAAATCATGTGATAACCCAGCACGACAACTAAATAACCTAAAATGAATACCACTAATAACGCCTGCCAGTGACGTAGCAGTTGGCTGTAAAATGCAGGCTGCCAAGCAAGCAAGTAACCGTAAAGTAAAAACAACGCGCCCATGGGGTATCGGAATGTATCACTCGGCCAGCTCAGTTTTAAAATACACAGCGGCAATAGCAATACAATAAAAACAATAACTAACGATCGCTCACATAAACGCGTCATTATTGCTTGCACAGTAGCATGATGAAGCAGCGGTATCATTAACACCAGCAATAAAGTAAATTGCCATAACGAACGCAAGTACCAAAGATGGTTTACATCAACATGTGGCCAAATACCTGCTTGGTAGTGATTAAATAAAGGGTTAGTTAAATCAAAGAACTGCTGGTAGAACTGCCAAAAGCTCATAGCTAAACCAACCTCTTGGCTCATTTGCGCATAAAGCTGAATCGGCACTATAAACCAAATGCCAAACAATAAAGGCAGTAATATTTTTACACTGCGCGTAATTAAAAACATATCTAAACTAAAGCGCGCAATAATAAAGCGCAGCGCTACTCCTGAAATAAACCAGATTAGTCCCATTCGCCACGGTGACAGTAACAATATGACATTTTCAACACTGCTAGACAAATACTGGCTTTTAAAATGAAATCCCCAGTTTTGGCTGTATAACATGCCGGTGTGATAAAAATTAATAAACCAAACGCAATCACCTCGTAGCCAATCAAGATCATAACGGCGCTTTGGCAGTTCATCATGCTGATTAAATACATTTAGCCATGGCTGTAATAGCGTACGTGTTGTGTTTTTAATTACTATTTTAAGTTTCATGGTAGATTTAGCTTACGACTAATTAATAACAAATATGAACAACAATCTGCGTTAAGCAATCAGAAAAGGCTGATAAAACAGTCAGTAGGGATAAACGGTGGATATCAGGGATGATAAGTTTGGTGATCTATCACTATCTTGCTAGTCTAATTATGGTCTTTTAAAGAGTAACAATAATAATGATCTCCTTAACGCATTTTCAGCGCTACCAGAGATGGTATGCGGCATTATTTTTATCTAGTTATATTTTTATCAACAATACTATAAATGCCAGCTCAAACATTATGGAAGCCCAGCGAGATGGCGAACTCCCATTTATGATCTGGGAGCCGTTTGTATGGGAATATTCCAGCGCTATTGGCACCTTGTTGTTGTTTCCCGCTTTAGTTAGGCTATTAAAACCCAGCCTTTTAATTGGCAAAAAATCCCCCGCTCATTACTGCTATATCTGCTGGCAAGCATTGCTTTTTCGTTATTGCATATTGGCATTATGGTCACCATTCGCAAGCTCATTTACACCGTACAAGGCATGTATTATGACTTTGGTTTGGTCTGGTTTGAATTACTTTATGAATACCGCAAAGACTTGTGGGGGTTCTTATTTTTAATTGCTGTTATTAAAACCTATCAATATGTAGTGAGCCAATTAAGTGGTGAAGCAGCACCGATCAGACAAGGCGAAGATACGCCTGAAAATTTAAATTTCGATAGACTACTGGTAAAAAAACTGGGAAAAGAATTTATTGTCCGCGTAGCACAAATAGACTGGCTTGAATCTAGCGGTAATTATGTAAATCTACATATTGATGCAAGAATTTACCCGTTACGTGCAACTATGAGCCAACTTATAACTCAGTTAGAACCGCAAGGGTTTTGCCGTATTCATCGCTCCCATGGCGTTCGGTTAGATGCGATTGAATCAATCACGCCACTACCGAGCGGAGACAGTGAAGTAAAACTTACAACCGGCAAAGTACTTAACTTATCGCGTCGCTATAAAGAGCAATTTAAGGGACAGTTAAATTCAACTACAAGTCATTCTTAACTCACGCTATGTTAAGCTAGCCTGATTTAAGTTAACCGCATTTATATTTTCGGAGTAGTTTAGTACGTGTCTTTAAATCGATTTATCCGCATTCTGCCATTGATTGTTATTTTATCCGGTTGTGAAACCACACCCGAAAAACCATCTTCACAACCTGATATTAAGGCTAACCCAAATATTGTTGTTAAAGAACAAAACGAAAATATTGAGCAAATAGCTCCCTTAAGTCCTCAGGAACTCGATGATGTGTGGCAACGCATCCGAGCGCAGCTTACATTTTCCAATTCTAGCCACCCAGATGTGCAACAACGCATTGCATGGTATTTATCTCACCCAAACTATATGGATGAAATTAGTCGCCGTGCTGAGCCTTACCTTTATTATATTGTCACAGAGGTTGAAAAACGGAACTTACCCATAGAATTAGCGTTAATGCCGCTAATTGAAAGTGACTTTGATGCCAGTGCCTATTCGCACAAGCATGCATCTGGGCTTTGGCAATTAACGCCTGCCATTGCTAAGTACTTTAAGGTAAAAATTAGCCCTTGGTACGATGGCCGCCAAGATGTGATCGACAGTACCCGCGCTGCTCTGGATTTTATGGAGTACTTATACAAACGCTTTGATGGTGATTGGTATCACGCTATAGCAGCCTATAACTTAGGTGAAGGCCGTGTACTTAGAGCGATCAGCAACAATAAAAAGCAAGGTAAACCAACTGACTTTTTCAGTTTAAAACTCCCTCAGCAAACCAGTCAGTATGTACCTAAACTACTTGCTGCGGCACAATTATTAAAAAGCCAAAAAATGGCGTTCCCTGCAATAGCAAATAAAGATGCAATTGCCAAAATAGCCATTTCTGGCTCAGTTATTTTAGATAATAAAGCCCAATGGCAACAGTTAGAGCCCTTAAACTACGGGGTCATTCGCTTTCCGGCGATTATTGATGCACCGCATCTCGTCGTTCCTGCTAGTGAGCAAAAGCAATTTGAGACTATGATTGCTGATCAAGATTCTAACGACTACAGCCAATGGCAACATTATACAGTTAAGCGTGGCGATAGTTTGAGCGTGATCGCTAAGCGCTACAAAGTAACTTTAAGCCAACTAAAAGCATTTAATAATTTGAAAAATAGTACCATACGTATTGGTCAAAAATTAGTGCTACCGCAGTTAGCCGATACGCAAATAGAGCATAAGGTTAAATCTGGCGAAAGCTTGTGGAAAATAGCCAACCATTACAAAGTCAGCATCACTAAGCTAAAACAATGGAACAGCCTTTCAAGCGATCGCTTAAAAGTAGGCGATAAGCTAACCGTATTTTTATCAGCAAGTTAATAACATGAACGCTGGATAATAAGCCTATCTTCAGCGGCTATATGCAATGCTAACTGTGTTAGGCCTGAATAATTAAAGGGCTGCAATCATGCAGCCCTCTGCAAACAGTGATTAATCATCAGCTTGTGATTTAGTGTGGTACCAATTTACTGTGCGGGTCAGCATCATAATCAAACTCAGTACCACAAATACCAATCGTGTTAAGTTACTGACCATTTATAGCGACAGATAAATACAGTGATAACTAGGCGTAAATTTTGACATATAGTTGTTCTACTTGAAAAAATTATAACGCAGTTAGCGCTTTATTTAGCTCGCTAGAATGGTTAAATATTTAAGTCGATTGGTATAAGTATCCATACTCAAATTGCTCTAAAGGTAGATTCCCTGGGATGTGAAGGAGCGTTTGTTTGATAAATAGGGATACACATGCCGTGGAGCATAGGGATTGCAAGAACGGCCACTACTGAGTTCACCATGGGGTCTTGGCTTGGTGTTTTCATTTTATTCCAGACGTAAAAAAGCCGCTTCATTTCTGAAGCGGCTTTCTCAATTTGGAGCTTGGTGATGTCATAGTGCCCACAGCGGTAGAGAGCCACATAGCAAATGTATAGGTCGGCATTAGGCGCTTATTCTTTTCCTTTTACCTGATGCCTTTTACCTTTCACCTCGAACCTTTATTTTTACTTTATGCCAGACGTAAAAAAGCCGCTTCATTTCTGAAGCGGCTTTCTCAATTTGGAGCCTGGCAATGTCCTACTTTCACATAGCAAATGCTACACTATCATCGGCGCTGTTTCGTTTCACTACTGAGTTCGGCATGGGGTCAGGTGGGTCCAAAACGCTATTGTTACCAAGCAAATTTGGTGTTAATCGCGTTAGCAATTAACTAAAATTTGGAATTCTGATAATAAAAGTTTTCAGTAAATCTACTTTAGTCTATTAACTTCTTGCGCTATCAACTATCACATAAAACGCGTTTGGCGTTGTATGGTTAAGCCTCACGGGTAATTAGTACAAGTTAGCTTAACATATCACTATGCTTCCACATCTTGCCTATCAACGTTGTAGTCTTCAACGGCCCTTCAGAGAGCTTATAGCTCTAGTGAGAACTCATCTCGAGGCCTGCTTCGCGCTTAGATGCTTTCAGCGCTTATCAGTTCCGAACGTAGCTACCGGGCAATGCCATTGGCATGACAACCCGAACACCAGCGGTTCGTTCACTCCGGTCCTCTCGTACTAGGAGCAACCCCTCTCAATTCTCAAACGCCCACGGCAGATAGGGACCGAACTGTCTCACGACGTTCTAAACCCAGCTCGCGTACCACTTTAAATGGCGAACAGCCATACCCTTGGGACCGACTTCAGCCCCAGGATGTGATGAGCCGACATCGAGGTGCCAAACACCGCCGTCGATATGAACTCTTGGGCGGTATCAGCCTGTTATCCCCGGAGTACCTTTTATCCGTTGAGCGATGGCCCTTCCATTCAGAACCACCGGATCACTATGACCTACTTTCGTACCTGCTCGACGTGTCTGTCTCGCAGTTAAGCTGGCTTCTACCATTACACTAACCGTACGATGTCCGACCGTACTTAGCCAACCTTCGTGCTCCTCCGTTACTCTTTGGGAGGAGACCGCCCCAGTCAAACTACCCACCAGGCACTGTCCGTAACCCCGATTCAGGGGCCAACGTTAGAACATCAAAACTACAAGGGTGGTATTTCAAGGACGACTCCACAAAAACTAGCGTCTCTGCTTCTAAGTCTCCCACCTATCCTACACATGTAGGTTCAATGTTCAGTGCCAAGCTGTAGTAAAGGTTCACGGGGTCTTTCCGTCTAGCCGCGGGTACACAGCATCTTCACTGCGATTTCAATTTCACTGAGTCTCGGGTGGAGACAGCGTGGCCATGGTTACACCATTCGTGCAGGTCGGAACTTACCCGACAAGGAATTTCGCTACCTTAGGACCGTTATAGTTACGGCCGCCGTTTACCGGGGCTTCGATCAAGAGCTTCTCCGAAGATAACCCCATCAATTAACCTTCCGGCACCGGGCAGGTGTCACACCGTATACGTCATCTTGCGATTTTGCACAGTGCTGTGTTTTTAATAAACAGTCCCAGCCACCTGGTCACTGCGGCTCCAATCAGCTTAGAGAGCAAGTCTCATCACCAATCGGAGCGTACCTTCTCCCGAAGTTACGGTACGATTTTGCCTAGTTCCTTCACCCGAGTTCTCTCAAGCGCCTTAGTATTCTCTACCTGACCACCTGTGTCGGTTTGGGGTACGATTCGGTATAATCTGAAGCTTAGAGGCTTTTCCTGGAAGTATGGCATCAGCAACTTCATCACCTTAGTGACTCGTCTCGTGTCTCAGCCTAACAGCAACCCGGATTTACCTAAGTCACTAGCCTACTCACTTTCACATGGACTACCAACGCCATGCTTGCTTAGCCTGCTCCGTCCCCCCATCGCAATTATACCAAGTACGGAAATATTAATCCGTTTCCCATCGACTACGCCTTTCGGCCTCGCCTTAGGGGTCGACTTACCCTACCCTGATTAACATGGGATAGGAACCCTTGGTCTTCCGGCGTGCGGGTTTTTCACCCGCATTATCGTTACTCATGTCAGCATTCGCACTTCTGATACGTCCAGCATACCTCCCGGTACACCTTCAACCGCTTACAGAACGCTCCCCTACCACTCAGAATAAATTCTGAATCCGCAGCTTCGGTGCATAGTTTAGCCCCGTTACATCTTCCGCGCAGACCGACTCGACCAGTGAGCTATTACGCTTTCTTTAAAGGATGGCTGCTTCTAAGCCAACCTCCTGGCTGTCTGGGCCTTTCCACATCGTTTCCCACTTAACTATGACTTTGGGACCTTAGCTGGCGGTCTGGGTTGTTTCCCTCTTCACGACGGACGTTAGCACCCGCCGTGTGTCTCCCGGATATTACTTTACGGTATTCGGAGTTTGCAAAGGGTTGGTAAGTCGGGATGACCCCCTAGCCTTAACAGTGCTCTACCCCCGTAAGTATTCGTCCGAGGCTCTACCTAAATAGATTTCGGGGAGAACCAGCTATCTCCGGTTTGATTAGCCTTTCACTCCTAGCCACAGGTCATCCCCTAACTTTTCAACGTTAGTGGGTTCGGTCCTCCAGTTGATGTTACTCAACCTTCAACCTGCCCATGGCTAGATCACCGGGTTTCGGGTCTATACCTTGCAACTAGTCGCCCAGTTAAGACTCGGTTTCCCTACGGCTACCCTATTCGGTTAACCTCGCTACAAAATATAAGTCGCTGACCCATTATACAAAAGGTACGCAGTCACCCAACAAGTGGGCTCCTACTGCTTGTACGTACACGGTTTCAGGTTCTATTTCACTCCCCTCACAGGGGTTCTTTTCGCCTTTCCCTCACGGTACTGGTTCACTATCGGTCAGTTGGGAGTATTTAGCCTTAGATGATGGTCCACCTATATTCAGTCAAAGTTTCACGTGCTCCGACCTACTCGATTTCACTTAAAAGGGATTTTCATGTACGGGACTATCACCCTGTATCGTGGCACTTTCCAGAGCCTTCCATTAACACCAATTAAGCTTAAGGGCTGTTCCGATTTCGCTCGCCGCTACTTTCGGAATCTCGGTTGATTTCTTTTCCTACGGGTACTTAGATGTTTCAGTTCTCCGCGTTCGCCTCGTTAACCTATGTATTCAGTTAACGATACCTGCAAGCAGGTGGGTTTCCCCATTCGGAAATCCTAGTCTCAAGTGCTTTTTACTAGCTTGACTAGGCTTATCGCAAGTTAATACGTCCTTCATCGCCTCCAACTGCCAAGGCATCCACCGTGTACGCTTAGTCACTTAACCATACAACCCAAACGGGTCTTTGTTTCGTGACAGTTTAACTTCGCCAGAAGTTAATATTGAATACTAAAGTAGATACCAATCAACAAACGTAAACGTTCATTAAATGGCACTGAATGATACTGCTATCATTCTTTTTTACTTTTGAAAACTCTGTACAAATACACTGTATTTATACGAATTTTATTATCAGCTTTTCCAAATTTTTAAAGAGCATATTAATTAGTTATCCCAAAGGGATACGCACTAATTAACAATCATCTGTGTGGACACTACGAACAAATAAGTTCTAAATCGTATAAGGAGGTGATCCAGCCCCAGGTTCCCCTAGGGCTACCTTGTTACGACTTCACCCCAGTCATGAATCACTCCGTGGTAAACGTCCTCCCGAGGGTTAGACTATCTACTTCTGGAGCAACCCACTCCCATGGTGTGACGGGCGGTGTGTACAAGGCCCGGGAACGTATTCACCGCGTCATTCTGATACGCGATTACTAGCGATTCCGACTTCATGGAGTCGAGTTGCAGACTCCAATCCGGACTACGACGCACTTTAAGTGATTCGCTTACTCTCGCGAGTTCGCAGCACTCTGTATGCGCCATTGTAGCACGTGTGTAGCCCTACACGTAAGGGCCATGATGACTTGACGTCGTCCCCACCTTCCTCCGGTTTATCACCGGCAGTCTCCTTAGAGTTCTCAGCATTACCTGCTAGCAACTAAGGATAGGGGTTGCGCTCGTTGCGGGACTTAACCCAACATCTCACAACACGAGCTGACGACAGCCATGCAGCACCTGTATCAGAGTTCCCGAAGGCACCAAACTATCTCTAGTAAGTTCTCTGTATGTCAAGTGTAGGTAAGGTTCTTCGCGTTGCATCGAATTAAACCACATGCTCCACCGCTTGTGCGGGCCCCCGTCAATTCATTTGAGTTTTAACCTTGCGGCCGTACTCCCCAGGCGGTCTACTTAATGCGTTAGCTTTGAAAAACAGAACCGAGGCTCCGAGCTTCTAGTAGACATCGTTTACGGCGTGGACTACCAGGGTATCTAATCCTGTTTGCTCCCCACGCTTTCGTACATGAGCGTCAGTGTTGACCCAGGTGGCTGCCTTCGCCATCGGTATTCCTTCAGATCTCTACGCATTTCACCGCTACACCTGAAATTCTACCACCCTCTATCACACTCTAGTTTGCCAGTTCGAAATGCAGTTCCCAGGTTGAGCCCGGGCTTTCACATCTCGCTTAACAAACCGCCTGCGTACGCTTTACGCCCAGTAATTCCGATTAACGCTCGCACCCTCCGTATTACCGCGGCTGCTGGCACGGAGTTAGCCGGTGCTTCTTCTGTAAGTAACGTCACAGATAGCCTCTATTAAAGACTACCCTTTCCTCCTTACTGAAAGTGCTTTACAACCCGAAGGCCTTCTTCACACAC
This sequence comes from Pseudoalteromonas sp. B160, assembly GCF_037162485.1. Classification (NCBI taxonomy): domain Bacteria; kingdom Pseudomonadati; phylum Pseudomonadota; class Gammaproteobacteria; order Alteromonadales; family Pseudoalteromonadaceae; genus Pseudoalteromonas; species Pseudoalteromonas sp. B160. The sequence continues at coordinate 1,840,214 of NZ_JARLUX010000001.1, read as the reverse complement.
GCGGCATGGCTGCATCAGGCTTGCGCCCATTGTGCAATATTCCCCACTGCTGCCTCCCGTAGGAGTCTGGGCCGTGTCTCAGTCCCAGTGTGGCTGATCATCCTCTCAAACCAGCTAGGGATCGTCGCCTTGGTAAGCCATTACCTTACCAACTAGCTAATCCCACTTGGGCTAATCTTTTGGCGTGAGGCCCGAAGGTCCCCCACTTTGGTCCGTAGACATTATGCGGTATTAGCAGTCGTTTCCAACTGTTGTCCCCCACCAAAAGGCATATTCCCAAGCATTACTCACCCGTCCGCCGCTCGTCAGCAAAGTAGCAAGCTACTTTCTGTTACCGCTCGACTTGCATGTGTTAGGCCTGCCGCCAGCGTTCAATCTGAGCCATGATCAAACTCTTCAATTAAAAGTTTTTTGCCTTTCGACAGCTCAATGAATTCTGAATTTATTTAATATCTTTCGATATTGAATTGACTGTGCCGAAGCAACTTATAAATAAGTTACTTCTGTTGGTCACTCAGTTTCAATTGAGACTCTAAATTTTTTGCCTTGCTTAGCGAACTAAGCTTGGCTGTTAGAACTCAACCTGTACGAGTGCCCACACAGATGATTGCTTTATATTGTTAAAGAACGTTTGAGTTGCCTTAGCGACTCAAGGGAAGCGAATCTTACGCTTTCCTATTTTTTTGTCAACACTTAATTTTTAGTTTCTTAATAAAAGATTTCAAAGCTAAGTTTTACTCGACTTACTTACCGTTTGTTCAGCGCTTTTCATTGCTGCCTGCCGGGTCAGTGGGTGCGCATTATAGGGATATTCTTGAGGCCGTCAACGCTTTATTTCAGTTTTATTAAATTAATTAACTATTTGCTCAAAAGGCATACAAACAAGGCGTTACAGCGTTATTTTCGCTTAAATTTTCAGCTATGAGAGCAAACCAAGCTGCGCATACAGACCTGATCCATCTCATAGCTAAATAGCAATTATTAAACTGTTGCACTGTTATCTTTTTTAATTGGATTAAATGCGGCTATCGGATTGATTAATTTTCCTTCAAATTTAAGATTTTTTGCCGGATCTGCCAAATCTATCATTTGCTGATTATTACTTAACTGTAATCGGTTTAAACACGACAAGGTAAAATCAGCACTAAATAGATCATACTTGATAAACTTATCTTTTAGTTCTGGGTGTGATTGTTGATAACTAATTACACACTCTGCAACTTGTTGCCAAAAGGCCTGTTCTGAATAGTCGTTTTGCTGGTCAAGAATATCGGCCACGAACCTAAAGAAACAATCAAACACATCAGTAAAAATTGACAGCACCTTTAATTCATCGGGCACATCGACTGTTAAACGTTGAATATTATCTGCTAGTACTAAATCTTTATTTAGAATAGCGATCTCTTCGGCAATATCTTTCATGATTGCTTTGGCTGGAATATTGTCCTCAAGTAATAGAATCAAGTTTTCACCATGAGGCATAAAGACTAAGTCATGGGAGTAAAAACAATGAAGGAGTGGATCTAAGTATGATTTTAAATATTTAGCAATCCAAGTATGAGTATCAATCTGCGCCGATTTAATTAAAGCAGGTAATAATGCTTGGCCTTGATTATCGATATGCAGCAGCGACGCCATGGTCATTAAGCGTTGGTTGCTCTTGATGCTTGGCATTGGGCTCTCACGCCAAAGTGCAGAGAGCATTTTTCGATATGGACTGTAATGATCGGTTGCGGCCTCTAAAGCGTGATTATAATAACCAATAGCAGCCACCTCTCGTAGTATCGTAAATCCTGAGTCAGCTAAATATGGATCTTGTGATACAACCTGCGCCACCCAATCATTAATAGCCGGTGTTGCACTCATATAATAAGGCGATAAACCACGCATGAATCCCATATTCAAAATTGACAGTGCGGTCTTAACATAACGTTTATGAGGATGTGTTTTATTGAAAAAAGTACGAATAGACTGCTGCGGCTGATATTCATCTTCACTGTATCCTAAGCAAACCAAATGCTGATCAGCAATATCGTTAGAGAATAACGACGCGAGTTTATTAAACCACTGCCAAGGATGAACGGGGAAAAAGAAGTAATCGTCACTATTTACTCCACGCGCTAATAGCTTTTGCTTAAATGACTCTATGGTGTGCGTCGATAGCTCTTGCGTTATGAGTGTTTGATAATCTAAATCATCGGTGGTCGAAAACACCACTCTATCTTTATGCGCACCTAGCCAAACCAGCTGTAAGTGCGCGCCAGTCTCTGGTGCGTATTGGCGATAATCATTGGTATCAAACCCTATTCGACCATTGTTTGCTATAAAGCAAGGATGACCTTCCGTCATCGCACTCTCTACCTGTTGAAAATCCGCAGTGGTGAGCTGCTCAGCAGTCAATGCTGGCAGCTGATGCTTATAAGCACTGCCATATAAAGTACTGGCTATTTCTTCTAAATAAGTAGGCAGCATAGCTTGGCTGATACCTAAACTATGTTGTAACTCACAAATAAAGGCGATTGAATCGAGCTCGGCTACTTGGTTATCTATTTGTTTTTCAATTGAGTCTGCTGCTATATGCCAGTGATTCAAATACCCCAGCTTGGCTTTAAAGCGATAAACAATGGTTTCTTTGTCTGTACTGAGCTCAAAATATTGCCAATCTGCATCTTCATTGGTCAATTGCGGTTTTATCAGCCGCTCATGAGCAAACTCACTCAAAGCTTTGCGAACATGTAACCTATTTACATGCCGCCATAGCTGTGGCGTTAAATGACTGACGGCTTGCTCTGGGCTCAGGGGAATGTGCTTCATAGTATTATCCTTATTTAATGCGTGATAAAAGTTATCACGCGTGCAAAATGCGAGATGTGCGGTTTTATGAGTTAACCTAACCGCAGATTGATAACGAAAGCCGGCTTTAGTATTCAAACAATGAATTTTGTTATTGCGAATATCGGGTTCAACAATAACGCGCTGATTTTTGTCATTAGCAAAAATGAAATTCATCACCAGTTGAAACACCGACCAAGTAAAGCCATGCACCTTGTTATTGCTTTGGGCAATCAGAATGTGCATGCCAATATCACCTGCTTTGACGGGGTAATGATTACCTATTTCATCTAATAGAGGGTCATATAACTCAACTAAAAAACACGCGCTATTGTTTGCGTAGCCGATATAAATATCACTATGTGCTAACAGGCTTTGATATTCTTGCTGTAACTGCTCAATGGTAAATTCCTGCATGCCCCAAAACTGTGCATGAGGCTGAGTAACCCACTGGTGAATTAACGCGAGATCTTGTGCTAGGCTAAATGGCCTTAAGCTAAGCTCTGCTATATTAGTAAACTGCTGACAAAAAACAGCTGCTGTAATGGACATTATTGAGCCCTCGTGGTGGATGCCAGATTGGCGCAAGGAGTATGGCGTCGACTTTGCTTGCTCAGTAGCCATAAACAACAAGCAGATATAGCGAGCCCACCAGCGGCGACCCAAAAAGGTATTACTAAACCAGAGCTTTTAACCAGCAAACCCGCGCAGTAAGAAGCTAAAAGTACACCTAAGCTTTGGCAAAAACTGACTTTACTAAAATCTTCAGCGTACTTGTCTGGCGTACTCACTTGGTAAAGCAGCAGATCAAGACGCACAATAATAATGAATAGCGATAGACCGAACAGGCAGCGTCCTGCGATCACTACTAAGTAAAGAGGGCTGGCTTGTAATGCAACGCCTGTAATGATCAACATAAAGACAACTAATAAGTTGATGGGGTTGCGATTTGTTTGCTGCCGCCACTGATTAAAGCACAGCGCAAGCAATGCCATAAAAGCAGGGATAGAAAACACCATACTCGCGAGGACGATACTGGAGGTGTCGCTAATACTTTGCCAATATGCCGCAAAAAAAGGCCGGATCAAAAAAGCACTAAAGTAAAAGCACAACATAACAATGCCAAGTTGATATACAGGCCAACGACTTGATGAAGTGATTGATGTTTTTGCTACTGGAGGCGACTGATTTTTACTAGGCGCTAATCTTATGAGATAGGCGCACACAAAAACCTGAGTAAAATCGCTTAGAGCCATTATTAAAAATGCGGCTTTGCCAGGAAGAGCCGATAACACAAAGCCACCAGCAAGTGCGCCAAGTATGGCGCCAAAGTGCACCACAACACTAAGCATTGCAATCGTCGCAACGTGATTTGTTTTCGCTTCCAAGCTCATTAAGTATGGATAAACCAGTAAATAGCTGGCTTTAAAAGCAAACATAGCCATGGAGGAAAACCAAAACCAATTTAAGTCGCTAGCAAAAAAGCTACTGACACTAAATACACCCGCAGCAATTTGGCTATAAACCAATAAAGGTAGCACATTAATGTATTTACTAATGAAGGCCCAAATAGGAAAACAGACCATGACAACAAAGCAGCTGGCAGCAATGTAAGTGCCAACATAGGCAGGGTCACTTATATTAAATACCGCACTAAAGAAAGTAGGATAAAACGGCAATAACATTGAATCACTGAGCACTGCAAATACCGTTACCGCGATCAACAAAACTTTAAACTGCTTACTCATGCGCGAAACTGCTCTACTTCGTCGCTTAACTCATAATTGGGCGCAGCAAACTCCTGAAAAGCTATTTTACGTTCTATTGGATAATATTCATGTCCGGTGATCGCACGAATAATACAAGAGTTGCGATAACATGCCATGCCTAAATCAGGAGTCACAAAACCATGGGTGTGTTGCTCTGTATTTTGTACAAAAATACGTTGATGCTGCTTGTCTATTGAGTAATTACGAGCAACTTGATAAAGCCCCGCGTCGTCACTATCAATGCAATGACTGATCCCAGCTAAAAAGCTCGGTTGGTAAGACTGATAACCCGTTGCAAAAATAACGCTTTGGGTGTTTAGTGAATAACCTTGCTGCTGTTCAGTTTGCTCTAAGCTAAGTTCAAAACCCTGCTGGTGGCTCAGGTAGGTCATATCAATCAATGCCGAGTTTGTGTGCAAGCTTACTGGCAATTTAGCTGTTAGCCGTTTGCTATAAAGCAAATCAAAAATATTGTTGATCAATTCGCTATTAATACCTTTATAGAGATTATGCTGACGACGATTTAACTGCTGGCGTTTTTGTTCTGGTAATTGATAAAAATAATCAACGTATTCTGGTGAGGTCATTTCTAACGTTAATTTAGTGTATTCGAGCGGATAAAACCGTGAAGAACGAGTAAGCCAATTTAGTTGATAATCATGCTGATCAATCTCTTGTAATAAATCATAAAAAATCTCAGCGGCACTTTGCCCGCTACCAATAATGCTGATCGACTGTTTTTGCTGTAATTGACTTTTATTGGCTAAGTAGTTGCTAGAATGAATAACCCCCTCTTGCAACTTAAATGCTTGAGCACATTGAGGATGACGTGGCACCGGCTCGGTGCCTAACACTAAATGTTTAGCTAGATACACTTGTTCTGCTGTTTGTACTATATAAATATCTTCGTCTTGGCTGTACTCAACATGCAGAACCTCTGAATTAAAACGTATATTAGGCAGCTGCTTTGTTGCCCACTGGCAATACTGATTATATTCTTGGCGAAGTAAGAAAAAGTTTTCTCTAATATAAAAAGAATACAGTCGACCTTGCTGCTTTATATAGTTTAAAAAGCTATAAGGGCTAGTAGGGTCAGCAAGCGTTACCAAGTCAGACATAAAGGGGGTTTGTAAACTTACCTCAGGAAGCATCATGCCTGGATGCCAATTAAACTCAGCTTTTTTATCTAAAAAGAGGCTGCTGACTCCTTCAAGTGGCGCAGTTAAACATGCCAGACTTAAATTAAATGGCCCTAAACCAATACCAATAACATCATAAATGGACTTATCCATAGCTAACTTCCTCCAGTGCAAGACTTAAAGGAGCATGTTCGTTCGCTAAATCACTTGCTAAGTATTGATAACCATATTGCTTTATAAGCCTTACAACTTGCTGGATATCATTGATAGTGGTGGCACAGTTCAGTAAGGTGAACTTTAAATATTGTTTATCTGCTACCTTAGTTGCCGCGATCAACGCCTCACCTTGGCGAGATAACTGTTTACGAATATATTTATTTACGGCGTCCAATTCACTATCTGTAGCACCGCTATCGCCAACAAAACGAAATACCAGTGTACTTAACTGCGGCTGATGAATAATTTCAATATCTGCTTCAGAGGCTAATAACAAATAACCTTGTCGTGCTAAATGCATCACTTGTTCAAATGCTACACCTAAGTTTTGAGCTCCTACCGTACGCAGTGAAAACCACAACTTTAACGCATCAAAACGTCGTGTGGTTTGAATGCTCTTATTGCATAGATCTGGCGTTCCCGCTTGTTGCTGACTTAATGGGTTTAAATATTCGGCATGATAAGTAACAACTGATAGATGTTGCTTATCTTTTACAAAAAAGCACTGCAGCTAACAGGCTGAAAAAATGACTTATGGTAATCAATAGTGACCGAATCTGCGCATTCAATACCCGCTAACTTGTGTTTATTATTGGGCGTTATTAATAAGCCCCCGCCATAAGCAGCATCAACATGAAGCCACGCACCACAGCGCTTAGCTATTTCAGCTATCTGCGTTAATGGATCGATACTACCAAAATCAGTTGTTCCAGCTGTTGCAACGATGGCCATAACGATATCGCCTTGTTGCTGACAGTCTTCGATTGCCTGATTTAAAGCGGTCATATCCATTCTAAAATATTCATCACACGGAACGCTTACAACAGCATCGTAACCAAGTCCTAAAATTGCGGCGGCTTTTTGAATACTAAAATGGCTAACTTTTGAGGTGAAAATTTTTAGTCGTTTAAAGTCGTGTGGTAAACCTTGCTGTTTATTAGTATGCCCTGCATATAACTGGCACTGAAAATCACGAGCTAACAACATCGCCATCAAATTAGATTGCGTACCACCACTGGTAAATACGCCATCAGCCAGCTCACCAAGCGCTAGTTTTGAGAGTGTCCAATCTACGATACTTTGTTCAATAAAAGTGGCACCACCACTTTGATCCCAGGTCTCTACAGCAGTATTAATCGAAGTAGCGAGCAATTCAGCAAGGATACTTTGATAAACAATCGGACAATTTAAATGCGCGAGATAGCGTGGATTATTAAAATAAACAGCATCTTTAAGATAAAGCTGAGCAACTTCTTCTAGTGCGTCCGGTATATCAAACAGCGGTTGATTAAGGTCAATACCAATAAATTTTTTAGCTAGCTCCTGCGGTAATATACCGCTAAATGGTTTTTGTTGTGTTGCGATTGTTTGCTCCAACAATTGCATAACCTGCTCAAGACCTATTTTAAAATTATCTATATTTTCCTTATTAAACATTGAATTAAGCATTGAACTTGCTTCATTAGTTGAAGCTTGCTGCTGTGAATCCGCCAGTAACACATTTAACTGAACCATGAGCACGATCACCTTTAATTGAAAATAATTGATAAATCTAAATGAGAATGTATACTAATCGTGTTTCCAATAGGGTGTCAATGGTTTAATTCTAGTAAAATTTAAGGAGTGATTGTGTTAAAAAAATCAATGTTTGGACTATCTGCAATATCATTATGTTTAATGAGTAACTATGGATTTGCTGCAGAAAAGCCAGCCGCAGACGACATAGAAAGTATTGAAGTATATGGAAAAAGTTATCGTTCAACAGGGACCAAATCGAGTTTGACGCCGATTGAATCGCCTATAAGTTTTGAGGTTTACGACAATAAATTACTAGAGTTACGCCAAGTAGATACCGTTAATGAAGCATTGCGCTATGTTTCTGGGATCACACCTGAAAATCGCAGTACAGTAACGATTTTTGACCAATATACGATTCGTGGTTTTGAAAGTTACCGTAATTTTTACGATGGTTTACCGCTGCAATACAACCTAGCTTATAACTTAGCTCCACAAGTAGATGCGTATGCAACACAAAGTGTCGAAATTTTAAAAGGCCCAGCATCGGTTTTATACGGATCGGCACCTCCAGGTGGCATGGTTAACCAAACAGCAAAAACGCCACAAGCATCCTCTGAGCACAATATTAGAGCCCGAATTGGTAGCAATAGCTTGGCTGAATTAGCTTTAGATAGCACAGGCGCTATTACCGACGGCGTTAATTATCGCTTTATTGCACTTGCCCGTAGCCGCGACGGCCAACAGCAAACAACCGAAGAAGAAAGAATCACCATTGCGCCCTCAGTAACTTTTGAGATAAGTGAGCAAACAAGCTTAAACCTTAACTTATATTATCAAGACGATCCTAAAATGGTGCCATCAACGCCATTACCCGCGAAAGGCACACTTTACGAAGCCAGTTACGGTAAGTTAGATGCTGATGCGTATGCTGGCGATGAAAACTGGGCTGAGTTTGCTCGTGAAGTCACTATGATCGGGTATAAATTAAATCATGAATTTTCAGATTCAATTTCGTTTTTACAAAACTTTCGTTATACCAATGCCGATGCCACGCAACAAAATAGCTATGACTTCGGCTTAGCGGATGCAGATAAAATTTTAACTCGTACTGCCTATAAAACCATTGAAGACGCGGAAGGCTTCGTGGTTGATAACCAACTCGCTGTGCAATTTGGTTTAGCGAAGACTAATCATCAGCTATTATTTGGCTTTGAATATCAAGCCCTTGATTCTACATTTGACTATGCCGATACTTTTGGTGCAAATACGCCAACACTTGATTTATCAAATCCAGATCACAGCCAGTTTAATGCAGCTACTACAGCCGCTTTAGATAGCTATCGTCAATTTAGCCGTTTAGAGCAATCTCAACGCGGTTTTTATCTTCAAGATGAGATAAAGCTCGATGCGCTGACAGTGATTGCTGGCCTTCGTTATGATAATTACTACAGTGTTACAGATGATACGAAAAGCGGTATATCTAGTAGTCAAGAAATCGATCAAAGCGATACCACTTTTCGTATGGCAGCAATTTATACCTTTGATAATAACATTGCTCCTTATGCCAGTTACTCAGAATCATTCGAGCCCACTTCGGGGGTAGATACCTTAACTGGCAAAGCATTTAAACCAACGACCGCAGAGCAAATTGAAGTCGGGATGAAATATCACAACAATGATGCAACAACTAAAGTAACCGCGGCCTTTTTTGATTTGCGCAAACAAGATGTGGTGGTTAACACTCCAGACTTTATGAAATACACACAAAATGGTGAAGTACAATCGAAGGGTTTTGAGATCAGTGTTTATCAGCAACTCACTGACACTCTTGATGTTACTGTAAATCTAACAGATATGGATGTTGAGGTAATAGATAATCCACAAAACCCGGCATTGGAAGGTAAAACACCAATTTGGGTAGCTGAGCAACAAGCCTCAATGTGGTTAAATTACTTCTTTAACGATGCACTGGAATTTAATGGCGGTGTACGTTATGTCGGTGAAAGTCAGTTAGATGCCTTAAATTCCGATACAGTACCGGGTTATACCTTGCTTGATGCTGCCGCTAGCTATCGTTTTAACGACAGCTATAAAATCGGTTTAGCCGTGAGTAACTTAACAGACAAACGTTATGTGGGTGCTTGTTTTGATATAAATGGCTGTTGGATGGGCGCTGAGCGCAGTGTTGAGCTTAGTTTAAACGCCTCATTTTAAGTATCTAAACTCGTTATGAACGCTGAACAACTCGCCCTTAGTAAGCTGTTAAATCTTGCTAAGGGCTACCACAGTGCTTTAAAAGTACCAGAACAATCAACAGATTGGCTCGATATACAATCGAGTTCATTGCTGGTTGCAAGGTTACACCAGTATTGGCAGCAGCAATACCCCGCTGCTAGGCGCAGTTATTGGGCAATCAAAAGCTGGGGAATGCTGTATTGGCAACCTGTCTATTTAGCGCTTATCAGCGTTCATGAACTTAATATGAGCTTTTCTTTGCAAAACTTTAAGCAACACTATCAGCAAGGTGTTATTGCAGGGCTGCAACTATCCACTATAAAAGCGCAGTACCATCAAAACCAGCAACAGGCAGTAACGGATATGGCTGCCCACTTGAAACGCTATGTTGTTAAGTTACTCACAGATTTAAACCTCGTTGCAAGGCTTAATGAGCGTTTGGCGATGTCCTTATTAGCTGACACGCTATTAGCAATACTACTACTTCATGCAAAGCGAAAGCCGCAGTTTAATATTCATGTAATGGCAGCGCACTGGTTGCATGCTCTCGATATCTCAGAGGCGGGGGAGTTTATTATGCTTACAGCTTGTTCAGACTCATTAGCATTAACGCGAAAAACATGTTGTTTGCATTACCAAATAGGTAATGTTGCAAAGTGCGCTAATTGCCCAAAACAACCTCAGCAAATTAAAGTTCAACGGATGCAACAGGAGTTAATAGCAGTATGTTACAGCTAAATAAAAAGCAAAAAGCGAGTATAAACTCGCTTTTCTAGCTAAAGTAAACACTACTGCGCTTACTTTTTAACTGGGCGTTTCCAACCGGTTAAGTTGCGCTGTTTTGAACGTGCGATTGCTAGCTGTTCATCTTCAACGGTGCTAGTGATCACAGAACCTGCACCAACAGTTGCTGTTGCGCCAATGTTTACCGGTGCAACAAGCGATGAGTTAGAGCCAATAAAGGCATTATCACCAATAATGGTTTTGGCTTTATTTACGCCATCGTAGTTACAGGTAATAGTACCGGCACCAATATTTACTTTTTCGCCAATTTCAGCATCGCCTAAGTAAGAAAGATGATTTGCTTTAGAGCCTTTGCCTAAACGGGTTTTTTTCATCTCAACAAAGTTACCAATATGCGAGTCTTCTTCCATAATCGCACCTGGGCGCAGACGTGCATAAGGCCCCAAAGTACACTTGTCGGCTACGCTTGCATCATCAATTAAGGTATTAGCTTTAATAATTACGTTATCGCCAATCGTACAATTTTTAAGTACGCAGTTAGGGCCAATTTCAACGTTATTACCAAGAATAACTTTACCTTCAAAAATAACGTTTACGTCAATTAATACATCTTCACCCGTTGTCACTTCGCCGCGTACATCAATGCGAGCAGGATCGGCAAGCGTTGCACCATTAAGCATTAACTGTTCGGCTTGCCACGACTGATATGCGCGTTCAAGGCCTGCAAGTTGTACGCGGTTATTTGCACCTTCAACTTCCATTGGATGATCTGGTTGTGCTGAGCTTATCTCTACACCTTCACTGTGCGCCATTGCGACTATATCTGTGAGGTAGTATTCACCTTGCGCGTTTTCGTTAGATAAGTTGCCTAACCAGCTTTTCAGCAGTTTACCGTTTACAGCCATAATGCCAGTGTTTACTTCGTTAATAAGTAATTGCTCTGCGCTTGCATCTTTTTGCTCAACAATACCCACTAGCTTACCATCAACACGTAACATACGGCCATAACCATTAGGGTTAGCTAAATTAACAGTAAGCACGGCTAAGCCGTTTTTAGGTGTGGCAGCGAGTAAACGCTCAAGGGTTGATTGCTTTGTCAGTGGTACGTCACCGTATAAAACCAATACAGTGTCTTCATCATTAATATGTGGGTTTGCTTGTGCCACTGCATGGCCAGTACCAAGCTGCTCAGCTTGAAGTACCCAGTTTACATCGTTGTCAGCAAGTTGTTGTTGTAATAATTCGCCGCCATGACCAAAAACTAAGTTAGTAGATGTCGCACCGAGTGCTTTAGCATTATCGATAACGTGTTGCACCATAGGTTTACCGGCAACTTTATGCAGCACCTTAGGTAGAGCAGAGCGCATACGAGTACCTTTACCCGCAGCAAGAATTACAGTAGTAAGTGACATTAAAACAATATCCTTCTTTCTTTGTTTTATTGAAATGAGTAAGCGTGTGTAAATTCAACCAAGATCACGTAAGTCACATCATGTGCACTTACTCAGCAGCAATCTAGCAGTAGCCACTGAATCTAAGCTGAAATCACAACTTGCTTTGTATTAGTTATATTGTAACGGGGATCGATGAAGGATATAAGTAAAAATAATGATAAAGAGCTGTAAAAGTAGAGTTTAGAAAAATGATAGCGTTCTAATAAGATAACAATGCAGTATATTTCAAGCACAAAAAAGCCCACATAAAGTGGGCTTTTTGAAAACCAGATAGGCTTACTTTTTACGTAATTGCTGAATAACGCGTAGCTGTGCAATTGCTTCTGCAAGTTGTACTGCTGCTTGTTGATAATCTAATTCAGCGGCTGAAGAATTCGCCATTTGCGCTTCAGCTTCACGTTTAGCTGCTTCTGTTGCTTGTTCGTCAAGGTCTTCACCACGAACCGCTACATCAGCCAAAATAGTCACTATGTTCGGTTGCACTTCTAGAGTACCACCAGCAACATACATTACTTCTTCGTGACCAAATTGCTTTACTAAACGTACCATACCAGGTTTAAGGGCAGTCAATAGTGGCGCATGTCCTGGGTTTACACCTAGTTCACCTTCACTACCGCTTACTTGAATCGATTCAACCAGACCAGAGAATAACTTCCGCTCTGCGCTTACTACGTCAAGATGTACAGTCATAGCTGCCATACTACCCTCCTAATTACATGTTTTTGGCTTTTTCTTGAGCTTCTTCGATAGAGCCAACCATGTAGAACGCTTGCTCTGGCATATCATCAAATTCACCGTTTAAGATGCCTTTGAAGCCAGCAATTGTGTCTTTAAGTGACACGTATTTACCCGGTGATCCTGTGAAAACCTCTGCCACGAAGAATGGCTGAGATAGGAAACGTTGGATTTTACGTGCACGAGATACAAGTTGCTTATCTTCGTCAGAAAGCTCGTCCATACCTAGGATTGCAATGATGTCTTTAAGTTCTTTATAACGCTGAAGAACTGTCTGAACGCCACGTGCTGTATCGTAGTGCTCTTGACCAATTACTAATGGATCAAGTTGACGTGAAGATGAATCAAGTGGGTCTACCGCTGGGTAGATACCAAGTGACGCGATATCACGCGAAAGTACTACTGTTGCATCTAAGTGAGCAAACGTTGTTGCTGGAGATGGATCCGTTAAATCATCCGCAGGTACGTATACCGCTTGGATTGAAGTGATTGAACCCGTCTTAGTAGATGCGATACGCTCTTGCAGTACACCCATTTCTTCAGCAAGTGTAGGCTGGTAACCTACCGCTGATGGCATACGACCAAGAAGTGCAGATACTTCAGTACCAGCAAGTGTGTAACGGTAGATGTTATCTACGAAGAAAAGTACGTCGCGACCTTCGTCACGGAACTTTTCAGCCATAGTAAGACCTGTTAACGCTACGCGTAAACGGTTACCTGGAGGCTCATTCATCTGACCGTATACAAGCGATACTTTATCAAGTACGTTTGAATCGTTCATTTCATGGTAGAAATCGTTACCCTCACGAGTACGCTCACCAACACCGGCGAATACTGAGTAGCCGCTGTGCTCGATTGCGATGTTACGAATAAGTTCCATCATGTTTACGGTTTTACCAACACCGGCACCACCGAATAAACCAACTTTACCACCTTTAGCGAATGGACATACAAGGTCGATTACCTTGATACCAGTTTCTAAAAGTTCTACTGAACTTGATTGCTCTTCGTATGAAGGCGCTGCACGGTGAATAGACATACGGTCTTCTTCGCCGATTGGACCAGCTTCATCGATTGGCTCACCAAGTACGTTCATGATACGACCAAGCGTTGCTTTACCAACTGGAACTTGAATCGCTTCACCTGTGTTTGATACTAATGCACCACGGCGTAAACCGTCAGTAGTACCTAGTGCGATAGTACGTACCACACCGCCACCTAGCTGTTGTTGAACTTCTAGAGTCAAACCAGCTAAATCGCCATCTGTTATTTTTAACGCGTCATATACGGCTGGCACGCTGTCTTGTGAAAATTCAATATCCACAACGGCGCCGATAATTTGGACGACCTTACCTAAACTCATGTCTATTCCTCTCGTTAATCTTTGCCCGAAGCATTAAACTGCTGCTGAACCAGAACAAATCTCACTAATTTCTTGTGTGATTGCCGCTTGGCGAGCCTTGTTATAAACAAGCTGTAACTCATCCATAAGGTCGCCTGCGTTATCAGTTGCAGCTTTCATTGCAACCATACGGGCGGCCTGTTCAGAGGCAGCATTTTCAACTACACCTTGGTATACTTGAGATTCCACAAAACGAACCATTAATGTATCCAAAATTGCTTTTGGATCTGGTTCGTAAATGTAATCCCAACGGTGTGCAAGTTCTTTGCTTTCGTCTTTTGGCAAAGGCAACAACTGATCGATTGTTGGCTCTTGCTTCATGGTATTTACAAACTTGTTGTAAACCACATACAAGCGGTCTAATTTGCCTTCATTGAATGCTTCTAGCATTACTTTTACCGGACCAATTACGTCGGTAATAGAAGGCGCATCGCCTAACCCTGATTTTTTGGCAAGTACTGTTCCACCAAAACGGTTAAAGAAAGTGCCGGCTTTTGAGCCCATAACTGCGAAATCTGCAGAAACACCTTTTTCTTTCCACGCTTTGATATCTAAAGATACTTTCTTAAACTCATTAGAGTTTAAGCCACCACATAAACCACGGTCGGTAGAAATGACGATATAACCAACGCGCTTGACCTCACGCTCTTCCATATATGGATGGCGATATTCAAGGTTAGCATTAGCAACATGACCGATCACTTTGCGTAAATTTTCAGCGTACGGACGGCTTGAAGCCACTCGTTCCTGTGCCTTTTTCATTTTAGACGCAGCAACCATTTCCATAGCGCTAGTGATCTTTTGAGTATTTTTAATACTACCGATCTTGCTTTTAATCTCTTTTCCGCTGGCCATGACTCTTTCTCCGAATCAAGGTGTGCTTTAGCGAACTAAAGCGCACCATTTATAACTAAATTACCAAGTTTGCGTAGATTTAAACTTCTCTAGAAGTTCTTTAAGCTGCGCTTCGATCTCGGCATTGTAGTTACCAGTTTCATTGATTTGAGCCATAAGCTCTGCGTATGTGCTGTTTGCATAAGAAAGTAACCCAGCTTCGAAATCCATGATTTTAACGATTTCGATATCTTGAAGGTAACCTTTCTCTGCTGCAAATAACGACAAAGACATTTCAGCAACAGACATTGGCGCGTACTGTTTCTGCTTCATTAGCTCTGTTACACGCTCACCATGCTCAAGTTGAGCACGAGTTGCATCATCAAGGTCAGACGCGAACTGCGAGAACGCAGCTAATTCACGATACTGAGCTAGGGCTAGACGAATACCGCCACCTAGTTTCTTAACGATTTTAGTTTGTGCAGCACCACCAACACGCGATACCGAGATACCAGCATTTACTGCCGGACGGATACCTGAGTTGAATAAGTCAGTTTCTAAGAAGATCTGACCATCGGTGATAGAGATAACGTTAGTCGGTACGAACGCAGAAACGTCGCCGCCTTGAGTTTCAATGATTGGCAATGCCGTCAATGAACCTGTTTTACCTTTCACTTCACCATTGGTGAACTTTTCAACGTACTCAGCGTTTACACGCGATGCACGCTCAAGAAGACGAGAGTGAAGATAGAATACGTCACCTGGGTATGCTTCACGACCTGGTGGACGCTTAAGTAGCAATGAGATTTGACGGTAAGCAACTGCTTGCTTAGATAAATCATCATATACGATTAATGCGTTTTCACCACGGTCACGGAAGTATTCACCCATAGTACAGCCCGCGAACGGTGCTAAGTACTGAAGTGCCGCAGACTCAGAAGCAGATGCAACAACTACGATAGTATTTGCTAATGCACCGTGCTCTTCTAATTTACGTACTACGTTAGCAATAGTAGATGCTTTTTGACCAATCGCTACGTACACACACTTAACGCCTGTGTCTTTTTGATTGATGATTGCATCGATTGCTAGTGCAGTTTTACCTGTTTGGCGGTCACCGATCACAAGTTCACGTTGACCACGACCCACTGGGATCATCGCATCGATAGATTTATAACCAGTTTGTACTGGCTCATCTACTGATTTACGTTCGATTACACCCGGTGCAATTTTTTCTACAGGTTCAAAACCGTCGTTATCTAAAGCGCCTTTACCGTCGATAGGTGCACCTAGTGTGTTTACAACACGACCAAGTAAACCAGCACCAACAGGAACTTCTAAGATACGACCAGTTGTGTATACTTTTACGCCTTCTGTAAGGTCAGCGTATGGACCCATTACTACTGCACCAATTGAGTCACGCTCAAGGTTTAGTGCGATAGCATAACGGTTGCCTGGAAGCTCAATCATTTCACCTTGCATACAGTCAGCAAGACCGTGGATGCGAATGATACCGTCAGTAACAGATACAATTGTACCTTCGTTACGAGCTTCACTTACAACTTCGAACTTCTCAATACGTTGTTTGATCAGATCAGAAATTTCAGTGGAATTAAGTTGCATGCTCTTCTTCCCAATTACGATTGTAGTGTAGTGGCTAAACGGTTTAATTTACCGCGAACAGTGCCGTCGATTACTGTGTCTCCAGCCTTAATCATAAGGCCACCAACAAGTGATTCGTCAACACTACAATTCAGCTTAACTTTGCGTGCGAAACGTTTTTCAAGTGCCGCTACCAGTGTTTCTTGCTGCGTTGCAGCAAGGGTTGTTGCAGAGGTGATGTCAACATCAATCTCTTTATCGTAATCTGCTTTAAAAGCAGAGAACAATTGTGCAACAGCTGGTAGGGCGGTCAAACGTCCATTTTCAGCCATAACCTTTACAAGGTTTTGACCGTATTCGTTGAGTTGCTCTGCACAAACAGAAATAACAATTTCTGATTGCTTATCAGCAGAGGCGCTTCCAGTTAGGAATTGAGCGACTTGTTCATTTTTCGCCACTTCTGAAGCAAAAAACAACATATCATTCCAACTCTCAACTACGCCTTTTTCAACGGCAAATTCAAAGGCCGCTTTAGCGTATGGGCGAGCGATTGTAGTCAATTCAGACATGCTCAGACCCTCCTATTAAAGCTCAGCTACAAGTTTTTCAACAATGTCGCTGTGCGCGGCTTCATTGATTTCGCGCTCTAGAATCTTCTGTGCGCCGATAACCGCTAAAGTAGCAACTTGCTTACGCAGTTCTTCTTTAACACGGTTACGCTCGGCTTCAATTTCAGAATGACCTTGAGCAATGATGTTTTCGCGCTCGTCGTGACCACGAGATGTCTCTTCGTCTACGATTTGCGTTGCACGCTTCTTAGCTTGCTCGATGATTTCAGCAGCTTGTGATTTAGCTTCTTTAAGTTCTGCAGTTGCTTTTTTACGAGCAAGTTCAAGATCTTTTTCAGCTTTATCAGAGGCCGCTAAACCATCTTCAATTTTTTTCTGGCGAGCTTCAATAGCACCGTTAAGTGGTGGCCACACAAACTTCATGCAGAACCAAACAAAAACGATAAATGCTATTAATTCGCCGAGTAGAGTAAGGTTTAAACTCACAACCACTCCTCCTTAGTCAATAGTTGATCGCGGATAAAGTATTTTTTCAATATTAAAGTGCGAACAACATGTATAGACCAATACCTACACCGATCATCGCGATAGCATCGATAAGACCCGCTACGATGAACATTTTAACTTGTAGTTGTGGTGCAAGCTCAGGTTGACGAGCAGCAGACTCAAGGAATTTACCACCTAAGTTACCAAAACCGATAGCAGTACCTAAAGCACCAAAACCGATAAGTAACGCTACAGCGATATATTTAAGACCTAGTACGATTTCCATTGTTTTCTCCGATTAATTTTCAAAGTTTAAAGTTTAAGTAAAAAAATCTTTATTGAACTGACGTCTGATTAATGATCAGTTGACGCCATGCTCAGGTATACAATTGTTAGCATCATGAAGATGAATGCTTGCAATACGATTACGAGAATGTGGAACACAGCCCATACGAAGTGCAGTGGTAATTGGAATAAGCCAATCGCTGCAATCAGAATGAAGATCAATTCTCCTGCGTATAAGTTACCAAATAAACGTAGTGCCAATGAGATTGGCTTAGCAAACAAGGTTACTAGCTCTAGTAACAAGTTTACTGGAATAAATAGTGCTTGAACCACTGGGTTCTTAACGTTAAACGGTTGTAATGTAAGTTCTTTAACAAAACCCATAACGCCTTTAACGCGAATCGAATAAAAGATGATAAGTGCGAATACACCTAAACCCATTGCTAACGTTAAGTTAAGATCGGTTGTAGGTACCACTTTCATATAAGTATGCGATTGACCGCTTGAAATAACATCCCAAGACTCACCACTAATCAATGCCGCAGCAGTTGGTAGGAAGTCAACAGGTATTAAATCCATTAAGTTCATCAAGAATACCCAGACAAAAATTGTCAGAGCAAGAGGGGCAATTAGTTTACTTTTACCGTGAAAGGTATCTTTCACGTTAGAGTCAACGAATTCTACGACCATCTCGATAAAGCACTGAAATTTACCAGGAACACCAAGCGTTGCTTTATTCGCAGCGCGCTTGAAGATCCATAGAAAGATCAATCCTAAACCGATAGACCATGCTAGGGTATCGACATTAAGTACCATCCACCAATTGTTAGGGTCGTCGGATAGACGCACCTGACCGTTGGTTAGGTGGTGCTTGATGTAACCCGTTAGAGTTAGCTCTTCACCTGCAACCATGTTATATCCCAAAAGTTAATGATTAAAAAAAACTGGCGCGAACAATCCAACGAACATCACTAATATAAAACTACAAAAAAATGGCAAAAAGATTACCGGATACAGTTTAAATATCAGCGCAAACAAAAAGATTGTTAGCAAAAATTTTAATCCGTTGCCGCGTTTAAACGAGGCAAACACTTGTTTTGCTTTACTAGCACCCATATAACGGAATGCATAGATAACAAATACAAAATTAGGGAGCACCGCTACAGTGCCTCCAGCGATAGCTGAAAGGCCTGCATCTACTCCCCAACCAACAAAAATGATTACAGCAGCAACTAATGCTACAACGCCCTGAAGACATATTAATTTTAATGCGGCAAGCCGATATGGCCTCGCTAACTTATTTGTCACGTTTAGTTAACCTTAGTGGCAATCTAATTGTCAGGGCATGAAAACTGGCGAAATTATACTGATTCCTACCAGTTTTGCAACTTGAGTCGGTGTATTGTGGTGCAAATTTGCGACGAATGTCTCTTTTTGGACATGATATTTATTAATGCTCGGAATTCTCTGCATTTATACGGCTTAAAATTCCATCTAACTCTTCTAAGTTAGTATACGAAATAACTAAGTTTCCTTTGCCTTTTTTGTTGTAGTTAATTTCAACTTTAGCACCCAAGTTTTCGGCTAATTGTTGTTCTAACTGTTTGACATCTGGATCTTTTTCGAAAGTTTCTTTTTTAGGGGCAGGTTCAATAATTGAACGAACTAATTTTTCTGTTTCGCGTACAGTTAAAGCCTTTGCTACAGCCAGTCGAGCAGCATCAGATTGTGCTTCACCTTCAAGGGCTAATAAACAACGCGCATGACCCATTTCAATATCGCCATGTTCCAACAATATTTTAACATCATCATTAAGGTTATTTAGTCGTAATAAATTAGTTACCGTCGTGCGTGATTTGCCTACGGCATCTGCCACTTGTTGGTGAGTTAATTCAAACTCAGTTAACAAACGGTGCAATGCAACCGCTTCTTCCATGGCATTTAGATCTTCGCGTTGAATATTTTCAATCAATGCGATGGCCACCGCAGCTTCATCAGGCACATCTTTAATGATACATGGTACTACGTCTAGCTTAGCTATTTGTGCAGCACGCCAGCGACGTTCACCAGCAATTATCTCATAACTGTTTTCTGCTACTGGACGAACTACAATTGGCTGAATAATCCCTTGCGATCGAATTGAGCTTGCTAGCTCTTCAAGCGCTTCTTCGGACATGTCTTTACGTGGCTGATATTTACCTGAGTGTAAAAACTCAATCGGTAGCTTTTGCAGTTCACTACTGGTTGGCTGAATAATTACATCCTGCTCACTCACGTTGGGTTGTTCAGTGCGGGCACTCGGTGCTGGTTTTGACGAGCTTAATAAAGCATCGAGTCCTCGGCCTAAACCGCGTTTTTTAGCAGACATGTTCTTTTTACCTCAAGTTAGGCGACGATTGGGGATATTTTTTCTTTTCTGCGTAACATTTCACCGGCAAGTGCTAAATACGCTTTAGCGCCACTTGATGCCCGGTCATAATACATTGCGGGTGCACCAAAACTCGGCGCTTCAGCTAAACGTACATTACGTGGGATCACGGTGCGGTATACTTTATCGCCAAAATGTTGTTTAAGCTGCTCAGATACATCATTGGCCAAACGATTACGCGGATCGTACATAGTACGTAAAATCCCTTCAATCTGTAGTTTTGGATTAACTAACTTGGCTAATTGCGTAATTGTGTCCATTAATGCGGTTAAGCCTTCAAGCGCATAATATTCACATTGCATAGGCACTAAAATTGAATCCGCGGCCGCCATTGCATTCACCGTAAGCATGTTCAGTGATGGTGGGCAGTCGATAAAAATAAATTCATATTGATCAGATATTTTTTCAAGGGCATTGCGTAGTCGTACTTCTCGAGCATAAAGCTCCATCAGTTTAACTTCGGCGGCGGTAACATCACCATTGGCAGCAATTAAATGATATTCACCAGAGGTTTCTTTAGTAACAACTTCTTCAATTGGTTTATCTTCGATTAATAAATCATAAATTGTTGCCACATCGCCGTATTTGTCTACGCCGCTACCCATGGTTGCATTGCCTTGCGGATCGAGATCAATAAGCAACACTTTACGTTTAGTTGCAGCCATTGATGCCGCGAGATTAACTGCTGTGGTGGTTTTACCCACACCACCTTTTTGGTTTGCTATTGCGATGACTTTTGCCACAGTATCTCTGATCCCTAGTCTTTAGAAAGAATAATTAAATGTCTTTGCGCATCTAATTTTGGTACTTCCAAGGTGATTTTTTGCTCGAACTTAACACCTGCTGGTAAAGATTCTAGCTCTTCACTTGGAAATACGCCTTTTAAGGCAATAAACTTACCTGAATGATCAATCAAGTGCGAACACCAGTCAACCATATCTTGTAAAGATGCAAAAGCACGACTCAATACACCATCTAATTTAACACTTGGTTGATAATCTTCAACTCTAGACTGCACTGGGGTTACATTTTTCAGACCTAGCTCATGTTTTACCTGCATTAAAAAACGCACGCGTTTACCTAAACTATCTAATAAAATAAATTGTGTCTCAGGTAATGCAATAGCTAATACGATACCCGGAAGACCAGGACCCGTACCAACATCAATATAATGATGACCGGGTAGGTGAGGTGCAACAACTAAGCTATCCATAATATGCTTAATCATCATATCCTCAGGTAAACGCACTGAGGTTAAATTATAAGCTTTGTTCCATTTATTGAGTAACTCAACATACTGAACCAATTGTTGCTGTTGTTTTTCAGTTAGCGCAATATCAGTTTGCGCTAACAAAGTAGTTAATTGTTGCTGTAACACAGTATTCCTTAATGACTACGCAATTTTACGTAGTAAGCCTTGCTTCTTCAGATAAACTAATAATAGCGAAATAGCAGCAGGCGTGATACCTGAAATACGTGATGCTTGACCGATTGTATCAGGACGCGCCTCAGTTAATTTAGCAACCACTTCATTTGATAGACCCGATACGATCGAGTAATCATAATCTTTAGGCAAAATAGTTAACTCATGACGAAGTTGCTTATTGATCTCTTCTTGCTGACGAGCAATATAACCTGCGTACTTAGTGTGGATCTCAACTTGCTCTAACGCTGTTGCATGATCAAACTCAGATCCTAATCCTTCGATCGCCATTAGATCGTTATAACGGATCTCAGGGCGACGTAATAATTCTTCTAAACTTGCTTCTCGGGTTAATGGTGTTTTAAGTAAGCCATTAACTTGATCAATTACAGCGTGATCTTTATGGATCCAAGTTTCTTTGATCCGTTGAGATTCTTTTGCAATGATATCCATTTTTTCATTAAATGCTTGCCAGCGTTCATCGTTAACTAAACCAAGTTCACGACCTTTTGCTGTTAAACGAATATCAGCGTTGTCTTCACGTAGTAACAAACGGTATTCAGCACGACTAGTAAACATACGGTACGGTTCTTTGGTACCTAGTGTAGTTAAATCGTCGATTAATACACCCACATAAGCTTCATCACGGCGTGGTGTCCAAGGCTCTTTACCTTGCACTTGCAATGCTGCATTCATACCGGCAATTAAGCCTTGTGCACCGGCTTCTTCATAGCCTGTAGTGCCATTGATCTGTCCAGCAAAGAACAAACCATCAATAAATTTGGTCTCTAATGATTTCTTTAAATCGCGTGGATCAAAAAAGTCGTACTCGATAGCATAGCCTGGACGGCAAATATGTGCATTTTCAAAGCCAGTGATTGATTGCACAATCTCTAATTGCACATCAAATGGCAAACTAGTTGAAATACCATTTGGATAAAGTTCATAAGATGTTAGGCCTTCAGGCTCAACAAAAATTTGATGTTTGTCTTTATCTGCAAAGCGAACAATTTTATCTTCAATAGAAGGACAGTAACGTGGACCAATCCCTTCAATAACACCTGAGTACATAGGTGAACGATGTAAATTATTGCGGATCACATCATGAGTTTTTTCATTGGTGTATGTGATGAAGCAAGAAATTTGTTGTGGATGATCTAACTGCTTACCCATAAATGAAAACACCGGTGTTATAGCATCACCAGGTTGTTGTTCCATTTTACTAAAATCAACTGTACGGGCATCAATACGTGGTGGCGTTCCAGTTTTTAAGCGATCAACACGAAATGGTAATTCACGTAAACGATTTGCTAATGCGATTGAAGGTGGATCACCAGCGCGACCACCTTTGAAGTTTTCTAAGCCAATGTGAATTTGGCCACCAAGGAAAGTGCCTACGGTTAATACCACAGAAGGTGCGCTAAAACGCAGTCCCATTTGAGTAACAACACCTGTTACTTTATTATTTTCAACAATCAGATCATCACATGATTGCTGAAAGATCTTCAGGTTATCTTGGTGTTGTAAAATATCTTGAATAGCAGCTTTATATAAAGCGCGATCTGCTTGTGCACGAGTAGCTCTTACTGCTGGTCCCTTTGAAGAATTTAAAGTACGGAATTGAATGCCGCCTTTATCAATTGCTTGGGCCATTGCACCACCTAGTGCATCAATTTCTTTAACCAAATGACCTTTGCCAATACCACCAATTGCTGGGTTACATGACATCTGACCAAGGGTATCCATATTGTGAGTCAGCAGTAGGGTATTCATACCCATACGTGCAGCAGCTAACGCAGCTTCTGTACCTGCATGTCCACCACCAACAACAATAACATCAAAATTTTCGTGAAAAATCATTTCGGGATCCTACTTAATCAACCAGCAAACTTTCAAGGGGGAGCGTATTCTACCTATAAATTTACAGAAGATAAATGATTAAACTGTGGCCAAGATCTAAGTAAATGATCTCTAATAATATAAAGGATCTTTTAAAGAGATCTTTTATTACTGTTACTACTACTGAGCATGATTTCTGTTGATAAGGTTTAGTTTACTTATTAAAACATAAAGTTAGTTCGGATCTAAAGGTGTTAATATGATCGGATCTAACTGATTATAAGCTCTGATCAAAAAGGCTCTTTATGCACAGGGGTATTGGATCAGATCTTATCCAATGGATAACATAGTCTTAAAACGCAGTTAGATCATAGCTTATCCACAATCTGATCTAAATACTCAGTAAATTGTGGGTAACTTTAAATTTGGATCTAAACTGTGATCTTAATTAAATACGGTTTATTTGCTCGATCCAGCTTGGTAACCAAGCTAATGCGGTGTCTTCTGGTAGTTCTTCATCAAGAATATTCAACTCTAAGCGCTCTGCTATACAGTGCGCGCCTTTACTTACTAAAAGTTGTTCTAGATTACGGCCAGCGAGGTTATAGGTATCATAACTGGTGTCACCTAAACCAATAACACTAAACTTTAATCCTTTTAAATCATTAACTTGATTAATATCTTCAACAAAGGATAAAAGGTTCTCAGGGTAATCACCAGCACCATAAGTAGAAGTACACAATAACCAGATAGTATTTTCTTGGTTTATCTGTGAAAAGTTAGGTTGATCATGAACTTCTGTAGTGATCCCTTGAGTAACTAACTGCTCTGCTAGTTGCTCACCTACATACTCAGCAGATCCCATTTGGCTGCCTATAATGATATTAACGGAGTTCATAATTCTATTTGATCACACAACTGCTTACTTATAGGCTTATGATAACTGAGTTTACTCAGCAGTAAAGCCTTGAATGAAAGTTTGTATAAGTATTTAAGGTACAATTTTTGATTGTTTTTATTTTTAATTCGTAATTGTTTGATATATATAAATAAAATAAAGTATTCCAATGTGTAATCTTCTGATCAAGCTGTTGATAAAAAGTGGGAAAGCTGGGTAGTAAAAACATAAGATCTTATTTTTATTTTACTAAGCTATTGATTTTACGTTTTATGAGTGGTGAATTTTCGTTTCATTAAGAGTTTTAAAACGAGTGATCAGAATGTGGATAGATCGCCTGTTGATAACGATCGTTTTGGCTATAAATTAATTTATGAAATGCCAAAAAATATTTCAAGTAGGGTGCTAAATAAGTAATTAATGGCAATTAAAGTTGATTTAGTGGGTTTATTGCTCGATTTATACTGTTTGAGCTAATAAATTGAGTACTTTTTATATGCCTCTAAGTTAAAAATGATCAAAAAAGCCCAAATTGTGGATAACAATTTGAGCTTGTGCTGATCAATTTCTAAATTAGTTGCTATTTTTATCACTAATTATGATTTTAATTTTGTATAAATAGCTTTTAAAACTCCGATTAGAATAAATGATCGCTACTTTTTGTGCTATTAAAAGTACTGCTAGCGGTAAAAATATAGGCTTTTGTGGCATCAAATAGTGCATTACCAAGCGTATATCTTTGCACGCCATGTGCAAATAATGAGCTGCTATTACTACTATTATCGCAAAGAAAATCACTTTTTAATGGCTGTGCCATCACGTTAAGTGGCACCTTAAGTGTCGTTGTTATTTGCTTTATTGCTGTTAAATCGGATAATCCAGGGATAAAAATACCATCAACGCCAGCGTCTTGATAAGCCAAAGATCGAGTTATTACATGTTCAAGAGAAGCCATATTTTGGCTGTAGCAATCAGTTCTAGCATTGATAAATAGCTGTGAAAAACCATACTTTTTAAGTGTATTTTTAATCGCTTTAAGGATTTCTACTTGGTGTTCTAGG
Organism: Pseudoalteromonas sp. B160; assembly: GCF_037162485.1. Lineage (NCBI taxonomy): Bacteria > Pseudomonadati > Pseudomonadota > Gammaproteobacteria > Alteromonadales > Pseudoalteromonadaceae > Pseudoalteromonas > Pseudoalteromonas sp. B160. The sequence continues at coordinate 1,814,745 of NZ_JARLUX010000001.1, read as the reverse complement.
GAGCGTAACTGAGCTGTTTTTTTATCTGAATCCTCAATATTAATACCGACAGCACCTAATTTGGCTACGGCCAAAACATGCTGACAAATAGTGTTTACGTCATTACTGTAACCTGATTCAATATCCACAGAAACAGCAATATTAACAGCATCGATTATTGGTTTTAGCTGACTTATAAACTCCTCAAATGAGCATTGTTCGCCATCTTCTTGACCTCTAGATTGGGCCATCCCCCAACTTGTTGTGGCGATAGCAGCAAAACCAGTATCAGCTAATATGCGAGCGCTTAATGGATCCCACGCATTTGGTAATAAAAATAATTGGTCTTGTTTATGTAATTGATGAAAGGTTTGGTATTTATTCATAATGATCTCAAAAGTGAATTTCATTATGACTATAAAAAGATTACGGTGACTACGCTGGCCAAATTCGGCACTGAACGTAAATTTTAAGCTCGTTGTAAAAACCTAAAAGGCAGTGATAGCGACGGATAATTTAGAGCGGTTGGTCAAGTCTGGTTATTAAATAACGACTTTTATTTTTTATTGAATACAGCTAATACCAATCGTGTAAAGTTACTGACAATTTATAGCGACAGATAAATACAGTGATAACAAGGCGTAAATTTTGACATGTAGTTGTTCTAATTGAAAAAATTATAACGCAGTTAGCGCTTTATGTAGTTCGCTAGAATGGTTAAATATTTAAGTCGATTGGTATAATAATATACTGGTTTTTGAAGGGGACTAAGAGTGCTTATATAAGCACCCTTAGTTTTTAATTATTTACCGATACAAAATGAGCTGAAAATTTTGCCAAGTAGATCGTCAGAGGTAAATTCACCGGTGATCTCGTTTAAGTAGTTTTGTGTTAAACGTAGTTCTTCAGCTAGGATCTCACCGGCAATATGCATCTCTAATTGGTCTTTGCCAGTTTGTAAATGATGAGCTGCGCTATCGAGTGCATCCAAGTGACGACGACGGGCCATAAAGCCGCCTTCGGTAGCTCCCTGAAAACCTATACATGCCTTTAAGTGAGTACGAACTAACTCTATACCATCAGCATTTTTAGCACTTAAGCTGATCACTGGATATTGCTGGTTTTCGCTCATACCGACTTCGTCACCCGATAAATCGGCTTTATTTCGGATCACGGTTACGCCCATACCGGCAGGTAGTTTTGCCATAAACTCTGGCCAAATAGCATGTGGGTCAGTGTCTTTGGTATCAGTGCCATCAAGCATAAACAACACGCGGTCGGCTTGTTTTATTTCATCCCATGCGCGTTCAATGCCTATTTGCTCAACGCGGTCTGGGCTTTCGCGCAGGCCTGCAGTATCTATAATATGTAGCGGCATGCCATCAATGTGAATGTGTTCTCGTAGTACGTCACGGGTGGTGCCGGCAATTTCAGTAACAATAGCGGCTTCACGCCCTGCAAGTGCATTTAGTAAACTAGATTTGCCTGCGTTAGGGCGCCCAGCAATCACCACGCGCATACCTTCACGCATAATGCTGCCTTGTTTTGCTTGATTGGTCACATTGCTTAGCTGAGTGATAATGACATTTAGATCACCAGAGACTTTACCGTCAGATAAAAAGTCTATTTCCTCATCGGGAAAATCAATGGCCGCTTCAACGTACATACGCAAGTGAATGACTTTTTCAACTAAGGTATCAATGTGCTTAGAGAACTCGCCCTGGAGTGATTGTAAGGCGCTTTTGGCTGCTTGTTCTGAAGTGGCATTAATTAAGTCAGCAATTGCTTCTGCTTGGGTTAAGTCCATTTTGTCGTTCATAAAGGCGCGCTCAGAAAACTCGCCTGGCTTTGCTAATCGCACACCTTCAATTTGGCTAATTTCTTTAAGTAGCATATCCAGTACTACAGGACCGCCATGGCCTTGTAGTTCAAGTACATCTTCGCCAGTGAAAGAGTTTGGCCCGGCAAAATAAATAGCAATACCTTGATCAAGTTGCTCGCCAGCAAGACTGTTAAATGGCACGTAATCGGCGTAACGCACCTTAGGGCAACGACCAATAATCTGTTCGGCGACGGTTTTTACTAAACTGCCAGAAACGCGAATAATACCAACGCCACCACGACCAGGTGCGGTTGCTTGTGCTGCAATTGTGTCTTGATTGATCATGCTAATAGTTTGCCAACTTAAAGAGTAATGGTATGGGCGTATTGTAACCTATGCAGTTATGACTGGCGAATAGCGGGCAATAAAAAAGGCGACCAATGGTCGCCTTAATTTAAGTAACTGAGCAAATTAGCCCCTGACTTTTATTCCTTGCTTTTCCATACCGCGATAGATGATCAGCATCTGTGCGATAGAGATAAGGTTTGATACTAACCAGTAAAGTACTAGACCAGATGGGAACCAAAGGAAGAACACTGAGAAGATAACCGGCATAAAGGTCATCATCTTTTGTTGCATCGGATCAGTTACCGTCATTGGTTGTAGCTTCTGAGTAATAAACATACTGGCACCAAATAAGATTGGTAGTACGTAGTATGGGTCTTTCGCAGATAAGTCAGTTAACCAAAAAATAAATTCAGCATGACGCAGTTCTGTTGATTCTAAGAATACATAAAATAGCGCTAAGAAAATTGGCATTTGCAGCAAAATAGGGAAACAGCCACCCATAGGGTTTACTTTCTCTTTGCGGTACATTTCCATGGTTGCTTGGCCGAATTTTTGACGGTCATCACCAAACTTTTCTTTTAATGCAGCCATTTTAGGCTGTAGGGCACGCATCTTCGCCATTGACGTATATTGCGCTTTGGTAAGTGGGTACATTGCTGATTTAACAATCACAGTAATGGCGATAATTGCCACACCCCAGTTACCTAGTATGCTATGTAGCCATTTTAATAGTATAAATAACGGCTGTGAGATAAACCATAACCAACCGTAATCGACAGTTAAATCTAAGTTCGGATGAATAGCTTCAAGTATATCCGACTCTTTAGGGCCCATATAGTAAGTTGCACCAAGAGTTGCTTGTTGGTTCGCTTGTACATTTATCGGCTCACCTTTAGCACCAATAATTGCTGCGTTGCCTTTAGCAATTAAGCTGTAAAGGGTATTTTGCTGTTCTTGCGAAGGAACCCACGCACTTACAAAGTAGTGCTGAATAAAAGCAATATAACCACCTTGCGTATTAATGCTAAGGTTTTTGTCGGCCATATCAGAAAAGCTATATTTCTCGTACTTTTCCTCAGCAGAACCATAGGCAGCACCTAAGTAGTTTTGGTCAACTAAGCTGCCTTTATCTTGTACTGTGCGTTTTACTTGCGTATACAGCTGTACTTGAATTGGCTCTGCGGTGGTGTTATTTACTGAGTATTCTAAAGCAACATCGTATTGACCTTTTTTGAATACATACGTTTTAGTAAAACTAACACCTTTGCTATCAGTAAATGTAAGTGGTACGCGAAGTTCGTCACCTGTTAAAGCAAATGTTTTTTGCTCAGAGTGATAAACTGGGCGACCTTCTGCAGATGCATCTGGGCCATTTAAGCCTATTAAACCACTTTGAGAGAAATATTGTTTACCATCAAACTCACCAAGTAACATATAAGGCGTTTCGCTGCCTTTTGTTTCTTCGTATTGCAGTAAGTCAGCTTCAACAATATCACCACCACGGGTGTCAATTTTAACTTTGAATACGTCAGTCGTAATTTCAATAACTGAACGTTTCGCGGTTGTTGCTGCAGTAGGTAATTCACCATCGGTTGATGATGGAACATAATCATCGGAGTCAGGGGAATTAGTTTGTAGTGTTTGTGTGTTGGCACTAGGATCGACTTTTGGTGCGTTGTAGTCTTTATTCCACTCTTGGAACAATAAAAACGATACAAGCATCAGGCCGATGAATAAAAACGTGCGTTGCGATTCCATAACAGCTCTTATTTCTCGTGTTGGTGGTTAATATGGGTTAATTTTTCAGGTACGGGATCATCCCCACCTGAATGTAAAGGATGACATTTTAATATGCGTTTAACCGCTAACCAACTCCCTTTTACAGATCCATGCAAATTAATTGCTTGAATAGCATAACTAGAGCAGGTTGGATTAAAGCGACAATGCGGACCTAACAGCGGACTAATCCACTTTTGATAACCACGAATTAATAACACTAAACAGCGCTTAGGAAAAGCAACAAGTGGTTTTAGTAACCTCATGATGTTCAAGCCTCTGCGTAATATTTAGTGAATGGATACCATGAATTTAAACGCCCAAAATGGAATTTTAAATGCATGATTAAAAGGTGAGCTAAAGATACCTTAATTAACCATGTAATTCTATTGCTATTGGCTCTGTTTATTGGATTTAGCCGATTTGTTGGGGCGTTTTTTAAACGGCGGTGGTTTTGGTGCACCAGGTTTACAGCGTTCGTTAATCTTGCGCCATAATTTAGTGAGTTGTTTAGTTAGCTCTTCATTTGACTGTTCATCAATACCACTTTTAACCATCAGCACAATATCGACATTATCAATAGTGTGTTGGTTTAAACGAAAACTTTCGCGAGCAAGACGTTTAATACGGTTTCGTTGGCAAGCTTTTTTAACCCGTTTTTTAGCGACAGTGAGTCCTAAGCGAGGTTTTGCTTGGTCATTGGGTTTTGCTAATAAGGTAAAGAAAGGAGTTGCGGCCCGAGCGGGTTCATTAAAGATGCGAGAGTAATGCGAGGGAGTTAACAGACGTAACTCCCTGCCAAAGTTAAAGTCTTCCACTTATATATTAAGCAGAAAGAACTTTGCGGCCTTTAGCGCGGCGACGAGCTAATACTTTACGGCCATTTACAGTTGCCATGCGAGCACGGAAACCGTGTGCACGTTTGCGTTTTAAAACGCTAGGTTGAAAAGTTCTTTTCATAACAATTCCATCCGATCGGTTAAAGGTTAAAACATCCTATGCAGGTCGCGATCCTGGCACAGGTGCCATTGCGAGCGCGAGATATTATCGATGAAGTGCCTTAAAGTCAACCATAATCGCATTTATAATAGAGGGGCGATAATAGATCTGTTGGCAGGATCTGCTAGGATCCTTATATTAAAGAAGTTTTCCACAGGCTCTGTATAAAAAGTGCATAAAAGCTTGGGGTAAGTAAAATAGATCACATAATTTGATCGCGATCCAAGCCCTTTTTTGCTATGATCATACTTTGAAGTTAAAAATAATTGCTATTAAAAATCAATGTCTTGCTTGTTTTTTTAGCCAGATCATATTTTTCAAAAAAATCAATCTTGTACTTGTGGATAAAGTGCATTCATAATACTCGGTCTTGGGTTAATAAATTGCCTAAATAATAGTAATAAATGTATGTTTTCCGGACACTAAAGATGACCGGGAATAAATACTAAGTCTTTGGGAGTTTAACTGTGTATCTGTCGGTTTGGCAAAGTTGTTTATATGTATTGCAAGATGAACTGCCTTCGCAGCAGTTCAGTATGTGGGTAAGACCACTACAAGCAGAAAGTACCGAAGATACCCTGACGATTTATGCACCTAATCGCTTTGTGCTTGATTGGGTAAGAGAAAAGTACTTAAACCGAATTAATGAATTACTTGTTGAGATTTGTAAGGATGAAGCGCCAGAGTTACGCTTTGATGTAGGTAGCAAGCCAATCCACAATGCGCAAGTGATCGCGCCTGCAACAACTGGCTCTGCGACCCCGATGAATCAGCCAGCAGCAAAGCAGCAACCAAAAGCAGCTAAAGCTGTGGTTGAGCCTGCACCTAAGTCTGGTTATAAATCAAACATAAAAGAAAACTACACCTTTGATAGTTTTGTTGAAGGTAAATCTAACCAGTTAGCAAAAGCTGCTGCGACGCAAGTTGCGGATAATCCTGGTGCTGCCTTTAACCCGGTATTTATATATGGTGGAACGGGTTTAGGTAAAACGCATTTATTACATGCGGTTGGCAATGGCATTATGGCAAATAAGCCAGATGCAAAAATTGTTTATATGCACTCAGAACGCTTTGTGCAAGATATGGTTAAAGCCCTGCAAAATAATGCTATTGAAGAATTTAAGCGTTATTACCGCAGTGTTGATGCTTTAATGATCGATGATATTCAGTTTTTTGCTAACAAAGAACGCTCACAAGAAGAATTCTTTCATACTTTCAATGCATTACTTGAAGGTAACCAACAAATTATTTTAACCTCAGATCGTTATCCAAAAGAGATTGAAGGGGTTGAAGATCGCCTTAAATCACGTTTTGGTTGGGGTTTAACCATCGCGATTGAGCCGCCAGAGCTTGAAACGCGAGTGGCTATTTTGATGAAAAAGCCCAGCAGAGTAAAATAAATTTACCTCACGAAGTGGCCTTTTTTATCGCTAAAAAATTACGTTCAAATGTGCGTGAGTTAGAGGGCGCGCTTAATCGTGTGATTGCTAATGCAAACTTTACTGGTCGACCAATTTCGATCGACTTTGTAAAAGAAGCATTACGTGACTTGCTCGCTTTGCAGGACAAACTGGTCACGATAGACAATATTCAACGTACGGTTGCTGAATATTATCGTATTCGTGTCTCAGACCTGCTATCTAAGCGCCGCAGCCGCTCTATCGCAAGACCTCGTCAAGTTGCTATGGCACTGTCTAAAGAACTTACCAATCACAGCTTACCTGAGATTGGTGATGCCTTTGGTGGCCGCGACCACACTACAGTATTGCATGCTTGCAGAAAGATTAAATCACTACGTGATGAAAGCCACGAAGTGAAAGAAGATTACCAAAACCTAATAAGAACATTGTCATCTTAGGGCTGACTTTATTATGCAAATAACTATATCAAGAGAACAATTTTTAAAACCTTTGGTGCAAGTATCCGGCGCAATTGAACGCAAGCATACCTTGCCAATTTTATCTAACGTTTTGTTAGAGGTTGAAAATGGCGAGCTTTCAATGACAGGTACAGACCTTGAGATTGAACTTGTTGCAAAGGTTTTTGTTGGCGATGATACCGCTGATACTAAATTGACTTTGCCAGCTAAAAAATTACTCGATATTTGTAAAAGTCTGCCAGACGGTTCAGATTTAACGTTGAGCAGTCAAGATCACCAACTATTACTGACCAGTGGAAAAAGTCGCTTTTCATTAACTACACTCGCTGCGGAAGACTTTCCTAATCTTGAGCAGTGGGACGGTGAAGTTGAATTTCAACTAACGCGCTTAGAACTGCGAAAGTTACTTGAAAGCACTCACTTTTCGATGGCCAATCAAGACGTACGCTATTACTTAAATGGTATGTCGTTTGAAGTAGATAATACTGATATAAAAACAGTGGCTACTGATGGTCACCGTTTAGCAATTGCGCAAAAACAATTAACGCAATCGTTAAACACTCAACGTCAGCTAATAATTCCGCGTAAAGGCGTACAAGAAATTATGCGGCTAATGGTTGCTGATGATGAGTTGGTGACAATTCAATTTGGTGCAAATCATATTCGTATTTTAGATACAGAGTTTACTTTTACTAGTAAATTAGTTGATGGGCGTTTTCCTGATTACCGCCGAGTATTGCCACGTGGTGGTGATAAAGTGATTACCGCAAATCGTGAATGGTTACGCAGTGCGTTTCAACGGGTATCTATTTTATCGAACGAGAAGTTTAGAGGTGTACGGTTAAACTTATCGAACGGACTATTAAAAATTACCGCCAACAACCCAGAGCAAGAGCAAGCTGAGGAAGTGGTTGAAGTGAGCTATCAAGGTGATGACTTAGAAATTGGCTTTAACGTATCGTATGTTTTAGATGTATTAAATACATTAAAAACAGAAGACGTTTTATTTACGCTTGCTGATTCAAATAGTAGTGCATTGATTGAAGGTGCTGGCGATGAAGAAGCCATGTACGTTGTTATGCCAATGCGCTTATAAGGCACTATGAGTTTAAGTCATTTGAGCCTCAATAATTTTCGGAATATTGAGGCACTCACTGTAGAGCCAGTGAATGGTATTAACATAATTTATGGTGAAAATGGCAGTGGCAAAACCAGCCTTCTTGAGGCTATTTATTACCTTTCTCATGGCAAGTCTTTCCGCACCCCAAAACACAAAAGTATCATTACGCACCATAAAGAAAAATTCACCATTCATGGTCGTAAATCACTTTATAACTTATCAATTCCAATCGGTATTAGTAAGACTTTAAGTGGTGAGACCGAATTAAAAATACAGGGTAAGTCTAGTCGTCGAGTGTCTGAACTTGCCCAGTTAATGCCAGTACAAGTGATCACCCCTGAAAGCTATTCGTTGTTTTTTGGAGGTCCAAAAGAACGCCGAAAATTTTTAGATTTAGGATTGTTCCACGTGGAACAAGACTTTTTCTATTTGTGGCAATCTTTCAATAAAGTATTAAAGCAACGTAATGCATTATTGAAAAGTAAGCCTAAGAATTATTTTGATCAAATCAAGTTTTGGGATAAAGAATTTGTTAGACTGGCAGACCAAATAAATAATTTACGAATTGCGTATATAAGTAGGTTTAAGCAGCAATTTTTTGATAAAATGTGTGCAGAATTAACGCTTATACGCGATTTAGAAATAAGTTTTTATGCTGGTTGGAAAGAAAATGAATCTCTAGCCGACGCTCTCGAACAAAGCTTTGAGCGTGATAGTCGCCAAGGTTTTACAAATAAAGGGCCGCATAAAGCTGATTTCAGTTTTAGTGTCGCTGGCAATAGTGTGGAAAACACCTTTTCACGCGGTCAATTGAAACTATTGCTTTATGCGTTAAAAGTAACGCAAAATAGTTTGATTGAGTCAGAGACAGAAAAGCAATCAATATTGCTAATAGATGATCTACCTTCAGAGTTAGGGGAAGATACGAAAGAGAAAGTAGGACAGTTATTGTCGCACTGTAGCTCTCAAATATTTATCTCTACAATTCAATCTGAAAGTATTTCTGCTGTGGTGGAACCCATGCAACGAGAACTACAAATGTTCCACGTGAAACATGGCAACCTAATAACAAGATAAGTGGGATTAACCATGTCTGAGAATTACGATTCGTCGAGTATTAAAGTACTAAAAGGATTAGACGCAGTAAGAAAGCGTCCTGGAATGTATATAGGGGACACCGATGATGGCACAGGCTTACACCACATGGTGTTTGAAGTCGTTGATAACTCTATCGATGAAGCCTTAGCAGGTCATTGTGATGACATCTTTGTCTCAATTCATTTAGATGGTTCAGTCTCTGTTCGAGATAACGGCCGTGGTATTCCAACTTCAATTCATGAAGAAGAAGGCGTGTCAGCTGCTGAAGTAATTATGACAGTACTACATGCTGGTGGTAAGTTTGATGATAACTCATATAAAGTATCAGGCGGCTTACACGGTGTTGGTGTTTCAGTAGTAAATGCGCTTTCAGAAAAATTAAAGCTAACAGTTCGTCGTGAAGGCAAGTTACATGAGCAATTTTACACTATGGGTGTTCCTGATGCGCCACTAGCTGTAATTGGCGAATCAGAAACCACAGGTACTGAACTTCGTTTTTGGCCAAGTGGTGAGACTTTCACAAATTTAGATTTCCATTACGATATTTTAGCTAAGCGCTTACGCGAGTTATCATTCCTGAATTCAGGTGTGAGTATTATTTTAAATGATGAACGCGAAGAAAATAAAACAGACCACTTTAAATATGAAGGGGGTATTCGTGCCTTCGTTGAGTATTTAAACCGTAACAAGACACCTATTCATAAAGGTGTATTCCACTTTACTCATGAACGTGAAGAAGATGGTATTAGCGTTGAAGTATCAATGCAGTGGAATGATGCTTACCAAGAAAACATTTACTGTTTTACAAACAACATTCCACAACGTGATGGTGGTACTCACTTAGCCGGTTTTAGATCTGCGCTAACTCGTACACTTAACAACTATATGGAAAAAGAAGGCTTTAACAAAAAAGCTAAAACAACCAGTAATGCAACAGGCGATGATGCCCGTGAAGGCTTAACTGCAGTTGTTAGTGTTAAAGTTCCTGATCCTAAGTTCTCATCACAAACCAAAGATAAGCTAGTTTCAAGCGAAGTTAAATCAGCTGTAGAACAGGCAATGGCTGAGAAATTCACTGAATTCTTATTAGAGAATCCAGTAGACGCAAAAATAGTTGTTGGTAAAATCATTGATGCTTCTCGTGCTCGTGAAGCGGCGCGTAAAGCCCGTGAAATGACTCGTCGTAAAGGCGCAATGGACTTAGCAGGTTTACCTGGTAAGTTAGCGGATTGCCAAGAAAAAGATCCAGCCCTGTCTGAACTATATATAGTGGAAGGGGACTCTGCTGGCGGATCAGCCAAGCAGGGTCGTAACCGTAAGAATCAAGCGATTCTTCCGCTTAAAGGTAAAATACTAAACGTAGAGAAAGCGCGTTTTGATAAGATGTTATCTTCACAAGAAGTTGCCACGTTAATTACAGCCCTTGGTTGTGGTATTGGCCGCGATGAGTATAACCCTGAAAAATTACGCTATCACCGCATCATTATCATGACCGATGCTGACGTCGATGGTTCGCACATTCGTACGTTACTGTTGACCTTTTTCTACCGTCAAATGCCAGAAATCGTTGAACGTGGTTATATCTATATTGCTCAACCACCACTTTATAAAGTGAAAAAAGGTAAACAAGAGCGCTATATTAAAGATGATCCAGCACTTGTCGAATACCTAACTTCATTAGCATTAAATGGTGCCGCACTTTATACCGGTGCTGATGCATCTGCACTTGAAGGTGAAGCTTTAGAGGCTATCGTTCATGATTATCAAAACACCGTTAAAGTTATTGAGCGCTTAAAACGTAAATACCCGAATACGGTTATGGAACGTTTGATCTATCAAACAGAGCTAAACGAAACTGATTTAGCCGATGAAGCTAAAGTAATCGAGTGGACCAAAACGTTAGTCGATGACTTAGTCGCACGTGATGAAGATGCAACTATCTTCGCTGCTGCAACAGAGCATGATACTGAGCGTAACTTATATTACCCAGTTATCAATATTCGCCAACACGGTGTTGATAAGGCACACGTACTGAGCCATGATTTTATCTCTTCACGTGATTATAAACGCATCGCAGTAACTGGTACTAACATTGCCAATATCTTAAGTGAAGGTGCTTATATTCAACGTGGAGAGAAAACACTAGCTGTTGATAACTTTGTGGATGCATTGGAATGGTTGATCGCAGAATCTAAGCGTGGGCTATATATCCAGCGCTATAAAGGACTAGGTGAGATGAATCCAAGTCAGCTGTGGGAAACTACCATGGATCCTTCAGCGCGTCGCATGTTACAAGTAACCATTGAAGATGCTGTTGGTGCAGACCAATTATTCGCAACCTTGATGGGTGACCAAGTTGAGCCGCGTCGTGAGTTCATAGAAACGAATGCACTACGTGTAGTTAACTTAGACGTATAATTAAATTATAGTAATTACAAAAAAGGAGCCTTAGGCTCCTTTTTTATTTTCTCAATTGCACAAACTGCTTAAAACATGACTACGCACAAGGTATACTGAAGGTAATTTTCACGCTACATCACAGCAGATACTAAAAGCCAAATATGCAAAAATATGACGTTAAAACCTTTCAAGGTTTGATCCTGGCTTTACAGGATTACTGGGCACAGCAAGGCTGTGTCATTATTCAGCCACTTGATATGGAAGTTGGTGCAGGCACATTTCATCCGCAAACATTTTTAAAGTCTATTGGTCCTGAACCAATGTCGAGCGCGTATGTGCAACCATGTCGTCGTCCTACCGATGGCCGTTATGGTGAGAATCCAAATCGCCTGCAACATTACTACCAGTTCCAAGTCGTATTAAAACCATCACCAGATAACATCCAGGAGCTATATTTAGGCTCATTAGCGGCTGTTGGCATTGATACCCTTACTGACGAAGTACGCTTCGTTGAAGACAACTGGGAATCACCTACGCTAGGCGCATGGGGTCTTGGTTGGGAGATCTGGTTAAACGGTATGGAAGTAACCCAGTTTACCTACTTCCAACAAGTAGGGGGCTTAGAGTGCTCTCCTGTTACTGGTGAGATCACTTATGGTCTTGAGCGTTTAGCTATGTACATTCAAGGCGTAGATAGCATCTACGATCTAGTATGGGCTGATGGCCCAATGGGCCGTGTTACTTACGGTGATGTATTCCATCAGAACGAAGTTGAGCAATCAACTTATAACTTTGAGCATGCAAATGTTGACGATTTATTTGCCCAGTTTGATAAATGCGAAGCTGAGAGCCAAAAGCTAATTGAAGCAAGCTTACCATTACCTGCTTATGAGCAAGTAATGAAAGCATCACACGCATTTAACTTATTGGATGCACGTCACGCTATTTCGGTGACAGAGCGCCAGCGTTATATCTTGCGCGTTCGTGCATTATCTAAAGCGTGTGCACAAAGTTATTATGACAAACGCGAAGCGCTTGGTTTCCCGTTGTGTAAGGATAAGTAAGCATGTCAGCACAAAATTTATTAGTAGAAATTGGCACCGAAGAGTTGCCACCAAAATCATTGCGTAAACTTGCCGAAGCATTTGCTGCAAATCTGACTGCAGAGCTTGAGAGTCTAGAGCTTAATCACCAAGGCGTAAGCTGGTATGCATCTCCTCGTCGCTTAGGTTTACAAGTAACAGCACTTGAAGCTCAGCAACAAGACAAAGAAGTAGAAAAACGTGGTCCAGCAACGAAGGCTGCATTTGATGCCGATGGCAAGCCGACCAAAGCTGCAATGGGTTGGGCTCGTGGTTGTGGTATTGAAGTAAGTGAAGCGCAAACACTCGAGACCGATAAAGGTGCATGGTTGTTACACATTGCTAAAGTAGCAGGCAAAGAAACCACAGCCTTGATGGCTGATGCGGTAAATAAAGCGTTAGCTAAACTTCCTATTCCTAAACCAATGCGTTGGGGGGCGAATAAAACACAATTTATTCGTCCTGTTCATACCGCAACTATTTTGTTTGGCGAACAGCTAATTGAAGGCGAAGTCCTTGGTAAAGCAGTGGGTAACCAACTGCAAGGCCATCGTTTTCATCATCCAGAAAAAATCACAATCAAACACGCTGATGATGTTTTTGAGGTGCTTAAGTCTGCACATGTTGTTGCTGATTACCAGCAGCGTAAAGCACAAATTCGTAGCCAAATCGAAGCTGCAGCAACAGCCGTTAATGCAGTAGTAGCTATGGATGAAGATTTACTTGAAGAAGTAACTTCATTGGTTGAATGGCCAGTAACTCTTACTGCAACATTTGAAGAAGCGTTTTTAGATGTACCAGCCGAAGCGCTGATCTACACTATGAAAGACGATCAAAAATACTTCCCATTACTTGATCAAGACGGCAAGCTACTTAATAAGTTTTTGTTTGTTTCAAACATCGAAAGTAAAAACCCAAGCGTAGTTATTGCTGGTAACGAGAAAGTAGTGCGCCCGCGTTTAGCTGATGCGCAGTTCTTCTTTGAAACAGATAAAAAGAAAACTCTTGAAAGCCGTTTAGAATCACTTAATAGCGTATTGTTCCAACAGCAATTGGGTACGCTTAAAGATAAGTCAGAGCGTATTAGTGAACTTGCTGGTTACATTGCTGAGCAATTAGGTGCCGATAAAACACTTGCTAAGCGTGCTGGTTTATTAAGTAAAACCGATCTAATGACCGAAATGGTGATGGAGTTTACTGACGTACAAGGTGTGATGGGGATGCACTATGCACGCCATGACGGTGAAGCCGAAGATGTTGCCATTGCCCAAAACGAGCAATACATGCCGCGTTTTGCCGGTGATAATTTACCTACAAACTTAATTAGCTGCGCGGTAGCGATTGCCGATAAGTTCGATACACTGGTAGGTATTTTTGGTATTGGCCAAGCACCAAAAGGTGATAAAGATCCGTTTGCGCTTCGTCGTGCAGCCATTGGTGCGCTGCGTATCATGGTAGAAAAAGAACTACCACTTGATACTTTAGAATCTAGTCGCAAAATCACAAACCCTGTTTGGCGACAAGCTAACTAACTTAAATGTATCAGCCGATGTGTTTGAATTTATGCTAGGGCGTTTTCGTGCATGGTATCAAGATGAAGGTATTGAAGTAGACGTTATTCAAGCTGTACTAGTACGTCGCCCAACTAAGCCTGTTGATTTTGACCGTCGTGTTAAAGCGGTAAGTCACTTCCGTACATTAGACGCCGCAGAAGCGCTTGCAGCAGCTAATAAACGGGTAAGTAATATTCTGGCTAAAAATGACATTACAACGCAAGGCACTGTTGATGAGAGCTTATTAAGCGATGATGCCGAAAAGGCATTAGCGTCACAAGTTGCTAAGTTTGCCACTGAATTAGCGCCGTTATACGCGGCTGGCGACTATCAAGAAGCGCTTGCCCAACTTGCGGGTATTCGTGAAAGTGTTGATAACTTCTTCGACAACGTGATGGTAATGGCAGACGATGAAGCCGTTAAGCAAAACCGTTTATCATTACTAAGTCAACTGAGTGGTCTATTTTTAGATATTGCTGATATTTCTGTATTACAGAAATAAATTCAGCTTCGCTTAAAAAGCCAGCAGCTATGCTGGCTTTTTAGTATTAGAGGGAATACCTATGAAACGTATATTAACAGTGGCTCTAGTTGCTTTACTGAGTGCTTGTTCGAGCCAAATACAAATGCCAGATCTTAGCGATGTACTGCCAGGCCAAGAACTTGACCGTACAATGTACCTACGCGGCGACTTCAATTTATGGGATGCAGAAACGCAATATGAATTTACTCAAGTCGCGCCTGCGCTTTATCAAGCACAAGTAAAGTTTTCAACACCGGGTAAAGTGTATGAGTTTAAAATCGCTGATATGGAGTGGAGCGCAGGTTATAACTGTGGGTTCAGTGAACAAGATCCAACCGGTCAATCTCTGACGTTAGGGCAAAGCGTTGTTGCCGATTGTGACACTACTTATAATTATTTTAGCTTCACTCCTGCAATTAAAGGCAGCTACATCGTTAGCATCGATTATCATAATAACGATCAGCCAAAAGTAACAATAACTAAAAAATAGAGCTACAGGGTAAATATTGCCATTATAATGTCTGATTATATTTACAGAAGTAATAACACCCTGTTAAAATTGGTACAGATTTTTTGTAATAATCGAAGTCAATTATTTTTGAGTACTATATCAAAAATAATTTAAAACCTCTAAAGCGCCAAATATAATCATAATATACTTGGATCGTTAATATGAATAAAAAAATTAAAATAGGATTACAGATGTTAAAAACTACAGTAACAGCAGTTGTTTTAGCGGGGGCTTTTATAGCCGCTCCATTACAGGCTAAAGAGGGTCTTAACCCTTGGCAGGATTGTGGTATCGGCGCAATGGTATTTCCAGAGAATGGAACCGCAGCAGCAATTTCAAATATTATTTGGGATTTAGGTACTACAGCAGTATCTTCAAATATATCATCTGTTGGTAGCTGTGAAGGCGCAGGTGCAAAAACAGCTCTATTTATTCAACAAACATTCCCTGTACTTGAGCAAGAAATTGCTGAAGGTGAAGGTGAGTATGTTACTGCAATGCTAAATGTACGTGGTTGTGACGCTAGTTCTCATGGTCAAATTGTAAATGCTATCCGAAACGATTTTGCGACTAAACCTGCTCAAAATCCTCAAGCATTATATGCAATTGTTGAAAGCAAAGTGACTACACAGTTTGCAGCTACTTGCCCAGTTATTTAACTGTTAATAGAGTAGGTGTCAGCACCTACTCATACTTATGACTACAATCAAATACTTACCAGCACTAGCACTAGCACTGTTTGCTACGTTTTCATCTTATTCATCTAGCTCACTTTCCGAGCATCCAACCTGGTTGAAATTAGGGCATTATAAAAACGCATCATCTCCTCAAAGTTATATTGAGAGTGATTCATTTTTATCTCAAAAAATGGCAAAAATAACCCTTCATCCGAGTTAAAAGCAACGATTGATGCATTTAATAAAGACGCACAAATGCAATGCAAGTATCCTGCTAGATATCAGTGGTTACTATCACAAGGGCTTGAATTCTCAGAGCCAAAGGTTGAATGCACCGAACTTATAGAGTGGAGAGATAAACAACCGATTCACTCTGTAAGTTTAGTCTTTGCTTCAGGGTATATGAGTAATCCGGCTTCGCTTTATGGCCATATGCTTTTAAAGCTAAATAGAATCAACGCCAGAGCACAATAAGTTACTAGATTACAGCTTAAATTATGGGGCACTAGTTCCTGATAATGAAAACGGTTTGGTCTATATTACGAAAGGGTTATTTGGCGGTTACGAGGCTGGTTTTTCTGATCAACTATTTTACCGTCATCAACATAACTATGGTGAAATAGAGCTGAGAGATATATGGGAATATAAGCTTAACTTTAGCCAAGAAGACGTCCTCTTTTTAACTAATCATTTATGGGAAATTATGGGGGCTAAGTATTCTTACTATTTTGCGGATGAAAACTGTGCATTTCATATCGCAAGGGTTGTTGAATTAATTATAGGTGAGCAGTTAACGAATGAGCTTTCGCCTTGGGTTATTCCTGCGACTATTTTTTCTCGCTTAAATAGTGCTCAATATAATAACGAAAAGCTAGTAAAGCAGATTGAGTTTACTCCTTCAAGAAGTAGTGTTTTTCATCAATATGAAAACAATCTTTCAGTAAAAGACTCTAAGCTGGCTTTAGCTATTTATCATTCGCAAAATATACTTTTTGAGCCGACATTTACAAATCTAGATGTGGTAACTAAAAAACGAATTATTGAAACTCTTTTTGAGTTTGTTCAGTTGCAGCAAATAAAAAAATATGATGTTGAACACATTGAAAAGTTAAAAAAAGCTCTTATTAAAGCTCGTTTAGTCCTACCTCCAGGTAAAGAAACCTCTTTTATTAATTATGATAAATATGCACCGCATTCAGCTCAGAAACCCTCAAATATATCTATTTCTTCGACTGTGTATAAAAATGAACAAAGCCTAAATTTAGGTTTCAGATTGAGTTATTTTGATTCATTAGCTTCTGATATTGCCAGAGTTCCTTACTCTAATTTAGAGATGTTGGATGTTGAGGTTGCTTTATTTGATTCGCAGTTATATCTAGAAAAATTACATCTTTTAGATCTAGAATCATTTAACCCAGCCTATAGTCAGTGGCCAAATGAAGGCGGTTGGGCATGGCAGATAAATGTAGGTTATGAAAGAAATCGCAGTCAGTGCTTTAGTTGCTCAAGTACATTTGCCATGGCAGGAGTTGGAAAGTCATGGTTATTAAATGCTAATCAGTCGCTAGTGTACGGTATGATTAATGGTTATGCTGGTGAATTACAAAGCACCCAACAATGGCTGGATACTTCAATAGAGCTAGGATTTTTAACGACTGTAACTTCTAATTTAAAACTAAGAACATCAATTGAGAAGTTTTATCACCAACAGTTAAGCGGTATTGCAACGAACATCGAGCTATCAGTGCCTATCAATCAAGATTTCGACATACGATTTGGTTATAAACATGCAACAGAGTTTCAGTGGCAGTTGAAATTAAACTTTTACTGGGATTAATGAATGTTTTGATTAGGGTTAATTATTGATTTATAGCCCTTTTTTAACTAAATATCGATACGGTATGGCATCTACTTCTTTTTCTAACAGTGTATGATCCATAAACATACAAAAGCTGGGGATATCACGGGTGGTTGATGGATCGTCGGCAATAATTAATAAAGTTTCGCCATTTTCCATTTTACGTACCGCGCTTCTGATCATCATTACAGGCTCCGGACAGCGTAGGCCAATGGCATCTAATTGGTGATCGGGATTCTCAAAACTCATTGCATAACCTTTACTGTTTATTTAGCGCTTAACGATTAATTTAAGGCTGCTAGTTTAACGACCTCAGCCTGATAAATAAAGTCACTTCACTTGTGCTTATAAAGCGACATAACTTAGCTGCAAAAAATTAATTATAAAAAAGCCGCGTTGATTTAATCAACGCGGCTTTTTATCACCAAGGTATTACTTAATACATTTTATTAATCTTGCACACGTTCAAATACAGTTGCGATGCCTTGGCCTAAACCAATGCACATAGTTGCTAAACCATATTTTGCGTTTTTATCTTCCATTAAGTGAATAAGTGAGGTGCTGATACGTGAACCAGAACAACCTAAAGGATGACCCAGAGCAATAGCACCGCCGTTTAAATTCACTTTTTCATCAACTACATCAGCAAGACCTAGGTCTTTTAATACTGGTAGTGACTGTGCTGCGAATGCTTCGTTAAGCTCAGCAACATCGATATCATCAATAGTGATACCGGCTTGTGCTAATGCTTTTTTACTTGCTGGTACTGGGCCGTAACCCATGATTGATGGATCGCAACCTGCAACCGCCATGGCTTTAACACGTGCACGAATTGGTAAGCCTAAAGCTTTGGCTTTTTCTTCGCTCATTACTAACATAGCAGATGCGCCGTCAGAAAGAGCTGAAGACGTACCGGCAGTGACTGAGCCTGATGCAGGGTTAAATACTGGGCGAAGCTGTGATAAGCCTTCTACCGTTGTTTCTGGACGAATTACTTCGTCATCTTCAACTAAAATCAGTGAACCATCTGCGTCATGACCTTCCATTGCGAGGATTTCGCGGCGGAAACGTCCTTCAACCGTTGCTGCATGAGCTCGTTGATGTGAGCGGTATGCAAATTGGTCTTGCTGCTCACGGGTAATACCGTGAATAGTTGCAAGGTACTCTGCGGTTAAGCCCATTGAGCCAGATGCTTGTGCAATTGAAGTTGCTAAGCCTGGGTGAAAGTCGTTACCGTGGGTCATTGGCACATGACCCATGTGCTCAACACCACCAATGATGTAGGTATCACCAGCGCCAGTCATGATTGCGCGAGCAGCATCGTGTAATGCTTGCATTGATGATCCACATAAGCGGTTTACTGTTACCGCTGGCACTGTGTGAGGAATGCCGGCAAGTAATGCGGCATTACGAGCAACGTTAAAACCTTGCTCTAAAGTTTGTTGTACACAACCCCAATAGATATCGTCAATCGATGCTGGATCAACGGCTGGGTTGCGATCAAGTAAGCCCTTCATTAGGTGGGCGCTTAAATCTTCGGCACGCTTATGTTTAAATACACCGTTTTTTGAACGGCCCATTGGCGTGCGGATACAATCTACAATTACTGGAGTATTCATGGTCTTATCCTTCCACCTTATAGAAAATACGGCCTTCTTCAGCCCATTTGCGAGTTTGTTCAGATACTTGGTAAATCGCACCTAGATGAGCGTATTTGTCAGCTGTTGCAACAAAGTTAGCTAGTCCAGTTTGATCTAAGTAACGGAACGCGCCGCCTCTAAATGGAGGGAAACCAATACCGTAAATAAGTGCCATATCAGCTTCTTGTGGAGAAGCAACAATGTTTTCTTGTAAACACAGTAGCACTTCGTTGATCATAGGTATCATACAACGGTCGATAATTTCTTGTTTATCAAACTCTTTCGGTGCATCAGTGATTGCACTAAGTAGCTCAACTGCTTGTGGATCTTGAGCTTTTTTCAAGCGACCGCGACGATCCGGAGCATACTGGTAGAAACCCGCTTTGTTCTTTTGACCAAAACGCTTTTCGTTAGCGAATATTGTTACCGGATCTTTTTCGGCACGTGACATGCGCTCAGGGAAACCATCTGCCATCACGCCAGTACAGTGGTAAGCCGTATCAATACCGACAACATCAAGTAAGTATGCAGGACCCATAGGCCAGCCAAATACGTTTTCCATTACTTTATCTACTTTGGCAAAATCAGCGCCTTCAACAACTAACTTACTAAAGCCGGCAAAGTATGGGAATAATACACGGTTTACAAAGAATCCTGGGCAATCGTTAACAACGATAGGTGATTTACCTAACTTTAAGGCGTAATCAACAACGGCGTTAATCGTTTGCTCTGAAGTTTTCTCACCGCGAATAATTTCTACCAGTGGCATTTTTGGCACTGGGTTAAAGAAGTGCATACCACAGAAATTTTCAGGTTTTTCAAGAGCTGTGGCTAATTCATCAATACGAATAGTTGATGTGTTAGACGTTAAGATAGTACCTGCAGGCATGTCTTTTTCAAGACCTGCTAAAACGGCTTGTTTAACTTTAGGGTTTTCAACAACTGCTTCAACAATGATATCAGCGCTTTGTAAATCGCTATCATTAAGAGTTGGTTTGATTTTACCTAACGTTGCTACCATTTTGTCCATCGCCATATGGCCGCGTTGAACTTTTTGACCTAATAGCTTAGATGCTTCACCCATACCTAAATCAAGCGCATCCTGTTGGATGTCTTTCATTATAATAGGTGTTCCTTTATAAGCTGACTGGTAAGCGATACCGCCACCCATAATACCAGCACCAAGTACTGCAGCTTGTTTAATTACTACATCACTGGTTTTAGCTTGTTTGCGCGCTTTCCCCTTGATGTATTGATCTGCTAAGAAAATACCCGTTTGGGCTGCGGCTTCTGGAGTGCGTGCTAATTTAGCAAAGTTGGCATTTTCAATCGCCATTGCTTCATCACGAGTACAGTTTGCTGCTGCTTTAATAGTACGAACTGCCATAATAGGAGCAGGATAGTGGCCTTTGGTTTTACCCATTACCATACCTTCTGCCATTGCAAAGCTCATACCTTGCTCAACACGGTTCAATTTAAGTGGTTGTAATTTTACTTGTCGCTTAGCTTGCCAATCTAGTTTTCCAGAGATTGCTAATTCAAGCGTTGAAATTCCTGACTCTATAAGTTTGTCAGTACTAACTACCGCATCGACTGCACCTACTTTTAAAGCATCAGCTGCGCGGTTTTCGGCACCAGAGGTGATCCAAAGCATCGCATTATCAGCACCAACAATGCGTGGTAAGCGAACTGTACCGCCAAATCCAGGCATGATGCCAAGTTTTACTTCTGGTAGGCCAATTTTAGCATCAGTGCTAGCAACACGATAATCGGTAGCAAGTACCCACTCACAACCACCACCAAGTGCTAAGCCATTGATAGCGCTTAAAGTTGGGAATGGTAAATCTTCTAGCGCGTCAAAAACATCAGTGGCATCTTTGATCCACGTTACTAATTCAGCTTCTGGTTTAGTAAAGGTAGGTAAAAATTCGAAAATATCGGCGCCAATAATAAAGTGTTCTTTATCACTGGTAAAAATCATGCCTTTGATATCACTGTTTGCGGCTAATTCTTTTAATGCAGAGGCGCAATCTTTCAAGGTTTGCTGAGACAAAGTGTTTACAGAACCTGCAACACAAAATTTGAACTCGGCGATATTATCCTTGATGAAAGCAACTTCAAAGGAATCGCTTTTATATAACATTATTATTCTCCCTAGTTAGTGAACTAAGACTGGTACGATGAGTTTGCATTTCAATCAGTGTGCTTGCTTTAAATTAAAAATGCAACGAAAAATTTACTGTGGTGCCTTACTACTGGTTAAAATATAGCTTGTTTGGTGCTAAGGTGTAGGCGAAGTGTTTGTCTTTTATTTACCTTTGAATATTTAAGGTCATCATGAAAAAACAATTTTTAAGTGTAACGGCAGCAGCATTATTATTTCCTTTATTTTCTGCCTACGCTAATACTGAACATGACGCATTTTTAGATGCTGAAAGAAAAGTTAAATATGCTAGTTATCAGGAGTTTAAAGAAATAACAGCACAGCTAGACCATCCATTAAAGCCTTATGTGGAACAAGTCTATTGGCAGCGCCATCCCGATATTGAGCACCAATCTGAAATAGAGCGTTATTTAACTATTTACCAAAGTACGCCTTTAGAGTGGCCAGTGCGCAAAGCATGGCTGCAGAATTTGCAAAAGCAAAACCGCAAAGCCGCTTTTATTAATAATTATCGTGAGACTACAAATACTGAACTGACTTGCACTTACCTGCAGTATCAGCTTGATTTAGGGGCACCAGAACAAGCGATAATGAGACAAGTAACAAATTTATGGACTGTTGGGAAATCACAGCCTGAAGAATGTGACCTATTATTTAGTACTTGGCGTAAAAAAGGTTATATGAGCCAAGAGCAAATATGGCAACGTATTACGTTATCAGCACAAGGTGGTTCGCAAAGTTTATTGCCATACTTAAAAACTTTATTACCAAAAAATGAGCAATACTTGGCTGACTTTTATCGAAAAGTTCGCAGCGATCCCAGTGCAGTTGCAGGAATGTATCGTTACAAGCATAAAACAGTTAAGGAAAGCGAAATTGCACACTATGGAATTAAACGCTTAATTTGGCGAGATAAAACCTTAGCGCTCAAGGCGTGGGAAAAGTTAGACAAAATGTTTAACTATTCTGACGAGCAAAAGGCTGATGTGTATTATAGTTTTGCTTTAGCGTTGGCATCAAGAGGTCATCCTGAGGCACGTTTCTGGTTGAGTAAAGTGCCCAAAGATCGTCAAGATCGTAAATTAATGCAATGGCAGTTAGGCAATATGCTGAAAACTCAGGATTGGTCGGGCATCGTTGCGTTTTTTACAGGTAAAGAAAATCTCAGTCTGGGTCAGCAATATTGGTTAGCCTACAGTTTAGCTCAACGAGGTGATACACAGCGTGCTAAAGCTATTTGGCAAATAGTCGCAAAAGAGCGTGACTATTATGGCTTTTTGGCTGCCGCGCGGTTGGGGTTACCTATTGAACTCAATAATCAACCATTGTTAGTGAGCGATAAATTAATGCATGAGGTCGCTAATGCCCCAGGTTTTAAACGTGCTAAAGCGATGTATGAACTTGAGCGGTTTACTTCGGCTCGTCGCGAATGGAATTATTTAACAAGCACTTCTAGCGATGGAGAAAAGCTCGCGGCTTCAAAACTCGCAGCAGAATTAGATTGGTACGACAGTACTATTTATACTTTAGCGCAAATTAAGGCATGGGATTATGTAGAGTTACGTTTCCCATTTGCTTTTCAAGATTTATTTGAGCGTTATAGTAAACGTAATCATATAGATGTTACTTGGAGCATTGCTATTTCGCGCCGTGAAAGCTCTTTTGCACCTGATGCGCGTTCTCACGCCAATGCGCGTGGTTTAATGCAGTTATTACCAAGTACAGCGAAGTATGTCAATAAAAGTACTGTTTCAGGAAGTCGCTTAAATCAGCCGAAAACAAATATACGTTTAGGCACAGAGTATTTAGAATATTTAAAAAACAAAAACCATGGCAACGAAATACTAGCAACTGCCTCGTATAACGCTGGTTACCATAGAATCAAAAAGTGGTTACCAAATGAAGCTATGCCTGCTGAATTATGGATTGAGCTTATCCCGTACCGTGAAACTCGGGAGTACGTAAAAAATGTGTTTGCTTATCGTCAGGTTTATCACACGCGTTTAGGGCGCGAAGGAAACATACTGGCACCAATATTGGATATGAAGATGGGTGGCTAAGGCACAAGTGCTTTAGCGCATCTGCATTGGGGTTAAACAGGGTCTATGTTAGACTTAAAATAAGTTAAATTTAACAGATGGGTTTTCTATGGATAAATTAGCCGTTTTATACGCCGAACATATTGCAACACTGCAGCAGCGTACTCGTACTATTATTGAGCGTGAAGGATTAGAAGGTTTAGTGATCCATTCAGGACAAGCTAAACGTCAGTTTTTAGACGATATGTATTATCCGTTTAAAGTCAACCCGCATTTCAAAGCTTGGTTACCGGTCATCGATAATCCACACTGTTGGATTGTTGTGAATGGCAGTGATAAACCAAAACTGATTTTTTATCGCCCTGTCGATTTTTGGCACAAAGTACCAGATGAGCCACGAGATTTTTGGGCTGATTACTTTGATATCGAGCTATTATTACAGCCTGATCAAGTTGAAAAACTATTACCATACGATAAGGCGAAGTACGCTTATATCGGTGAATACCTAGAAGTAGCTCAAGCGCTAGGCTTTAGCATTATGAACCCAGAGCCGGTGCTCAATTACTTTAATTACCACCGTGCTTATAAAACTCAATACGAACTTGAATGCTTACGCCAAGCTAATCGTATTGCGGTTGATGGCCACAAAGCTGCGCGTGATACCTTTTTTAACGGTGGCTCTGAATTTGATATTCAGCAAGCGTATTTAATGGCCACTCGCCAAAGCGAAAACGAAATGCCGTATGGCAATATTGTTGCGCTTAACGAAAATTGCGCTATTTTGCACTACACTCATTTTGAGCCTCAAGCCCCAAAAGCACATCATTCGTTCTTAATTGATGCTGGCGCTAATTTTAATGGCTATGCTGCAGATATAACTCGTACTTATGATTTTAAAAAGTCGGGCGAGTTTGCCGAATTAATTGCCGCAATGACACAGCATCAAATTGCATTGGGTAAAGCACTGAAACCAGGTTTGTTATACGGTGAACTGCACTTAGATTGCCATCAACGTATTGCTCAGGTGCTTAGTGATTTTAATATTGTTAAGTTACCAGCCACTGAGATCGTTGAGCGCGGTATTACGTCGACTTTCTTTCCGCATGGGCTTGGCCATCATCTTGGTTTACAAGTGCACGATATGGGTGGTTTTATGGCTGATGAAAAGGGTACACATCAAGCGCCACCAGAAGGTCATCCATTCTTGCGTTGTACGCGCTTGATTGAGAAAAACCAAGTATTCACGATTGAACCTGGTTTGTACTTTATCGATTCATTACTTGGTGATTTAACGCAAACAGACAACAAGCAGTTTATTAACTGGGAAAAGGTTGAAGCGTTTAAACCATTTGGCGGTATTCGCATCGAGGACAACATTATTGTTCATGAAGATAGCTTAGAAAATATGACCCGTGATTTAGCATTAGATTAATCATCCGGTGTTAAAAGTTGGGGCCATATGGCCCCATTTTTTGCTTCATTATTTGGGTTTATCAAAGAATGTCAGAATATAAGTACCCAGCAGCAACCGTTTTTCATCAAGAAGAAATAAAAAAAGCACCTTTATTGTGCATATTGCTCATACGCCAGATTTAGCCTCGGCAAAAGCGTTTATCCGTGAGATTGAAAGTAAATATAGCGATGCTCGTCATAACTGTTGGGCGCATGTTGCAGGTAATCCTGGTGGTAGTCATGTTTATGGTTTCTCTGATGATGGTGAACCAAATGGTACTGCAGGCAAACCTATGCTTAATGTATTAATGGGATCTGGGCTTGGAGAAGTCACCGCGGTAGTTACTCGTTATTTTGGCGGTATAAAGCTGGGTACTGGCGGGTTAGTCAGAGCATATGGCGGCTCGCTAAATAATGCCTTGGCACATTTAACAACTACATTAAAAGTTCCTAGTGTTGAGCTGGTGGGCTGTAGTGATTACAGCGCGCAAGGAGCGATAGAGCAGTTACTAAAAACGCAATTTCAAGTACTTAACATAGAAAAGCAATTTACTGCTAATATAGAATGGGTTATTACTATAGATAGCCGCCAAGCCACACAAGCCATAAAAGATATTTATGATTTGAGCCATGGCGCGGTTGAGTTAAGTATTAAAGAGTAAGACAATAGCATTCACGCACTAATCATTACTTAATAAAAAAGCGATAGCTCAATGCAATTTCGTACCATCATAAAAATTCTCGGCCAACTGGTTGTACTGTTCAGTATCACTATGGTGCCGCCGGCAATTGTATCGCTCATTTATAAAGATGGTGGTGGCGTGCCATTTGTTCTCGCATTTATATTCAGTGTCATTATTGGTTTACTTGCATACTATCCAAATAGACGCGAGCAGGGAGATTTAAAAGCTCGCGAAGGTTTTTTAATTGTGGTGCTATTTTGGTTAGTTCTAGGGGCATTCGCATCTTTACCGCTGATTTTTTTACAAGAACCTAATTTATCATTAGCGGATGCGGTATTCGAAGCGTTTTCAGGGCTAACTACAACCGGTGCTACAGTGTTAACAGGCATTGAATATCTCCCTAAATCGGTATTGTTTTATCGCCAACAACTGCAATGGTTAGGCGGTATGGGGATAATCGTATTAGCGGTTGCAGTGCTACCCATGCTTGGCGTTGGTGGTATGCAGTTGTATCGAGCTGAAACTCCAGGGCCTGTAAAAGATTCCAAAATGACGCCACGTATTGCCGATACCGCAAAACATCTTTGGTATATTTATGTGTCGTTAACTATCGCGTGTACTTTAGCGTACTGGGCTGCCGGAATGAATTGGTTTGATGCTATTTGTCATTCATTTTCTACTGTTGCAATAGGCGGATTCTCTACTTACGATGCTTCTATGGGACATTTTGACAGTCCATTAATCAACTTTATTTGCGTGATATTTCTAATCATCGCTGCCGTTAATTTCACCTTGCATTACGCAGCTGTTTCGAGTCGAAATCTCAGAGTGTATATCCGCGACCCTGAGTTTAAAGTGTTTTTGTTTATTCAACTAGCGCTGGTGATAGTGTGTTTTACGGTACTGTCGTCCAATAACATATATGCAAACGGTGACGAAACGCTCGATCAGGCATTATTTCAAGCGGTATCAATTAGTACTACTGCGGGTTTTGCCACCGATAATTTTTCAGCATGGCCCTTATTCTTGCCTATTTTACTGATATTTTCGAGCTTTATTGGTGGTTGTGCAGGTTCCACTGGCGGCGGTATGAAAGTAGTCCGAGTGTTTTTACTTTATCTGCAAGGAATACGTGAGCTTAATCGGTTAGTGCATCCTCGTGCTATTTACTCTATTAAACTTGGTCGTAAGGCATTACCAGATAAAGTAGTTGAAGCCGTATGGGGATTTTTCTCTGCTTATGCGTTGGTATTTGTCATTATTATGTTAGCGTTAATGGGGACCGGTATGGATAACATAACGGCGTTCTCAGCCACCGCAGCTTGCTTAAATAACCTCGGCCCTGGTTTGGGGGATGTTGCGTCGCATTATGGCGCTATTAGTGATGGCGCTAAATGGCTATTAACCATTGCGATGGTGTTCGGGCGATTAGAGATATTCACCTTATTAGTGTTGTTTACACCGACCTTCTGGCGTGGTTAGTTTGTATAAAAGCGAGCACTTGTACAAGGTTATTTATAGTTGGAAAGGAAATGGCAAAAACAAGACAACAATTAAACTTAGAAAACCTTGCCTACATTAGTGCTGGTAGCATTGTTGATGTCGAAATATTAACACCCACAGCCAGTAAGCGAATTAAAACTGAATTTGTTGGTTTATTGCATGAGCGTTTTGTGATTTTAAATTATCCATCAGCCAAGCGCTTAAGTAACGCGGGTGAATATTTAAAAGATGGTGTTGTGGTGATCGTCAGAGCGGTGCTTGAAACCGGTGGCGGGCAAGTTATAGCATTTCGTCAGCAGGTTATGTCAGTGTCGTCGCACCTGGCACGGCTTATTTATTTAAATTTCCCAACTGAAGTGCAATTATTTAGTTTGCGATCACAAACTCGTATTCCCACATTATTAGCTGCAAAAATAAAGTTTAATGACGAACGCGAGATGCAAGGAGTTATTAAAGATATCTCAGTAACTGGGGTAATGTTTGATGTAAAAAGTAAAGCTGATCTCAGTGAATTAAAGAATACTCAGTGTCATATTATGCTCGATAAAAACAATAAAGGTGTTACTGAGTTTAGCGGACAAATATGCAGTGTTAAAAGCCATGCCACTAGCGCCCAGTTTGGTATTCAACTAACGGCAAGTGAAGACGAGATGAAAACTTTCATGAAAGACCACTTTATTGACCTTTCAGTGCTTGAGCCACTGGTGTAAATTTGTGCATATTCGCTGTTTTGCGACAAAATAGCGGATATACCGTAACCCACCTTAAAGAACTCTAAATTTATTTTTATTGTTATTAATTATCAGCAACATAGATTTTTTATTTATTTCAGTTGCTAATTTTCAGCTGGTTAATTTCAGCGCCTGTCACTCTTCTTGCCTATAAAAATATAAATACGAACACTGTAAGTACGGATCTGTGTCTTTTCTATTAAACCTAATTAATTGATTTTTATAAACTATATTTTATAGGTGGTTTACGTGTTGCTAAAAAGCAACAAAAAACACCGTAAATAGCCAGTCAAAAGTAAATTTTATTTTTAATAATTTGATTTTAAACGTTTTTTTAAATGTGGCACCGAAGTTGTAATAGTCTAGTTGTACAGAACGAAAATGTGATTAGCACATCGTTCGAAACCATAAACATTGAAGGAATATTTATTATGAACACATTAAATAAAACGTTGGCACTTATTGCTCTAGCATCTTCTTCAGCCGCATTTGCTGCAACAGACTTTGACACATTAGATGTTGATGGT
This sequence comes from Pseudoalteromonas sp. B160, assembly GCF_037162485.1. NCBI lineage: Bacteria > Pseudomonadati > Pseudomonadota > Gammaproteobacteria > Alteromonadales > Pseudoalteromonadaceae > Pseudoalteromonas > Pseudoalteromonas sp. B160. The sequence goes on along the minus strand of NZ_JARLUX010000001.1, from coordinate 1,786,381 downwards.
AATGGCGCAATTAGCCAAAGTGAAGCTTCAGTTGATGCTGAGCTTATGAGCCAATTTGCAGAGCTTGATACCGACGGTAACGGCGAACTTTCAAAAGCAGAGTTTTCAAAAGCTTAATGTCGCTTTTTGACAGGGAAAAATGAAAAGGACTTCGTAACACACTATTCATCATCTCAGGTGAAAGGAGATAACCAATGAACATACTAAATAAAGCGATAGTACTTATTGCATTAACCTCTTCATCAGCAGCATTTGCTTTTGAGGCGTTAGACTTCGATACCCTTGATGTTGATGAAAATGGTGTGATCAGTCAAGTTGAAGCCGCAGAAGATGCTGAGCTTTTAAATAGATTTGCAGAGCGTGATACTGACCAAAACGGTGAGTTATCAAAAGAAGAGTTTTCAAAAGCTTAATAATTTAATACTGAGTTTATCCTGAGTTGCCAAAGACAACCTAAGTGGGCAGGGAACCCATGATAAAGGATAACAAGGAAGACTTTACTCGCATTGAAAACCAGTATTGAGACAAATTTTTTGATAGTACATTGAAGGAATATTAATTATGAACACATTAAATAAAACATTAGCACTTATTGCACTGGCATCTTCATCAGCGGCGTTTGCTGCTACCGATTTTGATACGCTAGATGTTGATGGGAATGGAGCTCTGAGCCAGCAAGAAGCATCAATGGGTGGTATTACATCTACAACATTTGCAGAGCTTGATACTGACCAAAACGGTGAGTTATCAAAAGAAGAGTTTTCAAAAGCTTAATAATTTAATACTGAGTTTATCCTGAGTTGCCAAAGACAACCTAAGTGGGCAGGGAACCCATGATAAAGGATAACAAGGAAGACTTTACTCGCATTGAAAACCAGTATTGAGACAAATTTTTTGATAGTACATTGAAGGAATATTAATTATGAACACATTAAATAAAACATTAGCACTTATTGCACTGGCATCTTCATCAGCGGCGTTTGCTGCTACCGATTTTGATACGCTAGATGTTGATGGGAATGGAGCTCTGAGCCAGCAAGAAGCATCAATGGGTGGTATTACATCTACAACATTTGCAGAGCTTGATACTGACCAAAACGGTGAGTTATCAAAAGAAGAGTTTTCAAAAGCTTAATAATTTAATACTGAGTTTATCCTGAGTTGCCAAAGACAACCTAAGTGGGCAGGGAACCCATGATAAAGGATAACAAGGAAGACTTTACTCGCATTGAAAACCAGTATTGAGACAAATTCTTTGATAGTACATTGAAGGAATATTAATTATGAACACATTAAATAAAACATTAGCACTTATTGCACTGGCATCTTCATCAGCGGCGTTTGCTGCTACCGATTTTGATACGCTAGATGTTGATGGCAACGGCGCAATCAGCCAAAGTGAAGCATCGGTTGATGCTGAGCTTATGAGTAAATTTGCAGAGCTTGATACAGACGGTAACGGTGAGCTCTCAAAAGCTGAGTTCGCAAAGGCCTAATTATAGCTTCCGCCTACAAGGAATTTTAAAAGGACTTTTACATTGATTACGTTCAAAAGCAGCCAATACCCCGGGCTGCTTTTTTTATGCCTGTGTGCTTCCTGTGCGGTTAAGTGCATTATTTACAACATAAATACATCAGCTTATTATCGTGGTATTAATTTATACATGGAAGTTGCTAATGTTAGAGATTATTAGTTTATATTCAGCACTAAGCGCGAGTATATGGATTGTTGCTGGGGTGTATATCGCTGGTAGGTGTTATCCAAACTATAGTCATGCAAAGCAATTTTGCAGCGAGCTCGGTGCTGCTGGCAGTCCCACGGAAAAACTATCCCCGCTTATTAATAACTATCCTCTTGGGTTACTATTTTGTTTATTTGGTTGGTATGTCGTACAGCTGGAAAATACCGCTATATTAATTATGTTGGTCGGTTGGCTTGTCATGATTCATGGTGTGGGTACCTGGATTGCCGGTTACTTCCCCATGGATGCGGATCCTAATACTAAAAACCCTACTTTGAGTTGCCAAATACATTCTTGGGCTGGCTTGGTAATGCTGCTGTCTTTGCTGATTGCGCCAATTTTTGTTGCTGTAAGTTCATATACCGGTATTTCATTTCGGCTTTTTTCAATTTTGTGTGTGTGTATTACCTGTTACTTTTTAGTTTTGTTGACGCAAGCATTTAAGCAAAAAGGCAGTGTAGGCACTTATCAACGATTAGCTTATGGTGTGCAGTTGTTGTGGTTGAGTGCATTTTCGTTGGTGCTTTAACCGTAAAATAATTTTTAATGGGAGTTTCAATGTCTGAATATGTAGCAAGTGTTGTGTGGTCTCGCCAAGCAGAAGAGTTGTTTATCGATAATAAATATAGCCGAGGTCACTTGTGGCAATTTGATGGTGGGGCAACTATTGCTGCATCCTCCTCACCGCATATCGTGCCACTGCCATATTCTGTGGCAGAAAGTGTCGACCCCGAAGAGGCATTTATTGCGTCATTGTCGAGCTGCCATATGTTATTTTTCTTATCTATTGCGGCAAAAAATAAGTTTATAGTTGATAGCTATCAAGATGATGCCGTTGGTTTGATGCAGCGCGCTAGTGATGGGCGTATGTCGATGACTCAAGTAACTTTAAAACCATGTGTGAAGTTTGCCGAAAATGAGCAACCTAGTGCAGAGCAATTAGAAGAAATGCATCACCAGGCTCATGAGTTATGTTTTATCGCCAATTCGGTGAAAACACATATTGTGATTGAAATTGTTGGTGCTTAATTAAATTGTAAGAATACCCAGAGCGTTAAAACTGCAATATCGTTGCTATTGTTTCGCATAATGGCAACAAAACACGAATTTTCATAAACTAACTGCGTTTTTATTTTTTACTTACCAAAATAAATTTAATTTCCCCTTACAATTCAGATTGTTAATTTATGAAAAAAATTTAATTTTTATCAGTTAAAGTTGCTGTTCAGTTGCGGTTAGGGTACTCATCTTTGAAAAAAACACTATTATCAGCATAGTTTATCGAGTTGTGTCATTTTTATAACTATTAACCATTTGATTTATATGGTTTTATAGGTTAACGCATAAATTTTGTTGCTAAACTGCAACAGAATAGTCCTTCTAAATTCCACGAAAACATCAAAATACAATGTAACTTAATGATTTTTAATGATAATAAATTGTTGGCACCGAAGTTGTAATACTCTAGTTGTCTTGAACGAAACGGTGATTATCACTTAAGTTCACAACCATAAACTTTGAAGGAATATTTATTATGAACACATTAAATAAAACATTAGCACTTATCGCATTAGCTTCTTCATCAGCAGCATTTGCAGGTACTGACTTTGACACCTTAGATGTTGATGGTAGCGGCACGATCAGCCAAAGCGAAGCGGCAGTTGATGCAAAATTAATGAGCCAGTTTGCTGAGTTAGATACTGATGGTAATGGTGAGCTTTCAAAAGCTGAGTTTTCTGAAGCGTAATCGCTTATTTTCATACAAGGATCTTTGCAAAGGACCTGCGCATTTGATTAAGCAAGCACACTAAATTTTGGAAGGAAGATAATTATGAACACACTAAATAAAACCTTAGCACTTATCGCGTTGGCATCATCATCAGCTGCTTTTGCAGCAACTGACTTCGATACTCTTGATGTTGATGGCAATGGTGTAATCAGCCAACAAGAAGCATCTGCTGATGCGACTATTTCAGCTAAGTTTGCTGAGCTTGATACTGACCAAAACGGTGAGTTATCAAAAGAAGAATTTTCAAAAGCGTAATTTCAGTTTCCACAAACAGGGATCTCTGAAAAGGATTTCTTTCTTTTAAATTATTAGGAATAACACTATGAAACATATTAATACAGCACTTGCTATTTTTGCCTTAGCGGCTTCATCAACTGCGTTTGCAGCAGTTAGTTTTGACACATTTGATACTGATGGAGACGGCGTGATTAGCCAAAAAGAAGCCTCTGTGAATGCACAGTTAGTTGAAATTTTTGCTGACTTAGATACAGATCAAAACGGTGAGCTATCGAAAGAAGAGTTTGCCAAAGTACAATAAACTGATAGAAATAACACTCCTACAAAAAAAGCAGCTTAGTTAAGCTGCTTTTTTTGGTTAACTTGAATGGTTATAAGCTGTAGTCAAACTGCAGGAGAATTTTCGCGGGCTGCCGTAGCGATATTGGTTATAAAAACCAATTTGGTTGTAATAAGTTTTATCAAATAAGTTATCAATATTTACGCTAACAGACATTTGTGAGTTAATTTGATAACTACTCATAAGGCTTGCGATGCCATAACTTGATTGCTCTACTTCAACTTGACCGTGAACTGGGTTTTTTACTTCATCATAGCTGCGACTTTGCCAGCGATAACCGCCACCGACTTTCAACCCTGTTAACAGGTGATCTAATTTATAAGTGGTAAATAACTTAAATTGATTTTTTGGGTTTGTGGTATTGAGGATGTCACCTTCGGGCGTTTCACCTTCGCTATAAGTGTAGCCAAAATAGCCATTCCAACTATCAGTAAATGCACCATTAAGTTCAAACTCAAGCCCTTGGGTGACCGTACCATCAATTGGTTGATAAATTGCCTGAAGAGTGTCTGGAATTGTTTCGCCAGTGTATTCGCCCACATTGTCTTGCTGAATTTCAAAACCCGATAGTGCAATGTCTAAACGCTCGTCCAATAATGAGGCCTTGATACCTAGCTCATAATTTTGACCTTGAATTGGGTCAAGGTAATTACCATTTTTATCGACGCGGCTTTGCGGGGTAAATATATCGGTGTAGTTAGCATAAAGTGCCCAATTATCTGCCAAGCTATAAGTAGCACCTAAATAATTGGTCAGCTCGTTATCTAATTTATAATCATGTTGGCTGCCAAAGTTATCTTGATTTGTTTGCCATTGATTTAAACGACTACCCAAAATAATAGATAGCGCATTAGTTACGTTAAACTGTGAAGCAAAATAAAGTGCGCTTTGCTTTGTCGTGCCATACGAGCCATAGGCAGGTGTGGTTTGCCAGTTAGGTTTTGGGTAGTCATAATCTGTTGCAGTAAAGTCGCCAATGACAGTCGGTGGCTGTTGGTTTGCAAAATAAGGCGTTGAAAAATCTTGATCTTGGTTGTTGTAACCAAAAAGCAATTGGTGGTTTTGCCCAAACCAGTTAAACCTACCTGCTAGCTCTATTTCATAGGTTCGTTGTATTCTTTTCGCATCAATATAATTTACTGAACCGAGCTTCATGCCTATATTCGTTTGTGAGTCAGGGTTACCTGTCGCCCAAAAAACATCGTAATGTAGGTCATTATTACCATATATATAGCTCGCACTTAGCTGCCAATTAGCATTGAAGTAATGCTCAATACTCATAAAGCTATTCAATGCTTTAGTTTTTGAAGATGACCAATTTGGCGCTGTTGAAGTTTCTCGGTCATAGTTAGTACGGCTGCCATCGCTATAAAAAATAGGTAGTCCACCCGACATCGTGCCTTTTGGGTCTGTGGTTTGCGTATCAACAGCAAAAGTTAACAGGGTACTATCAGTTAGGTCAGCTTCAACAATACCGTATAACGTGGTTTTTTCTTGGCTGAACCTGTCTTGATATGATTGCTGATCTTGATAGGCGAGTACGGCACGCGCACGCACGGTTTCACTGCTATTTAAACTACCCGATGCATCAACCACACCACGATAGTTTTGCCAAGAACCAACCGTTGCAGAAATATTTACTTGGTTATGCACAGTAGGGCGCTTACGTATTAAGTTAATTGCTGCTGATGGATTACCTGCACCGAGCATTAACCCTGTGGCACCCTGGACGACTTCAATGCGTTCAAAAATTGCTGTGTCTGTTAAATTATCGCCGTAATTAAAGCGGGTATCGTAGGTTGTTGCTATGCCATCATATAAAATACTGGTAACACTGATACCGCGCGCTGAAATTGAATATTTACCATTATCGGCCTCTCTTGCATTGATGCCGGTTACGCTGGTGATGGCTTCAATAGCACTATTTAATTGTTGATCGGCCATAAATTGACTGGTGATAGCGATAGCTGATTGCGGAGTTTGCAAGTGGCTGAGATCAAGCCCTGTTGCTGAGTTCATTGCACTTACTTTGTAGCCGCTATCTTGCTGGCCCACGATGGTTAGTTTTTCAATGTCGTTTTTAGCTTCGGCATTTGCATTCGTTGACAGTCCACACACAAGAATACCAATAACACTGCAATATGTAACACAAAGAGGGGTGTTTAAAGTTGGGTGTATCATTTGAAGAAATCCATTTATATTAAAAAATGTGAAATTAACTTCTCACAGAAAGAGAAAACGCTTGATTATCAAACAGCGTGAGAGTAATGGATTTGGGTACATAAGTAAATGCTTTTGAGATTGATTTTTATTTGCATGTGTTGGAGGTGGAAATTCACCTTTCGATACAGTTGCTTTGTGTCGAAAGGTGAGGAGTAACTTAGAGAAAGATAGCGCTAACTTGGAACAGTTTTTCAACTACGTTGATATGCTTTTTATCGATCAAGAACATAATGACGTGATCGCCTGAGTGAATTATCGTGTCGTCGTGGGCAATGAGTACATCATCATTACGGACAATCGCGCCAATCGTGGTACCTGCAGGCAGCTTAATATCAGCAATTGCACGGCCGACAACTTTAGAGGTATGTTCGTCGCCATGGGCCACCGCCTCAATGGCTTCTGCTGCGCCTTTACGTAATGAATACACATTAACAATATCACCGCGGCGAACATGGGTAAGCAGGGCAGAAATCGTGGCTTGCTGTGGTGAAATGGCAATATCAATTTCGCCACCTTGCACTAAATCAACATATGCACCGCGCTGAATAAGCACCATAGTTTTTTGCGCACCCATGCGTTTAGCGAGCATGGCTGACATAATATTAGCTTCATCATCATTGGTTACCGCGATGAATACATCAACTTGTTCGATGTGTTCTTCTGATAACAACTCCTGATCTGACGCATCACCACAAAACACCACTGTATTATCAAGCATTTCTGATAACTGCTCAGCACGTTCTTTATTTCGTTCAAGCAATTTTACGCTATGATTCTTTTCCAGAGAGCGAGCAAGCCCAGCACCAATATTACCGCCACCAGCAATCATAATTTTTTTGTATGAACGCTCTAATTTCTGTAGTTCATTCATTACTGCACGAATATGTTTGGTGGCAGCGAGGAAGAACACTTCATCATCCGCTTCAATTACTGTAGTACCCAGTGGTTTGATTGCTTTACCTTGGCGGTAAATCGCGGCAACACGAGTTTCAACATTAGGAATATGCTCTTTTAATGCTGACAATGCATAACCGACTAACAATCCACCGTAGTAAGCCTTTACCGCAACCAGCGAGAGCATGCCATCGCCAAACTCTAAAACTTGTAACGCACCAGGATAATCAATCAAGCGACGAATATACTTAGTCACTAGTTGCTCTGGAGCAATATAGTGGTCAACAGGTAAATCATCGTTTTGAAAGAGCTTTTCGCGGTACTTTAAGTATTGCTCAGAACGGATCCGAGCAATTTTAGTCGGCGTATTAAAAATACTATACGCGACTTGGCAAGCGACCATGTTCACTTCATCTGAACTGGTCACTGCGATGATCATATCGGCGTCTTCCGCACCGGCGCGGCGTAATACATCAGGGTGGGCACTATGACCTGTAACACCCTGTAGATCGTATTTATCTTGTAACTCACGTAATCGGTTGCCATCAATATCAACAACCGTGATTTCGTTTTGTTCACCTACCAGGTTTTCAGCGAGTGTACCGCCTACTTGTCCTGCACCGAGTATGATTATTTTCATGGTTTACTAAAAGCTTCTTATGAGTGTGTTTTTATAAGCTTGGCATAATAAAATCCGTCACTCTCACCAGGCAGTAACTGCAGCCCAGGGTTGCTTGGGGTATCGTTATCATGTAGCGGGGTATGTTCAACATCGTTATTATTTGCTAAAAATTTAGCGACTTGCTGTTGGTTCTCTTGTGGTAATACCGAGCAGGTTGCATAAATTAGCGTGCCACCTGGTTTCAATAATGGCCAAATGCTATTGAGAATATCGCCCTGGAGTGTCGCCAGATCATTGATATCTGATGCACGACGTAGCCATTTGATATCTGGGTGACGACGAATTACACCCGTTGCAGAGCAAGGAACGTCTAATAGAATACGGTCAAACTGTTGCTCATCCCACCATTTGTGTGGCTGCGAAGCATCGGCACATTGTAAATCAGCGCCTAAGCCAATTCTTTCAAGGTTTTGCTTTACACGTTCAAGGCGGGTGGCATCGCTATCAAGTGCCAGTACATCAGCATCTGCGAGTTCTAGAATGTGACAGGTTTTACCACCGGTGCTGCGCAGGCATCTAGAATATGCTCGTCAGCTTTTGGATCTAACAAGCGTGCCGCAAGCTGTGCTGCTGCATCTTGTACTGAACATGCGCCGGTGTCGAATTCAGGCAACGAAAACACATCGCGCGGTTTATCCAGCTTAATACCATCAGGGAAATCAGGATTGAGTGTATGTTCAATGTCATTAGCAGTGAGCATTTCGCTATATTCAGCGGTGCTATATTGCGCTTGGTTAACACGCAACCACATTGGTGCTTGCTGCTGGTTCGCTTCTAGTAGAGCTTGCCAAGAGTCAGGGTAAGCTTCAGTTACTTGTTTGATAAACCAGTTTGGGTGGTTGTATAAACACACTGGTATTTGCTTGGCTTTTTCTTCCAGCTCTACTTGCTGGCGCTGAAAGCTGCGTAAAATAGCGTTGATCAAGCCTTTTAAACCCAATGCGCGCAGTTGTTCTAATGCATTAACCGTTTCGCTAATGGCTGCATGCGGTGGAACCCGCATATGTTGTAGTTGGTAAATGCCCACATACAGTAAGAACTGGAATATACGGCGCTTACCTTTAAGTGGCTGCTCAACTAAATGTTGACAATAATTTTCTAAACTTGGTAAATAACGCAGTACGCCGTAACAAATTTGCTGTAATAACGCTTTATCTTTAGGTGGTAAACCTTGGCTGGCAAAAGGCAGCTCTTGATTTAATGAGGCGCCTTTATCAACCACGTTATATAAAGTTTCGGCGGCAAGTGCCCTGACATTACTCATTGTGTTCGCCTATTCGTGTGCCAGGAGTTACCCAGTCTGCTCGACCATTTAAAAAGTCAGTAATGGCCATTGGCTTTTTACCTTGTGGTTGTACTTGAGTGATATTAAGTGCGTTAGTACCACAGGCAATCACAATGCCGTGTTTATCGCTTTGTAATACCATGCCTGCCGTGCCTTGCTGGTCAACAACATTAGCTTGATAAACTTTTACAGTGTGTTCACCCATTTGGGTAAAACAGACCGGCCATGGATTGAATGAGCGGATATTACGCTCTATTTGCGCTGCGTCCATCGACCAATCAATATTTGCTTCGTCTTTAGATAGCTTTTTAGCGTAATTGGCAAGCTCGTCATTTTGTACTTGCGGGGTAATTTCGCCATTAGCTAACTTAGTAATGGTGTCTATTAGTGCGCTTGGGCCTAAATCGGCAAGCTTAGCGTATAAACTTGCACTTGTTTCAGTGGCGGTAATAGGGCAGCGGCTAATATGCAGCATGTCGCCGGTATCTAGGCCTTCATCCATTTGCATTATGGTGACGCCAGTCTCTTCATCGCCCGCCCAGATAGCGCGTTGAATCGGCGCGGCACCACGCCAGCGCGGTAAAATTGAGCCGTGTACATTTAAACAACCAAGCCGTGGCGCCTCTAAAATTGCTTTTGGTAACAGTAATCCATAAGCGACCACGATCATAAGGTCAGCATTTAAGCTGCTTAGTTCAGCCAGAGCGTCGTCACTTTTTAATGAGGCAGGTTGAAACACTGCTAAATCATTGGCCAGTGCTAGCTCTTTCACTTCACTGGCTTTGAGTTTTTTACCGCGCCCTGCTGGACGGTCGGGTTGGCTATACACGCCAACAATTTGATGCTCTGAGTCGATAAGAGCTTGTAAATGGCGCGCAGCAAAGTCTGGCGTACCGGCAAAAATAATGCGTAATGGTTGTGTCACTGAACTTCCTAATTATTACTAAGGTATTATTGCGCTGCTAACTTAGCTTCTTTTTCAAGTTTTTTACGAATACGTTGGCGCTTTAACGGTGATAAGTAATCGATAAATAGTTTACCCTGTAAATGGTCAAGCTCATGCTGGATGCAAATTGCTAGTAGCTCATCAGCATCTAAACTAAACTCTTCGCCATTTTCGTTTAATGCGGTCACTGTTACAGTTTCTGCGCGGTCAACTTTTGCATAAGAGTGTGGCACAGATAAACAGCCTTCTTCACTTACCGTGGTGCCATCTTGTTTAGTGATTGTCGGGTTGATCAATACTAACGGTTTATCACGTTCTTCTGATACGTCAATGACCACAATACGTTGATGAATATCGACTTGAGTCGCAGCTAATCCAATGCCGTTTTCATCATACATAGTTTCCAGCATGTCTTTTACAATTTGGCGAATTTGGTCGTCAACTTGCACCACTTCTTTTGCTATTGTACGTAAACGCTCATCTGGAAATCTTAAAACTTCTAACCTAGCCATAGTAACCTTTTTCACTTGTGCTTAATTTAGGGTATTGTATGCTCTTATTTTAGCCATTCGCGTTCACCTTTAACAGGTTTTGGTTGATAATAATGAAAAAACACCACAAGGAAGCTCAATGAAATACCCATTACTCGCGGCAATGTTGGCATTAAGTGCTACTTTCCCATCCTTAGCAGATGTATTAACTATAAAAAAAGATGCGCCTAAACAATACGTTGTGAAAAAGGGCGATACACTTTGGGATATTTCAGGGGTTTATTTGCAAGAGCCTTGGCAGTGGCCGGAACTTTGGCAAATGAATCCACAAATTAATAATCCACACCTAATTTACCCAGGGGATGCACTGTCTTTAATCTATGATGAGCACGGTAATCCACGTTTGGTGATTAATCAGGGTTATAAAAAGCTTTCTCCACATGGTCGAATTGTACAAAAAGGTAAAAATGCGATCCCTACTTTACCTCTTGAGCTGCTGCGTCCTTACCTAATCTATGAGCAAGCACTAAATGCTGATGACATTGCCGATAAACCTTATATTTTAGGAGCCAATGTCAACACTAAAATGAATACCGAAGGCCATATAGTTTATGTTAAAGGTGAGCTGAAATTACACGAGTCATACGCTATTTACCGCAAGGGCGAAGCATATGTTGATCCGCAAACAAACGAAGTGTTGGCTAATAAAGCACAATTAGTGGCGGTGGGTCGTGTATTTAGAAAAGGTGATATTGCCAATGGTGTACCTGCTTCAGTTAAAATTGAACAGGTAAAGAGAGAGATCAAAGCGGGTGATTTTTTAATGCCTGCGATAGAAGGTCAGCTATTACCTGCGTATTTTAATATTCATCGTCCTGAGCAGCCAGTGCAAGGTGAAATCATCGCATCAGTGAGTGGATTACGAGAATTCAGCACAATGGATATTGTAGTGCTAAACTTAGGGTCAGAGCAGCAAATTAAAGAAGGCCACATTTTAGATATTGAGCGTCAATCACCGACTGTTTTTGATGGTCGTAATGGCCCACGCTACAAAGAAGATTCAAATAGCCTTGAAAAGTTAGTAACAAACGCCAACGAATTTTTTGGCGTAGAGGCAGATGCCGACACGACTGTGTGGCATATGCCAAAAGAACAGGTCGGTCAGCTAATGGTGTTTAAAGTTTATAAAAACGTTAGTTATGCCTTAATCGTAAAAAACCAGCACCCAATCCGAGTCGGTGATTTTGCAGTTATAAATTAATTCAGGTTTGAGTGCTCTAAGGAGGGAGCATGAAAGATTCATCAGGCAAGCTAACCCATTGGCTTGCCTTTTATTTATGTAAAGGCTTAGGTGTTAAAACCTTATTGGCATTGGCACAAAAACTGCCATTAGATGATTTGTTTGAGCTGACTCATGAGCAGCTTACCGGTCATGGTTTAAGCCCGCATGTCGCCACTAATTTACTGGCAACCGATTGGCAGCAAGTTGACTATTATCAACAGATAATTGTTAACTCACAGATAACCGCAATTGATTACTTCGATCCTCACTATCCACCATTATTAAAAGAAATTGCTAGCGCGCCTTTATTGCTATTTTGCCGAGGCAATTTAGAGTTATTGACCAGTCCGCAAATCGCTATTGTTGGAAGCCGCAATGCCACGCCAATCGGTTTAGAGATCGCCGCTGAATTTGCTCATCAACTCACTTTGGCAGGATTAACGGTAACTTCCGGAATGGCGCTTGGTATTGATGGTGCTGCCCACAAAGGAGCGCTGGCGGGCAATGGTAAAACCATTGCAGTGCTTGGTACTGGAGTGGATGTTTATTATCCTAAACGGCATAAGTTACTCACCGATCAAGTATCCGAACGGGGGATGTTGGTGAGCGAGTTTTTACCCGGTACAGCCGCTAATGCTAATAACTTCCCAAGACGTAATCGTATAATATCTGGTTTGTCATTAGGTGTGTTGATTGTCGAGGCTGAAATAAAAAGCGGTTCGCTTATCACCGTGCGGTATGCGCTGGAGCAAAACAAAGAAGTTTTTGCAGTGCCTGGTTCAATTAAAAATCCACTCTCTGAAGCCAGTCACTTTTTAATTAAACAAGGTGCAAAGCTGGTGGAAAATGTCAGTGATATTCTAGACGAAGTGAGCTTTTTCTGCGAAAACAGTCTATATACTATAGAAGAAGCAACGGTTGATGAACCTGCCTGCGAAATACTAAACAGTGTTGGTTTTGAAGTAACAGCTGTTGATTTAATTGCTCAGCGTAGCCAGTGGCCAATAGATAAAGTGCAAGCACGTTTACTTGATCTTGAATTGGAAGATAGAGTAGAGCGTGTATTAGATGGCTATATTAGAGTTCGATAAGCTTAGTGTGGAGGAAAGTAACATGTTCGATATCCTCATGTATCTGTTTGAAAACTACATTCACAGCGAAGCCGAAGTCTTTGTTGAGCATAATGAACTCACTGACGAATTATTACGTGCCGGCTTTAATAAGCCCGAAATATACAAAGCACTTGATTGGCTTGAGCAGCTTGCTGACTTGCAGCACAGTGATGAATTCCCTTATTTAAACCGCCTCCCACAACATGCGATACGTATTTTCACCGATAGTGAATGCCACATGCTGAGCGTAGAGTGTCGGGGCTTTTTAATGTTTGTAGAACAAGTCGGAGTGATCAACAGCGCAACGCGTGAAATGGTTATGGATCGTTTGTTCGCATTAGATAAATCTTATATATCACTTGATGATTTAAAATGGGTGGTACTTATGGTGTTGTTTAATGTGCCAGGCTCAGAGCAAGCTTATGCACAAATGGAAGAACTTATTTTTGATGAGCCGGCAGAGGTACTACATTAAGCAAGTGCTGCGCTTGTATCTTTAATTAGTTTGGGTATATTAGGCGAAAATTAGTCAGCTGCTTAGGGAACACATGAGTAAAATCGACCAATCGCTTTTTTCTGCAAATCAACATGCCTTAGAAAAAGAATACGAAGTGTGCCCTAAATGCGGTTCAGAGCTTGTGATCCGCAACAGTAAATCAGGTCCTTTCCTTGGCTGTGCGAGTTATCCCGAATGTGATTTTATTCGCTCGCTTGCTCAACATGATACTCAACAAATCAAAGTACTTGATGATAGCCCTTGTCCAGAGTGTGGTAATCCGCTAGTAGTGAAGAATGGCCGCTATGGTATGTTTATTGGCTGTACGGGTTATCCTGAGTGTCACTATATTGCTCATGATGAGCCTGAGCCAAATGAAGAAGTTTTACCTGCTTGCCCTAAGTGTAAAAAAGGCCAGTTAGTGGCGCGTAGTAATAAATTTGGTAAAACATTTTATTCATGTAATAGCTATCCAAGTTGTAAATACACACTCAATCACAAACCAGTTAGCCATATCTGCCCCGCGTGCCAATGGCCAGTAATGATGCAAAAGCAAATGACCAATAGTGTTGTGCTACAATGCCCTCAGAAAAGTTGCTCGCATAAATTCACGGTGAGCGAATAATTACCGGCTTTAATTTTATTGTATTTGGAGATTTTCAGTGACTGATACTACCTCAGTTCCTTTAACTGCCCTTGCTGCTGTGTCGCAAGGCGGGGTTATTGTTTACCCAACCGAAGCTGTTTATGGCTTAGGCTGTGACCCCGATAATCAGCAAGCTGTGGAGCGCTTACTTGCAATAAAGCAGCGGCCATTTGAAAAAGGCTTAATTTTAATTGCCGATAATTATGGGCAATTATTAAAGTATGTTGATGATGCAAAAATTCCGATGGATAAACGCGCTGATATTTTTTCCAGCTGGCCCGGCGCAATTACTTGGGTTATGCCAGCGGCTAAAGGTACGCCTAAATGGTTAACAGGACAATTTGATAGTATTGCTGTGCGTGTAACTAATCACCCAACAGTAAAGCGCTTATGCCAAGAATTAGGCAAACCTCTTGTGTCTACTAGTGCTAACTTATCAGGACATGATACGGTCACTAGTATTGCAATGGCTAAAAGTGAGTTTGGCGAGCTGGTGGCATTTTATGTAGATGAACCACTTGGTGGTAACACGCAGCCTAGCACTATTAAAGATGTAATGACCGGCAAAGTATTTAGAGGATAACCATGCACAGCAATTTACTCGAACAAGTAAAAACCTACCTGATGGCCTTGCAAGACACAATTTGCCAAGGTTTAGAGCAAGCTGATGGCCAAGCCAAGTTTGTAGAAGACAGTTGGCAGCGCGAAGAAGGCGGTGGTGGGCGAACTCGTGTTATTCGTGGTGGCAATGTGATCGAGCAAGGTGGGGTGAACTACTCGCATGTGTTTGGTGCTTCGATGCCGGCATCGGCAACTGCGCATCGTCCAGAACTTGCTGGTCGTAGCTTCCATGCCTGTGGTGTCTCGCTAGTGATCCACCCAAACAATCCACATATTCCAACGAGCCACGCTAACGTACGCTTTTTCATTGCAGAAAAGCAAGGTGAGGAGCCTATTTGGTGGTTTGGTGGTGGTTTTGACTTAACGCCATTTTATCCTGAGCTTGAAGATGTTCAACATTGGCATCAAGTCGCGCATGATTTATGTGCGCCGTTTGGAGATGAGGTTTACCCTAAATATAAAAAATGGTGTGACGAGTATTTTTACCTAAAACATCGCGATGAAACGCGCGGTGTCGGCGGTTTATTCTTTGATGATTTGAATGAAGCCAGGTTTGAGCAAAGCTTTGCCTTTATGCAAGCAGTAGGCAATGGCTTTTTAGGGGCTTATTTACCTATTATTGAACGTAGAAAAGCAACCCCATTTACTGAGCAGCAACGAGACTTCCAACTTTATCGTCGTGGCCGTTATGTTGAGTTTAACTTAGTGTGGGATCGTGGCACTTTATTTGGCTTGCAAAGTGGCGGACGTACAGAATCAATATTAATGTCGATGCCGCCGCTAGCGCGTTGGGAATATAACTATACACCCGAAGAAGGCAGTGCTGAAAATAAGCTATACGCTGACTTTTTAAAACCAAGAGACTGGTTAGGGCTAGCATAGTAAGCAGGCTGCCAGTCAATATCTGGTTTATTGACTGGCAACTTTAAGTATTACATCAATTTAAAGCTTCTTACTTGCTCATCCAGTGAACGCGCTAGATTTAACAGCTCCTCACTTACTTTTTGGTTATCGTTAGCATCCACTAATGACCGCTCAGCGTTATCACTAATACCAATAACACTCCTATTTATTTCCTCTGCGGCTAAGTTTTGTTGTTCTGTCGCGTCGGCTATTTGAATATTAAGTTGATTTATTTCATTCATCTGCATAGAAATATCTTTTAAAGCTTGAGCAACATTTTTTACTTGTTGCGCTCTAGCATCAGCCTCCTCACACGATTCACCCATGGTTTTAACCGTTTGCGCCGCTTCGGATTGTAGTTTGTCGATTGTGCGACGAATTTCATCGGTGGATGCATGAGTACGAGTTGCCAATGTACGTACTTCATCAGCCACCACAGCAAAGCCCCGCCCAGCTTCACCTGCACGTGCGGCTTCAATCGCAGCATTAAGAGCTAACAAATTGGTCTGTTCAGCAATACTGCTAATCACTTCGAGTACTTTTCCTACCTCAAGTGTTTGTACTTGTAGTTGACTTACTTGCGCTGCAGCTTGGCGAACATCGTCTGCCAATTGATTAATACTGAGTTCTGTTTGTTCAGCAACATGCATACTTTGTTGTGCAAGTTCATTACTGTTTTCTGATTTTTCAGAGGCAAAGTGAGTGGTGTTTTTTACTTCATTAGAGGAGCTCTCTAGTTCGTTTATAGCAGCTGCCACGGAGTCTGTATTTTTCTTTTGCTCTAAAATAGCGCGCTCAGTAGTATCCGCTGAGGTATAAATTTTTTCTGCTGAGTGGATCAATACTTTTGATGAATGAGATACTTGAGCAATATTATCTTTAAAGGTAGCGATCATCTTATTAAAGCTGGTGGCGAGCCAACCCAGTTCATCTTCAGCGCTATCGTCAATTCGCAGGCTTAAATCTTTGTTGGTTGTAGCTAAATGCATAGCATGACCTAGCTTTTTAAGGCGTACAATAAAAATTTGTCTAAACATAATGCCCAGTAATACAAAGGCAATAATAAAAATAATAGAGAGTAATGCGGTATTTACTAGGGTGTTGTAAGTCACCGCATTATCAATATCAGCTAATGAGTAACTAATTTTAACTACGCCGAGTACATCACCTTCTTGTGCTTGATGACAGCCAAGGCAATTAGTGCCTTTATAATCGCTACTGGCAAACATAGGGCGCAGAAAAGTTATACTGCGGCTATTATTTTGCTGATCAATTAGCAATGTTTCCTTGCCTTTTAAAGCCTCGCGTTCGATATCGTTGCTCGGCGCTTGATTTTTATTGCCCGGCCCATAAAGTTTATTAACAATTGGGGAGCGAATAATATGCGCATCTTCAATATTTGGGTGCTTGCGTAGTTTTTGGCTTAATAGCTCTCTATTTGCCATGGTGCCTGTGATCATCAAAGTATTGATAGAGTCAAAGTAGTTATCAGCAAGAAGCTTAATATTTTCTGCAACAGTGTCTTGCGCAAGCGTTCGTTGTTGGCTTGAGCTACTAAGAATACTGGCAATTAACACAATAATGCCTGTTAGGGCCAATAGGGCATAAATTTTATGTTGGATTGATTTCACACGCACGACGCTTTTTCTAAATATTTGATCACGTATTATCTATATTTAAAAAAAGGCCGTTTTGACTTAGCGCAAATAACGTGCAGTTAAAGAGAAGTGCTAGTGCTGATTAATCATATGACTGGCAAGTTGTGCCAAAGATTTACGTAACCCTTCTCGTAATAAGGGATTATCAATTTCCGCGTCTAACGCTTTATTCATGCAATACATCCATTGATCTCGTAAATCTTGATCAATTGGAAAAGGCATATGGCGTTTACGCAGCATAGGGTGACCATGCTTTTCAACAAACAAGTCTGGGCCGCCTAACCACCCTGATAAAAACTCAAAAAACACTTGGCGAATACGGTCCAATGGTTGAGGATGCATATCATATAACGGTTTAGCGTATTCATCGCTGGCCATAATGTCGTAGAATCGATTCGCAAGTGCTAAAGCACCAGCTTCTCCACCCATCAGTTGATAAGGTGTTTTTTCTGGCGTTGGTGCTTGCTGTTGTTCTGGTGGTTTCGATTTTGAAAAGAATCGTTTAATCATAGTTTTATCATCATTAATTAGCAGTAAGTTACGAGGTAATGTTACTGCACAAAGAGGTTGCTCAAATATGGACAAATATGCAGTTTTTGGAAATCCTATTAAACACTCAAAATCCCCTGCGATACATCAGCAATTTGCAACCTCATTGGGCGAACAAATCGAATACAGCGCAATATTAGCACCGATTGATGGTTTTAAAAAAGCCGTGGCCGATTTTTTTGCCACAGGCGGTAAAGGAGCTAATGTTACAGTGCCATTTAAAGAGCAAGCATTTGCGCTAGTTGATGAGCGAACTGAATTGGCAACCATTGTCGGAGCAGTAAATACTATTAAGTTATTAGATGATGGGCGCTTGCTAGGTGACAACACCGATGGCATTGGTTTTGTGAACGATCTGCTTGCGAATCAGGTTACCATTAAAGATAAACGGGTCTTACTTATAGGTGCCGGAGGCGCTGCACGTGGCGTGGTTTTACCGTTATTGGCACAACAGCCGAGTGAAATCATTATAGTCAATCGTACGGCAGCAAAAGCTAAGGAACTAGCTGAATTATTTGCCCAATACGGTAATGTAACTGGCTATGGTTTTGATGATTTGCCAGTAAGTGATTACTCGCTAATTGTAAACTCTACATCTAGCAGTATGCTTGGTGAATTGCCTGCGCTTGATAAAAAACACCTTGATGGCTGTGAACATGTTTATGATATGTTTTATTCACAGCAAAATACGCTGTTTATGCAATGGGCTCAGGGCTATAAGGCTAATATTAACGTACTTGATGGAAGTGGCATGCTAGTAGGGCAAGCTGCACAAGCCTATTTTGTGTGGCGCAATAATATGCCTGAAATACTCCCTGTTGTTCGGGCATTAAAAACCGGAGAGCTTGCATGAATCAAGCAATCCAATTTATCGACCGATTTGAATTTAACGTACAATCCCAGCTGTTAACGTTTTTTGCTCAAGTAAGTGGCTTAATGGTTGAATGTGTCATTGACACACACACGCTAGCATTGGCAGACCAACAAGCTGCAAAGTTACATTTTGAACAGGCGCGTTTTGACTATGAAGATATAGCCGAGCAACTAATCGAGAATGAAGAATATAACTCGGCAGGACAAATCATTGTTTCAGTGCTGAGTTAATCCTCAGCTAGATACTCATCTTTAAGCTCAACATAATTAGTTGCTGATATTTTTAAAAAACTCAGCTCTTGCTCGGTTAAAGGGCGCGCCTGCTTTACTGGACTACCCACATAGAG
The DNA here is from genome assembly GCF_037162485.1 of Pseudoalteromonas sp. B160. Classification (NCBI taxonomy): domain Bacteria; kingdom Pseudomonadati; phylum Pseudomonadota; class Gammaproteobacteria; order Alteromonadales; family Pseudoalteromonadaceae; genus Pseudoalteromonas; species Pseudoalteromonas sp. B160. The sequence goes on along the minus strand of NZ_JARLUX010000001.1, from coordinate 1,767,265 downwards.
AAAGCCCGATTCCAAGCGCTTGTTTGGTGGGACTAATGAACCGCCACCAATTATCACATCATCTTCAACAATGGCATTATCCATTACAATCGCGCCCATGCCGACTAAAATACGATTCCCCAAACAACAGCCGTGCAACATAACCTTGTGACCAACGGTAACATCATCACCAATAATTAATGGATAACCATCTGGGTTACTTTTACTGGCACGCGTTAGATGTAACACGCTGCCGTCTTGCACGTTAGTACGTTCACCAATGCGTATATAGTTAACGTCCCCTCGTGCTGCTACTAATGGCCATACACTACTATCTTCACCTAATGTGATATCACCAACTAAAACAGCCGACTCATCTATATAAACAGACTGGTTAAAACGAGGAGTAATTCCTTTATAAGAACGGATTGCCATAAAACACCTAATAAATTAAGAATAAGTTCAATAGTAAGAGGTAAATAGTGTAGCAGTAGAGCCTATAAAATGGCCAGCTAGGATCTGTGCTGTATACTAAACTAGCACTTTTGAGCTGTTTAGCGCGTAAATTGAACGAACAGCACTTTATTTCAAGTTTTCTTTAAAAAACGCTTGCGTAAAATTCGCCGCGCCCTATAATGCGACCCCACTGAGACGGCAGACAGCAACGCTTAGCGAGGCAAGAGTTAATCAGTTAGTCGAGTAAAACTTGAGTTTAGATTTTTAATAAAGTTTAAAATTAAGTGTTGACAAAAAAATAGGAAGGCGTAATATGCGCAGCCCTAGCGAGATAAAGTTTAACTTTAACCGCAACGTTCTTTAACAATATAAAGCAATCATCTGTGTGGGCACTCGTACAGATTGAGTTCTAACAGCCAAGCTTAGTTCGCTAAGCAAGGCAAAAAATTTAGAGTCTCAATTGAAACTGAGTGACCAACAGAAGTAACTTATTTATAAGTTGCTTCGGCACAGTCAATTCAATATCGAAAGATATTAAATAAATTCAGAATTCATTGAGCATGTCCTTAGGGACAGAAAAAACTTTTAATTGAAGAGTTTGATCATGGCTCAGATTGAACGCTGGCGGCAGGCCTAACACATGCAAGTCGAGCGGTAACAGAGAGTAGCTTGCTACTTTGCTGACGAGCGGCGGACGGGTGAGTAATGCTTGGGAATATGCCTTTTGGTGGGGGACAACAGTTGGAAACGACTGCTAATACCGCATAATGTCTACGGACCAAAGTGGGGGACCTTCGGGCCTCACGCCAAAAGATTAGCCCAAGTGGGATTAGCTAGTTGGTAAGGTAATGGCTTACCAAGGCAACGATCCCTAGCTGGTTTGAGAGGATGATCAGCCACACTGGGACTGAGACACGGCCCAGACTCCTACGGGAGGCAGCAGTGGGGAATATTGCACAATGGGCGCAAGCCTGATGCAGCCATGCCGCGTGTGTGAAGAAGGCCTTCGGGTTGTAAAGCACTTTCAGTAAGGAGGAAAGGGTAGTCTTTAATAGAGGCTATCTGTGACGTTACTTACAGAAGAAGCACCGGCTAACTCCGTGCCAGCAGCCGCGGTAATACGGAGGGTGCGAGCGTTAATCGGAATTACTGGGCGTAAAGCGTACGCAGGCGGTTTGTTAAGCGAGATGTGAAAGCCCCGGGCTCAACCTGGGAACTGCATTTCGAACTGGCAAACTAGAGTGTGATAGAGGGTGGTAGAATTTCAGGTGTAGCGGTGAAATGCGTAGAGATCTGAAGGAATACCGATGGCGAAGGCAGCCACCTGGGTCAACACTGACGCTCATGTACGAAAGCGTGGGGAGCAAACAGGATTAGATACCCTGGTAGTCCACGCCGTAAACGATGTCTACTAGAAGCTCGGAGCCTCGGTTCTGTTTTTCAAAGCTAACGCATTAAGTAGACCGCCTGGGGAGTACGGCCGCAAGGTTAAAACTCAAATGAATTGACGGGGGCCCGCACAAGCGGTGGAGCATGTGGTTTAATTCGATGCAACGCGAAGAACCTTACCTACACTTGACATACAGAGAACTTACCAGAGATGGTTTGGTGCCTTCGGGAACTCTGATACAGGTGCTGCATGGCTGTCGTCAGCTCGTGTTGTGAGATGTTGGGTTAAGTCCCGCAACGAGCGCAACCCCTATCCTTAGTTGCTAGCAGGTAATGCTGAGAACTCTAAGGAGACTGCCGGTGATAAACCGGAGGAAGGTGGGGACGACGTCAAGTCATCATGGCCCTTACGTGTAGGGCTACACACGTGCTACAATGGCGCATACAGAGTGCTGCGAACTCGCGAGAGTAAGCGAATCACTTAAAGTGCGTCGTAGTCCGGATTGGAGTCTGCAACTCGACTCCATGAAGTCGGAATCGCTAGTAATCGCGTATCAGAATGACGCGGTGAATACGTTCCCGGGCCTTGTACACACCGCCCGTCACACCATGGGAGTGGGTTGCTCCAGAAGTAGATAGTCTAACCCTCGGGAGGACGTTTACCACGGAGTGATTCATGACTGGGGTGAAGTCGTAACAAGGTAGCCCTAGGGGAACCTGGGGCTGGATCACCTCCTTATACGATTTAGAACTTATTTGTTCGTAGTGTCCACACAGATGATTGTTAATTAGTGCGTGTCCCTTTGGGATAACTAATTAATATGCTCTTTAAAAATTTGGAAAAGCTGATAATAAAATTCGTATGAATACAGTGTATTTGTACAGAGTTTTCAAAAGTAAAAAAGAATGATAGCAGTATCATTCAGTGCCATTTAATGAACGTTTACGTTTGTTGATTGGTATCTACTTTAGTATTCAATATTAACTTCTGGCGAAGTTAAACTGTCACAAAACAAAGACCCGTTTGGGTTGTATGGTTAAGTGACTAAGCGTACACGGTGGATGCCTTGGCAGTTGGAGGCGATGAAGGACGTATTAACTTGCGATAAGCCTAGTCAAGCTAGTAAAAAGCACTTGAGACTAGGATTTCCGAATGGGGAAACCCACCTGCTTGCAGGTATCGTTAACTGAATACATAGGTTAACGAGGCGAACGCGGAGAACTGAAACATCTAAGTACCCGTAGGAAAAGAAATCAACCGAGATTCCGAAAGTAGCGGCGAGCGAAATCGGAACAGCCCTTAAGCTTAATTGGTGTTAATGGAAGGCTCTGGAAAGTGCCACGATACAGGGTGATAGTCCCGTACATGAAAATCCCTTTTAAGTGAAATCGAGTAGGTCGGAGCACGTGAAACTTTGACTGAATATAGGTGGACCATCATCTAAGGCTAAATACTCCCAACTGACCGATAGTGAACCAGTACCGTGAGGGAAAGGCGAAAAGAACCCCTGTGAGGGGAGTGAAATAGAACCTGAAACCGTGTACGTACAAGCAGTAGGAGCCCACTTGTTGGGTGACTGCGTACCTTTTGTATAATGGGTCAGCGACTTATATTTTGTAGCGAGGTTAACCGAATAGGGTAGCCGTAGGGAAACCGAGTCTTAACTGGGCGACTAGTTGCAAGGTATAGACCCGAAACCCGGTGATCTAGCCATGGGCAGGTTGAAGGTTGAGTAACATCAACTGGAGGACCGAACCCACTAACGTTGAAAAGTTAGGGGATGACCTGTGGCTAGGAGTGAAAGGCTAATCAAACCGGGAGATAGCTGGTTCTCCCCGAAATCTATTTAGGTAGAGCCTCGGACGAATACTTACGGGGGTAGAGCACTGTTAAGGCTAGGGGGTCATCCCGACTTACCAACCCTTTGCAAACTCCGAATACCGTAAAGTAATATCCGGGAGACACACGGCGGGTGCTAACGTCCGTCGTGAAGAGGGAAACAACCCAGACCGCCAGCTAAGGTCCCAAAGTCATAGTTAAGTGGGAAACGATGTGGAAAGGCCCAGACAGCCAGGAGGTTGGCTTAGAAGCAGCCATCCTTTAAAGAAAGCGTAATAGCTCACTGGTCGAGTCGGTCTGCGCGGAAGATGTAACGGGGCTAAACTATGCACCGAAGCTGCGGATTCAGAATTTATTCTGAGTGGTAGGGGAGCGTTCTGTAAGCGGTTGAAGGTGTACCGGGAGGTATGCTGGACGTATCAGAAGTGCGAATGCTGACATGAGTAACGATAATGCGGGTGAAAAACCCGCACGCCGGAAGACCAAGGGTTCCTATCCCATGTTAATCAGGGTAGGGTAAGTCGACCCCTAAGGCGAGGCCGAAAGGCGTAGTCGATGGGAAACGGATTAATATTTCCGTACTTGGTATAATTGCGATGGGGGGACGGAGCAGGCTAAGCAAGCATGGCGTTGGTAGTCCATGTGAAAGTGAGTAGGCTAGTGACTTAGGTAAATCCGGGTTGCTGTTAGGCTGAGACACGAGACGAGTCACTAAGGTGATGAAGTTGCTGATGCCATACTTCCAGGAAAAGCCTCTAAGCTTCAGATTATACCGAATCGTACCCCAAACCGACACAGGTGGTCAGGTAGAGAATACTAAGGCGCTTGAGAGAACTCGGGTGAAGGAACTAGGCAAAATCGTACCGTAACTTCGGGAGAAGGTACGCTCCGATTGGTGATGGGATTTACTCCCTAAGCTGATTGGAGCCGCAGTGACCAGGTGGCTGGGACTGTTTATTAAAAACACAGCACTGTGCAAAATCGCAAGATGACGTATACGGTGTGACACCTGCCCGGTGCCGGAAGGTTAATTGATGGGGTTATCTTCGGAGAAGCTCTTGATCGAAGCCCCGGTAAACGGCGGCCGTAACTATAACGGTCCTAAGGTAGCGAAATTCCTTGTCGGGTAAGTTCCGACCTGCACGAATGGTGTAACCATGGCCACGCTGTCTCCACCCGAGACTCAGTGAAATTGAAATCGCAGTGAAGATGCTGTGTACCCGCGGCTAGACGGAAAGACCCCGTGAACCTTTACTACAGCTTGGCACTGAACATTGAACCTACATGTGTAGGATAGGTGGGAGACTTAGAAGATGAGACGCTAGTTTTGTTGGAGTCGTCCTTGAAATACCACCCTTGTAGTTTTGATGTTCTAACGTTGGCCCCTGAATCGGGGTTACGGACAGTGCCTGGTGGGTAGTTTGACTGGGGCGGTCTCCTCCCAAAGAGTAACGGAGGAGCACGAAGGTTGGCTAAGTACGGTCGGACATCGTACGGTTAGTGTAATGGTAGAAGCCAGCTTAACTGCGAGACAGACACGTCGAGCAGGTACGAAAGTAGGTCATAGTGATCCGGTGGTTCTGAATGGAAGGGCCATCGCTCAACGGATAAAAGGTACTCCGGGGATAACAGGCTGATACCGCCCAAGAGTTCATATCGACGGCGGTGTTTGGCACCTCGATGTCGGCTCATCACATCCTGGGGCTGAAGTCGGTCCCAAGGGTATGGCTGTTCGCCATTTAAAGTGGTACGCGAGCTGGGTTTAGAACGTCGTGAGACAGTTCGGTCCCTATCTGCCGTGGGCGTTTGAGAATTGAGAGGGGTTGCTCCTAGTACGAGAGGACCGGAGTGAACGAACCGCTGGTGTTCGGGTTGTCATGCCAATGGCATTGCCCGGTAGCTACGTTCGGAACTGATAAGCGCTGAAAGCATCTAAGCGCGAAGCAGGCCTCGAGATGAGTTCTCACTAGAGCTATAAGCTCTCTGAAGGGCCGTTGAAGACTACAACGTTGATAGGCAAGATGTGGAAGCATAGTGATATGTTAAGCTAACTTGTACTAATTACCCGTGAGGCTTAACCATACAACGCCAAACGCGTTTTATGTGATAGTTGATAGCGCAAGAAGTTAATAGACTAAAGTAGATTTACTGAAAACTTTATTATCAGAATTCCAAATTTTAGTTAATTGCTAACGCGATTAACACCAAATTTGCTTGGTAACAATAGCGTTTTGGACCCACCTGACCCCATGCCGAACTCAGTAGTGAAACGAAACAGCGCCGATGATAGTGTAGCATTTGCTATGTGAAAGTAGGACATTGCCAGGCTCCAAATAAGAGAAACCCGTTACAGCGATGTAACGGGTTTTTTGTTGTCTGGCATAAAGTAAAAAGAAGGTTCGAGGTGAAAGGCAATAGGTTTTAGGTAAAAAAGAATAAGAGCCTAAAGCCGACTCTATACATTTGCTATGTGGCTTCTCTACCGCTGTGGGCACTATGACATTACCAAGCTCCAAATTGAGAAAGCCCGACTAGCAATAGTCGGGCTTTTTACATCAGCAGTAAAGTGAATGAGTGAGTTGGTCAGGAAGACAGCTTTAACCTTTTGAGATGCGTGCACTGCTATTTTTAATCATGAGAAACTAGTCAACTCGCACTCTTTATAAATAGAAGGCAAACTAGTGTTTTTTATAAGTAACAGGCAAACCTGTAACCTCTATAAGTGATAGATAAATTAGCGAAAGCTTTGGAATAAAAACGCGTAGTCTTGCTGCTACGCGTTTTAGTATTTAGCTTCTAGAAAGTTGCTCGAACGCTAAGTGCAAAGCGTCGATCTGTCGTGAAGTTCAACGCCTGAGTTTTAGTGCCCGCTTGATCCATTTGATATTTAGTTTTGGTTTCAGTCTCGAGTAAATTACTCGCTTCAACACCTACTTTCCAATGATCATTAATGGTGTAGTATAAGCTGGCATCCATCATACCTGAAGCCTCAGCATAAGCTGGTACATATTCTTCAGATTCGCGTAGGGTTAATAAATATTCAGAGCGCCACGTATAGGCTAGACGAAAAGAAACCTTTTCGTATTCATACATACCGATAATATTTAAGTTTTGGTCTGAATACCCTTGCAGAGGTAGCCCACTGAACACACGGAAAGTGTTACGGTTATCAGCGATAGGGTTACCATTTTCATCGAATCCTAATGTTCCATTTGAGATTTCGTTAGGATCTTCTAAACCACTCTGGTCTATGAAGGTATAGTTTAATTGTAAACCTAAACCACCCCAAGCGCCTGGCAGCATATCGTAGAATTGAGAGTATGAAAATTCAGCACCGCGCAGTGTACCAGAGCCAGTATTGGCAGGACCATATGCAGATAAGTTGTATTCTTCAGTTCCGTATGTCACGTCAAGGTCAAATGTTCTATTGCGAATAATGTTATCTAGTTTTTTATGGAATAGCCCCAAAGTAACGTAGCCTGCTGGCGCGAAATACCATTCGGTTGTTAGATCGGTATTTATTGCTGTTTCAGGTTTAAGGTAAGGATTACCCGATAATGCGGTCAGTTCTATATCATCGATTCCTACAACAGGGTTACTCGTTTCATCATAGTCTGCGCCAGGTGTTTGGAGGCGACGATTATAGTCTAGATTGATAATACTGATGTTCCGTGCATCAACTAGGCTTGGGTAAAATAAGGCTTTTGAGATGCCAAATCTTACCACTACGTCTTCGCTAATACCCATGCTTAGGTTTAGGCTTGGTAATATTGTGCTGTAATCAGTACCATCCACTGTGCTCAGTGTTGATTCACCCCCAGCAAGATCATAATAGCGCTTGTATTCTGGCTGCTGCATTACTGTATTTAAGGATGTTCCAGGTTCACCGCGCTTACTTACCGGCGGTTGCACTAATGCGCCAGTGGAGGCTAATTTGTAGTTTACATAGCGTAAACCTACATTACCGACTATTGGAATATCTTGCGCGACAAAATCAAAGTCGCCACGTACATAAAACTCGGTGCGTTTTTCGTTTGTTGCACTGATATTATGAGCTGCATAAGGGCCTTCAACACGGTTTGGCTTATCTGTATAAGGGACGTAAGTACCCGTACAAATACCGTTGTTTGCTGCGCTGTTTGTTGCATTATGCCAACCGTCTTTACAGCCCTGGCGGAGCGAATCAGCATAATTTTTGACTAATTCCATGCGTGGAAAAAGGAAGTTATTTACATTACCTTGCAGGACTTGACCGTTGTAATAATCAGAGAAATCAACACGCTCAAATAATTCAGGTCGATTAACTGCAGAAGCTGCATTACGGTCATCTTGTACCCATGGTGTACCGATTGCAGACCAACCTTCATAAGCGGTGTCGCGAACAGTCAAGTCTTTGTCTGAGTGATAAATACCAGATTTAATGTTAGTAAATGTACCATCGAGTTCGTAATTAACATCTAATTTAAAACTATTGGCTTTGGCTGTATTATGCTCTATTTGTTCCATGCCACTACCAAGAAATAGATTTGGTACAGGACCATTCCAATCTTCATTAGGAGACCAACCTGCGGTTAAAATATTGTCACTGAGAAATTCAACAGAAGGTCTAGAGCCGCGCATATCTAGGAAGTAAGGCGAAACTACATGGACATGATTACCTCGTGTTTGACCTGACATACTGTAATTTTGTAGTGATTTTTCAGAGTCTATGTGTTGGTAATCGAAATCAACCGTCAGGCGATCAATTGGTTTTAGTGTTAGTTTGAATGAAGTATCTTTAACGGTATTTTCGTTATAGTTCCAGCGACTTCGATAGAAAAAGGAGTTTCAGGACTTACACCTAAAGCAATACCTGATGTGACGAATCCATTCTCAGTGGTTAATGGGTAACCATTTTCAGCATCATCCATCCAATTCTGAGATGAGCCCATAAACCCTTTAAAGCCTTGAGCTGCTTGTCCAATTTGGCGTTCGTTCCACTCCAATGAGGCTCTTGAATTAATATGTTCCAAGGTGGCCACTATAGTTTCGTCGTTGTTAGCCCATTGCAATGATGATGTAAAGCCAGTGCGTTTACGATCATTAGTAGCTGTACTCATATGAATAGCAACCGGAACATGCCAAACACTCGCTGCAGGTTGACCGGGTAAAGCAGGGCCATCAACCGGCGAGCTTGGATCAACACCTATGATGCCACCCCATTGATCAGTAGTGGGAATAAATGAATCGCCACGGGAGTGGAAATTACCTAAACCAATACCATCACCTCGTGTTTTATATTCAGATTGTGATCCGGCAATAAGAAAGCCAAATTTACCTGCATCAGTTTCCCAGTTATCAGAGAACAGAGCGGAGAAAGAAGGAGTTGTCTCATCTCGAAAGTCACTGTAATTAGCTTTTGCGTTAAAAGAGATAATACGGTCTGTGGAATCAAATGGTTTGCGAGTAATTAGGTTGACTGTACCAGCAATACCTCCTGATATAAGATCCGCGGTTTGGTTCTTAACTACTTCTACAGCTCCTAGTAGCTCCGCGGGGAAGTCCTCATAGCTTAGGCCACCCGATGGATTTGCGCTAAATGCATCACGGCCATTTACTTCAGAGCGGACCCGGTCCAAGCCTCGAATAAGAACACCAGTCCCCTCATCTGCATAATGCTTCGGATCACTAGAAGATGCAAAGCGTTCAATTGTGACCCCAGGAACACGTTGGAGAGCCTCAGTCACTGATTTGTCAGGCAGTGCACCAATATCTGATGCCGTGATAACATCCTTTACGGTATCAGCATAGCGCTTTAAGTTTTGTGCGCTATAGATACTGCCACGGATGCCCGTGACCTCTATAACCTCAATTGATTCATCTTTATTAATAGGTCTGACATCGCTGTCATTTTGTTGCGAAGTTTGAGCTGTAAGTAACAGTGGACAAAGACCTAGTAATGCATATGAAATCGCAAGGCTAAGCCGAGTTTTCGTTCGTCCAGTGTTGTATTTATTGCTATCGATGACTAATTTTGACATGGTTTAATCTCTTTTACTTATTTTTATAACCAGTTGTAACCTTGCATTTTAACGAGGGCAAAGTTACTCCTTTCGATCGGCATTGCTACTTAATATGCCAAGTTTTAGTTACTACTTTAAATTAATGCAATACTTTTTTAACATATTAAAAGAAATAAAGTAACATTTATTTTGTTTTTTAAGGTTACTTTTTAACAGGAGCTAAGGATTAGTCGTTCTTTTAAATGTAAGGGGGTAGTTATTCCATAATAATTGTTATATGAAAATAGCGACAGGAGATAGGGTTATTACCCCGAACTCAGGTTTAGTAGTAAGAGTGATGGATTTAATTTTCTGGTTAAAATCAAAAACGCCAACTCGAGGTTGGCGTTTTAATTATGAGGCTAAAGTAGCTTATTAAGCTTTAGGTCCTGCATTTTTGATTTCATCTGATACATCGTATTTAGCGAAGTTTTCAGTGAAGTCTGCTGCAAGTTTGGCCGCATATTCAGCGTATTTAGCTTTATCTTCCCAAGTATTGATTGGGTTAAGTAGCTCGCTGTTAACGCCTGGTACTGCAACTGGTACGTCTAGGTTTAAAACATCAATATGTTGAGTTTCAACGCCAGCCAGTTTACCTGATACGATTGCATCAACAACAGCGCGGGTAGTTGGAATATCAAAACGCTTACCAGTGCCGTAAGGACCGCCAGTCCAACCAGTGTTAACTAGGTATACCTTAGCGCCAAATTCACGTACACGCTTCATTAGAAGCTCCGCGTATACACCCGCTGGACGTGGGAAGAATGGTGCACCAAAACAGGTTGAGAATGTTGATTCGATATCGCTGGTAGAACCAATTTCAGTTGAGCCAACTTTTGCAGTGTAACCGCTTAGGAAATGAAACGCTGCAGCTTCTTCGCTAAGGATTGATACTGGTGGTAATACGCCGCTTACATCACAGGTTAAGAATACCACTGCTTTTGGCTCGCCTGCGCGGTTCTCTACTTTACGTTTTTCAACGTGTTCAAGCGGATAAGCTGCGCGGCTATTTTGCGTTAGGCTAGTATCATGAAAATCAGGAATACCTTTTTCATCAAGGACAACGTTCTCTAGGATAGTTCCAAAGCGGATTGCATCCCAGATAACAGGCTCATTCTTTTGTGAAAGGTCGATACACTTAGCATAACAACCACCTTCGATGTTGAATACACTACCAGGTGCCCAGCCGTGCTCGTCATCACCAATTAAAAAGCGAGTTGGATCTGCTGATAAAGTTGTTTTACCGGTACCAGATAGACCAAAGAATAATGCTGTATCGCCAGCTTCACCTACGTTAGCTGAGCAGTGCATTGGTAGCACGCCTTTCGCTGGTAGTAGAAAGTTTTGCACTGAGAACATTGATTTTTTCATTTCACCGGCATAACGCATACCTGCAAGCAATACTTTACGTTGTGCAAAGTTGATAATTACTGTGCCATCACTGTTAGTGCCATCACGTTCTGGGTCACAAACAAATGAAGGTACATTCATTACCTGCCATTGGGGTAAATCAGATGCATTATAAGATTTAGGTTCGATAAACATATTTTTGGCAAAGATATGATGCCATGCAGTTTCCGTTGTAACAACAACAGGTAAATAGTGCTCTGGATCAGCGCCTACTTCAAGGTGAGAGATGAAGTGGTCGTTGCTCTGCACATGTGCTTCAACACGTGCCCATAAAGCGTCAAATTTATCTGCATCGAAAGGGCGATTTACATTACCCCACTGGATTTCATTTTCAGTACTTGGTTCTTGAACAATAAAACGATCTTGTGGTGAACGACCAGTACGACGACCAGTGTTAGCAACAAAAGCTCCATTGGCGGCTAAAGTCCCTTCACCGCGACGGATCGCGTGTTCGACAAGTTCAGCTGCAGTTAGATCGACAAAACGAGTAGCGCTTGAAGTCATGTTTATACCTAAATTGTGTGAGATTGAACGGGATAGCTCTGGGGTTCTTGTTTCCCTTTAAGCTGTAATTATAGTAACAGATGGATTAGGGATATTCGAGCTTATCAAAGGCCTAAAAACACATATATTTAGTAAAAAACATGAATAATTTCAATGATACCGGTGTCATAAAAGTAATACAATTCATGACACCGGTATCAATTTTTGGCATAAAAAAACCGCAATAAATGCGGTTTGAATTTTGTTGGTTTTTTGAACGATTAGATTAGTTGAAAATACTTTTCACATCTTGTTCATTAAAAACGTAATCTTTTAAGCAATAATGGCAGCTAATTTTTACCTCACCATTTTCAATAACGTCATCTAATAAAGCTTGTTGACCTATATTAACGAGCGCAGTGATGGTTTTTTCTCTACTACAACCACATTTAAACTGGATTGCTTGCGGCTCGTAAACACGCGGATTGTCTTCATGATAAAGTCGAGTAAGCACAGTGGCAGCATCAAGCTCTAACAACTCTTCAGCTTTAATCGTATTGCTGAGTGCTTCAAGGTGAGTAAAGTCAGTAATCGACTTTTCTTTATTTACAGGTAACACCTGTAGTAGTAAACCAGCAGCTTTAGCATGACCTTGTGTTGTATCAGTTGCAAACCATAGACGTGTTTGTAGTTGCTCTGATTGTGCAAAGTAGGCTTCAAGACATGCTGCTAACGTGTCATGCTCAAGCGGAACTATACCTTGATAACGCTCACCTTTAGTTGGTGTGATTGTCAGTACCATCACACCGTTACCGATTAGTTCCTGGATGGTTGAGCCTGTTACTTCACCTTGCAGGCGGGCAATACCACGCATATTTTGTTGATGATCACCGTTGATAACCGCATATTTTACCGGGCCATCACCTTGCAGTTGTACTGCTATATCACCTTCAAACTTTAATGTAGCTGTAAGTAGGCAGGTTGCGACCAGTAACTCACCCAATAAAGCTTGCACTTGCACGGGGTAATTATGATCGGCAATCATTTCATTATAAGCTTGCTCTATTTGTACGAGTTCGCCGCGGACGTCTAGTTGATCAAATGTATAACGATGAAGTAGATCTTGTTGCATGAGTGGCTTTACCTAACTTGATTTCATTTTTAAAAGTTCGCGTCTTTGCTTTTTATCTGGTTTACGGTCCGGATGAGGAGCAAAAAAGCTATTATTCTTGCGCGCGATGCTATTGGCTTCGCGTTTTTCGATACTTGCATCAGACTCCTGATACAAAGTTTGAGCAATGGGGGCACTTAAACGTTTATCAAGCAATTTAAGTACAGTGATAACTTTTTCGTCAACTCCTTGAGCAAGTTTGATCACGGCATCTAGTTCGACTACCTTACTAGGCTTAGTGCGCTGGCCATTATAATGTACTTTGCCACCTTGCACCATGTCCCGTGCGATGGCGCGGGTTTTATAAAAGCGTGCAGCCCACAACCACTTGTCTAAACGGATACTAATAGTTTCATCTTTTGATGTGGTATTACGGGTGTTACTTTTTGACACGATTATACTCGATTAAAAGCGTGACTCTGTAAGGCAAAACTTAGCATGAAACTTACTGACAAAGAAATAGTCGAAGCTTTTTACATTCAGCGTAAGTGTTAATTTACCTTGTTTACAAAGTTTAATATTAGTGCGCTTGTTGAATGAAAAATGAAAAGGTACTATAGGCCAGCGATGAAGCAGCAAATTAAAATAAGAAACGTCATTTATGGAACAGCGATTACAACAGCTAAAACATCTAGTAAGTAAATTACCCCACGCTAAATTGGGTTGGGCAATAACGCTTTTAGCCGTTGTTTATATTGCCTTTTTGGCTGCAAAACTATTTTGGTTAATATGGCCTACCCTGGTTAATTCTAGCCTTTCTCCAAGCTATATTAATAGCGTTACAGGTAAGCCTGAACGGGTTAATACGCAATTAATTTTAGCACAAAACTTGTTTGGTAAAGCCGACGCAGTGCCTAAAAAACAAGCAAGCCAACAAGCTCAAGTCATTAACAATGCGCCAGAAACTCGATTAAGCATTAATTTAACTGGTATTGTTGCAGTCAGTGGCAATGATCAAACAGGCTTGGCAATTATTGAGTCTCAAGGTCAACAATCAACCTATTTGGTGGATGACGTTGTGCAAGGCACTCGCGCTAAACTTGCGCAAGTATTACCTGATCGAGTAATTTTAGATGTTAGTGGCCGTTTTGAAACGTTAATGCTTGATGGCGTAGATTTTACCAAAACAGTGTCAATGCCAGTACTTGCCGAACGTGATAGTGATGAACCTGAACTCGATGACGGTCCGCAAATGGAAAGTGACCGTCAGATTGATGTAACAGCAAATCAAGAAGTAAAAGAAGCACTTATAGATACCCGGGAAGAACTGTTAAAAGACCCTGGTAAACTATTTGACTATATTCGAGTATCTCAGGCTATGAAGGATGGTGAGCTTATTGGCTATCGTTTAAGCCCAGGTAAAGACCCTGCATTATTTACGCAGATGGGGTTACAAAATAACGATTTGGCTGTATCGATTAACGGCTATCAATTAACAGATTTAAAACAGGCCATGTCAGCCATTAATGAGCTGCGTAATAGTACCGATGCGAACATTACAATTGACCGTGATGGCGAGCAGATTGATGTGCAATTTAGCCTGCAATAACTTAGCTTTGGAGTTTTAATATAATGGTTCACGCGCTACACCTCAAAAAAATCAGAAAAGGGTTAGCTAAGTACGCAACACTTTTTTTGTGGCTAGCTTATCTCTATCGGTGTCTGCCGTTGAGTATGCTGCAAACTTTAAAGGGACCGATATCAACGAGTTTATTAATATCGTTGGTAAAAATCTAAATAAGACCGTCATTATCGACCCGAACGTACGTGGTAAAGTAAACGTACGCAGCTATGAATTGATGGATGAAGCACTTTATTATCAATTCTTCTTAAATGTACTAGAAGTTTACGGTTATTCAGCTGTTGAAATGGATAACGGTATATTAAAAATTGAAAAAAGCTCTGATGCTAAAAAATCAAACGTACCGTTAGTTACTGAAGACGACCAAGCGCGCGGTGATATGATGATCACTCGTGTCGTACGTGTAAAAAATGTTAGCGTACAAGAACTAGGTCCATTAGTGCGTCAGTTTAGCGACCAAAAAGATGGCGGTCATGTTGCCAACTTCAACGCTGCAAACGTCATGATGTTGACCGGTCATGCTGCCTCAGTAAACCGACTTGTTGAAATTATTCGCTCAGTTGACCAAGCCGGTGATAAGCGGGTTGATATTGTAAAGCTAAACTTTGCCACCGCTGATGATGTGGTATCTGTGGTTGATAATATTTACAAAGATAGCGGTAAAGGCAGTATCCCAGAATTTTTGATCCCTAAAGTCGTTGCAGATGGCCGTACTAATAGCGTTATTGTCAGTGGCGAAGGCCAAGCAAGAACGCGTGCTATTGAATTAATTAAACGCCTCGACGGTGAGTTACAAAGCCAAGGCAACACTAAAGTAATTTACCTTAATTACGCTAGCGCTGAAGATTTAGTGAAAGTGTTGCAAGGGGTTAGCAAAACGCTTGGTGAAGAAGGTCAAGGTGGGGCAACTAAAACCCGTAGCCGCAACCAAAACGAAACCAGTATTGAAGCTCACCCAGATTCAAACTCATTGGTCATTACTGCTCAACCTGACACCATGCGTTCATTGGAGTCAGTGATTGAACGGCTTGATATTCGTCGTGCTCAAGTACTCGTTGAAGCAATCATTGTTGAAGTAATGGAAGCTGATGGTATTAACTTTGGTCTGCAATGGATTTCAGAGCAAGGCGGTATGATGCAGTTTAATAACGGCACAACCGTTCCTGTTGGTTCTTTAGCTGTAGCTGCTGAACAAGCCCGTGATAAGACAGTGACTAAAACTCTCACTGGTGATAATACTGAGCTTAAGGAATACGATGAAACGCAAAAAGGTGATCTTGGCCCGTTAGGTGCTTTGTTAGGGGGCATCAATGGATTGGCTATGGGGATTGTTAAAAACGATTGGGGCGCGATCATTCAAGCAGTCTCTACTGATACTAACTCAAATATTCTTGCTACGCCTTCGGTTACCACCATGGATAACGAAGAGGCATCGATGATTGTCGGTCAAGAAGTGCCGATCATTACTGGCTCGCAAACGGGTTCTAATAATTCTAATCCATTTCAAACAGTAGAGCGTCAAGAGGTAGGTGTAAAACTTAAAGTAACGCCACAAATAAATGATGGTTCAGCTGTACAGTTAACCATTGAGCAAGAAGTATCTGGCGTGAGTGGTACTACTTCGGTGGATATATCTATTAATAAACGTGCCATTAAAACCACGGTTATGGCTGATGATGGCGGCATGGTTGTGCTTGGTGGTCTAATTGATGAAGACGTACAAGAAAGTGTCTCAAAGGTACCAATATTAGGTGATATTCCTATCCTTGGTCACTTATTCCGCTCAACCAGCACCAGCAAGCGTAAACGTAATTTAATCGTGTTTATTCGCCCAACCATTATTCGTGATGGTATTAAAATGAATAAATTAAGCCACAGTAAATATAACTTTATCCGTGGTGAGCAGTATAAACAAAAAGAAGATGGTATTGATTTAATGCCTCTAACCGATGCACCAATCCTACCTGAGTGGAATGATGCATTAGTATTACCGCCAACTTATGAAGAATACTTAAGACAGCAAAATACAGATGAGCGCAATAATGACTGATGCAATCACTGAGATCACCGCAGAGCCCTCACAGCCGCTAAATAATAGCGAGCTGATGACCAGTAACGATTTAGTTGAACTGCCTAATAAGCGGCTACCATTTTCATATGCACGACGTGCAGGCATGTTATTAAGTAAAAATAATGATGACCGTGGTGGTTTTCTATCGTGGTGAGCTTAATATTGATGCATTGTTAGAAGTGCGCCGCATTGCTGGGCATGGCTTTACGCTTGAACATTTAGCTGATGACAAGTTTGAGTTGTTATTAGAGGCATCGTATCAACGCGATAGTTCTGAAACCCAGCAAATGATGGAAGACATAGGTAACGAAGTTGATTTATTTTCACTGGCTGAAGATATGCCGCAAACGGAAGATTTGCTTGCCGGAGATGATGATGCACCAATCATTAAATTGATCAATGCGATGCTCAGTGAAGCGATTAAAGAAGGCGCGTCAGATATTCACATCGAAACCTTTGAGCAAGAGCTGGTGATCCGCTTTCGGGTTGATGGCGTGCTTAAAGAAGTGTTAAAGCCGAATCGTAAACTCGCTTCATTGTTAGTTTCGCGTATTAAAGTAATGGCGAAACTCGATATTGCAGAAAAGCGTATCCCGCAGGATGGTCGTATTAGTTTGCGTATCGCAGGACGTGCCGTTGATGTTCGGGTATCAACCATGCCATCAAGTTTTGGTGAGCGGGTTGTACTGCGTTTACTTGATAAAAATAACGCGCGTTTAAATCTTGAAGATTTAGGTATGACGCTGCGCAACCGTGAATTGTTCTCTGATTTGATCAGTAAACCGCACGGAATTATTTTGGTGACCGGTCCAACTGGTTCTGGTAAAAGTACCACGCTTTATGCGGGCATGAGCCAAATTAACTCTCGCGATCGTAATATTTTAACGGTTGAAGATCCAATCGAGTATGAAATCCCAGGTATTGGTCAAACTCAGGTAAATACTAAAGTTGATATGACCTTTGCCCGTGGCTTACGGGCAATCTTACGTCAAGATCCTGATGTAGTAATGGTTGGTGAAATACGTGACCTTGAAACCGCACAAATTGGCGTGCAAGCCTCACTTACAGGTCACTTAGTGATGTCGACATTGCATACCAATACCGCAGCAGGTGCTATCTCTCGTATGGAAGATATGGGGGTTGAACCCTTCTTGCTATCATCTTCTTTGTTAGGGGTGTTATCGCAGCGTCTAGTGCGAACTTTATGTAAGAGCTGTAAAGAAGGTCATGTTGCAGATGAGCGCGAGTGTGAATTGCTCGGCGTACCATTTGTAAATCCGCCGACTATTTACCGAGCCGTTGGCTGTGAAGAGTGTAACTTTAATGGTTACCGTGGTCGTACCGGTATTCATGAATTACTGGTAGTTGATGAAACTGTTCGCGAACTTGTTCACAGTGGTAAAGGTGAGCAAAGTGTTGAAAAGTACATTCGCAAACATACCCCAAGTATTCGCCAAGATGGCTGTAGTCGCGTATTAGCCGGTAAAACCACCCTTGAAGAAGTATTACGTGTAACGCGTGAGGAAGGTTAACAATGGCAGCATTTGAATATCGCGCGCTCGATGCTCGCGGCAAAGAGAAAAAAGGTATTCAAGAAGCGGATACCGCGAAACAAATTCGCCAATCTTTACGTGAACAAGGTCTTACGCCGCTCGAAGTTGTGCCCGCCGCAGAGGGTGATAAACAAGTTAAAGGTGAAAAAGCTCGCCATTTGGCAGCTTTTTTAAAGCGAAAATATCTACCTCAGATCTCGCTTTGATCACTCGCCAACTCGCTACACTCATTCAATCGGCGTTACCGGTTGAAGGGGCGGTAATGGCGGTGGCTGAGCAGTGTGAAAAGCCGCGTATGAAGCGTATGTTAATGTCGGTGCGTTCAAAAGTTGTTGAAGGTTATACCTTGGCTGATGGCATGTCTGAGTTTCCACATGTATTTGATAATTTATACCGCGCTATGGTAGCTGCAGGTGAAAAATCAGGTCACTTAGATGCTGTATTGAACCGTTTAGCCGATTACACGGAACAACGTCAACACATGCGTAGTCAAATCACACAAGCGATGGTGTATCCGGTGATATTAGTAATATTTGCCATTGGTATCGTTTCAATATTACTAGGTACTGTAGTGCCTAAAATATTGAAGACATTTGAAAAGTCAAAGCAGGTTTTACCTTGGACGACGGAATGGGTAATGGCTGCTAGTAACTATGTGCAAAATTATTGGTTCATTACTTTGGTGTTATTTACCGCGACAGTGATTGGTGTTAAACATGCGCTAAAACAGCCTAAGATCCGCTTTTGGTATGATTCGAAAATTTTGATGATGCCGGGCATTGGCAAAGTTGCTCGTAGTATTAATACCGCCAGATTTGCTCGTACACTGAGTATCTTGTCATCAAGTTCAGTGCCGTTACTCGAGGGAATGCGTATTTCTGGTGGCGTATTGATCAACGAGAAAATTAAAAAAGCAGTGGCGGATGCCGCAACCCGCGTTAGTGAAGGGGCAAGTTTAAGAGCGTCCTTACAACAAACAAAATTATTCCCACCGATGATGCTGCATATGATCGCCAGTGGGGAGAAATCAGGTGAGCTCGAGCAAATGCTAGAGCGTGCTGCAAACAATCAAGACCGTGAATTTGAAACCATGGTAAATGTCTCGCTAAAACTCTTAGAGCCTGCGATGATAGCGTCCATGGCGGTTATTGTATTGTTTATCGTAATGGCCATATTACAACCTATTATGGCAATGAATAAAGCGATTGGACTTTAACTATTTTAGGGATTTCGTAATGCATTTTTACCGTGTTACGATAGTTAATTATTAAGAACAACAGAGGTATGTACGTGAATAAACAAGCAGGTTTCTCATTACTCGAAGTTATGGTGGTACTGGTTATCATTGGCATGATCATGTCAATCGTGGCACCCAATATTATGGGCCAGCAAGAAGAAGCGGCACTTGATAAAGCGCATCTTGATATTCAGCAGCTTGAAGATGCTATGAGTCTTTATAAATTAAAGAACAAAGCGTACTTAACCACTGAGCAAGGCCTTGAAGGGTTAGTGACTAAAACTAGCGTAGAGCCAGTACCAAAGCGTTTTCCTGAAGGTGGCTTTATTTCTAAATTACCAGAAGATCCATGGGGAAATCCGTACCAGTTAATCAGCCCAGGTGAAGTTGGTAAATTTGATTTGTTTTCAATGGGACCCGATGGCGAAGTGGGTACTGATGACGACATTGGTAACTGGGATGAAGAAAAATAATAATGCATCTTAGTATAAAGGCGTTTTTACACCCAGCACCGAGCTTAGCATGATGTTAAGTCGGGCTAAGTTGCGCCTTGCAAAGCTAAAGTCACCGATGCGTGGCTTTAGTTTAATTGAAATTTTGGTTGTGCTGGTGGTGATCGCCTTCGCCACTAAAATGGTGGTATATAGTCTTGATGGCGGTGTTGAAGATGAATTGGATAAACAAGCACTGAGACTGCATACCACCATTAATATGGCTTCTGAATTTGCAATCTTAAATCAGGTTGAATTAGGTTTTCAGCTTGATAAAGATACCTTAGAGTTTTTAGTGTTTGATGGTGAAAAATGGATCACCTTCGACCGAGAAAAGCTGTTTGCGCCGATGACTGTTGATGAACGTCTTAAGTTGACACTTAATCTAGAAGATCTCGCATGGGCTCAAGATAATCTACTCGAGCAATCCAATTGGCGCGAGTTAATGAGTGGCGGTGATGATGATAGCTTACTCGAATTGCAAAAAATGAAAATCCCGCAAGTGCTAATTTTATCTTCTGGTGAGGTGAGCGCATTTCAACTTATCTATGAATTAAAAGATGAAAAAGAACCTGTGTATTTCATCGAAGGGGAATTTTCCGCACCGGTTAACTTACGCAGAGAGCCAGAATAATGTATCGCAGGTCTAAAGGTTTTACTTTACTTGAGGTTATGGTGGCGCTGAGTATTTGCGCCATGGCAGGGATTGCCGCCATGCAAGCTACAGCCGAGCATATTAATCATTTATCAAGCCTTGAAGAGCAAACCTATGCCTCTTGGGTGGCTGAGAATGTAATGATTGAACAGCGTACCTTAGGCGATAAGTGGCAAGGCAAAAATGGCGCAAAAGGCACTGAAACAATGGCTGGTATAGAATGGTATTGGCGTCAAGATACCGAAGCGACAGCAGATAAAAGTTTTGTAAAAGTGACTATTAATGTATTTAGCGATGAAAAGTTAGAGCACTCGGTTTATGAGCTCATCAGCTATTTAAATAAAGGTAGCAAATAAGTGAAGCAGCGCGGTTTTACACTATTAGAAGTGATGGTAGCGCTGGGGATTTTAGCATTCGTCGTGTTAGCTACTCACCAAATTCTTGATTCGACCACGAAAGCGAAAGATGCATCAGACGAAAAAATTGCAGAATTGAATGGTTTGCAAACGACCTTTAGGTTAATGGATCAAGATTTCAGCCAAATGACTAAACGTGCCGTGCGCAATGAAGCCGGTGATGTGCAAGAACAATATCTACTTGCTGGGCGTTACACCATTAATAGCCAGTATGATGGTATTGCCTTTGTGCGAGATGGCTGGGTTAACCCAATTAATTTATTACCGCGCTCAGAGCTACAAGTGGTGGGTTATCGTGTTATTGATGACAACCTTGAGCGTATATATAGGGTCTATGTTGATCAACTCGATAATCTTGAGCCGCGAGTGCAAGTTATTCTTAAAGATATCGAAGATCTTAAATTTGAATTTTTAGATGAAAAAAATGAATGGCAAGAGCAGTGGCAGGGCAAGTCATTGCCAAAAGCTGTGGCGGTCACATTGCAACAAATTGATGAAGAACCAATAAGACGCGTTTTTTTAGTACCGGGTAATGGAAAGATGGGAGGTTTAAATGAACCATAAATCCCAACATGGCGCCGCGCTTATAATTGTCTTATTTATTGTTGCCTTGGCATCAATTTTAGCCGTAGAGATGAGTGCTAACTTGCTTGTTCAAGTTCAAAAAAGTACCAACATACAAGGCCATCAGCAAGCCAAGTGGTATGCCTATGCAGCAGAAGAGCTGGCTATTAAAGCGTTATTACAAAGCAAAAAAGATGACCCTGAAAAAACCACTTTAAAACAAATTTGGGCGCAACAAGGCGATATTCCTTATCCGGTCGATAATGGTACCTTGCAAGGCAAGATCACGGACTTACAGGCTTGTTTAAATCTCAATGCATTACGTGTTAAAGCGCCACAAGCGGGTAGTACTGATAAAACCAATCCTGCGCACACCGCGTTATTAGCGCTATTAGAAAATATTGAGGACTTGCCAGCAGAAGAGTCGGAAGAAGCCATGGCTGACAGTGTTTACGACTGGCTCGATGAAGATAGTATTACTTATCGTTCTGGTGCTGAAGAAGATGAGTATTTATCGCGTAAATCACCATATATGACAGCGAATAGTTTTTTTGCATCAAGCTCAGAGCTGCGTTTGGTTAAAGGGTTTAATCCATTAGTGATGGAAAAAATCTTGCCATACGTATGCGTGATCCCAGGTAGCGAATTGTTAGCAATTAATGTCAATACAATCGCTCCTGAACAGGCATTATTATTGAGTGCATTGATTGATGGTTTGAGTGAGTCAGGTGCGCAAAGTGTGCTATCAGTCCGGCCAGAAGAAGGCTTTAATAATATTGAAGAATTTTTTGAACAAGTGAATCAACAAGGGGCTCAAAATGTTAAGTCTGTTGAAAAACTGTTCACCATAAATAGCGAATATTTTAAACTACAAGCGCAGGCTAAATTTGTCGATCTGCGTTTTTCGATGACCACATTACTGCATGCCAAAGATGGCGAAGTAACTATACTGGCGCGAAAATTTGGAGGCGTACAGTGACAGAAATACTGTTGATCCGCACGGGTCAAACTCAACAAGAAAGTATTAATTGGCTGATTTACTCACCATTAGAACAAGAAATAATTGCCAGTGGCGGATTGCCGAACGCTGAGCAACTGAGTGAGTTAGTTGAAAAAGCACAGAATCGTGAAGTTGTGGTATTACTGCCATGTGATCAGGTGCAACTAAAAACCGTAATCCTGCCGACCAAATGGAATCGTAAGCTTGAGCAAGCGCTCCCATATATGCTCGAAGAAGAGATTGCATGTGACGTAGATGACTTATTTATCGCGATTGCTGAGCCTACTATGGTCGGTGACAAGCACGCCATTAAAGTTGCCATGACTGACCGAGAATGGTTTGAAACTTGGTTAGCTGTATTTGCTGAACATGAAATTGCAGTGTTAAAACTGTTACCCGATGCATTATTGCTTCCTACTGCGGAACATGAGGGATTAAGCGTTATTGAGCTTAATAACCAATGGCTATGTAAGCAAGGCTCATGGCGGATAAGTGCTGTAGAGCAAAGCTGGTTGGCTGAGTATTTAACTGCTTTAGGTCACCCTGATGTTGCACATTACAGCCCTGCCTCGCAATTTCCAGAAACGGTTAATCTTACGGCGCATACCGATGCTTATGATTTGCCGCTGGCGTTATTTGCTAAACAATTACCTGAGATAAAATTCAATCTTCGCCAAGGCCAATATCAACTGAAAAAGAAAAGCGCATTATGGTGGGCGTATTGGCAAGGTGCCGCCATTGCAGCGAGTGTCGCGTTAGTTGGCTCTGTGGCAGTAAAAAGTCTTGAATTGTATCAGTTAAATAGTGAGCTTGAAGTCGCTAAAACACAAGTGGTTGAGCGCTATCAAACGGCCTTTCCGGGGAAAACAGTTCGTCCGCATTTGATTAAAAACCAAATTCAGGGTGAATTGGCTAAATTAGAGGGTGGCAGCAGTGCCGGATTCCTAGATTTAACGAATGAGCTGGTGGGGGTATTTAGCCAAGTGCAAGAGTTTACTCCTGAGACATTGCGTTATGATCAACGTCGCAATGAACTTAGAGTTCGTGCTCGCGGAAAAGATTTTCAAACCTTTGGCAAAGTTAAAGCAATTCTTGAACAACGCGGATTAACTGTAGACCAAGGCTCATTAAATAATGATGGCGACTTTGTAGTCGGTGAAATAAAACTACGAGGTGCTGCATGAAACAACAACTTTTAAAACATTGGCGTGGCTTAAAAGAGCAAGAGCAACAGTTAGTGATGGTCGCTGGGGTTATTTTTGTTATTTTTATATTAGTTATGGGTATTTTTAGACCACTAAACAACGCGATAACTGAAGCTGAAAAAAACCAAGTTAAACAGCAAGAATTATTAGCGTGGGTTGATAACAGTATTGTTAAACTCAAAGCGGGTAGTGCGCGTGCAGTTACAAGTGACCAAAACTTGAGTCAAATAGTTAATGCTAGCCGCGCTCGCTACGATATAACCATAAGCAAAATGCAGCCTAGCGATAATTCATTAAGATTAACCATCGACTCGGTACAGTTTAATAAGCTCATAGAATGGCTTGATGAACTGGTAAACACTAAAGGCGTATTGATTGAAAATTTAGATCTCAGTCGCGATGATAAACCAGGCTACGTGCGCGTTAGCCGACTGGTATTAGAGAAGTAAAGAATGAAAAAAATAGCGATTCTTATAGTAATATTTTTCTTCGGTTTTATCTTTTTTGCACTATTAAAAACGCCAGCTGCAGTTGCGCTTAATTTAGCAAATCCTTATCTACCTAAAGATCTGCAAATAGGTAAAGCATCGGGTAGCATTTGGCAGGGTAGAATCATGCAGCTGCGCTATCAAGATGAACAGATTAATAATTTAAACTGGGATATTTCTGGTTGGGCATTATTCACCGGACAGCTTACAGGCAGTGTAAAGTTTGGTGATCCGCGACAGACCAGTGAACTGTCAGGACGCGGTGACTTTAGTTATGGTTTACTTGATCAAGTAGTTGCATTAAATGATGCTACATTGCGTTTGAGTGTTGAACGTGCGATGCAGCGTTTGCAGTTGCCATTACCTATTAATGC
The DNA here is from genome assembly GCF_037162485.1 of Pseudoalteromonas sp. B160. Lineage (NCBI taxonomy): Bacteria > Pseudomonadati > Pseudomonadota > Gammaproteobacteria > Alteromonadales > Pseudoalteromonadaceae > Pseudoalteromonas > Pseudoalteromonas sp. B160. Next base: position 1,742,860 of record NZ_JARLUX010000001.1, on the reverse strand, counting down.
TAAAGGCAGAGTAATTGTTGAGTTAGATGAATATCTCTCAGGAGCGCCTTATTGTGATGCATTAAAAGGTGAAATCGCCAGTCCAAACATCGATGTGCAAGGATTGTCTGGCTGGTTTAGCGTTGGTCCATTAAGTGGCAAGTTAAGCTGTAAGTCGGGTGATATAGCCGTGTTAGTTGATCCTGAAAACCGCTTAGGCTTAGCGGCTGATGCAACCTTAAAAGCAAACATGGACTTTAAAGTGGCTGGATATATCAAGCCAGAAGCATCACTACCAAAAGAAGTACACGATGCCGCCAAATTTTTAGGCCGTGCAGATAGTGATGGCCGTTATCCATTAAATTTTTAAACAAGGCTGAATTGTTTTATGCAAATTCCTGAATTTACACAGCAACATGGCCAGCAGTTAAGTACGTATTTAGCGAGCCGCAATGGCGCCATGACATTTGTGCAGAGCCAAGGTTACTTATTTGCGGTTATTTGCTCTCCTGAGCCATTAGACGTACACGAGTGGCTTGAGCAGATAGTGCCAGATGCACACGGCCAGCTAGAAGAACAAACATTATTTGCATTTATGGCTTTGTATCATCAGATCAGTGAGCAAGTTTATGAAACAGGTTTTAAGCTCCCTGTAAGTTTACAGGTGAGTGATCAAGACAACAGCTACCTAGATTTGCATGAATGCCAGCAATGGTGTCAGGGTTTTGTTCAGGGAGCACAGGTGTATATTGATAAGCTAATGCAAGCTGATGCACTGACAACAGACTTAACTGATGCATTGCAAACCGCTTACGCCAGTTTAGGCTTTTTTGCTTTAGAGCCCCAGCTTATCACAACAATTGCCCAGCAAAATCAGCTTAGTGAAATACAACTATGCCAGCAACAGTATGAACTAATGGGAGATTTTGCATTAGGATTTGCTGAGTTAATAGAAATTATCGCGGTGCAAAGTGGTTTGTACGCAGATGAAGAAGATGGTTGGAGTTAGCATTATGCTAAATCCAACACAATTTCAGTACAGCCCTTAGGGCATTTAGCAACCCCTTGGCGGGTTGCTGAGTCTTTAAATCTAACGTTAATATGCCTTGGCATACTTCACATTTAACCGTTTGCCCTTTCGCCAGCTTCTTCAGTAGGTTTTTATGTTGGTTAAACGATGCGCTGCTTTTTTTGTTAAAGCTGAAAAATCCACTATTTACCTCTGCGCTCTGCCAATGATGTTGAGACGATGTCACACACTGTATTTAAACGATCTTCATAAAAATATAAGTTGAGATCTTTACTGCGGCAGTAACGAGTATGGAATAGCTGCAGCTGTTCATCAGTTTGCATGGTTTCTTCTAAATACTCTAACTCGCTTTCTGAAAGTGTTAGTTCTGACTTGATGCGGTTTTTTGCCATGCTCGCAGCGGGTCCACGGTTAATGTTGCTAGCACTACTTAATAGCCCTACACCTTCTCCTAATAACTTTTCTCGAGGTTCTTTTATCATTGGATGATCAATTGTGAATAACGCAAGTATCACTACAACTAGTACAAGGAATTTTTTCATATGTGAGTAAACTTTGATCTGAACGGGTACGAATTAGGCACCAGTGTAATAAAATGCCCCTTTGTAAAGCAAGCAAGTTAGGTGAATAAATTATTATCAATGAATATCAGCTTTTTTGAGGAGAGTTGGTATAATGACAGAGAACAATTAGATTTTTCAGAAATCTCTGAACTTTTACAGCACAGTAGTTCAGTTTGCACTATTTTTAAATGTAAGCTTAGTTGTTAGCTATCTAAATAGCGTTATATGATTGTTTGACTTTCATTCTCCAAGCGGCGTTGAGGAACTTCGATGGACAAGCAAATAAAAGTAAAAAATATTCCTAGTGAGGTCAAGATCGAAAAGCCCGATCTCTATGCTCAACAGGATAGATTTAATCCCCGCAATCGCATTTATGTACGTGCGGTTAAAGGGTTACATCAACTATTAAGACAGCGCATTGGTTTTCTTGGTATGTTGGCGTTCATGGCGCTGCCATGGATAAACTTTAATGACCAACAAGCTGTGTTATTTGACCTCATTGGTCAAAAATATAACATTTTTGGGCTAACTCTATGGCCACAAGATTTTACTATTCTTGCTTTTATTCTGATGCTTGCTGCATTCGCGTTATTCTTAGTGACCACCTTTTACGGTCGGGTATGGTGTGGCTATACGTGCCCGCAAACAGTCTGGACGTTTATTTTTATTTGGTTTGAAGAAAAGTTCGAAGGGACAGCGAATCAACGCAAGAAGCTTGATCAGCGACCAATGGACTTTGATAAATTTTGGCGTAAGACAGCCAAGCATACAGGTTGGATAGCTTTTTCTTTATACACCGCACTTACCTTTGTTGGTTATTTCACACCTATTCGTCAGCTGTTACCGGATTTTGTTACTTTTGATGTAGGTGGCTATGCGCTGGTTAGCATTATCGTATTTACTGTATGTACTTATGGTAATGCTGGATGGATGCGCGAAATTATGTGCTTGCATATCTGCCCGTATTCGCGCTTTCAATCTGCAATGTTTGATAAAGATACCTTCACAGTAAGCTACGATGAAAAACGTGGTGAAAATCGTGGGCCACGTAGTCGTAAACAAGATCGAGAAGAGCTTAGCTTAGGTGACTGTATTGACTGTAATTTGTGCGTACAAGTATGCCCAACAGGGATCGATATTCGCAATGGTCTGCAAGCTGAATGCATTAACTGTGGCGCCTGTATCGATGCCTGCGACGGAGTAATGGATAAGATGAATTATCCGCGCGGGCTTATCTCATATACCACTGAGCGTAACCTAGAAACGCCAGAGAATAAAACCAATCCTCTGCGCGCTAAGATTATTGGTTATATTGTTATATTAGTGGTGCTCAGCGCAGCGCTGGTAACGAATATTGTGATGCGTAAGCCAATGGACTTAGATATTATTCGCGATCGAAATCAACTCTATCGAGTCGATTTTAATGGGCTTGTCGAAAATACCTACACACTTAAAGTGATCAACAAAGCACAATACGAGCAAACCTTTAATATTAAGGTGGTAGGACTGGAGAACTTTAAGTACATAGGTAAGCAAACTTTTACCGTGCAAGCAGGCGAATCGCATAACGTGCCATTGTCATTGGTGATGGATCCGTATGATTTGAAAGCGCCTATGACCGAGTTTAATTTTGTATTATCGCCAGTGGACAATCCAAGTTCACAAATTTCGCAGCCGAGTAACTTCTTTAAAGCGCGATAGTTAAGTACACTGATAACAAATAAAAAGCGGGATTTTCCCGCTTTTTTTATAATTGATGAGAATTATGAGTAAATTTAGTTTTGTTGACCTCACCCTGGATTCGATTTTAGATGCGGTCGAAAGTATTGGTATTTACGCAGAGTCTGGCTTATTAGCACTGAATAGTTACGAAAACCGTGTCTATCAATTCAAAGCTGAAGATGGCCTACGTTATGTGGTGAAATTTTATCGCCCCGAGCGCTGGAGTAAGGCACAAATACTCGAAGAGCATAGCTTTGCATTTGAATTGGCTGATGCTGAAGTGCCTGTAGTTGCGCCGATACAGCGTAATGGCGAAAGCTTATTTGAGCATAATGGTTATCTATTTACTTTGTTCCCAAGTGTCGGGGGGCGCATCTTTGAAGTTGATAATCTTGATCAGTTAGATGTGTTAGGACGCTTGATTGGTCGAATGCATCAAGCAGCTAAAGCCAATGTTTTTAGCGAACGTCCGGTCATAGGGTGTGACGAGTATCTAGATACAGCTAAAATTCAGTTACAAAACAGTAATCTGGTGCCTAGCAGTTTAACTACCGCGTTTTATACTATTTTGGATATGGTGATCGCTAAAACGAAATCGCTTTACCAGCAGGTGGATACTATACGTTTACATGGTGATTGCCATGCCGGTAATATTCTGTGGGCCGGTGATGCGTTGATGTTTGTTGATTTGGACGATAGTCGTCAAGGGCCTGCGATTCAAGATTTATGGATGATGCTCAGTGGCGATCGAAACAATCAACTGTTACAGTTAGATACCTTAGTGACTGCCTATGAAGAATTTTGTGATTTTGATCACACTCAACTCAAATTAATTGAACCATTACGGGCAATGCGTATGATTCATTATATGGGGTGGCTAGCTAAACGTTGGGAAGATCCGGCATTTCCGCGGAACTTTTCATGGTTTGCTGATGACAAATACTGGGAGCAACAAATTTTAGCGCTGAAAGAGCTGTATTCTGCACTTCAAGAGCCGCCGCTGAAGTTGCTGCCTAACTAATTATTAAAAATATTTGAAACGAGAGTCCAATGCTTAAAAAACTAAAATTGAGTTTACTACTGTTATGTTTACCTTTTGCTGCGATGGTTGCAGACTTTAAAGCTGGTGAGCACTATGACGTACTAAAAATTGAAAAAAGTAAAACCTCACAAGTAACAGAGTTCTTTTCATTTTATTGCCCGCACTGTTTTAAGTTTGAAGCTGTAGCTAAAGCAATGGAAAAAGCTTGCCTGCAGGTACTGAGTTTGTAAAAAACCATGTCAACTTTTTAGGTGGTTTAGCGCCAGAAGTGCAAAGTAATTTGAGCTATGCGTATATCATTGCTAAACAGCATAACAAAGGTGAGCAAGTTGCAGATCAAATGTTTGACAGCATTCATATAAAACGTGCTCCACTCAATAACATTAAAGACGTCAAAGCATTACTTGCAGTAAATGGTATTGATAGCGATACCTTTGATAAAGATATTGCCAGCATGCCTGTGATTGCGGCGGAAAAAGCCATGCAAGACAAGCAAAATAAGTTTTCACAAATGGGAGCCTTAACCGGTGTACCAACGTTTATCGTTAATGATAAATATAAAATCAATATCAATACCATCAAGAGCCAAGAGCAGCTTGATGAGTTAGTTGCCTTTTTATTACAACAATAAGCTATTAAAACAATAATTTTTGGAGTTTTTACCGATGATCAAATTAGTTAAAGCAGGATTGCTGGCACTTTTATTACCATTAGCCGCGAATGCAGCACCAACAACTTATGAAGAAGGTGTGCATTATGATGTAGTATCTGAGCGCGCTAGTAAAAAGCCAGAGGTAAAAGAGTTTTTCTCATTTTATTGTCCAGCGTGTAATAACTACGAAGCTCTATTAGTTGAGGTTAAACCTAAACTTGATACAAGTATTGAGTTTAAAAAGAGCCACGTCGATTTTGTTGGTGTGCGTGATCCTGAAAATCAACAAATGATTTCACAGGCACTTGCAACAGCTGAAGTACTACCACAAAAAGATGCCATTATTGCTGCTATGTTTAATCATGTTCACGTTAAACGTGCTAAGTTTAATGAATTAGCTGATGTTAAAGATGTATTTGTCGCGCAAGGTGTTGACGGTGATAAGTTTGATAAACTGTATAAAAGTTTTTCAGTACGCACTATGAGTTCAAAAATGAAGCGCGACCAAGATTACTATAAAGATAAGGGGCACTGCGTGGCGTACCAACATTTATCGTAAATGGTAAATATAAGCTTAACCTAGGTCGTGAATCAGGTATTACTGAGCCTGAAGATATTAGCAAATTGATTAATTATTTAGCTGCTAAATAGAGCGGTTTAGTGTTTATTGTAAAAAAGCTCCGTACGCGGAGCTTTTTTGTTGCAGGTGGTAAGAAATGCATAAAATACTGGTTTCAAGTTGCTTACTTGGTGCTCCCGTGCGCTACGATGGTAGCGGACAACAGTTACTCCATCCTCAGCTTATCGCATGGCAGCAGCAGGAACGTATAGTCGCTTTTTGTCCTGAGATTGCTGGTGGTTTATCCACTCCTAGAGATCCTGCTGAAATCGTCAACGGTAAAGTGATTACCAATACTGGTGATGATGTGACACCGGAATTTCAGCTAGGTGCAAAACAAGCATTACGCCTTTGCCAACAGTACAATATTCGTTTTGCGCTATTAAAGGAATCAAGTCCTTCTTTGTGGTCGTAATACAATTTACGATGGCTCGCACAGTGGTATTAAGGTGGTTGGAATGGGATTAACGGCTTCGCTATTAGAAAAGAATGGTATTAAAGTCTTTAGTGAGCAGCAAATGCCAGCGCTAGTAAAAGCACTGGCATAGATACTTTACAATTTACGTTGTAAAAATACCCCTGATTCAATGTGGTGGGTATATGGAAATTGGTCAAAAATCGCAAACCGTTTAACTTCATGAGTGCGAGTTAGGTGCTCTAAATCACGCTCTAGCGTATCAGGGTTACATGAGATATAAATAATACTCTCGTAGTTAGCCACCAAATCACATGTTAGTGTATCCATGCCTGCGCGCGGCGGATCAACTAAAATGGTTTGACAATCATAGCTGCTTAAGTCAATCCCTTCTAAACGTGAGAAGGATCGTTCGCCTTTCATAGCTTGAGTAAACTCTTCGCTCGACATACGAATGATATCTAAGTTAGTTACGTTATTTTTAGCAATATTATACTGCGCTGAGTGTACTGACGATTTAGAAATTTCGGTTGCTAATACACGATTAAACGAACCAGCTAAGGCAATTGAAAAGTTACCGTTACCACAATAGAGCTCTAGTAAATCATTTTTTAGTGGTTTACATAAGTCTTGTGCCCACTCCAGCATCTTAATGTTTACTTTAGCATTTGGCTGCGTAAAGCTGTTTTCAACTTGTTGGTAAATAAGTTGCTGGCCATTAACTGTTAAACGCTCAGTAACAAAATCATCACCGAGTACTTCTTTTTGTTTGCGAGCACGCCCAATAAAATCAATTTTAAAGCGCTCACTCAATGATTCTTTTAGTGACTTGATAGCTGCTAGCCATTCTTCGTCGAGTGGTTTGTGATAAAGCAGACTCACTAAAATCTCACCGCTTAAACTAGAAAGATAATCTATTTGGAATAATTTACGACGCAAGACTTCACAGCCTTTAAGATTATCGATCATTGCCTGCATTACTTCCCCAATTAGCGGCGCTGCAGGGTCAAACACATCGACTCTGATTTTGTCTTTGGTGGCTTGATCAAACATAATGTGGAATAACTCATCGCCATCGTGCCATACTCTAAATTCAGCGCGTTGACGGTAATGAATTGGCTCAGAGGCAAAGACTTCTAATTGTTCAACACCAAAGCGTTGGAATTGCGCAATGATACGTTGCTCTTTTTCATTTAACTGTGCGTCGTATCCTGTTGTATCGATCTTTATAACCGCCATTACCTACTACCTTATTTCATTATGCTGTTTATCGGCGCTATTGTAGGGGGCAGGGATTATTTGTCTAGGGTCTGTTTATCTTTCTAGGTTAATTTTGCAGCTGTGCGTTTGGTTTTTAGGCAAGGCAGAGCCTATGTAGTGTGGTTATTCCCCATAAATAGGCGATAACGTAGCATAAATGCCAAACGCGCGCTGCCCGAAGGGTTCTGCCTAGGGGCGATTAACTCTTTGTTGCTCAATTTTTACTTAGCCCACTAGGTTACAAATCTCGCGCCGCGATTAAATCGCCCCGAGGTTGAACAAATTTTAATCCTTAAAGGTCAACAGGCCCTAATTTTGAGTAATAGCAAATGCTGTTTTTTTGTACATTTTACTTTAGTTATTTATTTTTGGGCCGATACTTAAGTAAGCAAAAATAGGAGTCGGATCATGAAAATTGGCAACTTTGGCTTTGTTCCAAACAACAACGTCAATAAATACAGTAACAAAGCTGCATTACAGCAACCTACAATACAGTCGCCTCAAGATAGTTACCAGCAACGTGGTAAAGAATTAGCAGCAAAAGTGTTAGGTGACAAAATGGCTGAGGCTTTAGGCTTACCTGTCGCGGAAGAGAAAAAAGACAAGCCACTATTTGATTTTGAAGAAATCGTCAAAAACGTTTTGGACTTTGTAACTGGTGCCGTTAAGAAAGCGCAAGTCAATGGAGCCGATAATGAAAAACTCAAAGGTATGCTTAGTGATGCACGCAAAGGTGTGCAAACAGGTATTGATGATGCTTATGGTGAATTAAAAGATACCGGTATTCTAAACGACGAAATTGAGCAGGGCATAGAAAAATCCAAAGAAGGTATTTTTAATGGCCTGGATGAGTTTGAAGAGGATTTATTTAACCCTAAACCGGATTCTGTCAGTGTTACTCAAGCACAGTATTTAAGTTTAAGTAATAATGCTCAGTATAACTTCACCACTTGCAGAAGGTGACGAGGTGAGTATTAGTTTTGCTGATGCATTTAAACAGCAATCAGCCAGTAGTTATCAGCGTAATGGTCAAAATGAAGGCTATGCCAGTGCATCATCACAATCGCGGGAGTTATCATTTAGCATGTCAGTAAATGGTGACTTAAACGAAGATGAACAAAAGGCTATTAATGCAATGATGGAAGACTTGCAAAATGTTAGTAAAACATTTTTTGGTGGTGATTTGGAACAAGCCTTTGAACAAGCACAAGAGCTCAACTTAGGCAACGAACAGCTCGTCGCGTTTTCAATGGACTTAAAGCAAACTAAAACGTTTGCAGCAATAAAAGGCTATGAAGAGAATAAACCAACACCAGAGAAAGCTGTGGCTGAAAAAATAGCTCCATTTAATGACGATCTAAAAAATGCCTTTAATAAAGCGGGTGATCTTGGTTTGCAAAATGAACTGTCAGGCATTTTACAATGGTTAAATCAAGACCAAGAGGAAATAGGCAAATTAGTCGACTATACAAAATCGATGTTTGAGCAAATGAATAAATTGCGCTCAGCAGCACTAGAGAGTGAAGCATAAGCTTTATTTTCAGTACACCGCGTGGCAAACTGCTCAGCTTAGTTATTATAAGGAGCGAGTTGTTTGTCACCTCATATCATGGTTTTTGATTCGGGCATTGGTGGTACCACAGTGCTGAAGCATATTCAGCAATACGTACCTGATGGCCGTTATAGTTATTTTATGGATAACGCCTACCTACCTTATGGAAAGCTGAGTCAACAAACCATAATTCAGCGCCTCACCGGATTATTAATTTTTATAGAAACACAACAATTAAACGTTGATGTGTTAGTTATTGCTTGTAATACCGCATCTACTTCAGCACTGAGCGCACTTCGCGAATTAACCACGATACCGATCGTCGGTGTAGTACCCGCAATTAAACCCGCCGCTTTATTATCTAAATCACAGCATATTGCCTTATTGGCCACACCAGCAACAGTACAAAGTAGTTATACACAACAGTTGATAAGCCAGCATGGTCAAGCTGTCACAGTACATTTATATGCTAGTGTTGAACTTGTAACGTTGGCGGAACAAACATATCAAAGTAAAAAGATTACCCAAGACAAACTAGTTGCAGAGCTCGATAGTCTCGCTATTGATAATAGAGTGGATGTAGTCGTGTTAGGTTGTACGCATTTCCCAATTTTAGCAAAAGGTTTGAATGAGTATTTTAACAGCACTGTATTATTACTTGATTCCGGCGTAGCAATAGCCAAACGGGTGTGTGCAATACTCAAAGGGCATAATATAGATTGCAGTGATGAGCTTGATGCTAATTGTACAGGCAAGAAAAAGCCGCTACGTTATTACGCAACGGCTTCGATTTATGTTGATAAGCAACCGGTGGAGCTAGTTACGCTGATTGATCCGACTCAGAACGAAAAGAGTTAGATTCATCATCTTGTTTTTGTTTTGCTTCACGAACTTTCAATGTACGTTGTTGGAACTCGCTATCGTTTAATTTTGCAATAGCATTATCAGCATCTAGCTCTGCCATTTCAACAAAGCCAAAGCCACGACGTTTGCCAGTATTTTTATCCTTTAATAGGCGTACATTAAACACTTTACCTTGTTCTTCAAATAAAGCGCGAACTACACCTTCATTTGCACGATAAGGAAGATTGCCCACATAAAGTGTTTTTGTTTTTACTTCGGCTTCTTCTACATCGCCAGATGACATTGCAGCTATAACTACACCACCAATTAATAAACCAGCACCAAATAACAGTGCAGGACTTAATTGTAGGCTCGAAAGCGCAAAATTAACTATAACGAAACCAATAACAGCAAGGATAACTGAAGAGATAAGAGATTTTTGATCGGGTAATTTCATTTTGATCTACCAATAAACAGGAAATAAACATTAATTTAACATTGTGAACTTGCTATCTTAACGCGATAAATGAACATAGCAATGATATTTATGTGAAATAATTTAATTTACATCAAAAAAGACTCGAAAAAGCATCGATTGAGTGTTCTTTTAAAGCGTTTTGGGTGCTTTTTGAGCGAACAGTCAAAAGATTGAAAAAAAGTGTTGATCTGTTTTTGGATCTCCCTATAATGCGACCCCACTGAGACGGGAAACGCCAACGCATAGCGAGGCACGAACAACTCAGAGAGTTAAATAAAACTTCGGTTTTAAATATTAGAAAGAAAGTTTAAAACTAAGTGTTGACTCGAAAAATAAAGGATGTATTATACGCATCCCTAGCGACAATGTCGCAACGTTCTTTAACAATATAAAGCAATCATCTGTGTGGGCACTCGTACAGATTGAGTTCTAACAGCCGAGCTTAACTTTCTTTTAGATAGCTAAGCAAGGCAAAAAATTTAGAGTCTCAATTGAAACTGAGTGACCAACAGAAGTAACTTATTTATAAGTTGCTTCGGCACAGTCAATTCAATATCGAAAGATATTAAATAAATTCAGAATTCATTGAGCTGTCGAAAGACAAAAAACTTTTAATTGAAGAGTTTGATCATGGCTCAGATTGAACGCTGGCGGCAGGCCTAACACATGCAAGTCGAGCGGTAACAGAGAGTAGCTTGCTACTTTGCTGACGAGCGGCGGACGGGTGAGTAATGCTTGGGAATATGCCTTTTGGTGGGGGACAACAGTTGGAAACGACTGCTAATACCGCATAATGTCTACGGACCAAAGTGGGGGACCTTCGGGCCTCACGCCAAAAGATTAGCCCAAGTGGGATTAGCTAGTTGGTAAGGTAATGGCTTACCAAGGCAACGATCCCTAGCTGGTTTGAGAGGATGATCAGCCACACTGGGACTGAGACACGGCCCAGACTCCTACGGGAGGCAGCAGTGGGGAATATTGCACAATGGGCGCAAGCCTGATGCAGCCATGCCGCGTGTGTGAAGAAGGCCTTCGGGTTGTAAAGCACTTTCAGTAAGGAGGAAAGGGTAGTCTTTAATAGAGGCTATCTGTGACGTTACTTACAGAAGAAGCACCGGCTAACTCCGTGCCAGCAGCCGCGGTAATACGGAGGGTGCGAGCGTTAATCGGAATTACTGGGCGTAAAGCGTACGCAGGCGGTTTGTTAAGCGAGATGTGAAAGCCTCGGGCTCAACCTGGGAACTGCATTTCGAACTGGCAAACTAGAGTGTGATAGAGGGTGGTAGAATTTCAGGTGTAGCGGTGAAATGCGTAGAGATCTGAAGGAATACCGATGGCGAAGGCAGCCACCTGGGTCAACACTGACGCTCATGTACGAAAGCGTGGGGAGCAAACAGGATTAGATACCCTGGTAGTCCACGCCGTAAACGATGTCTACTAGAAGCTCGGAGCCTCGGTTCTGTTTTTCAAAGCTAACGCATTAAGTAGACCGCCTGGGGAGTACGGCCGCAAGGTTAAAACTCAAATGAATTGACGGGGGCCCGCACAAGCGGTGGAGCATGTGGTTTAATTCGATGCAACGCGAAGAACCTTACCTACACTTGACATACAGAGAACTTACTAGAGATAGTTTGGTGCCTTCGGGAACTCTGATACAGGTGCTGCATGGCTGTCGTCAGCTCGTGTTGTGAGATGTTGGGTTAAGTCCCGCAACGAGCGCAACCCCTATCCTTAGTTGCTAGCAGGTAATGCTGAGAACTCTAAGGAGACTGCCGGTGATAAACCGGAGGAAGGTGGGGACGACGTCAAGTCATCATGGCCCTTACGTGTAGGGCTACACACGTGCTACAATGGCGCATACAGAGTGCTGCGAACTCGCGAGAGTAAGCGAATCACTTAAAGTGCGTCGTAGTCCGGATTGGAGTCTGCAACTCGACTCCATGAAGTCGGAATCGCTAGTAATCGCGTATCAGAATGACGCGGTGAATACGTTCCCGGGCCTTGTACACACCGCCCGTCACACCATGGGAGTGGGTTGCTCCAGAAGTAGATAGTCTAACCCTCGGGAGGACGTTTACCACGGAGTGATTCATGACTGGGGTGAAGTCGTAACAAGGTAGCCCTAGGGGAACCTGGGGCTGGATCACCTCCTTATACGATTTAGAACTTATTTGTTCGTAGTGTCCACACAGATGATTGTTATTGTAAAGAGAACAAACACTTATTGTTTGGGTCTGTAGCTCAGTTGGTTAGAGCGCACCCCTGATAAGGGTGAGGTCGGTAGTTCAAATCTACTCAGACCCACCACTTCTTCAACGAAGTCGGTAATCAAACAATAAGTACCAGCATATGTGGGGCTATAGCTCAGCTGGGAGAGCGCCTGCCTTGCACGCAGGAGGTCAGCAGTTCGATCCTGCTTAGCTCCACCACTTACTTCTTAAAAATAAATATTCTTTTATCGGGCAGCATAATCGCCTGAGAATAGAGTGTGTTTAATTTTGAGAGGTTTTTGTATCTCTTGCTCTTTAAAAATTTGGAAAAGCTGATAATAAAATTCGTATGAATACAGTGTATTTGTACAGAGTTTTCAAAAGTAAAAAGAATGATAGCAGTATCATTCAGTGCCATTTAATGAACGTTTACGTTTGTTGATTGGTATCTACTTTAGTATTCAATATTAACTTCTGGCGAAGTTAAACTGTCACAAAACAAAGACCCGTTTGGGTTGTATGGTTAAGTGACTAAGCGTACACGGTGGATGCCTTGGCAGTTGGAGGCGATGAAGGACGTATTAACTTGCGATAAGCCTAGTCAAGCTAGTAAAAAGCACTTGAGACTAGGATTTCCGAATGGGGAAACCCACCTGCTTGCAGGTATCGTTAACTGAATACATAGGTTAACGAGGCGAACGCGGAGAACTGAAACATCTAAGTACCCGTAGGAAAAGAAATCAACCGAGATTCCGAAAGTAGCGGCGAGCGAAATCGGAACAGCCCTTAAGCTTAATTGGTGTTAATGGAAGGCTCTGGAAAGTGCCACGATACAGGGTGATAGTCCCGTACATGAAAATCCCTTTTAAGTGAAATCGAGTAGGTCGGAGCACGTGAAACTTTGACTGAATATAGGTGGACCATCATCTAAGGCTAAATACTCCCAACTGACCGATAGTGAACCAGTACCGTGAGGGAAAGGCGAAAAGAACCCCTGTGAGGGGAGTGAAATAGAACCTGAAACCGTGTACGTACAAGCAGTAGGAGCCCACTTGTTGGGTGACTGCGTACCTTTTGTATAATGGGTCAGCGACTTATATTTTGTAGCGAGGTTAACCGAATAGGGTAGCCGTAGGGAAACCGAGTCTTAACTGGGCGATTAGTTGCAAGGTATAGACCCGAAACCCGGTGATCTAGCCATGGGCAGGTTGAAGGTTGAGTAACATCAACTGGAGGACCGAACCCACTAACGTTGAAAAGTTAGGGGATGACCTGTGGCTAGGAGTGAAAGGCTAATCAAACCGGGAGATAGCTGGTTCTCCCCGAAATCTATTTAGGTAGAGCCTCGGACGAATACTTACGGGGGTAGAGCACTGTTAAGGCTAGGGGGTCATCCCGACTTACCAACCCTTTGCAAACTCCGAATACCGTAAAGTAATATCCGGGAGACACACGGCGGGTGCTAACGTCCGTCGTGAAGAGGGAAACAACCCAGACCGCCAGCTAAGGTCCCAAAGTCATAGTTAAGTGGGAAACGATGTGGAAAGGCCCAGACAGCCAGGAGGTTGGCTTAGAAGCAGCCATCCTTTAAAGAAAGCGTAATAGCTCACTGGTCGAGTCGGTCTGCGCGGAAGATGTAACGGGGCTAAACTATGCACCGAAGCTGCGGATTCAGAATTTATTCTGAGTGGTAGGGGAGCGTTCTGTAAGCGGTTGAAGGTGTACCGGGAGGTATGCTGGACGTATCAGAAGTGCGAATGCTGACATGAGTAACGATAATGCGGGTGAAAAACCCGCACGCCGGAAGACCAAGGGTTCCTATCCCATGTTAATCAGGGTAGGGTAAGTCGACCCCTAAGGCGAGGCCGAAAGGCGTAGTCGATGGGAAACGGATTAATATTTCCGTACTTGGTATAATTGCGATGGGGGGACGGAGCAGGCTAAGCAAGCATGGCGTTGGTAGTCCATGTGAAAGTGAGTAGGCTAGCGACTTAGGTAAATCCGGGTTGCTGTTAGGCTGAGACACGAGACGAGTCACTAAGGTGATGAAGTTGCTGATGCCATACTTCCAGGAAAAGCCTCTAAGCTTCAGATTATATCGAATCGTACCCCAAACCGACACAGGTGGTCAGGTAGAGAATACTAAGGCGCTTGAGAGAACTCGGGTGAAGGAACTAGGCAAAATCGTACCGTAACTTCGGGAGAAGGTACGCTCCGATTGGTGATGAGACTTGCTCTCTAAGCTGATTGGAGCCGCAGTGACCAGGTGGCTGGGACTGTTTATTAAAAACACAGCACTGTGCAAAATCGCAAGATGACGTATACGGTGTGACACCTGCCCGGTGCCGGAAGGTTAATTGATGGGGTTATCTTCGGAGAAGCTCTTGATCGAAGCCCTGGTAAACGGCGGCCGTAACTATAACGGTCCTAAGGTAGCGAAATTCCTTGTCGGGTAAGTTCCGACCTGCACGAATGGTGTAACCATGGCCACGCTGTCTCCACCCGAGACTCAGTGAAATTGAAATCGCAGTGAAGATGCTGTGTACCCGCGGCTAGACGGAAAGACCCCGTGAACCTTTACTACAGCTTGGCACTGAACATTGAACCTACATGTGTAGGATAGGTGGGAGACTTTGAAGATGAGACGCTAGTTTTGTTGGAGTCGTCCTTGAAATACCACCCTTGTAGTTTTGATGTTCTAACGTTGGCCCCTGAATCGGGGTTACGGACAGTGCCTGGTGGGTAGTTTGACTGGGGCGGTCTCCTCCCAAAGAGTAACGGAGGAGCACGAAGGTTGGCTAAGTACGGTCGGACATCGTACGGTTAGTGTAATGGTAGAAGCCAGCTTAACTGCGAGACAGACACGTCGAGCAGGTACGAAAGTAGGTCATAGTGATCCGGTGGTTCTGAATGGAAGGGCCATCGCTCAACGGATAAAAGGTACTCCGGGGATAACAGGCTGATACCGCCCAAGAGTTCATATCGACGGCGGTGTTTGGCACCTCGATGTCGGCTCATCACATCCTGGGGCTGAAGTCGGTCCCAAGGGTATGGCTGTTCGCCATTTAAAGTGGTACGCGAGCTGGGTTTAGAACGTCGTGAGACAGTTCGGTCCCTATCTGCCGTGGGCGTTTGAGAATTGAGAGGGGTTGCTCCTAGTACGAGAGGACCGGAGTGAACGAACCGCTGGTGTTCGGGTTGTCATGCCAATGGCATTGCCCGGTAGCTACGTTCGGAACTGATAAGCGCTGAAAGCATCTAAGCGCGAAGCAGGCCTCGAGATGAGTTCTCACTAGAGCTATAAGCTCTCTGAAGGGCCGTTGAAGACTACAACGTTGATAGGCAAGATGTGGAAGCATAGTGATATGTTAAGCTAACTTGTACTAATTACCCGTGAGGCTTAACCATACAACGCCAAACGCGTTTTATGTGATAGTTGATAGCGCAAGAAGTTAATAGACTAAAGTAGATTTACTGAAAACTTTATTATCAGAATTCCAAATTTATAAGGTGACTCTTAGCGCGTAGCGTTAAAGTTGAGGCACCTTGCGCAAAGGAAATGTAAGCACTACGTGCTTTGTCATTACTCCTTTGCACCCTATTTGCTTGGTAACAATAGCGTTTTGGACCCACCTGACCCCATGCCGAACTCAGTAGTGAAACGAAACAGCGCCGATGATAGTGTAGCATTTGCTATGTGAAAGTAGGACATTGCCAAGCTCCAAATTGAGAAAGCCCGACTAGAAATAGTCGGGCTTTTTTACGTTTAAAATGTGAGTTAGCGAGAGTAAAGTTAGCGAGAGTAAAGTTAGCGAGAGTAAAGTTAGCGAACGTTTGACATAGGGCGCGAAAAGTTTATTTTTGTAAAACTCGAAACTCGAAACTCGAAACTCGAAACTCGAAACTCGAAACTCGAACTCGAACTCGAAACTCGAAACTCGAAACTCGAAACTCGAAACTCGAAACTCGAAACTCGCAAATTTATTTCCTCTATCAGCTAATGATACCAATCTGCCAAATTATACCAATCTGCCAAATTATGTGATCTAATTAGCACACTGATACTTATCTACTTTTACTAAATTGAACTTAGAAAAATCCAAGCAACTTTTAGCTTTATCACGTAAAGAGCCTAATGCAAGAAAGCGCATACGCCTGCTTGCTGTTTCATTATTCTTTGAGGGTGAAAACAGAACGAATATTGCTAAGCGGCTAAATACAGCGCGCGGCAGTGTCAATAAATGGGTTTCAAACTACCTTAACAATGGCGTTGCTGGCTTGAACAACAAACCGATTAAAGGTCGTCCAGCTAAATTAACCTCACAACAACTAAATACACTGTCAGATTATGTAAAACAGTCAGCAAGTTCTTCAGAAGGAGGCAGACTAATGGAGGAAGATATTGCTCAGTATATTTATGACCAGTTCAACATAAGGTATCACACCGATCATATTTACAAACTGCTCAAGAAGCGTGGGTTTAGCTGGATCACAAGCCGTTCTAAGCACCCAAAGCAGTCAAAAGAAAGCCAAGAGGCTTTTAAAAAAGTTCCAAGTGGAAACGCTCCTTCACACCCAGGGCATCTCCCTTTAGGTCGCATTGATGTTTGCTTTCAAAATGAAGCACGGTTTGGACAACAAAATCAAACAACACGCTTATGGGCTGAAACAGGCACGAGACCCCGTGCAACAAAACAACAGCAGTTTGAGTATGGTTACTTATTTGGTGCAGTCTGCCCAAGTAATGGTAAAACAGAAGCGCTGATCAGCCCTATTGTTAATAAAGAAATCATGACACAACGTATGGAATTAATATCAAAAGCCACGGAGGCGGGTTAAGTTTTAAAAACTCGCGCTCCCCAGAAGGAAATGTAAACTCGCACTCTTTATAAGCAACAGGCAAACTAGCGCTGTTTATAAATGATTGCAAATAATACCAATCGACTTAAATATTTAACCATTCTAACGAGCTAAATAAAGCGCTAACTGCGTTATAAATTTTTCATGTAGAACAACTACATGTCAAAATTTATGCCTTGTTATCACTCCATTTATCTGTCGCTATAAATGGTCAGTAACTTAACACGATTGGTATAAGTTCTTATACTTCGTAAGTAATAGACAAGTCGGCTTAATCATCATTTGTTGCAATTTCATTGTTGGTTTAATAAGTAAGCTGTGTAAAACTAGCTGGGTTAATTTAGTAAATCAGGTGACATGAATGTCGAATATAAAAGCTTGGAAACTTATCAGTTTATTTTGTTTGGTAAGCTTACTTATGGGCTGTCAATCGAAAGAAGAGCAGTTACAAGAAACAATTAAACAATCTATAGCTAAAGCTGAAGTTGAGTTAGCAGGACTTGGTAGTGCCTTAGATAACGGCTCAATTCGTAATGCCGCTTTATTAAGCGAATATGGCCGTATACTTAGCAATGAAAAGCCAGAGCTAGCTAAAATTGCTGGTGTGCTCGTGCAAGATGCAACTCGAAAAGGCCCGCTTTACTCAGGTTTGCAACAACGCTTAGCTGATATCAAAAGTACTTACCTTATTCCTCCTTACGATGAAACACTGCAAAATATTGATTTGTTGCGAGATGCTGCAAAGCCCGCTTTATTTTCGGATGCTTTGACCGATCCTATTAATATGCTTGCTGATATGTCGGGTAGCTCGCTTGCGCGTGTCGGTGCAATCAGTCAGCAGGCTGAAGGGGTTGGTGAAGGCAACCAGTTAGTCGGCAATCCTAATTATGGTAATTGGCAAACTAACAGTAGCGGTATCAGCTTTTGGCAGTGGTATGGCATGTACCGCATTTTAGGTGATGTATTTGATCGTGTTGAATATGGTAGTTGGAGCAAGCGCCGTAAGTATAGTTATTATAATGATTATGGTCGTGCGCGTTACTCTAGCCCTAAGCAAATTAAAGCACAAACCGCCGTTGAAACACGTACTAAACAATCTTATCAACGCCAAGGTAAGCAATTCACAAGCCCTTATGCATCTAAAAAAACCGGGGCTTCTGGGTTAAGTCGTAGCAGTTATACACCACCAAAAAGTCGCAGTAGTTACTCCAAAACCAGTAGCTATAGTAAAGACTCGGGATCGGTCAGAAACAGCAATAATAGAACCTCTCGCGGTGTCAGTCGCGGTAAGTAAACGGCTATTTAAAGATTTAGTGTTGGAGTTTAAAGAATATGTATGAATTTAATGGAATAACTATGTGGTCACTACAAGCAATCGCGATTGATTTTGCGATTATTATTGCACTGTTTGTGAGCCTTAAATATATCAAAGGTTGGGTATCTAACTTACATGCCAATGATGAGATCACTGAGCGTGATAATTTTGCGTTTGGTATTAGCTTTGCTGCTGGCTTAGTTGCTTTAGCAATTGTGCTGACGGGTGTAAGCAGTGGTGCATTTGCAGTGAGCTTACAGCAAGAAGCACTGCAAATGGCAGCTTATGGTTTGTTAGCTATTGTGCTAATAAAGCTTGGGCACTTTTTCAAGATAAAGTGGCACTGCGCAAAGTCAGCTTACATGATGAAATAGTGAAGGGTAATGTAACTGCCGCGGTGATTGATTTTGGCCATGTTGTGAGTGTGGCAATCGTGATTCGCTCAGCGCTATTTTGGGTGGCTACAGAAGGCTGGCATGGTTTACCAATCGTTATAGCAGCGTTTATTATTGGTAGCATTGCGTTATTGCTCGTGAGCCAGTATCGCGTACAACTATTTAAGCGTACTAACCGAAGTGGAGATTGCCTACAACAAGCAATTGTTGACGGTAACTTGGCTGTTGGTATTCGCTATGCTGGCTTTTTAATCGGTAGCGCGCTTGCGCTTACTGCGGCTTCAGGTATCGCGCCTTATGCTGCAGATAGCATTAACACCAGCTTGATTTTCTGGGCGATTAGCGCTTTGGTTAGTTTAATTGCATTTATCGTACTGCATTTAATTACGATTAAAATTATCCTTTCAGGTTGCGATATATCAGACGAAGTGAACCGTCAAAAAAATGTGGGTGTAGCAACTATTTCAGCGGCAATCTCGTTTGCTGTGGGCATTACCATGGCAACTCTATTAGGCGCGTAAAACTTGTCACATTCTAAGCAAAGCCCAAGTAAGTACTCCTTACTTGGGCATGATTTTTTATTAATTACTGTTATGGCCATACTCGCTGGGTGTGGCCTTATTTATGAATATCTGCTATCTCATTATGCCGGACGAGTTTTAGGCTCTGTAGAGAGCGCTATTTATGCGATGATAGGCACTATGATCGTAGCTATGGGTATAGGGGCTTTTTTAGCGCGTTGGTTTAAGGATGCCTTTACCGCCTTTGCTTGGCTTGAAAGTCTTATTGCACTTGTTGGTATGGGCTGTATCTTAGCTATAGCCAGCGTTATTGCTGTTAGTTATTCTTTACCGCATATTTTTTCTGACATTTTTAATCTACCAGCTGATGTAATTCTTAACGGCTATATATTTCAAAAACTCCAAGAGTGGTCACGATTCCTACCTTATGTATTTGGCTTATTGTTAGGTCTATTAATCGGTATGGAAATTCCACTTATCGCTCGCATACGTCAGCATGTTTATGGTCGTTTCTTAGAAAATAATGCAGGCACGATCTACGGTGCCGACTATATAGGTGCAGGTATTGGAGCGGCTATTTGGGTTAGCATTATGTTGGCTATGCCAATCATGCAGGCTGCGGCATGGACTGCGCTATTTAATATTATCGCAGGTTTGGCATTCTTATGGCGTTATCATAGCTATGTCCGTTACGCCAAACTATTACTGGTATGTCATATCGCTTTACTGGTGTTATTTGGTTTTATTTTAATGCTTGGTAGTAGCTGGATGAAAGATTTAAGTAATGTGCTTTATAAGGATAAAGTTATTTATTCTGAAGCGACGAAGTATCAGCATCTAGTGTTAACCGAGCGATTGAGCCGCAATCAACCCGATCCAATTACCGATCTTTACTTAAACGGCCGCTTACAGTTTTCTAGCATTGATGAACAAATTTATCATTCAATGTTAGTGTATCCGCCATTATTAGCCTCGAACCGTCACGATAATGTATTGATTATAGGCGGTGGTGATGGCTTAGCACTAAGAGACGTATTGAAGTGGCCTGTTAAAGAAGTCACTTTAATTGATTTAGATGCCCAGTTACTTAGTTTATTTGGTCATGATGACGATGAATTTAATCCTCCGGCAGCTATTCATGAGCGCTTAACTAAACTTAATAAGCACTCAATGGCTGATCCTCGATCGCATATTAAAGTGGGTGATGCTTTTCTTGAAGTAGAGCGGTTACTTGATGAAGGTAAGCGTTTTGATACCATCATTATTGACTTACCTGATCCGAATCATCCCGATTTAAATAAAATGTACAGTGACTATTTTTATAATCATATCCGTCAATTACTAGCCGCAGATGGTGCAATGGCTGTGCAGTCAACTTCGCCTTATCATGCTAAAAAAGCATTTTTAAGTATTGGTAAAACAGTCAAAGCGGCAGGTTTTAAGCATGTTGAGCAATACCAGCAAAATATTCCATCATTTGGACAATGGGGATGGACGATTGCAACCACCACAGGTCAATCTGCAAGTGCGAGAATTAGCGATATAACAAGCTTACCAGTTGCTTCTAGATGGATCAGTAAAAAATATTTATTGGCAGCATTCGTATTCCCCAATCATTATTTTGAACAAATAAATGATATTGAAGTCAATCAATTAGGCTCAGGTACTTTATATGATTATTATCGTAGTGCATGGCAGATAGAAAGCGAATTGTATAAAAATTAATAAATCATGGTTGACATAATATGTCGACCATGCGAATCTTAACTCAGACATAATATGTCAAATGACAAAAGGCAGAGACATGGAATTAAATGAACTTTCAATAAAACTAGCATCTTTTGAAACTGAAGGCGCTAACTTTGAGTCTTTCTTGATTGCCAATCCGGCGAACAAGATGTGTTGCAAGTCATAGTAGATGGCAATGATGAGCTTCCTATTTTTGTTACTCAGACACAAGAGCAGCTGTTATGTATTAGCTATTTGTTCGCTGATGAGGAAGTGAAGCCTGAACTACGTGATGAGTTGAATGAAACCTTATTACGTTTGAATGTACCAATCCCGCTGAGTGCATTTGCGAAGATTGATGATAAATATGCGATCTTTGGTGCTTTGTCGGTTAATTCATCGTTTGATGATATTACCCATGAGCTAGTTACTTTAGCTGATAATGCCATCGATGCATTAGAAGCGGTAACCATTTATTTAAACGATTAACAGCTAGCTATTTTAAGTGGAGTTAAGATTATGAGTATTTTAAAAAAGTTATTTACAGCAGTACGTGGCGGCGCGCGTGAAGCGGGCGAAGCAATTGTTGACGCGAATGGTATTCGTATCTTTGAACAAGAAATTGCTGATGCGCAAAACGCGCTGCAACGTGCTAAAAAAAGCCTAACTGAAGTGATGGCTAAAGAAATGCAAACGAAGCGTAAGATTAGCGCATTAGATGCCTCAATTGCTGAGCACGAAGCGTATGCAGGTCAAGCACTTGAAAAAGGTAATGAACCGTTAGCGCTAGAAATTGCTGAGAAAATTGGCGACTTTGAAGCTGAAAAAGCAGAGCATGATCAAGTGTTAGCTGGTTTTAGCAATCACATTGTAACGTTGAAGCAGCAAGTAAAAGATGCTGAAAAATCGATCAAAGAAAACCAACGTCAGCTTACTATGGTTAAAACCACTGAAAGCGTGCAACAAGCAACAATGGCAGTAAATAGCACACTTAATACTAATAGCTCGTCGATGACGAATGCACGCCAATCACTTGAGCGTATTAAGCAACGTCAACAAGATCGTAGTGACCAGCTTGGTGCTGCTAAAGTACTTGAAGCTGACACTAATGGCGATGATCTTAAAGCTAAAATGGCTGAAGCTGGAATTGGTGATAGCAATCCAAAAAGTGCAGATATCTTAGCGCGTATTAAAGCGAAGCAAAACGGCTAACGCGCAATTACGATTATTAAAAGGTAACTTATTATAAGTTACCTTTTTTGCTTATGAGGCAGTCTATGTTTAACTTCTTTAAGTCTAAAAAAGCCCCTGAACGCCAATTAAATCACCCTAGTGAACTTAAAAAAGGTGATATGTTCACAGTGATTGATTCGTTTGCTTACCCAAGTTGGCTAAAAGGGCAAACATTGCGCGTTACCGATGTGCAAACTTATCAATATCAGCACAGTGCAGATTATGAGCTAGTACTTGAAAGTGATGCTGGCAAGGTGGTTTTTGCAAATAGAGCGCAGCGATGGTGAAGAGTGGGCGAATTTTTCAATCAAAATCCAACGTGATGAAGTGGATGAAATCTTCACTCTGGATGAGTTTGCGCGCATCTTTGACGAAGACGATTTAACCTACTTAGAAGTGAAAAATACACCAGAGCGTTACATGCAGTTTTTAGCTAAAAGCTATCAACAAAGTGAATCACCATTTGTGTGTTATTTTCATAATAAAGATTATCGTAGCCAGCCATTACCACGCTATGAGCAAGAAGGTGGCGAACCATGCGAAATGATTTGCCTTGAGTCGAGCGATGGGAGCCATGGTTTAAACATTGAGATTTGGGATGGTGGAGAAACTGAAGTATCACTCACTTTAACCCGACCAATCACAGACATTGTTGATCTGTTCCCTGGAGATGCGCAGTGAGTAATGCAAAAGATAAATGGTTACGTCAGGAGCAGGCTGTAAGAGCCACGCAAATGGCGTTTGATCTTAGCAGTGAAGTGCAAAAATCGATAAAAAAGCAAGCCATTGATCAAGAGCTAACGCCATCCGATATGATCCGCAAAATTTTATCACTTGAGGTTAAATCAAAAAAACGCGTCAACGTTTATCATTTAACCTTAATGATGAAGAAATAGCATTACTTGCTGAACGCTTTGGCGTTGCCCCAGATGATAAGCGGGCAGTAAAACAGCAAGTTGCTGAGTTACTGATTGCTCGAACTAGTAAACGCTAGGTTTTGCCTTCTGATTATTAAGCCCTTACACTTAGGGCTTAAATTATCAAATAATGAGTTGTTGTGAATATTATTTTAATCGCCTATCTACTAATTTTTGCTTTGTTTGGCACGGCAGCGAGTTATTTCTTACGGTTTATTTATGCCTATTGGGTTAAAAAGCAGATGCCGATGCATTTTATTTTTAAAGCAGGGATTTGTATTGTGGCGGTCGTGGTAATTTCCGCGCTGATCCCATTATTGGTATAGCGCGGTTGCAGCAGAGCGACTATTTTAGCTCAAACGACTGGCATTGCTGATCAATACATAATGCTTGCACAGGTAAAACCGGTAAACAATCATTTAAACCATTGGTTTTATTATCGGCAGTTTCTTGCTGAGTAATTTGATCCGCTAACTGTTCTGCATTTTCTTGTTGTGTGTGCAAGGTTGAGTACACTACATAGCGGCTTGGACCACCACAGGCGCGTTGGCCTACTTCAAGCACCTTACATTGAAAACTCGCGGTACAGCTATTATCTTGCACCAACTCAGCCAATGCGCTATTTAATTTAGATACATTTGCATTGCCGTTTGCTGGTGTTGAGTCAGAAGTGCTGACACAACCACTGAGGATCAGCAAACTGGCTGTTGTTACTAAAAATTTAGAATATGATGAACGACTCATATTGGTTTCCTTAATAAACACTTGTCGCAGAGCTTTCTAGTTTAACACATTTATTTTCAATACACTGAGCCGCAGGGGCAGTCAGGTGCTGACAAATACTGATCATCTTGTTCTGTGCATTAAATTGGCTTTCAAGGCTGGTGATCTGCTGAGTTAACTTTTCAACGGCTTGCTCATTTGCCGTTTTATTAGAGTAAACAATATAGCTACTAGGGCCGCCGCACGCACGGCTACCAACCGGTAATACTTTACATTGAGAGCTGTTATCGCAGTTTAGATCTGCAATTTGTGTCTGTAATTGCTGGTGGACCTTTTTAATGTTATCTCTTGTTGCCGGAACTTCTGTTTGCGGATTTAACTTAGTCGCTTGATTATTTTTAACTAGCGCTGCAAGAGCCGGGCTAAGTTGGTTGTTATTCGGGGTCGCAGCATCAGAACAAGCCGATAAACATAACGGCAGTAGAAGCGCGATAATAAATAAGCGCATGATAAACCTTCATAGTGGTGAACAAGTAACCACCATCATACACTTTGCAGATAACACAGCAATAAAAACTATGGCATTCAAAGGTTAAACCCGACGCTAAGGACGGGTTTAATATTTTTATAGCCCGCCTTGGGTTAATTTTGCGGGATTGAGTAAAGCTTCCAGCTCACTACGTGATAGGTCAGTTTCTTGCTCAGCAACATCAAGAATTGGACGGCCATCTTGATATGCTTGTTTGGCAATTTTAGCTGCTTTAGCATAACCAATGACTGGATTAAGCGCGGTCACTAATATGGGGTTTTTGGCGAGTGCTTTGTCGATATTGGTGTGTTTCACTTTAAAGGATCGAATTGCTTTATCAGCTAATGCTTGACTACTATTTGCCAGTAACTCAATACTTTGCAAAATATTGTAAGCTATTACAGGTAACATTACATTGAGTTCGAAGTTACCTGATTGACCTGCAACAGTAATAGTTGCGTCATTACCAATCACTTGTGCACTAACCATGGCTGCCGCTTCAGGGATCACAGGATTTACTTTACCGGGCATAATTGATGAACCGGGTTGTAAAGCTTCTAGTTCGATTTCACCAAGGCCAGCTAGTGGACCTGAATTCATCCAACGTAGGTCGTTTGCTATCTTCATTTGTGCAACAGCGAGCACTTTTAGCTGCCCTGATAAAGCGACAATGGTGTCTTGCGAACCTATGTTATAAAAAAGTTCTTGCTTGGCACAAAGCGTACACCGACGTTGGCACTGAGATTTTTACAAAATTGCTCAGCAAACAGGGGATCGGCATTTATACCAGTACCAACGGCTGTGCCTCCTTGCGCTAAAGCAGATACCCCTTCAAGGCTATAGCGGATCCCTGCCATTGCACTATCAACTTGGTGTTGCCAAGACCCTAGAGTTTGCGCAAATGTCACTGGCATAGCATCCATCAAATGAGTTCGACCCGTTTTTACGATTTCACCTATTTCTGACTTTTTGCGCTCCAACGTTTGGGATAGCTGATCCAGCGCCGGAAATAGTTCATACACCACGTTAATTACACTGCTTACAGCAATAGTGGTAGGGATCACGTCGTTAGAGCTTTGCCCCATGTTTACGTCGTCGTTGGGATGGATAACCTCATCACCATAACGACTTGCTAAAGTTGCAATCACCTCATTAGCATTCATATTAGTGCTAGTACCTGACCCTGTTTGAAATATATCAATAGGGAAGTGTTCTAAATGTTCGCCATCAATGATCTCTTGGCATGCGCGCTCGATTGACTGTGCTTTATTTTTACTGAGATGACCTAGCTCGTAGTTGCTTTGCGCTGCGGCCTGTTTGATATAAGCAAGAGCGGTAATAAACTGTTTTGGCATTACTAAATCGCTAATGCGAAAGTTATTTACAGCACGTTGAGTTTGCGCTTGATAAAGTGCATCTGTAGGGACTTGTAATTCGCCCATACTATCTGATTCGGTTCTAAATTCGCTCATAAAAACTCCTAGAAAGGGTTAAATTCGTGACTGAGAATACGGGCTTCACGCTCTAGTATCAGGTATTTCTTGATACTATTATGACTTCTATAAAAGCGCTTTAATGCCAGTAACGGTTTATAAAGTTGCTCTAAACATTGTTTGCGAATTGCACAATGGACTAAAGAGTCGCACATTTTGTTGAGGATTTCATGGAAAGTGCGTCTTAGATAGAGTTCTTGCAGCAATAGATTGTGGTTTTTTCGTAATGACGTGCAGCACTCAGGCCAGCTTCAATGTAATTTGCCACTAAAGCTGGCGCATGTAGCCCAGGTCGCGGGCAAATACATTTCATTTGCTGTTGATAATAAAGCATAGCGTGATGTTCATGCATAAGAAAAACCGATTAACTGTAATGGTAATTATTATCATTACAGTTAATCGGTTTCGGTGCAAGTCACAAATTGTAAATATTGGCGGAAGGTGAGTTTTTTAATTGTAGCCAAGAATAAATATTTGGTCTGTTTCATGTATTAACGCCTGATTTTGTTGATTTGTTTGCGATAGTAAATCAATTACAGTGGCACGTTCATCACAGCCTATTTTATCTGTTACTGGTTTTTCACTTGCCGCAATTGCAGCGTCTAGGGCGGTATAAGGTGATATATACATAATCTTCTCCGTTTGGTTGATTCAATTAGATAAATGCATAACTCATACCATGCTCAATATTTTTTTTATTACTTTGAATTATATAGTTTTTATATAAAATTAATTATTTAATAGCGACATCTGTTGCAAGATTTGCTTTACTAATGGGCATACTTTACCAATCTTGGTGCATCTGTATTGAGATGCTTGGAAATATATATGACGAAACCTTTCTCGCAAGCGTGTGAAAATAATAAAAATCCAATATTAAGCGTCATCACAGCATATTTAGCACAAGTCGAGAGTGTGTTAGAGGTGGGATCAGGTACGGGGCAACACAGCGTGCACTTCGCTGCTAATTTGCCTCACTTACAATGGCATACCAGTGATCGCTTGGTTAATCATAATGGTATTAAACAGTGGCTTGATGAAGCAAAGCTAGATAACTTGCACGCACCAGTAGAGTTAGATCTAAATCGCCCTTGGCCAATAAATACCGTTGATGCTATTTATACTGCTAATACGTTACACATCGTCAGCAAACCGTTAGTTGAGCAATTTTTTACTAGTGTTAATAAGCATTTAGCGTCAAAAGGTCTCGTGTGTATTTATGGCCCATTTAAATACAACGGCAACTTTACCAGTGAAAGTAATCAGCGTTTTGATGAATTTTTAAATCAGCAAGACTGCCAAAGTGGCATTCGTGATTTCGAATGGGTACAGCAATTAGCTGAGCAAGCAGGGTTAATGCTTGTTGATGATATTGCGATGCCTGCTAATAATCAGTTATTGATTTTTAAACGTCATTAGTTATCAATCTTAAAAGGTAATAATTCAGTGCATTGCTGATGATAGATGCGCATATGCTGACGCTCACGTTGTAAGTAATCTGCTATCGCAGGACTAAAAGTAGCATCCATTACGGCATGTACGGAGTGAGTAAATACCGGTGCAAAACCTCGTGCTATTTTATGCTCGCCCTGCGCACCTGAGTGAAAACACTGAAGCTGATGTTTAATACAATATTCAATACCTTGGTAATAGCAAAGCTCAAAGTGCAGGCAATCAATTTCTGCTATAGCTCCCCAATAGCGCCCGTATAGTGTGTCATTATTTTTAAAGCTCAGTGTTGCAGCGACCACTTCGTGAGCATGGATGGCATGCATGATCACCAGTTTATCGGCCATTAAGGCATGTAACAAAATAAAAAAGTCATGATTTAAATAACCCATGTGGCCAGAGCGTTTTAAATAAGTGCGTTGATAAAACTCGCAAAACTGGCTCATCACAGCTTTAGTTATCTGTTCACCTTGCAGCCATTTAATACTAATATTTTGCTGGGTTATTTTATTACGTTCTTTTTTCAATACTTTACGTTTTCGTGCAGTTAACTGCGCTAAAAAATCGTCAAAAGTAGCGTAGTTTTGATTTTGCCATTGAAACTGCACGCCAATACGATGCATACCTTGATGTGGTGTGAGTTGAGAGGCTTGCTGTTGCGAGCAAAAGTTAATGTGCCAGCCAGACCAACCTTGTTGCTCACATTGAGCTGTTAAAGTCTGTGTAATGTACTGATATACTTGTTCTGGGTGTGAGTGTGCAATCGAGAGGCGTTGACCTTCAATAGGGCTAAACGGTGAGCCAGATAACCACTTAGGGTAATATTCTAAACCATGTTGCTGGTAAGCTTCCAGCCCATGCCCAATCAAATACATATTCGCCATAAGAGTGACTTTTTAGATAGCCAGGTGCTAATGCCACCAAAGTATCATTTTGGTAAATGGCTAAATGTTGCGGTTGCCAACCAGACGCGGCTGATACGCATTGGCTTTGTTCTAATGCAAATAAAAATGCATGATCAGTAAATGGATTATCGGCAAAAAACTGCTGCCAAACAGCGGCATCTATTGCACTGATACTGGTTAACCAGCGGTGACTAAATATACTCATTATTGATTGTCCTGCGAGCCTTCAACCTGCTTTATAAACTGTTTTATATAGAGTGCTTGCTCAGTAAAGTAAGGGTTGTAAGTCAGACGTTGAAAGGTTGGAAATGCTGCAATATTTTCTGCAGTACGCTCGCCAATATTAGGTTTTTCGGTCGTTTTACATTGCTTATACAAAGTATCATCATCGAGGTAACTGCCGCAATTGCGATAAGCGCCAGCAATACCGTAGTAAGGGTTATCAGGTGAGTTAACTACGGCAATATGAGAAATACCATGAATGTTTTTACAGGTTGCATTTTTGCACTGTGGATTTAATACCCTGTAGTCTTTTGGAAAATCACTGGTAATGGTTGTTTTATCACCGTAATAAACCAAAGTATCTAAGCTATTTGCAGGGCGTATCTTTACATCATGTAAGGCGCTTAATAATAGCAGCGATGCGCGGGTATCAATGGTGGTATCTACATCACTCATTACTGAAAAAATAGCTAAGTTTGGTAATTGACGCTCGATTAGTTCTGGTAACGCAATTGAGCGCATAGCATCGTCGGCTGCGGTTGCGGCATTAAATGGAAACGACTCATATTTAGCAAAATCAATATCGGCGTCTTTATCTATCCAATTCACAAAGGGAATACGATCAATCCACTTCGCCAGCCAACCATTTTTATTATGTGGTTCAGTGGCGGGCGAAAACAGCATCAGTGCGGTTATTTTTGGGTTAGCGGGCTTGACAGTTAGATAATTGAGTAACAGGGCTGCACCTGTAGAGTAGCCACCTAAAATCACTTGATCAAAATCTTTGATAGTGCGCTTGATGGCATAGTCAACAGCTTGCTGCCATTGTTTGGCATTAATACTACTTAGTGCATCAGCTGCGGTGCCATGGCCTGGTAACAGCAAAGTACGTACGGTATAGCCCTGTTGAAAGTAAATCTGTGCCAAGTCATGATAGGTAAATGGAGAGTCGGTAAGCCCATGAATCAATAGAACCGCTTTGTGGTTGTTATTTTGGCGTAATTCAAATGGCGCTATAAGATCAACTATATTAGGGGGGCTAGTACGTTGCTGTTGTTTAACTAAAAGCTGATAGGTATCAGTTAAAACAGGGCAAGGCATTGATGCGCGAGGGTTTGCCGCTAAAATATGTTGGTATGCAAAGCTTAAATAATCACTAAATGCTTGCTCACTTTGATAGGAAAAACCCGTATTAGCATTGCTTTTTTCAAACCGTAATAAGCCCTGCTTTTTGCTGTTCATAATATAGTTTAAATCAGTCAACTGAGTAACGCAGTTGGTTTGGCCGATAGCAAGGCTAGAGGTTGTTAATAAAGTGAGAGTTAGTAATATTCCATTAAGGCTCATAAACATCTACATAATTGATTAGGCACTCGGTTAGCTTATCGAGTTCGAGGGGTTTTGCAAGATGCTGATTAAAACCAATTGCTAAGGCATTGGCTTTATCCTCAGGCATTACATCAGCGGTTAAGGCAATGACGGGTAATTGTTCAGTACTTTTAATTTGACGTATCAAGGCGGTGGCTTGGTAACCGTCCATAATGGGCATTTGGCAATCCATTAACACTAAATCGAAGTCATTTATTTTAACTTGCTCTACTGCTAATTCGCCATTTTCAACCAGTGTTGGAGTGATCCCTAAAGAGCTAAGCATTGCTTTTATTACTAATTGATTGACGCTGTTATCTTCTGCAACCAGTATTTTTAGTTTGCTTAAATCAACATGCTGTTGTGTGTGCTTTGCCGTTACTTGTTGCGCAGCACACGTATTTAACTCGACAGACAGGGTAAATGTGGAGCCTTTACCTGGCTCGCTTTGTACGCTGATATCTCCAGACATTAGCAAACTAAGTTCTTTTGCGATTGTTAAACCAAGCCCAGTGCCACCAAACTTACGTGATGTTGAGCTATCAGCTTGGGTGAATGCATCAAATAATTTACTTTGCTCTGATGGCGCAATGCCGATGCCAGAGTCTTTAATAGCCAAGGTAATTTGCCTACGTTTATCGGTGATCTCCTTACAGTATGCGCTAACACTTACTTCACCTTCGCAGGTAAACTTAATGGCGTTACTACATAAGTTTAATAAAATTTGCTCAATTCGCATAACATCACCTTCAAACCAAATATCGGCTGGTAATTGGTTATCAACCTTCCAGTGAATGCCTTTTTGTTCAGCGCTTTGTTCGAACATACTGCTAATCCGGCAAGAAGAGCATTTAAATCAAAAGGAGCGACTTCCAAGGTGAGCTTTTGAGATTCAATTTTAGAGATATCGAGTACATCATTGATTAAACTTAACAATGATTTAGAAGCTAAATTAATTTTATTTAGATAATCGGTGAGGATTTCAGCGCTATCTTCATTTTTAGCTAAGGTTGAAAAACCGATCACCGCATTGAGCGGCGTACGAATTTCATGGCTCATATTGGCTAAAAATCGGCTTTTAGCCTGATTAGCTAAATCAGATTGCTTTTTAGCTTTAACTAGTGAGCGAGTTCGCTCTGCCACTAAACGCGAAAGTGCAAGATGTTGGTTATTAAACAGCAGTAATACCAGTAAAATGAGTGAGCTTACTATGACCTGTAAAATAAGTAAAAAGAGTGTCATATGATTGGTTTGATGCGGTAGAAACTCATCTTTAACCGTTAAATCAACCAACCAATTTTGCCCTGCAAAATTAATCGTGATGGTTGTAAGCTTATTGCTTTTGGTCGGCATATTTTCGACGTTTGAATAAAACGGGTTGGTAGCATTGGCTTCATAAATAGCGATATTAAACATCTTATTTTGTGCTTGCGTAAGCGATTGAGCAAGTATGTTTTCCACTAAGAATACACCTGTTGCGTAGCCTTTAATTGAGGCAATTTCATTATTTTGTTGATACACAGGGGCGAATAATAAATAAGCGGGTTCAGGTTTTTGTGCTTGCACTAATTGAATTATTTTAGTGCCTACAGGGCGATTTTTGATGCGTGGGTCGAGTAAAGTCTCTCGGCGATCTTTACGAGAATTGAGGTTAAAACCAATAGCGGATTGATTTTCTGCAAAAGGGGCGATATAGGTAATAATCACTAATGGATCGTCGTTTGATAATGGCGCTCCTTTAATACTCGGATCAAAGTTATATGAATTATAAATTTCATTGAGCTGCTTGTTAAAATCACTGACCTGAGCTGGGGAATTTTGCGATTCCATGAAAATGCTTTAATAAATGAATGCTCAGCCAATAATTGGGCACTGTAGCTATCAAACTCTTGCTGACTTAAAGTCGGTGTTGATTGGATTTGGCTCGCAAGGCTTTGTACGGTTATTTGGCTAAGGTTTAAATTGCGCAGTAAACTGTTTTCAATGATAGATGTTTCACGCTTGGCAATTTGTATCGCATTTGAATAAGTCTCTTGGTTGTATAGCTTAGTGGTTAAGGCTACAGAGACGAATAATACCGAGCAGACTGCGATGGTTGGCAATGGGGTGACGTAGTGTCGTTTAAATTTAGGCTGTAATAACGCCAATAAAAAGGGGGTTGCGATCAGCACGCCGAGTGAGTCACCTAACCACCAAAAAGTAACATTTTTCCAATGATTATCAATGCTGTAAGCGGGATTAAATTGACTTAAAGCGTAGACTCCAATATTGGCCGATATGAGGCTGACGACAATACCGACGATAAAAATAAAATAAATAATTGATTGGCGTTGTTTTAAATACAGCGGATGGCCTAGCCAGTACTTTAAAAGAGCAGCGCCAATCATGCCTTGTAATACGGCGCCTAAGCCGATTAGCAGTACTTGTTGTAATGTATTGCCAATTAAAACCTGATCAGTGATCGCGTTATCACCGGTACTTAAATTAAAGGCGACAGAGGCAATAAATAATGCCGGAATAAAACGCCACCACCAGATAAAACAGCCAACTAAGGCAATACCAGCAGGGAGCCAAATAGGGATGACTTGTGATTGAAAGGCAAAATTAGTTAATAACTTACCAGTTGCAAAATAAGCAATAGCAAACGATATGTAAAAAACAAAAGAACTGGATGTTGAACGAAAAATCTTCACATGCATCCTTGTTAAATATTATTTTTATAGTGATATTTCAGTATAGCGAATCGGCACTAAATAGTATTATTTTTTAAAGTGGTAGCTGCTTTTTGCTAAATGTTTGCTTTAAAACCACTGTAGACTCAATGTTAGCAATACAATCAATACTCCCTAGCTTATATTTAACAAAACTTTCGTAGCTTTCTAAATCGGTAGCAATAATCTTCAATAAGTAATCATAGCTTCCTGATATGACAGAGCACTCCAGTACATGATTCAGTTTTTCCACGTGTTCTTCAAACATATTTGCCGCACTGGCGGAATTTTGGCTCAACCGCACAAACGCATAGACCAGCACGTTTAACCCGAGTGCGCGTGGGTTTAAGGCTGCGTGATAGCCAGTGATCACCTTGCTTGCTTCAAGTTTTTTTATACGTCTCAAACAAGGGGTATCCGATAGACTTACAGTTGTTGCAAGTTCTGATACAGAGGTGCGCGCATTGCTTTGTAACAACGTTAGTAATTGTTGATCTTTTTTATCTAAACTCATAACTATGACAATAAATTTTATTTAATGGTGATTATAGAGTGAATATCACTAATTGTATGGGTTTTTATTAGTGGTTTTGCTGATTTGTGCTCTATGTTATCTGTTAACCTAAATGCAATAAAATTTGGTATGGAGTAATACCTGTGAGTAATAATACCCAGGCATTTGATGAGTGGCTCAGAACCCGCTTTGTAGAAATTAATAGTCAACTAGAGGCTATCTATTGGCAACAAGAAGATAAAGCTAACGTAGAATTTGTCGGGGAGCAATTTAAGCATCAGTTAGAGGCTGAGGGTAATGCGCATATTCGTAAGTTACTGGCAGAAGGCAATACTGATGAAGGATTTGATCGTGCGTTTGATTTACTTGGCAATGTAGGATTATTTATGGCGGCTTGTCGACGCCATGAGATCACTGAACCATCGCGCGAAACAACCTCCCCTTTAGTCGAGGCCTCGGCACTAGCCATGCATATTGGTGCATCAATTGGGGTTACTCCGCGTTTTGCGACGGCTCACTTAACCACCCATAATAAGGCGATTAATGGCCTTTATAAGCGCTTTACGGATCTGCCAGATGAAAAATTATTTATTGATTACAATACCAAAGGGATTTTAGCCTATAAGCGAGCAGCTGACGCATTATTAAAAATTCAGCCATTAGGTATTTCGCATCCGCTATGCGGTGATTTACTTAAAGTTGCCAAGCAGGCGTTGGTCGATGTGATTGAATCGAATACGGCTTTATATAAT
Source organism: Pseudoalteromonas sp. B160 (assembly GCF_037162485.1). Taxonomy (NCBI): domain Bacteria; kingdom Pseudomonadati; phylum Pseudomonadota; class Gammaproteobacteria; order Alteromonadales; family Pseudoalteromonadaceae; genus Pseudoalteromonas; species Pseudoalteromonas sp. B160. The sequence goes on along the minus strand of NZ_JARLUX010000001.1, from coordinate 1,708,860 downwards.
CAGTTAGACACCGAGCGATTCTTTTTCTGTGTACGTCCTTACTATAAGCCGTATCGGGTTGGCAAAGAGGTTTACCGTGGAGCCAATGCGGGAGATTTTGCCGGAATTAACGTTATAGATATGCTGTTAGGTTTATGCTTTGCCAACGAACCGAGTTACTCACAAATGCTGGTGGATAAATTTTTATATATGATGCCTGAAGATCAGCAAATTCTGCGAGAGTCTATGCGTATGCCAAGCATAATGGATGACTTTTTAGCGGCAGGAGATACCCGCCACAGCTCGTGGTTTAAAACCAATGCCAAGTTGTTTATACAAGTATGTAAGCTGCATGGCGATACTGCAATAGGTCATCATAATCAACTGGTTAGTAAGTTTATAGCTCAGCCAGCTCAACACATGCAACAGCAACATATGAATAAAGTAACTGCCAGCGGTCCGCCATTGCATGTGTTATTGGATTCTCTTGAACAATTAAGAGATCGTCGAGCAGCAGCAAAGCGTGATGATATAAGAACTCGTTATGATGATTTAGCACAATTAAAGCAATGGGTGAGTAATTAATATGTACAAAGATGACTTTAATCTTGCGGCAGGCTGTTACTTGCTAAATCACTCTGTTGGCCGTGCACTGAAAAGCAGCCAAGATGATTTTAACCAGCACTTTTTTGCTCCTTGGCAAGCGAGTAATAAAGAGCCATGGCAGCAGTGGCTGCCAGCCATTGAACGCTTTACTCAGGCGCTCAGTACATTGTTTAATTCACCGAGCAGGCAATTTTGCCCACAAGTAAATTTATCGAGCGCTTTAACAAAGTTAGTTATGTCGCATCCTCGCTTACGGCAAGCTAATTGTAAGGTGTTGATGGCGCAAAGTGACTTTCCTAGCATGGGGTTTGCAATGCAAAAAGCGCTGGCTAGTAGCGCTGAAATAAAGTTTATTCCTGAACACGTAGATTTAACTGATAGCGTGCAATGGCAACAATATATTCAAACAGATATTGATTTAGTATTTATTAGTCACGCTTATTCAAATACTGGCCAGCAAGCGCCAGTAGCTGAAATTACGCAACTGTGTAAGCACGCAGGCTGTTTGAGTCTTGTTGATGTGGCGCAGTCAGCTGGTGTATTGCCTCTAGATTTAAGCCAAGTTGATGCTGATTTTATGATTGGTTCCAGCGTTAAGTGGTTATGCTCAGGTCCCGGTGCGGCATATTTATGGGTTAGCCAGGCGCAATTAAATGTGTGCGAACCACAAGATGTAGGGTGGTTTTCACATCAAAATCCATTTGAGTTTGATATTCATCACTTTGCTTATCATGATAGCGCATTGCGTTTTTGGGGCGGCACTCCATCGATTGCGCCATTTGTTCTCGCAGGGCATAGCATTGGTTACTTTGCTAAATTAGGTGTTGCAACAGTGCGAGCGCACAACTTGGCGCTACTTGAACAATTAAGTGCAGAGTTTAGGCCATATTTGGTGTCACCAACAACGCCAGAAAAACGTAGCGGTACAGCTATTTTAAATTTTGGCGAGCAACAGCCAGCGGTATTAAGCGCGCTGTCTCAGGCGAATATAAGTGTCGATGCGCGAGCATATGGGGTGAGAGTTTCACCGCATATTTATAACAACAGTAGTGATATAGCACAGCTAATAAAAGTGGTTAAACAAACCCTAAGCTAAATTTATTGGCTTAGTTGCGTTTTAAACGCTTTTAACGCATCAATTTGTTGCTGATACTGCTTTATTTTCGGCTCAATGCGTTGCTCCGCTTGTGCTGTGCGTTTTGCTATCGCATCAGCAATTGAGTTTGCACCCATTTTATTTGCAGAGTCTTGCGTCATATAGTTTATTTTGGTTTTTTGTTCTGCAAGAGTATCTTGAAGTTGCTTTATTTCTCGTTGATAAACTGCAATTTCACGATCAATTTTTTGCATCGCAACATAACTATCTACAGACGCCATGATATCTTTGCTTTGTTGCGTATTAGATACTTGGGTCACATTAGTTGGTGGAATTTTTATTTCTTTAGCATCGTCACCACAAGGTAGTTGACTAAAGGTAGCCACGCCATCAACCGTGCATTGGTAAGCAGCCGTAGCCACAGCTGCTGGTGGTATCAGCATTGCTACGGCACACACCATTGTTAACTGAAGTTGTCGCAAGTACACTTATGAATCCCTAAATTTGCATTAAAATATCCAGTGCAGCTAGTTTATCAAGTTTGTTAATTTGAATCGCCAATTAATCGTTGCGATTTTATCAGTGAATTTATTTTCCTTATAACGGTGCCTTTTGCAGTGAAAAATACCCGAGTAAGTGACGCATAGTGTTAGCTTGATCTGCCATTTGTTTTGCCGCAGCCATGGTTTCTTCAGTCATCGCTGAGTTTTCTTGGATCAAGGTTGTTAGACGTTGTACCACAATATCTACCTCTTTAATTGCCTGCTGTTGAGTAATCGAAGAGCTATTGATTGACACTATCATATGGTTAACATCAGCCACAGCGCTGACAATTTGCTTTAGTTTCTCACCTGATGAGTTAGCAAGGGCGGTACCGTGACTAATTTTTTGGTTGCTGTTGCTTATTATAGTTTTAATTTGTTTCGCCGAGGTTGCGCTACGTCCAGCTAATTCTCTAACCTCATTGGCAACGACCGCAAACCCGCGACCATGCTCGCCAGCTCTGGCAGCTTCTACCGCTGCGTTGAGAGCTAATAAATTGGTTTGAAATGCTATTTCATCAATAACAGAGACAATTTCATTAATATCCTTACTGGAGTTATTGACCTCAACAATGGCATGAACCGTTTGTATGGATAGCTCGCCCCTTCGGTTGCGCTCATTTGAGCGTTTTCTGCAAGCTTAACCGCTTCGTTAGCTTGCTTAGCAATGGCTGCTATTTCATCTAGCATGTTACTGCTGCTAGCACTGGCTTCTTCTAAATTGGCTGCTTGCTCTTCAGTGCGTTGACTTATTTCGGTGTTACTCTCTGCTATCTCTGCGGCGCTTTGTGATACTCTTAAGGCAGAGTCTTGGATGCTGCTAATAACACTGGTAAGTTTTTCAATCGTTTGATTTACATCTGCTTTTAATGTAGCAAATACACCTTGGTAATCCTGCTGTACTTGTTGATTTAAATTGCCTTGAGCAAGCCCGCTTAATACCTTAGTTACCTCTGCGATTGCATCTGCGGTGATGGTCAAAGAACTGTTCACATCATTTTGCAGCAGCGCTAATTGGCCTTGCATGTTTGTCTCTAGTTGTTGATTAAAATCACCGCTACGCATAGCTGCCATAACGCGCGCGAGTTCAGCAATAACAATACTCAAATTGCTAATAGAGCTATTTACATCATCTTTAAGTACATTGAGTTGGCCATTCATATCGCTATCGATTGTCTGCTCGAAGTTACCTTTACTGATCGCCAGCATAACGTTTGATATTTCACTTACAGCAGTGTCTAAACCCATAATTGAGTTATTAATATTATGCTTTAAAGTTGATAATTGGCCATTGGCACTGCAATTTACTTGTTGTTTAAAGTTGCCAGCATTTACGGCTGCCATAACATCGTTAATATTTTTAATGATTAACGCGAGATTGTCGACGCTCGCGTTGATATCATTTTTAAGTGTGGCTAACTGGCCTTGTAGAGGTTGCTCAAGGTGTTGTGAAAAATCCCCATCGTGAAGTGCGCTCATTACGCGACTGATATCACTTACTGCTCCCGCTAAACTGTGTACTGAATTATTCACACTGTTTTTTAATTGTGCCAAAGAGCCTTGTGCGGCTACCGTAACCTGTTGTTTAAAGTCACCATGTTCGATATGGCTCATTACCCCGACAATTTCAGTAATGGTGCTATTTAGCGATTGCAGAGAGCCATTTATATTTTGTTTTAAGGTGGCCAGCTGTCCCTGCATTGGGGTTGTTATTTGGCTGTTAAAATTTCCTTGGCTCATTTCATCTATAATATGATTTATTTCACTCATTGCTTGCTCTAGCGAGTCTGCGCAATTATTTGTGGCCTGTTTTAAGGAATCTAATTCACCTTTGCAGGGCGCACTAATTCGGTGGTTAAATTCACCTGCGGCCATTTTATTCATAACCGTATTGGTTTGGGAAATAGAGCTTTGCAGCGCATCAAGGAGGCAATTAAAAGCACTTGCCGATGAACCTATTTCATCATTCGAAAGCACTGGCGTTCGTACCGAAAAATCACCTTTTTGTTCAACGTGACGCATTGTGTCGACAAGTAATTGCACAGGGCGGGTGAGCGAACGAGCAAACCAAATAGCGACCAGAGTAATGGCAATGATCGATATTATTAAGGTGCTAATGAGAATCGTCGTTAAATGACTGACTGTGGCAAAAGCTTCTTTTTTATCTATTTCAGCCAGTAATGACCACTGTATACCTAATACGTTAATAGGTTGATAAGACGACAGTACTAAGGAGCCGCTATAATCGGTGATTACTTGCTGACCTTTTTTACCTTGCTGAGTAAGCTCAGTTGCCAGCGTTTTTACTTTACCTATGCTTGGATAGCGAAAAGAATTTACAACTGAGCGGTTTTCGGGGTCGAGAAAGGAATCAGAACGCATTAAAAAATCAGGTCCGACTAAATATGTCTCGCCACTTGTACCTAAGCCAGCCCGCTCAGTCATAATGACATTTAGGGCATCAATGGATAGTTGAAAAATCAAGGTGCTGGTATGTACGCCTTGGTTATAAATTGGGGTGGCGATAAAACTGGCTGGTGCATTATAAGATGGCAAATATTGCTGATAATCGACAAAGGTTATTTCATCTTCATTGATCATTTTTGCTTGTTTAAATGCCAATGCTAGGTTGCTATTAGCATAAGGTCCATCGAGTAAAGAAGTGGCAAAGTCAACTTCTTTGTAAACAGAGTAAACTACTTCAGCGCTGCGATTGTCGATGATAAAGACATCATAAAAATCAAATTTTTGCGCAAAATTTAGTAAAAAGCTATGGTATTTGCTGTGTAGTAAATTGTAGTTATTATCAGCACTTGCTTGTACTAATTTTGCTTTCTCGCCAAGTGGGTATGGGTTATCTGCTAGGTATTGTGATTGCCAATATTTAGCCGTGGGTGAAAGTGTGGAAAGCAGCTCAGAAGTTGGCAATTTGTCTTCGTTTTTAAGCCGGTATTTAGTATTAAAGTCGTTGTGATAGTAATCTGCCAGCTGTTGCTCTGCGGTGCTGTCGAGAGATGTTGTATAGGGCTCTTTAAATGCACGGCTAAGTTCATCTGCTGCGGTGTGGAGTAAAGGGCTTTGTGCTAAAAATAATAATTGCGCATGTATATCGGCAAAATGCCTTTCAATGGCGCTTTTTTTAATTTCACTAACCGCTTCTAATTGAGCATAAGTTTGTTTATTTAAAGCAGTAGCCGAGTTATACAGTGCAAGACTGATGGCTATCGCCAAGGGAATTAATGCAACGAGCAAAAAGGCAATAACAAGCTTTTTAGTCAAGCCAATATTACGTACAAAATTTCCGAATGAACGGGTTTGGTTAGCCATAACAACATCCTTATCAAAGCAAAGCTGTAAACCTAATATAGGTAATTAAGATTTAGTGTAGAACAGCTTGAATTAAAAGCGAGTCGATGACGAAAAATAGATTTTTTAGTTGCTGTAATGCACTCGCTATACTCTGTTAAACTACGGGCATTCAAATTTAAGTGTGTTTGCTATGAAAAACTCCATTATTCCAGTTGTATTGGCCGGTGGTATCGGTTCGCGGTTATGGCCATTATCGCGCCAAGCTATGCCAAAACAGTTTTTACCTTTACTGGGAGATGAGTCATTATTGCAAAGTACCTTAAATAGAGTCTCTGACTCATGTTTTACTGATCCGATTTTGGTTTGTAATGAACAGCATCGCTTTATTGTCAGCAGCCAATGCCAGCAAATCGGTGTTGCAACCATGGCGTTACTATTAGAGCCTGATGGCAAAAATACTGCTCCCGCCATCGCATTGGCAGCACAATATGCATTACAGCAAGGGCTTGATAAACCTTTATTAGTGATTCCAGCCGATCATCATATTGATAACTTTGAGTTGTTAATAGAGCAACTTCCTGATGCGATAAGCTTGGCGCAACAGGGCAAGTTAATTACCTTTGCAATTGAGCCAGACTCAGCCCATTGCGGTTACGGTTATATTAAAAATGGCACTAAAATAGCATCTTCAAACTGCTATGAAGTTGATCAATTTAAAGAAAAGCCCAGTCTACTATTAGCACAGCAATATCTTGCCAGTGGCGAATATAGCTGGAACAGTGGAATGTTTTTATTCACTCCTAGCGCATACCTTGCTGAACTTGAGCGTTTTGCACCAAAAATCGCCAGTTGCATTGCAGCAGCCGCCAATTTCAGTGGTGACTTAGGTTTTACCCGTGCCAATAATGAAGTCTTAAAAAACTGTCCAAGTGATTCAATCGACTATGCTATTTTAGAACGCAGCCCAAATGTGGCGGTGCTGCCTTTAGCGCTGAATTGGAATGATGTCGGCGGTTTTAATGCGCTATGGCAAAGTGCCGATAAAGACGAGCAAGGCAATAGCCTAAGCACAGATGACGTGGTTTTACATAGCCATAACAACTTGCTCAGCGGTGAAGAAGGTCATAGTATCGCAGCTCTTGGGGTGAGTGATTTAGCGATTATTCACACCCATGATGCAACTTTAGTCGCGAGCAAAAGCCAATTAGAGCAGCTTCCGGAACTATTAAAGCAATTAGCCGTTAAGCACGGTGATAAATTGATCCATCATCAAGCCGTGTATCGACCGTGGGGTAGTTACCGAGTGTTAATTGCAGGCACCGGCTTTAAAGTGAAAAAAATTATTGTCAGCCCAGCTGGCAAACTTTCAACGCAGCGCCATCAGCACCGCGCTGAACATTGGGTTGTCGTCTCTGGCATTGCTGATGTGCGTATTGATGGCCAAGCACACAGGCTTGCTGCCGATCAATCTTGCTATATAGCCGCCGGTCACATTCACAGTTTAGCAAACACGCAAAATGAGCCACTTATTCTTATAGAAGTACAAACTGGCAGCGTTTTAGATGAAACGGATATTGAACGTTTTGACGATCAGTATGGTAGAAAATAGTGAAGGTTAATCGCTTTTAACCCAGCCAATACTTAATATATAACGACTACCTTTTTCTATTTTGGTTACTGCATGCTGAGTTATATCGGGCCTAAATAGTTTTATACGCTGGCTTTGAAATAAGGTGTTTTCGCACATAAACTCACCGCCCAGTTGGGCACGTTTGATAATGAGATTTAAACGAAAATGCTTACCTTTTTTTACTTTATCTGTATGGGGCTTTATTTCACTACCAACGGGAAACTTAATTAAATAAGTATCAAACTTTACTGGCCAATGGGCGCCACACAGAAGCATTTTGTCATAGCCCGAATCTTGCCTGCCACGCTGCCAGCGAAATAAATTTTTAAAAATAGCCATTGTATCTTTTCCTTATTACTTTAACTTCGCCAACTCGCCAACTCGCCAACTCGCCAACTCGCCAACTCGCCAACTCGCCAACTCGCCAACTCGCCAACTCGCCAATTCGTCAACTCATCTGCTCCCTGACATACTTTAAATACTGCTCAAGGCTATTTTGCCATAACACCAATGCTTCTGTGAGTGACTCTTTAAGCGGTTTGTTGTCGAGTAAGCGTCGTTCTATTTTTTTAACTCTATGCCGTAGCGGTTAAAACCGAGTTGTAAAGCGGTGCTTGCTTGGCGATGGAGCAGCTTAATACATTGTTCTTTATCTTCGTCTAATAATTGTTGAGCACGGATCAGCTTGTTGCGTGCGGATAATACAAACTCGTTGTAAATAGACGAAATCTCGTCTTCACTAAAAGAGCTTTTTAATGTGTCTGCTGCGGTATTGTCATATAAAACATCACTCAGCTCAACGGCAATACTGGGTGCATGGCTGCTTTGTGAATCACTTAATGCTTGGCGTAATTTTTGTTGTTTAATTGGTTTACCAACAATGTCTTTTATTCCTAATGAGAAATACTCTTTGATTTCGTCAGGGCTTAAACTGGCAGTAAAGGCGAGTACTGGGGTACGTTGATTTTTATGCTCCATACCTTTGAGGGTTTTAAGTACTTCTTGGCCAGTCAGATCTGGCAGGTTCATGTCTAATAGCACAACATCAAAGTGGTACTCTTGCATCAGGTTAATAGCACTTTTACCATCGCGGGCGAGCTTGATTTTATGCTCATCATCAGCCATAAATTCTATGGCTATTTTTTGATTTAAATCTAAATCCTCGACCAGTAATACATCTAGTCCAGTTAAATAATCTTTTGATTGATGGCGCTGTTCAACAAGGCTGAGTTCGCCAAGCACAAGCGTGATATCAAAGCTAAACGAACTGCCTTTATCTAACTCACTGGTAATATCAAGTTGGGAGCCCAGTTTGGCTAGTAGGCGGCTGGTGATAGCAAGCCCTAGGCCTGTTCCGCCTTTTTCTTTACCTGCGCTACTTTGTACGTATGGCTCTGTAAGGTATTCTATTTCATCATCTTCAATGCCAGGCCCCGAGTCAATTACACTAATACGAATATGATGTTCAAGTTGGCGCTCCTCTAATAACTCTACGCGAATTTTAACTTCACCTTTGTCGGTAAATTTAATCGCATTACCAACGAGGTTAATGATGATTTGCCGAAGTTTTTGTTGGTCGCAGTAATAACAAGCTTGCTCTGGGAGGTTATAAATTAACTCAAACTTTAAGCGTTTCTGCTCGGCTAATGGACTAAGTAATAAACATAAGTTATGCAACCAAGTTTTAAATTCTACGTCCTCTTCATAAAGTGCTTCGTTGTGTTGGTCAAGGCTTGCGTAATCAAGCACTTTATCCACTAACAAGTTAAGTGATTCGGCGGAGTTTATAATGGCTTCGCAATAAGGTTTGTCTCGCGGGTCTGTTGATTGATTTAAGATCAATTGCGCACTACCTAAAATACCATTAAGGGGAGTGCGAATTTCATGACTAATGGTAGATAAAAATAAGCCTCTTATTTCAAGATCTTTTTGCGCTTTATTAGTTAACTGATTGAGGTTTTGCTCTCTGCGCTCGTTACATAATAACGCCATCCCGGTGGTATAAAACATTGGGGCGATCACGCCATTAACCAGTAAGGTCACGCTAAACCAGTTTTCTTTTAACAGTGTGAAATTGTTAACATCTTCCATTAAAAAAGCGCGACCGACAAAAATACAGCTAATAATGGTCAGGATCAAAATATAGACAATGCTGCCATTGGGGTAGGGCTTACGGGCAAAGCGAATAAATAAGTACAGTAAAAACAGTGCTTCGCTTATATGCTGTAAATCAGAGGCCAGCATACGATTACGAAGGTTAGAATCAACTACGGTAAAGTACATTAGCAATGCTCCGCAAAACAAGGTTGCTAATACAAAAAACCGAAACTCTTTGCCGCGGTAACCTAAAAATTGGCTGATTGCTAATGCATGGATGATGGACGCGCTAAACCATAAACTATTAGCAAGAACAATAGTGATAATGCTATCGAGACGACCGTGTAAGGCAAAGCTCATTAGAGCAATAAATAGCACTAAAGGATAAAGAATATATAACACTGTGCCTGGAGTGTTTTTGTTGGCGCGCCAAGTTAAAAAGTTGAGTAGTGCCATGACGACCATCATGGCGGCACTGGCAGAGTAGAGCGTGAGGGAGTCGAGCATTCATATTCCAAGCAGATCAGGATGACGAGTTTAGAATAATGGCAATTGCATTTGTTAGCAAATATCGTGCTCTAGAATAAACAAAAAAAACAGGCACAAAGTACCTGTTTTAATATTAAAATAAGAGTTACTAGATTAGCGAATTTCGTCCGGAATATTTTGTTGTGCCCACGATAATAATTCAATACGATTACGACATTTTGTCTTTCTAAATGCGCTGTATAAATGAGTTTTTACAGTGTGTGGACTAATGCTTAACGCTTCAGCTATTTCCTTATTTTTAGAGCCGTTACTCATTAAGGAGATAATTGCTTTTTCGCGTTTAGTTAATTTTACAGGTTCAATATCACCGTCAGTGAGCTTATGTAATGCGTCTTTATTGAACTGCAACATACGGTTTAATGCGTTACACATGATATCACGACGATACCACAGCTGATCTTCGAGTAATAAACGAATGCCTTTCATTAGCACATCAGCATTGTCGGTAGTATAAAAAACACCCCGAATACCGCTTAACAATGCACGATTAGCTAGTTCTGGATTTTCGTCTAAGTTGAATAATACGATATCGCACTTAATACGTAGATTGACCAATTGCTCTTTCAATTTCCCCCAAGCGTCTTGGCTTGATGTTTCGATAAACAATAAACGCGTTCCCTCAGGAACGTCAGATATATTTGTTCCGGTAGTAACATTGAGCCCTTGGGTTTTTAATAAAGGCTCTAATACATTAATACCAATTGTATTAATTGGCTCTAGATCTAGTAACAAAAAGGCAGAACTACTCATACTTACTATACTCTTGAATAAAGTTGACTAATCAATCCTAACATGCAATCCGCCCCTTTAGTATTAGAAATTTCCTACTTTAGGGTAAGATAGACATAGTTTTATAACGTTTATCGTATTCGTCATAAAAGATACATTTAAAAAACTTTGTAACAATTTGAAATTAATAGCAAATAACATTTTCTTTCAAAGTTAATTTTTTTACAAATATTTACAGTTAAGCCGTTTAAAGTAAACCTTTAGTCTTATTTTGGTAAGGTGGCCACCCCATTATTTTACCTGCTAGCATATGTAAATGGATATGATAAACAGTTTGCCCGCCATGTTCATTGCAATTCATTACCACGCGGAAACCATCCTCTGCAAAGCCTTGTTGTTTCGCTATTTTTGCAGCAACCACATACAGGTGGCCAACAATTGGCGCATCTTGCTCGGTAATATCATTGATGGTCGCAATCGCTTTTTTCGGGATAATCAGCACGTGAAAAGGGGCTTGTGGGTTGATATCTCTAAACGCTAAACTAAGCTCATCTTCGTAGATGATATCAGCTGGGATCTCGCGGTTAATAATTTTAGTAAAAATAGTTTCTTGGCTCATTTAAAGGGCTCTTTGTCGGTTGTACTAAAGTCACTAATGACAAACTTTGCCTGCAGTGTCAAACTGAAATCAAACAACAAGGAGCTATTATGCGTAAACATTTATTATTAAGCGGTATTGTGTCATTATTTTTGAGTGCGACAAGCGTGGCCGAAACCGTCAATTTTCCTGAAGAAATAGTGCCATTACAAGTGGGCGATAAGAAAATTGAGCATTCATTTTTCAACCGTGTTGATGAAGTCGAGCTGGTTCCTGGCGTATATCAGCTCAAACTTAAATACACCGATTTGTACGAGCAAGGTTACGATGAGCATCAAGTTATCGACTCAGAACCATTTTGGGTGACGATGACCATTGCTGCCAATACAGATTATGATGTGGTGTTTAACCGTGCTGATAATGCGGTAGCAGCAGAAGTTTTTGCAGAAGCGCCACAAGTGAGCTTACAAGCAAAAGGGGCGTCATTAGGCACGCCGCTAGCCATTATAGCTGAGCCCGATTTGACAAGTAGTATTAACTCTCAAGTTGCGACAGTGCAAGTAGCACCAACAGCAGCAACCAGAGCTGCACCGATGGCTGCTAATTTACAAGCTCCAGTTTCTCGCCCTGCACCTAATGCAGGTAATGCGCCTAGTGCTGCCGCCATGTTAGATTTTTGGTGGCAACAAGCCAGTGCTCAAGAGCGGCAAGCTTTCATTGATAAAGTCACTAAAAATAAATAGCACTGATTAAAATAGATAGCAAAAAGGGCGAATAAATCGCCCTTTTTAATTTTCGTTATTTAGCTATTACTTAGCAAACAAGTCGTCAATAGTACCTTGCGCAAGTGGGTGGTAGCCCGGGCGCGCTTTTAGGTATACTTCATGTGCCCATTCACGTTTACCATTAGTAATCAGAGCTTTGTATAGCGGCACGATTAATTTGCGACGGCCAATACCTGATAAGTGTTTATCAAGTGCTGGATAGATAGGTTGATAGCCATTGCCAACCGCAAGCATAAACCAAGCAAAAGCACGCTCTGCGTTAGTTGATTGTGTAAGGTTGAACTCGCTGTCTAGCATCGCCATTTTATCTAGGCTTAAATCACGTGGTAAGTTATTTAAAAAGTGTAACCACTCATGCACAGTCCAATTTGCCGTAGGAAGTTGTGCGGCAGTTGTGTCACCTTTTAACCATGCTGCTGTTGCACTATCTACTTTATCGAATGCATCTGAGGTTGGGTTTGGTGCATCGCTCGGTAAGCCAGGCTGAAAAATCCACTCGTTTACTTTATCCATGCTAACAACACCTGGATACTGTTCAATTAAGTTCGTTTTTAAGTAAGTAACAAACTCTGCGGTGGTCAAAGATTTGAATGAAAACTCTTTAAAATAGGCTTTTACAAATGGGTCGAACTTGTCGCGACCATACTTGTTTTCAAGGTAAATTAAGAATAGCTGGCCTTTAGTATATGGCACTGAGCTGAATGCATCGTCCGGATCGCGGCCATTAAGTTTTAAGTTAAGGCGAGTATCTGGCGCTGCAATAGTTTTAAGTTGAGCACGCAGGCCCGCAGCGTCAAGCGCTTGCTCCATAACCGCACGGTCACGACCATAAACTTCTTCCATAATACGGTTTTCAACGTACGAGGTAAAACCTTCATTCAGCCATAAGTCTTCCCATGTAGCATTGGTTACTAAGTTGCCAGACCAAGAGTGAGCAAGCTCATGAGCGATTAAGTTAACTAAGCTTTTATCGCCAGCAACAACCGTTGGAGTGATAAACGACAGACGTGGATTCTCCATGCCACCGAAAGGAAAGCTCGGCGGTAACATTAAGAGGTCATAACGGCCCCAAGCATATTCACCATACATGGTACTTGTTTTATCGATCATCGCTTGCGTGTCTTCAAATTCAGCAACTGATGCATCTAAAATGGTTGGTTCAGCAAAAATGCCGGTTTGGCGTGACATAGCTTTAAATTCTAGATTACCAGCGCCAATCGCAATTAAGTAAGGAGAGATTGCTTGAGGCATATCAAAAATGTAATCGCCATCTTTATAAAGTGCATCTTTGTTGTCGGCACTCATCACCGCACGAACATCTTTAGGTGTATGAATACGTGCCGAGTAAGTTACACGCATCGCTGGTGTATCTTGTACTGGGATCCAACTACGAGCATGAATTGCTTGCGATTGGCTGTACATAAACGGATGAGTTTTACTGGCTGTTTGCTCAGGTGTTAACCATTGTAAGCCTGATGCTTCTGGGCGGCTATTGTAGTAAATGCGTACTTTTGCTGCTTGGTTTTTAAAAGTAATAGTTAACTTTGAGCCTTTAACATCATCACGTGCAGCAAGGGTAAATTTTGCTTTATGCCAGCCTCCAGTTTGATCTTGATACATTACTTTATCAATATCTAAGTCACGGGTATCAAGTACCAATGTTTTGCTGTCGGCATTTTGCCATTGTAACGTATGCTCAACAAAACCTTCTAACTGCTTGTCAGCAAAATCAACGTCTAAATCAAGATTTAAGTGTGTAGTAATAACATCATCAAGATTAGCATAGGAATTTTGATCAATGGCACTGGCCATTGCTTGAGAGCACATACCTGCCATAGCGAGGCTTAAAAAAAGCGGTTTAAGTTTCATATTGACCCTGGACGGAAATAAAAAGTGCAGGTTTTATATCATGATTGACCATCAGGGTTGAGCAATTTTTACAATCTGATGCGCGTTTTGCGACGATAGGTTACACTATTGCGATTAGTGACGATTAACCTTTGGGGCATTTTGTGGCTCTTTCTTTGCAAGCTTTTCATACATTTTCTTTACCGAGCCAGTGTTCACAACTGTGCGAAATAACTGACCTTACACAATTACAGCTACTGACGTTTGATAGCCCTTTTTGCATTTTAGGTGAAGGTAGTAACACGGTATTTTTAAGCGATTATCAAGGCACTGTAATTAAAATGGCGACTACCGGTATCGCCATCATTGAACGCGACAATGATTACTTACTTGAAGTTGTTGCAGGAGAAAACTGGCATCAGCTTGTTGCATATACGCTCAAACAAGGGATGCCTGGGCTTGAAAATCTTGCTTTGATCCCTGGTACAGTTGGCGCAGCACCGGTACAAAATATTGGTGCCTATGGTGTAGAGCTGGCAAAATTTATTGAATACGTAGAATATTTTGATATCGCCACTAAGCAGCTCATCCGCCTTAGTTGTCAACAATGCGAGTTTGGCTATCGAGAGTCTATTTTTAAGCATCAATTAGAAAATAAAGCAGTGATCACTTGCGTTGCATTGGCATTACCAAAACTTTGGCAGCCAGAGTTAAGCTATGGTCCTTTACAGCAGCTTGAGTCGGTAACGGCGCAGACGGTTTTTGAGCAAGTGATTAAAACTCGTAACAGCAAATTACCGGATCCTTACATACTTGCCAATGCCGGAAGCTTTTTTAAAAACCCAATTATAGAAAACCAGTTACTTAGCGAATTGCTCGTCGCGTATCCGCAGTTGCCTCATTATTACTATGATGAACACCACCATAAAGTAGCTGCCGGTTGGTTAATAGAACAAGCAGGGTTAAAAGGGTACCGTATCGCAGGAATTGAAGTGCATCAGCAACAAGCGTTAGTTTTAGTTAATCATGGTGGCAGTGAAGGCAGTGACCTAATTAAAATGATTCAACATATCCAGCAGCAAATATGGCAACGTTATCAAATAAGCTTACAGCATGAAGTTCGCTTGATGAATAATGATACTGAATGCCATATCGGTTTAGGGGAGTTAGCATGAAGGCGCCGGATGGTAATAAATTAGCAATCTTAAATGCGCTCAATCAGGGGGGCTTTATCTCTGGGCAATTACTTGGTGAGCAACTTGGCATTAGTCGCGCCGCAGTGAGTAAACATATGCAAAGTTTACAAGCGATGGGGCTGGATATTTTTAAAGTTAGCGGTAAGGGTTATAGCCTTAATAACTCCGTGGGCTTGTTAGAGCAAAATAAGATCCAGCAATATTATCAAGGCTTGAACGCCAGTACGGCACATATCGAAGTGCATCCGATCATTGATTCGACCAACAGTGAGTTAATGCGCCGTATTGCGGCTAAACAAACACTAGATTCAGGCACTGTCGTCGTCGCGGAAATGCAGCAAGCAGGGCGTGGGCGACGCGGACGCGTTTGGCAGTCTCCATTTGGTGCGAACTTGTATTATAGTTATTTCTGGCGCTTAGATGACGGGCTGCAAGCCGCAATGGGTATGTCTATCGCAGTAGGCTTAGCTGTTTACGATACGTTAAAAGCACTGTATCAGTTAGATATTGAACTCAAGTGGCCAAACGATATTTATCTTAATAAAGAAAAGCTCGCAGGTGTTTTGGTCGAATTAGATGGTCAGCCACAAGGACCATGTCAGCTCGTAATAGGCGTTGGTATTAATTTGCAAATGCCCACAAGCTACAGCCAGCAAATCGACCAAGCGTGGACTGATTTGAGCCAACATAGCCAACAGATTGATAAAAATCAGCTGGTGGCACATTTAACATACCACCTTGAGCAACGATTAGCGCAGTACAGTCAAACTGGCTTGCATGACATGTATCAGCAGTGGAACGAACTCAACGCCTTTGCAGGACAGTGTGTGGAGTTAAATACTGGGCATAGAAGCTGGCGTGGTATCTGTGAAGGCATAGATCCACAAGGTGGTATTCGTATTCGCCAAGATGGTGAGGTTAAAAGCTATTACGGTGGTGAAATTTCACTACGCAAGGCAGTTCAATGAGATTATTAATCGATGTAGGTAATACAGCACTTAAAGCAGCGCTATGCCTGCAAGGCGAAATCAAACCGTGTGATGTTAGTGCGCTACCTTGGCGGCAAATTAACGAGCTGGTTTATGCAAGTGTCGGTAAAAATGAGCAACTCAATGGACTATTAGCACAAGCATCGGCATTTCAGGTGCCATGTTTTGAAGCGAAAGTGACTAAACAATTGAGTAACCTTAGCTGTGCGTATCAACAATTTAGTAATTTAGGTATTGATCGCTGGCTTGGTTTAATTGCTGCTTTTCAATTATGGCCGCAACAAGATTGCATCGTGATAGACACAGGCACAGCCACAACAATTGATGTACTTACAGCACAAGGACAACATTTGGGTGGCTGGATATTACCTGGCCTTGATCTCATGACACGCTCATTAACACAGAATACGCAGCGTGTTTTTGATGATGCCAACACGCCTTTTGCGAATGAGCTGGGTGTAAACACACCTAATGGTTTAAAAAATGGCGCGCTAGTGGCAACCTTAGGGGCTGTTGAACAAGCAAAATTACATTTAACCAATAAAAAACCTCAACTAATTTTTGCTGGTGGCTATGGTGCATTATTGAAAGCGCAATTTTTAGACGCGATTTATGATCCGCAATTAGTGATGAAGGGGCTCAATTACTGGTATGAATTGAGCAAAAATTAACAAAAACAGGCTGTTTTGCCTGATTTGTGAGCGTTCGGCACATAAAATCACATTTTTTTTAATTTTCTTGTTGCATCACCACCAACCTTCCTCTAATATCTCGCCCCGTACTAAAGCAGTGCCGACTTAGCTCAGCTGGTAGAGCAACTGACTTGTAATCAGTAGGTCAACCGTTCGACTCGGTTAGTCGGCACCACTTTCCTTTTACCGAAAGTGTTTAGTAAAGAATTATCGTGGAGGGGTTCCCGAGCGGCCAAAGGGATCAGACTGTAAATCTGACGGCTCAGCCTTCGCTGGTTCGAATCCAGCTCCCTCCACCACTTTATTCTTGACGGTTAGAGGTAGTTTAAGAACAGGTTGCTAACGCGGGCATCGTATAATGGCTATTACCTCAGCCTTCCAAGCTGATGATGCGGGTTCGATTCCCGCTGCCCGCTCCAGTTTCTGGTGTTGCTGATATAGCTCAGTTGGTAGAGCGCACCCTTGGTAAGGGTGAGGTCGGCAGTTCAACTCTGCCTATCAGCACCAGTCTTAGAATCTTCTTGATTACTTCCTTTATCTGTCAGAAAATACTATTTGAAATTTGAAAAATTTAACTTAATCTACCTCTGGTGGATTATTTTCATATGTAATCTAGATACACAAAACTGATAGGTTCCGTCATGGCAAAAGCAAAGTTTGAACGCGTAAAACCGCACGTAAACGTAGGTACAATCGGCCACGTTGACCACGGTAAAACTACCCTAACTGCAGCAATCACTAACGTACTTGCAAAAGTATACGGCGGTGTTGCTAAAGATTTCGCATCAATCGATAACGCTCCAGAAGAGCGCGAGCGCGGTATCACAATCTCAACTTCACACGTTGAATACGATACGCCTACTCGTCACTACGCACACGTAGATTGTCCTGGACACGCCGATTATGTTAAAAACATGATCACTGGTGCTGCTCAAATGGACGGCGCTATCCTTGTTGTTGCTGCGACTGATGGCCCTATGCCACAAACGCGTGAGCACATCCTTCTTTCTCGTCAAGTTGGCGTTCCTTACATCATCGTATTCATGAACAAATGTGACATGGTTGATGACGAAGAGCTACTTGAACTAGTAGAAATGGAAGTTCGTGAACTTCTTTCTGAGTACGATTTCCCAGGTGATGACTTACCACTAATCGCTGGTTCTGCGCTTAAAGCGTTAGAAGGCGAGAAAGAGTGGGAAGACAAGATCATTGAGCTTGCAGACGCACTTGATTCTTACATCCCAGAGCCAGAGCGTGACATCGATAAGCCGTTCATCATGCCTATCGAAGATGTTTTCTCAATCCAAGGTCGTGGTACTGTTGTAACTGGTCGTGTTGAAGCTGGTATCATCCGCATCAATGACGAAGTAGAAATTGTTGGTATCAACGATACAACTAAATCTACTTGTACTGGTGTTGAAATGTTCCGTAAACTACTTGACGAAGGTCGTGCTGGTGAGAACATTGGTGCACTTCTACGTGGTACTAAACGTGAAGACGTTGAACGTGGTCAAGTACTAGCTAAGCCTGGTTCAATCAACCCACATACAACATTCACTTCAGAAGTATACGTACTTTCTAAAGATGAAGGTGGTCGTCATACTCCATTCTTCAAAGGTTACCGTCCACAGTTCTACTTCCGTACAACTGACGTAACTGGTGACGTACAGTTACCAGATGGCGTAGAAATGGTAATGCCTGGCGATAACGTTAAGATGACTGTAAAGTTAATCTCTCCAATCGCAATGGATGAAGGTCTACGTTTCGCAATCCGCGAAGGTGGCCGTACTGTAGGTGCTGGTGTAGTAGCAACTATCGTAGAGTAATAATTAACTTTTAAAGTTAATTATTAGAAAAAAGGTCACTTAGGTGGCCTTTTTTAATGTCTGCGATTTGAGCTGTAAGCTCTAAGCGGAAAGTTTTAAGTTGCTCGGCGTTAATATGTACTTGTAGGCGAGTGGCTTGCCACCGCGTTTATAACAGAAAGTAAATATATTAAATTTTCTTGCTATTTAAGTTGAGGAGATCTAGATTTTTACCGCTTACCGCTTACCGCTTACCGCTTACCGCTTACCGCTTACCGCTTACCGCTTACCGCTTACCGCTTACCGCTTACCGCTTACCGCTTACCGCTTACCGCTTACCGCTTACCGCTTACCGCTTACCGCTTTTTTTAACTTTTTCTGCGCGCGCTTTTGTTCTGCTTTCTTAACGTGTTTGCTGATCCACTTGGTCATTTTTACCATTAATGCTGGCGGGAAGTCATGGCCCATACCGTTTACTATCTTTAATTTAGCTTTCCTGATTAGGGCTGCGGTTTGCTTTCCAGCGGCTACTGGCATGACTGGGTCTAAACTGCCGTGAATAACTAATGTAGGGGCTTTTATTTTCGGCATTAAATGTTGCCGACAATCACTGGCGGCAATAGCGGCAAGTTGTCGGTTAAAGCCTTGCGGGTTGTGTGCTCTATCCACTCCTAGGGTGGCTTGTTTACGCAAAGCTAGTTCATCTTGTGGATAGGCTGGACTGCCAATTAATTGATTTAGCCTTATATTATAATGTATAGCACCATCACGACTGGCTTGGGCGCGACGATGTTTTGTAAGCTGTAAAAATAGCTTTAAATTAGACGCCGATAGCTTAGGTTTACTCGAACTTGACATAATTGAGGTTAAGCTCAAGACCTTTTTTTATATTTAGCTGCGATAATTTGTGCAATCATGCCGCCCATAGATGCACCGACTAAATGCGCTTTTTTGATTTTTAATTCGGCCATTAATTCTAATACATCATTTGCCATATCATCTAAGGTGTATGGGATGCGGGATTTAATAGGTAACCGTTTATTTAGCCATATTTTGAATAGGTTAGGGCTACCAAATTGTTCAAGTTGGCTTGAAAGACCTGTATCGCGGTTATCAAAACGAATGACTCTAAACCCTTTAGCTACTAAGCCTAAATATAATTCATCAGGCCATACTGTTAGCTGCGCTCCAAGGCCCATAATCATAATGATGACAGGCGCTGATTTCTTTCCTTTATCTTGATAGCTAATTGTAATGCCACTTTTAATTTTAATCGTGCGCATATTACGTTATGTCGATAGTTTATTTAGCGACTTATGCAAAACAGTATAGTTAAAACTCAGTAATCCTTCATGAGTAGAAATATGAATTTTTTATATCAGAATGAGAGCCGTTTTTTAATACGTTTAACTCTTCAGCATGTTTTCGCAGTTCTGCTAGCATGCTTTCATTGCCAATCATTTCATCAAGTACAGAGCGGACATTATCATCACTAGTGTGCTGGTAAAGTGATAAAATATGCTGGGCAATTTGTTGGCTATTGCCATCTTCTGAGCTTTGCGATTGATAGTATTGCGATATCAATCCTTGCCCCGCTAAACGGCGAATATAATCGTTAGACTCATGCTGCAGTAGTGAAGTAAAGCGCTCAGTCAGGCGTTGATCGAGTACGGGTGCTTGAGTTATGACTTCAATGGCTTGGATTTTGAATTTCTCATCATCACTATTAGCGGCCAGCTCTAAAATATTATCGACTACCGCAAAGTCATACTCAGGTATTTTTGATTTATTCAAAATATACATATTCATTTGTAGTTGAGTTAGGGCTGCGAGTCTATCGATGTCTGTGGCATTTGGGTCGAGTATTTGCTCTCGTAATTGTGTGGTTATTTTTTTCGCATAGTCAGAGTCTGACTTTATGCGTAGTTCATAGTCTTGTGGTAAGTCGGCATAAAAACCGTAAAGTGGGTTGCTTTCACGCATTTCATCTATTTCTTGCTGTTCTTTTTCCGTCAGTACAGCAAGCACTAACTCCTTAAAGTCATCGTTATTATATTCTTGATCTATAGAAGTATTTTTTATTTTTAGGCTGGTAACTTGTCGCTGTAAAGATATTATTTTGTTATGCAATTGGGTAATTGAAAGTTCGTTGCTGTCATTATTCAGTGGCATATTAGTAACAATGATCGATGACTGTTCAGTGCTACTTTTGTCGTTAGGTAAACTCACTGATTTGAAAAATGTACCGTAACACGAGATCACAAGTGCGGCTGAGGCAAGGGCTATTGCGACTGATCCTTTACTAATAGGCATGTGGTGGAGGCTCCATATTTGAAAAGGCGTAATTTACCGCTTTTGGGGCTATAAGTCTGTTAAAAGATGTAGAAAGTTAAGTGTGCTTCAGCGTATTATAATTTATTCGCTAAGTATGATTGATAACGAAGATTAATTTTATTTTTAATTAAGCAAGGAGACTCTTCTCTTTGCAAACATCATGTTGTTTGGTCGTTGTATACAGCACGGAAAAGGAAATATGAATATATTTAAGTGGTTTTTTATTGCGTTGTTTTTGCTCCTATCGGGGTGCGCAACAAAGCAAGAAAAGGTTAAAAAAGACAGTGTCAAAAAAGCAACCCTCAGCATCGCAGAAAATCGCAAACCGCTTGGTAAAGTTGGTGTGATTACGCTGATTGGTGATAACTTACTTTGTACGCATACAGGGGTTACGGTATTCAGCAATGAACGGCAGTTGTATGCGCTCCCTACGGGTTTAAATGAGCTACTAACGCAGCGGATAATTGCGCGCTTTGCTGGTTTTGATACCGCCTTAGTGCCGTTAAATAAGCAATCTATGTCGATCATTAATACTGATGTAGGCGTCTCGCGATGGAGCAACATTGAGTTTAATAATCAACAAAATGTAGACACGGTTTTGATTTTCAGTGGCGCGTTTAAATATAGATCTAAAGACGGTTATTATAAAGATGAAAATGCGCTTCATACCTATGCTGAGTTTTTTGTATATGATGTGTCTTCAGGTGATTTACTAGCTGAGTCAACGCATTACCAGTACAACTTGTTTGACGCGTTTAGCTGTACACAAAGCACATTTGCGACAACAGGAGCGATGTATGAGTTGATTAAAATGGCAGGGTCCACGGCTCAAGAGAAATTGATAAATGAGATTTTTCAGCCATCAAAGAGTAATTAGGCCCTGAACCTCAGGACCTAATTATTTATCAATTAATGTTTTTTTGCATACTGTTCGGCTTGTTGCCATACGCGCAGCACATTGCCACTGAGGATTTTTTTGATATCTTTGTCACTGTAACCACGATCCATTAATCCTTGCACTAGATTCGGGTAGCTAGATACATCTTTTAAGCCTACTGGCAGTGAATCGCCAACACCATCGTAGTCAGAGCCGATGCCAACATAATCGATACCAATTAATTCAACAACGTGATCGATATGCTCAAGTACTTGCTCAAGACTCGCAAATGGATACGGGTTTTTAGCACGATACGCGGCATCAAAATCTTGACTTAATTTAGTGCCTTCTTTTTTTGCCGACTCTTTTTTACTCTTTAACTGCTTGCCCCAATCACCTGCTTTAGCGGTTACAAAGCTTGAACCAAAGTTTATTTGAATAACCCCGCCGTTCTTTTTCAGCGCTAGTAGCATATCGTCATCCATATTACGCTCAAAACCAGGCGTATATTTGCGCAGTGATGAGTGTGAGGCAATAACCGGTGTTTTAGATAGCTCCATTACTTGATAAAACGCATCATCTGAAATATGTGAAACATCAATCAGCATGCCGATATTGTTCATCTCAGTAACCAGTTTTTTACCAAATGGGCTTAGACCTTTCCATTTACGGCGAATATCATAAGATGAATCTGAAATATGGTTGCTTTGTGAATGAGCTAGGGTGATATAGCGTACAGCACGATCAAAAAAGTGCTGTAGGTTTGCCATGTCACCTTCAATTGGTGAGCCGTTTTCCATCCCCATTGCTATCGACATTTTGCCTTGTTTAAACTGCTTTTTAATATCATTCGTTGAATCGGCAATAGCAAACTTGTCAGGAGCGCGCTGGGCAATTGCTTCCATACTATCAATGAGTTGATTTGCTAGCTGAAAGCTTTTACCTTTCCCTTCAAACTCCAAATGCGCAGGAATATAAATCGACATAAATGGCGCATTTAAGCCACCTTTAACTGCGCGTGGGTAGTCAAAATCACCGTCATCAGTGGCTTTAGTAACATCAGCCCATTTAGCATGAATACGGTACGGCACATCGATATGAGTATCGATTAAAATAGTGTCTTTGGTGAGTTTAATTGCTTTAGCTGATGCGCTAATGTCTGCACCTTGCACTTGGCTTGATAAAGCAAGTGCAACGGCAATAACTACTGAGCTTAGTTTTATCATTTTTAATGGCTCTTTTAGTAAAAAAGCCATTGTCTATTTTTACAACTAGGGTTACAAGTTTACTCGTTAAATTGTGTTTCACTTTGCAGTGCTTTAAATTCACCTTTAGAAATAATAGTAACTGATTCGTGCAGTTCTGAAAAAAACACCATGGCATCGCCATTTTGTAGTTGTTGTTTTACTTGCGCCACTTTACTTTCAATACTGAATTCTTGCTCACCGTAATCGGTGCCTTCACGTAGCACATAACTTTCAATTAAATTGTATAGAGTGTCTTTATCTAGTTGCTCATGGGGAATGATCATAGCTGCTCTTTTTTGACGATTTGGGTGAAGAAATCTGGCACTACATGCTCTAACCAATAAATCGGTTTAAATGGATTTTTTCCACTTATAAAGCCAACATGGCCGCCTTTTTCTGAGACTTGCAGCGTAACATGCTCACTAACATCTTGCCTACTGGGTACAGCTTTAATTGACAGCATTGGGTCGTCTTTCGCATGAACAATTAATGTGGGTGTTGTAATGTGTTTTAAATAAGGCTTAGCGCTGGCTTGTTGATAGTAATCTTCAGCACCAATAAAACCATGTAAAGGAGCTGTCAGTTTATCGTCAAACTGCCATAAATCATCAATTTCCATTAGCTGATCTGGTGTTAAATCAATCTGTTTTGTGATTTGCGGTAATTTACGCTGCATCGATTTTTTCATGCGATCGAGTAAATACTTTTGATAAATCTTAGCCAAACTTTTACGAATAACTTGGCATGATGGCGACAAATCATAAGGAGCTGAAACAACCGCCGCGCCATCAAGTAAACATTGTTCGCCTTGTTCACCTAAGTATTTGGCCAGTACGTTACCGCCGAGTGAAAAGCCAACTGCAACCATCAAGCGATCTGGAAACTGCTGCTTAAGTTGTTTTATAAAAAAATCGAGATCGCCGGTTTCGCCACTATGATATGCACGGGGTAGGCGGTTAACTTCAGTAGAACAGTTACGAAAATGCATTAAAACAACACTAAACCCCTGCTTTTTGAGGGCTTTCATCATGCCTTTTGCATAAAAGCTATTGATATTACCTTCCAGGCCATGCAATACAATTGCCAGCGGCGCGTTATCGTTTTTGGGTTGTGACCAAGCGAGCTCTAAAAAATCGCCGTCGGGAGTATCAAGCTGCTCTAATTGGTAGCGAGTATTATGAAAAGGCCGAAAAAACCGTGGCATAATGGTTTGCACATGGCGATTAGTCATCCACCAAGCTGGCTTGAAATCTGTAGACATAAGTTAAAACATGTTTAGCTAATAGAATCGCTAGTGTAACAAACTTTTAATAATAAAAAGCCCCTAATCAAATAACTTGATAGGGGCTTTGTGCGTCGTGCTTAATTCTGATTGGGTGTTTTGTCGTCATGTACTTTTTTGATAAAAAAGTACACAAAGAAAAGGCATAAACTGATCACTACTCCCAGAAAACCAAATGATAAAAATAGTACTGGGTCACTAAAAAAGTCTCTGAAGAATACGTCCATAAATGCCTCCTAATGTCTATGGGTTCATCATAGTGCGAGTTGGCAGAGGCTGATATGATCCAGATCAAGCTATTTTGTTGATTATAAAAAGCGTGATTGAGAAGTTGATTTGGATCAACAAAGTTAAGTCAAGTGGCGGAGTGACTGGTAAGGGGGGTAGGCAAAGTAAAGTAAAATAAACTTGAAGTCAAAAAAATTGACATGTTTAAAAAATAGCCTTAACTTAGTTGGTGTCAAAAATATTTTACTTGGAGTTAATTATATATGACTCGTTCAGAACAGTTGAAAGAGCTTTTACAAAGTATAAGCTTTAGAGAGCTTACGCTTAGTATCGATTTATTGGTCAGCGTATATATTTCGTTTTTTTATGTAGACAGCTTAATTAACGCAACTACAGAGCAGCTCGCTTCGGTCTCTTGGCTGTCAGGGTTACTGCTACAGGTATTAACTTACTCTGTGGTACTTATGGTATTGAGCTATTTATTGCTCGCATTCATTAGTGATAACGAGTTAAAACAGCCACTTGATGTTAGGGAAAAACAAATAAATTTAATTGGTTATAAGTATAAAGCGGTAATTTTACAAGTGGGTATTTGTATTGCTATTTTTCAATATCAAATTGAAGCGAATGGTTGGGGGCCTGCTATTGAATACAACATTCCTTATTTACCTATGCATGTGATGGTAGGTGCTTTTTTAATTGCTGAAATAACGAACTACATAGCGCAGTTATATAAAGGTAGAACGGGTGATATCTATGAGTGAATATGCAATCAGTAACTCTATTCGGACATTACGGTTTTTATACAATGAAATGACCCAAAAGCAACTCGCCGATGCTATTGGGGTAACGCGTCAGACTGTGATGGCGATTGAGGCAAATAAGTACTCACCGTCATTAGAAGTCGCCTTTAAAATTGCAGCCGTCTTTAAGTTACCTTTAGAGGAGGTATTTCAATATCGGGCGACCAATACGTAGCATGATATACGATATTAAAGTGGGGTTTAATGATAGGGGTTTACTGACTCTTCTATAAAGTACAGTGTCTACTTTATCTTTATCTGAGTTCGACGGCGCTGAGTTAATGATAGAAAAGCAGTTACAAGGTAATAAATTTCTGTAGGTCGTCATTTATGGCGATAATTTTTTTGAAGTAAAGTGATAAGCTAAATCATGGCTTTGCTTTACTCTTAAGCGAAGCGCTTCTAAATCTCTTTGTGAATAAGTTACTTAAGATCTTTTTACACAAAGAGAAGATAATGAGAAGTAAATGAGGGGAATGCAAAATTTATTTGCAGTAAAGTTGGCTCTGACAAGCTTATTAGAAATAGCATCTGTTTGGGCTTATAATTTCAACTTTATTTTTTTATACCTAGTAATAATGGTGGTAGACATTGAAAATTACACGGATAGTTAAATACACTTTAGTGATTATGCTGCTGCAAATTGCTTTATCGACATTACTCAATATTGTTGCTGGTTTTGAGCGCTATGCATCATCGAGGCTTGGCGATTATATTCTTATTGCAATCATCCCATCCAGTGTCTTATCTTTTTTACTATATGGTGTAATGGCATATCGCAGTGATAATTATGCTTGGCGAGATGCATTTTATGTTTGTTTTTTAGGCTTTTTTCTTGGTGCAATAACTGTCTCATTGATCTTGCAAGAGTTTTACTTTTTCTCAAAAACTTCCATTATCGAGTTGCCCGTTTCATTGTTAGTTATTATTTTAGCAACCCTGACAGGGTTGAAATTGCAAAGAAAAACGAGCGCTTAAAGCTCACAAATATATAGTATTACATTAATGGTCTTGGAATCAGACTCTAATGTTAATGTGTTAATTTTTCCACCAACACCTGCTGTTGTTGCTTTTTCAAGTTTGATCTCTTTACTGAGTTAATAATAAAGAAGTAGTTACAAAGTAACGAATTACAGTAGGTCGTCATTTATGGCGACAATTTTTGCAGTAAGTCATTTAAAGATCTTTTTGCACAAAGAGAAGAGAATGAGAAGTAAATGAGGGGGGAATGAAAAATTTGGTTACCCGTAGGAAATGGCTTTAGCCATGAATTATTTTTGTTAGTAGGATTGTCGCGCTAAAGCACGACCTACATGAGAACTTTTACAAATATAACGATGTGTTATGTGGCGTGCTGCAAGGTGTTAGCGCAAAGCTATTAATTGTGGTTATTAACATCTGTTGTTGTTGTTTTTCTAGCTTTAGCTCGGCACTGAGCAGTTCTTTACGAATTGCAGCATAATCTGCAATTTCGGTGTGATTGGCTTTTAAATAGCCGCGGGAAGTACGTAGGGGCTTTAAAACCTGTTGATCAAATGCACTAATACATTGTTCAAGTTTGCTTAGCTGTGCTTGGCTAATTGCTAGATTGAGAGAATCTAAATAGTACAGTAGCAGGCACAGGTTAACGTTTTTACCTTGCTGGTTTTGATAATCCAACAGGCGTGCTTGCATGCCATCTTTGCTATAAAGCTGACATGCAAATTGCCAAAAATCGTTGCTGTTAAGCAAGTTCATCGGCAAAGGCCTGCTCTTTTTCTTCCATCTCTTCAAGGGCCATTAATAGCTCCTCTTCGATGTCATTTACTTTCGGTGTTAATGTCGCTTGTTTAGCTAGTAATTCTTTGAGTTTTGCTTTGTTGTCATCGTTATAAAGCTCGTTATCGCCAAGTGCTTGTTCGATTTCAGCTAATTCGGCAGAGTGTTTATCAAGTTGCTTTTCAAGCTTTTCGATGTGCTTTTTAAGTGGTTGTGTGGCTTTTCTAAACTCTGCTTCTAGGCGTTTTTGCTCTTTACGGTTAACGCTTGAGTTTGCTTTTGGTTCATTGTCATCTTGAGTGGTTTTTGCCGCTTCTTTATTAGCGTTAAGTAGCCATTGATAGTATTCGTCTAAGTCGTAGCCAAACTGGGTTACTTCACCGTTATCCACTAAGTAATATTCGTCGGCGGTATTTTTTAGCATGTGACGGTCATGGGAAACGGTAACCATCGCGCCTTCAAACCCTTGCAACGCCATTACTAAAGCATGACGCATTTCTAAATCAAGGTGGTTGGTTGGCTCATCGAGCAGTAATAAGTTTGGTTTTTGATAGACCAACATTGCGAGTACTAATCGGGCTTTTTCACCCCTGAAAACGGTGCTACGGGCTCAAGGGCTTTATCACCAATAAAGGCAAAACCACCTAAAAAGTCACGCAGTGATTGCTCGGTGGCTTTAGGATTTAAACGCTGCAAATGGGTAATCGCGCTGGCTTTTAAATCTAGCGATTCCAATTGATGCTGAGCAAAGTAACCTATGTTTAAGCCCTGATGTTGGAATACTTCGCCTGCTTGCGGTTGTAAGTCGCCAGACAATAACTTTATTAAGGTTGATTTACCTGCGCCGTTACGGCCAAGTAGGGCAATGCGACTACCAGGGACTAAGTTAAGTTTAATACTATTTAAGATTGTGACATCGCCATAGCCGGCTTGAGCTTTATCGAGTGTCATCAATGGGTTTGGTAGTGCGGTAGGCTCTGCAAATTCAAAGTCAAAGGGCGAATCAGCATGAGCTGGTGCGAGCTTTTCCATACGTTCAAGCGCTTTAACGCGGCTTTGTGCTTGTTTGGCTTTACTGGCTTTGGCTTTAAAGCGGGTAATAAATTGCTCAAGGTGGGCAATTTGATCTTGTTGTTTTTCAAACATCGCTTGTTGTTGTAATAAACGCTCTGCTTTTTGGCGTTCAAATTGCGAGTAGTTGCCTTTGTAAACATTGATCTTTTGCTTGTCGATATGCCAAATTTGGTCAACTACAGCATCGAGGAATTCACGGTCATGCGATATCAACACTAAAGTACCGGTGTAAGCGCGTAAAAAACGCTCCAGCCAGTACACCGCATCTAAATCCAAGTGGTTAGTTGGCTCATCCAGTAGCAGCAAGTCGGCATCACGAATCAGCGCTTGGGCAAGGTTTAAGCGCATTCGCCAACCACCGGAAAAATCACTAACGGGGTTTTCAATTTGGTTATTTGCAAACCCTAACCCGTGAAGTAACTCGCCGGCTTTGGCTTCTATGCTATAGCCTTTAATGTGCTCAAGTTGTATGTGCACTTTGGCTTGGGTATCGCCATCATCATTTTGTTCGGCTTCGCGCAGCGCAATACGCATGGCGTAATACTCAGGATGACCTTGTAATACATAATCAATTGCGCTGATATCTAGCGCTGGCGTTTCTTGTTTTACCGAGGCGATAGACCAGTCTTTAGGGATACTGCAATTACCTGCATCAAGCTGTAGTTCAGATTTCAATAAACTAAAGAGTGTTGATTTACCGCAGCCATTGGCGCCAACTAGGCCAACTTTGTGTTCTGGAAATAATGTAGCTGAGGCATCTTTAAGGAGTGCTTTACCGCCGCGAAGTAATTCAATTTCTGAGATCTGGATCATGTAGTCTGCGCTTTACTGTGCCTTTGTGAACTTGACGCTATCATAGCACGGAAGCTGGACTATATTTCAATCGTCAGCGTATCAACTGGGTAGTTATTGGGTTAAAATGTAGCAAGTTTCTTTTCAAACTGTGGGAAAACGTAGTGAAACAGAAAAAACGATTTATTGCTGGGGCAACCTGTCCAGAGTGTAAAACCATGGATATGATGATGCTTTACAAAGAGCACGATGTAGAGAAAGTCGAATGCATGCAGTGCGGCCATAAAATGGCACAGCCAGAGCAGGCTGTTCAGGCATCAACACGCCAATTTGAACAAGTCATTGGCGTGTTTAAACCGAGCGATTAAGCGCCCGCAACCATCAATAGTGTGGCGGCGGAGGCTCTGGCGTGTCTGACATCATCATAGATGATGATTGCGACTCTTTAATTTTTTCAGCCAGTAGCTCTGTTTGGCGCTTCATTTTTGCCAACAGCTGCTGGTGCACTTTTATTTCATCATTTAAAATTTCAATCGTTTCGTCTTGAAAAGCCACTTTGGCTTCAAGTTCTGTTAAGCGATGTTCAATTGTGTTCATTTTTTTCTCGTCTAGTAAAGCGCTCAGCGATCCCACTGGAGCTTTCGGTTAACAACGCAGTATCGTTGTCAGTAAAAGCGACATCAAGTACCACTGCTGATTTTGGTCTACTGCCTTCTCGCGGTGTTACATGCCAACTTTGAATTTGTTCACCACTGGATAATTGCCATAGGTCCACTAAGCGGTTAGGTGAGCCTGTTGCCAGCAAGGTGCCTGCTTCATTAAAGCGTACCGCAGTGAAAATTCTCTGGCGGGCAATATACTGCAGTTTACTAACAAGATCACCTGTTGTCAGCTGCCATACATGTGCCTGTGTCATACTGTCTGCGGTAAATGCATAGCGACCTTGCGGATCTAAGGTCACTTGGGTGACACGACTTGGATGGTTAAAGCGATGGATCACTTGTCCGGTACGAGTATCCCAAAAGTACGCCGCATAATCGTTGGAGCCACTGAGAGCAAAATTTCCGTTGGGCGATAAAGCAACTGCGTTAATTTTTTCTTGGTGACCAAGGAACTCAATGCGTCTACCGGTCTCTAAGTCGAGGTAAACAACAACGCCATCGCTACGACCGTACAAAACACTGCGGCCTTGGTTACTAATGGCGATATCACGAATAGTGGCGGTTTTTATTTTGTAGTAGCCGGTATTTTTGCCAGTGGCAATATCCCATACTGCAAAAGTGGTTTTTTCAGCGGTAACAGCGTGGCTGTTGTCATAAGCGATAGCCACGGTATGTACTAGGCTATCGGCGTCTTGTTGCTGAAACCATTGGTATTTTAGTACTTGCTGTTGATTATCCCATAGGGCGACCCCATGGTGTATAGATGAGATCAGGCTGTATTTGCCATCATGAGATATTGCGGAGGCGAACGCGCCTCTGGCTGCATGCTCATAGCTTGCAGTGGCTTGGTCTTTTTGTTCTGAGCAGGCAATCAGCAAGGTGCAGCACAGAAGATACAAAAAAGTACGAAATATCGACATATTACAGCTATTTCCCCTTAACTCTTAGTGATTGAGAGGTTAGACTAGGGCTCGTGAAAGCCTAGGTTGTTTATCTAATTAACGTGAAAGTGAGCGTATAGCCTACAATCAGAAATTAGATAAGTAGCCTACCATGGGCCGTTAACCTTTAACTAGTAATAATACAATAAATGACATCTGCAAAGTGTGTCGGAGATTTAAAATGAAAAAGACGATTAAATTGTCATTGATTGCAGCGTCAGTTTTAGCGCTAACAGCTTGTAATCAAGAAGCAAAACAAGAACAAGCACCTGTTAAACTTGAAACTGAAGTACAACAACAAGCATACGGTATTGGTGCATCTGTTGGTAACTTCTTAAATAAAGATTTAGCTGATAAAAAAGAGTTAGGCATTGAGCTTGACCAAGCATTATTAATTCGTGGTTTTGAAGATGCCCTTGCTGGCGACGCAAAAATTGACGAAGAGAAAATTCGTGAAGTATTAACTGCACTTGATACGTCAGTACGTACTAAGCAAGAGCAACATGCCAAAGTAGAAGCTGAAAAAAGCCAAGCTGAAGGTGAAAAATACCTAGCTGATAACGCTAAGAAAGAAGGCGTAACAGTAACTGAATCAGGCCTACAGTACGAAGTGATCACTCAAGGTGATGGTGAAATGCCAGTAGCAACTGACGTAGTTAAAGTACACTACAAAGGCACACTACTTGACGGTACTGAATTTGATAGTTCGTATGCTCGTAACGAACCAACGACTTTCCCACTTAACCGCGTAATCGCTGGTTGGACGGAAGGTTTACAACTTATGCCTGTAGGTTCTAAGTATAAGTTTACTATTCCAGCAGAACTAGCATACGGCGATCGTGACTTAGGTAAGATCCCAGCTAACTCAACACTTGTTTTTGAAGTTGAATTACTTGAAATTCAAAATGAAGAGCAAGCAGCAGTTGCAGAGTAATTATTTATTCTGTGCGAGAAGGGGGCTAATTAGCCCCTTTTTTTGTTGCTAAAATCTTAGCTGAAGGCGGTTTCTTTCATAGTCAACGTACCTGTATCAGCATTGAGTTCGATTTGCGTACCGACCGGTAATATGAACTGTCGTTTTATATGGCCAATCATCGCCCCTCGGTAGGCAGGGATAGCCAGCGGTTTTATATAATCTGCAAAAATTTCATCTAGCGTCAATGAGCCATAGCCATTTCCCGAGCTGCAATCGTTACAGTCACCAAATACAACCCCCGCTATTTTGTCCAGTGCACCCATTAGTTTTAAAGTGCTGAGCATGCGGTCAATCCGATAAGGTGCTTCATCAAT
Organism: Pseudoalteromonas sp. B160; assembly: GCF_037162485.1. Taxonomy (NCBI): domain Bacteria; kingdom Pseudomonadati; phylum Pseudomonadota; class Gammaproteobacteria; order Alteromonadales; family Pseudoalteromonadaceae; genus Pseudoalteromonas; species Pseudoalteromonas sp. B160. The sequence continues at coordinate 1,677,122 of NZ_JARLUX010000001.1, read as the reverse complement.
GTCTTCTAAAAATAAAATAGCCCCATCAAATTGTGGTAAATAAGTTGAGCCAGCCAGCGCTGTTAGTACAGTTAAATTACCGCCGATAAGTTGTCCAGTCGCTTTACCTGGTGTGATGGTTTGGGTGAGGTATTGGCTATTAACCAATTCATCATCGGCTTTTGGCAAGTTGCTAAAGTGCATGCGGGTTTGTTGCTCAAACATTTGTTTAAATTGTTTAACATGAAATGGATTCCAATCACTAGAGGCGTTAGGTCCATGAAAACTAACAATACCGGCTTTAGCTAGTAACGCGTTATGAAGTGCGGTGATATCTGAGTAGCCCATCAGCGGTTTGGCGTTAGCACGGATCATTGCATAATCCAGCAGGGGTAAAATACGTGCCGCCCCAGAGCCACCTCGTAAGCAAAAAATAGCATCAACACTGCTGTCGTTAAACAGCGCATTAAGATCGTCTGCACGTTGTGTATCAGTGCCCGCAAGGTGGCCACGTCTAGCCATAATATTAGGTGCTAACTTAGCATTATAGCCAAGCGCTTCAATTACTTGCTTAGCTAAAATAATGTCTTTTTGATTTGCTGTTGCTGCTGATGGGCTAGCTACACCAATTGTGCCTCTGCTTGGTAAGGCGTTCGGCTTTTTTAAACTTAGTGCAGTTTGACTTGATAGGTTAGCTGCTTGAGCGCTATTGCCTGCGAGTAACCCTGCACTGAGGAGTGATACAGATTTCAAAAATGTACGTTTATTCATGGCGAGCCTGTGTAGTTTTAATGCACAATAAGGCTATAATTACATCATTGAAATATAAATTTCAATTTTATGGGGTGTTCTGGGAATATTAAATTTATAGATGGGTGAGAAAAGACTTAAAGTAAACAGCAAACAAGGAGCTTAGCTCCTTGTAACGTAATAATTGTGTGTATTATCTAGGTGTGATTAGAATATAAATTATCAATCAACTCATCTTCTAACTCAAAACGCAGCTCAAGTGTTTCACCAAGTTTTGATAAGTCGTCATCAAAATCATTGAGTAAATCTTCTTTATCCACCTCTGCATATTTGTCATTAAAATCAAGTGCAATGTCAGTAGTTTGCGAAATTCGTGGATAAAGTTCATTGGCAAGCTGCTGGCTGTTAGGGCCTTTTTGCTCACATGCCTTGGCAATGTCGTCATACACTTCAAAGTGACCAGCAGATAAATAATCCATCAATAGTTGGCAAAAATTTTGGATCTGTAATTGGTCAGGTAAGGCATGGTCTTTTTTATCATACGGTGAAAAGCCAGCAATACGACAATATAAAACTAATAGCTCTTGGCGTTCTGAGAGCCATTTGTCGATCACGGTGTGGCTACCACCCCATTTTTGTTGAGCTTTTTCCAAACGCGTCAGCATTATCATTCTCCTTAGCTGGGTTGGTTTCTTCTATAACAATGAAATATGCCGCAAAGATCAACACATTTTTTTATAATTTTGTAATAAAACAAGAACTATATGATATATAAACAGTTTTTTTAATAAAATACAAATCGTTTATATTGTTTCAGGCAAGAAAAAACCACCATAAAGGTGGTTAATTTCTTTTTCCATGACTTGTTTAAACAAGCTTTCTTATTGTTATTAGAAGATTTTTATTTTTATTGTTATGTAATTTTTATTGTTTTTATTGTTAACGCGGGACAAGTTATACCAAGGTTTTTACTATGTTGCAAACATATTAATAAAAAATTTCAAATGTTATTGTTTGTTGTATTAATTTTGTACCAAGCAAGCATCTTAAAATAGATTATTAATCTGTATCAATACTAAGGTTAATTAGTGCCATAGCGATAGAGAGGTGTGCGATATGGTGATACAATCTGCGCAATATCTATCAGCTTTAGGATCCTTTACGCTATGAGCGAATTAAAAAACGACCGTTATTTACGTGCACTACAAAAACAGCCAGTTGATGTGACTCCGGTATGGATGATGCGCCAAGCAGGGCGTTACTTACCAGAATACCGCGCAACTCGTGCACAAGCGGGCGATTTTATGAGCCTGTGTAAAAATGCTGAGCTCGCTTGTGAAGTAACATTACAGCCGCTGCGTCGTTACCCATTAGATGCCGCTATTTTATTTAGTGATATTTTAACGATTCCAGATGCGATGGGCTTAGGTTTGTATTTTGAAACCGGTGAAGGTCCTAAATTTGAGCGTCCAATTTCATCACTTGCTGATGTACAAAAAATTCCAAAGCTCGATCCAACAGATGAGCTTGGTTATGTTATGAATGCCGTAAGCACGATCCGTCGTGAACTAAAAGGCGAAGTACCGCTAATTGGTTTCTCGGGTTCACCTTGGACACTTGCTACTTATATGGTTGAAGGCGGGAGCAGCAAGACCTTTGGTAAAATCAAAAAAATGGCGTTTGCTGAGCCAAAAACACTGCATTTGTTACTTGATAAGCTTGCTGATTCAGTGATCGATTACTTAAATGCACAAATTAAAGCCGGTGCGCAGTCTCTAATGGTGTTTGACTCATGGGGCGGTGTATTGAGCCCGCGTGATTATAAAGAGTTCTCATTGCAGTACATGCACAAAATCGTTGATGGTTTAATTCGTGAATACGATGGCCGCAAAGTGCCCGTTACGTTATTTACTAAAAATGGTGGTCAATGGATTGAAGCGATAGCAGCAACGGGGTGTGATGCAATTGGTCTCGATTGGACAATTAATATTAGCGATGCTAAGCGCCGTGTCGGCGACAAAGTAGCTCTGCAAGGTAATATGGATCCATCAATGTTACATGGCACACCAGATCGTATTCGCCAAGAAGTAGCGACTATCCTTGAAGATTTTGGCACAGGTGAAGGTCATGTATTTAACTTAGGCCATGGTATTACGCCTGATGTTGATCCTGAAAACGCGGGTGTATTTATTAATGCCGTACATGAGTTTAGTGCGCAATATCATAAGTAACTGCAGCTGTAACAAGCACTGTCATTTATAATCAAAAAAGCCCGCTTATCAGTAAGCGGGCTTTTTATTAGCTGTCTCAACGTTTATTTAAACAGTCGATTCAAACCATTTAACGCCGCAACACGGTAGGCTTCAGCCATAGTTGGGTAGTTAAAGGTGGTATTTACAAAGTAATCAATATTATTGCCGCCATTTTTTTGTTCCATAATGGCTTGGCCAATGTGCACGATTTCAGAGGCACGCTCGCCAAAACAATGCACCCCCAGTACTTCTTTGGTTTCAGTGTGGAATAATATTTTTAAACTACCCACTTCGGTACCGGCAATTTGTGCTCGCGCTAAATGTTTAAATTGAGCTCTGCCGACTTCATAAGGGATTTTCGCGGCGGTTAACTGCTGCTCTGTTTTACCTACTGAGCTCATTTCAGGGATGGTATAAATACCTGCCGGAATATCAATAATTAGTTTTTCATCGCAATTACCACAGGCAATTGCATCGGCAGCAATTCGACCCTGATCAAACGCTGCACTAGCAAGACTTGGGTAGCCAATGACATCACCAACGGCATAAATGTTATCGACCTCGGTTTGGTAAGTTTCATTAACTTTTAACTGCCCGCGGCCATCAGCTTTTAAGCCAACCGCTTCAAGGTTAAGTCCGTCAGTGTTGCCGGTGCGACCATTGGCAAATAAAATACAGTCAGCTTTAACGCGTTTTCCTGATTTTAAATGCATAACAACGCAATCATCACGGGTTTCAATGCGGTCAAATTCTTCGTTATGGCGGATCACAATGCCGCTATTCCAAAAGTGATAGCTTAAAGCATCTGAGATTTCAGCATCCATAAAGGCGAGTAAACGGTCGCGAGTATTAACTAAATCGACTTTTGCACCTAAGCCTTTAAAAATAGACGCATACTCACAACCAATGACACCAGCGCCGTAAATAAGCACTCGATGAGGGTCATGCTCTAGGCCTAAAATAGTATCGCTGTCGTAAATACGAGAATGGGTAAAGTCGACTTCAGGTGGGCGATAAGGGCGAGAACCTGTAGCAATAACAATGGTTTTAGCAGTTAGTCGTTCGGTTGACCCATCAAGACGTTTAATTTCAATTGTGTGCTTATCAACAAAGCTAGCATCACCTTGAAACATATGAATGCGATTACGATCGTAAAAGCTACTGCGTAAATTTGATTGCTTAGAAATAACCGAGCTGGCGTGGCGCAAAATATCAGGAAACGTTAACCTACTAGGGCGCTCACCCACATTAAACAATGGGTTTGCTTTGTATTCTATGTAGCGGCTAACAGAGTGACGTAGTGCTTTTGAAGGGATAGTACCCCAATGTACGCAACCACCACCAACGGCAGCTTGGCGTTCGATAACGGCCACTTTTTTGTTGCTTTTAGACAGGTTCATGGCGGTACCTTCACCGCCAGGACCTGTGCCTATAATAATTGCATCATATTGAAATGATGGTTGTTCTTGCTTTACTTGTTGTTTGGCCACAGCCACTCCTACATTAACTAAAAGAGGCTTTTAATAACCTCGCATTGAGTGCAAGCCACGCCTGCTTTTGATTTTCCCAGGCTGCTTCCAACTCATGATATTGTGTCATTAAAGCTGATTTTTCGCATTGTTGCAGCATGTTATTCTTTTTAACTTCTAAAACTTGCTTTTTTAGTGCGCAAAAGTGTTGTAGCTTTTTCAGCAATAAATCGTACTCTTGCTGCAATAATGTAAGCTTATCTTGCGCTAAAGGCAATTTCGCTAAACGGTTTTGCGTTCTATTCATTAACGTTTCGGCTTTGGCTTTTTCGATGCGCTCAACCGGCGTACGTTTTAATTTTTTAGCAAGTCCAACAGCCGCAAAAGCGCGGATCATCCATTTTGTGGGATCATAATGAAACCATTTTATGCCATTGCGATAATCACTGGCAAAAATATGATGAAAGTTATGGTAACCCTCGCCATAAGTAAACAAGGCTAGTACCCCGTTATCACGAGCAGTGTTTTTTTCGGTGTAAGGTCGAGAGCCCCAGATATGCGCCACCGAATTAATAAAAAAGGTGAAATGCTGGCTCAATACCAAACGCAACAATCCAGCTAACAACAGCATGCCAATTACATCACCAATTATTAAACCCAGCAGGGCAGGGATACCAATATTAGTTGCTAATACTAATTTCATATAATGACGGTGTTGCCACATCACTATTTTATTGCGTTGTAAATCACGACAATTACTATAATCACCATAACTGTCGCCTTGGTAATCGCGTAACATCCAACCTATGTGGCTATACCAAAAGCCATTAGTTGCTGCATAAGGGTCTTTTATAGGGTCATCAACTTGGCCATGATGAACGCGGTGATCGCTGCTCCAGTGCAGCGCACTATTTTGTAGTGCAAAAGCACCACCTAGAGCAAAAAAGGCTTCTACAACAGGATGAGCGTCGTAAGTTTTATGGGCCCATAAGCGATGGTAGCCTGCGGTAATTGACATACCAGCATAAAACATACAAGCAACAAATGCGATCCAATGACTACTGGTAAAGCCATGGGTAAACCCATACCAAGGCACTAATGTGGCAGCAGCCAAAAAAGTAATACTAAAAAATAGGACATTGGTCCAAATAATCGGTGGTTTTTTCATCTTTTCAAATCTGAGCGTACACTTGTAAGCTAAAATAATATTTCATTCTCTTGCCGTCAAGTATTAGACTGGAGAATTAAGATAAAAATCACCATAAATTGATTTAAATTAAATCAGGAGTAGTTCATGTCGGGTGTTCGCGCGCAACAGAAACAAAAAACACGACAAGCTTTAATTGAAGCGGCATTTAACCAATTAAGCGCCGATCATAGCTTTTCTAATTTAAGTTTACGTGAAGTTGCCCGTGAAGCAGGTATAGCACCAACCTCATTTTACCGCCACTTTAAAGACATGAATGAACTGGGTTTAACCATGGTCGATGAAGCCGGTTTAACGCTGCGCCAGCTAATGCGCCAAGCGCGCCGCCGTATAGCCAGTGGCGGTAGCATTATCACCACCTCGATTGTTACTTTTATGGAGTTTATTGATAACTCCAGTAATCAATTCAGATTATTACTGCGTGAACGCTCCGGCACCTCTAAAGCATTTCGTGCCGCTGTAGCCCGTGAAATTAAACACTTTATTTTAGAGCTTGCTCATTATCTTGAAAGCGAAACCCCGTGCGATGCAACTCATGCGTATATTCAAGCAGAGGCCATGGTCACGCTAGTATTTAATGCCGGTGCTGAAGCATTAGACATAGAAGGGCAACAACGAGAAGAGTTAGTCGAGCGTTTAATTTGGCAATTACGTTATATAACGCGTGGCGCTAGTAATTATGTGCGAGAGAATAAAAACACAAGTGAATAATAACACAAGTGAATAATCAGCATAAATGCTTGTAGATTTTTTGTTCCTACTTCTTTATTATTACAAGCTAAAGTTTATACTTAAAAAATTAAATCTCTGCATTAGAGAAAGCGAGGATGCACATGCTCACCAAGGACGCGGTGAACTTTCAACACGCCCATATTTTTGATGAAATAAAAGATGAAGCAACCGAACCTGTTGTAACGTTTGCGTACGTCAGGCGAGCTGAATTCTTTTTATTACCGAAAAAACTACAACGGCTTATTCAAGATAATCAGTATGGTGTAATTGATAAACGCCAAGCCGCACGGCTACGTGATGATCCCCGCAGCCAATTTTGGGCAAATGAAAAAACATGGCGAAAAGTCAGCTACAACACCTATAAAAATACCGCGCAAGGCTTAGCTGTTTATCCAAAAGATCCTGTGAGTACCACTAAGTTTTCGTCATCCGGTGGAGCTAATGCCGCACCTGATTATTCGGCTTCGGAGCATTTTTTAAGTGACTCCAACCAAGCAAACTTCTTAGCAAATCCAGCGCTACTCAATAGCCAGTATGGCGAAGGCCAAGCAAAGTATATTGCGCAATCAATGCAGCAAAATAGCCGTGCTTTAAAGCCAACAGTTGTTGAAGTTCACTTACCCGCAGTATGTATATATAAGCCTATTTTGCAAAGTACTGTATTGCTAAAAGCGTCGCATCAAGTTAGGCAAAATTTTTCAAATCATCTTTTACAAGCGAGTGAAAGCGTAGAGCAGCTCGCCCAGCAATATACCGGCTATAAAAATGCCAATTTAATCTACGACTACAACCTAGGCTTTAGTAATCGCAAACCAGCCAAGCCCGGCACTAGCTTACGCGTGCCCGATGGCTGGAAGCTTAATATCGAAGGCTCAAGCAGCAACAGCCGCAGCGTGGTTATTAAGTGGCAAGGGCCAACCAGCGGGCAAGTAACCTTACAACTCGATAAAAAACGCCCTGACGAAGTCTCATTTTGGCAGCATTTTTTTGCTGTAAAGCCCGGACTTTATAACGTTATTGTCACTGCCAGCGGCGCAGTAGATACCACTACCTTTACCGTTGAACAGCCCGCGTTAGGCTACGAAATTGAATTGCGTGATGAAGTAGGCGAGCCGCAAGCGAATATGGGGTACAAAATTCGCTTACGTAACGGCCATATTATCACCGGACAGCTCGATCAAAACGGCTACGCCAACGTATCAGGCCCTGATTTCGAAAACGCCAAAGTCAGCTTTTTTGAACTCGCCGATCACGATTGGTCAGTAGGCAACATCACCTAAACGTAGACTTGCTCTGGCGATATTTATATTTAGGGATAAGGATATTTCAATGACACAACAACACACCGTCGCACAAGGCGAAACACTGCTACGCATAGCACGCCAATATGGTTATAAAACCTCAACCGCCTTGTATAACCACCCCAGTAATGCTGAATTTAGAGCGCTGCGCCCTGATCCAAACTTAATTTACCCTGGTGACGTTATTACCATACCACCTAAAAAAGAAAAGTTTATGCCGCTGCGAGCCAACAGCCTAAATACGTTTGTTGTACAAAACGAAAAAGAATATTTTCGCCTGCAAATAATTCATGAAGATGGTGATGACATCACTGGCAAACGTATTGTACTCAACATAGGCAGCCAAACTATCGATACCGTTTTACCGAGCGACGGCCTAGTTGAAGTTGAGCTAAATGAGAACGACACGCTCACCGCTCAGGTTGATTTATATCTCAAGGAAGATCAAAGCTCACCCAGTGAAAGTTTTACCGCACAAGTTGGTCATTTAGACCCCATCGATACACTTTCAGGTGTGCAAGCACGCTGCAATTTATTGGGCTTTGACTGTGGCACAGTTGATGGCGTTAACGGCGCAAAAACTAAAGCCGGTGTTAAGGGGTTTCAATTTGTACATGGCTTAGAGGTTGACGCCATAGCAGGGGAAAAAACAAAAGCTAAGTTAAAGCAAGTTTATGGTTCTAAATCTAAGGAATAGAATGAATACAGCAAAGAATGCCTTACCTATGGCGGTTAATAGCATCAATAAAGTGATAGTTGATACTGAAGTGACACCTATTTATCCCGTGCGATATGCCTATGCCAATTTTTTTGAAGAAACATTACATGAAAATGCGCTACCTACAGATTTGAATACGTTATTACATGCAAGAACGATTAAAGATGGGCAGGGTTATATTGTTCGTTTACTGCGTGAAGGCTGGGTTTATCTATTTGATGAAGATAATCCTGCAACAGATTTACTGCATATTTTTAAATATGAAAAACGCAAAAGTGATAAAGGCGTAGCGACTGAACACTTTGTTAAATACACATTTAAGAATGGTGTCGATGCTTCTCAAGGTATCGAAGTGGATACACATAAAAAGTGTAAGCTTTCTGATGATGGTAGCTATGGTTTTGTATTTGCCAGTAGAGAAGCAAAAAAAGTCTCTATTGTTTATACCGAGCATGAATTAGCGAAGGAAGTAATCGATAAGCTGCAAAGTCAGCAAAGCTTTCGTCGCGAATGCATGCAGTTAATTGACCTTCAAAAAGAAGACGGGCAGGACTTTGTTCCAGCAACAGAAACCAATTTATGGAAGCTTGTTGAAGATTACAGAGAGCGCAAAGAGCGTTTTTTAAAGTTTCAAGCAAGTACAGAGGCTGATCAAAATGAAATTAGTTTAGATGTACTAACTACGGATGACTCCTACGAGCTTGATGCAAGTTACATTTCCTTACTTATCAATCACACATTGAGGTTTTCTAAAAAATCTAAAATTGTTGCGTTATTTGACCCTGTTGGACGACAAAAAGATATTGCACTTGCCCATGCTCAGCTGTGTATTTTACAGCAAGCCGAATCCGCTCAAAACATTTATCCCTACACAATAGGCGCGTTTGTACAAGCGCTTCGTAGTAGTAAAGACGAAGTTATTAAAGAAGCCTTAGCAGAAAACATCAACTGGCAAGAGCATGGCCGCTATTGGCAAGCAATGGATAAACGACAGCGTACATACTTAGCACGCCAGCAAGAGTTCGTCGATTTGTATAGCGCATTTATGGAAGCTGCGCCGCATCAAAATCAAGTAGGGAGTTTGAATACCTATCTACGAAGTTTTTTGCAGAGCCCCAACAAGATGCTGAGCAGGAAAGTGAATTTGTTAAGGTGTGCGATATCTACAGTGATATATTTTCCGGAATGTTAGCGTCAGCACCTGGAAATAAAGCCTTTGAGCAGTTGTTTATTGCAGGGGCTGAACAGGCCGACAGCAACAGTAATACGTCACCAATCGCCATATTTTGGCACTACTTTTTAAGGCCAATTGTTACGCAACCACAAAAGGGCACAGACTTTACTGCAAACACCTTAATAGCCTTAGATAGACTGATGGTGACGATAGCCCCGCTTATCTCTAAGTTATACTCACCGACAAAGGTGAGTTTGGACTACGCAAAAAAACTATTTGGTGTAAGTGCAGGGGCAGGTATTAACTATATCGCCAACAAAGTAGTTCCCGCTATCTTAAACGCGTATGGTATACAAATACTCGATAAAACAGTTTCCCTCACTGAGCCACAACTAGAGAAGCTGCTTAACCAAGTCATCAATGACTCAAACTTAAATCACACCTTACATGTAACTAACCCGCAAACAGCGGAGCGTTATGTCGGCAGTGCTGAGCGCAAAATTAAGCTAGGGCAAGCGGCATTTGACTGGGTTGAAGGCGTAAAAGACGCTAAACTCCCCACGCTAATTACTCTATCAGAAATTCAGGTTGATGCTCGTCATTATAATAATTATGAGTTTGTGCATAGTCCTTACAGTGAAGCGAGTAAAATAGCGCTTTTAGTAGATGGCAGCTTTGCTGGTTTAAGTGCCTTTTTTAATCTTTCAGCAATTAATGACCTAATCCATCAAAATCGATTTGATATAACAAACCCACTAAAAAACCGCTCAACATTTCAATCTGTGATGACATGGACGAGTGTACTCTCAGCGCTAACGGTTGATATCGCTACCATAGGAAGTGACACACTAAAACTAGGTGTTAAGGTACAGCCTAAGTTGTTACAGCCACAAGCAATGCAAAAGTTACCATCGCAGGCAACACGTTTAAGTAAATCACTAAGTGAGTTTGTTGCGGGTAAAGTGGCTGCTCGGCTTATTTTAGTGGCGAATATTACTGGTGGTATTAGTTCATCAATAAGTAGCTTACATGCCTTTAATATGGGCAGTGACGAGGAAGGGGTTGGCTACTTAGCTATTTCAGCAGGCTCTTTTATTTTGGCAGGGCAAGCGATGCTTTATGGTGCCGGTGCAACAGCAACAACTGGCGCCTTGCCAGTAAGTCTTTTATTAACTGTTGTGGGGTTAATTGCAATCGGTGCTGGTGCGGCAGTTGCATTTATCCATGGTAAAAACGATGTAGAATTATTGCTCTCTTGTTGTTTTTGGGGTAATAGCCGTAAGTATCCATTTTGGGATAAGGGTGATAAGTATAATCCGTTTTATACATCTAAACCTAGGCCATTTATAAATGTAAGGATAGATATAGCTTTTGATATATATAAAGAGCAAAAAATAGCTAATGCTTACAAAGTGGAATTACAAGAATTTGAAAATTTATTTAATCGCCCGTTATTAGCGCTTGAGCATAAAACAGGGCAATCCGATTTCCATTTTACTTTACCTAATTTTAAGCAGGGAATATCGCAACTGCATTTTAAAGTCATGGTGAATAGATTAGAGCAAGCTGATGGAGCGACGATTGCATCACAAAAAGGGGGGAGCGAAATTTATACAGTTGTACCTGAAGAAGCCCCAACTTTAACTAAGCAGTTAAAAGAGCAGCTAAACGCACTAAAAAGCGCTTTAACATCAGGGATGGCAAAATTTACGTTAAGTTTACAGCATCAGCACAAAAACAATGTGACTTTGTATTGGTACTATGAGCCTAGCCCTAATAGCATTGTGCCTAAGCGTTACTTAATTGAAAACGAAGTCCTTGACGATGCAATTATTGGTATGATTGATAATGATTTTATACCTAACTGAAATTAATAAAAGAGGCCATAATGGCATTAATTAAACCAATTTACCCAGTACCCTTAGTCAATAAATTAAAAGCGTTGTTGGCATTTAAGTTACCTAGCGCAGAGATGCCACCACCGCCGATCATCTATGTTGATGATAATGCCTGTAAGCTTAGCAACAACTCTATTAAAGCACGTAATATGGGCATTATCCCGATGTTATTCATGGTGTCATTTATTGCGTTTTACCAGGTAGTTGGTTTTTATTCTATGTGGAAGTCAGTTGAACAGGAAACTTTGGAATATATTGACTCTTATAAAAAAATACGGAGAAAACTATTTTTTATCTTCCACTTTACCCCCCGTGAGGAAAAATATTTATGAACGGCTTGATGAAAATGGCAAAATGTCATTAAGCCGCTATATGCATTATCACTACTATGAAACCGCTGATGTTGGCGGTACGTTTCGCCTTAAGCGAGATATAATTTTATCCATCTTTATTATACTGACACTTCCGCCCTTATTGTACTTTTTAATCTTTTTTAAGCGCCAAGCGCCGATGGTGTTTGATCGTAATCGGCAAATTGTTTATCACTGGTATAAGGGCAACGTCCGTGCTCAACATTTTAAAGACCTCCGAATACATGAAGATTCACAAATGATGCGTATTCAAACGCGCAGCCTTGGTAGGCGCGGTGATATGCGTTGGGCTAACTTTATGGTGCAACCGCGCCATAACCCTTATTACAACGGTAAAGATGCGTACGAGCCAGTATTGGCGTTTATTTGCCAATTTATGGAATATGGCCGCGAGCATGTAATGCCGCAGCATGAGCAATGGCAATCAGATGACAAACCCTTTGCATTTTTTGATGATGAAAAACCAAAAGACTTTGAGCAACAGCTAAATGCGGTATTAACACATTTGTCAGAGAATGATACAGATATCCCGCTTGATAAAGACAATTTACCCTTATCTACAGGGATGGATATGAGCATGAGTATGCGTTTAAGTAGGGCCGAGAGTCGAGAAAGTAATAAAGCTGTGGACAAGAATGAATAAAGGATTTGTTGAGATTAATGGCATTAATTAAACCAATTTACCCAGTACCATTAATCAATAAAATAAAAGCGTTGCTGGCATTTAAATTACCTAACGAAGAGATGCCACCACCGCCGATCACCTATGTTGATGATAATGTCTGTAAGCTCAGTAACAACTCAATAAAAGCCCGTAATATGGGTATTATTCCGGCGTTGTGCATGGTGTCATTTATTGCCTTTTACCAGATAGCTGGTTTTTATTCCATGTGGAAATCAACGGAAGAGAGTATGATGAAAATGGTTGATTTTTATAAAAAAAGCATGGAGAAGATTATTTTTTATCCCCAAATGTTGAACCAGTAAGTAAAAGTTTTTACGATATGTTTGATGAAAATGGCAAAATGTCATTAAGTCGTTATATGCATTATCACTATTATGAAACCGCTGATGTTGGCGGTACGTTTCGTCTTAAGCGAGATATAATTTTGTCCATCTTTATTATACTGACGCTTCCTCCCTTATTGTATTTTCTAATCTTTTTTAAGCGCCAAGCGCCGATGGTGTTTGATCGTAATCGGCAAATTGTTTATCACTGGTATAAGGGCAACGTCCGTGCTCAACATTTTAAAGACCTCCGAATACATGAAGATTCACAAATGATGCGTATTCAAACGCGCAGCCTTGGTAAGCGCGGTGATATGCGTTGGGCTAACTTTATGGTGCAACCGCGCCATAACCCTTATTACAACGGTAAAGATGCGTACGAGCCAGTATTGGCGTTTATTTGCCAATTTATGGAATATGGCCGCGAGCATGTAATGCCGCAGCATGAGCAATGGCAATCAGATGACAAACCCTTTGCATTTTTTGATGATGAAAAACCAAAAGATTTTGCGCAGCAACTTAATGCGGTGTTAACACATTTATCAGAGAACGATACAGATATCCCGCTTGATAAAGACAATTTACCCATTCCTCCAGTGTGAATACGGTTAAGTAAAAAACAATGGCTTTGATTAAACACCATTACCCAATACCTTTAGCAAATAAGTTGAAAGCACTACTTAGCTTTCAACTCACTAAAGAGGCACCGCCGCCAACACCGATAGTGTATGTAGATAAGCATGTTTGTAAGCTTAGTAATAATTCAATGAAAGCCCGTAATATGGGACTGATCCCATTGTTATTAATGGTTTTATTTACTGTATATTTAAATATCGATGACTTCTGTATTGGTTGGGAGAAAAAGGAGAAGTCGACACAACACAAAATTAGATTTTATAAACGTGAATATGGCGAAAATTACTTTTTATCTCCACAAGTTCACCCTATAGATAAGCGAAATTACGAGATGTTAGATGAAAATGGAGACCTATCATTAAGTAATTATATGCAATATCGTTATTATACAACTGCCAAAGTTGGCGGTACTTATCGCCTTAAAAAAGACATTTCACTTTTAGTTTTTTACGCTGTTACTATTCCACTTTTGTTGTTTTTTATTATTCGTTTTAAACGTCAAGCACCGATGGTGTTTGATCGTGATAAACAAATTGTCTACCTCTGGTACAAAGGCAAAGGTACGCGCCCAGCACTTTAAAGATTTACGGATTTATGAAGACTTTCAAATGATGCGTATTCAGACCCGCGGTTTTGATAAACACAACAACATGCAATGGGCTAATTTTATGGTGCAACCTCGTCATAATCCTTATTACAACGGCAAAGATGCGTACGATCCAGTATTGGCATTTATTTGCCAATTTATGGAATATGGCCGCGAGCATGTAATGCCGCAGCATGAGCAATGGCAATCAAATGACAAACCCTTTGCATTTTTTGATGATGAAAAACCAAAAGACTTTGAGCAGCAATTAAATGCAGTGTTAACACATTTATCAGAGAACGATACAGATATCCCGCTTGATAAAGACAACTTGCCTATTCCTCCAGCATGAATACGGTTAAGTAAAAAACAATGACATTAATTAAACCAATTTACCCAGTACCATTAATCAATAAAATAAAAGCGTTGCTGGCATTTAAATTGCCTAGCTCAGAGATGCCACCACCGCCAATCACCTATGTTGATGATAATGTCTGTAAGCTTAGCAACAACTCTATTAAAGCCCGTAATATGGGCATTATCCCTATGTTATTCATGGTGTCATTTATGGCGTTTTACCAGATAGCTGGTTTCTATTCAATGTGGAAGTCAACAGAACAAAATATTCAGGAGGATGTTGAATATTATAAAAAAATATGGGGAAAATTACTTTTTATCACCAAGCGTTCACCCTTTAGATAAAAATAACTACGAAAGGCTCGATGGTGAAGGCAAGATGTCATTAAGCAGATACATGTATTATCGTTACAATGAAACAGCTGAATCTGCCCGTACTTTTAGGCTCAAACAAGATATTTTCGTGTCAATCTTTATTATACTGACACTTCCGCCCTTATTGTATTTTTTGATCTTTTTTAAACGCCAAGCGCCGATGGTGTTTGACCGTAATCGGCAAATTGTTTATCACTGGTATAAGGGCAACGTTCGCGCCCAGCATTTTAAAGACCTACGAATACATGAAGACTCTCAAATGATGCGTATTCAAACGCGCAGCCTTGGTAAGCGCGGTGACATGCAATGGGCAAACTTTATGGTGCAACCTCGTCATAATCCTTATTACAACGGCAAAGATGCGTACGAGCCAGTATTGGCATTTATTTGCCAATTTATGGAATATGGCCGCGAGCATGTAATGCCGCAGCATGAGCAATGGCAATCAAATGACAAACCCTTTGCATTTTTTGATGATGAAAAACCAAAAGACTTTGAGCAGCAACTTAATGCGGTGTTAACACATTTATCAGAGAACGATACAGATATCCCGCTTGATAAAGACAATTTACCGTTATCTACAGGGATGGATATGAGCATGAGTATGCGTTTAAGTCGGGCCCAGAGTAGAGAAAGTAATAAGGATGTGGACAAGAATGAATAAAGGATTTGTTGAGATTAATGGCTTTGATTAAACACCACTACCCAATACCTTTAGCAAATAAGTTGAAAGCACTGCTTAGCTTTCAACTTACTAAAGAAGGCGCCGCCGCCAACACCGATAGTGTATGTAGATGAACATATTTGTAAGCTTAGTAATAATTCAATGAAAGCCCGTAATATGGGGCTGATCCCATTGTTATTAATTGTGTTATTTACTGCATGTTTAAATGCTAATAATATATTAAAAAGCTGAGTGCAAGAGAGAGAGCAACTATTGATAGTATTGAATTATATAAAAAAAGTATGGAGAGAATTATTTTAGTAGTACAGAAGTAAACCCAATACACTTAAAGTGGTATAAATTGCTAGATGAAAGTGGTGAGTTGACGTTTAAAAGCTACTTGTATGCTCGTCACAGTAATAAACATACAGCTTATGGAAGTTATTTTTACAAAAAAGACATTTCATTTTTAGTTTTTTACGCTATTACTATTCCACTTTTGTTGTTTTTTATTATTCGTTTTAAGCGTCAAGCGCCGATGGTGTTTGATCGTGATAAACAAATTGTCTACCTCTGGTACAAAGGCAAAGTACGCGCCCAGCACTTTAAAGATTTACGGGTTTATGAAGACTTTCAAATGATGCGTATTCAGACACGTGGTTTTGATAAACACAACAACATGCAATGGGCTAATTTTATGGTGCAACCTCGTCATAATCCTTATTACAACGGCAAAGATGCGTACGAGCCAGTATTGGCATTTATTTGCCAATTTATGGAATATGGCCGCGAGCATGTAATGCCGCAGCATGAGCAATGGCAATCAAATGACAAACCCTTTGCATTTTTTGATGATGAAAAACCAAAAGACTTTGAGCAGCAACTTAATGCGGTGTTAACACATTTATCAGAGAACGATACAGATATCCCGCTTGATAAAGACAATTTACCCATTCCCCCTGTGTGAATAAGGTAAGGGCTGATGGTTTTAGAACTTCAAAAGCGCTTTATAACCACCCCAGTAATGCTGAGTTTAGAGCGCTGCGCCCTGATCCAAACTTAATTTACCCGGGCGATAAAATTACCATACCACCTAAAAAAGAAAAGTTTATGCCGCTGCGCGCCAATAGCCTAAATACGTTTGTTGTACAAAACGAAAAAGAATATTTTCGCTTAAAAGTAGCGTATGACGATGGCGATGATATTACCGGTAAACGTGTTGTGCATCGATACCGTATTGCAAAGTGATGGGCTTATCGAAGTAGAGCTTAATAATAACGACGCACTTACTGGCAACGTCGATTTATATTTAAAAGCAGGCGAAACCACACCAACTAAAGGCTTTGCGGTACAAATAGGCAATCTAGATCCAATCGACACGCTTTCTGGCGTGCAGGGACGTTGTAATATGTTGGGGTTTAATTGCGGCAAGGTTGATGGCGTCATGGGAGAAAAAACACGCATTGGGGTAAAAGAATTTCAGTACCAACATGAGCTAGATGTAGATGGTATTCCTGGCCCTAAAACCAAAGCAAAATTACAGCAAGTATTTGGGAGTTAGTATGAGTGCCCCGCATAGTATGCCAATGGTAGTTAACAATATAAATCTGTTAACGATTGTTAAGCCCGCTTTTGTATTTTTTTATCAAGTTGATACTAATGCAAAAAATTACGCTAAAGAACAGCTCATGCTGGTAAATAATCAACATAACTGGCAGCAAATAAAACCCATATCACGTGTAATGCCTGAGGGGAACTGGGTTCGTATAGAATTTACCGACATACCCCAAAGCGGCAATTTTGATTTATTACAAGACCCAAACGACGGCCAGCCTACTTACTATATATTTGATAACGTGCCATTCAGCGAGCTTAACAAGCAAACACCAAACACGGTAATAATGGCAGAGATAACAGAAGGGTAAGTGTATTCATTTTTTCCTTCATTATAAAAAGTTTTAAATAATGAGTTTGTTTACTGCAATCCAATAAATGGGCTCATTCAGTAAAAGGATAGTTTTTGATGTTTTTTAAAAAATACAGCATGTTTTGCGTGCTCTCTCTTGTGCCAGCTTGGTACTAGGCGGTTGCTCAGAGCCATCTTCACAAGGCTCTGAGCAGGCAGAGGTTGATGTTGCTAAATATCCATGGGCTAAAGAGCATAAAAACCACCCAGAGTGGCCAATGGACATTCGTGAAGAGGTGTATGGCGATGCAGATACCTTCTCAACCCCGCGGTTAATGTTTTGGAATAAATACAAATACAGTGAGGTACGCACGCTGTGGTCATCTCGTTTAGATGGCTCTGACAGGCGTCGCATAATTCCTGAAGAAATTTTTACCCAGTTGGAACCTGCGGGATTGCATCCACCATCTCGCTCACCAGATAACCGTTATATCGCTATTTCGGGTTATATAAATGACCGAGCGACGCGCCAGTTATACGACACCAAAGAACAAAAACTAATCACCATGTCAGGCGGGGGGGCATCCTTCATTTAACTGGACCTCAGATAGCGATAATGTAATTTTTTATGCAGATGGTAAACATTACAACTACAAAGTATCAACAGCAACACTTACACAGCGTAAAATAATTTACTCTGACGAGTTATTTTTACTCCCAGGCGATAAAGAGTTTTTAGCGGTAAAGCACGATGGCTTTTGGATACATAAATTTAATGGTGAAATAGTGCGTAAAGTGAATTTTGGTTTTCCGAGAGAATGGGAAATGAAAAACCACCGTATTTCACCGGATGGAAAATATTTAGCGTTTATGACTCATGGCAGAGACGACTTTCATTTTCACTGGGTAAATCTTGCCAACCCTGAAATAGAGCATTCAGAGAAAGGAACAGGTGGTGGAGTTATATTTTCATTAGATGAAGATGTTACTCTTAAATTTGGTTATAACGACTTTAAAGAGCCAGCTAGTCGAGATGAAATACCTGACATATATAGCATTATTACTAAAACGAATATTTTAACAGGTGAGCAAAAAATCACACGAGTAAAGGAAATGGGTATTTGGGGTCTTGATACATTAGTTCCAATAGCAATTACAAACGTAGCAGCACAAGGACGATAATAATGCATAAAATGAGCAAAGGATCTGAATAGAGTGGAGACAACAGTGGGAATTAAAATAGAAAACTTATCTAAGCAGGATCGGCCATAAAGTAAAGTATATTATGGTTGCTTTAGGTTTGGTTTGAATTATATAACCGTAAAGTTGGTTTTATACGAAATTTATTTTCTTTTATTGTGGTTTTTCATTCCATTTAAAGGTGAGATTATGCTTGCATGCGCAGTTTTGAAGTGTTAAAAATAGGGCTCACTGAACACACACATTTAGTAAAGACGATGCAAAACACTCATTTAATTACATTAAAACTGAACCTCTTACTGCAAGCGCACGTGAGCGGGGATTAGTGTATTTGCATTAAGTAAACACAAAAAACCCCGCATATCGCGGGGTTTTTTTTATCTCGCATCCAGGGCAGCAGAGAATTAAGGGTAGATTATGCAAGAACAAGATAAAGTATGGATTTTCGACACCACTTTACGTGATGGTGAGCAAGCGCTTAAAGCGAGCCTGACTGAAGAAGATAAAATCCAGCTGGCACATACTATTAGCCGCCTAAATGTGGATGTGATGGAAGTAGGTTTTCCGGTTTCGAGCCCTGCCGATTTTCGTTCAGTGCAACGTATAGCGACAGAAGTGAAAGGCCCTATTATTTGTGGTTTAGCACGCGCTGTTGCTAAAGATATTGAAGCCTGTGGCGAAGCACTTCGCACAGCACAACAAAGTCGAATTCATACTTTTATTGCTACCAGCCCTTTGCATTTAGAACACAAGCTACGTATGAGCTTAGATGATGCGACAGCCATGGCGGTTAAATCAATCAAGCTTGCCCGTAATTATACTGATGATGTGGAATTTTCATGCGAAGACGCAGGCCGTACACCGCATTGGGATTTATGCAAAATTGTTGAGCAGGCGATTAATGCCGGTGCATCAACCATCAACTTACCAGATACGGTTGGTTTTGTTACGCCAGACGAATACGCGGCGATGATCCGCCATTTAATGAATAACGTGCCAAATATTGATAAAGCGCGGTTAAGTGTACATTGTCATAATGATTTAGGTTTGGCTGTTGCCAATTCTGTTGCAGCGGTGCAAGCCGGTGCACGGCAAATCGAATGTACTATTAATGGTATTGGTGAGCGTGCGGGTAACTGTTCACTTGAAGAAGTGGCGATGATCATGAAGATGCGCCAAGACCACTTAAAAGTGTATACCGATATTCGCAGTGAAGAGATTTATCGCGCCTCACGCCAAGTGGCGAAAATTTGTAATATGCCAGTACAACCTAACAAAGCGATTGTTGGCGAGAATGCTTTTGCCCACAGTTCAGGTATTCATCAAGACGGTGTATTAAAAGCGCAAAATACCTATGAAATTATGTCACCAGAAAGCGTCGGCGTACCAAATAACCAATTAAATATGACCTCACGTTCGGGTCGTCATGTTATTGAGCACCGCCTTGAAGAATTAGGCTATCAAAAATCTGATTACGATATGGATAGCCTATATGAAAGCTTCTTAACCCTTGCAGATCAAAAAGGTACAGTGTACGACTATGACCTTGAAGCGATGATTTATTTTAATCAAATCAGTGATAAAGACGACAAATACCAATTAGAGTTTGTTAACTCAACGTCTAACTCGCAATCAGTAGCAAGCTCAACGATTGGGATGACGATTAATGGTGAGTCTAAACAAGAAGCGGCTACCGGCAATGGCCCTGTAGAGGCGTCATTCTTAGCGATTGAACGTTTAACGGGTATGGCTGTTGAAATGATTGAATTTAATCTAGAGGCGACCGGTGAAGGTGCCAGTTCATTAGGTGAAGTAAATATAATAGCTAAATACGATGGCCGCCCTTATCACGGCGCGGGCATTGCAGCGGATGTGGTTGAGGCGTCAGTACGCGCCATGATCCGCGTTTATAACTTAATTTATCGCGCACAAAAAGTGTCTGATTTAAAACAACAAAGGAAAGCAGGATGAGTCAATCAAATTATAGCGTTGCAGTATTAGCAGGCGACGGTATCGGCCCAGAAGTAATGGCAGCAGCAGAGCAGGTATTGGATGCTGTGAGCAGTAAATTTGGTTTTACTTTAACTCGTCATCATCATGCCATTGGCGGCGCTGCGATTGATCAATTTGGTAAAGCGTTACCCGATCAAACCCTTGCAGCGTGTGAAAGTGCCGATGCAATTTTGTTTGGTTCAGTGGGCGGTCCAAAGTGGGAGCATCTTCCTGCCAATGAGCAACCAGAGCGCGCATCACTTTTGCCACTACGTAAACACTTTGGTTTGTTTTGTAACTTACGCCCAGCGCAACTATTACCAGCACTGAGCGCTGCATCGCCATTACGTGCCGATATAAGCGAAAAAGGCTTTGATATCTTATGCGTGCGTGAATTAACCGGCGGTATTTACTTTGGCGAAAAAGGCCGCAGTGGCGAAGGGGCTGAAGAAGTGGCGTTTGATACGCAAACTTATTCACGCAAAGAAATTGAACGCATTGCACGTTTTGCCTTTGAAGCAGCAAAATTACGTAATAACCATGTAACGTCGGTTGATAAAGCCAACGTATTAGCATCAAGTGTATTATGGCGCGAAGTAGTAACCGAAGTAAGCAAAGACTTCCCAGAAGTAAGCCTTGATTATATTTACGTTGATAACGCGGCAATGCAACTGGTTAAACAACCTAGCCAGTTTGATGTGTTACTGTGTGATAACTTATTTGGTGACATATTGTCAGATGAATGCGCGATGATCACCGGATCTATGGGCTTATTGCCATCGGCAAGTTTAAATCAGTCAGGCTTTGGTATGTATGAACCTGCTGGTGGTTCGGCACCTGATATTGCTGGCAAAGGGGTTGCAAACCCAATCGCACAAATTTTAAGTGCCGCGTTAATGCTACGTTATTCACTAGGCCAAGATGAAGCGGCGCGCAGCATTGAAAAAGCAGTAGCCGAAGCGGTCGAAGCAGGCGTAGGTACACCGGATATTTACCCAAATGCAGGTTATACAACGCAAGACGTTGCCGCAGCAATTGTCGCTCGTATATAAAACAGCACGTATTTAAACAATTATTCACTCGCTGCACCGTCACGCGGCGAGTCAAACAAATTAGGGGATCAGCAAGTGGCCCAAACGTTATACGATAAAATCTGGCAAGCACATGTAGTTGCTAGTATTAATGAGCAAACCGATTTACTTTATATTGACCGTCATCTAGTACATGAAGTGACATCGCCGCAAGCTTTTGCTGGCCTGCGAGAGAAAAACCGTAAAGTGCGTTGTCCTGAAAAAACCATCGCAACGATGGATCATAATGTATCGACCAAAAGCCGCTCATTAGATGCCGCCAGTGAAGTATCAAAAAACCAATTGATGGCGCTTGATGCCAACTGCAAAGAGTTTGGTATTGTACTTTACGATTTAAACTCAATTAACCAAGGCATAGTGCATGTAATGGGGCCTGAGCAAGGTATTACTTTACCTGGCACTACCATTGTTTGTGGTGATAGCCATACCTCTACTCACGGTGCATTTGGTGCACTGGCCCATGGTATTGGTACGTCTGAGGTTGAGCACGTACTCGCGACGCAAACACTACAACAGAAAAAAGCCAAGTCATTAAAAATTCAAATTAATGGTGTACTACGTCCAACGGTTACAGCCAAAGATTTGATCATGGCGGTGATTGGTAAGCTAGGTACCGCTGGTGGTACAGGTTATGTGGCAGAGTTTTGTGGTGAAGGTATTGCAGCACTGTCAATGGAAGCGCGTATGACATTGTGTAACATGAGTATTGAAATGGGCGCTAAAGCGGGTTTAATCGCTTCAGACCAAATCACTTATGATTACTTAAAAGGCCGCCCATTTGCTCCACAAGGCGATGATTTTGAAGCTGCAGTTGCCTACTGGGAAACCTTAAAAACTG
This sequence comes from Pseudoalteromonas sp. B160, assembly GCF_037162485.1. Lineage (NCBI taxonomy): Bacteria > Pseudomonadati > Pseudomonadota > Gammaproteobacteria > Alteromonadales > Pseudoalteromonadaceae > Pseudoalteromonas > Pseudoalteromonas sp. B160. The sequence goes on along the minus strand of NZ_JARLUX010000001.1, from coordinate 1,654,618 downwards.
ACGAAGGTGCGCAGTTTGATTTAGAAGTTGAACTAGAAGCGAGTAGCATTCAGCCGCAAATTACTTGGGGCACTAGCCCTGAGCAAGTTATTGGTGTTGATGAATGCATTCCAGATCCAGATCAAGAGCCTGATTTAATTAAAGCTGATGCGATTCGCAGTGCCCTTAAATACATGGGTTTAACAGCCGGTGATAAGTTATCGTCAGCGAGCGTAGATACGGTATTTATTGGTTCATGTACCAACAGCCGAATTGAAGATTTACGCGCCGCCGCACAGATTGTTGAAGGTAAAAAAGTGGCTGCTGGTGTTGAGGCGTTAATCGTACCTGGCTCTGGCTTGGTGAAAAAACAAGCTGAAGATGAAGGCCTAGCTGATATTTTCAAAGCTGCTGGTTTTGAGTGGCGTGAACCGGGTTGCTCAATGTGCTTAGCGATGAACGATGACCGTTTAGGTGCAGGCAAGCGCTGTGCATCCACCTCAAACCGTAACTTTGAAGGTCGCCAAGGCCGTGGTGGTCGTACACACTTAGTAAGCCCTGCAATGGCCGCTGCGGCAGCTATTCATGGTCGCTTTGTTGATATTAGAGGAGAAGCCTAATGAGCATTTTTTTAGTGGCTTAATGGCCCCACTTGATAAAAACAACGTCGATACCGACCAAATCATTCCAAAGCAGTTTTTAACCTCAACCAGCCGTGATGGTTTTGATGCGGCGTTGTTTTATGATTGGCGCTATTTAGATAACGACGAGCCAAACCCTGAGTTTATTTTAAATCGGCCATGTTACCAAGGCGCGCAAATATTACTAACTCGCGATAACTTTGGCTGCGGCTCATCACGTGAGCACGCTCCATGGGCATTAAAGCAATATGGTTTTGAAGTGATTTTAGCGGAAAGCTTTGCCGATATTTTCTTTAATAACTGTGGCAATAACCAGATGTTAGCTATTGCACTACCAGCACAAACATTGGAAGACTTATTTGTACTGAGCGAGCAACACGACGATATTCATATCGACATCGATCTTGAAAACCAAACGCTGACCAGCAATAAGTTTGCCCCAATTAGCTTTGATATTCGCAAAGACGTAAAAGAGCGCTTATTAAGTGGCTTAGATTTTATCGGTGTGACCGAAACGCTAAATCCACAAATTGACGCGTTTGAAGCAAAGCTTAACGCCGAGCGTCCTTGGCAGTAGTGGTTTAAAAGTAACTAGATAATGAAACGCGGCTAAGGCCGCGTTTTTTATTGCTGCGGTTAGAAATAGTTGTTAACTTCGGAACATTATTGGTAATTAAACATTGAAAGAATTATTTATGCGAACGCTTTCTCCAAAATATATAGGCATTATTTTAGGTGTGCTTTACGGCATATCTATACGGGTATTTCTAGAGTTTAGTGATGCGTTTAACTTCGGCAGTTTAGTCACTATTTCTTTTATGTTTTTAGTCCCCATTGCGATTGGCTATATTCGTATTTATTTTGAATGCAAGCTCAATAAATCAATGTCTTATAAGCACATGGCAGTTAAGGCTTGGCAGCCTATTTTTGTATTTTTACTGGTCAGTATAGTCACTCTTTTAGAGGGAGTATCTGTGTCGCCATGGCGCTACCTGCATTTATGTTATTTGCAAGTATAGGAGGAGTCCTAGCTGGATTTGTACATCGTAAATTAGAAAAAGAAAGTAAAAAAAGTCGTCATGTCAGTGGCATTAATACCTTTGATTTTATCACCGCTAGAGGTGAATTTTTTAAAGCTATCGCAAACATATGAAGTTAAAAACTCAATTGTTATCAATGCACCAATAGACGTTGTTTGGCGGCAATTAGCGAATGTGAGTTACATTGCCGAAGGAGAGTTCCCAATGTCATTTTCGCAATTAATAGGTATTCCTCGCCCTTTGCAGGCGGATATGAATGCACAAGGTGTTGGAGCAGTGAGAACTAGTAAATGGCAAAATGGTGTTGTATTTAAAGAGGTTATAACGGATTGGCAGCCAAATAAACAAATGCTCTACCAGTTTGATATCGACCCTGATTTGATTCCAGACAACGCACTAGATAAACATGTAAAGCTAGGCGGGGAATATTTTTCACCTCTTTATGGTGGCTATTATTTAGCAGAAACCGCTAATGGACAAACCGTTTTAACGTTAAAAACCACTGTTGAAGATAATACCAACTTTACTATTTACTCTCGATTATGGGGTGAGGTTATTTTTCAAGACTTTCATAATTCACTATTAAAGTTGATGAAAAGCCGAGCTGAAAAAGCCGTTTAAGCTATTTTATGGTTGGCTTGCAAACTTTTTTAGCTTACTCACCGCTGGACCACCATTCACCGCGATTACTTCCTTTGTATTTATTAACAGGCTAAGCTGCAACTTTATACTTTTAGGAACATGCTATGAAATTATTAACTGCGGCGACTTTATTGCTGGCGTCTACGGCGGCGTTTGCTCGCCCTGCGCCTTTGGTATCTATCCCAACTCATGATGGCTTTTTTGATAATATTGCCGCCCATTGTGGTAAAGCTTTTGAGGGTAAAGTAACGGTTGATAATGCCACTGGTCCTAGCTCGTTTGCGGGTAAAAAACTAGTCATGCATGTTCGTAAATGCACTGATAGCGAGTTACAAGTACCGTTTCATGTAGGTGATGATGCATCACGTACGTGGATCATTACCAAAACCGGTAGTGGTTTGAGTTTAAAACACGATCATCGCCATCAAGATGGGACTGATGATGTATCGACTATGTACGGTGGTCATACAGTTGATGCTGGGTTTGCTAACGTGCAGTCGTTCCCTGCGGATCAGTATTCAAAAGAATTGTTTGTTAGCCAAGGTATTCCACAATCTATCGGTAATACATGGCAGATGTATATTTACCCTGAAAAATTTACTTATCGTTTAATTCGCCAAGGCCGCGAGTTTCGCGTTGATTTTGATTTAACAAAACCAATTACACCACCGCCAGCGCCTTGGGGTTATAAAGACTAAAGATTAGTCTTTGCTGGGCTTTGTCTCACATTGTAGTAATACCGTTAAAGGCGGCTGATAGGCGCGGGGTTTGGTTGGGAAACGATCATACTCTTGTACACCATCAGTCACTTTTAGCATAAATGGATTACCACGGCATAAACGATCAGCATGGCGCAATAAAAATACACTTTGATTTTTAAAATGCTGATAGTCGTCAGATTGAATTTCTAGATGATAGTTATTTGCGTCTAATTTTGTTTGGTAATAATGGACTTTTTCATCGAAGTCATAGAGTTTTTCGGTTTCACCTTTTTCTGCTAATACCGCATTACTGCCTATTAATAGTGCCAGCGCACTGATAATTACTAGCCTATTTGCTGTTTTTCCTTTCATAAACCTTTAACTCCATTATTGTATTGAGCGCACTATTTAATTACAGTGATGCAACGAGTTATGCTGTAAGTCTAACACCCAAAAAGGGAAAATGTGATGTTCAAACAAATAAAACAACTATTTTCAGCTTTTGATGAGCAACCAGCTCAGCTGCAAGAGCATGATTTGAAAACGGCTGTAGCGGCATTATTGATTGAAGTCATGCGTGCTGATCGCGAGCAGCAAGACGATGAATTGAAAACGTTATCTCTGACTTTAAAAAAGTATTTTAATTTGAGTGATGAAGACGTTAGTGAGCTAATGCAAAGCGCAGGAAAAAGTTTGGATGACGCGATTGATTACTTTCAGTTTTCTAAACAAATTAATGATCAATGCAGCGCAGAGCAACGGATTGAAATTATAGAGCTGCTATGGCGCTTAGCGTATGCCGATGGTGAGTTAGATCCGCAAGAAGAGTATGTAATTCGCCGTGTTTCTAACTTGTTGTATGTCGCGCATGAGGATTTTATCGCTGCCAAGTTAGCAGCGACAAAGCTTTCTTAAGCGGTTTATTTATTTAATTTGCTGGCAACGCTGACGAGCTGCTGAGCAAGGCCTGCAATTCGTTCTGCTGTCACTGGGTCACTAATGCGGCCATTTTCATCAAGCAAAGTGTGAATTGCAGGTACGGCAAGTTGATCTGCCAATACCAAGCTGCCGATACCCGATAAAATATCGCGAACGTGATTTAGACCACGTAAGCCACCTAAGCCTCCCGGTGATGAGGCGTATAAAGCCGTTACCTTGTTACGAAATGCTGGAACTGCGCCTTGCTCAGTACGTGATGCCCAATCAATGGCATTTTTAGTACCGCCGTAATTGAACCGTTATATTCAGGGCTGGCAAGTAAGATGCCATCTGCAGCGCGTAGTTTGTCTTTTAATAACTGAGCGCCTACTGGTGTGCCTTGCGCTTCAACGTCTTCGTCAAACATGGGTAAGTTTAGATCTGCCAGTTTAATTACTTCAACTTCTGCACCGCTTTCTAATGCAAAGCGGGCTGCTTCATTGATCAATTTTTGGTTAAAGCTGTCTTTACGTAAGCTGCCTGCTAAGGCAATAATTTTTGGTGCTGTCATGGTGGTCGCCTTCAATAACGTAGTTGGGTTTGCCTGTTAACTACTTTAGCAAATATTTACTTGCAGAAAAGCCAAATAAACGCAAAACTTATGTGCATATACGCACACTTGAGGTTAAGGGCAGGTATGGCGATTCAATTTGATGACTGGCAAGATGTAAAAGTAGCCTATGAAGTTGCGCGGTTAGGAACGTTAACAGCGGCGGCTGAAAAGCTCAACGTTCATCACAGTACGGTACTTAGGCGCATTAATAACCTTGAGCAAAGTTTAAATGCACGTTTATTTCATCGTCATGCCAGGGGTTATAAAGTAACTGAGATTGGCGCTAAACTCTTTACAGCAGCGCAGTCTATTAATAGTGAACTTGAACGCTTACACAATGATATTATTGCCGCAGATAGTACTTTGCGTGGTAGTTTATTGCTTACAACGGTCAGTGGTTTTATTGATGTACTGAGTGATGTGTGTGAACAATTTCAAAGTTTACATCCACAGGTGCAGCTGGAAGTTATATTAGATCAAAAGCGTTTACGTCTTGACCACGGCCAAGCACATATAGCGGTTCGCGCAGGTCCTCGTCCTGATGAAGGTGATTATATCGCCCAGCATTTGGCGCATTTGTCGTCAGGATTTTATGCATCAAAGCGTTATATTGATAAGCATGGCGTGCCAAAAAGTATTAAGCAATTGCCGTTGCATAATTTTGTTTCGGGGGTGGCGGGTTATAATGGCAAAGTGCCTTATTTTGTTTGGGTTGATGAAAATATACCAACTTCACAAGTGAAATTACGCGTGTCTGAAACCTCAGAGGCAACCCGTGCAATTGTTAAAGGCTTGGGAATTGGCGGGATGCAGCATGACGTGGCGGCGCAGTATGCTGATTTAGTACCAATACTAGCGGATGAACTGAGTTGGCCAACGGATTTATGGCTAGTAACCCATCACTTAGTGCACCGAACAGCTAAGGTACAGGCGTTCAGTCAGCTTTTAAAAGCGTATTTTAAGGAGCATAAGCTCGCGTAATTTAGCTGGTTAATCTTTCTATCAGCAAAAACGTGGCTAAACAGTATTTAGCCACGTTTTGTTTAACGACTGAGAAAAATTAATTAACGTCCTTTTAAATTACGCATGTCTGCTTGTACGTTACGATAAAACCGACCTAAGCTTCTATCTTGGCTACGTAATTGCGCAAGGCTCTGAGTATTGCGTTGCTGCTCTTTTAACAGTTTTTGATAATTAGTGATACGCCGCTGCGTTAATAAGCCTTTTTGTAACGCAGCTAGCACCTGACAACCGGGTTCTAGCTGATGACTACAATCGGCAAATCGACACTGCTGCGCCAGTTCACTTATATCGTTAAAAGTAAGCTCTACACCTTGTTGACAGTCACTTAGTTGCAGCTCTCGTATGCCGGGAGTATCGAGTAACAGCGCTCCTACGTTAAGAACATGCAATGCTCGATGAGTCGTGGTGTGGCGACCTTTGCTGTCGTCCTCACGAATTGCACCAGTGTCACTTAGCTGCTGTTCACATAAGCTATTAACTAAGCTGGATTTACCTACACCCGAAGACCCAACAAAAGCTAATGTTTGACCTTTGCCGCACCATGGCATTAATTGCTCAACACTGCCACGCTCTAATGCATTAACAGACAGCACGGTTAAGTGATTATCAAGCGCTGTTAGTTGTGCTATATGTTGCTCTGGTTCTGCACATTGATCGCGTTTGGTCAGTACAACAACGGGTAAACACTCACTTTGATATGCTAACGCTAAGTAGCGTTCAAAGCGGCTTAGATTGAAATCTTGATTATGCGAGCTGACAATAAACAAAGTATCAATATTAGCGCCAATAAGCTGTTCACTTAATTTACTTCCCGCACTTTTGCGACTGAGCAATGTTAAGCGCTCAAGCAATCGGGTAAACAGCCAGTGTTCGTTGTGTTGCGTAAGTAATATCCAGTCACCCACAGTTAAGGGGGATGATCTGAATTTACCAATACCTTGTGGCAACCCTGCTCACTCTGTACAACAAAGTGGTCGCGATGGTAGGTAATGATCCGTGCAATCAGTGTGTGCTCTAAATCATTGAGCGTAAGTTGTTGTTGGAAAAATGCGCGCCAACCCAGTTGGCTTAAACTTAAATTAGTATTCATATAACCCCATTACTGCAAAGAGTAAAAATAACAAAGGGGTTTGCTGTTAAATTTTAGCTATCAACAGCGCCCGGCTAATGGCCGAGCAAAACTTAATATTAAAAAATAAAATTAAGCACTTACTTGCCCAGCAAGGGGGTTTAATACAATCATCAAATATCTCCTGTTTAGATGTTTATTGTGGTTTTACACCAGTTGGCACTATAGCCAAGTTTGGGTGTATAAAATACACATTAAATAGATTTTTTTACTGTAATACCGAGACGTTTGGCTAATCGCACTAAGTTAGCGCGATCAACTTTTAATGTTCGTGCTGCACTGGCCCAGTTGTAATTATGTTGTTCTAGCTGTTGGCTGATTAAATGCTGAGTAAATGTATCCGTTGCTTGTTTGAGCGAGAAATTTTGTTTATTTATGTTATTGTTATCGGCAGTTGTTAATGCGACAGGCGCTGGGTTATTTGTACTTAGGTTAAGTTCACAATGAGCAGGTTCAATAGTAATTATTGCTTGCTGCCACTGGCTTTGTTTGGCTTTTAATGCTGCACGGCTGATCACATGCTCAAGTTCTCGCACATTCCCCGGCCAGTCATATTGAGTGAGTAGTAGTTGCGTTTCGACGCTGAGTTTGAGTTGTTTGATAGCTAGCTTACGAGCTGTTCTTTCAACAAAGTAACCTGCAAGTAAAATTACATCGTTTTCGCGTTGTTTAAGTGGCGCAACGTTGAGCGGGTAAACACTTAACCGATGATATAAATCGGCTCGAAAACGCCCTTGAGCGACTTCGTTTTTAAATGCCTGTTTGTAGCCGCAATAACCCTTACATCGACGTATTTTACTTCATCTTCACCAACCGTTTGGATTTCACCACTTTGTAAGACGCGCAATAGTTTACTTTGCATGGCAAGTGGCAGTTCACCAATTTCATCTAAAAATAAGGTGCCACCATCAGCCAGCTGAAACTTGCCTTGACGTGCATTATGGGCGCCGGTAAATGCGCCTTTGGCGTGGCCAAAAAATTCACTTTCGGCGAGATTCTCTGGTAATGATGCACAATTTAAGTGAATTAACGGCATTTCGCTACGTTTTGAATGAAGATGGATATTGCGTGCTACTAGCTCTTTACCTACCCTGGTATCACCTTGGATCAAGACACTAAACTCAGAAGCCGCCACTAGTTTTATATCGCTTCGAAGGGCTTGCATGGCCGTGCTTTGGCCGATGATCTCTGCACCATCGCGGGTAAGCGCTTCGCGGTTTAGCTCTTGCACTAAAGCGCTACTATGTTGCGCGTGGTTTTGATATTGCTGCAGTTTTAATACAGTTTGCAAATGCGCGGAGCAAAGCGTACCTAGTTGAGTAAATAGCTCAAGGTCAAAACTGTCGAATGCATTTGCATCGAGACTGTCGAGGGTGATCACCCCGAGTAAGTTATCGTCGCTATCAAGTAGAGGGATGCCTAAGCAAGCATGAACAGGAATATCGCCAGCTTTGCTCGATAGTAAACCGTCGTACGGATCAGGAATTGGGCAATCATGGGCAAACTGTAATGGTTGCTTAGCGTTGCAAATGGCATGTAAACGTGGATGCTCGTTTATTACAAAGCGTCGTCCTAGGGTGTCAGGCGTCAGTCCATGAATAGCTTGTGGTTTTAACACATCGCCTTGTAAGGTAAGCAGTGCAATAGCGTCACTGGGTATTACTTGTTTGATACACTGAATTAACTGCTGAAAAGGCTGCTTTTGGTCGCTCACTTTAGCAAGCACAAGGGCGACATTAAGTAAGCTTTGTTTATCTACCATGTCAAAATGACTCAAATGTGTTTTTATCTTATTTAAAGGTGAGTCATAAAGACTTTTTTGTCAATAGCAAAATAGTTAATATGTTGAATAATAAGCAGTTTAAATCTTGGCTCGGCTTGTGCAATAGCGTGTTATAAATACCTAGATAGATGAGTCTAATACGCTGATGCGAGCAATCAATTTAACCGAACCAATGCCCAAAAAAGTGCGTTTTTATCAAGTCAGTCAATGGCCGTTATGGATGTTAGCATTTCGGCCCTACTTTTTAGGAGCTGGCTTATTGGCCGTTTTGTCGATTAGTTATTGGTTACTCATTTTAACAGGCCATGCCAGATGGCAATTGACTATGCCAGCAACACTTTGGCATGCCCATGAAATGATGTTTGGCTTTGCAGGCGCTGTAGCTGTGGGGTTTTTATTAACCGCAGCACAAACTTGGAGCGGGGTTGCGAGTATTAATGGTCGTAAATTGATGTTGCTAACCCTAGTGTGGCTAGCAGCTCGTGTTGCGTTTTTTATTACCAGTGCAGGTATTGAAAACTTTAGTTTATATGCGGTGTTATTGTTCCAATTGCTTTGGTGGTTAGGTGCAGTTATGGCGCTGGCTAATATGCTCCTTAAAGCTGGCAATAAAAATAACTACCAATTTTTACTGATGCTAAGCGCATTGTGTGTGCTCAATATTATTTATTTATGCTTAGCAATACAACAAAACATGCTACTTGCATTGGCAGTCGCCGATACCGCAGTACTAGTAATGACCTTACTTGTCGGTGTGGTGGCTGGGCGGGTATTACCTTTTTTACTGCTCGTGGTCTTGGTTTAGCGGAGCAAGTGCGTACTCCTCGTTTAGATAAAGTGCTGCTTTACAGCTCATTGTTTGCTGTCGCGCTTTATTTTATCAGCCAATTATTTATAGCAAGCGTTAATCCTGGTTGGGCATTGGCTGTTGTTGCTGTAGTGCATTTAAGTCGCTCATTGTTGTGGTGGAATAATCAAATACTCAAAGTACCACTGTTATGGTCGTTGCACTTCTCTTATCTAGCTCTTGGGCTTGGTTTAGTATTGCTTGCGCTGAGTTTTTACAGCTCGGTTATTTTGTTTAAAGACGCGCTGCATATGATCACTATAGGTACGATTGGCATGATGATCTTAGCGATGATGACGCGGGTATCTCATGGTCATACTGGCCGCCCTTTAACTATTCCTCACTTTATGGCTGTGGCGTTTGCTTTAGTGTTTATTGCAGCAATTATTCGTTCGTTATTACCAGTTGTTATTGGGCCACACATCGCATGGCAGCTGAGTGCTGTACTGTGGATCGTGGCATTTTTATTGTTCTTATTCCACTGTATTCCTATTTTAACGCGGCGTCGTGTTGATGGGCGTCGTGGTTAAAGGAAGTTGTATGTTATCTGATAAAACCATTGAAATAGTAAAAAGCACAGCGCCTTTATTGGCGCAGGCGGGCACCGTTGTCACGGAGCATTTTTATAACCGGCTGTTTAGTCATAACCCTGAGCTGCAGGATATTTTTAATATGGCCAATCAACGTAGTGGCCGTCAGCAATTTGCATTATTTAATGCCTTGGCTGCGTATGCTCAAAATATTGATAATTTAGCCGTATTAAAAGAGGCGCTGGCACGCATTAATCATAAGCATACCAGCATGCATATTTTACCTGAGCATTATCCAATAGTTGGCGGACACCTGATTGGCACTTTAAAAGAATTGATCCCTGAGCAATTTACAGCTGAAGTTGAATATGCATGGCGTGAGGCTTACGCACTACTTGCTGATATTTGTATTACCGAAGAAGCGGCGCTATACGAGCACAGTAAAAATAACCACGGTGGCTGGTCGGGTACTAGAGCATTTGTTATTGCTAAAAAACAGCCTGAATCAGAGTTAGTAACCAGTTTTACTTTAGTGCCAGTCGATGGTAAAGCGGTAATGACTCATAAACCAGGGCAGTATTTAGGTATCAAAGTAAAACCAGCTTATGCACAGTATAGTGAGATACGCCAATACTCTATTTCTCAGCAAAGTAATGGTGAAAATTACCGTATTAGCGTGAAAAAAGAGTTATTGCCAGCAGCGGGGATTGTATCTAATTATTTGCACTCACTTGATGTGGGCAGCGTTGTGGAGCTTTATCCACCGGCTGGAGACTTCTTTTTACGCGCAAATAAAAAACCTGTGGTATTAATTTCTGCGGGCGTTGGTCAAACACCGATGCTGGCAATGTTACAAACATTATTATGTGATACATCGAATCAAGCGGTCACCTATTTACACGCCTGTGAAAATATCCTGCAGCATTCATTTAGTCAGTTTTTGGCTGAGCAAGCCGCGGCGCATACTCGATTAAATTACTACACTTGGTTTAATCAAGGTGGCGAGGGAGCTGAGTTTACTGGATTGATGAATGTCAGCGCTGTTGCTGAGCAGCTACCGCTTGAAGAAGGTGATTTCTACATCTGTGGCCCAACGGGGTTTATGGCTGCAATTAAACAGCAATTACTCGTATTAGAAGTTGCTGCTGAGCGTATTCACTACGAGGTGTTTGGCCCACATCAAGATATTTAATGACGAAACTAAATGCAGGTTTTAAGTGAAAAGGCGCGAAATGCGCCTTTTTTATGGTTTTGGCTATTTAAAGTACAGCATTGCTATTTTTCGCTGCCAAAGCTTGGTTTTGCCATGCGGTAAATAATTTTTGTTGCTTGTCGGAAATTTTTAAACCATAGGTTTTTTGCATATAAAAATAAGCATCGGCAATGCGTTTTCGTGCATAAAAGGGCGGCTCTACCACACGCTGTTTAAAATCTACCTTTACTTGGCAGCGACCATATTGGCTTGCATTACCTGCAATCATGCCAAAGCTGTAATTAGAGCGGTCTGCGTTTATTTCACCAATTGCCGGAGCGAGATTATTTATATCAGCTTCCATTTTCCGAAATTGCGCACTGACTTTAATGCAATTTTTTCGGCCGCCCTCTTGCCAGCATTGTAGCTGGTGACCAAATTCCCATGCAGACACAATATGTTCCCACTCAATCCGAGTTGCGCGCGCATTTGGTTTGCCTGAACGAGTAACCGCATTGCGAGGCACATAACCACATGCATTTGGGTCGGGCACCAGTTTTTTACCTTGGCGTTTAATATTACAGCCACAATAGAGGCTGGTGGCGTTATCAGGAAGGGTTTCGATGAGGTGTTTTTTTGCGCTGTAAAAACTGGTGAATTGTTCTGCATAAAGGTTAAAACTCACACAACACAATACCAGCGCAATAATTAAATGCGGCATATCCAATCACTTTAGTGAACTACAGGAAGCGCTAGTTTAGAGCGATTATTCAAAAAGTAAATCGCTTAACTGTGTGATGTAGTGGGAATTTCAACTCATCTACAAGGTAAGGTTAGCTACTTGGGCGACGGGAAGTACGTTTTCTAAAACGGATATTCTGTAGTAATAAAATAAAGCCAGTTAAACAAAACAATATGCTACTGGCTGCAAAACTAATTAATAATGGGTTATTAAAATCTTCACGTTGATCATAGTCCATTATGTGTAACATCCAGAAAAAATCGAAAATTCGCCAAATTGTGCTGCGAACAGTAATAACTTGGCCACTATCAGCGGATAAATATAGTGTGGTGTTAAACGTATCGTCAAAATTTACTTGCCAAATATTTTCTTTAAAGCCAACTTCGCGAGTACCTTTAGCTAGTTTGATCGCGTCTGTTACTTGCGCATTAATTAATAGATGAGCTTGGGCATTGGCAATAATTTGCGCTTTACTCGGTGCTACCAAAGGACTGCCAGTAACTCCGTTAAAGCTGTACTCACCGTTACTGTTGCTCACAATAATGGTAGGGATTGTTAAAAAGTGACTATAACTAATTTGTCTTGGCTGAGTAATTTGTGAAACGATATTATCAACTGAGGCTAGATAATCAGCTTGTTTGAATGGGTTATTTAATTGCCGCGCAGCTAAATGTTTACCGTGAACTTTTTCAAGCGGTATAGCACTCATAATTAAACCACCGAGTAACCATGCAAAAATTTGTAGCGCTAATAAGTAACCTAACCATTTGTGAAACTTACGCGCATGTTTAAAAATGCGTTTATCCATAGTGACTACCTGTTTGTTATTAGTGCGGTATTCTATAAATTATATTGAGTTTGCCAATGTGGCAAATTGTCGCATCAACAAAATAAAACTAGCTACTCTAGATTTGGTATATACGCAAAATTAGGTTAAAGTTTGCGTTGTTATTAACGCAGGGTAAAAATGAAACAATGTCGGAAATTCAATTTTTAAATGTAGATCTAGAGCTTGAATCAAAGCAAGATATTAGTTTGTTAGTTGCAGACTTAAAAAAAAGTGCTGTGGTTTTGCATTACGATAAAGATGAGTACCGTCAACTAGCACGTATTGAGTCTAATGAAGACGTTATCTCACCAGATAAAGCGATTAACCACTTATGTGAGTTAATTGAATCTTGCTCACGCAATGCATTAAAGCAGTGGTTATCATGCTCAAAGCGCACCTTTGATATTGGCTTTGAATCAGGCACTTCGCCAAAATGCTTTAATCAAGCGCTCAGTGCCGATACTTTATTGCGTATTTCTGCTATTGGCGCAGGTATTGAAATTACAATTTATCCACTTTCAAGTTAGCCTTTTCGCTCTACAATTGCTGCGGTCATTCTTGATACGCAGCACAGTTCTCCACGACTATTGGTGATTTTTATTTCCCATACGGATGTACGCTTGCCTAAGTGTAGTGGTGTTGCTATCGCGGTTAATAAACCATTACGTGATGCTTTTAGATGATTGGCATTGATCTCCTGGCCAACACAATAAAACTTTGTAAAATCAACAGCAAAGTTTGCAGCATAACTCGCCACCGTTTCTGCAAGTACAACATTTGCGCCGCCATGCACCATACCCATAGGGTTATGATGAGCTGGGATCGCGGGCATCGTTGCTACTAAATAATCATCGCCTATTTCACTTATTTCAATGCCCATGGTTTTCATCAATGTGCCTTGACCACTTATGCCGTCATCAAGTTGCTTACATTGTGCTAGGGTGATCGGTTGATACCAAATACTCATCTGTCTACCTCACTAAGTTATTTACTAAATCAGTCTACACTTTTAAACATTTTCCTACAGTTAAGATCATAAAAATAGATAAAATGTACCTATATTATCTAACTGTTAATGGATCTTAAGGATGAAAGTAAAGGTATTTGGATGTGGTGCAATATTATTGATGAGCCTTGTTGCTCAGCCGCAGGCTGTTGCTAGTACCCAACATCAACTCGATATTGGTTTTACCGATTTAGCTGGTTTAGATGAATCTTTTTTAGGCGCACGATACCGATATTTTGCGCAAGATCTTGAATCTTTGACTGGTCCATACGAGCTAAAAGCGTATTTAAATCAAGTCAATAATTATGCTATTGGTGGGTTTGCTAATGATGATTTTAGCTATTTAAATGCCGATGCTGCCATCTATGGTCCCGCAGGATTAGTTATTAGTGCCAGCGCGCAGCGCCTCTGTGAGGATAATAGCTATTGGCAAAATACTGATTATTTAGTGAGTGCCGCTGTTGGTAAGCAAATGAATGAACAGTTACAACTAGGGTTCAATGTATATTACAGTCGCTTAGAGCGCCATGATATGTGGTTTGGCAAAGATAATGAAAGAGTCGCGGTTGAATGGACTTATGCACCTTATGTTCGTTGGACAAATATAGTTAGCAATCAAGGTTGGGATTTAGAGCTAAAGCAATTGGCAGGGCGTTATCGTTATGTGCAGGGGCAGGCGGTTTATTATGTAAATCAAGCATGGTCAGTGGGAGTCGTTGCCAATATTCGGAATCAGAAAAATCTAAAAGACAACTATGAACTGCAAACGCAATATTGGTTTAATCAACATGTAGCATTAAAGTTTGGTCTTGGATCTGCGCTTGATTCTGGAAGTGGTTTAAATAGTATGAGCTTGTTATTAACGGCGCGATTTTAAGCCAATTTATATTTGCGATTTTCAGATAACTGTATATACTCACAGTTAAATGTACTGTATGGAAAACCAGTTGTATGCGCCCATTAACGAATCGCCAAGCTCAAATTCTCGAACTTATTAAAGTTTTTATTAAAGATACCGGTATGCCGCCAACCCGTGCTGAGATTGCGCAAACGTTAGGTTTTAAAAGTGCTAATGCAGCGGAAGAACATTTAAAGGCATTAGCGAAAAAGGGCGTTATTAAAATGAAGCTCGGTGCTAGTCGAGGTATTCAGTTAGTTGAAGAGGATGAGCCGGAACAACTTGGTTTACCTCTAATAGGCAGAGTTGCCGCTGGTGAGCCTATTTTGGCAGAGCAGCATGTTGAAAGTCATTGCAAAATAGATCCACTCTTGTTTAAACCGGCTGCTGATTTTTTACTGCGTGTGCAAGGCATGAGTATGAAAGACATTGGTATTATGGATGGCGATTTATTGGCAGTACACAGCACTCAAGTTGCTGAAAATGGCCAAGTGGTGGTTGCCCGTGTTGATGACGATGTAACAGTAAAACGCCTTGAAAAAGCAGGTAAAAAAGTTTTTTTACATGCTGAAAACGATGAATTTTCACCGATTGAAGTGGATCTTGAACATGAATCTTTCAATATTGAAGGGTTAGCTGTTGGGGTGATCCGCAACGCTGATTGGATGTAAATTTTTTGATCTGTATTTTGCACCAAATTGGTGAAGTTTGGTGCATTTAATTTTTTACCGCTTTAATGGCTAGATTTTATACTTAGCTATAGCGTCCTAAGCCCTATCAAATCTACTTGTCAGCTACTTTTAGCCCTCTAATATTATCCCTAATTACAAAATAACGCGCTGATTTTTAGCTGTTATTTATGCACCAAAAAAGAATTTAATTGCTCTTAAAACTTGCTAATTGTTCATTTTTTAACTAATTGGTTAATACACTGTCTTAACAGCTACTTTAAAAGTCTAACAATTTTGCTCAATAGCATAATTTAGGGTTGCGTTAATATTCAGTAACAATAAAAAATAACGAATTGGCGCGAATAAAGCTGTGCCGCCTTTTCGCTTTGCGTTTTGCAATAGCATTTAAAGGAGCCGTCACATGGGTAAATTGAGCTCTACCTTGTGGCTTATATTGTTTGTTCTACCGCAGCAAGTATTGGCTAATAGCCAGTTTAATATGCGTAAGGGCGTAACAGATATAAGTAATGATGTTTATCAGCTGCACATGACAATATTTATTATATGTTGTGTGATTGGGGTCATCGTGTTCGCCGTGATGTTTTGGGCACTGATCCACCACCGTAAATCTAAAGGGGCAAAACCAGCCCAATTTCATGAAAGTACTAAAGTTGAAATCCTTTGGACGGCAATCCCGTTTGTGATTTTAATTGGTATGGCAATTCCTGCGACAAAAACTTTGATTGCAATGGAAGATGCTAGTAAAGCTGATCTCACGATTAAAATTACTGGTTCTCAATGGAAATGGCATTATGAGTACATGGGTGAAGATGTTGAGTTTTATTCAATGCTTGCTACACCTCAAGATGAAATAACTAATCTTGCAAATAAAAACCCTAATTACCTGCTTGAAGTTGATAAACCTTTGGTGTTGCCAATTAATCAAAAAGTACGATTTTTAATGACCTCAGACGACGTTATTCATTCTTGGTGGGTGCCTGATTTTGCAGTGAAAAAAGATGCTAACCCTGGGTTTATCAATGAAACTTGGACCAGAATTAATGAAGAGGGCATTTATCGAGGGCAATGTGCAGAACTATGCGGAAAGGATCATGGCTTTATGCCTGTGGTGGTTGAAGCTAAATCTGAGCAAGCATTTGCAAACTGGCTGAGCGAAGCTAAGCAGGCAAAAGCAAACGCTGCAATTGCTGATGCTGCATTATTAGATCAAACATTACCAAAAGAAGAATTAATGACACTCGGCGAGCAAGTCTATATGGCCAGTTGCGCTGCGTGTCACCAACCAACAGGTATGGGCTTACCAGGGTTTTCCGGCGCTCAAAGGCAGTCCGGTAGTATTAGGAGATATTAAAGATCATATTGATGTAGTGCTTCATGGTCGCCCAGGTACCGCTATGCAAGCATTTGACAAGCAGTTATCAATCAAGCAGCTAGCAGCTGTGATCACCTATAAGCGTAATGCATGGGGCAATGACACTGGGGATGTAATTCAACCGAGTCAGATACAAGCCGCGATTGATGCAACTTCGGAGGCTAAATAATGAGTAGCGTAACAGAGCAACAACATGATCAAGCTGCACACCATGATGGACATCATCATCCTGCGAAAGGTTTTAAACGCTGGCTTTATACTACTAACCATAAAGATATCGGTAGCTTATATTTAATTTTTTCGTTGACGATGTTTTTAATTGGTGGCGCCATGGCGATGGTGATCCGCGCAGAGTTATTTCAACCTGGCTTACAGTTAGTAGAGCCTCACTTTTTCAATCAAATGACCACAGTACATGGCTTGATCATGGTATTTGGTGCCGTTATGCCGGCCTTTACAGGATTGGCTAACTGGATGGTACCACTCATGATTGGCGCACCAGATATGGCATTACCACGGATGAATAATTGGAGCTTTTGGATTTTACCTTTTGCTTTTATTATTTTACTGGCATCCCTGTTTATGCCAGGTGGTGGCCTGGCATTTGGCTGGACTTTTTATGCACCACTGTCAACAACTTACAGTAACGATAATACCGCATTATTTGTTTTTGCTATTCACATCATGGGTATTAGCTCAATTATGGGCGCAATCAATGTGATTGTAACTATCGTTAATTTACGTGCGCCAGGTATGACTTGGATGAAGCTGCCGCTGTTTGTGTGGACATGGCTTATCACCGCTTTTTTATTGATTGCTGTGATGCCGGTATTGGCCGGTGCTGTGACTATGGTATTGACTGATAAGTATTTTGCAACCAGCTTTTTTGATGCTGCTGGGGGCGGTGATCCGGTGATGTTCCAGCACATATTTTGGTTTTTTGGTCACCCTGAAGTGTACATTATGATTCTGCCAGCCTTTGGCATTATCTCGACTATAGTGCCGACCTTTTCACGTAAAAAATTATTTGGTTATGCCTCTATGGTATATGCCACATCTTCGATTGCTTTACTTAGCTTTATAGTTTGGGCGCATCATATGTTTACCACAGGTATGCCTGTCGCTGGCGAATTATTTTTTATGTATGCAACTATGCTGATATCGGTGCCAACTGGGGTCAAAGTATTTAACTGGGTAGCCACCATGTGGCGTGGTTCGATTAGTTTTGAAGTGCCTATGTTATTTAGTATTGCGTTTATTGTGTTATTCACTTTAGGTGGTTTCTCTGGGTTGATGCTGGCGATTACTCCTGCTGATTTTCAATACCATGATACTTATTTTGTGGTGGCGCATTTTCATTATGTGTTAGTGACTGGGGCGATATTTTCAATTATGGCCGGGGCGTATTATTGGCTGCCAAAATGGACGGGAAATATGTTCAATATCACCTTGGCTAAATGGCATTTTTGGTTGTCTTTAGTGAGCGTGAATGTATTGTTTTTCCCTATGCACTTTGTTGGTTTGGCCGGTATGCCGCGCCGGATTCCTGACTACGCACTGCAATTTGCAGACTTTAACGCGATTATTAGTATTGGTGGCTTTGCTTTTGGTTTATCACAATTGTTATTTGTGGTTGTAGTATTTAAGTGTGCACGAGGCGGCGATAAAGTGCCCGCCAAAGTGTGGGATGGTGCTGAGGGTTTGGAATGGGAGGTGGCATCGCCTGCGCCTTATCATACTTTTGAAACGCCACCGGAGATTAAGTAATGAGTCATGCACCACTGCTTAAGCGCTTAGTTTTAATATGTCTTGGCATGTTCGCTTTTGCGTTTGCTTTGGTGCCGTTGTACGACGTTTTTTGTGATGTAACAGGCCTTAATGGTAAGCCTTCGTTAGAGCAAGCAAAGCAAAGTACGAGTGTTAATGAGGCACGAGAAATCGACGTAAGCTTCACAACTCATGCGCAAAGTGGAGCGCCATTTGAGGTGCAATCACATGAGTATAGTGTGGTAGTAAAGCCCGGAGCTATGCGCGAAGTGCTGTTTAGAGCAAAAAATACCAGTAATGAAGATAAAGTTATGCAAGCGGTACCGTCGGTGTCTCCAGGCAAAGCAGCTAAGTATTTGCATAAAATGGCTTGCTTTTGTTTCGATCAACAACCTTTGAAAGCAGGTGAAGAAGTGGAATTTAAACTGCTTTTTTATGTTGATACGCAATTACCTGAAGATGTTGAAGAGTTAACTTTGTCTTATACCGTGTTTGATATTAGCGGGCAGATAGTGGCTAGTAATTAGGTTGCCAAGCTAATAGCTAATTAGGAGCAAACAAAATGGATAAAAATTACGAAAAATATTATGTTCCCGCGCAAAGTCCGTGGCCAATAGTTGGCGCATTTGCGATGTTTTTTATTGCTGTTGGTGCAGGTCTTACCGTAATGCAAGCAAGCAGCGGCGGTGGTGCTGGCCATTATGTGCTTTACGCAGGAATTGGTGTGTTGCTGTTTATGCTATTTCGCTGGTTTAAAAATGTCATTGAAGAGTCTGATCAAGGCTTATATTCAGCGCAAATGGATCGCTCGTTTCGTCAAGGCATGAGCTGGTTTATTTTCTCTGAAGTAATGTTTTTTATGGCTTTTTTCGGTGCCCTTTTTATGCCCGGATGATCTCTGTGCCTTGGCTTGGCGGCGCCGGAAATAATGCCATGACCAATGAGGTACTGTGGCCTACTTTTGAAGCAATCTGGCCATTAGTTACTACACCCGGTGGTGGTACTACACAGGCTATGGGTTGGCAGGGATTGCCGCTGATCAACACATTAATATTACTAACCTCGTCGGTTACCTTACATTTTGCTCATGTAGGCATGGAGAACAATAAGCGTGGGCCATTAAAAGTATTTATGGCACTGACAATCGTATTAGGGGTCTGTTTTTTAGGGCTGCAAGTCGTAGAGTATATGCATGCTTATCAGGATTTAGGACTGACCTTAGATGCTGGCGTATATGGCAATACTTTCTTTTTACTAACCGGCTTTCATGGCATGCATGTGACCTTAGGAACTATTTTATTATTAGTCATGCTGATCCGCATTTTAAAGGGCCACTTTAGCCCAGATAAACATTTTGCGTTTCAAGCCGCAGCTTGGTATTGGCATTTTGTTGATGTGGTGTGGTTGTGTTTATTTGTGTTTGTATATGTGCTGTAACTTTATCAATTGGTGATGAGTTACTGTGGATGAAACCTAGTTTAAGGGCTGCAATAACAACCACTAAGACGATAACAGAAAACAGCACACGACGGCCTAAATAGTGAGACATAGGCCGTCCATCTGTTTTACCCGATACCATAATAAATAAGGCACGGAACAAGTTAAAAAGTATAAATAGTAGCAACAGTACGATAATAATTTTAATAATCACTGGGTCACCTTTATGCAGTTAATTTTATGGCGTAAACAAAAGCTTAGCTCAATTATTACCATTTGCGTGGTAACCATTGTGGTATTGGTGTGTTTACGCCTAGGGTATTGGCAATTACAGCGAGCTGAAAGTAAAACTGAGCAATTAACACAAATAGCAGCCCTGCAAAGTCAGGGAGTAATGAGCTGGCAGCAAATGCAGCAACTGCCTAGTGATTGGAATAAAACGGGCTTGCAGATAAGTATCTCTGGAGTGCTAGATACGCAGCAATATTGGTTGTTAGATAATCAAGTTTACCAAGGTCAGGTTGGCTACGATGTACTTACCTTGCTGCGTTTACAGCAAAGTAAGCAAACTCTGTTGGTGAATTTGGGTTGGGTTAAAGCACCACTTACTCGCCAGCAACTCCCTAGTATAAACCTACCATCGACTCCTTTGGCAATGACCGTGCAATTAAAGCAAGGAAAGCTCAGTGGCTTTACTTTGCAAGATGCACAACACAAGACGGATACAGCATGGCCCAAGCGCGTACAAATTATCGATTTAGCATTGTTTTCACAGCAAACAGGTCGCGACATGATTGACTTTATTGGTTATCGGCAAGGTATCGCGGATGAGATTGCTGCGCCGCATTACCAAGCTGTGGTGATGAGCCCCGAAAAACATCAAGCCTACGCAGTGCAATGGTTATTGATTGCGATTGCCTGCCTTGTTATTGCTGTATTTGCTTTTAAAAAGAAGGAATTACAATGAAAAACAATCCGTTATTAATATTTATTGGCTGTTGTTTAGTGCCTTTAATACTGGCGTATTTGGCGTTAAAGCTTGAGTGGATACCTAGTGCATCGAGTAATAAAGGGGAATTTTTAACACAGGAAATAAAACTACAAGATTGGAAAAAAACGGAGCATAAACAATGGACTATTGCTTTAAATCACCCAGCACAATGCCAACAAGCTTGTGCACAGCAGTTACAAGCACTAGAGAACCTCTACATCGCTCTTGGTAAAAATCAAGGTAAAGTCGATGTAGCCATCCTTGGCCAGACACAGCAAAAAGAGCTGCCATGGCGTCAGTTACCTGAGGTTGATGTACTGCAACCAGCTAGTTTATATCTAATTGATCATATGGGCTTAGTGGTCTTGCAGTATCCCTACCATAGTGAGCCACAGCAAAACCGTTTGACTCAAAAAGGACTGTTAAAAGATTTAAAAAAATTACTTAACTATTCGCGTTCTAGCTAAATTAAGGAGTGCCAATTATGTATAAAAACTATAAACATTTGGTATTAGCCACTTTTATGTTATCGATCTTAGTTGTTGGCTTAGGGGCTTATACGCGCTTGAGTGATGCCGGATTGGGTTGTCCGGATTGGCCCGGTTGCTATGGCTTTTTAACGGTACCCAAGCATGAGGCTGATTTAGCCCATGTAGAGCAAACCTACCCTGATATGATGTTCGAAACCGCTAAAGCGTGGAAAGAAATGATCCATCGCTATTTTGCCGGCACGTTAGGTTTACTTATTTTAGCGTTATTTATATTGGCTTTATTAAAACGTCAATATCCAACCACGCCAATTAAATTACCCTTACTATTACTAATACTGGTGGTGTTCCAAGCGGCTTTAGGGATGTGGACCGTCACCATGAATTTACAGCCGCTGATTGTATTGGGGCACTTATTAGGTGGATTTAGTATTTTATCATTGGTTACATTATTGTATTTACGGCTAACGGCAAAACCAATTTTTGGCGGCGACGCCCCAGCTCGGCGTTACTTTAAACTTAGTCTAGTCGCATTAGTGGTGTTGGTATTGCAAATAGCGCTAGGCGGTTGGCTTGCTGCTAATTATGCGGCGCCGCACTGCAATGGCTTGCCATTGTGTAGTTACGGACAGCCGTTTTCATTGAGTAGTGTATTTCAGTTGCCATTAGAGCAAAGTACTTATGAATATGGTGTACTTTCACAGCAGGCTAGGATGTCGATCCATTTATTACATCGAATGTGGGCGTTAGTTACCTGTGTAGTATTAGCGCTGATCATGTGGCGCATTTATAGCCGTGCTGTGTCGAGAAAAATAAAGCATTGTACAGTTTCCGTAATGGTCGCGTTGCTGTGTCAAATTTGTTTGGGCTTGGCGGTTGTGCACTGGCATTTCCCGCTCGGCGTTGCGCTGGCACATAATTTAATGGCTGCCATACTATTGTTAACAGTCGTTCGTTTATGTTTTTACTTAAAAGCACGTACATAGGGGCAGTTATGACACCATTAATAGCAATAACAAAGTTAGCACCTAGCCAAATTAGCGGCTTAATAAATGATTATTTAGCGATCAGTAAATTTAAAGTAGTCGCGATGTTGGTATTAACAGCATGGGTTGGTTTAGCGCTGGCACCCGATGTTGGTCGTGGTATTGGCGTACAGTTTATTAGTTTACTGGGGATTGGCTTGTTATCCGCAGCAGCTGCGGTGATCAATCATGTAGTTGATAGCGAAATAGATAGCAAAATGGCACGTACACGCCATCGGCCAGTTGCTAAGGGGCGGTTATCTAAACTGCATGCTTTAAGTTTTGCCGCTGTTATTGGGGTGAGTGGTTTCATTATGTTGATGATCTGGGCTAATACTTTAACCGCTGTATTAACCTTATTTGCGTTAGTTGGTTATGCGTTTATTTATACCTCCTTTTTAAAGCGTGCAACGCCACAAAATATTGTTATAGGAGGACTCGCAGGGGCCATGCCGCCGTTGTTAGGGTGGGTATCAGAAACCAGGCACATGGCAGCTGCTCCTTGGTTATTGGTGATGATCATATTTACTTGGACTCCGCCGCATTTTTGGGCGTTGGCAATTGCTCGCAAAAGTGATTACGAACGCGCTAAGATCCCCATGTTGCCAGTCACTCATGGCATTGATTTTTGTAAAACCTGTGTAGTTGCATACTCTATTTTATTGGCTTTGGTATGTGTATTGCCTTATTTAATTGGTATGTCGGGGCTCATTTATTTAATTGCTGCGACATTACTTAATGGGATTTTTATCTATAAAGCGGTAAAACTAAAAATAGCGGGGAATGACGATACAGCAATGGATTTATTCCGTTTTTCAATTATTCATTTAATGATACTCTTTGTCGCCTTATTTATAGATAAATGGTTCGTTATATGAATAGCTTAGCAGTTAAGCGTGGGGCGAGAGTGTGGTTGGCGTTAAGTTTATTGCTGTTAACAGCTTGTAGTGACAGCGCTATGCCTGACGTTGAAGCTTTGGTATATGAACAAGCCAAACCTTTGAGTGATTTTACTTTACAAGATCAAAATGCTCAGCCAGTAACTAAGCAAACATTGCAAGGTCAATGGAATTTAGTGTTTTTAGGTTATACCAGTTGCCCAGATATTTGCCCTCTGACATTAGCTAAACTCAATGGCGTTTATAAAGCGTTGAAAGATGAATACCCATTGCAAATTTGGTTTTTAGCGGTCGATCCAAAACGCGATACAGTCGCTAAACGCAAAGCCTACATTGATTATTTTAATCCTGATTTTTTAGCGGTCTCAGGGGAACATAAAGATCTATTTCCACTAGTTAGAGAGTTAGGTTTGATTTACGCAATTAGTAATAGTGATGAGCAAGAATATGCCGTTGACCATAGTGCTTCAATTGCGATGGTTGATCCTCAAGGGGCGGTAAGGGCCATATTTAAACCTGAATTTAAACAGGGCAGTGTGCCATTAATTAATGCTAAATTATTAATAACTGAGTTTAAACAGATTGCGGATCATTATTAATAGCATAAGTATATTTTAATTATTTTCGAGGAGCGTTTAGCTCCTTTTTTGTTTTTCTTTTATCCCCCCTGTAAATAATTTCACTCTTTTTTCAACGCATTTATGGCATTTTTACTAACTCAGTCTAAGCTTTTGTTATGAATTGGTTAAACATGGAAAGTGCGAACAATATGATGAAGCTTCCCGCTGAACTAGCAATCACCCAAGTTGAAAACTTACACCAAGATTTATTACAAGAATTACACCGCAATGATGATGTTTGTTTAGACATTAGTGAAGTTGTACGCGTAGATACTGCCTCGATTCAACTATTGTGTGCTCTGCAAAAGCACTTGCTGTGCGTACATCACAAAATTATTTGGGTTGGGCAAAGTGAGCCTTTAAAAAATGCCATTAATCGCTTAGGCCTGAGTGAATATCTAATACTAGAAAATGCAGATTAAGGAGTTCATATGAAAAGAATTTTAGCCGTGGATGATTCGGCATCGATGCGTCAAATGGTGAGTTTTACACTGAAAAAGGCGGGTTTTGATGTCACTGAGGCAAAGGACGGAAGTGAAGCACTTAGCATCGCAAAACAACAAGGTTTTGATGCTGTGATTTCCGATGTCAACATGCCAGTGATGGATGGTATTACTTTGATCAGGGAGTTACGCACCTTACCAAACTATAAATTTACGCCATTGCTAATGCTAACAACAGAATCAGGAATGGACAAAAAAGTAGAAGGGAAAGCTGCTGGTGCAACAGGCTGGATAGTTAAACCTTTTAATCCTGAACAGTTATTAGCGGTTTTAAAAAAAGTAATTCGCTAATCTAGGGGATGGGGTATGAGTATAGATTTAAGTCAATTTTTTGAAGTCTTCTTTGAGGAAAGTTTTGAAGGCTTAGATGCGATGGAAGCTGAGTTATTAAACTTGGTACCTGGCGAAGAAGATTTAGAAACAATCAATACCATTTTTCGTGCTGCGCATTCTATCAAAGGCGGCAGTGGTACATTTGGTTTTAACTCTGTGTCTGACTTTACTCATGTGCTAGAAACCCTATTAGATCAAATTCGTGAGGGGAAACGAGAGCTTACCGCAGAGCATGTTAACCTATTACTTAAATCTGTTGATTGCTTGCGGGAGTTACTTCGTGGCTTACAAGCAGAGCAAGAACCTAATTTAGACGAAGCTATTGCACTGAGAATTAAGTTTGAACAGATTTTAGGGGTAGATCAAGGCGAAAAAAATAAACTGGAAGTCACTGCTAGCCCCGCTCAACTTGCGCTAAACACCTATCAGATTGATTTTAAACCATATCATCATTTATTTAAAACAGGCAATGAGCCACTGTATATGATCAGTGAGTTGGCTGAATTGGGCGA
The DNA here is from genome assembly GCF_037162485.1 of Pseudoalteromonas sp. B160. Lineage (NCBI taxonomy): Bacteria > Pseudomonadati > Pseudomonadota > Gammaproteobacteria > Alteromonadales > Pseudoalteromonadaceae > Pseudoalteromonas > Pseudoalteromonas sp. B160. The sequence continues at coordinate 1,629,466 of NZ_JARLUX010000001.1, read as the reverse complement.
TTTAGAGACTCAAGCTTTCAATAATGAGATCCCTGACATTGCTGATTTAAGTCCCGATGATTGTTTTTTATCTTGGCGATTCTTTTTAAACACAGCAAAAGATGAGAGTGCGATTCGAGAAATATTTGAGTGGGTTGAAGATGATGCTGATATTACCATCGCGTTGTGCGGAGGGTTATTTGCTGATGATGATGATGATGATGATGCGCAAATTACAACACCTGATGTAATTGAGGAAAACCCTAATTCAACTTCAGCCCCTGCAGTTGTCAATGTTGCTGCGGTTAAACCAATAAAAAAAGGCACTGCGGTCAAAGCAAGCACTCCAGCTGCAGAATCTACTTCAATCAGAGTAGGCATAGATAAAGTTGATTCATTGATCAATATGGTTGGAGAGCTGGTTATCACTCAAGCCATGTTGAGCCAAATTGGTCAACAAGAGATCACCGAAGCGACTATCGCCTCTTTGCAGGAAGGTTTAGCGCAATTGGCTCATAATACTCGTGATTTACAAGAAAATGTAATGCGTATCCGAATGCTGCCAATCAGCTTTGTATTTAGTCGTTTTCCGCGTTTAGTACGAGATATTTCGCAAAAGCTAAATAAGCAAGTTGAGCTAAAACTGTTAGGTGAACAGACCGAGCTTGATAAAACTGTAATGGAAAAAATATCAGATCCTATGGTGCATTTAGTGCGAAATTCGCTGGATCATGGTCTAGAAACTGTTGAACAGCGTCTTGCTGCAGGTAAAGACCCAGTCGGTACAGTCACACTTAATGCATTTCACCAAGGTGGCAATATTGTTATAGAGATCATGGATGACGGACAAGGCCTTAATACTGTAAAGATTAAACAAAAAGCGGTTGCTAATGGGCTAGTAAGTGAAGCTGATGAGTTGGATGATGATGAAATTAATGAACTCATTTTTATGCCGGTTTTTCAACCGCGGATGAGGTAAGCGACATATCCGGACGTGGGGTAGGTATGGATGTGGTCAGGCGTAATATCCAATCACTCAATGGCTCGGTTGAAGTTTCATCTGCTGCAGGTGTTGGGTCTACCTTCACTATTCGCTTGCCACTTACGCTGGCTATTTTAGATGGTCAGTTAGTGAGGGTTGCAAAGCACACCTATATTATTCCATTAATTTCTATTGTTGAATCATTACAAATAGATATCAGCAAAGTCAGCCGAGTGGGTAAAGACCTAGATGTACTTAGACTGCGTGATGAATACATTCCTATCTTGCGTTTATACAGTATTTTTAATCATCAAGGTGCGATAGAAACGCTTGATAAAACCTTGTTAGTGGTGGTTGAAAGCGATAACCAAAAAATTGGTTTGTTAGTTGACGATTTATTGTCACAGCAACAAGTAGTGATTAAAAGTTTAGAAGCTAATTACCAAAAAGTAGATGGCGTGTCAGGTGCCACTATATTAGGGGATGGTCGGGTTTCGTTGATTGTCGATATCAGCGGCTTAATTAAATTATCAGGATTAAGAAAACCTGGTAGCCAAGAATTGATTATTGAATCGCAAGCCAACTTGGAGGCTTCATGATCTCTGCGCACAGCGAATTAGATAACAAAATAATGCTTGAACAGGCCCAAGGAGTTAAGCAGTTTTTAACCTTTATTATGGCTGATGAAGAATACGGTGTTGATATTTTAACTGTTCAAGAAATTCGCAGTTGGGAGGAGATCACCGAGATCCCGAATGCCCCAGATTATGTAAAAGGGGTGATTAATCTACGTGGCACCATAGTACCTATTTTAGATCTTAGATTACGGTTTGGCTTAGCGACGATTGACTATGGACCGTTAACAGTGGTGATCGTAGTGAAAGTAATTTTTGAGCAAAATAGCAAGATTATGGGAATGGTAGTCGATGCCGTATCTGATGTTTACAGTATTGTAGAGCAAGATGCGAAGACGGTGCCTAACTTTAGCGGCTCAGAGAATGCTGAATTTATCGCAGGGTTAGTGAATGTCGGTGAGAAGATGGTCGCGTTATTGGACCTGCAAAAAACAATGGATATTTAGCCAAATACTAAATATAGCAAATGGTGATCAACAAGAAGGTGATGGGCATGGGGTGGTTTAGTAATTCTAAAAAATCAAATAATGATTTAATCGTTACGGCATTAAATAAGTCACTTGCGGTGATTGAGTTTGAACCTAGCGGCATAATTATTACGGCGAATAATAACTTTTTAGATGTAATGGGTTACCCCTTAGAAGAAATTCAGGGCCAGCATCATTCAATGTTTGTATCTAAAAAAGAAGCTCAGAGCAGTGAATATAAAAGCTTTTGGCAAAGCTTGAAAGGCGGAGAGTTTATTGCTGATGAGTTTCAGCGGATCAGTAAAAGCGGCAAAGATGTGTGGATCCAAGCAACTTATAACCCCGTTAAGGATGAGCATGGAAATGTTATAAAAGTTGTGAAATTTGCCAGTGATATTACGGCGCAAAAGATGCTTGCTGTTGAAGCTGCGGGTCAAATTGCTGCTATTAGTAAATCTCAAGCGGTGATTGAGTTTGGTTTAGATGGCAGCGTGTTGATCGCGAATGACAACTTTTTGCAGACATTTGGTTATCAGTTAGAAGAAATAGTCGGGCGGCATCACCGTATATTTATTGAACCTGAGGTTGCTAAAAGTGAGCAATACCAACTGTTTTGGCAAAAATTAGGTCATGGTGAATTTGACTCAGGTGAGTACTTACGTATCGCTAAAGATGGCAGTGAAGTATGGATCCAAGCATCTTATAACCCAATTTTTGATCTCAGTGGCAAACCTTATAAGGTGGTTAAATATGCGACAGACATCACAGCTCAAAAAGAATTAGAAAAAGAATCAAAAAGGGATGCTGATCTATCGAGCGCATTAACGATCTGCCAGGCGAGTGTGATGATGGCAGACAATGATTTACAGATAGTGTTTGCTAACAATCAATTAAAACAAATGTTCCAAGCCAGACAAGGTGAGCTGCAGAGTGTACTAGGTGATTTTTCCGTCAATAGTATAGTGGGCTCAAGTATTACGGCATTTTTTGAAAATACAGCACAACAGGTTCAGTTGTATACAAACTTGACCGACTCTATTGAGTCAAAACTAGAAATTGCATCGTTAATTTTTAATATTATTGCGACCCCTTGGTTTAATAAAGAAGGTAAGCGCTTAGGAACAATAATTGAGTGGCAAGATTTAACCGAAAGTATTAAAAAATCGACTGCTGAAAAACGTGCTGCTGAAGAGAATTTACGTGTACGAAGAGCGCTGGATCGGGTTGCCACAAACACCATGATTGCAAATACTAAAAACGATATTATATATATGAATGAAGCGGTGCAAAATATGATGCGCGCCGCAGAGCAAGATTTACGACGCGACTTACCTAATTTTGATTGTAGTCAGTTAATAGGGCAAAACATTGATGTATTTCATAAAAACCCAGCTCATCAACGCAATCTGTTAAGCAAGCTAACCGATACTTACAGTGCAGAGATACTTGTAGGTGGGCGCACCTTTGGCTTAGTTGCGAACCCTATTTTTCCCCAGAAAATGAACGTATTGGCACTGTGGTGGAGTGGGAAGATCGAACAGCCGAAGTCGCAATAGAAAAAGAAATTGCTGACTTAGTCAGCTCTGCACGCAAAGGTAATCTAGACGCTCGTGTTACAGAGCAAGGTAAGGGCGGTTTCTTTTTACGCTTAGCTAAAGGTCTAAATGGTTTAATTGGTATTGTTGATGATGCTGTCACCGGTACTGCTAATATGCTTGATGCGATGGCCAATGGTGATTTATCAAAACGGATAGAGCAAGAGTATCAGGGGTCGTTTGAAAAACTCAAGCGTGATGCCAATACCACGGCTGATAAATTAACGGAAGTCATTAATCGTATTAATACCTCGGCAACCTTAGTGGCAAGTGGAGCAGAGGAAATATCTCAAGGCAACGCTGATCTAAGCCAGCGTACAGAAGAGCAGGCCTCATCGCTTGAAGAAACAGCATCTAGCATGGAGGAAATGACCAGTACAGTACGTCAAAATGCTGATAATGCAAAAGTGGTTAATGAATTAGCAGAAGAAACGCGCGACAAAGCGCAGCAAGGGGGCGAAGTTGTTAATCGCGCGGTGATCAGCATGTCGGCAATTAATGAGTCGAGTAAAAAAATTGCCGATATTATTAGCGTGATTGACGAAATAGCATTTCAAACTAATTTATTAGCTCTTAATGCCGCTGTTGAAGCTGCTAGAGCTGGTGAACAAGGGCGTGGCTTTGCTGTCGTTGCCGGCGAAGTGCGTAATCTAGCGCAGCGTTCCGCGGGGGCTGCAAAAGAAATTAAAGAGTTGATCAGAGATAGCGTTGGTAAAGTTGAAGATGGCACTTTATTAGTAAATGAATCAGGAGCCACTTTAAAAGAAATTGTTATTGCAGTACAAAAAGTAACTGAAATGATATCTGATATTGCAGCAGCATCCGAAGAGCAAAGTTCAGGTATTGAGCAAGTCAACAAAGCTATTTCGCAAATGGATGAAATGACCCAGCAAAATGCGGCCTTAGTTGAGCAAGCATCCGCGGCCAGCGAGTCAATGTCAGAGCAAGCGAATGATATGACCCGGTTACTGAACTTTTTTACTATAAGTCAGCAAGACGCTGTAATTAATACTGCATCAGTAACTCCTACTACCGCGCCACCACGTAGTAATAATATCCGTAGTAAAGCGCGAGGTAATAACTTTGCTAATTCAGCTGATGAATGGGAGGAATTTTAACGTTTTTTGCAATCGCATTACTAGTTAAGCCTCTGTACTTTGAAAAATCCAGAGTCTTAACTTTTAGCAATTTTGTTAATATTCAATCGCAGCTCAGTCACGCCTATTGCGAGTAATTGTAATGAAAGAGTTTTTACTAACCGACCATGATTTCAAGCAAATAGCTGCAATAGTTTATGACGCGTGTGGCATTGTATTAGGTGATCATAAACGAGAAATGGTCTATTCACGTCTTGCTCGTCGGCTCAGAACATTGCAGCTGACAAATTTTAAACAGTATTTAGCTTATTTAGAGGCACATAAAGAGCAAGAATTTAGTGATTTTATCAATGCAATAACAACTAATCTGACTTCTTTTTTTCGTGAATCACATCATTTTGATTATTTGCAATCCCATGTAATACCCAAGTTATTAGTGACAAATAAAAGCACTCGGCGAGTTCGGATATGGTCTGCAGGTTGTTCAACTGGGGAAGAACCCTATTCTTTAGCTATGACCTTACATGGGTTATTTCCAGCCGATTGGGATGTGAAAATTTTAGCCACTGATTTGGATTCAAATGTATTAGCTAAAGCACAATCAGGTACCTACACTGCGGCTAATGTGAATGGACTTGAACAACATCAATTACAGCGCTGGTTTTTAAAAACTAAAGATGGTGAGTTATTCAAAGTTAAACCTGAATTACAGCAAAAAATTCATTTTAAGCGGTTGAATTTATTACAAGACTGGCCAATGAAAGGGCCTTTTGACGTGATCTTTTGTCGTAATGTGGTGATTTATTTTGATAAAGAAACAAAAGATCAGTTATTCCACCGTTATTGTCATATTTTAGCTGAACATGGGTACCTATTATTAGGTCATTCTGAAACCATGGGAAAGGAGCATAGTGAGTTTAAAAACTTAGGTAAAACTATGTATCAGAAGGTGATTTATGGATAGTCATTTTAAGCCAGTATTACATGGGTTTGAGCATATTAAGCGGTTTTGGGACTCAGGTCAGCGGCAAGTTATTGTTAAAGTATTGCCTGGTGAGTTTTACGTGTCAAAAAACGATGAGGTGATTTCCACTGTGCTAGGTTCATGTATTGCTGCTTGCATTTATGATGACAAGCTTGGTGTGGGTGGCATGAATCACTTTATGTTACCGATTGAAAAAGGCGTAGAGCCAACTAGTGCGCATAACTTAAATTGTCGTTATGGTAACTGGGCGATGGAGTTTTTAATTAATGAAGTACTTAAAAATGGCGCCTCTAGGCAAAATCTAAAAATAAAACTGTTTGGCGGCGGTAAAATTATTCGCTCGATGACAGATATTGGCCTTGGTAATATTCGCTTTGCTTACTCTTATGTGCAAGAAGAAGGGCTAGAATTAGTGTCTCATGATGTGGGGGGCCTTGGCCGCGTAAGGTCAATTTTAACCCTCAAACAGGCAAAGCGCAGGTTAAAAAATTGCGCGACATGCACACTGATGTGATTGAAAAACGCGAAGTCCGTTATTTACATGATATCGAAGAACAAGATTCTAAAACCGATATTGAGTTATTTTAAGGGGTAAAAAATGGTCAAGGTGTTAGTGATTGATGACTCGCCATTGATTCGACGAGTATTGACGGAGGTACTGCACCAGGCTGATGATATTCAGGTCGTAGGGTGTGCAGAAGACCCTTATCAAGCACGAGAAATGATTAAGCAACTTAATCCCGATGTGCTGACTTTAGATATTGAAATGCCGAAAATGGATGGCATTAGTTTTTTGAAAAACCTAATGCGTCTACGGCCTATGCCTGTGGTAATGATATCAACGCTCACCCAAAAAGGTTCACCGATGACTTTGGAGGCGCTGGAATTAGGGGCAGTTGATTTTATAGCTAAGCCGACAGTCAATGTATCTGAGCAATTAAGCCAGTATGCTAAATTAGTGCAACAAAAGGTCCGTACGGCAGCGTCGGCAAGAGTACGGCCTTTTAAATTAAGCCAAGTACAAGCTATCGAAACGTTAAGTAATGCACAGTTTAGTATCAATAAGGTTTTGGCGATTGGAGCTTCAACAGGAGGAACAGAGGCGATTAAAGAGGTGCTAATAAGAATGCCAGAAAACTGCCCTCCGATCGTTATCACGCAGCATATTCCACCTGTGTTTAGTAGTTCATTTGCTTTGCGCATGGATAGGACATGTACTATCAATGTCAAAGAGGCGCAGCAAGGCGATAAGTTAAAAGCTGGCTGGGCTTTTATCGCCCCAGGTGGTCAACACTTAAGCGTTATACAGCAAGGAGGCAGCTTATATTGTCAGCTTGATGAGAGCGAGCCGGTTAACCGTCATCGTCCTGCGGTTGATGTATTGTTTAACTCGCTGGTTAAACTGTGCCCTAAAAATACCATCGCAGCTTTATTAACGGGTATGGGGAGCGATGGTGCGCAAGGTTTACTGGCGCTAAAACAGCATGGTGCTTATACCGTAGCGCAAGATGAACTATCGTCAGTGGTATGGGGCATGCCTAAAGCCGCTGTAGAGATCGGAGCAGCTTTAGCGGTGGTCTCGCTTGATAAAGTGACGCAGCATCTACTAAACCAAGCAATGAAAAAGTAGTCACCTTATAAACTTGAGCTGATTATCCCGGGCTCAGGTTGATAATTATCAAGGGATTATATTTTTACTGCACAATTACCCACGGTTGTGAAAACCAATAATAGCTATTCTTATGAGCAATTGATGGTGCTGTGCAGTTAAATCGTGATCGCCCTTGAGCTAAATTTTTCGGTGAATTTATGGTCACAGTATCAGCTGCTGACCAGTTTAGTTTTGCCTGACCGATGCCCGATACATAACAAGCTAGCTGACTTTTATGAAAGTCTCCCATATTAAATTTAATGCTGATCTGAGGTGGGTTTTGGCTGGTCACGCTATCAATATAAGTAAGCTCTTGGATTGAAAATGCGCGAGAGTTTAGTTTGGTCACTAGCGTATCAAGCTTGCTATAAAACCCAGAAGCCGGAAAGCGTGGTAAACGGCTAAAATCAGAATCTTTGTTGATGGCACCAGAGTGTTGGCCAATACCAATAAAGCCCAACTCTTTCACTAAACTTTGTAATTGGTTATTAAACTCGCCATATGGATATGCTAAGTATTTATAGTCATGGCCAATTTCTTCTTTGATCCGTTGTTGTGATGACAAAATATCTTGCTTAATACGCGCCTGCCATTGTTGGGGTGTTTCATCGGCTAATTTACGATGTAGGTAATCATGTTGTGCGCTGTGATTGCTGATCAGAGCACCTTTTTTGGCAAGTTCTCTGAGTTTATTCCAGCCCATTACATAGCCTTTACCTTCATCAATCAATTTTGGATTAACGAAAATCGTATAGGGGTAAGCAAACTTTTCTAATATCGGCGCTGCTTGTTCATAATTATTGTTGTAACCATCATCAAAGGTAATAGCGACGGTTTTATCTGGTAAACTTTGGCCTTGTTGTAAAGCAGATAGTAATTCATTCAGTGGCACTACGTTAAAGTCATGCTGTTTTAGATAGTTTAAATGCTCAGTGAAGGTTTCTGCACTGACACTGGTGACTGCTGGCAGGGTCTCACTGACATGGTGATACTGTAAAATAACTGCGCTGTGAGCAGGTAAAGATAGACAAAAGAGGATCGATAGCAGACTGTGAAAAAATTTCTTAATCGTCATAAAGCACACCATAAAAGCTTGCTGTTGTTAGCTGGTCCAATGATATTATCAAATATAACCGTGCCACTGTTAGGAATAGTTGATACTGCAGTAATAGGGCATCTTGGTAGTGCTCATTTTCTTGCCGGAATTGCCTTGGGCGCCACGGTAATTTCATTGCTATTTTGGTTGGCGGGCTTTTTACGCATGAGTACCACAGGGCTGGTTGCGCAAGCTTATGGCAAGAAAGATTATCCTCAATTAGCCGGATTATTAAAGCGCAGTTTAGTATTAGCGCTTATCGTGGCATTTTCTTTAATTGCTTTATCGCCACTTATTAAAAATGCCATAGCTTACCTTTCTGGTTCAAGTGCGCAGGTGCTCGCACAAGCTTATAGTTATTTTGAAATTCGTATTTTTAGTGCTCCAGCGGCATTATGTAACTTGGTATTATTAGCTTGGATGTTAGGGATTCATTACGGTAAAGGGCCTTTTTATTTATTACTAGTTACTAATATCACCAACATTGTTTTAGATATTTATTTTGTTGTGTACTTAGATTGGCAAGTCGCCGGAGCTGCTTGGGCATCGTTGATTGCCGATTATACCGCGCTATTATTTGCATTATTCTTGGTTTTTAGGTTGGCGAAAAAAATGACTGTGCCGCTATTTTTAGGTGGGTGGTTTAGCCGAGATAAAATGTGGGCGTTATTAAGTCTTAACCGTGATATTTTTATTCGCTCCTTAATTTTACAACTGTGTTTTAGCTTTATGACCTTCTATGGTGCACGCATTGGCGAGGTAACGCTTGCGGTAAATGCTGTATTACTGAACTTTTTAATGCTAGTGAGCTTTGCTCTTGATGGTATTGCCTATGCAAGTGAAGCAAAAGTTGGCCAAGCAAAAGGTCAACATAGCGTACGGCGTATAAACTTATGGGTAAAAATAAGCGTATTTTGGGGAATGCTATTTGCTTTTTGTTATAGCGTGTTTTTTGCATTGTTTGGTTCGCAAATCATTACCTTATTAACAGATATTCCTGAAGTGATCAAAGCCGCCAATGAATACTTACCATGGTTGATTTTTATGCCATTAGCGGCAATGAGTTGCTTTTTGTTTGATGGTATTTTTGTTGGCCTAACCAGAGCTCAAGATATGCGAAATACCATGCTAATTTCAGCATTAGTTGGATTCTTTGGCGTGTTTTGGGTGTTTAATGCTTGGCAAAATCATGCGCTTTGGTTAGCAATGACCTGCTTTATGCTACTGCGTGGCATTACATTGGTCGTACGTTATAAGCAGTTGCAAACAGCGCAGCAGTTACTGAATTAATAGAAATAGCAATAAATCTAAAGTTCACTTATAACTTTGGATTTATTGTGCTAAAACGGCGTCGTTAAGCACTGTTTATTTTAACTTCGATTCGCATCTTGGGATGGCTTGGATATATGACTGAACTTTATCATTGGTTTGATTTAATTGGCATCGCCGTATTTGCCATGTCAGGCACTTTAATTGCCTATGATAAAAAAATGGATGGCTTTGGAGTCGTGGTACTGGCGACGGTCACCGCGATAGGTGGTGGCACAATTCGAGATTTGATTTTAGATGTTCCGGTATTTTGGTTACACGACCAAAGTTATTTTATCGCGATATTTGCATCTGTCTTTGTTACCACGCGATTGATCAATAAGCAAAAATCAATTCCTTTATATCATTTACAAGTTGCAGATGCGTTTGGTTTAGCGTTCTTTGCTGTAATGGGGGCGCAAAAAGCATTGCTCGCGGGGATGCCAGCTACAACCGCAATTATTATGGGGGTGATCACCGGTTGCTTTGGCGGAGTAACGCGAGATGTGTTGGCAGGCAATATTCCTATGCTATTAAAAGGTGAGCTATATGCAATTACTTGTATTGCTGGTGGTATTGTTTATACCCAAGCAATTGTATTGAACATTGAAACAGAGATAGCGATGGTGTTAGCGATGTTAACCACCTTGCTGTTACGCCTTGCAGCAATGAAATGGCAACTAACACTACATATTTTTAAATATCCTGACTAGACTGTAAAGAACAGAACGTTACAGGGACAAAGGATGTCATTAGCTCGAATTTATTCTCGTGCCCAAGTGGGCATTCAAGCACCTGAAGTGATCGTTGAGGTGCATCTAGGTAATGGTTTACCAGCATTTCATATTGTAGGTTTGCCCGAAGCCTCAGTAAAAGAAGCCAAAGATCGTGTACGCAGCGCATTAGAAAACTCTAAATTTGGTTTTCCAGACCAACGCATTACAGTCAATTTAGCACCTGCTGATTTACCCAAAGAAGGGGGGCGTTTTGATTTAGCGATTGCGGTTGGTATTCTCATCGCTTCAGAGCAAATTGTTTGCACTGATATTGAACGCTATGAATTTTATGGTGAGCTGGCACTGAATGGCGAAGTGCGTGGCGTGAATGCAATACTCCCATCAGTTTTAGCTGCTAAAGCACAAGGGCGTTGTTGTTTTTTACCTTTAGTAAATGACAGTTTAGCGAGTTTAGTAAATGGCGTTGAGCGCAAAGCGGTCTCTTCTATCCAAGAAGTATGGAGTGATTTACTCAATCAGCAGCCTTTACCTCTTAATATTAGCTACCCAGAACAGCAACATAGCGGTGTTGAGTTCTTAATTGATTTAAGTGATGTAAAAGGCCAGCCTGGCGCAAAAAGAGTGTTAGAAATCGCTGCGGCGGGTGGCCATAATTTACTTTTTTGGGGCCACCTGGTACGGGTAAGTCAATGCTCGCGCAACGTATGCCGACTATTATGCCGGGCATGTCCGATGATGAGGCACTTTCCACTGCAGCGTTGTATTCAATTATTGGTCAAAGTGTCGATCTAACTAACTGGCGCAAGCGACCATTTCGTAATCCTCATCACACATGCTCCGCTGTGGCGCTAGTCGGAGGCTCTTCAAACCCAAAACCAGGGGAGATTTCACTGGCACATAATGGCGTATTATTTCTTGACGAACTACCTGAGTTTGAACGTAAGGTGCTTGACTCATTACGCGAGCCAATGGAGACAGGCACTGTAACGATTTCAAGAGCGGCAAGGCAAATGGAGTTTCCTGCACAGTTTCAATTAATTGCGGCTCTTAATCCAAGTCCTACGGGTTGTCATAATGATAAGCGCGCAACTCCGGATCAAGTTATGCGTTATCTATCGCGGGTATCAGGACCATTTATTGACCGTATTGATTTACAAATAGAGCTACCACGTTTAAGCAGTGCGCAATTGCAAAGCACTCAAGAAGAACAAAGTAGTGCGACTGTGCGCACGCGGGTCGAGGCGGCATATAATCTGCAATTGCGTCGCCAAGGTAAAGTCAATGCGCGACTTAATAATAAAGAAATGAGTGTGCATTGTGCGCTTGCAGCGCCGGAGTTACAGTTTTTAGCTAAAGCCAGTGAAAAGCTATCATTATCGCCACGCTCTTATCATCGAGTGATCAAAGTAGCGCGAACAATTAGTGATCTAAAAGGGCAAGATAATATTAGTTTAGATGAACTAAAAGAGGCACTCAATTATCGTGCATTTGAACGTTTGTTATCACAATTAACCCAGTATTAGTGGTTAGATTGCATTAAATTGACAGCATGTAGCCTTTACCGCGTACCGTAACAATACGCTTTTGGTCTTTTTCGTCACTCAACTTTTTACGTAAGCGGCCAATTAAAACATCAACAGTTCTGTCATTTGGACTCCAATCTGGCTGGCCAATTTCTTCTGATATTTTTTCACGAGACGTGGCTTTTCCTGCGTTTGAGATCAAACAAATTAACACTTTATGTTCCGCTTCAGTGAGCCTAGATTCAATGCCATTAGCAGTGATTAAAGTGCGGTTGTCTGGATGCAGTTTGAAGTCAGCATATTCAATGAATTCTTCGCTTTCATCGCTACTGTTATTATTACTTTTTAAGCGCTTATAAAGTGCTCTTATACGTAGTTCAAGCTCTAATAAATCAACTGGTTTACAAATATAGTCATCAGCGCCTTGGGCAAGTCCGGCAATACGATCGGCTTGAGAATCTCTGCTTGAAAGCATGATCACACCAATGTCTGTGAGGGTGTTGAGTTCTTTTGCTAAATGTAAGCCATCACGTTTAGGTAATACTATGTCAATAATTGCTAATGATATGGCATCATGATTATTAGCGCGAGATTGCACTATTGCTAAGGCATCAGCGCCAGTTGCATCATTCTCAATGCAAAATTCAGTCTCTGCAAAATGATTGAATATACGTTTTACTAATAGTTCGTCATCTTCAACCAATAAAACATGAATAGTCATAGTATCTTAATTACCTTTAATGATGCCTCTATGTTATCACTCATTCGTAAAAGGTGAGAAGGGCGATTTTTAGTATTTATGCACTATTTAGGTGATTATTTAATTATTATCAACAGGTAAACATACTAGGTTTACCTGTTGAACAGAATAAAAGCTACTTTTCAGGGTATAAGTACTGCCACCACTGTGGTTGCTCTTTTAAATGCTTATCGAAGTAGGCAAGCATAGTATCCCACCAATCAAAGCGTTGATCGCGAGCAAAAATTTGATGGTCCGCCCCTTTATATTCAATAAGGTCAACATCTTTGCCTAGTAGTTTCAGCGCAGTATACATAGTGTGACTTTCGCCTACAGGTACATTGGTATCAGCATCACCATGTAATAGCAGTAGCGGTGTGGTTACTTTGTCTGCATGGAAAACCGGACTATGTTGGCTGTATAGTTCACTATTATTCCAAGGATAGCTGTTTTTAGAGGCTTCGCCAGAATATAAATAGCCCCACCAACCGTGACCCCAATACGAGGTAATATTAGAAATCCCCGCGTGTGCGATTGAGGCACTAAACATGTCTGTTTTAGTGGTCAGTAACATAGTCATAAAGCCACCGTATGATGCGCCTAAATTACCTAAACGATTTTTATCAATAAATGGATACTGTTTTAATAGTGCTTGGGTACCTTGCATAATATCGTCAGCAGTATATTGACCCCACGCATTCACATGCTTAGCAGAGAACTGTTGGCCAAATCCAGTTGCACCGGTCGGTTGCACTACATAAACCACATAGCCATGCTCTGCCCATAAATTGAAAGGATAACGCCCAGTAAAACCACGAGTAACCGGTGATGTACCGCCATAGTAATATACTAATGCTGGGTAGTGTTTGTTCTTATCAAGATTGCTTGGAAAGTAAACACGACCTTTAATTTCAACACCTGCGGTATTGATGAAGTTAAATTCATCTAAGCTGGCTATATCGGTATTTGCATACGCTTGTGGTTTAGAATCCCACAATGTGGTTGCGGTGTTTTTATTAATACTTAACTGTTTTAATTGCTGTGGAGATGATGCATTAGAGCCGCTAACTAAAATAGCTGGGCTGCGGTTGTTTGAAAAACTGAATTGTTCAACTACATCAAAACCTGTTTTGAGTTTGCTAAAGCGTTGTTTGCTTTTATCGTACAGGTACAAAGCAATCGTATCTTGCTCAGTGACTTTAATGAGGGCATCGCCATTAGCGAGCACTTCAAGTTGACCAATGGCAGGATCAAATTCACGACTTAATGGTGCTGCATTTTTACCATGATCAGTTAATAGGTAAAGCTGTCCATCATAGTTGTTAGCAAGCATATTCTCAGGTAGGTTTCTGCCTAAACCATCTTTAAAATCAGGACCCGCAGTGACATAAATGTCATCACCTGTGTATTTAGCTTGATTAAACGTAGCAAACTGACCAATAACTGTGTTGCTCGCATTGGCAATATTCAATTCCACTAACTCAGTGGTGGGGTGAGTCGACGCTTGCATTACTTGCACACCACGACTCAGTAATACCGTACCACGTTTGCTATTAAAATCTTCAATACTGTGACTAAGTGGTCCTTGGCTTATTGTTTTACTCAGGCCTGTACTTATATCTAATAAGTAAGCTTGTGAGGTTGTGCGGGCATATGACCAACGATCTTGTAAACCTTGGTAGTGTTTAGTTAGGCTGTTATCAGCTGCTGGTGATTTGGACCAGCTGAAGATTAAGCTGTTGTTATCGTAATATGCAAAGTCACCCGCGCCCTCTAGGTTGCTGGCAATCACTTTAAGATTAAGGGTTTTTCGATTTAATTGCTTTAACTTTCCATCTAATAGATAGACTAAATAATTATTATCGGGGCTCCAAATAATGTTACTCGGTTGACCCGACTCAAAACGGTAAACTGTTTGATTATCATCATTTTTTAGCTCTGTGATCACATTTGCTTGATTGCCAGTGCTATCCTGATAATGACGTTTTGCCACTAAATAGTGTTTGGCATCAGGTGCTAAAGATAGTGAACTAACCGTTGTGGCATCAAACAGTTGTTTAGCAGATAAACCGTGTTGCTCTTTATTGCTAAAAGTTAATCTATCAATTGCTGCTTTAGGGTTGAAATCAACGTCAACATCGTGCCAATTAGCAACTTGTTCAGCAATAATCACTATTTGGTGATCGCCTTGCGGTAATGCCAGTTCATAGCTTTCTTTTGTGACTGATTGTTTTTCACCATCGATAAACAACTGCGCTTTTTCGATACCTTTAAGTGTCAATGTGCCTTGGCTAAAGCGCTCTGCATGAGCGGTAAACTTTAATGCTTGTAGACCACCAAGAGTTAACGCATTTACTTTGTCTAAGGTTTGCCACTTTAATTTTTCGCCAAATACCGTAATACTTGTTGTTGGTTGTTGAATGCTAGGTAATAGTGCGTTAATAATCGCATCTTGATGCTCAGTTTGATATGGCTTTAGCTGCATGTCAGCTGCAATTGGGCCAATAAACTTAATATCTGCTTTATCTAATGGTGCAGCGACTAAAGCGCTACTTAATGTGCTTAAAGTTAACACCGCGAATGTGGTTGTTAGGCGAGGTGCTTTACCGCGCCATAGTGAACTAAAATTCATTATTGAGCCTGATGTAGGGAATTTAATTTAATATAGCATGTGGTTGTGGTGCCAAAAAGTGCTCTGCGATGGATTTCATTGCTCAGCAGCGTAAGGTTTGAGGTTAGGGGCTACACTTGGTAAGGTGTATACCTAAGGGGGTATAATTGACTGACTGGCTAAGGGGTAACAGTGACATTATTAATCGTTTACATGGTTGCGGCGATTACGATTTCTTTTTTATGTTCGATTATGGAAGCCGTACTATTGAGTATTACGCCAAGCTATGTCGCAGTATTGCGTAAAAAAGCCTAAGCTAGCCAAACGTTTTGAGCAATTAAAAACCAATGTAGATCAGCCTTTAGCTGCTATTTTAACCTTAAATACGGTTGCCCATACTGCAGGTGCTGCCGGTGTAGGGGCACAAGCCGCGGTGGTTTTTTCTGATGCGGCGGTGGGAATTGCTTCGGCGATAATGACATTGTTAGTATTGGTGCTGTCAGAAATTATTCCAAAAACTCTGGGCGCAAAGCATTGGCGAACGCTTGCACCTATGGTGACCCAAGCATTACAGTATTTAGTCATCGCACTAAAGCCTTTTGTGTGGCTTGCTGAAAAACTCACCGGTATATTGGGCCGTAATTACAACGAAGAGTATTATATTCGTCAAGAAATTGAAGCTATGGCTGATATGGGGTCGCAATCAGGTGCTTTGCATCAGGAAGAGTCTGAAATCATCCGTAGTTTATTGCATTTTCGCCACGCTAAATTAGATTCATTACTTACCCCGCGTACCGTCTTGTTTAAAGTGCATAAAGATTTAACTGTAAATCAGTATTTAGCTGAGCATGGTTCAGCGTCGTTTTCTCGAGTGTTGGTATATGATAAAAATGGTGATGATATTATCGGTTTTGTACATAAAAACGATATTATGTTGGCGTATCATCGATTGGGCGAGAACTATAAAATCAGCAAGTTGATAAAACCTATTTATACTGTGCCAGAGACCTTATATGTACCTACTTTATTACATACTTTGTTAGCTGAGCGCACTCATATTTGCTTAGTGGTAGATGAATATGGTGATGTGCAGGGGATTGTGACGCTCGAAGATATGATTGAAGCGTTAATGGGCTTTGAAATTGTAGACGAGCATGATCAATCAGCTAATATGCAAGCAGTTGCTAAGCAAATGTGGCGTCAGCGCTTGGAAAGTAGCAATAAATTGTTAAGCGCTGAGAATACCATGGCGAAACGAAAAAATTAACGTCGGCTATGACTATTTAATGAAACCATATGTAGCCATGATTGCGCCCAGCGAATAAATTCAGTTTTGCCTTTTGGGCGACTGATCAAAAAGCCCTGCATTAAAATGTGCTCTTTAAAACGCTCCAAGTATTCAAGCTCCTCAACGCGCTCAATGCCTTCAGCGACAATTGTTAAGTCATCTTGAATAGCTATATTCACTAAGCTACTAACAATGACCTGAGAAAATAAATCACTTTCAATATTACTGATCAAGGTACGATCTATTTTCACCTCAGTAAAAGGCAGTGTTTTTAATTGTTGTACATTGGTAAACCCAGTGCCAAAATCATCAAGAGAAATACCAAAACCACGCATTCGCAAACGGTTTAGAGTTTCTAGCTGTGCTGAACTGGATAAAGCATGCTGTTCTGTGATCTCTAAAATAATTTCACTTGGGGTCAATTGATTAAGGTGTAAAATTAAAGCCAGCTTATCTGGGCAGCTTAAATCTTCTAGCTGGCAGGGAGACAAATTAAAGGCCAGTTTAAGTTTGTAGCCTAAACGAGTTTTTATTTCTGAGAAATCGCCTGTTGCCTTTTCAAACAACTGAAATGTGATTAGGTTAATTAAATCTAGATCTTCAGCGACACAAATAAATCGCTCCGGTAAAAGTACTGCGCCTTGTTCCGCGGTCACTATTCTGGCTAATACTTCTATGCTTTCAACTTTATTACTATTACGGTTTACTTTTGGTTGATAAAACGGCGTTATCTCATTATGACTTATTGCATGCAGCAATTGCGTTTCAGAAATTGGTTCTGTGGGTTTTTCAGTATGACAAGCTAAATACTCTAGTTTTTGTAGCAGTGTATAAACTTGGTTGAGTTGCACTGGTTTGGCGATGTTACCAATTAAATGTACATTATTTTTTCGGGCTAAATCAGCCGCCAAATCAATGATTTTTGAATTCATTTCCGAAATAATGACAATTGCGCCTGGATATTGGATATCGCCAAGGTGGCGAATAAGCTCCATGCCATCCATGTCTGGCATATTCAGGTCAGTAAACACGGCGTCAAAAGTATATAGATTCGTTTTTACTTTATTAAGAGCGTCTTGAGCATTCAAGCATGTAGTTACATTGGGCACATTAAGCTCATTTAAGATAGCCTGCATCACTACTAAAATAGCTTTTGAATCATCAACGACCAGAATGCTGCGTGCTAATTTTGTCATTTTCTTCCCTGAAATAAAATTTACTTGTTAACTAAAAGTAGTCGAGAATAGCGAAGGTGTCAGCTTTATAGTTGCAAATATATTCCATAATCTCGTTAAAAAAATGGGTATACTAACGATATAATTTTTAAGGTTTAAAGTGACATCATGCAAATACAGCTGACCCTAGCTGATCAACAATTTAGTTTAGTGCTCGCAGGGCAACAAATTGTAAAAATTTTTCAGCAACAACAAGCGATTGGGTTTGATAATCCGCGCGAAAATTATTTTGAATTTAAACTTGACGATCAAGTAATTGGCTTAGACACCAGTGCTGTAGTTGAACAAAGTTTATCACTTCATATTAATAATCAATTTGTACAACAGCTCACCTTGCCAGCAATTGAAAAAACCAAACCTAAGCAGGGGCTGCTTGGATTATTTGCGCTTGGTTTTAAGATCTTTAAAAGTGCCAAAGTTGTTAAAGTGGCGTTAGCTGGCGCCTCAGTGGCTGGTTATGCGTGGCTGTTCACCTTTGAATTTGCCTTGATGCTGATTGCCTGTTTAGTGATCCACGAATACGGCCATGTTAGAGCAATGCAATATTTTGGGATTAAAACCAAAGGCATTTACTTGATCCCGTTCGTCGGCGGGCTTGCCGTAAGCGACGATAAAATTACCACCCGCTGGCAAGATGTGGTGATTTCTTTAATGGGGCCCGCATTTGGTTTGATCACCTCCGTAATGGGGGTGGTGCTTTATTACGCCACCGAGATGGAAATATTCGCCGGGGTCGCAGTACTCAGCGCATTATTGAATTTATTTAACTTGTTACCTATCTTGCCGCTTGATGGCGGGCATGTATTAAAAAGTATTAGCTTCTCAATGCGTTCATGGGTTGGATTGAGTATTTGTATTTTAGGCGTGTTATTTGGCTTATGGCTAAGCTACACCTTTGGCTTAATGCTATTAGTGTTTTTCTTATTTATCGGTGCACTGGAAATAGCCTTTGAATGGCGCGGCCGCCACTATTCACATTTACTGCCACTAGATAAATATGGGCAAGGTTTTTCGGCCGTGATGTACGCTTTAGTAGTTGCAGGCCATGTGGCTGTGATGATGCATTTTGCTGACTCTGAAAATGCAATTTTAAGCCTGCCGATGAAGATATTGTCGAGTTAACAAATTTAAATAGCGTGAGGTGTTACTCACGCTATATTTTTGCAGCAAGCGTTACGGATAAAAACTCAACACCAAGGATATAAACACGCCGGTTATAATTAGCTGCACTAAACAAAAGCCCATAATGTCTTTGGCTTTTAGGCCGGCAATTGCTAGCACTGGCAAGGCCCAAAATGGTTGAATCAGGTTAGTCCACGCATCACCCCAAGCTACCGCCATAGCCACGCGTGGCATATCTGCACCCAGAGCTTGTGCTGCGGGTATCACTATCGGTGCTTGTACCGCCCATTGTCCACCGCCAGATGGCACAAATATATTGACTAATCCCGCGCTTAAAAAGCTCCAAAACGGCAGTGATTGTGCACTGGCGATGGCGATAAATCCTTGTGATATTTGCTGCGCCAAACCTGTTTGTACCATGATTGCCATGATCCCAGCATAAAATGGAAACTGGATAATAATCCCTGCGCCGCTGGGGACTGCTTGCTGCAGGCTATTAAGTAAATTATACGGCGTTTGATGCAGTAAAATCGCAGAAAATAAAAACAGTGCAATCACACTGTTTAAATTAAGTGAGCCGCCACTAAACACAAAATAATTAGCTAAATAAACTAGCCCAAGCACTCCAATGCCTAGTCCTAATAACTTACTGTGTTCAATTTTATCGGCAGGGCGAGTAACATTGTTGGGCTTAGGTATCGGTTCTGCTAATAGCGTTTTATCAACATAAATGCTGTCTTTGGCGCTGGGTAACATATAACGATTAACCAG
The DNA here is from genome assembly GCF_037162485.1 of Pseudoalteromonas sp. B160. NCBI lineage: Bacteria > Pseudomonadati > Pseudomonadota > Gammaproteobacteria > Alteromonadales > Pseudoalteromonadaceae > Pseudoalteromonas > Pseudoalteromonas sp. B160. The sequence continues at coordinate 1,609,645 of NZ_JARLUX010000001.1, read as the reverse complement.
TGGCATAATGATAAATAAGCCAATAACTATGGCTATATTAAATCCTGAAAAAAGTGTTTCGCTGGTGTTTATCACACCAATGCTTTGCTGTGAAAAATGCCCTGACGTTGCGATAGTTAAAGGAATTGAGCCTGCCAAGCCACCATGCCAAACAATAAAGCCAGAATACGCACTGGCAACCAGTAAGCGATAATCAACTAGTGTGTGGCGGGCAATGGCTTTGGCAAATAAAGCGCCAATAACTAAGCCAAATCCCCAGTTAATCCAACTGGCAAGTAATGATACAAAAGTCACTAATAAAATAGCTTTTGGCGCAGTATTGGCAAGTTTTGCTAATTGCGTGAGCAGTCGGCTCATCATCGGTGTACTTGCCAGCATATATCCGGTGAGTAATACCAACAGCATCTGCATGGCAAAACTCAGTAAGTTCCAAAAACCACTGCCCCACGCGCTCAGCACTTGTTGTGGGTTTGAAGGTGTCACTACACACGCAATTATAAAGGTAAGTAGTGTGAGTAAAATAACAAAAATAAATGGATCGGGTAGGTAACGTTCCACTAATTTAGTGAACGGTTTGGCAACATGATTTAGCATAATGATTGTGTGTTTTGATTATTGCTACATATTGCCAATTAATCACGAAAGTGTTTAATTGGCAAATAGAGTTGTAGTCGTGGTGTTAAATCGCGTATTTCTTCGTCATTATAACAAACGTTAATTCAAGCACTAGCGTGGCATAAGCCACGCTTAGATACAGTGCTATTTCTGTGGTGCGAGGACCGCTTTTAAACGTGTTTGTACTTCTTCTACGAGTAAGTCTGGTTGAAATTTAGATAAAAACGCATTGCAACCCACTTTCTCGACCATGGCTTGGTTAAAGCTGCCACTGAGGGATGTGTTAAGTACCACATGCAGATTTTTTAAGCGGTTATCGTTACGGATCTCGTGCGTTAAGCGATAACCATCCATTGCTGGCATTTCTGCATCGGTGATCACCATCAGTAACTCTTTTTCTACGTCCATGCCTTTATCAGCCCAGGCTTTAAGCATATTGAGTGCTTCAAGACCATTACTGGCTGGGATAATCTCAATACCCAACTGCGTTAATGTATCGCTCACTTGTTTTCGTGCTGTAGGTGAGTCGTCAGCATGGAGTATTTTTCGGCCAACAAATTCGTTTACGATACTTTGATCAAGCACCTCATCAGAAATTTGTACTTCGTACTCAACAATTTCTGCTAGTACTTTTTCTACATCAATGATCTCTACTAACTGCTCTTGGCCATCACGTTGAATTTTAGTGAGCGCAGTTAGATAATGATTTTTACCGATAGAGGAAGGCGGTGGCATTATATCTGACCATGTCATATTAACGATTTGATCAACCTTACCAATTAGAAACCCTTGTACTGTGCGATTGTATTCAGTGATCACTAAGTTACTATCTTCAGTGTTCTTAGCCGCAGACATGCAAATCGCTTGGCGTAAATCAATAACAGGGATTGATTCACCACGAATATTGGCCACGCCTGATATTTTAGGATGGGCATGTGGAATGATACTAAGATGCGGCAGTTTCACTACTTCTTTAACTTTAAAGACATTAAGAGCAAACAAGTGGCGACTGTGCAAATAAAACAATAATAACTCTAAGCGATTTTCACCAACGAGTTGAGTTCGTTGATCAACAGAAGCTAATACACCTGACATAACACGCTCGACTTTATAATTAATAATTCAAGTATAGCTTACACTGTTCTACTTTAAAAAGCAGTCTAGATAATAATCTTGATCCTCAAAGGTATTTCAAGCATTGCCTTCATTTAAGCATTACAGTAACTTATCGGATAATTGATAGCTGAATAACCAAGTGTGGGCATGCCTTTTATATTTAAACGATTATTTTTACTAGTCAGAAATCATATTGATCAGGTTAGTTGGCAAGCTGTCGCTATTGCTACATTATTACATATGGTCTTGATCTGGTTGTTGTTAATCTTCGCTGAAGAAGCCGCACTGAGGCCAATTAGCACTTTTGTTTATTACTATATCGTTACTACCTCAACGGTAGGATATGGTGATTTTAGTGCAACTACAGATCTGGGTAGATGGATTGTGGCGATACTGCAAATTCCATTTGGTTTAGCTTTATTTGGTGTTCTGTTAGGTAAAACAGGGCAAACAGTTACTTATTTAATTAGGCGCGCTATGACGGGTGATAAAAGTTTTGCACATTTTCACAATCACATTATTATTTTTGGCTGGCATCAAATTCGTACTAAAAAAATGATTGATTATATTCTCGCTGACCAAAAGCGTTTGGATCGACGAATTTTGCTTGCGGTCACAGAGTCAATGGAGCATCCGTTTTTAGCTAATGCCCATGTTGATTTTGTGCGCTTAACTAGTTTTACAGATTTAAGCGAGCTGGAAAGGGTCGCAATTAAACTGGCAGATAAAATTATTATTGACGGGCAAGACGACGACGAAACTTTTACGACCGCCCTGCGCATTAGTAAATTAGTGAAAGATGACTGCCATATTAGTGCGCACTTTAACGATGAGAGTAAAGTCGAAATGCTACTAGAACATTGTTACAACGTGGAATGTTCAACGGCTAAGTCAGCCGAAATTCTAGTACGTTCAATGCAAGACCCTGGCTCAAGTCGTGTACAAGAGGAATTATTATCTACTTTGCATGGTGATACCCAGTTTAGTTTAGCTATTCCTGCTGATTTAGCGGTAATGGAATTTGGTAAATTATTTCATCATTTTAAACACGACCATGATGCTATTTTACTTGGTGTTGCTCACAACCTGAGTGCGCAAAATATGGATTTAAATCCACCACTGGATTATCCGGTTAACAGTGGTGATATTTTACATTACATTGCGGTTGATCGTGTTTTAAGCAGCGAAGTTGATTGGCAGGGGCTTGCTAAGTAATGAATGAAGTGGCGTTTTTAATTCTACTTTTGAGCGCATATATACTCCCAGTAGTGATTGTGCTCAATAGTAAACGTACGCAAGGCCACGAAAAAAATGGCTGGTTAATCGGCATCATTTTCTTTTCATGGCTCGCACTGATAATGTACTTTGCGATAGTGCCCAAGCACGGGCACAAAAAGAAAACTACCAAGAAAAAGAAAGGTTAAAATTGAGTTGTCAGTTTACATATAAATTTGCCAACCGTGCTTGATTAAACAAGCACGGTTTTTTATTTTAACTGTTTTAGTTTGTGCTCCACTAAAGGATCATCAGGGGCAAGTTGCTGAGCAACTTCCAGCAGCTGAATAGCATCCTTAGGGTGTTCATCTTGGTGCTTTAGCGCGACATCAATCAATGGTTGAATATCAATTTTGGCTTGATGCTCTTGCACATGCGCTGCTTTTTCATCAATCAGTATGTTGTGTGCTTTACTTAATAATACTTGGCGGTGTGCCGATTTAGCATTCGCCTTGTTGAGCCTTCTATAATAGTCTTCTTTAAAGCGCAGGGTTTTGGTTTGTAGGCGAAATTGCGCAATATCGACTTGTTGATGGCTAATAAAGTCGACGGCCACTTGTTTATAAAAGCCAAATTTATTTAGGTAGTTGGCATGGGTACTATGACCCATACCAAACACGCGTAAGTGGGTTAGTTGCGAATAGCGCTTAGCATGGCCACGGTCAATACGATTGGTCGGGTCGTAAATTATATAGCCTTTAGCATTGCCTAAATCGAGATCGTGGTAATCTTGCTCCCAATCGAATTGTTGTGCTATATCCGTACTTGAGCGGTCATCCCAAGGAGCAAGTGCTTTATTTTTGGTGCTAACAGGGTGAAATAACAGTACCTTATCTAGCTTTAGTAAATTAGCAAATGCACCCACAGCAAAGCCACCTCGGCTTAAGCCGTAGCCTAATCGCTGGGTAAAGGGTGTTAGCAAGGGAGCGAGTTGCTCGAGGAAAAACAGTAAATTACGGTGTCTAAACCAATTACTTATTCCTAAGTGCTGAAAAGAAATAACATTCACATGTTGTTTTTGCGCTAGTTGAAATCCCCAAGGGCTAAAATCATCATTGAGATCATGCTCTTGGTAATTAGTACTCTGCAGGAGAAAAGGTGAACAATAAAGGCTTATTTATATCAATAAAGTGATACTTAACAAAAACATCGCCAAGTAAATCGCCTCCAGAGATAGGTAATCTGGTTTGCTGTTCATCTTGAGGTAGAGTTAACCACTCATCTAACCAATACAGTAATTTCATCTAACCCCCTAACTAAAACAAGCCACCTATTTTAGCAAATTTGGAAAAAGAAGGAAAACGTGATGTATTAGCAGCAAATTATTGTTGTTACTCTGCCATTTTTATAATTGCTTGCCAATCCGCTTTAGTTACTGGCATTACCGATAATCGACCACCTTTTTTTAGAGCTATTTCGGTGATGGCGTCGTTTTCTTTAATCGCTTTTAAGCTGACTAATTTATTTAAATGCTGCTGATAGGTCACATCAACCACAACCCATCTCGGTTTATCACTGGTTGATTTAGGATCGTAATAATCACTGCTTAAATCAAACTGGCAAGAATCTGGGTAGGCTTCAGTAATCACTATTGCGATACCTGCAACGCCGACGTGTTTACAGCTAGAATGGTAAATCATCACTAAATCGCCGAGCTTAACGCCATCGCGCATAAAATTACGGGCTTGGTAGTTGCGCACACCTTCCCATGCAGTGGTTTGTGCAGGGGCGCTTTTTAAATCGTCGATTGAAAATGCATCGGGTTCAGTTTTAAATAACCAATACGCCATAACTAGGATCCTTGAAATATTTACATCATACTTGTCTATAGTATCATTAAAATCTAAATGGGATTGAGGAGCAACTATGAGCCAAGTTTTAGATGATTTATTGTCGTTATTAACGTTAGAAGAAATAGAGCAGGGCTTGTATCGAGGGCAAAGCCAAGATTTGGGTTTTCGTGCGGTATTTGGTGGTCAAGTCATGGGCCAAGCACTGTCTGCAGCTAAAGAAACCTTACCGGAAGGCCGTATTGTTCATTCACTGCATTCTTATTTTTTACGCCCTGGAGATGCTGCAAAGCCAATTGTGTACGATGTTGAAACGATCCGTGATGGTAAGAGCTTTAGTACTCGCCGAGTTAGTGCTATTCAATATGGAAAACCTATTTTTTATATGACGGCATCATTTCAAGGTGCTGAAGATGGCTTGTCGCATCAAGCTACTATGCCGGATGTACCTGCTCCTGAGGAGCTGCGCTCATCACTGGAGTTTTATCAAGAGCACGCATCTCATATACCTGAGGTGATCCGCAATAAGTTTATTCGCGAAATGCCGATTGAAATGCGTCCGGTCACCTTTCATAACCCATTTAAGCCAGAGGTAATGGAGCCGGTTAAACATATTTGGTTCAAAGCCAATGGCGAGATGCCAGATGATCAACGTATTCATAACTATTTATTGGCGTATGCGTCTGACTTTGAGTTTTTACCAACGGCTCTACAGCCTCATGGTGTCTCGTTTATGCAGCCAAACATGCAAGTAGCAACAATTGACCATGCGATGTGGTTTCATCGTCCGTTTCGAATGGATGATTGGATTTTATATACCATTGATAGCCCAAGTGCGAGCTCAGGGCGGGGGTTGGTGCGTGGTCAGTTCTTTGACCGTCAAGGCAATTTAGTTGCCTCAACGATCCAAGAAGGTGTAATGCGTCAGCGTTAATATGCCGCTTGCAGTTATTTTTGCTTACATTGTCCTTGCACAATATCACTAATTGACTGCCAGACTCGCGCTGGCAGCAAGGCTTTAAGGTGAATATACACTTCACAAAGTTCAGTACTGCCCTGTAAGCCATTCTCGGTTTCGCTAATTAAACTTTGTTCGCGCAAGTTGCTAATAAAGCCTACCAATACTTTTTTGTCAAAAAACTCAGGGGTCTTAATACCATGCAAGGTACCTAAGCGCTGCGCTAATACTTGGCTTTCGCGTTCAAGCTCTTCGCGTTCAATTTCTTTACTGGTTTGAATAAAGCCAATCACAATGGCGTAGCGTTGCAGGGTTAAGCTAAGCGCACGACCTAGAATTTCCAGCTTGGCTAAGCAATCATTACTGTTGGTGATTTTTATGTTATCACCATCTATTTCTATTAAATCTTGATCTACAAAGCTGGCCAGTATGCGGGTGATATAATTTTCATCAAGTTCGTGTAAAAACCATTCTTTAGCAAACATCGGGTAAAAACAGTTAACCAATTTTTGGCACTGCGATACTGTCGTTTTATGGCTTTTAAATATATGCAGTGCCAGTAAGCTTGGTACGGCAAACACATGGAGAATATTATTACGGTAGTAGTTAAAGAGGATTTTCTCTTTATCGTTAATCGCGATAATCTCGCCAAACTCATCGCTTATAACGTCAAATTTATTCAACTTTAAAGCATGTTCGAGTAACTGTGATGAAGTTTCATCTGGGGTGGTGATTTTTTCACTGTAACTAGCGCTACGTTGTAAATGTAAGTAAAAGTCTAGTTGTGCTAACAATTTAGGCTTGCTCAATGCTTGCTTATCATTTACCAGTAAGATCATTGCCAGTAAATTAACTGCGTTAAGCGCGGCGGCACTATTAATATTAACCATCACTTTATCCGCTAAAGTCGCCACTTGCGGACCAAGCCATTGTGGTTTTTGAACATCAGTTGGGTGAATAGATTCACGCCAATCAGGTTGATGCTCATTTAAATATTGATTAACCGAAATCGGATCGCCAAAATTCAAATAGCCGCGGCCATAGTTTTTGAGATTTTTAATGGCTTTGAAAATACCGAAAATCGACTCGCCTTTTTTATCATCACCTGCGAGTTCTTTCAGATAAGTATTTATTTCCATGACGTGTTCATAACCAATGTACACCGGCACAATCGAAATAGGGCGATCAATACCACGTAACATAGCTTGTAGTGTCATCGCCAACATACCTGTTTTTGGTGGTAGTAAACGCCCGGTACGGCTACGTCCGCCCTCAGTATAAAACTTAACTGAGTAACCTTTGATAAACAACTGACTTAAATACTCTTTAAATACAGCAGAGTAAAGCTTGTTGCCAGCAAATGAGCGGCGAATAAAAAATGCGCCACTGCGGCGGAATATGCCGCCTGCTGGGAAGAAGTTTAAGTTAATACCAGCAGCAATATGTGGTGGTACTAAACCAAGATGATAAATCGAGTAGGTAAGTAATAAGTAATCCATGTGGCTGCGATGACACGGCATATAAATAATTTCATGACCTTTATTGGTTAGATCATGGATTTGTTCGGTGTATTTTATATCAATGCCGTTATAGAGTTTGTTCCATAGCCAGGTTAATACACGATCTGCAACACGTATGGTGGCATCACTGTAGTTAGCAGCAATCTCATCTAATAGCTTTAACGCATTTTGCCGTGCTTGCTCATGGCTGATTTTTTTGCTTTTTGCTTCATCGTTAATTGCTTTTTTTATAGTCGGTGATGCTAACAATGAATTAAATAGTTGCTCGCGTGAGGGCATTTTAGGGCCCGTTGCCGCCAATTTTTGACGACGAAAATGCACCCTAGCGACGCGAAGTAATTTATGAGGTAACTCATCAACATCGGCTTTTTCATTTACTAATAACGATAAATCCAACGGTTGACTAAAGCGTATAAAGTTATCACGCCCTGAAAACAGTAATACAAAAAACTTACGAAACCAGCTAGGTGTAAGTGAGTGCGAAACCAGCGTACCTAAACCTGGTTTTTCTTTGCCTGGATTACGACCCCATAAAATAGTGACCGGAATGACTTGCACGTTTTTTTCGCCACTGGTGAATAGCTGAGCAATTATTTGTTTACCCTGGTTTAGCGCGTCAGTTGGCTTCGCTTGGCTGCCAAACAGTGGTGGTGGATTTTGTAGGCCAATAAAACGGTCTAACTCTGCATTACCCAACAGCTGTTGTTCAATTGGTCTGGGCAGGTTGTACTTCTTACAAACTCGGTCAAGGGCCGCTAAATCTGAGCGAGCATTAAGTTTAACTATATAAAAAGTAGGATATGCGGGATTAAGACCGTATTGTTCAATTGGGTTCTCGGGCAGTACTTTGCTTTTCACAAATAGGCGATTCATCACCATAGACACAAAATTCAAGCAATAATTAAAAATACGCATCAACTCACCAAGGTTAAGGATTAAGAGATAAAAGCAAAATAAGGATGAATAATAACAATTAAAAACTGGACTGACCATTATCATTAGTGCCAAGTCCGATTGCATGGCTTCCTAACTATAGTAAATTCCCAGTAATGACGACATAGTGACAACCCTTTTTTACAGTATAAATAATCCTCATTCTGGTAGTTTGAAATAGTTGTTGCATTTATCACCAATATCACTATAATACGCAGGCTTTCAAAATTCCCCGGGAACTTGGAAGGAACATTAAGCTTGGATTTCAAGCTAATAAAACAGGAGTTCCGATTTGGAACTCAACGTAGATATAAATCAACAACCGGCATCTTATGTTTTTAAGATTGTTTCGGTCGTTTTTTTATGCTCTTTTAAATGCTCTTTATATTGAGGTTTAAGAATGTCAAATCAACGCATTCGTATTCGCCTAAAAGCTTTTGACCACCGTTTGATTGACCAATCAACGGCGGAAATCGTGGAAACTGCGAAACGCACTGGCGCACAAGTACGTGGTCCAATTCCACTACCTACACGCTTTGAACGTTTTACTGTACTTACATCACCGCACGTTAATAAAGATGCGCGTGATCAGTACGAGATCCGCACCCATAAACGTCTGATCGACATCGTAGAACCAACTGACAAGACTGTTGACGCACTTATGCGTTTAGATCTTGCTGCTGGTGTTGATGTTCAAATCAGCCTGGGTTAATCGAAAGATTAGAGAGGTTTTAGGAAAATGGCATTAGGTCTAGTCGGTCGTAAAGTGGGTATGACACGTATCTTCACTGAAGATGGTGTATCTATCCCTGTGACAGTTATTGAAGCGACACCTAACCGCATTGCTCAGATCAAATCTGACGCAACAGACGGTTATAACGCGCTTCAAGTAACCGCAGGCACTAAAAAAGCAAGCCGTGTAAACAAAGCAACAGCGGGTCACTTCGCTAAAGCTGGTGTTGAAGCGGGTCGCGGTCTGTGGGAATTCCGCCTAAATGGTGGTGAAGGCGATTTTGAAGTAGGCGCTGAGCTTACTGTTGAATTATTCAACGAAATCAACAAAGTTGACGTAACCGGTACTTCTAAAGGTAAAGGTTTCCAAGGTGGTGTTAAGCGCTGGAATTTCAGCATGCAAGACGCTACACATGGTAACTCTCTATCTCACCGTGCTCCTGGTTCAATCGGTCAAAACCAATCACCTGGTAAGGTGTTTAAAGGTAAGAAAATGGCCGGTCATATGGGTGCTGAGCGTGTAACGACTCAAAACTTAGAACTAGTACGCGTTGACGCTGAGCGTAACTTGCTTTTAGTTAAAGGTGCAGTACCTGGCGCTATCGGCGGTGACGTTATCGTTAAACCTGCTGTTAAAGCATAAGTCCTGGAGATTTAGTGATGGAATTAGCAATTAAAGACGCTTCTGGCGGTCTTGAAGTTTCTGAAGCTACTTTTGGACGTGAGTTTAACGAAGCATTAGTACATCAAGTAGTTGTTGCATACGCAGCAGGTGCTCGTCAAGGTACTCGTGCTCAGAAGACACGTTCTGAAGTAAGCGGTGGTGGTAAAAAACCATGGGCTCAAAAAGGTACTGGCCGTGCACGTGCTGGTACAATCCGTAGTCCAATTTGGCGTTCAGGTGGCGTTAGCTTCGCAGCTAAACCACAAGACCACAGCCAAAAAGTAAACCGTAAAATGTACCGCGGTGCGATCAAAAGCATTTTATCTGAATTAGTTCGTCAAGAGCGTTTAATCGTTGTTGAAAGTTTTGCTCTAGCAGCACCAAAAACTAAAGAACTAGTTGCTAAGCTTAAAGAACTTGAGCTTAAAGATGTTCTAATCGTAACTGAAGAAGTAGATGAGAATCTATTTTTATCGGCACGTAACCTGTACAAGGTTGACACGCGTGATGTAGCTGGTATCGACCCTGTAAGCTTAATCGCTTTCGATAAGGTACTTATTACAGCAGCTGCTGTTAAGCAACTTGAGGAGACGCTAGCATGATTCGTGAAGAACGTCTTTTAAAAGTGATCCTTGCTCCACATATCTCTGAAAAAAGCACTATTGCTGCTGAAGAAAACAACACTATCGTTTTCAAAGTAGTAAATGACGCAACTAAAGCTGAAGTTAAAGCAGCTGTAGAGAAGCTTTTGAAGTGGAAGTAACTGGTGTTCGCACACTTAATGTTAAGGGTAAAACAAAACGTACTGGCGCACGTTTCGGTCGTCGTAGCGACTGGAAAAAAGCTTACGTTACTCTTAAAGAAGGCAGCGAACTAGACTTTGTCGGCGGCGCCGAGTAATAAGGGAGTTAGAATTATGGCACTTCAAAAGTGTAAGCCAACTTCTGCGGGTCGTCGTCACCTAGTTAAAGTGGTAAACCCAGATCTACATAAGGGCAAGCCATACGCACCACTATTAGAGAAAAACTCTAAATCAGGTGGTCGTAATAACAATGGTCGTATTACGGTTCGTCATATCGGTGGTGGTCATAAGCAGCATTACCGTTTAATCGATTTTAAACGTACTAAAGATGGCATTCCAGCCACTGTTGAGCGTTTAGAATATGATCCAAATCGTAGCGCAAACATCGCACTTGTATTATATGCAGACGGTGAGCGTCGTTACATTATCGCACCAAAAGGCTTAAAAGCTGGTGATGCAATCCAGTCTGGTGTTGATGCACCAATCAAGCCTGGTAATGCATTACCTATGCGCAATATGCCTGTAGGTTCGACTGTTCACAACGTAGAATTAAAACCAGGTAAAGGTGCTCAAATCGCACGTTCTGCTGGTGCATACGTTCAAATCCTTGCTCGTGATGGTCAGTATGTAACATTACGTCTTCGTTCAGGCGAAGTTCGTAAAGTTGAATCAGATTGTCGTGCGACGCTAGGTGAAGTAGGCAATGCTGAGCATATGCTTCGTTCACTTGGTAAAGCAGGTGCAAATCGCTGGCGTGGTATTCGTCCGACAGTTCGTGGTGTTGCCATGAACCCGGTTGATCACCCACACGGTGGTGGTGAAGGTCGTACATCTGGTGGTCGTCATCCTGTGTCTCCATGGGGTAAGCCGACTAAAGGTGCTAAGACGCGTAAGAACAAGCGTACGGATAAATTTATAGTACGTCGTCGTACTAAGTAATATTGAGGAATAGCCATGCCACGCTCTCTCAAGAAGGGTCCTTTTATAGACCTACACTTGCTGAAGAAGGTAGAGAAAGCTTTGGAAAGCGGTGACAAGAAGCCAATTAAAACTTGGAGCCGTCGTTCAATGATCATACCTAACATGATCGGATTGACCATTGCTGTCCATAATGGTCGCCAGCATGTACCAGTTTTCGTTTCTGACGAAATGATCGGTCACAAACTAGGTGAATTTGCACCAACTCGCACTTACCGTGGCCACGCTGCGGATAAGAAAGCGAAGAAACGTTAAGAGGGGAATGATAAATGCAAGCATTAGCTAAACATAAATTCGCCTCTGGTTCGGCGCAAAAAGCACGTCTAGTTGCAGATCAGATCCGCGGGTTACCTGTCGATCGCGCACTAGAAATCCTGGCGTACAGCCCTAAGAAAGCGGCTGTATTAGTTAAGAAAGTACTTGAGTCTGCTATTGCTAACGCAGAGCATAACGAAGGTGCTGACATTGATGAGCTACGTGTAACAACGATCTTTGTGGACGATGGTCCAACAATGAAACGTATTATGCCACGTGCTAAAGGACGCGCAGACCGCATCCTTAAGCGTACAAGCCACATCACTGTTGTGGTTTCAGATAGCTAGGAGTATAAGTAATGGGACAAAAAGTTCATCCTACTGGTATTCGCCTAGGTATATCTAAACCTTGGGTTTCTACCTGGTACGCGAGTTCAAAAGATTTCTCTGCACAGCTTTTTGGCGATCACAAAGTACGTACATTCCTTACTAAGGAATTGAAAGCGGCTTCTGTGTCTAAAATCGTTATTGAGCGTCCAGCAAAATCAATCCGCGTAACAATTCACACGGCTCGTCCGGGTGTTGTTATCGGTAAAAAAGGCGAAGACGTAGAAAAATTACGTCAAGCGGTAACTAAGATTGCTGGTGTACCTGCTCAGATCAATATTTCTGAAGTACGTAAACCAGAACTAGATGCACAACTAGTAGCAGACGGCATTGCCTCTCAACTAGAGCGTCGTGTTATGTTCCGTCGCGCTATGAAGCGTTCGGTACAAAATGCAATGCGCATCGGTTCTAAAGGGATCAAAGTTGAAGTTAGCGGTCGTCTTGGCGGCGCAGAAATCGCACGTTCAGAATGGTATCGTGAAGGTCGTGTACCTCTACATACTCTTCGTGCTGATATCGACTACGCAACTTCTGAAGCCTTAACCACTTATGGTATCATTGGTGTTAAAGTTTGGATCTTCAAAGGCGAAGTTATTGGTGGTTTACCACTAGTACAAGAGCAAGAGAAGCCAGCTAAACGCGCACCAAAGAAAGCCAAAAAAGTGCTAAGTAGAGGTAGCGAGTAATGTTACAGCCAAAACGTACAAAATTCCGTAAAATGCACAAAGGCCGCAACCGTGGTTTAGCGCAAAACGGTAACAAAGTAAGCTTCGGTACTTTCGGTTTGAAAGCTACTGGCCGTGGCCGCATGACTGCTCGTCAAATCGAAGCAGCTCGTCGTGCCATGACACGTCACGTGAAACGTCAAGGTAAAATCTGGATCCGTGTCTTCCCTGACAAACCGATCACAGAAAAGCCTCTTGAAGTTCGTATGGGTAAAGGTAAAGGTTCTGTTGAATATTGGGTTGCTGAAATTCAGCCTGGTAAAGTACTTTACGAAATGGAAGGTGTTTCTGAAGAGCTTGCTCGTGAAGCATTCGACCTTGCTGCTCGTAAACTGCCATTCAAAACAACTTTCGTAACTCGGACGGTAATGTGATGAAAGCAAGCGAACTAAAAGATAAAAGCGTAGAAGAGCTTAATGCTGAACTTCTAGGTCTTCTTCGTGAGCAGTTTAACCTGCGCATGCAAGCAAGCACTGGTCAGTTAGCTCAAACTCACACGCTAAGAACAGTACGTCGCGATATCGCGCGTGTAAAAACAGTTATTAACCAGAAGGCAGGTCAATAATGAGTGATAAAATTCGTACTCTTCAAGGCACTGTAATCAGCGACAAGATGGAAAAATCTTTCACTATCGCTATCGCACGTTACGTGAAGCACCCAATCTATGGGAAATTCATCAAACGTACGACTAAATTACACGTACATGACGAAAATAACACAGCAAAAGCGGGTGACGTTGTTACTATCCGTGAATGCGCTCCAATCTCTAAGACTAAGTCTTGGACATTAGTAGACGTTATTTCTAGTCCAAAACAAGCTTAATTTTTAATTAAGTCTGTTTTATAAAAAGCCCCGGCATTAGCTGGGGCTTTTTGCGTTTGGAGCAGCTTTTAGCGATAAGCTTTCAGCCGTCAGCGCGGAGTAAATTCCCACCGTAGCTTGGGTTGAGTCTATTGAGGGCAGGGAAGAAGAGAACAGTAATACCAATCGACTTAAATATTTAACCATTCTAGCGAGCTAAATAAAGCGCTAACTGCGTTATGATTTTTTCAAGTAGAACAACTACATGTCAAAATTTACGCCTTGTTATCACTGTATTTATCTGTCGCTATAAATGGTCAGTAACTTAACACGATTGGTATAAGAATATGCAGGTATAAAAATTCATACCATAGAAAAAGCACGTCGATAAATTTCCCTCATAAAAAACTACTTGACCTTAACCTAGCTCCAGCTTTTATGCTGTATTTTTTCACTCTGATTAAATGCTATGTGTCCGATTCAAAATTACCTTTTAAGCCTAGGCCTTACCGAATATAGACAATCTATTTTGCAAATTGTGAAGCTTGCAGAAGCGGTGGATCACTCAATTGCAAATAACAGTGAATTTGCAACTGCTGCGTTAGCATGGGTTGAGCAACAAAAAAGATGCCCAACAATGATAAACAAAAGAGCATTAATTATATTCTTACTGCATAAATTGGGTTATAAAATTAGAGAGCAAAACAGCCTTTGCAACTGCAAAGGCTGATGTTTTTCTGCGCTGACCGCTGACCGCTGACCGCTGACCGCTGACCGCTGACCGCTGACCTTTACCAAATCATCTCAACAAATTCTGGATGATCGATATATGGATTGCGATTGCCTTGATGCTCATAAGCGGCTTGGTTTCTATCTAGTTCAAGTTGACTGACTGGATCGTCGTTATGCCAATTAACCAACATAGTTACTACCCAATTCTCAAACACTTGGTTACTAGAGCCGTTAAGCACGGCATTACTAGTCGTGGTGTTGTTTTGCCAAGTACCAATGACGTTTTCGTAGCGGGTTGCCATATAGAAGTAGGCGCGAGCAAAGTCACCTTTAAACTCATCGATTGGCTCAAATACCGTGCCAGAGTAATTAATCGAGCTGGCTGCGCTGCCAAGCTTACTGCCATTGCTTGAGGTGAAACTGGCGCTGCCTACTTCGCCAAATGGGTAATTGCTACGTTTTGAATTAACATAACCATCGGTTGCAAAAATATGATGTACGTCTGAGTTCATAGGCTCATTTGTGCCGCCAAACCAACTTTTCGGAAATGAATGTTCGCGGTTATAACAATCAGCTTCACTATTGTAAGTGCCGCATTGATCACTTACAGCGACATAGTTATAGCTGTCTTGACCGGTGGGATTTTCTGAATAGCGATCGAGTATTGAATTGTCATTTTCAAAGTACTTATCCCGTGAAGCAAGATCGTAAAAACTCCAAATAGCTGAATAACCTTGTGAGTTGTGACCTTTAATAATGTTATAAAGCGCGGTTTTAAGTGTATAGCCCGTTAAACCTTGTGCTGTAACATAGTAGCCAGTTGGCTCGCTGGGTGGCGTTTCTGGGTTGGTATTATCACCAAGTATAAAGGGAGTTGCTTCACTGCTTTGAAAACTACTGCCGTTAGCCAATGTTGTTTGGGCGGATGTTAGCGCGTAGCTGCCATTACCAAATGAACAGCAAATACCGTCGCCGTAACTATCAAAAATACTAAATGTGTAATCGCCATCAACTAAGCAAGCTTGCTCTGTGTAGCTGTTGTTGCCACTATAACTGCCACCTGACGCAACTGCTATGCCTTGGGCGTTAGTGATCTGCCAGCTAGTCTCTTCGCCATAGTTATCAGTTGTCAGTGCTAAGTTAACGGTGTTATCAGCACAACCGACTGGTGGCGGTGGGGTGGTATCACTAGAACCTGGTGTAAAACTATCCACATAAATAGTTTCACTGCCATCAAAGCCGCTGACATCGTAAAAACGCAGGCCCACGGTAATCGTAGCATTGCTGGTTGCTGTATATGTATAGCTTATTTGTTGCCACTGATTTAATAACGCTGGATTTGAATAGCCTTGATAGCCGTCGGCAATTAAGCGCGCTTTAATGCCGCCTTCGGTGTGATAAACCCAGCTTGAGAATAAGTAGCTTTTGCCGGCCTCAACAGTAACTTCTTGCAGTAAATCAGTATTGCTTTGACTAGCGGTATTAACCACTACTTTTGCAGCAAGAGCTCCTGAATTCACTATGGTATTTGAAGCTGATAGTGTAATGCCTGAGTCAATCGTACTCCAGCCGTTTGGGCTATTACTTGACCAGTTTTCAAAGTCACCATTATTAATGCTGGCCATGCAGGGAAGTGCTGTAGCTAACATAGCACTGCTGAGTATGAGTTTTCTATATGCCCCGTGTGACATAGTGTTTCCTTATTGTATTTATAGTCGGCGCACAGAATGTGGCCAAATCCACTATAGCCTACTCAAGATTTGTTGCAAAAAAGTTAATTTGTATTTTGAAAAAAATGAAGTGAATAAATTTTTGTATGATATTTCTGATCGGCTAAGCGTGGTGCTGAAATCATCAGCAGTTATTTTTACCTTTTAATCTGTTTTTACTGGTTAATTTATAAATTAATAACTAAATGGAATAACAAAGCAGATTCTATTCTTTTTTTATTGGCGCGTACCCCGTTATTCTTCACACTCAGAGAAATCTTTAGGGCCTGAGTTATTTGCCTTAAAGGCGACACAAATTTTAGGCAAAGTGATTACTGCAATCAGTGAGCATTTTGCAGATAACTTTCAGGGTTACGGGGAATTAATTCATGTTGTTAGGTCAACTCAATGCCGCGGCAAGTCCGCTATCGCAAGAGCAAGTACAAAAGCTGCAAGGTTTAGTGGCTGAGCTTAATCCAATTCAGCAAGCTTGGGTAAGTGGCTACCTTGCTGCGAATGCCAATACGGCGGCCTTAGGTGGTGTTGTAGGTGCTGCGCCAAGTGCTGGGGATGCAGCGGCATTGACCATTTTATATGGCTCACAAACCGGTAATTCAAAAGGTGTAGCGACTAAGCTCAAAGAGCAAGCGGAGTCTCGTGGTTTAGCTGTTAAGCTGGTTAGCATGGCTGATTACAAACCAACGGCCCTGAAAAAAGAAAAATTCTTAACTGTCGTTGTTTCTACTTACGGTGAAGGTGAGCCGCCGGAAGATGCCGAAACATTACATGAGTTTTTAGCAACCAAAAAAGCGCCTAAGCTTGATGGCGTTAAAATTGCCGTTATAGGTTTAGGTGATTCAAGCTATGAGTTCTTCTGTCAAACAGCAAAAGACTTTGAACAGCGCTTAAATAAGCTTGGTGCAGAAACCATTTATCAGCGTGCTGATTTAGACGTTGATTACGATGATGAAGCCGCCAGCTGGATCAGCGGAGCACTTGATGCATTTGAACCTGATTTAAAAGCACAGCAAGGCGCAACAGGTGGGCAAGTGGTGTCATTTGGTGCACCAGCAACAGCTGCCAGCCAATATACTAAGCAAAACCCATTTCCAGCAGAACTTAGCCTAGTGCAAAAGATCACTGGTCGTGACTCTAGCAAAGATGTGCGCCATGTTGAGATTTCACTGGAAGGATCTGATATTACTTACACACCGGGCGATTCATTAGGCGTGTATTTTTTGAATGATGAGATTCTGGTTGATGAAGTACTGACACTGACGCAAATTGATGGTGCCAGCAAAGTTAAAATCGCTGATGAAGAGCTCAGTGTTCGTGATGCACTGATTGAAAAACTTGAATTGACTCAGTCATACCCTGGCTTTGTTGAAAAGTACGCGATAGCGACAGGTGCGCCTGAGCTATTAAAGCTGGTTGAAGATAAAGCGGCAATGCGTGAATATATTGAGCCTCGCCAAATCTTTGATGTGATCCGCCAAAATCCAGCTGCGCTTGAGGCACAAACGTTTGTTGATTGCCTACGTAAACTGCAAGCACGTTTATATTCAATTGCGTCAAGCCAAGCAGAAGTTGAAGATGAAGTGCACTTAACCATTGGTCTAGTTGAATTTGAAGCATTCGGTAGTGAGCATTTAGGTGGTTGTTCTGGTTATTTAGCACGTCGTGCTGAAGAAGGTTGTAAAGTAAAAGTATATAGCGAGCATAATGATAACTTCCGTTTGCCAACTAACGACGAAACGCCAGTGATTATGGTTGGCCCTGGTACTGGTATTGCGCCGTTCCGTGCTTTCTTGCAAGAACGTGATGCCCGCGAAGCATCCGGTAAAAACTGGTTATTCTTTGGTAATCCACACTTTACCCAAGATTTCTTATATCAAGTAGAAATTCAAGGTTATTTAAAATCAGGGCTACTAAGTAAAGTTGATGTGGCGTTTAGCCGTGACCAAGCAGAGAAGGTCTACGTGCAAGACAAGCTACGCCAAAACAGCAAAGACGTATTTGCATGGCTAGAAGCGGGCGCGCATTTTTATATTTGTGGTGACGCAAATCGCATGGCGAAAGATGTACACCAGGCATTGGTTGATATCATCAAAGAAAACAGCGGTAAGAACGATGAAGACGCTGAGCAGTATTTAAAAGATTTACGTAGCGCAAATCGCTATCAGAAAGACGTGTACTAAGCGTAGACGTTGCTTACTTTATAAAAGCAAAGCTAACAGCCGTCACTGTAACAAATTTAGGAGCAAACATGAGCGAACAAGATAAAAACGTAAAGCTTTCTGATAACGAGCGTTTGAAAAGAGAAAGTAACTTTTTACGTGGCACCATAGAGCAAGATTTAAAAGATGAGATCACCGGTGGCTTCACTGCGGATAACTTTCAGTTAATTCGTTTCCACGGTATGTATCAACAAGATGACCGTGATATTCGAGGTGAGCGTGCTAAGCAAAAGCTAGAGCCATTACACAACGTAATGTTACGTGCTCGTATGCCTGGCGGTATTATCAAACCTGAACAATGGTTAGCAATTGATAAGTTTGCTGACGAAAAAACTAGCTACGGCAGTATTCGTTTAACAACCCGTCAAACGTTTCAATTTCATGGTGTGTTAAAACCAAATATAAAAGGCATGCACCAAATGCTTAATAGCGTGGGCATCGACTCTATTGCAACGGCAGGTGATGTTAACCGTAATGTACTTTGTACTACAAACCCTGTGGAATCTGAGTTGCATCAAGAAGCATACGAGTGGGCTGCAAAAATCTCAGAACATTTGTTACCAAAAACTAAAGCGTATGCAGAAATTTGGTTAAACGGTGAAAAGGCTGAGACTACAGAAGAGCCAATTTTAGGATCTAACTACTTACCGCGTAAGTTTAAAACCACAGTGACCATTCCACCGAACAACGAAGTGGATGTGCATGCGAATGACTTAAACTTTGTAGCTATTGCAGATAACGGCAAGCTAGTTGGTTTTAACGTATTAGTAGGCGGTGGCCTTGCCATGACCCACGGTGATACCGCAACCTATCCACGTAAAGCCGATGATTTTGGGTTTATCGCCTTAGCGGATACGCTAAAAATTGCTGAGCATGTGGTGTCTGTACAGCGCGACTGGGGTAATCGCTCAAACCGTAAAAACGCAAAAACTAAATACACCTTAGACCGTGTTGGTACTGATGTATTTAAAGCGGAAGTAGAGCAACGCGCAGGTGTTAAATTTGCGCCAAGCCGCCCTTATGAGTTTACTCATCGTGGCGATCGCATTGGTTGGGTTGAAGGTATTGATGGTAAGCATCACTTAACTTTATTTATCCAAAGTGGCCGTATTTTAGATTTACCGGGTAAACCACTGAAAACAGGTTGTCGTAAAATTGCTGAAATTCACCAAGGTGATTTTCGTATGACGGCAAATCAAAATTTGATCATCGCCGGTGTGCCTGCCGATCAAAAAACAGTGATTGAAGAAATAGCCCGTAATCACGGTTTGATTGACGACAAAGACTCTGAGCAACGTAAAAACTCGATGGCCTGTGTGGCATTACCAACTTGTCCACTCGCAATGGCGGAAGCTGAGCGTTACTTACCAAGCTTAATTGAAAAGACCGAGGCATTGCTTGCTAAGCACGGTATTCCTGATGACAGCATCATCATGCGTGTGGTTGGTTGTCCGAATGGCTGTGGCCGCGCAATGTTAGCGGAAGCTGGCCTAGTAGGAAAAGGCCCAGGTAAATATAACGTGTACTTAGGGGGTAACCTTGAGGGGACGCGTATTCCTAAATTGTATTTAGAGAATGTTGGTGAAGACGTGTATTTAGACGCCTTTGACAAATTAATTGGTCAATGGGCAAGTGAGCGTAATGACGGCGAATGCTTTGGTGACTTTGTGATCCGCAAAGGCATAGTTGCTGAAGTTAAAGTGTCAGTCACCGATTTTCACGCTTAATTTAAAAGCAAGCGGTGACGCTTGCTGAGGTTTGGAATTTACTATGAGTGAATTTAAAAACATATTACAGCTAGATAAAGAAAGCCAAGTAACACTGCTGGCTGATGCTAACGGCGTATTGAAAGATATGAGCGCTGAGCAGCGTGTCGCATGGGCACTGGAAAACTTGCCAGACACGCAGTTTTTATCATCGAGCTTTGGTATTCAAGCGGCTGTGATGTTGCATTTAGTTACAGTACAGCGCCCCGATATTCCTGTGGTATTAACAGATACTGGTTACTTATTTCCTGAAACTTATCAGTTCATTGAGCAAATGACCGAACGCTTATCGCTAAATTTAAAAGTGTATAAGTCGCAGTTAAGCCCAGCTTGGCAAGAAGCCAAGTTTGGTAAGTTATGGGAACTAGGTGAAGCAGGTATTAAACAATACAACCAGCTTAATAAAGTTGAACCAATGACTCGCGCATTAAAAGACATTAATGCAGGTACTTGGTTTAGTGGCTTGCGCCGTGACCAATCATCAACACGTGCCGATAAGCAAATTATTGAAATTAGCCGTGGCACGGTAAAGGTTTACCCAATCATCGAATGGTCAAATCGCGATGTTTATCAGTACCTGACTAAACATGACTTACCATATCACCCATTATGGGAGCAAGGTTATGTGTCAATGGGCGATGTGCATACTACGCGTAAACTAGAGCCAGGTATGACCGAAGAAGAGACCCGTTTTTTTGGTCTAAACCGCGAATGTGGCCTACACATTGATGGTGATGGGATCTAATTCTGAACGTAAAAATATAAGTAAATCATTTAAGCTGAGATAGCTAACTATAGTGATTATTAAAGCGCAGCCTAGCTGCGTTTTAAATTTTTGACTATAATACAATCAGCCGTTATAAATTGATGTGCATGTATTTTATGAAACCATATTACGTAATTTTCTTTTTATTCTTTTCTACTAGTCTTTTTGCCGATAACCTTCGCATTGCCTTACCCGAGCAAGATTACCCTCCTTATCACTTTGTTTGTTCAAAAACAGGCATTTTAAATGATGTTATTACATCGTTTTCGATGGCAACGGGGATCCAAATAGACTATACCTTCGTCCCTGAAATGCGCTCTGCGAAAATGGTGAAACGAGGTGATGTTGATGCACGAATGGAATCAGAAGTTTGGCTTGTAGATAATGGACCCTATTATTGGAGCCAAGAGATAGTAGTAATTGAAGATGTGTTAGTAGTCGCTCGAGGAGCTGAACTAATTGACTTTAAGGAGCTAAGCAGTTTAAAGGGCGGTGTTTTACTCGGGCGATTTGGTTATGTGTATCCAAAATATGAGCTACCAGTAGTGAATGAGACTCTGCACCGTGAGAATTTTTATTCAGACTTAGAAATATTGCAAAGTTTGCACAAAGATACTGATACAAGTAAACGCTTTACTGTTATGTCACGCTCTGTCGTAAACTGGTACATACAAAAGTACCCTGAGCTTGCTGCTTTGACCATAAGTGATGAAAATGTCGCTGAGGCGCCGCTGCAGTTGCAGTTTTCTTATAATTCAAGGGGTAAAAAGTACGCGAAAGAATTTAATGATTTTTTACAAAGCTTGAAAGATAATGGCGGCCTAGCTAAAATCATAGCCCGCTATCAATGATAGCAATCGAGAATTTTAACTCAAAGGATTGAAGATGAAGTATTTTGCGTACCTCGCTATTATGGTATTGCTGATCAGTGTCGCGGCATTATTTTATTTGCAACGACCCGATGGTCAAACGTGGTTAACCAGTGATGGTATTAGTAGTAAATCAAATCAGCTAACAGAGCAAATGGTTGCGTTATCAAGTGACACCCTTGCCATGGCAGCCACATTGGTTAGTGAGACCAGTCAAAAAGTTGTAGAATCAATTACCAATGAAAGCTCAGTAGCAACGACCGTTATTTATAAATGGCAAGATCAGCAAGGTCAATGGCATTACTCAGATCAGCCTAATCCTGAGGGCACAAGTGAAAAAGTAATTCTAGATCCGCGCGATATTACAGTAGTTGCGGCCGAAGATACGTCCATTTTAAAAGGCAGCTCAAAAACAACTAATATGTCTTTAATGCCAAACTCAGGCAGTGTTTATGATCCCGTGGTGATGAAAAAGCTGTTTGAAGATGCAGAGCAAGTGAAAGAACAGTTAGAGCAACGTACTAAATCGTTAGATGAGACGCATTAATTTACTTTAATAGCGTTGTTTTGCTGTGTTTTTTCGGGCTGTGTTACAAAAAATTGTTGCTTAATAATTGGCAGGTTATAGGCTTTTAACCAACGATCAGTAGCTATCATTAGTTCTCCTGAAGCAACTAATCTTGTCAGGCCTTCATCAAAATTATCTCTGACAGACTTATCTTGAAAAACAATGTAAGAGCCTTGATAGTTTAAAATATCGCGATATATAAAACTTGTAGGGTCAAGTTGGGTGTTTGTTGATGTATGCCAGTAGAGCATTAAATAATCACCGATACGGGCATCGATCTTATTGGTAAGTAACTGTTTATTTAGGGCTTGTTGATTTCCTATTTCAGTATAATAGGTGAATACCTGTGTCGCCATGTTTTTATATTCTGGGCCAAAGATATCGCTCGCCCCTATAAAACTACCTACTCTTAAATTCTCCAAATCGTTCAACGTAGCTACTTTTTCGGTCCATGCAGAAGGAAGCATGGTCACACGGTTCATAAATCGTACTCGATAACGAGAAATAAAAGCATGTGCAGCTGGTTGTGCCGTATAGTTGATCGCTATATCAGCGACTTTATTGTTGAAGTAGCGTTGAATAGCATCATTATTTAACGGCACCAATTGCGGGTTTTGATAGCCTTGTATCAGTAACACTTGAACCACAAGTTGATCGAAGTAACCATTACCGGTTACGTTGTCCTGCATGAAATAAGGTGCAAAATTACCGGATGCAATAATCAATTTGTCATTTGCACGTAATTGAGTGGGTAAGCAAAGCACCAAAAATGCCGCTATTAATAAAGTTTTAGCGGTGTTAAATGGTTTGATTAATTGCATGAACTTGCTGCTATACATGTTTGTCACGTACAGCCTCTATGTTCATTAAAACAATAGTGAGGTAAATTTTTGTAGGCAGAGAAAATAGCACTCCAATAGCAATAAAAGCGGCGCTGATAATAATGCCATGTATACTATTTTGTTCACCAAACAGATCCGAGACTAATAAATAATGTCCAGTCGCAATAAGGCATATGCCAAGGACAATAAATACTTTTAGTACTGTGATGATCTTCTGCTCGGTCATAGTATGCAGGCATTAATGATAAGATGAATTAAGTGTAGTTAATAATGAGTAAGCTGACTTGTTTTACATCAAAAAATTAAGGGCTAAGCAAATTAATTTTGCAAAGCCCTAATATTATAGATTAATTAGCTAGTTAACATATTACGCAGTACATACTGTAAAATGCCGCCATGTTTGTAGTAATCCCACTCTTTGGGGGTATCAATACGGACATCGGCACTAAAGCTTAGTTTTTTGCCTTCGCTATTAGTGGCAACGACACTAACTTCCTTGGTTTTATCGTAGAGACCTTCGATATCGAACTGCTCTTGACCTGTTAACCCCAGTGATTCATGGCTCTCACCTGCTTTAAATTGCAGTGGTAGCACGCCCATACCAATTAGGTTCGAGCGATGAATACGCTCATAACTTTGCGCAATGACCGCTTTAATACCTAATAATAGCGAACCTTTCGCTGCCCAGTCTCGTGATGAACCCGTACCATACTCAGCACCGGCAAGCACAACGAGCGGTACGCCTTGCTGTTGATACGCCATTGCAGCATCGTAAATACTGGCAAGCTCATCATCAGGTTGAGTGCGCGTTACACCGCCTTCGGTGCCTGGTGCAAGCAAGTTTTTTAAGCGTACATTGGCAAATGTACCGCGCATCATTACTTCATGATTACCACGGCGAGAACCGTATGAGTTAAATTGCGATTTATCTACGCCATTTTCTTGTAAGTATTCGCCAGCAGGCGCGCTTGCTTTAATTGCACCAGCAGGGGAGATATGATCAGTAGTGACGGAATCGCCAAGTTTTGCTAAACAGCGAGCACCCGTAATAGTAGGGATGCCTGGTGGTTCTGTCGTCATGCCATCAAAAAACGGCGCTTTTTTAATATACGTTGAGGCATCATCCCAGTCATAAAGTTTACCATCAGGAATTTTGATTTGTTGCCAGCGATCATCACCCTTATAAACATTACCGTAACTGGTAGCGAACATTTCTTTAGTGACGGTTTTTTTCACCAGTTCATTCACTTCGCTGACACTAGGCCAAATATTTTTCAGGTAAATATCGTTACCATTAGCATCTTGCGCAAGTGGCTCGTTATAAACATCGATATCAGTACGACCTGCAATCGCATAGGCGACAACTAAAGGTGGTGAGGCTAAAAAGTTCATTTTCACATCTTGGTGAATACGTCCTTCAAAGTTACGGTTACCCGATAAAATAGAGCTTACTACTAATTTATGTTGTTGAATTGCCTCACTGATCTCATCGGCAAGCGGACCTGAGTTACCAATACAGGTAGTGCAGCCATAACCTACTAGGTTAAAGCCAAGTGCATCTAAATCATCCATCAGGCCTGCTTTTTTTAAGTAGTCAGTGACCACTTGTGAGCCAGGTGCCAGTGATGTTTTTACCCAAGGTTTTACGTTAATTCCTAACTGGCGAGCTTTTTGCGCAACTAAACCAGCGGCTAAAATCACACTTGGATTAGAAGTGTTGGTACAGCTAGTAATGGCAGCAATCACACAAGCGCCATCTTTTAACTCAAATTCTTGCCCTTTAAAGTTAACCTTTGCTGCGCCCATAAATTGCGCTTCGTTGGTTGGCTCATCAGGATTAGTGACAGGGCCTTCACCTTCAATTCGTGATTGCTGTTCATCACTATCGTCGCGCTTAGCAAGACGTTCATCTTGAAAGGTTTTTAAATGATTGGCAATAACTTCGCCAGCTTGATCAAGGGCAATTCTGTCTTGTGGACGTTTCGGACCGGCAAGGCTTGGCACTACATCATTTAGGTTTAATTCGAGCTTGTCGGTGTAATTTGCTTCATCGCCATCGTTGCGCCATAAACCTTGATGTTTTGCGTAGTCTTCTATCAGTTTTAGCTGTGTTTCATCACGGTTGGTTAAACGAAGATAATTAATTGTTTCATCATCGATAGGGAAAATACCACAGGTAGCGCCGTATTCCGGTGCCATGTTGGCTATGGTTGCGCGGTCGGCTAGTGGTAAATCAGCAAGGCCATCGCCATAAAATTCTACAAATTTACCGACAACGCCATGCTTACGCAATATTTCAGTAACGGTCAGCACTAAATCGGTCGCTGTGGTGCCTTCAGGTAAGCGGCCACTGAGCTTCATGCCCACAACTTGTGGGATCAGCAAGCTAATTGGCTGGCCGAGCATTGCGGCTTCTGCTTCAATACCACCTACACCCCAGCCAAGCACGCCTAAGCCATTGATCATGGTAGTATGAGAATCAGTACCAACTAAGGTATCTGGGTAAGCAAATTTTTGCCCGTTGCGGTCTTCGTTAAATACCACTCGTGCCAGGTATTCTAAATTCACTTGGTGAACGATCCCTGTTGCAGGCGGCACTACTTTTAAGTTATCAAAGGCTGTTTGCCCCCAACGTAAAAACTCATAGCGTTCTTTATTGCGTTCATATTCTAGCTTGGCATTTAAATCAAATGAGCCATCATTACCATAGCCATCTACTTGTACAGAGTGATCAATTACCAATTCGGCAGGAGAGAGTGGGTTTATTTTCGCAGGATCGCCACCGAGTTTTTCCATGGCGTCACGCATTGCGGCTAAATCAACGATTGCAGGCACACCGGTAAAGTCTTGCATTACTACGCGTGCTGGCGTAAATGCTACCTCAGCAGTTGGCTTAGCTTGAGGATCCCAATCTAATAATGCATCGATATCTTGTGCTTTGATATTTACGCCATCTTCATTGCGTAATAAATTTTCTAGTAGAATTTTCAGCGAGAACGGCAATCGTTTGGCTTTGTCGCCTAATCCTTGCAGTGAATGAATATGAAACTGCTCGCCATTAATAGTGAGTTGTTTTTGGGTATCAAAACTATTATTCATTATATGCCCCTAAAGTAGATGAATGTCCTTAAATGGTAAATGTAACCTCTTTTAAATAGTGAAATGCAAACTGCATACCAGTATCAGATTGCACGATTAGTAGACAGTTTATGATACTGAGATGATGCTGAAAATTTAGATTTCAAGCCATGGGTAGTAAAACCAATCAAAACAACGCAAGCTTGCAGTGATGTTTTATCTCAGCCAGCCTTGTTGTTTGCCACGATGACTAAGTTGTAATAATAAAACAGCGATGATGATCACCAGTAGTGGCATAAATACAGCACTCGCACCGAGTAATGCAATACTGTTAATGACGATAAAATTATAAAATTGCTGGATAAAAATCGCGATTAAAGACAACGCAAAACACGCTCGCGCAATGGCATTTTTAAGCAATAAGAAAACACAGCCTAATGTGCCAGCAAAAACGGCTACAGCAAATGCTAAGGTAGACCATAAAGGGGTATTTGAATATGCAGCTTGTTGATCTGCAGGAAGTTTACTAATCATCTCAGGTGTCATAAGCAGTTGCATAATAAATGCAATTACCCCGAGTAAATTCCAAACTAATGCGGCCCAAGCAACACTTTTGAGCCAAGTAGGGGCTGTTGAAGTCGTCATAAAATGCTTTCTATTTGTCGTTATTTAGAAAGTAATTAAAGACGACCTCAAACTGTTTTACAAGTTATGCTGGTGATTAACCAAATGAAATTGGACGACGGCCCGTTTTTTCATCTACTTTCGGCTTTTTAGTACGTTTACGTTTGTTTTTAGGTGCCGCTGGTGTTTCTTGCACAGGGCTTTTTACACTCTCAGATTGAGTATTTTCCACAGCACGCTGCGCCGGTGTTGCATCTTCACTTAGGGTTAACTTAAATAGCTCACCATCAAATTCAAGCACATCACCACTGTATAATTTTTTCCGCTTGATTGTACAAATTTCATGGTTAACGCCAACATAACCTTCAGTGATAAGGTTTTTGGCTTGGCCGCCACCTTCGACTAAATCAAGAACTTTTAAGAGTTTGCATAGCTCAATTGGCTCTTCTTCTAATTCAATTTCAATATATTCGTCGTTCATGTTTGATCTCATTAAGGTAGGGCACAGCCTGTAGTATAAAGGCTGTGCGCGACTTTTGCATCAAGCAGCCTAAAGTCTACAGGGCATTAAATAGAATTAACCTGAAACTATATCGAATTTTCTACCGTCTTTAAAAAAACGGTAGTAATTCAAGCGTAGTATCCGCGTGAAAAGCTGGCCTACAATTTGCTGTTCGAATCGAATTCGATATTTAGTTGGTCATTTTATTACAAATGCCGCAGTACTGGAGATTTAACATGGGCGTAAGACTAGCCATGAAAAAAGAGCTAATGGGTTTAGAGGGTTCTGACTTTATGACCGCAGATGATGTGCGTGCGCGGCTTAATCAGGTTGCAAAGAAAGCATCGCAACAACCAGAGCGAGGCTTTTCGCTTATTTCACGTTTTAACGACAATCACAGCCAATTAAGTTGTGGTGAAAATAGCAAAGAAAAACTACTTGAGTTTCAACGACACCGCTTGTTTAAGGATGTTTTATATACCCGTAAAAGCGTGGATGCTTGGCTCAATAGCCAAGTGAATTAACTTGCTATAAATAGTCACCTCGAATAGACTACAGTTGTAATCTATTCGAGGTGACTATGAAATATGGCATTTTAATTGGCATGTTGTTATTACTAACTGCGTGCCAACAACCAACAATATATGTGTACACGCAAGCGTTAACAGAGCTAGAAAAACAACAGCTAACAATACGCTTACAGCAACAACCATTACCGTATCAGTTTATTCAATTACCAATCCCCAAAGAGTTTGCCGCTGCGACACTGTTAACTTCCGAAGATAAGCTACTTACAGCTGAAACCGAGCAGCTTGCTGATATTATGCAAGCAATGGGCTATCAGCCACAGATACACTATGTGTCGGCGGCAAATCATCATTATAGCAATGGCAATATTGGCTTTTACTTGCGTGGTGAGCAAATAGAGCTAGGTTTTGATGTGCCAGAACAAATGCGAACTACTGGTTGCGTTGAAGATCGTTACAATGGTCTCAAAGTTAGATTTGTTGATAACTTGGTTGAATTTGCTTTACTAAATGGTGCCCGCGCTCAGTTAGTTTGGCAGCGTTATGAAAATTATTTAGTCATCAATTATAGAGATACTTCGCAGTCATACACGCATTTAAGCCCTTTGGTTGCTACTCCTTTTGGGGAAAAGCCCTCAGACACATTTCGCTATAACGCACACATTACAGGGCCGCATTGGTTAAACTGCTCGCTGCAAGTTGTGTATATGGATTAGCCCCGTGATTCTAGGTAGTGACTAAGTTTGGCTATACGCTCGCTCATCCCTTCGATAATGCGGTCTTTAATTTTTTCGCGGATCACATTTGGTAAACGTATTAGTGCTTCGCTGGTAATCGCCAGTACTATGGTATCGCTTTTAGCACGAGCACTGGTGCTGTGCTCGCGGTTATTTATAAACGCACCTTCACCAATAAATTCGCCTGGTTCAATGGTGCCTAAATCCATCAGATGACTATGTTTAAATACCACAATAGCGCCGCTGAGCACGATATACAGTTGTTTGTCGTTATCAAACTGTTTAAACACAAAGCGATCTTTATTGATCAAGTATAAGTGACTGAATGACTCCAGTAATACTTGGCGCTCATTGAGGCTGAACTCTCTAAAAAACTCAGCCTATTAAGTATCTCCATCTGCTTTATTAATGGAATATGCTCGATTAACTTCAACTTATTTTCCTTCGTTTGAGCAGGGAAGTTAGTTGATATTGCGCTCTTTTAATTTACGGGTCAATGTATTGCGGCCCCAGCCTATTTTTACTGCGGCTTCTTGTTTATGTCCTGCACAGTTTGCCAATGCGGTTTTAATTAGGCGGGTTTCTAATTGCGCTTGTACATTAGGCCAGATGTTTTCTTTACCTTGCTTAAGCTCTAGATTAAGCCATTGTTGAAAGGCATCAAGCCAATCACCCTCTTGTTGAGTCTCGTCAATTGCTAAGATCTCTGGAGGTAAGTCTTGCTCACTCACAAGCTCGCCAGGAGCCATAACGGTAAGCCAACGGCAAGTGTTCTCTAGTTGACGAACATTGCCAGGCCAGTTGAACAAGCGTAGTAAGTCGGTGGCTTTTGAGCTGAGAATTTTGCTTTCGACTTGTAAGTCTTTGGCGCTTTTATGTAAAAAATGCTGTGCTAAGCGTTCAATGTCTTCGGTACGTTCACGCAGTGCAGGTAGGCGCAGGCGCACAACATTTAAGCGATGAAATAAATCGTCTCTGAATTTGCCTTGTTTTACTAAGTCTTCAAGGTTTTGGTGAGTCGCGGCAATGATCCGGACATCAACTTTAATACTTTGATGGCCACCAACACGGTAAAACTCACCATCAGCTAAAACACGCAGCAAACGGGTTTGTACATCCAGCGGCATATCACCAATCTCATCTAAGAATAGCGTACCGCCATTGGCTTGCTCAAAGCGACCTTTACGTACGCTATCAGCACCAGTAAAAGCGCCTTTTTCATGGCCAAATAGCTCTGATTCAACCAACTCTTTTGGAATAGCTGCCATGTTTAAGGCAATAAACTGGTTTTCTTTGCGTGGGCTGTGGTTATGTAAAGCACTGGCTACCAATTCTTTACCGGTACCAGATTCACCATTGATAAGTACGCTCATACTTGATGCTGACAGCTTACCTATTGCTCGAAATACTTCTTGCATGGCTGGCGCTTCGCCAATGATATGGGCACTCTTAGGTGGTGCGGGTTTACGTTTTACTTTTTTAGTTGAGTTAGCGCGACACGCGCTTTCTACTAACGCAACGGCTTCATTTAAATCAAATGGTTTGGCTAGGTATTCAAAAGCACCTTTTTGAAACGCATTTACCGCTGAATCTAAATCTGAATGCGCAGTCATGATGATCACTGGCAAGCCTGGGTTTTGTTCAGCGATCAGTTCTAATAATGCCATACCATCCATACCAGGCATACGTACATCAGACACCAGTACCGTAGGTTGGCTAAACTTTAATGCTGACAGAACGTCTTGTGCATTAGAAAAACTTTCAGCATTAAATCCTGCGCGAGTTAGTGCTTTTTCAAGTACAAAGCGAATAGATGCATCATCATCAACCAGCCAAACTGTTTTCATGCAAACTCCAAAAACCGATTAATCCGCAAAAGGCAGATATATATTAAACTCTGTATGACCTGGCCAGCTATCGCATTCTATATAGCCGTTGTGTTGATCGATCAAGGTTTGTGCAATCGAGAGACCTAAGCCAGAACCACCTTCTTTGTTGGTGATCATCGGGTAAAATAATGTCTCTTTGATGCTGGAATCGATACCTGGTCCGTCATCTGAAATTTGGATCAGCAGTGCCTTTTTAGGGGCTTTTCCAGGGCGACGTTGCTGGTGATTAATACGTGTTTTAATTTTTATCACGCCACCACCGACTAACGCTTGTTGTGCATTTCGAACGATGTTAAGTACTACTTGCTGAATTTTACCTTGGTCAATATAGACATCAGGTATACTTGGGTCGTAATCTTTTTCCAAGCTAATATTGGCGCAATTATCTAATGTACTAAGTTTAATTACAGACTCTAAGGTTTGATGAATATTACCGTATGACTTTTGTGGTAATTGATTCGGGCCCAGTAGCCTGTCAACAAGCTCTCGTAAGCGATCGGCTTGTTCAATAATTAATTCTGCACATTCATCCCGTTCTTGCTGATCAACCTCATACTGCAATAATTGCGCCGCTCCGCGAATTCCGCCTAAAGGATTTTTGATTTCATGAGCAAGCCCTCTAATTAGGTTACGTGCTGCTTGATATTGATGCATTTGATTAGAAGCTTGATCGTGGCGAATTTCATCATCAGTTTGGCGACACTCGAATAAAATAAAATACTCATTTTGTAACTTCACGCGACGCGAACTAATTGCCAGTTTGGCATGACGAGAATCAACAAAAACCACGTCAGCTCTGTGCTGGTGGCAATCTACACCATCTACCAAAGAGTATTGTGCAATGCGTTTAAGGTCAATGGAATGGTAATTAAAAAGACTGTCAAAAGGTTGATTGAGGATACGTTTAGGGCCTAATCCTAACAGTTCACTGGCGCTATTATTAGCGTAAATAAGGGTGAATTGTTGATCAAGTAAGATCACTGCCGTTGACAGGTTTTGCCAAATGCTAGTTAGTAACTCAGGGTTAAAATTTTTATTATCGGGCATGGTTGCACCATTTTAGTGCGCTGATGATTATTAGCAGCTTAGCACAAATATTTTAAGTAAATTATGGTCTTTGATAGAAATACATGGTTTTTATAAAGACGATGCTCTATGCATATAAAATGTGCTCACTGGACTAACAGAGACAACAGAGCCTTGTGGGTCAAATAGCTTCAGTTGCAATGTGTGTTCGCCACGGTTTACCTCGCGCAGGGCAAAAGTACTGATATTGCTAGGTTCTGCGTACGGTGCGCCATCAACTAGTAGTTGAATTTTAAAACCATTCTCAAAGCGTGGTGTTATACGGCTAGTTACATACACTGAACCGGTATTTTCACGAACAGTGCCTTGATCGGCAGGGGAAGAAATAACCGCTTTATAGCTTTTCACAGCCGCTGGTTGCTGTTCATCTAAAATGCTTGTATCAACAGTCGGCATCGACAAACTTTGATTGGTGAGCTTGATTTCTTGCGCACCTGGTTTAGGAGTATCTGAAAATACTGATACGCCATTTTTATCTTTCCAAGAATAAATTTTCTTATCGCCAGAATAGCCATAAAAGCTGATTAAAATCAGAGTTACTAGTAATAAAAGCGTCTTTTTCACCTTGTCACCTTGCATTTTTTGCACTAATTAAACTTTAGTGGAGAATGGGAAAATTAGCCATAAAAAAAGCCCGCAGAACGGGCCTTGAGAACACACATATATTATCTATAAGATAATTTTTCTACAGCCTAATTAACAGCTGTAGTACATTTCGAACTCAACAGGGTGAGTCGTCATGTTAAGCTTTTCAACTTCTTTAGACTTAAGCGCAATGTAAGCATCGATTAAATCGTTAGTGAATACACCACCTTGATTTAAGAACTCACGGTCAGCATCTAGAGACGCAAGCGCTTCTTGTAGTGAAGTTGCAACTGTTGGGATTTCTGCTGCTTCTTCTGCTGGTAAGTCGTATAAATCTTTATCCATTGCATCGCCAGGGTGGATCTTGTTTTTGATACCATCAAGGCCAGCCATAAGCATTGCAGAGAAAGCAAGGTATGGGTTAGCTGTTGGATCTGGGAAGCGTACTTCGATACGACGACCTTTTTCTGATGGAACCACTGGGATACGGATTGATGCAGAACGGTTACGTGCAGAGTACGCAAGCATTACTGGCGCTTCAAAGCCTGGTACTAAACGTTTGTACGAGTTAGTAGACGCATTTGCAAAAGCATTGATTGCTTTAGCATGCTTGATAATACCACCGATGTAGTAAAGCGCTTCTTCAGAAAGACCGCCGTACTTGTCGCCTGCGAATAAGTTAACACCGTCTTTAGCTAAAGACTGGTGACAGTGCATACCAGAACCATTGTCACCAACGATTGGCTTAGGCATGAAGGTCGCTGTTTTGCCATATAAATGAGCCATGTTATGGATAACATATTTCATTTCTTGGATTTCATCTGCTTTTAATACCATAGTGTTAAAGCGAGTTGCGATTTCGTTTTGACCAGCTGTAGCCACTTCGTGGTGATGCGCTTCTACAACTTGACCTAGCTCTTCAAGAACTAAACACGTCGCTGAACGCCAATCTTGGAAATCATCAACTGGAGCAACAGGGAAATAACCACCTTTCACGCCTGGACGATGGCCAGTGTTGCCGCCTTCGTAGCTTTTATCTGAGTTCCAAGCTGCTTGCTTAGAATCAATTTTGTACATTGAACCTGACATATCAGTTTTGTATTTGATGTCATCAAATACGAAGAACTCTGGCTCAGGACCAAATAGCACGGTATCAGCAATACCAGTCGAACGCATGTACTCTTCAGCGCGCTTAGCAACTGAACGAGGATCACGCTCATAACCTTGTAATGTGCCAGGTTCAACAACATCACAACGTAAAATTAAAGTAGCTTCTTCTGTGAAAGGGTCTAATTTAGCAGACTCAGCAACAGGTAGTAATACCATGTCTGATTCATTAATGCCTTTCCAACCAGCAATTGAAGAACCGTCAAACATTTTGCCGTCTTCAAAGAAATCTTCATCTACTTGGTGATGAGGAATAGAAACATGTTGCTCTTTACCTTTGGTATCAGTAAAGCGTAAATCAACGAACTTAACGTCATTTTCTTTAATAAAATCTAAAACCGATTGTGACATGTGTCCTCCAACTGTTGGGTTTTATTTTGCTGCATAATTGCTTTTGCTTTTATAGTAAGCGGCTTTTATGCCATTTTTATAGTGCATTGTTTTTAAGGTTAAAAAATAAGTTATACATCCAGCTGTTATATGTTTTGCACCATATTGGATCGGCTTGTGATCATTTTGGTGCGTCAGTGTGGTCACTTCTCTTTGGCGCTAAATTGTATAGATTATAAACACCAACATAAAGCTAACTTACTCACCAAATACTGCCAAATTATGACAATAATAGCTAGGAATGAGCAAAATAGTGGCAAATTGAAAAATTAAATTAATTAAAATGTCATATATAAAACAGATACTTATTGCAAGTATAAAGAAAGTTTTGAAATATATATTGGATAAACTTTCATCCATGTCATTAATAAGGGATAATATGCGCCCTTTTAAATCCTATGCTGGGACATCTCGTGAAAACGCAGATGAGTGCGTAGATCTTGCAGGATCAATGAGAATTTAATTTCTCTGAGTAAAAATATGAGCATCGAAAAGTTAAGAAATATAGCGATTATCGCGCACGTTGACCACGGTAAAACAACATTGGTTGACAAACTACTTGAGCAATCAGGTACATTAGAAACACGCGGCGGTAACGAAGAGCGCGTGATGGACTCAAACGACATTGAGAAAGAACGTGGTATTACCATTTTGGCTAAAAACACAGCCATTTCATGGAATGACTACCATATCAATATCGTAGACACCCCTGGACACGCCGACTTTGGCGGTGAAGTTGAACGCGTACTTTCGATGGCTGACTCAGTATTACTACTTGTTGATGCTCAAGAAGGTCCAATGCCACAAACGCGTTTCGTTACGCAAAAAGCATTCGCGCAAGGCTTAAAGCCAATCGTTGTTATCAATAAAATTGATAAACCAGGTGCACGTCCTGATTGGGTTATGGATCAAATCTTTGATTTATTCGACAACCTAGGCGCAACTGACGAACAGTTAGACTTTAAAGTAATCTATGCATCAGCAATTAACGGCTGGGCAACATTAGATTTAGACGAGCCATCAGACAACATGGAACCTATGTTCAAGATGATCGTTGACGAAGTATCACCACCGGATGCAGATCCTGAAGGTGACTTCCAAATGCAGATTTCGCAACTTGATTACAACTCATATGTTGGTGTAGTCGGTATCGGTCGTATCAAACGTGGTTCTGTTGCTCCTAACCAACAAGTTACTATTATCAGTGCCGATGGTACTAAACGTAATGGTAAAATTGGCGCAGTACAAAGCTACCTAGGCCTTGAGCGTATCGAAACTGATAAAGCTTACGCTGGTAACAT
This sequence comes from Pseudoalteromonas sp. B160, assembly GCF_037162485.1. Taxonomy (NCBI): domain Bacteria; kingdom Pseudomonadati; phylum Pseudomonadota; class Gammaproteobacteria; order Alteromonadales; family Pseudoalteromonadaceae; genus Pseudoalteromonas; species Pseudoalteromonas sp. B160. The sequence continues at coordinate 1,574,720 of NZ_JARLUX010000001.1, read as the reverse complement.
CGTAACAGTAACAGGTATTGGTGAGCTTAAGATTTCTGATACAGTTTGTTTCCCTGGCAACGTTGAGGCATTACCACCACTAAGTGTTGATGAGCCAACTGTAACAATGACATTCTCTGTAAATAACTCACCTTTCTGTGGTAAAGAAGGTAAGTTTGTAACGTCACGTAATATCCGTGAGCGTTTAGACAAAGAATTAGTACACAACGTAGCACTTCGCGTTGAAGATACTGCTAGCCCAGATAGCTTCCGTGTATCTGGTCGTGGTGAATTACACCTAGGTATCTTAATCGAAAACATGCGTCGTGAAGGTTACGAGCTAGCTGTTTCTCGTCCAGAAGTAATCTTACGTACTGTTGATGGCGTTCTAGAAGAACCGTTTGAAACAGTAACAATTGACTGTCAAGATGAGCACCAAGGTTCTGTAATGGAGCAAATTGGTCTTCGTAAAGGCGAACTAACAAATATGACGCCAGATGGCAAAGGTCGTATGCGTTTAGACTTTATGATCCCAAGTCGTGGTTTAATCGGTTTCCAAACTGATTTCATGACGCTTACATCAGGTTCTGGTCTTATGTACCATACTTTCGACCATTACGGTCCGCACAAAGGTGGCGAGATCGGTGTTCGTAAGAACGGTGTAATGATTGCAAATGCAACAGGTAAAGCACTTACTAACGCATTATTCAACTTACAAGAACGTGGTCGCTTATTCATCGGTCACGGTGTTGAAGTATACGAAGGTATGGTTATCGGTATTCATAACCGTGATAACGACCTTACAGTTAACGCCCTTAAAGGCAAGCAGTTAACTAACGTACGTGCATCTGGTACTGATGAAGCGCAAACGCTTTCTCCGCACCTAAACTACTCACTTGAGCAAGCGCTTGAGTTCATCGATGATGACGAGCTAGTTGAAGTAACACCACTAAACATTCGTATCCGTAAGCGTCATCTTACAGAAAACGAACGTAAACGTGCTGGTCGTGCGCCTAAAGGATAATCACCTTATAAATTAAGCTGATTTTAAAAGCCGCTGTATTGCAAAATACAGCGGCTTTTTTGTGGTTATTAGTTAGCGAGAGTAAAGTTAGCTAGGGGAAAGTTAGCGAGAGTAAAGTTAGCGAGAGTAAAGTTTGTGAGGGGAAGAGCTGTAAGCTATAAGCGGTCAGATTAGAACAGCGTAGTTGGCTAGATTGGTGTTTGTATAGCTATTAGGTAAAAACCGCTAGATTTTATAAACCATGCAACATAACCTCTTTCCTCTAAAAGTGCAGCGCCTCTTATCCTCTTTGTGAATAACTGACTTAAAGATTTTTTTGCACAAGGAGAAGAAAATGAGCAGTAAAAGAGGAAGGGCTTTTAAAGTAGCTGATAATGCAAAGCCCCTGTTTTTGTTAGCGGGGTATTTTTTCGTTGGGTTTCGCTGCGCTCAACCCAACCTTGCTTAACTTGCTAACTTTACTCTAGTTGACTCGCCAACTCCTATCACTTTTTCGGTAATAACGTAACCTTTCCAAATACGCTGGCGTCGATATAGCCTAGGTTGCGGCTGCCATTTACGGGTTGTACTTCATGCGAACCCATAAAGTGCTCACGAATTTTACTGCCGTCGTTATCGCAGTAGGCGAGCATAAAGCCGATTACTTGCTTTGCCGTTAACTTAAGCGGGGTGTTTGGCACACCTTCTTGGAAATCATTCGGGTAGAGCTTAATGGCTACTTCCCATGTGATGTTATATGGGGCGGTACTGTTTCGTTGCCAGTGGCTGATTAAATGATCTGTGTATAAATGGGGTTTTTTATCAGCTCCGAAATCGGCAGCTTGGTTATCAAGACCAATGTGATAGGCAAACGCAGTATGATTGAACTGATGGTTACCGCCAGCTGCGTCGCTATCAATAAACACTTCTAAGGCATCATCGTCCCAGTACTTATCGGTAGGATCTGGATGGGTATCAATTAGTACATCATCCACAATATCGGCTTGTAAATACAGGTAGTTTTCATCCCAAAGTAACTTGTAGCGGCCTTTAAAGTCTTTATCTGAGTCAGGCAAGGTGCCATCCATAAGAAAAGGCATAGGCTGCCATTTTGCTTGGTCCCATGCGCTTTCAGATACACCGTCAATAGTAATTGGTGTTGCTGTATGCTCTACATCGATAGCCATAGCGGCGTTGCTCATTAATAGGCCTAAGGTAAGCGCGGCTGTTTTCATCTAATTCTCAAAGTTTCTTATTTTGTTTGTGGTTCAATAGTGACTGAAACAAAAATTGAAAACAACAGACAGAATGTTCAGGTATAAAATTAGTGATAGTAATGGATCGTAAGTGAATACAGTTTTTTACATTTTCTCGCTCAGTTAACAGGTAAAGTAATGGCACTACTAGAATTAATATAAAAGGAATAATTGTGGCTAACGTATTGTTGTTGATTGTGGCTATGTTGTTATCTGGTTGTACTTCTTCGCAAGTAATGAGCTCGGGTTGTGACTTTGTTGTTGGTAGTGTGCAAAGTCAGCAACGGCAAGTGCAGAACCACTCGCTTGATAGCTCAGAGACACACCAAACAGCGAATATAATTAATGGTTTTTTTAGTATGTTACTTGGGCCAATAAATCGCTCTCTCGGTGATGATGAATGTAAGGCGGAAGAGCAATCGTATCAGTACCCAAGTGCCGTTTTATAGTGCGACACTTTGCCCTTCATTTAGAATATACAGCGGGATTTGTGACTTCATCTCATCATACATATGCAATAAGCGCAGCAATGCAGAATGGCTGCTGTGATCGCCCATCTTCCAACTTGAGTTGCCATAGCCCCAAGGTATCATAACTTTACAGTTAAGCTCCTGTGCGGCTGTTAAGGCATCCTCAGGAGTAGTATGTACATAACGATACCAGTTACCGTTTTCTTCATGGTAGTACGAGGCGATTGGCATTAAGCACACATCGATAGCGCCATATTTTTTCTGTATATCGTTAAAGTGTTTTGAATAGCCTGTGTCGCCTGCAAAAAATAAAGTGCTGCCATTTTGCTCAAGTAACCAGCCATTCCATAAATCTTTATCGTTATCTTCGTAAATAAAGGGCACTAACACACGACTGCTAAAATGATGCGCAGGTAGCGCATGAATGGTTAAATCATCAATTTTAGTTTTTGCATACCACGCCATTTCGCTAATATTAAAACCACCGGTAGGAAAGTTATCTGCCATACCAAGTGGTGTTAAGTAGCGAGGTTTATTACCGATGCTTTCAATGTCTGCTTTATTGAAGTGATCGTAATGAATATGAGAATAAATTACTGCGTCTAGATTGTTAAGTTCACTTTCGCTAAGCCAGTCCCCAGGCTTACGATAAAACCCAGATGCAAGCCGAAAAGCTAAATCAACAGGGGAGTCAAATTGCTCTTTTACTGGGTCAAATACAACTTGCTGGCCGTTAGGAGTGTTGATCATAAACCCGGCGTGACCGAGCCAGCGAACTGTGTAGCCGGTATTTAGTTGTGGTGCTAGTTGCGCGCCTTGATAGAGGCAGTTTTCACCCGGAGTTTCACATATCAAGTTAGCATTACTTGGGTAACAATCACTTTCGCAGCTAATCGTATAGGTTTTTTTCCCTGGATAGAGGTTGTGGTAGCGCCCAGCCTGTTCACCCTCTTGATGAAGAGGCACAACAGTATCAGCGCCTGCAATTCTTTGCACATGATTGGCAGTGCTACACGCAGCTAATAAACTTGATGCGATAATTAAACTAACTGCACGTATTTTCATTGTTTAATGTTTTTATAATTCTAATTAGGTAGAATTGTAGCAAAAATAGCCGATGAAAAAACACTTAAAAAGTAACAAGATATAACAACAAAAAAGCCTACATAAATGTAGGCTTTGATTACTCTGCGACTAGCAAACTAGCGCTCTTGATAAGTGACAGGCAAACTCACAGCTGATTTAGCCTGCTTTACTCATTTGCTCAATAAATTTATTTGAATCAGCAATCGACTTGTTCATGTCATCCATTAACACTTTGATGTCGCGCTTAAGATTAGTGAATTCACCTTGAATGGCTGATACAGCTTGTGCATTAAGGTTATGCTTCAAGTATAAAACATTGTCATGCAGTGATGACAGTACCGGCTCCATCTTGCTTTCAGCATTACGCATAGAGCGTAACAGTTTATCAAAGTCACGTTTGGTTGCGGTGAGCTTTTTATTACTTTCACGTTTAAGTGAAGCGTTAGAATATTGTTCTAATTCATCGTTCCATTCTTCAAACAATGCTTCAGCTACATCTTCAACTTTGTTGATGTTATTTGTAACGTCATTAGCAGCCGCAAGGCTAGATTCGTAGTCATCATTGAGTTGGTCATAGGCTGCTTGTACATCTCCACCATCAAAGTTAATCAATGTTGTTAAACGTTCAAGTGCAGATTGGAATTCCTCTTGAGACTCTTCTTGAGACTCTTTAGTTGCTTCTACGCGGTCCACTAAAATGTCACGCTTATGCACACCAACTGATTCCATAGCCGAGTAATATGCAGATTGGCAGCCAGATAAAGCCAGTGATAAGGCCAATATTGGTGCGCTGAGTAAAGTCAGTTTTTTCATCGAGATCCCTTTTTAAATCCGTTAGTGCTGTAAATTATGTGGTGGATTGCTATGATAATCAAAACTATTTTAGCAGAAAGTTAACTTTATGAATGAAAAGGTCGCACATTATAAACAGCAGTTGAGGGTACTTATACGTCAGCAGCCAACGTGGTGGATGCAGTATATTAATCGCTGCATTGACGACCAAATTACTGTAAATGCTGGTTATTTAGCCTATGTAACCTTACTTTCATTGGTTCCTTTAATTGCAGTTGGCGTGGCTATTTTCTCGGCTTTTCCTGGCTTTGAAGATACCCGTATTGCTATTGAAAACTTTTTATTTACTAACTTTGTGCCTACCTCATCAGATGTAATTAAAGAGCATATAACGTCTTTTGCAGGTAATGCCAATCAAATGACCGCTGTAGGTATTGGTTTTCTTGCAGCGATAGCATTGCTACTGATCCGTAATGTTGATGCGACGCTGAATCGAATTTGGCGAATTAAAACCAAGCGACCAATGATGATTTCTTTCGCGGTATATTGGATGGTGTTGAGTTTAGGGCCATTGTTATTAGGCGCAAGTATTGGTGTTACTTCATATATTGTGTCGTTAGTATCATTTGCCGATCAGGGGATTCCGGGCTTTAGTGGCTTTTTATTAAAATTACTGCCTTATTTAATTTCTATGGCTGGCTTTATTATGCTCTATACTTTAGTGCCTAATACTCGCGTATCTTTTAAAGCTGCAGTACCAGGTGCTTTATTTGCAGCCTTGTTGTTTGAATTAACTAAAAAAGGTTTTGCGCTTTATATCAGTCACTTTCCTTCATACGAAGTGATTTATGGTGCGGTGGCAACTATTCCAATTTTATTTGTGTGGGTGTATTTGTCGTGGGTGGTTGTGTTACTCGGTGCAGAGTTTACAGTATGTATTGGCCCTAAAAATATCGAAGATACACCCGATATTATCCTTGATGAGGGCGATGCTAATAAGTAATTCACTGCATCGCTGATAGGAGAATCGGCATTATGCAGTTATATCCAAATATTACCCCATACCATGATTTTCATTTGAGTGTGGGAAGTGGGCACCAAATTCATGTACAAGAGTTCGGTGATCCAGCTGGCTTGCCGGTGGTAATTTGCCATGGCGGGCCCGGCGTAGGTTTACATGCTGATAATTGCCGTTTCTTTGATCCTACCCGTTATCGTATTATTTTATATAGCCAACGCGGCTGCGGGCAATCAACGCCTCATTTAACTAGCGCTAATACAACCACAGAACTGGTCGCTGACCTTGATTATTTACGCACTTACTTAGGACTAGAAAAGTGGGTGTTAAGCGGTGGTTCGTGGGGAGCAACTCTGTGTTTGCTGTATGCCATCGAACACACTCAACATGTACATGGGTTAATTTTACGAGGCACGTTTTTAGCTACTTCAGCCGATTTTCAGTGGCTATATAGTCGTCATGGTGCTGCTGCACATTTTTATCCTGAATTATATGCGCGTTTTTCTCAGGATTTACCTGATGTTGCCAGCATTTTTGCGTTTTATCGGCGGCAATTAAATGATGATAATCAAATTAATGCAAATCACTTTGCTAAATTATGGTGCCAATGGGAAAACGTATTAAGCCATGGTAAACAGCAACATCAATGGGGGTTAAGTTCACCACAGTTGGGGCTTAATATGGCGCGTTTAATGGTCCATTACTTTACTGCTCAGTGTTTTATTACTGATAACTTCATTGGTGAACACTATAAAAAAATTAGTAAAATTCCTACTTGGTTTATTCATGGCAGGCATGATTTAGTGTGTCGTTTTAATGCCGTACAGCATTTAGCTGAGCAACTCAACGCACAGTTACTTATTTTAGATGGTGTTGGGCATGGTGTTGATAGTAATGTATATTTAGCGGCAGTGCGGCGTGCAGCCGATCTTATGTGTATCAAATTATCGAGGAATAGATGCAAGGATTAATTCAGCGCGTAAAACACGCAAAAGTTGAAGTGGATGGTCAGGTAATTGGTCAAATTGAGCAGGGGCTTTTATTGTTGCTTGGGGTTGAAAAGCATGATGATCAACAAAGCACTGATAAGCTGCTACATAAAGTTAGCAATTACCGCGTATTTAGCGATGAAAACGACAAAATGAATTTAAGCCTGCAAGATATTCAAGGTGAGTTATTGGTGGTATCGCAATTTACTCTGGCGGCAGATACTAAAAAAGGCATGCGGCCAAGTTTTTCATCAGCAGCCACACCTGCACAAGCTAATGAGCTATACGAATACTTTGTTAGCCAAGCTAGAGTTATGGGGTTAAGCGTAGCTACAGGGCAATTTGCTGCGGATATGCAAGTCAGTTTATGTAATGATGGGCCAGTGACATTTAATTTAACAGTGTAGTTAAGGCTAGCAGTTATTTTCTGATCACCACGATGTTGTTGGCATAACCTGGAATTTTTTCGATGCTAGGTATTTTACCAAAAGTGGTGATCAGCAAATGTTCTAACTGCTTTAATTGTGATTCATGACCAGATAAAAAATTAATAAATAAATAGCCATTTTTAGTTAAAGCACAGCGCAGTTTTTCATAAAAGCGGTGTTTGTATAAAAATAACGGCGCATCTAATTGGCTAAATAGGTCAAGAATGATCCAATCGTATTGTGGGCCATGCTCTAATACAGCTTCAGCATCAAAACAGCGTAAATTCGATGCATGCTCACCACCAAAAAAACGCTTATAGCAATGAATGATATTCGGATTTTTCTCTACAGAAAGTAGCTGACTATCAGGGTAGGTGTGTTGTAAGTAATTGCGGATAGCGCCGCCACCTAAGCCCAGTTCAAGTACGGCGTTTGGTGCCGGAGTGGTTGCCATAATTGCGCTAAATATTGTAAATGCGGAAACAGCAAATGGCTTGGGCTGCTTTTCTCGACCACTGACTGTAGTGTTTCGTTGATCAATAACCAACGTAACTGCTTATGTTGGCGTACCTGAATGCAATCGGCGCCATATTTGTGCCAATAGAGTAGTTGCCCGATACGGTGACAATCTTCGATAAAGCTGTGTTTTACTGCCCCGTTGTCTTCAAAAAAATGTTCCATAGTTACATCAGCATAGACGAGTCAATCTAAAGTGCCAATATGTCTATCAAGTTTTACAGGTAAAGCAGTTATTTTGCGTTGCTCACCAAAGTCGTATTCCAAGTTTTTACCAGATGGAGTATGGTAGTTTGCAAATAATAACTGACCGCATTTTTAGTTAGATAAACGCATCTTGAATTAGCAAGCGTTTGCGGCCTTGGTAGCAACAGGAGTGATTATGTTTCAGGTGACAACACCACAAAGTAGCGAAGATTGGCAAGCGTATTATCAATTACGTTGGCAAGTATTGCGCGCGCCTTGGAATGAACCGCGTGGTTCTGAGCAGGATGATTTAGAGCAAGATGCTGAGCATCGCTTTATTAAAAATAAAGAGGGGGCAGTGTTAGGTGTTGCACGACTGCATTTTAATAATCAACAACAAGCGCAAGTCCGTTATATGGCCGTTGCACAAGGTAACCGTAATCAACACATTGGTAGCCGTTTATTGCATGAGCTCGAGAAAATAGCCTGGACTCAAGACGCCGATGAGTTAGTTTTATTCGCTCGTGAACGAGCATTAGAATTTTACAAACGTCATGGTTATGAATTAAAAGAAAAGGCTCACTTAGCTTACGATGATGTACAACACTGGAAAATGGTGAAACAAAAACCGTCTGAGCCAGGCTGGTTCCGCCATCCCAATTGGACCCAAGTTCTGCAAAATACCTGGCGCGAATCTATTCCGATCAGCGATGCTATGGGCATTAAAGTTGAAAGTTACACTGATTGGCAATTTACCACCAGTGCAGATTTAAATGCGAACTTAAACTTGCATAACACTATGTTTGCTGGCTCTATTTATAGTTTAGCGACGTTAACCGGCTGGGGCGCGACTTATTTAGCACTCAAAGAAGCCGGGCTTGAAGGTAATATTGTGTTAGCTGATGCTAATATTAAATATTTAAAACCGCTTAATAACGACCCTCGTGGCAGCGTTGATTTAAGCGGCTGTAAGGGTAAATTAGCCGAGTTAGAGTCAGAAGGTAAAGCGAGCTATGTAGTGCCAGTGGAAATCTACGATGGTGAGTTACTGGTTGCTGAGTTTGAAGGTACATTTAGAATTATTAAGTAGTTAGAATTCAGAGCAAACAAAAGATAAGGCCAAGCAATTGCTTGGCCTTTTTTTATAGTAAATCAGTTAATAATATACCCACGCCAATACGTTCTATGTCAGCGTTATAATCAATTAAACTTTCACCGTAGCCGTTGAAGTATTGGGCGTAACCGCGAACTCGGCCCCATAACGGGAATGACCAATCAAGTTGAATTGCGCCACGATTGTCTGAATTTAAGTTGTTACGTGTCATAAAACTAAATTCATGATCATTAAGTCGATATGCACCGCTAAATTCAAAGTAACCCATGTATTTGTAAATATCAGGGTTATCATCACCTCTTGGATCTAATGGCGTTTCCTTCTCGCTTTCTGAAATACGGTACCAAGGTTTAAAGCTAAACACATAGCCATCGTTTTCCCACAGAAAGTTTGCATAAATACGGTTCCATGAGCGCGACTGAGGCTGACTATTACCGTTAGATTGATGCGAAATACCAAGGACTACTGCCATTTCGTCGCCCCATGGAACGTGCTTCTTATCTAAATAATTAACCCAAAAAATTTCTGGCTCATAGTTGGTCTCACGAAATGGTGAGGAGCTTTCTTTGTTATAAAGCTGCCAATATGACTGTAATGTAAAGGCAAAAAATATAGCCTGGTCTTCATCAGAAAAATCATCGAAAATAGGTACCTTAATTGAAAGCTGATATTTTGCTTCTAAGTTATCGAGTGGTTCATCTTGTTTTTCACCGGTTAGTTCGTCATACGCTTCAAACGAGCTATTGTTTGGGTGGGATACATAAGAAACAGGTAAAATGTAGTTACGTTTGTGTGGGGTAATAACATTACGGTTTTCTTTACTTACTTCTTCGCGTGCTTGGCGCTTATCGAGTGCGGTAAGTTGTTTGCTTTCATCAAGTGATGAGCATTTTTCACGCAGTTGTGCTAGCGTCATCTCGCCAGCCCCGCCAATTGCCTCATTTAAAATACATTGCTTTACTAGCTCGACATCATCATCTTGCTCGTTGGTTTTTGCTGTTGATTCTGATTGTGCGAATACAGTGCTTGATAATAGTGCAGTAAATAGGATCCCATAGTGCCAAGTCATTATTATTCCTTTGATAAAATCAAATAGAGAGTAGCTATTGTGTTTTTCGTAAATGAGAATAGGCTAATTTCAGTATCATAAAACGACTAAGATACCTATCCCATACATTTATCCAGCATTTACTGTAACTGAATATCAGTGAATTGTTACTGAACTTACGTGATTGTGGCGCTTTTCGATCATAAATACAAAGAAAAAGCGGCCGAAGCCGCTTGTTCGATGCACTTTTTCCAATTGGATAATCGTGCTCTCACGCAATGAGAAGGGGTGAGCTTGATATAAAAATTAAAGCTCAAATACGTTAGTAAAGAATTTATATAGTTCGGTGCCTTGGTTTACGCTTGCTGAAGCAAAATGCAAAATCGCGATGGCGTCACAATCAAGGGTTAGGGTTTGTAATGGTTGCTCTGCGAGGTAGCGCTCCATTCGCAATACTCTAGCAATCGGCTCGCCAGCTTTGATATGGCCGCCAAGTGGCGCTATATACTCAACCATGCCGCCCATAGGTGCATAGTAAGCAAGGTAATCATTTAAATCACAGCCGTAGCGCTTCATTACTTTTGGCTGATAGGGGGCATCAACGAATACCTGCTTATGATTTAGGTAACTTAAAATACTATTAGCATCATCAAGGGCCGCAGTTAAATCGATTTTTTCTTGGCTGCCGAGTTCGACCGTAAAAGCTTCAACTTGAACATTAAATTCACGCCCTTGTTGAGCTAATGCCTCGGTTAATTGCCACCATGGGCAAAAACTTGCTTCATCCATTGCTCCTGCAAAATCATTAGGGATGATTAATACATGAGGAATATTAAAGTAGTTGGCACTGGCCTTGGCATAATCTGGGCAATATAAATGCTGACTCGAAATGGGGCCTGTGTGTAAGTCGAGCACGATATCAGCTTGGTGTGCCAACTTTTGCAAGTTAAGTGCAATGCGTTTGCCTGTAGTTAGGCGATAAGCTGGACCGCTTAGTTGTTGGTCTACTTCATCAATCAGTGCGGCTTTAAACGCACTTTTTAAGGTTTGCTCATCGGCATCACTATATTGCTCAGCAAATTGGCTCGCGAGCTTACTATTGCAGTGATACATGCGGTTCCAGTTGGTGCCGGTGATTGGATCAAAACGACCAAGGGTGAATTCGCCCGATTTTTGATTGCAACCAATTGGGTTCGCGTAAGGCACCAGGGTGATATCGCCTTTGAGTTCAAGATGCTTAAGCTGCTCAAGTAATTGGTAAATAACCGCATTGCCTTGTACTTCTGCACCGTGCATATTAGCTTGCACATACACACTTGGCCCAGTGCCATCGCCTTTTAAACGATAGACAGGAATTGTGAGCGGTAGGCCGTTGGCAACTTCACCAACTACTATGTTTTCTTGGCTTATAGCTTTAGTCGTACTCATCTCAATTACCTTAAGTAGTAGCTGGCATCTTCAGCTGTGCGAATACAGTTAAGCTCGCCATTTTGTAATGTGTATTCAGCGGCTAGCTCATGACATAAAAAATACGGCATACTTTCGGTAAAGCCGTACGCGCCACATTGGCTAAACACCAGCCAGTCTTGCTCATTTAAATCACTAGGTAATTGGTGTTCACCTAAGCAATCAAGTGCTGTACATAATGGCCCATATAAGCTCATAGTTTGGTATGCAGCAGTTGAGTCTCGTAATAATCGTGCCGGAAATCTTGGCTGGTGACTGCAGGGCGCAATAAATGATTAATACCGCCGCTTAAGATCACTTGTTGTTGGGCATAGTTAAGTTTTCGCTCAACGACAGGTGTTGCGTAATGACCGCATTCGCCCACAGCATAACGGCCAAGCTCCATCCAGAGTTCTTGTACGCCTGCGGCATTCTTAATGTCAGCTAATGCATCAATGAGCGCATCCCAACTTAAGGTTGGTGCATCAAGAGTGTAAGGAATACCTAAACCACCGCCTAAGTCGAGTACTTTTAAGTGAATACCTAAGTCGTTGGCAAGCTTTGTTAGCGGTGCAATCATTTGTGACCAAAGTTCAGCTAGCTTGTCGCTGCTGAGCATGTTGCCCCATTGAAAAATATGCAGGCCATCAAAGCTAAGCGCTGGGTAGTCGCTAGTATTTAGCGCTTGCCATTCATCGCAACCTAAACCAAATGGAGTAAGGCTATCACCACCAAGTGGGTTTTTTCCCCTTCAGGCCAGCGTAATTGCACTCGCAGTAATACCTGTAACTGACAGTTTTGTAAGCTTGCTTGCTCGTTAAGCCAGCGTACTTGATTAAGGCTTTCGGCAACAAAGGTACGTACGCCGCGCGCAATAAAGTGTTTAATTTGTTTTGGGCTTTTGGCAGGCCCTGTATTGAGCACGCGCTCGCTGTTAATACCTTGTGCCAGAACTTGCTCAAGTTCGCCTTTACTTGCTACATCAAAGTTAAAACCCACGTTATCTAAGCTTTGAATGACTTTAGATAATGGATTAGCTTTTACGGCATACCACAGTTTTACCTCAGTTTGCGCCACTAATCGCGTTAAGTGTGCGTTTAATGTATCAAGGTCGTAAATAAAAAGGGTGTATCAAGCGTAGTTGATAGCTCATCAATGGCGGTTTTAACTGGCGTGCTCAAAAAGCTCATTAACGTAAAACCTCTTCAAGCAGCAATGATGCATCACTTTGTTCATCACGGTATTTTACAATTAATGCACACGACATACTTAATCCTTGCTCGCGGGCCCAAGTATTAGAAGCTGGACGAGAGCCTGGAATAACAATTGCGTATTCAGGAATAGGCTCGCCTTTAGCCAGCTGGCGCTCATTAACACAGTCATAAACTGGAATAGTTGCTGATAAGCGTACACCTGGTGCGAGCACCGCGCCTTTTTTCACTACTACGCCTTCAACAATCACGCAACCTGCACCGATGAATGCATCGTCTTCTACCACCACCGGGCTTGCACCAATAGGTTCAAGTACACCGCCTAGTTGTACTGCAGCGCTTAAATGTACATTTTTACCTACTTGCGCACACGACCCCACTAACGCGTGGCTATCAACCATAGTGCCTTCGTCGATAAACGCACCAATGTTTACATATGCTGGTGGCATAATAATCGTGCCCTTAGCAACGTGTGCGCCACGGCGAACGCTTGAGCCACCAGGTACCATACGCACTCCAGCATCGGCTGCAAAACCTTGTGGTGCTAAATTGTGTTTATCAACAAAGCCACCTGGAAATTCGGTATTAGTGCCATTTTTAAACGCTTCTAAAATACCTTGTTTTACTGCAACGTTAGCATGCCATTGGCCGTTGTCGTCTTGTGTTGCTGCGCGCACTGCGCCCGATTCTAAATTATTTAGTAGTTCTAACCAGCTCATTATAAAAACCTGTATTTAATGCCAAGATAAAATGGTGTTGTTTGCGTTGTTAATACAATCAGTTTGCGTTAACTCAAGATGCGTCAAAGGTGGACGTAAGTACGGGCTGTTAATTCGCCCTTGTAAATGCATCAATACTTTGACGGGGATAGGGTTTGCGACAGCAAACAAGCTTTGAATGGCTTGTGACCAGTCGGCAAATAAATTGGGGTGTTGACCGCTGAGACTTCGTTTTACAAACTCATGGGTTTGCACAGGCCATGCATTAGCAGCCACAGAGACTAAACCTTTTGCGCCAGCCTGGGCAAAGTAAGGCATCAGTGCATCGTCACCGCTAAAAATAGCTAAATTAGGTGCGACTTTTCTAAAACCTTCAAATTTAGCAATGTCGCCACTGGCTTCTTTGAGTGCCCACAAGTTTTTATGGTCTTTTAAGTTGCTAATTACGGCCGATGGAATATCAACAGCACTGCGCCCTGGTACGTTATAAAGCATGCAAGGATGTTTACTGGTATTAAGTAAGCTTTCAAACCAATGTGTTTGGCCTACTACGCCAGGCTTAGCGTATAGGGGAGTGCCCAGTAAATAGCTATGAATGGGTAACTGATTACAGTATTCAACCCAGGCAATTTGTTGCTTTAGGTTTATACCGCCTACTGCAACCATCAGTGGTACTGTTGGCGTTAATTGGCACACGTGTTCAACAATCGCTTGTTGCTCTTTGAGTGTTAGTGCGAGGCCTTCGCCAGTGCTACCAAGTAATAAAATACCATTGTTAGCCACTTGCTGCTGTGCAACTAACTGATCAAGAGTGGCATAGTCGACTTCACCAGCGTCAGTAAATGGCGTGACGAGTGCCGTCCACAAAGGGTAGTCATTTAAATTGAAGTTATTGATCATCTCTCACGAACTTATAAGTGATTCGAGGAGTTAATAAGCTTTTATGATTGGAGCCACATTAACGTCGTTCGAACTAATAATTCGAAGAGCGAATGGGCTTAATATAATAGGGCGCTATGGCCTTATTACGCTAAGACCAGAAGCTCTCCACCAAATATTTTAACAGCCAAGCTGTTATTGGTGACAGTCGCTGGGATTCAACCCAGTCGCCCGAAGTAAAACTTCACAAAAAGTGTTACTTCTCGGCGTTAATTCCCCTCACGTATGATCACTGGAGTGTGTGCTCCTCACATACGTTACCTGAATAACGCACCTCTTCTAGCCCATGGTGCAAGTTTTATCGTTTAAAACTCACACCTTTAATAGGGGTAATACGGAAGATTAAAGCATTTTAGCCGTCTAGGTGTCAAGGCTGGATATTTTTAAGTTTATTTTTAGCTGCAATGTGCTCCTGACATTTTTTTACAACGTAAATAGCGTTACAGTAAGCGTAATAACAAGCAGTGGTAGTGAGTAATGGAAAAATTTCAAGATATATATCAACGAGCGGCACAGCGAAAAGGTAGCGAAGTAATGTTACAGCACTTACTTGTTGCTCCTCAAAATGCAAAGCAATTAACTGCTTTACCTGATGATGCATGGCTTGAAGAGTTTACCCGCAAAATTTTTCAAAGTGGTTTTTATTGGTCAGTGATCAACAATAAATGGCCAGGTTTTCGGGAAGTATTTTGGGATTTTAGTGTGGCTAAATTATTAATGATGCCGCCAGATATGCTTGAGCAAAAAGCCACCGATGAGCGAATCGTTCGTAACTTTAAAAAAGTGCAAACGATCCCAGAAAATGCGTATATGATCCATGAAGTGGCAAGTGAACATGGCAGTTTTAGTCAGTTTATTGCAGATTGGCCGAGCGACGATATTATTGGTTTGTGGGGGTATTTAAAAAAGCATGGTGCGCGTTTAGGTGGTAACACCGGCCCTTATGCATTGCGAACCTTAGGGAAAGACACTTTTTTATTCTCGCGTGATGTAGAAAGTTATCTCCGTGCTCATAAGATAATTGATGGCGGTTTACACACTAAAAAGTCACTTACCAGCGCTCAACATTTTTTTAATGAATTGCAGCAACAAAGCGGATTAAGCCTTCAAGAGCTCAGTTTGTTAGTTGCATACAGCGTGGGCGATAATCGCGTTGGCATACAAACAACCCAAGCCTAAGGAATACTATGAAATTAGTTGCTCGTTACACCCAGATTGCTGATGATTTTGCTGTGGCTGATCAGCCAAGTGCTGTTATTGCTCCAAACTTACTGCTGTGGAACGATAAGTTAGCTAGGCAGCTTAATATTGAGGTTGCCACATCAGAACGTGCGGTAATTTTTTCTGGTAATCTTAATAACAGCGATGTTGCTGCTGTGGCATTAGGTTACTCAGGGCATCAATTTGGACATTTTTCACCGCGTTTAGGTGATGGGCGAGCACATTTATTAGGGGCTGTCACTGATCAGCAGCAACAGCTTTGGGACATTCAACTCAAAGGTTCTGGTGCTACGCCATTTTCACGTGGAGGTGATGGCCGTTGCGCAATCGGTCCTGCGGTACGTGAATATATAATGAGTGAGGCAATGCACGGGCTTGGCATACCGACGACACGTTGTTTGGCAGTTGTTGCCAGTGGTGAAACAGTTTACCGTCAACCACCACAACAAGGAGCCATTGTTACCCGCGTTGCTAGTAGTCATATACGTGTCGGTTCGTTTCAGTATTTAGCTGCGCAAGGTGATGTTACTGGTTTAAAAACTTTAGCTGATTTAGCTATTGAGCGTCATTATCCTGAGATAAAGTCTACGGGCTCTGCGCGTTATTTGGCATTTTTAACTGCGGTGATTGAAAAGCAAGTTAGCCTGATTGTTAGCTGGATGCGCGTTGGTTTTATTCATGGAGTAATGAATACTGATAATACGCTCGTCAGTGGTGAGACCATCGATTATGGCCCTTGTGCAATGATGAATCAGTTTGATTTTGATACTGTATTTAGTTCTATTGATCGCCAAGGCCGCTATGCTTTTGGCAATCAACCTAATATTGCTAATTGGAATTGTGCACGTTTAGCTGAAAGTTTAATTCCTTTAATTAGCGATGACGAAGAGCAGGCTGTTGAGCTACTAAGCCCATTAATAAATGGTTTTGCTGAGCAGTTTCATCAAGCTTTTACACAGATGTGGGCGAAAAAGTTGGGCTTTGATGGTCATCAAGATGGTGATGCTGAATTAGTATCCGAGTTATTAACTTTACTGAAAACTCATCAGCTTGATTACACCAATACTTTTGACTCCTTAACAGAATCACTGCAAGGTCAGACTGCTATTCCGAGTGACTTGGCTGGTTGGTCTATTAAGTGGTTAGCCAGAACAAATACGCAAAGCTATCAGCTGATGCGCCAAGCCAACCCACGCTTGATCCCGCGTAATCATATCGTTGAAAGCATAATACAGCAGTATGAAAGTACTGGTGAAAGCAGCATGTTAGATGAATATTTAACAGCCTTGAGGTCGCCTTACCAATTGTTGGCAAGCCCTGCATTTTGGTACTCACCGCCTGTCGATATGGACACTAATTACCAAACATTTTGTGGTACATAATAACAGCATCAATTATTGTTATTTGTCGCTGTTCGTAAATTGAACGGATACGAACGAATTGATGCTACTTATTCATCCAGATCTTTAGTTAAAAGCTGTTATTTATTAATAATTATAAGAAATAAATATGCTTAGCTACTTGTTGATTTAAAATTAACCAATATAATGCATCCATTAACTTCAGCATTTAAATTTTTAAAGCCAAATATATTGGAAACGTTGTTTCTGAAATAGTAGTGATAGCAATTACAATGCTGACAATCGATGTATGTGTAAGTTAGGTAAAGTCTTTTATCTGAACTATAATGTAGAGCGCTTTATTCTAATAAATATTTAAATTGCAAAATATATGCATTTAAACGTTTTTGTTAAGTAATGATTAACTAAAAGATACGGTACTCTGTAATCAAACTTATTGAGCTAGGGTTTCTTAGCTACAATTTTAATTGTGAAAATGGGAAGGAAACAATGAAATTAAAATCACTTACTATTGCTTTAGCACTAGCTGCAACTAGCGCTTCAAGCTTCGCGGCTGAAAAAGAAGGTTTCTTTATCGGTGCTTTTGGCGATTATTACGATGCTTCATGGGAAAATGTCCGTGGTAGCGCAGGTACTAACGTTGATGATTCAACTGGTTGGGGTGCGGAAATTGGTTATCGTTTTAACGATTACTGGAGCGCGCGCTTAGAATATGCTGATATGGATTTTGACATTTCAAATGTAAATCCTGCTATGAACGCAACAAGCATGGACGGCGATCGTTTAGGTATTGATGGTCTTTATCACATCAACGGCGGCCCTTTCTATGGTATTTTCGGTCTTAAACAAATCGATATTACAGAAAACCTAACTTTTGCTAATGTGGGTGCTGGTTACCAACATTATTTCACTGATAATTTCGCATTTAATGCTGAAACATCTATTTACCAAGGCCTTGACCGTGGTTACACAGATGTAGGTGCTAAACTTGGCCTTAGCTATTTATTTGGTAAGCAAAGTTCAGCAGCTGAGCCAGTTAAAGCTGCTCCAGCTCCAGCTACAGTAGTACCTGTAGCAGTTGCCACAGTAGATAGCGATGGTGATAACATCCCTGATGCAGATGACCAATGTGCAAACACACCAATGACAGATGCTGTTGATGGAACAGGTTGTACTCTATATGAAGACCGTGAAGTAACTAAGAGCTTGTTAGTAACATTCCCTAACAATGCGTCGGTTGTTGCTGGCAAATATGACAGCGGTATTGAAAAAGTTGCTAGCTTCTTAAAAGAGCACACAGATACAACAGTATTACTTGAAGGTCATTCTTCTGCTGTTGGTAAAGCAGATTACAACAAGTGGTTATCTAAAAAGCGTGCTGATGCAGTTGCTGCTAAGCTAATTGCTGATGGCATTGCTGAAGATCGTATTACTACTGTTGGTCTAGGCGAAGAGCGTCTTAAAAATACAGACAACACACCTGCTGCACACGCGGAAAACCGTCGTGTAGAAGCACACATTAAGTCAATTGAACGCGTGAAAGTTGAGCGTTAATAGCATTTGATTTATTAAAAACCCGGCAATATGCTGGGTTTTTTTATGCCTAATAAAATAGTAATGATTCGCAGTTAATTAACATTCATGTGAATGGTGTTTTCCTTTTTGACTATTCATAGTATTTATAGTGAGTATAAAATTTTGCTTGATTGCATGGACTTTCATCTATATTTAAAAGCTTTATAATTAATCGTCAGAATACTATAAGTATTGAGTAATTTTTCGCGAGAACGCGTATTACTGAATACTTTCACGTCACCAAGAGGGCAATATTGTGCTAGAAGATTATCGTAAACACGTAGAAGAACGTGCCGCGTTAGGTATCGTACCAGCGCCATTGGATGCTCAGCAAACGGCTGATCTTATCGAGCTAGTTAAAACACCACCTGCAGGTGAAGAAGAGTTTATTTTAGACTTATTAGTAAATCGCGTGCCGCCAGGTGTGGATGACGCAGCTTACATCAAAGCTGGTTTTTTAGCCGCAGTTGCTAAAGGTGAGGCAACTTCACCACTAATTTCAAAAGAAAAAGCAGCTGAGCTATTAGGCACAATGCTTGGCGGTTACAACATCGCCCCCATGATTGAGCTACTTGACGAAGAATCGCTTGCGCCAATCGTTGTTAAAGGTCTTGCAAATACGTTATTAATGTTTGATGCATTTTATGACGTTGAAGAAAAAGCAAAAGCGGGTAATGAATACGCTAAGCAAATTATTGAATCTTGGGCTGCTGCAGAATGGTTTACCAATAAACCTGCGGTTGCTGAAAAAATCTCAGTTACGGTATTCAAAGTAACTGGCGAAACAAATACTGATGATTTATCACCAGCGCCAGACGCATGGTCACGTCCTGATATTCCATTGCATGCTTTAGCAATGCTAAAAATTGAGCGTGACGGTATTACACCTGATAAAGCTGGTGAAGTTGGCCCAATTACACAACTTGAAGAATTAAAAACGAAAGGCTTACCACTTGCCTACGTAGGTGATGTTGTTGGTACTGGCTCTTCTCGTAAGTCAGCAACTAACTCTGTACTTTGGTTTATGGGCGATGATATCCCGTTTGTACCAAACAAGCGTGTTGGCGGTGTATGTTTAGGTAATAAAATTGCGCCAATCTTCTTCAACACAATGGAAGATTCAGGCGCATTACCAATCGAATTAAATGTTGATGAACTTAACATGGGTGAGCAAATCGATATCTTCCCTTACGAAGGTGTTGTTAAGCGTCACGGTACTGATGAAATTATTTCTACTTTTGAACTTAAATCTGAGGTAATTTTAGATGAAGTTCGTGCTGGTGGTCGTATCCCACTAATCATTGGTCGTGGTTTAACTGACAAAGCGCGTACATCTCTTGGCTTGGGTGCAACTGATGTATTTAAAGTACCAACAGCAACAGAAGTTTCTGATAAAGGCTTCACACTAGCGCAAAAAATGGTTGGTAAAGCATGTAACGTTGCAGGTATTCGCCCTGGTCAATACTGTGAGCCTAAAATGACTACTGTTGGTTCGCAAGATACAACCGGTCCTATGACGCGTGATGAACTTAAAGATTTAGCCTGTTTAGGTTTCTCTGCAGATTTAACAATGCAGTCTTTCTGTCATACATCAGCTTACCCTAAACCTATTGATGTAAATACTCACCATACGCTTCCTGATTTCATCATGAACCGTGGCGGTGTTTCACTTCGCCCAGGTGACGGTATTATCCACTCATGGTTAAACCGTATGTTATTACCAGATACCGTCGGTACTGGTGGTGATTCACATACACGTTTCCCATTAGGCATTTCATTCCCAGCGGGGTCGGGTGCAGTAGCATTCGCAGCAGCAACTGGTGTAATGCCACTTGATATGCCTGAATCAATTTTAGTCCGTTTTAAAGGCGAAATGCAGCCTGGTATCACATTACGTGACCTAGTACATGCAATCCCTTACTACGGTATTAAGCAAGGCTTATTAACCGTTGAGAAAAAAGGAAAAATTAACGAATTTTCTGGTCGAGTACTAGAAATTGAAGGCGTTGAGCACCTAACTGTTGAGCAAGCATTTGAATTATCTGATGCATCTGCAGAGCGTTCGGCGGCAGGTTGTACTGTTAAGTTATCTAAAGAATCTATTTCTGAATATCTAGAATCAAACATTGTTATGCTGAAGTGGATGATCTCTGAAGGTTACGGTGATGTACGTACGATTGAACGTCGTGTTACGGCAATGCAAGAGTGGTTAGCTAACCCAGAACTTATGGAAGCTGATAAAGACGCTGAGTACGCTCATATAGTTGATATCGATTTAGCTGAAATTAAAGAGCCAGTTCTTTGTGCACCAAATGATCCAGATGATGCGCGTCTCCTTTCTGATGTTGCAGGCGAGAAAATTGATGAAGTATTCATCGGCTCTTGTATGACTAACATTGGTCACTTCCGTGCTGCTGGTAAGTTGCTTGATGGCTTTAAAGGTCAATTACCGACTCAGCTTTGGGTTGCTCCACCAACTAAGATGGATAAAGACCAACTTACAGAAGAAGGTTATTACGGTATTTTTGGTCGTGTTGGCGCACGTATCGAAACTCCAGGTTGTTCACTATGTATGGGTAACCAAGCACGTGTTGCAGATCAAGCAACAGTTGTGTCTACCTCTACACGTAACTTCCCGAACCGTTTAGGTAATGGCGCAAACGTATTTTTAGCTTCATCTGAACTTGCTGCAATCGCTGCAATTTTAGGTAGATTACCAACATCTGCTGAGTATCAAGAATATGCTGCGAAGATCAATGCAACAGCATCAGATACATACCGTTACTTGAACTTCCATCGCATGCCAGCTTACACTAAAAAAGCAGACAACGTGATTATTCAACAAGCTGTTTAATTTTAACTCGTTTGTATATGACAGCCTGCTTAGCAGGCTTTTATATTAGGGATGCTGAAATATTATTCGTATTTAGTTGAACATTAAGAATGTGGCGCTACAACCTACCTTACCAGCCTGCGACTAAGTTGAACTTGTAGTTGAAGATTGAAAAATAAATATGAGGTTAGTTGGACTCTTTAAGTGTTTTTGTTATTGATGTTTATAAATAGAAATTCCATTGGTCATTTTGTTGTTAGATTAAAATTTCATTATGATGATGTTTTAGATCTTAAAATTCTACTTTAACCTTACTTTAATCAAGTAAAGACGCAAAAAATCCCCTCTATTTGCATTAAAATCCCTTCATTATTTATGAGTTAATCCTCTTATTTTTAGGCGAGATTTTTATGACAGCATTAAACAACCAGAACCTATTACAACTTCGCTTTGTAAACCAAGCTCATATTGAGGCTGTTAAGCCATCGTTTGCTAATCTTCCGGCTAACCCGTATGCCGACGGTGCGTTTCGTAAACGCCGCTATTCAGTAATTAAAGTGCAAAATGATGAACTTGTTTTACAAGCCACAAAAGCATTTGTACAAGATGATTCAATCAATACTTTCCAAGGTAATGTTGAGCGCACTTACGAAAATTTAGAGCCGAGTTTATTGGCAAGCGAAGGGATGAAAAGTATCGTCAATGAGTTTCGTGCCATTACCGGTATTAGCGAACAGCGTGATATTGAAATTCATCAATTTCGTATGCTTGCTATTGAAAGTGATACGCCGCCTGCGCCAGAAGGTATTCATCAAGATGGCTTTGATCACGTTTGTATTTGTGGTGTATCTCACGAAAACTTAGAAGGTGGTGAGTTGTTGGTGTATGAAAATAAGCAAGCTGAGCCTTGTTTTAAAATGGAAATTAAAGACGGTATGTTTGCATTAATTAATGACCGTGAAGTTTGGCATAACGCAACACCGATGAATAAAATTGATGACACAAAAGCGGGTTATCTTGACTGCTTCGTACTGACAGCTTAAGGAATAGCAATGAACTTAACACAATTACGCCGCCAATTTCCGGCCCTAATGCAGCAAGTAGCTGGTAAGTCACCAATATTTTTAGATGGCCCGGGTGGCTCACAAGTACCACAGCCTGTTTTGAGTGCAATGTCGGCTTATTTAGGTTATTACAACTCGAATTTAGGCGGTGCATTTTTTTCGAGTGAAAAAACCGTTGAGTTAATGGCTGATGCGCGCCAAGCGGCTGCTGATTTACTTAATTCCCCATCGCGCGATCAAATTGTATTCGGTGCGAATATGACTAGCCTTACTTTTAGCTTTAGCCGTGCGATTTCTCGTGATTGGCAAGCGGGTGATGAGATTATCGTGACCAATGCAGATCACTTCTCAAATGTATCTTCTTGGCAGCAGGCTGCAGAAGATAAAGGCGCAAAGGTTAATACTGTATTGATTAACGAAGCTGATTGCAGCTTAGATTTAGCGCATTTTACAAGCTTACTGAGTACTAAAACCAAATTAGTAGCCGTTACTTATGCATCAAACACTACCGGCTCTATAAACGACATTAAACGTATTGTTGAAATGGCTCATAGGGTAGGTGCTTTGGTGTATGTGGATGCTGTGCATTATGCGCCACATGAGCTGATTGATGTTCAAGCACTTGATTGTGATTTTTTGGCCTGCTCTGCGTATAAGTTTTTCGGCCCACATTTAGGTATGGTGTACGGTAAGCGTGAGCACCTTGAAGAGTTTAGACCATACAAAGTCGAGCCTGCCAAAGATGTTATTCCTGGGCGCTGGGAAACCGGCACGCAAAGCTTTGAAGCACTCGCAGGTTTAATTGCTGCTGTTGACTACATTGCAGATATTAGTGAGCTTGATGGTAGCTATTCACGCCGCGATAAATTAGCTTCTGCTTTTGCAAAAACTAAACAGCATGAAATGGCGTTAAGTGAGTACTTCCTTACTCGACTAGTTAACTATCCTAGGATCAAACTATTTGGTATTGATGATTTAGATCGTTTAGCTGAACATACCCCAACTTTTGCTTTAACCTTTGTAGGGCTTGAGCCACGTCAGGTGTCTGAGTTTTTAGGTAAGCAACATGTATGTGTGTGGGATGGTAACTTCTACGCTCAGGGATTATGCAAGCAATTGGGTGTATTGGATACTGGCGGCGTTGTACGCATTGGTTGTATGCACTACAACACCATCGAAGAGCTAGATAAGTTATTTGATTTGTTTGATGAACTGATTTAAAGCTATAAGTTATAATTAGAGCTATAAGTCATAAGCTGTAAGTTTTAAGCGACCAGAGCGCTTGGTAAGCCTTGACATAAAATCTGAATTGAGTAGATTTTTGGCTTACCGCTTACCGCTTACCGCTTACCGCTTACCGCTTACCGCTTACCGCTTACCGCTTACCGCTTACCGCTTACCGCTTACCGCTTACCGCTTAGGCCTGTGGCTGCCCGTATATTTGCTCTGCGCGGTTAAATAGCACCCACGATGTTAAAATATATTTATCATTCGATACTGGCTTATTACCGCGATGAGTATGAGTAAAGTAGCCTGGGGCAATCACCATAGTGCCTTTTTTCGGAGCTATCTTACGATTTTGATAATAAAACTCGGTTTCACCGCCTTCTTCAACATCGTTTAAATAAAACATAAATAACAATACTCGATGCAGTGCTTCGTTATGGTGTAACTGTGGGTACACTTCACTATGCCAATACGGGTAGCCGCCTTTGTTAACTTCGTATTTTTGCGCTTGGATATTACCGAGTCGAAAAATTTGCTGTACCAATAAAGGTAATTGCGGTTTACCTACCTCGTCAAAATTAGCTTGCGTTAAATCAACAGGTTGTCCTGTTTGGGGGTGGTACACTTTTAAACCAAACGCCCCAATCATTATAAAAATATGTTCTTCAATGTAGTTAAAAACATATTGTGCAGTAGTTTGTTGAATATGTTTTAATTGCTCAGCGTATTCAGGATGATTGTTTAAGTGTAAGTCGTGGCTATCTTTTTTATTAAGATCTATGCCGCCTGATGTCATCCCTTGTTTTATATGCGGGCTTTGCGAAAAGGTGGTGATAAAGTTATCGCAAAAGTCATTACTGAGCGCGTTGTCATACACGCGGATAAAGTCCGTCATGAGTTACCTGTTTAATTATTATTGGATTATTATGTTTACTGAAAAAGTGATGCCGCGCTTTAGCGAAACGGATGCACTCGGACACATCAACAATACCGTACTCCCTGTTTGGTTTGAAGCCGCACGTGCGCCTATTTTTAAATTTTTTACCCCCGATTTAAACCCGCACGACTGGAAGCTTATTATTGCTAAGATTGAGGTGTCGTTTGTAGGTGAGTTGTTTTACTCGCATGAAGTGAGTATTAAAACATCGGTAGAGCATATTGGCAGCAGCTCATTTGTGCTTCGCCAAGAGGCGTGGCAGCAAGATAAATGCTGCGCCATTGGTAAAACGGTGCTGGTACGTTATGACTTTGCCACTAAAGCTAAGCAAGCTTTATCTAGTATTGAAAAAGCAGCCTTAAATGAGCATTTTATTGCAGCTTCTTAATGTGTAGTTAGTAATTTAAGGTGCGCAAGTAGTTATCTAAAGCGGTGACTTGCGCTTTCCTAAAGCATAGCCCGAGCTTTGTTCTGCGCCACAATATGTCATCGCTGGTTTTTGCCCACTCGTTGTTAATTAGGTAATCGACTTCTTGAGCGTATAGACCATGGCCAAAATGACAACCTAAGTCAGCCAATGCACTGCAATTACCTAGCAGTGCATTAGTTAGCGTGCCATAGGAGCGTACCAGCCTATTTAATAATAACTCAGGCAACCAATTATATTTTACTTGTAGTTGCGTTATTAACGTCGCTTTTTCACTAAAATCTCCGCCTGGTAACGGCGCGCTTTTTGTCCACGCTTCAGTCATATGAGGATAAAATAGCGCGAGTTTGTCCACAGCATTTTCTGCCAGTTTTCGATAAGTAGTTATTTTTCCGCCAAACACACTTAACAAAGCAGCCTGATTATCATCATTATTTAATATCAGCTTATAATCGCGGGTTACAGCTTGAGCATCTGCTGAGTGGTCATCGAGTAATGGCCGTACGCCACTGAATGTATGTACTATATCAGTCGCTTCAATCGGAGTTTTAAAGTAATGATTAGTAATATTGATTAAGTAACTAATTTCTTGTTTGCTAATTTTTACATCTTTAATATTGCCGGTATATTCTTCATCAGTAGTGCCAATGAGAGAATAGTCATCTTCAAAGGGAATGACAAAAACAATACGTTGATCTTCATTTTGGAGAATATAGGCACATGGCTCGTCATGAATACGTGGCACCACGATATGGCTGCCTTTGACTAAGCGAATATGCTGTGGTGATGGCTGAATAAATACATTATCAAACAATGAAGCAACCCAAGGGCCTGCGGCATTAACAATGCATTTGGCTTTGATTTGTAGTTGCTGCTGGGTCGTTTGTTGCGCTAGAGTTACATCCCAATGTTCAATATTGCGCTGTGCCTTGATACAACGAGTACGTGTTGCTATGGTTGCTCCGTGTTGTTCGGCGGCAAGGGCGTTTAAGATCACTAAACGCGCGTCATCTACCCAGCCATCAGCATATTCAAACCCTTGTGTAATTGATGCATTTAGCTACACTGTCTTTTGTGAAAATAATCGACTTGGAAGCGGGTAGCGTGTCTCGTTTTCCTAGATGGTCGTAAATAAATAATCCTAGGCGGATCATCCATGGCGGCCGCAAATGTGACTGATGAGGAAGCCTAAACGAGAGCGGCCAAATAATATGCGGTGCTTTTTTTAATAACACTTCACGCTCTAGCAATGCTTCTTTTACTAACCTAAATTGATAGTGCTCTAAATAGCGCAGCCCGCCATGAATAAGCTTACTGCTGTTTGATGAGGTGGCTGAGGCTAAATCGTCTTGCTCACACAATAATACTTTCAAGCCTCTACCACTTGCATCTGCTGCAATACCAGCACCATTAATGCCACCGCCAATGACAAGTAAATCATATTCGTTATCGAGTAACTGCACGGGTGAACCTTAAAGTTAGTTGTTAATGCCAGATTATATTAACGCGATTAGCCGTCATTCTGCGGATTATTAGCAAGCGTCACTTGCGCAATACAATGTAGCCATTTTGCATATAAATCGTTACGCTCAAAGCTACTCATAGTTGGCTCAAAGCGGCGGTCACATCGCCACATAGTTGCTAGTTGCGCTGTTGATTCATAAACACCACTTTGCAGGCCTGCTAAATAGGCGACGCCAAGCGAGGTGGTTTCGGTTAAGGTGGGGCGCTCAACACTCGCACCTAAAATATTAGCTAAAAACTCCATAGCCCAATTATTATTAGCCATACCGCCGTCAACGCGCAAGATGCTGGGGCGCAAGCCATCCCCTTCCATCGCTTTTTGTAAATCTTTAGTTTGATAACCCACTGATTGCAAAGCTGCAGCGACAATCGTACTAATACCTGAATCTCGAGTAAGCCCTAAAATAGCACCTCGGGCATTGGCATCCCAATAGGGAGCGCCTAAACCTGTAAAAGAGGGCACTAAAAATACCCCATGATCTAAGGGAACACCTTTGACGAGGGCTTCACTTTCTCCCGCGCTTTCTAATAATTTCAAGCCCTCTACAATCCACTGCATGGTGGCACCTGCCATAAAAATACTGCCTTCAATGGCATACGTAGGTTTGCCGTTAAGTCTATATGCGATGGTGGTTAATAAGCGATTGTTTGACTTTAGTGCTTTATCGCCGGTGTTAAGCATTAAAAAACAGCCTGTTCCGTAGGTGCTTTTTGCCATACCTTCTTCAAAACAAGCTTGGCCAATTAAAGCGGCTTGCTGATCACCCGCTATGCCGTTAATTGGAATTTCACCACCAAATAACTCGCTGCTAGTAACACCAAAGTCAGCCGCTGAGTCCATTACTTCAGGTAGCATCGAGGCTGGAATATCAAATAAGGCGAGTAAGTCTTCATCCCAGCATTGCTGGTGAATGTTAAACAGTAATGTGCGAGAGGCATTGGTTGCATCTGTTTTGTGTACTTTACCATCGGTTAATTGCCATAGTAAGTAGGTGTCTACCGTACCAAACGCCAGCTCACCTGCTTGTGCTTGCTCTTTAGCGCCAGTGACGTTATCTAAGATCCAACGAATTTTGGTGGCAGAAAAGTACGGATCGAGTAATAAGCCGGTTTTATCATTGACGATTTTACTGTGCCCAGCATCGCGCAAACTATCACAGTACTGGCTAGTGCGTCGGTCTTGCCAAACAATCGCGTTGTAAATAGGTTGCCCGGTTTTTTACTCCACACTAAGGTGGTTTCTCGTTGATTAGCAATGCCTATGGCAATAATGTCGGCAGCCGTTACCCGTTGCTGCGCCAATACGTTTTTAACGCTCGCGAATACGGTTTGCCAAATATCTACAGGATCGTGTTCAACCCAACCATTTTGCACAAAGTGCTGCGGGAAGGTTTGTTGGGCTGTGCCAAAAACCTCGGCATCTTTGGTGTATAAGATGGCGCGAGAGCTCGTCGTTCCTTGGTCAATCGAGAGTATGTATTTGCACATAAAATATAATGTTATTTAACTTAGATAAAGATAGCTTGTCTCTAAGCTAAACGAATAGCAATGCTTTTGCACCATAATGGATGTAATTTTAGGCAAATAGGATGAGTGAAAGGGAGTTAAGGCTCAGTGCTGGCGCTTAGTTTTAAATAAGCGCCAGATATATATAATATAATTATTAGTTGGCAGCATCAGCTAATTGCTGATGGAGCCAATCTTTTAATGCCATTCTATCGTGTTTTAATTGATGCATTGCTTCATCATCAATAGGGGCATCTTGTAACTCCAGGACACGGATTTCTTTATCAATTGCATTGTATTGCTTTGCCCTTGCCGCGAACTCTTCATTATCAGTGTTGAGCTTAGTGATAGTGCTTTGGTATTCAGGGAAATCTTTAGTTAATGAATGATCTTCGCCTAACATAGGTCGCTCCTTATTAAAGCGTGTTACATATTAATCTCGATAGATAAACACGCATGGGTTTTAGTCAAATTAAATGCTCTGAGGCGTTTTGCCAATACAATAGAGCTTGGGCTGATTTAAAATAAATCAACATCAAGCTCAGTATTATCGTTATTAAAGTAATTTCCCTTTGCCTGAATACAAAACACTGACACTCGTGCGGGCTTAAGTTAGAATATGAACGCAGGCAGTTGCCTGCAAACAATTTCTATTTTGAGTGCTTTATTACATGCTTTTAATGATCGATAACTACGACTCGTTTACCTACAATTTGGTACAGTATTTTCAACGTTTAGATCAAGAGGTGCTAGTAAAGCGCAATGATGAGATCTCGGTTAGTCAAATTGCCCAGTTAAACCCTAAGCATATCGTGATATCTCCCAGCCCATGTTCACCAAATGAAGCGGGTATATCTTTGGAGCTTGTTGAGCAATTAAAAGGTCAATTTCCAATTTTAGGTATTTGTTTAGGTCATCAAACAATAGCACAAGCACTAGGTGCGAACATTGTTAGGGCAAAGCAAGTGATGCATGGTAAAACCTCGCCAATTTATCATGCTAATCAAGGTGTATTTGCCGGCTTACCAAATCCATTAACAGTTTGCCGTTATCATTCGTTGGTTGTTGAACAAGATAGCATTCCTGATGAGTTGCAGATCACCGCTTGGACCGAAACTGAAAGTGGCCAGTTAGATGAAATAATGGGCTTAGTTCATAATAGCTTAGCGTTAGAGGGGGTACAATTTCACCCAGAGGCAATTTTAACGCAGCGAGGACTTGAATTACTTGCTAACTTTTTAACTCGGTTCTAGGCTTATGCTAACAAACGTAGTAGCTTCCCTTAATTTATTTATAAAAGATAACTATTAATGACAGATGAAATACGCCAACAAAGGACAGCTAAGGCATTAGAGCAACGAGCCCATGATTTGTTGCTTGGACATAGCTTTGCGCAACGTCAAATTGGCTATATTCATACTCTAGATATAAATTATGGTGAGGCGATGAAGCAGCGCACCTTACTTGAGGTTGAAGTTGCTGCGCAAAAAATACGTAAACTCTCCAGTACTTCGCATCATAAGTACCGCGCTCAAGCCAGCCAGCAGTTACATCAAGTTATTGATACCGCCATGAACAAGCAGTTAGCCGATATTGATACGGTACTACATGAAACCATTGGTATTGAAGATAATGTCCCCGCGATTTTAGACATACTTGCGGTAAAATCAGCATCGGTAGGGCGCCTTGAGCCATTAGTTAAAGATTTAACTTGGTTAGGACGTGAGTTAGTTGCTTTTGTGAATTTGCCTTATTATCGCGCGCAGCGCAATAAACATACTTCGGTAAAAGTTGATAACCCCTCTTTAGCTCTGCGTTATATTGGTTTAGACAACTTACAGTTTGTAGTGCCTACCTTTGCGGTACGTCATTGGATGCCACACAGCACCGAACCATTTCCATTATTGAAGCGTCGCCTACGCGATAACTCAATGGCTTGCGCGATTGCGGCGCAAGAGTTGGCTAAGCTCAATGGTATTAATGAAGTACATGCATTTACTTTGGGTATGTTACTCGATGTTGGCAAGATAGCTTTGATTCGACTCTATTTACGTACATTCGAACGAGTGTGGCAGCGCAAAGTAACCCTTGCCCGAGAAGACCAACATAAAGATCTTCACACCGCATTGTTAGAGTTAAAACCTGATCCGTTATTTTTAAGTACTTTACTTAATCAGCATGCGCTAAAAGTCACGGCGACGGTGATTGATAAAATGGCGTTTCGGTATTTACCTTTTAATGCTGTGTTATCGCAGTTGATTAATGGTGTGTCCAAAGGGGATTCACTATTGCCATTAGCGATGTTAATGCAAAAGGCACGTTGTTATAGTCAATGTGTTACTTTGAGCGAACATCAGCTGGTGGAAAGTGATGAAAAATCACTCTGGTTTGATTACGTTGGGTTATCAAAACAGGAACTAGAACAACTTGAAAAAACCAATTTGCAGCACTTTCATATTAAAATTGACTAGGGCGTGTTTATCTTTCGAGGTTGAATTTACAGCAGTGTGTTTGGTATTTAGGCAAGGCAGAGCCTATGTAGTGTGGTTGTTCCCCATAAATAGGCGATAACGCAGCATCAATGCCAAACACGCGCTGCCCGAAGGGTTCTTCCTAGGGGCGATTAACTCTTTGTTACTTACATGGATGTAAGTAAGGGGCGTGAGCAGGACGCGGAAGCTTTGCTCAATTTTTACTTAGCCCACTAGGTTACAAATCTCGCGCCGTGATTAAATCGCCCCTAATTTGAACAAATTTTAATCCTGAAAGGTCAACACGCCCTTATTTCATAAATTTTTTGTTAATTTTTTTACGACTATTCATTCATCATTAATATCTACTCTTACCCATATTTTATCTTGCAAAGCTCTGCCTGGTGGGTGGTGGGGCAGCGATATAGAATAAACAACCCCATAATTCGTTATTCAGATAGTTATTCACTATCTCTGAAATTATATCTCAAAGCCTTTAATAACAAGGGCTACATGAAAGTTTTATAAGAGACAATAACGAAAAACTCTGAAATAATGATTATCTGAAAATTGAACCAGAGAGTATTTTTTGGCGATGTGAGCTATGCTGATTTACGCCAAAGGAGATGGTACAACAGTCTATCATCAAGCCTATTTTTTAAACTTTCTGTAGGATCACAATTAAGAGGATATAAAATGACAGTCAATCGCGAATTATTTGATCAAGTAATGGTTCCTAACTACGCACCTTCAAGCGTTATTCCTGTTCGTGGCGAAGGCTCACGTGTATGGGATCAGCAAGGTCGTGAATATATCGATTTTGCCGGTGGTATCGCTGTTAACTGTCTAGGTCATTGTCATCCAGCATTGGTTAAAGCATTAAAAGAGCAAGGCGAAAAAATCTGGCACCTATCAAATGTAATGACTAATGAGCCAGCACTTCGTTTAGCTAAAAAATTGGTAGATGCTACATTTGCTGAAAAAGTATATTTCGCCAACTCAGGCGCAGAAGCAAATGAAGGCGCACTAAAATTAGCGCGTCGTGTTGCGCTTGAAAATTTTGGTGAACAAAAATCGCAAATCATCGCTTTCAATAAAGGTTTCCATGGCCGTACATTCTTTACTGTAACCGTGGGCGGTCAAGCTGCTTACTCTGATGGTTTTGGTCCTAAGCCGGGAGATATCGTACATTGTGACTATAACGATTTAGCCGCATTTGAAGCACTAATCTCTGATAACACATGTGCGGTAATGATGGAGCCATTACAAGGTGAAGGCGGCATTATCTCTGCTACTGACGAGTTTGCTCAAGGTGTACGCCAGTTATGTACTAAACATAACGCATTACTTATTTTTGATGAAGTACAAACTGGTGTCGGTCGTACTGGCGATCTTTATGCATACCAAGGGTTAAATGTAGTACCTGATATTTTAACTACTGCAAAAGCACTTGGCGGCGGTTTTCCAATTGGTGCAATGATCACCACGACAGAGATTGCTAAGCACCTTAAAGTCGGTACTCATGGTTCTACTTATGGCGGCAATCCGTTGGCATGTGCTGTTGGTGAAGCAGCCTTTGATACTGTGAATACACCAGAAGTATTAGCTGGCGTAAAAGCAAAGTCAGCATTGTTTAATGAATTACTAACTGCAATTAACGATAAGTACAACGTTTTCTCGGAAATTCGTGGTCAAGGTTTATTAATTGGTGCTGTGGTTAATGAGCAGTTTAAAGGTCGTGCTAAAGAGTTTTTAGTAGCAGGAACCGCTGAGGGTGTGATGTCGTTAGTAGCGGGAGCCGATGTGGTGCGTTTTACTCCATCTTTAGTGATCCCTGGAAGCGGATATCCGTGAAGGGATGGCACGCTTTGAAAAAGCCGTAGCCAACGTTGTGAACGGTTAATCAACACCTCTAATCATAATAAGGGCAAGTAGCAAGCTTGCCCTAATATTCTTAATTTACCGTTATTTATAAGGGAGCAAGCGGACTCATGATGATCCTTCGCCCAATCCAGCAATGTGATTACCCAGCTTTATTGAAAATTGCCCACGAATCAGGACATGGTTTTACCTCTTTACCTAATAACGAAGAGTTATTACAAAAGAAGATAGCTCATTCAATAAGCTCATTCGCAAAAAGTGCATCTCATCCGGGTGATGAAGGTTACTTGTTTGTTCTTGAAGATAGCGAAACAGGTGAAGTAGTCGGTACCTCAGCAATTGAAGCTGCGGTTGGTTTAGATGATGCGTTTTATCACTATCATTTAAGTAAAGCTATTCATTCATCTCGTACATTGAATGTTTATAAAGCGGTTGATATTTTAACCTTGTGTAATGATTACACTGGAGCAACTGAGCTTTGTACGCTGTTTTTAAAAGATGGTTACCGTAAAAATAATAACGGTAAGCTGCTTTCAAAAGCACGTTTTATGTTTATCAAGCAGCACCAAGAACGCTTTGCTGAAACCGTAATTGCAGAAATGCGCGGTGTTTCTAACGAACACGGCAGTAGTCCATTTTGGCAATGGTTAGAAGAACACTTTTTCTCGATGGATTTTCCAACAGCTGATTACTTAACCGGTATTGGCCAAAAAGTGTTTATTGCTGAACTAATGCCAAAGTACCCAATTTACGTCAACTTATTAAGTAAAGAGGCGCAAGCCGTGATCGGCAAGGTGCACAATAATACGCGCCCTGCGATTGAACTACTGAAAAAAGAAGGCTTCACCTTTAATGGCTACGTTGACATTTTTGATGCTGGCCCAACGGTAGAAGCAAAAGTAGATAATATTGCAACTATTCGTAATGCCAAAAACTTTACCGTAAAAATCGGTGAAAACAGCGGCGAGACGGCTATCATGCTAGCGAATGACAAACTCAATGATTTTAGAGCAACCGTTGCACAACTAAACCTTGATGAAACAAGCTCTGAGTTGACTTTGCCACAGGCAATGGCCGATGCACTGCACTTACAAGCTGGCGATATAGTTACCGCAACACGTATATAATTTAGGAGAAAGTACATGACTCATCCTGCACAATTTATTAATGGTCAATGGTCGCAAGGCCTAGGCGATGCATTTAATTCAGTAAACCCAGCCAATAACGAAATTATTTGGCAAGCAAACTCAGCCACCAGTGAGCAAGTAGACACCGCTGTTAACTCTGCGCGTGCAGCATTTTATAGCTGGGCTGATAAATCATTTGCAGAACGTTTAGCGATTGTAAAAACTTTTGCCGAAACCCTAAAAGAGCACAGCGAAGAGCTTGCTGTTGTAATAGCCCAAGAAACGGGTAAGCCGTTATGGGAAACTCGCACTGAAGCGGGTGCTATGGTCGGTAAAATAGCTATCTCTGAAAAAGCATTTTTAGAGCGCACTGGCGACGTAGAAAACCCAATGCCGCAAGGTCGTGCAATGATCCGCCATAAACCACATGGTGTAGTGGCGGTATTTGGCCCTTATAACTTCCCTGGTCATTTACCTAATGGCCATATTGTGCCTGCACTTTTGGCGGGCAATACCGTGGTGTTTAAACCATCGGAGCTAACTCCAGCTGTTGCTGAGCTAACGCTTAAGTTATGGGAAAAAGCAGGTTTACCAGCAGGGGTTATTAACCTAGTACAAGGCGAAGTAGCCACAGGTAAGGCTCTTGCTGCTCACAAAGGTATTGATGGCTTATTCTTTACCGGTTCATCACGCACAGGCCATATTCTGCATGAGCAGTTTGCCGGTCAACCAGGTAAAATCTTAGCATTAGAAATGGGTGGTAACAATCCACTGATTATTACTGATGTTGCTGATACCAA
Organism: Pseudoalteromonas sp. B160; assembly: GCF_037162485.1. Lineage (NCBI taxonomy): Bacteria > Pseudomonadati > Pseudomonadota > Gammaproteobacteria > Alteromonadales > Pseudoalteromonadaceae > Pseudoalteromonas > Pseudoalteromonas sp. B160. Next base: position 1,540,566 of record NZ_JARLUX010000001.1, on the reverse strand, counting down.
AGCCGTTATTCACGATATTATTCAATCAGCATTTATCTCAAGTGGCCAACGTTGTACCTGTGCACGCAAGCTGTTTTTACCAGCAGGTGAGCAAGGCGATGCAATTTTAGCCGGTTTAATTACCGCGACTAAAGCCATCAAAGTGGGCAACTACGATGATGTAGAGCAACCGTTTATGGGCTCGATGATCTCATCAGCTGCGGCCGCTGGTATGGTAAAAGCACAGCAACAACTCGTTGAGCTTGGTGCTGAAGTATTGGTTGAGCTTAAGCATACTGAAAATACAGGTTTTGTAACGCCTGGTATTATTGAGTGCACAGATGTTGCTAACTTCCCAGATGAAGAGCACTTTGGTCCACTATTAAAAGTATTCCGCTTTACAGATTTTGATAGTGCGATTGATAAAGCCAACGATACCAGCTTTGGTTTGTCTGCGGGTTTACTCAGTGATAATGCGGCAGATTACGACCATTTTTTACGTCGTATCCGTGCTGGTATTGTTAACTGGAACCGCCCAATCACCGGTGCCTCAAGTGCAGCTCCTTTTGGTGGTATTGGTGCATCAGGTAATCATCGTGCAAGTGCTTACTATGCAGCTGATTATTGCGCATACCCAGTTGCCTCTGTTGAACTTGAAAAAGTAGCAATGCCAGCAACATTAAGCCCAGGCTTAAAAATCGATTAATCGATTTTGGTCAAATAGTAATAAATAACTAAAAAAGCAGCCAAGGCTGCTTTTTTTGTATTGGTTAATGCTCAAAGGTAGCAATTAAAAGCGCTTTCTGCTTAAATCAATACAGTCGTTTTAATTAGGTGTGGATAATTATGGTTTTAGATAGGCAAGGATATGATGACCTCATCATGTATCTTACTCAAAATTTAGCATTATTTGAGAAGTCCGGCGAAATAAAACCAGGCGCTCCTACTATTATGGAGCTAATAGAAGATGATATTGCTGAAAATGTTATGTTGTTATGCCAGCAACACACAGAGCTTTCTACTGAACAACGTAGTCAAATCGTGCGTGAAGTAGATGGCATTGTATACGACTTACAAGAAGTCCTCAGCAGCGTCACCAGTAATCAAGTGACAATAGAGCAACATGCATTTATCGATGAATTTGCCGCATTGGTAAAAAACCTCTTTGATAGCGCAGTTGTCGAAAGTGCCTGATCATTCCAATTATCGTTTTTAATTTGCAACTGCGTGTGACTTCCTTACAATCAAGGAAATAACTTCTTTGAGAGTAATAAAATGCAAGCGAATGTGAAATGGGTTGAAGGCGATACTTTTTTAGGGCGTTCTAATTCTGGTCACAATGTTGTGTTTGATGCTGGTAGCGATAGCGCCGCACCAAGCCCAATGGAAATGGTATTAATGTCAGTTGGCTGCTGTTCATCGGTTGATGTAGTCAGTATTCTAAAAAAAGCTAAACAACAGTTTTCAGATGTGCAAGTGCAATTGAGTGCTGAACGCGCAGAGTCCGCTCCGCGAGTATTCACTAAGATTAACTTACACTTTGTTGTGACTGGCGACAACGTTTCAGAAAAGCACCTTGCGCGTGCCGTTCAACTATCTGCAGAGAAGTATTGTTCAGTAGCATTAATGCTTGATAAAACAGTAGAAATTACCCACACACACGAAGTTATACAAGAACAGGGAAAATAACGCTTTTTCCTGAGGTGAAATTCGTATAAAATCCGCGAACTTTTCATTCTGCTCTGGCAGATTTCACTTGTTTATAGGTTGGTTTATCATGAACAAACCCTTCGATAAAATTAAACTTCATGGCTTTAATAACTTAACCAAAAGTTTAAGCTTTAGTATTTACGATATTTGCTATGCAAAGACTGAGCAACAACGTAAAGAATATATTGAATATATCGACGAACAGTACAGTGCTGATCGACTAACCGATATTTTAGGTGAAGTAGTAGACATTATCGGTGCGAATATTTTAAATGTTTCGCGTCAAGATTACGACCCTCAAGGTGCTAGTGTAACAATTCTGATCTCAGAAGAGCCAATTGAGCAGCAGCAAACTTATGAAGTTGATGAAGCACCAGGACCATTACCTGAAACAGTTGTTGCTCATTTAGATAAAAGCCACATCTGCGTTCATACCTATCCTGAAGCTCACCCTGATGATGGTATTTGTACTTTCCGTGCCGATATCGAAGTATCAACCTGTGGCATTATTTCGCCATTAAAAGCGTTAAACTTCCTAATTCATAGCTTAGAGTCAGATGTTGTAACAATTGACTACCGAGTGCGTGGTTTTACCCGTGACGTAGATGGTGTTAAGCACTATATCGATCACGCGATCAACTCAATTCAAAACTACATGACCGAAGATACCAAAGAAGCGTACCAAATGATGGACGTGAATGTGTATCAAGAAAACTTGTTCCACACTAAGATGATGCTAAAAGAAACAGACCTAAATACTTATTTATTTGGTGTTACTACGAGTGATTTATCTGAAGACGAAGAAGAAGCAATTCGTTCTAAATTAACACGTGAAATGCAAGAAATCTTTTACGGCCGTAACTTGCCGGAAGCAGAATAAACTCACTTAATTAGTAAGTTTTAAAAAACGGCGCGCAATGTAAATTGCGCGCCGTTTTTTATTAAAGTTGCTAAATGCAGCAACAAAAGCAAACGAAAAGACCATCCTTCCTAAGTATACCTCCTAAATTAGCCTGAAAATGTTGGTGACGACATTCCTTGACGCTAGCAGCTGTGGCTAATAGTCTAAGTAAACAGCCCGTCTTCTATTATGGATCAATATGCAGAATCAAGGCCTAGCACAGCAACTATTTTTGGCAAAGCAGGTGAGGGAGCACGAAGCAAAAGCAGCGACCTTGGCAGGCGTTAGCATGTTCACTTTGATGGAGCGCGCAGGGCATGCGGTATTCTCGCAGTGTATCGAGCATTTTCCGAATGCTCAGCGCTACTTTATTCTGGTCGGTTATGGTAATAATGCGGGCGATGGCTATATTGTGGCAAGCCTTGCCAAGCAAGCCGGTAAGGAAGTCATTGTACTTGCAGCCGATACCAGTAGACATCTCACCGGGGATGCGCTTACAGCTCAGCAACGTTGGCAAGCATTGGGGGGCGAAGTTGAAAGTTACACGCAAGGTCGCCTCAATAATGCCGATATTATTATTGATGGTTTGTTAGGTACCGGAATTAATAGTCAAGTTCGTCCGCCATTTTTAACGATGATTGAAGATGCTAACGCGCAACCTAGCGCAATAGTGGCAATTGATTTACCTTCAGGCATAGACGCCGACACCGGGCAGCCACTTGGCATCGCTATTCAGGCTACTATTACCGTTACTTTTGTGGGGATTAAACAAGGCTTAGTAACCGGTGCCGGGCGAAGTGCTGCAGGAAAAATCATTTTTAATGATTTAGGGATCGCAGAATCATTTACCAAGTTAGTGGATGCTAGCGCAACACTTATCAATATCACTAGTTTTAAACCACTTGCTGCACGAAGTCGCAATAGCCATAAAGGGAACCACGGCAAGCTGTTATGCGTCGGTGGGAATCAAGGTACTAGCGGGGCCATTCGTTTATCAAGTGAAGCAGCACTTCGTACAGGCGCTGCAATGGTGCGTGTTTATACTCATCAAAGCAGTGTACAAGTCGTTAGTAGTGGTCGCCCTGAATTAATGGTCAGTTGCGACAGTTTATCCGCAGCCCTTGAATGGGCAAATTGTGTCATTATTGGTCCAGGTCTTGGTCAGGATAGTTGGGCGCAAACGACATTTGAGCAGGTTATACAATATTGCTTAGCAAATAATTTACCATTAGTTATTGATGCTGATGGCTTAAATTTGTTGGCTAAGCATGCTTTAGAGTATCGCCTTAAAAATTGCATAATAACCCCGCATGCTGGTGAAGCCTCACGGCTAATGAAAGTTTCAATTGCTGAGATTGAAGCAAATCGCTTTCAATCTGCTACGGATTTAGCTAAACGTTATACCAGTACCAGTGTGCTGAAAGGCGCGGGTAGCCTGATCGCCAACGGGCAGCAAACTTGGTTGTGCGAAAATGGTAATCCAGCGCTTGCCGTTGGTGGCAGTGGTGATGTGCTTACCGGCATCATAGGTGCGTTACTTGCTCAAGGTTTCGCTGTTGATCAAGCCGCATGTTACGGTGTGACATTGCACGCTAAAGCAGCCGATATTTTGGCAGAACGCGAAGGGGAGCGCGGTATGTTGCCAAGTGATTTATTTGCTATTGTTAGGCAGCTCATTAATGGTAAATAGCGGTTAAATATACTTTTTGGTCACTATTTTTAGGAACTCGTTTTGCTAAATACAGCACAGTCCCTATACTCTAATTTGCGCGGCTATTATTTACTACTGAGGTAAAAAGAAGATGTTGATACAAAAAAATGTACCTAGGGAGTTTTCTGCTGCTGTTGTTTGCTTTAATTATTCTGTCAGGAATAATGCAGCTAGTTGTTACGCCAATCATTAAAAATGACGCTATATCCAGCGCAAAATTACAAGCAAAGGTGATCGGCGAATCGTTAGCAAAAGATTTAGCTAAAAGTGCCACCTTAACGCAAAGCTTAGCCGTGGTAGCCGAGACTTTGCCATTGCAGCAGGCGGCCTTTATTGAAAATATTGCTCCTTTGATTGCAAGTGGCAAAGGTATTGCGGGTGGTGGTATTTGGCCTGAGCCGAATAAAATGCTGCCTTCAGCAGCAAAGGCATCTCTTTTCTGGGCGAAAACAGGTAATGGCCAATATAAACTTTTAGATGATTATAACCAGCCCGACAGCAGCGCGTATCAACAAGAAACCTGGTATAAAAATGCCATTAACGCTAATCGGGGTGAGTGCGTTTGGTCCGAAGCTTATGTAGACACGGTATCGAATGTACCGATGGTTACCTGTTCCGTGAAAATAATCCGTGATAACCAATTTTGGGGGTTGCCACCTTAGACGTTGAACTGGCATCTATCGAAAGCTCATTGATCGCAGAGAACAATGCTACTGGCACCTATAACTTTATTTTAGATAGCGCCGAGCAATTAGTATCGATTCCATCGATACGCAATACTAACTTAGCAATGATGAGCCTTACTCAGGTTGCCAGTAAAGACAGTAGCTTAAAGCCGTTGGTCAGCGCCTTGCAAAACAGCAATACAACTGTTGCTGAATTTGCCAGTGGTGTGGTTAATAATGACCAATCTATTTTAGTAACTTACTCATTGGCAGAGCAAAATTGGCGCTCAGGGGTTATTATTCCTGCCGCAATTGCCAAGAAAACCGTTAACACCCTCACTTATTATTTATACAGTTCATTTATCGCCCTTATTCTCGCTTTTGTATCAGTATTACTGATTTTTGGTAATCGCCTGGTGCAGCAAATTAACACCACCACAGAGCAAGTTAGAATGTTGGTGCAAGGTCGCACGAATTCAAAACTGGCCGTGCGTGGAAGTGATGAAATGAGCCACTTATGCGAAGCGATTAATGATTATGGCGATCATCTGATTAAGATTTTAGAACAGATCCAAGCAGAAGCCGCTGCGGTTAAAAACAACGCTGAAGCGATGGATAACTTAAGTAATAACAGCCAAATTCGTACGCAAGAGTTAATGGAAGAAAACAACATGTTGGCTGAGGCAATTCATGAAATGTCGATAGCAGCCTCATCAGCCTCACAAGATGTTTTGAGCGTTGCAGATATTACTACGCAATCAGCTGATTTAGTGAATTCTGGTTTTGATGTTATTGAGAAGAATGCCGAATCAATCCAGTTATTATTTGATAAATTAACGGAATCATCAGATGCCATTTCACGGATTGCACAAGACTCAAAACAAGTGGGCTCGGTGCTTGATGTGATCATGAATATTTCAGAACAAACTAATCTACTTGCGCTTAATGCCGCCATTGAAGCTGCTCGAGCAGGTGAATCAGGGCGTGGTTTCGCGGTAGTGGCTGATGAAGTTAGAACCTTGGCACATCGTACTCAGCAATCGGCTGGCGAGATTGAAACCATGATCAGCCAATTGCAAGAAGCCGCTAGTAGAGGGGTTAACGTTATTGGGCAATGCCGTGAATACTCTGAAGTAGTGAACGAGCGCTCAGCAACAACACGTGCACAGTATGAAAGTATTGTTACCGCGTTTAATGATATTAAAGAGCGTTCATCAAGCATTGCCGTCGCGACTGAAGAGCAATCACAGGTAACCGAAAATGTGAAAAACTTGGCAGAGCGAATTCGTGAGATCTCTGTGCAAAATGCCAGTGATGCTGAAGAATTTCGTAGCGTCAGCAAAGATTCAAATAGCCAAGCACAGCGTTTATATCAAATTAGTCAGCAATAATGTGATTCATTGATAGTGTTTTTCAAGCATCGTTAGCTGAGAATGTCAGCGCGATGCTTCACCTTCGTCCTCTTCTGGTGGATCGCCGGAGTCTTCTTTGCGTTTACGCTGCTCTTGTTTGGCTTTTTGTACATTCTCAAATTGCGGGGGTGGAATAGGGAATAACGAAATAAGCGGAAAGAACGACAAAAATAAAAAGCCCCTCGTGACATGGTTTTACCCCAAGCGACAATTTTCATCATGGCCCAAAACACAATCAGCAATAATATGCTCACTACAAGCCAATGCAGCAGTAATGTTCCAAGACTAACCTTATCTAATAAATCCATTTGTTTTTAATATGGTTACTAATAGTTAGTTAATGAGGGTTAATTGAACAATATCAAGTCAACCAGAGGTTCCGTATTAAGCCAGTAGGTTATGATTTATTGCGATAACAATAATATTTCACTCTAGTACGCTTGCCTTAGTCTGCTTTTTATACTTTGTGAATGCAGGTGGTGTGACAGGAGTAACAAAATAAATGAAAGAAGGGTAAAACTACAAAATTCCTAGTGATATTGTTTTCATTACACATAACTAGTCGCAATAATTTTTGTTAGGATTTTCAGAAAGGTTATCAGAGGAAATCGAAGTTATCGTAACTATGCATATTTAACGATAAATAAAATATCGCGTGTAAAATAGTCGATAAATACTTGTTAATAATTATCGCCTATCGTATTGTGTACCTCTATTGGGTTTTGTGCATCGAAATTTAAAAGTAGATGTATCTAATTGTTTTAACCAATGGAATTTAACTAGGTATGTTTTAGTGTATAAAAACAACCTGAGCAATTTGACCTCTAAAGTTTGCCGTTTACGTTGTTGAAGTTTAAAAAGGAACGGTTTTTACTAACCATGAAAGGATATTCGTAATGAAAAAAATTTATTTAGTATTATTTGGTGCTGCCATGTTTAGTAGTGCAACAATGGCAAATACAGTTTCTTGCTATGTGGATACAGACGCTTATGACAATTATACGGAAAATTATTGCTATGGTAGTGGTCAGTTATCTAACCATAGACAAGGTGCAGTAGTATTTAAAGTTGATGTAAGTAAACCTGTACAGAATATAATCTGGACAGTTGATGGATTTCTTGCAAAACCTAGGTCTAATAGCTGTACTGGCGAAATTTGTATAGTTGATGTAAGACATGGAGAGAGTGAAGTCTCTGCATGTGTAGACAAAATTTATTATCAAGACTACACATGGGCTGATGTTAATTGGTGTGCTAATGCTTCAACCAACTTCTGGGGTGAGGGTAAAGTTCCTCAGTGATCTGTAGAATATAAATAGCAACTTTTGCTGTATTGTAATTCACAGTACAGCAAATTTAGTTACTTTTTAATTGTAGTAAGTCCCATTTATTACCATACAAATCTTCAAATACCACAACGGTGCCGTATTCTTCTACGCGGGGCTGTTCATTAAAGTTAACGCCATTTTTTTGCATTAATTCATAATCTCGCCAAAAGTCATTGGTATGTAAAAATAAAAACACTCGGCCGCCAGTTTGGTTGCCCACAGCCTCTAACTGCTGTTGAGTACTTGCTTGTGCGAGTAATAAATTAGTGCCATTAGAGTTCGGTGGTGATACTAATACCCAGCGTTTGCCATTACCCTGATCAGTATCTTCGATTAAATCAAACCCCAGTTTTTGAGTGTAAAATGCAATCGCATCATCATAATTCCCTACAACTAATGCCATGCTACCTATATGCTGTTTTATGTTTGTCATTGTCCTACCTTGAAATAATGCAGTGCTTAAAGATGCTTTTTTAGCATATAAGAAAATATAACCCGAGGACAAAAGACTGGTACGTTAAGTGCGGTGCTAGATTTATCCGTACGTCTGACTTCAGTCAGAAAGCTTTTCCCGATAAATCTGGCCTTACCAGTGGCTGGCGCTAGGTTTGAAACTTATTATCTTTAAAAACAAAACCCAGCTTTCACTGGGTTTTTAATAACATAAATATTATCGATGTAACTCACCGGCTCGTTCTGGCTGATAAGTGATTGCTTTTATTTTTACTTTTATGAGACCGCCACTTGGTTTTGGCCATTCAATTTCATCGCCTTGTGACAAACCAAGTAGGGCGCTACCTACTGGTGCTAAAATTGATATTTTATCAGCACTTGCATCAGCATTTTTTGGATACACTAAGGTCTTAGTGAATTCTTCTTTAGTTGATTCAACAATAAAGTTTACCGTTGAGTTCATAGTAACCACTGTCGAAGGCACATCTTTTGGCTCAACGATTGTTGCGCGGCCAAGTTCAGCTTCAAGTTCTTTTTCGCCAGCAAAGCTTCCTGCTGGTAATGATTCCATTAAATCATACAATCTATCAGCATCGAGTGACGAGATGATCAGTTCAGGCTTTTTATTCATCTTAATATCCTTAATTATGGCTTATAAATAAAATTAACTCTGAGTATGGTTTTGGCATACAGTTAAAAAGCACTGCAATACGCTGGAGTCATTTTATTTGCTACTTTATCGTTGCTCTTAAAGCTAAAAACCCAGCCGAAGCTGGGTTTTTATTTTAGCTAGATGGTTAGGAGATGAATTACATCATGCCGCCCATACCACCCATGCCGCCCATGCCTCCCATATCAGCGCCGCCAGCTTCATCCTTTGGGATTTCAGCTACCATTGCTTCAGTGGTGATCATAAGGCCAGCAATCGAGCCTGCAAATTGTAGTGCAGAGCGCGTTACTTTTGTTGGATCTAGGATACCCATTTCAATCATGTCGTTGTATTCGCCAGTTGCTGCGTTGTAACCGAAGTTACCCGTGCCGCCTTTAACTGCGTTAATAACAACAGACGCTTCGTCACCTGCGTTGGTAACGATTTGACGAAGTGGTGCTTCCATAGCACGTAGTGCTACTTTAATACCGTGGCTTTGATCTTCGTTGTCACCAACTAAATCAACAAGTTTGCTTGCTGCACGTACTAGTGCAACACCACCACCAGGCACTACGCCTTCTTCAACCGCAGCGCGAGTTGCATGAAGTGCATCTTCAACGCGGTCTTTTTTCTCTTTCATTTCGATTTCAGTAGCAGCACCTACTTTGATTACCGCAACACCGCCGGCAAGTTTAGCCATGCGCTCTTGTAGTTTCTCTTTATCGTAGTCTGATGTTGCTTCTTCGATTTGTGCTTTGATTTGCGCAACGCGACCGTTGATGCCAGCTTCTTCGCCTGCACCATCGATGATAGTTGTATCATCTTTAGTGATAACTACGCGCTTTGCAGTACCTAAATCTTCAACTGTCGCTTTTTCAAGTTCCAGGCCGATTTCTTCAGAGATAACCGTACCGCCAGTTAATACTGCGATATCTTGTAGCATTGCTTTACGACGGTCGCCAAAACCAGGTGCTTTAACTGCTGATACTTTAACGATACCGCGCATGTTGTTAACAACTAGAGTAGCTAGTGCTTCGCCTTCAAGGTCTTCAGCAATGATAAGTAATGGTTTGCTTGCTTTAGCAACGGCTTCTAATGTAGGTAGCAACTCACGAATATTAGAGATTTTTTTATCTACAAGTAGAATAAATGGGTTATCTAATTCAACAGCGCCTTTTTCTGCGTTGTTGATGAAGTATGGAGATAAGTAACCACGGTCAAACTGCATGCCTTCAACAACATCTAGTTCGTTTTCAAGTGATTGACCTTCTTCAACAGTGATTACACCTGAATTACGGCCTACTTTTTCCATTGCTTCTGCAATGATGTCGCCAATTTCTTTATCAGAGTTAGCTGAAATAGTACCCACTTGAGCGATTGCTTTTGCATCGGCACATGGTACTGAAAGTTCTTTTAGCTCAGCAACAGCTGCGATGATTGCTTTATCAATACCGCGCTTAAGGTCCATTGGGTTCATGCCCGCAGCAACCGCTTTTAAGCCTTCGTTTACAATTGACTGCGCTAATACTGTTGCAGTAGTTGTACCGTCACCGGCTGCATCGTTTGCTTTAGATGCAACTTCTTTAACCATTTGTGCGCCCATATTTTCAAACTTGTCTTCAAGTTCGATTTCTTTTGCCACTGATACACCATCTTTAGTGATCACTGGAGAGCCAAATGATTTGTCTAGGATTACGTTACGGCCTTTAGGACCTAAAGTTACACGAACTGCGTTTGCTAAGATGTTTACGCCAGCTAGCATTTTAGCGCGTGCGTCACCTGCAAAAAGTACTTCTTTTGCTGCCATGATTAATTTCCTTTGAATTCTGAATGTTTGTTAAACGAAAAGTAGCTTTAGCCTACAATGCCTAAAATATTGTCTTCACGCATGATCAGGTACTCTTGACCTTCGATCTTTTCAGCTTTTTCAACATATGAGCCGAATAACACAGTGTCACCGACTTTAACTTCTAATGCTCTCACATCACCGTTATCTAGAGTACGGCCATTACCCACTGCAACAACTTTACCGCGGGTTGATTTCTCAGCCGCAGAACCAGTTAATACAATACCGCCAGCAGATTTGGTTTCTTCTTCTAGGCGCTCAACGATCACGCGATCATGTAAAGGACGAATGTTCATTTTATTTAGTTCTCCTAACAGTTTCTGAACAGGACAGAAAAAAGCTTTATATGTACCAGTTTGCATTAAACCCTGTGGTTCAAGGCAATTGATTTAGTTGTACTCAGTAATGGGGGTATTGCTTCAAAACCCAAGTGATAAAAATTAAAATTTTTAATCTTTTCTCTCGTACTCACCATCAATAGTGGTCGGCTCGCTCATTTTGCGAGGTTCTGGCTCTGAATGGGTGTGCTGATTAAATGCTGTTGGACCTTGTTGCATGCCTGCACTCATACGCACCGTTGCTTGACTAGCAAGGCCTGCAGCTAGTTTATTGCGAATGGCCGGGGTCAATAATAAAAAACCGAATACGTCGGTCATAATGCCTGGAGTTAGCAATAATATGCCAGCAATAATCACACATAAACCGGTAAATAATTCTTTGGCTGGCATTTGCCCTTGCGCCATTTGTGTTTGCACATTTTGCAGTGCGCCCATACCTTGTGTTCTAACTAATTTTGCGCCGAATATTGCGGTTACAATAACCAGTGCAATAGTGGCGAATCCACCAATTACATCAGCTACTTGAATTAACAACGCAATTTCAATAATTGGCACGAGAATAAATAATAAAAACAAAAATCTAAACATAAGGCTCTCTAAATAGTGATCACTCAGTTGAGTTAATGAAATATAAATATGGGTTATCAGGTCTTTTTTCAAGGCTAGTGGTAAAGCAGTGTTGGCTAAATAGCCTGAACTCTGATTAAGCGATTTATTATCCGCAGTTTAGGTTAACTACACTTTGCCTTAGCTATCAGCTACTATGGCATTGGGCAGAGCAATCAATCAAAGGTTCAATATGACGACTCATTTTCGACTTATTTTTACCACTTGCGCAGATGTAAGTGAGGCACGCTCCATAGCTGAGCAATTAGTTAAGCTTAAATTAGCTGCGTGTGTGAACATTCTTCCAAATGTGGAATCTGTTTATATGTGGCAAGGAGAGGTTGCTTATGCAACCGAGTGTAAATTATTAATTAAAACAAAGTCAGAAAAAATGAATGAATTGATTCAAACTATCAAGCAATTACATAGTTATGAAATTCCTGAAATACAGGTTATTGATGTGGCCACTGGCAATTTAGCCTATTTTAATTGGATGGATGAGGTACTTAATTAATGCGTTGTTTTCTTTTATTGCTTTGTGCGCTGTCGTTAATGCCAGCACAGGCTGCAACTAATAATTTATTAAGTGATTTGCTGCAGCCCGCAGAGCAAACATTTTTACCTGTTGATCAGGCATTTTCATTTGATTTTGATCAGCAGGGCAGCACACTTTTTATTGGTTGGGATATTGCGCCAGGATATTACCTATATAAAAAGAAGCTAGAAATCATTGGTAAAGGTGCTGATATTGAAGTGCCCGATCTTGGTAAAGGCGTGATCATTGAAGATGAGTTCTTTGGCAAAACAGCAGTGTTTTTTGATTCACTGAGTGTGATCAGCAAGCTAAGTAATATAGCTGAAGATGGCGTAATTAAAGTACGTTATCAAGGCTGTGCTGAAGCAGGGCTATGTTACCCGCCAGAGATCATCACCATTCCATTGAGTATGATTGCCGGTGAAACCCCTGCAACTGATAATGCAACCGCAGGCAATGCATTAGCTGCGCTTAGCGCTGAATCAGCGGCTGCTACAGAAGATGTTGTAACGCAAGAAGATGACTTAGAAAAAGAATTAAACTTTACTGAAAAACTGGCCTCGCAAGGTTTGTTAGCGAACCTAGCGATTTTCTTTTTGGTCGGTATTGGCTTGGCATTTACGCCATGTGTATTTCCGATGTTTCCTATTTTGTCGAGCCTAATTGCAGGACAAAAAATCTTTCCACTAAAAAAGCTTTTGCGCTTTCTTTTGTTTATGTGCAGGGTATGGCCGTTACGTATGCGGCGCTGGGCCTTGTGGTTGCATCACTTGGTGGTCAAGTGCAAGGTTATTTGCAGCACCCATATGTATTGATTAGTTTTAGTTTATTATTCGTTTTACTCGCTATGTCGATGTTTGGTTGGTACGAAATAAAGCTCCCTAGCGGCATGATGAATAAGCTCACACAAGTAAGTAATAATCAAAAAGGCGGCAACTACATTGGCGTGTTTTTAATGGGGGTTTTATCGGGTTTAATTGCGTCACCTTGTACCACTGCACCGTTATCAGCTGCGCTATTGTTTGTTGCGCAAAGCGGCGATTATTTAGTTGGCGGCTTAACTTTGTATGTGCTGAGTTTAGGGATGGGTATTCCGCTGCTGTTATTAGGCACCTCCGGCGGTAAATTATTGCCAAAAGCAGGCGGCTGGATGGAACAAGTTAAAACCCTGTTTGGTTTTATCATGCTGGTAGTGCCATTGATCTTGCTTGAACGTATTGTCGATGCAGACATCATATTACTTATGGCGGGCTTATTAGCATTAGCAACGGCCTTGTATTTACATCATTGGCAGAGCGCTCAAACACAAGGTAAGTTAAAAACTGCATTGTGGTTTGTTGCAACGTTATTAGTTGTTAGCGGTGTGAGCTTAACTAAAAACTATATATGGCCCACAGCGCAAGTTGTTAGTGCCGCAAATGGCGAGCAACAAGAGCGCGGCTTTAAATTAGTTGCTGATTTAGCTGAGCTCAAACAAGCAATAAATGATGCAAACAGTGGTGGTCGTTTAGTGATGGTCGATTTATATGCAGATTGGTGTGTTGCGTGTAAAGAGTTCGAGAAATACACTTTTCCTGACGCTAAAGTACAAGGTGAGTTTGCAAACTTTGAGTTGTTAAAAATTGATTTGACCGAAAGTGATGATAAAACAATTGCTGTAATGGAAGAGTTTTCGGTATTTGGTTTACCCAGTATTTTGTTTTTTGATACACAAGGTGAAGAGCTTGCAGCACAGCGTGTGACGGGCTTTTTAAATGCCAAGGACTTTGCTGAGCATTTAGCTAAAGTGAGAAATAGCGCTAAATAAACGTTTTTCGCACCGCTATTTTAAACGCCACTTTATATGAGTGGCGTTTTTGTTTTTGTGGTGGCTACTAGTGATTAGACCAGTATTTTGCTGCTATTTACATCGAACTGGCTATAATAGGTGGTTAACGTGAGAAATACTTGCTATTTTAGTTTTTCCCTCTACATTTTGCGGGAATTTCTAATCAAAATGGCTTAACTCATTATTTATAGGATTATCGCGTATTATGGCTGCAAAATTTAAACTTTTAGTTATAAATGGCCCTAACTTAAACATGCTGGGTAAGCGTGAACCAGAAAAATACGGTTTACAAACACTTAGTGAGATTATGAGCGAACTAACTGAGTTTGCGCATGGTCTAGATGTTGAGCTAACGCATTTTCAAAGTAATAGTGAGCAAGCTTTAATTGAGCACATACATAGTGCATGGCAGGTCATTGATTACATTATTATCAACCCAGCGGCATTTACGCATACAAGCGTGGCTTTACGTGATGCGTTACTGGCTGTTGATATCCCGTTTTTTGAAGTGCACTTAACTAATGTGCACACGCGGGAAGCGTTTCGTCATCATTCATATTTTTCTGATGTGGCGCAGGGCGTGATATGTGGATTAGGCGCAATGGGTTATCGCGCAGCACTTGAAGCTGCGGTCAATCGGTTGCAAAACTCGAATTAATTTTAAACTAACAAACTAACAGGCGGGTCGTTCATGGATATTCGCAAGATCAAAAAACTAATTGAACTAGTAGAAGAATCAGGTATTGCTGAATTAGAAATCACCGAAGGTGAAGAATCAGTACGTATCAATCGTAATAATATGAGTGCAGGTCCTGCTTACGCTCCGCATTATGCACCACAGTACGCACCAGCACCAGCTCCAGCCCCTGCAGCTGCACCTGTTGCAAGCGCAGAAGCGGCAGCACCTGCGGGTCCTACTGGCCATCAAGTATTATCGCCAATGGTTGGTTCTTTCTATACAGCAGCTTCTCCTGAAGCGCCTTCATATGTAGAAGTGGGTTCACAAGTTAAAGTAGGTGATACGCTTTGTATCATCGAAGCGATGAAAATGATGAACCAAATTGAGTCAGATAAAGCGGGCACCGTGAAAGCGATTTTAGTTGAAAATGGCGAGCCAGTAGAATTTGATCAACCTTTATTCATCATTGAATAATAGCGCAACCTAAAAGGCCAACTCTAATGTTAGATAAAGTAGTCATTGCAAACCGAGGTGAAATTGCACTTCGTATATTGCGCGCCTGCAAAGAGCTTGGGATCAAAACGGTTGCTGTGCATTCAACGGCGGATCGCGATCTTAAGCATGTATTGCTTGCAGATGAAACAATATGTATTGGTAGACCTTCTGCCACTGAAAGTTACTTAGACATTCCGCGCATTATTGCGGCAGCTGAAGTAACCGATGCAGTTGCTATCCACTCGGGTTATGGTTTCCTTGCAGAAAACGCTGATTTTGCTGATCAAGTTGAACAAAGTGGTTTTGTGTTTATTGGTCCGCGCGGCGACACGATTCGTCTAATGGGCGATAAAGTATCTGCAATCGAAGCAATGCGTAAAGCTGGCGTACCATGTGTACCAGGTTCAGATGGTCCGGTATCGGATGATAAAGACCGCAACATGCAAATCGCTAAACGTATCGGTTACCCAGTGATCATCAAAGCCGCTGGTGGCGGTGGTGGTCGTGGTATGCGGGTTGTTCGCAGTGAAGCTGAGTTAATTGACTCAATCGCTTTAACGCAACAAGAAGCAAAACAGTTCTTTGGTAATAGCATGGTTTACATGGAAAAATTCCTTGAAAACCCACGTCATATCGAAGTTCAAGTATTGGCTGACGGGCAAGGTAATGCTGTTCACTTAGGTGAACGTGATTGTTCTATGCAACGTCGTCATCAAAAAGTAGTCGAAGAAGCGCCAGCACCAGGTATTACTGCTGAAGTGCGTAAGTTTATCGGTGAGCGTTGTACGCGTGCATGTATCGAAATCGGTTATCGTGGTGCGGGTACATTTGAGTTCTTATACGAAAATGGTGAGTTCTATTTCATTGAAATGAACACTCGTATTCAGGTTGAGCATCCAGTGACAGAAATGGTTACCGGTGTTGATTTGATCAAAGAGCAGTTAAAAATTGCAGCGGGCCAACCACTATCATTCACGCAAGACGATGTCGTTATTCGTGGTCATGCAATTGAGTGTCGTATTAATGCTGAAGATCCTGAAACGTTTATCCCGTCACCGGGTAAAATTACGCGTTTCCACCCAGCAGGTGGTTTAGGTATTCGTTGGGACAGCCATATTTATGCTGACTACACAGTGCCACCACACTATGATTCAATGATCGGTAAATTAATTACTTACGGTGAAAACCGTAATGTAGCAATTGCCCGTGCACGTAACGCATTGAATGAGCTTGTGATTGACGGTATTAAAACTAATACGTCATTACATAAGCGCATCTTAGCGGATGAAAACTTCCAAAATGGTGGTACTAATATCCACTATCTTGAGAAAAAATTAGGTCTATAGTCCTAATTACAAAAAAACCGGCAACTTTGCCGGTTTTTTTGTGTCTATAAGTGTCGATTCTCGCCTTAGTAAAATAATCTGGTATGATTAACAAGTTATCGTTTTTAATACTATCCATGAGGTTAGAATGACGCACTGTGTTGGTTTTCAACTCGCTGATGAAGCTGCAACGGTTAAAATGGGCAATCAACTTGCTGTGCTAATGGAGCAAGGTGCAGTTATTTACTTACACGGTGATTTGGGAGCAGGTAAAACCACTTTAACACGTGGTGTGATCCAAGGCTTTGGTCATCAAGGTAAAGTTAAGAGTCCAACTTATACGCTGGTGGAGCCATATGAGTTGGCAACGGCCAATGTTTATCATTTTGATTTATATCGTTTAGGCGACCCAGAAGAATTAGAATACATGGGTATTCGAGATTATTTTTCGCCAACAGCTATTTGTGTGGTGGAATGGCCTGAAAAAGGCGGCGAGTTTATCCCAACACCAGACTTAGATATTACTTTACGTTATGTCGGCGATGCACGAGCAATTGAGATCCAAAGCATTAGCCCGCGTGGTCATAGTATCGTGGATAAACTCAAAAACCATAGTGAATAACAACAAATAACAAGGGTGTGAAGATACCGATGAGTCGAGTTGTCATAAAGTGGATGGGTGCTTTTTTGCTGTTAGCAACCAGTGCTAATCTCTATGCACAAAATACTATCAATAGTGTACGGGTGTGGCCATCGCCAGATAGTACGCGGGTAGTATTCGACTTAACGGATAAGCCCGACTTCAGTTATTTTATGCTAAAAAATCCACTGCGTTTAGTGGTCGATTTAGAAAATACAGACAAAATAAAAGACCTACCAACTATTCCCAGTAAGCATCAAATCGTCAGTAAACTACGTTACTCGAAAGCGAAAAGCAGCCAGGGGGTACGATTTGTTTTTGAGCTTACAGGGGCCGTTAAACCGGTGATTTTTGCATTGGCGCCAACGGGACCTTATAAAAATCGTTTAGTGGTCGACTTATATGACAAAAATCAACCAGAGCCAGTAGCTGCAACGAGTAATACTGCGGTTAAAAAGCGTGAGCTTAATCAACAACGCGATATTATTATTGCTATTGATGCAGGCCATGGCGGCGAAGACCCTGGGTCAATTGGCCCCTCTGGTACTTATGAAAAAGATATCACATTACAAATTGCCAAACGCTTAGAGCGGATGATTGATGCCGAGCGCGGGATGATTTCGCGAATGGTGCGAAGTGGAGATTACTTTGTCAAACTTAATACCCGCACTAGCCGTGCAAGGCAGAAAAAGGCTGACTTTTTAGTTTCAATTCATGCGGATGCATTTACTAGCCCGCAACCAAATGGCGCCTCTGTTTGGGTGTTATCACTTCGTCGTGCTAATTCAGAAATTGGTAAATGGATAGAAGATAAAGAAAAACATTCAGAGCTACTCGGTGGTGCTGCTGGAGTGATTAAAGACACGGCCAGTGAAAAGTACTTGGCGCAGGCGCTGTTGGATATGTCGATGGATCATTCGATGAAAACCGGTTTCAGCGTTGCTGAAGGCATGGTTCATGAGCTTAAAAAGGTCGCTAAGTTACATAAAAAAGAGCCGCAAGCGGCTAGCCTAGCGGTATTAAAGTCACCAGATATTCCATCTATTTTGGTCGAAACTGGGTTTATTTCAAACCCGCGAGAAGAAAAACTATTAAAAAGTGCTAATCACCAAGAGCGCTTAGCGAAAGCAATATTTACTTCTATCAAAAGCTATTATCTGAAAAATCCTCCGGATGATTCGCTGTTTGCGTCGTTAAAATCGCAATATCCCACTAAACATAAAGTTCGCCCTGGTGAGTCGTTAAGTTTGTTAGCTAGTCGCTATGGGGTATCAGTAGGTAAGCTTAAGCAAGTCAATCAATTAAAATCTAATACCTTGTTTATTGGTCAAGAGTTAGACATTCCGCAAAGTTAAAATCGTTAGGATCAGTATGAGCATTGAAATATTACCCGCGCGATTAGCTAACCAAATTGCTGCGGGCGAAGTGGTTGAGAGACCCGCATCTGTGGTCAAAGAACTCGTTGAAAATAGCCTAGATGCAGGCGCAACACGTATTCAAATTGATATTGAGCGCGGCGGTCATAAGCTTATTCGCATTCGTGATAACGGCTCAGGCATTGATAAAGACGAGCTCACGTTGGCGCTTTCTCGTCATGCTACTAGTAAATTAAAGTCCCTTGATGATTTAGAAAATATTTGTTCTTTGGGCTTTCGCGGCGAAGCATTGGCGTCCATTAGTTCGGTATCGCGTTTGACGCTTAGCTCAAAAACCAAACAGCAAGAGGCTGCTTGGCAAGCATTTGCACAGGGGCGAGATATGGCGGTGCAGATTAAACCCACTGCTCACCCTGACGGGACCACCATTGAAGTTAAAGACTTATTTTTTAATACGCCCGCTAGACGTAAATTTTTACGCACCGAAAAAACCGAATTTACTCACATTGATGAGTTAATAAAGCGTATTGCCCTGAGCCGTTTTGATGTGTCAATTACCCTCACCCATAACGATAAAGTAGTGCGTCAATATCGTGCTAAAACCGACCCTGCACAGGCTATTGCTCGGGTCGCTCAGGTTGCAGGTAAAGCCTTTGCTGAGCAGGGGTTATATATTGAGTCAGGCGATACAGGCTTGCAGCTACATGGTTGGGTGCTACCAGTTGGCTCGAGTAATACTACGCAATATACCTATGTAAATAATCGTATGATGCGCGATAAGCTTATTTCTCATGCCATTCGCCAAGCGTTCGAAGAAGTCGCAGGCCAAGAAGAGCTACCGGGCTTTGTTATTTATATCGACATTGATCCGCGTCAAGTGGATGTAAACGTGCATCCTGCGAAACACGAAGTGCGTTTTCATCAAGGTCGCTTAGTGCATGATTTTATTCTGCAGGCAATTAAACAAGTCGTGGTGCCGCTTCAAGATGAGTTTGCTGGTGTTACTCAGCATGTTGATTCGCAACACAGCGATGCTAAAGCAGCGCATACAGCAACACCCGCTCACTCCAGCAATACAGCAGGCAGTTTGTTTGATTATCCTAAGTCGCACTTACAACCAGCGGAGCAAGCTCGCTACGGTGCTAATTTAGCACCTAGTGGTGGTGGATATACAGGTTCAAGCGAGCGAAGTAAGCAAGCGAGCCGGACAAATCATCAAGATGTGAGTGCGTTTTATCAAGGGGTCAATGAGCAACACGCCAGCCATTTTGATCAACCTATTGGCGTTACTCAAGAAGTAGCACCATTGTTACAGACGCAAAGTGCGCAGCCGTTGCTGGTACAAAGTGATGGCGGTTGTGTATTTAGCCTGCAACAGCAATTATATTGCTCACACTTTAAATATTTATTAGTCAATGATTGGCTTGAGCTTATTGCTGAGCAAGGCAGCTTAGAAGGAAAAGCCTTACTATTGCCTGTGCGAGTTAATATCAGTAAAGAAGACAGCCAAAGCTTAACACAGCAACAATCATGGTTTACCTTGCTGGGCTTTGAGTTATTGATTGAAAAGCAATTTGTGATGGTTAAAAAGTTGCCACAGAGTTTGTATCTGCTTGATGTGAGCCAAGCCGTAGATGCGCTATTAAAAGCCACTAAGGCTGAGCTTAATAGTGTGGAGCAATGGCTAAACTGGCAGCTTAGCCAAGTGCCCGAGCGCTTTTTTGCCAGCCAAGCTTTTGCCTTGGCGGTTACGCGAATGCAAAATAATCCGCAAACAATCCAGCGTTTATCTGCAAAAGCAGTTAAAATAGATTTAAGTTATTTTTTAGCACAGTTAGATTAAGGTTATCGAGTTGAGTAATTTACCGGTCATTTTTTTAATGGGCCCAACCGCTGCAGGCAAAACTGCATTAGCAATCGCCTTATGCCAACATTTAAAAACTGAAATAATCAGCGTCGATTCAGCCTTAGTGTATAAAGATATGAACATAGGTACGGCAAAACCAGATCAACATGAGTTAGCGCTTGCGCCACACCATTTAATTGATCTAATCGACCCTAGCGAAAGTTACTCAGTAGCTGATTTTCGTCGTGATGCAATTGAAAAGATTGACCAATTTCACCAACAAGGTAAAGTGCCTGTATTAGTTGGTGGTACAATGATGTACTTTAAAGCATTAATTGATGGATTATCGCCATTACCTGAAGCATGCCCGGTAGTACGAGCAGAGCTTGAGCAACAAGCCAAGCAACATGGCTGGCCGGCACTTTATAAAGAGCTTGAGATAATTGATCCGCAAGCGGCACAAAAAATGAGCGAGAATGACTCGCAACGCATTAACCGCGCCCTTGAAGTTTACCGATTAACGGGTAAAACAATGACTGAATTACAAAAAAGTAAGCAGCCGAGTTTACCGTATACTTTTCATCAATTTGCTATTGCGCCTGATGATCGCGCCGATTTACACCAGCGAATTGAACAAAGGTTTAAAATAATGCTTGAGCAGGGGTTTGAAAATGAAGTTTCATCCCTATATCAACGTAAGGATTTACACCCTAACTTACCTTCCATTCGTTGCGTGGGTTATAGACAAATGTGGGATTACATTGCTGGCGAGATTGATTACGATGAAATGGTCTTTCGCGGTATTGCAGCAACACGACAGCTTGCTAAGCGTCAATTGACGTGGTTAAGAGGTTGGCCCGATGTAACGTGGTTAACAACGGGTGATGAAGAAAACTTGCAACGTGTTGTAAGTTCGCTAAGCTAGTAGTAGTTGAAATTTTTTAGCTTTGTTAAATGAGTTCAGCCACTTAATTATAATAACACCTAGAACGAAGGAAAATAACATGGCAAAAGGCCAATCGTTACAAGACCCATTTTTGAATGCGCTACGTCGTGAGCGTATTCCAGTATCAATCTTTTTGGTTAATGGCATCAAACTACAAGGTAAGATCCAGTCATTTGATCAATTTGTTATTTTACTAGAAAACACCGTGAATCAAATGGTGTATAAACATGCGATTTCTACCGTAGTTCCTGCTCGTGCTGTTAACTTCCAAGGTATTCAAGGAAGCGAAGACGGTGAAGAGCCTGAAGCTGGAAATTTTTAAATTAGGAGCATAATGTTTGTTTGACCGTTATGAAGCCGGCGAACAGGCAGTCTTAGTTCATATCGACTTTCCAAAAGAAGGGGATCGTGAAGATCTTCATGAATTGGAAATGTTGGTATCTTCTGCTGGTGTTAGCAGTTTGGCGGTTGTGCAAGGCAGCCGTCAAGCACCACATCCGAAACTATTCGTCGGTACCGGAAAGGCTGAAGAAATCGCTGAGATTGTCAAAATCCACAACGCAGATGTCGTCATTTTTAATCATCAACTCAGACCGTCACAGGAACGCAATTTAGAACGCGTTTGCCAATGTCGTGTGCTTGATAGAACGACGCTTATTCTTGATATTTTTGCGCAACGTGCACGTACCCATGAAGGTAAGTTGCAGGTTGAGCTAGCACAATTGCGTCATATGTCGACGCGTTTGATCCGAGGCTGGACGCATCTTGAACGCCAAAAAGGCGGGATCGGTTTGCGCGGGCCTGGTGAAACTCAGCTAGAAACAGATCGACGTTTATTGCGAGTTCGTATTCAAAGTATTCGCGCGCGTTTAGAGAAAGTGGCAGTGCAGCGTGAGCAAGGTAGACGTGCTCGTAACCGCAATGAAATTCCTACGGTGTCGTTGGTAGGGTATACCAATGCGGGTAAGTCGACGCTATTTAATCGCATTACTAACTCTAATGTGTATGCTGCTGATCAACTGTTCGCGACGCTTGATCCAACCTTACGCAAACTCGAAATAGAAGATGTTGGTTCGATAATTTTAGCCGATACCGTTGGCTTTATTCGTCATTTACCCCATGACTTAGTTGCCGCATTTAAAGCGACGCTAACCGAAACTCGTGAAGCTGATTTACAACTTCATGTGGTCGATGTTGCGGATCATCGTCGTAAAGAGAATATTGAACAGGTACAATCGGTTCTTAAAGAAATAGAAGCTGATGAAGTGCCGCAATTGTTGGTTTACAACAAAATTGATGCGCTTGAAGATATTGAACCACGTATTGACCGTGACGATGAAGGCATGCCTATTAGAGTATGGTTGTCGGCACACAGTGGCGCAGGGTGTGAATTATTGTCTGAAGCTATCAGCGAGCTGTTAGCAAAGAAAATGTTTGTTCATACGCTTAAATTAGCTCCGCAATATGGTCGTTTACGTGCTGCGTTGTTCAATTTAAATGCCGTGCATCAAGAAGACTTTGATGAACAGGGTCATTGGTTACTTGCTACTCGACTGCCTATGGTAGAATGGAATCGTTTAAGAAAAGAGTTTGGTCCTGAAATCGACGCTTTTATTTCGTAATTCGAAAAAACTACTGCACAATGTCATTTTTAGTATGAGAACTGCGGTATTTTTGTTAGATTTAACGTAATTACCTAAATTATTTAGATAACAATGGAGTATAGCTATGGCCTGGAATGAACCGGGTAATAATGGCAATGACAAAGATCCGTGGAACAAAAAAGGCGGACGTGATCAAGGCCCACCTGACTTAGACGAGGTGTTTCGTAAATTCAGCAGCAAGTTTGGTGGCTTATTTGGCGGTAAAAAATCCGGCAATGGCGGCGGCGGACTTGGTGGAGCTGGTCTTTCATTTGTACTGATCATTGCTGCAATTGTATGGGCATTGAGCGGTATTTATACCGTGAAAGAAGCAGAGCGCGGCATCGTTTTACATTTTGGTCAATTTGACCGCATTGCAGATCCAGGTCTGCGTTGGAAAATGACGTTTATTGAAACGGTAATTCCGGTTGATATTGAAGCCGTTCGCTCATTATCGACGTCTGGTTTTATGCTCACTGAAGATGAAAACGTGGTAAGCGTTGAGTTTCAGGTGCAATACCGTGTTATTGATCCTTTCCTATACAAATTTAGTGTAACTAATGCTGATTCTAGCTTAGAAGAAGCGCTAGAGAGTGCACTGCGTTATGTTGTTGGTCATTCAAAAATGGACCAAGTATTAACGAATGGCCGTGAGGTTGTGCGTCAAAATACGTGGGATGAACTGAATAAAATCGTCGAACCGTATAACTTAGGTTTGATCGTAACTGACGTTAACTTTAAAGACTCACGCCCACCGGCTGAAGTTAAAGACGCGTTTGATGATGCCATTGCCGCACAAGAAGATGAACAACGTTTTATTCGTGAAGCTGAAGCATACGCGCGTGAAATTGAACCACGTGCTCGTGGTCAAGTTACTCGTATGACGCAAGAAGCTGAAGGTTACGGCGAGCGCATTATTTTAGAAGCACAAGGTGAAGTCGCGCGTTTTGAAAAGCTATTACCTGAATATCAGGCTGCTAAGCGTGTAACCCGTGAGCGTTTATATATTGATGCCATGGAAGAAGTGCTAGGTAACAGTTCAAAAGTGTTAGTTGATGTTAAGGGCGGCAATAATATGATGTATTTACCGCTTGATAAAATCATGGATAAGCAAGGGAACGCAACCCGTGTTGCATTACCTAGCTCAAGTGATATTAACGACTTACGCAATAAAGTTAATACATCGCGCAATAGCACTGTGAACTCAAGTTCAGACCGCTTTGGTGCTGATCGCTTTAACGACGGGAGATAAGCGCAATGAAAAACTTTAGTTTAGTTATATTACTAGCGGCCGTTGTGTTGTCTTTTTCGTCAGTGTTCGTAGTACCTGAAGGGCAAAAAGCAATTGTTATGCTATTCAGCAAAGTGCAAAAAGACAGTGATGATAAAGCAATTGTTTATGGTCCTGGCTTACAATTCAAAGTACCTTTCTTTAGTCAAGTACGCCGTATTGATGCGCGTATTCAGACATTAGATGGTGCACCGGATCGTTTTGTTACTAGCGAGAAAAAAGACTTAATAGTTGATTCGTTTGTAAAATGGCGTGTTAGTGATTTTAGTGCTTTTTACTTACGTGCCCGTGGTGATAAGCAATACGCTGAAGCACTACTTAAGCAAAAAGTAAATAATGGTCTACGTACTAACTTTGGTTCACGTACTATCCGTGAGATTGTTTCCGGTGAACGTAGCGAGTTAATGGAAGAAGCATTAGTTCAAGCTTCTGAAAGTGCTCAAGAGCTAGGTATTGAAGTACTTGATGTACGTGTTAAGCAAATCAATTTACCGTCAGAAGTGAGTAATTCGATTTACCAACGTATGCGTGCAGAGCGTACTGCTGTTGCTAAAGAGCATCGCTCTGAAGGTCAAGAAAAAGCCGAAACGATTCGTGCTGACATTGACCGTCGTGTCACAGTAATGCTGGCTGATGCTGAGCGTAATGCCCGTACCGTTCGCGGTGAAGGCGATGCAAAAGCTGCGGCTATTTATGCCAATGCGTACAATAAAGATGCTGAATTCTTTGGTTTTGTACGTTCATTAGAGGCCTATAAAAAGACCTTTAAAGATAAGCAAGACGTAATGGTATTATCACCAGACAGTGACTTCTTTAGATATATGAAAGGTGCTGCAGCGCAGTAATCTTTTTCTAAATCTAGCACAAATCCAAACCCTGTGTATGCAGGGTTTTTCTTTTAGTAAGATGAATTTTTATGAGTAACTTAATGTTATTCAACCAGTTAATTTTTATTGCAAAGGTCGTTGTACGACTGCGCAGAAAAAATAACCTAAACGGGGGTGATCTTTCCCCTCATTATCTGGTAAAATCTCGTCCTAATTTTTTCTAAGTGAATTTACAATGGGTAAAAACGTTGTTGTATTAGGCACCCAATGGGGTGACGAAGGTAAGGGTAAGGTAGTTGACCTCCTTACAGACAAAGCATCTTTAGTAGTTCGTTACCAAGGTGGCCATAACGCTGGTCATACACTGGTAATCGAAGGTGAAAAGACAGTTTTACACCTTATTCCATCGGGTGTATTACGTGACAATGTTAAGTGTGTGATTGGTAATGGTGTTGTTGTTTCACCAGAAGCGCTAATGAAAGAGATTGGCATGCTTGAAGAACGTGGCGTACCAGTACGTGAACGTTTATTGATCAGTGAAGCATGTCCGCTTATTTTGCCTTTCCACATCGCATTAGATGTAGCTCGTGAAAAAGCACGTGGTAATAAAGCGATTGGTACAACAGGTCGCGGCATAGGTCCTGCTTATGAAGATAAAGTAGCCCGTCGTGGTTTGCGTATCGGTGACTTATTCAACCCTGAATTATTCGCTGCGAAGCTTAAAGAAGTATTGGAATACCATAACTTCACTTTAGTAAATTATTACAAAGTAGATGCGGTAGATTTCCAACAGACGTTTGATGATGCAATGGCTGTTGCAGATATCCTTAAAGCAATGGTTGTTGACGTAACTGAGTTACTTGATCAAACGCGTCTAGCGGGCGACAACATCTTGTTTGAAGGCGCGCAAGGTACATTACTTGATATCGATCACGGTACTTACCCATATGTAACGTCTTCAAATACTACTGCTGGTGGCGTTGCTACAGGTGCTGGTTTTGGTCCGTTAAATCTTGATTATGTACTAGGTATTATCAAAGCTTACACCACGCGTGTTGGTTCTGGTCCTTTCCCTACCGAGCTTTACGACGGTTTAGAAAAACAAGACCCAGTTGGTAAGCACTTAGGTACCGTAGGTCATGAGTTTGGTGCAACGACTGGTCGCTTACGTCGTACTGGTTGGTTAGATGCTGTGGCTATGCGCCGTGCAGTACAAATTAACTCTATCTCAGGTTTTTGTTTAACTAAACTAGACGTGTTAGATGGTCTAGAAACACTAAAAATCTGTACTGGTTATCAGTTAGAAGATGGCACTATCACTAATGTGACGCCACTTGCTGCTGAAGGTTATGATAAAGTAACGCCAGTTTATGAAGAGATGCCTGGTTGGACTGAAAATACAGTGGGTGCTACTACTGTTGAGCAGCTACCAAAAGCGGCACTTGATTACATCAAACGCATTGAAGAAATCACCGGTGTACCTGTTGATATTATTTCTACAGGTCCTGACCGTGTAGAAACTATGGTATTACGCAGTCCGTTTGCATAATTACTAATAGTACTAAAAAAGCTGCCTTGTGCAGCTTTTTTTGTGTCTGGGGATAGTGTTTATAATAAATAAGCTATTTATAAATTTCATTATGGAACGATCTTTGTATAAACTTTAGCAAGATGGTTTTTAATTTAAAGTGACCTAAATGCGTTTGTTAACTTGTTTATCATTAGTGCCGTTATCGTTTTTGCTGGCAAGCCACGCCAAGTCTGAAGAGACCATAGCTGCCGTGCCACTATATACAGAAACTGAGCTGCTTGCTTTGATCAATAGTAATACACATCTTGCACGAGTAAAAGCAGATGACTGCCAGTTAGTACAAGATATCGAAGCACGAGCCAATAAAATGGCACTGCCTTCTTATCAATTTTTATATGGCGATATGCTGGCGTATGCGGTGTGTGTTGATCGTAATGTAGAGCTTGGTGTGTATTATATGCGTCAAGCAGCGCAGCAAGGCTTAGCGGCGGCATTAGAGCAACTCGGGCGATACTATGACACGGGTCGATTGGTGCAAAAGGATAAAGCGCTTGCTGTGACTTACCTACGTGAAGCTTCATCACAAGGTAATTTAAAAGCACAATTGCGGTTAGTTAATTTATTTAATCAAGGCTATGGCAGTCCACGTGATTACGAAGACGCATATCGTTGGTTATTTCATAGTATGGTTGCAGATAAAGCAACCCATAAAAAGATTGAACGCTCGCTAGCCCAATTGGCGCAAAAAATGCCCGATAGTGTTGTCGCGCGAGCACGCTTGCCGATGTAGGTATGAGCTGATCAGTTAGCAAGTTGAAAGTAAAAGGGCTAGGTGTGATACCTAGCCCTTTTCGTTTTACTCTTTTATTTCTTTCGGTTCTTTGTTTTTGCCATTATTAGGATCTTTCAATACCGACATTTTTGGTGGCAGCATCGCGACGACACGTTCACCTTCTTGCGGCGGTTTTTCCATATTAATAGTAAACGGACGCAGTTTGATAGGGCTATCATCATCACTGTCTTTGTCACCATTGAGGATGAATAACGGAATTGCATCGCTGTTCATCTCTTGGTATTTGCCCCAGTTAAACTCTTCAGAAATTCGCGTTACACTGACCTTGCCGCCTTTGGCAATTAAGCTACTTAAACGTGCATAAGAGCCGCTGTCACCAAACAAAATTTGCCGAGATAGAAACGTCGCGCTGTCTTTGTTTGCTTTGGCGTGAGAGGTAGAAGAACGCAATGAAAAGACGTTCTTTTCATTCAATAAATGTGAAAAATACTGCACGCCTAGCGCGTTATGATGGCGGTTTGGCGAAAGCGCCATTACGCTGCGTAGAGTTGTCAGGGGTAAGTAACGTTCAGCATGTTCTGATTGCGGGTTACCATAATAACAAGGCAGCCCATCCATACGTGCCATGCGGCAGTTTTCCCAAGCTGGATCTGATAAGTGTACTTGAATATTTTGCTCTTTTAGCCCACAAGCAATGGCACGAGCGACATGGTTTGCACCAATGATCAAAATAGTATTAGGTGAAGGCTGACGAACACCTAATAGCTTCGCAATCGGAATCGCAGTTAAGCTTTGCAGAACTACTGTGATAATGATAACGGTAAAAATCAGTGGCACCATTTTCTCGGCGTCAGCAACACCAGCTTCCATCATACTAATAGCAAAAACAGAGCCTACCGCTGCTGCGACAATACCGCGCGGAGCAATCCACGCGAGTACTAAGCGAGATTTAATTGGTAGCTCAGTGCCGAAAGTGGAGATCGCAATACACAATGGGCGAGCGATAAATAATACGATAGCCAAAAAGATAAACACATCGGCATCAAGCATCATTAAATCAGCTAATTCTAAACGCGCAGCAAGCAAAATGAATAAGGTTGAAATTAAGATCATAGACAGATCTTCTTTAAACTCTAAAACAGAATCAATTTCTAAATCGTCTTGGTTCGCTAACCAAATACCAAATACAGTAACCGCTAATAGACCTGACTCATGGCTCAAATGATTTGAGACTGTAAAGCTAATAAGTACCAGAGCTAAGATGCCGAATTTATGTAATTCAAATGGTAGCCATTCGCGGCGGATCAGTAACGTTGTAAGCCAACCTGCGACCACACCAATAGATAAACCGACTCCTAAGGTTTTAAACAAGGCGATTACGGTATGGATAAACACTTCACCTTGACCAACTAGCATTACCGCTTCAAATACTAAAACCGCAAATAAAGCACCAATTGGGTCAATAACAATGCCCTCCCAGCGTAGTATGCGATCAATGTCTTGGGTTGGCCGCATTGAGTTTAATAGCGGTGCAATAACTGTTGGGCCAGTAACAACCAATACCGCACCGAGCACCGCTGCTACACGCCAGTTGAGTTCTAAAATCCAATAGGCACTGAGGCTTATCACTATACAAGTCGTAATCATGCCAATAGAGCACAAGTTACGGACTACCTTGCCAATACCTTTGAGCTCTCGAAAGTGTAGAGTTAAAGAACCTTCAAATAAGATCACCGCAACACTGAGCGAGACCACAGGGAAGAGTAAATCACCAAGCAGTGCATCTGGATCAAGTAAACCCGTAGCAGGGCCAAGTAACAGGCCGGTAAGTAACAAAAATAAAATAGCTGGGACACGAAAACCCCATGCTATCCATTGGGCGAGAACCGAACATAGAGCGATCCCTGCGATATAAATAGCTGACATAGATGAAGTATTCCTTATTTATTACAACAGTTAGGAGTAAACCTTTCGATACTTATAATACAGGGGTATACACGTGTATGTTAATTTTTCCTAATAGAATTTTAGCTGTTTACGAACTTATTTGTAGAAGAAATGATAATTTATTGGTTTTGAAATATTTGAAACAAATTAAACTCTGTTTAACTAACTGAATCTTATAGACTTTAAAATTTATTAGCTGTAATAGTAAGCCGAGTGAATAAAATATAGTCTTGATCTTTAGGCTAAAAGTAGCGTAATATAGTTAGTGTTCAAACAATTAGTCATCTAATTAGTTACTTGTTAGGTATAAGCGAATACATATAGTTATTTTTAAGTTGCTTTAAATTACAACAACTTAGATTGAGGTCACTATATTTATATGCTTAAAAATCAATTTGTTAATTGTTTTGAATGCAGTTTGTACAATTTTACTCATTTTTAGTAATTAGTTAATTTGAACATAAATTACATTTTATTGTGATTCATATTGTTTGAGTTGAACTGTTACTTACTCAATATTTGACACCCATCGTGGTGAGCAAATCTCGGTCCTTGAGTCATCACCCTATCTGTTGGTGTACCAGACTTTAGAGGCTCTATGTATGTTGTTAATAAAAAAGCTTCACACAGCTTTTTACAGCGATGCATAAACAACACTTTTTATTTACTTTATAACTGTTCAGTCTTAATGATTGAGCCAAAGTTATGCTATATCTAACGCACTTTGTTAATTAACTAAGTGAGCGTTTCCGGCTGAGTATTAAAAAGTGATGGTTAAAGAAAGTGAGCAAAAGCAAGTGCAAATTGTTAACTCGTAACCTAGGTAAACACTAGGTGGTTGTTTTCAGATTTATCCAAACTAGGGTAAGTCACAGTTAAAATGGAAAGTTGAACATTTATGCAAAAGTTAAATTGGCGACGTATCGTATTAAAAGTAGGTAGCGCATTGATTGCACCTGATCAAGATGGTTGTCGCTCACGCTATTTATTAACCATCGCTCAGTTTATTGTTCGTTGTCGTAGTCAAGGAATTGAAGTTATTTTAGTTTCGTCAGGCTCAGTTGCCGCTGGCGCGCATTTATTTCCGAAGACACAAGAGCGCACTGTGGCAATGAAAAAAGCCATGGCAGCAGCAGGGCAAACCGAAATGATGGCTATGTGGGACCGCTTTTTTGATTTCCCATCGGCGCAGATTTTATTAACTCATGGTGACTTACGTGACCGTGAGCGTTATGAGAGTATTAGAGAAACTGTTTTCACTTTGTTGGATCATGGTGTGCTGCCAATCATGAATGAAAATGATACGGTGACAACTGATGATTTAAAAGTCGGTGATAATGATAACTTATCGGCAATGGTCGCTGCTGCAGCAGATGCTGATGCATTGATGATTTTTTCAGATGTGGATGGGCTTTATGATAAAAACCCTAATCTGCACGATGATGCAATATTACTGCCTGAAATTAAATCAATTGATGAATCAATCTATGCTATGGCAGGATCTGCTACCAGTGCGGTTGGTACAGGTGGTATGAAAACTAAAATTGAAGCAGCTGAAAAAGCGACTTCACATGGTATTACTACTTATATAATTAATGGTTTTAAAGAGCAGACATTTACAAAACTGCTGGAAGGTGAGAACCCAGGTACTATTTTCTTACCATACGAAAAACCGATGCAAGAAGCTGTTCACTGGATGACTCATACTGCAAGTGAGCAAGGTGAAGTCGTTGTCGCAGGTTCATACGATGAATCTTTAGAAGGTGAAACTGGCTGTATCCGTGGCGATGAAATTGTCGCAGTGCATGGTGAGTTTGCAATAGGCGATACCATTTTGGTACGTAGCAGCGACGGCACTCGATTAGCCAAAGCAACTGCAAATTACAGTAGTTGTTTATTGAATTTTATAGCTGATAACGAACAAAGCGAATTTAGCGACAAGATGCAAGATTCGATTGGTCCCGTTATTTCAGAGAAAGATATCGCATTATTGGAGAAGTCATGAGTTTAATTACAGATATTTCACGTCAGGCAGCAAAAGCGGCACATCAGTTAGCCTTACTCGATACCGAGACTAAAAATCAGGTGCTACTGGATATGGCTGCAGCATTACGCCAACAAAAAGCATTTATTATTAAAGAAAACGAAAGTGATTTAGCCGCAGCCCGTGATAACAATCTAGCAGCCGCTATGATTGACCGTTTAACGCTTAATGACGAACGTATTGAAGCGATGGCTGAAGGCATTGAAGTGATAGTAAGCCTTGATGATCCGGTGGGTCAATTACGCGATATTACTGAACGTCCTAACGGGATTAAAATTCGTAAAATGCGCGTACCACTTGGTGTGGTATGTATGATTTATGAAGCGCGTCCAAATGTAACCGCTGATGCTGGAGCGTTATGCTTCAAATCAGGTAATGGGGTTATTTTACGTGGTGGTAAAGAGGCGCTTAAAAGCTCGCAAGCAATTGCTAGTGTTATGCATCAAGTATTAGAGCAGCATAATTTACCGGCAGCGTTAATCTCCGTTATTCCAGATCCAGACCGCGGATTATTAATGGAATTGATGCAGCAACGTGACAGCATTGACTTAATTATTCCACGCGGCGGCGAAGGGCTAATTAACTTTGTAACAGATAACAGTACAATTCCTGTGATCCAGCATTTTAAAGGTGTATGTCATTTATACGTAGATAAAGACGCTGACTTAGAAGTGGCGATTAACTTGCTACTGAACGGTAAAACTCAGCGTACTGGCGTATGTAATGCATTAGAAGGACTTGTCGTTCATCAGGATGTTGCAGATGAGTTTTTAAATTTATGTGCTGTTGTATTACGCCAAGAAGGTGTAAAAATAAATGCAGATAGCCAAGCCGCACAATATTTTGATGATGCAACAGTGCTTGCGCCAGAGGAATTTGGCGAAGAATATTTAGATTTAGAAATCGCGATTCGTGTAGTACCAGATTTTGCTGGTGCAATTGAGCATATTGCGCAATTTGGTTCAAACCATACGGAAGTTATTTGCACTAAAAACCAAGCCGCGGCTGAATTGTTCCAGCGCAGTGTTGATGCCTCAGTAGTGATGGTTAATACCTCATCACGCTTCTCTGATGGTTCACAGTTAGGTTTAGGTGCAGAGATTGGTATCGCAACGTCAAAACTACACGCTTACGGTCCAATGGGCTTAGAATCATTAACGACGGAGAAATACCTCGTCAATGGTGTAGGTCAAATTCGCGAATAATTGGTAGTCGAATAACCAAATTAAAATGCCGAGTTTATGCTCGGCATTTTTGATCGTAAATACCATGCAGCGCACAACTGATAGCTAAAAAATAACTAACATAAAATAAACAGTTTTTTGATTAAAATGACAAAGATTTAAAAATTGAATTTGGCATGAGAGCCATAGTGATAAAAATTGAAGAGTAGGAAAGTGGTGGAGCTAAGCAGGATCGAACTGCTGACCTCCTGCGTGCAAGGCAGGCGCTCTCCCAGCTGAGCTATAGCCCCACATTCCTAAAGTTACGAATTTCGTAACCTACTTGGAGGTTCCGTTTCAAGCGGGACGAACTTTAATGAGATTTCTAAATTTGGTCAAGTATTATTTATATATTTTTTGAATTTTTACGCAAACAATGAATTTTTGGTAGACTAACGGTCACTGGATAACAGGAATGATACTAATAATGAAAAAATACGCGTTGATGTTACTCGTTTTACTCTGTGGTTGTGCTAGCCAAAGTGATGAGCCGCCTTTTGAAATTAATAATAAACAGTTACACACTAAATTAGATGAGCAAGGTAATAAGATTTTTGCTTATGTGGTATCGGTTAAAGCCAATAGTCGCGCAAATTTAAACTTAGATCGACCACTGACACGCCAGCAATTTAAAAACTTTGCAGAGCAAGAATATTTTGAAGAATCAAATAGCTTAAAATTAGAATTAGAAGATCAAGCCGTGCACTTATTAAAACAAGAGTTGCATGACAAAAAATATTGTCGCAACGATAAATATGAGATAAATGAAGTATTGTGGCGAGATTTAAGTGTACGCTTGATGGGGCGTTGTTTATAAATGTTAGCGGATAAAAGTAAATTAGCGGCGCTGTTAGCGCATTTAAATATCAATTATGACGTTATCGAACACCCTGCATTACATAGTAGTCTTGCTGCAGATGAATTAATGGTGGAACGGCCCGGAACGCGATTAAAAAACTTATTTTTGCGTGATAACGAAGGTAAAAAGCATTTTTTGGTGATCACCGCACATGACAAGCAGTTAGACTTAAAATCACTGGCTAAATATCAAGGCTTGTCACGCTTAGGGTTTGCCTCTGATGAGCGCTTAGCACGCTTTTTAAAAGTCGCACCTGGATGTGTATCTATGCTTGCTCTGATGAATGATAAGCAAAATGATGTCACTTTATGGCTTGACCAAGACATATGGTTTGGTGATCTATTTCATTGTCATCCATTTGAGAACACCCAAACATGGTTATTAAAAAAGCCGATTTAGACGCTTTTTTGCCACCACAGGGCATCAACCTAAAGTGGTTTTTTTACCCGCTAGATAAGCCGAACTTACTAAAATTAATCCGCATATACAGACTGATAATAACGAGGCCATAAATGCGATATGGCCAAGTTGTTGATATACCAAGCCAGGTACAAAAGAGCCTAAAGCCCCGCCACTATAATAAAACGACACATAAGCACCATTAGTGACACTCGGTGGTGCACTGCTTATTTTATTAACCAGCGGCGCTGCGGTTGAATGAATAATAAACATCGCGCCGCAAAAACCAGTGAATGCCAGTAAAAAAATCACTAATTGTGAGCTCATCAAAAATACTAGTGTAGTGCTGTAAAAAGCAAATATAGCAGACAATAAATGCCACGGTGAAATACTCTTTTTTAATAACCAAGGAGTCGCAATAGAGGCGAGGGCGCCAATCAAGTAACCGCTATAAACTAAGCCAATATCACGGGTATTAGTAATTAAAAAAGTGTCTTGTAAAATGAACGGTAAATAATTTAATAACGCAGCAAAGCAAAAAAACATACAAAACACCGCACCATATAATTTTAATACCGCAGCATTCGCGAGCTGTTTTAAATAATTTAATGGGGAAAGAGTGCTGTTAACAATGGCTGTTTGATTACGTGGAATACTCAATGCAAAGCTAATTAAACCTGCGGCAATAACAAAATAGAAGCTTTGCCAAGTCCATAAATCAGCAAAAATAGCCGCTAACACTCGGCCAAAGTAACCCCCAGCAATTGTACTACCAATATAGAAGGTCATATTCTTTTGCAAACTATCAGCTTGATAAGTGCTGCCTATGTAAGTGGTCATTGCTGTGAGTGCGGCAGGCAAGGTTAAACCTTGTAAAAATCGTAGTAACAGTAATAACTCAAAACTGGGAGCGTAGGCAAAAGCAACACAGGTAACAGCTAGTACTAGCATCGCGTAGCGAAGAATTGTTAAAGGGTTACGTTTAGCTAGTAATAAGCCGTATACCAAAGGAGCAATCGCCAAAGGGAGCATAGTTGCCGTCATCAAGCTACCTGCGGTTGCAGGACTAACTGAAAATTGCTCTGCAAATAAACTTAATAATGGCTGCGGTGCATAGAGCACGAAAAAGATAAACAGCGAGCAAACTAATAAATGACCGAAACGCATTTTATTGGCCCTACTACAAAAACCACAGCTTAACCTGATTGATATTAAATTCAACCTCAACGCGTTCTTTAAGTGGTTACTTTTATTCTAGAAATAAGTATTTATTGCGCTAAATCAGGTTTTCAATCACAACACTTTGCTAGATTAATGGTCACAGCACTATGATTTGTTTTAATTGGTGATTATACCCAAGCCACCTCAAGATGCAGAATTCAGCGTTTCACAGGGGCTTAATATCAAGGCGTTACTTTGCAAGAATGGCAGTCCCTTTTAAGAAGTAACAACGCTGAGAGTAAGTTCCTGTGAAACGCCCAACGGGTTGGTTTAAAAGCGATTTATACTGCGTTATTGATTTTAGCAATAGACCCACTATTACTTGCAATCAATGCCTTGCCTAAATCGCTTTTAATTCCAACTGAAACTCGCATCTTGAGGTGGTTTGGGTATAAAATAAAGCTAATATCAGTTTTTAATGGAACAAAGCTATGGGTTCATTACAAGACCAATTGCTACAAGCAGGATTAACCACATCACATAAAGCTAAAGTTGCTAAAAGTGAAAAGCGTAAGCAACAAAAAAGCCAAAAAAGGGGCGACCAGTAACCCTAGTGATCTGCAAAAGCATATTCAGCAAACAAAGTTAGAACAGCAGAAAAAAGCAGAAGAATTAAATCAAGCTCGCCAAGGTGAGTTAAAGCAACGTGAGCAAGTTGCCCGCGTAAAGCAGATATTAGAACATCATAATCAAGATTCGATTCGTGGTGAGCGGACTTTCAATTTTACTTACGAAAATAAAGTCAAAGAGCTCGACGTAAATGAACAAACGCAAAAAGCCTTGTCAGGTGGCCGACTGGCAATTTGTGTATTGGAAGGGCAGTTTTTTGTACTTGAAGATGAGCCAGCCCGTAAAGTGGCAGAAGTTGATGAAAAGTACATCGTGTTTCATGTAGAGCCTGAAGACAAAGGCAAAGATGCTGATGACCCATACGCTGATTTTGAAGTACCAGATGATTTAGTGTGGTAGCCTAAGAGATGACTTGAACAGCGTGTTTGGTGATCTACTTGGTGTATAAATTACGTACATATGTGATGTACAAAGATCCGTTATTATGGTCTACAATTAAGCTAATAATTTTTATAAACCGTCAAAAAGAAGAGAAAATACAATGAGCAAGATAACAAAATTACTCTTAGGTGCAAGCCTCTCTATGGTTGCTAGTATGTCATTTAACAGCATGGCTGCCGATGGTGCTGCGCTTTATACAGCAAAAATGTGCCAAACATGTCATGGCCCTGAAGGTAAGGCACCGATCATGGCAATGTATCCTAAACTAAATGGTCAGAATAAAGACTACTTAGTGGCGCAAATGAAAGACATTAAATCAGGTGCGCGCAACAATGGCATGACTGCAACGATGAAAGCGATGGTTGCGACTGTTACTGAAGAAGAAATGGTCGCTATTGCCGATTACTTAGCAAACGTAAAATAATTTTTGCTGAGTGTGAGTTATCACTGGGCTCACAGAAAACAGCCACACCAATTTGGTGTGGCTGTTTTGTTTTAAATATTGATCATCCACGCACACTACTTTAGACTTCTATCCATCTATATCGTGTTTTGCTTTTAACGCGTTTAAATAAGGCCCCATAATGTTTGATTTACCACAACTTGATTTAAAAAATAAAGTCTCTGCACAAGAATGGCAGTTACGAGTTGATTTAGCCGCCTGTTATCGGTTGGTTGAGCATTTTCGTTGGGGTGATTTGATTTACACACATTTATCGGCGCGTTTGCGGGGACTGACCATTATTTAGTGAATGCGTTTGGCCTCACATTTGATGAAGTAACAGCTTCTAACCTAGTCAAAGTGGACTTGGCCGGAAATATTTTAGATGACACGCCATTTGCAATCAACCCTGCAGGTTTTACGATTCACAGCGCGATTCACGAAGTGCGTGATGACGCTCATTGTGTTATTCACTTACATACTAAAGAAACGATTGCCGTTGCCACGCAGCAAAATGGTCTGCTGCCACTTAGTCAGTATTCAATGTTTTCACTGCCGTCATTGTCTTATCACGGCTATGAAGGCTTAGCAGTTAATAGCGATGAGAAAAAACGTTTACAAGATGATCTCGCTAATACTAATCATATGTTGTTAGTAAACCATGGTGGTTTAACTGTGGGGCCAACGGTGGGTGATGCATTTATGCGTTTTTATGATTTACAGCGTGCTTGTGAAATACAGCTGGCTTTACAAGCCAGTGGCCAAGCTGTTACACCAGTACCTCAAGCCATAATCGATAATATTTATAATCAAGCGAATGTAGTGCACAGCGGAAGTACCGGTGGGCAATTAGCTTGGCCTGCGATGTTACGTAAGGCCCATCGTCTTGATCCTAGTTTTGCAAAATAACCTAAGCCTTGGTTAATAAGGAATTGTCATGAAAGTTAATCGCGTTGAAGTTTTTGATATCCACTGTCCAGACAGACCTGCTTGGACTCCTGTATTTGTCCGTATTCATACTGACGAAGGTATTAGCGGGGTTGGCGAAGCTGGCCTTGCTTATGATTTAGGACACAGTGCTGCCGCTGCTATGATCAAAGAAATGGCTGATGCTTTCTTAATTGGTCATGACCCATTTCAAACCGAAAAGTTATGGTCGCGTATGTTGCGTGAAAGCTTTTGGGGTTTAGGTGGGGGCCCAGTAGTCTATGCAGCAATGAGCGCGATAGACACCGCTTTATGGGACATTAAGGGTAAAGCACTAGGTTTGCCTGTGTATCAGTTGCTAGGCGGTAAAGTTAACGACAAGCTGCGTACTTATGCTTCGCAATTACAGTTTGACTGGGACACTGAGTTTAAAGCTCTGGTATATCCACAAGAATACGCAGAAGCGGCGTTAAAAGCAGTGGCTGAAGGCTACGATGCCGTTAAAGTTGATCCGATCCAATATGATAAAGACGGCAATACCTATTACGACCGCACTAACATTATTTCACGTGCTGAAATGAAGCTATATCGCGCCCGTATGCAGGCAATTCGTGAAGCTGTTGGTGATGAAGTCGATATCATTTTTGAATGCCACAGTTTACCGGGTGTTACCTCTGCTATTCAAATCGGTGAAATCGCTAAAGAATTTGACTGTATGTTTTATGAAGAACCAGTTAACTACTTAAATCATTCGTTACATGCCAAAGTGGCAGATAAAGTATCAGTGCCAATTGCCGGTGGCGAGCGTTTATATAATCGTTGGGGTGTGCGCCCTTACTTAGAAGATCAAAGTATTAATGTATTACAGCCAGATATCGGTTTATGTGGTGGTTTTACTGAAACTAAAAAAGTGTGTGATTACGCTGATATTTTTGATGTGCGTATTCAGGCTCACGTCTGTGGCGGCCCCGTTGCAACCGCAGCATCATTACATTTAGAAACGGCTATTCCAAATTTCTTAATTCATGAGCATCACACTTATGCAATTAAAAAGTGGAACCGTGAGTTATGCTTGCAAG
Organism: Pseudoalteromonas sp. B160; assembly: GCF_037162485.1. Classification (NCBI taxonomy): domain Bacteria; kingdom Pseudomonadati; phylum Pseudomonadota; class Gammaproteobacteria; order Alteromonadales; family Pseudoalteromonadaceae; genus Pseudoalteromonas; species Pseudoalteromonas sp. B160. The sequence goes on along the minus strand of NZ_JARLUX010000001.1, from coordinate 1,502,061 downwards.
ATCCACAGCCTAAAAATGGTTTCTTTGAAGTGTCTGAAGAGCCGGGTATTGGTATTGAACTTAACGACGAAATAGTGATGCGCTCTCAGCGTGTTGAGATCAAATAAAATCATAGGCTACGAGCTATGAATAGCGAGCTAATTCCTGCTCGCTATTCATTAAGTTTATCTACTTTGACCTTTGCAAATTTAAAACTATTTCTTACTAATTCAAAGCGTTAAAATTTTCCTAGCACCTAGCACCTAGCACCTAGCACCTAGCACCTAGATATCATTCACCTTACATTGTACATCCGGTAGCGGCTCGGTGGCTTTGCTATCGAGATGACGTACAAAGCATAGGTTGTTTTTTATCAGTAATTCAAAACGGTCTGGCATGTTTAGCTGTTTACCCATAATAGGGTTGCCAAGTTCGTCGGTTTTAGTGACGTTATCAACGACCATCAAGCTGCGCTTCATAAACACATCATTAGCTACTGCAATCTTCTCTGAGCGCATTAGGCGAGCAATTCCTTGAGCAATCAGTTCGCCTTGTGGCTCTGTTAGTAATGCATGCTGTAATTTTGGTGTTGGTTTTTCACTTTGTACAGAGCAGCCGCAGATCAAGACCGCGGCTAGTATTGATGATGAACATTCTTTTAGCATAACAATTCTGCCTTGAGTTTAATGCTAACGCTTAATGCGAAGGCAGTATTTTATTTTGCTCAGCAAGAGATCCAGCCCGTGTATCTAATACTGCTGGGGTGTCACCAAAGCGTGCAGGTGCAAAACCTTGCTTACTGGCTATTGAACTGGCTGCTGGACAACTACCATTATCACGATAACCCAGCGCTGCTTTAAGTATAGCTTCTTCAGGGTCGCCTAGCTGATGGCTAAAGTCATCAGCAACGGCGCAACCGGCTATGCGTACTGGTAGGCGGGCATTATCAGTGGTATTTTGCGGCGCAAAACCATCTGAATATTCACCAAAACCTTTATTGTTCTCGCCAGTAAATTGAATGCTAAAGTAAGTCGTATCGCAGTTATCGGTGGGATAAAAACCGTATGGTTTACCGCAGGTACCAGAGCCAATTTGAATTACCTCAATATCTGCACCGCGTAAGCCATTTATTATCGCTTCGCTGGCAGAGCAAGTGCTGGCGGTAGTTAACAAGTACACGCGTTCTAAATTTAAGGTTGGTAATGGCGTGCCAACAACTAGAGCAGGATTATCAGCAAAACCAACAAACTCATTGGTAAACATGACGGGTTTTAAGCGTTGTCCTGTTACTGGATTAAATGTTGGGTGTTGATCGTTAAAAATGGTTTTTTCGAAAATTTTACCGTTGGTGTTCGCGGGGCCTGCGATCATATAAGCAACTTGACTAGCCATTTGTAAAAAACCACCGCCATTGTAACGAATATCAATAATTAGGTCAGTGACATTACTTGCTTTGAGATTATTAAAGGCATCATAAAGCGATTTTTCAGCAATTGCATTGTGGCTATTAAATTGAAAGTAACCAACAGTGCCATCAGCTAAGGTCTTCACGTTTGTGACTGGCCTAGAAGTAATCGTTTGCGAGTTTAAAATAACTTCGCGGGTTTCATCGGTATTTATATCTTTGAATACAAAGCTGGTGCTTTTACCAACTTTAGTTGGATATAAACCTGCGTTGAGGGTATCTACTTCAGCTTGCGTATTGGCATTGATAAAATCAACACCATCGATTTCTAAAATCTCAAAGCCGCGGGCAAGATTTTGCGCACTTGCAGGTGAGTTAGGTTCTGTATAGCTGATCACACCTTGGCGTGGTGCTGTAGGGCTTATTAATTTAACGTTAAAACCATAGCCGAAGGTTACCCCTGATTGGCTTTGGGCTCTCCATTGTGCGGTCGGCAGACTGGAGTGAAAGTTATCTTTGTTTGCGCCTGACTCGGTAATTTGCTCGGTTTTTAGTAATTTAAAATATTCACTTACAGCAGGGGTCAGCGCTGGATCACGATCGATAATTTCGTCATACCAAAGATAGGTTTCGTTACTCCATGATCGCAGCCAGTGCTTTTCGTTTAATACTTGGCATTGTTGATAAAAGTTACTAGAGGGCTGAAATACACCTTGCGTCCAATTGATACTGCTACCAGTGTCGCCACCACCATTGCTGTTGTTGTCGGTCATTGTACTACCGCCACCACAGCCAGAAAGAAACGCTAGAAAAGAAACATTGAAAAACCCAATAGTGAGCTTTTGAATAGAAGAGATAGCCATGATGATGCTCTGTTTTTATACAATATAACTCAATATAGCGGTTTTTTATTAAACTTGGTAGCAGTGCTGAGCATTTTTGTAGCTGAGTTTTTGCCATAAATTATGAGTGTTACAAAGCTCAAAATGGTTTGACCAACGCTGTTGATAACTCGCGTTGATTTGACATACAGGGAAATTACTAGCAAACATAACGCGGTGCTGGCCAAAGTGCTGCAGGATAAAGTTAAAACACTGCTGTTGCTGAGCTTGCATCTGCGCAGTGAGTAGCTCAAAGCCTGAAAATTTAATCCAGCAGTTAGGTAGTTGCGCTAATTGGCTGATCCCATGCTGCCAAATTGACAGATTATTGGGTAAACCCGCATGGTTTATTATTAATTGTAAATGCGGAAGTTGTTGGCAGTAGTTGATTAGCTGTTGGGTAATTGTAAGCTTTTCAACTTCAAATTGAGCTTCAAATATCAGCTGCTTACTGGCTAATAGCGCTAAGTTATCATGGCATGTAGCATCGCTTAAGCGCATGGCATCAGCGCCTTCGGTGATATCTCTAATGCCCACTAAGCTTGGGTGTGATAAAGCGGTAATTGCATTATTAAAATCGTCGGGATGACTGTTAATATTGGCAAAGCTGATAGCTTTATAATTGTGGCCACTTAAGTGCTCAGCTAGCCAGTGCAGTTCATTGATGGGGTGCTGGTTATCAAAGCCTGCTTCAATGTGTACTAGGCCAGCAATTTCAAACTGACTTATATGCTGTAATTGGTTAACACTTATGGGCGCTTTAATCGTATCTAAATTTGGCCAAGGCACAGGATTGTTACCTTGTAGCCAATCATATTGCCCTTGGACTAAATTAAAAAAGTGTACGTGGGGGTCAATAATACGTTCACTCATTGCGCGGTGTAACCACCGTCAATGGTTTGCAAACTGCCGGTAATAAAGCTGGCATCATCACTGGCTAAAAACGTAACCAATGCTGCGACTTCATCAGCTTGGCCTAATCGTCCGAGTGGCTGTAATGCGCCTTCTTCGGCAACTATAGTGGCTTTGTCGGCGCCACTACGAGCACAATATGCGTCGATAGCATTATGAAAAAGCGGTGTTTCTATGGTGCCTGGGCACACTGCATTGGTGCGAATATTAAACTGGGCATAATCCAATGCGGTGGTTTTTGCCATTGAGGCTAACGCATGTTTGGTCAGGTTATACGCAAACGAGTTGTTTTTAGCTATGATGGCTTGATCTGAGGCAATTAAAATAATTGCCCCATTTTGTTGCGCTTTCATGCTTGGTAACACGCTTTGAATTGCCGCGTAGGCACCTTTTACATTAAGAGCAAACAAGCTATCGAAGGTTGCTTCGTCAGTGTCTTCAATTGTCGCGCTTAGATGACGGCCGGCATTCGATACCAACACATCTATACATTTGCCATTACTGGCAATTTTTGCAATAACCGTTTTTACTGCGCTAACATCACTCACATCGCAGTGGTGCCAAGTGCCTAAATTTGCAGGTTCTAGATCAAGGTTATGTACTTGGTAACCATTATTTAGAAAACGCTTTACAACAGCAAGACCTATACCTTTACTGCCGCCTGTAACGATAGCAACCTTTGACATGGAATTTCCTTAGTGGTTGTGACCACAACCGCCTTCGCTATGGACATGGCCGTGTGATACTTCTTCGCTGGTTGCTTCACGTACGCTAAGTACTTGCACATCAAACGTTAGAGTTTTGCCTGCAAATGGGTGGTTTAAATCACAATCAGCATTGAAACGACCTACTTTCACGATCGTTACTTGATGACGGCCTTGATTAGAGCTAACCATTGCTGTCATACCTGGCTTCCATACTTTAGTGTCACCTTGAAGGTGTTTAAGAGGAATACGTTGAATAAGATCATCAACACGTTCACCGTAAGATTCACTCGGTGTAAGTGTCACGCTGAAGCTATCGCCAGCAGCCTTGCCTTCAAGAGCCGTTTCAAGACCTGGAAGCATACCTTCCAAACCATGAATATAGGTTAGCGGCTCACTGCCAGTACTTGTTTCTAGTTGCTCGCCCGCTTCACTTAATGTGTAGTGAAATTCAACTGCCGAGTTTTTGCTAATTTGCATGCCGATCTCTTTAATTTAACTGTAATGAAAAGCTAATTTTACGCTAAATAAGCCGGATTATAAACTACTGGTTCGGTTAGTGTGGTTGCTTTAAGGTTCTTGCAAGCTCTGAAAGTAAACCTTCGTCATGCAATTGTGACACGGCCTTTGTTGCTTGCGGCAAATGTAGCACCAGCTGCGTGCCAGGCGTTAAAATACTCGAGGCACTAAGTTTATTCCACCTGGGCTAAATCACTATGCGGCACATCATAAAGTTGGCTAATTCCCAGATAGTATCACCAGGCTTTACCTGATATTGAATAGCGATAGTGGGGATCGCTATTTCAGTTTGTTCAAGGTAAGGACTGATTTTATAATTGATAGTTAACGAGTCTGGCATGGTGCGAGGTTGGCCAACCATCAATGCTTCACCAATACCAATTAAATTAGAGGTTTTGTTATTCATCGCTTTTAGTTTGTTAACTGATAATCCAAAACGACGAGCAATCGAGTACAAAGTATCATTTTTTTCACTGTATATTCGCCAGTGAAATTATTTTTAAAGAACTGGCTGCTTAATAAGCTTTGCTGTTGCAGTGGTAGTAATAAAGTATGGGGACCATTAGGTGAGCTTTGGTTTTTTAAATAGCCAGGGTTGAGTTTGTGTAGTTGGCTGCGACCAATACCAGATAAATTGGCAATCACCGAAAAATCAAATTGCTGGCCAACGTTAAGCTCAGTTGTAAGGGCTTTGTTGGCAAGTTTAGGGCGGTATAGTCCGTGCTGAGGGTTTTGTATTAAGTAGCTTAATGCCATTAGCTTTGGCACGTATTCAGAGGTTTCTTTGGGTAATTTCAACGACCAGTAATCAGTGCTTTTGCCGCGCTTTTTATTTTCTGCGATGGCGCGCTTTACACGTCCTTCGCCACTATTATAAGCCGCTAATGCATGTAGCCAGTCGCCATCAAAGCGCTTATGTAAATACTCTAAATAGGCCAAAGCTGCATCTGTTGAAGCGAGAACATCTTTGCGCCCGTCATACCATTGATCTGATTTTATGCCGAAATGATGAGCCGTCGCACCGACTAATTGCCATACCCCAACAGCTTGTTCTGATGAGCTAACAGTCGGACGAAAATCACTTTCCACAAAGGGCAATAAGGCTAATTCCATGGGTAACTTACGTTGTTCTATTTTACTAACAATATGATAAAGATAAGGCGCAGCCCGAGCACTGACAATCTGTAAGTATTTGGGTTGCTTGGTATACCAGAGAATCCGTTTATTTAGTGCTTTGTTTAAGTATATGTTAATGGTTAAATTGTTGGCTATATGTTGCCATAAATCTTCATTACGAGTGTGCGCTTGAGGTGATCTAGTGGCTTGTTTTGCAGAAGCTGTTAATGTTATTTTTTGTTTTTTATGCTTGGCATCTGTGGGCTGTGCCGAGTTATTCGATGACGGTTTAACGTGATTAAAAATAACCGGAGTTTGCATAGTATCATTTGGCGCTGAATGCGGTTCAGTTGTTTGGCAACCAGATAGTAAGATTAAAGTCACAAACAGGGCAAAGAGGTAACAGCGCATAAAAATCACTAAATTAATATCCTTTTAAAAGTCTAGCACATCCGTGTGCGAGCGCTATTTTGACTGTTTAACTCGTTTAAGTCCAGCCTCTAGAAACAGCGGGTAAGCTTTTCGTGCTATCTCATCAACTTGGTAGTCTTTCGCAAACTGCTGATTAAAGCTTTGCTGTAATTGCACTAAATCTTGCTCTGGATAGTTTGTTACATGCTGTTGTATCGCGTGCAAAAAGTTTAATGGTTGCTGTAAATCGTCTCGTTTTAGTACGCTTCCGTGGCCAGGAAGGATTATCTTGATGCGCTGATCTGAGTGAAGTTGCGTGAGTATCTGCAACCAGTTATTAAAATTACCATGGCCAGGATAAGGTAGCCAATCAACCACATCAGCACCGACTAAAATGCGATGATTTTCGGCGCTGAGAGTTAAATCACCATTAGTATGGGCTTGGTGTGCGTTAATAGTGACCGGGTAGTTGCCAAGTTCAATGGTTAAGCTATCAACAACGTAAGTTTGTGGTGGTTGTAGTTGATATTGGCGCCATCGTAATAATCGCTGCTTAGCTAAGTTGAGTTTGTTTTGCCAGTGCTGTTGTTGCGCTTCGGGCTGCTGGGCTAAACGCTGTAAACTCAATTCTATACTTTTTTCATAACTATCAAGTTTATTAGTATAGGTTTGTTGGAGTTGACTAAATTCAGTAGCAAGTTGTTGATGGACAATTAATTGAGCATCAGGGAAATGATGCTGCAAAATAGCCATGCCCAGTAAATGGTCGTCGTGGAAGTGACTAGCAACTAAGTAACACAAAGGGGTTTTTAAGGTGCTTTTTAGTTGCTTAACGGTTGCTTCAACAGCGGCAAAGTCGCCACTGGCATCAAACATTAGCGCGCATTTATCACCTTCAATGAGCACTTGGTTTGAGTCATAAAAGCGTAGGGCTCGTTGCTGCTCTAAAAATTGTACGTTAGGGGAGATTGTTTGCCACTGTGTTGCTGCAACAGCAGAGCGGGGTGCAACAAGACTAAAGCTTAGCAATAAAAGTGCAGTTAACTGAGTGGGGATATAAAAAGGGTGAGTCATAACCGTATTGCCAAAATAGAGAAAATAAAATAGGCAAGTTAGCTGATTTTGTTTTTAATTGATACTGGAATCCACGAGATAATAAAAAAAGCGCGAGTGCGCTTTTTTTATTCGGCTGACGATTGCCCTAAGTAAGCACTGAGCTTATCGATGAGTTGATCCTGCTGCTGTTGGGTAACGCTTTGCTGTGTTTTTGCTTCGAGTAACTCATGGCTAATATTCAAGGCTGCCATTAATAAGGCTTTTTGATCATTGCGCACTGTTGAGCGCTGCTTCATTTTATCAACCAAATCATTTAAGTATTTGGCTGATGCAATGAGTGCATCCTCTTGCCCAGCTGGGCAAGCAAATTGCTGCTCTTTACCAAGCAACTCAACTGTGACTCGCTGGTTTTGCAGCTCAGACATTAGTTAGCCTGTTGGGCGCTTTGTAGCTTCTCAAGTAAACCCGTTAAAGTTGTGCTGGTGTCTTTTTGTTTTTCTTCACTTTCAAGTACTTCAAGTTGAAGAATTTCATTTTCATCGATTAGCTTACTATTTTTATCTTTAAGCTCGCTAACCTGAGTTTGTAGCTGTGAATTTTGGCTAATTAATTGGTCGATCAATTGTTCTAGTTGAGAAAGGGTATCGTTATTCATAAAGGCGCTCATAAAACTGTGATTATTGTCATGCAAATGTAAAGCAAAGTTGCTTTATATGCCAGCATTTACGTGTGTTTTGGCTGATTTTTATTTAATGTTAATAAGCTGTTCAGGCTAGCGACTAATTTGTTCATAAGTGGTTCACTTAATGGCCAGCAATTTATGACCCTTGGCGTTTTATGTTGTAGAATATAACTAACTTCAATGAGTTTATTTAAGCGAAATTATATTATGCTCAGTTACAGACACTCATTTCATGCTGGAAACCCAGCCGATGTCGTTAAACATTTGGTATTAGCTCAGGTATTAAGTTACCAGACGCTCAAAGATAAGCCATTGGACTATATCGATACTCACTCAGGAGCTGGCTTTTTTGAATTAGCCAGTGCTGATGCACAAAAAACGCAAGAATACCTTAATGGCATTGCTAAGCTTTATCAACATCGCAGTGAGCATCAGGAACTAAATGATTATATTGATTTAATTAAATCATTTAATGACACAGAACAATTAGCTTTTTATCCGGCTCGCCGAAAATTGCTGAGCATTTCTTGCGTCGCCAAGACAAAGGTTGGTTTTTTGAACTACATCCGCGAGATTTGGCATTACTACAAGAAAACATGAGCGGTAAGCGCTCAATTCGTGTCCGCGGCGAGGATGGCTTTACGGGCCTAGTGGGGTTATTACCCCCCGCTTCGCGTAGAGCATGTGTACTCATTGATCCACCTTATGAAATTAAAGACGATTACGACACTGTGGTAACAACATTAACGAAGGCTTATCAACGCTTTGCTACTGGCACTTACATGATTTGGTATCCGGTGGTCGACAGAGAAAGAATTGAGCGTATGGAAGAGGGATTGATTGCTTCAGGTATGCGTAATATTCAGTTATTTGAATTGGCGACTGAAGCCGATACTGACGTGCATGGCATGACTGCATCGGGGATGATAGTGATTAATCCACCGTGGAAGTTAAAACAAACTATGGATAAGGTATTACCTGAACTAGTTAACTTATTAAGCGATTCATCAGGCTTTTATCGCAGCGAGCAATTAGTTGCCGAATAAACATTGAAACGCCCAGTTCACTGGGCGTTTAATTACAGAGAGTGATTAGAGTTAATTAAAATACACGGCTTTAAAGGTTGCCAGTACTTTACCTTGCTTATCTTTTAAGGTGAGTGATTCACCATTAATATTCCACGTCGCAGTATTTTCTAGTACGCCAGACATTGCAGTTTCTTGTTCCATACCTTGAGAGCACATTTTTCTAGTACTAGCTTGCGGGCTGAATGTCAGTGCTTGTTGATCTACTTGATAACTACCAGCAAAATTATTGCAGCCTAAAAAGCCATGGCTTTTGTTATCTTTACTAAATTGAATAAAGGGTTCTTTTGTTTCAACAGTGACTTGCACGCCATTTATAGTAACAGCTTTAAAATACGTATTTACTAAATCGACATTAGGCTTTTGCGGCGCAACTTTAGACACGACTACTTCATAAGGTGCTTGTTGTGATTGCTCAAATGGATTGTTATGTGTAGTACTAACGTACAATAACTGATCTTGATTAGTGATACGTGCAATTACGCTATAGCGATGACGTTGATCCATTTTGCTCGCGTCGTAGCTAAGCTCTACCGTATAAGGTGGTGCGCCATTGATATCAATAGTTTGTTGACTAATTATTTCTGCTTCAGTATCCATCTTTGACACATCAGCTAAAGTCACTGTGAGTTGTGAGCCAGGACCTAACATGCTGCGATCAAGGTAGCTAACTTGAGTTGTTAAAGTGGCCATGGCTGCATCTTCAGTGGTTTGTTTAGTTTGTGGATCAGGTAGGCTCTTGCACCCGTTAAGTACCATTGCACTGCTGGCCAATAAACTAATGCTGGCAATCGATTTTAAAACTGAATAAGGTTTGTTCGATAGCATGGTTTATTCCTTGAAATAAATGAATCGGTTGATTTTTAATCTATGGGTAGTTTACAGCGCGATTACTTAATCATAGCTTAATTATATTTAGGAACAAAAAAAGGCGCATAAATGCACCTTTTTGTAGGCAGAGAGATATTTACTTCTTCACAAACTTGGTCAAAATAACAATGCGCTGACCGTCAACACGTCCTTCAATATGTTCAGGGTTGCTGGTCAAGCCGATATTACGCACAGCAGTACCACGTTTAGCCGTTAAGCTACTGCCCTTAACATCTAAATCTTTAATAAGTGTGACTGTATCGCCGGCTTGCAGTACCACGCCGTTGCTATCAACATGTTTAATATCATCATTTTCAGCAAGTACTTTTTTAGCCCATGCTAACGTATCTTCTTCAAGATAGATCATGTCTAGCGCATCTTGTGCCCAGCCATTATCAGCAGCTAAACGGGTTAGCATACGGTACGCCACCACTTGTACCGCAGGTGTTTGGCTCCACATGCTATCGTTTAAACAATGCCAATGAGTAGGGGTAATATCAGTGGTGCCTTCAACTTGGTCTTTACACGTTTGGCAAGTATAAATACATTTATCTGAATGAGCTTCAGTGACAGGTGGCACTTCGTATACAGAAAGGTTTTCAGTTGCAGTACATAGCTCACATTGGTTATTACTGCGTTCAACTAAGGCTTGTTCAATGCTCATATCAAGGCTCTTTTGGGGGTTAACAGAAAAGTAAGCCCTTATTATACTCAATCATCAGTCAAATTAGAACTTATCCATTATTTTAGTGTGGGTATAGTGAAAACTTTGACTTTACAGATGGTTTGCAGACATTCAATAAAAGGAGCATTATTACTTACAAGTTTAGGCAAGGCGCAAAAACCTTACTATACTGAGTACATAAAATAACAACAATTTAGCTGGCAAGAGTCACTATAGTTATTAGCAGGAAATAATATGCTTAATACGCAGATAACCGCCGAGGTGCCAAAACTTGTTACACAATACATTGCCAGGCAGCCTATTTTTGATGCTGAAACAGGCATTTATGCATACGAATTACTGTATCGAGATTCGATAAATAACGCATTCCCTATTGGCACAACAGATGGTCAGGCTACTGGGCGGCTGTTTTTTAACGCTTTAATGCTTATTGGTATAAATAAACTTACTGCGAACCAACGCGCTTTTATAAACCTATCTTCAGATGCCCTGTTAGATGATTTCCCTAAATTATTGCAACCAGATAGCGCAGTAATAGAAATCGTTGAACGAGCCGACAACATTGATAAAGTGACCAGTCGAGTTACGACTCTAAAAAAAGATGGCTATACTTTTGCTCTCGATGATTATGATGGAGATGAAAAATGGGAGCCATTATTACATTTAGTTGATTATATAAAGCTTGAAGTTGAAGAGCCCATCATTAAAACCAATATGCTGTTAAAAAAGCTTAAACGCCGTTTTCCTGATGTAAAAATCATAGTTGAACGAATTGAAACGCACGAACAATTTATGCTACTAAAAAGTGCCGGCTGCGATTACTTTCAAGGCTTCTTTTTCGCGCGTCCAGAAATGCTCAGCTACCATAATGTTGAGCCATCTAAATTTGCTGTTTTTGATTTGCTGCGCTGTACGTCGCGCCCAGATCTCGATTTTGATGAAGTCCACCAGCGGGTAGCTAAAGACGTCGGTTTAACTGCTCGTATTCTTAAATTAGTGAATGCACGCTCTGGTAACCAAAATTTAGTGATCACCTCTATTTCACAAGCGGTTATTTATTTAGGTGAAGATGCAATTCGTCAATTTGTAAGAGTGTTGGCCCTTAGTGAACTAGGGGTTGATAAACCTAGTGAACTAACTAAGTTGGGGTTAACTCGTGCGCATTTCATGCAGTTAATGCTAGAGCCTGGCGGTAAGGAAATGTCTCAGCGTGGTTACTTAGTTGGCTTGATGTCAGTGCTCGATGCTATTTTAAATATGGAACTGGATGTTATCGCAAAAGAGTTTTGTTTAGGCGATGATTTATCGAGTGCACTGCTTAACTTTAACGGTATGTTAGGTGCTACTTTGCAGTTAGCTCGCGCGGTAGAGGAAGATAATTGGCCATTAGCAGTTAAATTGTTAGAAACCATTCGGCCAGCTTCTCCCATCGATGTCATTTATAATGCCATGCTCGTAGCACGGCAATACGGCGATGAGGTTTTAGCCTCAATTATTGAAGATACTTAATACCTTGAGTATGATGCGCCATTATCAATATACTTTAAAAGACGACTATGCGTTTATTACTGCCGATCACGACTATTTTAATTGCTCTGGCGTTGTTATTACCTGGCGTTACTCAGCCTGTGCTAACCCTTGAGGGGAAAATTGATAAATCAAAGCTCGCCAAAACAGGCATTGCTATGATTGCTGATGAAGGTGACCGTCATACCCGCAATATGTTAATGATGGCGTCGAGCATGTTGGGCCTTGATAAACTCGAAGGTGAAATTAGTGCTTATAAAAAAACACGGAGCATTTGGGGCACGGTTAACGAACTTGCCAATAATAAAAATTACCTAGTCGCAGCATTGGTAGCATTGTTTTCAATTGTGGTGCCAGCTTTAAAACTGTTGATGCAATTAGTTTATTGTTTAATACCGATGAACAAATTAAAGCATATACTCGGTCAAGTTATACAAGGCTTGAGTAAATGGAGCATGGTAGATGTTTTTGTCATTGCTTTGATTGTGGCTTACCTTGCTGGTAACGCCGATGGCCAGATGGGGGAATTGATCAACATGCATGCCGAATTTGGTACAGGTTTTTGGTACTTTACCGGTTATTGCTTATTTGCCATCGCCGCCAGCAGCTTAATTAAAGTTACGCCAAAAAATAGTTAAACGTTTGTGTTAACTAAATAGTTATCATAAACTTCGCTAGAACCTAGAACCTAGAACCTAGAACCTAGAACCTAGAACCTAGAACCTAGAACCTAGAACCTAATTTATAAAAGGCACTTTTTTGCAACGCATTTATATTAGTTTATTCACAGTCGTTTTATTGCTCACTTTAGTGGGTCAAGCGGTTGCGTCTGTAACTATGAGTTGTGATATGCCACACATGAGTCAACCGCAAGCAACTATGGCTGATAGTAGTGATATGCATCACGACATGTCTGCGGGTATGATGAACATGGATTGTTGTGACGATGACGCAATCGCTAATCAAGAGTGTGGTTGTCCAATGAGCGCCTGCAGTACCCACTCAATGTTAAACATGAGTGTGTTAGTTACCGTTATACTGACGACGTCTGAAAAAGTACAACTTTATATCCCGCAAAATCAACATCGTATAGCCAGTTCACTGTATCGCCCTCCTATGCCTGCTTAATTGCAGGATAGGTGCGTCTAAAATTTACCTAAATCACCTTTTCTGCCCCTAAATTTAGTTGTCTTTTAATTTTAGTGGAGTAAGTGATGAATCACTTCGCAGTATTTAAAGTCAGTTTTTTAGCGCTTATGCTAACAACTGCAATTCCAGCACACAGTAATGAATTAAGCCTTGATGAAGCGCTCAGCTATGCACTTGATAATGAGCCATGGCTAACCGCCAGCAAATATCAACAAGCTGCTATACAAGCACAAAGTTTAGCGGCAGGCACACTGCCGGATCCAGTATTAACGGTGGGCTTAATGAATTTACCCACCGACGGTTTTGCTTTTGACCAAGAAGGCATGACCCAATTAAAAGTTGGCGTGAGCCAAATGTTTAGCCGTGGCGATAGCTTAGCGCTTAAGCAGCATGCGTTAGCGCAGTCAGCGCAGCAATATCCTTGGCTACGAGCCGACAGACTCGCTCAAGTAAAAACCATTGTTATTGAATCTTGGCTCAATGCATATCGTGCCCAGCAAAGTATTGCGTTAATTGAGCAAGATAAAGCATTGTTCTCGCAACTTATTGATATTACTGAATCGAGTTATGCCAGCTCAGTAGGTAACACCCGCCAACAAGATATTATTCGAGCGCAGCTAGAGTTAACCCGCCTTGAAGATAAATTAGTGATGTTAGAGCAGCAGTTCGAAAGCGCGAAAAAGCGTTTATCGCAATGGTTACCAATCAACATGTTAACTCAGCCTGTCAGCGCAAAACGTCATGATATAGCGCCTTTAGTTGATTTTGCGCAGCTTGAATTTGCACAGTTGATGCCATTATTAATGGCGCATCCAGCGATTATCGCGCTTGATAAAACAGTAGCGGCTAAACAAACAGAAGTTGAGGTGGCAAAACAAGGCTATAAACCGCAGTTTGGGGTAAATATGGGCTATGGTTATCGTGATGATACGCCAATGGGGGATTCCCGAGCGGATCTGTTTTCAGTTGGTGTGAGTGTTGATTTACCACTATTTACTGATAACCGCCAAGACCAACAAGTTAATGCGGCGATTGCTATGGCTGAGGCGGTGAAAACTCAAAAACTAATTGCATTACAAAAGCTACAAGGTATGTATTTTAAAGAGTTTAGTCAGTTGCCCCAATTAGCAAAGCGTGATGCACTTTATCAAACTAAATTATTGCCACAAATGGCAGAGCAAGCACAAGCTACATTAAATGCTTATACCCGTGATGATGGTGACTTTTCAGAAGTAATGCGCGCCCGTATCAGCGAACTGAATGCCAAAATTGATGCGTTAAACATAGAGATTGATCAACAAATTATTATTGCTCGCCTGAATTATTACGCTAGTAGCAAAGATGCTGCTGTGATGGTTGAGCAATTAGCAGGAGAGCACCGTGAACACTAATTTAAAATTGCTTATCGCAGTACTTATAGGTGCAGGAATATCTGCTAGTGGCTTGTATTTTTTCGGTAATAGTACAGAGCCTGAGGTGATCAGCGCAGAGAAAAACCATTATATTGGGTTGCGCCTATGGATAGTAATTATCGCCGTGATGCACCAGGGCTTTCACCAATGGGGATGGACTTAGTACCTGTGTATAGTGAAGGAGCTGACAACAATCAAGATGGTCCCGGTGCAGTGACAATTTCCCCTGCTGTTGTTAATAATTTAGGGGTTAGAACGGCTAAAGTACAGCTCAAGGCACTGCAAAGTGAAGTAAAAACGGTGGGCTACGTACAATACAATCAAGATCAGTTAGTGCATATTCACCCGCGTGTAGAAGGCTGGATAGAAACGCTGTACGTTAAAGCCGCTGGCGATCAGGTAAAACAAGGGGAACCGCTGTATACCTTATACTCTCCGCAACTGGTAAATGCTCAAGAAGAATTTGTACTGGCTGTTGATCGTAATAACACCGTGCTTATTCGTGCAGCCAAAGCGCGCTTAAAAGCATTGAATGTGTCGGATGGTTTTGTCGAGCGCCTACAAGTTAATAAAAAGGTGATGCAAAATATTACCTTCTATGCTCGCCAAAGTGGTGTGGTTGATGAACTTAATGTGCGCGAAGGTTTTTATGTCAAGCCAGGCACCTCAATGATGAGTATTGCTCAACTTGATGAAGTTTGGGTAGAAGCCGAAGTATTCGAGCGGCAAGCGCAGCTTATTGAAGTCGGTTTACCGGTGACTATGACTCTAGATTATATTGCCGGACAAAGCTGGCGCGGTAAGGTCGATTATATTTACCCAACATTGGATGCCAAAAACCGTACTTTGCGGGTGCGTTTACGCTTTAATAATCAAGATCACCAACTAAAACCGAATATGTTTGCGCAAGTAAGCATCCATGCTAAAGCTGCTGAGCAACAACTTATAGTACCTAAAGAAGCGGTGATCCGCACCGGTTCCCAAGACCGTGTTGTTATCGCTTTAGGCGAAGGACGCTTTAAATCGGTGGCAGTCGAACTGGGCCGCAGTGATAGCCATAACGCCGTTATTTTAGCGGGCGTTAAAGCCGATGATGAAGTGGTGACGTCAGCGCAATTCTTGTTAGATTCAGAATCCAGCAAAAGCTCTGATTTTAAGCGCATGCAAACACCAGAAGCTACCACTAGCGTGTGGGGCAAAGGAGTCGTTAATAGTGTAATGGCAGGTCACCGTATGGTGAATATCAGCCATGACCCTATTGAAGAGCTCGATTGGCCTAGTATGAAAATGGACTTTACGGTTGCCGATAGCGTTGATTTTCAAGCGCTGCAAGCTGGGCAAACACTGCATTTTGAGTTGACTAAAAAAGCCGATAGCAGTTATATGATTAGCGGCATTCATATTATGGATTCCACCCATATGATGAGCGAAGCGCAAAATATGGCGACCGTAACCGGTACTATCAACAGCATTAATAAAGCCCAGCGCACTGCCAATATTAGCCGTGGTGCAATTGAGAAATGGCACCGAGATCCGGCCACTATGGAATTTATGTTTGCTGAACATATTGATTTAAGTAGCCTTGAGCCGAAGCAACAGCTGACATTTACTTTTAGTGTGCAAGATGGTGAGTTCGTGATCCAGCGTATCGATACTGAATCAAGCATGCGAACAAGTGACAATAGCGCTATGTCATCGCATGACGGACATTAGGAGGCTTTATGATAGCAGCAGTTATTCGTTGGTCCGTTACCAATCGCTTTTTTGTATTATTGCTAACAGCAATACTCATTGGCAGTGGTTTATTTGCGGTAAAAAATACCCCAGTTGATGCCTTACCTGATTTATCCGATGTGCAGGTGATTGTAAAAACCTCATACCCAGGGCAAGCGCCACAGGTGGTGCAAGATCAGGTTACTTTCCCACTTACCACCGCGATGCTCTCAGTACCTGGGCGCAAACAGTACGTGGTTTTTCATTTTTTGGTGATTCCTACGTATATGTCATCTTTGATGAAAACACCGATCTTTACTGGGCTAGAAGTCGAGTGCAAGAGTATTTAAGTCAAGTAGCAAGCCGCTTGCCCGACAGCGCAACCGCAGAGCTGGGCCCAGATGCCACCGGTGTAGGTTGGATTTATTTATACGCGCTGGTGGATAAAACCAATCAGCACGACATTAGCCAGTTACGCAGCTTGCAAGATTGGTTTTTAAAGTTTGAATTGCAAACCGTACCAGGGGTGTCAGAAGTGGCCTCAGTGGGCGGTATGGTGAAGCAATATCAAGTCAATGTAGAGCCAGATAAACTGCGTGCTTATGGTATACCACTGAGTTTAATTCAAACCGCAATTAAGCAAGGTAACCAAGAAATGGGCGCTTCGGTGGTGGAAATGGCCGAAGCCGAATACATGGTAACCAGCACCGGTTATATAAAAAGCGTCGCTGATTTAGAGGCAATTCCACTTGGGGTGAATGCCAACGGCACACCGCTGCAATTACGCGATGTAGCCGATATTCGCCTTGGGCCACAAATGCGCCGTGGCATTGCTGAGCTAAACGGCGAGGGCGAAGTAGCTGGTGGCGTAGTGGTGATGCGCTATGGCGAAAACGCACAAAAAACCATAGAGCTGGTGAAAGCAAAGCTTGAATCACTCAGCAAAGGCTTACCCGATGGGGTAGAAATTGTGCCTGTGTATGACCGCTCTAATCTGATCAAAAATGCAGTGGATAACCTCACCAGCAAACTATTTGAAGAGCTAGTGGTAGTGGCGCTTATTTGCATCGTATTTTTGTTCCATGTACGCTCGTCCTTGGTGGCAATTATCACTTTACCGCTGGGAATATTAACGGCATTTATCATCATGTATTGGCAAGGCATAAACGCCAATATAATGTCGCTCGGTGGTATTGCTATCGCCATTGGCGCGATGACCGACGGCGCGATTGTAATGATCGAAAACATGCATAAACACATGGAAAAAACGCCACTAACCGATGAAAACCGCTGGCAAGTTGTCACCGATGCTGCCAGTGAAGTCGGTCCAGCACTGTTTTTTAGCTTAATGATCATTACCGTGAGCTTTATGCCAGTGTTTATTTTAGAAGCCCAAGAAGGCCGGATGTTTGCTCCGTTAGCGTACACTAAAACCTATGCCATGGCCGCATCTGCGGGCTTGGCAATCACTTTAGTACCGGTATTAATGGGTTACTTTATACGCGGCAAAGTTATTTCTGAGCAAAACAACCCAGTAAACCGCTTGCTAGTGAATGCTTACAAGCCGCTGCTGAACACGGTTTTGCGGTTCCCTAAAATGACTTTAGTACTGGCTGTGGTGGTCGCTGTTATTGGCTTTTATCCGGTCAATAAAATTGGCAGTGAGTTTATTCCGCCGCTGGATGAAGGCGATTTAATGTATATGCCGACGACTTATCCTGGTTTATCGATTGGGAAAGCGCGCGAGATTTTACAACAAACCGATAAACTTATCGCCACAGTGCCAGAGGTGTTAACCGTGTTTGGTAAAGTCGGCCAGGCAGAAACAGCAACCGATCCTGCGCCACTGACCATGATTGAAACCTTTATTCAGCTCAAGCCAAAAGATCAGTGGCGCGAAGGCATGACCTTAGACAAGTTGAAAAAAGAACTCGACGGCTTAGTGAAGTTTCCAGGCCTGACTAATGCATGGGTGATGCCGATCAAAACTCGTATTGATATGCTGGCAACTGGGATTAAAACCCCTGTGGGCATTAAAGTTGCGGGGCCAAATTTAAGCGAGATTCAAAAAATTGGCCAGCAGATTGAAGTGTTACTTAAAGATGTACCTGGCACGGCTTCCGTTTACTCTGAGCGTGTAGCGGGTGGGCGTTATATCAAGGTCGATATCAACCGTGAAAAAGCCGCCCGTTACAGCTTAAATATTGCCGATGTGCAGCAAGTGGTTGCCACCGCAATTGGCGGCATGAATGTAACCGAAACGGTCGAAGGGCAAGAGCGTTACCCGGTAAACTTACGTTATCCGCAAGACTACCGGGATTCGCCCGAAGAACTGATGCTATTGCCAATAGTCACCCCTGCAGGGCAACGCATTGCTCTTGCCGATGTGGCTGACGTATTTATTGAAGATGGTCCGCCGGGCATAAAAAGCGAAAATGCCCGCTTAAACGGCTGGAGCTTTATTGATATTGATGGCATTGATATTGGTAGTTATGTCGACAATGCGCGCAAAGTGCTTGACGAAAAGCTAGTGCTACCAGCAGGTTATTCAATAACCTGGGCAGGGCAATATGAATACATGGAACGTGCGAAAGAAAAGCTCGCCTATGTATTACCACTGACCTTAGCGATTATAATTGTGTTGTTATACCTCAACTTTAGAAGCTTTGTAGAAGTGGCAATTATAATAGCAACCTTACCGCTGGCGATGATCGGAGGCATCTGGTTAATGTACTTAGAGGGCTTTAACTTCTCAGTCGCCGTGGGGGTGGGCTTTATTGCCCTTGCTGGGGTCGCGGTGGAAATTGGCGTGATTATGCTGGTGTACTTAAATCAAGCCTACCAAGAAAAGTGTGCTCAAGCCAAGCTAGCAGGTACAACGCTTAGTTTTGCGGAGCTTAAACAAGCCATAGTCGAAGGCGCAGGCCTGCGAGTACGCCCAGTGATGATGACAGTCGCCACTATTATAATCGGTTTGCTCCCCGTACTTTACGGCACAGGCACCGGCAGTGAAGTAATGAGCCGCATAGCCGCGCCGATGGTCGGCGGTATGTTTAGTGCGATTGTATTAACCTTGCTCGTATTACCCGCAGTGTATTTGTTATGGCGAAAGCGGGGCCTAAATTCGTAAGTTGAATTAAAAATACAGAGTCCATCAAACTTTGTTTGACCATAGTCGCAGAATCTCGTAAAACAGGTACTGCGACTACCTCACAATTTTTGTAGGTCAATAGAGTCATTAAGGAGTACACAGGTAAATGAGTTTATATTTAAATATCAACTTTTTGCCCCATAGCTTTCCCAAAGCGTTAGCGCTTTAGGAGTTGGCTGATTTTAGCAACGGCTTAATTCAGCATGAGCAGTTATCTAAAAAAATCCTGAAAAATATAGACAAGTTTATATAAATAATACAAAAGAGCTTAATTTCTATATTGAGCAAGGAGAAGCGGAAAGTGGTGTACCGCTTAACGATAAATTGCCATTCTTTAACTGGGAGGTATTAAATACAGAGTTGTCAATTCCATGTAATTATTATGAGATGGATGCACAAGCTAGTTTTGTAGAAAAAAGTTTACTTGATTTAGGTAAGTTAAGTATATGCTTAAGTTATGGATATTACCTGCTTGTAACAAAAAGTTATAAGCTAAAGCGCTTTACATATCGCTTTAGCCGTTAACCCTTAAGGCTAGTGCCACCAGAATCTGTATTCCAGCTAAGTATTGCAGTTATATTGCATAACAATGATTATGCCAGCCACTTTTATAAGCTTTTTCAAGCTGGTTACATGAAGCATTGGGTTAATAGATCGAAAAGTCATATTGGTGATTTTATTATCTTGTTGTTTGATAGGGTCAAGGGGAGCAATACGTTAAAACCGATCGTAGATGACTTTGCTTACCAAGCTATTTTAGAGAACTGGGATAGTACTGACTTAACAAAAATCACCACTTATCTTAATCAGTTATGTGACGATCAAGTCGCTCAGGTAGCATCACCACCGAGTAAGATGTTTTTTGAGTTTGACAATATGAATTGGCAATTTACACCTTATGCCGCACTTATGCTGTTAACGCTAAGAGCACAACATGGCCTTGAAAATCCTGATTTCGAGCACCTTGGTTTTGGCAATGTTACTGCTTTACTATTAACTGAGCCTGTAACCCCTAAAAAAGATGACGTGCTTGAGCAGCTTGTAGCCAAGTTACATGAGCAAGGCTTTGATGAAAAAGCATTGTTAGTCTAGTTGTGGATTTCAACTTGCGATATAAAAGAGCCGAAGGATATTGTTTAATCACGAAAGTCGATTTGTATTTTTATGCATGGTATGGAGTATTTATGAAGGCTTATATTATCGTAGGTTTTGTTGTTTTATCTTCTTTATTTTTTTTATGATTTTACAATTTATTTAATCACTGTTTCGAACCGTTTGATTATGAATTTAAAGGTGAACAGCTTGCTACTTTCGAGCTAAGAAATTCTTACCTCTATGAATTTGCAAAGGATTATAAGTTGTCATTTATTTTAGTTCTGCTTGGTGATGAGGAGGTAAGTGGCAAACTCTCATTTACTGGGCGCCTTCTCCATTTGGAAAATAGCTTCATTCGTAAGTTATTTTCAGGTCATGATGGTGAATTCTACTTTTTTGTTGATTTTAATGGTAGCAAAGGCTTGATTGATCGTAAGAGCGCTAATGATATAGGTATTGTTTTTGTGAATGGGTTAAAATGAAAAGTGCGAATTTATCCAAAATAAAAATATAGCCTAAACGCCCCTAAAGCATTAGCTTTTAGCCTGTCCTAGAGCTTCACCCTATAAAAATTACCCTATGACTTGTAACTTATACGAGTTTGGGTGATTTACTTTCAATATCTCTCTGTTTTAATTTAACTTTTTATTGGCACGTTTTACGCAGGAGTATGGTTACTAGGGTTAATTAAGGAACGCACATGCAAGTTAAAACAATACAAGAAGTGTACGACTGGACTGTACTATTTCATACCCAAATGGCGGCAAATTTTTTAGTCTCAGAGACGATTTAGCAGAGCATAACCAAATGCTGGCAGACTATTTTGTTAAGTACGAAAAAAAGTTGGCTGAGGATTTAGTTGGTTTTAAAGCCATCACGGAGATCAATACCTTAGATACTTATTGTTACGAGTACTTTGCTGAAAACTCTGAACTGATTAATTTTACAGATTTAAACCGTGATACGCGTGTTGATGAGCAAGCCATGCAAGGTTATATATCAGATCAGCATCAAAAGGTGATCAATCTTTATCAATACTTACTTAGTCGTGCAGAAACGCCAACAGGTAAAGAGAAACTATCTCAATTGCTGGAGCTTGAACATCAAGGATTAAAGCAAATGATGCAAAGTGCTAATCGTCATATGGATATGTAATAGAAGATCTAATTTGGATAGCGCATGCTATCCAAATTCAGCCATGTCTGTAAATCACACAAAGTCGATTAAAAAGCCTACTTTCTTCAAATATTTTTGCTCTTGTTGTAAATCAGCATGAAGCAAGGTTTGTTCATTGAGCCAATCAGCTGGGAACTGCAATAGCATACTATTGCCTTTTACTGACACTGCTAACTCTTGATGTTGATCGTTAAGGCGTTTTTGATTTAATAATATAGCTAGTCTGAGTAATACAATTAATTGTAATATTTGAAAGTGGGGCACCGAGAGTAAAGTTGGAAATTCTTCTAAACGAATTTTTTTACGGTAAAACCGTATCATACAGCTTAATAATGTTTGCTGTTGTTGAGTAAATCCTGGCAGCTGACTATTTTCAACAACATAAGCACTATGTTTGTGTAAGCCTGATGAGTTAATACCTAAACCCACTTCGTGTAATTGCGCTGCCCACACTAATAATTGATGATTATCTAATGAGTCGAGCTGCCATTCTTTTTGTACTTGTAGGAATAACCAATCGGCAGTATTTGCAACACGTTGTGCATGTACTTTATCTATTGTGTTTCTTTCGCTTAAATTAGCTATGGTATTGGTGCGTATATCTTTAAGCGCTAACTTTTGCTGCATTTCATGCAGTAAACCTTCACGTAGTGAAAAGTCGCTGTAATCCATTTCGGTAATATTAAACAGCTGAAAAATCGCGAGTAAAATAGCTAAGCCACCGCAAATACTTACTTGACGCTCCGGGCTTAAACCTTCAATAAGTAAGTTATCGATAGTTTTAGCGGCTATAAACTGAGTTTTAAGTTCGAGCAATCGCTCCTGTGTGATATTTTTTTGTTCAGGGTCATTAGCGTTGATCATGGCTAATATTGATTTAATGGTGCCTGACGTCCCCACTACCGATTGCCAGCCTGCGCTGACGTAATTGGCAAAAATAACCTCAAGTTCTTGCTCTGCTTTTATTTGTGCTTTGCTAAAGCGTTTATCGTTAATAATACCATCGGCAAAAAATTGCTTGGTATAGCTTACGCAGCCCATATTACGGCTAGAGAGCAGCTTATGTTTAAAATGCTTGCCAATAATTAGCTCGGTACTACCGCCGCCAATATCAATAACTAAACGGTTTTCATCGTGATGAACATAATGAGCAACACCTTGATAGATTAAGCGGGCTTCTTCTTGACCTGAGATCACATCAATATGATAAGGAAAAACTCTATTTGCCTGAGTTAAAAATGAATTAATATTTTTAGCTCTTCGTAATGTATAAGTTGCAGCAATTTTTACATTGCTCGCAGGGAAGTCTTGTAGCGTAGTAGCAAACTGCTTTAATATCGTTAATGCTCTATCGATAGCCATTTGACTTAATTGGTTTTTTTCATCTAAGCCATCGGCTAAGTAAACGCGTTGCTTTTCTTTGTGGAGAATTTGCAAAGAGCCATCTACTTCTCTTGCGACCACTAAATGAAAGCTGTTTGAGCCTAAGTCAACCGCAGCTATTGAGGGATAATCATTCATTATTGTAATTGCCTTCCCATTTTTTTAAGTGATCATAAATAGCTATTTGCGAACGTATTTTTTTACGATTACCGCGTCTAACATAATGATTTTTCTGTTCGCTATCAATGATTCTCGCTTTGGTACGATCTTTAAATTGCAGTTCAAGTACGTCAACAATGAGTTGTTTTAGTTTTTCATCATAAATAGGCACGCCAACTTCAACTCGATGATCAAGATTACGTGTCATCCAATCTGCAGATGAAATATAGACTTTTTCATCCCCATTATTACCAAAGATCATAACTCGCGGGTGCTCTAAAAAGCGATCGACGATACTAATTACCCGAATGTTGTCGCTAAAATTATTGAGTCCTGGCACTAAGGAACACATACCACGGACAATAATGCGAATTTTAACACCGCTACGAGCGGCCAAGTACAAACAATCAACCAGTTCTTTATCTACTAAGTTATTTATTTTTAATGTTATTTTACCGGTGTGGCCATTTTCAACATGGGTTATTTCTTGGTGAATTAAACCAAGCAACAGCTGTCGAGCGTTCACTGGCGAAATCATCAAATGTTCGAACATAAACGGTTTATAACTGCTTTCAATAAACTTAAATACGCTATCACTTTCGTCACAAATACCTTGATGTTTAGTAAATAAACTAAAGTCTGTATAAATTTTGGCGGTTTTTTCGTGAAAATTACCAGTGCCAATGTGCGCGTACTTTACTATTTGACCTTTTTCACGACGATGAATAATACATAACTTACTGTGTACTTTAAGAGCTGGTATACCAAAAATAACTTTAATACCTGCGCCACTGAGTACTTTTGCCCACTCAATATTATTTTGTTCATCAAAGCGTGCTTTTAGCTCCACCATAACGGTGACTTTTTTGCCATTTTTTGCCGCGTTGATCAGTGATGAAATTAATCGAGATTTACTCGCAACACGATAAATGTTTACTTTAATTTGTGTTACTCGAGGGTCAAATGCTGCTTGGCGAACATATTCCAGTAGATGATTAAATGTATGATATGGATAATAAAGTAGAATATCTTGCTGACTAATTGCAGCAAACACACTGGCATGATTATTAAATGCTGTGCTTTGCAAAGCCGGTAATGATTTGTTTTCTAAATATTGCCGACCAACATTGGGAAAACCAATAAAGTCTCTAAAGTTACGATAGCGACCACCAGGGATCAACGCATCGTGATGAGTAACACCTAAGCGTTTTTTCATTACTTTGAGCATTGGCTCGGGCATCGCTTGGTCGTATACTAAGCGCACCGGCTCGGCATAAATACGCTGTTTTAGGCCCTTAGACATCTTATCTAAAATGCCTTCTTCTAGTTCGTCATCTAGGTTGTATTCTGCATCACGGGTCAGCTTGATTGCGTAGCCTTGGATCTCAGTAAAACTAAAAAAACTGCTAAATACGTCACTTAAAAAAACAAAATAATGTCATCTAACATCACAATAGTTTTATGACGACGGGTTTTTTCGGGTGGTAAAATTACAAAGCGTGGTACGCGATCGGTAGGGACTTCTAACATCGCATAATGACTTTTGTCGTTAAACATTTCGACAAACAAGTACGTCATTGTATCGTTAATATGATCTGAGAAGTCTTTATTTTCATCTAGCATTATAGGCGATATATGCTGTAATACATTGTCATGAAAAAATATTTTTAGCCAGTTAATATGAAATTCACTAAGCTGCTCGGGACGGTCAACATGAATGTTGTGGGTATTTAAATCATCGAGAATTTGCTGATGAATAACGTTAAATTTTTTACCAAGCTGCAAAACCTTTTGCTGAATTTGGGTCAGTAAAATTTCATCTTCATCAAAATTAGTATCTGGTAGTTTATTTAATAGAATACGTCGTTTTACATCGGCAACACGGACTCTGAAAAATTCATCTAAATTGTTTGAGAAGATCCCCAAAAAACGAATACGTTCAATAATTGGGTTATTTTTATCTTTAGCTTCTTGTAAAACGCGATCGTTAAAAGACAGCCAACTTAACTCTGGGGCAAAATAATTAATCGTTTGAGACGCATCAGCGCAGGCGTTCATATTCTATTCCTTGGATAGCAACTGAACAAAATATAAAGTAATTAGATGACATAAAAATGACAAACATGTCACTTTTATGACATGTTTATCTAGCTATAAGAGATGAATTTTAGCTGTGGCTTAAGCGTCTTCAATATCAACAATTAAGTCGGATGTAATTGCTTCGAGTGCAGCAACAACTTCGTCTTTATTCATGCCTGAAGGCAAGGCAACAGTTGCTACGGCGCTGAAAATTGGTAGTCCCCAGTTTGGTGCGCTTTGCTGCTTAGAGTTTAAGTGAGTGATATTAGCCCCTTTGTGACGCAATACTCCTGCAAGTTCTTGAATAATACCTGGTCGGTCATTACCAGTTATCACAAAATTAAGCTGTTCAGCAGGTGTGTCTGGTAGTTCATGCGCGCCTGTTTCAATCCGTACTTCTAATTGTGGTAAGCCATGCAATGCGTCTTGTAATTCTTGCAGATGCTCTGCTGGCACAGCTACTTCAATGATGCCAGCAAAGTGACCGGCTAAATGGCTTAAGTTACTGGTTAACCAGTTACCATTATGATTTAAAATTGCAGATGAGATGTCTTCTACAAGTCCTGGACGATCTTGTCCCAAAATAGTTATAACCAATTGCTTCATATAGATAATTCCTAAAGAGTGCCGTAATTAAATAATAAATGCCCAGGCATGAAATTATTGTTATATTAAAAAGAACCGGATTGAGTATTGACTCAGTCCCCAAATTTGTCCAATTTTTTTGCCAATAGTTCAATTTAAAAACAGTAAAATAGTGTGAGTTTACAGTCTGATTTATCTAAACTTTTGTTTATCAATAATAAAGCACTAAGTTGAAAGTTTTTCAAGTTATTGAATATAAACATTGTTTGTTTTTTTATGATGAATACCACAACAAAGTCTTAGCAATTATGACGTTTGTAACAATACTGTCATCTTGGTGAAATATAATCTATCCAACGTTAAGATTTATAGGTGTTTTGATGACTTCCAATCCGAATAAACCGTCTTTTAATACGGATAGAAGCCGTCTATTTAAAGATCGGTTTGCCAAATTTAGCATTACCGCTGGCGGTATTATGGTATTAATAGCTTTGCTATTGATATTCTTCTATTTATTGTATGTTGTGCAACCTATTTTTGAATCAGCGAAGGTAGAAACGCGCGATAGTTTTGCGCTTAGCGATGCTGAACAAATTGTTGGCTTAGGTGTTGAAGAGCAAACAGAAATTGCTTTTTTACTGAGCAAACAAGGTAAGGTTGATTATTACAGTGTTGAGAAAAAGGGCTTTGGTAAAAAGCTTGCTAGCTTAGTTGTGCCACTTGACAGCGAAGTGAGTAGTTTTGCAACCAGCGCGCCATTTCAAGGGCATTACGCATACGGACTAGAAAATGGTTCGGTGATGATAGTGTCACCTAAATTCTTAGTTACCTTTCCTAATAACGAACGTAAATTAACCCCACGTTTGGGTTATCCACTTGGTGAAAAAACATTGCAGGTTGACGACAATGGTGCTGCCATTAAACTATTTGCATTTAGTCATTATGAAGATAAAACCGCTGTTGTGGCACAAACGGCTGACAAACGTGTGATTTTTAGCAGCTTTGTTGCTGAAGAAAACATGTTCAGCGGTGAAGTTGAATGGGTTGTAGAACGCACTGAACTTGATGTCGAAGGGCGCGTAGACCAACTCCTAATGTCGCCAGATACCACCCGTACTTTTGTTCGCTCAGCAAATCAAATTTATGTTTACGATACTCGCAATCCAAGCGAGGTTGAGCTGATCCAAATGCTTGCGGCGAATGAAGAAAATGCCAACTTGGTTTCGGCGCAATTATTAGCCGGAGCTAACTCGCTGATGCTAGCGAATGACAATGGTGAAGTTTCGCAGTGGTTTGAAATTAATACTGACGATGGCCGTGAATATCAAAAAATACGCGCGTTTGAAACCTCAAAGCAGCCTAAGCTAGATATATTCACTGAGTTTTATCGCCGTACGTTCTTTACCACCAGTTCTAATGGTGAGTTAGGCGTGTATTACACCACCAGTGAAGCAAAACTATGGCAAGGTAAAATCAGTGAAGGTCCGATTGAAAACTTTGCTATTGCACCACGCTCAAATGCGGCACTTATTCTAGCTGATGACAAATTAACCGTGGTTGAAATTCACAATGAACACCCTGAGGTGACTTGGTCAGCCTTGTGGCAAGAAGTGTGGTATGAGGGTTATCCAGAGCCAGGTTATATTTGGCAATCAACGTCTGCCGGTGATGACTTTGAAGCTAAGTTTTCTTTAGTGCCAATTTCATTTGGTACTATAAAAGCTGCTTTATATGCGATGCTATTCGCAGTGCCGATTGCGCTCTCTGCAGCAATTTATACCGCTTATTTTATGTCTGGTCCATTGCGTAAAGTAGTCAAACCAACGGTTGAAATAATGGAAGCATTACCAACCGTAATTTTAGGTTTTTTAGCAGGCTTATGGCTTGCGCCGTTGATAGAAGAGCATTTACCTGCGATTGTTGGCCTGTTATTTATGCTGCCGCTGGGGATTTTAGCGACCGCATTTGCGTGGACTAAATTACCAGAAAGCTTTCGTCACCGTGTTCCTGAAGGGGCTCACTCAATCTTACTAATACCAGTATTGTTACTGATTGGTTGGTTAGCCTTTGCGATGAGCGGGGTGGTTGAGTTGTGGATGTTTGACGGTAATGTTCGCCAGTATTTGACTAACGAATTGGGTCTGACTTTCGATCAACGTAATTCACTGGTAGTCGGTATTGCGATGGGTTTTGCGGTTATTCCGACTATTTTCTCTATCGCAGAAGATGCTGTATTTAGTGTGCCTAAGCATTTATCAAACGGTTCATTGGCGCTAGGCGCAACACAATGGCAAACCTTGGTTAGTGTGGTGTTATTAACCGCCAGCCCTGGTATTTTCTCTGCGGTCATGATGGGCTTAGGCCGCGCCGTAGGTGAAACGATGATTGTACTAATGGCAACGGGTAATACGCCAATAATGGATTGGAGTATTTTCCAAGGTATGCGTACTTTGGCCGCGAATATTGCAGTAGAAATGCCAGAATCGGAAGTGGGAAGTTCACACTATCGGATCTTATTCTTAGCCGCTTTTGTATTGTTCATATTCACCTTTATTTTCAACACAATTGCTGAGTTTGTGCGTCAGCAGTTGCG
This sequence comes from Pseudoalteromonas sp. B160, assembly GCF_037162485.1. Classification (NCBI taxonomy): domain Bacteria; kingdom Pseudomonadati; phylum Pseudomonadota; class Gammaproteobacteria; order Alteromonadales; family Pseudoalteromonadaceae; genus Pseudoalteromonas; species Pseudoalteromonas sp. B160. Next base: position 1,473,734 of record NZ_JARLUX010000001.1, on the reverse strand, counting down.
TGATAAATACAGCTCGATGTAAGTGGGAGACACGACATGTTAAAGCAGTGGTTTAAGTCAGGTTCTCCTTGGATATGGATGACAGGTGGTGCAGTAAGTATCAGTTTGATTTCTGTCTTAGGGTTATTAGCAATGATTGCTTGGAAAGGGTTAAGCTTTTTCTGGCCATCACAAGTAGTGCAATTAGAGCTACAAGGCTCGGTTGCGCAGCAAACCGTAATTGGTGAAATATACGACCGTGAAATGGTGCCTAAGTCTCGTCTTGAGGCAACCGGTGTTGATTTATCTGGTTATGATAAAGAGCAACTAGAGCGTTATTTAATTAAAACCGGTAACCGTGAATACGTTGATTTAGATTTTCGTTGGGTGTTAGAAACCGACATAAAATCAAATACCATGCCTGCGACCCTAGCTGTATTTGAGCGCAGTAAAAACGGTAACTTCTATGGCTACGTTGAACAGGTAATAAAAGACGGCCAAGTGATTACCGATAATAAAACTGAAGTATTAGAAGAATTAGTTGAACGTGCCGTTGAGCTTAATGAGCAAGCTCTTGATTTGCAAAACGGTGACATTGGTCATATTAACTATCAATTAGAGCGTTTACGTTTACAAGAGAAATCGTATTTACTTGATGATGCATTGACCGATGAACGAGTGGCTGAGCTTGCGCAACAGCGTGCAGATCTAAGAGCCGAGTATGGCGTACTTGAAAAGCAATTGTTTGCACTGCGCAAACAAGCTAAGCGTGATCAGGTAACCGTGAAAGATATGCGCGGTGAAATTGTTACTTTGCCTTTATATCAGGTTTTGGATTTTTGGTTTCCTAATGACATGAGCTTTGTTGCAAAGCTAGGTCACTATTTTGTACAACTAGGTAAATTTGTTTCAGATGATCCGCGTGAAGCTAATACCGAAGGTGGTGTATTCCTGGCAATCTTTGGTACTGTTTTTATGGTAATGTTGATGGCTGTAATCGTAACGCCGTTTGGGGTTGTAGCAGCTATATACTTACATGAATATGCGGCTAAAAATGCGGTTACCAAGATGATCCGTATCGCGGTCATTAACTTGGCTGGTGTTCCTTCAATTGTTTACGGTGTATTCGGCTTAGGATTCTTTGTTTATGTATTAGGTGGCAGTTTGGATCAATTGTTTTATCCAGAAGCCGCACCTAGTCCAGTATTTGGTACTCCAGGGGTACTTTGGTCTGCTTTAACGCTTGCTATTTTAACGCTGCCTGTGGTGATTGTATCAACCGAAGAAGGCTTATCACGTATCCCAAGTACGGTTCGTCATGGCTCTTTAGCACTGGGCGCAACGCAAGCTGAAACGTTATGGCGTATTATCGTGCCAATGGCCAGTCCTGCGATTATGACCGGTTTAATATTAGCGGTAGCGCGTGCTGCCGGCGAAGTTGCACCATTGATGCTAGTGGGTGTGGTGAAAATGGCACCGACATTACCGCTCGATGGTAACTTCCCGTATTTTCATCTAGATCGAAAGTTCATGCATTTAGGTTTTCATATATACGATGTTGGCTTCCAAAGCCCAAATGTTGAAGCGGCGCGTCCGCTAGTGTATGCCACCGCATTCTTATTGGTATCAGTAATTATTACACTGAATATCACCGCGATAGGCATACGTAACCATTTACGTGAAAAATTTAGATCGCTTGATCAATAATTAGTAAAGATTCTATAGGTAACAAACATGATTACAGTCGCTCCACAAGTAAACCAATCAAGCACGAGTTTGAAATTGGACTTAGACAATTTAAGCACCGAGCAAACGGCACTCGAGATCAAAAACTTAGATCTTTACTATGGTGAAAAACAAGCGCTTAGCTCAGTGAATATGAATATTCCAAAAGGCCAAGTAACCGCATTTATCGGACCATCAGGGTGTGGTAAATCTACGTTATTGCGCTGTATTAACCGTATGAATGATCTGGTTGATATTTGCCGTATTGAAGGTGAAATTTTACTACACGGACAAAACATCTATGACAAAAAGGTAGATGTTGCAGCGCTGCGTCGCAATGTTGGTATGGTATTTCAGCGTCCGAATCCGTTTCCTAAATCAATCTACGAAAATGTGGTTTATGGCCTACGCTTACAAGGTATCAAAGAAAAACGTAAATTAGACGAGGTGGTTGAACAGTCACTGCGAGGTGCGGCACTGTGGGATGAAGTAAAAGATCGGCTTCACGATAGCGCATTTGGTTTGTCAGGTGGTCAGCAGCAACGTTTAGTGATTGCACGCTCTATCGCCATTGAGCCTGAAGTATTATTACTCGATGAGCCAACATCAGCATTGGATCCTATTTCAACACTGGTAATTGAAGAGCTTATCAACGATTTAAAAAATAAGTTTACCGTTGTTATCGTAACCCACAACATGCAACAAGCAGCGCGGGTTTCTGATCAAACGGCCTTTATGTACATGGGTGAATTAATAGAGTACTCAGATACCAATACGTTATTTACTACCCCAACGAAAAAGAAAACGGAAGATTATATCACCGGTCGTTACGGCTAGGCTGAGTCAAACTGTTTTTGGGTTACGTTAGCGATTTTGATAAGAAGGTAAACAATGGAACACAATATTAATAAGCATATTTCTGGCCGCTTTAACCAAGAGCTAGAAAACGTTCGTAATCATGTATTAAGCATGGGTGGCTTAGTTGAGCAGCAACTTAATAGCGCGCTTGATGCGGTAAGTAATGGCGATGCTGAGTTAGCGCGTAAAGTGCGTGAAAACGACTATAAAGTAAACGCCATGGAAGTAAATATTGATGAGGAATGTACCCGTATCATTGCTCGTCGTCAGCCAGCTGCAAGTGATTTACGCTTAGTGGTCGCGATTGCTAAAACTATTGCCGATTTAGAGCGTATTGGCGATGAGGCTGAGCGTATTGCTAAAGTTGCGCTAGATTCATTTACTAAAGATCAGCAAGATTTATTAGTTAACATCGAAAATATGGGTCGCCAAGTTTCAAAAATGCTGCATGATGTACTCGATGCTTTTGCACGTATGGATGTACAAAAAGCATTTGAAGTACACAAAGAAGATGCCAAGGTTGACCGTGAGTATGAAGCAATTACTCGTCAAATTATGACCTATATGATGGAAGATCCACGTTCAATTCCAAAAATTATGGATTTAGTTTGGTCGGTACGTTCATTGGAACGTATTGGCGACCGTTGTCAAAACATCTCTGAATATATTATTTACTTTGTTAATGGCAAAGATATTCGTCATACATCTCAAGAGGATATAGAAAAATCGTTATAGATTTTTTGATACCGTCTTGTTTTATTAAAGCGGCCAATGGTCGCTTTTCATGTTTTCGTTATAATTATAATGCTGTAGCGGCAGCTGTGATGTAATAAAAGCATTCACAATCGCGGTGAATGCTGTAAAATTCACGCCGCAAAGCATACTAATTTGATTTAAGGGTCAGTTATGCCTACAAACGCATTTTTAGGGGTATTCGCAAAATCTCCTATAAAGCCAATGGAAGATCACATCAAGAAGGTACATCAAGCAAGTAAAGCTTTGATCCCTTTTTTCAATCATGTATTTAAAGAAGAGTGGCAACAAGCAGAAGAGATTCGTTTGAACATTCGTACTTTAGAACGTGAAGCCGACGACATGAAAAGAAATATACGTTTACAATTACCGCGCGGTTTATTTATGCCGGTAGAGCGTACAGATTTGCTCGAACTCGTCACCCAGCAAGATAAAATTGCTAATAAAGCAAAAGACATTGCTGGTCGTGTAATTGGTCGTGAGATGACCATTCCAAAAGAAATTCAAGTTAACTTTTTAGCCTATGTAACTCGCTGTGTTGATGCAACTAAACAAGCATCAAACGCAATCAATGAGTTAGATGAGTTACTAGAAACTGGTTTTAAAGGTCGTGAAGTGACCTTAGTAGAAAAAATGCTCGTTGAATTGGATGCAATTGAACAAGACACGGATGATATGCAAATCATAATACGTCGCCAATTACGCGACGTCGAAGATGAACTCAATCCTGTAGATGTAATGTTTTTATATAAAATCATCGAATGGGTCGGCGAGCTTGCGGATATCGCAGAACGCGTTGGTTCGCGTCTTGAGCTGATGTTAGCTCGGTAATTTACACTCAGTTCAATAACGAAAGATTAGGGTTACACAATGGATATCATTGCATCTTATGGCACGGTATTAATTTTAATTGCCGCAGCAGTCGGTTTTTTTATGGCTTATGGTATTGGCGCGAATGACGTTGCTAATGCGATGGGCACATCGGTAGGTTCAAAAGCATTAACTATTAAACAAGCTATTTTTATAGCGATGATTTTTGAATTTGCAGGCGCCTACTTAGCTGGCGGCGAAGTAACATCGACAATTCGTAAAGGCATTATCGATTCTACGCCGTTTTTAGACCTGCCAGAACTTATGGTATTAGGGATGATCTCGGCATTATTTGCAGCGGGTAGTTGGTTGCTAATAGCTTCATTCTTAGGTTGGCCGGTATCAACCACGCATTCAATTATTGGCGCTATCATCGGATTTGCCTTAGTTGCAGTTGGCAGCGAAGCGATTCAATGGGACAAAGTTGCAGGTATTGTGGGGAGTTGGATTGTTACCCTGGCGATTTCAGGGTTTATTGCCTACTTAATATTTATGAGTGCGCAAAAGTTAATTTTTGACACCGATGCGCCACTTAATAATGCCAAACGCTATGTGCCTATTTACATGGGTTTAGCCGGTTTTATCATGTCTTTAGTAACCATCAAGAAAGGTTTAAAGCACATTGGTATTAATTTAGGTGCTGTTGAAGGTTATGCATTAGCAATCGGTATTGCTGTTATTGTTGGTATTATTGGTAAAATCGTTATTTCTCGGTTAAAGATTGATCCAAAAGCCGATAAGAAAATGCAATTTAATAACGTTGAGAAAGTATTTGCTATCTTAATGGTATTAACCGCATGTTGTATGGCATTTGCTCATGGTTCTAATGACGTGGCTAACGCGATTGGTCCGTTGGCTGCAGTTGTAAACATTGTTGAAAATAACGGTGAGATAGCTAAGCAAGCGACAATCGCATGGTGGATTTTACCACTAGGTGGTTTCGGTATTGTTGCAGGCCTTGCAATTTTAGGCAAAAAAGTAATTAAAACGATTGGTGAAGGCATTACGCATTTAACACCAAGTCGTGGTTTTGCTGCTGAATTAGCTGCTGCTTCTACAGTTGTAATTGCATCGGGAACAGGCTTACCAATTTCTACTACACAAACCTTAGTTGGCGCGGTATTAGGGGTAGGTATGGCACGTGGAATTGCTGCACTTAATATGGGTGTGATCAGAAACATTGTAGTTTCTTGGGTAATTACATTGCCAGTTGGCGCTGCCCTTGCTATTGTTATTTTCTACATACTGAGAACTGCCTTTGGAGTTTAAATCCAGCAGTCTTTAAGTATTACAGACTTTTAGCTTGAAAAGATCTCAACGCCCTTGGTGTTGGGGTCTTTTTATTTGTGGGTACAAAAAGTATGACGAACTTACCAAGTATTAAACAGCTGCAGTATTTATTGGCAGTTCATCAGCATCAACATTTTGGCCGCGCCGCAAGTGCGTGTTTTATTGGTCAATCAACACTCAGCAGTGCAATTCAAACCCTTGAAGAAACACTCGGTTGCCAACTCATAGAGCGTGAAAATCGTAGTTTGATGTTCACAGCCATCGGCGAAGAAGTGGTAGAGCGGGCACGCAAAATTATTGACGATACGCTAAGTGTTAGAGAGCTGACTAAAAGCCATTTAACACCGCTAAGCGGTACGCTCACCCTCGGAGTTATTCCAACGATTGCTAGTTTTATTGCGGCACCTCTATATCACCTTTGTCAGCAACAGTTTGCTGATTTAGAGTTGGTACTGGTTGAAGACACCAGTGATAGCTTGTTAGATAAACTCGAGCATGGCCATATCGATATGGCGCTGTTGGCACTACCTTACGATACTGATAAATTTCATACTCAAGTACTCGCGCAAGATCACTTTTGCTTAGTACATCATAAAGACTATTTACCTGCTAAGAATATAGAAGATTTTAACTTGTTACCGGAAGCCAGCGTGTTCTTATTAGAGCGAGAACATTGTATGACAGGGCACGCATTAAGTGCTTGTCATTTAAATCGTTCAAGCTGTATCAATCCGTTTGAAGCGGCGAGCTTACACACCTTACTTAGCATGGTTGAGCACCAGTTCGGTGTGACTTTCTTACCGCAAATGGCGATTAACGCGGGTATTTTAGCGAACAAAAACATGCTTGCCACTCCCTCACAAAGTGACGCATACCGCGATATTGGCATTTTATGGCGCAAAACAACTGGTCGTATTCGAGATTTTCGTTTATTTAGCCAAATGCTAGAAAGCTTTTTAAAGCAGCAATGTCGTTTAATGGCAGATGAATAGCTCATTTAGGTGAGCTTTTTTATTTATTTTCATTTATTTTTATCTTTTCCAAACTATCTGCTTCACTCTATCGACTAACCTCATAAGTAAAATAACTAAGCATCGAGAATCGTGTTTTTTCAATCAATAGAAACATTAATCGCCAAAGCACAACAAGGAAATAAGCGCGCCTGGCTTAAGCTGGTTAAGCAGCATGAAAGCCAAGTTTATAACTATTGTTTGCGGATGCTAAGTAACCCAGATGATGCCATGGACTTAATGCAAGAGGTGTTTATTTCGGTGTATAAAAGTCTGCCGAACTTTCGTGGTGAGTCGAGTTTTAATACTTGGGTATTTCAAATTGTGCATCGGCGTAGCGTTGAATACTACCGCCGTCGCAAGCATTATCAGAGCTTAGATGATGTGCCAGAACAGGCCTGTGAACACAGTGAATTAGAAGGCAATAGTGTAGCTCAGGCCCAGCATCAGCAATTAAAAAGTATGTTGAATAAGTTACCGTGGGAGCAGCGTTTAGTGGTGGAGTTGAAATTTTTCCAGCATTGCACCTTTGAAGAGATTGCTGAGCAATTAGATATTTCAACTAATACTGCTAAGTCGCGGTTATACAGTGCATTAGGAAAATTAAAAGTTCATTTGGAGGCCGTAGATGGCTAGTTTAGAGTCGCTTTTTGAGCAATGGTTAGATGGTAAAGTTTTGAGCGATAAACAATTGCAGCAGCTCGAAAATACTCCCGAATATGCAGCGTTGATGAGCCAAGCGCAAGTATGGCAACAGCATAGCCGTGACTATAAGGCTGTACCTGTACCAATCTGGGATCGCCAATCAACAATATCGCAGTTCTCTGCTGTGCGTCTGTTTAGCGTCGCTGGAGCGTGGGCTGTTGCAGCATCAGTATTGGTTTGTTCGTTAATCTTTTTAGTTTTACCGCAATCAGATGCGCAGGGGTTACTTACACAAGTAACGAAACAAACACATTTATTGCAGTCTCAACAAAAGCAAATTGACCAAATGCAAAAAATTATTACTGCGCAAAATCAATTGCAGCAACAGCAGATGTATCAATTAGCAAAAGAGGCCATTGCAACAGGACGAGTTGAACGCCAAGAAGATATTGCCAGTTTAATCACTTACATCAAAACCCAGCGAGCTCAAGATCAAGCGTACCTACGGATGCAATTAAATGATTTAGCCGAACAAGTACAAGAGCAGCCTACAGCCGCGATTGCGAAAAATTAGGAGTATAGAGCATGAATAAAAAACTTATCAGCAGCGCCATAATGGCCATACTTGGGTGTTTAAGTGCTAATGTATCTGCGCAAGAACCAGCGGAGTTGGCATCAATACAGCGTGAAGTAGCAATAATGGAAAACATTTTAAGCAGCGCGTTAAAGCAAGATACCAATAAAAGGATCCGTGCGATTCAAGCCAACTATTTTGTTAAGCAGGGAGTGGTATTTGAGCTGGACGTAAGAGGCTCTAGCCGCTGGCAGACTATTTTTAGTAACGCACCTAATGCGCCGTTACCACCGCTGCCTGAAATTGATTTTGCTAATATGGATATTGAAATTATCAGTGATCAAGTAGAGTTTATTACCGAAGATGTTGTTGAATCATCACGAGAAGCTTATCAACAAGCGATGGAACTAATGCGTGAAGGCGCAGAACAAGTGCGCGAAATTGCAGAGCAAGAGCGTGATGTGGGCCGAAAGTTGCGGGATTTAGAGCGTGAAAAGCGCGATTTAGAGTTTGCCAGCCGCCATGATAATAGCGCCGAAGAGAAACAGCTTGAACAACGCAAAAAAGCGTTAGAAAAAGATATCGCGAAGCTGGAAAAACAACAAACTACACTCACTAAACAGCAGCAACAGCTACGCCAAAATATCAATGCAAAGCATGCAGAGCGTGAGCAACAACAAGCCGCAGAGCAACAACAGTTACTGGAGCAAGTAAGCACAAGTATCAGTCTTACGTTATGTGATTACGGTAGTGGTTTACGTAGTTTGCCAAACGACGAGCATGTGAGTTTTGTTCTTAAAGGGCTCGGCGATAAAAATACGAGTTTAATAAAAGTATTTAATAAATCAGATATTAAAAAGTGTGTCGCTGGCGATATCAAAGCCAGCGAACTGACTAAAAAAGCTATTAGCTACCAATTTTAATTAGCCGAGCTGATATTAACTGAGCTCAATTAATAACTTATCCCTGACCAACAAGCAGCCGTGTTACAAAGGCTGCTTTTCGTTATGCCCTTCATATTCAAACTGTTTATTGAATGGCGTAATATCTGGTAAAAATAACAAATAAACCCACACCACTAAGTTAAAGTAGGGGATCAAACCTAAGCAGGTAAAAGTTACAACCGGGTAACCTTTGATACTGGCATATCGATAGCATTGGTAAGTTATCCCTAAGTTTACCGCTAATAGTAACACTATTAATTGCATCATAATTCACTCCATAAATTGACAATGATACTAATAACAACATGTTAGTTTGTGAGTGGCATGTTGCTATGATTTAACGATGTCATGTGAAATTTCGATTATCATCATAATCACAAGACATTTATCGCCCGATGAGCAAAGTATAGATGAGTTATCACAAGATGGAAGTAAAAAAATGCGTAGATTTGTATGAAAAGTTCGCTATTTTAGCTAGGTGGTTGTTCGTAAAAAGTTTTGTTTTGATAAATTTTTTGTAACTGATGTTTGATTTTTTCTACGGACACTGGGCGTGAAATAAAGTAGCCTTGGCCATAATCAACACCTATTTCTTTTAGTGCTAAAAAGATCTCTTCATTTTCAACATATTCAGCAACTGAACGCTTATTGAGCGAGCGACTAATATCGTTTATTGCTTTAACTAACGCCAAGTCGATTGGATCATTAAGCATATCGCGAACAAACGAACCGTCTATTTTTACGTGTTGAGCTGGCAGTTGCTTAAGATAATTAAAGGTGCTAAAGCCAGTGCCAAAGTCATCAATTGAGAAATGACAGCCCAAGCGATTGAGCTTTTCGATCATCGCACGAGTGGCAGTTAAATTATTGATACTGGCGGACTCGGTGATCTCAAAAATAACCCGGGTAGGGCTGATATCGCACTTTTCAAGGGTCGATTCGATATGCGGTAATAGGCGTTCATCTAAAAACGATTGCGCAGATAGGTTTATTGCAACTTGATTTAGCTCAGGGTTAGCGGCAATGGCAGAAATTGCATTGCTGATCACACATTGATCCATTAAGTAAGTGTCGTTCAATAATTCAAGTGACGGAATAAATTGGTTTGGATAAACCAGTTCACCGTCTAGTTTTAAGCGTAACAGTGCTTCAAAATAAGCGACACCACCATGTTTAAAGTCCCAAATCGGCTGGTAATGTAATTCAATTTGGTTTTGTTGCAATGCTTGGCGAATGCTGTGTCCCCACTCTAATCCAGCTTGCAAGGTGTTATGGCTGGCATCTTCTTTAGAGTAACAATGAACCAAATTACGGCCTAAGCTTTTAGCAACGTACAAGGCAATATCAGCTTGTTTTAAGCATTCACTCGGATCATGGTTCGCTGCTGTTATTTGCGTTAAGCCAATTGAGCAGCTAATTGAATAAACTTGTTCTTCAGATTTAAACTGATGACCTTCAATAGCCATGCAAATACTTTCTGCTATCAAGTGTGCATCAAGCAGATTCATATTATTTAAGATCACCGCAAATTCATCACCACCAATGCGACACACTAAGTGTTCATCACTGATATTGGCGTTAAATAGGTGCGCAACTTCTTTAAGAACTATATCGCCTTGTTGATGGCCTTTACTGTCATTAATTATTTTAAAATGATCGAGGTCAATATAAATTAAAGCGTGTTCTATGTCGCCATTAGTGCGTTGCGGCTGGCAAATTCGATTGAGTTGTTGATCAAAATAATAGCGGTTATGTAAGCCGGTTAAGGTGTCATGTAGCGCTAAATGGCGCAGCTGTAATTCAGCTTGTTTGCGCTCATGAATATTATCTATTGTGGCGGTGATCGTGGCAGCATTACTGCTGTTTTTGATTAGTTGTAAGCGGCACTCAACCCAAATAGCTTGACCATCTTTATGAATAATTTGCACTTCAACCTGCTGTTGCAAGGCACCGCCATGCAAAATACTGCTAATTGTTTGCAGTAGTTTATCTTTGCAATCATTGATACAAAAGTCAGAGAGTGCTTTGCTCAAGGTTTGTTTTATGCCAAACCCACTGAGTGCTTCCCACGCAGGGTTGATAAAACGAATGCGGCCTTGTTCATCAAATTCAAGCACCACAGTATTAAGATGTAATAGTATCCGCTGATGGGCTGAAAATAGCTCCTTATAGCGGCTTTGACTTTGACTTAGTTGTTCTACTTTTTGTGCAAACTCTGCATAACTGACCATAAAATCTTCACGGCGCGCAGCATGGTCGCATACTTTACTTAACAAGGTTTGTTCATACGGTGCACGAATAAAATCAGTAACCCCTGAAAGCAATAGTTGTTCAGCATGATCGGCATCTTTCGTGTCTATAATGGTTACAATGGCTTGTTTTGGGTTGTGTTGTAAAATCTCTTCAACTAATTGACTGGCAGCTCCTGCGTGTGCTGCGGTTGCATCAAGTAACACAATGGCAAACTTTTGCTGCAAATAGATTGATAATGCTTGTTTATTACTAGAAACATGGGTGCAGGCAAAGTTTAGCTGTAATTGTTGCGCTATTTCAGCTGCTTTGTCACTGTCGGTTTCGAGCAGCAACAAGTCTAAACGACTACTTTTTTCTAAATGCGTTGATAACACATTTGCCAGTACCTGTGGCAGCATATCTTGGCGTTCAAATGGCAATACTGCATCTATGCCATAACTGCGTGCTGTCGTTTCGGCTATTCGCTCACAATAGATAGGCGGAGTTAGTACAATTGGTGTATTTTTTGGGGTTTTTAATAACCCTGAACGGATCATCCGAGAAAATCGCCAACCATCTATTTTACCAACATTAAGACCGGTAATAATGACATCGACCGCTTGAGATTTAAGAATTTCGAGGGCTTGCTGGCTATCGGCTACTTCAAGGAAAGTAAATACATTGAGCCGATTTAAGGTTGACTTAACAGCCTGACGCTCAGCGACACTGGCGTTTAAGATCAGCAAAGTTAGCTGCTTAGCCATTTATGTCACACCTCTTATAAACCTAGAACTAATTAAGTTGAGTAGAATAATGCCATTTGTCTCGAACCACAAGAGAACATTCCATTGTATTTTAATTAAAGCCGTTGGTTGAGCTAATAGCGCGATGCAGTTAAACTTGGCGCGACTTTTTTGATCTGGATATATCCTATGCGTGTGGCTGATTTTAGCTTTGACTTACCTGATGAATTAATTGCTCGTTTTCCTAAACAGGATCGAACCAGCAGTCGCTTATTAACCTTAGATGGCCCAAGTGGCGCTGTAGAACATAAAATATTTAGCGATATTATTGATTTAGTAAATGAAAATGACTTGTTGGTATTTAACAATACCAAAGTGATCCCTGCTCGTATGTATGGCCAAAAAGCGTCAGGTGGCAAAGTTGAAGTCTTAGTGGAGCGAGTGCTTGATGAGCACCGCGTGCTGGCTCATGTACGAGCAAGTAAATCACCAAAACCAGGTACAGAACTTATTCTCGAAGGTAAAGCGCAGGCGACTATGGTGGGTCGTCATGGCGAATTGTTTGAACTAGAGTTTAGCGATAGTCAAAATGTACTGGAAATTTTAAACGATATTGGCCATATGCCACTGCCACCTTATATTGACCGTCCAGATACTGACGAAGACCGCAAACGCTATCAAACAGTCTACGGTGAAAAACCTGGCGCGGTTGCAGCGCCAACTGCTGGCCTACATTTTGACGATACGCTCATGGCAGCAATAAAAGCTAAGGGCGTAAACATGGCATTTGTTACTCTGCATGTTGGCGCGGGCACATTTCAGCCGGTACGCGTAGACTCGGTTGATGATCATATAATGCACTCCGAATACATTGAAGTGCCTGATGATGTTGTTGCAGCAGTCGCTGCAACCAAAGCTAACGGCGGCAGAGTGATTGCGGTAGGCACAACTTCGGTACGTTCATTGGAATCAGCAGCTAAGATACATGGCGGCCAATTAGCCAGTTACTTTGGTGACACCGATATTTTTATTTACCCAGGTTATCAATTTAACGTAGTTGATGCCATGGTCACTAATTTTCACTTGTCAGAATCGACATTGATCATGTTGGTTAGTGCATTTGCTGGGCAAGATAATATTATGAGTGCATACCAAACTGCAATTGCACAAAAATACCGCTTTTTTAGCTACGGCGATGCGATGTTTTTAACCCGTAAATAGTTTTTTCTATAAAAGCACTTAAAGCCCAGCCTTGCGTTGGGCTTTTTAGTTTTGATTTTTGCACTTTTAATTTCAGCTTTGAGCCCAATTAATAGTAATGGTTTTACAAAAAGGGTAGAATCGAGCGGTTAAATTATAGCTTGTTGGACTGTTTTTCTGACATTTGAGGATGATATGAAGTTTGAATTAGACCGTACAGACGGTAAAGCCCGCCGCGGCCGCTTGATTTTTGATAGAGGCGTAGTCGAAACGCCAGCATTTATGCCAGTAGGTACTTACGGTACTGTCAAAGGTATGACCCCAGATGAAGTCAAAGACACTGGTGCGCATATTTGCCTAGGTAACACCTTCCATTTAATGCTTCGCCCTGGTACTGAAATCATCAAGCAGCATGGTGGATTACATGGTTTTATGAATTGGGATAAACCGATTTTAACCGACTCAGGCGGTTTTCAAGTGTTTAGCTTAGGCGCAATGCGTAAAATTACCGAAGAAGGTGTATTGTTTAGCTCGCCTGTTAACGGTGAAAAAATTATGCTTTCACCAGAAAAAGCCATGCAAGTGCAGCGTGATTTAGGTTCAGACATCGTAATGATTTTTGACGAATGTACGCCTTATCCTGCCACCGAAAAAGAAGCTAAAGATTCAATGGAGTTATCACTTCGTTGGGCTAAGCGTTCAAAAGAAGGTCACGGTGACAATCCATCAGCTTTATTTGGTATTATCCAAGGTGGTATGTATCCGGAGTTGCGTGCTCAGTCACAACAAGGTCTTGAAGAAATTGGTTTTGATGGCTACGCACTCGGTGGTTTATCGGTCGGTGAGCCAAAAAATGAGATGATTAACATTCTTGATCACTGTGCTTATAAAATGCCAGAGAACAAACCCCGTTACCTTATGGGTGTAGGTAAACCTGAAGACTTAGTTGAAGCCGTTCGTCGCGGTATCGATATGTTTGACTGTGTAATGCCAACTCGTAATGCGCGTAATGGTCATTTATTTATAACCGGTGGCATTGTGAAAATTCGTAATGCTGTGCACAAAACAGATACCGGCCCACTTGATCCTGAGTGTGATTGCCATACTTGTAAGAATTACTCGCGCGCGTACCTACATCATCTTGATAAATGTAACGAAATTTTAGGTGCACGACTAAACACAATTCATAACTTACGTTACTATCAGCGCGTTATGGAAGGTTTACGTAATGCGATCGGTGACGGTAAGTTAGATGAATTCGTAAATGATTTTTATGCACGCCGCGGCCAAGAAGTGCCAGAGCTTGCAGATACCACAAATTAAATTTAAAAATTAAAGAGGAAGTGTTATGAGTTTATTTATTTCAAACGCCCACGCAAGTGCGGCAGGTGCAGCGCCAGCCGGTGGTGGTTATGAGATGTTGATCATGCTAGCTATCTTTGGCTTAGTATTTTACTTCTTGATTTACCGTCCACAAGCTAAGCGTGTAAAAGAACATAAAGCGCTGATGAATGCGATGGCAAAAGGCGATGAAGTTCTTACTCAAGGTGGTTTAGTGGGTAAAATCGCTAAAATCTCTGACGATAAAGATTTCATTGTTATTTCACTTAACGATCAAGCTGAAGTAACTGTACAAAAATCAGCAGTGTCAGCAGTATTGCCTAAAGGCACAATGAAGTCGCTATAATAATAATAAGGACGCCCACGTGTTAAACAAGTTTCCATTATGGAAGTATTTACTTGTTCTAGCTGTGATTGCGGTAGGTCTTTTATATGCCTCTCCTAATTTGTATGGTCGTGATCCGGCCATACAAATTTCAGGTACTAAAGGAACTGATGCAGATCTAGCTGTAGTAGACAAAGTAAATGCGACCCTCAAAGAGCACAATGTTACCGTAAAATCAGTTAAGTTCGAAAACGGTCAAGTGTTGATCCGCTTTAAAAATGTTGAAGAGCAGCTTAAAGCGCAAGATTTATTGCGTGATTCATTGAGCGACGATTACATCTCAGCCATTAACATGGCCCTGGCGCAACCTCATTGGTTAAAAGCCCTTGGCGGCAATCCAATGAAATTGGGCTTGGATTTAAGTGGCGGTGTTCACTTTACGATGGAAATTGACATGGTGACAGCGGTTGATAACGCGCTGGAACAAATGGATCAAGACTATAAAAGTGATTTACGTGAAGAAAAACTACGCTATCGCACGGTACGTCGTGTAGCTGGTACTGAACGTATTCGTGTGGAGATGCGCAGCGCAGAAGATAAAGATGCGGCAGAGCGTTTTTTACAGTCACGCTACCCATTACACAACTACATTGATGATAGCTCTAACGATAACGCGTTTTATGCCACCATCAGCGAGCAAAAACTCAAAGAAATTCGTGACTATGCTATCAAGCAAAACGAAACCATTATCCGTAACCGTATTAACCAAATCGGTGTTGCTGAGCCTAACGTACAACGTCAAGGTGCAGAGCGTATTATTGTGCAGCTACCAGGTGTTCAAGATACTGCGCGTGCGAAAGAGATTTTGGGTGCTACAGCAACCCTTGAGTTTCGTGAAGTAGACGAAAATGCCGATCCAACGGCAGCAGCGCAAGGGCGTATTCCGCCTGGTACTGAAATGATCATGAGCCGTGATGGCTACCCAGTGGTACTTAAAAAACGCATTATTCTCGAAGGTAGTCACATTACTGGTGCGCAATCGGGTGCCGATGAATACCAACGTCCGCAAGTAAGTATTAGCCTTGATAGCAAAGGCGGCGCGAAAATGAATGCTTTCACTAAGCGTGCTATTGGCAAGCGTATGGCGACGGTATTTATAGAGTATAAGCCTTCTGGTAAAACAGACGAAAACGGTAAAGCGCTACCACCAATTAAGGTGGAAGAAGTGATCAACGTTGCAACTATACAAGCGCGTCTTGATCGTTCGTTTCGCATCACCGGCATTGATAACCCTGCAGAAGCACATAACTTAAGTTTATTACTACGTGCTGGAGCACTTGTTGCGCCAATTCAAATTGTTGAAGAGCGCACGGTAGGGCCAAGCTTAGGTCAAGAAAATATCGAAGCAGGTATGACAGCGGTTGCTTTAGGTTTCTTGTTTGTACTGATCTTTATGTTAGTTTATTACAAAGGTTTTGGCTTAGTCGCTAATATTGCCTTAGCAGCTAACTTAGTATTGATTGTGGGTGTTATGTCGTTGATCCCAGGCGCTGCACTAACACTGCCAGGTATTGCTGGTATCGTACTAACGGTAGGTATGGCAGTTGATGCCAACGTACTAATATTTGAGCGTATTCGCGAAGAGCTGGCCGATGGACGTAGTCCGCAACAGGCTGTTCATCATGGTTATGATAGTGCTTTTAGTACAATTTTTGATGCCAATATTACCACCTTAATTGCTGCGATTATCTTGTTCGCAGTGGGTACAGGCCCAATTGCTGGTTTCGCAGTGACACTTGCGATAGGTATTATCACCTCAATGTTTACAGCCATTGTTGGTACCCGTGCGGTAATCAACTTATGTATTGGTGGTAAGCGCATTGATAAGCTGTCAATTTAAGGAGCAGATATGCAAATTTTAAAATTAGGCGGCAGAACTTTAGGGTTTATGTCGCTGCGCAAAGTTGCTATGAGCATCTCAACGCTACTTATTTTGGCATCGTTCGCATCGTTCTTCGTTAAAGGTTTAAACTTTGGCTTAGATTTTACGGGCGGTACTGCTGTAGAAGTCGGTTTTGCACAACCAGCAGACTTAAAGAAAGTACGTTCAGTGTTAGCTGAAAATGGTTTTGCAGATGCATCAGTACAATTATTTGGTTCAAGCCAAGAGATATTGGTTCGCTTAGCACCGCGAGGTGATGATGTTAAAGCCGAAGTAATTGGTAACCAAGTAATTGATGCACTTAAAAAAGCCGATGATAGCGTAGTAATGCGTCGAATTGAGTTTGTTGGCCCAAGTGTAGGTGAAGACTTAAAAGAGCAGGGTGGCCTTGCCATGTTAACTGCGCTTATTTGTATCTTGATCTATGTGGCATTTCGCTTTGAGTGGCGTTTTGCGGTAGGCGCGGTGTCGGCACTTTTACACGATGTAATCATTACTTTAGGTTTGTTTTCAGTATTAGGGTTAGAGTTCGACTTAACCATATTGGCGGCAATACTGGCGGTAATAGGTTACTCTCTTAATGATACTATCGTTGTATCTGACCGTATTCGTGAGAACTTCCGCAAAGTGCGTATCGACGATACTGTTGAGATAATTGATATTTCATTAACGCAAACACTTAACCGTACTCTAGTAACTTCAATTACCACTATTTTAGTATTAATCGCCTTGTTTGCTTGGGGTGGTCAAACTATTCATGGTTTTGCTACAGCGCTGTTATTTGGTGTGTTTATTGGTACTTACTCTTCGATTTATGTTGCTAGTGCCGTTGCGCTTGCAATGGGCGTAAGTAAAGAAGACTTAATACCAGAAGTTATCGAAAAAGAAGGCGCAGATTTAGACGCTATGCCATAGGTATGATTCTAATTTTACGTTTAAAAAACCGCTCATTGAGCGGTTTTTTGCTTTTAGGTATTGATGCCGCGCAAGCTGTATTAGGGATCAGATTATAGGTGTCAGATTTCAGGTAGAGCTAGTCTCCAGCCTTCAATCTCTTGCATTTCACTTTTGTGTGTAGCGAAGCGCCTCTGTGCGCTCGTGAGCATAAAATTGCGCGAGGTAAACTCTAGCCTACGGGTTGGCATCGGTGTTTTAATATGCGTAGGCGCGACTTTATGCCTAGTAAGTTGTATTGAGGGTTAGATTTCAGGTGGAGCTAGTCTCAGTCTTTAACCTAATGCCTTTCACTTCTTTGTGTAGCCTAGCGCCTCGGTGTTCTCTGTGGTGAAATTGTTTTTTCAAATAGAATGCAGAGCAGGATTTTTCGTGGCTGAAGCCAACTCCTACGAGTGAAGAGTCGGGCTTAAACTTATCGCTAAAGCCCTCTGTGTAGCGCGAAGCGCCTCTGTGTTCTCTGTGGTGAAATTTATTTTTCAAATAGAATGCAGAGCAGGATTTTTCGTGGCTGAAGCCAACTCCTACGAGTGAAGAGTTGGGCTTAAACTTACCGCTTAAAGCTCTACAGCTTATGATTCAGCCTCTGTGTAGAGAAGCGACTCGGTGTTCTCTGTGGTGAAATTGTTTTTTCAAATAGAATGCAGAGCAGGATTTTTCGTGGCTGAAGCCAACTCCTACGAGTGAAGAGTCGGCCTTAAACTTACCACTTAAAACTTACAGCTTATAGCTTGGTTTCTTCTTCTATCGCACTTACAATAAAATACGGATTTAAGTATTCATCTTTGGTGTTATAAACAAGCGGGCTGCCATCAAGCTTAGTGACTTTTGCGCCGGCGATTTCGGCTATAGCGTGACCTGCGCCGGTGTCCCATTCGCAGGTTGGGCCTAGGCGTGGGTAAATATCGGCGCTGCCTTCGGCGACTAAGCACAGTTTTAGTGAACTGCCTTTTGAGACCATTTCCACCTCGTCAAAGCGTTTTATAAACTCGGCTAAATCCGGTGATGGATGCGAGCGGCTGCCGACTACGCGAATTAGGCCTTTGTTTGCTTTGGTGGTGACTTTAAGCTCAATGCGCTCATCACCGCGGTCCTTAAATGCGCCGATTGCCTCTGCTGCCAGATAAGACACGCCTAGCGCAGGCGCATCTACTACCGCTAAGATAGGCTTGCCGTTTTCAATCAAGGCGATGTTAACGGTAAACTCACCGTTCTTTTTAATAAACTCTTTAGTGCCGTCGATTGGGTCAACCAGCCAATAGCGGGTCCACGTTTGACGGATATCCCAGCTGATATCGGCACTTTCTTCACTTAATACTGGGATCTCTGGGGTTAAGTGGGCTAGGCCATTGGCAATCACTTTGTGAGCTGCAAGATCGGCGTCGGTTACAGGGCTTTCATCAGCTTTGTACTCAACGTTAAAATCCTTTTCGTAAATCCCCATAATAGCGCTGCCAGCTTGGCGGGCAAGGATCAGTATTTCTTCGAGCAGTTCCGTTTGGTTCATGACTTAACCTTTAATAATTTGCTGTTGTTTTAGATACGCTATCAGCTCTTGCACCGATTGGTCTAGGGTGTTTTTACTGGTATCTAAAATTATTTCCGGTGAATGGGGTATTTGGTAGTCTGAATCTATACCTGTGAAGTGTTTTATTTCACCTGCGCGGGCTTTTTTGTATAAGCCTTTTGGATCGCGGCTCTCGCATACGTCCAGAGGTGTGTCTAAAAACACTTCGATAAATTCACCGTCATCGACTAAGTTTCTTACCATATCGCGTTCAGCGCGAAATGGGGAAATAAATGCGGTGAGTACCAATAATCCAGCATCGACCATTAGTTTAGCGGTTTCACCAACGCGGCGAATATTTTCGATACGGTCTTCGTCGCTAAAGCCTAAATCTTTACACAAGCCGTGGCGTACATTGTCGCCATCAAGCAGGTAGGTGTGAATACCTTGTTGATTGAGTGCGCTTTCAAGGGCGTTTGCTACGGTGCTTTTACCTGAGCCGGAAAAACCAGTGAACCATAAAATAGCCGGTTTATGGCTTTTGTGTTCGCTACGTTGTGCTTTAGTAATGGCATAGTTATGCCAAACAATGTTCTCATCCATTATAAAACTCTCTTATGAGTAAGCGCTGGCTTAAAATGGAAATACCAGCGGGATCAGGGTTAATACCGTTATTGAATAAATAATAGAAAGCGGTAAGCCCATTAATACATAGTCTTTTAAACGATAATTGCCGGCGCTATAAACCATCAGGTTAGTTTGATAACCAAATGGTGATATAAAGCTTGCAGATGCACCAAAGGCGACCGCCATAATAAACGGCAGCGGGTCAACATTAAAGCCCATTGCTAATGCATAAGCGACAGGGAATGATAGTGCCGCTGCGGCGTTATTGGTGATAAGTTCGGTGAACATTACTGTCATTACAAAAATCGCGATAAACGCACCATAGGGGCCAAAATCACCGAGTACATAAAACAATGCTGCAGATATTTGTCCAGCTAGGCCGGTGCCTATCATCAGTTTTGCAAGGCCAATGGCGCTACCAACTACAGCGAGTAACTCAATAGGAAAACGGCGTTTTACTTCACTCAGCTTTATCGTTCCCGTGAGCATTAAGCCAATCAGCAATACTAATAAGCCTTTTACCAGTGGTACATAGCCAATAATGCTCAGCCCAAGTACCGTTGCAAAGCTCGCTAATACTAAGTTAGATTGCTTGGGCGCTAAGTGAGTTTGTAAATCAAGCCCGGAAATATACACAAATTCGCGTTTTAAATTAGGCAGACTATAAAAGTCTTTACCTGGTGCGAGGATCAGTGAGTCTCCCGCTTGCAGCTGCACTTTACCAAGGCCACCTTGCAAGCGGTCATGGCCGCGACGAATAGCGATAACAGCGGCATGAAACTGTTCACGAAAACGCGCTTCTTTAACTGTTTTTCCTATAAATTTAGATGATTGGCTGACAACAACTTCAACGAGGTGCTCAACATCTTTTTGATGTTTATCGTGAACTATTTTTAGCCCGTCAAAGCGTGTTAGCAATGGCACTGATTTGATGTCACCGACAAACAGCAATACATCGCCCGCTTTAATCAGTTGTTGCGGGGTCACTGCACAAATGCGTTTATCGCCGCGAATAATTTCTGCTAGGAATAAGTCTTTAAGTTCGCGCAGGCCATTTTCTTCTACGCTTTTACCAATTAGTTTTGAGCCTTCTTCTATTTTACCTTCGAGATAAAAAGGCACCACTTCTTGATCGTTTTTGCCGTTGTCTGGCAAATATTTTAGCATCACTAAAATAGTGATCAGGCCCACACTTAATGCGCCTAACCCGACTATGGTAAAGTCGAAAAAGCCTAGCGGTGCCATGCCTGCATCAACGGCAAAACCATTGACGATTAAATTTGTTGAAGTACCAATTAAGGTAATTGTGCCACCTAAAATAGCAGTATACGACAGCGGTAATAGTAGCTTTGAAGGTGAATGGTTTGGATTGTCTTTTATGGCAGTAATGAGCGATGCGACAACCGCTGTATTATTGGTAAATGAGGATAAAAACGCTGTAGAAAGTCCGAGCTTAGTGACTGAGCTGGTTAAACTTCCTTTTGATAATGACTGGGCAAGCTTTTGTACGAGTGTAGTTTTTTCAACCGCAATCGAAACCAGTACTAATAACACTAAGGTGATCAGTGATGGATTGGCGTAGTTGATCAGCATATCTTCAAGGTCGATTAACCCGCCTAGATATGCGGTGCCAATGGCGCCAACAAAAAGCCATGCTGGCTTTAGCCGCGTGCCAAACAGGCACCCGACTAAAGTTAGCATAATGCCTGTTAATACTAGCTGTTGATACATGCTTTATATGTCCTTAACAGGCAAAGTTGGTTATTTAAGCTTTGATATATCAAGCGCTTGCCAATGTGGGAAGTGCTTGCGTACTAACGCATTAAATTCAACTTCAAACTCACTAAAGTTACCCGTTTGTTCTTGCTTAGCAAGCACGTTTTCAATCATACCCGCCGCAACAGTTAAGTTAGATAAACGATCGATTAAAATAAACGCACCGGTTTCGTGATTGTTGTGATAAGCATCGGCCAAAATGGTTTCGGTCAATTCTAGGGTAACAATCGCGATTTCGTTTAACTGCAGGCTGTCTGCGCTGCCGTGTTCAAGGGTGTTCACATCAATGGTGTGATCAATCTTTTTCACGATAGCCGAAGTATTTTTACTGCCTAGCTTAAAGTTATAGCTTTTACCCAGTACCAGCGGCGCTTCGTGCATCCACACAAGCTTTGCTTGTACTTGGTTAGTTACAGTCGCTGTTGAATCAGCAGGAACGATCACGTCCCCTCGGCTAATATCAATTTCAGTGTTAAGCGTTAAAGTAATTGCTTGACCAGCTTCGGCTGTGTCTAAGTTGCCGTCAAAGGTGACAATCTCTTTAATGCTTGAGGTTTTACCTGATGGCAATACTTTAATAGCATCACCAACGCGTAATTTTCCTGAGGTCAAAGTACCTTGGAAACCACGGAAGTTTAGGTTAGGGCGTACTACATACTGCACAGGGAAACGCGCTTCAAAGCCAGTGTCTGTTTCAGCTGCTGGTGAGTCTTCTAATAACTCAAGCAGTGGTTTATCTGTGTAATATGGTGTGTGCTCTGAGCGTGTTACTACGTTATCGCCTTTAAGCGCCGACATAGGCACAAACTTGATGTTAGATACGTTAAGTTGCTCGGCAAATTTTAAATAATCGGCTTTAATGCGCTCATAAACGGTTTCGTCAAAATCAACAATATCCATTTTATTCACGGCAACAACAAACTGTTTAATACCCAATGAATCACAGATAAAGCTGTGACGCTTAGTTTGTACTTGCACACCGTAGCGCGCATCAACAAGAATAATCGCTACATCACTGGTTGATGCACCGGTTACCATGTTGCGGGTGTATTGCTCATGCCCTGGAGTATCAGCAATAATGAATTTACGTTTAGCCGTTGAAAAATAACGGTACGCTACATCAATAGTTATGCCTTGCTCACGCTCAGCTTGTAAGCCGTCAACCAGTAGTGCTAAATCGAGCTCTTCACCGGCATTACCGACTTTTTCGTTATCTTTATGCAGTGCTGCTAACTGATCTTCATAAATTTGGTGGCTGTCGTGCAGTAGGCGGCCAATTAGGGTTGATTTACCGTCATCCACACTACCACAGGTCAGCATACGCAATAGGCTTTTGTCTTGTTGGCGAGCAAGATAGGCGTCGATGCCAATTGCTTTTACTTCGTTAATTGTATCGCTAGTATTAATAGACATTAGAAATAGCCCTCACGTTTTTTCTTCTCCATTGAACCTGCTGAATCGTGGTCAATTACCCGACCTTCACGTTCAGATGACGTAGATAGCAGCATTTCTTCGATAATCTCAGTCAGTGTACTGGCTGTTGATTCCACTGCACCGGTAAGTGGGTAACAACCTAAAGTACGAAAACGAACAGATTTCATCATGGGTACTTCGCCTTCTTTAAGCGGCATACGCTCATCATCAACCATGATCAAAGTACCATCACGCTCTACAACAGGGCGCTCTTTGGCTAAGTAAAGCGGAACCATATCGATGTTTTCTTGATAGATATATTGCCAAATATCAAGTTCAGTCCAGTTAGAAAGTGGGAATACACGGATGCTTTCGCCAGGGTTAACTTGACTGTTATAGGTATTCCAAAGCTCTGGACGTTGGTTTTTTGGATCCCATCTGTGGTGTTTATCACGGAATGAATAAACACGCTCTTTAGCGCGAGATTTTTCTTCGTCGCGGCGTGCACCACCAAACGCGGCATCAAAGCCATATTTATCAAGCGCCTGTTTTAAGCCTTGGGTTTTCATGATATCGGTATGCTTACCAGAGCCATGAGTAAATGGGCTGATATCAATCGCTAAGCCTTCAGGATTTTTGTGGACGAGTAAGTCAAAACCGTACTCTTTTGCTAAGCGATCACGAAATTCGATCATTTCTTTAAACTTCCAGTTGGTATCAACGTGAAGCAGTGGAAACGGAATTTTACCTGGGTAAAACGCTTTACGCGCTAAATGTAAAAGTACCGATGAATCTTTACCGATTGAGTAAAGCATAACTGGGTTCTCAAACTCAGCAGCAACTTCGCGCATGATTTTGATACTTTCAGCTTCTAATTGCTGAAGGTGAGTTAAAGCCATTGTTAGTCGTCCTACTAAAATGATTAAAAGTTAAAATCTAAATAGTTTAAAGCTATGCCACGTCTGTAAGCGGTTGTGCAAAGCTACTAGTTTGGGCTTTTGTGCCAAACCAATGAAGTTCTTCATGTAATGAAGCAACTTCACCAATAATTAATAATGCCGGTGAAATAATGCTGTGACGCTCGATTAAATCGGCCAGCTCACCTAATTTACCGGTTACAACGCGTTGATTTTTGCGAGTACCGTTTTCAATAATTGCCACGGGTGTATCTGCACCGCGACCATGTTTTAATAATTGTGCTTGAATATGGGGAGACTTAATTACACCCATATAAATTGCCAGAGTTTGGTTTGGTTTTGCCAGTGATTGCCAATCTAGTTCTTGACCGTCTTTTTTACAGTGACCAGTTACAAACTGTATGGCTTGTGCATGGTCACGGTGCGTTAGCGGAATACCCGCATAAGCGCTACAACCTGCGGCAGCAGTTATGCCAGGGACGATTTGGTAATTTACGTTATTGGCTGCCAGTACTTGAACTTCTTCACCACCACGGCCATAAATAAACGGGTCGCCACCTTTAATGCGGCACACTTTTTTACCTTGCTTGGCAAGGTCAACTAGCATTTGGTTAGTATCTTCTTGCACAACACTGTGATCGCCTAAGCGTTTACCCACACAAATTAAATCAGCATCGCGGCGCACTAGCTCCATAATTTCGTCAGAGACTAGAAAGTCATACACCACCACATCAGCTTGTTGCATTAGTTGCAGTGCTTTCAGTGTTAATAGCTCTGGATCTCCTGGACCTGCGCCAATTACGTATACTTCACCTTCAGGATCCAGTTTTGTATCGAGTAATTGTTCAAGCTGTACGCTTGCGGCAGCTGTATCACCCGTTTGTACTTTGCTGACGACAGATGAATCAAATACGCCTTCCCAAAATTGGCGACGATCAGCAAAACTCGTGAAGCGCTGTTTTACTTTGTCGCGAAAGCTGCCAACTAAACTTGCAAGCGGGCCGATGTGTTGTGGAATAAGCGTTTCTAACTTCTCGCGTAAGCGCCGTGCTAATACCGGCGCTGTGCCAGCACTTGAAATTGCAATAGTGATCGGGTCACGATCAACAATTGAAGGAAAAATAAAGGTGCATTTAGGTTGGTCATCCACCACGTTAACGAATACATTTCGTGCATTTGCGAGTTCAAATACGCTGTTATTTACGTCATCATTGTCGGTTGCGGCAATGACCAGCATTTTGCCATCAAGATGTGATTCATCAAAAAAAGCGTCAATTAGAGTGACATCATTATTTTGTGCATGCTCTTTTAATTCATCACAAAACCAAGGTGCTACTAAAGTGACATCAGCGCGAGCTTTCAAAAATGCACGGCACTTACGTAACGCAACCTCTCCACCGCCAACAACCAATACAGGTTTATTGTCGAGCTTGGTAAAGATAGGTAAATATTGCATGTGTAGACCCTTGGAAAAAATTACAGCAAAGATGCTTTTCAGAAACTCAGAATATAGTGGCGTAAGCTAAGTAAAAAATAATTAAAACCCAGTTAATATAACTAAAAGTTATATAGGGTTGTCCGATTTGGCTTAAGCCTTAGTTAACAGGGGATTGCGCCGAGTTACAAGTACTATAATGACTATATATTGAGCTTAGAGTGTTTGGTTATTAGCTATAGCGAGAATAGTTAAATTTGGTACTATTGCTAATACATGAACTTACTTGGTGGATTTATGACAACGCAACTAACTGATGCGGCATTGGCCGTGCAATTAATGGATTTAACCAGTTTAAATAGTAATGATAGCGCGGCAACAATACAGGCCTTGGTGGCTAGTATTAAGCCCAACCTAGGTATTCCGGCTGCAGTGTGTGTTTATAGTGAGTTTGTTGATGACGCCAAGCTTGCTTTAGCTGAGCGCGAGCTTAGTTATGTAAAAGTCGCCACAGTAACTAACTTTCCCTCAGGCAACAGTGAGCTAAGTGAAGTAATTAATGAAACATTAATCGCAATAGAGCGTGGCGCAGATGAAATTGATTTGGTGTTACCGTATCAAGCCTTAATCGCGGGGGACGAAGCCACAGCACTAGAATATGTGCGTGCCAGTAAAGAGTGTTGTCCTGAACACGTACAATTAAAAGTAATTATAGAATCCGGCGCACTAAAAACAGCGCAGTTGATAACACTGGCGACAGAAATAGCAATTGCCGGTGGTGCTGACTTTGTTAAAACCAGCACTGGCAAAGTAGCTATAAATGCCACTATTGAAGCAACCGAAGTGATGTTAAGTACGATTAAAAAGTCGCCGCGTGTAGTCGGTTTTAAAGCTGCAGGTGGCGTGAAAACGGTTATGGATGCAAGTAATTACTTACAGCTAGCGACTGATATTATGGGAGAAAGTTATTTGAATCCGTCAACATTTAGATTTGGTGCATCAAGCCTGTTAGCTGATGTATATGCGGTACTTAATGACGCGTCATAGTGAGCAAGAAAAATTACAACTTGAGCATGATGCAGGCAAGTTGTTCTTGCGTTGCTATGAACATCGCTTTGGTATTCCAATGCGCCATATTTGGCATAATCAGCCGAGTAAACCAGATATCAGTTGCTATCGTAATGAACAGAAGCTTGATATTGAAATAGCACATTTATATGCCAGCGAAACCGAAGCCATGGCAGTACTCGGCAGGCCTTTATCTATAAGCATGCAACGAGATCTTGCTGATATGGCAATGCAACCAAGTGAGCAGCGGCTGCACTGTGCACTGCAGCGGTTATTAGAACAAAAAGGAAAAAAGCATTATCAATCAGAGCAAACATGGTTGCTTATTCGTAACGCCAGTACTATTTGGCATAAAGCGGATTTTGACGCTGAGTTACAGAATATAACGATACCGCTTAGCCATCCTTTTCAACAAATTTGGTTGCTTTGTGATTTTTATCAGGGCGAGCTGTTACAGCTGTTCTAAGTATTTAGATGGTATAGCAGCCAAGAATAAACTGGCTGCTAAATAACTTGATCTTTGGTTAGTTAATTTTAAACATACTACCTAAGCTCTCAAGCCCTGACTTATTGGTTTTAGCAATACATTGACTTTCATCGAGTGACTTTTTGGTTGCTTCGTCTGCAAGTCCCGACACTTTTAATTGTTTCTCTTGTTGGTATTCACGCAGTGCGATAACTGTTTGACGATCGTACTTAACATCTTCAGTTTCAAATTCTTCATAATCGGGTTGGTTTTTTAAATAACCTAAACAAACTAGATTCATGCGAGACATGGCTAAATCCATCTTTTTCATAATGCGGCATTCTATGTGTAGGAACATCGACTTTTGCTACTGGAGCAACGGCTTTTGACTTGGCAGCCGTGGTCGTAAGCGGTGGTGGTGCTGTGTATCCAGGTGCTAGGGTATTATTACTGTTATAGCGATAGTAAGTGGCAGGGACTTTAGTTTGTAAAAACTCTACAGCTTTGATTATCACTTCGCGGAGCGCTTTTTCTTTAGGGGTGTTTGACCAGCCACTTAAATTACCACCGACTAAAGCACCACCAAAATTAGTTGCCGCACTGGTAAAATCAAAATCTTTGCTGCCTCCTTCGACGCTGGTGGCTGCTAAAATACGTGAGGTGCGAGTATCGATAAGGCGTAAATCAATCGCCATATGCGAGCCTGAAAAACCTGCCGATACTGAGCTAAACACATCACCTATAAAACCGCCAGTACCAACACTGGCACCTGAGCTGTCGTCATCAAATTCAGTTACCGCTGCTACCACAACTATTTCGGCTCCTTCAATTTCACCGTAAGCTGCCCCTGATGCTGCGCTAACACGACCTGAAGCCGCTAGATCTTGCTCAGATAACACTGCATCTAACGCTTGGCGTTCAAGTACGATAAAGCGATTGGTGCCTACCAAAGCTGTGGTGAGTTGGTCGGCCATACCTTCACCTATTTCTTTTCGCCACCAATGAGAGTCATTCGATTTATCGGTAAAGCGTGCCACGGCAATACGCGCTTTTGGACCATTATATTGTTGTTGGGCGATTTCATTAATGTTTGGTGAATCTTGGTTTGAAGTGACCTTGGTCGAAGTACTTTGGCAAGCGCTAAGACTGCTAGCAACGAGGGTTGCCAACAGTACTTTTTTAGTTGTTGTGAGCATATGATTTTCCTTAATTAATGTGCCAAATAGAAACAGTGAAGGTTTTTATTCTACAAATTGTTTTAAAGTTAATTTAAAGAAATCATAAGGTTAAAAATAGTACTGAGGCGAACACTTTAGTCACACAGGCGAAGTTTTTGCATTCAGGTTGGTATTTTCCCTAAACTGCTTGGGCGAAACGTTATGCTTTGCCTTAAAGCAGCGAGCAAAGTAACTTTGTGAGCTAAAGCCGACTTTTTCAGCAATTAAACCTATGCTCAGCTCGCTGTCGCTAAGTAACTTTTCAGCATACTCTAAACGAGTATTACGAATATAATCACTGGGAGTTAAATTGTAGAGTGCTTTCATTTTCAGTTGTAAGGCACGTGGGCTTAAATATAATCCTGCAGCGAATTCTTCAATACTAAACGCTTCGTTGTGATAGTTATCACGGATGATGTTTTTCAGGCGTTCGGTAAATTGGTAATCTTTACTTTGTGTAAGCTGCGGATCGAGTACCAGCGGCGGAGCATGAGCCGCAAGCTGCTTTGCTAAGTGCCGATTAAGGACTGCACGAATACTCAGTAACCCTTGTACTCTACTGAGCAGTAATTGCGGCTCAAATGGTTTACTTAAAAAATCATCTGCTAGTAAATCAAGGCCTTTTAGTCTGCTTTGTGTATCGGCTTTTGCTGACAATAATAACACCGGTATATGGCTGGTAATGTTATTTGTGCGTAGCGCATTAAGTAATTGATAACCGTCCATGCAAGGCATCATCACATCGCTGATCACTAGATCTGGCATTTCTGTTTGGCAGATGGCTAAGCCTTGTTCGCCGTTAATAGCACTTAAGCAGTGGTACTCAGTAGCAAACAAAGTCAGCAGTAGTTCGCGCATTTCGTCGTTATCTTCAACAATCAGTAGCTTTTGCGAATTGCTGGGGCGGGTTGCTTCATTTACTGGTGCTGCTAGCGAAGTTGCGCCATGCTCTGCTTCAGTCAAAGGCAGAGATACAGTAAAACAACTGCCTTTACCTACTTCACTTGTTAGTGAAATCTGCCCGCCGTATTGCTCTAGCAATTGTTTAACTAAAGCAAGGCCAATTCCACTGCCGTTTTGATTTTGTGCTGCAACACGCGTAAAGCGTTCAAAAATAATGCCTTGTTGGTGTTTTTCGATGCCAATACCGGTGTCAACAATCGCGATATGAGCCATGTTATTATGCACTGATAAGCTAATCTCAACTTGACCGCCTGAGTGGGTATATTTGAGGGCATTACTAACTAAGTTGGTAATAATTGACGTTGCATGTTCTGGCTCAAGTGCTATGCAGCAAGAGCCTTGGCTGAGATCTGTCATTGTTACGTGAATACCTTTTTGTTCAAACAGCACCGTGAAGTCAGCAACCAGCTGCTTTATAAATGGTGCTAAAGGATAGGGCGAAACGTAATGTATAGCGCAGCTGGGGCGTTGGCTTAGCTGTAATAGTTGATTTATTAAGGTCAGCAAACGTAGGCTATTGCGTTTGATCATCGATAATTGTTTTTGGCTAGCTTGATCTTTATGGTTTAGCTGCAAGCTTTCAAGTGGCGCGAGTATTAAACTCAGAGGCGTTTTTAATTCATGGCTAATATTATCTAAAAATTGACTTTTTAAGCGATTCAGTTCACGGGCTTGATTACTTGTTTGTTCGGCCAGCTTAGCGCGGTATAGCGAGGCCGCAATAAGCCAAATAATAACCCCAGTGAGAAGAACATAACCGGCATAGGCAAGGCGACTTTGCCACCACGGCGGCACCACCGTGAAATCGAGCATAGCTTTAGCATTACTCCACTGGCCATACTGATCTTTTACTTTTAGTTGCAGCTGATAGTCGCCTGCGGGCAGTTGCGGGTAGTTTATTTGCCGTTGTTGTGCGTTGGTATATAGAAATTGCTTATCAAAACCAGCGAGTTTGTATGCATATTGATATTGTTGAGGTGCCGACGGGCTATTTAATGCTGAGAACTTAAAGCCGATCACGCCGACACCTTTGTTAAAGGAGAGTGTTTGTATATAGCTAATTAATTTCGCAGCTTGAGTCTCGTGCTTAGTGTATGGGGCAGTGGCTATCGCTTGATTGTTAATTAGTAATTCGGTTAACACAGGCTCTGGAGTTGTAGCTGTCAGCTGTAGCTTAAGCGGATCAAATTGATTAAAGCCATTGATCCCGCCAAAAAATAGTTCACCGTTCTGCGCTTGATAAGCCGCGCCGAGAATAAATGAATTATGTTGCACGCCATCACGGGGTAAAAAATGCTGCATATTTTCAGAGCTGGGCTGATAACGTGTTAAACCTTGGTTGCTTGCCAGCCACAGGTAACCTTTGGCATCCTGTTTAATGGCAAAAATATTATCGTTTAGCAGGCCATCATGCTCGGTGATTCGGGTTATCTCTGCCGTTGTTTTATTCAGTTTATTTAAGCCTCCAAAAGTACCCACCCACAGTGTATTGTCATCTTGCAGATGAAGGGCGGTAACCATGTTATGACTTAAGCTATTTGGGTTTGTTTGATCGGCTTGATAATGGCTAAATTCATTGTTGTTGAGGGTGAGTTTATTTAAGCCAACTCGAGTACCAGCCCAAATTGCATTAGCAACGTTATCGTAAACGAGGCTAAATACGGTGTTGTTCGATATACTATTGTGTTGTTCCGAGTGCTTAAAATGCTCAATGGTCAAGTTATCTGGGTTAAACAGACTTAAACCTTGATTGCTTCCCAACCATAAGTTGCCGTTCCGATCGCTGGTGATCGCATAAATGTTATTGCTGCTGAGCTGGTGGCTTTGCACTGTGAATGATGTAAAGTCATCGCTTTCGCGGTTATAACGCAATAAACCGCCACCATAGGTGCCAATCCAAATACGCTGTTGGCTATCTTCATGAAGGCTGAATATATTGTTGTTGGTAAGGTTGCTTGTATCGACGTGATAGCGCACAAAGCCGTCTTTTGTTTGTCTATTTAACCCGTTGCGGGTACCGACCCATAATTGCCCTTGCGAATCTTTAAGTAAGGCCCGGATAAAATCATGGCTAATACTGTTAGGGTCATCGCTGTGTTGTTGATGATTAAATTGATTTTGGCGCATATCGTAGCGTTGTAACCCATAACCATCAGTGCCTATCCACAGAATACCTTGCTGGTCTTGATACAAAGACAGTAAGTAATCATTAACAAGCCCATGACGTTGCTGTGGAAGGTGTTTAAATTGGCTAAAGCTTGTCAGAGTTGTTTGATAGTTGGGATTATAATATAAGCCTTGGCCGTAGCTGCTAAGCCAAAGATGCTCGTTATTATCGATTAAAATATCGCTTATCCATATACCATCTAGTTGTTTTATATCATTAAACTGTTCACTTTCTAAATCAAAGACACTAAGCCCTGTTTTACTGGCAATCAGTAGCTGCCCTTGTGGCGTGAGTTTTAGGCGCCATAGTTGCTTTTTACTTGCTGAAAAGTGGCTAAATTTAGCTGTCTTTGTATCAAATTTTATTAATCCTTCATTACTGGCCAGCCATAAATTTTGCTTAGCATCAATCACCATATCCTGAAAAATAATACTACCTTGGGTGTTTGGCGAGTAGGAAAAGTAGGCAGTTTCATGCTCGGCTACATTTAGGCGAGTTAAGTTACCATCTTCATGGCCTAACCATAAATTATTGTGTTGATCAGTAAGCATTGACCAAATGCGGTTATCTTTAATCGCTAATGGACTGCTACGGTTAAAATGAGTGAATGTACCGGTGTCTGTATTTAGGGCGTTTAGCCCTTGTGTAGCTGTAGAAAACCACAGCAGATTATTGTCAGTGGTAACACAGTCGGTGATCCAATTACTCGATAGACTTGGCTGGGTTGGATGAGACTTAAAGCGTTTAAATTCATAACCATCAAAACGGTTGAGCCCACCTTGGGTGGCGAACCAATGAAAACCACGGCGATCAGTTATGCTGCAAGTGACAGAGTTTTGCGTTAACCCCTGTTCATTAGAGAAGGAGTCTAAATGTAAAGACAGTGCCAGCGCGCTGTTATGAAATAGCCATAAAAAACCAATAATGGCCGGATAGATAGTTGTTTTTATTGTTAGCACGTGCTTCCTCGTGCGTAGTAATATCCCTTGAATTGAAACAATCATAAACTGCTTTTTAATCAATGTTAAGATGGATTTTTCAATCTAGTGATGAGATTTTGACTTATGGGCATCTTTTACACTTGTGTTAATGAATTGCGTAAGTATAATAGGCATCCACTTTGCAGGGGCGTAGTTCCAATTGGTAGAACAGCGGTCTCCAAAACCGATGGTTGGGAGTTCGAGTCTCTCCGCCCCTGCCATTTTATCCTGTTTGTGGGTAAAGTCTGAGGTTAAAAATCGGTTTAAATAAGTCTGTTTTTAAGTTTGGATTTTAATGGATTAACCCTGCCATAGTGTAGGGTTGTTGTGTCTGTAGTTAAGGTAATAATATTATGAGCACGAATGTAGAAACTCCATCAAGTGCGATGGATTCAGTAAAGTGGCTTGTGGCAATTGCGCTACTTGCAGGCGCAGTAGTTGGTAACTATATGTACGCAGATCAGTCTGTGTTATTACGTGCTATTGGTGTTGTTGTTGCTGTTGCCGCTGGTTTGGGGATTGCATCACAAACTGAAAAAGGGCGTACCTTCCTTGCTTTTGCAAAAGAAGCACGCATCGAAGTACGTAAAGTAGTGTGGCCTACGCGCCAAGAAACTACCCATACGACATTTATTGTAATGGTTGCAACTGCGATTATGGCACTTATCCTTTGGGGATTAGATGGCATTTTATTCCGCGCAGTAGGCTTTTTAACTGGATTGGAGATCTGATCCCATGTCGGATGAGAACAACGAAAGAAACTACGTTGGTACGTAGTACAGGCTTTCTCAGGTTATGAGAAGCGTGTTGCACAAACTATTCTTGAGCATATCAAGATCGAAGGTTTGGAAGATAGCTTTGGTGAAGTATTAGTACCTACTGAAGAAGTGGTTGAGATGCGCGCTGGTCAAAAGCGTAAATCTGAGCGCAAGTTCTTCCCAGGTTATGTACTTATCCAAATGGATATGAACGATAAAAGCTGGCACTTAGTAAATAGCACCGCGCGTGTTATGGGCTTCATCGGTGGTACGTCTGATCGTCCAGCACCAATTAGCGCTAAAGAAGCTGATCGTATTCTTAACCGCTTACAAGAAAACGCTGAAGCGCCTAAGCCTGCAACGTTATTTGAACCAGGTGAAGTGGTACGTGTTGTTGACGGCCCATTTGCTGATTTCAGTGGTGTGGTTGAAGCTGTTGACTATGAAAAGAGCCGCGTAAAAGTATCGGTACTTATCTTTGGTCGTTCTACTCCTGTTGAACTTGAATTTGGTCAAGTTGAGCAAGATAGATAAACAAATTAACTGATTTATACCAAAAAATATATTGTTTGGTATAAAGCTTGAAAAAGGCCGCTGATTAACTTATAATCATCGGCCTTTTTGTATTCAAAGTAAGCATTTCTTGGTTTGTATACAGAAAAGTGAGAAACCAATTTTTAAACTGGGAAGCCGCTAGAGTACGCGTCCTCGCGCGCACAAGGCTAAGACCCACCTAATGAGGTATTTATAATGGCTAAGAAAGTTGAAGCTCTAATCAAGCTACAAGTTGCTGCTGGTATGGCTAACCCTAGTCCTCCAGTAGGTCCAGCACTAGGTCAACACGGTGTAAACATCATGGAATTCTGTAAAGCGTTCAACGCACGTACAGAATCTATCGAAAAAGGCGCTCCAGTTCCTGTAGTGATCTCTGTTTACGGCGACCGTTCATTTACGTTCGACATGAAAACGCCACCGGCTGCTTACTTACTTAAGAAAGCTGCAGGTATCAAATCTGGTTCAGGCCGTCCTAACACTGAAAAAGTAGGCACAGTAACTCGTGCTCAACTTGAAGAAATCGTTGAGACAAAGAAACCTGACCTTACAGCTTCTGATTTAGAAGCTGCGGTTCGCACTATCGCAGGTTCTGCGCGTGCGATGGGCTTGAACGTAGAGGACTAAGATAATGGCTAAATTAACTAAACGTATGCGTACTATCCGCGAAAAAGTGGAAGCGACTAAAGATTACGAAATCACTGAAGCAGTTGCTCTTTTAAAAGAGTTAGCGACAGCTAAATTCGTAGAAAGTGTTGACGTTGCTGTTAACCTTGGTATCGATGCTCGTAAATCTGACCAAAACGTTCGTGGTGCAACTGTACTACCTAACGGTACTGGCCGTGACGTTCGCGTTGCAGTGTTCACACAAGGCGCTAACGCAGAAGCTGCGAAAGAAGCTGGTGCTGAACTAGTAGGTATGGAAGATCTTGCTGAGCTAGTTAAAAAAGGCGAGATGAACTTTGACGTTGTTGTTGCATCACCAGACGCTATGCGTGTTGTTGGTCAACTAGGTCAAATCTTAGGCCCACGTGGTCTAATGCCAAACCCTAAAACTGGTACTGTAACGCCTAACGTTGCAGAAGCAGTTAAAAATGCTAAAGCTGGTCAAGTGCGTTACCGCAATGACAAAAATGGTATCATCCATACTACTATTGGTAAGGTTGATTTCACAGTTGAGCAACTTCAACAAAACCTTGAGTCGCTAATTGTTGCGCTTAAGAAGGCTAAGCCTTCACAAGCAAAAGGTGTTTACGTTAAGAAAGTAACCATCTCTACAACAATGGGCGCAGGTGTTTCTGTTGACCAAAGCACTTTAACAACAACTGTTGTTTAATTGAGTGTTTACATGGCGTGAAATTTATACTATAATTTTGCGCCATTTTGTTGAGAAATTTTGTTTTCTCAACAAGTAAAGAATTCGGGTTGAAGTCCATAATTTCGGTGCGCCTTCGGGCAAAACGATAAATTGGGCTTCCGTCCAAGACCGTAGGTGGCTTCGGCCTTAATATTCACCTACGTAGACGGTGTGAATCCCCAGATAGATTTTTCCTAATCTTCTGGCTCTCGCCGTAAAAAGCATCTCTATCTTGTTTGGTAGGGAAGAGTAGAACAGGGAAGCCGATGTACGGTAACCCATTAAACCAGGAGTAACACCCATGGCTTTAAATCTTCAAGGCAAAAAAGCAATTGTTGCTGAAGTCAACGAAGCAGCCAATGGTGCTCTATCTGCAGTTGTTGCAGATTCTCGTGGTGTAACAGTTGGCGCAATCACTGCCCTTCGTAAAGAAGCTCGTGCAAATGGTGTTTGGATGAAAGTTGTCCGTAACACTTTAGCAAAACGTGCTCTTGAAGGAACACAGTTTGAGTGCCTTTCTGATTCATTTGTTGGTCCAAGCTTAATCGCTTTCTCATCAGAGCACCCAGGTGCTGCTGCGCGTATCTTTTCTGCTTTTGCAAAGAAGAACGAGAAATTTGAGCTTAAAACGGCCGCTTTTGAAGGAAATGTTGTTGATGCAGCAATGCTTGCTACATTACCTACATACGACGAAGCTGTTGCACGCTTAATGAGCGCTATGAAAGAAGCGTCTGCTGGCAAATTGTGTAAAACAATTGAAGCAGTACGTGTACAGAAAGAAGAGCAAGCTGCTTAATTTTAAGCTGTTTAATCAATCTTTCGGTGTAAAATTTTTTGGACCTAGAGTCCGTTAATTATTAGGAAATTTGTAATGTCTGTAACTAAAGACCAAATCCTTGACGCAATTGCTGAAATGTCAGTAATGGACGTTGTTGCTCTTGTTGAAGCAATGGAAGAAAAATTCGGCGTAACTGCTGCAGCTGCTATGGTAGCAGGTCCTGCTGCTGAAGCTGCTGAAGAGAAAACAGAATTTGACGTAATCCTTACTGGCGCTGGCGCTAATAAAGTTGCGGCAATCAAAGCTGTTCGTAGCGCAACTGGCCTAGGCCTTAAAGAAGCGAAAGCTCTTGTTGAAGCTGCTCCTACACCTGTTAAAGAAGGTGTATCTAAAGAAGAAGCTGAAGCTCTTGCTAAAGACCTTACTGAAGCTGGTGCTGAAGTTGAGGTTAAGTAATTTAGCTTTTGCTAAGTTCGCTGTCTGAGAAATCAGGCAAGGGCTGGTGATTATTTAATCACCGGCCTTTTTGCGCTATAGAGCGATGTATTCCTATAGCTCAAATAAAATCTAATTTTCTCTTTACTTTCAACGCTTTATAGTTTGCTAGTGTTAAAGTGGGAGCTAATTGGAACAACAATTAAATGTTGTACAATCTTGGCTTAGATGCCAGTTAAGTCTGTTCTTACAAGAACAGGTCGGGTCAAAGATCAGCAAGCTGAGGAACCCCATGGCTTACTCTTATTCTGAAAAGAAACGTATCCGTAAGGATTTTGGTAAACGTCCACAAGTTTTGGATATACCTTTCTTACTGTCAACGCAGTTAGAATCGTTTAAAAAATTCTTAGTGCCGGACGCTGATGGCGATCATGGTTTGGAAGCTGCCTTCCGTTCTGTGTTCCCAATCAAAAGCTACTCGGGAAATTCTGAGCTTCAATACGTAAGTTATCGTATTGGTGAGCCAGTTTTCGATGTAAAAGAATGTCAAATTCGCGGTGTGACTTATTCTGCTCCACTTCGCGTAAAACTACGCCTTGTGGTGATGGATAAAGAAGCGCCAGGCACAGTTAAAGACATTAAAGAGCAAGAAGTTTACATGGGCGAAATTCCGCTCATGACCGATACCGGTACTTTTGTAATCAATGGTACAGAGCGTGTTATCGTTTCTCAGCTACACCGTAGCCCTGGTGTATTCTTTGATAACGACCGCGGTAAAACTCACTCATCAGGTAAAGTGCTTTATAACGCACGTGTTATCCCATACCGTGGTTCATGGTTAGATTTTGAGTTTGATGCAAAAGATAACTTATATGTACGTATTGACCGTCGTCGTAAATTACCGGCGTCAATCATGTTGCGTGCACTTGAGTACACGACAGAAGAGATCTTAAACATCTTCTTCGAAACCACTGCGTTTGAAGTAACTGACGGTAAAGTTCTTATGGAACTTGTGCCATCACGTTTACGTGGTGAAACCGCTGCCTTTGATATAAAAAGTGAAGACGGTGAAGTGTTCGTTGAGTCTGGCCGTCGTGTAACAGCGCGTCATATCAAGAGCATTGAGAAAAAAGGCATTAGCCATTTAGAAGTACCCCATGAGTATATCATTGGCCGTGTAATTGCTAGAAACTACGTTGATGAGTCAACGGGTGAAGTGATTGCAAACGCGAATGATGAATTAACTTTAGAGTTAATGGCTGAATTGGTTAAAGCAGGTCACACTAAAATTGATACTCTATATATCAATGAAGTGGACAGCGGTGCATATATTTCTGATACGTTACGTATTGATTCAAGCACTAACCGCTTAGAAGCACTAGTAGAAATTTATCGCATGATGCGCCCAGGCGAGCCACCGACGAAAGACGCGGCTGAAGCCTTATTTGAGAACTTGTTCTTCTCTGAAGAACGTTATGACTTATCTACTGTAGGTCGTATGAAGTTCAATAGCCGTGTTGGTTATGACACTGACACAGGCCCAGGCACGTTAAGCAAAGAAGACATCGTGTCTGTTATGAAAGTATTAATTTCTATTCGTAACGGTCAAGGCGATGTTGATGATATCGACCACTTAGGCAACCGTCGTATTCGTAGTGTTGGCGAAATGGCTGAGAATCAGTTCCGTGTAGGTTTAGTACGTGTAGAGCGTGCGGTACGTGAGCGTTTAAGCTTAGGTGACCTAGATGCGATCATGCCACAAGATCTTATTAACGCTAAGCCTATTTCGGCAGCAGTTAAAGAGTTCTTTGGTTCGTCTCAGTTATCACAGTTCATGGACCAAAATAACCCGCTATCAGAAGTGACGCACAAACGTCGTATTTCTGCATTAGGGCTGGGCGGTCTTACACGTGAACGCGCTGGCTTTGAAGTACGTGACGTTCACGTAACTCACTATGGTCGCGTATGTCCAATCGAGACTCCTGAGGGTCCAAACATCGGTCTAATTAACTCATTGTCTACGTACGCACGTACCAATGACTATGGTTTCTTAGAAACACCTTACCGCAAAGTGGTAGACGGTGTAGTAACTGATGAAGTTGATTACTTATCAGCCATTGAAGAAGGTCAGTTTGTTATCGCACAGGCGAACTCAAACTTAACTGAAACCAATGAGTTTGTTGATGAATTAATCCCATGTCGTCACAAAGGTGAATCTACCTTTATGGGTCGCATGGACCAGCAATATATGGATGTATCACCACAACAGGTGATCTCTGTAGCGGCAGCACTTATCCCGTTCCTAGAACACGATGATGCTAACCGTGCATTGATGGGTTCAAACATGCAACGTCAAGCAGTACCAACATTGAAAGCGGACAAACCGTTAGTAGGTACTGGTATTGAGTTAACACTAGCGAAAGATTCTGGTGTAACGATTGTTGCTAAACGTGGTGGTGAAGTAATGTATGCTGACGCAAGTCGCATCGTTGTTAATGTACATGAAGAAGAACGCATCCCTGGTGAAGCGGGCATCGACATCTACAACTTAACCAAATACACACGTTCTAACCAAAACACATGTATTAACCAAAAACCAACTTGTATGGTTGGCGAACCGGTTACTCGTGGTGACGTGTTAGCAGATGGTCCTTCGACTGACTTAGGTGACTTAGCCCTTGGTCAAAACTTGCGCGTGGCATTCATGCCATGGAACGGTTATAACTTCGAGGATTCAATCTTACTATCAGAGCGCGTAGTTGAAGAAGATCGTCTAACGACTATCCATATTCAAGAACTACAGTGTGTTGCCCGTGATACTAAGTTAGGTCCTGAAGAGATCACTGCAGATATCCCTAATGTGGGTGAATCTGCACTAGGCAAGCTTGATGAATCAGGTGTTGTTTATATCGGTGCTGAAGTTAAAGGCGGCGATATCCTAGTAGGTAAAGTGACTCCGAAAGGCGAAACGCAATTAACTCCTGAAGAGAAGCTACTACGAGCTATCTTTGGTGAGAAAGCGTCTGACGTTAAAGACAGCTCATTACGTGTACCAAACTCTGTAACAGGTACTGTAATTGACGTGCAAGTCTTCACCCGTGATGGTGTTGAAAAAGACAAGCGCGCGCTAGAAGTTGAAGAAATGCAACTTCGTGACGCGAAAAAAGACTTTAACGAAGAATTCCGTATTCTTGAAGCAGGCGTGTTAGATCGTGCTCGTAAGTTACTTATCGCAGCCGGTCAAGATGAAGATAGATTAGCGTCATTGAATGCTGAGAAGCTACTAACTCAAAGTCTTGCTGAAGAAGATAAGCAAGCTGAACTTGAGCAACTAGCAGCCCAGTACGATGAGCTAAAAGCTGAATACGATAAAAAGTTTGAAAACAAACGTCGTAAAATTACCCAAGGTGATGACTTAGCACCAGGCGTACTTAAGATTGTTAAAGTATACCTAGCTGTTAAACGTCGTATCCAACCAGGTGATAAAATGGCGGGTCGTCACGGTAACAAAGGTGTTATCTCGACTATCGTACCAGTAGAAGATATGCCATACGATGATAAAGGTCGTACTGTTGATATCGTACTTAACCCGCTGGGTGTACCATCACGTATGAACATCGGTCAGATCCTTGAAACACATATGGGTCTAGCTGCTCGTGGTATTGGTGAGCGTATTGAAGAAATGATGAAAGAACAACGTGAGCTTCATGAGCTACGTGACTTCATCAAGCAAGCATACGAAATTGGTGAATCTCGCCAGTTCGTAGACATTGCTAGCTTCACAGATGACGAAATTCGTCGTTTGGCTGAAAACTTAAAAGGTGGTTTACCAATCGCTACTCCTGCATTTGATGGCGCGAAAGAAAGCGAAATCAAAGACATGCTTGAGCTAGCTGGCTACCCTCGTAGTGGTCAGGTTACACTTTATGATGGCCGTACTGGCGATCAGTTTGAACGTCAAGTAACTGTTGGTTACATGTACATGCTGAAACTTAATCACTTAGTTGATGACAAAATGCATGCGCGTTCTACTGGTTCTTATAGCCTTGTTACTCAGCAGCCGCTGGGTGGTAAAGCACAGTTCGGTGGCCAGCGTTTCGGTGAGATGGAAGTATGGGCACTAGAAGCATACGGTGCCGCTTACACTCTACAAGAAATGTTAACAGTGAAATCGGATGACGTGAACGGTCGTACTAAGATGTATAAAAACATCGTTGATGGTAACCATAAAATGGAACCAGGTATGCCAGAATCGTTCAACGTATTGTTGAAAGAAATCCGCTCACTGGGTATCAACATCGAGTTGGAAGAAAATTAAGCCAATTAGATGCTGCAGCTAGCCTGCAGCATCTGTTACGGCCGAATAGAATGTAGGGACGAAATCATCCGTCCTCAAGATTAACTCCGACAGGAGAGCTAAGGTGAAAGACTTACTTAAGTTTCTGAAGCAACAAAATAAGACCGAAGAATTCGATGCAATTCGCATTGGTCTTGCTTCACCAGACATGGTTCGTTCATGGTCATACGGTGAAGTAAAGAAACCTGAGACTATTAACTACCGTACTTTCAAGCCTGAGCGCGATGGCTTATTCTGTGCCCGTATTTTCGGTCCAGTGAAAGATTATGAATGCTTATGTGGTAAATATAAGCGTCTTAAACACCGTGGTGTGATCTGTGAAAAGTGTGGCGTTGAAGTAACACTCACTAAAGTGCGTCGCGATCGTATGGGTCACATCGACCTTGCGAGCCCAGTTGCACATATATGGTTTTTAAAATCATTACCGTCACGTATCGGCTTAATGCTTGATATGACGCTTCGTGATATTGAACGTGTTCTTTACTTCGAATCATTCGTAGTAACTGAGCCTGGCATGACGACGCTTGAGCGTAGTCAGCTATTAGGTGAAGAAGAATACCTAGATGCACTAGAAGAGCACGGTGATGAGTTTGAAGCGAAGATGGGTGCTGAAGCAGTATTAGACTTGCTTCGTGAACTCGATCTTGCGCAATTAATTGCTGAAATGCGTGAAGAGTTACCAACAATTAACTCTGAAACTAAGCGTAAGAAGATCACTAAACGTCTTAAATTAATGGAATCGTTCCACCAATCAGGTAATAACCCTGAGTGGATGATCATGACAGTACTTCCAGTATTGCCACCTGATCTACGTCCATTAGTACCACTTGATGGTGGCCGTTTTGCGACTTCTGATCTAAATGACCTTTACCGTCGTGTTATTAACCGTAATAACCGTCTTAAACGTCTACTAGATTTAGCTGCACCGGATATTATCGTACGCAACGAAAAACGTATGTTACAAGAAGCGGTTGATGCGCTACTTGATAACGGTCGTCGTGGTCGTGCAATTACAGGTTCTAACAAGCGTCCGCTTAAATCTCTTGCTGATATGATCAAGGGTAAGCAAGGTCGTTTCCGTCAGAACTTACTTGGTAAGCGTGTAGATTATTCAGGCCGTTCTGTAATCACAGTTGGTCCTACACTTAAGCTTCACCAATGTGGTCTTCCTAAGAAGATGGCACTTGAGCTATTCAAACCATTTATCTATGGCAAATTAGAGCGTCGCGGCATGGCTACGACAATCAAAGCTGCTAAGAAAATGGTAGAGCGTGAAGTTCCGGAAGTATGGGATGTATTAGACGAAGTAATTCGTGAACATCCAGTATTACTTAACCGTGCACCAACACTTCACCGTTTGGGTATCCAAGCGTTTGAACCTGTGCTTATCGAAGGTAAAGCAATCCATTTGCATCCATTAGTATGTGCGGCCTACAACGCCGACTTCGATGGTGACCAAATGGCGGTACACGTACCGCTAACGATTGAAGCGCAGCTTGAAGCTCGTGCATTGATGATGTCAACAAACAACATCCTATCTCCTGCGAATGGTGAGCCAATCATCGTTCCATCACAGGACGTTGTATTGGGTCTATATTATATGACCCGTGACCGCATCAACGCGAAAGGCGAAGGCGCGATCTTAAAAGATCCTAAAGAAGCAGAAAAAGCATACCGCAGCGGTAATGCCGACCTTCACGCTCGCGTGAAAGTACGTATTAGCGAATCAGTTAAAAACGAAAATGGTGTAGTAGAAGACACTGTAACTGTTATCGATACAACTGTTGGTCGTGCAATTTTGTCTCTTATTTTACCAAAAGGCATGCCGTTTTCGTCAATCAATCAGGCCCTAGGTAAGAAACAAATTTCTGGCTTATTAAACGAGTGTTACCGTCGTCTTGGTCTTAAAGATACAGTTATCTTTGCTGACCAAGTTATGTATACCGGTTTCCACTACGCAATGAAGTCAGGTGTTTCAATCGGTATCGATGACTTAGTTATCCCACCGATCAAAGCATCAATTATCGAAGCAGCTGAAGCTGAAGTAACTGAAATCAACCAACAATTCCAATCAGGTCTTGTAACGGCTGGTGAAAAGTACAATAAAGTTATCGATATCTGGTCACGTGTAAATGAAAACTTATCACGTGAAATGATGGCCAACTTGTCAAAAGACACGGTTATCAATGCCCAAGGTGAAGAAGAAGAGCAACCGTCATTTAACTCAGTGTTTATGATGGCCGACTCTGGTGCTCGTGGTAGTGCCGCTCAGATCCGTCAGCTAGCAGGTATGCGTGGTCTAATGGCACGTCCAGATGGTTCAATCATCGAGACGCCAATCACCGCTAACTTCCGTGAAGGTCTAAACGTACTTCAGTACTTCATCTCAACGCATGGTGCGCGTAAAGGTCTTGCCGATACAGCACTGAAAACAGCGAACTCGGGTTACCTAACGCGTCGTCTAGTAGACGTTGCACAAGATTTGGTAATCAACGAAGACGATTGTGGCACAGAAGATGGCTTAACAATGAAACCGCTTATTGAAGGTGGTGACGTTGTAGAAGCACTTCGCGAACGTGTACTTGGTCGTGTTGTTGCTGAAGATATTGTGATCCCTGGTACTAATACAGTACTAGTAGAGCGTAATATCATGCTTGACGAAAAACTGTGTGATCTTTTAGAAGAGCACTCAGTAGATGAAGTTCGCGTACGTTCAGTTATCACCTGTGATAACGACTTTGGTGTATGTGCTAAGTGTTACGGTCGTGACCTTGCACGTGGTCATATCATCAACGCGGGTGAATCAGTAGGTGTTATCGCGGCACAATCAATCGGTGAGCCGGGTACACAGCTTACGATGCGTACTTTCCACATCGGTGGTGCAGCATCAAGAGCGTCTGCTGAAAACAATGTACAAGTTAAAACTAACGGTACATTGAAGCTTCATAACGCAAAATATGTATTAAACACTGACGGTAAGATTGTTATTACCTCTCGTTCTACTGAAATCACTATCATCGATAGCCATGGTCGTGAGAAAGAGCGTTATAAAGTACCTTACGGTGCGGTATTAACAGTACAAGACAATACGGAAGTTCAAGGTAATGACATCGTTGCTACTTGGGACCCGCATAGTCACCCAATCGTTCTTGAGCATAAGTCAAAAGTATCGTTCAGCGATATCGATGACTCAAACACTGAAGCACAGACTGATGAACTAACTGGTTTAACCCGTGTAGTTGTTAAAGATCTTGCTAAGATAAATGCGAAAGAGCCGAAGCTTATCATCGAAAGTG
Source organism: Pseudoalteromonas sp. B160 (assembly GCF_037162485.1). Taxonomy (NCBI): domain Bacteria; kingdom Pseudomonadati; phylum Pseudomonadota; class Gammaproteobacteria; order Alteromonadales; family Pseudoalteromonadaceae; genus Pseudoalteromonas; species Pseudoalteromonas sp. B160. The sequence goes on along the minus strand of NZ_JARLUX010000001.1, from coordinate 1,430,280 downwards.
AAGAGCGCGGTCTGCAAGAAACTCGTCTTCCTTCATACACTACGATTGAAGTAACAGACGGTGTAACGGCAAACCCAGGTGACGTGTTAGCACGTATTCCGCAGGAAGGTTCGAAAACTCGTGATATCACGGGTGGTCTACCACGCGTAGCCGACTTATTTGAAGCGCGTAAACCGAAAGAGCCAGCTATCTTAGCTGAGATCACCGGTACGATTAGCTTCGGTAAAGAGACTAAAGGTAAGAAGCGTTTAGTTATTACTCCAGCAGAAGGCGATCATTACGAAGAAATGATCCCTAAGTGGCGTCAACTTAACGTGTTTGAGGGTGAGCAAGTGTCTAAAGGTGAAGTTATCGCCGATGGTCCTGAATCACCACATGACATCTTACGCCTACGTGGTGTGACTCATGTTGCTAACTATATCGTTAACGAAGTGCAAGAGGTTTACCGTTTGCAAGGCGTTAAGATCAATGACAAGCACATTGAAACAATTATCCGTCAAATGATCCGTAAGTGTACGATCCTTGACGGCGGCCATAGTGAATTCTTAGCCGGTGAGCAAATAGAAGTGGCACGCGTTAATATCGCAAACCGCGACTTAGAAGCTCAAGGCAAGTTACCTGCTAAATATGAAATCCAATTAATGGGTATCACTAAAGCATCACTAGCCACAGAATCTTTCATCTCGGCAGCCTCGTTCCAGGAGACAACTCGTGTCCTAACTGAAGCCGCTGTAAATGGTAAGAGCGATGAACTTCGCGGTCTGAAAGAAAACGTAATTGTGGGTCGTTTGATCCCAGCCGGTACCGGTTTTGCGTATCATCAAGAACGTATGGCTCGTCGTAAGCAGAGCAAAGTTGTAGTTGAAGAGCAAACAGTAAGTGCAGAAGAGGCAACTCAAGCGCTAACTGATGCTTTAAACGCGGATTTATCTGGAAATCAATAAATCTAACTTAATCAATAGATTAGGTTTTTGCAAGGCAGTTATCTACTGCCTTGCTAACGGTTTAGGTTGACAGCTCAATCTTTGCTCATTAAAATTCCGCCACCCATTTACCTGCACGTTTGGTACGAGCTTGTAAATAAAGGGCGGATTTTTTTATTTTTTCAGTAGTAATTTTAATTTCAGGAGCTATTTAAATGGCAACTATTAACCAGCTAGTGCGTAAGCCACGTCGTAGCAAGGTTACGAAAAGTAACTCAGCTGCGCTTAAAGCGTGTCCGCAAAAGCGCGGTGTATGTACTCGCGTATATACAACTACACCTAAGAAACCAAACTCGGCGTTACGTAAAGTAGCTCGTGTACGTTTAACTAACGGTTTCGAAGTAACTTCATACATTGGTGGTGAAGGTCATAACCTTCAAGAGCATAGTGTAATCCTAATCCGTGGTGGTCGTGTTAAAGATTTACCAGGTGTGCGTTTTCACACTGTTCGTGGTGCACTTGACTGTGCAGGCGTTAGCGACCGTCGTCAAGCTCGTTCTAAATACGGTGCAAAACGCCCTAAAGGCTAATTGTATTCCGTTAGTAAGGCCAAGCACTAAATATTTTTAATTATTGTTTTGGGTGATTGACTCGAAAGAGCAAACCTGAATAAACCGGAGATACAAAATGCCTAGAAGACGCGTAATAGGTCAACGTAAAATTCTTCCAGATCCTAAGTTCGGATCGGAACTTCTTGCAAAATTCGTTAACATCGTAATGTTAGACGGCAAGAAATCTACTGCTGAAAAAATCGTTTACGGTGCGCTAGATGTGGCTGCTGAGAAATCAGGCAAATCGCACCTTGAAATCTTTGAAACTGCACTTGAAAACATCCGTCCACAGGTTGAGGTTAAATCTCGCCGTGTTGGTGGTTCAACGTATCAAGTACCAGTAGAAGTACGTCCAGTACGTCGCAACGCATTAGGTATGCGTTGGTTAGTAGACGCTGCACGTAAGCGTGGCGAGAAATCTATGGGCTTACGTTTAGCTCAAGAACTTGTTGACGCTTCTGACAACAAAGGCACTGCGGTTAAGAAACGTGAAGACGTTCACCGTATGGCTGAAGCGAATAAAGCATTCGCACATTACCGTTGGTAATCTGTCCTTAACCTTTAAGAGGATTTTATGGCACGTACAACTCCACTTGAGCGCTACCGCAATATCGGTATTGTTGCTCACGTAGATGCAGGCAAAACCACCACAACAGAACGTGTTCTGTTCTACACAGGTCTTTCTCATAAGATCGGTGAAGTACATGATGGCGCCGCAACTATGGACTGGATGGAGCAGGAACAAGAGCGTGGTATCACAATCACTTCTGCTGCAACAACGTGTTTCTGGAAAGGGATGGACGCGCAATTTGACGCTCATCGTATCAATATAATTGATACTCCAGGGCACGTGGATTTCACTATTGAAGTAGAACGTTCTTTACGTGTACTTGATGGTGCGGTAGTTGTGCTTTGTGCTTCATCTGGTGTACAGCCGCAAACTGAGACAGTTTGGCGTCAAGCGAACAAATACGAAGTTCCGAGAATGATCTTCGTAAATAAAATGGATCGCACGGGCGCTGACTTCTTAACGGTTGTTGGCCAGGTGAAATCTCGTCTTGGAGCAACGCCTGTTCCAATTCAGCTACCAGTAGGCGCTGAAGACGACTTTAAAGGTGTTATTGACCTCATAAAAATGAAAATGATTAACTGGAATGATGAAGACCAGGGAATGACTTTCACCTATGAGGCAATACCGGCAGAACTTCAAGATTTAGCTGAAGAATGGCGCTCAAACTTAGTTGAAAGCGCCGCTGAAGCATCTGAAGAACTAATGGATAAGTATTTGGAAGGTGAAGACCTGAGCGAAGCAGAAATTAAAAATGCTTTGCGTCAGCGTACATTGGCTAACGAAATCGTCCCAGTCACATGTGGTAGTGCATTTAAAAATAAAGGCGTTCAAGCTGTGCTTGATGGCGTTATTGAATATATGCCTGCACCAACACAAGTGAAACAAATTCAAGGTATCCTTGAAGATGGTACTGAGGAAGAACGTCCAGCTAATGACAACGCACCGTTTGCTGCACTTGCTTTTAAGATTGCAACAGACCCGTTCGTTGGTACTTTAACTTTCTTCCGTGTTTACTCTGGTACTGTTAAACAGGGTGACGCGGTATACAACCCAGTAAAATGTAAGCGTGAGCGTCTTGGCCGTATCGTTCAGATGCATTCAAACTCACGTGAAGAGATCAAAGAAGTCTACGCAGGTGATATTGCGGCGGCTATTGGTCTCAAAGACGTAACAACAGGTGAAACACTGTGTGATCCGAATTCTATTATTACGCTTGAGCGTATGGAATTCCCTGAACCAGTTATCTCTGTTGCGGTTGAGCCTCGCACAATCGCTGACCAAGATAAGATGGGTATCGCGCTAGGTAAACTAGCGGCAGAAGATCCGTCTTTTCGCGTACAAACTGACGAAGAATCAGGCCAGACTATTATTTCTGGTATGGGTGAACTTCACCTTGATATCATTGTCGACCGTATGAAACGTGAATTCAGTGTTGAATGTAACGTTGGTAAGCCGCAGGTTTCTTACCGTGAAGCTATTCGTTCAACTGTTAAAGTTGAGGGTAAATTCATACGTCAATCAGGTGGACGTGGTCAATATGGTCATGTCTGGCTTAAACTTGAACCGATGGATATTTCGGATGATGAAGCCCCAATTTACGAGTTCGTTAACGAAACCGTAGGTGGCTCCGTTCCAAAAGAATACATCCCTGCGGTAGACAAAGGCATCCAAGAGCAAATGTCTCAAGGTGTGCTGGCAGGCTACCCATTACTTGGTGTGAAAGCGACTTTATATGATGGTTCATTCCATGATGTAGATTCGAATGAAATGGCATTTAAAATAGCGGGTTCACTGGCAATGAAACAAGGTGCGCTACAAGCAGACCCTGTACTATTAGAGCCAATGATGAAGGTTGAAGTACTCACTCCTGAAGCAAACATGGGTGATGTAGTTGGTGACTTAAACCGTCGCCGCGGCATGATCGAAGGCATGGAAGATGCGCTAGGTGGACTTAAATTAATTAACGCCCAGGTTCCGCTTTCTGAAATGTTTGGTTATGCTACTGATCTACGATCTGCAACACAAGGCCGTGCCTCATACTCTATGGAGTTTTTGAAGTACGCTGAAGCCTCGAAACATGTTGCGGACACAATAATTACAGCTCGCGCTGTTAAGTAATTTTTAGCTCGGTTTGGTCCACAGTGGACTGAACCTTTAATTTCTTTATAGGAATTTTTTAAGATGGCAAAAGCAAAGTTTGAACGCGTAAAACCGCATGTAAACGTAGGTACAATCGGCCACGTTGACCACGGTAAAACTACCCTAACTGCAGCAATCACTAACGTACTTGCAAAAGTATACGGCGGTGTTGCTAAAGATTTCGCATCAATCGATAACGCTCCAGAAGAGCGCGAGCGCGGTATCACAATCTCAACTTCACACGTTGAATACGATACGCCTACTCGTCACTACGCACACGTAGATTGTCCTGGACACGCCGATTATGTTAAAAACATGATCACTGGTGCTGCTCAAATGGACGGCGCTATCCTTGTTGTTGCTGCGACTGATGGCCCTATGCCACAAACGCGTGAGCACATCCTTCTTTCTCGTCAAGTTGGCGTTCCTTACATCATCGTATTCATGAACAAATGTGACATGGTTGATGACGAAGAGCTACTTGAACTAGTAGAAATGGAAGTTCGTGAACTTCTTTCTGAGTACGATTTCCCAGGTGATGACTTACCACTAATCGCTGGTTCTGCGCTTAAAGCGTTAGAAGGCGAGAAAGAGTGGGAAGACAAGATCATTGAGCTTGCAGACGCACTTGATTCTTACATCCCAGAGCCAGAGCGTGACATCGATAAGCCATTCATCATGCCTATCGAAGATGTTTTCTCAATCCAAGGTCGTGGTACTGTTGTAACTGGTCGTGTTGAAGCTGGTATCATCCGCATTAATGACGAAGTAGAAATTGTTGGTATCCATGATACAACTAAATCTACTTGTACTGGTGTTGAAATGTTCCGTAAACTACTTGACGAAGGTCGTGCTGGTGAGAACATTGGTGCACTTCTACGTGGTACTAAACGTGAAGACGTTGAACGTGGTCAAGTACTAGCTAAGCCTGGTTCAATCAACCCACATACAACATTCACTTCAGAAGTATACGTACTTTCTAAAGATGAAGGTGGTCGTCATACTCCATTCTTCAAAGGTTACCGTCCACAGTTCTACTTCCGTACAACTGACGTAACTGGTGACGTACAGTTACCAGATGGCGTAGAAATGGTAATGCCTGGCGATAACGTTAAGATGACTGTAAAGTTAATCTCTCCAATCGCAATGGATGAAGGTCTACGTTTCGCAATCCGCGAAGGTGGCCGTACTGTAGGTGCTGGTGTAGTAGCAACTATCGTAGAGTAATAATTAACTTTTAAGTTAATTGTTAGAAAAAAGGTCACTTCGGTGGCCTTTTTTAATGCCTACGATTTGAGCTGTAAGCTCTAAGCGGAAAGTTTTAAGCTGCTCGGCGTTAATATGTACTTGTAGGCGAGTGGCTTGCCACCGCGTTTATAACAGAAAGTAAATATATTAAATTTTCTTGCTATTTAAGTTGAGGAGATCTAGATTTTTACCGCTTACCGCTTACCGCTTACCGCTTACCGCTTACCGCTTACCGCTTACCGCTTACCGCTTACCGCTTACCGCTTACCGCTTACCGCTTACCGCTTACCGCTTACCGCTTACCGCTTACCGCTTACCGCTTACCGCTTACCGCTTACCGCTTACCGCTGAACCATTGTAACGTTATGATATAACAAACAAAAATAATGTAACTTTTAATTTTTATGTAACATAAAGTCACTTTTTAAGTAACAAAACCTACCTAATATGATGCTCTCATTACTACAGACATTCTTGACCAAATCGTATCAATGGAACTTAAAAATGAAAATTAATAAAATTGCGACTGCAATTGGTTTAACACTGGCGTTGTCAGCGGGTGCTAATGCAGGTGTGTTACCTGATAACCAAATGAAAAGTGATTGGTATAGCGCTGCACAGGCTAAATTAACCTCTAAAGAAACGATGGCTAATGCAACACCAGCCACTAAAGCAAAGAACGTAATTCTATTTGTTGGTGATGGCATGGGTATATCAACCCTCACCGCAGCACGTATCCTTGCAGGCCAAAAACAAGGCGCTTTAGGAGAAGAGGGCTTTTTGAGCTTTGAAGAATTTCCGTATTCGGCACAAATAAAAACGTATAACGTCGATGCGCAAACACCGGATTCAGCAGGCACCATGACGGCTATTATCTCAGGTGTTAAAACGGATGTTGGTGTTATTGGTGTTAACGAAGACATTGAACGTGGCAAATGTGCAACTGTAGCAGGTAATGAATTAATTACAGCTACAGAGCTTGCAGAAATTAAAGGCCTAGCCACAGGTATTATTTCTACTGCACGGATCACCCACGCAACGCCAGCTGCAACGTATGCAAAATCAGCTGATCGTAATTGGGAAGACATTTCCGACATGCCTGCAGATGCAGTCACTGCAGGTTGTGAAGATATTGCGTCGCAATTAGTTAATTTCGAAAAAAATCTAGAAGCGCGCTTTGCGGGTGTTGATGTTGATGGTCTAGAAGTGGTGATGGGTGGCGGTCGTCGTCATTTCTTACCAAAAGATGCTGCATTTAACTCTAATGATGCTATGAGTGCAGTCGAAGGTGATCGTACTGATGAACGTGATTTAACAGCGCAATGGCAGCAAATGTATAGCGATGGTAAATACATTACTGATCAGGCCGGCTTTGACGCAATAAATGGCGATACCAAACGCGTATTTGGATTATTTAATGAATCGCATATGCAATATGAAGCGGATCGCAGTAATGATATTGCAGGTGAGCCTTCATTAACGCAAATGACGACTAAAGCGATTGATATCTTAAAGAATAATGAAAAAGGGTTTTTCCTAACGGTTGAATCGGGTCGTATCGATCACGCCCACCATGCCGGTAATGCTTACAACGCATTAAATGACACAATTGAATTGGCCAATGCGGTAAAAGCAGCAGTAGAAAATACCGATCCAAATGAAACACTTATTTTAGTCACTGCGGATCACAGCCATGTATTTACCATTGCTGGCTATCCAAAACGCGGTAACCCAATTTTGGGTCAAGTTGTAGCAGTAGGTCGCGATACTCCAACCCTTGCAGCTGACGGTATGCCTTATACCACAGTCGGTTACGCAAATGGCTTGGGCTTTAGAGATTTAGGTGATGAAACAGATGCAGACGCTTCATATTTAGCCGCAGCAGTTGCTGGGCGTGTTGAATTAAGTGGTGTTGATACCTTAACACCGGGCTTTCATCAAGAAGCAGCAGTCCCACTTAGCTCGGAAACTCATGCAGGTGAAGATATTTCATTGCATGCTAAGGGCCCTGGGGCACAGTTGGCACAAGGCGTTGTGGAGCAAAATGTTATTTTCCACATTATCAGTCAAGCGCTCGAACTAATAGAAGAATAATGGTGATTACAATGAAAAAACTTAACTTAATATCTCTTGCTGTGGTTGTTGCGTTAGCGGGTTGCTCTGATGATGACGATAAAATTGAGTCACTGACGGTTAAAAATACGCTTGCAGTTGGCTCTGAGCAATGTATCAATGGTGGCATTGAAACCCTAACAGGTGACGACAGCAATCAAAATGGTGAGCTTGATGCAGATGAAGTAACTACAACCACTGTAGTGTGTAACGATGCTGAAACTTCATTGAATCCACAACAGTTAGCGCCGCTTACTACCAATACTTGGTATAAAGAAGCACACACTAAATTAGCTAGTAGCCAAGATAATATTGCTAATATTGTTAAAGAGTCTGGCAAAGCGAAAAACGTCATTTTGTTTGTTGGCGACGGTATGGGGGTTTCAACAGTAACAGCTGCGCGTATTTTAGCGGGTCAGTTACAGGGCAAAATGGGTGAAGAACATCAGTTAAGCTTTGAAACACTACCGTTTTCAGGGTTTGCTAAAACTTATAATGTTGATGCACAAACACCTGATTCTGCAGGTAAGCGATGACAGCAATGGCATCAGGCGTAAAAACTGATGTCGGTGTTATTGGTATTGATGAAGCAGTGGTTAATGGTAATTGTTTGTCAGGTAAAGGCCATGAATTAGTAACGTCATTAGAGCTTGCGGAAATTGCAGGTAAATCAACGGGACTTATTTCAACGGCACGTATTACCCATGCCACACCAGCTGCAACGTATGCAAAAGCGGCAAACCGCAATTGGGAAGATGTTTCAGATATGCCTGAGTCGGAAGCGGCTAATTGTGAAGATATTGCATCGCAACTGGTTAACTTTGAAAAGAACTTAGAAGCGCGTTTTGCTGGGATCGATGTTGATGGTCTTGAAGTGGTAATGGGTGGCGGTCGTCGTCATTTCTTACCAAAAGACGCAGCATATAATTCAGCTGATGCAGTAAGCTCGGTAGAAGGCGATCGTACTGATGGCCGTGATTTAACTGCTGAATGGCAAGCTCAGTATCCAAATGGTCAATACGTAATGGATCAAGCAGGTTTTAATGCGATTGATGTGACTAACACTAAACAAATTTTTGGCTTGTTTAATGAATCTCACATGCAATACGAAGCTGACCGTGGCAATGATATTGCGGGTGAACCATCGTTATCAGAGATGACAGCAAAAGCACTGGATGTATTGGATAACAACGAGAAAGGCTTTTTCTTAACGGTTGAAGCTGGACGAATTGACCATGCTCACCATGCGGGCAATGCCTATAACGCTTTAAGCGATACCATTGAGTTATCAAAAGCGGTGCAAGTGGCGCTTGATAAAACCAGCATTGAAGATACGCTGATTATTGTCACTGCCGATCACAGCCATGTATTTACTATCGCAGGCTACCCAAAACGCGGTAATCCAATTTTAGGTAAAGTGGTTGCCGTGGGTGAAACCGAGCCAACACTTGCTGCCGATAATATGCCATACACCACCGTAGGTTATGCTAATGGTGGCGGCTTTAGAGATTTAGGTCAGGAAACGGATGCTGAAGTAGGTTACGACTTTGCCCCAGTAACCGGTCGTGTTGATTTAACCGATGTGGATACGCAAAGTCCAGGTTTCCACCAAGAAGCACTTGTGCCGCTGTCATCTGAAACTCATGCGGGTGAAGATGTTGGTGTTTATGCAATTGGCCCTGGTGCGCATTTGGTAACAGGTACTAACGAGCAGAGCTTTATTTTTCACGTGATGGATTATGCAGCTGACTTAGTAAAACAAGCGGATGCTAAAGTTACAAATTAAGTAATTGTCATGTAATACGCTTAACTAAAGAGCAACTCAAAACTGAGTTGCTCTTTGTCATTAATCTGCAAAATAAACACATTACAGTGACTCACGGTATTAAATCGAAAAGAGAATCCAGTGAAAAAAATTATCCTATCTTTAGCGTTAATAAGTCCATTGGCCAGTGCCACGCAGTGCGCGTTGGACAGTCAATATGTGCAAGCAAGCTATCAGGTTAGTAAGCAAGTTGCGGGCAAAGCTGTGGCTGAATCTCAACAGTTTACATTATGGCGAACACCCCATCAGGTTGCAGAGCAAGGCCTTGAATTAGTTGAAGTGTGGCAACAGTTGAGTAATCAGCAAATTCGGCCAATTCGTTACTTTCAAACACCGCAGCGTGGTATTGAATATCAACCTTCAGAGGTGCAAGGTCAGCAAGATTGGAGTACTAAATACCAATTAGTTAGTGATGATTTTATTGCCAAGATGACTTTAACCGATGAGCAAGGTGATGGCTGCGAGAAAATACAGCATTATCAATTAGTGCAAGGTGATACTACGATTGAGCTTGCATGGTTGGTAAATCAAAAGCTGGTAAGCGCAATGAGTATTGGTAAACCGCAACTTACTCAAACATTAACGTTGGGCACTGTGGACTTTAAAAAAGCTCCGATACAGCAGCAATTTGCCCTATGGGATGCTTATCAAACGACTGACTATGCGGATATCGGTGATAACGAAGGCGACCCATTTTTAGCCAAAATGATTAACTTAGGATTTATCGAGCATGGTGCGTCGGGCTTTTATGATGCTAATGGTAAAGCGCTTGGTGGTGGGCACAGCCACTAAAAAGGGCCGGTGAATGCTCTTTTAAAGTCTCGATTTGGATGTTAAAAGGCCAAATTTCAGCTTTATAAATTAGCATGTGGCCAGTGCCCGCAAAAGTATCGATTCGTTTAACCGTAATAAGTGATATTACACTATCGCAGCTGTATTTAGGCCAGGTTCAAATCATTCGTTGTTTGTTTTGCTATAAAGATCACCTTACGATACAAATAAAATTGGCTAAAATGGCTTTCCTCTTTTAACTTTAGTAGATGTACTATTTAAGGAGATTGAATCGTGAGTGACACACAAAGTAATCACCCCCACGGGGTTTTCTGTTGGTCAGAGTTATGTACATCTAACTGGAAAAGCGGCAAAGCTTTTTACACTGAGTTATTTGCTTGGGGGCTGATGATCAACCCATTGGTGATGGTCTTTATTACACTATGTTACAAAAGCAAGGTGATGATATTGCTGCCATGTATCAAATGCCGAACGAACAAAAAAACGCAGCGACATCAAGTCATTGGTTAGCCTATATTGCAGTAGATAATATTGATGAAGTAGCTGAAAAAGCCAAACAATTAGGTGCTGATATTATCGCCGGTCCTCATGATGTAATGGACGCGGGTCGCATGGTGTTGCTAAATGAGCCTGGTGGTGCATTATTTGCCTTATGGCAAGGTAATCAACATAAAGGTTGCAAACGTTTAGGTGAACTTAATACTCCCTATTGGCATGAACTGGCAACCCGCAACAGTGCTGCAAGCCGTGAGTTTTATTGCCAGTTATTGGGTTGGCAGAGCGTTGAAAAACCTATGCAAGGAATGAGCTACACATTATTCACTGTTGCTGACCAACCCGTTGCAGGGATGATTGAAATGACCGATGAATGGCCTGCAGAAATTCCTGCTCACTGGATGATTTATTTTGCTGTCGATGATTGTGATAACTATGTCGCAACGGCTCAGCAACTTGGCGGTGAAGTGTGTGTGGCACCAACCGATATTCCCGAGGTGGGCCGCTTTAGTGTGATCACCGATCCACAAGGCGCAGTGTTTTCAATTATGACCTCCGCTATGAATGATGTGAAATGTAACTAGTTATGCTTAATTTAATTAACTAAAAAAGCACTTAGGTGCTTTTTTTATTTTTGTTTGCCCCAAGCTCTCAGTTATAGAGTGTATATAGAATGGGAGTAAAAGTATGACAAAGCATGTGGTAATTACAGGCGCTAATCGTGGCATCGGCCTTAATTTATGTCAGCAATATTTAGCAAAGGGTTACCAGGTTACGGCCGTGGTGCGTACTCCAAGCGATGAACTTAAAGAATTAGATGTGACAGTGATCAGCAATATCGATGTTGCCAATGCAGCAGATATCGAAACACTTGAAAACCAGTTACATGGGCATAAGATAGATCTGCTTATTAACAATGCCGGTATTTTCCATAATGAAAGTATGGCAGAGATGGATTTTGATACCATTAATCAACAGATAGCCATCAATGCTGTAGCACCAATTCGAGTTACCCATGCGTTAATACACTGCTTAGGTATTGACGCTAAAGTTGCCATGATCAGCAGTCGCTTAGGGTCGATTGCTGATAATGACTCAGGTGGTTATATTGGTTATCGTATGTCAAAGGCTGCACTTAACGTGGCATCAGTCAGTTTAGCTCATGAGCTAAAAAGCAAAAAAATTGCGGTTGGTTTATTTCATCCGGGCTTTGTGCAAACACAAATGGTTAATTATGCCGGAGACATTTCGCCTGAATTATCTGCAGAGCTTTTAGCACAACGTATTGATGAACTAAACCTAAGCAATAGTGGTGGTTTTGGCATTCAAATGGTGAAACCCTACCTTGGTAAATAATATTTAATGTAGGTTATCTTTAATAGCTAAACAGGCTGTAAATCAGCAGTCAGTTTAGCTAAATTTAATTAATTTTTGCTATAATGCTGTCATATTAACGATTTTAGTATTTGAGAGCAGCACATGGAATTAGAGCAAGATAGTAGTTTAACACTTCCGTTATTTCTTTTTGATGAGACCTTAAATGAGCGAGATTTATCGACCCCTGATCTCTCAATAAGCGTACTTTTAGATGACGACTTACTGATCCAGCTTTGTCAAAATCCAGCCCCGGATAGCAGCATTGCTATTACTATTTCAGATTATATTGTAGAAGCCCATAACCTGGCGTTTGCAGACTTAGCAAGCAATGCACATCAAGCACAGCTAACTTTAACGCGTGGACCATTATTGAGCGCAGTACTCGATACCCAATCAGAGCAAACATTTGTGTCCCCACAAATGGATATGATGCCGACGTTTGACTTGGGCGATGAGGACGAATAATTCGATGAGAAAGTCTTTTTTGCTGAGTGCACTAATTGTTGTGCTCAGTGGCTGCGCTTATTTAGGTGCCGCTCATTACAATGAGCTATTCGGGCCAGAGCAAACACAGCAGCGTATGGTTGAACATAACTCAGGTAGCGGTGCTGAGTTCTTACAGCATGTACAACCTGTGCTCGAGAGTCGTTGTGTGGTTTGTCATGGCTGCTATGATGCACCATGCCAACTGAAACTTTCATCTCCAGAAGGAATTGACCGCGGCCTAAGTAAGGAACGTGTTTACAATGGTACTCGTTTATTAGCATCGACTCCCAGCCGCTTACTTTTTGATGCAACGAATACTAGCCAGTGGCGTGATAAAGACTTTACCCCAGTATTGAATGAACGAGCGCAAACAGAGCAAGCAAATCTTGCCGGTAGCGTGTTGTACAACAGTTTAGTGTTAAAAATGAGCTCACCGCTACCAAATGATGAGATCTTAGATGATGAGTTTGATTTTTCTTTAGATCGCTCGCAAAGCTGCGCCACTATAGGAGAATTTGACAGCCTTGCCAACAGCCAACCTCATTCCGGGATGCCATATGGATTACCTGGCATTTCGCGTACTGAATTTAAGCACCTTGAAAAGTGGCTTAAAGAGGGCGGTAAAATGGCGCATATTAAACCGCCAAGCACAGCTGCTTTAGCTCAAGCACAACGCTGGGAGAGCTTTTTAAATCAAGACGGTTTAAAGTATCAATTAACAGCACGTTATGTGTTTGAACATTGGTATTTAGCGCATATTTATTTTGCTCAAGATGATGAAAAAAGCTTTTTAAATTGGTGCGTTCGAGTACACCACCAGGGCAGGACATTGAGTTAATAAATACCCGCCGCCCTTACGATGATCCTAAAGTGGAACGTGTGTATTATCGCTTAATGCATGACCGTTCGACTATTTTGGCAAAAACGCATTTACCACTGGCACTGAATGACAGTAAATTAGCGCGCTTGTACAGCCAGTTTATTGCGCCAGATTATCACGTTGACAGCATGCCAAGTTACTTGCCAGAAATAGCATCCAACCCATTTAAAGTGTTTGCCGCCATGCCGGTTAAATCTAAATATCAATTCATGCTAGATGAAGCTGAATTAATTATTATGGGCTTTATTAAAGGACCTGTATGTCGTGGTCAAATCGCATTAAATGTTATTAATGATCATTTTTGGGTGGCATTTGCTGATCCTGCTAAAGCGGCAACGCCAGAAGTGGGTGAAATGCTGCTACAACATGAAGATGCCTTGGCATTGCCTGCGGCTGAAGAAAGCAACGCTTTACCTATATCTAGCTGGGTCAAATACGCCAAACGTCAGAATACTTACCTTAAAGCCAAGGCAACGTTGGCAAATAGCATGTTCAAAAATGGTGAAAACCTAACCACCGACCTATTATGGCGTGGTGACGAGGTGAATGATAATGCTGCTCTGACTATTTTCCGCCATTTTGATAGTGCGACTGTGGTTAAAGGTTTTATTGGCCAAGAGCCAAAAACCATGTGGGTATTAGATTACGCACTGTTTGAGCGGATACATTATTTACTAGTTGCGGGTTTGATGTCTACGGTAATGTTGGCCATCAGTTAATCACTCGCTTATACATGGATTTTTTGCGCCTAGAAGGCGAGCAAAACTTTTTAGCACTGTTACCTAAACCTCAGCGTAAAGAGTTAAAAGCAAACTGGTATCGTAAAGCACCACCGAGTTTAACTAATTTCTTTGAAAGTGGTGATGAGTTTAGTCAGCCAACTGGTATTGACTACAAAACACAGGATCAACAACACGAGTTATATGGCTTAATTAAACAAACGCTAAAACCGGTGTTAAGTCCGCGCTTTGATTACACACAAGTACCAGAGCCGTTACAGCAGTTAAATAATATGCCTGCAAAAGCAATTAATTTACTGCCGCAAATCTCGTTTATATTAGTGAAAGACGGTGCTGCAGAGCATCAAGCGTATACCATGATCCATCACAATGCCCATTATAATATTTCTAGTTTATTGAACGAGGAAGGGCAGCGCGCTTATGCAGAAGATACCGTCACCATTGTGCCTGGTTTCATTGGTGATTACCCTGAAACAATTTGGTATCTGAATAATCCACAACAACTTGCATCATTTGCCGAGCAACTACCATTGATGCAAATAGAAGCCGATTACAGAGCATTAAAGAGTCAGTTTGCAATTCGCCGAACACATCCGCAATTTTGGCAATACAGTGATATTTTGCACAAAGTTGCCAAGCAATACCGTGGTGTGGAGTACGGTTTGTTTGATTATAATCGTTTAGAAAACCGTTAATTATAAAAGCAAAATTAATAAACCCCGCATTTAAGCGGGGTTTATTTTTTTCATTAATATCATTGCTTAAAGTGTCGCTTTATCCCCTTTGGTCTACACTTATTAAAAAAAATAGGGCCTATTATGATTCAAATTATTGCTAATATTCGGTCGCGTTATCGTTGGGCGTTATTAGCGATAGCGATTCTCTCGAGCGCGAGTGCTCTGCTTATTCAGTTTATGTTTTTTGTGCAAAAGGATGATGCTCATATTATCAATGTTGCAGGTAAGCAGCGGATGTTGTCACAAAAAATCGCTTGGCATAGTAATGCCTTGGTTACTGAGATTGGTAGCAATATTAAATTACACCGTGATGTATTAGCTAAAGCGAGCGCAGAGTTTAGAGCAGGGCATGAATTTTTAGTGCAACAGCATTCTAATGGCGATTATTTATATTTAGACGACCAGTTAGTTGCTTATTATTTTTCATCACCAATTAACCTTGCGCAAACGTCGCAGGCGTATTTGGCTAAAGTGCAGCTACTGTTAAATGCTCCTAGTGCAAATACAGCAGAAAAGCGATTTAAAGTTGCTGAGGTTGAACGCTTGCTCAAGGAGCTTGATGGTGCAGTCACGCTATTTGAACAACAAGCAAAGTTCAAAACCCGAGTGCTGTCCAACTTAGAGCTGGCTTTTTGGCTATTAACTTTAGTGTTGCTATTCATTGAGCTGAAATTTATATTTCAGCCTATGGAGCTGCAAATTACCGCTGCGATTAATAAATACCAACAACAAAAGTTGCGAGCAGAGCAGATAAGCACTTATAAAGAGCGCTTTATCGCACGGGCAAGTCATGAATTTAGAACACCGCTACAAGGGCTGGTAGACTCGATTGAGCAACTTCAGCTATTAGAATCTCAGCAAGCATTGCAAAAACAAGCAAAATATTGTGCCAGCAGAATTGTAAGTATGCTGGATGAGTTATATGAACTACAGCAGTTTAATACTGGGCAATGGCAGTTAAAATTTATCAAGCGTAATTTAATAACCACGCTTGAGTCGGCTATTACACCTTTTCAGTTTGCCTGTGATAACAAACAGTTAAAGTTTGAAGTAAAACTCAGTCCTGAGTTAGATCGCTATACAGAGTTTGATCATTTACGATTGCAGCAAATCATTACCGAACTACTTAGTAATGCCATTAAATTTACTAGCACTGGACAGGTTTCAATATCCGTTAGTTACCAAGATGGTCATATTAAAATAGTGGTCGCTGATAGCGGCGTTGGTTTTGCTCAATGCTATCCATATTTAAATCATCATAGCATCGAACAGGGCAATGATTTTCAGGGCTTACAAACCGGTTTAGCGCGTGTGCAACATATTGTCAGTGCTATGCAAGGCGGCGTTGAGTTTAAAGATGTCATACCGCATGGTGCACAGATTAAGATCCGTTTGCCATTATCTAAAGCTGCACTACTAACGAAGCAAGGCAACTTACCTGCACAACTGCATTGCTTAATCGTAGAAGACAATTTATTAAACGCGACAATTTTATCGCGAATTTTAACCGAGCTTAATTACACGGTTGAAGTTGCTGAAAACGGTTTAATAGCAACACAAAAAATTGCTGAAAGTGAGTTTAATGTGATTTTTATGGATTTGAACATGCCGGTGATGGATGGCTTTCAAGCGATTGATATTATCCGCCAAGAACTAAATTCAACGGTTCCGATCATTGTGATCACCGCCAACACTGCGCCAAGTGATTTAGAGCGAACTTATGAACTTGGCTCTAATGTACATGTTTATAAACCATTTTCGGTTGCGGATATTAAAAAAGCCCTCATGAATGTATTTAACGAGGGCTGATAATTTTAGTGGCTGATTTTAATATCACCTACACCGACTTTAACGTTAATGCGGTATTGGCCGTCACCGTTATATTTACTAGTTGAGGTGACCAGCTTACGGCTATGTTTAGCATCATTTTTCATGCCTGCTATTTTGGTGTCGCCAACACCACTATCTAGGGTGATCGTTTGATAGTCAGCTAACGCGCTGCTGATCCGTACTGCGCCCACACCGACATCGATGCTGGCAGTATTAGCAAAATTATTTACTTCAATATCGCCCACACCTAGCTCTAAATCTATCGCCATGGTTGTTGGTATACTTACCAGCCAGCTTTGTTGTACATCGTCATTATCAATCGAGAGGCTCAGCTTATCGCTACTTTGTTGATGTTTTAAAGTGATATCTTCAAGTGCAACATCATCACTAAACCAATTATCATTTTTCGCTTTTAGCTCAATCGACACGGTTACTTGGTTACCTTGATGGGTGCTAAGTTCTAGGCTGCCAACGGGGACGTTGATCGCCAATGCCTGCTTGGCAGTGACATCAAAGGTCTGTTCAATTTTTTGCTCAGCATGAGCAGCTAAACTACTGGTTAATAGAATTACGGCTAAACTAGAGATACTAAGTGTATTCATTATTTTTACTCGTTGTTAATGGCTTTATAGATTAGACGTTAGCAGATTTAAAAAGGTTTAAACCGTGTGAATTTTATTCTATAGCCATGCTAATAAAAGTCATGTATTTTCAAACTAATTAATTTAAGAGCTAAAAAGGATCGCTGTGCAGTCAATTAAACTCAATAATGTGACGGCTAACCTTGGTACCAATGATCGCGAAAGTTTTCTCGTAAGTAATCTAACTTGGCAGGTTGAGAGCGCTCAGCATTGGGTGCTGCTTGGCGGTAACGGAGCAGGAAAATCAGCCATAACAGCAGTATTACTCGATCAAGCTAATATTGTCAGTGGTACACGAAGTTGTGATTTTAAGCGTACAGAAATAGTCTCTTCAGATCTGCAAAAGCAATTGATTACTGCTGAGTTATTAGCTGATCAAGACGACATCACCGATGGTAAAACCAGCCCTAAATTGGTGTCAGAGCTGATTTATCAGCAATCAGGCCCATATTTTGATCAACAGCTATGTCTAGCAGTTAATTACAGGGTTTGCTTTTGAGGCATTGCTTAAGCAACGTTTGCGTGCACTCTCAACCAGGAAACACGTAAACTAATGTTAATTAAAGCACTGAGTAATCGCCCCGAACTGATTGTGCTTGATGAACCGTTTGACGGTTTGGATGTGCAAAGCGTTGAGCTATTACGTAGCGTATTAATCGAACTAAGTGCCAGCATGACCATGGTCTTTGTGGTTAATCGGTTAGATGAAATCCCCGTATTTATTACGCATTATGGTTATGTGAAAAATGGCGAATTACAACAGCAACTAGCAACACCTGACCTTAAGCAGCGCGATGATTTATTTAAATTATTACACCTACAACAAACTGATTTAACGATTCCTAGCAAAGACGTGGCACACAGTGCCCCAGAGTTTAATGAGCCTGAGTTAGTACGGTTGCAAAATGCCAGCGTCAGTTATAGCGGTAAGGTTATTTTTAACCACTTAAATTGGACAATCAAAGCACGACAGCATTGGCAGCTCAGTGGTCAAAACGGCTCCGGCAAAACCTGCCTGCTTAACTTAATCACTGGCGATAACCCGCAGTGTTATAACAATGATATTAAAGTGTTTGGCTATCAACGCGGCAGTGGTGAAAGTATTTGGCAAATTAAGCAGCATATTGGCTATATTTCGAATGCTTTGCATATGGAATATCGGGTTAGTATTTCGGCGCTAAATACCATAGTGTCAGGCTTTTACGACAGCATTGGCTTGTATCAAAAGCCAACTCAAATTCAGCTTGATATCGCCATACAATGGTTAGCATTATTAGGTTTGAGTGAGTTAAAAAACACGCCATTTACACAACTGTCTTTTGGTGACCAACGCATGCTATTGATTGCCCGCGCTATGGTAAAACACCCCACATTACTGATTTTAGACGAGCCATGTTTGGGGCTTGATGAAGCCAACCGGCAGCGTGTTTTACTGTTAATCGAAAAAATATGCACCGCAGGCAGTAGCACAGTGATTTATGTAAACCACCATGCGAAAGATAAAATCACCGGGATAGAGCACTATTTAGATATGGCTGATTTTAGGTAAGGAAAAGGTTCTAGGTTTTAGGTACTAGGCGCTAGGAAAAACCAGAGCAGCTCGGCGTTAAATTTATCGCCGTAGGTTGGGTTGAGTGCAACGAAACCCAACAGCCATTCTTGCAAAGTAACTCCGTGATATCAAACCCCCTGTGAAACGCTGAATTCTGCATCTAGAGGTGGTTTGGGTATACGGATAGCAAACAGTTACATAATTTGTTATTAATGAGTAATGTAAATAAGAGAACGCGCCTTTTGTATAAAAGAGGAACGTGCTCTTTGATTAAATTTTTATATGACAAGGATAGCTCAATGGAAGTAACAGCTCAGGTTACATTTATCAAAATTGATAGACCATCTCATGCATTCAGGTATTTTGGTGATAATTGCTGGCCAAGAATATAATATTCACCTGATTTAGATACTAGTAGTAGAATAATTTTGTGGAAGAACGTCACAAAACTGCTTGTTGTAAGTGTTATGTGTTACTACAAACTAAGGAGTATGAATGAGCTTCAAATCTTGGTTAAGCTTATTCTGACTTTTCTAAAAAAGCGTGCTCTAAGTTGCGCTACATTTTAGATCATGAGTCGAGTGAATTTCTAAATTCAATTAATGACACTTGTAATGACAGGATTAAAACCTTGAAATCTGGTTCTGTGGTATGGCGTGCACAAACTGGATGCGATAAGGAAAAGGCTACTGATAGTGCAGAACAAGAGTTCCATGTTGATAAGCGTATTCCTTATTCATTCAAACGAATGAAACCCTTGAGCAATAGCCCCTCAGAGGGGAGAGCGAACTTAAAAGGGAACCCTTGTTTATATGTAGCAGCAGATGCAGAAACTGCGGTACACGAAGTGAGGCCTTGGCCTGGATTACCCGTAACAATCGCTAAATTGCATTTGACAAAGGATATGAAGTTGATAGATTTTTCGGAGACTGCTGAGGCCGAGCTGTACCCATATTTTTACATCGACGAACCTTCTATTGAGCAGAAAATTGACGCTGTGTGGGCTGCGATGGATATTGCTTTTTCTTGGCCTGTAACGGAATCTGATTCCAAATCAGAATATGCGCCGACGCAAATAATATCAGAGTTTATTAAATCGAAAGGGTATGACGGGATTATTTATAAAAGCTCTTTAACTAAAGGGCATAATTATGTCCTTTTTAATTTAAATGATGCGGCAGTTGTTCAGTGTGACTTGTTTGTCGTATCTAAGGTTAAATATGACTTCGAGAGGTTGGATGAAAGCTCATCTTTGACAGCGGAGCGTGGCAACACATAACACATATGAGCCTTAACTCTGGGAATAGGCACTAATGTTCTTTTTGACTGTTTTTATATAGTGATGGTCAATTCTAAATCAATAAACAAATTCGTTTACTTACTCTAAAGCGCAGCGTCTCTTACCCTCGTTGTGAATAATTCAATTAAAGATCTTTTTTCATGGTGCAGTCGGGAGGCCAGCATCGCAGGAAGGGTATTGTGAGTATTTACATAGAAAGCGACGAGCAAACGTGAGTAATTGCTAAAAACCCTTAGCCTAGTATTTAACTTCGTATAAATCCCCAGTCAGTAATTCGCAAGCTGCTAATTTGCAGTCATTCACATGTATTAAATTTAGGTTTTACAGCCCATTGACAGTTTTTTCTGTAAGTAGAATAGATATTGTTGAAAAGTAAATAGAGCAAATTAGTCAGCTTTTTGGTTGTTGTCCTAAATGAGAATATTAAGATGGGTATCACTGTATTCTCGATAAAATTAATCTAGGATTTTTCTATTTAACTCTAAAGGTAGGTTTTTTCTAAGATTAATGCCATTCACTATTTCATTGTTATGGCTTAGTTATACCAATTCGAATAACAAAGGATGTACCAATGAAACTCAATAACTACTTACTTACATTTTGCTGTGCTATTGGCAGCGCTCATCTTCATGCTGACGAATTTGCTAACGCTGGTGGCCATGCAACAACGAAACCGATAGAGCCGATTATGGCCACTATTCCTGCTGGCAGTTTTGCTATGGGATCTACCAAAAAAGAAAGTACCCAGCCTGTTACTAACGTCAATGTTAAAGAATTTAGTCTGGGTAAATATGAAGTCACCGTAAGTGAATTTCGTCGTTTTATTGCGGCAACAAATTATGCTGCACCAAAAGAATGCCGACATGAAATGAACGGGTGGTTCTTACCGTATTCAAAAGGCAACTGGGAAACTAATGCCTTAAATACCAGCGAATTTCAGCCCGTTGTTTGTATCAATTGGCAAGCGGCACAGGCTTATACAAAATGGTTAGCGAAGGAGACCGGTAAGCCTTATCGATTACCAACCGAGGCTGAGTGGGAATATGCCGCTAGAGCTGGCACTAAAACCGATTATTATTTTGGTGACGATCCTGATAATACACAAGTGTGTAACTATGCCAATGTTGGCGATTTATACGGTGAAAGTATCTTGCAGCGCGACAGTAATACTAGCTATTACAACTGGAGTGGCGATATTGCCCATTGTAATGATCACTCAGCTTACGCCAGCATTGTTGGTATGTATGAGCCTAATGCTTTTGGTTTGTTTGATGTATTAAGTAATGTACAAGAATTCTTAGCTGATTGTTATGTGCGAGGCTACAAGCATATCGCTAATGATGGTTCAGCTTACGTAAGTGACGAGTGTGAGCTGCGTGCTGCTCGAGGTGGTAGTTGGCATTGGAGTCATAGTCCGCTATTTAGTCGAGGCGCTATTCCAGAAGATTTTGCTGGCGGCGTTGATGGCTTTAGACTCGCACTTGATGGAGCTGCACCCAAACTAGCTAAAAGCAGTCAAAAATTTCAACGTGAGTTAATTTTTGCTCAACAACAAGAGCAAAAGCGCCGAGATAATCAGCCTGCTATTCCAGCCCAAGTGACTAATGTTGTATTAACGCAAACAGACGATTCGGTAACGCTAACGTGGGATAAAAGTGAGGACAGTGATATCGATAGCTATCGTGTTTATCGCAATTTACTTTCTGGTGGTATGTTTAAGTTACTTGCAAGCAACCTGACTCAAACAACGTTTACAGATAAAAATATTGGGCAACATAAATATGACTATACCGTGGTGGCTGTTAAACAGCATCTGCAAAGTCACTACAGTAAGCCGATAACCATTGAACCAGGTTGGATAAGTGTTCCCGGTAAAGTAGAAGCTGAATGGGCAGTCGAATTTAGTGATAGTGTAATTTCTTTTAGCTCTGATGGTGAGCGCTTTGGTAGCGTCTTAACGGGGCCAGATGCTATAGGTAAAAACGCTGTTATTACTTATCAGCTTAATGTCGCCAAAGCAGGGTTTTACCAACTTGAATATCGTGTTGCAGCCGAACGAG
This sequence comes from Pseudoalteromonas sp. B160, assembly GCF_037162485.1. Lineage (NCBI taxonomy): Bacteria > Pseudomonadati > Pseudomonadota > Gammaproteobacteria > Alteromonadales > Pseudoalteromonadaceae > Pseudoalteromonas > Pseudoalteromonas sp. B160. The sequence continues at coordinate 1,407,961 of NZ_JARLUX010000001.1, read as the reverse complement.
ATACCAAAGGATTTGACGTCTATAGTAATGAAAAAAAATTGGCTGAAAACCCAGTACTTAAAACCGGCGGTTACGATAAATGGCAAATTCAGCAAGGCTCTCTGGTTAAGTTGAAACAAGGTAAGAATACACTAACCCTAAAATCTCGCGACAATAATTGGAAACTGAATTGGTTATCCTTGAAAGCGAGTTAATACCTAGTTAGAAAAAGCAAAAACTACTTGGGTAGCTTTTTAGCGTGGCTCTTGAAATATGCTTGCTACCCTTACTAGCTCGATAAAAAAGAGCAAAAAAATTTTTAAATAGCGTTTTTAAAGATTAAGCGTAAGTAATTTATCTTTATTATAACGTCGCCAATTCTCACCCGCATGCTCAGTAATATATTGAGAATAGAAGTCGTAATTTTCAGAGTCATTGTTATCACTACATAATAACAACGCAACATCCAAACTCAGGTTTCTGTCACCAGAAAGTTGCGCTTGTTCAAAGGTGTGTTTTGCTAAGCGATTAAAGTCCTTTGTTTGTTTACTGGCTTGGGCAAATAAAGTTTTTAGATAAGAGTTTTGTGGACTATCAATAGATGTAGTCGTTACAGATAAATTATCAATCAATGCCTTGGCTTCCGCCAAGCGATTTTCATCAAGGTAATATTGTAGCAAACTCTTGCGGCTACTTTGCGCAACCCAGTGGTCAGGCGTTAATTTGGTAAAGTCGAGTACTTGTTTAAAATGAGGTTCTTTGTCTGCTGGTGTTTGGGCAAAAATAGCATAATGAAAGGGGATTTTAGCAAAGTGATATGGTGGCAAGTTATACGCTTTCATTTTACGTTCAGCTTGTTGTAAATAAAGGTATTGGTCTGTTGCTTGCTTATTTTTATAAGCTAAAACTGAAAGGTAAGTGAGAGCATCTAATTCACGCAGTATATCGTTAACCTGCAGTGATAATTGCGCGGATTTGAGCAAACTTGCTTTCACCGCATTGTAGTTTTTATTTTGGTGATCTAACCAAGATTGAGCAAACCAGGCATCTGCTAGGCGCTTAGCATCATTAATCTTTTTGAATTGAGAAATTGCGCTGGCGAGTTTTTCTGAACTGAGCTCAAACAATTCTTTTCTTGTTAAAATTTCACTTTGTAGTAATAGGGCGTTACCTAATTGTTGTGTGTTTTGTGCTTCAATAGCAAAATTAGCAAGTTTATCAGCCATTACCATGGCTTTTTCAAACTCTTCCATTTGAATATAAAGCATCGCCAACTTGCCTAAGTTAATAAAGTCGTTAGGTTTGCTTTTATGGGCGATAGATAACTTAGCCAGTCTGATTTCAAGTGACTGTGGTGACATTAATAAGTCATAAATGTAATCTTGTGATAAGTGCTGTTTTAGCTTGCTTATCACTGCTTGATTGGAAGAACCTGTTAATTGTCCGCGCCAGTCCGTAATAGGACCTTTCAAGATAAAATCTAGATAGGTGAGTGAATTATAGGTACGTACGTTGGCGGTTAGTATCAGTGGATGCTTATCAGCAAGCTTTGGATATTCACTCTCAATCGATGTTTCAAAGTGCAAAGGGCTTAGTTGGGGTAGTTCTGTAAAATCAAAAAATTCATCATCAGCGAGCTTTATAGTGTTGTTACTAAGGCTTTGAGTAAAAGGTATATAAGCAATGCCAATTGCAGCAGGTGCGGCGACTTTATCAGAACTATGTGGGAATAGGATTAAGATTGCTGTGGCGAAAACAACCAGTAAACTTGTGAGCAAAGCATAAAATCCCATAGGCTTTTTTTCTGTAGGGCCAACTTTAAATATATCGCTTGAGTTTATGTCAGACGTTGCGTTAGCACCGATTTTTTGTGTCAATGGCATAGTTGCTATTGGCTTAGCTTTAATTGTAGTAGTCGTAATGTTTACAGATCGAGGCTCAGTTATTACTGCTGTTTGTATTTGGCTTGTATTCAATTGCCATTGATAACCTCGCTTAGGGAAAGTTTTAATCGCGCTATTACCAAAAACAGCTCTTAGATGGCTAATATTTTGAAATACAGCCTGTTCAGACACCACTTTATCGTGCCAAACCTTAGTTAAAATAGCATCTTTACTAAAAACTTGTGTGGAATCAGAAAGCAGTAACGCCAATAGCTTAGCTTCATTAGGACGAATATCAATATCGTCGCCATTTTTGCTGAGTATTAAGTTGTTACTGTCGAATTCAAAATCTAAAAAAGTATATCGCATTATTTAAAGTATTTAGTTTGCTGCTACTATAATCCAACATCATCTTAACCGACCTAATGTTTAAAGGGAGTATTTATCAATAGCGTGATGACAAGATTAACAGTTACATCATCATCAGCCTCAACTTATCTATGTATTCAAATAAAAGCCTTACCCATTTTGAATAAGTGCATGATTGCGACATGTTGAATTTAGAAATGAAAAAAACGTTCCTACATTTATCAACCAAATAGTAAGGTCAGATATCAGCTACACAACCTTAGCAGAAAGACCTGTCTATCTGCTAAGGAAGTTATATTTACTAATACTTAACAAGCAGCAAAAATAAATTGAGTATCTCTCTATTTATAAGCGAGTTACGCTAAATCCCTGATCTTGAAATTGCTTTAACAAACCGTGTTGTTCTGGCAAATGTAGGGCGCCTACGGCGATAAATAGTTTTTCTTTACCGATGCGAGGCGTGAGCTCTCTTACCCAATTATTGTTACGTTCAATCAGCATTACTTGTTCGCTGATCTCACCGTAGTTGCTGTCGTCAAAGCTTTCATTGTAATACTTAGTTAAGGTCGCCATATCACCATTTTTCCATGCATTAACTAAGCTAATAAAGTAGGTTTCAACGTCGGCAAGCTGTTCAAACGTTTCTTCAATCATTTCGTTACTTAACAACGATAGATTATTAAACATCTCCATTTGATATTCGAGAGTTTCTAATTCGCCAACTGGTATATTGTTGGTTTTTGTATAGGCAAGTACTTGCTTATCAATGCCATATTGATCGGAAAAACCAATATTTTGAAATTCGATTTGCAACATAGTAACCATTACGGCCCATGGCGCCATATTGTTAAACATCGCAATATCAATTGATTTGTTGCTGAAGTATTGGTCAAGCTTCTTATAGTTTTGTTCCGAAAGCTCAGTTTGCAGTGTTTTGCCATTTTTTAGCATCATAAAAGGCATTGAGCGGCGCTGCATTTCCATCGGGCTAATTGCACTAACATTGACTTCAACAATTACTTTATCACTGGCATCAAGCGCGTCGGTTACTTTTTTAGGTAGTCCTTTCATGGTGGCATCACCGACATGCACAGTGCCAAACAAATATGATTTAACACCATTTTTTTCTAATTGCCACAACCCAGGTTCACTGTGGCTAGCAAAACTAATACACAGTAAAAGGGATAAAATAAAGTAACTGCTAATACGCTGAGTGAGGTTCATAATTGTCCTTATTGGTTGGGTATATATCCATATTAAACCAATACGCTTAATTGGGTAACGTTAAAATTAATGCTAAGCGAGAGTTTGGTTTGTTTTTTGCGCTGATGGTAAAGTTATTGAGATTACATAAACTGTTCACTATCGCTAGTCCCAAGCCGTGGCGTTGGTTATTCGTTCGTGAGCTATCAAGCTGGTAAAGGGGGGCAAAAATAGCCTCTAGTTGTTGTTCACTTAAAGGCTTAGCTAAAGCGTTACATAGCGTGATTTTGGTGTGATATTCAGTTTGTTCGACCTGTAAGTTGATAGGTTGGGTGCTAAGCCCATAAAACAATGCGTTATCGAGCAAGTTAGATAAAATGGTATGCAGGCAAAATCGATCAGCGGTGATCATCAGCTCAGTTGCAACATTTAGCAGTAAGCGCTGCTTAATATCGGCATGTTTAAACTGCAGTTCATTGCTTAATTGCGTAATAAAGTCACTTAAATTAACGCTTTCTAAATTGAGCTCTACAGCGCTACTACCAGCGCGCTGTAATAGCAGCAAGTTATTGACGATGGTTTTCATACGCTGAGATATAGCCAATATATCGCTGGTATATGTGGCGCTAATACGCTCATCATCAGGGTAGCGCAGTGCCACTTCTGACAAGCTGATCAGCTCAGAAATTGGCGTTTTCAATTCATGGGCGATGTCGCTGGTTAGGCGTTTTTCATTTTGATAGAGCTGTTGATTGGTGGTAATAAATTTATTCAGCTCATTACGAATAGGTTCAATTTCCTCTACCTGAAAGTCACTTTTGATAGTTTGTGAGGCGCCAGTGATATCGAGTAATTTTATTTGTTCATTTAAGTTGTTCAGTGGAAAGAGGCCACGATTAACGATTCGAGTGACTAAATAACGTACTCCAAAAACTGCGATAATGCAGGTCAGAATAAAAACCACATCAATGATCAGCAATACTTTATTTAATGATGAAATAGGGGCTGCGATAGTTAAAACCATGGTCTTAAAATGACCGCTGCCGCGTGCTGCTTCGTCTTCTTGTTGGGCAATGAAGTGGCTGATCATGGCGCGACCCTCTTCACCGTTAGGCAAAGTGTAATCAATAATTTTAAATTCGTTAATGGGGATAGCGAAATTGGGTAAATCAATATTTTGATATAGTTGCAATGAATCTGATTTTTCAAACGTCTGTTGTTCGTGCCATAGCTGATAAAATTCGCTGGCATTAGCCTGCTCATATTCAGACATAAATTCGCCAGCAAAATCAAACTCTAGTTTGCCATTATGATCTTTCACTAAGGTTTTTAAATAATTAGATTTATTAGTTAACGATTGATGAAATTGGTTTTCAACCCAAGAATCAACGCTCAAATCGACAGTTAAAAAAATAGTAACCAGAATAATCGACAGTACGGCACTAATATTATTGACGAGTTTACGCTTGATAGAGTGACGTTTAGTTTTTGGCAACTCAGTTTTGAGAAGCAACATAACCAAATCCACGTTTATTCTTAATTGGTAGTTCGCCGCCTAGTAGTCGTACTTTTTTGCGGATCGCTGAAATATGTGCTTCTAGGGCATTTTTTGACAGCATATCAAATTGGCCGGCCACGGCTTCGCTGATCATCTCAAGGCCTAACACCCGTTCTTTGGCACTAAATAAGCACTCAATGATTTTATATTCGTTGCGAGTAAGGTTTATGGGGTGCTGCTGATAATGCAGTGTTTTTAAGCTCAAATCTAACACGCATTCACCTACACAGAGTGTGTTTTGCTGGTTTTGTAATTGGCCTCGCCGAGACAACGCCAGTACTCTGGCATGTAATTCTTCAAACGAAAACGGTTTCGTTAGATAATCATCAGCACCTTTCATTAAGCCGTTTATTTTGTCTTGTGCTTCAGAGCGAGCGGATAGAATTAATACCCGAGCTTGACTCGAGCTGCTACGCAGTGCTTTGAGAATACTCATGCCATCAACACTTGGTAGCATTAAGTCGAGAATGATTAAATCATAGTCGCCACACAGTGCCATACTTAAACCTTGTGAACCATCACCGGTACCGTCCACGGTAAAACCGAGATTATTAAGGCCTACGTCTAGGCTGCGCCTAAGCGGTTCAGAATCTTCGATTACGAGTATTTTCATGATCTTAACTTAATTAAATAACACGGTTTGCCTTGCTGCTTTAGCAAGGCATCAGTGCGTTAATGATACCAACCATTTTGATAGGCTAAGTTACCTAAATTGGCATGTGCCAGTGCTTTTTTCACCAATTGTGGGTCGTTGCTGGTGGGCACTAATTTATCTTGTGTGTATATATAAGTGGTTGCTGGTTTTTGTGGTTGTAAAATTACGACCTTATTACCTTGACCACTATTACCGGTTATGTAGGCAAAGTTTTTATCGTATTGCATCATTGCGCGTTGTTTGTTATCAGCGATTGGCTGCGCAAGATCGCGACCTATCATCGGATGTTCACCACTGGCTCCAATTAAGGATAATAATGTTGTCGGAATATCAAGTTGGCTGGCAAGCTGATGGTCACGCTTGGCATTGATACCCTTGCCAAAAATAACCGCAGGAATACGAAAGTGCTCAATCGGCACTAAACTTGCGCCCGATACGCGCGAATCATGATCGGCAATTACTATAAAGACGGTATCGTCCCAGTAACTTGATTGCTTTGCTTTTTCGATAAAGGTGCCTAATGCATAATCGGCATATTTTGCCGCATTATTGCGAGTTTGTTTTTGCTTATCGTATAAGGTGATTTTATTATCTGGAAACTCATAAGGGCTGTGATTAGAGCTGGAAAATACCAAGCTAAAAAAAGGTTTACCTTGTTGTTGTAACTTAGTCAGTTCAATATCCGCTTGGTTAAAGAGATCTTCATCAGAGGCGCCCCATGAGCCATTAAAATCAATATTGGCAAAGTCATTACTATCTACAATGTGTTGAAAGCCATTACCCAAAAAGAAGCTTTGCATATTATCAAAGTGACTTTCACCACCGTAAATAAATTGGGTGTGGTAATTTTGTTTACTTAAAAAGTCAGCAATGGTAAAAAAATCACGTTGCGATTTATCAAGCTTTACTACTGCGCGAGAAGGCGTCGGGGTAAAGCCAGTGATAACAGCTTCTATACCACGTACTGAGCGTGTGCCTGTGGCGTATAAATTATCAAACCCCCAACCTTGCTGATAGAGCTTATCTATATTAGGAGTTAAAGGTAAACCGCCTAAAGTACCTACATAGCGAGCACCTAAACTTTCTTGTAAAATGATGACTAGATTTTTGGGTTTCCCTTGATACGCCGCTTGATGAAAGGTTTTGGTTGGAGCGCTGGCATCGTTAAAAACAGCTTGTTCATTTTGCATACTCGCGCGCACTAAGGCTAATAATTCCTCTTCTGGTATTGCACCATAAAAGTCTTGGCTTGATTTTTCGTTACCGAGTTGTTTAATTGCAAAGGCTACGCTATACAATGAGTTAAGGCTAAGATCATTAAGTAAATGATCGGTTGAAAATGCCACCATTGCAGGGTTTAACGGTCGATGACCTAGTGAGTTACGTGCACCTAGAACGGTTAAGCACAGTAGGCTAATCACCAATAAGGAGTGTTTTATGATTGGCAACTGACAGTGGCTACGCCATTGGCTGGTAAAAACTTTTGTAGCCAGTTTAACTCCGACGATCAAGAATAGTAAAGTGGCGAATACTTCTATTTTATACCCTGCAAAAATCATTCGAGAGACTTCTTTTGGGTATATTAAGTATTCAATAAATAAGCGGTTTGGACGTAAGTCATATTCATTAATAAAGGTCGGAGTGATTACTTCAAAGAAGATCAACAGAGCAGCCATTAGCAGTAAATAGTATTTAATAATGCCACGGATAAGGTGCTGTTTAGAGATTAATGTGCTGATAATAATCAACAACAATGCCGGCATTAAAATATAGCTTAAGGTAGCCGTATCAACGCGCAAGCCGCCAATAAAAATATTTAGCCAAGCATGAGAGCTAAATACTCGCTCACCTTGCCATACACTTAAGCTAAAACGAGCCAGGGTTAACATAGTTAGCGATAAGCTAAAAAATGTTAGCAATACCCAGTATGGACCGAGTTTATTGTTTAGTTGCGCAACACTAAATCTATCAGTTATGCCCATAAAATAGCCCACCAAATAAGTGTGCTTATTAGCATCGCTATAAATACACTGGCAGAGGCAATATCTTTAGCCAGCCCAGAGAGTTCATGATGTTCTGTACCAATACGATCAACTACTACTTCAATCGCAGTATTGACTAATTCAGCGAACAGTACAAACAGCAAGCTGGCAATTAAAATAAGTTTATCGCTGGTGGGAATATTCGCCAGCCATGCAAACACTCCAAGTAATAAAAATAGCGCGAGTTCTTGCTGAAATGCAGCTTCAAATCGCGTCATCCATTTTAAGCCATTAAAAGTATGGCGTAAGGTAAATAAAAGGCGTAGTAGTCCTTGACGTTTGAGTACCGTTTTCGAATTATTCATTATTGTTCTTCACTTTGTTATTGATTGTTTTACAGTTACTTACTAAATCTAAAGGTAGTTCATAAGTTTTACTTTTGATGCCTATTAGACTTATTAATGTATGAAAAATATTGTCGTGAGAAGCTGCTTGTTGTTGATCAACACTCTTCAAGCAACTTTCTGTAATGCGTTGATTACCTTTGGCAGCCCATATATACATTGGGACATGTGTTTGGCCACTAGGAGCAAAACTATAGGGAAAGCCATGTAAGTAGGCGCCGTTTTCGCCGAGCGACTCACCGTGATCTGAAATATATACAAAGGTTTTATCAATATTGTCAGGTAAGTTATTCAGTTCGGTTAACATTAATGAGTTTACGTAGTCGCTATACGCTATGGTGTTGTCATAAGTATTAACTAACTGCTCAGTGCTACAGTTTTGTATATCACTGCGGTCGCAGGTTGGTGTAAATTGCTTAAATTGATCTGGGTAGCGTTGAAAGTAAGTGGGTCCATGAGAGCCCATCATATGCAATACAATGACCGTATTGGCTTGGCTTAGATTAGCTAGTTTACGTTTAAGTGGTGCTAGTAACGCTTCGTCATAGCAATGCTGTTGTTCACAAAGTGCATAGTTATCTACCTTGATGGTAATGTTAGTAACGCGATTACAGACATTTTTACAGCCACTGTTATTATCAATCCACAACACATCAGCGCCAGCGCTTTGGGCTATGTCGAGAATGTTTTGCTGGTTATCAGCTTCGTTACGTGAGAACTCAGCTTGGCTTTGTCGTGAGAACATACAAGGAACAGATACTGCTGTTGCGGTTCCACAGGACACTACATTGTTCAGGTACGTTACTTTGAAAGGTCGAGTGAAGCGGTTGGTGTCGCGTGTATAACCTTGGTAAGCAAAATTTTCAGCACGTGCTGTTTCACCGACTACGATAACGGTTACTTGCGTGTGTTGTGATGCACTTAATACTGGCGTTGGGTCTAAAATTTGAAATGGTTCGTCAGAGACCAGCCATTGATCGCGAATATATTTATAGCCACTGCTTAAGTATTGAAATGGAATTAACTCTTTTTTTAATAATTGATTATTACGTCCGGTGGCGGCGTAGTCAGCATAAAAGCTCAACACAATTACGGCGATTAGAGCAAAGCAGCTAAGTACGAGTTTACTGCGACTTACCAGCTCTTTGGTTAGCGGACTAAAACGAATATTGGTTTTAATTAAAACCAATAGCGGCACTAAGGCAAATAAACAAAAGAACATGATAAATTGCAAGTTCAGATAGCTTGCCGCTTCATGACCGTCAGTTTCAAAGGTGTTTTGAATCATCGAATAGTCAAATACCACTCCATAATTTAAAGTGCCGTAAAGAGCGGCACATGAGCTTAACAATAATATGTAATTAATTGGTTTGAGTAGCCAGCGGCTAGATAATAATGAAAAGAAAATAATTAGTAAGCAAAGTAACAGTAACGGTACTGAGAGTAAAAATAACCATGAAAAAGAGGGCAGTGTGGTGATTGCGTTGAATGCACCATGCATAAAAGGAATATTGATTATTAAGCAGTAATAACATGCCAATGAAATAATAAAAGTATTGGCGCTACAGGTAATGTAGAAGCGCTTTTTAAAACCTGAACTGAAAAATTGGCCTACCAACATAAATTGAGAACTCAATAATAATAATTTAATACCTGCATAGTAGAGTCCAAGACTTAAGAAACACTTAAGGATAGCTAGTCATTTCCTGAATTAGATGATTTAAAAGGAATGATTTATTGTGATTTCGTCAAAAATTAATCAAACCAGTAATTGGTTATAACAAGGTATGAAATATCAATAGTTCCATATATGAGGTAAATTAATCTACATAGGCTTTCATATTGAATTTTTATGCCTTTAAAGTCAGGTGGTGAGCGGTTTTTTAGATTGATTTTAAGGTTGACTTAGCTCTCCCATCGCGGTACTAATATAAAAAGACAGCGGGGAAGTTAATATTCCTTCGTAAACTAACAAATTTTGGTATTTATTACATGCTTACAAACGCACTAAACCTAGTCCTAATTAACGTCGTGGTGATTATTATTACCGCGGGGGCTACTTAGTGCTTTAAAAATACGTAAAGCATTATAAAAGCCCCCGCACTTAACCAGTCGGGGGGCTTTTTAGTTTCAGGGTTTAGCAATAGTTAAGTATAGATATGTCACTGAGGAATGAGGATTATTTAATGACAGGCGCAGAGTTAACAATTGATTTATTAGCCAAACACGGCGTAAAAGAAGTATTTGGTTACCCTGGTGGGGCAATCATGCCAATTTACGATGCGCTGTATGGTGCGCCGGTTAAACATTATCTCACTCGTCATGAGCAAGGTGCAGGTTTTGCTGCGGTTGGTTTTGCTCGTAGCACGGGTAAACTTGGGGTGTGTTTTGCGACTTCAGGCCCTGGGGCTACTAACTTAATCACCGCGCTTGCTGATGCGATGATGGATTCAGTGCCATTACTTGCGATCACAGGCCAAGTACCAACTGCTGCCATTGGCTCTGATGCGTTTCAAGAGATTGATGTATTAGGTATGTCATTATCCTGCACTAAGCACAGTTATATGGTTGAACGTCCTGAAGATTTAGCCGAAATACTGCAAGAAGCCATGCATTTAGCGCAATCAGGTCGTCCAGGCCCTGTGTTAGTAGATATACCAAAAGATATTCAAATGGCGCAAGTGCCTTTTCATCCTTGGCTTGCGGCTGATGATTACTTACCGGTGTTAGATTTAAAGCAAGTGGCTATTGCTAACCAACTATTAAGCGAAGCCAAGCGGCCTGTTGCCTATGTTGGCGGCGGTGTACAGGCGGCTGATGCGCAAGTACAGCTAATGCAATTTTTAGAAAAAACCCAAATGCCTGCGGTTTCAACGCTAAAAGCATTGGGCAGTGTATTACCTGATTACGAATATAACTTAGGTATGTTGGGCATGCATGGCGGCCAAGCTGCAAATTTAGCGGTACAAGAGTGTGATGTCCTCGTATGTATCGGTGCGCGCTTTGATGATCGTGTAACAGGTAATTTAGGCAAGTTTGCGGCTAAAGCAAAAGTGATCCATTTAGATATAGATGCTGCTGAAATTGGTAAGCGTAAACCAGCTAAAGCATCGTTAGTTGCTGATTTAAAAACCTCATTGCCGCAATTAGAGTGCTTTGTAACTGAACAAGCATGGCGTGATCATGCCAAAGAGATGATGATTGAACATGCATGGCGCTATGACTATCCGGGCGAAAAAGTATATGCCCCGTATTTATTAAGCCAACTAAGCCAGCGGATGCCAAGTACAGGCGTTGTGTGTTGTGATGTAGGCCAGCACCAAATGTGGGTGGCACAACATATGAAGTTTAGTCATCCAAGCAACCACTTAAGTAGTGGTGGTGCAGGCACTATGGGCTTTGGTTTACCTGCGGCCATTGGTGCGCAAGTAGCTCGACCAAATGATTTTGTGATCACTGTTTCTGGTGATGGTTCAATCATGATGAACATTCAAGAGTTAGCCACTATTCGTCGTAACAATTTACCGGTAAAAATATTAATTTTAGATAACCAACGTTTAGGTATGGTTCGTCAATGGCAAGAGTTATTTTTTGAAGGGCGTTATTCTGAAACTGATTTATCAGATAACCCTGATTTTGTGCAATTGGCTGCCGTATTTGGTATCGCTGGGCAAACGATCACCCACGCTAACCAAGTTGATGATGCAATTACAGCATTAGTGAATAGTAAAGGTCCTTATATAGTACATGCCTGTATCGACGATAAAGAAAATGTTTGGCCGCTAGTACCGCCAGGTGCCGCGAATGACGAAATGATGACGGAGAGTGGAAAATGAAACACAGTTTAACAGTCGCTTTAAAAAATCAAAGTATCGCCGTTGAGCGCTTTTTGCGTGTAGTTCGTCATCGTGGTTTTGATTTAACCCATTTTCAATTGAATATGGATGATGGTCATTACCATGTGGCTATGACGGTCGACAGTGATAAGCCAATTCACTTATTAACCACGCAGCTCAATAAGCTGGTGGACGTTAAGCAAGTAACACTAGAAAATTTACAACAGCAAGCAATGTAGTTTGCTGTAAAAACTAAATCAACAGGGCTATTGGGTCTTTTCCCCTTAGCAATAAAAATTTAAGAATGAGGATGTCAGTTACATATTATAAGTAACTGCAAACACTGAGGTAACTATGGCTAAATTAAGAAGTGCAACAACAACTGAAGGTCGAAAGCGCGCAGGTGCTCGTGCATTATGGCGTGCAACAGGAATGACAGATAGCGATTTTGGCAAACCGATTATTGCGGTTGTAAACTCATTCACGCAATTTGTACCGGGTCATGTGCACCTTAACCAACTCAGTGAGCTTATGGCAGAAACCATTACTCAAGCGGGTGGTGTGCCAAAAGAATTTAATACTATCGCCATTGATGATGGTATTGCCATGGGCCACGGCGGTATGTTGTATTCATTACCATCGCGCGACTTAATTGCTGACTCAGTTGAATACATGGTAAATGGTCACTGCGCCGATGCAATGATATGTATTTCTAACTGCGACAAAATCACCCCAGGAATGATGCTGGCGGCACTTCGTTTAGATATTCCAGTAATCTTTGTATCTGGTGGCCCAATGGAAGCAGGTAAAACTAAGCTTGCCAATATTGATATCAAACTAGATTTAGTTGATGCCATGGTAAAAGGTGCTGATGAATCAGTAAGTGATGCTGACTCAGAGCAAGTAGAGCGCTCAGCATGTCCTACCTGTGGCTCGTGTTCGGGCATGTTTACCGCCAACTCAATGAACTGTTTATTAGAAGCAATTGGCCTCGCACTACCTGGTAACGGCACTACACTTGCGACTCATAAAGATCGTAAACAACTGTATGTCGAAGCCGGTGCACGAATTGTTGATTTATGCCGTGAGTATTACCAAAAAGATAATAAAGAAGTCTTGCCGCGTGCTATCGCTAATAAAACCGCGTTTATGAATGCCATGGTGGTTGATATTGCTATGGGTGGCTCGTCAAATACCGTATTGCATTTACTTGCAGCTGCGCAAGAAGCCGGTGTTGATTTTGATATGTCGCACATTGATGCGTTATCTCGTAAAACACCTTTCTTATGTAAAGTAGCGCCTGCAACCGCGCAATACCATATTGAAGATGTTCATCGTGCTGGTGGCATGATGGCAATAATTCGCGAGCTTGGCAAAGCTGGCTTAGTGGATCTGTCGGTAAATCATGTTGCTGGCATGACTATGGCAGAGCTAGTTAAAAAATGGGATGCCACTGATCCAAACAACGAAGCAGCGCAAAAGTTTTACCGAGCGGGACCTGCGGGCATTCGTACCACCAAAGCAATGAGCCAAGAATGTCGTTGGGATGAAGGCGATAATGACCGTGAACATGGTTGTATCCGTAGCGTTGAACATGCGTTTCGCCAAGATGGCGGCCTGGCGGTACTATCTGGTAATTTAGCTGTTGATGGTTGTATTGTGAAAAGCGCGGGTGTGGTTGATGAAATGCTACACTTTGAAGGCACCGCCGTGGTGTATGAATCACAAGACGATTCAGTTGAAGGCATTTTAAATGACGAAGTAAAAGCCGGTGACGTAGTCGTTATTCGCTACGAAGGACCGAAAGGCGGACCTGGCATGCAGGAAATGCTTTACCCAACCAGTTACTTAAAATCAAAAGGTTTGGCTGAGCAGTGCGCACTTATAACCGATGGTCGCTTCTCGGGCGGTACGTCAGGTTTATCAATTGGCCACGTTTCACCAGAAGCGGCCAGTGGCGGTGCCATTGCTTACGTTGAAAACGGCGATAAAATTATTATCGATATCGCTACCCGCGAAATCACGTTAGCGTTAACAGATGAAGAACTTGAAGCGCGTAAGCAAAAGCAACTTGCTCGTGGTAAACAAGCGTACAAACCACTCGATCGTGAACGTTATGTATCATCTGCGCTAAAAGCGTATGCGCTACTTGCAACCAGTGCTGATAAAGGCGCGGTGCGTGATTTAGCCAAACTGGAGGAGCTTAGTTAATTATGGTTTCTCAAGAGCTCGATTATTTTCGCGCTATTATCCAGGCTAATATGGAACCACTGGCAAAAGTTACTGAGGTTAGCGAAATGGCTGAACTCAGTGCTCGTCTTGGTAATCAAGTATGGCTAAAGCGCGAAGATCAGCAGCCAGTTTATTCGTTTAAACTGCGTGGTGCATACAACAAACTGGCTAAACTGCCAGCCGGTTCAGTGGTGATCACCGCCTCAGCTGGTAATCATGCTCAAGGGGTGGCGCTCAGTGCATCACACTTAGGGCATCAAGCAACGATTGTAATGCCAGTGACGACCCCTGAAATCAAAGTCAATGCGGTACGTGCGCTTGGTGGCGAAGTGGTTTTACATGGCCATCATTTTGATGCTGCCAAAGCTTATGCACTGGAACTTACTGAGCAGCGCGACGGCATATTTGTTCCTCCATTTGATGATCCTGATGTGATTGTAGGGCAAGGCACGGTTGCACGTGAATTAATGCAGCAGCTTAATCAACTTGATGCGGTATTTATTCCAGTTGGTGGTGGTGGCTTACTTGCTGGTATGGCCGTGTATATAAAGTCATTGCGCCCAGATATAAAAGTAATCGGTGTAGAAGCTGATGAAAGTGCCTGTTTACAAGCGGCACTTGCAGCAGGCAAACCCGTCGAGCTTGAACGGGTTGGCAGTTTTGCCGATGGTGTTGCGGTAAAAATTATTGGTACCGAAACCTTTCGTTTGGCGCAAAAGTTTTGTGATGAAGTAGTCACTGTAACCGGTGATGAAATATGTGCGGCGATGCAAGATATTTTTGTTTCAACCCGTGCGATTGCTGAGCCATCAGGTGCGCTGGCAACGGCTGGGCTGAAAAAAATGGTGTCAGCAAACAGGCCAAAAAGGGCTGCATTTAGCAGCTGTGTTATCTGGCGCAAACTTAAACTTTGACCGCTTACGTTATGTGGCTGAGCGTACTGCGCTGGGAGAGAAAAACGAAGCGTTGTTAGCAGTAACCATCAATGAAGAAAAAGGCAGCTTTAAACAGTTTTGCGCCTCATTAGGTGGTCGCGCTATTACTGAATTTAACTACCGTTACGCAGGCCCTGGTGAAGCGCAAATATTTGTTGGTGTTGCACTGCGCCAAGGTCAGCAAGAGTTAGATGAGCTCACAGCTGATTTAACCACCAATGGCTATCAATTTTGTGATTTATCAGATAACGAACTGGCTAAATTACATGTTCGTTATATGGTTGGTGGTAAAGCACCTGAGCAGATGCATGAGCGGTTATTACGCTTTGAATTTCCTGAATATCCAGGCGCACTGGCGCGCTTTTTAGATACTTTAGGCAGCAATTGGAATATTACTTTGTTTCATTATCGGAATCATGGTGGTTCGATGGGCAATGTATTAGCAGGGTTTGCGATTGAGCCTAGTCAGTATGAGGTATTCAACGAGCATTTAAATCGCTTAGGTTACAGTGTGCAAGATGAAACACTGAATCCGTGTTTTACCCAATTTTTAACTACTCAACGTCCCATCGATAGGGTGAAAGCGGTTAATAATTAAAGATATATACCCAAACCACTTCAAGATACGAATTCTGTATCTTGAAGTGGTTTTAGTATAAGCAAGCACCTCAATTGAGGTGTTTTTTTGTCTATTTGCAAACTTAAAGTCTTGGGTTAATTGAATATCTTATCTATAGTTATAGCAATATTAGCTAACTTATTAGATCACGATTTGTCATTTAAAGGACTGAAATTTCAGCTTTATGCCACTTTGCTTATACTCAGCGGGCAAAGTTTTGCGTCAGCGGATGTGACTTTACAACTAAAGTGGACGCATCAATTTCAATTTTCTGGTTACTATATGGCTCAGCAACAAGGCTTTTACAAAGCGGCAGGGCTAAACGTCACTATTTTACCGGCAGATCCTGATAACCCAGATACCTTCACTAAAGTGTTGGCGGGCCAAGCTCACTTCGGGGTCGGGCACTCAGGTATTTTACAGCAACGGATCGCAGGTAAACCCTTGGTGGCAATGGCTGCTATTTTACAATTTTCTCCTTATTGTTGGATGGTAAAAAAAGCTCCGATATTTTTCATCCTCGGGATTTTGTCAATAAGCGTCTTAGCAGTATCAGCCGCAAAGAAAATGCCGAATTATTGGTAATGCTCGAACGCAGTGGTATCCAAACGAATAATTTACCTTCTTATGAAAGTGGTAACAGCAGTGCGGATTGGTTAGCTGGGAGTATTGATGCGATGCAAGTGTACGTGACTAATGAGCCGTATATTATGCGTGAGCAAGGCATTGACTATAGACTTATTTGCCCGCAGAAGTATGGAATTAATGTGTATAGCGATATTCTTTACACCACAGAGAATATGCTCGAACAACATCCGCAAACAGTTGAAGCATTTTATCAGGCCAGCTTAAAGGGCTGGCGCTATGCAATGATGCATATGGATGAAACAATTGCATTAACTCAACACCAATACGCACCCAATAAAAGTTTTTCTCAGCTTGCCTATGAAGCTGAAGTATTGAGTGATTATATTTTACCACCGGGCACTAATTTAGGATCTATGTCGATAGCGAAATGGCGGTTGATTGCTGACCTATACGGGATTGAGCAAGACGAATTTAATCAGGCGCAAGATGGCTTTATTTACCAGTATGTTGAACCTGAACAAATTAAAATGTCGTGGATGCTTATTGCGGCAATTATAATTAGTTTGTTATCTATACCACTTTATTTACGCTTGATGTTCAGAAAAAGCGTATAATGCATAAATGAAATGACCATCGCTAAAATCACATGATCCTTGCTGAGCAGTTTACAGCCCTAGATAACTTATTACATAGTACTCGCCATTATTGGCAATGCACTGCATTCGATTTTGATCAGCTGCCATGGCCTGAATTAGAACAACCATTAACGCTGTTGAGCGATCAACAAGTTGCCGATCTCGATAGCAATCAAGATGCCTTGTATCAATTTTTTAGCCCGTATATTCCCGTAGTCAATAACTTAGCTACATTGTGTTACTTACCTCAAGCCTCTACTACGCGTAGCGAATATCCGTTTTGGATCAGCAATGGTATTAAAGGGCGCAAGTTTGCGCAGCTGCAAGATTTTGTTTGTGCGCTTGGCCAAGAATCACAATTACCTGTATTAGAATGGTGTGCGGGTAAAGGCCATTTAGGACGTATGCTGGCATTTAACCGTGCGCCGAGTGTGCACAGCATCGAATTGCAACAACATTTATGTGAGCAAGGCCAGCAAAGTGCTCAGCTACAAGGGTTAGCCATGCACTTTAGTCAAGCCGATGTGCTCAAAGATGATGTAACTGGGTATTTTCAACAAGCACAACATGCAGTGGCGCTGCATGCCTGCGGGGCATTACATCAGGCGTTTATGAGTAACGCGGCTAGCGCGCAAACGCAAAAAATCAGTCTATCGCCGTGTTGCTATCACTTACTCACCCCGAATGATTATCAAGCTATGAGCGATGCCGGTAAGCGTAGCCAACTGCAGTTAACGCATCGTGATTTAAAATTAGCACTACAAGAAACGGTGACAGCGCCTTCTCGGGTAGATAAAGTTCGTAAAACTGAAGTGCAATGGCGATTGGGTTTTGATGCTTTGCGCAAAAGCCTCACCAGCGAACAAAACTACGTGAGTGTCCCCTCAGTTAATAAAGCTATTTTTTCAGATTCATTTAAAGCTTTTTGTGCATGGGCAGCAGATAAAAAGGCACTAGATATACCGCAAGGCATTGATTATGAATGCTTTTTAAGGAAAGGCAAAATGCGCAAAAAAGTCACTGAACGCATCGAACTGGTCCGTCATGTGTTTAGAAGAGCAATTGAGGTTTGGCTTGTGCTCGATCGTGCTTTATATTTGCAACAACAAGGTTACCAAGTCAGTGTGCAGACGTTTTGCGAAAAACAATTAACGCCACGTAATATCCTGATCCAAGCTACCGCCAAAGACAGAAAAGAGATGAAATGAGAAAGTTAAAAAACTTATTTGAAAATAATAAACGCTGGGCTGAACGAACGTGTAAAGATGATCCGGAATTTTTTAAAATCCTATCCATGCAACAAAACCCCGAGTATCTGTGGATTGGTTGTTCTGACTCTCGTGTACCTGCTAATGAAATTGTAGATCTAATGCCAGGTGAACTATTTGTTCATCGTAATGTAGCGAATGTAGTGGTGCATACCGATCATAACTGTTTGTCAGTGATGCAGTACGCTGTCGAAGTGTTGAAAGTAAAGCATATTATGGTTGTTGGCCACTATGGTTGTGGTGGGGTTCAGGCTGTACTTAACGATGCTAAATTTGGTTTAATTGATAACTGGCTTCGTCACGTCGGTGATGTAAAAGAGAAATACACCTCAAAGATTAATGCACTCGCTGAGAAAGACCGCCTCAATAGCCTGATTGAATTGAACGTGATAGAGCAAGTACGCAATGTATGCCGTACTAATATAGTCCAAGAAGCATGGCAACGTGGTCAGGAGTTGACTATTCATGGATGGGTTTATGGTCTTGCAAATGGTCACTTACACGACTTAGAGTCAGTAGTAACTTGTGCCGATGAAGTTGATGTTAACTATAAAAGTTCAGGGCTTAAAGTATTTGAACGTTACGTAGTAGAATAAGTACGTAACCTAAGCACTGCGCCCTATCTGGGCGGCGGCTACCTTCAATAATTGTAATCTTAGTTTTAAAGGCTAAGTCGATGTGCTTTTTTCATTTGGCTTTTTTATATGGTGAAAACACCCTCTATACTTTCGGTGTTTTTCGCTTGCGATATTGCAGTGGTGTTTCAAAAGTAGAATTATGAAAGGCATGACAAAAGTGAGCATGATCATAATAGCCACATTGTAAGGCTATATCTGTTATCGGTGTTTGGCTGTCAGCAAGTAGCGTGCGTGCGGCTTTTAGTCGGTAAAATTGCTGTAATTGAGTTGGACTAACCCTGGCTTCTTTTTTAAGCGACGCTCAAGAGTACGTCGTGTCAGGCCAAGTTGTTTGCCTATACAGCTAGTGGAATTATTGAGTTGAATAAGCTGCTTGATCACTTTAATGGTATTGCTTTTTACGAGTTGATTGTTGATTGCTTGGCTGAGTAACCACTGCTCGAGTAAATACAGTTGGCTGGTTAGTGGACTGCTTTGCATTTGTTCAACACATGCTATTAAACTGTGATACCAGCTTGGGGTAAAATCTTCACCGAGTAGATAATTTTCTTCAGCTAACTCGTGTAGCGTTATACCTAATAAGTGATAAGCACCAGTAGGCGCAAAACGAATACTGACTAAATAATCCTGATTGCTGAAAGTTGTTGCCTGCGTTTGACGATTAAATGCGAAGGTAATAACGGGTGTCGCATTGCTAAAATCAATTGTTAGGCTTGCGCCTGCATCAGGGTAGAGCTTTTCTGTAAAGAACCGTGTTGTTTGTGTGGTTGTTGAACCTATTTTCCAATAACACTGCACCCAATCAGTTAAGCGTTGATCGGGTGCGAATTTTTGAAAGCTCAAATGGGGCAATGGATCATTTACTAATAAAATGGCCATGGTGTTAACCTGACTTATATCGTCGCAATGGCAATTTCTTCTTCGCGTAAAGTCAGTACTTCATAGCCGTCAGCGGTGACGACAATAGTGTGCTCCCACTGCGCAGAAAGCTTTTTATCACGAGTAACCACAGTCCAGCCATCCGGTTTAGTTTTTACTTTTGCCGCCCCTTGGTTGATCATCGGCTCAATGGTAAAGGTCATGCCTTCTTTAAGTTCAACGCCGGTATTGCGTTTACCATAATGTAAAACTTGCGGCTCTTCGTGCATTTGCTCACCAATACCATGTCCGCAGTATTCACGTACAACGCTATAGCCATTAGTATGGGCAAAATTAGCGATAGCGTTGCCAATATCGCCTAACCTCACTCCTGGTTTTACGAGCTTGATGCCTTGCCACATTGCTTGATAAGTTTTTTCGACTAAGCGCTTGGTCAACGGTGACACCTCACCAAGCATATACATTTTACTTGAATCGGCAATAAAGCCATTTTTCTCAAGGGTAATATCTAAATTGACGATATCGCCTGATTTTAATGCGCGTTTAGAGTCTGGAAAACCATGGCAGACTACTTCATTTACTGAGCTGTTTAACACATAAGGATAATCGTATTGGCCTTTGCTGGCAGGACGTGCAGCAAGTTCATCAACAATATAGCGCTCTACTAAATCATTGATCTCCATGGTGGTGATGCCGATTTTGACCTGTTGATCTAAATAGGCAAACACCTTTGCCAGTAGGCGACCAGACTCACGCATTAGCTCTATTTGTGCGGGAGTTTTAATAATTATTTCACTCATGCAAAGATTCTCCAGCTGTTACATCGGCTTGTGCAAGTTGCTGTTTGATTATTTCGGCGTAGGTCATGGTTGGATTAAGCTCAGCTAGCATGCCTATCTTTATCCAGTATTCAGATTGAGAGTTTATAGATCGTACCATAGTGGTACTGGCTTTGCGGATCTCTTCGTGCAGTTGATCGCTGATTTTTACGATACCCATAACAGTGCCTATATATAAAACGTATACGTATCGTATATAAGTGTTCGCGTGTATGCAAGGCGTAAAACAAATCAGGCAGCCGAAGCTGCCTGAAGTAATAACTAAAACGGTATTATTCGGGTTGCTCGCTTTGCTTATTACTACTGAGTTGTTGCTCAAGTAGTGCAACTTTCGCTTCTAATGCAACGAGCTTCTCGCGGGTGCGAATTAGTACTTGGCTTTGTACATCAAATTCTTCACGGCTGACAAAGTCCATCTCAGCAAGCTTATTTTGAATAGCTTGTTTGGTTTTCGCTTCAAACGTATCGGCAAGGTTTTTAACGCCTTGCGGCATGTTACTGGAAATCTGTTTGGCAATTTCTTCAAGTTTTGCTGGGTTGATCATGTCTGTCCCTTACTGTCGCGTAAATGATAATGGCTAATGTTACCTTATTGGCTAGGCGTATTGTAGTGATTACGTTAAAATTGCCCGTCTTTAATGCAATCTCTTTGGTCGATATGAAACTCAATCCTAAACAAGATGAAGCGGTAAAATATATTAGTGGTCCATGCCTAGTGCTGGCGGGGGCGGGATCAGGAAAAACTCGTGTAATTACTAATAAAATCGCTTACTTAGTACAAAAATGTGAGTATCAAGCACGTAATATTGCCGCGGTGACCTTTACTAATAAAGCGGCGAAAGAGATGCGCGAGCGAGTTTTTCAAACGTTAGGTAAAAAAGAGTCAAAAGGCTTGTGGGTATCTACCTTTCATACCTTAGGCCTTGAAATCATTAAAAAAGAACTAACAACGCTGGGTTTTAAACCTGGCTTTTCATTATTTGATGATCAAGATACTGGGCAATTAATTGCTGACTTAACTGAAGAAGAGCTAAAAAAAGACAAAGATTTACTCAATCTATTAAAAATGCAAATAGGCAGCTGGAAGAACGAGCTTATTTTACCAGAGCAAGCGATTCGCGAAGCGCGAGAGCCACAAAAAGCGCTATTTGCGCAATTGTATGCGCGTTATCAAACCCAGTTACGCGCCTATAATGCTTTGGATTTTGATGACTTGATCATGATCCCCACCTTATTACTGATCAATAATGCAACCTCGCGTGAGCGTTGGCAACAACGTTTCCGTTACCTGCTGGTGGATGAATATCAAGATACCAATACCAGTCAATATCAATTAGTTAAGTTGCTTGTGGGTGAGCGTGCGCGTTTTACCGTGGTAGGTGATGACGACCAATCAATCTATTCATGGCGCGGTGCTCGACCACAAAACTTAGTGTTATTAAGCAAAGACTTTCCAGGTTTACGGCTCATTAAGCTTGAGCAAAACTATCGCAGTGTGAAGCGTATTTTAAAAGCTGCTAATATCTTGATTGCCAATAACCCTCATGAATTTGATAAAAAACTGTTTAGTGAGTTAGAAAATGGCGAGCCGATCAAAGTGATTGGCTGTCGTGATGAAGAGCATGAATCAGAGCGGGTCGTCGCTGAGATCATCTCGCATAAATTTATGAAACGCACCAGTTATAAAGATTATGCTATTTTATACCGTGGTAATCACCAAGCGCGTGGCTTTGAAAAGTCGTTAATGAGTAACCGAATACCTTACAAGATCAGTGGTGGAATGTCGTTTTTCTCACGCTCTGAGATCAAAGATATAATGGCGTACTTGCGCTTATTGGTGAATCAAGATGACGACAATGCGTTTCTACGTATTGTGAATACTCCGCGCCGTGAAATAGGCACAGTTACGCTGGAAAAGTTGGGTACCCTAGCCAATGAAAAACATGCCAGTTTATTTGCCACCTGTTTTGATAATGACTTAGGTTATCGCTTAAAAGGTCGCGGTTTAAACTCGTTAGCGGGATTTGCACGTTGGGTGGTTGAGCTGTCAGATAATGCGGTACGTGGTGATACCCTTGAAGCGGTAAAAGATTTAGTCAGACAAATAAATTACGAAGCTTATTTATACGAGTCATCACCGAGTGCGAAAGTTGCAGAAATGCGCATGAAGAATGTTTCTGAGTTGTACCGTTGGATCACCGATATGCTCACAGGTGATGCGGATAATCCGCCGTTGACGCTTGCTGAAGTGGTGAGTAAGTTAACGTTGCGTGACATGTTAGAACGTAACGAAGAAGAAGATGAAGCCGATGCAGTGCAATTACTAACGCTGCATGCCTCTAAGGGCTTGGAGTATCCTTACGTATTTATGGTAGGCATGGAAGAGGGGTTATTACCGCATCAAGTAAGTATTGATGAAGAAAACGTTGATGAGGAACGTCGCTTAGCTTATGTGGGGATCACTCGTGCTCAGCAAGAGCTGACCATGACCTATGCGAAAATTCGTCGTCAATTTGGCGAAACATCACAAACAGAGTTGAGCCGCTTTATACAAGAGCTACCGCAAGATGATTTAGCATTTGAAAATAAAAAAGCGCCAAATACGCAAGCCGAACGAATGGAAAAGGGCCAAGCCAGAGTTGCTAATTTACGTGCTATGCTGAAAAAGCCTGAGTAGTTCATCTGAGCTGCGGATAATAAACTGGTTATCCGCGACGCATATCGTTAATTTAAAATTTGCTCGTTCGAAGAGTCAGCTGGGAGTGTTGCTGTAGAACTAATTGCATGCTGCCTACCAATAAATAGTGATAAACCATGAGTGTCTAGTAAGGCTCTATAATTTAATATTGAAGGGCCTTTCGCGATTACTTTTATTTGTTTTATCTTAGTTATTGCTAGTACACCTTGTAGTTGTAAATCAAAGCTTTGTTGTTGTAACACTCGTTTACTAAAGGTAGAGCTAAGTAATAAATAATCGAAATTAATATCGCATAGTAAATTAAGTTCGCAGCGATCTTTAGCAAAATCATTTAAGCCAATCGAATAGCCTTGTTTACTCAATACTTTTAAATTACTAATTTGTACCGCTGAGGCGTAACGGATCTCTTGTTCATTAAACAATAAACAAATTTGTTTCGTTATGTTGTGGTTTTGCATTGTTTGGCATAACGCCTGGAATTCAATTTTTTCCAGTAATAAGCCCGAGCAAGGGAATAACACCATCTGCAGTTGTGCCGTTTGGATTTGTTGACACGCTTTAGTTAATAACTGTAATTCCACTTCCAGCTGTTGTGCTTTATCAGCGGCAAACTTCTTTAATATTTCAAAACTAGTGCTACCAAGTACTGGGTGTTCACCAAATGCTTCAAGTAGCGACTCTGACTGATGCTGTTCATCAAGTGTAATAATTTCAGAGCAGCGAAAATGCATTGGTAAAGAGTCTAAGTGATGACTGGTTTCTAACTCATACGGGCTGGTGCCGGCACTAAGCAGTGGATGGTAAAACTCGAACCGGCTGCGACCGGCATTTTTTGCATAATACATGGCAGCATCAGCATCACGAATAATTTCATCCGTATGCTTGTAGTTTGTTTTCGAATAGGTAATACCGACACTGGCACCACTTTGTACACATATACCTTTCATGCAAAATGGTTTTTTCATTAGTTCAATTAATCGCTTAGCAACATCTTCGGCTTGTTGACGATCAGTTAAATGAGTTAATAAAATAACAAACTCATCGCCGCCTAAACGCGCAAGTAAATCGTGCTCCCTAATACATTGTGAGAAAGACTCACTGACGCTAATTAAAAACTGATCACCAGCTTGGTGACCAAGTTGATCGTTAATATCCTTAAACTTGTCTAAATCAATAAACAGCACAGCAAACTGTTGTTCAGGGTAACGTTGATAATGCTGTAGAGTTTTTTCTAATTGGGTTAAAAATAAACTGCGATTAGGCAAGCCAGTAAGTGGATCGTGGTGGGCATCATGATACAGCTGTTGCTCTATTTTTTTACGCTCTTCAATTTGCATTTGTAAATGCATATTGGTTTGGCGGATCTCTTTGGTTTTTTCAGCAACCCGAAACTCTAATTGTTGATGACTTTGTTTTAAGGCTTGAGCAGCCAAATGTGCTTGTAATACAGTCGCTATCTGATGTGATACAAAGGTAATTAATTCAAAGTCGTCTTGATTGAAAATATGCTTATGGTTGTAGGCTTGGCAAGTTATTAAGCCAATTACACCTTGCGCAGTTTTTAATGGTGCACCTAACCAGCTGGTTGCTGAGTTTGAGTCAGAGACTTGTCCAAGTCGCTCGACTTCGCCTGACTTGAGTAGTTTTTGTGCTCTAGTACAATCAATAAGCTGAGTTTGTTCGGTACGTAATACTAATTCGCTATAACCTTTGGCGAAAGGACGCGGTTGGGTGTTATCTCTATATTCATCCACACAGTACGGAAAGTTTAACCAACCTGTTTCGCGATCATATAATGCAATGTATAAGTTTTCAGCGTAAGTTATTGATTTTATTATTTCATGTACTTGTTGATATACTTCATTGATATGCTTTGTTTGCGTCGCTAACTCTGAAATTTTAAACAAAATATGCTGGCGTTCGAGGGTTTTTTTATGTTGTTCTACTTCGAGGTTAAGCGCTTCATTGCTCTGTGTTAATGCACGAGTTCTTATTTTTACTTCAGACTCTAATAGTTCGCGTTTTTTTACTCGTTCGATAGCTGTTGATAAATAGAGCGACATTACTTCTAATAGCTCGATTTGTTGTTCAGAGTAGCTTTGTTGTTTATCGTAACTTTGTGCGACTAGCACTCCAATAATACTTTGCTCTCGGTATACTAGGACGCCTACCCAATGTTCTGCTGGTGTGCCAAGTAACTTAAATAACCCCTTGTTGGCAGCAGCCTGCATTTCATCACCTTGGAAGTAGGTGGTTTTACCTTGCTTAAACACATACCCAGTGACACCTTGGATAAAATTATTATCTTGATTAAGTGGCACAGATATACCATCTTTTTCATCAGCAAAGTAAGATAGTTCAAGGGTGTTACTAAATTGATTTAACAGCACCACGTAAAAACTTTTACTTGGCATATAATCTTGCAAAATATCATGAATCGCAGGGTAAAGTAGCGTTAATTCGGCAACAGAACTAGCTTGCTCTGATAATTGGATCAGGGCATTTTGTAAGTGGTGGGATTGCTTATACTTTTGGACTAGAGCTTTTAAACGATTATTTTTATGCTCCAGCTTATGTAGTAAAGCTGTTATATCTTCCAGTGACATTAAACCGATTTTTATTATTGTATATTTATTGGTCTTATATTTTCACTTTTTTGCTGAATCGTCAAGCGGACAATAGTATTAGAAAATGATAATAATAAATAGTGATAAAGGTAGGTTAATATTTATTTTTATAATAAAAAAGGCTGAAAAAATCAGCCCTTTATAAAAAAAAGTACAGAATTAAGTATTATTTTTTGCTCATGAAATCAATAGCTGCGCTTATTTCATCATCTGAGCAGTCCATGCATGTACCGCGTGGTGGCATTGCGTTAAAGCCATTAATTGCATGGTTTAATAGAGTGTCTGCGCCTTTAGCTAAGCGTGGAGCCCAGTCATCTGCTGATTTTGGTGCACCAAGTGCGCCAGTACCATGACATGCAAAGCACGCCGCTTGGTAAACTTGTTCACCGGTACGAGGACCTGTTGGCACTTCAGCAACTGCTGCTTTATCGCCTTCAAAGTAAACGGCACCTATAGGCGCGATACGTTTTTTGATCGCATCTTCAGTCATAGAGTTATCATATGGCTGTGCGTATGCGGTGGTTGCTAGCAATAATAATGCTGCTGATAGTTTTTTCATTTTGCCTTGCTCACTTCGATTTGAACGTGATCAATCACGATAGATGACGGAATTTAGAACGATTATAACGCTAAGCCGCAATTTATAAAACGCTACGATGTATTTTTCTTATGAAAAAACACTATTTTTTGCGTCAGCGCAACAAAGCACCTACTTTAGAATGACTGATTTGCGGTTTTTGTAGCACCTAATTAGCTCATTTTCAAAAGCGCAGCGACTAGTTTTTCAATACCTGCATCAGCATCTAAAATTGACTGCGCTAACATATAAGCTGGAGTGCTTACGAGTTTATGTTGCTCATCAATTACAATATCATCTACCGCACAATCAATGTGTTGAGCGCCTAAACTTTGTAGTGCGTTAGCAGTATCAACATCATTACCAATAGTGGTTTTTACGCCAGCACTGTAGATCAATGGGATCATTGCTGGAGCAATGCACATATAGCCTGCTGGTTTTTTGGCATTCGCAAATGCTTTAGCAGCACGGAGCATTTCAGGGTTTAATTGTGCTTGCGCACCATTGATCGCAAAATCACACAGGTTTTTAGCTGCGCCAAATCCACCAGGCACAATCAAAGCATCAAAGTCATTAGCATCTAACAGTGTTAACGCTTTGATATCGCCACGGGCAATGCGTGCCGCTTCGACTAATACGTTCCGGTTAGGGGTCATTTGTTCCCCATTCAGGTGATTGATCGTGTGCAATTGCTCAATATCAGGGGCAAAACACTGGTAGCTTGCTCCGGCTTTGGCAATATGTAATAACGTTAATACGGCTTCGTTGATTTCTGCACCGTCATAAACTCCACAACCTGCTAAAATTACAGCTATTTTTTTCATATACTATGCCCTTATTTATTATTCATAAAGTCAGTTTAGCATGACTTTTGCTGACTGTTATGGCCTTATTAAGATCATTTTGTGATCATCAATAATGATGAGTTAAAGATTATTTTTATTCGATCAATCCACTCGAGGCAGAGCAAAAACACGCTATATGCTTTTTTTAAAGTTGGCTAATAGGAAAAAATTATAAAGGATCGCTATGATCTTTGATCCATTGTGGTAGAATGCTTGTCCGGTTATTTATAAGGAATGAATTAACCGTTTTTTAGTTGTAAAAAGCCACAATCAAGCAAAGCAATAAAATGTTTTTCCACATTGTGATAAAAATAATAAAAAAAGAACCTCGTATTATCTTTTTAAAACAAAACATACACTTAACTTGTTTCTAAGTAGTTTTAAATTACTTTGGAGGAATAGCTTGTGGGTGTTATCTACATAGTTATCCACAACTTACTCTTATTTAACGGTTTAAACAAAGCTTAATTCACAGTCGTTTTATGCGTGCCCTTATGGCATGCTTACAGATATTTCGTTTTCTCTCATTTAGGATCCAATTACATCATGGCTCAGATCCCTGAAAATCCACTTATTTTAGTCGATGGCTCTTCCTACTTATTCCGTGCATATCATTCACCACCGCATTTAACTAACTCAAAAGGTGAAGCAACAGGCGCTATTTATGGCGTTGTTAACATGATGAAAAGCCTGATCAAACAGTATGATCCAAGCCATATGGTGGTGGTTTTTGATGCTAAAGGTAAAACTTTCCGTAATGATATGTACAGTGAGTACAAAGCCAACCGCCCGCCAATGCCCGATGATTTGCGCACGCAAATAGCGCCACTGCACGATATTATTAGGGCGATGGGTTTTCCGCTTATTAGTATTGAGGGTGTTGAAGCTGATGACGTGATTGGTACATTCGCCCGTATTGCTTCAGAGCAGCAGCGCCATGTATTGATCTCAACCGGTGATAAAGACATGGCTCAGTTAGTGAATGAGCATGTCACTTTGATCAATACCATGACCGACAGTATTTCTGATCCAGACACTGTGGTTGAAAAATTTGGCGTTGGTCCTGAACTGATCATCGATTACTTAGCTTTGATGGGCGATAAAGTAGATAATATCCCAGGTGTCGATGGATGCGGCCCTAAAACGGCGGTTAAGTGGTTACAAAAATACGGATCATTACAAGGTGTGCTTGATCATGCCGGTGAGATCAAAGGTAAGATCGGCGAAAAGCTTGCCGCCGCAGTCGATCATTTACCGCTAAGTTATGAACTGGCTACCATTAAATGCGATGTTGAAGTTGAATCAGACTTAGATACCTTTAAATTGCAAGAGCCAAATCGTGATGAACTGATTGCCTTGTATGGCGAGTGTGAGTTCCGTCGCTGGTTAGCTGAGTTATTAGATAATCCAAAAGATGCAGACACTCACTTGGCTGTCCCTAGTGAAGCGAATGAATTACCGCAAGTAGCTGATGCTCATTATGAAACAATCCTGACAACAGAGCAATTAGATACTTTAGTCGAGCAATTAAATGCCGCTGAACTATTTGCCTTTGATACTGAAACAACCAGCCTTGATTACATGCAAGCTAAACTTGTCGGGATGAGCTTTGCTGTTAAAGCTGGCGAAGCCGTGTATTTACCGGTTGCCCATGATTATCCTGGCGCGCCTGAACAGTTAAGCTTAGAGACGGTGATGGCGAAGATCGGGCCAATTTTAGCTGATGAAAACAAAGCTAAAGTTGGTCAAAATTTAAAATATGATAAGAGTGTATTGGCTAATGCCGGTTTTGAGCTAAAGGGTATTAAATTCGATACTATGCTTGAATCTTACGTATTTAATAGTGTTGGTACTCGCCATGATATGGACTCGTTGGCGCTAAAATATTTAGGCCATAAAAATATCAGTTTTGAAGACATTGCTGGTAAAGGTAAAAAGCAGCTGACATTTAATCAAATCGAACTTGATAAAGCGGCACCTTATGCCGCAGAAGATGCGGATATTACGCTTCGTTTACACCAAGTATTATGGCCGAAACTTGCAGCCGATGAAAAGCTTAAATCGGTATTTGAAGATATAGAGATGCCGCTTGTCAGCGTTATTTCAGATATTGAGCGCACCGGTGTTGCGATTGATAGTAAAATGCTTGCCGCGCACAGCCAGCGTTTGGGTGAACGTTTAATTGAGCTGGAAAAAGAAGCGCATGAGATTGCTGGTGAACCATTTAACTTAAGCTCACCAAAGCAATTGCAAGTATTGTTGTTTGAAAAACTTGAACTGCCAGTTATTAAAAAAACGCCAAAAGGCGCACCTTCTACAGCTGAAGAAGTACTACAAGAGTTGGCTCACGATTACCCGCTGCCTAAAGTTATTATTGAGCACCGAGGTTTATCTAAGCTTAAATCAACCTACACTGATAAATTACCACTGATAGTGAATGAGCAAACGAAGCGTGTGCATACTTCTTACCATCAAGCGGTAACGGCAACTGGCCGATTAAGTTCAAGCGATCCTAATCTGCAAAATATTCCTATTCGTTCAGAAGAAGGACGCCGTATTCGTGAGGCTTTTATTGCTGCAGATGGCTATAAAATAGTGGCTGCCGATTACAGCCAAATCGAACTACGTATCATGGCGCACTTATCGCAAGATAAAGGCTTGTTAAATGCGTTTGCCAATGGTCTTGATGTACACAGTGCAACTGCTGCGGAAGTGTTTGGTGTTGAGTTAGAAGATGTAACCACGGATATGCGCCGTAAAGCTAAAGCGGTTAACTTTGGTTTAATTTATGGGATGTCAGCATTTGGTTTAGCACGTCAACTTGATGTACCGCGCCATGAAGCGCAACATTACATTGATAAGTATTTTGAACGTTTCCCTGGTGTGCTTGAGTACATGGAATCAACCCGTGAGAAAGCTGCCGAAAATGGCTATGTTGAAACTATTTTTGGTCGTCGCTTACATTTACCAGAGATCAACGCCCGTAATGGCGCGCGCCGTAAAGGAGCCGAACGTGCTGCGATTAATGCACCAATGCAAGGCACCGCTGCTGATATCATCAAAAAAGCCATGCTAACAGTCAACAAATGGGTGTATGAACAAGCACCGAATACGGTTAAATTACTGATGCAAGTACACGATGAATTGGTATTTGAAATCAAAACTGAGTGTGTTGAGCAATACACCGCAGAAATTTGCCAGTTAATGTCTGATGCTGCGAAATTAGATGTGCCATTAGTGGTTGAAGCTGATAGCGGAGATAATTGGCAACAAGCCCATTAATCACTGAGCTTTTTAAATCATATAAGCGCGGCTGCATTGAGTGAAGCCGCGCTTTTTTATGTC
Source organism: Pseudoalteromonas sp. B160 (assembly GCF_037162485.1). Classification (NCBI taxonomy): domain Bacteria; kingdom Pseudomonadati; phylum Pseudomonadota; class Gammaproteobacteria; order Alteromonadales; family Pseudoalteromonadaceae; genus Pseudoalteromonas; species Pseudoalteromonas sp. B160. Next base: position 1,377,367 of record NZ_JARLUX010000001.1, on the reverse strand, counting down.
TGTGAATAGGGTAGTCAGTTTTTTAAAAGGTGGCCATTCGGCTACTTTCTTAACGCTATAGTAGGTCACTCATTTAATGCAATGGATATAACACTAAAAACCGTCGCTTTTGATTTGTGGTTAAATGCTCATCAAGTAGCTGGGTAATTTTTTGCTCTGCTTGTTGTGGCTCATAGTGTTGTTTTAACTGTTTAATTTGTTGTTTGAGTTGCTCACTCAATGTTTGCCATTGCTGGCGCTGCTGCACTAGAGCGATTAACCTTGTTGCCGCAGCATCGCCAAATTCCGCTGCCAGTTGATTGTAGTCTTGTTGTTGCAGGGCATCTTTTAGCTCAGTGTTTAAAGCTTTTAGATCGTTACTAGGTTTAAGTGCCTGGGTAATACGCTCAGGTTGCTCGCCCTCTAAATTAGATAACAATTGTTGCTTTAATTCATCACTAATATGGTTGTTCTGATTAATTTCAAGCTTGGCAATTGTATAGTGCTGCCACTCATTATCATCGTTAAATAAAAGAGTGATTTCAGCTGCATTGAAGTAGCGTTGTTGAAAAGCGATCATTGCAATTAATTGTTCGCTTAGCGGCAAATGAGCGAGTTGTTGCTGCAGCTCTGCCAGCGCTATTTTAAAGCTGAGGTAGCGATTAAATAGCTCACTATTGATTTCGCATGCAGCTAACTTTTCGCACTGTTTTAGAGCCTGCGAAGCACTAAACTCACCGGACTCTTGGCTAGCTAAAATAACGTGTTCAAAAATGCTATCGATTGCCATCGGTTGATCGACATGTGGTGGCGTTGCACTTGTAAGCTTATCGTCGCTGAGTAAAAAAATCATAGCTGTGCTAGTGATAGATATCACTAACACTAAAATGAGCAACTGCTTCATTGTTTATAAGCCTAATTTTTTCAAGCGATTAGCATGTTGACGGTAGACTGTCAGTGGATCGGTTGCAAATAAATGATGAAAGCCAATCAGTTGATTCACTTCATCAAGGTGATTCATGCGGTAATTATCTTTTAATACATAACCTAAATGGCTACTACAACGAGAGACTAAGCCATCGTCATCGCCTGGGATCAGTATTGCAGTGATCGCCAGTGCTGCATCTGATGGGTCAAATATATTTGTTAAAGTTCGAGTACCACTCCAAGAAAAGTAATATACGCCATTACTGGCATACATAGGTCCTTGCTGGCATTGCTCAGCAGGTAGGCCTTCTGGATATTTTTGATTAAAGGCCAGCGCGCCCTCAGTGGTTAAGCTCTCCAGTGCACCAAGCGCATCTTGTGGTAACTGACTATTGCCAGAGAGTAATGCGATTAACCCGCCAAATGCATCAAAGGCTGTTTTAGCTATACCTTCTAGCTTAGATCCAGGAGTCAGTCCTTGGCGCACCACATCAGCAACAGGGCTACCAAAATTAACACCGCCAACACTGGTCGCTGAGGCAACTAAGTCGGGGCGTAGTGAGGCAACATAGCGAATACTTTGCGCACCTTGACTATGACCAATGAGATTTACTTTTGTTGTACCAGTTAGTGCAATAATCTGTTCAACTTGCTGTAGTAACTGCTCGCCTCGTTGTTCAGAATTATTCAGCGAGGATACGGCCGTGACGAAAACCTGTGCGCCATCACGACTGAGGCTTGCTGGTACCCGATAAAAATAATCGACACCTAATACATCGTCAAAACCCATCAAGCCATGTGCTAATACAATTGGGTATTTAGTTTGGGTATAGCCTGCATTAGCGCTATTACTGAAGATAAATAGCAGGCAGCATAAGTATAGAGTGGTTATTTTTTTCATGATCAGTGCTCTTTTATTGTGTGTGTTTGATCACGCTTTGAACTGCTGTTTACAGACAAAGTGTGTGGAGTTTTTATTCTAATTAGTTAATAGAGCAAATTTTGAGCTGAAATTCAATGTTAATATTAAGTTAAATTAACATGCAATTTGTAGTATTAGTTATATGTTTATCAATTCGACTAGTTAGTACCTGTATTTAGTTTATTTATCATGGTTAGTTTGGTAAAGTCCGCGTCGTCCTCATCCTGTAGGACATCCTGTTGATGATGCACTCGAAAGGGTGCTCGTATTGATAGCTTCTCCCCAGTTTGCTATACCGGCCCAGCATTAATTTGTTGGGTCGTTTTTTTGTCTCTGTTATTTATTATGCTATTGATTGCACTTCATAGAACAAGTGATACCATTGAATCTCATTTTCATTTTGAAAGGAATGCGTGATGGTTAAATCAATTGCGATATTAGGTCTTTCGTTATCAAGCCTATTAGTCTCTGGTGTTGCCTGTGCTGATTGGCAGGTTAACAATGATCAAAGCAAAGTAAGTTTTGTGTCTATTAAGTCAAATAGTATTGCTGAAGTGCATCACTTCAAAAATGTGTCAGGTAGTTTAGCTGAAGATGGCTCTTTCTCAGTTGATATTGATCTGAGCTCAGTTGAAACGATGATCCCTATCCGTAATGAACGCATGACCAAGTTGTTATTTGAAACAGCGAAGTTTCCAACCGCAACCATAACAGCTAATTTAAGCACGCAATTAAAAGCGCTTAAGCCTGGCCAACATGTATTTAAAGGTATTAGTGCTGAACTTGATTTTCATGGCGCTAAGAAAGAGATTACACTGGATGTTATAGCCAACTTGTCATCGCAAGGGGATATCAGCGTTTCATCAATGAGCCCAATTATCATAAATGGCGCAGACTTTGCTGTCATTGATGGCATTATGCAATTGCAAAAGTTAGCAGGTTTACCATCGATAGCAACGGCAGTACCTGTTAGTTTTTCATTAACGATGAACAAGCTTAAATAATGCACTCTTTGAATGAGCTTGCCACTGCACTTGAGCAGCCAAGCAAGCCATTTTCTCAATGGCAGCCGCAGCATTGTGGCGAGCTGCCAATTATCATCAATCAGCAAGGTGAGTGGTTATACGGTGGCAGTAAAATTACTCGTATCGCTATGGTTAAGCTGTTTGCCTCAGTTCTTTGCAAAGAGCAGGATACTTTTTACTTAAAAACACCAATCGAAAAAATAGCTATTACTGTCCATGATGCTCCCTTTATAATCGTAAATTGGCGCTTTGAAATGACAGAGCAAGGGCAAGTGTTATGTTGTGTGGATAATTTACAGCGAACTTGGCTAGTAACCTGCGAACAACCTTTAGTAGTACAAGATTATCAGGGCAATGATGTGCCGTATTTACAGTTACCGTATGGCTGTAGTGCTCGGGTATCAAGAAGTGTGTTTTATCAGTGGGCAGAAATAGCACAAGCTGATAAGCAAGGCTATTTCATTCAATCTGCGGGTCAGCGTTTTTACTTAAACGTGTGATTAAGCATCTGATTCAGGCGTTTGTTCAACATCAGTAGGTGGTATTGCAACAATTGGCCCTAGGAACCATTCATCTAATTTCTTAGCAACTTCAGGTAATCCTGTGCCTTTTAAAGATGAAAACGCGTGAACGGTAATATCACCCTCTAAGCTGCTTAACTCGCGACGAACTTGCAGCACCTGTGCTTTACGTGCACCTTGCTTTAGTTTGTCGGCTTTAGTTAATAGTGCCAATACTGGAATTTCACTACCAATTGCCCAATTAATTAAATCGCGGTCTAAATCTTTAAGAGGATGACGAATATCCATTAAGATCACGATACCTTTTAAACTTTGACGTTTTTGCAGGTATTCACCTAATGACTTTTGCCATTTCTTTTTCATTTCGATCGGTACCTTAGCAAAACCATAGCCAGGTAAATCGATTAGACGCATATCATCAACATCGGCTAATTCAAATGTGTTGATCAGTTGCGTACGGCCAGGGGTTTTACTAGTACGTGCCAGCTTTTGGTCAGTTAATGCATTTAGGGCGCTAGACTTACCGGCGTTGGAGCGGCCAGCAAAGGCAACTTCAATTCCCGTATCAGCAGGCAATTTAGTGATATCTGGAGCGCTGGTAACGAACGATGCAGTGTTATATTTGATACGAGATTTGAGCACAGGCTCTCCTAGAAACTTAATTAAGTATTACAGCGAGTAAACTTTACTTAATTAAAGTTCACTTAAGGGGCGCATTTTATACTATTACTACACTATTAAAAAGCGCATTTGGACTAAGATAACAGCCTAAAATCAACTAAAATGATATGGTCAAAGCTTAATCTAGGTCAAAACCCTATAATTTATAAGTTTAATATGAGTAGAAAACGTGCCAGAGAATTTATTATCGTGTAGAATATATAAATCACAACATCCATATTGTAGATGATACAGGGTCGGAAACAGAGAATTCACCATGAAAAAAATAGCACTATCTTTAACTATATTGCTTGGTGCGTTGTCAGCAAGCAACGCAACAGCATTTGATGGCGATGTAAACGCAGGTAAAGAAAAATCAGCAACGTGTGCGGCTTGTCACGGCCCAGACGGTAATGCGCCGGTTAATATCTACCCAAAACTTGCAGGCCAACACGCGGATTATATTTATAAGCAACTTACTGAATTGAAGTTAGGTATGACTTCAGGTGGTAAAGAGGGTCGTATGGATCCAGTCATGAGCGCGATGGCAATGCCATTAAGCGATCAAGACATGAAAGATTTGGCTGCTTATTTTTCGTCACTTAACATGTCTGAAGGTGAGACACCTAAAGATATCGTTGACGTTGGCGCCATGCTTTATAAAGCAGGTGACGCAGAACGTGGTATTCCAGCATGCGCAGCATGTCATGGTCCACGTGGTAATGGCTCATCATTAGCTAAGTTTCCAAAAATTTCTTTTCAACATCCAGAATACATCAAGTCACAGCTTGAGAAATTCCGTGATGGTGTGCGCCATAATGATTTAAATGGCATGATGCAAGATATTGCCAAAAAGCTAACTGACAAAGATATCGAAGTGCTTTCTAAGTACTTAGGTGGACTACACTAAAGTAGTATAGATTAATTTTATTATTAATCCTAAAATCTATAGTGGTTACAAAAAGCAGCTCAGGCTGCTTTTTTTGTATTTTTTGTTTTGTCGATATTACCTCTTTCCTTGTAAGACATTGACCATATCCTGCTGTAAGCCAAATCCTATTTTTATTTTTGTTTTTATTATAACTCATTGTAATTTAATGTTTTGGTTATGTTGCAATTTGTATTGCGTAAGAAAAATTATATAAATTAGTTGTAACAAAATTATTAATGCGTAAATTAACCCCTGTCGCTGAAACAATAAGAACAAAATGGACTAAACTACACGGAAAGTAGTGTGACGTGATTATCGGGGATAAGACATCGGTTGATGTCACCGAAGGAATATTAAAAAAGAGTCAATGAAGACCGAGAATAATAAAATCTCACGGAAGTTTAAAATAAAAACAAAATGGAATGTTACATGGAAGGTAAAAATAATAACAACATGGAACAACAAAAATAATAACAATAATAAAGACTAAAAAGTCGAAGGGAGAAGTGTCCAGTTAAATGGCGCTCAGATTAGCAGGCGGTAGAGATGTTTTCTCTACCGCCTTTTTATTTGTCCTGTTACAATAGCCATTGTTTATACTTAAATGTATAGAAAGTGCGCAAGTAGTCGAGTTACCCAACCTCAATCCGCACAAACCGAATTCTTCTGGCAAGGCCAGCATCGCAACGCTAAAATGCGCGTTGCTCAAAACCTCTTAAGTGAGATGATCAAGATATGAGTAGAACTAAAAAGTCACGTAAAATCCCGTCTAACGGTCCTGTTCGTTTAAGCAAAGATAAGCTTAAAGAAATGCGTGCATTGAAAGAACAACGCGTTAAAAAGACCAAAGGTGCAAAGCCAGGTTCACGTAACTCGATAGACGCTTTACAGCCTGAGAGTAATAGTAATCAGCAACATAAAGATAAACGTGTTGGTAGTAAAAAACCAATCCCTTTAATTGCCGTTGCAGCTGAACCAGTTATTGAGCTTAAACGTAACTTGAAGCCACAAGTTGAACTGAAAAAAGTAGTTCAGCCTGAACTTTCACCAGAGCAAGAATTAGAAGCGCTAGAAAATGATGAGCGCTTATTGAAGCTGGTTGAGTTACATGAAAGTGGCCAGTTATTAACAGGTAAAGATGCTAAATACTTCAACAGCCGTATTGCACGTCATCAAGTGTTATGTGAATTGCTTGGTATTGAAGACGAAGCTGACGATTTTGATGATGAAGAGTTTAGCGAAGAAGCTAATAGTGACTTTGATCATTACTTGTCGAATGATTTAGCCAATGAATGGTTAGATGACGAGGACGATAAATAATGAACATAATGATCTTGGCTCTGAGTGTTGGCGCTGTGATCATTGCGGGGCTGGCATTTTATGCTGGCCAATTACTGTATAAACTCAGTGCGCAAAAAAACTGATCGCGAAAGAGCAGGTAAAGCAGCAAGCTAAGTTAGCTAAGTCACGCTTAGAGCGAAATGCCAAGCTCGCAGACAGCATTCATTTAATCGCCCGTGCTATGCACCAAGAGCAATGTGAGTTCTCAGAAGGGAGTTTGCGTATTTGGGTGCTAATGTCGCAATACAGCTTTGAGGATGACGAAGACCTTCCAGGGCGTTATCCAGGCATATTTGCGATGTATGAAGTGGTAAAAGAAATGCCAACTCATGACGCTCGTAAAAAATATTCGAAAAAAGAAATATTTAAACAAGACAGCGCTCGCTGGCGTGCTGAAGAAACTCATGCAGAGCAAATTAAAGCTGACTGTGAGAAAATCATTGAAGAGTTTAAAGCAGCCCCTGGTAGCGAAAACGTGGTGTTTAACTAATTTTATAGTATCAATAAAAAAGCAGACCTCGGTCTGCTTTTTTTATGCTTGTGCACTCAGATTAAATTACCCGAGAGAACCGAGTCGCGTTAATCTGTTTTTGTAAATGAGCATCAAAACACATACAAATGATACGAATAAACAAATTGCCGCGTGCTGTGACGGTTATTAAGTCTGCATTGATAGTTACCATGCCATCTGCTATTAGCGGCTCAAGAGCTTGCAGTGAGCTGGCAAAGTAATCTTTAAAGTCGAGTTGATAGCTATTAGCAATACTTTGCATATTCAGTTCAAAGTGGCAAATAAGCTGTTTTATCACATCAGCGCGAATAACGTCATCATTATCAAGTTTCATACCTTTGCTGATTGCACTGCCAAGCTGATTATCAATCGCGTGATAGTAATGCTTTAACTCTTTTTGATTTTGCAAAATAGCAGTGCCAATTTGTGAAATTGATGACACCCCTAAACCCAGTAAATCACAGTCACCATGAGTGGTGTAGCCTTGAAAATTACGATGTAATTGCTGACTATTTTGTGCAATAGCTAACTCATTACTGGTTTTTGCAAAGTGATCCATACCAATAAACTGATAACCTGCGTTACTCATTTGTTCTAAGGTATTCTTAAACATGGTGAGCTTATCGTGAGCGCTAGGTAAATCTGCATCCTTAATTTTTCGCTGAGCGGCAAAGCGATCCGGTAAGTGCGCGTAATTAAATACCGATACACGATCAGGACTAAGGGCAATTAATTGCTCAATAGTCTCTTTAAAGCTCTCAGGGGTTTGCAGTGGTAAGCCATAAATCATATCTGCATTGATTGATTTGAAGCCGAGTTCACGCGCTTCACCAATCAAACTTTTTACTGCATCAGCACTTTGTGGACGGTTAACGGCAAGCTGTACATCATCATTAAAGTCTTGAATGCCAAATGATACACGGTTAAAGCCAAGGCTACGCAAGTGGCTGAGCATGTCAGTTGCCAGTGAGCGAGGGTCTATTTCAATGCCACGCTCCGCATCGGGAGCAAACTTAAAGTGCAGCTCAAGTAGCGCGATTAAACGGCTCATTTGGCTGGTTGTTAAAAAAGTGGGCGTGCCACCGCCTAAATGCAGTTGCTGTACTTGATAGCTATCAAATAGCAGCGCTTGAGCGATGATTTCTTTTTCAAGATAATCTAGGTATAAGTCAGCTTTTGATTGATGGCGGGTTATTACTTTATTACAGCCACAGTAATAGCAAAGCTGACTGCAAAACGGAATGTGGATATATAAAGATAAGCTGCGACTGCTTGATGAGTTAATTGCACTGATCAAGTCTTGTTGTTGATAGCCATCATTAAACGACAATGCTGTTGGGTAGGAGGTGTATCTTGGTCCAGACACATTGTACTTATTTATTAAGCTTTGATCCCATTTGGGTAAATTAATCATCACGCGCACCTTTTATATCATTTTCGTTAGTATAAAAAGGATGCGTCGAGGGAATATTGATCTACAACAAAAAAGAGTGCCGGAGCACTCTTTTGCTTATCAATATTGGCTTACTTAAGCTTAAACTGATTAACGGTTTTATTTAGTAAGCTGGCAAGCTCGTTAAGGTCCCTGGCTTCATCAGCAAGCTCAAGGGCATGATCTGCAGTGCTGTTCACTAAGTGATTAATTGCCGCTAAACTATTATTTATATCTTCGGCAACCACCGTTTGTTGCTCGGTTGAGGTGGCAATATGATGACTTTGATCTTGTACTTTAGTCACTGAGTCAGCAATGTTTTGCAATGCATCTAGTACTTCTTGAGTTTGTGTAACCGAGCTTTGCGCGCGCTCTTGTCCTTGTTGCATCATAGTTGAAGCTTGCTGTGCAATTTGCTGTAAGCGTGAGATCATGTTGCGAATATCATCAGTTGACTCTTGTGTGCGACTGGCCAACGAGCGAACTTCATCGGCTACGACCGCAAAGCCACGGCCTTGCTCACCAGCACGGGCGGCTTCAATTGCAGCGTTCAGCGCCAGCAAATTGGTTTGCTCTGCAATGGAATTGATCACATCAACTACGGCGCCGATGTTACCACTTTCTTGCTCTAGGCCTGCGACCACTTTAGCAGCTTCGCCAATATGGTCAGCTAAGGCGGTCATCACGCTTTGTGCATTTTGCGAGCGAGTGGCGCCATCTGCGGTGATTTGTTGGACTTCCTCAGCTGCATTGTTGGTGTGTTGTGCATTACGCGAGATCTCCATAACCGTGGTCGCCATTTCGGTTACTGCAGCGCTAACACTATCAACCTGCTGTTTTTCTTGTTGAATTTCGTCATTAGTTTGTTGCGAAACCGATTTTAATTGTGCCGCCGCATCGGTAAGTTGTTCAGCCTGTGCTGCGGTATTAAGCATCATAACGTGCAACTTATCAATAAAGGTATTCATATGATGAGCTAACTGGCCAACTTCATCTTTGCTATCAATAGTAATTTTTTGGGTTAAATCGCCATCCCCAGAAGCAATATCGCGCATGATATGGGTCAAGGTGATGATCGGCTGTGAGATCATTTTTGTAGCCCACAAAATCATTGCCATGATGATTAATAAAATAATAATGACCGAGCTGGTGGTGGTCATGACCGCGTCATTTACTGGCTCATCAATCATAGTGCGTGGCACTAAAATACCCACGTACCAGTTTAGATAAGGATGCTCTAATTGTAAGCGGTTATAAACCACAAAGTACTCTTGTCCTTGTAAGGTTACCTTGGCATCACCAGCGACGTTATTTTTCATTTGCTGGTTGAGCGAACTGAAGCCTTGCGTGTCGCTAAATTGTTTTTCAAGTACTTCTAACCCCTCTTTACCGTTAGGACCTTCATCGGTGATTGAAAGTTTATGGTTGGTACGTTTTGATAAATGCACCACTTTTTGGTCGCCATCGAGTAAAAAGCCAAAACCTTGACCGTTAAAACGAATATCTTCGACCATTTTATTGATTTTATTCAGTTGTAAATCGACGCCACCAAAACCAATTAGTTCGCGTTGCTTATTATAAACAGGCTGTTGCACAACCGCAGAGGCATTACCTGTGGTTAAATCAACTGAAATGGGCCCGACATATAAACGGTTAATTTTTAATGCATCTTGCCACCAACCACGTTTATAAGCGTAATACGGCTGGCCATTATAGTGGGTAGTACGTTCATGCTCTTTAAAATATTCACCGGTTTTGGCGGAGGCAAAAAATGCCGAGAGAATATTTTCATCATTGCCACTAATGCGTATAAAGTCTTGATTTACTTCTTCGTAGCCTGGCGCGCCTTGGAGTGTTTGGTCGCGTTTATCCCATGCGTCAAACCAGTTAACGAGATGAGGATTATTCACAAAAGTTTCTACAACTTTGCCATATTGAGCAAAATAGCTCTGCATTGACAGCTGTTCGCTTTGTAAGTAGCTGTATGCTTCACGTTCAATACTTTGACGAGACAAGGCGGCGATATGGTTCACAAAGTAAGTCGAGGCAATAAGTAACAGCACACTGATAGTGCCACCAATTAATAACAGGATTTTTTTCGTAATGATAGATTTCGTAACATAAGTGCACACATTCTTATTATTTAGTAGAGTAAGCACTCTTATCTAATCATATCTTTATCTTAATCGCTATTGTGTGCGATGAGAGAAGTGAACAAATTTCTATTTAATTGTAAGGGTGATGTTACGTGGCGGGTAAAAATAAAGACCAATTAATAGTATTGGGCGCAGGTTGGTTGGGTCAGCCATTGTGCTTACAACAGCTCGCAAAAGGTTGGGATGTTCAAGGCACCCATCGCAGCGCAGAGCATCAACATGCTTTTCAGCGCCAGTTAGTATTTGCAGATCAGCAATTAGCTCATCAACTAGATTTACATAATGCGTGGTGGGTGTGTGCTATACCACCACGTAGTCGCCACGCTGATAGCCATTATTTAGCCACGTTAAAATTAGCCATTGAACTGGCAGGCACCATGAATGCAAAAGGCTTTTTGTTGTGTTCATCAACGGCTGTGTATGCTCAAGATAATCTAACCTATACAGAGCAAAGTGAGATTAAAGTAAGCACTGCACGCCAACAGCCATTAATTGATGCTGAGCAACTGGTATTAAATGCGGGTGGAAAAGTACTTAGACTCGGTGGTTTAATTGGGCCAGAGCGAGAGCCTGGGCGTTTTGTGGCAGGCAAAGAACTACAAAGTTCGAGCAACCAAACCGTTAATATGGTGCAGCAACAAGATGTTATTAATGCGATTGTTACTGTGTTGGAGAATTGGCAAGTTGCAGCGTCAATTTACAATGTAGTCAACCCAGCTCATCCAACCAAAGCAGATTACTATCAGCAAAAATGCCAGCAATACGGAACAACCCCCTACATTTACGAGTGACGAAAGCGCCGAACGCATCATTGATGGTTCGGCTATTGAATCACTTGGTTTTAACTATCAGTTTGCTATTTAAAACGACGGTAATACGCCTTTAGGTAATAAATTACACAACTCACCTTGCTGTAATAATAAATTAGCTGCTTCGATATCTGGGCCAAAATAACGGTCTTTATCGTAGTAGCTCACTTTTGTGCGCAGTGTTGCTTTAGCTTGTTCAACTTTGGCTGATGCCTGCAATGGCTTTCTAAATTCTAACCCTTGCGCAGATGCCAACCATTCAATTGCCAGTACGCCTTGCGTGTTATCAGCCATTTCTTGCAGACGACGTGCTGCAAAAGTTGCCATAGAAACATGATCTTCTTGGTTAGCTGAAGTTGGTAAGCTATCCACAGAAGCAGGATGCGCCAATGATTTATTTTCAGACGCTAATGCTGCTGCGGTTACTTGTGCAATCATAAAGCCTGAATTAACGCCGCCGTTTTCAACTAAGAAAGGTGGCAACTTTGATAAGTTTGAATCAATGAGTAACGCAATACGACGCTCAGCTAGTGCACCAATTTCGGCAATCGCTAATGCTAAATTGTCGGCTGCCATAGCCACAGGCTCGGCGTGGAAGTTACCTCCCGAAATAATATCGCCTACATCAGCAAATACTAATGGGTTGTCGGTTACACCATTAGATTCACACAACAACACTTCGGCTGCTTGGCGAATTTGCGTTAAACACGCACCAAGTACTTGTGGCTGACAGCGTAGGCAATACGGGTCTTGTACTTTTTCACAATCCACATGAGCTTCGCTGATCTGTGAATGTTCACCGAGCATATCGCGAAACATTGCCGCGGTATCGATTTGACCAAGTTGGCCACGAATTTCATGAATACGTGCATCAAATGGCGAGCGACTTCCCATTGCTGCTTCAATACTAATTGAGCCAATCGCGCAGCTTTGTGCATATAAATCCTCAGCCCGAAATAGCCCTTGAAGCGCAAATGCGGTAGAGGCTTGAGTGCCATTTAACAAAGCCAAGCCTTCTTTAGCAGCCAGTGTTAATGGCTCAAGACCGGCTATTTTAAGACCGTCAGCAGCGCTAATGAGTTTACCTTGATAGCGCATTTCGCCTTCGCCGAGCAGTGGTAAACACATATGTGAAAGTGGCGCTAAATCGCCAGATGCACCTACCGAGCCTTTTTTTGGCACGCATGGATAGACTTGTGCAGCAAGTAACTGCATAAAGAATTCGATCACTTTTAGGCGAATGCCAGAAAAGCCACGTGATAATGAATTAATTTTCAATACCATCATTAATCGTACTGTGCTGTCATCCATATAAGCACCGATGCCCGCAGCATGGGAAAGTACAATGGATCGCTGGAGTAACTCTAATTCATGTTCAGCAATTTTAGTATTGGCGAGTAAGCCAAAACCGGTATTAATGCCATAAACCGTTCTGTGTTGATCAATCACGTCTTGCACGGTTTGTGCACTGGCTGCTATTTTTATCTCGCTATCTTTGGCGAGCGTTAACGTCACTGGTGATAAATTAATTTGGCGCAGTGTTGCTAAATCGAGCTTTCCAGGTGTTAGGGTGAGTTTAAACATGATTATTCCTTATTTAACATTGGCAGGTCGAGGCCTTGCTCGGTCGCACAATTAATTGCAATATCGTAACCTGCATCCGCGTGGCGCATAACGCCCGTTGCAGGATCATTCCATAATACGCGGCCAACCCGCGCAGCTGCTTCGTCGGTGCCATCAGCAACAATGACTACGCCAGAATGTTGGCTAAAGCCCATACCTACACCACCACCATGATGAAGTGACACCCATGTTGCACCTCCTGCGGTATTCAGTAATGCATTAAGTAATGGCCAATCTGATACTGCATCTGAGCCGTCTTTCATTGCTTCGGTTTCACGGTTTGGACTCGCAACTGAGCCTGAGTCTAAATGGTCACGGCCGATCACAATCGGTGCTTTAAGCTCACCATTTTTGACCATCTCATTAAATGCCAGCGCTAAACGAGCGCGGTCTTTTAAGCCAACCCAGCAAATACGAGCAGGTAAGCCCTGGAATTGAATACGTTCACGAGCCATATCAAGCCAGTTATGTAAGTGTTTGTCGTCAGGAATAAGCTCTTTCACTTTTGCGTCGGTTTTATAAATATCTTCAGGATCGCCTGATAATGCCACCCAACGGAATGGACCAATTCCTTCGCAAAATAATGGACGAATATAAGCTGGCACAAAACCTGGGAAATCAAAGGCATTTGTTACGCCTTCGTCAAATGCCATTTGACGAATGTTATTGCCGTAGTCAGTTGTTGCAGCACCAGCTTGTTGTAGTGCTAACATTGCGTTGACTTGCACAGCCATCGATTGCTTAGCTGCTTTGACAACCGCTTGTGGATCTTGTTCACGCATTTTAGCCGCGTGTTGCATGCTCCAACCTTGCGGTAAATAGCCATTCAACGGGTCGTGAGCAGAGGTTTGATCGGTCACTACATCGGGAGTAATAGCTCGGTTAACAAGCTCACTAAATACATCAGCGGCATTACCAAGTAAGCCGACTGACAGCGCTTCGCCTTTGCCACACGCCTCGTTGATAAGCTCCAGTGCATGATCTAAATCGGTTGCTTTAACATCCACATAGCGGGTTTTGATCCGAAAATCGATACGCGTTTCATCGCATTCAACTACGAGTGCGCTAAATCCCGCCATGGTTGCCGCAAGTGGCTGCGCGCCGCCCATACCGCCTAAGCCACCGGTTAGTACCCACTTTCCAGCAGCGTCACCATTAAAATGTTGTTTTGCCATCGCTACAAAGGTTTCGTAGGTACCTTGTACTATGCCTTGTGATCCAATGTAGATCCATGATCCCGCAGTCATTTGCCCATACATCATCAAACCAAGTTTATCGAGCTCGTTAAAATGCTCCCAATTAGCCCAGTGAGGTACTAAGTTTGAGTTGGCAATTAATACGCGCGGTGCATTACTGTGAGTTTTAAATACCCCAACAGGTTTGCCTGATTGTACGAGTAGCGTTTCGTCGTCTTCGAGTCTGTCGAGAGTTTCGATGATTTTATCAAAGCAAGGCCAATCACGCGCTGCACGACCAATCCCACCGTACACAACTAAAGCATGTGGATGTTCGGCTACTTCAGGATCTAAATTATTCATTAACATGCGCTTAGCTGCTTCGGTGAGCCAGCTCTTAGCGCTGATTTTATCGCCGTGTGGGGCGCGGATAACGCGAGATTCATCAAGTCTGTTGTTCATAGATTACTCCTGTTGTATATACAAGCTTATTGGTTTCAAAAAATACGCTGTGAAGCGCATCATTTTTGATTTTTATATTCTTTCTAATGTTATTTTTTACATATTACTTTTTAAAAGTTAAATGTCCGCCTAAGCGATACTTACTACCCGGTGATACTAAACGGGCAAAACTAACAATCCCAGATGATGACCAAGTACGCCTAATCACCTGTAAGCATGGCTCTTCATGGTATAAATTAAGCCATTGGCACATTTCGCTGTTAGGCATTATTGCTTCTACCGTATGGCGCGCTTCCGTTAATGGTGCGACGCTCGATAAATATTCGTGCGGAGTTAACGCAGTAAAATCTTGTTGAAGGTAGCTTGTTGCTAGTGCAGGGTTAACAAAGCGCTCCTCAACTTGCAGTGGCTGTTCGTTTTCGTTATGCACTAATACACTGCGATACACCACGCTATCTACTTCAACACCCAGTGCAATCGCAATTGGCGCAACGGCGCTGATAGATTCAAGCACTAATACTGTACAGCTATAATTGCCGTTACGGGCCTTGACTTCATCTGCTATATTTTTGATTTCAAGCAATGATGATTGCGATTTAAAACTGGCAACGAACGTGCCTAAACCTTGACTACGAGTCAGTATACCCGCTTCGGTGAGCTCGCTTAATGCTCGGCGCGCAGTCATTCGACTAACACTAAATTGTTCTGCTAATTCATTTTCAGAAGCCACACGTTGGTTTTCAAGCCATGCGCCGCTGCGGATATTATCAACAATAAATTGCTTTATTTGTGCGAACTTAGGTGTCGTCATTTGAATTATTATGGTCTTTTAAATTTGTTATTAACTATAAGATGGCATATTTACCTTGTATATACAAGATGGCTTGTTAGACTGATAAAAAATAATTTTCGGAGTTAATATGACAACAATCACTGCAAATGATCCGGCTAATGACTGGGATTTATTGATCACAGATGCCAATATCGCAACTATGGATTGCAGTATTGCAGCCCCTTATGGCGCCATCGAAAATGCAGCATTGGCTATCCGCAAAGGTGTCATTGTGTGGTTGGGTAAACAAGCCGATTTACCTAAATTCGACGTATTAGCAACGCCGATGCTTTCAGCAAAAGGGCAGTGGCTAACACCTGGTTTAATTGATTGTCATACCCACTTAGTGTTTGCCGGCTCAAGAGCTGAAGAGTTTGAACAGCGTTTACAAGGTGTTAGTTACGAGCAAATAGCAGCGCAAGGTGGGGGGATCGCTAGTACGGTAGCAGCAACACGAGCTGCGGATCATGAGGCTTTATTTGTGCTCGCGAAGGATCGTCTCAATGCCCTCTATGCCGAGGGAGTGAGTACCGTTGAGATCAAATCTGGTTACGGACTTGATTGCGAAAATGAAGTTAAAATCCTCGAAGTGGCACGTTTGTTAGGTGAAAATCACCCGATTGATGTAAAAACAACATTTTTGGGGGCGCATGCCCTACCTTTGGAATATAAAGGTCGCAGTGATGAGTATATCGATCTGGTTTGTAATGAGATGCTTGAGCAAGTGGTTACTGCAAATTTAGCCGATGCTGTCGATGTGTTTTGCGAAAATGTTGGTTTTAGTAATGAGCAAACTCGCCGAGTTTTTAATGCCGCAAAAAAACATAATTTGCCAGTGAAATGTCATGCTGAACAGCTTTCAAATCAGCAAGGAGCACAATTAGTCGCTGAATTTAATGGGTTATCTGCTGATCATATTGAACATTTAGATGAAGCTGGAGTAAAGGCCATGGCTGCAGCAGGCACTGTGGCGGTATTATTACCCAGGGCATTTTATTTTTTACGCGAAACCAAACAGCCGCCAATTGAGCTATTAAAGCAGTATCAAGTACCAATAGCGATTTCGACAGACTTTAATCCAGGTACATCACCCTTGTGTTCTTTGCAATTAATGATGAATATGGGGTGTACTTTATTTCGCTTAACTCCTGAAGAAACTCTCGCCGGAGTTACGCGTAATGCCGCAAAAGCATTGGGTTTAACTGATCGCGGAGTGTTAAAAGTCGGCATGCGTGCCGATATAGCTCATTGGCAAATATCCCACCCAGCACAATTAAGTTATCAATTTGGCGTGAATAAACTGTTAAATCTGTGGATTTTGGGTAGACTAAATTAGTCTGTTGTAATGTTGTACTCAAAAAATGATTTTAATTGCGCTATTAACAAATACGGGACTTGAATATTCTGCAGGGAGCGCTTTTTTAAACAATATATTGACGCCTACTTTTTTAGCCGGCGCTATTTTTATGGCGATGATCTGTGCCTTGTGCGTGGTTAAAAAGCCATTACTGCGCTTTAGCTATCTCAGCAATGGGGTACTTGGGTTGGCAGTATTAAGCGGCGGCTTTAACTTTTTGGAGTTACTATTTGCACTGAGTATTGGTTTGCATTTATGGCTGGCATTTTCGCAAAATAAGTGGACTATGCTCACTTTGAGCTGTTGCTCAGCACTCGTATTTACGGTGTGCTTAGCGGCTCATTTACTACTTGAGTTACCTCTTTATTTAATTGTACTGGCGAGCATTGTACTGGCGATGTCTGGCTATTTTGATGATGAAGAACTTGTTGCTGAGGCTGATGACGCAGCGCATATAAATCACTTTATGGAGCCTGCGCCGTTATTAAATCTTCCCGATATTAAGCAGTTACGCCAAGGCTATTACGACTGGCGTAAAAACAATCAACAACGAGCTGCGTTGGTGGTTATCCGGTTGGAGGGTTTGCTCAGGTTAATCAGCATATTGGCCGAGACTTTGGGGATTTACTATTAGCGCAGTCTGCAAACCGTATTAAGCAGCTACTGCTTATTGAAGAAGTGATTAATTTAGCTGGGGAACAAAAATTAGCTCACCTTGGTGGCCTAAATTTTGCGTTTATATGTAATTTAGCGCAGCAAAAACATCTACATGAGCAATTAATCAATCAAATACTAGGGGCCACCTTGAAGCCGTTTAATGTGGCTAATTGCACTATTAAAGTCAATGCACGGGCCAGTTTCGTTGATTGCGATGAACAAGAAAATAGCTTTGATAATTTAATTTCGTTTGCTTACCTCGCTTTAGATAGCCACCCAAAACAACAAGTGGTGGTGTACCATCAACAAATGAGAATAGAGCAATTAGAACAGCAAGCGCGTTTGAAAGAATTAGCAAATATCGATTTTTCTAGCGAACTTGAATTGTATTTCCAACCCATCATTTGCAATCACGATGAAAAAATTGAATTTTTAGAGTTGTTACTGCGTTGGCAACATCCCAGACAAGGGATTTTATCGGCTAATCGATTTATTGATGATATACGTGTTGCAGGGCTTGCTTATCCATTAGCCACATTTGTTATTGAACGCGCCGCAGAGCTTGCAATGGCACTGCGCATGGAAGGCATAACGATGCCTTTGAGTATCAATTTATTTGGCTCTGAAATGCTAAATGAAGAATTTATCGAATTCCTTGATCACATTTTTATCGAACATCAACTACAAGCTGGCGATTTAATTGTCGAGTGTCCACTTAATCTGTTTATGAGTTTAGATGAGCAAGGTAAAGCAATGGTCGCACGCATCAATAGCATTGGTATTAAAGTCTGTGTGGATGGCCTTGGTGATAGCCCTATTTGGCTTGCTAAGTTACCAAATTTAGCCGTTGCATATGTAAAAATAGCGCCTTCATTAACAGCTGATTTCAGTCATCAAAGCCATGTTCGTAGTTTGATCAGCGGTATGGTTGATATGCATAACCAACAAAATGCGAAGGTAATTTGCGAAGGGGTAGAAACACTGGAGCAGCTTAATTTTGTAAAAAGTTTAAACGCCTATGCTGCGCAGGGTTATTACTATAGTCATCCACTGAGCAGTGTTGGCATGATCTCTTGGTTAAAACAATGGCAAATAGAGCATCCGTAATCGTTTTTTAGTTTGCTTTGGCTTGTAAATAAGCATTCACGAGAGCTGTGATTATTTGCCCTGCATCGCTCATTCCAGCCTGTATACCACTAGGATGTTGGTTGGGGCTGCTTCACATAAATGCAAGTATTGGCTGTTTACTTGACTGGCAGCTAAATGCACAAAGTGTTCGGCATCGCTAACACTAAAACCACAATTGGTATACGCACTGACGGGCATTAATGAAATGCTATCAAGATCCACTTCAACCCCAAGTGGTGCATCAATTAGATTATATAGTGCCTGCTGGCATGCTTCAGTTAAGGTTTTTTCGCGCCTAACTTGCAGCGCTTGGTAGCTATCATAACTAAATTGGGCAGCAGCTAAAGCATCAATAATTGCTTGATTGTTTTTCAGCTCGTGCATGCCAATAACATGATAATTATTTAAGTGTTGCTCGTTATATGCATAGCGAAAACCATTACCACTATGGCGGCCTTCACAGTCACGGAAATCGGCATGAGGGTCAAAGTTGATCGCGTTTATTGGGCGCTGTTTATGCTTGCTTAATGCGCGAATAATACCAAGGCAGTTATTATGGCCACCGCCAATAACGATTGGCTCTAACCCTGCAGCAAAAATTAAGCTCAGTACTTGCTCAACACGTTGATCAAGCTGGGCGCATAACTGGCGTAATTGTGTTAGTTGCTGAGGATTCTGGTTTGATAAATCGCGCGCCGCAAGAGTCAAATCGCTGATCGCGACTTCGCCTAATAACAAAACTTTTTCGTTCGCTAAAAATTGGTTATCAGGTTGATTTAAAAAGCGTTTAAGAAATGCTTGCCAGCCATCTTCGGCACCACCATTGCCTAAGTTGGCGCGTGGCCCGATATCTTCGCAAATACCTAGTAATACATACTTAATACCAAATTGCGCGGCATCGTGCATGGCTTGTAAAGGATCAACACCAGTGTCAAGTAGGGCTATTGACTGCCATGCTTTTCTTTCATTAGCGCGACTGCTACACCAAGGTTTTACAGTCGCTTCATCATAGATATGTAGGTGGTTTGACACTCGTTATTCTTCTACGATTTCCAGTTCAAGTTCTTCACCAGATAATACAATACCGGTGCTATCTGCATAGATAAAGTCGTCATCAAAGAATGAGACACCAGCGAAGTTAACGCCAATGCCGTCTTCACCAGCACCAGTACTGTCTGCTGCAACAGGGATTGAAGCAATTGCTTGAATGCCTAAATCAAGCTCTTCAAGTTCATCAACATGACGTACTGCACCGTATACCACAATGCCTTGCCAGTTATTTTCTACAGCTAGTTCAGCAAGCTCGATATCGATTAATGCGCGACGAGTTGAACCACCCCCATCAATTAATAATACACATTCTTCGCCGTCTTGAGAGAGTATGTCGCGGATCAGTTCATTATTTTCAAAACATTTGACGGTTTTAATACGGCCACTAAAATTGTGACGACCACCAAAGTTAATAAACATAGGTTCGAGCACATCGACCACATCGGCAAAGTGATCGCATAAATCTGAAGTGCTGTAATCCATTTTTCTATCCTTTCTAAAGATACGTGAGCTGATGTTCAGTATACCTTTCTTAAATGCAATAACAACGACTTAATAACAGTAAATTGCGCTCTTTTTAAACAATTATTGCGCTAAAACAGGAAAAGCAATATTAGTGTCTTAAAAGCGTCACTCAATTGTTATTTTCACCGCCTAAGCTGAAATTGTGTACAGAGTTTGCACAATTAAAGGAGCAAGTAATGAGTGAGAACAACATGCTAAAAAAAGTTGTCCAACTGGACCAAAGTTTGTTTTTGATGCTATTTAATGGCAATGCCCCAAAATGGTTAAAAAATTCAGCTTTAGGTTTCTCAAAAACAGGCAATGGAGGGCTTTATGTATTAATCGCTGTTGGTTTTGGCTGGCTTAGCAGTGAAGCTGAATTACGGCTTATGGCGATGACTCTATTGCTGGGCTTTTTAATTGAGCGACCCATTTATTACGTGGCTAAAAATAGTTTTGCCAGAATTCGGCCATGTGATTGTTTAGTAAAAGGCGCTTACATTACGCCCAGTGATAAATTTAGTTTACCGTCAGGGCACAGTGCTGGCGCATTTTTAGTGGCCGTTATCTTAGCGCAGTATTTCCCGCAATTCGCAGAGTTATGTTTTTTGTGGGCAACTGGTGTCGCAGCATCGCGGGTGTTACTTGGGGTACATTTTCCTGTTGATGTAGTGCTTGGTGCATTGATGGGGGGAAGCTGTGGTTTATTGGCAATCTTGATAGTGGCTACCTTATGAAAATACTTTATGGCATTCAAGGAACTGGTAATGGTCATATAACCCGAGCACGGGTGATGGCGAATGCGTTTAAGCAAATGGGGATTGCTGTAGATTATGTGTTTTCAGGGCGAGCCCAGCAGAATTACTTTGATATGGACGAGTTTACTAATTATCGCAGCTTTCGGGGGTTATCTTTTACTACTCAAAATGGTCAAGTCAATAGTTACCAAACAGTGAAAAATAGCCGTATATGTAGATTACTAAAAGACATTAAACAGTTAGATGTATCGGGTTATGATTTTGTGTTTAATGACTTTGAACCGATCAGCGCATGGGCAGCAAAACGCCAAGCAGTGCCAGTCATAGGCATGAGTCATCAAGCTGCATTTTTATCACCCAAAGTACCAATGTTTGGGCATAGTTTGCTGCGCCGCTCATTCATAAAATATTATGCTCCTGCTGATACCTACTTAGGCGTGCATTGGCAACCATTTGCGCAAAATATCATTCCTCCTTTTATTGCTCATCATCAGCATGATAATCCAGTCAATGTTGACAATAAAGTATTGGTATATTTACCTTTTGAAGAACTGCGAAGTGTGATTGATTACTTACAAGAGTTTCCTGAAAAAGAATTCTATTGTTACCACCCGCAAGCACAAAATAGTTCAACCGCGAATATTCATCTACGAGCCCCTTCACGTGGTGGCTTTTTAAATGATTTAGCTAATGCCAGTGGTGTGATCGCAAATGCGGGTTTTGAGCTCTCTAGCGAAGCACTAAAATTAGGTAAAAAACTGTTATTGAAACCATTGTCAGGGCAGTTTGAACAAGACGCCAATGCACAAACATTATTAGCAATGAAAGCCGCGCACGTAATGAATTACTTAAACCCCAATGCGTTGGATGATTGGCTCAATAGTACCTCACAAAAACAGATTAATTTTCCAAGTGATCCACAGCCATTAGTTGAGTGGTTAGCTGCAAGACAGTGGCATAACACACAGGAATTACATCAAAATTTGTGGTCTTCGGTAGGCTAAATTTAAAATCAACTGATTTTTTAAAACACTGTAGTAAAAAACAATAATAATGTAAGCCAATTGTTAGTTATTTAACTATACTATCTTGCAGTGATTTATTTTATAGGCTGTTGTTAATGAGTTTACTCCAAAATTTGACTATTAAACGTCGTTTACAAGTCAATGCATTAGTTGTTGGTCTCGCTATGGTCGTTATGTTGTGCGTCATTATTTATGAGGCACGCATTATGCTAAAACTAAATGAAACGATTCAGTATGCTGAAAAACTCGATATACATGAACTGTCAATGCGCAAGTACGAAAAAGACTTTTTGTTTTATAAACAAGAAAGCAGCTTAGAGTTATTCGATCAAGAATATGAACAGTTGCAGATTAAAATTAAAAAATTGGCTCAATTATCAGCCGAGCTTGATATTGCCACTGTGCAAGTAGAGCAATTTGCAGTACTTGCTAAGCAGTATAATGATGATTTTCAAAAGGTTGTGCAATTACAGAAGAAAATAGGCTTACACCCCAAAGATGCGCTTTATGGCGAACTGCGAGACGCAGTACATAAAATGGAAACGTTGTTAGACAAACAAGATAACTATCATTTACTCACTTTGATGTTACAGCTTAGACGCTCTGAAAAAGATTTTATGCTGCGTTTTGACCTAAAATATTTAACTCGTTTTGAAGACGGTGTATCGGAGCTTGAGCGCCAAATTCGCAACGAAAACTTAGCTTCAAGTGACCAGTCAGAGCTGTTACGTTTACTTGCTATTTATAAAAGTAAGTTTAAATCGTTAGTTGATGAGCAAGTTGCATTAGGTCTGGATTTAGGTTCAGGTGCACTTGGTAAAATGAGAGACAGCGTTAAACAAAGTGATGATTTAGTTACTTTAATTACAACTGCAACTAAGCAGCAAGTTGAGTCTACTGCTGCAAAAACGCAAATGCTCGCAATAATAATTTTTATTGTTGCCAGCTTGCTGGTGATGATCTTGGTGTACTTTACAAGTCGTTCGATTATCGTCCCAATTGAACGGGTGTATCACACCATCAATGAAATTCGTCGAAATAATAATTTAAGACTTGTTATAGAACACAGTGGTAAAGATGAAGTAACCACCATGACAATTGATTTTAATAGTCTTATAAGTGACTTCAAAAAACTCATTTACGAAGTAAATACAGCTTTAACGACTTTAAATATTGCTACCGATCACTTATCGGAGAGCACCGCAGCAACGAGCTCGGGTATGCAAGAGCAGTTGCATGAAGCTGATATGGTTGCAACCGCCGCGACGGAAATGCAAGCCACCATTCAAGACATTTCTCATAATACCGAGGCCGCAGCCAAAAAAGCAGAATCAACTAATCAAAGTGCTCAACAGGGGCGCAAAGAAGTTGAAGCAACGGTTAAGCAGATCAATCAATTATCCGATTCACTGGGTAATGCCTCTACCGTAGTATCACAGCTTGAAAAAGACGGTGAAACTATTGGCTCAGTATTGGATGTTATTCGTGGTATCGCTGAACAAACTAATTTACTAGCACTCAATGCCGCAATCGAAGCTGCGCGCGCCGGAGAGCAAGGCCGAGGCTTTGCTGTTGTTGCTGATGAAGTGCGTTCACTTGCACAGCGTACTCAAGAGTCAACCAAAGAGATTGAGAGTATTATCTCGATTTTACAAGGGCGTACTCAAGAAGTCGTAAGCATAATGCAACGATGCCGAACACAAGGCGGCGAAAGCGCAGCACAAGCAACAAAGGCGGGTGAACTACTGAACTCTATTACCGAAGATGTGCAAACTATTATGGAAATGAGCACGCATATTGCCACCGCAATTGACGAGCAAAGCCAAGTTGCTTCTGAGGTGAATAAAAACGTCGTGCGTATTCGTGATATCGCCGAAGATGCCTCAGCTCATTCATCAAGAAATGCACAAACTAGCGAAGAAGTATCAGAGCAAGCTAGGGTACTTTACGCCGCGATAGATAAGTTTAAGGTTTAAAAACAGAAGCTAGGTTCTAGGGTTTAGGCTCTAGGAGTTAGCTGAGCTTTAAGCGCTAAGCCATAAGTTTTAAGCAGCCCTGAGTTGTTTGAAAGTTATGGCTTTTTTGTTTTCACACTTTTTTATTTTTAGGTTAAAGGTTACTCTCAGTTTTATTTCTCGACGATAAACCAGTTAATTGGAGCCTCTTTGCTAAAGTGTAATCAGTGTGCGGCTAAAAAAGATTTCAAAATACATTTTTGGATGTCAAAAATAGACATGGTTGGGTTTATCTTTCTCAGCCTTTGTTTATCTATACCCATTGGGATTGTGGCTTTCTTAGCTGAGGAGTCGCAAAGTTTTGCTCGCTTTATTGCTTTTGCCGTTCTAATTTTTGCCGCAATTAAAAAACACAAAAAAGTGGTTGCACTTTTAATCGTTGAGCTTGTTATTGACTGGGCTCTTGATAAGGCTGGAATGTATGAGTTTAACTTAATGGTTGCAACAGCATTTATCCTCACATTCATAAAAATTGGCAGTAAGGTTTATGGATTCTTTTTTCAATGTGTGAATTATAAGTTTGATTTAGACATCTTTTGTCCAAAGTGTAATAAAACATATAAAAAAGTTAGGCTACCAGAGAGCAAGTAATAGCTAACTTAAAGTAAATAGGCAAGGGCGATATCAATCTTTTTACTCTAAAGTGCAGTGCTTTAAATAATAGAAAAGTTATGATTATTTGTAGTGGCTCATATCTTATCTTACAGTTTCGATAAATAGACTTGGACTTCATCTAACTGGCATTTATGAGCAAAAGCGGACGCCGGTAAAAGTTAAACTTAGTCCTGTTTTTTGAGTAGGATCCTAATTTTGTCTGATAACATTATTAACCGCCGTTTTGATGCAAAATAACAAGCTTTGAATTTTAGCTATTTTAATTACTTGTTTACAAAGGTAATTATTGGTGGAATTATAAGAGTATATAATATAAACCGTTTTGGTGTGTTATAAGCACGGATGGATATGAGAGCACTTTATTTACTTTTATTTTTAGTTTCTATCAATGTAAGTGCTGATGCTTACTTTCCCAGCTGCTTTGAGTCCTCTACTTTTGAGAGGAATGGTAAAAAGCTATTTATTACACCAGATGATTTGTTAAACCGTCCTAATTGGGGCTTAGGTGATGGCGAACCACCAATATCAATTGGTAGTGCAACAGAAAAAGTTATGTCATTTCTTCGTGATAAATACAGTGTTGAAGAAGTGATTTTTGCATTTGTTCACCTAAAGAGCCAAGTTTGTTCAATAGACCAGGAAATGCAAATAGTTTGGTTTTACGTTTTCGCTGCTGACTCACCAATTAGTCTTGTTGGTATCTCAATGACTGGACGATTGATTGAGGCCGTAGAATGACATTTTGGAAATATGCTTCTAACAAACCAAGTCATCGGAAAATCACTCACTGGCTGCGCTAAAACGTTCGTGTGTTTTCCGCTGCTTGTGGCATTATATTTCATGAGAATTTTGCTTTCATCTATGCTATCAAAGGGGTTATATATGGATCTTGAAAAACAAATCAAAGTATTTAAAGATTTAGGCTACGAATTCGCAGAAGGTGTAACTAAAGAGCTAATTCTTCGTGATGTATATGAAATGACATGGGAAGAAGAAACGGAAAAACATATTGAAGAGAACCCTTTTTCAATTTTATATTATTTCTATGGATGGAGAGATTCTGCTGTAAAAGGACGCAATTATACAGATGATTGTATTTGGTACGATTTAGAGTTCTTTGATTCTAGATCTGAATATAAATGGTTTATGGAAAGAATGGGAGTTATTACCCATGGTGATATGATTTTTTCAGATATAACAATAGATACAGATTCAGATGATTGGGAATGGATTGATTTTAAAGTTAACGGTATACCTAAGCGATGGAAATTGGAGAAAACGGGCATAATACCAGATCATTTTGTAGAACGTTTTTCATCTTTAAATAAAGAATTAGGTTTTTCGCGACAGTTTACCTATTACGATAATGGCGGGCAACAATGGGTCATTGATTATGCTAACAAATCAGAACAAAAAGAATTTAATGAAAAAACAGGTTTAAATAGAGAGTGGCTAGGTGAAGGAAATCATTTTAAAGCTCTTCCAGAAAGCCATGATGAAGTACCATCTAAAACTCTACAGCAAAAATTTGTGAGTATATATTCAAAGTTAGCTAGTAGATTTCAAAGTCAATAACAAAAGAAATATAACACATATGAGCCTTAACTCTGTCAATAGGCACTAGTGTTCTTTTTGACCGTCAATTCTAAATCAATAAATAAATTTGTTTACTTCGTCTGACGATGTGGCTGTTAAGGCAGTAGCTTAAGGCAGACACATATAAGCGCAACGTAATAGCCTTCACGTTATTAGCGCAGCATTTGCTTATTTTCCTCTTAAGCGCAGCGCCTCTTAACCGCTTTGTAAATAATTCACTAAATTTTTTGCACAAAGAGAAGGGAATGAGCAGTAAATAAGGGAAACTTAGCGTTTAGTATTGGCATGCTTAAATAATCGATAATCTAACATGATTATTACTAAGCGATTGAATCAAAATAGCAACTCGGCTATGGTTAATGCATCAATAAAAAATAAATTAAAAACGAGTTATTCTAAAGGCTCGTTAGGATTACGAGAGTATCAATGAAACTTTTAAGCTGGATTTTACTGATATTATTTATATTATCTTATGGTAGTTCTGCATTATTTTGTTCAGGTTTTGTTGATATTATTGAGCCAAATTTTGGTGAATGCTTTAACAGTGGTGTTTCATATTTTGATTATTTTCCAAAAGGTCAATCTCCTCTTGAAATGTTAGGTGTAAAACTAATTGCGGCATGCTTAGTAATATCATTTGTTATTGGTTTTATTTATCATAAGTTTAAAGTCAGAAAGCAACCCTAACATATATGAGTCTTAACTCAGTCAATAGGCAATAGTATTACCTTTGACGGTTTAAATTCGGTAACGGCCAACTTAAAATCAATAAACAAATTTGTTTACATCGTCTGTCGATGCAGCTGTAAGTAGCTTACGGCAATCAGACTATTTAGGGCTTATTAAAACCTTTACCTAGCACCTTCTCGTTACGCTTCGCTACACTCAACCACAACCACATAGTTAACTTTAACGCCGAGCTGCGCTAACTTTCACCTTGAACCTTTTAACTCGCTAACTATACTCTCGCAAACTCGCTAAGGCACAAACTTGATCGGTACGCTGTCTTTATTGGCTTGATGCTCTGCGACGCGTTGTTGGTAGGTTTGCCATAGCTCGTCATGTTGAGTTTGTAGGTGGCTGAAGTATGCCCAGCTAAATAAACCGCTGTTGTGGCCATCGTCAAAGTCTAAACGCAGTGCGTAGTGGCCGACTGGCTCGATGTTTTTGATGCTAACCTGCGATTTACCGAGTACCAATTTCATTGGTTCGTTACCATGGCCTTGTACTTCGGCAGACGGTGAATGAACACGTAAAAACTCACAGCTAAAGGTGCAATGGCTGTCATCGTCAAAATAAACATCAAGGGTTTTACTAATGGTGTGATGATGTACCTTGATCACTTGCTTCATTGTTATACCTTTGTGATTAACCTAGAACCTAGAACCTAGAACCTAGAACCTAGAACCTAGAACCTAGAACCTAGGCTCTGAGATCCTAGTTTTAAAATTAAAGAATAAAGCGACTTAGGTCTTCATCTTCAACCAGTGCACCTAAATGCTTCTCAACATAGGCGGCATCAATGACTAAACTGGTGCCAGCTTGCTCTGATGCATCATAGGAAATTTCTTCCATCAGTTTTTCCATTACCGTATGTAGGCGACGTGCACCAATGTTTTCGGTTTTTTCATTAACTTGCCATGCCGCTTTGGCAATGCGCTCGATGGCGTCATCGCTAAACTCTACACTTACTTGCTCTGTTTTAAGTAGTGCATGTTGTTGCTCGGTCAGTGAGGCATGTGGTTCGGTTAAAATACGTTTAAAGTCGTCAGCGGTTAATGCTTCAAGCTCTACACGAATAGGTAAGCGACCTTGTAGTTCTGGGATCATGTCAGATGGTTTTGCCATTTGGAATGCGCCAGAGGCAATAAACAACATATGGTCAGTTTTCACCATGCCATGCTTAGTGCTCACGGTTGAGCCTTCAATCAGTGGCAGTAAGTCACGCTGTACGCCTTCACGGCTTACGTCTGGACCTGATGATTCTCCGCGCTTACAGATTTTGTCTATCTCGTCGATAAACACAATACCGTTTTGTTCGGCTGCGAAGATTGCTTGCTCTTTTAGCTCTTCAGGGTTTACTAATTTAGAGGCTTCTTCTTCAACCAATAATTTAAACGCTTCTTTAATTTTAAGTTTACGTTTAGTGCGCTTGTCACCCGCCATATTTTGGAACATGCCTTGCAACTGGTTGGTCATTTCTTCCATACCAGGTGGTGCCATGATCTCAACATTTGGTTGTGCTTGGGCTAAATCAATATCAATTTCTTTATCGTCTAATTGACCTTCGCGTAATTTTTTACGGAAAATCTGACGCGTTGAAGAGCCTTCATCGCGTTGGCTTTCACCAGACGAATCTTTAGCTGGAGTCAGTAGTGCATCTAAAATACGTTCTTCGGCAGCTTCTTCTGCGCGATGTTTGAATTTTTTAGTTTGTTGTTCACGGGTCATTTTGATTGATACATCAACCAAGTCGCGAATGATGGTTTCAACTTCTTTACCAACATAGCCCACTTCAGTGAACTTAGTCGCTTCGACTTTAATGAAAGGCGCGTTGGCAAGTTTTGCTAAACGACGGGCAATTTCAGTTTTACCAACACCGGTTGGACCAATCATCAGGATATTCTTCGGCGTTACTTCAGCGCGAAGATCTTCATCTAATTGCATGCGGCGCCAGCGATTACGAAGAGCAATAGCCACTGCTTTTTTGCTTTTGCTTGACCAATTATATGCAGGTCAAGTTCATGAACGATTTCTCTGGGAGTCATATCAGACATAGCAGTTCCTATTACAATTCTTCGATGGTTTGAAAGTTATTTGTGAATACACAAATGTTGCCGGCAATTGTCAGGCTTTTTTCAACAATTTCGCGGGCGCTTAAATCGGTGTTTTCAAGTAGGGCAGTTGCAGCTGATTGGGCAAAGTTACCACCACTACCAATGGCAATTAAATCATTTTCAGGCTGCACAACATCACCGTTACCAGTAATTATCAGTGAGGCTGTGGAGTCGGCAACAGCAAGCAATGCTTCGAGTTTGCGCAAGGCGCGATCGCTACGCCAATCTTTAGCCATTTCAACAGCGGCTTTGGTTAGATTGCCTTGGTGCATTTCAAGCTTGCTTTCAAAACGTTCGAACAGGGTGAAGGCATCAGCAGTGCCGCCAGCAAAACCGGCGATCACTTTGCCATTATAAAGGCGTCGAACTTTGCGGGCGTTGCCCTTCATTACGGTGTTACCAAGTGAAACTTGGCCATCGCCACCAATGACGACTTTATCGCCGCGACGTACACTTACAATAGTGGTCATGTTATTCCTCATCATCGAGTCGCAGGGGCGACTCGTTAAAAGCGATTGATGATGAGTTAATATGGGTTAATGGGCTAAAATCAAGTCCAATTCCAAATTCCGCAACCAGTTATTTTGCTACGCTTTAGTTTGTTTTTATCACTTTCGGCTAAACGTTTGGTTTTATAAGGACCTAAACGCACTTTATACCAGACACCGTTAGTGCCGGTTGTTTCACGAATTTCGGCGATTAATCCGGCAAATGCAATTTTAGCTTTTAAGGTTTCTGCTTGGCCATGGGTTCTGAACGAGCCGCATTGCATTACATAAGGGCCTTTTTGTTCAAGCTCTCTTACTTCAACTTGAATTTCATGCTCTTTGATTTCTTTTATGAATTCAGGAGGGCGTGGTTTAGGCAACTCTTGTTGCACTTTTGCAGGTGTTGGGTTTGCTTGTTGTTCAACCAGCTTTGGATCTGCATTGGTTTTGACATACCATAAACCAAAACTAAAACCGCCAACAAGTAGCACGGTAACCAGTACTAATAAAACGGGGAATGGTTTTTTCGGTGGCGCTGTTTTTTTGCTATTACGGTTGCCTGGTTTTTTATTAATAAAATCGTGTTGTGCCATGGTGGTATTGGGCTTCTAACCTTAAATCATATCTATTGGATCTACATCTAAGCTCCATCGCACCTTTTGCGCTAATTTACTGGTACTTAAGTAGTCTACCATTTGCGCGAGATATTGGTGTAATAGAGGGCGTTCGAGCGCTTGAATATGCAATTGAAAGCGATATTTCCCTGCAATTCGCTCGAGCGGTGCAGGGATCGGACCTAACAATTGTATACCAGTTAGACCTTGGACTGGAACTAAATCTGTTAAAAAATCGACCACTTGCTTTATGTTGTGACCTTCGGCGCGGACAATCGCCATATTAGTTATTGGTGGTAGCTGTGCGTCATCGCGCTCTTGCAGTGCAAAACGGGCGAAATCTTGATAACCATTATTGACTAAATCTTGTAATAAAGGATGCTCGGGAAAGTGAGTTTGCAATAATACATGACCAGGTTCGCCACTGCGCCCAGCACGGCCAGCCACCTGAGTAACCAATTGTGCTAAATGCTCTGTGGCGCGAAAGTCGCACGAGTACAAGCCGCCGTCGACATCAAGGATCAATACTAAGCTCACATCAGCAAAGTGATGACCTTTGGCAAGCATTTGGGTGCCAACTAAAATCCGTGCACCGCCTTGGTTTATATCGTCTAGGGCTTTTTCTAAACTGCCTTTACGACGCGTTGAGTCGCGGTCAATCCGGCTAATCGGGGTATCAGGAAACTCGGTTGTTAAAAACTCTTCTATTTGTTCGGTGCCTTTGCCGTTAGGAAATATTTGTGTACTACCACAGTCTGGACACTGATGCGGCACGCGTTCTTGTTCACCGCAGTGATGGCAAATCATCTGGCCGATGGCTTTGTGAAAAGTCGCACTAGTGCTGCAACGTGTGCACTCACTTAACCAACCACATTCATGGCAAATCAGGGTAGGCGAAAAACCGCGACGGTTTAAAAATACCATCACTTGTTTGCCTCGTTTTAAATGCTGACGCATAGTGGCAAGACTGGCATGAGCTATACCAGCTTGATCCGGCTGGCCTTTCATATCAATCAGCTGAAATTTATTGTCGGTACTGGTTTGCGCACGTTGTGTTAGGCTCAGTAGTTGGTATTTATTATGAATTGCCTTATGCAAGGTTTCGAGCGCCAGGGTTGCTGAGCCTAAGATCAGCGGTATTTTATGTTGAAAAGCGCGGTATGCGGCTAAATCACGGGCATGGTAACGTAAGGTATCTTGTTGTTTAAATGAACCGTCATGTTCTTCATCAACAATGATCATACCAAGCTTTAAAAATGGTAAAAAGATACTCGAACGTGTACCAATCACAATTGCGCAACTGGCTTTTTCACAAAAGCGCCAAGTTTGTAAGCGTTCGTTATCGGTCAGTGCTGAATGCCACAGCATAATCGGCGTATCAGGAAAGCGACGACGAAATCGATTAACCGTTTGTGGCGTAAGGCCAATTTCAGGCACTAGTACGAGTGCTTGTTCACCGCGTTTTAAAACCTCTTCAAGGCATTGTAAGTAAACCTCGGTTTTACCACTGCCAGTGACACCTTCTAGTAAAAAGCTATTGAAACCGACCGCTTGATTAATGGTGGTACAGGCTACTGCTTGCTCTTTATTTAGAGTCGGCTTAGTGCCTACGGTGGGAAGTTGTTGTTGCCATTGGTTGTCGTGTTCAATCGTTTGGCTGATCAGCTCCTTGTTAAGTAAGCTGTCGATAGTTTTTTTACTAAACCCCAGCGCTTTTAATTCTGTAAGTGATGATTTACCCGAATCTGCCAGTTGTTTGAGTAAGCTTAGTTGGCTCTTTGCTTTTAAAGACGGTAATTTAGCGCCTTTTTCAGTTAGTGCCACCATACTAATACTGCTTTTATCTGGGCACAGTCCTTGACGCAGCGCGCCAGGCAGGGCGATATGAATTGTTTCACCTAGTGGGTAGCAATAATAGCGCGCAGTAAAACGCAATAATTCGATATGTCGCTCTGATAAAACGGCTTCATTATCAATCACTTCAAGCACTGCTTTAAGTTTATTAACCGGCACATCGGTGTTGGTTTTTAGCGCCAGTACTACCGCAACTTTGCGCTGATTACCAAATGGCACCCATACCCGCGCACCGACTTTAGGCATCACCGATAAACCATCGAGTTGCTCTGGAATGCGATAATCAAAGGTGCGATGCAACGGTACTTTTATAGCAACTTCAACAAAACTCATAACAACCCAAACAAGAACGAATAAGGGAGTTAATGTACTAAAATTATGGCTGAAAACCTACCTGCAAATATCTTCTTTAAAACTTTTGTTCATTTTATTAGCAAAAACGACATTTAAAGCTTGTAGCAAGTGGGGTTGTTGCTTAGAATACGCGTCCTAAATAATTTGTTTTAACGACGTATGGTGCCAGACTCGGGTTTGGAGAGCGATGCGGCCTTAACTAGAGGTTTCTATGAAAGAAGGTATTCACCCTAAGTACGAAGTAATTTCAGCATCATGTTCATGTGGAAATAAATTCGAAACTCGTTCTACTCTGTGTAAAGACATTCACTTAGACGTATGTTCTGCGTGTCACCCGTTTTACACTGGTAAGCAAAAAAGTTTTAGACACAGGTGGCCGTGTTGATCGCTTTAACAAGCGTTTCGGTTCACTTAGCAGCAAGTAATTCTTGTTGTTTTGTCGGAAAAAGCACCTTAGGGTGCTTTTTTTTATGCCTGCTATTTATTAAAAACACCGCCTTTTAGTCTTTATTTCTTGCTCTAGTGCTCCAGCTTTACGCATTCATTATGTTGTGACTATTTCCCACTTTTATATCCAGTATAGCGAGTAAATAACAGACAAATAGTGATTTGTTGACTATATTGTCATTCTCGTTAAAGCGATAAATTAAACGTTTTTGTCGGTAAAGTTAGGTCTTTTGCGGTTAAATGTTGTTAACGTCTTACTTTGATGGTTTTTAGTCATAGGTCATTATTTTTGCTTTAAAGCGTTGCATAATGAGCATTTTAAGATGGGTTTTTTGATGCTTTGTGGCGTTTTTATAGCCGAAAATTGAAGCTTTTTTGCAAAAAATGCTGACAAAACGCATAAAATTAACGGATATAGCATATAACAGGATAGACCTGATATTGCTTGAATTTAATTATAATATAGGTATCGTTCCCTATAAGATATAAGAACTGCTTACTCTCACTTTCAACTTAACTTACTTGCAGGATAAAATCGCGTTATGTCAGACTTTCGTGAACAAGCTTTACATTACCATTCGCACCCCGTTCCAGGAAAAATTAGCGTTGAGCTTACAAAGCCAGCTGAAACCGTACAGGATCTTGCACTCGCATACAGCCTCGGTGTTGCAGAACCGGTACGTGAAATAGCTGCTGATCCCGCTAATGCCTACAAATACACCGGTAAAGGCAATATGGTTGCGGTTATTACTAACGGCACCGCTATTTTAGGTTTAGGTAACTTAGGTCCATTGGCTTCAAAACCGGTTATGGAAGGTAAAGCGTTATTATTTAAACGCTTTGCGGGTCTAGATTCGATAGATATTGAGGTGAAACACAATACCACCGAAGATTTCATCAATACAGTTGCTAACATCGCTGATACGTTTGGCGGTATTAACTTAGAAGACATTAAAGCGCCAGAGTGTTTTGAAATAGAAAAAGCATTGATCGAGCGTTGTAGTATTCCAGTGTTCCACGACGATCAACACGGTACCGCGATTGTAACGGCTGCTGGTATGATCAACGCACTTGAAGTACAAGGCAAAGAAATCGAAGATGCGATTATCGTTTGTTTAGGAGCCGGTGCCGCAGCGGTTGCGTGTATGGAGCTACTGATCAAGTGTGGTGCATTGCGTGAACATATTTACATGTTAGATCGTAAAGGCGTTATTCATACTCGTCGTGATGATTTAAACGAGTACAAACAGTTATTCGCTAACAATACAGATAAGCGCACACTGCAAGATGTTATTGCTGATGCCGATGTATTTGTTGGTGTATCTGGCCCGAATTTACTTTCTCCTGACGATCTTAAGCTAATGGCTGATCGACCTGTAGTGTTTGCCTGTTCAAACCCAGATCCAGAAATCTCACCAGTGCTTGCTCATGGTGCTCGCGATGATTTAATCATGGCAACGGGTCGTTCAGATTATCCAAACCAAGTTAACAACGTGCTGTGTTTCCCATTTATTTTCCGTGGTGCGCTAGATGTGCGTGCAAGCAAAATTAATGATGAAATGAAAATTGCTGCGGTTGATGCTATTCGTAGCATTGCTAAAGAACCAGTACCAGCGGAAGTATTAAAAGCGGCGGGTGTTGAGACACTTGAATTTGGTGCGCAGTATATTATTCCAAAACCGATGGATCCGCGTTTATTACCGCGCATTGCCAAAGCAGTAGCGCAAGCGGCAATTGATTCTGGTGTTGCACAAATTGATATGCCGGAAAACTACATGGAGTAGCTGCTTAGCTGCAATTGGTAATGGCACAATAATAAAAACCTCAGTAACTTACGTTACTGAGGTTTTTTTGTAGCCAATTCCTGGAAGCAGGAATATATACAAATGATAACTTAATCTTCGTTGAGTACAGGTACTTCGAGACCCATTTCAAGCATGATTTTTTTCACTTCTTCAGGCACTTTCTCTGGATTATCTTTACGTAAATCTTCATCGTTTGGCAGTGGTTGGCCAGTAAATGCGTGTAAAAATGCTTCACAAAGTAATTCGCTATTTGTTGCATGGCGAAGATTATTAATTTGACGACGAGTACGCTCATCAGTCAAAACTTTTAATACATTTAGCGGGATCGAAACGGTGATCTTTTTAACTTGTTCTGATTTTTTCCCGTGTTCTGCGTATGGGTGAATATATTCACCATTCCATTTAGCCATAGGATGTATCGTTGCCTCAGGTTGTTAATTGTTTGCGCGACCTTTTGCAGCGCAAAGATGGCGAAATTCTATCGTGTTAAAAAAGATAGTCAAATACTTGTTTTTTAGCCATCTAGCGGCTTAAATGTTTTTACTTCTAATCTTGCGGCTAAAACCGCATAAATGCTTTGACTTATTAAATTTGATCCTCTAACCTTTTAGACGTCTAAACATCCATTTAATTGTAGGTGACGGTATGAGTCAAAAGAATAAAGCAACCATTGCAGTACGCAATGGTATTGATGCAGATAAACATCACGGCGCGGTTGTGCCTCCCATTCATTTATCGACCACCTACTCATTTGCTGATTT
Organism: Pseudoalteromonas sp. B160; assembly: GCF_037162485.1. Classification (NCBI taxonomy): domain Bacteria; kingdom Pseudomonadati; phylum Pseudomonadota; class Gammaproteobacteria; order Alteromonadales; family Pseudoalteromonadaceae; genus Pseudoalteromonas; species Pseudoalteromonas sp. B160. The sequence goes on along the minus strand of NZ_JARLUX010000001.1, from coordinate 1,342,196 downwards.
TGATAAAAAGCGCCAATATGATTATGGCCGTAGCGGCAACCCAAACCGTGATTTACTCGCTGAAACGCTCGCTAAGCTTGAAGGTGGCGCTAAGGGGATTATCACTGCAACGGGCATGGCTGCGGTGCATTTAGCTACTCAGCTGCTAAACAGTGACGATACTTTAGTGATCCCACATGATTGCTATGGCGGTAGTTACCGCTTATTCACCTCACTTGAAAAGCGTGGCTTATTAAAGTTAGTGGTTTTAGATTTAACTAAATCTGAAAATCATCAAAAAATTCTTGAGATAAAACCAAAGCTAATTTGGATTGAAACACCGAGTAATCCTATTTTACGGTTAACTGATATTAAAGCGATCACCACGATTGCTAAGCAGTGCGGTGCATTGGTTGGTGCCGATAACACATTTTTATCACCTGCTTTGCAAAACCCAATTGAGTTTGGTGTTGATATTGTGGTGCATTCGACCACTAAATATATTAACGGTCACTCAGATGTTGTTGGTGGTGCGGTGATCGCCGCTACCCAAGAGTTGGGTGATGAGCTTGCTTGGTGGGCTAATAACATTGGCATTACCGGTGCCCCGTTTGATAGCTACTTAACGTTACGTGGTTTACGTACTTTGAATGTTCGTTTACGTCAGCATCAAGAAAATGCCTTTATTATTGCTCAATATCTAGAAAACTCCCCTTATGTAAGCCAAGTATATTACCCTGGATTAGTATCTCATCCACAGCATGAACTCGCTAAACAGCAGCAACGTGGTTTTGGTGGCATGGTAAGCTTTGATATCAAAGGTGATATTAATGATGCTGCAGAATTTTTGACCAGCTTAGAAGAATTTAGCTTAGCTGAGTCATTAGGTGGGGTTGAGAGTTTGATTTGTCACCCTGCAACTATGACCCACGCAGGTATGGAGGCAACTGCTCGTCTTGCTGCGGGAGTAGGTGATACCCTGATCCGTATTTCGGTGGGCATTGAAGATGTAAAAGATTTAATCGCTGACTTAGATCGTGTATTCAATAAAGTGAAACCAGGTCAAGCTCAGCACGGCGCAAAAGTAATCGCTTCCTCTGTTCAACAACAAGATGATGAGCAATCAAACTCATTTAAACTGACTCCTGCACATACGGCTTTGTGGTAATAAAAAATGGTAAATATAGTTCATAAATTTGGTGGTTCTAGCCTTAGTTCTGCAGAGCGTTATCAGGCCGTAGCAAATATTATTCTAGCCCATACGGAAGCCGGTGATTGTGTGGTGGTATCCGCAGCAGGTAAAACTACCAATACGTTAGTTACGTTATGGCATAGTTACCAGCAAGGTGATCAACAGGCAGTGAGTGATATTTTATTGCAGCTTGATAATCATCAACGTACTTTGATCGAGCAGTTATTGAGTCCAGCAGCGCGACATACGGCATTAAACGTATTAGAACAAGAGCTAGCCTTAATTGCACAGCAAACTCAACAGCAAAGCTTACAGGAAGCCGCATTGCTTGCTCACGGTGAAGTTTGGTCGGCACGATTATTGGCTAGCTATTTAAAACAGTTAAATGTTGCAGCTCAAGATGTTGATGCTCGTCAATTGTTTACCCTTAATGATGGGCAATTATTACATCAAAAAAATCAACAAGCCTGTGCCGAGTTAATTTCAGCCAATTGCATTAATATTGTTACCGGTTTTATAGCCGCTGATTGCCAAGCAAATACCGTTACTTTGGGGCGCAATGGCAGTGATTACAGCGCGACTTTGTTAAGCAGTTATTGTCATGCTAGTCAGGTATCAATTTGGACTGATACCCAAGGGGTGTTTAGTACCGACCCTCGTAAAGTAAAAAAAGCGATTAAGTATTCTAAAGTATGTCGTGGCCAAGCAAACTTACTGGCGCGTTTGGGCAACCCAGTGTTACATGCTAAAACTCTCTCGCCATTAAAAAATACTGATATCAAATTAGTCGTTCGCAGTAGTTACGACAGCGAAGCTAGCGCGACAGAAATTGTCAAAGAAGGTTACAGCAAAGCTAAGCGTTTTATCACTACCTTAGAAAATATTGATTTACTGCGTATTGATCAGCTGCGTGGCGGAGAAATTGGCGAATTAAGTCAGCTTATTCAACACAGCTTGCATCATTTTATTAAAAACGGCGATACCTACTTACTAGTGCCGGCAGCAGCGACTCATCAGGTGGTGAGTCATTTGCAAGGGCGCGCTAATATTATTGAGTCGAACTTACATGGTTGCGCTGTTGTGGCGCCACGAAATGATGTAGCGCAATTATTTGAACAAGCAACGCAAGTGCTTAGTGAGCAAAGTTTAGTGCCGCGCTTTAGCCATCAAGACGCAGACTACATATTACTACTAACGGATCAATCTATTGATAGTGATGTATTGACCTTATTGCATGATAAGCTGATTAACAAAGGCCAAGAGCTTGCCATTATTGTTGCTGGCCTTGGTAATGTTGGTGAAGTATTTATTGAGCAACTAAGTCAGCAGCTTAATCGTTTGCAGCAACACTTCAGCGTTAAGCTGGTTGGTTTATTACGCTCGCGCTTTATGTTGTTCAGCCCAAGTGGTATCGTGCTTGAGCAATGGCAGTCACAGTGGCAAAACGAAGCAATAGATTACCAAGAAGCTGATTTACTGACACGTATCAGCGAACTCGATTACGAACACAAAGTGCTGATTGATATTACTGCTAGTGAAGCGTTTAGTAAGCTTTACCGGCGTTTGTAAATTCAGATTGTCACCTGATCAGTGCTAATAAATATGCGGGCACTGCAAATAATGACTGGTATCAAAATTTACGCCGTAATTTAGCTGAACGTAACTTATTATGGCGTTATAACACCAGTGTTGGTGCGGGTTTACCAATTAATTTTGCGTTAGCTGATTTACAAAACAGTGGCGACAGTATTACCCATATTGAAGGCGTGTTCTCAGGCACTTTATCGTGGTTGTGTAGCAGTTATGATGGCAGTGTGGCGTTTTCCGATTTAGTATTGCAAGCGCAGCAAATGGGTTACACCGAGCCTGATCCACGGGAAGATTTATCAGGGCGTGATATGCAGCGTAAGCTATTAATTTTAGCTCGTGAATTAGGGCTCACCTTAGAGCTTGATGAGATTGGCTTAACACCGTTGATGCCAGAGCAACTAGCGCAAGGTGATTGGCAGTCTTTTTTAGCTAATAAGCAGTTGCTTGATGACTTTATTGCTGAAAAAGCACAGTTAGCTGGCAAAGAAAACAAAGTACTGCGTTATACCGGTGCGTTAACAATTGCTGATGGCAAAGTAACCGCTAAAGTCGGTTTGGCTTATGCAACACAGGGTGATGCCTTAGCTAACTTAACTCCAGGTGATAATATCTTTGTTATCAACAGTCAGTGGTATAGCGATAATGCGTTGGTGATCCAAGGTCCTGGTGCAGGCAAAGAAGTTACCGCAGCAGGCGTGCATTCTGATTTATATTGGTTAATACAAAACTTAAAATGAGCTCTGAGTTTGTAAAATAAAAAAAGCGCCGATTGGCGCTTTTTTTATTTAGCAGCGATTTTATATCGCGACATAGTAATATTAAAACAGCTCTTCTTCTGTTTTAGTCTCTTCTTCAAACACGTTTTCTACATGCTGCATCACATACTTAGTGGGCGAGGTGCCTTTTTCAAAGTATTCAAAGCGACTAGTGTAATCGTTCTTTTGACTCAAGAGTCCCGTTGCTAGATCGATTCGTACCGACACTAATCCTTCAGGTGGCTCGATTGGTGCTTCTGGCTTTTCTTTGAGTGCTACTCGCATAAAGTCAATCCATGCCGGTTGAGCTGTTTTAGCACCAGATTCTGCACCAGAGATCTGGGTATTATCCATGTTGTTGTTATACGTCGAGCGACCAAGCGGGTTACCTGGATTATCAAATCCAACCCAGACCGAGGTCATAACATTACGGTTAAAGCCGCTAAACCAAGTATCGACAGAGTCATTAGTAGTACCCGTTTTACCGGAAAGATCGCGACGATCTAATACCTGAGCACGCCAACCGGTTCCACTCCAACCCGTTTTATGGGCCCAACTACCGCCTCCCCAAATTGCGCTATTCATCGCATCGGCTATCAAAAACGCGTTTTGTTTAGATATGATGCGCGGCGCACAATGATTTGCTGTTTGGCTGGTATTTAACTCAGAAGTAGACTCAAATTGAGTCGTTGTTAGCGGAGGAGTAACGGGATCACACGCTAATAGTGGTTCTGTTTTAAATAACACATTACCTGCAGAGTCTTGAATCTCATTAATGAAATAAGGGGTGATCAAATGACCGCCATTGGCAAATGTGCTCATGCCACGGGCAAGCTCTAAAGGAGTAATTGACGCACTACCTAAAGCTAGCGATTCACTGCGATTGATATCATTATTTTGAAAGCCAAATTTTAATAGGTGATCAGCTGTGCGCTGCAAGCCTACCCCGCGCAGTAAGCGCACCGAAATAACGTTTTTCGATTGTGCTAAAGCACGACGAATACGGATTGGGCCGTTATATACCGCAGGGCTGTTTTTTGGTCGCCATGCAACCCCTAGGCTTTTGTCCCATTGATTGATTGGCGCATCATTTAAAATAGACGCTAAGGTATAACCATTATTCAGCGCCGCAGAATAAATAAACGGCTTAATGTTAGAGCCGACCTGACGTTTCGCTTGCACGGCTCGGTTATATTGGCTTTGTTCAAAGCTATAACCGCCAACAATTGCTTTAATGCGACCATCATTCGGATCCAGCGATACTAATGCACTTGAGGCTTCAGGTAATTGGCTGAGTAGATAACTGCCATCGTCATTTTTACGTAGCCAAATTTGCTCACCTGGATTGAGTATGTCAGCAGCTGTTTTTGGTGGGAAACCTTGACGGTAACGCGTAATGTATTTGCGCGCCCATTTGAGATTATCCCAGTCTAGAGTGACTTGCTCACCACTTTTTAATAACACTGTTGCCGTTTGCTCTCCTACAGACAAAACTGCTGCCGTTAATAGCGGGGCAATTTCTTTTACCGGCTCAAGCTTTGCTAAAATTTCACTAGAGCTTAGGGCAGGTTGCGTTTCAAAATCCCACAGTTGCTGCTCTGGGCCACGATAGCCATGGCGCATATCGTATGCATGGAGATTATCAACGAGTGCTTTTTGCGCTGCGGCTTGTACGTCAGATTCAACACTGGTGTAAACTTTAAAGCCGGTATTATATGCTTTTTCGTAGCCATAACGAGCGACCATTTCTGCACGCACCATTTCAGATATATAAGGCGCATATAAGTCTATTTCGGCACCATGAAATTTTGCCGTAATTGGTTCTTGAGAGCTCTGGTTGTAGTCTGCTTGAGAGATATAACCTTCATCAAGCATACGTCTGAGTACCACATTACGGCGTGCCTTGGCGCGAACTGGGTTTCTGATCGGATTTAAAGTTGAAGGCGCTTTTGGTAAGCCTGCAATCATTGCCATTTGCGCTAAAGTTAACTCGTTTAGTTGCTTACCATAATAGACTTGTGCAGCGGCTCCGATACCAAAAGCACGATTACCTAACTCTATTTTATTTAGGTATAAAGCGAGTATTTCATCCTTGGTAAGTAAGTTCTCAATGTGTAACGCAATGAAGATCTCTTTTACTTTACGAATATAGGCCTTTTCACGTGTTAAGAAGAAGTTACGAGCTAACTGCATTGTTATAGTACTTGCGCCTTGTTTTTTCTCACCAGTTGAAATTAATACGAGCGCTGAACGTAAAATACCTATAGGATCTATACCTATATGGTCATAAAAACGGTTATCTTCAGTGGCTAAAATAGCATTTATGAGTGGTTGTGGGATCTCTTCTATAGTCACTGGAATGCGGCGTTTTTCACCGAACTGGTTGATTAACAAACCATCTTTCGAAAAGACTTGCATAGGAGTTTGTAATTGCACGTCTTTTAAAACTTGCACACTGGGGATATCAGATTTAACGTAATAATAAAGGCTTACTAAGGTAATGAGCCCTAAAAACGCGCAGATGATAAAAAATTGTAAAGTTCGTTTTAATAAAATCACTTATATTTTCCCTAAATGGACTCCCAATTAGAATCGGAGACTGCTAGTATATATTGATTAAAAAATGAATAGTATTTTTTCATATAAAAATTATAACTTGTTTATTCTTAAAACAAAGGCCAAGTTGCGAACATGCTAAGTCAACTATTGAGTAAGTCTTCATCGATGATGGTAGGGATAGATATCGGTTCACATGCTATAAAAGCAGTGTTACTGAATGAAACGGACAGTGGCTATAGGCTCGAAGCGTTAGCAATTGAGCCAATGCCAAAAGGTACAATGGCTGAGCGCAATATTCAAGATATTGAGGCGATTGGTAATATCATTACTAAATTAAAGCGTAAGTTACCAAAGTCAATTCGTTCGGCAGCAGTTGCAGTATCGGGACAAACCGTCATTACGAAAGTAATTTTTATGGATGTTACGCTTTCAGATGCAGAGCTTGAGTCGCAAATAGAAATCGAAGCTGACAGCCTTATTCCTTATCCTTTAGATGAAGTTAGCCTAGACTTTGAAAAGCTCAGTACCAACGAAGCCGATCCTTCCAAAATGAATGTGTTGCTTTCAGCTGCGCGTACCGAAAGTGTTGAAGCTCGTGTTGGTGCATTAGAATCAGCTGGCTTAGTAGCAAAAGTAGTTGATGTAGAAAGCTATGCCCTGAGTCGCGCAATGGATGTGTATTATCAGCAATTACCAAGCGATGCATTTAATAAGTGTGTAGCAGTGGTCGATATTGGCGCGGTACTTATGTTGGTAAGTGTGGTACTTGGCGGTGAAACGATTTACACCCGAGACCAAGTATTTGGTGGCGATCAATACACTAACAGCATAGTAGCTTATTATAATAAAAGTTTTGATGAAGCTGAAATAGGTAAAACTACAGGCGATCTTCCGCCTAACTACACGTTTGAAGTATTGGCACCATTTCAAACCTCATTATTACAGCAAGTACGCCGCGCAGTGCAGATGTTTTTAACTACCAGTGGCAAAGATCAAATCGATTACATTGTGCTCACTGGTGGCACAGCGATGATTGATGGCCTCGATCGACTGCTAATCGAAGAACTAGGCATCCATACCATAGTGGCAGAGCCTTTTGAAAATATGGATATTTCCCATCATGTCGATCGCAATGTGTTACAGCGTCATCGTACTCAATTTGCAATAGCGACGGGTTTGGCATTAAGGAGTTTTTCATCATGCCACATATAAATCTACTGCCTTGGCGCGAACAGCAGCGCAAACAATCACAGAATAAGTTTGCCACTGTTTTGTTTTTTGTGGTGCTTGGCAGTTTTATCAGTATGTATTTACTCAGTAGTTATTACGGTAGTTTACGAGATGGTCAAAATATTAAAAATAATTACCTTTCAGCTGAAATTGGCCAATTAGATAAACGTATTAGTGAAATACGTGAATTAGACAAAAAGAAAGAAAACTTGCAGCAACGTATGCGCTTAATCGAAGAACTGCAAAGTAGTCGAAACTTGGGTACGCAAATTATGGATGAAGTTGCCAAAATTGTACCAACGGGGGTGTATCTAACTAAGTTAGAGCGTCGTGGTAGTGCAATTCATGTGGTTGGTCGTAGCGAATCAAATAATTACTTGTCAAATATGTTACGCCAAGTACAAAATTCCTATCTGCTCGAAAAGCCGATAATGCAAGGTATTATTGCTGGTGAAAAATCGTCTCGTTTATTGAGTGATTTTAATATGGAATTTTATGTAAAACCCTTTGATAAGATTGGAGAGGTTAAATAATGAACCTTGATATCAAAGCGTTAACAGAGATTGAATGGAACGAAATTGAGCTTGAAAACATTGGCGACTGGCCAATAGTTGTCAAGATTATTTGCTGCACTTTTGTAGCGGCCCTCGTATTGTTTTTCAGTTACAGCTTATTGGTTTCAGATGAAATAGATAGCTACCATAATGCGGTTAGTAAAGAAGTTGAGTTACGCAGTAACTACCGAGTGAAATACTCACTAGCGAGTAATCTAGAAATTTACCGTCAACAAATGGTTGAAATGGAAGAAAAGTTTTCTTTATTGCTAAAGCGCTTACCGACTTCAAACGAAACACCAGGCTTACTTGATGATTTATCTTATGTGGGCACGACCAGTGGCTTAACCTTTCTTAAAATTGGCTGGTTACCAGAAGTGGAAAAAGAGTTTTATACTGAGTTGCCGATTAAAATTGAAGTAATAGGTAGCTACCATGAGTTTGGTGATTTTGTTGGCAAAGTAGCGCAACTTCCTCGTATCGTAAGTTTGCATGACTTTTCAATTACTAGTTCAGATTCAGGCAAGCTGACATTTAGCGTGGTCGCCAAAACTTACCGCTACGAAGGCGGCGTGAAAAAAGTAGGGGCTAAAAAATGAAAAAATTAGCCTTGGTTTTACTCGGCGGTATTTTGGTGAGCGCATGTAACGATGATACCTCTGAGCAAAAAGAGTTTATTGATCAGGTAAAAGCCAGCACTACACCTAAAGTTGAGGCCATTCCAAAACTGATCCAATTTGAGCACTTTGAATACAATGCACAGCAACTACGTAGTCCTTTTGTTGCGCCGCAGCCAGAAATTATTCAAAATAACATGATCCAAGTTAAAAACTGTTTACATCCTGATCCTGATCGTACGCGTGAAGTTTTAGAGAAATATCCGTTGGATAATCTGGCAATGAAAGGCACACTGGGTTCTGGTGGCCAAACATGGGCATTAATTAAAGCTGCAGATGATACTTTGCACCGAGTGACTGTGGGTAATCATATTGGTTTATATCATGGTGTTGTACAAGATGTTAAAAGTGATTATATAGAATTGTTAGAATTAATACCCGACGGGTCTGGTTGTTGGAAAGAACGTCTTACGAAGCTTGAAATGTTAGAGGCGGGCTCCAATGGCACTAGTTAAAAATAAAAAAGGTAAAATTAAAATGCATAAGGGAGTATCTTGGAGTAATCGCATTCATCAGGCTTTGTTTGTTGTTATTGCCCTTTTTATCACGCAATCAGCAATGGCAACTCCGTTATTGTATGACATTCGTTATAGCCCATTAATAGCTGGAGAAACACAGTTACAGCTGGTATTTGATGAGGAGCTGAGTGAAGAACCAAAAGTTCAGGTATTTAATAACCCAGCCCGTATTGAAATGCGCTTTAATGCCACTGATGTTGAACAAGGTATAAGTGAAGTACAAATCAATCAAGGCGGTATTGAAAAAGTTAATAGTGTAGCTGCTGATGGTAACTTGATTGTCACTGTTCATTTAGAGCGTTTAAAAATTTACCAAACAACGGTTAATAATAATCTTGTTTCATTACACGTTTCCGATAATCCTATCACGTCACAAGAAGATGCTAATACCGCCAAAGAAGTGACTGGCAATTACATTAACTCAATCCAGTCTATTGATTTTCGTCGTGGTGAAAAAGGTGAAGCACGAGTATTAGTATTCTTGCAAGACACTCAAGCTGCGATTGATGTGCATGAAAGTGGCGGTAAAATTATTGCTGAATTTCATCATACCGATATTTTAGATGACTTATTATATGAGCTAGATGTGCTAGATTTTGGCACTGTGGTCAGCTCAATTGAGACATTTAAAGAAAATAATATGAGCAGGGTGGTAATAACTCCTAATGCAGCGTTTAAATTTACTTATCAGCAAATTGAAAATATCCTTACTCTTACAGTTGAAAAAGATGACTCGCAACGTTCATATTTAGAAGGTGGTAAAGAGTATCAAGGTCGGCCAATGACGCTAAACTTTCAAGACATCTCAGTGCGTGCCGTATTACAAATTATTGCCGGCTATAATGATTTCAACCTAGTAACCAGTGACTCAGTCAGTGGCAACATAACTCTGCGTTTAGATGGTGTGCCTTGGGATCAAGCTCTTGACGTGGTATTACGCGTTAAAGGTTTAGATAAGCGTATGGATGGCTCTATATTAATGGTTGCACCATCTGAAGAGCTTGCCGCCCGCGAAGCGAAAGATCTAAAAGCCAAACAACAAGTTGAAGATTTAGAGCCGCTTTATAGTGAATATATTCGTTTGAATTATGCTAAAGCGGAAGAGTTTGCTGATTTACTGAAAACCGACACTAACAGCATTATTAGTGCTCGCGGCAGTGTATCCGTTGATAAACGTACCAATACCTTGTTAATTAAAGACACCGTTAAAAGCATTGCAAGTGTTCGCCGTATGGTCGAAACTTTGGATATAGCGGTTAGACAAGTTATTATTGAGGCACGTATGGTTACTGTACGTGATAACGTAAAAGAAGACTTAGGAGTACGTTGGGGGTTTAGTGATCAACAAGGCACTGATGGTATTTCAGGTACCTTAGAAGGTGCTAATACGATTTCTAACGGCACCATTCCAAGTATTTCTGATCGCCTTAATGTAAACTTGCCTATCACAGGTGCCGCTGGCAGTATTGGTATGCACGTTGCTAAATTAGCAAATGGCACGTTACTTGATTTAGAGCTAACCGCGCTTGAAGAAGAAAACCGTGGTGAAATTATCGCAAGTCCGCGCATTACGACTGCCAACCAGAAAAAAGCACGTATTGAACAAGGTACCGAAATACCGTATGTTGAATCTGCTTCAAGTGGTGCTACAACTGTTAGCTTTAAAAAGGCAGTATTGAGTCTTGAGGTAACACCACACATCACCCCAGATAATAAAGTTATCTTGGATTTAATCATTACCCAAGATACCCGAGGTGATACGGTACAAACTGGAACTGGTCCTGCAGTTGCAATTGATACCCAAGAAATTCAAACCCAAGTACTGGTTGAGAATGGTCAAACCGTGGTACTTGGTGGTATATTCCAGCAGCAAATCATTAACTCAGTTAAAAAAGTACCATTATTAGGTGATATTCCTTACCTAGGAGTGCTGTTTAGAAGCACTAGTGAGTTCAATGAAAAGAAAGAATTGCTGATTTTCGTTACTCCGAAAATCCAAATAGAGTAATTTACACTGATTTATTCTTACACAATGGGCAATTATTGACTTTAATTGCTCGTTAATTGGCTTTTTGTTCTAATTGACTTGAAATACCCAATCAATTACTGAGATAATCCCCTCCTTAATTTTGGGGCCAGGTCGTTAGGCGGGGTTTTATTTCAAATTTTAGAGTTCGTTTGTACTAAAAGATATGGCTGAAAAACGTAATATATTTCTAGTTGGCCCTATGGGGGCTGGCAAAAGCACAATTGGTCGTCACATTGCAGATCAATTGCACCTTGAATTTGTCGATTCTGATCAAGAAATCGAACGCCGTACCGGTGCAGATATTGCCTGGGTGTTCGATCTTGAAGGTGAAGAAGGCTTTCGACTTCGTGAAGAATCTGTCATTGGCGATCTAACAGAAATGCAAGGTATTGTACTTGCAACTGGTGGTGGTTCTGTGATGAGTAAAGAAGTACGAAACAAGCTTTCGGCTCGTGGTATTGTTGTATACCTAGAGACACCTATCGAAAAGCAAGTTGCACGCACGCAGCGCGACAAGCGTCGCCCATTACTGCAAACAGAAGAAGCACCTCGTGATGTATTAGAGCGCTTAGCTGAAGAACGCGAACCGTTGTATAAAGAAGTAGCTGATTTTGTTGTACGCACTGATGAGCAAAGCGCTAAAGTTGTCGCTAATCAAATCATCGAGAAATTAGATTTTTAAATATCAATAAGAAAGGATACTAGCGATGCTTGAATTAACAGTTAATTTAGACGAGCGAAGTTATCCTATTTATATTGGTCAATCTGCTCTTCAACAGACTGACAGGCTGCATCATCATATTGGTGATTGTCGACCTATCATTATCACTAATGACACCATTGCACCTTTGTACTTAAGCGATGCAATGGCGTTATTAGCTGATTTAAATCCGCTAAGTTTTATTATTCCTGATGGTGAGCAATATAAATCACTGGAATGGTTTGAGAAAATTTCGGCTTTTTTGCTTGAAAATAATTGCGGCAGAGATACTTGCTTAATCGCCCTTGGTGGTGGTGTGGTCGGTGATCTGACTGGTTTTGTTGCGGCCTGCTATCAACGCGGAGTACCGTTTATTCAAGTACCCACTACCTTATTATCGCAAGTTGATTCATCAGTTGGCGGTAAAACGGCGGTTAACCATCCTTTGGGTAAAAACATGATTGGGGCTTTTTATCAGCCGCAAGCCGTGTTTATTGATACTCAATCATTGCATACACTTCCTGCTCGTGAATTTGCAGCCGGTATGGCTGAAGTTATTAAATATGGCTTAATTTACGATACAGAATTATTTACTTTTCTAGAAAACAACACCGCGCAATTACAGGCTTTGGATGAAGAAACCATTCAGCATGTGATTTTTCGTTGTTGTGAAATTAAAGCACTGATTGTCGCTCAGGATGAAAAAGAAGCAGGACTACGAGCGTTACTTAATTTAGGCCATACCTTTGCACATGCTATCGAAGCGCAAATGGGATACGGCCAATGGCTACATGGTGAAGCTGTTGCTACTGGCATGGTATTAGCAGCACAGCTAGCTCATACTCGTGGTGATTTAAGTGCACAAGAAGTTGCAAGGATCGTTACCTTAATAGCGCAATATAATTTGCCTAGTGAGATCCCTGATGTGATGACTGCTGAACATTTCCTTCATCATATGCGTAAAGATAAAAAGAATAAAAAAGGCACGATCCGTTTTATTCTTCCTACTCAGTTTGGTCAATGCGCGTTGGTTGATGATGTCTCAGATCAACAGGTCCGAGATTTAATAGGGCGCTAATGCAATCGCAAATCTTACCTAGCCGTGCGGCTTTGGTTGATCGGATTGCCCTACAGTTTGAATATGGGCAAAATTTAATTGTCTTACTGGGTCCTTCTGGACTTGGTAAAAGTTATCTTCTCGAAACCTTCATTACTGATAAATACAGTGATTTTAATAAGTCATTTGTGCAGCTAAGTGCGCGTATGAGTGATATGCAATTGATGAGTGAGTTACTGGAACAAAGCTTCCGCTCGCCGTTAATTGATCAAAACCTAAGCCTGTCAGAAAATTTCTACCAACTAGCTAAACAGCAAAACTGTGGTCCATGTTTATGGGTGTTAGATGGTGGACGGCATTTATCTGAAGAAATGGTCGAAGAGTTAACAGCGCTTACCAAGCATAGTCCTACTACTTTATATGTCTTACTGGCATCGCAATCAGTGGGGCAATTTAAAAGCGCTGTTGAAATTCATCTTGAAGCACTTTCAATAGCAGAAAGTAAACAGTTGATGAAGTGCTATTTTAATGATTTACCTTATGATGAAGACCCGGTATTTCAAACCTTTTTGCGCGAAGCACACGGTAATCCGAGTTTATTGTTAGCGTGGCAACCAACACAGCATACAGCTAAGGTTGTAGTCACTGATAAAGTATCTTGGCGAGTACATTTAATAACGCTGCTAGTGATTATTATGTTACTCATCATTGGCTTTTTATATAAATCTGATATGACCCGTTGGTGGTATGATTTTTATCAGCCACAACCTGAAACTCCAGTGGCGACGGCAATCGCAGTCGATACTTTAAAGCAAGCTGTAACAGAACCAGCGGTGACAATAGATTCCTCACAAGTAGAAGCTGCAGATGCTCAATCAGCTGATCAACAAGCTCAACCAGAGCAAGACAAGCCGCTTATTGATAATCCTACTCAGGAAAATAATGTTGCGGCAATACTCGATAGTTTAGCGCCAGTTGCAGAGCCTGTTGATATCACGACTAGCTTGGCTGAAGAACCCACTGTGGTAGAGCCTGTTCCTCAAGCGCAGCAAATTATGCCAGCAGATAATGCTTGGTATCTACAACAGCCGGATAGTAAGGTCGTGATCCAGTTACTAGCGGTAACTCAGCAAACAATCGCCGAGCAGTTTGTTGCTAAACAGTCGCTGCAAGTACTTGGTAAAGTCTATCAAACACGCCGCAACGATAAAATTTGGTGGGTGGTAACCTATGGCAGCTTTGATAACTTAAATGCTGCTCGCGAAGTGCTAGCAAGCCTACCTGAAGCGGTGCGTAAAAATCAGCCGTTTTATAAAAAAATCAGTAAAATAAAACAAGAAATCGCGTTACTAGATCAGTAAATTTACACTGTTTAGTGTAAAATCGCGGCACACCAGTTTGAAGTAAAGAGCCGATGCAGAAAAAGACCAGAGCCTTCCTTAAATGGGCTGGCGGAAAATACAGCTTAGTTGAAGATATTAGCGCGCGCTTAAATGAAGCGAGCAAACACGCTGATACCTTAGTTGAACCGTTTGTTGGTGCTGGCTCGGTATTTTTAAACACAGATTTTAAAGATTATATTCTTAATGATATTAATGCTGATCTCATTAACTTGTATAACGAATTAAAAAACTCTCCAGATGAATTCATCAGCGATGCTAAAAAGCTGTTTGTTGATTTAAACAACCAGCCTGACGCATATTATGATTATCGCGTACAGTTTAATCAAAGTAATGACATTTACGAGCGAGCGATCTTATTTTTATATATGAATCGCCACGGCTACAACGGTTTATGCCGCTATAACCTGAAAGGAATTTTTAATGTTCCGTTCGGTAAGTATAAACGTCCGTATTTTCCTGAAAAAGAAATGTACTTTTTTGCCGAAAAAGCGCAACAAGCCACGTTTACTTGTTTAGGTTATGACGATGTATTTAAATTAGTACCCGATAACGCAGTGATCTATTGCGATCCACCTTATGTTCCTTTGAGTAAAACGGCGTCGTTTACCTCTTATGCTAAGGGTGGCTTTAATTTAGATGATCAGGCGAATCTAGCTAATTTAGCTGAGCAAGCGGCATTTGAAAACAAAACACCGGTATTGATCTCGAATCATGACACTGTATGGACACGTAAAATATATAGCCAAGCAACGTTAGCTGAAATTCAAGTTAAGCGGACGATTAGTCCAAAAGGTGGTTCGCGCAATAAAGTCAATGAGTTGATGGCTATGTACTTAGCACCCATGTCACCACGCCATAGATAGCGGTTACAAAAAATATAAATAAAATAATAGCGATGATAATAATACTGGTAGGCGAGTGTTGTTTAAAGTCAGCGTGACGCTTGTGCTCAGATTGCACACCAAAAAATGCCGCAACAACACTTTGTATAGCGCTGATCAGTTGCCGCACTTTACTAGAACCTAGGACTAAGTGAACGTGCTTTTTGTGGTTCGTCTGAGCTGGTTAATAATTCAAGTAAATCTAAATAATGAAATTGTGCACTGCGACTATCACCAGTGATCCATGACATCCAACTTGATTCTTGTTCGACCTTCATACATTGCACTGCATTATTAATTTTTAAATGGCCTGAGCTACATTCGCAATCGTTAGCTGCGATAAGTGTATTATCACTTTTTGAAAAATAGCTTAGTGTACCGATAGTTATAGCAGCCGCAGTTAAGATCCCGATTTTAAAAGCACGCATTTTACTAAGTCCATAATAGTGTTACTCACTAGAGCATACATAAAAAATGCTCAAATAACAAACTTAATTTATCCTTAACAAATATAAAAAATTAATAAAATTAAAAGGTTAAGGTAAAAATAATGTTTATATTTAGCTGTTTAAAATATAACCGTTGCAAAACTTCAAATAGAGTTAAAGCTTTAATTAGCTGGGATTCTTGGGGAATAGCTTGATTTAGGTTACATTATGGCAATTATCGGCCCTGCTATTTTGCGCATTTTTAATATCACTAAGGATTGTTTATGTTAGAAACACTACAAAAGTACCTTATCGCCCCGTCTATTTTATCTGCTGATTTTGCCCGTTTGGGCGAAGATGTTGAGCGTGTTTTAGCTTCTGGTGCAGATGTAGTTCATTTTGATGTGATGGATAATCACTATGTGCCAAACTTAACAATTGGGCCTATGGTGTGCAAAGCGCTGCGTGATTATGGTATTACGGCGCCTATTGATGTGCATTTAATGGTTAAACCGGTCGATAGTTTAATACCGCAATTTGCTGATGCTGGTGCTTCAATCATTACTTTTCATCCTGAAGCGAGTGAACATATTGATCGCACTTTGCAGCTGATCAAAGATCATGGTTGCCAAGCTGGTTTAGTCTTTAACCCTGCGACGAGTTTAAGCTATTTAGAACATGTAATTGATAAGCTTGATGTGATTTTATTAATGTCGGTTAATCCAGGTTTTGGCGGTCAAAGTTTTATTCCTAATACTTTGGAAAAACTACGCCAAGCACGGAAAATAATTGATGATTCAGGTCGTGCTATTCGTTTAGAAGTAGATGGTGGTATTAAAGTCGATAATATTGCGGCGGCGGCTCAAGCCGGAGCTGACATGTTTGTTGCCGGCTCTGCTATTTTTAATCAGCCAGATTACCAACAAGTAATTGAACAAATGCGTGCCCAGTTAGAGGGTGTAAAATAATGAAGTATGAAGCCGCTTTATTTGATCTTGATGGTACTTTAGTTGATAGTGTTTATGATTTATATATAGCGATGAATCTGACTTTATCTGATTTAGCTTTTCCAATTGTAAGTCAGGGGTTGGTACAAAGCTGGGTTGGTAACGGCATTGAAATGCTGGTTAAGCGAGGCCTCAGTGGCGACATGAAAGTCAGTGAACACCTAGATCCAGCATTAGCAGATAAAGCAATTGCGCTTTTTTATGGTCATTATGAGCAACAAGTAGGTGAATACAGTGTGCTTTATCAACACGTAGAAACAGGCCTTGCGGCGTTACGTGGTATACCAAAAGCGTTGATCACTAACAAAGCCCGCTGCTTTACTGAAAAGCTACTTGATAAGCTCGCTTTAAGCAGTCATTTTGAGGTGATAGTGTGTGGTGATGACATGGCCAAAAAGCCTTCACCAGAGCCTCTTTTATTTGCTTGTCAGCAATTAAATGTACCAGTGAGTCAAGCAATTATGATTGGTGACTCAAAAAGTGATATCTTAGCGGCGCAAGCGGCACATATAGACGTACTTGCCGTTAATTATGGTTATAACCAAGGTGAAAATCTTGTTGATTTGAATCCACAGTACCTCTGTGAGAATTTCTTAGATATAATACCTGTTCTTACCCAGCGTTAAGCGATTTTTTAATTTTAGCATTTTTTATTTTTGTAATATAAAGGAACATCATGAGTAAACCAGTAGTGTTAAGTGGCATGCAGCCAACCGGTGGAATGACAATAGGCAACTATGTTGGCGCTATTAACCAGTGGGTAAAGCTACAGGAAGAGTATGATAGTCACTTTATGTTAGCTGATTTGCACGCGATTACGTTACGCCAAGATCCAGAGCTTTTAAAAACCCGTGTATTAGATGGTATAGCTTTGTATGTTGCATGTGGTATTGATCCAGATAAAGCTGCTTTATTTGTGCAGTCGCAAGTGCCTGAACATGCACAGCTAGGTTGGGTACTAAACTGTTATGCGCAAATGGGTGAGCTTAACCGCATGACCCAGTTTAAAGATAAGTCAGCAAAGAACACCAGCAACGTAAACGTTGGTTTGTTTGCTTATCCGGTATTACAAGCAGCTGATATTTTACTTTATCAAGCGGCGCAAGTACCAGTAGGTGATGATCAAAAGCAGCACCTTGAACTAACACGCGATATCGCAACGCGCTTTAATAACTTATATGGTGAAGTTTTCACGATCCCAGAACCTTACATTCCAGAGTTTGGTGCGCGAGTAATGAGCCTGCAAGATCCACTGAAAAAAATGTCTAAATCAGATGAAAACCCAAATGGTTTTATCATGATGTTAGACGAACCAAAAAAGATCGAGAAAAAGCTTAAAAAAGCAGTAACCGATTCAGACGAGCAAGCGCGTATTTATTTTGATCGCACTGAAAAACCAGGTGTATCAAACTTACTAACACTTATGTCTGTTGCAACCAAGCGCTCAATTGAAGAGTTAGTGCCTGAATACGAAGATAAAATGTATGGCCATCTGAAAAAAGACACCGCTGACGCAGTAGTAAGCATGATCGAGCCAATCCAAGCGCGCTTTAAGGAGATCCGTGAAGATCAAGCATTGCTCAACAACATCATGAAAACCGGTGCTGAAAAAGCCAGCGCACGTGCAGAAGTGACCTTAAAGTCTGTTTACAACGCGTTAGGATTTATTCCACGTCCGTAAAAGGTTGCTTGTCCGCTTAAATAAAAAATGCCGCTTAAATAGCGGCATTTTTTATAGAATACTAATTAATATTAAAGATCCAAATATAAACAGTAATGACATAGCTTGCTTGTCTGTTTTATCCATTACTCAGTCCTTTTGCTTGTCATTTCAGTGCTATCGTCAATATTAACCAAAGAAACGGTGTAACCTTTATTTTCAAGTAATGTAAGTAAGCTATCTTTGCCTGCAAGGTGTGCAACTCCAACAAGTACAAATTCACTTTTATCGTTATTAAACATCTCTTCTACTTTAGCTAACCAAGCATTATTTCTATCTGTTATTAACTGCTGATAAGTATGCGGATCATTTTTTTGCATTGTTTCAATAGCCACTTTATTCAGTGTGTCTGTATCACCTTGACGCCATGCAGATACCAGCTCTTTAAACATTACACCGTAATTATTTAACTCGGCTAAATTATTTTTAATAAAATTATTTTCGTTGTTCTGTCCCATTGTTTTGAAAAGCTCTAACTGAAACTCCATAGTTTCCAGATAGTTCTTTGTTTTATTATCTATCGTCGCTTTTTTGGTAAAGTACGCATCAACGCCTTCACCCATTAAGTTTTGTTTTTGCAACTCCATCGACATTAAAACAATACTTACCATAGCAGGGCGAAAACCATCTAACTTGGTTAGGTTAGCGCCAAATTCAGTAAGTTTATTTTCCAATAAAAGCTTTACTTGCGGGTTTAACTTTTGGCTTAACGTTTCGTTATTAGCATATGATAGCGCTGCTAACATTTGCATTTGTGCGTTCGCATCTGATGGGTCTGGAATTGGCGCTTCTAAAACAATAGTATCTGCTTGCTTATAAGCGTGATTAAACTCTGCAGGAAGCGGCATTTCTGATTTAGGTAAAATATGTACCGTACCACCAATAAATAACGAGTCACTGCCTTTGTTAACCTGCCACACAGAGCTTTGTGCTTGTGCTGTTGTTGCTATTAGGCTACTACTAAGTAAAACACTTGCTGATACTATTTTTTTGGTAAATGTGTTCATAGCAATTCCTTAATTTAAGCTGTTTAAAGTTTTTATTACTTAGTCAAAACAGAAGTTATGTAGGCTGTAATTGATGACGTTACTCGTGAAAGGTTCTTATCAATTTGTGAGTTAATTTTATTTATGGATGAGTCAAAATCAGCAGCTATTTTCTCATCTATGGTAGAGAGTAAGGTTTGAGTATTTATGTTGCTTGTTGTAACCGCATCAGAGGAAGTTGTTTGCTTATTGAGTGGTTGAGCATTCGTTATTGTTTCGCCAATCATGCACTGTGCTGATTTTGATTGAATCGCCTGCGTTTTACTTTCAGCAGCGATAACGAATGCAGTATTAAATGCAGTTGCTAATAGTAGAGCGGGTAGTACTTTTTTAATTGCGTTATTCATAATCAAACCTTTTATGTTTTTTAAGCGCTGCCAAATTAGTATGCAAAACGATTTTGGCTAAGCGGCTTGTTGATGACGTTTTAAAGAATATCGGTGAATTTTCATAGAGTCGCTTATCTAGTTGTGAGCAATTAATGTATAAGGTTTTTACTTTGTTTTATTCTTTAAAATCAATATTTTGATGTTAAACCTTATCTGCTAATATAAGGTTTATAAATACAGTTACTATAAAACAGAATGTACATGTGGTAGGGTTTGGCAAAATAAAAAATACTTAAAGACTATGAATTATCAAATCGGACCTTGGCAATTTATTAGTAATCGCTGTGTGATTACTTCAAATAGTATAGAAAGGGAGTTAGATCCTCTATTAGTAAAGTTAGTACTTCATTTTATAAATAAGCCTCAACAAATCGTATCTCGTCAAGAGCTCATAGAGAGTGTATGGCAGCAAAAATTTGTAGATGATAATGCAATTAACCGTGCTATCTCAGAGCTGAGAAAGCAGCTAGCGCATCCGATTGAAAAAGCTCCTCTTTTAAAAACACATTATCGTAAAGGTTACAGTTTAACGGTTATACCTGAGCGTTTAACACAAGAGCTTGAACTTGATAAAACTCAACAACCTGCAAGTATCATATCGGTTGCTGTTGAAAAAGGTGATGATATTTCGACGATAAAGCCCAATCAAGCTATTCAAAAAAAGAGCACTCAAAAGCCCCTTATTTTTGCTTTAGCCGGTATTGTTTGCTTGTGCTTTTTAGCATGGTTCAGTTTAGTATTTATTAGCAAGCCAGAGGGAGAGTCTATTAAACAGGTAACGATAAAAAAGGTAGCAAGTACGTGGAACTTAGGAAGTGAAGTACACCCCGAACTATCCTCAGATCGGAAATATTTAGCCTATACCAATATTGAGCCAGAAACAGATATTAATCATGCATTTGTTAAGCGTCTTTCCGATCAAAGAGAGGTTGAACTCACTTATCCTGGTTTTCAGGTGTCCGTTTTATCGTGGCAGTTAAACCAGCCTTATGTGTTATTACAGGCTACAAACCTAAAGCAACAGCTTTGTGAAATGGTATTAGTTGATCTGAGTGAATTTCCGATTGTTGGGGAAACAAAGTTAATTAAAAAATGCGATCTTAGATACACTGGCTATGCACAAGTAGACGAAAATGGGGAACATATTTATTACACCGAGTATAAGAATGAACAAGATGGGTCTGGTTTATATCAATTTGACTTAGAATCGCAAAAGGAGTCAATTATCATCCCACCGCCAGGTATAATGTATGGCATCAGCATGCCTCGTTTATCTCATTCTGGTAATAAGTTAGCGTATATACTCAATCAAAAAGGTCAGCCATTCTCTGTATTTACTTATAACTTTGAAACTCGTGAGACTAAGCGTTTATTTCAAGCACAGAAAAATACCATTAGCTTTGCTTTTGACTGGCTTTTAAATGATAAAGGCGTGATTGTTTCTGAAGGATCACAGCTCACAACCGTTTTATTTGATGAAAAGAGTATTCTTAAAAATACAGTGCAAGTTACGCCTGAAATATCGCCCTATTACATAGCGGTTCAATCAGCTAATAGCCTATTTTATTCTGCAAATAAAACGCAAACTTACTCATTAACCAAAGTTACCGGTTTATTTAGTGATACTCCTAAATATGAAGCACTCTATAAAAGTGAAAAAGATGATTACAACATTGTTGAAGTCGTTAACAAAGAGGGGCCTGCACAGGTTTTTGTATCAGAACGCTCTGGTAGTAGTCAGTTATGGCTATCTCAAAATGGACTGATAAAGCAGCTTAGTCATTTTACCCACGATGGCTCATCTACGTTTGCAATGGGAGGATTGAGTGTATCTCCTAATCAGCAGCGTATTTTGTTGAGAATAAATAAAAGCATTGCATTTTATGATGTTATAGCTGAAAAGCTCTACTCAATAGCAGAGTTTAAAGGGCGTAAAATAGTAAGCTATGTATGGTCAAAAAATAATGAAGGTATCCTTTATATTGAACAAGGTGATTCAAAAAATATACTTGCCAAACTTAATTTATTAACTCGCGACACCACATTATTAGACGATATTAAACCCAATAAACTAATTTCAGATAGCGATGGTAGTAGTTACGTAATTACCAATAATAAGTTAATTCGACTATCTGATAGGCAAAGTTGGGAGTTATCTAAAGATGCTAGTAAAGCGATTGGCTATGCTATTCGGGGTAACTATTTATATTATTCAGATGCGATTTCAAGAGTTGCTCGACTTAACTTACAAGATAACACCATACAAGATATGCATATGGACTTTCGACCAATTGCTTTTTTTATAAGCGGTGATGACGAAATTTTATTTACGGGCTCAAAATACAAAGACATGCAAATAATGCAAATTAGTTGGAATGAGTAGTTAAGATAACTATGCAAAAAAAGTAAAACATTATCTGCAAAACAACTAACAATGGAGCGGGCAAGAATCATAGCATCAACCACTATTACTCTATATTCAATAATATAAAGGATGTTTTTTATGATTCACGCAAGAAAACCTTATCGATTTAGTACCCACAACCGGTTAGTGTCAGGTGAGCGTTTTTGTCCGTGGTGTTGAATTCTGGCTGCGCCGTTATATTTCGGGCGCAGCAAATAACTAAAGGCGTTACTTTTTATCTAATTGATCCGTTAATTTATTGTCAATCTGTTTTTGAATTTCTCGCATTGATTTTTCTAGCTTTACGTTTAGCTTAGTGTTTAGTGAGTTTTCAAACCGAAGCTCTTTTTGCTGTGGATTTTGCATCACGACTTTAGAAATATGGACGCTGCTTAACTGTTGCATAATAAGTTCAGGGTTACCAGCAGCCATGGCTGAAGATGAACAGAATGTTGCTATGATCAGAATTACAGGTAATGCTTTTTTGATTAATTTTTTCATAATAAAACCCTTTTTAATTGTAAAGTGAGTCAGCAAGTGAACGTCTGCTAATATGTTTAACTGGCTGGTTTACTGTTGACGGTGAAAAGAATAGCTCTAAATTTTTTGTAAGTCGCTTATCTACTTATAAGGGATTTATAAATAACATTCTGAGTATTTTTAATATTATAAAACATGTCGTTACCTTTAAATCTTATATTCATATATAAGATTTAAAGGTAACGTTATATTGAAACTCTTGACGGTGTTAGGGTTTAAGAATATTAAAAGTCCAGAATCCAATATGAATTATCAAATCGGACCTTGGCAATTTATTGAACACCGCTATTGTTGTTAAAGCTGGCAGTATTGAGCGAGAATAAGACCCGTTAAGTAATTATTGCTCGTCAATAATTAAGTAAGTATATAAGCAAGTGTAATTCCACCGAAAAATAATAGAAGCCAAACGTAGAATTTTATCTTATTGTAAATAAAGGATAAAATTATTGGAAAGCATATTTTACAGACAGTCAGAGCCTCACTATTTTGAAGCAAGCCGAAAGCGTTATGGCGATCCCTGAGTTATGCCGTGAACATCTAATGAGCAACTCAACCTTTTATTAATGGCGTGCATAATTTAAAAACAGGTTTGACTTTAATTAACTGACTTTAGTATTTTCCGTAGCCCGTAGCCCGTAGCCCGTAGCCCGTAGCCCGTAGCCCGTAGCCCGTAGCCCGTAGCCCGTAGCCCGTAGCCAGCTATGGCGCTTTAATGCCCGGCGATTGGCATGCTTTTACCGTAAAGCTGTAACCGTAAGGTTTGCTGTTATCTGGTGCAATTTCAACAATTTCGTAGTCGTTAATCTCAATCGCTTTACTGTCGTCAGATTTTTTGCAACGGGAGTATTGGTCTGCTTCGTAGGTGTAAGCAAACATAGCAATTAACCGTTTGCTGCGTTCAAAGTAACCTTTTGTGTTAAAGAATAATCGTACGGATTGAGTGGTTTCATCTTCTTCCGTCGGAGTTACTGGCAGTGTGGGAGGTGTTTGGGTAATATTTTCACTTGGTAGTTGCCCATGTATTTTTTGGCTGAGCTCTTCTACAACTTCAACTTCTTGTTGCTCTGTTAGTGCTCGACTTGAGAGCTGCTTGCTGCTGACGAAGTTGCTTACTATGTCATCAAAAACGGCACCGGTATCTTTGTCATCAACAAAAGACATTAGATTGATTATTACAATCGTTGATAAAAAAAACCGTATAGAAGCTGTAAGTAAAGGTGAATAGCTTTGGCTAATAAACTTTACCCGCTGTGAACCAAACGGTTTGATGATTAAGAGCATAAAAATATAGAACGGCAATATCAATTGTAATAATAGTAATGTTGATAGAGAGATGCCCAACGCCCAGGGTGGTAAATAAAGTAGCGTGGCAAAATTGTGGGTGTAATTAAAATGTGTTGCTGAAACATGAGTTACATTATTTACAATGCCACTGGCATTGGCCAGTACAAAGTTGGCGATACTGGCATAGAAAATAAGTATAAGTGCTTTGCCAGCAAGTGAATGCCAGAGCTTATTGAACTTTGGCCAAAACTCAATAGTAAGCGCTACGATAGTGATACTGGCGCATAGCCAACCACTTTGAAAGATGATTAGGCAGATTAACGCCAATAAGTAGAGCTTTTGCGCGGTGTTAAGATTAAACCAAATAGCTTTACCTTGCTCATAAAAGCGCAGTTTATGAGGTTGCAAATTTTGCTGTTGTTGCCTCAGCTGTTTGTTTGCACGCCATCTGGCAATTTTTATGTATCTTAACACCGGCCAACCTTAGTACATAAAGCGAAAACCCTATTTTGATAATAGGGGTTTTAAATAGTGGCCAGTATGTGAACGCTCACATTCGGCTACTTCATCCGGCGTGCCTGCAATGAGGATCTCACCGCCGCCAGCACCACCTTCGGGACCTAGATCAATGATCCAATCGGCTGTTTTTATTACATCAAGATTATGCTCAATAACCACAATCGTATTACCGTGGTCACGCAGGCGATGCAGTACTACTAATAATTGTTCAATATCAGCAAAGTGCAAGCCTGTGGTTGGTTCATCTAAAATGTATAAGGTTTTACCTGTGTCACGTTTAGATAACTCGCGGGCGAGTTTAACCCGTTGAGCTTCACCACCAGAGAGCGTTGTCGCGGCTTGGCCTAAGCGAATATAAGACAAGCCCACATCCATTAAGGTTTTTAGTTTACGCGCAATGGCGGGTATTTTATCAAAATAGTCGTGTGCGTCTTCCACCGTCATTTCTAATACTTGATGGATGTTTTTGCCTTTATACTGCACTTCTAACGTTTCACGGTTATAACGTTGCCCTTTACAGACATCACATGGCACATATACATCAGGTAAAAAGTGCATTTCGACTTTGATCACGCCATCGCCTTGGCAAGCTTCACAGCGGCCACCTTTTACATTAAAGCTAAAGCGACCGACTTTGTAACCACGAGAGCGAGATTCTTGCGTGCCCACAAACAGTTCACGAATGCCAGTAAAAATACCGGTATATGTGGCTGGGTTTGAGCGTGGGGTACGGCCAATCGGGCTTTGGTCAATGTCGATAACTTTATCAAAATGCTCAAGGCCACTAATTGATTTGTACGGTGCGGCTTCGGCGGTGGTTGCTCCGTTTAGTTCGGTATGAGCAAGTTTAAATAAGGTGTCGTTGATAAGTGTTGACTTACCAGAGCCTGATACGCCAGTAATACAGGTCATTAAACCAAAAGGTATTTTTAAATCGACATTTTTTAAGTTATTACCGCTAGCGCCAAACAGCTCTAACCACTTATCGTTGATTTTATGACGCTCTTTGGGAACTTCAATTTTGCGTCGGCCAGATAAAAATTGCCCTGTTACTGACTCTTCGCTAGCTAAAATGTCATCGCGAGTACCTTGGGCAATGATATAGCCGCCATGCACGCCAGCTCCAGGACCAATATCAATAATATGATCGGCGGCACGTATGGCATCTTCGTCATGCTCTACCACAATCACGGTATTACCTAAGTCGCGTAGATGGATCAGCGTTTGCAGTAAACGGTCATTATCACGTTGATGCAAACCAATCGATGGTTCATCAAGTACATACATTACGCCTACTAAGCCTGCGCCAATTTGGCTGGCTAAGCGAATACGTTGAGCCTCACCGCCAGATAAAGTATCAGCACTGCGCTCTAAAGAGAGATAATTTAGCCCTACGTTGATCAAAAACGATAAACGGTCGCGAATTTCTTTTAAGATTTTCTCAGCTATCTGGCCTTTTTGGCCCGTTAAGCTTAGTTGCTCAAAAAAGCTCATCGCTTCACCAATACTCATACTGGTGATAGCGGGTAAGTTAGTCTGACCGATAAATACATTGCGCGCTTCTTGGCGTAGGCGCGACCCTTTACAACTTGGGCAAGCTTGGCTGGTTTGATATTTAGCCAGCTCTTCGCGCACGGAATTTGATTCTGTTTCACGATAGCGGCGGTTCATGTTATTTAACACGCCTTCAAACTCATGGTTACGAGTGATCAGATCGCCACGGTCGTTGCGGTAGTTAAAAGCAATTTTTGTATCGCCAGAACCGTCTAAAATGATTTTTTTAGCATCTTTAGATAGTTCCTGAAATGGCATTTCTAAATCAAATTTATAGTGCTCAGCAACGGCTTGTAGCATCTGGAAATAGTAAAAACTGCGTTTATCCCAGCCTTTTATGGCGCCGCCAGATAAACTAAGCTCTGGGTTTTGAATCACTCGATTTGGGTCGAAATACTGACGAACCCCTAAACCATCACAACTTTGGCATGCGCCTGCCGGATTATTAAATGAGAATAACCGAGGTTCAAGTTCGGTCATGGCGTAGCCACATGTTGGGCAAGCGAAGTTGGCGGAGAGCAGCAGCTCTTCGGCGTTTGCGTCATCCATCGATGCAATAGTTGCTACACCTGCTGACAGCTCTAACGCGGTTTCAAACGATTCGGCTAAACGCTGTTGTAAGCCATCTTTCACTTTAAAACGATCGACCACGACTTCAATAGTGTGTTTTTTATGTAGTTCTAAAGTCGGTGGATCAGAAAGGTCGCATACTTCCCCGTCAATACGGGCGCGAATATAACCTTGGCTGGCTAGTTGCTCTAACAACTTAACGTGCTCACCTTTGCGCTCTTTCACAACAGGGGCTAGCAACATCAGCCTGCTGCCCTCTGGGAACGCCAGCACAGTGTCGACCATTTGGCTAACAGTTTGTGCAGCGAGTGGCAAATCGTGAGTAGGGCAACGCGGTTCACCGACACGGGCAAACATTAAGCGCAGGTAATCATATATTTCGGTAATGGTGCCAACGGTGGAGCGGGGATTATGTGACGTTGATTTTTGTTCAATTGAAATTGCCGGCGACAACCCTTCAATATGATCAACATCAGGTTTTTCCATTAAAGATAAAAATTGTCTGGCATAGGCCGATAAAGATTCTACATACCGACGCTGCCCTTCTGCATATAAGGTATCAAATGCTAAAGACGATTTACCCGAACCAGATAGACCGGTGATAACAATTAATTTATCACGGGGAATGGTTAGGCTGATGTCTTTTAAATTGTGCGTGCGGGCGCCTCGGACTTCAATGTTTTCCATGCTATCTCGTTTCATTACCAAATTGATTTACTGAGTATCTCATAATACGTGCGAAGATTAATCCTTGATCAATGAAAAATCATCGCATTGGGACGATTATTTCTCTGTAAGCTTGTGGTAGAATCCCTGCTCAAATTTTAATAGACAGCAAGAACACGCGAATCATGACAGCTTCTTCACTCAATTCACGAGAAAAACGCGCCGCAGTTTCCTTAGCGAGTGTGTTTGCATTTCGTATGCTTGGCCTATTTATGTTGATGCCAGTATTGGCGATTTATGGGCAAGAATTATCAGGATTTTCACCGATATGGATTGGTTTTGCGATTGGCGCCTATGGTTTAACACAAGCTGTGTTACAAATTCCCATGGGGTGGTTATCGGATAAAATTGGCCGTAAAAAAGTCATTGTTGGCGGTTTAACTGTTTTTGCCATCGGTTCGGTGATTGCTGCCACGGCTGATTCAATGCAAATGGTCACGTTAGGGCGAGCATTACAAGGGATGGGCGCAATTGCCAGCTCGTTATTAGCTTTTGCTTCTGATTTGAGCCGCGATGAGCAACGACCAAAAGTGATGGCCGTGATTGGTATGAGCATAGGCATGAGCTTTGCTATTGCTATGTTACTTGGTCCAATGGTTGCCGCAGCGTGGGGTCTTGCTGGAGTGTTCTGGTTAACTGCTATTTTGGCTGTTGCAGGTATTTTTATTGTGTTGTTTTTGGTCCCCAAAGCGGTTAGTAAAGCCCCCAAAGGCGATACCTTAGCAAGCGTTAGCGATATTAAAAAACTCATTAAGCACCCGCAATTAGCGCGTTTAGATTTAGGGGTGATGCTATTACATTTGACCTTGACGACGATTTTTGTCGCCTTACCAGGGCAGTTAATTGCCAAAGGTTTAGCAGCACAAGCGCATTGGCAAGTATATATTCCCGTTTTATTACTGGCATTTTTATTAATGGCGCCAGTGATGATCATTGCGATCCGCAAAGAAAAAGAGAAACAGGCATTTGTTGGCTCTATCGCAGTGCTCGCTCTAAGTATGTTGGCAATGGCAATTGGTGTTGACTCAATCATCGGCATGGCGATGTGTATGCTGGCGTATTTTGTTGCCTTTAACTTTTTAGAAGCGACAATGCCGGCATTAGTATCGCGCTTAGCACCTGCTAGCCAAAAAGGCTCGGCGATGGGAGTGTTTTCGTCAGGACAATTTTTTGGTGCATTTTTAGGTGGTATTTTAGGCGGTTACGTTGCGCAATCAACAACGCCGCAAGCAGTGTTTGCCGCAGCCGCAGTTGTTGGGGTAATATGGCTTATCCTTGCGTGGAATATGCAAGTCCCGCCACGCAGTAAAATGATAAGCTTAATGACAGAATTAAGTAACGAGCAGCAAGCGCAAACCCTTGCTTCTCGTTTAGTTGCTTTACCAGGCGTAATTGAAGCAACAGTAGTCTGTGATGAAAATCGCAGTTATTTAAAGATTGATGATAAAGAATTTGACCTAGACCAAGCCCGCAAAGTGGCTGGTTTAATATAACGTTTATAGGAGAAAGGTCCATGGCACGCGGTGTGAACAAAGTAATCTTGGTTGGTAATTTAGGTCAAGATCCAGAAGTACGTTATATGCCTAACGGCAATGGTGTAGCGAATATTACTCTAGCTACGTCAGATAGCTATAAAGACAAAAACACCGGTCAAATGGTTGATAAAACAGAATGGCACCGTGTTGTGTTTTTTGGCAAGTTAGCTGAAATTGTTGGTGAATATTGCCGTAAAGGTTCACAAATTTACGTTGAAGGCAAACTTCAAACCCGTAAATGGACTGACCAACAAGGCCAAGAGAAATTCACCACTGAAATCGTAGTGGATGGTTTCACTGGTCAAATGCAAATGTTAGGTGCCCGTGGTGGCGACCAACAAAGTGGCGGTTACCAAGGTGGCCAACAGCAAAGCCACGGTGGTCAATCTCAAGGTGGTTACGGCCAACAACAGAGCGCACCGCAGCAAAGCGCACCACAACAAGGTGGTGGGTATGCTCAGCAGCAAAGTGCACCACAGCAAAGCGGTGGGTATGCACCAGCGCCACAACAAGCGCCAGCAGCTCGTCAGCAACCAGCGGCAGCACCACAGCAAAGTAATCAATACCAAGGTGGCGGCTATGCTCCACAAGGTGGTGGACAAGCGCAAGGTGGTTTTGCACCTAAGCCACAAAGTGCTCCGCAAGGCGGCGCATCAAATCCAATGGAACCACCTATCGATTTTGATGACGATATCCCGTTCTAATTCAAGACAAAAATGAAAATGTTTAAAAATACCCTGAAAAGCCGCTTTTAAGCGGCTTTTTTGTTTTTATTGTGTGCTGTAGTCTGAATATTACAAAATAGTAAGAGCTGGTGAATAGAGGGAGCTGACCGCTATTTTTCTTTTATGTTGTAGTTTTTTTAGTTAACAGCTATCAAATGCTATGGAGTGAGAGTTATTTTTATTTAGAACGTGTACTGTCCTAGGTCTCTAAAAAAGCGTCAGTTTTGGCTTTGTTACTATATTTATAGCATTTAAAACCATCTTTAATCATGCTGTAGCCTTGTGTTTATAAGGATCTTGAACAACACTTTAGCTATTCATACAAATAGCGTAACAGCCATGGTGACTCAATTTAAAAATGCACAAGTACGGATGCTAAGTATTTATGTGATTGCTTTTATGCTTTTACTAACAGTATTTAATCTCTTGTTAGGGGAGATATTGCATCAAAAAGTACACATCACTGGGAGTCAATTAGCTAAGCAAGTCTATAGCCTCAAACTAAAGCCAATTGCAGATAAAGAGATCATTGCCGCACTTGCTCAAAGTCATGGTTTTATGCTTGAATCAGCCCATGAGTCGTTTCACTTTTCTGCTTTTATGACCCAAGATAGTGATATCTTTAAATATAAAACAGTTAGTTTAAAGCTTTATCATTTGCCTTTTTGGGTTGTAGAAAGTCCGCTATTTATTTTATTAAATCTAGTGATGATTGGCGCTGCTATTTGGAGTTATCGCTGGTGGCGTCTGCTATTTAAACAGCGCGATGGCGTAGATTCAATTGCATTATTAACTGGTAGTAAAGTATCAAGCAGCCAACAAGCGCCTAAAGATGTGGTTAAATTAGCACTAAATGATATTGCAATTAATAGTACAAAAGTACTTACAGCCAAGCGTAAATTAAGTTCCGCAGACGATGTTGCAATTACCGCAATGTACGGTATCCAAAATAATCATAACCACCTTTTTGCTTTACTTTATTGGACACGGCCATTTCCAGATAACGTTGATTTAGAAAGCCACTTTAAACTTATTGTAATCAAAGGTTTTAAAGAGTTATCTCGGGTATCAGTTAAGTTGTTATCTTCAGGAGGTCTGGCAATTACCTTGGAGAATATACCTCAACCTGATATCGATGCTTACACTAAGCGCTTGCATCAAATTATTTATCAGGCTTCTTTGCTTTATCGCGGTGATTTGTCTCGTAAAGAAATTAAAATAGGCGTATGTAATTACCGCGATGGTGCCGATCAAACTGTGGTTTATCAGTTAACTAAATCAGCACTCGCATTAGCAAAACAAAGTCCATGGCAGCATACTCATCGGGTACCGTTTAACCATACGCGTTCAACGGTGCTGGCAAATAGCGATGAGAACTTAGCTGATTACATTAGCAAAAAGAAATTTATGTTGTTTTTTCAGCCGCTATTTGAGTTCGCCAGTGGTGATATTTTACAGCATGAAGCTTTGATCCGAGGTTCGTCATAAGTCTTTAGGGATGCTTTCTGCTAAGCAATTTATTCCTCAACTAAAAAATGATTCAGCGATTGTTTTATTGGATAAAACAGTATTGGATCAAGTTGTTAAGTTATTAGAAAGTGAAACAAGTGCGTTAACTGTGAGTATTAACTTACACGCATTTAATTGGTTTTCTAATGACTATTGGCGCTGGTTTGGGCAGAGGATGAAAAATGTAAAAGGCGCTGATAAACTACAGTTTGAGATATCGGAGGTGGATTTTTATCAACATCAACAGCGATTGAATTTTGCTTTTAGTACAATTAAATCAGTGGGGAGCTCAGTATCAATTGATAATGTTTCATCGCACGATAAAATCGCTTTATTAGCGCCTTACAAAGGGATCAAAGGACTCAAGCTTAGCTATGATTTAATCCACGACATTGATAAAAATGTAACGCAGCAAAAAGTGGTGCGCCAAATTGTAGCCAGTGCAGAGCGAGTGAACTTACCCGTATACGGTGTTGGTGTTGAGACGCAGCAAGAGCTCAATATGCTTAAAAAACAGGGCGTCATTGGCGCGCAAGGATTTTATTTTACGGAGCCTTTGCAAGAGTTTACTAATGTAATGGTTAATTAATCTATTAACTGGCGGTAACGCAGTCCATCTAAGCCTTGCAGACCGCCGGTATGAATCGCAACGATCCTGCTACCTGCTGGAAAGTAGCCTTGTGCGATTAATTGCCATAATGCATACATCATTTTTCCTGAATAAATAGGCTCAAGTGGTAATTTATGTTGGGTTTGCATCATTTGGCAAAACTGCCAAAGTTTAGGGCTAAATTTACCATAGCCACCATCATGAAACGCGGTGAGTAATTGCCAGTTTTGCTGCTGCGTAGCAATTGCACTAAGAGATTTGATTTCATCCACTAGATAATCTGCTTGCTTTAATACCGCAACCCCTAAAACCTGAGTGGTCTTATCGCAGCCTTCAATCAGTCCTGCTAATGTGCCGCCACTACCGGTTGGGCATAAAACATAATCAGTGTGAGGTAATGATTGAGCGAGTTCTCTACAACCTAGCAAGGCGGCTTTATTAGTGCCACCTTCCGGTAATATATATGCATTGGGGAAATATGCTTGTAACTGAGCTAGGTAATCTGGAGTATTTCGCTCTCGGTATTCTATACGTGTTACAGGGTGAAGCTGCATACCGCATTGCTTAGCAAACTGTAAGGTGGGGTTGTGTCGATCAAGTTCAGGGCCGCGAATAATGCCGTGGGTTTTTAAGTTGAATTGCTTTCCTGCAGCAGCACAGGCATGAATATGATTTGAAAAAGCACCGCCAAAAGTAACTAATTCTGTTTTACCCTCTGTTTTCATTGCAGTTAAGTTATATTTTAATTTTCGCCATTTATTGCCGCTTATTAACGGATGCAGAAGATCGTCACGTTTTATCGATAAAGATATTCTTTGTTCACTCAGCATCGAACAAGTGATTTTTTGCAGTGGAGACTCAGGGATTAAATTCACAGTTGCAACTTAAAATAAATGGGCCATAAGTTTAACAAATTAGCCATGAACAAGAAAAGGGGCTATTTTCATACTATGTGATGGTAATTTACTGGCATGAAGTACGGTAATAGTTGTAAACTCAGATAATTTTTGAACAAAGCTTGTGTTTTGCCTTGCAAGTACATAGCATAAGAGTTTAATTATAAAAAATAAATAATGACCAAATAATTGCCGCTTTTTGGGAATGGAATATATGCGAATTGCTCCTTTATCTCTGTTAATTTCAGCTAGTTTGTTTGCATCGAGTGCATTTGCACAAGATACAGCCACAGTTACTGGAATTGAATCTGAGATCAGTATTAAACAAGCTGAATACGATAACGCTACACAGATACTTGAAAAACATTTAAAAGAAGAAAGTCAGTTACAAAGTCAACTTGATTTATTACGCACTCGTTCGACTGAGCTGGACAAAGAAAAAAATCAAGCACTTGATGCCATGAATGAAATGTATCGTCGTTTAATTGATGATCCCACTATTGATATAAGTGCTGCACAGGCGCGATATCAGCAAGCTGTGGTTGATCATAAGCAAAATAAAGACGATATCGCGATGCAGTTGGCGGCAATTGCATCCCACCGCAAAGACATTGAACAAATTCGCGTAGCAAAACATACTCAGTTAAATACACTCGAAAGCTTAAAAGAACAATTAACAACAGCTCGAGTTGAGCGCTTACGCAATGAGTTTACCCGCGAAGGGACGCTAGAAGTTAATCACACTATCAACTGTAAACGAACAGAAACATTGGCAGCCTGTGAGCAACGAGGCCAGCAAATGGGCTTACAAAAAGCAACCAAGCGTTTTGTAGACCAAATTTTTGCTAACTTAACTGAAGAGCGCCTAGTTGAACCCAAACGTAATATGGCTGGTGCACAAGTACAGGTTTTAAGTAGCCATGTAGTTAATAGTGCTTTTAGCGGTCAAGGCAATTATAACGTTAACTTAAGCGTCACTATGCGTGGTGATGTGAATAGCAGCCGCTTATGTAATTTATTGAGTGTTGATAATCGCTATTGTTCAGAGTACGGCACGCCGCTAACGGCAACCTATCAAACTCGGTATGACACTACTTTTACTGATAGTCAGTTAACATTCAGTGATGGTCAGGATAATGCCAACGTTTCGGTGTCACGCTTGAGTGAACAACCAATACGTGATTATTCAGTCAAACCAATGCCAACGGTTAATACACAAGTCGTTGATAGTAATAAAATGATTGAATTTACACTGCGTTCAAACGTATACGACGACGAAGTGTTTATTGATGGCGTAAGTTTTGGTTCAACACGTTTAGCAACGACTTTACCAAGTGGTATTCATGATGTTGAAGTTCGCAAGCAGGGTTATAAACCTTATCGCGTGCGTGTTGATTTACGAAAGCCGCAGACGATTCATGCTAAGTTGGTAAAAAGCCTGAGTCGATTGCTGCACCGACATACACCAGCGAGCAACGTAATACTACATCAGTAACTAGTGCAGCTATAGGCAATGCTGCCGCTGACGTGGTAGTTATTCCCGCAGGTAAGTTTGAAATGGGTGATATCAATGGCAATGGACTTGCAAATGAGCGTCCAGTTGTTGAAAAAACCATTGCAAACTCATTTGCGATGCAAAATAAAGAAGTGACAGTCGGTGCTTATCAAAAGTTCGTCAGCAACACTAACTATAAAACTGAAGCTGAGCGTAATCGTGGCTGTGCTTATTATTTAAATGGCGAACCGGTCTGGGAAGCAAATTTAAATTGGCGTAATCCAGGTTTTGAGCAAGGCAGTGATTTTCCAGCAGTGTGCTTAACCTACAACGATGCGAAAGCATACGCTGATTGGTTGTCTGGTCAAACAGGTCAACAATATCGTTTACCTAATGAGGTTGAGTGGGAGTATGCAGCACGCGCTGGTACTAAAACTGAATACCCGTGGGGGAATGAGATAGGTAAAAATTTAGCCAATTGTGGTTGGTGTGGTAGTGAGTGGTCAAATAAAAGTGCATCGCCAACAGGCTCGTTTGCACCTAATGCGTTTGGTCTCTACGACACAGTAGGAAATGTATGGGAATGGACTCATAAGTCAGCTGAACAAGCGGATGTTACTGTCCGTGGTGGTGCGTGGAATTTCGCGCCTAGCTTAGCTCGTGCTTCAACTCGTTTGATTTTAGCGCCAGATTTTCGTGCAAACTATATTGGTTTTCGTCTAGTACGCGAACGATAAAATTAATTTAAAAAGGAAGCATAGCTTCCTTTTTTACCCAATTAACAAAGGTAGCTGCACTTTTATTGCCGAACTGATTCAGCATGGTAAAGTTGCATAAGCTAATATAAGAATATTTTTCAAAGGTCATCCAGCCTCATGTTTAAAAAGCTCCGTGGTATTTTTTCAAACGATCTATCGATCGACTTGGGTACAGCCAACACCCTTATTTATGTTAAAGACGAAGGCATTGTCCTTAATGAACCATCAGTAGTTGCGATCCGTCAAGAACGCGCTGGTGGACCTAAAAGTGTAGCCTCAGTAGGGACTGAAGCAAAGCAAATGCTTGGTCGAACGCCTGGTAATATCAAAGCCATTCGGCCAATGAAAGACGGTGTAATTGCTGATTTTTATGTAACTGAAAAAATGTTACAACACTTTATTAAACAAGTGCATAACAATAACTTTTTACGTCCAAGTCCGCGTGTGCTTATTTGCGTACCGTGCGGTGCTACGCAAGTAGAAAAACGCGCAATTCGTGAATCGGCTATGGGCGCAGGTGCGCGTGAAGTTTATTTAATTGAAGAGCCAATGGCTGCGGCAATCGGTGCAGGTTTACCGGTATCAGAAGCAACAGGTTCAATGGTTGTAGATATCGGTGGTGGTACCACTGAAGTTGCAATTATTTCACTAAACGGCGTGGTGTACTCATCATCTGTACGTATTGGTGGGGATAAGTTTGATGAAGCAATTATCAACTATGTACGTCGTAATTTTGGTAGTTTAATTGGTGAAGCAACGGCTGAAAACATTAAACATCAAATTGGTTCTGCGTTTAAAACAGATGAGCCAATTGAGATTGAAGTACGTGGCCGTAACCTTGCCGAAGGTGTTCCGCGTTCATTTACGCTTAATTCACATGAAATATTAGAAGCCTTGCAAGAGCCATTAATGGGGATTGTTAGTGCGGTAATGGTTGCCCTTGAGCAATCGCCACCAGAGCTGGCGTCAGATATATCAGCCAAAGGCATGGTATTAACAGGTGGTGGTGCATTACTTAAAGATTTAGACCGTTTATTAATGGAAGAGACCGGCATTCCTGTTGTGGTTGCTGATGATCCATTAACGTGCGTTGCGCGTGGCGGCGGTAAGGCACTTGAGATGATTGATATGCATGGTGGTGATGTATTTAGTTACGACTAATGAAGTTAATGTTCGGGCGTGCCATTTCTTTGCAGCTGCGACTTTTTGTCGCAGTGCTTTTGAGTATCGTGTTGATCGTAGGCGATCGTTATACGCAAGGTGGCACCACAGTACGCACTAGTTTAAACACCTTAGTTAGTCCGTTATTGTATTTAGCCAATTTACCTTATGAAGTATTTAGCCTCGGGGCTAAAAGCTTACACACGCGCGATCAATTATTAACTGAAAACGAAGCCCTCAAGAAAAAACAATTACTGCAAAGCGAACAGCTTCAGCAATATCAATTCTTAAACAAAGAAAATCAAAAGCTACGCGCGTTACTTGGTTCTTCTGCTAAGCAGTCAAATCGTAAAATTATTGCTCAAGTTCTCTCTGTTCATTCAAATCCTTATAGCCATCAAGTGGTGATCAATCGTGGCACGATAGATGGCATCAGTGAAGGCCAAGCGGTGATTGATGAGATGGGGGTCGTCGGACAACTTACCAAAGTAGGCTCAACGACGTCTCGGGTGTTACTGATGACCGACACAACCCATGCCACACCAGTACGTATTTTACGTAATGATGTGCGTACCGTGGTTGAAGGGATTGGTAAAATTAATTTAGTTAAACTCTCCCATGTACCCCATAGTTTAGATGTACGGATTGGTGATGTGCTAGTGACATCAGGACTTGGAGGCACTTTTCCTGAGGGCTACCCGGTTGCTGTGGTAACTGAAATTAATCGCGATGAGGGCCGCCCGTTTGCTCAAGTATACGCCGAGCCGATAGCTCAGTTAGATCGTATTCGCTTATTAGTGATCTTATGGCGTAATCAGCAGGAAACTATCAGCAATGAATAGTCGTTACTTCTTATTGATCACCGTGAGTATTTTCTTTGCGTTGATCATGGCTTTGATGCCATTGCCTTTTTCGTTTGAACCCTTTCGCCCTGACTGGGTGTTATTAGTATTAATGTACTGGTCTTTAGCTGTTCCACATCGATTAAATATTGGTACGGCTTGGGTAGTTGGCTTGCTGATTGATTTAGCCACAGGGTCACCGCTGGGAATTAATTCACTCACTTACTCAATTTGTATTTTTGTAACCGCAAGTAACTTTCAAAAAATTCGTAATTTTTCAATTTGGCAGCAAGCGATACTTGTGGGCTTATTTTTAACCCTATATCACTTAATGCAATTTTGGCTTAATCACTTTTTAATGGACGTTTATTTCAACCCGCAGTATTTATGGCCGGTCGTGACTGGCATGTTAAGTTGGCCTTGGATTTTCTTATTGCTACGTAAATATCGCCGTCATTTCAGGATCAGGTAATGCAAACTGCCATTTATTTAGCGTCAGCTTCTCCTCGGCGCAAAGAATTACTAACTCAACTTGGTATCGAATTTTCACAATTTAGTGTTGATGCTGATGAAAGCCAGCTAGCAGACGAAACTCCCCTTGAACTTGTTGAGCGTTTAGCGCGTCTAAAAGCTCAAACCGGTGTTGCTATGGGGTATACAGATCGCCCCGTACTCGGCAGTGATACCGTAGTGGTCATAGATAATCAGTCACTAGGTAAACCCCGTGATAAAACTGACTTTATGGCAACCCTAAAACGTTTATCTGGGCGCAGTCATCAAGTGTTAACGGCAATTGCATTTGCTACTGAACACAAGGTCATGAGTTGTGTAGTAACCACGCAAGTGAGTTTTAAAACACTCTCAGAACAAGAATTAGCAGCATATTGGCAAACTGGTGAACCACAAGACAAAGCCGGTGGCTATGGTATACAAGGACTCGGTGGGCGCTTTGTTACTAATATTTCCGGTAGCTATTTTGCGGTAGTAGGCTTACCTTTATATGAATGCGAAAAATTATTAAGCGAATTCCTAAGTAGGTAACATGAGTATAGAATTACTGATCAACGTCACCCCGAGTGAAAGCCGTGTTGCCCTGATTGAAAACGGTGTATTACAAGAAATTCAACTAGAGCGTATTGGCAATTTAGGTATCGTCGGCAATATTTATTTAGGTAAAATAAGCCGAGTATTACCGGGTATGCAAGCTGCGTTTGTTGATATTGGTTTAGATAAAGCGGCTTTTTTACACGCGTCTGATATTGTAAATAGCGCCTCAATTGTTGAAGGTGTTGACGAGCAACCAATCAAAAAAGTACAAGATATTCGCGAGTTAGTGCGCCAAGGTCAATACATTATGGTGCAAGTGGTAAAAGATCCACTGGGTACTAAAGGCGCACGTTTAACAACTGACATCACCATCCCTTCTCGTTATTTAGTGTTTATGCCAGATGCCACCCATGTTGGTGTGAGTCAGCGTATAGAAACCGAAGAAGAACGCGCGCGATTGAAAAGCATTGTAGGTGAGTATGGCGATGAAGACGGCAGCTTTATAGTTCGTACTGCAGCTGAAGGTGCCAGCGAAGCTGAGTTGCGTCACGATGCCGAGTTTTTAAAAAAACTATGGAAAAAAATCGTCACTAAACGTAAGAAAACCAGCAAAGAAAGTATTTTGCATGAAGATTTAACCTTAGCATTTCGAACTCTACGAGATTACGTAGGGGAAGACATGGAACGTATTCGGGTTGACTCAAAGCTAACCTATGAAGAGCTAAAAACCTTTACCGCAGAGTTTGTACCAATCCTTTCCGATGCTTTAGAGTATTACCCAGGCGAGCGACCAATTTTTGATTTGTTTGATGTTGAAAGTGAAATACAAAAAGCCTTACATCGTAAAGTGACGTTAAAGTCAGGTGGCTATTTAATTATCGACCAAACCGAAGCGATGACCACGGTCGATGTTAATACCGGTGCCTTTGTTGGCCATCGAAATCTCGAAGAAACTATTTTTAACACCAACGTAGAAGCTACTTCTGCGATTGCCCGTCAGCTTAGGTTGCGTAACTTGGGCGGTATTATCATTATTGACTTTATTGACATGGTTAGCGAAGAGCATAAGCGCAGGGTATTGCATTCACTTGAGTCTGCACTGGGTAAAGATCGCGTTAAATCAAATATTAATGGTTTATCGGCATTAGGCTTAGTGGAAATGACCCGCAAACGTACTCGAGAAAGTCTTGAGCATATTTTATGTGATGTATGTCCGGCCTGCTCTGGGCGCGGTTCACAAAAAACCGTTGAAACCGTATGCTATGAAATACTGCGTGAAATTGTTCGAGTAAACCGTGCTTACGCGGCTGATAAATTTATGGTTTATGCAGCTCCCGCGGTAAGTGAGGCATTACTTAATGACGAGTATCATAATCTTGCAGAACTAGAGTTATTTATTGGTAAGCAAGTGAGCATTCAAACCGAAAGCCTCTACAGTCAAGAGCAGTTTGATGTGGTTATGATGTAATGAAAGCAAAGACGGTCTGTTTTTTTGTATCCGTAAGTTATGGCAAGTGTTCGCCATAACGCTGGTACTACTTGCCGTTGTTGTTTCGGTTTTAAAATATACCCTGCCGTATGCCAATGACTATAAAGGTGACCTTGAAAGTTATCTATATGATAAGTTTGCGGTTAATTTATCAATTGGGGCTATTTCTGCCAGCTGGCATGGCCAAGGCCCTTCTATTGTCTTGGAAGATATCACCTTTGAAGATAATAAAAGCTCACCCATCGCACTGACTATCGCTAAAGCTAGCCTTGAATTAAACGTCTGGGAAACCATCAAAACACGACAGTTAAAATCTAACTACTTTGTGATCAACGGTTTCCATGCTGATGTTGATATGCCGACTATGTTGCAGTCAAACAGCAGTGAGGTATCGTTTGAACAAAAAGAGCTGATTGAAGGCTTATTCTTAGGTAAAACCGGTCATTTTGCGGTTGAAAATAGTAGTCTTAATTTTATCTTGGCAGATGGCAAAGAGCGTCGGGTGATGCTTGAAGACATCGTTTGGCAAAATCAATACGAACAACACTTAGCTAGTGGTACTTTAGCATTGCCCGGGATTTCAGTGGGTACATTTGATGCTCGCTTGGCATTAACCGGATCGACGCTAGAAACCATGCTGGGTGATATTTATGTGCAAGCAAATAATGTTGATGTGTCGAAATGGCTGGCTCAGTATATTAATGCTAGTAAAGAGCAGCTCAATTCTGACATTAACTTAGAATCATGGTTGAGTATTGAAAAAGGCCTGATCAAAGATGTCACAGTTAAATGGTTGCCAAGCTTTATTAATTGGCAGCAAGATACAAAAAGTCATCAATTTAGTTTAAGTGAAGGGGTTTTAGCCTTTACCCTTGGCAGCAAGGTTGGCGGTTAAAAAGTTCAGGGGTGCGGCTCTCAAACGATCAACAGCATTGGCCTGACTTTCAATTTGAAGCACAGCTGGATAACAAGCAACAACAAATTTGGTTGCAAGAACTCGATTTTGATTTGGTTACAAGGTTAGCCCAGTTAAGTGATTTTGCTGAATTAGAGCCGCTGTTAAGTCGTCAACCCAGTGGTCAAGTTAAGCGCGCTTATGTGCAATTTACATCAACACAGCAATGGCAATTATGGTTTGAAGCCCAGCAATTGGGCTGGCTTGCAGAGCAAGGTGTGCCCGGTGTGCAGGGCTTACTTGTCGATGGTTTGTTAAATCAAGATAGTGGTCGTATTAATCTGTTTGGCGAAAATAGCGAGTTACTTACCGCTGATACTTTTAGCCAGCCAATCAAATATAACCAACTGAATATGCAAATTGATTTAGCCAATAGTGAGCAAGGTTGGCAGATCAGCAGTGATAATATGTGGCTTGATAATGATGAGGTCACTGTTGCAGCCGAAATGAAGCTTAGCTTAGACGAACAGCCTCGGCTTGATTTATATGCAGAAGCATTTGCACCAGATGCCAGTGTTGCCAGCCATTATTTCCCACGCCCTGTGATGACTAAAAATTTAGTTGATTACTTAACTGGGGCTATTAAAGGTGGTGAACTTACGCAAACACAAGTGCTGTTTTCTGGGCCATTAACGGGCTTTCCGTTTGCTGATAATTCAGGACAGTTTGAAGTATTAGCGCAGGTAGATAACGCCAATTATCAATTTGCCCCTGATTGGCCTGCAGTAACTCAAGCGAGTGCAAAATTACATTTTGAAAATCAGCGTATGGATATTTACTCTGAGCATGGGCGGCTTGTTAACTTAGCGATCGATGATGCCGTGCATGTCAGTATTGCAGATCTAATGAACGCAGATGTACTGAGCGTAAAAATTAATAAACGTGCTGAGATGGAAACATTACTGCCGTTTTTTAAAGCAACGCCAATTGCTGAGCCACTAGCAAATGTATTTGAGGTGATCCAAGGTAACGGCGCTGCCAGCGCTGATATTGAGCTACTTGTTGATTTAAATGAGTTAGATGTAACAGCTAAAGGCATGGTTAATTTAAAAGATCTGCCAGTGTATTTAGCACAACCTGGGCTTCAGCTTGAAGGTGTTACAGGTCAGCTCTATTTTAATGATGATCAGATCACTTTAGAAAATGCTAACGCAAGTTGGTTAGGAATGCCGCTGAAAGTTAACTTTAATGGTAAAAATATTGGCCCAAACTATCGTGCTGACGTTGATATAAAAGTACAGTTAAATGCTGATACGTTAATTTCTCATGGTCAAGACTTACTAAAAGGTTACTTGCATGGTGAAAGTGAAGTGGCTATTAATCTTGCTCTAAACTTTTTAACGGACGGCTTTGATTATCGCGCTAATGTCAGCTCACAACTCGAAGGGCTCAGTAGTGAGCTGCCCGCACCATACACTAAAAGTGCCGATCAAGTATGGCCGCTAACGGCTGTTATTCAAGGTGATAATATTTCTAATTTGATCACCGCTAATATTAATAACAACTTATATTTTAATGGCATCTTAGCGAATAACGTTGGCAAACTAACCAATGCACAGTTTATTTTAGGCGAGCATGATCTGGGTTTAAACCAGCAAGACTTAAGTGTTGCAATTGATTTAGAGCAAACAGATCTATTACCTTGGCTTGGCTTGATCCAGCAGATCATCACCATCAGTCAAATAGAATCAGCTGAGCAGAGCGTACTACCGCCATTAAAAGAAGTGGTGGGTAACATTCAGCAATTAACCATTGGTGATATTGCATTTAATGATTTTGAAATGCGTTTAGCGCCGACCCCAAGTGACATGAGCTTACGGCTAAACGCCAAAGAATTACGCTCGCAAGTACTTATTCCGCTAGATAAATCAAGTCGGCCGATTCATATTGCCAGTGATTATTTACGTGTTAACTTTACCCCAACAACAGACGAATTACAGCCATCTGAAACACCTCAAGATTACACTTGGTTGAGTGACATACCGGCCATTGAATTTGAGTGTGCTGATTGTAAAGTGGCAAGCTATCAATTAGATAAAGTCAGCGCATCGCTTTATGGCGATGGTCATAAGCTCACCATATCTGAGCTGGTGGTTGATAAAGGCGAGCATGTGTTACGTGCTAAAGGGCATTGGCAAGATGGCATAAGTCAATTTAGCGGTAATATGCAAAGTGATGACATCGGTGAACTATTTGATGAATTTGATATAACCACCACAGTTAAAGATTCACCCGCAGATATTAAATTTACGCTTGCGTGGCAAGATGCGCCTTATTTATTTGATATTGCCAGCCTCAACGGTAATTTAGATTGGCGTTTAGGCGAAGGGCATTTAGCTGAGGTAAGCGATGGCGGCGCACGGGTATTTTCGTTGCTGAGCCTGGATTCATTAGTGCGTAAGTTAAAACTCGATTTTAGAGATGTA
The DNA here is from genome assembly GCF_037162485.1 of Pseudoalteromonas sp. B160. NCBI lineage: Bacteria > Pseudomonadati > Pseudomonadota > Gammaproteobacteria > Alteromonadales > Pseudoalteromonadaceae > Pseudoalteromonas > Pseudoalteromonas sp. B160. The sequence goes on along the minus strand of NZ_JARLUX010000001.1, from coordinate 1,299,437 downwards.
TTTTCGAAAGGTTTTTTTATAACAGTCTGCAAGGTACCATGCAGGTAGATAAAGGCATCGCTTACACGCAAGATACGAAAATGGATGGAGTACCTGCCGATCTGACGGTTAAAGGCCATACTAACCTCAATACCATGGAAATTGATTACGATTTAGCGGTTGCACCACAAGTGACCTCAAGTATTCCGGTGATTGTCGCGTGGATGGTCAATCCTGTAACTGGGCTTGCAGCATTGGCGATAGATAAAGTACTCCACTCTGCGCGCGTTATTTCTGAGATTAATTTTAAAGTGACTGGCAGCATGACTGATCCTGTAGTGAAAGAAGTAGATCGTAAAAGTCGTGAAGTGACTCTTCCGCAAGCTGCACAAAACCAACCTCAAGCCGCCGCCTCCAGTGAGTTAATACTCAAAGATGCCGCTGTTACAGTCACCCAATAAGGCCTTAAACGATGCAAGCTATGATAGTCGCTCTACAAATGTGCTCCAGGCTGTGTGCTGATGACAACATGAATCAACTTAGACAACAGTTAACTACGCTTCCTGCAACTCGCCCGTTACTGGTGTGTTTACCTGAAAGCTTCTTGGTGTTTGCTAATAGCGGCCATCAAACACTTGTTGTAGCAAAGCAAAGTGATGTTTATCAACAACAATTAAGTGAGTTATGTCGCCAACATGATATTTGGCTAGCAGCAGGTACTGTGCCTATTGCCACAGAGCATGACAAATACTTTGCAGCGTCTTTGCTGTTTAATGAGCAAGGTGAAGTGCTGGCCCAGTACAATAAAATGCATTTATTTGACGTTGATGTTGCTGATGGGACTGGTGCGTATCGCGAGTCTAACTTCACCGAAGCGGGCAGTGACATTGTGGTGGTCGATTCACCGTTTGGTAAAATAGGTCTTACAGTATGTTATGATCTACGCTTTAGTGGCTTATTTAGTGCTTTGCAACGAGCCGGGGCAGAGGTTATTTTAGTGCCTAGCGCATTTACTACCATAACAGGTGCAGCTCATTGGCAACCGTTATTAACGGCCAGAGCGATAGAGACGCAAAGTTATGTGATTGCTGCTGCGCAAGTAGGGCAACACGAAAATGGTCGCGCGACATACGGCCACAGTATTATTATTTCTCCTTGGGGCGACGTCCTCAGCGAGCTTGCAAATGGCATTGGGTTTATTGGTTGTCAGCCAGATCTAAACCGCTTACACGCCATTCGTCGAGATATGCCAGTGCAATCTCACCAACGATTTAGAGAGCATTTATTATGAACACGGTTGAACAGCATTTATTACACGACAGCCAGCTAAATCGAGAAGAACTCGAAAAAACGCTTGGTTTTATTCATCAGCATAAAGTTGATTACGCGGATCTTTACTTTCAATCTAGCCACCATGAATCATGGGTGCTTGAAGATGGCTTAGTAAAAGAAGGATCGTACAACGTTGAACGCGGCGTCGGCGTACGCGCAGTTAGTGGCGAAAAAACCGGTTTTTCGTACTCTGATGCAATTAATTTAGAAGCACTTAACAAAGCCGCAACCGCTGCGCGCAGTATTGCCGAAGCAGGTGAAAGTAAAGCCATTCAGGTATTTAGTGATGTAGCAGCAAAACAGCAGTTTGCACCACTGCAACCGATTCAAAGCATGAGTGATACCGACAAAGTAAATTTATTACGTGAGCTTGAAAATTATATTCGTGAGCTTGCTCCTGACGCAGAGCAAGTTATTAGTTCTATGTCTGCGGTGTATGAAGAAGTATTGATTGCGGCCAGCGATGGTACATTTGCCACCGATATCCGCCCATTGATCCGTTTAAATTGCTCGGTATTACTTGAAAAAGACGGCCGCCGTGAACGCGGTGGCGCAGGTGGTGGCGCACGTTTAGATTATGGTTACTTTAAAGAACTGGTGGATGGTAAACCCCGTTGGATGGAATACGCAGAAGAAGCCGTACGCCAAGCAAAAGTAAACCTTGAAGCTATTGACGCTCCAGCGGGCACGATGGAAGTGGTACTTGGCGCAGGTTGGCCAGGAGTCTTACTGCATGAAGCCGTAGGTCATGGCCTAGAAGGCGACTTTAACCGTAAAGGAGCCTCGGCATTTAGCGGTAAAGTGGGCCAAAAAGTCGCATCAGAGCTGTGTACTGTAGTTGATGACGGCACCATTGCCGATCGCCGTGGTTCACTTAATGTGGATGACGAAGGTACGCCTGCAGCGTACAACGTACTTATCGAAAACGGTATTTTAAAAGGCTACATGCAAGATAAAATGAATGCGCGTTTGATGGGCGTTAACCCAACTGGTAATGCGCGCCGTGAGTCATACGCGCATTTACCTATGCCACGTATGACCAATACTTATATGTTAGGCGGCGAGCACAGCCAAGCCGATATTATTAGTACAGTTAAAAAAGGTATCTTCGCCCCAAACTTTGGTGGCGGCCAAGTAGATATCACTTCAGGCAAGTTTGTATTTAGTGCCTCAGAAGCCTACTTAATTGAAAACGGCAAAATTACTCGGCCAATCAAAGGCGCCACATTAATTGGTAACGGCCCTGAAGTTATGCAGCAAATATCTATGGTTGGTAACGATCTTGCGCTGGATAAAGGTGTGGGTGTGTGCGGTAAAGACGGTCAAAGCGTCCCTGTTGGCGTTGGCCAGCCAAGCTTGAAAATAGATAACTTAACAGTGGGTGGCACCGCTTAATTTTTGTAACTGCTATTGAGCTGTAAAGAAAAAAGCTTAGCCCCTGATGGAGCTAAGCTTTTTCTTTATTGATTGATAACTAAGTGCTTAAACTTAGTTTTTTAACTCACTTTTTGCAGCTTCGTTATACCAAAGCTCCATAAAAAAAGCGGTTAGCTTATGCTCTATTTCTAGCGCCTTGTCAGTTGGGCAAAATAGCGTAAAGCTGGCTTTAAACTCGCCCAACTCTGTGGTACTAAAGTGTATTTCAGGCTCAGGGCCAGAAATTTTTGCATCTAATTTTCTTTCGATAATCGAATTATAACGACCAGCCACATCTTGAAACTCTTCACAATATTGCTTCGCTTTCGTGGTTAGAGTTTCGTAAATTGGATACGGATTAAAACTTTCTTTACGGACAATACTAAAGTGATGAGTGGTAAAACGTTTTACAAAGTTTAAGTTTTTAATCGGGTTAGTGATCAGTTTATTATTCGGAATATAAATAGTTTTGCGAGAAAACTGATAGGTGTGCATGTCAATTTCATGCATGGTGGTTTTGATCCAATCAGTTTCTGCTATTTCACCATAATATTCACCAACCTGCACCCAGTCGCCAACCCGAAACGGACGGGTAGTGACTAAATAGAAAAAGCCAATTATACATTGAATAAACTCTCTGGTCGCAAATACAATAGCCACTGCAAATGCCGCGATCGACAGCGCAAAGTTCTGGATTTCAGTAGACCATACAAATAGCAGTAATAGCACCGTTGCTAGGTTAATAGAGTGCTTAATATTGTGCGAAATATAGCGAATATCTTTTTCTTTTTTCTGCTTTATGGCGCGCAAATCTGTCAACCAGCGCCTTAAGAGAAAACGCAATAGTGATCATTGCTAGTGAAATAAGTACCGGATGGAGCAGTAAATCTTTGTTCATAAATTCCTAATTGATGGAGCGTTAATAAAAAATAACACGCGACCATACTAACTAAATTTTGCAGATTTAACCACGGTAGAACAGTAATAAAGGGGCAAAACCGTTATATGTTTTATCAACTAACTAGCATCCAAAGACCCGCTGTTATCATAAATAGATTCTCGGTTAATGAGATAAAACCTAGCGGTACATTGCTGTTGCCACCGACGCACGCGCACTTGAGTTCACGTTTATCTATATATACAGCTTTAAATACTGATACCGCACCAATACCACCAATAAATAACGAGAACGGCGCCACCGCTAAGGCCGGAAGTTTGGCCACCATCCCGATGGCAACATAGGCTTCAATAAAAGGATAAACATAAGCATAAGGCACAACGCGCATGGCAAGTAAGTCATAGGTAATAAATGAGTTTGAAAAGCTATATAAATCTTGTAGCTTTTGAATTGCTAACACCGCCATCGACAGTGCAATAAACAGCATTAAGTTTTGCATAGACAATAAAGCGTCGCCATTGGCATAGCTAAACCCGCAGCTGAGTAATAGTGTGACTGCAAAAATAGCTAACACTGGCGTGTAAGTTGTGCCTTGTTGACCCGCTTTGGTCAGATTGAAAAAATCGCGCAAATCATCGTACTCACCTATACGTTTATCATCAATAAAGGTTTGTGGGGTGGTTTTTACATCATGCTGTTGTTTGAAGTCATCGGTTTGTTTGCGGCTAGTAAGGTGGCGATCATCAACATCGTAGCCATTACGCGCTAACAAATCTTTTGATTTTAACCCGAACGGGCAAATATGCTCATCGGTTACCATGCGATATAAAATTGCTGACTTAGACACAGTGCCTCCTTGTAAAAATGTAAAGCCGACTACGTAATCATTACCGAATTACGCAGTAAACATAAACAAAATGTGCTTGTTATTCAGTGTTATTAAGTGAATACAAGGTTTGTGCCAGCTAATAATAATTACTTGGTCATGCTTAAAACAACATCCATAACTGGATCATGCCATGCTAAATAATCATGGGTGTAAAAACCTTGCAACAGAGCTGCAAGGTTTCGTGGCGACCTTAATGTAGCGACTGTTTAGGCCTGCATAAAACGCGGCAATGTTAGTTACCAGGCATAGGGATATAACCAGGTAGCTGCTCAATTCTCTTCATCCACGCTTTAATATGCGGGTATTTATCTACCTCAACATCTCCTTCATGGGCGATGGATATATAAGGATAAATTGCACACTCGGCGATAGTCGGGCGATTCGCTGCTAACCAATGGTTATTCATAAGGTGAGAATCGATTAATGTAAGTATTTTATTTGATTGCAGCACACATTGAATATGATCATACTCGGCCGCAAACTTTTTAATTAACCGAGCTTTATTCGGTCCATGTTGTATTTCATTAGCCGCGACAGACAACCATTGCATAACGTCTGCTTGTAAATGCGCTTCACTAGGCCACCATGCTTCACCGCCATATTTATTGGCAAGATAAACTAATATCGCTTGCCCATCTCTTAACACTATATTGCCATCTTCAAGTATTGGGATTTCTCCCCAAGGGTTTAATTTAATTAATTTACTTTGCTTATGCTCGCCTTGCATAAAGTTAACAGGAATAATATTTAATGGTGTATGGATCAGTGAGGCAAATAACCTTACTTTGTAACAGTTGCCTGATAACTCTAAATCATATAATTTCATTTTTTGTCTCCTCTGATAATAATTGATTGAACTCAAGAACGTTCCCATCAGGATCACGGATAAATAAAGCGATTCTTCTCGGGCCGAGTTTTTTTGGTCCCTCAGTGATTGTGAGCCCTTCTTTAGATAACCAAACTTGAAATTCATTAATGTTATTAATAATGAATGCAGGATGCGTGATCCCTGGTTTTTTTATCGGCTCATCAAGGAGTGTGTTCTTTTGCCCTGTTATTTTTGCACCATTAAAAATAAGATTAATGCGAACACCGCCCGCTGTAATCATCTCATTCGCTTCGCCTTCTGCAATGCGATAGGTTTCTTTGAATCCAAGGCGTTCATAAAAGTGGACTGATTTTTGTCTATTGCTGACTCGAATACCAACATGATCATAGGCAAGAGCTGCTTGAGGGTTTACAGGAGATAAAGTGTTCATAGAGTATGTTTCCTATCTTTATTTGATAGCGACACTATGACATTTTGTTATTTAAAAGATAATACGGTAAATTTGATAAGGATATTTTCAATAAATGAGATAATCAATGGACAAGTTACAAGCAATGTCTATGTTAATTAAGGTTGTGGAAGTTGGTAGTTTTTCTGCGGCAAGTAAAGAGCTAAATGTTCCTTTGCCAACCCTGAGCCGAAAAATATCGGAACTTGAGAACCAGCTCGGTGTGCGTCTATTACATAGAACAACGAGAAAGTTATCGTTAACGGACTTTGGGGCAAATTATATTCGTGCTTGTAAAGCAATTATCGAGCAAGTTGAAGAGGCCGAACAAGGGGTAAAAGGTGAATATTCAGAGCCTAAAGGGGAGTTGGTCATCACCGCACCAGTGATGTTTGGAAGATTATATGTATTGCCAATTGTTACTGAGTTTTTGTCCTTATATTCCAGCATAAATGTGCAGTTAATTTTGTCGGATGGAAATATTAATCTGTTTGATAATGATGTTGATATGGCTGTTAGAATTGGTGCGCTACCAAATAGCTCAATGATAGCCACTCAAGTAGGAGAAATTCGGGTGGTAACCTGTGCAAGCCCATCGATTTTAGCTGCCCATAAAACGTTAAAAACACCGGCTGATTTAACTCACTACCCGTGTATATCACTAAATACGGCGATGACAACCCCACCTTGGAGTTACCTTGTTCCGGATTCTACAATTGCTTTTAATGTAAATATATCATCGCGATTAACGATTACGGATAGTAAATCAGCTGTTACTGCTGCTATAAATTCAGTAGGGGTAACCCAGCAGCTACATTACCAAGTTAAAGATGCACTTGAGCAAGGCGCGCTTGAGGTCATATTAGCTGAATTTGAACCCGCGAAAGTTCCTGTGCATTTACTGCATAAATCTCGAAAATATATGCCACAAAAAATGAAAAGCTTTTTAGATTTCGCATCACCAAGATTAAAAAGCAAAATTGATGAATTAGCTTTGTAGGTATTGATAGTAAGTAAAGTCACCAGCCAAAACGAAAAAACCTTGCAGCGTTAACTGCAAGGTTTTATCTTTTTAGCCTTTAGCCTTTAGCCTTTAGCCTTTAGCCTTTAGCCTTTAGCTAGCGCATAGTAACAAACTCTTCTGAGCCAGTTGGGTGCAGCGCAACAACGGCATCAAAATCTGCTTTGGTTGCGCCCATTTTCATAGCTACTGCAAAGCCTTGGATCATTTCATCAACCGCAAAACCTAAGCCGTGTAAGCCTACAACTTTCTCGTCAGGGCCTGCGCAAACTAGCATCATGTTACATGCTTGGCGGTGCTGAGTAACCGCAGTGTACATAGCAGCAAAGCTTGATTTATACACTTTTACGTTCTCGTTGCCGTACTGCGAAATTGCTTCTTGCTCAGTTAAACCAATGGTACCAATTGGCGGGTGGCTAAATACCACTGTAGGAACTAAGCTGTAATCCATTTTTAAATCATCTGGCAGGTCTTTATTGAACAAACGCTCTGATAAAGTACGGCCTGCTTTTACTGCAACAGGGGTAAGCTCTATACCGCCTTCGATGATATCACCCACAGCATAAACATTTTTAGCCGTGGTATTTTGGTACTCGTCTACCTTAACGTAACCGCCTTCGTTTACTTCAACACCCGCTGCGACTAGGTTAATCTTATCAGTCGTCGGTGTACGGCCAATGGCCCAAATGACTTGATCAACATTTTGACTGTAGCCATTTTCAAAGTGGATAGTTAAGCTGCCATCGCTTTCTTTAACTACTTCTTTTGGTGAGCATTCTGTATGCAGCGTCGGGCCTTCTTTGGCCATAATATCAACAAGGGTGTCGATGATGTATGGGTCAAAGGTGCGCAGTGGTTTATTTTTACGAACAAATAAATGGGTTTCTGTACCTAGGCTATGTAGTACACCGGCAATCTCTACCGCGATATAACCGGCACCAACAACGGCAACGCGTTTTGGTTGTTCATTCAGCTCAAAAAAGCCATTTGAATCGATGCCGTGTTCAGCACCTGGTATATTTGGAATGCTAGGGCGACCGCCTACGGCCACTAAAATATGATCGGCGGTGTAGTGCTCGCCGTCTACTTCGACTGTTTTACTGTCAATAAATTTAGCGAAGCCTTTAATAACTGTTACGCCGTTTTTAGCAAGGCCATTATCGTAACCCTTATGAATGCGGCCAATATAGGCTTCACGGCTTTCTACTAGTTTACTCCAGTTGAATTCTTTTACTTCAACATTAAAGCCGTAATCAGGGGCGTATAAGTTAATTGCTTCAGCAACTTGAGCGCCATGCCACATTACTTTTTTTGGTACACAACCTACATTTACACAGGTTCCACCCATATGTTTTGCTTCAATTAGTGCCACTTTCGCGCCACGCATTGCTGCACGGTTAGCTGACGCTATCCCGCCGCTGCCGCCGCCAATCGCAATGTAATCAAAATGCTGAGCCATCTTTAGTCCTCAAGTTTATATAAAACGTATTTCTCTGATAATAACACATGGCAGACCCGTTAAAAGCCCCTTGTATTTCGAGACGTACGCCCCAACTTAAAAATCATATTCGAAACGATTTGAGAGCTAACATGAGCGATTTACAAAATAACCCACTAATAGGCCTTGAAGGCTTACCACCGTTTTCAAAAATTAAGCCAGAGCATGTTGTGCCGGCGCTAAAAGCGGGTATTAGCGAATGCCGCGCTAAAATAGACGAAGTGCTGGCTAATAAATCATTCACTTGGCAGGACTTAGTGTTACCTCTTGAAGAAGTTGACGATAAATTATCGCGAATGTTTTCTCCGGTATCGCATATGAACTCCGTAGTTAATAGCGATGAATTACGTGAAGCGTACGAACAATGTTTACCACTTATCTCAGAGTATTCAACCTTTGTTGGTCAACACCAAGGGTTGTATGAAGCCTACAACGCACTACACAACAGTGATGAGTTTAAAACGTTAAGTACGGCAGAACAAAAAACTATTACTAATGCATTGCGTAGCTTTGAATTATCGGGTATCGCCTTGGCGCCTGAGCAGCAAAAGCGCTACGGCGAGATCAGCGCACGTTTATCAGAACTTGCGGCTAAATTTGGCAATAACGTGATGGATGCCACATTGGCTTGGCAAAAGCACATTACTGATGAAAGCGAACTCGCAGGTTTACCTGAGTCGGCGTTAGCGTTAGCGGCAGATACAGCAGCAAGCAAAGAATTGGACGGCTGGGTATTTACCCTTGATTTCCCGTCTTACTTACCGATCATGACTTATGCTGATAACCGTGAATTACGCGAAGAGACGTATACGGCATTTGCAACACGCGCATCAGATCAAGGCCCACACGCTGGTCAGTTTGATAACTCTGAGATCATGAGTGAAGAACTCGCGCTGCGTCATGAAATTGCGCAACTATTAGGTTTTGCCAGTTATGCTGAAAAATCATTAGCCACTAAAATGGCTGAAACGCCAGAGCAAGTATTCTCATTTTTAGAAGACTTAGCCGCTAAATCTAAACCACAAGCTGAGCAAGAGCTCGCTGAGCTGCAAGCTTACGCTAAAGAAAAACATGGCATTGAGCAACTCGCTGCGTGGGATTATGGTTATTACGGTGAAAAGCTTAAGCAAGAGAAATACGCAATATCAGACGAAGTACTGCGCCCGTATTTCCCCGCAGATAAAGTACTAAGCGGCTTGTTTGAAACAGTAAATCGTTTATTTGGTATTAGTGTTAAAGAGTTAAAAGACATTGATAGTTACCATAAAGATGTACGCTTTTTTGAAATTTACGACAGTAGCAATACTCTGCGTGGCCGTTTTTATCTTGATTTATACGCGCGTGATCACAAACGCGGTGGTGCGTGGATGGATGACTGCATGGGTCGCAAAGTACGCGCCAATGGCGAGTTACAAACGCCTGTAGCGTATTTAGTGTGTAACTTTAATAAAGCGGTAGGCGATAAGCCTGCACTGTTTACTCATAATGAAGTCACCACTTTATTCCATGAGTTTGGCCATGGTATTCACCATATGCTAACCCAAGTTGATGCCGCGCCAGTTGCTGGTATTAATGGTGTTGCATGGGATGCCGTTGAGCTGCCAAGTCAGTTTTTAGAAAACTGGTGTTATGAAGAAGAAGCACTTAACTTTATTTCAGGTCACTATGAAACGGGCGAGTCATTGCCTAAAGAGTTATTGGATAAACTACTAGCAGCTAAAAACTATAACTCAGGCATGCAAATGCTGCGTCAAATCGAGTTCTCGTTATTTGATTTTAGAATTCACAACGATTATCAAGCGGGTGAAGAATGCCAAATTCAAGCGCGTTTAGATGAAGTACGTAGCCATACATCAGTTGTTAAAGCACCAGAGTTTAACCGTTTTCAACATGGTTTTAGCCATATCTTTGCTGGTGGTTATAGCGCAGGTTATTATTCGTATAAATGGGCCGAAGTGCTCTCAGCTGATGCGTTTTCCAAATTTGAAGAAGAAGGTATTTTTAACCCAGAAACTGGGCAAGCCTTTATGCAGCATATTTTAGAAAAAGGCGGCAGTGAAGAGCCAATGGAGTTGTTTAAAAACTTCCGTGGTCGTGAGCCAAGTGTCGATGCACTATTGCGCCACAGTGGTATTGCAGCTTAAGCACTACGTATATTTAATCTTGAAAAGCGCCGTTTGGCGCTTTTTTACTATTTAGAGTAATAAATTGTCGCAAAATCAGGGCTCCGTACTATGCTTTTTTAAGTAATTAATAAAAAGGAATTGGGCATGACAAAACTGGTACTGGCGATTGATGATGATAAATATGTTCATCGTGTAATAGAGGAATCATTAGCGGGGTTTTGTCAGTTAATTCATGCTAAAAATGGCGAAGAAGGTTTAAGGCAAGCTTATAAATATAGCCCTGACATTATTTTATTGGATGTTGAAATGCCGGGTAAAACGGGCTACGAAGTGTGTCGTGAGCTGAAAAGTAATGAGCAAACCAAAGATACCCCAGTGATGTTTTTGTCGGGTAAAAGCGAATTACCAGAACGTGTTAAAGGTTATAATGCCGGTGCTGCCGATTACATTGTAAAGCCCTTTAATGCAGAAGAATTAATGGCGCGTATTCGGGTGTTGTATCAATATCGTCAGCATTCTATTAAGTTAAAAAATGATGTTGCGCGCGCGCAGAGCACTGCTGAAATCGCCATGACTGACTCCGGCGATATGGGGCGCATAATGCGTTATGTTGGGCAAACCTATCACGCCCATGATGTGCAATCATTATCGGCCTATTTTTTTGAATTCTTCCGACCGCTGAATCTCGATGTGGTTGTGGCATTTTGGTATCAAGATGTAGGAGTTGTGTGTACTGATGACGGTGGTGTTTGTCCGTTAGAGCAAGAGTTATTAGAAAAGCACCGTTACTCTAATCGCTTTGTTGATTTTAGTAGTCGTACTATTGTTAATTATCCTAAAGTGTCTATTTTAATTAAAAATATGCCTTTAGATGATGTTGTGCTGTATGGTCGCTATAAAGATTTATTCCCGCATATTTTGGAGGTGACCAATGCCAAAATTCAAGATATGGAAGTAAAGGAAATGGCGCTAGCCCAAGCGCATGCGGTTGGTAATGCTTTCAATGAGCTTTCTTCGCAATTATTTGTCAGTAGCGAGGCGCGTGAAGAAGCCGTAGCTAAATTGACAACTCAGTTATCTGAATTACGTGCACTTATGCAGCAAGATCCCGCTTTTGCTGCGAACCAAGCGTTGGCATTGCAGGTTGAGCAATTAGAGCAAACACAATTACAGTTAACTATCTTGAATGATGACTTGGCTTTTATTAAGCATCAGCTCAATCACATTATTGAATCGCGCAGCGAATTGATAGAAAGCTTGAGCAACACAGCCGCGTCAGAGCACTCTCAAGACGTTACTTCGCAAACTGATATTGAGCTATTTTAGTGCTATAGCGTTAAGCAATTGATATACTTCGCAAGCTATTTACGGTCGGAGTTTATTTTGGTTATACAGTGTCCTTTTAAAGAAGTACGTCCTTATCTTAATGAAATTGAGCTGCGTTTTGGGCTCGCTGAGTGGGCGGCACAAAGCGAAGGCTTTTCACTTCATTATGATGATCAAGGCTTAAGCTTACGAAAAACCGATGAACCAAAACTTGGCGCTATTAGCGTTGACTTTGTAACTGGGGCTGTTGCTCATCGGCGTAAATTCGGTGGCGGTAAAGGGCAATCAATTGCTAAAGCGGTGGGTTTAAATAAAGGAGCGACCCCCGTTGTTCTAGATGCGACCGCAGGGCTTGGCCGTGATGGTTTTGTGTTAGCATCACTGGGTTGTAAAGTGATTTTACATGAGCGCCATCCGGTTGTTGCAGCATTACTTTATGATGGTTTGCAACGTGCTTATAGCGATAATGAAATTGGTCCGTGGATGAAGCAAAACATGAGCCTAGTGTTTGGCTCAAGTCATACCTTACTCGCGCAATGCGAAAGTATGCCAGATGTAGTTTATTTGGATCCAATGTTTCCACACCGTGAAAAGTCAGCACTGGTTAAAAAAGAAATGCGGGTGTTTCAAGACTTGGTTGGCGCAGATAATGATGCTGATGACTTACTCGCATTTGCCTACCCACTGGCTAGTAAGCGAGTGGTTGTTAAGCGGCCTGATTACGCACCATTTTTAAATAATCAGACGCCTAGCATGCAGATTAAAACCAAAAAGAATCGCTTTGATGTGTATGTCAAAGCCGCCATGGTGTGAGGCTTTATTCGTATTTTTTATTTTTGTTCCCATAAAGTTATAAGAGTTTCATATCGATTTTCATTAAACTGTCATAAATAGTTAATAGTGTACGCGCAGTTACCCAAAGGAATTTAATTTCATGCGCGTGTCATCATTCACTCGGTTGCTGGCTATTTTGCTGGCATTGGCTAGCCTGCTGTTAGGCGGAACCTTGTACTGGGCAAGTCAAACCTTAGTTAAACTCGAACAACAAGACCAATCTTATAATCAATTAAAAAATAAAATACTCGTTGATTTAAAAGGCTTACTAGAAGATTACTTAGCACAGGGCGATAGTCAGTATTTAGGGAAAGCGTCGGATTTAATTAGCCAAGTAAAAGACACCCAACTTGCTATTTTACCAATTGATTTAAAACAACAGTTAGATCTGCAATTAAGCCAACTCGATACTGATATAAAAGGTAAGTATCGTGCTTTAGGTAAACTGTCAGGTAATGAAACAGCATTACTTGATAATGCACTTAGGCAAATGGCGGGCTCAGCTTCTTCTTTAATTGGTTATGCTAACAAAGCAGGGCAACAAAATACTAACGCTCAGGCTTATTATCAGCTTGGCAGTGATTACTACCGCGAAGTGACAAATTTGTCGTTGTTTACTTATCAGCTAATGCTTAGTTTTGATCAAGACACACAAACCAACTTACAACAAAGTATTGCTAACTTAAACCGTTTAGCAAAGCAGATTGACGAGCTTGAAAACTTGGGCGTTATGAGTGAAGTTGATGAAGATAGTTTGTTTATAGATGAAGAAGCCGAAGATTTAGCAGGTGAAATTAAGGCTGAGCTAAGAAGCTGGCCGAACCGCTACCCACGTGATTTAGAGAACACCATTGCACAAGCTCAGCAGCGTCAAACAGGCATACAGGCTCTGCGCAAACAGATCAGTACACTTTCTGACACGGTGATAAATGCTGAGCAGCAACTTAAAATTCAGCAAGGTACGTTAAAGCAGCGAGTATTTGTAGTGTTTTGTATTGCCATTGGCATGTTGGTTGTATTGGCTGTTGGTGTTTACTTTGTACAGCGAAATCAAGTATTAACCCCGCTTCGTCAATTACGTGATGGCTTTGCATTTTTAATCGAAAGTAACGAATTAAAAAATATTGAAAGTAGTAACTCAAAAACAGAAGTTGGTGAAATAGCTAGTTACTTTAACCAGTTAATTGAGCGTCAACGGTTAGAGGCTGAAGAGCGTGCACAAATGCTCAAGGTGATTAACGATTTTATGCAAGAAATGAGCGAGCATCTACATACGATAAGTCAGCAAACAGATGCCAGTCATCATCAAGTTGAACAAAATCAAGAATTATTGGCTGATATTCAACATATTGGTGAGCAAGTAAACGATATAAACGGCAAAGTAGCAGATAACGCCAAGCATACGTTTTCAGCAATGGAGCAAAGTTTAGGGTTTGCCCAAAACATGCTCAGTGCTAGCTCAAATACACAACAGCGGGTGGAGCAAGGTTTACATAGCTTGCAAGAGTTGCTCAGTGGTGTACAAGATGTAGGGAAAGTTATTGAAGTGATCCGCAATATTGCAGATCAAACTAATTTGCTGGCACTCAATGCTGCGATCGAATCAGCGCGCGCAGGTGAACATGGCCGTGGTTTTGCTGTGGTTGCAGATGAAGTGCGCAAGTTAGCTCGGCAAACACAAGGTTCGCTGAGTGATATTAATAACCAGCTCAATCTATTGAGTGAAAACTCAACTATGGTGTCAACGCAAATATCAGCATTAGCTGATGATGCTCAATTGCAAACCGATAATGCCCAAGAGCTGAAACGAAACTCCGAAGGGGTAGCTCATAATGCACAGGATGCTAATAAAGTCGCTTTTGATGCCATGGAGTTGGCAAAGCAGCAAAACTCATTGTTAGAGAACTTCAGCCAGTCAATGCAAAGTATGAAAGGGCAGGTGAGTGAATCCAGTTTATTAGTGGCTGATATTCATCAGCGTTTACAGCAGCAAATGCATACTATTCGCAGTAGTTTAGGATTGTAACTTTGCTTGCAAAGGCACAATTACTCGCAACTCGATGTTAGGGTTGGTTGCGCTTTTGTGCTATTTTGGTGTTGTTCAAAACCCATCACTTTAAAAGGAAATATCATGATTTCTCAAGGTCAAACATTACCAGCCGTTAGTCTTACACAGCTTACTGACGACGGTATGCAAACACTTACCAATGAAACACTTTTTGCAGGTAAAAAAGTGGTGTTATTTGCAGTGCCAGGCGCGTTTACACCTACGTGTTCAAATGCACATTTACCTGAATTTATTACTCTAGCAGATAAAATAAAAGCCAAAGGCGTTGACGCTATTTACTGTGTATCAGTAAACGATGCGTTTGTAATGAAAGCATGGGGTGAGCAACATAATGCTCAAGCAATCGAGATGCTTGCCGATGGCGATGCTAGCTTTACCAAAGCACTTGGTTTAGATAAAGACACTGCTGCATTTGGTGGTGTACGCTCAACGCGTTATGCAATGATTGTTGAAGATCAGCAAGTCACAGGTTTATTTGTTGAACAAGATAAAGAGTTTGCAGTAAGTCGCGCAGAAGCGGTACTTGAAAAGCTTTAAAAAAGAGCTAAAAAAGCCGAACTTTCATTCGGCCAAAGTTACCAAGGGAACTGGCAAATAGCACTTATAGGCATAGAGTTTAATACAAACCCTATGCCTTATTGCTAATTAAGGCTGGTATTGTGCGTCAAGCGTTAAACCGGCAAAGGTTTTATAAGCATTCACACTCATGTGCCAAGTTCCTGCTTGAGGATTGCTAAACGTACATGTCTCTGCGTTACCGTTTTTATATGGGCGGCAATCATAGCTAGAGCCTGTTGGTTGGCTGCCAAACTTAACAAATAAATCTGCATCACCTGAGCCACCAGACGTTGTTACGGTAAAGCTTGCCATTCCTGCTGGAACATCAAGGGTATAATGTTTCCATTGCCCTGCATTAGCTGAAATATCAGATACAGTTCCACCACCTGCTTGTGGATTACCTGTGTTACCAGAGGTTGTTAAATTACCAACTAAACTCACGCCTGAGTAAGCCGAGTAACCACGTACCATCACATGATATGTACCAGCAGTTGGGCTGTCTATAGAGCACTCTTCGCTGTTACCCCCTTTATACGGACGACAATCATAAGTTGATGTAGTGGGTTTACTACCTGAGCGTACATATAAATCTGCATCACCCGTTCCGCCACTCATAGTGAAAGTCACATTACTTGCGCCACTTGGTACAGTCATTGTATAAAAAGTATCACTACTCGCAGCGCCACTTAGGCCCGTTTGAGCTTGGCCATCAAGTAACTCATTGCCGCCAACGGGTGGTGTAGTACCACCGCTTGCAGCAGCAACTGCGGCTGCAGCGTCAACAATACCAGTACCACAGTTATTGCATGTGGCAGGGAATGAGCGAGTGCTTGATTTTAATATGCTTTCAATTTCATCAGGCGTTGCAGTTGGCTTTGCTTGTTTAATAAGAGCAGCAACACCAGCAACATGAGGTGCTGCCATCGATGTACCTTGTGAGTAATGATAGCTGTCACTAGAAGGGCTTGATGAACCTGAGTTATGTGTAGATAAAACACCTTCTGAATCATTAGCAAAGCTTTGCGCGCCACCAGGTGCTGCAACATCGATAGATGTACCATAGTTTGAGTAGTAAGCTCGCCCACCATTACGACCAACCGATGCAACATTTACTACGCCATTACAGTTACCAGGGTTATAGTTGTTAGCATTGTCGTTATCATTACCTGCGGCAATGACAATTACAGTGCCGTTATTACGTGCTTGGTTAATCGCGTTTTGTGTTGTTGAGCTACAAGAGCCGCTGCCACCCAAACTCATGTTGATGACATCAGCAGGATTAGCATTAGCTGGTACGCCAGAAACTGATCCGCCTGAAGCCCAAATAATGCCGTCGGCAATATCAGATGTTAAACCACCACATTTACCAAGTACGCGTACCGGAACAACTTTAGCATCATAAGCAACACCAGCAACACCTTCGCCATTATTCGTAACGGCTGCAACAGTACCTGCAACATGGGTTCCGTGCCAGCTTGAACCTTGTGCACTGTTATTATTACCACACTCACCGGCAGATACTGCATCACCTGGATCGCGTGCATCACTATCGCGTGCGCCGCCGTCATTTGCGACAAATGTATCCGAAATCATATCGTAGCCAGGTAAAATATTGGCATTAAGATCAATGTGTGGACGATAACCAGTATCTAATACTGCCACTGTTACACCGCTACCTGTTGCGGTATCCCATGCAGTTGGAAGGTTTAACCCGCCAGCTTGCTCATAGTAATGCCATTGGTCGTCATAACGAGGATCGTTAGGCGTTGCAAATGGTTTTAACATCTGGTCGATTTCAATGTATTCAACATTGCCTGAAGCCATTACTTCTTGCATATATTGTTGGGCTTCGTCAGCGCTTAGTTTTTTATTTGCACGCATAACATGATGATTGTCCAATGCCATTGCACGGATATATTGCGCCTTAACTTTTCCTTTTTTACTGGTAAAGTTTTTAACAAAGCCTTGGGCCTTTTTATTCATCATTTGTGGGCTAGTTTCAGCAGCCGACATTGTGCTCATTTCATCAGCGTTATTTTTATATTTGATGATAAAACGTGTACCGAGAGGAGCTTGGCTTTGTAGTTTTGTTGTTATGTCAGCAATAGATGGTGTTATTGCTTCGCTAGGATTTGCCATGCTTGATGTCGCTGCAAATATTGCGCTTACAGTAAGCGCTACAGCGCATTTTTTAAATGTTTTTCTTGTTGTCATAATTATCCCTAGATTGTTATTAAGCTTCACGATGAATTGTCGTGAAGGGGAACAAAAGTAAATGATATGTTAAAATAGTTAAAATAACGTTTTATTATTAATGTCTCTATTTTAGTTATATCGGGATGTTTATATGGCTAAATACGATTTTATGACTTTTATTATGTCGTTGTAGTGGTTGTAAAGTATTAATTAATTTGTGGAATAGCGAGGTGAACATTTATTTTTTCAGACTTTGTTGTTAATAATAAAATAGTGAAATACCGCTCAGTTTGTACTTTTAAATTTGCTACAATTGCAAAAATTTCCTCATGAGATGAACAAATGACCCAAGTAGATGTAATAGTGATCGGTGCCGGAGCCGCAGGTCTAATGTGTGCAGCACAAGCAGGATACCGTGGCCGCAGTGTTACAGTGCTTGATATGGGCAAAAAGCCTGGTCGTAAAATTCTCATCAGCGGCGGCGGACGTTGTAACTTCACCAATGAAAACGCCAGCCCTGAGAATTATTTATGTGGTAATCCACACTTTGTAAAATCGTGTTTGAGCCGTTATACCCAGCATGATTTTATTGAGCTGGTGGACAGACACGGTTTGGCGTATCACCATAAAACCCTTGGGCAGTTATTTTGCGACAATAGCGCACAAGATATCGTTGATATTTTGCTAACAGAGTGCGAGTGGGCGGGTGTTAATGTTGCGCTGCGTAACGAAGTGCTTAGCGTTGAAAAAACCGCTACTGGCTATCTCGTGATCACAGAACAACAGTCATACAGCTGTGAGTCACTCGTTGTTGCCGCTGGTGGCTTAACCATGCCAAAACTAGGCGCAACACCAATAGGGTATAAAATTGCTGAGCAATTTGGCTTAAAAGTATTACCGACCATGGCAGCACTTGTACCATTTACCTTGCACCAACATGATAAAGACCGCTTTGAAGGGCTATCGGGTATTAGCGTGCCATGTATCGTCAGCAGTGAAGACGGCACCAGTTTTAAAGAAAACATCCTATTTACTCACCGTGGTTTATCAGGCCCCGCTATATTACAAATCAGCTCATTTTGGCGAGCAGGGCAAGCAGTGACTATAAACCTGTTACCAGAGCTTGATTTAACAGCGCAATTAGCAACATGGCGAGAAACCCAAGCACAAAAATCATTAAAAAATAGCCTTGCGACTATTTTGCCAAAACGCTTTATTGAAATACTGCATGAGAGTAAAGCCATTCCAGATTGCAATGTAAATCAGCTCACCCATAGCCAAATTGACGATCTAGCTAATTACATTCATAACTGGCAAATTAAACCCAACGGCACCGAAGGTTACCGCACAGCGGAAGTAACTCTAGGCGGTATAGACACCGACGAACTCAGCTCAAAAACCTTTGAAGCGAAAAAAGCCCAAGGGCTGTACTTTATTGGTGAAGTAACCGACGTAACCGGTTGGCTAGGCGGCTATAACTTCCAATATGCTTGGAGCTGCGGCTTCGCAGCAGGGCAGTATTGTTAGCTTGTGCAGAGACAATAAAGTTTGCCTGTAGTGAGATATGCTACAACATGCTCATTTCTCTAGCTGATTTAAGGTTATAGATAATGAGCAGTTGCATAATTCTTATTACACCCATTTTAAAACAAGAGTTTAAATATTTGGTCAATGCTAAGAAAAATAATAACATGCTGTTAATATTAGGAACTTTGTAGCGCCTATGTGGTCATATTAAATTAGTGTTATAGGGAACACTAATTGTTTAGGGAACAAATATTGTGACAACGTGGCGCTGGCCTCTTATTATTTCATTACTGCTCCACGGGATAATTTTTTCAATATTAATGAATGTTAAAACCCCCAAATTAATAGTGACAGACACTCCCCCAATTAAAGCATATATGGTTAGTATGACGCCGCCTAAATCATTGCCAGCAATAGGACAAAATAGCAACCAGCACGAGCAAGCCACGCTGTTGAAAAAGCTTGAAAAACCAATTATTCCTGCTGCAAACACGATTGTAAAAATTAAAAAAACAATAAAGCCTGTAACGCCGCCCAAGGCACAAGCAGACTCTAACAGCTATAAAAAAATAGACCTTAAATTAGGTTTAAAGAGCATACTAAAGCAACAGCAAAATACACTCCCATCAACACCTCCAACGTCACAAGCTTTAGCACAACCACTGCGTATTACAGTGCCAAAGGAGCACCAGCAAACCAGCATAGACTCATTAAAAGTTGAAAAGCAAAGCATGCAATTAACTATCTATCGCCTAGGAGATAACTGCTTTAAAAAAGTATCGATTGGAGCTGGTGTAATGCCAAAAAGTGACCTACCAGATAGTTATTTAGTAGGCACCACTTGTGCTAAAACAAAAGTAACCGACGCCTACGATCAAGCAATGAACAAATGGTTAGATAAAAAGTGACTACTGTGCGGAAGTCATTAGAAATAAAAAAGGACAGGCGCAATTTTTGGGTATCCAGAATACTGACAACCGGTTTCACCGACTGAGTGTAATATGTTGCTTCTAATAATAAGTAATTAAGATGGGAGCATAACAATGGTCATTTCATCAATTTAAAGTTGGAACTATGAATAAGTCGAAAATTATAATAGATGATTGCAGTGATATTGAAGATTTTGAAGTCGTAATTTCTAGCTCTGAGCTAAATTTAACTCCTTATGAAAACAACCTTAATAATATATGGGATGAAGTACTTGAAGAGTCTAAAAACAGCGGTGTTGAAGTATGGGATGGGCTTTATTATCGGTTAGAAAATATTGCAGAGTTGAAAAGTGGCTCAATGCAATTAAGGCTAAGTACCGTACGATATTCAACAGTCCGTTCGTTGATGAAATTAAGTCGAACTCATGACTTAGATGACAAGTACTTTCCATATCATATAAACACAGGGGCTTTGATATCAACAAAAGATGATTTTTTGTTTTTGGAGAAAAAGCCAATAGTAATGATGATAAGTTTATTGATCTTATTGGTGGGGGATTGCAGAAAGATGAATTAGCAGTCCATACCGCAATTGATATTAGAGATAATATTTTAAAAGAAGCGTTTGAAGAAGCTAATATAACTCAAGAGTTTGTTGAGCTAATCAACTTAAATTCAATCGTACTGACCAATACAATGAGCATATTTATTATATTTAACATTAAGTTAAATATAAATAGGGAGCAGTTAGCTATAGAGTTTGATAACCGAACAGATGAGGAATTATCCGGCTTACGGTTTTTTGATAAAAATGAGGTTAACCAATTCAGCTCAAATAATAATGTATACCCTTACCTCACCATCGTCCCTGACTTAATCGCAAAGTTTCCTGCTAATTAGTGAGCAGTTATTTTATTATGTTTATACTGCTGAACCTCTTCGTTTTACAGCTCTCGTATAACTACACAGATATAAAACATAGGAATACATAAAACACGCCATAATTTTAGTTTGCTTTATGTTCAAAAACTGATTAACATGCGCTCGTTCAATTGTTCAGCACTTACCCTAAGTGTTGGATTCATCAATTAACTGTGAAGGAGAAAATATTATGACAATTACATCAACATCCTTTGCAGGTCTTATCCGATAAGAAACTTGTTACTTAAATACGCTTTTATATATTAAGCACATTTAAGTAAACATTGCGTTTAAACGCGTTCCTTTCGTTTGATTTCAATATAGATCCAGACCTGCCAATTCGTATTTCGTTTTAATCCTATTTTTCTAACAAAGAAAAAGGAATTGGTATTATGGACAAATCCGTCCAAAAAATAACTGAAAAAGTTAGCCTTATTGCGTCTGCTGATACGTGGATTGAAGGGCTGGCAATACAGCAACTGATCAAAACATCAGAGCTAAATGGTATGCAACGTGTTGCGGGCATGCCTGATTTACACCCTGGTAGAGGGTATCCTATCGGGGCTGCATTTTTTACTACTAACAAAATTTACCCAGCATTAGTGGGTAACGATATTGGCTGCGGTATGACGCTGTGGCAAACCACAGCCAAAGTAGCAAAAGTAAATTTAGATAAACTAGCTAAAAAATTTACAGATATTGAGCTGCCACTCGACGAAAGCTGGTCCTCAATCATAGAAAGTAGCAAAGCGGCAAAAAATATTACTATCAAGGGTTATGATAGTGCCTTGGGCACCATTGGTGGCGGTAATCATTTTGCCGAGTTTCAAGCGATTGATGAGATATACAATCAAAGTGCTTTAGATGAGTTAGGGCTAAGTAAAAAGCATCTTCAATTATTGGTTCATTCAGGCTCGCGAGGTTTAGGGCAATCGATATTGGTTGAACATATAGCGGGCCATAATCATGATGGATTATGTGAAAGTGAAGCTGACTTTAAAGATTACATGAGCAAGCATGATGAAGCGGTGCGCTTTGCAGAGCTTAATCGTGAGTTGATCGCTAAGCGGTTTTTAGAGGCTATACGAGCCAATGGTGAGTGTAGCTTAGATATTAACCATAATTTAGTATCGGCTAAAAATATTAATGGTTGCGATGGCTGGTTACACAGAAAAGGTGCAACACCGAGTGATAAAGGCTATGTAGTGATCCCTGGCTCTCGTGGCGATTACAGTTATCTTGTAAAACCTGTATTTACAGAGTTTATTGGTAATGATCTAACAGTGCAGGAAAGTATCAATACCAGTTTATTTTCACTTGCACACGGCGCGGGGCGAAAATGGCAGCGTGGTGAGTGCCATGGCCGATTAGGTCATAAATACAAGCGCGAAGATTTATATCGTACAGCGTTAGGCAGCAGAGTTGTTTGTGGTAATAAAGAATTGCTATACGACGAAGCACCACAAGCATACAAAAACTGCGAAACGGTGATCAGCGATATGGTCGATGCAGGGTTAATTGAAGTTGTGGCTAAGTTACGCCCGATACTAACCTTTAAAACAAATGGAGATTGTTCATCATGATATTACTACAACTATCTGCTGGGCAGGGCCCTATCGAGTGTTGCAAAGCTGTTGGTTTGGCGCTGAAAACGATTGAAAAGCAATGTCGAGAAAAGGGCATAAGGCTCGATATTGTTGAAACCGTTGCTACTAAAGAGCTGGACTGTTTTAAATCGGTACTATTACAAGTTGGTTCAGGGCAGCTAGATTCAACAACAGCTTATTTAACAAAATTTTATTCAGAAAAGGAAAGCCAAGTTAAGCAATTGGCTCAGTCATGGCAAGGTACTATGTTGTGGGTGTGTCAAAGTCAGTATCGGCTTAAGCATAAACGTAAAAACTGGTTTTTTAGCGGGCAACTGTTCGATATTGATGAAAGTAAGCTTGATAAAGGCGTAACTTTTCAAACATGCCGCGCGTCTGGCGCTGGCGGTCAACATGTTAATACTACTGATTCAGCGGTAAGAGCAACTCACACAGCAACGGGGACTTCGGTACGTGTTGAGAGTGAGCGCAGTCAACATGCCAATAAGCGTTTAGCAAGTGTGTTGTTGTTTCAAAAACTAGAGCAAGTAGCGTTGGATAAAATGACTCAGCAAGAAACAGCACGTTGGCAGCAGCACTGGGAAGTTGAGCGTGGTAACCCTGTAAAAACATTCACTGGTGAAAAGTTTGTTTTAAACCGTGACTGCTCAGTTAATAAAGGAGTACATAATTAATGAAGGAACATAAAGAGACAAATGTACTTTTCATTTGTAGTCGCAATCAGTGGCGAAGCCCAACGGCTGAGCAAGTATGGAGAAATCACCCAGAGCTCGCTGTTAGCTCAGCAGGCACCAGCCCTAATGCAAAGAGAACAGTGAATGCCAAAATGATGCAATGGGCTGATGTCATATTTGTTATGGAGCAAAAACACAAAAATAGACTTAAAGCGCAATTTGGAGATTTATTAACGTATAAAGATATTCAAGTATTAGATATTGCTGATGAATACCAATATATGGATAACGAGTTAGTAAGTATTATAAAACAAAGCGTTGGCAGCTATTTAGCGCTAATGTAAATTGAAGTAAGAGGGTAGAGCAATGTAATTCCATCTCAACACCGCATATTTAATTTTGCCATTTCAGTATTGGAGAGATTGTTATGCGGTGCTTAAAACTATTAGAAGAGTGAACACAATGTTCAATCTTAACGTTTACAGTTGGAGTTACATGATGAGAGTTAAATACCCTCGCACCCCGCATTTACCTTGGTCACCGGGTGCAACAGAAGATGATATACACCAAGGTAATTTAAGCTGCTTTGCAAATAAGCAAGTCGTTGTTACTGAAAAAATGGATGGCGAAAATACGACTTTTACAGTGACTTTGTACACGCTCGTTCGATTGATAGTCGTTTTCACCCATCAAGAACATGGGTAAAAGCGCTGCAAGCAGAGCTTGGCTACAAAATTCCGCAAGGATGGCGTATCTGTGGCGAAAACCTGTATGCAAGGCATTCAATTAGCTATGAATCATTAGCTAGTTATTTTATGGCATTTTCGCTATGGAACGAAAACAACGAATGCTTAAGCTGGCAAGACAGCAAACAGTTTTTTGCACAATTAGGGCTGCTCACCCCAAAAGAGTTGTATGTTGGCTTATGGTGCGAAAAAACAATAAAAAACATAGTATTGGATACTCAATACCAAGAAGGCTATGTCGTTAGACTTGCTGATGGTTTTCATTACTCACAGTTTAAAAAAAGTGTCGCAAAATGGGTGAGAAATAACCATGTGATCACTGATAAGCATTGGATGCATACTGACGTGATCCCTAACGGGTTAAGCACTAAAAACACAAAAAAGGGAGGTTAAGATGAAAAAATTAGCCGCTTGGTTAGATAGTTTAGCTTTAAATCATTCACCAAATTTTGCTGAGTGTGTTGAGTATTTGGGAGATGCGTTTCCTCTACTGCACCAGTTCGCTGACACTGAGCAAGACAGTATCTGGCATGCTGAAGGCGATGTTGCCATTCATACTGATATGGTGTTGAGTCAACTGTATGAAATACTAGTCAATGATGCTGAACATATAAAAGGCGCTCAAAGGCAGGTATTGATCTTATCTGCTTTATTGCATGATATTGCCAAGCCAATAACTACAAAACGCAAACAGATAGAAGGTGTTGAACGTGTAGTTGCACCAAAACATGAGGAGATAGGTGCAAATTATTTAGCGATTAAATTACTTGAGCTGCCCCTTGAGTATAAAGCTATTAATAGCATTACAGGATTAGTGGGTTTTCATCAAATGCCAAAACGTTTGGTGATCAAAAATCAAAGTTACAGTGATTACCTGCACCTTTCTTTAAATGCTAATTTAGAGTTACTTTATTGGCTTGAATTAGCCGATATGAAAGGGCTAACATGCACAGATCTAGCGCAACAAATCGATTTGTTGGAACAGTTTAAAATGTTTGCGCAAGAGTATGAATTGTGGAGCGAGAGTGAGGCAACTCACTCAATTTTAAAACCTATTCAAGTCAAATCTTCATGTGCAGAACAAGCATATTTAAATGGCTATGCTGTTCGTCAGCTGGCAAATGGTCAAATTAGTATAGTTGAGGAAGCGCTAGCAAAAAATTATCAAGGTGCTTTAGGATACAGTCATCTTTATGTGATGTGTGGTATTAGCGGCAGTGGTAAATCTACTTGGATTGCACAAAACTTAACAGGATTTGAAGTTATTTCATTAGATGATATTCGTGAAGAGCTTAATGGGAAAAAGGAATTGCCAAAAAAATCGAGGACAAATGTTACAGTTAGCTAAATCGCGATTAAAAACGGCATTAGCAAATAAGCAAAATATTGTCTGGGATGCGACCAATTTTCGTAAAGACTTTAGACAAATTATTTGTGATCTTGGGCTAAATTACGGCGCTTTAATTACGGTTGTTGCTCTGCAAGTTAAAGAAAGCACACTACGTAGTCAAAACAAAAGTAGAAAGCATAATGTGGGTGATGACGTTATTACTAGTCAGTTAAATAAGTTTGAGTGGCCTTCAGTTACTGAAGGTCACAGAATGCTATTATTGGCGAAAAAGGAGTAATTTTGTCTGAATACGGCTCCTTTTTTTATTAAATTAATTTATTGAATAAAGTAGGCTGGAAATACTAGCCTACTTATTTATAGTGATGACATTTTCTCGTCTTTTTAATTTTAAGTTATAGTTTTTTAGCTTTTTACCATTAGAGGAGATAGTGATGTAACCTAGAAGTTCACATGTGTCATAAGCACTATTATCAATTGAAGATAAAATATCAGCAGTAGCATATATCGATGCTGTATTTTTAGTGACGAAGTCTAGTTTATTCAGTTCAACTCCATCACACCAAAGATCCCTAGTTTTAGGGTTAATTGAAAGATAACTTCCTAAAAACCATTCTATATCCGATGGTAAAAATCCAAGGCTAGTAGAATCAGTTAAGCCTTTTTCAATAACGTAAAGCCCAGCGGCTATTATTCTTTCGTCACGTCTTACATCGTTTTTTAATATGCGTTGGCAAGTAAATCTACGCTGTAAACTTTTTGAACAATACTTCAAAAACTCTACGTTGGGATCCGGCTCTAAAGTAGTTTCACGAACAACTTTATCCTCTAAAATAACCTCTAATTTAAGATCCGAAACGGTGTATTGTTTATAACCATTGTATTCACTATCTAATATTACTTTTGGCAATAGCCCAACAAGCTTTTCCTCTGGTAACCCAATAAGCGGCTCACCATAAATACAAAAGTCGCTAGATGTGATTTTTATACAATTTAGCCTAAATTCATAGAATGAATCGAATTCAAGCTGTAAACCTAGTGTGTCATAACACCAAACTTCATGTATGGAATCATCTTCTTTAGCAGTCTGTTTTTTTGTTTGTTTTGGTTTACCAATAATTGATTGAACGTCTATTTGACTCATACCGAAAGTAATATTGCCAATACCGAATAAAGGATAAATTTTCATTTTAATTTAGCTAGGTGCTAAAGAAAGTTTTTAAGATAAACCAATTTACCATTTAACTTTTTATTATCAATAGAAATTACGATTTAGACATTGCTAGGGGTTTCTATGGGCCCGTTTATATTTAGCTTGATATTCGCGGCGCTGCTTTGTGATTTCATAAAGAACTATGCCGGTAGTCGTTGCTAAATTTAGGCTCTCAATCATACCGAACATGGGAATTGAAATACAAAACTCACTGTTATCTACAACTGTATCACTTACACCTCGTGATTCGTTACCAAACCATACAGCTAACTTCGGTTGAGTATAATCCGCCTCATGAAGGATTTGATTTAGTTTACCCTTAATGTGTGGAGAGGTTATTACTGATACAAACCTATTTTTTTGCAGATGCGCAAAGCATTCTTCTGTACTATTAAAGCGTTTAACAAAAGTCCACTTTGAAGCTGAGACAGAGATTCTGGATAGTGATTTTCGCCCTCTTAATTCTTCCCAGTCATCAGACAAAGAATGTCGAGAATCAACAACATAAATCTTTTCAACACCAAGCGCATTTGCATTACGAATGACTGCGCCTATATTTTTAATATCCATAGGATTTTCTAGAACCGCGATTAAATTTTTACATTGGTATGCTTTAATTTCATCTGCTCTTTGGCGAATAGTACTCTTTGAATCATTCATATCTCAGTTCTCCTAAATGAGTCTAATGTTTATTTACTTTGAGTAATACTTAGTTGGACTCAAGCACTTCAACAAAAAATTGATTTAATTCTTCAAAATCGACGTCTCTTGTTTCAAATTTTGATCTGTAGTTTTCGTGTCTCGCTAGTTCTGACTCAATAAACTCATTAATCACAGGCACGCTTTTAATATACTCTTTCTCTAAACTGACGCGTTTTGATGCTAGAAGCGCTGATATTGCCTCATTAAGTGGGGTATTGTCCGCTACTAACTTGCGTAAAGTATCGAATTCGATAGGTGCCGGCTCGTTATATTTTTCAAGCCACATAATTGCTAATAAAGGCCTTAAAACATAGAAATACTTTTCCAGAGGGACTTGCTCTTTTTTAAGATATTCACGGAAATTGCCTTTAGCCATATGCAAGTAGTGATAAATTCCTCGTGTTGATGACGCGATAAGTGGCAGCAATTCGCGCGCTTTTGTTGCAAAGTGCTGGTCATCTACATACACAATGGGTGATTGTAGCCACTCGATAAACGCGGGGTTAGATTTATAAAATAATTTTAGCGCTTTGCGAATATCCCAGCCGTTTATATCTATTTCATCGACGATTGGGTATTCAATCACATCGCGTTTATCTTCAAGGTTTACTGCTAAATACCAGTCTGTTGGGTGCGCGTAAATAAATCGCACGTCGTAATCGCTGTTAGGAGATTCAAACTCCCACGCTCGGCTACCTGACTCTATCGCGTAAAGTACCTTAACATTGTGCTCAGCTTCTGCGGCTTTTATTCTGCGTAGTATTTCAGTGTGAATATCTTTGTTGATGCGCTGATCTACCGTATTTTCTTGGTTATTTATTTTCATGGTGTAACTCTTTATTTTTTAATTCGGTTAGGCAATCGCGTAAACAATTTATTTCCGCTTCTCGCATTGCTGCACCAATTAGCGGGCCGCTTTTACCTCTTGAAATTGCTTGTTATACTATGGCTTTTCTGTCGAGTTGCTTTAATGCATTTAATAGTGACTGCGCTAATTGGAATTGTGGATAGTCTTTATTTACAAAGTCTTCGCCCCTACCTTGCGCATCACATAAACACGCTTGAAGAAACTGTAAAAAACGGTGTGGATGTTCAAGCGCATTCATTTTTTCAACAATGAGTTTGTGTACTTTTTTAGGTGTTAGCTCAAATAATTTGTGACAGCGGGTGTGGTTATCACTTGTTAAAACTGCCAGCGCTTTTAATTTATTCGGTACTTTTAAGCGTTCGCAAAATTCATTAATTACCTTAATACCTCTTTGCTCATGACCAAGTAAATTCCCATACTGCTGATAGCAATAGGCTTTGCCAAAGTCGTGGGTGAGGGCGGCAAAGCGTGTTTCAATATCAAAACCTAAATCAGCAGCTCGCTTTAGTACCAGCATGGTGTGAATGTAAACATCCCCTTCAGGGTGGTGGTTTTTAGGTTGAGGGATACCTTGCATCGCTTCAATTTCAGGAAATAGCCCTAAACCATTAAGCGCTTGAAAAAATAACTGCGGATGTTTCTCGCTCAATGCTTTTTCGGTCTCATTCCATACACGTTCGGGTACTAAGTTCGCAAGTTCGCCGCTTTCTTTTAGTTTGTTCATAAGCGCTTGAGTGTCTGGGTGTATTGACCATTGCTCACCAAAGCGGGCAAGAAAACGTGCAATCCGTAACACGCGCACGGGATCCTCTGCAAAAGCGGCGGTGGTGTGCCTGAGTATTTTGTTTTTTAAATCCGCTTGACCATTAAACGGATCGATAATATTGCCTTGATCATCCATCGCCATTGAATTAATGGTTAAATCGCGCCTAGCTAAATCTTCTTCTAACGTTACCGAGGTGCTGGCATCCACTGTAAAGCCCGTATAGCCTTTGCCATTTTTTCGTTCAGTACGGGCAAGAGCATATTCTTCTTTTGTTTTTGGGTGCAAAAAAACCGGAAAATCACTGCCAACAGACTGATAACCTAATGCGATTAAGGTGGCAGGTGTTTCGCCTACTACAACATAATCTTTGTCTTTTGACTGATGGCCCAGTAATGAGTCTCTCACTGCTCCACCGACTAAGTAGACCTTTTTTAGTTTATTATTCATTACTTTACCGCTGTATTTTTAATCCTGTTTAAGTGTCTTGTGCTAGTGAAACATGCCACAGGCACTGTGTTAATTGCTTTAACTGTATCTCTTTTCCTAATATGTGTTTAATAACATTTATATTGGTTATTGTATGCAAGCTAGGTTTAGTTGTTGTAAAGCTGCCGCTTCCTGCCAATGCAATGGGCAGTAATAATTGGTCGGCTAAATACTCTTCAACTGCCGCCTGAGATTGAATAAATACATTGACTCTGCCTGCTGCGCGTTTTGCTACATTTTGTGCTGATAATCCTTTTTCTCCCCTGACCTCAAAAACAGAACGATGCGTTTCACTATCAATACCTAATTGAAAACTGTTACCCGGGCCTGGGGTGATCACGTTTTGCACAAGGCTTGGTGAATCGTGCCAATTGAGGACTTTTTTAGCTGTGTTAATTTCGCGCTGCCCTATGCTTGATGGCAGTGAGCTTACTAGTGCCGTTAGAGAGCAATTATTCGTTTGTTTAGCAAATTGAGCACCAGCAGTAGTTAACTTAATTGGCTTAAGCTTTGTTGTTGGTTGAACGCTTATTTGCCACTTTCCGCCGCCTGCAGGATAAAATCCGAGTGCTGTCGTTTTAATCTGGCAATCAACACCCATGCGTTTGAGTATGGGCAAAAATGACTGTTCTAAAAAGCACAAAGAAGGTGACATTCCATTATGTGTGCCGCCTTCAAACGTGACGGTTGAGCAGTTTGGTGCCAGTGCCAATACAGGTAAAATTGTTTGGCATACCAATACGGTGCTGCCTGCACTACCAATGGCAAAATTAAAGTTACCGGCTTTTATTTTGCCTGGCGAAAAGCGAATATGCGTTGAGCCAAGTTCAACGCCTTTAATACTGGCACCACAAATCTCTTGTGCCGCCAAAACACATGTCAGGTGTTGACGTAATAGCCCTGTTTTGTTTCTACCTGCTCTAATATTGTAAAGTTCAATATTTTGCTGGGTTAAAATAGACAGGGTGAGGGCGGTTCTTAATACTTGGCCGCCGCCTTCACCTTGTGAGCCATCTATTTTTATAAGTTCTGTGGTCATATAATTATATTTATCCTTTTACACAAACTATTTGTTTTAAGGTATATACCACCTCAACCAAGTCTTTTTGTGCTGCCATTACTTTTTCAATATCTTTGTATGCATGAGGGATCTCATCAATAACAGCGGCATCTTTTCTGCACTCTACGCCTTGTGTAGCGGCAATTTGATCTTCAACGCTGTACACCTTCTTGGCTTTTGTTCTAGACATAACCCGGCCTGCACCATGGCTACAACTATTGAAGCTTTCAGGGTTTCCTAAACCACGAACAATAAAAGAGCGCGCGCCCATATTACCTGGAATAATGCCCATTTCACCTTTTTCAGCTCTTACTGCCCCTTTACGTGTTACAAAGCAGTCTTTACCAAAGTGATGCTCGCGAGAAATATAATTATGGTGGCAATTTACTGCGAGTTCATGGGTTGAGAACGCTACAGGTATTTGCTTTCGTAATGCTGCTATGGCATTAAACATCATAATTTCACGGTTTTTGGCGGCAAAGTCTTGCGCCCATTCAACCGCTTCAACGTAATCATCAAAAAAGTCACTGCCTTCTTCAAGATAGGCTAAATCCATATCGGGTAGATTGACTTGATGGCGCTGCATTTCTTTTTTAGCTAACTCAATAAAGTACGTCCCAATGCGATTACCCACGCCACGGCTGCCAGAGTGCAGCATGATCCATACAGTATCGTGCTCATCTAAACACAGTTCTAAAAAATGATTGCCTGTTCCCATAGTACCTAAATGGTTAACGTTGTTGCTCTTTTTTATTGCTGGGTGTTTTTCACAAATAACTTCAAACCGCGTCTGTAACTTAAGCCATTCACCCGCCACTACATCGGGTATGTTATGCCATGCACCTCTGTCGGCTTTGCCTCTATTGCTAGTTCTGCCATGCGGGACTGCTGACTCAAAAGCATGTCTAATCGCCAACAAGTTATCAGGTAGTTGGCTTGCTGTTAAAGTTGTTTTAGTGGCGACCATTCCACAGCCAATATCAACACCCACTGCGGCGGGAATAACCGCATTAACTGATGGTATAACACTGCCAATGGTTGCACCTTTACCTAAATGCACGTCTGGCATCACCGCAATATGTGAATGCACTAAGGGCATACGTGCAATATTGTTTAGTTGTTGTTGAGCTTGCTCTTCAAACGGCACGCCTTTGGTCCACGCTTTAATTGGTACACTACCTTGGTTTTCGATTACGTTATAATTTTTACACATTCGTTTTCCTCAATTCTTTTCATTATTACTTTTTGCGTAATGCTTTCTGGTTAGGCTATTTTTACTGCGCCGTTCATTAATCCTTCTAAACCGCCATACACGGTCAGATTGTTTATTCGTTCGGCGACTTTTTCTAATGCTTCCAGCTCTTTTAAACGCATTAGTGTTGGGTTGTTTTCAATCATTTTTGCAGTGTTATGTAAGCTTCTGGTTGCTGACGTTTCTTCGCGTCTTTTAATTACATTGGCTTCTGCTGCTTTTTGCGCTTCAACTACTTGGTTTAATATTATTTTCATTTCACCTGGCAAAATAATGTCTTTTACCCCGACATTCTCTAGGGTGATACCAATGTCTGTTAAAGACTGTGCAACCAGCTCTTTTACCGTTTCATTTACGTACAACTTATCCAAAAGGATATCATCGAGCGATTTTGTGCCAACGGCTTCACGTAATGCTAACTGCAAAGCTTTGTAGACAAAGTCATTCACGTTATCAACGCTTCGCGCTGCAAGCTGAGCGTCATGTACTTTAATATTGGCACTCAAATTAATGCGTAAGCTTACGCGGTCTTTACTGAGGATCTCTTGTCCTGAGATCTCGAGTAACTGTGTTCTGCAATCAAAGGTTTTTAATTCAATCTCATGATTAAATTGCCAAAAACCATAATGACCAGGTGTTAATTGTTTTAGCAGCTGACCATTTACATACAGTAAACCAATGTGCTCTTTTGCTACGTATAAATCAGCAATTGGCTTAACCGCAACAATACGATCACTTTTAATTAAACGTGACGCTGTATTTGCGCCAGCACGGTTAATTAAAAAAAGCGTTTTATCATCTAGGGCTATTTCTTCGTCGATAGATACTTTCTCTAGTCGAATATCACCCGCGTCTTGCCATAGATATAATTGTTCGCTAGGTGCGACGATCCCTTCAAGTAAGTCATTAACGTACAGAAGGCCCACTTCCGCGTTACTTAGCTTACAGTGAAAAATATGTTCATTTAGCTGTGGGTTATTTCGATACAGCCTTTCAGCATTTTGTTCCGAAAAGTACAGCGTGTTTATATCAAAATAAACAAACGATAATTCATTTTTAAAATCCCAACGTTTATGTTTTCCAGGTGTGAGTACATCTATTAGTTGTTGATTTTTGTACACAAGCACTCTTTGGTTTTCAGTGATCTCGACTATTTTTTGAAATAATTTTTTGCTTAACATTTTAAATTCCTTATTGTTTTTACTTCCCTTAAATTAAGGGGTTAGTAAGAGTTAAATACTTGTTTAATAAAAGCCCAAAACTGCATAGCGATGGGGAGCATCCAGCTTGCCACCGTTCATTCGCCTGAGGCGTTTATCAAGCATTGGTAATAACGACTTACTAACGTCTTTATATGTATGTTTAAGATGGGATTCGAACCCAAGGCAGACGGCGAACCGCTGCTCCACCAATTTAACTTTTCAATGTTGTTTGATTAGGAATACGCGGCAACAGTGTTGAGCGCACCAGAGTGACTTTTTGAATCACATCCCATTAATCAGACTCCTAGGTAATTACAAGTCATGTGCCAGTTTTGTTTAAATATTTATATTTTATTTTAACTGATTGTTTTTATTGGTTTAAGTGGTTTTTTATATGTGTTTCTAGTTGTTGCGCTTGATAGGTTTTTCATTATTTTGTATTCTTTTGTGTAGTGTTTTTATCCATATGGATACGGTTGTGAAAGATACAGTAGTCGTTAGCTTAATTGGTACGCAGTTAGATTATGTCGGTAAGAGAGTCGATCGATGGGCCAAGTGGCGACCTAATATAAGTTTATGTAGTCAAGATAATCTAATCGTTAATCAGCTACATATGCTGTATGACACTCACAGTAGCCGTCTTGCTAATAATGTTGCAGTGGATATTGAGTCTGTCTCCCCTGAAACAAATGTGCAGTTACACCAGCTTAACTTTAGTGATCCGTGGGACTTTGAAGAAGTGTATGCCAAGCTCTTTGATTGGTGTTCACACTACACTTTTGATACCGATAAAAATGATTACTTATTTCATATCACAACGGGTACGCATGTTGTGCAAATATGCAGTTACTTACTTACAGAAAGCCGGCACTTTCCAGGGCGGTTGATTCAAACATCACCAGATCATAATAACAATAATAAATCGATAGGACGCATACAGATCATCGATTTGGATTTATCTAAGTATGATCAATTAGCCACGCGGTTTGATATTGAGCACCAGCAAGGTAAAGAGTTTTTAAAAGGCGGTATAGAAACTAAGAACCAGTTTTTTAATCAGTTGATCACGCAAATAGAAAAAGTCGCTATTCGCTCGCAGGATCCAATGCTTTTAACTGGGCCTACTGGGGCCGGTAAAAGCCAGCTTGCAACCCGTATATTTCAATTAAAGAAAAAGCGCTCTATGTTAAAGGGAACGTTGGTTTCGGTAAATTGCGCTACGTTAAAAGGCGAGAATGCCATGGCTGCGTTATTTGGCCATACTAAAGGGGCGTTTACGGGGGCCCAGCAAGCAAGAGATGGGTTTTTATTGAGCGCACATGATGGCGTACTTTTTTTAGACGAAATCGGCGAGTTGGGTTTAGAAGAACAAGCAATGCTGCTGCATGCTCTTGAAAATAAAACTTTTCACCCAGTTGGCAGTGATACACCTATACAAAGTAATTTTCAGCTAATTGCTGGTACCAATAGAGATCTAAAAAAAGAGATAGATCAAGGTCATTTTAGAAGTGACTTGTTTGCTCGTATTAACTTATGGGCTTATGAATTACCAGCACTGAAAGACCGAAAAGAAGATATTCCAGCTAATATTGATTACGAAGTTGATCTCTACACTAAAAAAATGGGGGATCGCGTGCAATTTAATAAAGAAGCTAAAAATGCTTTTATTGGTTTTGCCACTTCAAATGAGGCATTATGGACTGGTAACTTTCGTGATTTGAGCTCTGCAATTACAAGATTATGTACATTGGCTGATTCTTCACGTATCACAGTAGAAGATGTGAAAGATGAAATAGCTCGCTTAAAGCAAGCTTGGTATCCACAAAACCAACAGTTAGCGTCGAGTGTCCTTTATGATTACCTAGAAAATACTCAGGTAGAAGAGTTAGATAATTTTGACATTAATCAGCTTAGTCATGTACTCACTATCTGTCAGCATCATAATAGTATGGCATCAGCTGGCAGGGAGTTATTTAACGTAAGTCGCACGCTCAAGTCTCAAGCTAATGATTCAAGCCGTTTGCAAAAATATTTGAGTAAATTTGGTTTGAAGTGGAGTGATATCTCGCCTAAATCAAAACAAGTATAGGTTAAAGCTACATCACTTATCCCGATGCGTAATTATTGTGTAGCTGCAAGATTAAATACGCAATTAAGTGGTTTGCGACTACTATTTAAGCAGTTAGCTTGTTGATTGTTAAAATAAAGGTTTTTGCTAGTGACAAGTCAGTAAAAACTTTTATACTGCAACCCGCTTTAATCGCTTAGGTGGTTAAACGCTTCTAAAATTTAGCTTTGTTTTTTAAAAACATAAGCTAATACAAAATGGCCCCTTAGCTCAGTTGGTTAGAGCACACGACTCATAATCGTTAGGTCCCCAGTTCGAGTCTGGGAGGGGCCACCACTTTTACACGCTTTCCAAGTAAATACCTAATAAACAAAATTACTCAGTTGTTCGTTTTATCAATACGATATTTACGCTTTGTTATTAAATAACAATCCTGAACTTGTATTACCTGCAGATGTAAATAAGCTATTGACTAAGGTTGAGACATTTTTTCTAACCGTTAACTGTATAAAACTTAATTCATCATCTAATTGCTTATTTAGCTCCGTTAATTGCTGTTGTTGCTGTGTTTTAGATAATGTTTCGTCATTTTTTACCGTTTTTATTTTATTCTGTAGTTGATCTATGTTCTTTAGAGTTTGTTCCTGCGAAGTTTCCTCAGGCTGTTTGGTTTCATCATCTTCTTTACTGTCAGTGTTCGCAATATTTCTGTTTTCAGAAGTGCTTGTTTTATCATTCTGAGACTTTACATCTACGTTGCTTGTAGTCGATTGTGTATTTAAATTATTTTGCTTTATATTATGTGATTCAATTTGTATTTGTGGATGAAAAGCATTCAACTTCATAAAGTCCTCTACGTGATAAAAAATTGACTGATTTTAGTTCAGGTCTGAATAAATATTTTTATGCACTTTTCGTTCCAAAAATAGGGTCTGTATTTTTAAGATTAAATATTACTAATTAAAGGTTATGTTAATGGCATTTAATGCTATTTCCTTAAAGGTGTGATAATTTGCCTCAATATTTTGGATACTTTTTTGTAAAAAATATTCTCATCAGTTTAGCTGTTGACAAACAAGCTGTTTGTTTTAAAAGTTCTCGAAGAATTACTCCTTGCTGTAATTCTGTAAGATTGATTGCGGTGTTGTAAAATAACAACTAACCTTAAGATAAAAGATTGGGGAGGTTTAATTAGTGAATGATAAATCAATGGAATGCGATAGAGTGTTGTGTAGCAATTGCACGGATGAAGAAAGCCTTGGTTTTGATTTTACAATGGCATTTCAACCAATAATAAATTGCCAAACTAACTCTATTTTTGGTTACGAGGCACTTGTTCGTGGTTTAAATAATGAATCTGCGTATTCAGTTATTTCTAAAGTGAATGATGCTAATCGTTATACTTTTGACCAGCTCTGTCGCATTAAGGCAATTGCATTAGCCGCAAAACTAGGCGTTGATTCGATGTTAAGCATTAATTTCTTACCTAATGCTATTTATAAGCCAGAACGCTGTATTCGTACTACATTAGAAGCCGCTAAAAAATATAATTTTCCTACTCAACGTATTATGTTTGAGTTTACTGAAGTTGAGAAAATAGAAGATAGTGCTCATATAAAGCGAGTCGTTGAGTATTACCAGTCTTTAGGTTTTACAACAGCCACGGATGATTTTGGATCTGGTTATTCAGGACTTAATTTATTAGCCGATTTTCAGACTGATATTATTAAGTTAGATATGGAGCTTATTCGCAATATCGATTCAGATAAAGTACGCCAAGCAATTGTGACCCATAGCTTAAACATGTTTCGCGATCTAAATATCACTCCGCTAGCTGAAGGGATAGAGACTCTTCAGGAATATACTTGGCTAAAAGCAGCGGGCATAGAGTTAATGCAAGGCTATTTATTTGCTAAGCCTGGCTTCGAAAGTTTGCCTAAAGTAGATTTTTAAGAACTACTAAGTAAGCTACTCTTTTGGAAGTGCCTGTGATAATACTGCAGCTAATGCAATAAACCCAGTTGAGATCCACAAGCAAGCTTCTAGCCCGTGTTGTTGATATACCCAGCCCGAAAGCACTGTGCCGAATAATCTGCCCATGGCATTTGCCATATAGTAAAAGCCCACATCAAGTGACACGCCATCACTATCAGCAAGGCTTACAATTAAATAGCTATGCAATGATGAGTTAATCGCAAACACCGCACCAAATATCAGTAAACCGATAATAACGGATGCTTGTATATAAAAGTCAAAATGCAGAGCTAAGGCAATCATGGCCGGTATAGCTGTTAAGTAACTGGCCCATAAAAAAGCGCTACGGCCACAGGGCACCTGAACTGATTTTTTTCCTGTACTCATTATGTTTGTAATATAAGGCGCAAAAGACTGCACTATGCCATAACCAATAATCCAGCATGCCATAAAGCCGCCAACCCACCAGTGATCCCAGGCAAATGTAGCCGCTAAAAATACCGGTAGCGCCACAACAAACCAAACATCTCTGGCGGCAAATAAAAATAGTCGTGCCGCAGAAAGTACATTAATTGCTTTGCTCTTAGAGAATAGCTCACTAAATTTGGCTTTATTTTTAGCTTTGCCTAAATCTTCTTTTAATGCGAATAAACTAAATAGCCAAACCATAGTGAGCATGCAGATCATGATTAGCATTGCGCCATGAAACTCTAGCAAAGTCAGCAGTACGCCACCTAAAAAGAAGCCAACACCTTTTAACGCATTTTTAGAACCCGTTAAAATAGCCACCCATTTGAAAAGCTGGCCTTGCGCGTCTTTTGGTACTAGTAACTTAATAGCGCTTTTGGCGCTCATTTTATTCAGATCTTTTGCGATCCCTGAAAGCGCCTGCGCAGCCATCACATAAATTACGGTGAGTGTATCTACAGGTGCCATAAGCATTGCCAAAGACACAATTTGTAATGCTAAGCCAATGTTCATGGTTTTATTCAGGCCGAATCGAGCTCCCAGCCATCCGCCCACTAAATTGGTGATCACACCAAAAATTTCATAAAACAAAAACAACATAGCAATACTAAGTGGGCTGTAACCTAATTGATAAAAATACAGCACCACGAGCATCCGCAGTGCGCCATCAGTTAAAGTAAATGCCCAGTAATTACCGGTAATGATCAAATATTGTTTTATTTGTGGGGAGAGTGCTGTGAATCGATCCACGGTTAATTATTCCTTGTCAGCTAGACCAACTTTACGTACCAGTTCCGCAGTTCGGTTCGCGTAGCCCCATTCATTGTCGTACCACACATAAAGTTTTACTTGAGTGTCGTTGATCACCATGGTTGATAGCGCATCAATGATGCTGGAACGAGGATCGGTTTTGTAGTCAATAGATACCAGTGGGCGTTCTTCGTAGCCCATAATGCCTTTTAGTTCATTTTCAGCAGCATCCTTAAGTAATTTATTTACTTCAGCAACGGTTGTACCGCGCTCAAGTTCAAATACACAGTCAGTAATTGATGCGTTAGTTAGCGGTACGCGAATAGCATGGCCATTTAGTTTACCTTTTAACTCTGGAAATATATGCGTTATTGCAGTAGCTGAACCAGTTGTAGTGGGGATCAAACTTGTGCCGCATGAACGTGCACGGCGTAAGTCTTTATGCGGCGCATCAATAATTGTTTGGGTGTTGGTTATGTCATGAATGGTGGTGATTGAGCCATGCTTGATACCAATCTTTTCATGAATAACTTTTACTACTGGTGCTAAGCAGTTAGTTGTGCATGATGCAGCGGTAATGATTGGGTAAATCTCTTTATTATAAAGGTGGTCGTTTACACCTATTACTACATTTAAAATACCCTCTTCTTTTACTGGTGCTGTAACAACAACGCGTTTTACACCTTGATCTAGGTAAGCTTGCAGTAGTGCCTTGGTTTTAATTTTACCCGACGCTTCAATAACGACGTCACAGTTTGACCAATCAGTCTGTTCTGTTTTAGTGTTTTGCGTAAAAGCAATTGTTTTACCATTAATTATAATAGTATCTTCAGTATGACTTGCTTCGTGATGCCATTTACCGTGTACTGAATCAAACGTCATTAAATGAGCGAATGTTTCAGCATTACCGCCTGGATCGTTAATATGGACAATTTCTATATCATGCCAATCAAATGCTGCGCGCATTGATAATCGGCCCATACGGCCAAAACCATTTATACCTACTTTTACTGTCATAATTACATCCTGATTAATTGTTGGGTTGTAAGTGCGGTAAAGCTAGCGCTTCATTACGTTAGCCAATGTTAAATTGTGCTGTGTCTATTAAAGTTATCGTTAACTGCAAAAGCTCACTTTATTAGGTCGTTTATGCATAGTCGCTAATCGCTTAAGGCTGTTGATGATCAGATGGAGATTACTTTCAGTGGTTGTACTAATAATCGTCTTGCTCCATTGTGGCAATCTTGGATTAATTTGGTAAAACACCCATTGTCCGTGCTTTCTATCTGTAATGATGCCGGCTTTCTTTAATACGGCTAAGTTACGCGATACCTTTGGTTGGCTTTGCTCTTGCAGTGCTACCATTAATTCGCAAACACATAACTCGCCATAGTAGTTGGTTAACATTAAAGTTTTTAATCGGATCTGATCAGTTAAGCATTTATAAAATATGCTTGGATCTATCGATAACTCGTTATCTTGATCTGAGATGGTACTACTACATAGTGGCACATACTGATGTGATTGCAGGTTATTAATATTACCGTGTACGTCAATAAACATATCCAGTCGTTTATCAAGTTCATAGAGGGTTGCGACAAAGGGCTCTAAACCTACCATTACTTTTGGATCTGCAATATCCCACGCAAGTTGCAACAGTGCGCCTTTATAAACTCTGCATTCATTGTTTGCTCTTTCACATAGCGTAATAACATAATCAAAAGTCTTATCTGTAAACTCAGCTATATGTTTTGCGCTGAGCTCAGTTATCGGCAAGTTAAACTTTTGCAAACAATTAATTGTTCTAGGATCAATATCTTTAGGAGCGATCCCAGCACTATAAACATCAAAAATCTCTCCCGCTTTATTTCTCAGTAATACTTCTGCCATTTGTGAACGGGCTGAATTCTCAGTGCACAGAAAGAGCACACTTTGCTTTGAGCTATTACTTTGGGACATGTAAATTAAATATTCTGACTGACAATATCCATTAAGTGTATATATGAAATTTCATATATACAATACTGGTGTTATTAATATCAACGTATATGAATGTGAAACCCTATTTTAGAAGGATTGAACA
This sequence comes from Pseudoalteromonas sp. B160, assembly GCF_037162485.1. Lineage (NCBI taxonomy): Bacteria > Pseudomonadati > Pseudomonadota > Gammaproteobacteria > Alteromonadales > Pseudoalteromonadaceae > Pseudoalteromonas > Pseudoalteromonas sp. B160. The sequence continues at coordinate 1,259,375 of NZ_JARLUX010000001.1, read as the reverse complement.
ATAGCGATTATCTATTTTTTAGATGTGTTTTTAAGCATCTTGGCTAAAAAGCAAGCGTAAGGCATGTTTTTTATAGTTTTCTTTAAAAAACGCTTGCGTAAAATTCGCCGCGCCCTATAATGCGACCCCACTGAGACGGCAGAGCGCAACGCATAGCGGGGCATGAGCTACTCAGGGTGTTAAGTAAAACTTAAGTTTAGATTTTTAATAAAGTTTAAAATTAAGTGTTGACAAAAAAATAGGAAAGCGTAGTATGCGCAGCCCTAGCGAGATAAAGCAATGCGCTTTAATCGCAACGTTCTTTAACAATATAAAGCAATCATCTGTGTGGGCACTCGTACAGATTGAGTTCTAACAGTCGAGCTACTTAGGTAGCAAGACAAACAAATTTAGAGTCTCAATTGAAACTGAGTGACCAACAGAAGTAACTTATTTATAAGTTGCTTCGGCACAGTCAATTCAATATCGAAAGATATTAAATAAATTCAGAATTCATTGAGCTGTCGAAAGACAAAAAACTTTTAATTGAAGAGTTTGATCATGGCTCAGATTGAACGCTGGCGGCAGGCCTAACACATGCAAGTCGAGCGGTAACAGAGAGTAGCTTGCTACTTTGCTGACGAGCGGCGGACGGGTGAGTAATGCTTGGGAATATGCCTTTTGGTGGGGGACAACAGTTGGAAACGACTGCTAATACCGCATAATGTCTACGGACCAAAGTGGGGGACCTTCGGGCCTCACGCCAAAAGATTAGCCCAAGTGGGATTAGCTAGTTGGTAAGGTAATGGCTTACCAAGGCAACGATCCCTAGCTGGTTTGAGAGGATGATCAGCCACACTGGGACTGAGACACGGCCCAGACTCCTACGGGAGGCAGCAGTGGGGAATATTGCACAATGGGCGCAAGCCTGATGCAGCCATGCCGCGTGTGTGAAGAAGGCCTTCGGGTTGTAAAGCACTTTCAGTAAGGAGGAAAGGGTAGTCTTTAATAGAGGTTATCTGTGACGTTACTTACAGAAGAAGCACCGGCTAACTCCGTGCCAGCAGCCGCGGTAATACGGAGGGTGCGAGCGTTAATCGGAATTACTGGGCGTAAAGCGTACGCAGGCGGTTTGTTAAGCGAGATGTGAAAGCCCCGGGCTCAACCTGGGAACTGCATTTCGAACTGGCAAACTAGAGTGTGATAGAGGGTGGTAGAATTTCAGGTGTAGCGGTGAAATGCGTAGAGATCTGAAGGAATACCGATGGCGAAGGCAGCCACCTGGGTCAACACTGACGCTCATGTACGAAAGCGTGGGGAGCAAACAGGATTAGATACCCTGGTAGTCCACGCCGTAAACGATGTCTACTAGAAGCTCGGAGCCTCGGTTCTGTTTTTCAAAGCTAACGCATTAAGTAGACCGCCTGGGGAGTACGGCCGCAAGGTTAAAACTCAAATGAATTGACGGGGGCCCGCACAAGCGGTGGAGCATGTGGTTTAATTCGATGCAACGCGAAGAACCTTACCTACACTTGACATACAGAGAACTTACTAGAGATAGTTTGGTGCCTTCGGGAACTCTGATACAGGTGCTGCATGGCTGTCGTCAGCTCGTGTTGTGAGATGTTGGGTTAAGTCCCGCAACGAGCGCAACCCCTATCCTTAGTTGCTAGCAGGTAATGCTGAGAACTCTAAGGAGACTGCCGGTGATAAACCGGAGGAAGGTGGGGACGACGTCAAGTCATCATGGCCCTTACGTGTAGGGCTACACACGTGCTACAATGGCGCATACAGAGTGCTGCGAACTCGCGAGAGTAAGCGAATCACTTAAAGTGCGTCGTAGTCCGGATTGGAGTCTGCAACTCGACTCCATGAAGTCGGAATCGCTAGTAATCGCGTATCAGAATGACGCGGTGAATACGTTCCCGGGCCTTGTACACACCGCCCGTCACACCATGGGAGTGGGTTGCTCCAGAAGTAGATAGTCTAACCCTCGGGAGGACGTTTACCACGGAGTGATTCATGACTGGGGTGAAGTCGTAACAAGGTAGCCCTAGGGGAACCTGGGGCTGGATCACCTCCTTATACGATTTAGAACTTATTTGTTCGTAGTGTCCACACAGATGATTGTTAATTAGTGCGTATCCCTTTGGGATAACTAATTAATATGCTCTTTAAAAATTTGGAAAAGCTGATAATAAAATTCGTATAAATACAGTGTATTTGTACAGAGTTTTCAAAAGTAAAAAAGAATGATAGCAGTATCATTCAGTGCCATTTAATGAACGTTTTACGTTTGTTGATTGGTATCTACTTTAGTATTCAATATTAACTTCTGGCGAAGTTAAACTGTCACGAAACAAAGACCCGTTTGGGTTGTATGGTTAAGTGACTAAGCGTACACGGTGGATGCCTTGGCAGTTGGAGGCGATGAAGGACGTATTAACTTGCGATAAGCCTAGTCAAGCTAGTAAAAAGCACTTGAGACTAGGATTTCCGAATGGGGAAACCCACCTGCTTGCAGGTATCGTTAACTGAATACATAGGTTAACGAGGCGAACGCGGAGAACTGAAACATCTAAGTACCCGTAGGAAAAGAAATCAACCGAGATTCCGAAAGTAGCGGCGAGCGAAATCGGAACAGCCCTTAAGCTTAATTGGTGTTAATGGAAGGCTCTGGAAAGTGCCACGATACAGGGTGATAGTCCCGTACATGAAAATCCCTTTTAAGTGAAATCGAGTAGGTCGGAGCACGTGAAACTTTGACTGAATATAGGTGGACCATCATCTAAGGCTAAATACTCCCAACTGACCGATAGTGAACCAGTACCGTGAGGGAAAGGCGAAAAGAACCCCTGTGAGGGGAGTGAAATAGAACCTGAAACCGTGTACGTACAAGCAGTAGGAGCCCACTTGTTGGGTGACTGCGTACCTTTTGTATAATGGGTCAGCGACTTATATTTTGTAGCGAGGTTAACCGAATAGGGTAGCCGTAGGGAAACCGAGTCTTAACTGGGCGATTAGTTGCAAGGTATAGACCCGAAACCCGGTGATCTAGCCATGGGCAGGTTGAAGGTTGAGTAACATCAACTGGAGGACCGAACCCACTAACGTTGAAAAGTTAGGGGATGACCTGTGGCTAGGAGTGAAAGGCTAATCAAACCGGGAGATAGCTGGTTCTCCCCGAAATCTATTTAGGTAGAGCCTCGGACGAATACTTACGGGGGTAGAGCACTGTTAAGGCTAGGGGGTCATCCCGACTTACCAACCCTTTGCAAACTCCGAATACCGTAAAGTAATATCCGGGAGACACACGGCGGGTGCTAACGTCCGTCGTGAAGAGGGAAACAACCCAGACCGCCAGCTAAGGTCCCAAAGTCATAGTTAAGTGGGAAACGATGTGGAAAGGCCCAGACAGCCAGGAGGTTGGCTTAGAAGCAGCCATCCTTTAAAGAAAGCGTAATAGCTCACTGGTCGAGTCGGTCTGCGCGGAAGATGTAACGGGGCTAAACTATGCACCGAAGCTGCGGATTCAGAATTTATTCTGAGTGGTAGGGGAGCGTTCTGTAAGCGGTTGAAGGTGTACCGGGAGGTATGCTGGACGTATCAGAAGTGCGAATGCTGACATGAGTAACGATAATGCGGGTGAAAAACCCGCACGCCGGAAGACCAAGGGTTCCTATCCCATGTTAATCAGGGTAGGGTAAGTCGACCCCTAAGGCGAGGCCGAAAGGCGTAGTCGATGGGAAACGGATTAATATTTCCGTACTTGGTATAATTGCGATGGGGGGACGGAGCAGGCTAAGCAAGCATGGCGTTGGTAGTCCATGTGAAAGTGAGTAGGCTAGTGACTTAGGTAAATCCGGGTTGCTGTTAGGCTGAGACACGAGACGAGTCACTAAGGTGATGAAGTTGCTGATGCCATACTTCCAGGAAAAGCCTCTAAGCTTCAGATTATACCGAATCGTACCCCAAACCGACACAGGTGGTCAGGTAGAGAATACTAAGGCGCTTGAGAGAACTCGGGTGAAGGAACTAGGCAAAATCGTACCGTAACTTCGGGAGAAGGTACGCTCCGATTGGTGATGGGATTTACTCCCTAAGCTGATTGGAGCCGCAGTGACCAGGTGGCTGGGACTGTTTATTAAAAACACAGCACTGTGCAAAATCGCAAGATGACGTATACGGTGTGACACCTGCCCGGTGCCGGAAGGTTAATTGATGGGGTTATCTTCGGAGAAGCTCTTGATCGAAGCCCGGTAAACGGCGGCCGTAACTATAACGGTCCTAAGGTAGCGAAATTCCTTGTCGGGTAAGTTCCGACCTGCACGAATGGTGTAACCATGGCCACGCTGTCTCCACCCGAGACTCAGTGAAATTGAAATCGCAGTGAAGATGCTGTGTACCCGCGGCTAGACGGAAAGACCCCGTGAACCTTTACTACAGCTTGGCACTGAACATTGAACCTACATGTGTAGGATAGGTGGGAGACTTAGAAGATGAGACGCTAGTTTTGTTGGAGTCGTCCTTGAAATACCACCCTTGTAGTTTTGATGTTCTAACGTTGGCCCCTGAATCGGGGTTACGGACAGTGCCTGGTGGGTAGTTTGACTGGGGCGGTCTCCTCCCAAAGAGTAACGGAGGAGCACGAAGGTTGGCTAAGTACGGTCGGACATCGTACGGTTAGTGTAATGGTAGAAGCCAGCTTAACTGCGAGACAGACACGTCGAGCAGGTACGAAAGTAGGTCATAGTGATCCGGTGGTTCTGAATGGAAGGGCCATCGCTCAACGGATAAAAGGTACTCCGGGGATAACAGGCTGATACCGCCCAAGAGTTCATATCGACGGCGGTGTTTGGCACCTCGATGTCGGCTCATCACATCCTGGGGCTGAAGTCGGTCCCAAGGGTATGGCTGTTCGCCATTTAAAGTGGTACGCGAGCTGGGTTTAGAACGTCGTGAGACAGTTCGGTCCCTATCTGCCGTGGGCGTTTGAGAATTGAGAGGGGTTGCTCCTAGTACGAGAGGACCGGAGTGAACGAACCGCTGGTGTTCGGGTTGTCATGCCAATGGCATTGCCCGGTAGCTACGTTCGGAACTGATAAGCGCTGAAAGCATCTAAGCGCGAAGCAGGCCTCGAGATGAGTTCTCACTAGAGCTATAAGCTCTCTGAAGGGCCGTTGAAGACTACAACGTTGATAGGCAAGATGTGGAAGCATAGTGATATGTTAAGCTAACTTGTACTAATTACCCGTGAGGCTTAACCATACAACGCCAAACGCGTTTTATGTGATAGTTGATAGCGCAAGAAGTTAATAGACTAAAGTAGATTTACTGAAAACTTTTATTATCAGAATTCCAAATTTTAGTTAATTGCTAACGTGATTAACACCAAATTTGCTTGGTAACAATAGCGTTTTGGACCCACCTGACCCCATGCCGAACTCAGTAGTGAAACGAAACAGCGCCGATGATAGTGTAGCATTTGCTATGTGAAAGTAGGACATTGCCAGGCTCCAAATAAGAGAAACCCGTTACAGCGATGTGACGGGTTTTTTGTTGTCTGGCATAAAGTAAAAAGAAGGTTCGAGGTGAAAGGCAATAGGTTTTAGGTAAAAAAGAATAAGAGCCTAAAGCCTACTCTATACATTTGCTATGTGACTTTTTATCGCTGTAGGCACCACGACATTGCTAGGCTCCAAATTGAGAAAGCCGCTTCAGAAATGAAGCGGCTTTTTTACGTCTGGAACAAAGTTAAAACACCAAGCCAAGATCCCATGCCGAACTCACTAGTGACCGCTCTTGCAATCCTATGCTCCACGGCATGTGTATTCCTATTCATCAAACAAACGCTCCTTCACATCCCAGGGCATCTACCTTTAAAGCAATTTGAGTATGGATACTTATTTGGTGTAGTGTGCCCAAGTAATAGTAAAACAGAAGCGCTGAGTGCCCTATCGTCAATAAAGATTTCATGACGCAACACATGGGAATTAATATCAAAAGCGACGCAGGCGGGACGTCATACGGTGTGATCGTTGATGGGTAGTTTATGCCAATCGACTTAAATATTTAACCATTCTAGCGAGCTAAATAAAGTGCTAACTGCGTTATAATTTATTCAAGTAGAACAACTACATGTCGAAACTTACGCCTTGTTATCACTGTATTTATCTGTCGCTATAAATGGTCAGTAACTTTACACGATTGGTATAAATCTATTAACTATTAACTTTCTCGTTGGATCAGACCTTCAAGAGCGCGAATGTTGGTGAGTAAATCTTGCCTTTGTGGGTTAGCGTTAAGTGCTTTTTTAAGCTGGCTTAATGCTTCTTTGTAGTTTTTATTTTCAATTTCAATTTGCGCGAGACCTAACCATGCAGAGAGTTGGTACTCAGGTAAAGCTTGTGCTCGTACATACATTAACCTTGCTTGTGTCAGTTGGTTTTGTTGCTGATAGATATTTGCCAGGCTTAACAGTGCATCGCCAAGATTTGGGTCGATTGTTAATGCTTTATGTAAACTCTTTTGAGCTTGTTTAAAGTTACCTTGCTCAATTGCTAGCTGAGCGGTATAAACTGAAAACTCTGCGCGGGATTGTTTTGATAACTTATTTATGAAAGGGTTTAGTTGCGAAACGAGCTGCTTGGCTAGCTGCCATTTTTTTGTGCGATAAGCCAATTTAGGGTTTGCATACTAATCTCGCTAGCTTCTGCTATTTGAGCTGGCTGAGTGCTTGCTAATGCATTACTTAACAATTCAACAGAGCGTGAGTAGCTACCTTGTGTAAGGTGAAGTTGTGCTGCAAGTAATTGATTACTTGCATTGCTAGGTGCCAGCTTTAAAGCTACTTCAATACTTGCCAAAGCTTGTTTATTGTTGTCTTGTTGTAAGGCAATTTGTGCACGTTGTAGCCAAAGCTCTGGATTGTTAGGGGATGCATTTAATAGCTCTTTTAGCAGAGCTTGGGCTTGACCTAGATCGCCTGCAGCAATTAGTGAAAATAGTAACCCTTGTTGATATTGTGCTTGCTGTGGCTCAAGCATTAATGCCTGACGATAAGCTGCAATTGCGCTCCAAGGCTGCTCAGCTTGTACATGAATATAGGCAAGTTGCGCATAGACTTGCGCATCAGCTTGGCCAAGTTCAATACAGCGGGTTAGATGTGGCTGTGCTTGTTGATAATTACCTTGCTGCATATAGAGCAGACTTAAACCTTGATGAGCTTTAACTAAATCTGGCATGCTTGATAAACTTGCCTTTAACGCCTGCTCAGCTCCTGCAAACTGTTTTAAGGTTAACAAAACTTGGCCACGTAAAAGTTGTAACGCAGGGCTATCGTTACCTAATTCACGTTGTTTAAATGAGATCAGCAACAGCTTGGTAGTTACCTTGTTGTAATAGTGGTTTTAGTTGCTGGGCGAAGCTGCGTTCATTAGCTTCGATTTTTATATCTGTTGGGCTCAGTAAATTATTATTGATCAGCAACTGCCAGTGTGGATCGCTTGGTTGTAGCTTTACCTGCAATGAGGTTGCTTGGCTGGCAGCCATATAAAAGGTTAATGGCACGATAGCTAAAGACGTTAACCATTTTTTTGTTGTTAATTTTTTCATTGTATTTTCACTTAAATACTGGCTTTACTAAGGTTTAAATTCAATGGGCCAAATAAATCTGGCTCTCACTATTTCACCGTCTTTTTTTGGTGAACTAAACCGACTTTGCTTAATGATCTTGTCTATTTCAGGCTTTAGCTCAGGGTACGGGTTTTGTATAACATCAATTAAGCTTAATCGGCCATTTTCATCGATAAAAACATCGAGCTTCACGATGAAGGTACTCACACCTTGGCGAGTTAACTTTTTAGGTAATACTGCTTTTACGGGAGTGAGTAGCGTGGGTAAACCATCTAGTTGATTTAAGCTAAAGGCATCCCAATTAACTTCGATAGATTGAAATTCAGGAGTAGCAATTGGCATATTTGCAAGGGTTGGTTTGCTAAGCGAAATTTTACTTTCAATTTTTATATTAATGGCTTGAATAGTTGCCCCCGCACCTTCGACAACGAGGCTTTGCATCGGCTCTGTCACAGCTGATTGCGTCACGGTTGGTGGCGGAGGTGGAGGCAGTGGCACTAAAGCAACTTCACGGACGATAACTTTGTCGTTGATAACGTGCTCAGCAATTTGCCCAAGCCAAAGTAAAACTAACGCGCATGCAAGTACCGTTAGGCTCAACATAAAAGCAAAAAACGGATGACGTTTATTAGCTATTGCAGGTTGTGATGCGAGTATATTATTTTGCATATTATTGCTGGGTCGCTAAGTTAACGGTTGCTGCACCAGCAAGTTTTGCTTCGTCTATTACCTTTACTAATAGCTCGGTTGGTACGGTTTTATCAGCTTGGATCACTACCGGTCTTTGCTGTTGTTTTAGCATTTGCTCTACGCTGCTGCGCACACCGGCCACGCCAATTTGGCTACCGTCAAAGTAAACCTGCTGACTATCAGTTATGGCAAGAAAAATAACTTGTTGCTCTAATCTGCTTGCTGAGACGGCTTGCGGTTTATCAACCTCGACCCCACTTTCGCGAACGAAAACGGTGGTTACAATAAAGAAAATCAGTAGTATAAATACCACATCTAATAGTGGTGACATATCAATATGATGCGCAGACTGTTGTTCTAGGCGTTGTTTTAAACGTGCTTGCATTGGCTTAGCTCGCTTGCTGTTGGATAGCACTGTTACGTGTTACGTACAGCAAGTAAGCTTGCATCAGCCATGCAGGAATTGCGCAGACTAACCCCAGTTGTGTAGTGAGTAGAGCATTACTTATCGCTTCACTCATTAATTCGTTTTCGCCTTGCGACATCACTTTAAATGTATCGAGTAAACCAATAATGGTGCCTAATAAACCAAGTAATGGCAGCGCAGCGGTCAAAATAGAGCTGACGTCGTGCCAGTAACCTTGGCGTTGCAGTTTATATTGTTTTAAATGCAGGATATCGTGCCAAATGAGCTGATAAACAAATAGCGCTAATAGGATGATAAGCCAGCAGATAAAATTATCGAACAGTTGCTCAAACATTTTTCACCTCAAGTTGACTAAGTTGCAGTGCGAACGCTTCAAGTTGGGTGTAATAGGCTTTAGCTTTACGCGATAGTAGCGCATTGAGTACTAATGCTGGTATGGCAACAACGAGGCCAAGCTCGGTAGTGATCAAAGCTTGAGCAATACCACCAGATACCACTTCTGGATCGCCTGAGCCAAATAACGTCATCATTTTGAATGTTTCAATCATGCCACTGACTGTGCCCAATAAGCCCAGTAGCGGTGCTACCGATGCTGTGATCGCGATTGCGCCAATGTAGTTATCAAGCTTGTGTTTATTATGCATCAGCTGATTAAATAACTGGTCATCTCTTATTTGTCCTATGTTGCTATCAACAGAGAGTTGAAACAGCGTTGCTTGCATTCCGCTGAAGCTGTGTTGCTCAGGTTGATTAAACGCAGTTTGTAAAGTCAGCGTCGAGACAGCTTTGATCTTACTAAGGCTAAATAATTGATATGCCTTGAATAGCGCAATTAATAATGCAAAACATGCAAATAAAATAATAGGGATTGCCCATAAGCCACCTTTTTCAAGATGTTCAACTGCACCTTCTTGTTGCGCTTGACTGGCAACTAAGCGGGTTAAACTTGGATCAAATGTTAAAGAAGCTGCGACCTTAGCTGAGTTTGTATTTACTTGTGAGTAAGCAATATCAAATGGGTTATTCTCATCACTTGATTGAACTATAGCTACTTTTGGTACTGCAACGTTAGCTGCTGATGAAAGCAGGCCGGTTAGTTTTGGCTGTGCAACACTAAACCAAGCCACGGGACCTACTTGTAATGTTGTAGCTGCGGTCAGTTCGCCATTTTTCAATACTATATTTTGTTTTTTAAACTCTGGATATAATGCCGCGGTTTGCTGCTCTATCACCGCGACTACATCATTCAAAAGTGCTTGTTGATCGTTTTTACTTTGCGCTTGCTGAGCGTATTGACGAGTAAATCGGTTGAGTAAATTTAGCCGATATTGCTGTTGTTGTTGCCAGCTATCTAAGCGTGTTTGTAGCTGGGTTAAACTCAATGTGTCTTCATCAGCTAAACGGCGATTGAGTGTCGCTTGCTCACGCTCTTTTTTAAGTGCTTGCTGTTTTTCAAATATCTGTTGTGCCATAGTTGTTTGCTGTTTGGCAATCCGCTGTTGTGCTTTATTTAAAACGCTCTGCGCCGTTTTAATATCCGTTAGCAATTGTTGTTTGGCAGCATCCGCAGTCGCGGCTGTTACTACTTGGCTAAAACTCAGTAGTGTAACAAACCAAAAAGTACAGAATCGTTTCATTGCGTCAGCTCCTTAGCTGCATAGCTAAATACAGGCAAGGTAAGCCAGTGAGCTGCTTGTTTTTTTCTTGTACAGCGATACCGTGGGCAATTTGCTCGCCATCAATTTCAGTATCAAATTGCCATTGCCAACCTAACTCAGAAGGGAAGCCAATGCCCGCATAACTTAAATCATTACTAACAAACCATGCTTGTGCGGCACCCAAATAAAGCTGTTTTACCCATATTTCTTTGCCTTCACTATTACTGATTGCCATTTCATGAATTGAAATTCGGTTTTGAAAATCAGCCAATTGGCCAAGCATTTTTAAAGCAATTTGTAGCTTTTCATTCGCATCTAGGCTTTCGTTATCTAGATCGCCAATACTTTGCCAGCTCGCCAGTAATGGGGGAGGTAATTGTACTTGCAGTGAGCGCAATTGCTGGCTGAGCTGGATTAATTGACTATTGAGCGCGTTTTCATCGGTCTCAAGCTGGCTTTGTTTTTTAATTAGCGCAGTGCGCTTTTCTGCCAGCTCAGAGGTGTTCTTTTGACGATTTTGGTTTAGCTGTTTGAGTTGTGTTTGCTCTGCATCAAGTAATATTAATGTTTGTTGCATCGAGGTTTTTTTCTAGCCAATGTGTTTCTAACTCACTAGTTTGTTGTTCTATTTGTAACCACTGATTAACGAGGTTTTCAAGTTCGCTAACCGGATCAGCTAAGCTTGAGAATGAGCTTAGTAAAATAACTGCCCCAACAGATTTTATAAAACGTTGCATATGCTAAGTAATGCCCTAAAAGTAATAACCATTTACAGTACAAAGCCAAGCTCTGGCTTTAACTTTATAAAATTAAAAAACCTTGATTTTTAAGCGCTTAAACTTAATTTTTCACGCCACTCATGCACCCAAGTTTACTGTGCATTTACAGTCGCGTTACGTAAGTTTAAAAGTGTGAAAAATAGTACAATGATTGACAAAATAATACAAGTGATAACATTTCGCATTTACATTAATATTACTCAGTGCTAGGATTCCGCCGAACTTAAATCAACGTGCTTAAATGACTTGCTACAAAAACAACGTGTTAGCAAGTTCCCTGCTAATGGAGCTAAAATGGGTAAAATGACTAATAAACGCCGAACTTATATAAAACCGCTGGCTGCTTTTGTTACCGCAACTTTATCAACTTGGGCGTCTGCTCAAGGAGCTGAAAATATACAAGAGCTATCAGTAACCAAAGCAAAAACGCAATCGGAACAAAGCTATAAAGTTGAAAAATCATCATCAATAAAGAACACCCAGCCGTTGGTTGATACTGCAAAATCAATAACGGTTATTAACAAAGCTGTGATGAAAGATAGAAATGTAGATAGTTTGCAAGATGCGTTACGTAATGTTTCGGGTATTTCATTGGCGGCGGGTGAAGGCGGTGCGCCAGCTGGTGACAGTTTATCTATTCGTGGTTTTAGTGCTGCCAATGATATTTTTATCGATGGTATTCGTGATATTGCCGGGTACGACCGTGATACTTATAACGTTGAGCAAATCGAAGTTGCAAAAGGCCCAAGCTCAGCAACAACAGGTCGAGGTTCAACGGGCGGTAGTATTAACTTAACTACAAAAACGGCGACGTTAGATGAATTTAATGATGCTTCGCTGCGTTTAGGCACAGAGAGTGATTACCGCGCGCAAATAGATAGTAACTTTAAAGTGGCTGAAACATCAGCGCTACGTGTCAATTTACTGGTTGATAAAGGGGATGTTGCTGGGCGTGATCATGTTGAAAAAGAAAAACAAGCAGTCGCGGTTTCGTTTGCGACTGGTTTAGGAACCAATAGCCGTTTTAATCTTAATGCTGATTATCAGAATCAAGATAATATGTCTGATTACGGTATTCCGTGGGTTGGTTCTAGCCCTGTTGCTGAACTTGCTGGTAGCGAAAATGCAGCGCCACCGGTGAATTTCACTAATTTTTACGGTAACGTATATCGTGATTTTGAAGATATCGAAGCGTATTCAACAACTGCAAAGTACGAGTATGACTTGTCGCAAACAACCATGCTACGTGCTCAAGGTCGCATTGGCCGTGTAGAGCGAAAAGATACAGTAACAGCGCCGCGTTTTATTGATGTAAAAACAACAACTGATATCAGAATGAGCGACGTTAAAAATCGTGATACGCGCAATGAATTGGCAACACTGCAACTTGATTTAGTTGGTGAGTACTATTTTGCTGGTGTAAAACATAATGTGGTTACTGGTGTTGAATTAACTAACGAGACATTTAGCCGTTGGAATGTAACTGCATTGGTAGCTGATAATTTAAAGAACGAACCAGCGCTGAATGATTTATACAACCCAGATGCTTATTTACCTTACACTGGTGAGTATGGTCGTGATGGCACTAGTACTGAAGCGGTTGCTAAAACCCGTGCAATTTATGCATTCGATACAATTACATTTAATGAATATTGGCAATTAACTGCGGGTTTACGTTCAGAGCAGTACGATAGCGATTATCAGTATGATTACAAGGATCCAGCATTAATGATCTCAACTAGCGATACCATGACTAGTTGGAACGCATCTGCCGTATATAAGCCAAGTCAAAATAGCAGCATTTACTTTGGTGCAGGTAACTCGTATAACCCATCGGCTGAAGGCATTGCAGTATCTACTCGTGGTAATTCAAGTGAGTTAGATCCGGAGAAGAGCCAAAGCTATGAGTTAGGCACTAAATGGAATTTACTTGATGATAAGTTGATGACCAGTGCCGCTATTTTTAGAACGGTTAAAACTAATGCGCGCGTGGATGATCCTAATAGTGATCAGCGTGGTGTTGAAGTGCTTGATGGTGAGCAACGAGTGCAAGGTTTAGAGTTGTCTGCAACAGGTATTATCACTGACGAATTAAGTATTATCGGTTCTTATACCTATCAAGATAGCGAAGTTACTGAATCTACGGTTGATGGTGATGTTGGGCATAACTTGGCTCGAGCACCTAAAAATAGCTACAGTGTTTGGGCTCGATATGACTTTAGCGACGCGATAGCTGCAGGTTTTGGCGCACAATATATTGGTGAGCGTTATAATGGTAATTCAGCGACCAGTCGTAAAGCCGATAGTTATGTTTTGTTCGATATGATGCTTTCTTATCAAGCAACTGAGCAGTTAAGCATTCAGTTTAATGGTGAGAATTTAACGGATGAAGATTATGAAGATAAACTAGGTGGCGGACACTTTATTCCTGGTCAAGGTCGTTATTTTACACTAACGGCTAGTTATTCTTTCTAATTACAAACTAATGTTTGTTGAATAGGTTAAAGCTTATTAAACAGGTTAATGCTTATTAGCCTGTTTTTTAAGATTTGGGAACTTCCATGCTATTAAAAATACCAGACTTGCTCAGTGCTGATGAAGTCGCTTATTGCCGTAATGTTTTATTGGCCGCGCAATGGACTGATGGCAGTGTTACCGCAGGTTATCAATCAACTAAGACCAAAAATAACTTACAATTACCTGAGCAAAGCGCTGCAACCAAAGAGCTCGGTGATATAGTTATGGGCGCTCTGGCTCGCAGTGATCTATTTATGTCAGGGGCGTTGCCTGCAAAAATTTTTCCACCTTTATTTAACTGTTACCAAGGTGGCCAATCGTTTGGTATTCATGTTGATAATGCGATTCGACAAGTACCTGGCACACCAGTGAAAATTCGTACGGATTTATCAATGACGTTATTTTTGAGCGAACCAGAAGACTATGATGGTGGCGAACTCGTTATTGAAGATACTTATGGCTCTCACATAGTAAAACTCCCTGCAGGTAGTATGGTGTTGTATCCATCAACCAGTTTACATAAAGTCACTCCCGTAACTCGGGGGCGACGTTTAGCTTCATTTTTTGGTTGCAGAGCATGGTTAATAGCGATGAAAAGCGTGGTTTGCTATTTGAGTTGGATATGTCGATTCAAAGCTTGCGCGAAAAAGTCAGCGATAGCCCTGAGATTGTTAGGTTAACTGGTGTGTATCATAATTTATTAAGGCAATGGGCACAGACGTAAACAGGTTGTAGTGATGTGTATTTAAACTCAAAATATAAAAGTATATATTTATAAGGCGCTACCACGATTGGTTAAGTGATAGCGCTTTTTAGATCTTACAATGCACATTATTAAATATGTTATTGAAATAGTAGTTAATTAAGACTTTTTTTGCAAAGCTAACAATTACCAGTAAATTTGCGATAAACCATAAGTCTTTAATAACAAAAAGGCCTAATCTTGCAAGTAGTGTTGAGCTGTCAAAAGCTCCTTCAGCTGAGAATAAAAATGTCTGCGTCATTAAAAATACGGCACTGCAGCCAAGAGCCGCAACATAAATGGCTAATGGATGCTTTTTAATGATAGCCAAAGCGAGTGCTAAAGAAAAAAAGATGTCGTACGCACCAATTAGATTAGACGCTGTTTGCACTGAAAATAAGGTATATAACCAAGACATAAAAATAGAGGTTGATACCAGTGATATAATTCCATTTGCTTCAAACTCGTAAAATTTCATACCACCAATCCAAATAAGCACTAATGCAACAGGAAAGAAGTTCAAAATTACCATGCCTTGAGCTGACAAGCGCTGCGGTTTATAAAGGTAAATAGCGAGAGAAACAAGTGCGGTGTACTTAATTATGCCTTGCCCAGAGCCTATAATTGGGAAGCCACCTAAGTCAGTCATCCAGCGGCTTTCACTTAATAAGGTAACAAGCGGTATAACGGCAAGAGTGATCAGGCTAACAAAAGCAGGGGTCTGAAAACGTGATTGTTTTAAACTTAAAATAATAAATAAAGCGGTTACTAAAAAAGCCACTCCAGCGAGTATTGATTGCCCAGTTTCAGGGATTACATTGGCTAATTGATAAAAATTGAAAATAGCATGCACATTATTTACCCCTGCTCCTAATAAGAGGCTAAGACCCAATAGCGATAAGCTAATAATTAGCAGTGAATGAATACTGTAACGAGTATAGGTTGGTTGCATTTTTGATAGGTGATTAAATATAGATACTGTAAAAGAGTGGTAAACGAGACTTTTTATTTCAAAAAATATAAAAAAACCAGCTTATTGAAGCTGGTTTAAGTTTTGCTATTTATACCCATTTGGGTTGTTACTTTGCCAACGCCACGTATCTTTCATCATCACATCGATACCACGCTCTGCTTGCCAATCAAGTTCACTAAGAGCTTTTTCAGGCGCTGCATAACAAGCTGCAATATCACCTGGGCGACGAGGTGATACCTGATACGGAATATCTTTACCACAGGCTTTGCTAAATGCGTTGAGCATTTGTAGCACCGAATAACCATTACCGGTGCCAAGATTGTAAACATGGGCACCGGTATCTTGGTTTATTTTATTAAGTGCCTTTAAATGACCAAGCGCTAAGTCAACAACATGGATGTAATCACGCACACCAGTACCATCAACCGTATCATAGTCATCGCCGAAGATACCCAGCTGCTTTAATTTACCCACTGCCACTTGCGCTATGTAAGGTAATAAGTTGTTTGGAATACCATTGGGATCTTCACCAATTAGGCCTGACTCGTGCGCACCTACGGGATTAAAGTAACGCAAAATTGCAAATGCAAAGCGCTCATCTGATTTAGCGATGTCTTGTAACATCATTTCAACCATCAGTTTTGATGTGCCGTATGGATTAGTAGTGCCACCTACCAGGAAATCTTCTTGAATTGGCAGGCTTGTTGGATCACCATATACTGTTGCCGATGAGCTAAATACAAGTTTAAACACACCTGCATCGCGCATAGCATCAACGAGAGTCAGCGTACCTTGCACGTTATTTTGGTAATACTCAATGGGTTTCACCATTGATTCACCGACAGCCTTTAAACCGGCAAAATGAATAACACTCTCAATTGTATGTTTTGCAAAAACGCTGGCCAAAAATGTTTTATCAAGGATGTCACCTTGATAAAAGTGCACAGTTTTACCAGTGATTTTTTTTACACGCTCAAGTGATTCCACACTCGAGTTGCTTAAATTATCAATGATAACAACATCATTATCTTGTTGTAATAATTCAACAACAGTGTGTGAGCCTATGTATCCCGCGCCACCTGTTACTAAAATTGTCATGAAATCTCCATATATAAGGTGAAGGTGTATAGTTGTAATTTCATCATAAATAGCACTTCAATACATGCTTTATCTGATCTTTTTGTTGTTCCATGATGTTACGGTATCAATTAATCATAGTTAACTGGTGTCTGGTTACATATTTTACATAAATGATAACAATGAGACTAAATAGTATTAAGCTATAGTTAAGTTGTTAGTGCTATTATTTCAACTATATTAGCCCAAGGGCATTTTGGAGATAGACAATGAATACATTTAAAAAAGTAGCGATGGCTATGTTAGTTGTACTGCCTGTATTTGCTCAAGCAGGAGAAGCTGTCGTAAAATGGCAAGACTTCAATGACTACCGTGATGTACGTCCTTCAAATGAACCTAAAGGCTCATACCATAAACATGTAGCGAGCAGTTTTGAAAAGCACTTTAATAAACTGGCAGAAAAAGTTGCCTGAAGGGTATAAGTTTAATGTTGAAGTGACTGAGCTGGATTTAGCCGGTGATGTACGCTTTGGCGGTATGAATGATTTACGTATTGTAAAACCAATTTATTTTCCACGCATTGAGTTTCAATATTCGGTTACTGATAAAGACGGTAACGTGATTAGTCAAAGCGATAAAGTCGAATTAAAAGATATGGGCTTTATGGATAAAATTAAAATGGGCCGTGATGAACAGTTTTACTATGATAAACGTTTGATCACTGATTGGTTTGATAAAGAATTACTGCCAGTTGTTACCCCAAGCTAAATTAAGAGTAAAAAGCGCTACAGTTTAATGATAGCGCTTTTATAGTTACTTGAACGTTGCGAGTAATTGCAGTAACTGTTGTAATTTAATAACAGTGGTTTTTAGCTTTTCTTCACTAAAACCTTCTGAACTTAAGCTTTCTACATCTGCAGCTACATCTAATACATAAGGTTTGAAGCGTTTTGCTTCAAAGGTAAAACCAGCATCGGCAGGAAATAACGCTGTAAATTTACCTAAGCCTTGTTGTTGCAACTCATCTAATTTTTTATCTGCGTCAAGAGACTGGCGATAAACAATTTTTAAGTTGGCATTGAGTTGTTCAATAATTGAATCCATTTTTTTCCTAAAGCTTTAGACCGCAATGCCGATATAATACGGGTAATAAGCTAAAAAGTCAGGTATGAGCTATGAATATATCAGGTGGAAATCTACCGGCCATGAGTGGCGCGGGTCAAAGTGGCGAAGTATACAGCGCAGCATTGGCAAAAAAACAGCAAAAAGCGGATGGTGCAGCAGCACTGGCACTTATTGAAGGTGCCGCTAGTTCGAGCGCTGCACAAACGCCAGCAAAATCAGTTACAGCTTCGCTTGGCAATAACGTTAACGTATACGTTTAAGTCTTGTGTTTATAAAAGCTTGAGGTCAATCGGCGTTTTACTTTTTGACCGCCGATTTCGCGCATCAGCTTTGGTACTAAAAATCCTGGCAATGCGATAAGCATTTCGGCCATGATTTTGCGTGCCTGTGATTCGTCGATATCAAAATGACTCGCTCCTTCAACTTTATCAAGTAAATATAAATAATAAGGCAGTACGTCGGCATCAAATAACGCTTCGCTTAATGCGACTTGCGCTTCGCTGGTATCATTTACATCTTTTAATAGCACCGCTTGATTGAGCAATGTGACACCTACCTTTTTGAGTTTTTGCATTGCCACTTTAAAATCATCATCAATCTCGTTGCCATGGTTAATGTGATTAATAAACACAATTTTAAGTGGAGACTTTGCAAAACGTTCGCACAATTGGTCAGTAATGCGAGATGGGATCACCACCGGTAGGCGGCTATGAATTCGCATTCGTTTAATTTGTGGTAATTGTTCAAGCTCATCCATAAACCAACTAATTGCGTCGTCTTTGGCCATTAACGGATCACCACCACTTAAAATCACCTCGTTAATATTAGCATCCGATTTTATGTAATCGAGCGCTGCAATTAAGCTGCGTTTATTTAGCTGATTTTCTTGGTATGGAAAATGGCGACGAAAGCAATAACGGCAATTAACGGCGCAACCAGTTTTAAACATCACTAAAACTCGGGATTTATATTTGTGTAATAATCCTGGTTGAGCGTTGTTTTGCTCTTTTAATGGATCTTTATCAAAACCTGTTTTAGCGATAAACTCTTGGTGGCGCGGCATGACTTGCAGCAGTAATGGGTCATTAATATCGCCATAACGCATTTTTTTGATAAAAGGCACAGGCACACGTACCGGAAAAAGAGCTCGTGCTTTGAGGTCTTTTTCGTCGGCCATGCTTGATAAACCTAGCATTTCTAGCAAGGTGCGTGGGCAAGTAACAACATTAGCTAATTCTTTTTGCCAGTTTATATGCAAATTTGCTTCATTTCTTTGTATCATTGGTAGGTAGATTACTCGAAATTATTAGATAGAGGAAACGATGGCGAATTATAGCACCAACGAGTTCAAGGGCGGCCTAAAAATTATGATGGACGGCGAGCCTTGCAGTATTTTAGAAAATGAAATGGTAAAACCTGGTAAAGGCCAAGCGTTTAACCGTGTTCGTATTCGTAAACTTATCTCTGGCAAAGTACTTGAAAAAACTTTTAAATCAGGTGAGTCAGTAGAGGGTGCTGATGTAATGGATACCGATCTTGCGTATCTTTACACTGATGGTGAGTTTTGGCATTTCATGAATAACGAAACATTTGAACAAATCGCAGCTGATGAAAAAGCGCTTGGCGATGCTGGTAAATGGTTAGTTGAAAATGATGTATGTACTATTACTTTGTGGAACGGCAATCCAATAGCTGTTGCACCACCTAACTTTGTAGAGCTTGAGATCACTGAAACAGATCCTGGTCTTAAAGGCGACACAGCAGGTACTGGTGGTAAGCCAGCAACGCTAAGTACTGGTGCTGTTGTGCGTGTACCATTATTCGTACAAATCGGTGAAGTAATTAAAGTCGACACCCGTAACGGCGAATATGTAAGCCGTGTTAAGTAACTTTAATATAGCTTAATAAATCCCAGCTTAAGCTGGGATTTTTTTGGAGAAAATATGTCAGCAGATCTTTGGCAACCAAGCGCACAAGTAAATACTTTGGCACAACGAGCCGCAATTTTACGCACTATTCGGGAATTCTTTTACCAACGCCACGTTATGGAAGTTGATACGCCTAGTTTAAGTGCAGCGAGTGTTACTGATGTTCATTTAGCGAGTTTTAAAACGCAGTTTATTGGCCCCGGTTTCGCGAAAGGCTTACCGCTTTACTTACAAACATCACCAGAATTTGCCATGAAGCGATTATTGGCAGCCGGCAGTGGTGCTATTTACCAAATTTGTAAGGCATTTCGTAACGAAGAGGCGGGCAGCCATCATAATCCTGAGTTTACTATGTTGGAATGGTATCGCCCTGGGTTTGATGAGTTTGCGCTGATGGATGAAATTGATGAATTAATGCAGCTTATCTTAAATGTTCCACCTGCAGAGCGTTTAACCTATCAAGATGCTTTTACCAAAGCATTAGGACTTGATCCGCTCAGTGCCACTATTGAACAGTTACAAACACTTGCCTGTGAACAGGGGTTTGCTGATATCGCTAAGCATGAAACTCACCGTGATACGTTACTACAATTATTATTTTGTATGAAAGTTGAGCCAACAATTGGCCAACAAAAACCTTGTTTTATTTATCATTTTCCTGCATCGCAAGCCGCACTGGCGAGTATTTGTGAGCATGATATTAGAGTCGCTGGGCGGTTTGAGCTTTATTATCAGAACATGGAGCTGGCGAATGGTTTTAATGAGCTCACCAATGCACAGGAGCAAGCTAAACGTTTTACTGAAGATAATGCATACCGCAAAGCGAATAACTTAACACAAGTGCCTATGGACACCCGTTTAATCGCCGCTCTTGAGCATGGTTTACCACAATGCGCAGGAGTAGCATTAGGGGTTGATAGGTTAGTGATGTTAGCAACGCAAAAAAACACCATAAAAGAAGTCATCGCGTTTGATGTAGGTAGGGCTTAAAAGGCTCAAGATTCAAGGTTAAGAAAAGGTAAAAGTAATCTAGCTTTTACCTTTTAACTTATCCCTTGAAACTCGTTTTTATAACTCGTAGATAAATGTGACGCCGGCAACCATTGGTTCGCCAAGCTGAGTGTATGTGTGAGTTGCATACCCTTCGCGTGGGTCGTTACCAAATTCAAAACCACGTGTAGGTACTTCTTCATCAAATACGTTACGTGCCCAAGCGCGAATTGACCATTGCTCAGCCTCGTAACCAGTAGTTAAATTAACTAAATTAATGTTCGGTGCCTGCGAGTTGTGGCTATCTGAGAAGTAATAATTATCTTTACCTTCAATGCCGATTGTAGCAAATAACTCGTCAGTAAAGTTATAGCGAGCCGTGAATGCATACTGGTATTTAGGCGCTTGTGATTGCTCGCGACCATCTTGATCTAGACCAGATTGAGCGACAAAGTCATTGATTTTAGTATGTAAATAACCAGCGCTACCGGTGAAAAATAAGTCATCAGTTAATTGGTAACTGCCTTCAATTTCAAGGCCGTAATTCTCTCCAGAGCTGGCGTTATCAATATAACCAGTAAACTTTTGGTCTTCCACTTTCCAGGCTTTTAACTGCATATCTTCGCGATACATATAAAAGGCCGCTAAGCGCAGAATAAATTTTTCATCTAAAGAGCTACCTTTAACGCCAAATTCACCACTCCATAGGTACTCTGGTGCGAAACTAGTGTGGTTTTTAAAGAAATCAGCATCAAGGTTTAAACCGTCATCTTTCGCTTTGGCGAGTGCTTCAGAGTTAATCCCTCCTGCTTTATAACCACGAGTTAGGCTGGTATAAATCATGGTACGGTCAATGACTTGATACTCAAGGGCAAGTTTACCACCGACCATCACATCATCAGTACTTTCAATAAAACCATTATTATCGGTGTAATCACCTTGGTATTGCTCAACGCGTAAGCCTGTTATTAAGGTGGTTTTATTACCAATCGGCGTTGCTAGTTGGCCGTAAATTGCGGTATTACTAGTTTCATAAGTTGAAGCGAATGGAGCTGCAAGCCAAGTGTATTGGCGTTCTAAATCAACATTACGGGCTTGATAATAAAGTCCCGTAACCCAGTTACCACCTTTGCCATTAAATTGCAGTTCAGCAGCCTGGTCTTGACGATCTCGAAAGTAGCTATCGGTTGAGCTATAACCATCGGGGTGTAGTCCTGCACCGCATAACTGCGACTTATTAATATCGTTACATACCCAGTCTTCATCAAAGCTATAAACTAAATCACTATCAATACCTGATAAGTTTAAACTGACATCAAACCAAGCAAAGCCAGTGTAGATGTTGGCAAGACCTACCGCGATACTTTCTTGGTTATCTTGGCCTGGGTGATCGGCTACACTATTACGGCTATTATCAAGCGTAAATGCATCGTAGCCGTTATTGATATCAATATAATGAACACTTAATTCAGTGCGAAGATGATCTGTAAGTTGGCTGTGTAGTTTAAAACGACTAACCAGTTCATCTTGCTGTTGTGTTGACTCGTTTAAATATAGGTTATCAACATAACCATCAGACTCACGTTGATAAATACTAGCGCGCACTGCGGTGCTGTCTGTAATACCAATACCTGCGGCAACACCCGCTTCATAACTGTTGTAGTTACCTGCGCCTAGCTGCACTTTGACGCTTGGATCAAAAGTTGGATCGGCTGATTCCATTTGGATCATACCAGCCATACCATCAGCACCAAAGCGAGTACCTTGCGGACCGCGATAAATCTCAACTTGGTTTACATCAAACAGTAATGAACTACCACCTAAGCCGGAATAATTAATGCCATCGATCACTAAGCCAACAGAAGGGTTAATAGGGTCAACAAATTGTGAGCGTAAACCAACCCCTCGAATTTGGATGTAACGGCCACGAGAAGCACCAGCGGTAAAATTTACGTTGGCAGCACTGGCAAGCATTTCGTCTAGAAAACTAGCACCTCGGTCATTAATTTCGCGTTCGCTAAATAAACTGGCACTGGCACTAAGGGTTTGAATGCTTTCTTTTTGAAAGTCTCCGGTGACGAGTATTTTTTCAAGTTCAGTATCTTCAACAAAAGCTGGGGCGCTTATCAAAGGTAAAAGCGCGGCAGTAATTAAAGACAGGCGTAATTTCATTCTATTACTTAACTCCATTTTAAGGACTTGCATGATAGCAACTATTCTCATTAAAGTCGTGATACCAGTTATATTTATGTGCTATAAACGCGCACAGTATACATAATAAGGAATACAAATATGACCTTTAAAGTTGACTTTAAAGTACGCGACTACGAATGCGATTTACAAGGCATTGTAAATAATAGTGTGTATTTTAATTACCTAGAGCATGCGCGCCATGAGTTTTTGCATGCGAATGGGGTTGATTTTGCTCAGCTTACTCGCGATAAAATTAATTTAGTCGTAATGCGTAGCGAGATGGATTATAAGCAATCACTAATGCTCGGAGATGAGTTTTATGTCGCTGTAGAGCCTGAGCGTATTAGTCGCTTAAAGTTTGGCTTTCGACAAACAGTGGTAAGAAAGCATGATGAAAAAGTGATGTTAAAGGCACTGGTGATTGGCACCGCGGTGAATGAGCTAGGTCGGCCATTTTTGCCCGATCAAGTTGATCTACTATTTAAGCCTGAGTAATTTTCCGGTGCCACCTTTTTTACTATCTTAGAACATTTTTTTACATTAAAAACATGCATTATTAACGGTATAAACTGTTATTTATTGTTATCATGTTGCAATTGAGTTTTAGGTTAGTAATTACATGAAATTAGCAGCAATCCCGATGCTTATAATCGGTTTATGTATTGGCTGCTCATCGACAGGGACAGTCACCAGTGAGCAATTAAAATACACTAAGTGGCAACTATCACGGGTTGATGGTTTAGCAATCCCTGCATCATATTCAGCATCATTAAGTTTTATTGAAGCTCTGCAAGTCAATGGTTTTGCTGGTTGTAATAAATTTTTTGGTGAAGGTCAACTTGATGATAATCATTTAACGGTGAATAAATTAGGTATGACCCGTAAATCATGCGGAGATGAGTTGGACGAGTTTGAACTGCAGTTTTTAAATGCGTTAAAGCAAGGTGTGCCACTGCAAATTCAAGATCAGCAATTGGTTTTAAATGGCGAGCAAACATTTGCGTTTATTCCCGCAAGTTGATCTCTTGCAGGCTTGCAATATCTAACGTACACTCGTTAGCGAACAATATATAGAATTTTACTTGTCGGAGTGCCTTGAGTTTTTAACTTAAAGGCTGAGATCGCGAAAGCGGGATCCGTGAACCTGATCAGGCTAACACCTGCGTAGGGAACAAGCTGCCTAAAACGGGTGCTTGTGCGCCAGTTTTGGGCATAAGCACTGTGGCTGCCAAGGTTGGTAGTGCTTTTTTGTAACACCAATCTACGATCCATGTAGCATTTGCTACTCTCTATTGCGTTGCTTTTTATCGCACTAGCAGTATCTGACAAGACAACCCTTTTAGCAATGAGGTAAGTCATGTCAAACACATCAAATAAACCGTCTCGCCGCGAAACTCGTGCGGCTGCATCAGATTATATTTATAACCTTACTGGGCAACCATTTCCAAGCTCACACAAAGTTTATGTACAAGGTACGCAAGATAATGTGCGTGTTGGTATGCGTGAAATTACTTTGAGTGATACCTTTATCGGTGGCACCGATGAAAACCCAGTGTACGAATCAAATGCACCACTGCGTGTTTATGATACGTCAGGCCCATACACAGATCCTGATTTTACTCTAGATGTTCGTAAAGGGCTGGATAAGTACCGCGAACAGTGGATTGAAAGCCGTGGAGATACTGAAATTTTAGGCTCAGTCAGCTCGCAGTTTTCTCAGCAACGCATGGCCGATGAAGGCCTTGATCATATTCGTTTTGAGCATCTCCCAAAAATTCGCCGCGCTAAAGCCGGTAAAAATGTCACGCAAATGCATTATGCTCGCCAAGGTATTATCACACCGGAAATGGAATATGTCGCAATTCGTGAAAACATGGGCCGTGCGCAACTTCAAAAAGAGTTATTAGCACAGCAGCACCAAGGCGAGTCGTTTGGTGCGAGTATCCCTGAGTTTATTACTCCTGAATTTGTGCGTGATGAAATTGCCCGTGGTCGTGCGATTTTACCTAACAACATTAATCACCCAGAAACCGAGCCGATGATTGTAGGGCGCAATTTTTTAGTGAAAGTGAACGCTAATATTGGCAACTCATCAGTTAGCTCATCTATTGAAGAAGAAGTTGAAAAAATGGTCTGGTCAACCCGCTGGGGCGCTGACACAGTTATGGATTTATCAACGGGTCGTTATATTCATGAAACTCGTGAATGGGTAGTACGTAACTCACCAGTGCCAATTGGTACAGTGCCTATTTATCAAGCGCTTGAAAAAGTAAATGGGGTTGCCGAAGATCTAACGTGGGAAATTTTCCGCGATACTCTAATTGAACAAGCCGAGCAGGGTGTGGATTACTTTACTATTCACGCGGGGGTGTTATTACGCTGCGTTCCAATGACGGCAAAACGTGTCACTGGGATTGTGTCGCGCGGCGGTTCAATTATGGCGAAATGGTGTTTAGCGCATCATAAAGAAAACTTCCTTTATACTCATTTTGAAGATATTTGTGAGATTTTGAAACAGTACGATGTGTGTTTCTCATTAGGAGATGGCCTGCGTCCTGGTTCAATTGCAGATGCCAACGATGACGCGCAATTTAGTGAACTGCGTACGTTAGGTGAGCTGACCAAAATCGCGTGGAAACACGATGTACAAGTGTTTATTGAAGGCCCAGGGCATGTGCCAATGCATATGATCAAAGCTAATATGGAAGAGCAGCTTAAGCATTGCGACGAAGCACCTTTTTACACCCTTGGCCCGCTGACAACTGACATCGCCCCAGGCTATGACCATATCACCTCTGGTATTGGGGCGGCGCAAATTGCATGGTATGGCTGTGCAATGCTGTGTTATGTCACACCAAAAGAGCATTTAGGTTTACCAAATAAAGAAGACGTTAAAGAAGGGCTGATCACCTATAAAATTGCCGCTCATGCCGCCGATTTAGCCAAAGGTCATCCCGGAGCGCAAGAGCGTGATAATGCGTTATCAAAAGCGCGTTTTGAGTTCCGCTGGCATGACCAATTTAATATTGGTTTAGACCCTGTTCGTGCTCGTGAATACCATGACGAAACACTGCCACAAGAATCTGGCAAAGTAGCGCATTTTTGCTCTATGTGTGGGCCAAAATTCTGCTCAATGAAAATCACCCAAGAAGTAAGAGAATACGCTAAAGATCTAGAAGCCAGAGGCATAGATCCTAACAACGTAGGTGATGCTATTGAGATCAAAATGGTCGATGTTGAAGCCGAGATGCAAGCTAAATCAGCCGAATTTAAACAAAGCGGCTCAGAGATTTATCATAAAGCGGTTTAAAAACTAGTTAGCGAGTTAGAGAGTTGGCGAGTGAAAAGCTCGCTAACTTTACTCTTGTAGCTAGAAAACTGAATTAAGGATTCTCATGTCTTACAATATTGCGGTGGTGGGGTTTGGTTTAACGGGGCGTTTAACGGCGCTTGAGTTGAGTTTACAGCATCGGGTAACTGTTTATGAAGCGGGTGACGAACAAGCGCTTGATAGTGCAGGAAGAGTGGCAGCGGCGATGCTTGCACCACTGGCTGAATCTGTATTCTGCGAGCAAGACTTGGCCTTGATGGGGCTGGATTCAATAAAGCGTTGGCCGAGAATTTTAGCGCAACTTGATGAAGCGGTGTTTTTCCAACAGCAAGGCACACTTGTGGTTGCACACCAGCAAGATAAAGGTGACTTACAAAGTTTTATACTGCGTTTAAAGCCTTTAGCTGAACATCAAGGACATCAGTTAACAGGGGCACATATTGCTGAATTAGAGCCAGAGCTTACAGGGCGTTTTAACCAAGGTGTGTATTTACCTTGCGAAGGGCAAATTGATAATCAGGCTTTTTATCAAGCTAGTTTTAACACTCTAAAGCAGCGTAATGTGAGCTTTAAGTTTGCACAACAGGTTGATGTAACATCGCTAAATCTACAGCAATCGTTTGATTATATTATTGATTGCCGTGGCCTTGGCGCTAAAAGCGCAGCGTGTAAGCTACGCGGAGTGCGTGGTGAAGTAGTGCGTTTGTACGCCCCTGAGGTTAATTTAACGCGGCCAGTGCGGTTAATGCACCCGCGTTATCCTATTTATATTGCTCCGAAGCCAAATCATCAATACGTAATTGGCGCGACAGAAATTGAATCACAAGATAAGGGGGCTGCCACTGTGCGTTCGACTCTTGAGTTGTTGTCAGCAGCGTACACAGTACACAGTGGTTTTGCTGAGGCGCGAGTGTTGAATATTCAAACCGGCCTGCGTCCTGCATTTAGTGATAATCGCCCGCAGATTTCCCAGCAGCAAAATGTGATCAGCATTAATGGCTTATATCGTCATGGTTATTTACTCGCACCGAGTTTAGTGGCCGATGCCATTGCACGGATAAAATAAGGCTTATTATGAAAGTAAGTATGAAAATAACAATTAATGGTCAACATTTTGAGTTAGCAGATAACGCCAATATAGCCCAAGGTTTGACGCAGTTTGCAGCAAAAGAGCCTTTTGCAGTGGCGCTTAATGGTCAATTTATACCGCGTAGTCAATGTGATACTACCTTACTTAACGAAGGCGATAGCATTGAATTACTGTCACCGATCCAAGGTGGCTAATATGAGTAGCGTAATATCAGATAGTTTCAGTATTTATGGTGAGCAGATCACTAGTCGGTTATTAATTGGCTCAGCACTTTATCCATCACCTGCGGTTATGGCCGATTCGATTGTTGCCTCTGGCGCGCAGATTGTTACTGTGTCATTACGACGTCAACAAAGTGCCGCCGCAGGAGATGACTTTTGGCAATTGATCAAAGATACGGGCTTAAAAATTCTACCCAATACTGCAGGCTGTCACAGTGTCAATGAAGCAATTACACTGGCACAAATGTGCCGCGAAGTGTTTGCTACCGATTGGATAAAACTTGAGTTGATTGGTGATGATTATAACCTGCAACCAGATCCATTTGCATTACTGGAAGCGACACAGATTTTATTAGCCGAAGGCTTTAAAGTATTACCTTATTGTACTGACGACTTAGTGTTATGTCAGCGTTTAGCTGATGCAGGGTGTGAAGTACTGATGCCGTGGGGAGCGCCTATTGGCACAGGTAAGGGCTTGTTAAATAAATATAACTTAAAAACTATTCGGGAGCGCTTACCCGATACCACATTGATTGTTGATGCTGGCCTTGGCTTACCATCACACGCCTGCCAAGCGCTTGAATTAGGTTATGATGCGGTGTTATTGAATTCGGCTATTGCAGGGGCGGGCTGCCCTGTTACCATGAGTCATGCATTTAAAGCAGCCGTTGATGCGGGTCGTTTTGCTTACCGAGCAAAGGCGATGCCAGAAAAAGACGTCGCTGCGCCATCTACGCCCACTATGGGTATGCCATTTTGGCATCAACAGTAATAAATGAAGTAAAAAATTAGGAAATACGTAACTATGAATCATGTTGTTTGGACAATTGCTGGCTCTGACTCTGGTGGTGGTGCAGGTATTCAGGCGGATATTAAAGCGATGCAAAGTTTTGGCGTCCATGGTTGTACAGCGATCACCGCATTGACTGCGCAAAACAGCCTAGGCGTTGAAGCACTTAACCCGATTTCAACCGATGTTATTGAGTCGCAATTACTCGCCCTTGAAAGCGACATGAAAGCCCGTGTTATTAAAATTGGTATGCTTGCCAATGTGCAGCAAATTCAATTGATCAGTGAGCATCTAAAACATTATAAAGCCACTTGGCCGGTTGCGCCTTTGGTTGTATATGATCCGGTGGCCATTGCTAGCAGTGGTGACTTACTGACAGAAGAAGATACCGTTAGCGCAATTAAAGAATGCTTATTGCCGCTGGTGGATGTGATCACTCCGAATACCCATGAAACGCAGTTGCTCACTGGGATATATTTAATTGGTCCCAGTGCTGTGATCGAGGCTGCGCAAAAGCTGCAAAGCTGGGGCGCAAAAGCGGTGCTGATCAAAGGTGGCCATTGGGATTATCCAAGCGGATATTGCATTGATTACTGCAGTGATGCCAGCTCTTATGGCAGTAATGAATATTGGCTTGGTAACGAAAAAATTCAAACGCCGCACAGCCATGGTACCGGTTGTAGTATGGCGTCAGTGATTGCAGCGTGTTTAGCGAAAGGTTACCCGCTTAAAGATGCCTTTATTTTAGCCAAAGCCTATATAAATCAAGGCTTAAAAGCTGCGGTTCGTTATGGTGAAGGAATTGGCCCTGTGGCACAAACGAGCTTTCCCGATAATCTTGATGATTACCCACAAGTCATTGAAGCGGGTAGTTGGCTGGGTGATGAGCTGGATTTTGAACAACCAAACGAATTTACTATGGCGGCAGGTTTTACTGAGTGTGAAAACAAACAGCTTGGTTTATATGCAGTGGTTGATAGTCTCGATTGGTTAGAAAAGTGTTTAGCGCAAGGCGTTAAAACTGTACAACTTAGAATGAAAAACGCCAGCGAAGAAGAGCTTGAACACGCTATTGCTGCGGCGGTCACACTTGGTAAAAAGTACGATGGCAATGTGTATATCAACGATCATTGGCAGCTGGCGATCAAACATGGCGCTTATGGTGTGCATTTAGGTCAAGAAGATTTACTTGAGGCTAATCTGGTGGCCATTAAAGAGTCGGGCATGCGTTTGGGGATTTCGACCCATGGTTTTTATGAAATGCTGCGCGCTCATAATTACCGCCCGAGTTATATGGCGTTTGGCGCTATTTACCCAACCACGACCAAAGATATGACAGGGCAAATTCAAGGGCTTGAAAAGTTAAAGCGTTTTGTGCCGTTAATGAGTGATTACCCAACGGTAGCTATTGGTGGCATTGATTTATCACGAGCGGGCGAGGTTGCTGCAACCGGTGTTGGCAGTGTAGCTGTTGTTAGGGCTATTAGTGAAGCAAGTGACTATCAACAGGCGATTGCCGATTTACAAGTGGCTATTAATAGCAATGAGTGAGGCAATAAAAGGATCTTTATCTGACAAAGAGCAGTTACGTTACAGTCGTCATTTAATGCTTAAAGAAGTCGGCTTTGAAGGGCAGTTAAAGCTCAAAGCCGCTCACGTTGTGGTAATTGGAGCGGGGGGTTAGGCAGCCCCGCATTACTGTATTTAGCTGCGGCTGGCATTGGCGAATTAAGCTTGTTAGATGATGATAAGGTTGAGCTTTCAAATTTACAGCGCCAAGTGCTCTATAAAGTAAATCATTTAGGGCAAGATAAGGTCAGCGCTGCGGGCAAAGTATTAAGCAGCTTAAATAATCAAATCAAGATCAACACAGTAAGTGCAAAATTAACCACTGAAAATGCTGAGCAAGTTTTTACTGGCGCAACCTTAGTACTTGATTGCAGCGATAACTTCAGCACTCGCTATGTAGTAAACCAGCAATGCTTGGCACTGGGTATTCCACTGGTGTCGGGGGCGGCAATAGCGAGTGAAGGGCAGCTGATGTGTTTTGATTTTCGCCAGCCACAGAGCCCTTGTTACGGGTGTATATTTGGAGCACAACCGCAACAGCAGGCGCTTAATTGCAGTAACGCGGGCGTGCTTAGTCCGTTGTTAGGTGTTATTGGCTCGATGCAAGCACTGTTGGCAGTTAATATCTTGCTGGGCCATCATCAAGGCAGTCAGTTTATTCGTTTTGATGGGCTAAGTTTAGCGCAGCAGCAGTTTAAATTAACTAAAGCGCCCGAATGTACTGAGTGTGCAGGGAAAGAGCTTAAATAAAAAACGCGGCATGACTGCATTAGTCGGTCCGCGTTTTTAATTAAAATGAGTTATAACTTAATTATTAATTAGGTATTAATCATCAATCATCAACTTTAGCAAACGGTGTGCCCATGCGAGTCACTGTGCCTGGTTTTTGATCATCAAAGATATCTGCTTTATTAGCACCCCAGGCTAAAATAACCGTGGAGCCTAATTTAAAGCGACCCATCTCTTCACCCTTTTTCAAGGTAATTGCATTTTCACCTGAGGTTTTGTAGTTCCAGCTAAATACATCTTTACCTGCTGGTGGTGTAACTGTACCGGCCCAAATAGTTTCGATACTGGCAACAATTGTTGCACCCACTAATACCATAGCAAGCGGGCCAATTTCAGTCTCAAAAATGGCTACTACGCGTTCGTTACGAGCGAATAGATTAGGTACATTTTGCGCGGTAAGTGGGTTTACTGAAAATAAATCACCGGGGACGTAAATCATTTTACTCAAGGTGCCATCAATCGGCATATGAATACGATGATAATCTTTTGGCGCTAAGTAAATCGTTGCAAAGTCGCCGCCTAAAAATGGCGCTGTATCTTGCTCTGAGCCGCCAAGTAAAGCTTGTAAGCTATAGTTGTGATTTTTAGCTTGAATAAGCTGGCCTTCAACAATTGGGCCTAATTGACTGATGGCACCATCTACAGGGTGAGTAATGATGTCATCTTCAGTGTTTAATGGCCGAACGCCTTCTTTTAAAGGACGAGTAAAAAACTCATTAAACGTTTTATAGTGAGCTGGGTCGCTATATTGCGCTTCATTCATATCAATTTTATATTGTTTAATAAACAATTTAATTAAAGTAGTTGTTAGTGCACCTGCTTTAGCTGCAGCTAACTTGCCTACCATACGGGATACAAAATGTTTTGGCATTGCGTACTGCATTGCGATTTTGAATTTGTCTAAACTCACAAGTTTTTTCCTAAAAAATTATACGCGTGGAGCACGAGCACCCGCTCGGCCATCGGCCATTGTTTCTAAAATTCTATGGTAGCTATCAAAACGTAGCTGTGAAATATCACCATCATCGATTGCTTGGCGAATTATACAGCCTGGATCATTTAAATGTTTACAGTCTCTAAAGCGGCAACCGCCAATAAACTTGCGAAACTCTTTAAAGCACCAAGTAACACGCTCTACATCTAAGTGCCACAAGCCAAATTCACGAATACCAGGGGAATCAATTAAGTTACCGCCTGAAGGTAAGTGATGAAGTCGTGACACGGTTGTTGTGTGTTGGCCAAGGCCACTATTTTCAGAGACCTCTTTGGTCAGTATTTCGGCATCAGGTAAAACAGTGTTAACTAAAGTTGATTTCCCCACACCACTTTGACCAACAAAAATACTATTTTTATCAATTAAGGTTTCTTTGAGTGCATCAATACCGTAACCGGTTTTATTACTTACTAGTAATACTTGATAATCAAGTGACCTATAAATATCCAAAATTTTGTTGATGTTAGCAAGCCCAGGCTCATCAATTAAATCTATTTTATTGAGCACTAAAATAGGCTCAATGCCCATATCTTCGCAGGCAATTAAATAGCGGTCGATAATACTGGGGGTAAACTCTGGTAGTACCGCAGAGACCATCAAAATCTGGTCAATGTTGGCGGCTATGACTTTTACACCGTCGTAAAAATCAGGGCGAGTAAGTTGCGAGCGCCGTTCATGCATCGCTTCTATAACGCCAGCTAAATCACCTTCGCTGACTTTTGCGCGGCGAAATTGCACTTCGTCTCCGCAAACAATACCTTTAACGGTACGGCGAATATTGCAGCGCAAAACATCTCCGTTATCAGTTTCAATATCGGCATGTTGACCAAACCGACTGATCACCACGGCATTTTCAGGCGCACCTAAATTGTCAGTTTGCCATTGCTCAACCTTGTTAGTGGTTGGCGCAGAATCTGCATTAGACAAGCGTTTTTGGTGATTGGCCTTAATCCTACGGGATTGACCTTTACTTAATTTCTTCTGTTTTGCCACTTTTGGCCCATAACTTAGTTAAATGTCGTGCTTTTTGAAAAAAAAGCTTTAGGTCGACTGATGATACTAATATGATATATCTAAATGCGTTAGATCTAAAGGAAAGCACCGCAAGGTAATTATGTCTTTTCATAAATCAAATCTGATTTGGCTCGACCTCGAAATGACAGGTCTTGAACCAAGTACAGACAAAATACTCGAAATCGCCACGGTTGTCACCGACAGTGCGTTAAACATCTTGGCTGAAGGGCCAACTATTGCTATTCATCAAAGTGATGAATTGCTTGATGGTATGGATGAATGGTGTACTAAGCAACATGGTCAGTCAGGGTTAACTGCACGCTGTAAAGCGAGCACATTCACAGAGCAAGATGCTGTTGAACAAACTTTGGCATTTTTAAAGCAGTGGGTTCCTGCAGGCGCTTCGCCTATGTGTGGTAATTCAATAGGCCAAGATAGACGCTTTATGAATAAATATATGCGTGAACTGGAAGATTACTTCCACTATCGTAATTTAGACGTAAGCACTATCAAAGAACTAGCAAGACGCTGGAAACCAGAAGTTTTAGCACAAGTGCACAAAAAAGGTTCACACCTTGCTCTTGATGATATCAAAGATTCCATCATGGAATTAAAAGTCTACCAAGAAAAATTCTTTAATTTGTAAAAAACACTTGCAAACACATCGGATTATTGTAGAATCCTGCCCCGCTTAAGACGATAACCCCCGCGGGGTTAGTGTGCTTGAGCAATTTGAATGCGGCACTAGTTCAGTTGCCGGAACGTTCACCGCGACCTGTCGCGGACCAACGGAAAAATTACTGACTATTTTGAATGCGGCACTAGCTCAGTTGCCAGAACGTTTACCGCGACTTGTCGCGCACCAACGGACAAATTACTGACAATTTTGAAATGCGGCACTAGCTCAGTTGGTAGAGCGCGACCTTGCCAAGGTCGAGGTCACGAGTTCGAGCCTCGTGTGCCGCTCCAATTTCTCACCAAAGAAATTGCAGCAAGTTTCAAATAAAAGCTATAAACTTTTTTAGAACCTATAACCTAAAAATTATAATGCGGCACTAGCTCAGTTGCCAGAACGTTTTACCGCGACTTGTCGCGCACCAACGGACAAATTACTGACTATTTTAAAATGCGGCACTAGCTCAGTTGGTAGAGCGCGACCTTGCCAAGGTCGAGGTCACGAGTTCGAGCCTCGTGTGCCGCTCCAATTTCTAACCAAAGAAATTAGAGTAAGTTTAAAGTGAAAATATTATGCGGTACTAGCTCAGTTGGTAGAGCGCGACCTTGCCAAGGTCGAGGTCACGAGTTCGAGCCTCGTGTACCGCTCCAATCTCTTTAAGCAATCTAAAATAAAATATGCCAAGGTCGAACTAAGTCATAAGCAGTTCGAGCCTCGTGTACCGCTCCAATCTCTTAAAAATGAATACCCACCCAAGTTTGATTGACAAGCAGTTATTGCTTAAAGCACATATCCAATTTATTTAGTATTTCAATTTAAATAGTTTTATTTAAACTTGCCCTTGCAGCGTTGCAATAATACGTCTTGCGCCGCCATGATCACGATGTTCGCCTAAATAGATCCCTTGCCATGTACCAAGCTGTAAACGTCCTTGGCTAATTGGAATCGTTAGCTCGCAGCCTAAGGTACTCGTTTTTATATGCGCAGGCATATCATCATCACCTTCGTAATCATGACGATAATAAGGTTGGCGCTCGGGAACAAATTTATTGAAGTGACTTTCCATATCCATACGTACTGTCGGATCAGCATTTTCATTAATCGTTAAGCTGGCTGAGGTATGCTGTATAAAAAGGTGTAATAAGCCAATTTGGTAATCGGAAATCTCAGGGAGTTGGCTGAGTATTTCGCTATCAATAATATGAAAGCCTCGAGAGCGAGGCTTTAAAAGTAGTTGTTTTTGCAACCAGCTCATATTTTATCGAAACTAACTTCAATATTGGCATTACCGGCATCAGAGGTAAATGGGATCAATATTTTTGCCCCTTCACTTTTATGAGTTATGGTATGACCTTTACCAGACACAACGATTGGTGTAGCCATATTAAAGTCATAGCCTTTTTCACCAAGTAAATTTTTTGCCCCACCAGTGACCATATTGGTAATTTCACCAACCATATCGGTTACTTCTTCATTGATCGAATCAGGGCGTTCACCTAGCATTCTTTCCATAATAGTCAGGGCAAGGCTCTCATCAAAAGTGATCGAAAATGAACCTTTAGTTTGCGGTCCTACCATGCCAATTAATCCCGAAACGTCGCCACAGGCAACTTCATCTTTTTTTATTTTCGGCTTACCCGGTTTTAGTTCGGTTTGCGCCATTGTGCTGAGCACATTTAATAAAGATGATAAAAAAGGATTGATGAACTCTACATTCATTATTGTTTATCCCTCGAATTTAGCAGTTTAACTGCGGTTATACGTTAAAGTGTAGTGAGTTATTTTAGCTCTGCACTTAATTATTCTTTACAATTTCCACATCTACCATGGGCTTCAATAGTTTGCCCTGATACGACGAAACCACTCTCAGCAGCAAGACTATTAAGTTCATGCGAAATCACGCTAGAGTGTAGCTCTTTGACAAAACCACAACTATCGCATATCAACAGTTGTACAGGGTGGATATGATCAAAATGATGACACAACATAAATGCGTTAGTACTTTCAATTTTGTGAATAAAACCTAATTCAGCTAAAAAGTCTAAGGCACGGTAAATTGTGGCTGGTTTTGCTCCTGATTCAGTGAGTTTTAGTTGCTCTAATAAATCATAAGCGCCCACTCCGCCTTGCGCACTTGCTAATAGGCGAAATACTTTTTCACGAATTGGAGTGAATCGCGCACCGCGATTGTCACACACTTGTTTGGCTTTACTAACGAGTGATTCTATTTTCATCTTCTCTTATCCTTACGCTACCGTGATATACTAACATACTGTATTGTAGTTGCAGCGTTTTTATTAGACAGTTTTATTCTAGGAAGGCCAACAATGAATGAATTATTAGCGGTATTTATTTTCTTTTTTGCGGTTATTGATCCAATCGGTACTGTGCCTGTTTTTATAGCCTTAACACGCGGTGATAGTGACAAATTCAAACGTAAAGTCGCGTTGAAAGCTGTTCTGGTGTCTGCTGGGGTACTATTGTTTTTTGTTGTCGCTGGGGAGCTGCTTTTAAATGCTATCAATATCCCCTTGTCAGCGTTTCAAATCGCAGGTGGTATCGTGTTATTGCTGTTCGCTTTGTCTATGATCTTTGGTGAAAGTAAACCAGAAATGGAAATTAAAAGTGTACGTGATAGCACTGAAACGGCCATTTTCCCTTTAGCTATTCCATCAATCGCCAGTCCAGGTGCGATGCTTGGCGCTGTTTTGATGACTCGTAACACTGAATACACGTGGGTTGAGCAGTTAATTACTTCATCAATGATGTTAGCTGTTCTTGTTGTGGTACTTGTGCTGTTACTGTTGGCAACCCATGTTCACAAATTAATTGGTGACAGCGGTGCGAGTATCATCAGCCGGATCATGGGTTTGATCCTTTCATCAGTTGCCGTGACAAATATACTCGACGGGATAGCCCACTATTTTGGCTTA
Organism: Pseudoalteromonas sp. B160; assembly: GCF_037162485.1. Lineage (NCBI taxonomy): Bacteria > Pseudomonadati > Pseudomonadota > Gammaproteobacteria > Alteromonadales > Pseudoalteromonadaceae > Pseudoalteromonas > Pseudoalteromonas sp. B160. Next base: position 1,223,255 of record NZ_JARLUX010000001.1, on the reverse strand, counting down.
CAAGTATTTACATAAAGGCTGTGTATTGCTGTTAAATAGCTATTGTCATATAAAATTTTGAATTGTTGCTTAGAATTATCTAGATTAAATATAACGTAATAAAATTTAAGGAATGAAAAATGTTATTAAAAAAGATTATTTTATGCGGTTTTCTTGTTTTGGGATTAACGGCTTGCGTTGAACCGCCTCAAAGCGAAATGAAGGTTATTCAAGTTACTGACTATGATTTTAGCCATAATGACAATCATGCTGTTACCGTATATTTCGGTCATACGGGAGGAGATCATTACACCGTTACTTTATTACGAGACGAAATTAAAGAGGGAGTGTTTATTGAATCTTCCGCTAAAAATGCGCCTAATTTAGTGTTTGATGCCAGTTGGGCTGGTGAATATTATGTGCAGTCAGCTAAGCATGATACTCATTCATCTTTAAAAATACTTGAGCTAAATAGCGAAGCTAAAGTTGCTAAATTTGAAGTCGCAGCACGTTTGGTTAACCCCAAGCAAAAAAATGATTATATAAGCTTAGAAAAAACCACCATTACAGTGCAAGGCCAGCAATTTGATAATCTAACAAAATCGTTTTAAGTATATTATCTAAAGCGCAGCATACATTTTTGTTGCTGCGTTAAACAACTCAATCTCTGCTACCGACAAACAACAACTTGCTTACGATTGAAGCTCGGCTTTGATTTGTGTAAAATATAGTGCCTTCCAATGAGGGAATAACCCTTATACTTATATATCATCTGAGGATTTTACTTTGAATAGACGTTTTTCTGTGGCCCCGATGCTCGATTGGACAGACCGCCATTGCCGTACTTTTCATCGTAAAATGACCAAGCATGCGGTGCTTTACACCGAAATGGTAACAACCGGTGCGATTTTATTTGGGCGAGGTGATTATCTACACTTTAATACACATGAAAACCCCGTTGCTTTGCAATTAGGTGGCTCTGATCCTGAAGCTTTGGCAAAGTGTGCAAAACTGGCTGCTGAACGTGGTTATGATGAAGTAAACCTGAATGTTGGTTGCCCTTCGGATCGAGTGCAAAATGGCCGCTTTGGTGCGTGTTTAATGGGCGAGCCGCAGCTTGTTGCTGATTGTATTGCAGCAATGAAGGCGGAGGTTACTATTCCTGTTACGGTGAAAACACGCATTGGTATTGATGAGCAGGATTCATATGAGTTTTTATGTGCGCTGATCGAAGCGAGTCATAAGGTTGGCTGTGATGACTTTATTATTCACGCTCGTAAAGCATGGCTAAAGGGATTAAGTCCGAAAGAAAACCGTGAAGTTCCACCGCTTGATTATCCGCGTGTTTATCAACTGAAAAAAGATTACCCACAACTTGATTTAAGCTTAAATGGTGGGGTTAATACCATCGCTGATAGTCTTGTTCATTTAGCGCATCTTGATGGCGTTATGATCGGTCGTGAAGCGTATAGTAATCCATTTATATTAAGTGAAGTGGACGAGAAAATTTACGGTGATACTGCGTGTACATTATCCCGTCATGACGTGGTGCGTTCAATGTATGGTTATATTGAAGATGAAATGCGCCAAGGCGCTAACTTTTGGCATATAGCTCGCCATATGTTGGGTATTTTCCAAGGCCAACCAGGGGCGCGAGGATTTAGACGTCATTTATCTGAAAACGGCCATGGTAAGCAAGCCGATTTATCAGTGATGGATAAAGCATTAAGTTTTGTGCCTGAATAGCTGAAATTTTAATCTTGAAAGCCACTTTTTAGTGGCTTTTTTTGATCCTAAAATTTAGTCAAAATATCACTTTTTTAGTTAATTTAACGTATTTTAATTCAGCTAAACGTCACTTTTAAATTGATGTTATCTTTCTATCCTATTGTTATTTATTGTTTTAGTTGTTTTTCTAACGACATGGCATAAGTCTTGGAATCTCCTTGGTGTAATCACCCATAATCAACAGGAGAAAATCATGGGCCTAATGAATCGTGTTAATGATCTAATTCAATCAAACTTGGTCGCTGTGCTTGATAAGGCAGAGGATCCAGCAAAACTACTTAATTTACTTATTATCGAGATGCAACAAGCTCTGAATGAGTGCCGTACTACCGCTGCAGCGATTTTGTGTGAAGAAAAAGCATTGAAACGCCAGCAAAGCGATAAGTTAACATCCATAGCACAATGGCAAGAAAAAGCCGAAATAGCCGTCAGTAAAGGTCGAGATGATTTAGCCACAGCCGCATTAAAAGAAAAGCAGCGTGTAGCCGCTGATATGGCAGCTGTTGAACCTGAGCTCGTTAAATTAACCGATTCAATGGCCAAGTTAGCTGACGATGCACAGCGTTTACAAGACAAACTTAGTGCTGCCAAAGCAAAGCGGCAGAGCTTAACTCAGGTGCATAGTGTTTTAAATGCACGAGTACGAGTTAATCAACAGTTACATAGCGATAAAGTGGCACATGCACTGTCGCGTTTTGATGTGATTGAGCGCCGAGTTGAGTCAATTGAATCACAAGTGGAAGCATACGAAATGGCTGCAGCTAATCAATCAGACACGGCAATGCAAATTGATGCGCTTGTTAAAGACGAAGCCTTGGATAAAGAGCTTGCAGCACTTAAAGCTAAAGTAAAACAGTCGGCTTAGGAGTTATAAAAATGAATACATTTAATAACAATACTCAATGGAGTAAAGATCCATTAAATAAAAAAATATCGGGAGTATGTAGTGGCTTAGCGCGTCGGTTTGACTTTCCGATTTGGGCAACTCGATTAGCAACTATTGTACTGTTTATTCAGTTCCCACTATTTATAGGTGCGGGTTATTTAATTGCACATTGTTGTTTAGACAACAAGGTTTATTAGGAGAGCGCCATGAAAATTATTGCACTGTGTCTGCTAGCAGCATTGTTTATCGCTTCTAGTCCATTTGAGATAATGCAGTTTGACTCATGGCAGCTCCCTTTGTGGATTGCTGACTTGAGTTGGGTTGGCATTGAATTATTTGGTGCATTAGTCGCTGTGGTGGTCGTTATTGCCATTATTGCGCTGGTTAGTGTTGGTTTGATTGGCGCAGGTCTAATAATAGGAGTCGGCGTGATGCTGGCTTTGTTGTTTGGTTCTGTGATGATCGCATGGCCGCTACTGCTGATTGTTTTTCTGTGTTGGTTAGTCGCGGATAATAAAAAGGTCGCATAGCTTGCCACACAGAGGTTACCTTAAATGCTAATTTAGCTGACTATTTTTTCGCAAATATGCTAAATTTAGCACTTAAAGTGATTATTATAACAAGGATCGAAATGACTCTTAAGCCATTACTAACTATCTTCACAGCGGCTTTTTTAGCTGTAGGCCTATACTCTCCAGTGCTATTTGCCCATGCAGAGCATCAACATGATACAGCAAGTGATATTGTAGTTAGCAATGCCCAAGTAAGGATTTTTTACCTGGCAGTCAATCTAGTGTTGGTTATTTAAAGCTTGTTAATCATGGTGATGCAGCAGTGACATTAACTAAGGCTAGCCTTGAGAGCTTAGGACGAGTTGAAGTACATGAACATCAGCATGTTAATGGTATGATGAAAATGCAAAAAGTAGATGCGTTAGAGATCAAAGCACATCAACAGCTAGATTTTAAACCAGGCAGTTATCATTTAATGGTTTTTGAACCAAAAGAGCCGTTAAAAATAGGGCAAGAGCTCAAACTCACGCTATATTTTAGCAATGGAGATCGTGTATTTACTCAAGCTACCGTGGTTTCATTAGAAAGCCAAGTTGAGCAAGTATCACAATCTGAACAGCACCATACACATCACTAGGAGATTAAATGTCACAACATAAAGGGAAAATTATAGCAGGGCTAATATTAGTTTTTATTTTATTTTATGCCGTATCTGTGTATTGGAGTGTTGAGCCAAGCCGCGTAAATGTGATCACGCAAGCTAAACAGGATGCGCAGCAGCGTGGCGAAAAACTAGTAACAGGTTACACAACAACTACGGCTTTGATTAATGTTGCCAGCACATTATTGAATAAACCTGGTGGCTATTTATCAAATGATGTAATACCTCCGAGTATTCTTATGGATAATATGCCTGCTTGGGAATATGGCGCATTAGAAATGACGCGCGATTTGGCGCTATCAATGCGTAAAGACTTTAGCCGTTCTCAGTCGCAATCGACCGAACATGAAGCTCTAAAAAAAGCCCAGCCCCAATTTAATATTAGTTCAGAAGCATGGGCGTGGCCAAGTGCCGAGAGTGAATACCAAAAAGGCATTGATTTATTAATTGTGTATCGTACTCAAATCGCTGACCAAAACAGCCGTGACAGTCAGTTTTATGCGCGGGCAGATAACCTACGAGGCTGGTTAAAAGAAGCCGAAAAACGCCTTGGTAGTTTAAGTCAGCGGTTAAGTGCCAGTGTTGGTCAAGATCGGTTAAATACTGATTTAGCCGGTGACAAAGAAGCACATCAAGCGACTTATGCACCATTACAAAATCAGATAAAAACCTCTTGGTGGGAAATAGATGACGTGTTTTATGAGTCACGCGGTGCAACTTGGGCTTTATTACATTTTTTGCAAGCGGTAGAATATGACTTTGCTGATGTATTAGAGAAAAAGAATGCACGTGTGAGCTTACAACAAATTATACGTGAGCTTGAAGCAACCCAAGAGACTGTTTGGAGTCCGGTGATTTTAAATGGTAATGGTTTTGGTTTTGTTGCTAATCATTCATTAGTAATGGCAAATTATATTTCACGAGCCAATGCGGCTCTTATTGAACTTAGCGAACTTTTAGCGCAAGGATAACACATGAAAAAGTACTGTTTAGCCGCTGCCCTTTCGATGGCATTTTTGGCTCCAGCGGCTCACGCTGACACCCTTTTAGGTTTATATGTTGGTGTTGATGGCTGGCAATCTGATAATTCAGGTAGCTTTTCAGATAGCGGTAATATGCAAGACTTTAATTTTGAAGATGAAACCTTCATCAGCTACTACGCAGCGCTTGAGCATCCAATTCCATTAGTGCCAAATATAAAGTTAAAGTATACCGAGCTTGAGTTAAATGGCTCAACCTTGCTTAATGAGACGTTTGAGTTTGGTGGTACTTCATTTACAACCAATACCACAGCAACTACGATCAGCGACTTATCACACGTTGATTATATTTTATACTATGAGATATTTGATAATGACTTATTATCTATCGATTTAGGTGTAAATGCTAAGCAGTTTGATGGCGATATTGTTGTTACTGGTACAGCAAATGGTAAAGCAACAACAGAAACTGTGGATTTTTCAGGTTTTGTGCCATTAGTTTATGGTCGTGCTGAAGTAGGCTTACCGTTAACGGGTTTAAGTGTTTTCTTTGAAGGTAGCTTACTTGCTATCGATGATAGTAAAGTACAAGACTACCAAGCGGGTATTGCATGGGCTTTACTTGATAACTTAGCGGTAGATTTAGATATCAAAGCGGGTTACCGTCAAATGACGCTAGAGCTTGATGATATTGATAATCTATATACTAATATTGATGCATCAGGTCCATTTGCAGGCATACAAATTCACTTCTAATTTGTTTGCTTTGGCGTGGTACCGTTATTTAATTGCGTGCCACGCTACTTCAAACTCTTCCTCAAGTGCACTGCTTAACAATTGCTTATAAGCCTTATTAACTGGCGTGTTAATCAATTTTCTAAGTTCATCACCCGTTTGCGTAAATTTATAGTAACTGAGCACTAAATCGTTATTTTTTGGTTTGAGTACGACCCGTTGGGTTAAAAATGTCAGATTCATTTCTTGGCCAGCCTTAAGCGCTGCAGATTCAATTTCTTTACGGTAGATTAGGCCAATATCCATCAAAGTTAATACATCAGGAAAACTGATCCCAGCTTTACCTAAGTTAAACGATACTTTATTGCCTTTGCGTAGCAAATCAAATAGCGAAGGTTTTTTATAAAAGCCTAATAAAATTAAATGGCTATTATCTTTTTCATTATAGCCACAAATTGCGGTACATTTTTGTAGTGCATCCGCTTCGCGCTGGGTCATCTGCTTAAGTGTTTGTAAGCTTTTAATTGAAAATGTTCCCGGTGATACAGTTTCTCCCGCTAAAATTTTTGCCCACAGTTTTTGCATTGATTCGTTTGAAGTATCTTCACATAGTGCAATAAAGCGTTCGACCCAATCACTGTCAGGTTGCCCTTTACTAGTTACGTCGGGGCAAAAATCCATAGCCATAGCCATAATCGCTTCAATATTTTGTTGTTGTTTGATAAGTAGTAATTGTTGGCGATGTTGGGCTCTATTGAGCGTTGAGTTATCACTATTGACTTGATAGGGCAGTTTACTTTGCCCTTGTGGACCATAACTATCATCACTGGCACTGGTAAGGCGAGTCGAACTGGTTTTACTCATCGAGTAACCTAGTTTAATTTCAATTATATGAGCAAGGTTAATTTTTGCTTGGGCTGTTTGAATCGTCATCGATCTTCTCGCTGTGTGTTGCTGTTTGCAGCTGCGCAGTAGTTTTTAAATTATTAAGTCCAAGTTTCACCGTATTTGCCAAAATATATTGGCTAAATAGCGCCAAATAGCCACCTAGAATCGAAGTAGTAACTTCGCCATCTAGTGAGCATGTTACTTGATTTCCATTAGCTAGAGGTGAAAAAGAGATCACACCTTTAATAATATGTTCTTCATTAAAGAGAATATTAAAATTGATTTTAGTGCTGCTTATATTGGTAATCGTCATTTCACCTACTCCCCAGCTACTTTGCCAAAACTGATGAGCACCCACGCCAGAACTAGGCTCTCCAATAGTGAAAACAATACTTGGATCTACTTTTTGCCAAGGTGACCAGCTAGTCCACTTGGTAAAATCACTAAGCAACGGGGTGATACCTGTTTGCGGAGCATGAATTTTAATGCTCTTTTGGACTTGGTATTGTTGTGGTAATAGCAGTCCAATTACCAGTAAAATCAAAGTAATCAGAAAAATAAATTTAGTAATTCTGGGTAAAATATTAATGGCTGTTCCTTAAATTATAAATTCTACTATCGCACAGCAAGGTGCTGAATATCGACTATAATCTGTAAACCAATATTCATTAATCATCGACATTAATACTGTATCATAAGTTAAATAGTGATAACTTATTAGTCAATAATGAATTGTCTTAATATTAAATGATGGCGCGCAATATTTGAATTTAAAGGATTTGGAATGACGTCAGAACACAATGATTTTTTGTTTTTCAACCATGAAGACGAGCCTCATGAAGAAGTTGCGCCCAAAGATTACTGGGATGTTCTGATTGTTGATGATGATCCTGAAATTCACACTGTAACAGAACTAGCGCTCTCAGGCGTTGAGTTTTGGGGAAGAACACTGCGTTTTCATCATGCTTATTCTGGCGCTGAAGCAGTTGAAGTGTTAGCTAATACTAATAATGTGTCGGTATTACTGTTAGATGTAGTCATGGAATCCGATGATGCAGGCTTAAAAGTAGTTAAAGAGGTACGCGATACGCTGAAAAACCATAACGTACGAATTATCTTACGAACGGGTCAGCCCGGATATGCGCCTGAAGAGCGAGTGATCCGAGAATATGATATCAATGATTATAAAACTAAAACCGAACTTACCCGCAGTAAGCTAGTTACCTCGTTAGTTACAGCTATTCGCTCATACGAACAAGTTTGCCAACTTGAATATCAAAGCAAAGCGTTAAATAATATTCTGTTAGCCTCAAAGGCTATTTTAGGTTTTACCGACATTAAAGCATTTACTATGGCGGTGATTAAGCAGCTCTCGGTAATTTTAGATTGTGCGCCAAGGGGGTTGTGTGTGGCAGTCTGGATGATAGCTATCAGGTTCAAGTGTTGGGTGGTTGTGCTGAGTTTAGTGCTTTTATTGGCCAAGGTGTAGAACAACTTGATGATGGGCGGATTATTTTGCAAGTGCAAAATTGTTTTGAGTTTGGCGAACATCAGCACACTGAGCACGACACTACGTTTTTATTGAAAAGTAAAAATCGTCAGGCTGCTATTTACTTAGAGTACGTTAGCCAACCAAGCTTAACACAATTGCAATTTGCTGAAATTTTCTTAACAAACGTCAGTGTAGGCTTAGATAACGTCAGACTTTTTAATAAACTCAGAGATGCAGCCTACAAAGATGTGTTAACAGGTCTTGCCAATAGAACTGATTTTATTGAACAAATTGAAAAGTATCATCGGTTAAATAGTAACGAGTATATATTTATTCTAATTGATGTCGCACATTTCTCAGACATCAACAATGGCCTGGGTCAAGAGGTGGGTAATCACTTGCTTACTTCAATCGTTGAACGGCTCAAGCAAGAATACCCAAACGCTAAATTACTGTCACGGATTGGTGCAGATGTATTTGGTTTTTTAATTGAGCGCGATGGATTTGATTTAAACGAATTAAGTGAAAATTTAAGTTTGCCGTTTGCAGCAGCAGAGCATTTGTTACCGGTTAATTTTAAAATTGGTTTGTGCGAGCAACAGGACTTTCAAACCACAGGTATTGAAACACTTAAGCTTGCGTATATCGCACTCAATCACGCTAAAAAAGGTAATCAGGGGAATGCTGTTTGTTACACTCCCGATATGGAAGAGCAAATGGCTTGGCGATTAGGGATTATTCGCCAGCTTCGCCAAGACTTTGAAAATAATAAATTGGAAGTCTGGTATCAACCGCAATTGGCGTTTAGTGATTTGTCATTAAAAGGCTGCGAAGCATTACTACGTTGGCCGTCGGGACAAGGTAACTATATTTCCCTCGCGGTTTTTGTGCCACTTGCTGAAGATGCAGGGCTAATTGTTGAGATTGGTCAATGGGTATTGGATCAGGCTTGTCAGCAGCAAAAACGTCTTGAGGCTCAAGGTGTTGAAATTTGTATTGCGGTCAATGTGTCGGTACCGCAATTTAAGGTTAAAGGCTACGCACAACAAGTCAAAGATACTTTGCGAAAATATCAGGTCAACCCAAAAAATATTGAATTAGAAGTTACCGAAAGTGTGGTGATGGATGATCTCTCGATGGTGATTGAAACACTGCAAGATCTAAAAGAGTTTGGTATTGAAGTGGCGATAGATGATTTTGGCACTGGTTTTTCATCACTGAGTTATTTGCAAAAGTTACCGTTGGATAGGTTGAAAATAGATCGTGCATTTGTCAAAGACTTACCCGAAAAAGACAGCGGCGCAATTGCCAAGCTGGTTATAGCTCTTGGCGCGCAGCTCGGATTAAAAACGATTGCAGAAGGTGTTGAAACACAAGCACAAGCTGATTTTCTTAAGCAATTGGGTTGTGATGAAGTGCAAGGTTTTATGTACGCTAAACCGATGCCTGAAGTTGAGCTTATTCAATATATTGAAAGTAAAAAATAATATTATGTTTGATGCCAGTGTAAATAGCTAATATCGCTTGGTGATTAATTCGGGTATACTTTGCGACCTTTTTTAAAGCAATTGGTTACTTTATATGAGCGCACTTAAAGCCAAGCGAGCGTTATTCTCATACCCTAAATATTGGGCTGAGTGTTACGGCACAGCACCATTTTTACCAACTACACGCGAAGAGATGGATGCCCTTGGCTGGGATAGCTGCGATATCATCATTATCAGTGGTGATGCTTATGTAGATCACCCTAGCTTTGGTATGGCGGTAATTGGTCGTGTACTTGAAGCACAAGGTTTTAGGGTCGGTATTATCGCTCAGCCAGAATGGGATTCGAAAGATGCCTTTATGGCACTTGGTAAGCCTAACTTATTTTTTGGTGTGACTGCCGGTAACATGGACTCGATGATCAACCGCTATACGGCTGAAAAGCGTATGCGCCATGATGATGCCTACACGCCTGGTAATGTGGGTGGCAAGCGTCCTGATCGTGCGGTGATGATTTACTCACAACGATGCCGCGAAGCCTACAAAGGTGTGCCAATTGTAATAGGTGGTATCGAAGCCAGCTTACGTCGAATTGCCCATTATGATTACTGGCAAGAAAAAGTTCGCCGTAGTATTTTATTTGATGCCAAAGCCGATATTCTTATTTACGGTAATGCTGAGCGACCATTAATAGAAGTTGCTCATCGTATTGCCGCCGGCGAAACGATGGATACCATTCAAGATATCCGTGGTACGGCGGTTATTCGTAAAGAGCCATTACCGGGCTGGCGTGGTAGTGATTCTACCGCGATTGATAAAATTGGTAAAATTGACCCAATTCCAAACCCATATGGTGCAGATGATGTGGGTTGTAGCAAAAGCGAATTTAAAAAAGCGGGTATTGATTTACAAGCTGAAGCGGCAAAACCAATTACCATTCAGCCAGCGCGTCCTAAACCTTGGGAAAAAACCTACGTTAAGCTACCTGCGTTTGAGCAAGTGAGTGTTAATAAACCACTGTACGCTCATGCATCACGTATTTTACATCAAGAAACGAACCCAGGTTGTGCTCGAGCGTTATTCCAACGCCATGGCGATCGCTCTATTTGGGTTAACCCACCTGCGTATCCGCTTGAAACACATGAAATGGATGCGGTGTTTGGATTGCCTTATCAGCGAGTTCCGCATCCAAGTTATGGTACTGCAAAAATCCCCGCTTACGACATGATCAAAACCTCAGTTAATATTATGCGAGGTTGTTTTGGTGGCTGTAGTTTCTGTTCAATTACTGAGCATGAAGGACGGATAATTCAAAGTCGTTCACAAGAATCGATTATTGAAGAAATCGAACAAATTCGTGACAAAGTACCAGGGTTTACTGGGGTTATTTCGGACCTTGGTGGGCCAACTGCTAACATGTATAAACTGCGTTGTAAGAGCAAAAAAGCTGAGAGTACCTGCCGACGTTTATCATGTGTATATCCTGATATTTGTAAGCATATGGATACCGACCATACACCGACTATCGAGTTGTATAAAAAGGCCCGTGAAGTTAAGGGGATTAAAAAAATCCTAATAGCCTCTGGTGTTCGCTACGATTTAGCTGTGCAAGACCCTCGTTACGTCAAAGAACTCGTAACCCATCATGTTGGTGGTTATTTAAAGATAGCGCCTGAGCATACCGAAGACGGGCCATTATCTAAGATGATGAAACCAGGCATGGGCGCATATGATCAGTTTAAAGAGCTTTTTGATAAATACTCAAAAGAAGCAGGGAAAAAGCAGTACCTGATCCCTTATTTTATTTCTGCGCATCCTGGCACTAAAGACGAAGACATGGTGAACATGGCGTTGTGGTTAAAGTCGAATGATTTTAAACTAGATCAAGTGCAAAATTTTTATCCGTCACCAATGGCTAATGCCACCACGATTTATCACACTGGGATGAACTCGCTGCGTAATATTAAAAATAATACTGAGCAAGTACCGGTGCCAAAAGGCGCGCGTCAACGTCGTTTACATAAAGCGATATTGCGTTATCACGACCCAGCAGGTTGGCCGATGATCCGTGAAGCACTGCGTAGTATGGGCAAAGCCAAGTTGATTGGTAAAGGTCCAAACTGCTTAGTGCCAGAAGAAACCCGTGACGAAAAATCGCTTAAAGCAGGTAAAGGCGGGCGTCCAGCGCTTAGCCGCCACACCGGCTTTAGCCAGTTTAAAAAAGCCAATACCAAACCTAAGGTTGGCGGTAATCGTCAGCGGGCTAGGTAATTTTCGGTAAATAAAAAACGCCCAGCATTTGCTGGGCGTTTTAATTTATAGTTGTTTATTCTTCAGCTTATTCTTCAATGAAAGCTTCGCCTTCGGTCATCCACTTAGCGGCAGGCTTGCCTTTTAAGTAGTGATCAAAGTACTGCATCATCCGAATTGAAAAATCCACTTGGTTAGGGAATTTCTTTAAGTGGTGTGGTTCACCTTCATACTGCAAAAACGTCGCATCTTTGCCTGCACGGCGCAGCGCTAAATAATACTGTACGCCTTCGTGCCATGGTACAGCATCATCTTTATCGCCAAACATAATTAAGATTGGTGTATTTACTTTATCAGCGAAGAATACCGGTGAGTTTTCGATGTAAAGCTCTGGCGCTTCAAACAAGGTTTTACCAATACGGCTTTGCCCAGTTTCATATTGGAACTGACGCGCTAATCCTGATTTTAAGCGAATACCGCTGTAAGCGCTGGTCATGTTTGATACGGGCGCACCCGATACTACCGCTTTGAACATATCAGTTTGGGTGATCATAAAGGCACTTTGATAGCCCGCCCATGAATGCCCTTGTAAGCCAATTTTATCAGGGTCAGCGATACCTAAATCAATCAGCTTTTGGGTGGCGTTGATCATGGTTTGCGTTGATGATTTACCAGGGTGACCAATTTCAAAGCGAATATCAGGTAAGAAAATCGCGTAACCGTTCGAAGTAAACATTGGGAAGTTAGGGCGGTGGTTTAATTCCATTTTAGGGAAATCAAACATGCGTTGACTCATATAACGGTAAAAATACACCACCACTGGCACTTTATCGCCCTTTTTATAGCCTGCAGGCTTTATCAATACGCCTTGCAAGTCTTCGCCATCGAAGCCTTTATAGCTAATTAGCTCCGGTTTTTGCCCCCACGCAAAGTCGTTAACTTGTGGGTTTAAGTTAGTAACGCGTTGTGGCTTTTTAAAGCTAAAATCAGTTTGATAAAAATCAGGGAACTGCTGATAAGTTTGCTCAGTGAATAGGTATTTATCGGCATTTTTAGCTTTTTTTACCACGTCAAAACGTTTTTTACCGCTTAATACTTTGCTGATCGAGTTATCAGCAAGATTGAATTTTGCTATTTCAGTTTGCTTTTGCTGTAAGTTTGTAGCACTTAGCAACAATGTATCTTCTTTTTTAAAGCCAACTTGGTCTTTATCAAGTTTGATGACTCGATATTGCGTGTTGTTTTCTTTGCCTTGTGTAAGGCGTGTGGCTTTGAGGGTTTTAACGTCAAATGCCCAGATATCGTATTTGCTATATACCAGCACTTGGCTACTATCAGTTAACCAACCGGCAAAACCATAACCCGGTTGAGTTGAAGGGTAATCGTGCTGATCATCAGCGAACGTTGCTTTAATCGCTGTTGTTAAGATACTGACTTTATTGTTACCTAAGTCTTTGAGTTGCACTTGGCTATTTTCAAAGTAAGCTGCAAATTGTCCACTGGGTGATAGGCTAGGCCTAAACGGGTAATCACTGATAATTGCTTTACGCTCACCATTTTGCACATTGACTGCATAGTAGTCAGCAAAAAAACCGCCATACATAATACGTTTAAGATAGGGTAAATTTGAAGAACCAAGTAACGCAGTGCGATTATTGGTATTGAGTGCCACATCTGGCATGTCAGTGTTACTTAGTTGCGCAACTTGTTTGCCATTAAGATGGTAAACGGCTTGATAATGACGATTTTTATTGCTCTCGTTCCATTGCAGCTCTTCGCGGGGTTTAATTTCGGCATCGTTGTTATGCCAAACGTGAAGGCCTTTTTGGTCGCGTATCGTATCGTAATCAAATAACGAGGCTTTATCTGTGTATTTCTTTTCTTTAATTTTTTCCGCTAACTTAGGGTGATTTTCAAAGTACAGGCGTTCACCGTCTTCAGACCAGCTCAATTTTGCTGTTTTACCAATAGTCCAATCTTTTTCAGGGGAAGCAATATTTGTAAGCTGTTCGTTTTGCCACAGTTTTAGCTGATGATCGCGACGGCGCATATCGTCATTTACATAATTACCCAGTGTAAATGCGGCAATATTCTTAGTTGGATGCCATACTATTTTGTTTGCCACCACGCCTGGTTCATCAATTAATACACTCGTATCAAATGTTTGGTTTAATGTAATTAATGCTACTTGGTTATCGTTACCGTCAGGATAGCTTTGGCTGACCAGCAGCTCGCTGCCAAATGTATTGATTGCGTAACTAAATACGCTATTTACTGTATGAGTTGTTTTATCTTTTAAATTTACAACAATGAGCTCAAATGCTTTGTCTTTCTTATCTGGTTTGATTTCACTGGTTTTAGCGGTGTTTTTTGTGTCATCAATATCTTTATTATCAGCGTCTTTATCTGCTTTTTCATCAAAGCGATAAGCTAACCAGTTACCATCATCAGAGAGCTGGTAATCTTTTACGTTCTCAAAAACGTGTTGTTCCCCCGTTATTGTATTAACGAGTACTAGATTGTTTTTTAAGGTGTCTTTCTTTTTTGTGGTTTCTTTTTCAAGCAAAGTAGGGACTTGGGTGAATGCTACCCAGTTAGCTGCTTTGTTGATCTGAGGTTTAGTGCCGCGCTCAATTTCTGCAAGTAATTTATTATTGTTTAAGGTATAGACTTGGCCTGTTGCATCGCCACGGTATGGGGTTGCACTAAAGCTCAGTACTTCACCATTTTCAGATAATTGCGTTGTTTTAGCTGCTTTGAAATCGAATACATCTTTAAATTGTAGCGGCTCTTTTGCTGATGCCGTGGCACTGCCAAGGCTTGCAACCAGTGCTACGCTGAGTAGGGAAAGTTGTGCTTTCATTGTTACTTCTCGTTTTGTTTCATCTGTATCATCATAACGAGTTTGTTCAACAATTCGAGTAGAAACGATAAGCGGTCGAAAATAAAGGTTGAAAGTAACATTTATAAAAAAACCTTGTAGGAAAACCGACAAGGTTGATGATTTTAGGAGCTAGGAGCTAGGAGCTAGGAGCTAGGAGCTAGGAGCTAGGAGTTAAAGCCATATTTTTTGTAATTCTAACCACTGTTTTTCAAATTGCGCGCTAGGTTTTGCTTTAAAGTCACTGCGGACAAATTGGTTCATCTTGCCTTCAATGTAGGCAAGTAAAAAGTTGGCAATGGTTAACTCATCACTTTGAAAGGTTTTACCTTCGCGAAGTTTGCGCTCGCGTAGTACTTGTTTTAGTTGTGTTTCAAGCTTTTCAAACAAGCTTTGTACACGCTCACGCAAGCGTTCTTGCTCACCTTGCAAGGCGTCGCCGGTCAAAATACGAGTGATCCCTGGATTTTTCTCAGCAAATGCCAGTAGTAGCAATAAAATATTATAGATACGGCTTTGAGTTTCTTTTTCGTTTTCAAGAATGAGATTTATGCGCGACAACAAAGTGTCTTCAATAAACTCTATTAAGCCTTCAAACATCCGTGCTTTACTCGGGAAATGACGATAAAGCGCAGCTTCAGAAACGCCTACCTCAGCAGCTAATTTTGCTGTGGTGATACGTTGACCTGGGCTGGTTTCTAACATTTGTGCGAGTGCTTGTAGTATTTGCTCTTTGCGATTACTTCTTTTTGTCGCAGGCATGAACATTCCTTTCTTTATAATTATTTACTTAGCTTTTGGCGGCTACTTATCACTCACTTTTTGAGCAAGCGATAAGGGCTATGTTAATGTTTTATTCAGTTTCTTTCCAGCCTTTTTACAATCGTTTAGCAAGCTCACTCATTACACTCAGTGCTAATGCGCTTTTGGTATCGACGGGCAGTTCTTTTTGTTCATTATGCCAGAACAGTGTTAAAGCATTATGATCTGAATTAAAACCAAGGCCGGTTTGTGATACATCGTTAGCGCAGATCATATCGAGGTTTTTATTGCTGAGTTTGCCTTTCGCATAGCTTGCGACATCTTGAGTTTCTGCGGCAAAGCCAACTGTATATGGGCGACCCTCTGTAAGGCTAGCAACTGCGGCAATTACATCAGGATTTTTAACTAAAGTGAGTGTCAGTTCATCGCCTTGTTTTTTCATTTTTTGCTCGGCAATCGCTGCGGCGCGATAATCGGCAACCGCGGCGCAACCAATAAAAGCATCCGACTTTGGAGCAAAAATAAGCGATTGTTCAAGTAGTTGCTCAGCGGTCTCAATGTTAATTAGGTTAACACCTGGTGGTGGCGCAATTGTTACCGGACCTGAAATCAGGTTAACCGTTGCTCCTAAACTAACTGCCGCATGTGCAAGCCCAAAGCCCATTTTCCCAGAGCTGTGATTTGATATAAAACGCACCGGATCAAGTGGCTCACGAGTTGGCCCTGCGGTGATTGTAATTGTTTTACCAGCTAGTAGTTGCGGTTGCGAAGGTTGCGTGCAAAGTGCCACTAACTGATGTGGTTCAAGCATTCGCCCTGCACCTACATCACCACATGCTTGTTCACCCTTACCTGGGCCCCAAATTGCAATGCCACGCTGTTTTAAAGTTGCTAGGTTAGCTTGAGTTGCTGGGTGGGCATACATTTGTTGATTCATTGCAGGCGCCACTGCTACTTTTGCGGGGGTTGCCAGCAATAGAGTGGTGAGTAAATCATCTGCAATGCCGACTGCCATTTTTGCGATGATATTAGATGTGGCAGGAGCGACTAATATTAAATCAGCCCATTTAGCAAATTCAATATGGCCCATAGCGGCTTCAGCAGATGGATCGAGCAAAGAGTCTGAGACCATTTCACCACTTACGGCCTGCATGGTAAGCGGAGTAATAAAGTGCTTAGCTGACTCAGTCATCACCACTTTTACATCACAACCATGATCTTTTAAACGTCTAACAAGTTCGGCGCATTTGTAGGCGGCAATACCACCGCTGATACCAAGTACAATTTTTTTATTTACTAATTCTGTCGTTAAATTGGTCATTAACTTTGTCATACTCTGATAAAACTGTTTGTCGATATGCGCTAACGATAGCAAATCTTTGCCTTGGGGACGAAGTTTTAATATGGAATTTATTCGCAGTTTTACAGGCGAAATTTTATTTTTGCATTACAGTTAAATTATAAATCATTTTTCAGGGACGAAATAATGCAGCTCACCTCTTTACCAAGTAGCCAGCGACCACGCGAAAAGTTATTGGCGAAAGGGGCTAAGTCGTTAAGTGATGCCGAGTTATTAGCGATATTTTTGCGAACGGGTTTACCGGGCATGAATGTAGTTGAGTTAGCACAACATTTAATGACACAAAATCAAACACTGCATAACTTATTTAATGCATCAATCGATGATTTTTGTGCACAAAAAGGACTGGGCACAGCAAAATTTGTGCAACTTCAAGCAGTACTGGAATTGAGTCGTCGTTATATGATGGAGCAATGTCAGCGCGAAGCGGTATTTAATTCACCGCAATCAGTATATGACTATTTAACGATTGAGCTGCGAGGCTTGCAGCAAGAAGTGTTTATGGTGTTGTATTTAGATAGTCAGAATCGCTTAATTAAAGAAGAAACACTTTTTTATGGCACTATTAATGCGGCATCTGTTTACCCAAGAGAAGTCGTCAAAGCGGCTTTAAAAAATAACGCTGCGGCACTTATTTTGGCTCATAATCATCCATCAGGTATTGCTGAACCAAGCCAAGCTGATAAATTAATTACCGCTAAATTGCAGCAAGCTTTGCAATTAGTCGATATAAATATTTTAGATCACATCGTTGTTGGGGGAGATAATTGTGTTTCGTTTGCAGAACGAGGCTTGATTTAAGCGTATTCAAATCACTAAGCGTGTTAAAAATGAGCGGTTTAGTGCTTATTTGCAAATTAGTTTAATTTAAATGCAGTTTTTACTTTCCCTAAGGGCATTCGATCTTTATAATTAGCCGCTATCAAATTTACACATGAGCTGGTTGGATTAGATCAATCACTTGATCTTTGCCTGTATAAGCTGTATAAAGAGCGCCCTTCGATTTATCCCTGGGGCACAAAATACATAGCCTAGGGGACAAATTAAGCTCGAGCGAAGTTATTGGAGATATATAGACATGTCTAAAGTATGTCAAGTTACAGGTAAGCGTCCTGCGGTTGGTAATCACCGTTCACACGCGAGAAACGCGACTAGACGTCGTTTCCTACCTAACCTACAAACACACCGTTTTTGGGTTGAAAGTGAAAAACGTTTTGTAACATTACGCACTACTACTAAAGGTATGCGTATTATCGATAAAAAAGGCATCGACACGGTTCTTACTGAAATCCGTGCTCGCGGCGTAAAAGTTTAAGGACCTGAGTCATGCGTGATAAGATCCGTTTAGTTTCTACAGCTGGTACTGGTTTTTTCTACACTACCGACAAGAACAAGCGTAACATGCCGGAAAAAATGGAAATCAAAAAGTTTGATCCAAAAATCCGTAAACATGTTCTTTTCAAAGAAGCTAAAATCAAGTAATTTTAGTTTTCTATGAATATCAAAAACCCAGCTTAGGCTGGGTTTTTTGTTTTTCAAATGCGTAGTTTTTCCGTTCTCGAATCACAGATTATTCGTTTATATCATCGTCGACTAATTTTAAAAATGTGTCATAACAGGTAACATGTGCGTTGTTATCGTTGATGCAAACTAAATTTCGGCCGTGATGTTTAGCAAAGTAGAGTGCCTTATCAGCTCGCTCTAATACTTTTAAAACGCTATCATTACTCTTTTGTATAGCGGTTACCCCAAGGCTGATAGTGATAGGCATATTGGCAACTGTATTTGAGCTAATTAAACTCCTTAATTCATTCGCTTGCTTTGCTGCATCCAACAAAGCAGTGTTGAGTAATATTATTACAAACTCTTCACCACCCCAACGGGCGATTAACGCTTGCTCACCTATTTTTTGCTGCAACAGATGAGCAAACTCTTTTAGTACTTTATCGCCAACTAAATGCCCGTGGGTATCATTAATTTTTTTGAAATAGTCTATATCACACATAAGTAAACAATGAGATGCTTGAGAATGCTCGCTTTTAGTTATTAATGCCGATAACTCTGCATCAAATTTTTGTCTGTTGTATAACTCAGTCAACTTATCTGTTTCTGCTAACTTTTTAATTTCGTCATTAAGGTTAGATAAGTTTTGATACGCTAACGAACGTGTTTTTTCGTAAAATCTAAAAATTAGAATATGAGCGATACTGACTTCGATAGTGTTAAATAATGATCCTAACCCTATGGTTATTGTTTGTTGTTGCTGTGTATAAATTAAGTATGCACAAATAGAGAATGCAATTGCGCTGATGATGCTTCCCCGTTTTCTGCCTATTAAAAAAAATGCAAAAGGGGGATAAGCGTAGCCCATAATATTGAGAATGGATTTCCGCCTACCGAAATTATAAATAATATAGCTAAGCTGCTAGCCATTAATGTAACAGCCCATGCGGTTACATTGACGTTGCCAGATTTGTAAAACCAGAAATAAATAGTTAATGAGATAACAAGTCCTAAACAGTCAATTAAGGCAAGGTCTAATTGCTCGAAATAGAAAACATTGAGTACTGTTAAAATGAAAAAGTAAGCCGTTGAAAATAGTAAAAAATGGGCGATTAAACGTGCTCGCCAAAAATCTTTGTGATCCTTTGCAAATTGCGGAGACTTACTGTACCAAAACCCTAACATAAATGAATATTGCCTAATTATTTATGATGTTAAGTATTACTTATTTGCAGAGTCCTGTGTAGCACAAATATTAACTGATAAGTTTTAGGTATAAAAAAACCTTGCAGGAAAAACCCACAAGGTTAATATTTTTAGCACCTAGCACCTAGCACCTAGCACCTAGCACCTAGCACCTAGCACCTAGCACCTAGCACCTAGCACCTAGCACCTAGCACCTAGCACGTTAGAGCTTTGCAAATGCATCTTGCAGTGGTGGTACTACTTGCTTTTTACGGCTCAGTACGCCGTCTAGCCATACTTTTCCGTCTTTGGGCGTTACACCATAAGCAGTTTCAACTAGTGTTGCATCGTCAGATACGATCAGCATTTGTGAGCCTTCTTTCATGATGTCGGTAAGTAATAAGAATACCGAGTGGCGTCCACCTTCTTCTTTAAGCTTAGCAATATCAGCTTCAAGGTCTGCTTTAATATCATCAAATACCGCTAGATCGATAACTTCTAATTGACCAATACCAACTAGTTTACCGTTCATGTTGAAGTCTTTAAAATCACGCATTACTAAATCACGCGCTGGAGTATTCTCAACTGCTGACTTAACACGGAACATATCCATGCCTAATTCTTTAAAGTCCTCGATGCCGGCAATTTCAGCAAGCGCTTCAACACATTTAATATCAGCTGTGGTGCAGGTTGGTGATTTGAAAATAACCGTATCACTTAAAATTGCACACATCATGATGCCTGCAATGTCTTTTGGAATTTCAACATTGTAGAAGTCATACATCATTTTAATGATCGTGTTTGAGCAGCCAACAGGGCGGATCCAGCATTCAAGAGGTGTAGAGCTGGTTAAATCGCCTAGTTTATGGTGATCAACAACGCCAACAACGCGAGCTTGATCGATATCATCAGGTGCTTGCGTTTTTTCAGTATGGTCAACGATGTAAACATCTTCACCGGCATAACTTAATTTTAGCTCTGGTGCTTCAAAGCCGAATTTATCAAGAATAAACTGCGTTTCAGGTGATATTTCACCAAGACGAGTTGGAATTGCTGGTTCTTCGATTTGGTTTTTCAAATATGCGAGTGCGATTGCACCACAAATAGAATCTGAATCTGGGATTTTATGACCCACTACATACATTGACATGACGGAACTCCTTAAATTTTGCCGTATTTTAGCAAAGTAATTTAACTTTGACACATTCGCGTTGGTGATTTTTTGTAATATTCAGTCTTAACAGTAGTTAAAAAATTCAACTGCCATTTTTATATGTTTTTGGTTACACTTTAACTAATTGAATCTTTTAGGAAGAACTCAAATGCAGTTAGGTCGCAGGGGCTGGAATAATGTGGTTATTTTTTCCATGCTGTTGATGATTTTCTTTTTTAATGGATTACATACAAAACTCAACAGTGGTTCAGAACAATCTAGTGTGCAAAGTGTATTGCCAGCGCAAAACTTTATTTTAGCTCTAGAGTTTCCCGATCAAAAAATAGAGCGCATAGGCACTTCTTGGCGCGCCACTGCATTAATCAATAATGCACCTGCTAGTTTTTGGCAAGCAACAACAGCAAACCTTGTGGCATTAGTAAATGAATGGCAGAGCATGCAATTGTCGGTCGCTGAGAATCAGCAAGCATTCCACAATACCTCAGCTTTGACTGTAGCAACCGTATGGTTGGCAGGCGAGCAACTTCCTTGGTTGTATCAATTATATAGCGCACCACAAGGTTATTATTTATTAGATAAAAGCAACCAGCGCGTGTTATCACTTGATAAAGCAACTGCGCAGCGTTTATTCCCTAGTTTTAATTTTTCACAAAGTGAGCCTAAATAGTATGCCTGAATTACCAGAGGTTGAAGTTAGCCGAATGGGGATCACCCCACATATTTTGCAGCAAACAGTTACAAAGGTGAATATTCATAATCCGAATATGCGTTGGCCTGTGCCGGATGATGTGTACAAAATCGCTAACTTAGCTGTTTTAGCTGTTGAGCGTAGGGCAAAGTATTTGCTACTTGAGTGTGAACTGGGCAGCATTATTTTGCATTTAGGTATGTCGGGTAATTTACGAGTTGTTGAACAAAATGAGCCATTAAAAAAGCATGATCATATCGAGTTTATATTTGCCAACGGTAAAGCATTGAGACTAAATGATCCACGCCGATTTGGTTGTTGTTTATGGCAAGCGCCCGGAGAATGTCATAGCTTACTGAGCAAACTGGGCCCTGAGCCACTCACTGATGAATTTACTGCTAAGCGCGTATATGAGCAGTCACGAAATAAGAAAGTGCCAATCAAACAATTTATTATGGATAACGCTGTGGTGGTTGGTGTGGGTAATATTTACGCTAACGAGTCTCTTTTTAAGGCCGGTATTCATCCAAAACGTGAAGCAGGAAAAGTATCACAAGCGCGCTATCAGCAATTAATCCCTATTATTAAAGATACTTTGGCTGCGGCTATCACTCAAGGTGGCACGACATTAAAAGACTTTGCCCAAAGTGATGGTAAACCAGGTTACTTTGCACAACAGTTATTAGTTTATGGCCACAAAGGTGAGCCATGTATGGTATGTAAGAAAGCATTAACAGAAATTCGTTTAGGGCAACGTAGTACAGTGTACTGTAGTCAATGCCAAAAATAAGTTAAGGCATGTTGCACTTGAGAGCTGCTATTTGCAGCACTGGGAACAACACGCCTGAGGTATGTACCTGAGTTACAGCTCAAACGGTGCAACGCCGACGGCTGTCATTTTATAGCCCACTTGTGCAATGTCGCCACTCCAGGTTTCAGTGCTGATGACGCCGGTAACGACTATGGCATCGTACAAACTTTCAATTGGCACGCCGCCTTTAATTGTCACATGAACAATTTGATTCGGTGGTGGTGGTGGCACGTGGATGCAAGCACCAAAGTAAGGCACTAATAAAAACTCAGTAATCATTTCGCTGTCACCTTCAAGAGGTACTACAAACCCAGGTAAGCTGACTGATTGGCCATTAAGTTCCTTAACAATTGGTGCATCTAGATCAGGTTGCACCCAATTTTGCTCTGTACCTTCATGGCTAGCTTGATCTTGAGTATCTATTTGTACATGTCCCTTAGGAATTAAATCTTCCCAAAAAATTTCTTTTGGTTCATTGGCATAACTACTAAAATTATAACCAAAGCTAAAAATAACTAAGCAAAGCAAAGTGAGCTTTTGAAAGTACTGCATGATATTCCTCTTAAATTTTAATGCTCATGCCATCAGACAATGAGTAAAAATAGGCGCGGGTGGCTGGTATCAAACCAACGATAAAGCCGGCCGCCATAATAGCGCCGATCAATACCAGTTCATAGCTCGATAGCATCGCAATGGTGATTGTGATGCCGGCATTACTTTGCAAGTAACCTGTGGCAAGAGACATTAATAAATAAAATAACCCACAACCTACTAGGCAACCTAAAAAGGTTATCAGTAGTGATTCTATGCTGATCAATGTGAATAAATGCCAAGGACGCGCACCGACAGAGCGTAAAATGGCCAATTCGCGGCGGCGTTGGTTAAGGCTGGCCAATAGGGTCGTTAGCATGCCTAGCAGACTCACGAGTACCACTACGATAGAAAACAGCAACAAGATTTTTTCAACAATTGTCAGCATTTCCCATAGCTCACGCAAAGTTACACCAGGCATGATGGCAAGCAACGCTTCAGGTTTGTACTGATTAACATTACGCCTTACTTGTAACGTATAAAGCGGAGAATCAAAACCCACTAAAAACGCGGTGATTTGCTTAGGTTCGCCTGTTAGATCATCATGCTGTTCATGTTCATGTTCATGTTCATGTTCATGTTCATGGCTGGTGTGGTTACCGCTGTGGATCAGTTCAATAGCCGCTAATGGAATATGTAGGGTTTTATCAACTGGCGTGCCTGTCGCATCTAAAATGCCCACCACAGTGAAAGGATTATCATCATGATGATGAAAGCTGGTATTACCCATACCGTGTGAAATAACGATACTATCACCCAGCGAATAGCCTAGCTTGGCTGCTACCTGCGCGCCCAGTACGACCTCATTTAAATGGGCGAAGGCGCGGCCTTGGCTAAACCTAAGCTGCTGCTTTTTAGCAAATTTATAATATTGAAAATAATCAGCGGAGGTGCCCAGTACCGCTTGGCCTTTATGGCTATCTCCTAGTGATAGCGGAATGGTCCAGTTGACGCCGCGTTGCTGTTTTATATATTGGTAGCTTTGCCAGCTAACGCCATTATTAGCATGACCGATGCGAAAAACCGAAGACAATAACAGCTGTATATCTCCGGTACGAGCGCCAACAATTAGATCAGTACCAGAAATGGTATTACTAAAACTACTTTTGGCATCAACCCGTACTCGCTCAATACTCAGCAATAACATGACACTAACAGCAATAGTAAACAGAGTTAAGAATGCACTAGCGCGGCGATTATATAAGCTACTAATAGCAAGTTTTAAGAGGATCATTTACCTTGCTCCTGTAGCGACAGTAAATCAATGTTGCGATTAAAAAGCGGTTGTAAGCTGGTATCATGGCTGACAAAAAGTAAGGTGCTATTCGCTTCATTTGCTTGTGTAAAAAGTAAGTTGATAAAGGACTGGCGATTGTTTGCATCAAGAGCAGACGTTGGCTCATCGGCAATTATCAATTCGGGGCTGCCAATAAAGGCGCGCGCCGCCGCGACTCGCTGTTGCTGGCCAATACTCAAGCTAGCAACATTTTGTTGGTGTAATTGCTCGTCTAAGCCCAGTGCATTTAATAGCCTTGAGGCCTCTTGATTAAGGGTTGGACTATTAATTAATGCTTTTTTTGCCGTGGTTTTGAAAATTGGCAACCTAATGTGACATTATCAATCGGTGATAGGTAAGGAAGTAGATTAAAATTTTGAAAGATATACCCAATATGCTCAGCGCGAAACTTATCGCATTTACTTTTACTTAATTGACCCAGTTCACAACCTAAAATACTCAATTGGCCTGATGTAGGACGGTTAATACCTGCAAGTAACGACAATAAAGTGGATTTACCACAGCCGCTAGGGCCATGTAAAAACACATGTTCACCTTTAGCAATGCTAAGTGTTGCAATTGCTAAAGTGGGTTTGACTTGTTGTTTTTGCCATTTAAAACTTAGCTGCTGTATATTAATCATCACGTAAATTACTACTGGATTTTGATGTTATCTTATAACGTGTATAATAAAATACCAACTAAACTGCGTTAAATCACATAGTGCTTTAATTGTGATTTCCCCGGTCTCGATTATTATTAGCGGCTTATAACCCCATACCCATACGATCGCCCTTACAGGGCGTGCCATATACTCGGAGATAGCATGACTAGCTATAAAGTTTTAGATGTAAACGATGACTTACCAATACGCACAAAGGGCCCAGTTCACAGTGGCAAAGTACGTTCAGTTTATTGGTTAACAGACGAAGACAGCGCGCGTTTGATCAGTGACAAAGGTTACCAAGTGCCAAAGGGTACAGAACTGGCTATTATGGTTATTTCTGATCGTATCTCTGCATTTGATTGTATATGGCAGGGCGAAAATGGTTTAAATGGCGTGCCAGGTAAAGGGGTCGCATTAAACACAGTTGCTGCTCATTGGTTTAAGTTATTTGATCAGGCAGGCCTTGCAGGGAATCACATTGTTGATATTCCGCATCCGTATGTGTGGATTGTACGTAAAGCCAGTACAGTAAAAGTAGAAGCAATTGCTCGTCAGTACATTACGGGCAGCATGTGGCGTGATTACAGTAAAGGTGTACGTAATTTCTGTGGATTAGAATTGCCTGAAGGCTTAACGGCTAATCAAAAGTTAGACGATGTGTTAATTACGCCATCAACAAAAGGTATTATTACTGGCGTTGCAGATATTCCTGCGGTGGATGATGTCAATATTACCCGTGAAAACATAACTAATAACTTGAGTGTGTTTAATTTTAAGTCCGAAGATGATGTTGCTCAATACGAGAAATTACTTGTTGAGGGTTTTGCTTTAATTAGTGCTGAGCTAGGTAAACTAGATCAAATCTTTGTCGATACAAAATTTGAGTTTGGCTATGTAGAAGATATTGATGGTACAGATAAACTAATCTATATCGATGAAGTTGGGACGCCTGATTCATCAAGAATTTGGGATGGTGCTGCGTATCGTGATGGTAAAATTGTTGAGAACTCTAAAGAAGGGTTCCGCCAATTGTTAATTAATAATGTGCCTGATAGTGATGTGTTATTGAATAAAGATCGCATGCTTGAACGTGAGCAACTAGCAAAAGATTACATTTTACCTGAGTCGGTTATGTTAGCTGTTTCTGATACTTATGTAGGTATCGCTAGCAAAATTGTGGGTCGTGATATTTTAATTCCAACAGATCCGCGTAGTGAAGTAATTGCCATTTTAGACGGGCAATATGGTTTAATTTCTAATGCTTAATTACTAGTAATCAACTTGCACCATTTTAAAAGCTTAGAGTTTTGCTATTATTTATAGTTACTGGGCTTTTATTCTTGCATTTAGAGTCAGTCTCTAATTAACTTAACCTAAGATTAATTAGAGATACTCATATGTTAGTGTTCGCACAACAGGGGATGACCAAATGAGACTGCAAGTAATGGCAACAAAAAGCATCATGACAGTTTTCGCTATGGTGCTTGCATGCGATGTTTATGCGCAAGATGTTACGCTCAACATCGTTGATCAATATGGGCAGCCTCTCACCAATGCAGTGATAGAAATTGCTAGCGAAAGCAATAAAACATTATCGCAACAGTTACCTGTACTGATAATGGATCAAGTAGATAAGCAGTTTTCACCAACGCTTTTGATTGCTCACCAAGGGCAGCAAGTGAACTTTCCTAATAGCGATAATATTCGCCACCATGTATATTCTTTCTCGGAAGCTAAACCATTTCAGTTAAAGTTATATTCTGGACAACCAGAAGCTCCGATTACATTTGAAAATCAAGGGGTTGTGGTGCTTGGCTGTAATATCCATGATTCTATGCTAGGGTATATTTATGTTGCGAAAAGCGCTGATGTTTATCAAAGTGATGAGCATGGGAATGTGCAACTAAGTGGCCTAAATTTGCCAGTACAGCTAACTATTTGGCATGCTTTACAAAAGAACGCACTCGAAGCAAAACAGCCTTTAACGTTAGCTGTAAATTCACCTCATAGTTTACAAGTGACACTGCAAACAACTGAGCCTAAGCCACGTAATACTTTTGGTAGTAAGTTTAAGGGTGGGAATGACTAATAGTTTAAAAAATCGCATAACTGTTTTATGTGTAGGCTTAGTGTTATTAACTACTGTTGTGAGCTTATTTAGTTTTTGGTGGTCGACGAGTCAATTTAATGAAAAAAAGGTCACCCAAGATATTAATGTGGCTGAAAATGTCTATAAGCAGTACCTAGCGTCAAAAGAAAGTTTATTGCTCACAGCTGCAAAAGTACTGACTGCTGATTTTGGCTTTAAACAAGCGGTTGCTACCAAAGATGCAAATACCATTAGTAGCGCATTGTATAATCATAGTCAGCGAATCAATGCTGATTTAATGCTGCTTCTAGATCTGTCAGGAAAGTTAATTTCTACTAATAAACAGCAAGATTTTAATAATAACTTACAAGAATTAATGAATGAGTTGCTCAATAATACCGAGCAATCTAGTTTTGTAGTGCTACACGAACAATTGTATCAAGTCATTTTACTACCAGTTAAAGCCCCGCGTACTATCGCCTACAGTTTAGTAGGTTTTAAAATTGATGATGAGGTTGCGGTTGAACTAAAAAACTTAACAGGTATGGATGTAAGCTTTATAGCTAAAAGCGATAATTTGGTTAAAAGCTCTTTGTTAGAGCGTCCAAGCCCATTTATTCCAAACGAGTATTTTCATAATTCCACCACAAAACGTATTTTTGGTGAACAATTGGTATATCGCAATCGCGATGTACATTTGCCTTCACTTGACGATCATCCCGTTAATGTATTGCTTAGTGCTGATCTAACGCAGAGTTACAGTGAATTTGAGAGATTGTTTTACACGTTAGTCATTCTTGCGTCTTTAACGATTTTTATCGGCGTTATTACCAGTAGTTTATTGGCCAAAAACTTAACCATGCCGTTATCACAGTTGGCGAGTTTAGCGCGGCAGTTTGCGCGAGGAAACTACAGTGTTGATGCGATGAGTAAAAACCAAAGCAATGAAATAGCTACATTAATTGATGCTTTTAAGAACATGGGTAATGATATCCAAGAGCGTGAACAACAAATTAGCTTTGCCGCAAAGCATGATTCTTTAACTGGTTTTTATAATCGTTCTGCAATGCTGGAAGTGTTGAGCGAAAATCTTGAACAAAACCAAGAATACACCTTAGTGGCAATCGATATTCGTGGTCTTAGGCATATTAACGATAAGCTAGGAGCTCGTATTGGCGATGACTGCTTAAAAGCTGTGGCTTTACGTATTGCTGAGTTTTCAGATGAGTTTGGTGGTTTACATGCACGTATTGGTGGTGATGAATTTTTAACCGCTTTTCCTAGTAGTGCAGGGCGTAATCTTAAAAGTGGCATAGTCGGGTTAATGGCGCAGTTACAAGCTGGTTATACTATTCAAAAGCTTAAAATCAATTTACGTTTTAGTGCTGGTGTGGTGGAGTATCCTTCGCAAGGGTTACAAGCGGATGATTTAATGCGTCGGGTCTTGATTGCTGTGGATAGTGCCGCAAGTGCTCATGAAAATATTCATTATTACCTGCCTGGAGAGGATGAAGCGCATCTTGATAGGCTCATTATGATCGATGAGCTCAAGCAAGCGATTAATGATGACGATGGTCAATTGTTTATGACCTATCAGCCTAAATTACATATCGCTACACAACAAATCAATAAAGTGGAATCGCTTATTCGTTGGCAACGCAAGGATGGTAGTTGGGTATCGCCGGAGCTATTTATTGACCTAGCTGAACAATCGGGATTAATTGTTGACCTTACCGGTTGGGTGGTAAAAACAGTAATAGCACAGGTCGGACTTTGGCAACAGCAAGGCATTTATATGCAAGCTGCAATTAATGTTTCAGCCCAAGATATCGCTTATCCTGGCTTTCACTCCAATTTAATTCGTACATTAAAACAGTTTTCAGTTGCACCTGCGCTTATCACGATTGAATTAACAGAGCGCGATATGATTGAAAATGAAGAAAAAGGTATTCAAGCGTTGGAAAACTTGAAAGCAATCGGTGTCAAAATTTCTCTTGATGATTATGGGGTTGGGCAAACATCGCTAGGGCGCCTGAAAATGTTACCTATTGACGAGCTGAAGTTAGATAAGTGTTTCATTCTTAAACTAGATGAATCTGAAAAAGATCAGTTTATTGTTGAATCTACGATTACCTTAGGTCATCAGCTTGGCTTCTCTGTTGTAGCCGAAGGGGTTGAAACATTAGAGTCGCTAGAGCTGCTACAAAAAATGCAGTGTGATCATGTGCAAGGGTATTATCTAAGTCGTCCACTCAAAGCAGACGTGTTTGAGCAGTGGTTGGAGCAGTATAATGAAAAAGCTTAAATTATTATGTTTAACTGTTATCGCATTATCTGCATTTAATACTTTTGCCTCAAAAGGCAAGCTGCTAGCAACGCCAGGAGTATCGCAAGTAGAAGGTAGTGGTGGTGGTGGTATCGTGCCTTGGGCGCAGCTTGCGGGTTATGCCAGCGAGGATGAGTTTTCTATTAATGGCTTTTGTAGTCGGGCCGATGTTACCGATTACAGCTTAGATGTATGCGGTGCACAAGTTAACTTATTTAATCGCGTTGAGCTTAGCTATGCACAGCAAAACTTTGCTGTGCCGGCGCTAAATACCGAGATAGAACAAGAAATCAGCGGTGTTAAGATTAGGCTCTATGGTGATATTGTTTATAGTGACTGGCCTCAAGTTACCTTGGGAGTACAACATAAATCACTTGATGATGGCGCAGTCGCTATGTTAGTAGGGGCTAAGGATACCTCCGGTACGGATATTTACCTTGCTGCAAGCAAGCTACATTTAGGGGCCATTGCAGGTTATAACTGGTTTTGGAATGTTACCACGCGTTATAGTGAAGCAAATCAGCTTGGCTTACTCGGATACGGTGGGGCGAATAGCAATGAAAAACTATTATTTGAAGGTAGTACTGCCATTTTTCTTAGTCGAGAAGTTGCTGTTGGAATAGAGTATCGTCAAAAATCAAATAATCTCGGATTGGGTGAGCAAGATTGGCAAGATGTGTTTGTTGCTTGGATACCAAATAAATACGTAAGTGTCACTGCAGCATATCTTGATTTAGGTAGTATTGCTGGGGCAAAAGACCAAACCGGTTGGTACTTATCGGTAACAGGATATTGGTAATGGGAAAAATACTAACAACGATAGTGTTAATAGCCAGCTTAGCAGGTTGTTCATCGGCTTCAAATCTAACGTTGTATCAGCAACTTGGTGGTCAAGCAGGGCTACAAAGACTGGTTGATAGTTTCATTAATCAAATCGGTAATGACGAACAAATTATTCATTACTTTGAGCATGCAAATATTAGCCATTTCCGTGAAGGCTTTATTAATCATTTGTGTGTACTAACTGATGGGCCCTGTGAATATACGCGTGATAGTATGGTTGATATTCATACTGGCATGCACATCACGGAGGGTGACTTTAATCATGTGGTTGATTTGTTAATTAATGCCATGAATGAACAAAATATTAGTCATACAGTGCAAAATAAAAATACTCGCGAAAATGGCACCACTGAGAACCGAGATTATTAAGATTTAAGCAAAAATAGTCGTTGTTATGATAGTTTAGGCTGAAATAAAATTATGGTTTCTGTACAATGGCATTTGTTTTTGGTTAAATTAATGTAAATTATGTTCGTGTATTTTGATGTTTTGCATATTTATTATATCCCTCAATACTTACCAGTTATAAAAAAGCTGACCAAAAAAGGGCATAAATGTGTATTGATTTTTTATAAATCGCAGGATGCGAAACTAATTTCTGTTTGCAATAAGTTTATTGCAGACAATCGGCTATCAGCAGTTTGGCTAAATGATACCAGTCAGGCTTTTGCTTTTTACCAAAAAGTGAAGTTGATTGGATTATATTTGGTAATGCATTTCCACAAAGCGAAAAGTTAAATAAAAAAACAGCACTGATGCAACACGGAATTGGCCCCAAACAGTGCTACTACGATGTATCAAATGCAGGAATGACTGTAAGGTTTGTTGAAGGGGTACATCGGAAAAATCGATTACAAAGCCTTTATCCTAACGGTACTTTTATTGACTCAGGTTATGCGAAGTTAGATCCTCTATTTGACTACAGTGTTGAAAAAATATCACTGGAAAAGCTCGGTCTTGATCCTAATAAAAGAACATTGCTATATGCGCCTACATTTTATCCAAGTTCAATTGAGTGTATGAGCGACCATTTTGCGGATGACTTTGCAGATTATAATATAATTATAAAACCACACTTTTTTACGCTTACAAAACCACGTTATAAAAAACAACGCTTTAAATTAGCTAATTGGAAAAAACACACAAATGTTTATATTGCGGATGAAAATCAATTTGATTTAACACCATTTATTGCGGTTGCCGATATTATGCTTTCAGACGCATCGTCAGCTATTTTTGAATTTGCTGCACTAGATAAACCCGTTATATGGTGTGACTTCTATAAATTACGCTGGAGTTACCGTGGTATTTTTTCATTTCGTTTGAAAGGGCGTTTGGATGATGATATTCATTATTTTAATGAAATTTGTTACCCTGCTAAGCATTATCAAGATCTCGCCAATATGATTAGTCAATCTAGTTACGAGAGTGACGTTTTTAAAGAAAATAGGGCGAGACTTATTAAGTTGCTCGCTGGTAAAATGGATGGCTTATCTGCTGAGCGCATTGCTAACTATTTAGAGGAAAATAAATGAGGCGAGTAATAACTTTTGGGACGTTTGATATTTTCCATGTTGGCCATATCAATATATTAGAGCGAGCGAAAGCACTGGGTGATTACTTAATTGTAGGTGTATCTTCAGATGCTCTTAATAGGTCAAAAAAAGGCCGTAATCCAGTTTACAGTGAAGCAGATAGAGTGAGAATAATCAGTTCATTGCGTTGCGTTGATGAGGTGTTTATTGAGAAATCATTAGAGCTTAAAGGTGAGTACATTACTGAACATAATGCTGACTTATTAGTAATGGGGGATGATTGGGCTGGACGTTTTGATGAATTTAAAAGCTTGTGTGATGTTAAATACCTTACTCGAACCCCATCAATTTCAACCACTGAAATTATTGAAGTGGTACGTAATCCATTATCGCAATAAATGTTGTAAGGTGGGGCCTGCCCACCTTCGATTTAATTACTTTAATTTCATATAGTTTAGCGCTTTACGGATTTTGTATCTGCGCAGTAGATTAAGCGGCTTTTGCATAACTCCGGTCTCAATAATCTGTGCAGTTGCTGCTAGTATGCGTTGAGCGCTGTTTCCATCAGTAAAAGGATGTACTTGAGTTATATACTGGTTAATTTTCAGTTGCTGCTCATCGCTGAAAGATAATGCTTGCTCTAGCGCGTTAGTTAATTGCTCTGCAGCTGTGATATTAATTAAAGCATCTTGAGGTTGGCTATTGTTAAAGGTGATAACGGGTTTGCCTAATAATAATGATTCATCGACTGCACTTGATGTATCTGAAATAACCACATCAGCGTGTTGAATTAATGGGATTAAGTTATCGTTTTGGCAAATTTCAAAATGTTCCATTTCAGCCAGAGTCTGATAAAGCTTTTGCCACTGAGGTTTAGTTTTTGGATGAAACTTCAATTTTATATCGTAATCACCACTACTTGCAAGTGATTTTATTTGCTCAAATAAAATCTCGAGAGAAGATAAATTTGGCGAAAATGTTGGCGCATATAAGATAACGGGCTTCTCATTTTGCCGTTTTTCGTAATTAAAATAAGGATCAAGTTTCGGCCAGCCAGTTTCTATCACTCTAAAATAACGGTATTTTTCTGCTAAGCGTGTAAATGGTTCCGTTGTAAGAGGACCGTGAGTACAGTACAAATCAAAAAAACCTCGAATAGCAAAATGACCTTTCTTTTTATATTCTAAGCCATGAAAAACTTGCACTTTCACTCAGGGAAAAAATCTGGGACTACATTTCCAGGTACGAACACTGCGCAGGGATTAAAGTTTTTGACATCTTCAATATTTTTAAGTTGTTGCTCTCCTTCTAACAAGCCGTTGGCAATTCCACTTCTTTTTGTAATAAACCAGCAGGCTTTATCTCCATTTGCTCTAATTGCATCTTGAATTGGGCGTAAAATAGCAAAGCTGTAAGGTTGTTCTACATAAAGCAAGTAATGTTTAGGCATAATGGGTCGCTTTTAGACTTTTAATTGGTAATTCAATATGTGGCAGAAGAATTAGATAACGCCATCTTATTTATTAAGTTTTACCGCCTATAATACAATTTTACTACAGTAAAATAAATCTATGTGATCTGCATCTTTTAAGTAGCTAATAAAGTATTGTAACGCTTCATTCATAAATAAGTCATTATTACGGCTTAGTATTTATATCAAATATTAAAATTGGTATAAGCACTCTATGCACTTTTTATTCGTATCTCGTCGCAATGTACATGCTCGCTACTATAAAAAGTTAATCACTCAACTAAATTTAAGTGCTAGTTTACATATTTTTGGTAAGCCAATACTGCGTGCATTAAAGTACTTACCGGAGGCATTTAAAGCGTCTTTTGACGATATAATAGCTACTCAGATAAAGCGTAAACAAGCAAAGCATGCTATTTGGCATAGTTACTTGTTAATCTTACCTTATTACCTTCTACTCAATTTTGTCGAGCGTTGTCGCTACGCTAAGTATTTGGCGTTACTTACTCGGGAAAAACCAACACATCTGGTTATTTGGAATGGTCATAAACTGCCTAATATCACAGTAGTAAAAGCGGCGAAAAAGCTAGAAATTAACGTTTTTTATTATGAAAATGGCTTGCTGCCAAATACTAGCTGTTTAGATCCTAAAGGTGTTAACTTTGCATCTGCAATTAAGCGTGATCGAAATTTTTACCTTAATTTTGAATCATCATATGCATCTGATTTAAGCGCTTTAGCGTTAATGCCTCGATCAAATCACAAAAAACGTAAAGCATTTTTACAGAGTAAGTTACCGCCAAGGTATATTTTCGTGCCTTTTCAGGTTCCCCATGATACGCAAATCGTTTGTTATTCGCCCTGGATTAATTCAATGGAGATGTTATTTACAGAAGTAATGACAGCGATTGAAAAACTAAATGATCCAGAGTTAAAAGTGGTATTTAAAGAACACCCCTCTTGGCATAAACACTATTCTCATTTATATAAAAAGCACCCTCAGGCAGTATTTGCCAACGGCAATGTGACGGCTGATTTAATAGAAAATGCACAGGCCGTGATCACGATTAATTCTACCGTCGGACTAGAGGCGTTATTGTTAGGGCGCCGTGTTATTACGCTTGGGCAGGCTTGCTATAACATTGATGAATTGGTTTTACATGCGCGCAATAATGAGGAGTTAAGTGAAAAAATATCGCAAATGAACCAAGGTTGGCAATTCAATGCTCAACTTAGAAATCAATTTTTCAATTATTTAAAGCATGTTTACAGTGTCCAAGGAAGGTGGCAAGATTGCTCAAAAGAACATGCTGATGCTGTTGAAAAACGTTTGTTAGGATTGGATGTTTTTTCTCAGCAAATTAATGAAGTAAAGGATAACAATGAAAAACATCGTAACTTGCCAGTGGTTGAACGAGCACTTAAACGACCCCAAGCTGATTATTTTTGATGCCGGTATGGTGCGTCCAGGTAAGCTGGGAGAGTATAAACCAGAAGCTAAGTTACCTAATGCGCAGCGTTTTGACTTTAAAAAGCAATTAGCCGATCAAGACAATCCGCTACCGCATACCATGTGCAGTGCAGAGCAATTTACTCAGCAGATGCAGTTAATGGGGGTTGATAAAGATTCCTTAGTTATCATCTACGAAGACCAAGGCTTATTTAGTGCTGCAAGAGGTTGGTGGATGTTTAAAGCCATGGGCTTTGATAATGTCAAAGTACTCGGTGGTGGCCTTGCTAAGTGGCAGTCGTTGGGTTATTTAACTCAAATTGAATATAGCCGCCATTATCATAAAGGTAACTTTGTTGCCAAACCGCGAGTTGGTTACTTTATTGATGCGGTTGCAGTCTTTCAGGGCATAGATGATGAACATACCGTACTACTTGATGCACGAGGTTATCAGCGTTATTTAGGTGAAATGGCAGAGCCGAGATCTGGGATGCGCAGCGGCCATATTCCTAATAGCCGCGCTTTACCTTTTGTTGAATTATTGGATGATGGCGAAGCAAAACCATTCGTTGACATTAAAGCTGCTTTCGAGGCTGTACTTGGCGATCAAGCAGATCTGCAAACTACCTTGCAATTTAGTTGTGGCTCCGGCGTTACTGCATGCATCTTGGCGTTATTTGCCGATGAGTGCGGATATGAAAATCTGCATGTTTATGACGGCTCATGGAGTGAGTGGGGCGGCCGAGACGAACTACCTATCGAAACAGGTCCTTGTCCTTCGCGTTAAACGCAAATCCGTAGTGCTGCCAGTAATCAATGGCTTTCTTATTGAGAGGCTGGCGTACTTGTACTTTGCTTGCTGTTGCCGACGGGCTATGTTGCTTATGAAAATCCAGACACTTAACTTGCCAAGGTAAATCACAAAAATCATAGAGCAGCTGCGTGCTTGTGATTGGCTCTGATACTAATGTTTCGTATTGCATAATCATCACATTATCCGGGTGTTTTGCTGCAAAATGATTTATCAAAGAGCTGTAATCTTGATAAAAACTATCGATGTCTTGCAGGTTATAGCTATAGTGATGAAACGCACTGGCTGGGCTGTAGAGTTGGCGGTAATTAGCTATACAGCTAGCTTTTCGGCCTCGTTGCATGCAAATGATTTTAGCCTTCGGGAAAGCCGCTAAAATTAAATCGATATAGTAAAAATTAAATGGCTGTTTGTCGCAGCTGCGTAGCTGTGCTGCTACTAGTTGACTAATACGCTGTTTATACTGACTCAACTGCGCCATTAACGCAGCATTTTTATATGCGTCATTGAGCACCACGCTATTTAATGCCTGAGCATTATTACCTTGGCAAACCTGGGCAATATCATTGAGTTCACCAACACCTTGCACCAGATCTGATTGATTCATTATTTTTTCTAGCAAAGTAGTCCCTGAGCGCGGCATACCAACAATAAATATCGGAGTAAAATCGTTGTCGCTTAAGGACGGCGTATAACTGTGACTTAAGGTTATCAGTTGCTGGCTAAATGCTTTGTGAGCTTGCGCATCATATTTTACATGCTGACAGATCGCTTGCTTACTTGTAGTAAAGTGGGCAAAGGCTTGCTTATAATCAGCGCAGTGCTCGTAATTGAGTGCAATCGCATGGTGCAGAAATTGTTGCTGCATCGGCGTTTTAGCGTATTCGGTTAAAGTTAACAGCTGTTGTAAATGCTGCTTAGCCTGCTTGTTATTGTTAAGTTCAGCTAGCGAATAGTGAGCTTGAAAATGTTGCGGATACTGTTTAACAAGCATTTGTAGTAGCAGTATTGCATCACTAAATTGCCCCATTATTTTATATGCCACTGCTAAGTTATAACAGATTTGTGGATTTTCAGGAGCATGTTTATAGGCCCGTAATTGCCACTCGAGCGCCAGTGGATAATGGCCTAAACGAGTCAGTACATTAGCAATTAAATCGCATTCAATAACTTCATAATATGGATGTTTTATTGCTTCAGTTATATATTGCTGCGCATCTAACAGCTGCCCGCGCAGTACGGCAAATTTGGCTGAGTGAGCAAAATATAAAGGTAGGGGCGTAATACTAATCGCTTTGTTTAAGAGTTTATTTGCTTTGCTTATATCATTTGCTGCAACATTTACTTGCGCTAGCAAAAAATAGCTAAAGTGATCATCTGGTGTGTTTTTAATATTACTGATCAGTAATAAGTGCGCGTCATTAAGCTTGCTATGATTAATAGCGTGCTCAATTTGTTGTTGTAGATTTTTTTGTATCGATGTCAGCATGGCAATAAGCATAAAAGCCTTGGCGTAAAACACCAAGGCTTTTTTAATTTATAGATAACCGTTATTACAGTTCAAAGTTATACGTAAACTTCATGCCGATAGTACGCGGTGTTGTAGTGTAGTGACCATACACACGTTGTAGTTCAGGAAGTTCTTTCGAATCAATCCAAGACTTATCTCGACGTACAGAGGTGAACGCGTACTTATCGAATAAGTTATCAACATAGAGAGTGGCCGACCACATATCACCGGTTAGCTTGGCAGATAAGTTACTCAAGGCATAGCCTGCAAGCGTTTCACCATCAGCTTTTAAGCCAATTTTAGTGATCGTATCGCTCTGTGCTGTTATACCGTAATTTACGCTTAAAAGTTTATTATCTAATACATCTTGTTCGTAACGCAGACCAAACGAGAATTGATGCTCAGGCGCACCTGGCAAGCGGTCGCCATCTTCACCGCCTTGTACTCCTGCACCAAATACATCAGGAGAATCTTCAGTTAATTGCGCTTTGGCATAAGCGTATGTGGCATAAGCAGTCCAGTTATCCGCGATGATTGCACGGCTTGAAACTTCAACCCCTTTAGAGTTAGCAGTAGCTGCATTTGAGGTAATCAACTCCTGACCATTTACGGTTGTGCTACCGATTTGCGCGTCTTTCCAATCAACATTAAATAATGCCGCGTTAAAGTGTAGGCGGTTTTTAAACCAGCTCGATTTAAAACCAAGTTCATAATTTACAGTGGTATCAGGTTCATAACCAATTTCATTTGGTAGAGCACAGACAATTTGTTGTTCAGGTAACACATCAGGGCAAGGAGCTAGGCCGTTGCCACCACCAATCCTAAAGCCTTCACTAACGGTAAAATAGGCTAGTACACCAGTTTCAAAAGTGTAATTAGCGTTAAATTTAAATAAGTTACCGTTATCACTGGCGCTCGTATTCACCATTGCAAGTTGATCTAATGATGAAAAATCACCTGAATACAACGGTGTGGCTGAGCCTGAAGTAGTGGATACATCATATTCGTAAAAACGCGCACCAAGGGTTACATTGAATTGATCGGTAAACGCATAACCTACTTCACCAAATAGTGCTTTTTCAGTGGTTTCAGAGTCACTGACTAAAATATACTCGAGATCTTGTTGTAGATTAGGAATATCATCGCCCCAAAACTCAGTTAAACCGGGTGTGTATTCGCGATCGTCTGAGTGAGTTTCAAGCTTGTTGTAGTAACCACCGACAATCCAGTTAAAAGCGCTATCAGAGTTAGACACTAAACGAATTTCTTGAGTGAAACTATCACGTTTTGATGTATCCAAGGTTTGCGCAACAAACGCTGGAAATTCTGCATAACCAGTCCATATGTCGTAAAGCAAATCAGTTTGATCACGTTGTCCAGATTGCTCATAGCTTGACCAACCAGAGGCAGATACAAGTTCAGCAAAACCTAAATCCGCTTTAATTTCCAAGCTTAATAAGTCGTTTTCTTCTTCACCAGGCTCAAGTATCCGCGCGGCATTTTCATACTGGCCAACCATCCCTTGTAGGCCACTGCTGTCACTTAATGAATTATATTGCGATGTAGAATTACCGCCATTTTCTTGTTTTTGATAAAAATAGTTTAGCGTTGCTTCTACTGCTTCGTTGGCTTGCCAACGCAGTGACACACGACCTGTGGTAATTTGCTCATCATTTACATCACTGACACTGCGCAAGTTAGCACTGACATCTTGTGGGTTGGTAAAATCAGGGTTTGGGTTTGATACGCCTGGGTTTTGTACTACGAAGTTATAATCGATATAACCTGGGTTGGTGTAGTAATTGACGCTAGCGCGAATAGCCAATACATCGTCAATTAACGGCGTATTAAATACTAAACCAAACTCACCGCCAGTGCCGTCACTTTCGTTTAAGCTAAACACATCACCAGTGACTTGGCCTTCGGTAATATCGAGCTGAGGTTGTTTTAATAAGTAACGAATTGCACCACCTAATGTTCCCGCTCCGTATAATGTACCTTGTGGACCGATAAGCACTTCAACACGGTCTACGTCTGTTAAACGTAAATCAATATTAAGTGGAATCTCACCCACGTAAGTGGCAACTGTACCACCATCAGAAATACGATCTGAAGTATTGGTATTTAAGCCACGGACAATAATCGGTGAACCTTCACGGCCACCTTGATCAGAAATAGTTAAACCTGGCACCCAGCGTGCCACATCTTCAAGATCACCAATGTTTTGATCTTTGATCACATCACCATCAAGGGCGGTAATATTAAGTGGTGCCTCTTGCACTGAGCCCGCACGACGAGTCGCGGTAATTTGAATTGTTTCAATTGCTTTTTCTGTTGCAACTTGTTGCTCCGCTGCAACAGCATGACCGGCAGTAAAAAATTGGGCGGCTATTGCGCAAGCGACAATATTAGGCTTGAACTGTTTCATTGATTATCCTGTTTTTTGTTTATCTGGTTGTCATTTTCTAATAAGAAAGCATGTTATAAAAAGATAAACAAGATGGCTGAAAGGGTACGGAAATTAATATGCAATTATATAGATAAAATATTCATCAAAAAACGTTTTTTAGTGCTTTAAAGAGTTTTTATTGCATATTAATATTTGTATGAATTTTTTCTCTTTATGGTTTTTGTGCTATTTTGCATCACTTGTTAATTTTGTGTTTTTGAATGGGCAGTTTTTACAATTGTTTTTACAACATGTACCACGTTTTAAAAAGAACCAGCGTGAGAACACCATATAGTTGTTCTGCATTGTATAATCGAGATTTTCTATTAGGGGATTATGGCTAGAGAAAGAGGCTGCAAAACTAAGCTGATTTTTAAGTGGTTGCTGATAGAGGGCATTTAAATATAGATTGATTTTAGTCAACGTACAATCTCTGCATAAACAGCTGGTGGTTGTGCTATCAAGCGGTAAAATAGCAGGCAGCTCATTGCACCAACAGGCATTGATATCATCAACGTTGCAGTTAAGAGTCGCTTGGCATTGCGAGCAGGCTAAAATAGTCATTAGATATATTTTAATCTTTAATGAAATAGTCAGTTACAGGATAACAGATAATTAAAAATGAACAGAGCACAAGCGTTAGCAGAATTTGTCACTTTTGGTAAATACAAAGACGAGGCAATAAGTATTATTGTTGCATCAACAATAGATAACCAAGGCCCAATTTACATATTGACGCTCGCAACTGTTTTGGATGTGCTCACTCGCTGCCAAGCAGATGAGATTGATTTAGACGATCTGGAGTTGTGGGCGAATGTTATAGAATCTAGAACCGACATCGACTATAGCGCCGTCGAAGGGGTTATCTATGCCCTCAGCAACAGCGAACAAATGGGCGAGCTTGATAAGAGTAAAGTTGCGAAGTTGGTTGAATTATTAGCAAGTTAGTAGGGGCTAGGTTCTAGGGATATTGCGGCTAACTTCGCCTTGATATGGCTGAAAATAAAAAACGCGGCATAAAGCCGCGCCTACGATGTGATTGTTATCTGAGGAAATCACTTTCCTAGAGCCTTTTACCTAGCTCCTCTATCCTAAAGTCTATTACTTATGATATCCCAAGCAGGTTTCTACTTCGTTTTTCGAACCTAAAATCACCGCTACGCGTTGGTGGATAGCGTCGGGTTGAATATCCATAATGCGTTCTGTGCCAGTTGAGGCGATGCCGCCGGCTTGCTCGATCAGCATAGCCATTGGGTTTGCTTCGTAAAGTAGGCGTAGCTTATTTGGTTTGTTTGGATCTTTAGTGTCGGTTGGGTAGGTAAAAATACCACCGCGACATAACACGCGATGAACATCACCGACCATGGCGGCAATCCAGCGCATGTTAAAGTTACGCGCTCGTGGGCCTGTTTCGCCAGCCATTAAGTCATTTATGTAGTTTTGCATCGCAGGCTGCCAATGGCGTTGATTTGACGCATTGATGGCGTATTCGTTGGTCTCTTCTGGTACTTGGGCAAAATCTTGAGTTAATAAGAAGCTGCCGTGTGTTTTATCTAGCGTGAAGAAACGTGTACCTTTGCCAGTCGTTAATGCAAGCACTGTAGATGGGCCATATAATACATATCCCGCAGCGACTTGGCTTTTACCCGGCTGCATAAAGATACTTTGATCTGCAGGATCTGAGCCTTCAGGCGCTTTCATTACTGAGAAAATAGTACCAACCAATGAATTGATATCGGTATTTGATGAGCCATCAAGTGGGTCAAACGCAACGATATATTCTGCATTCGGGTTGCCAGCTACTGTGTAGTCTTCTTCTTCTGAGGCTATCGCTTTTACGTAGCCTGACTCCAGTAAAATATCTTTAAGTAGTTGGTTGGTCAGAACATCGAGTTTCTTTTGTGTTTCGCCTTGAATGTTTTCATCAAGCGTTGAACCTAGTACACCGGACAGGGCACCTTGGCCGACGCGGAATGAAATTTCTTTACAGGCCGCTAAAATCGTTCTGATCAGTGATATTAACTCTCTAGGGCAACCGTCTTCAAGTAATACCGGAGGTAGTCTACGCATTCTATTTTCCTGATAACGTTATGGGCCATGATAATCATAGGGTGAGAGGGATCATCACAGCAAGCGCTGAATTTCGTCTTAAATAACTGTATTTTAGGTGCAACATCCTATACTGGACACACCTTAACCGTATTTAAAACGCGAATAACAAAGATAAGATTATGCAAAAAATACCATTGATACGTTACATACTCTTTACTGTGTTGCTAACTATGATAACCCAAGCGCACGCAGCAATTAAGTCTATTAATGATTTTACTGAACAAATGAATCATTTTCCGAGCTACTTCTCTTTTTATTACGACACTCAAAACGGTAAAATTTATTTAAAAGTTGATAAACTCAAGCAGCAATTTTTATTACAGCAAAGCTTGCCTTATGGTGTCGGCTCTAACGATATTGGCCTTGATCGCGGCCAGTTAGGCAATACGCATCTTGTACAGTTTGAGCGCTTTGGCGATAAAGTGATGTTACGGGCTATTAATACCTACTACCGTGCAAATACCAGCAATAAAGCCGAACAAAAAAGTATTCAAGAAGCCTTTGCATCAAGTATTTTAGCGGGTTTTAAAGTGGTTGCACAAAGCCCGCAAGCTGTATTGATTGATTACACGCCCTATTTACTGAGCGATGTACATGGTGTGGGTCGAACGCTTGCTGCACGTAAACAAGGCAATTTTAGCCTTGATGAAAGTCGCAGTGCAGTAAATATGGATCGCTCAAAAGCGTTTATGAAAAATACTGAACTTGAAGCTGTGCTGACATTTAATGGCACTCAACCGGGTGAGTATATTCGTCAGGTCAGTGCTGACCCTTACGCATTAACCGTGCATATGCATCACTCTTTAATACAGTTACCTGATGATAATTACACGCCACGTGCGTTTCATCCGCAATCAGGTTATTGGAGTATTGAACATAAAGATTATGCCGCGCCATTAAGTGAATCAATGTTGGTACGTTATATTCCGCGTCATCGTCTAGCGAAAAAAGACCCAAGCTTACCTATTAGCGACCCCGTTGAGCCGATTATTTATTATTTAGATCCAGGC
Source organism: Pseudoalteromonas sp. B160 (assembly GCF_037162485.1). Taxonomy (NCBI): domain Bacteria; kingdom Pseudomonadati; phylum Pseudomonadota; class Gammaproteobacteria; order Alteromonadales; family Pseudoalteromonadaceae; genus Pseudoalteromonas; species Pseudoalteromonas sp. B160. The sequence goes on along the minus strand of NZ_JARLUX010000001.1, from coordinate 1,181,095 downwards.
GTACCAGAGCCGGTAAAAACAGCGTTACTCGATGGCGCAAAATGGTGGGATGATGCGTTTTCTCAAGCGGGTTATAAAAATGCATTTATTGTTAAAGTGTTACCAGATAACGCCGATCCTATGGATGTGCGTTATAACGTGATCCAGTGGGTGCATCGTGCAACGCGCGGTTGGTCTTATGGCAGCTCGGTGATCGATCCGCGTACAGGTGAGATTTTAAAAGGTCACGTTACATTAGGCTCACTGCGTGTGCGCCAAGATATTTTAATAGCTGAAGCACTTGCAGCGCCTTATTTAGAAGGTAATGAAGTGGCAAAAACGTTACAAGCAATGGCACTTGATCGTATTCGCCAGCTCAGTGCTCACGAAATTGGTCACACACTTGGTATAGCGCATAATTTCTCTGCGTCAGTGGCTGATCGTGCTTCGGTGATGGATTATCCGCACCCACTAGTGGGCTTTAATGACCAAGGTGAACTCGATGTGAGCCGAGGTTATGCACAAGGTATGGGGCAGTGGGATACGCAAGTTATAAAGTACGGTTACAGTGATTTTCGTAACCTTGATGAAGATGCAGAACTAAGTGCAATTTTAGCGGATAACCAAGCTAAAGGGCTGGAGTTTATTTCTGATAGTGATGCACGAGCGCAAGGTGGCGCGCATCCAACAGCTCATTTATGGGATAACGGCAGTTCGCCAAGTGAAGAGCTATTAAGAGTGCTTGACGTAAGACAACAAGCACTCGCTAAATTTGGTATTAACAATATCAAAGAAGGGACGTCACTATCTCAGCTAGAAGAGATGCTGGTGCCGCTGTATTTATTCCATCGTTATCAGGTCGAGTCTGCTGTAAAACTGATTGCAGGTGTTGATTATGATTACGAAGTACGTGGTCAAGGTATGGTAAAAGGTGCACAAGTTGTTGCAAAGGCAACTCAACAGCTCGCTTTAAAGGCCATCTTAGCTACCCTAAATGCTGACAATTTAGTATTACCAGAATCAGTGTTAGCGCTAATTCCACCCAAGGCCTATGGCGAATCTAAAAGCCGAGAAAGCATTGTTGGCCGCACTGGCTTAACCTTAGATGCAATGGCGCTACCCGAAGTGGCTGCACAACATAGTTTAGCGTTATTGCTAAATAGCCAACGATTAAATCGTTTAGCACAGCAACAAGCGCGCAGTGATGCATTTTTTAGCTTAGATGAACTGCTTGCAAAAGTTTATCAGCAGGTGTTTTTGATTCAGAGTAAAAAAGGCATGGCAGGCAAAATCACTCAGCGGGTGCAGTTATTAACAGCAAAGCAGTTTGCTGATTTAGTCGCCAGTGATAAAGTTGCTCCAGAGGTGCAAGCTCAGTTGCGTTATTACTTAGTAAAACTGAGTAAGGCGTATCAGCAAGAGTCTTTACTTAGCAGTGCTGATGTTGGTGAAAGTGCGTTTAAGCAATACTTAGCCGATCAAATTAAACAGTTTCTGGCTACCGGCAATTGGCCTACAAATTTTACTGCATTACCAATCCCACCAGGATCACCAATTTAAATGTTATCTATAAGGCCCTAGAAGCTAGGGCCTAGTTTCTCTTGCATAAAACTGGTTTTTTGTTAACCTAGCCGCCTTCCATTTTTAGTCTTTTTGAGGTGTTTATGGCGTTTTTATCTCGTTCGATATTGGCGATGTCCATAGCACTATCAAGTCTTAATGTCAGCGCTAAAGCCGTGTGCGAAGTAGAGCTAAGGCATGGTTTGATCATCACTGATGATGTCATTCGTATTGTTGATAAGGGCCAAACCCGCGTACAAATAAATAATGATAATCAACTATTTATCCGTGGCTATTGGATTGATCTAACGTCAGATGAAACCCTAGTGTTAAAACAGTTTAGCGCGGGTATTCGCGATACGGTGCCTGAGTTGGTAGAGTTGGCAACTGACGGTGTTAATCTTGGCTTAAGTGCGATAGAGCAAGTTGTTGAAGGTATGTCGGACAAAGAGTCGGAAGTGCTAAAAACGCAACTGCAATATGTTGAGCGCGCTTTAATGGATAAATTTAAACGCGGTGATGATTTCTTTTTTATTGCCCCACAATCACTATCTAAAATTGATGATTTTTTTACCGAAGAGATCAGTCAAAAAATTCACTCTGCAGTTCATGGCTCTCTCGGCGCTATTTTAGTTTCTCTAGGTGATGCATTTAAGTCCCGCGAAGGTAATATTGAAGATCGTATCAATGACATGGGACAGCGCATGGATATTATTTCAAAAGAAATCGATAAGTCATTGCAGAAAAAAGCTCAACAGTTAGAGTTAAAAGCCTCAGAATACTGTGAATGTTTAAACTCGCTTGATGTCACCGAATCACGATTACAAATGATAGTACCAAGTATGGCTGATTTTGATTTAGTACAAATTAAATCTTAACTTAATCAATTCAATTAAAAAGCCCGCGTAATTAACGCGGGCTTTTTAGTTTTAGGTAACCAATTACTAGGATCTAAACTTGCCGGTTTCAGCTTCTAAATCGCTCGTCAGTCCTTTTATCAAGTCCGTTGCGGCGTGGGCTTGATGCGATAGGTCTGCGGTCTGTGAGGCGGTGTCAGAGATGGTCACAATGCGTCTTGCTGTGTCTTCCCCTGCATCGAGCTGCTCTTTAGCTGCAATGGCTATTTGATGGCTCATTTGTGCTATGGCACTCAAAGATGCAGCAACACGCTGCAACTCTTCACTGGCATCTTTAGATTTCGCTACGGTTTGTTCACTGGTGGCAATACTTAAGTTAACTGAAGTTTTTGCATCTTTAGTGGCGGATTGTAATTTACCGATCATAGTACGAATTTCTTCTGTGCTAGTTTGCGTGCGCTGCGCTAGTTGACGTACTTCATCCGCAACGACCGCAAAGCCTCTTCCTTGTTCACCGGCACGGGCAGCTTCAATGGCTGCATTGAGTGCTAACAGGTTAGTTTGCTCGGCAATACTTTGAATAACAGTAAGCACATTTGCAATATTATTTACTTCATCATCAAGGAGTTGGATGTTATTACCAGCGCTGTCAATTTGTTGCTCTAAAAGAGCTATGGTATTTGCTGCCTCAGCAGTTAAATGACTGGCATTTTGTCCTTGGCTTTCGGCTTCTTGTACTGAAAAGGCGGCTTGCTCGGCATGCTCAACCACTGTTTGCGCAGAGGCTGTTAGCTCAGTGATAGCTGATGCGACCATATGGGTTTCTTCGTTTAGGCTGCGGGTCAGTTTATCAAGCTCAGTTGAGCGGGATTCGTTATCTAAACTCTGATTTTTTAGACTATCAGTAACATCTTTAATACTGCCAACTACACCCCGTAGCCCTTGTTGCATATAGTGCATGGCAGCAATAATGCTTTCAGGTTGGGCGTCAGTACGAATATGCGAATTTAAGTTGCCACGAGAAACTTGCTTAACAATACCAATTACCTCAGTGACTTCACCGCCTAACGCGTTGCTTAAAGAAATACCAAAGCGAGCAATTGCAGCAGTTAAAGCAAGGGCAATAAGTAGTGACAAGCCTAGTAACCACTTAGCGGTATTCCAGTAACGCTCATCAACTTCTTTTTCGCTGATCCGGTACCAACATACCAACCAAAGTAAGGGGTTTTTTGCACCACAGAGGTTAGGTCAACGGTTTCACCATCACGGACAGAATCCCAATGATAGGTAATAATTTTGTTGGTTTGATTACCGACTAATTGTTCAACCATACGACCAATACTGTTACCGCTGGCATCTTTGAAATCATTAAAACTGGTGTTGTGTAGCTGCGGATCGTGAGGTGTAGCAATAAAGTCGAGTTTATCATTCACTACGTACACATATTCACTGTCGTGGTATTTGTTTTCACGCAACATTTGCGTGGCAAATTCACGCGCCTGTTGCTCGGTTAGTTGCCCATTTTTAGCAAGTAACTCAAATTGCTCGACAATATTTGTCGTGCTTTTCATGAGTTGATTGATACGGGCAATATTATCGCTTTCACTTGCGTGGCGAAGAGATTGTAAGCCCAGTAATGCAATAGCATTGAGTGCTACAAACATCGCTCCAGCGAACAAAATTATTTTAGTTCTTAATGCTAAACCTGACAGCACATCGCGCCCCTTATTATTTTTATGACCATGATTTTCTACCATGTTTGTCGGCCAGATGTTAGCTTTAATTAACAATAATATGGGAATTAGACGTGACTTTTACTCAAGTTTCCATTACGGGTAAATTAAAGCGTGATTTCTGCTGCGCTTAAGAGTCGATATTCTCCGCTAGCAAGAGCCTCATCAAGCTCGATATTTGCTACTTTTTCTCTATGTAATTCAACGACCTTATTGCCTACTGCAACGAGCATGCGTTTAACCTGATGATATTTACCTTCGCAGATCGACAGACGCATACGATATGTGGCAAGTTGCTCTGCAATTGCGGGTCTGGTTAGTTCTTTTTCGTTGTGTAATTGCACTCCTTGGCGAAGTTTTTCCAGCGCATCATCCGTTAGAGGTTCTTGTGTTTCAATCAGGTAAGTCTTAAATTTGTTATGTTTTGGGGAGGTGATTTTATGTGACCAATCGCCATCATTGGTAATGATCACAAGCCCAGTTGTATCGAGATCAAGCCGACCTGCAACATGAAAATCACTCATGTTAAGTTCATCGAGTAAATCAAATACCGTTGGGTGTAACTCGTCACTGTTGGCGCATACATAACCGACCGGTTTATTCAGCATATAATAGCGTTTACCTAGAAAAACTAGCGGCTTACCTTGCCATAATACGTTATCTGTCGCTGTGATTGGATGATCATAAGCGCTGATCACCTCGCCATTTACGCTGGCATCTTTACGCTTTATTCCTGCTCTCGCTTTGGTGCGTGGCGTTTCTGCTAGATGGCTAATAAATTTATCTAGGCGGCAAGGGAATTTCATTGGGTTCACACTTCTAGTCGACTACAATGGCGGCGAGTATAACGGATCGTGATAACGCATGACAGTACACAGTGGACAAATATTAGCATATTATCAACAGCAAATAGCCACCGGTAAATTGCAATTTGATGATGCCCAATTAGCAGCGGTGAATGCACTAGACAATCTCGCAATTGCCATTGATAAACCGCATCATTGGTGGCAAAAATCGGTATCTTTGCAAGGCATTTATTTGTATGGACCTGTTGGACGGGGTAAATCGATGCTAATGGATGTGTTTTTTGAGACTGTAGCAATTAAACAAAAAACACGTTTACACTTCCATCATTTTATTGCTCAAGTACATACTCGTCTAGGACAGTTGCAAGGGGTTAAAAACCCGCTGGATAAAATAGCAAATGAGTGGTCAGAAACGCTTAAATTAATTTGTTTTGATGAGTTTTTTGTCTCTGATATTGGCGATGCTATGATCATGGCCGGCCTATTTAAAGCCTTGTTTGCCAAAGGCATCATTTTGGTTGCTACGTCAAATTGTCAACCTGAGCAGCTTTATTATAACGGCTTGCAGCGAGCGCGCTTTTTACCCACCATAGCGTTAATTAAAGCGCATTGTCATATTATTAATGTCACAGGCTCTGTTGACCACCGATTTCGTTTTGGTAAGCACGCAACTCATTATTTTAACAGCTCGGCTAACTCTGAACTGGATGCTGATTTTTTGGCTTTTGCAGATAACTTACAAACAGCAACTGATATTTCTATTTACGGGCGTAAACTGGCGTGTTTAAGGCTCAGCAATAATGCCATTATGTTTGATTTTATGGCGTTGTGCTCAGGCCCGCGTAGTACCGCTGATTATATTCATTTAGCAAAGTACTATCAGCGTGTGTATATCTGTAATGTGCCAGTAATGGGCGCTGCGGCAACAGGTAAGCAAATAGTGCATGGTATTGAAGATAGCTATCAGCGTGAAAAACAAGATTTACAAGAACATACACTAGACGATGAAGCGCGACGCTTTATTGCTTTAGTGGATGAATTTTACGACCGTGGCAAGTTATTGATACTGAGTAGCGAGGTTGGCATTGCTGATTTATATCAAGGTAAAAAGCTGGCATTTGAATACGCACGCACCGAGTCAAGATTAATAGAAATGCAAAACTGGTTCTAGGTTTAAATAAAAAAGGTACGTTCTTGCGACAGGGCAAGATCACGAACTTTACCTTGACTTAAAAGTATGATCTTATACTCCTTTTTAAGGAGCCCCCATGCCTGATATTCAACTATTTAAATATTTCGAATCAATTGCCGACCCTCGCCAGCAGGGTAAAGTTGTCCATAAACTTTTTGATATCATATTCTTAGCTGTCAGCGCTGTCATATCTGGGTGCCAAGGCTGGGAAGATATTGAAGATTTTGGCCATGATAGATTAGATTGGCTCAGGAAGTACGTTCCTCTTGAGCAAGGTATCCCTCGCCATGACACAATCGCTCGTGTGATGAGTCGCATTGATATGACGCAGTTTCAAGATTCTTTTTCTTCTTGGATGAAAGACTGTTCTAAATTAACTCAGGGCGATGTAGTTGCGATTGATGGTAAGCGATTGAAAGGTTCATTTAATCAGTCAGATAGGCGCGATGCACTTTATATGGTCAGTGCATTTGCGTGCGAAAATGGTGTTGTTTTGGCGCAATGCCCTGTTGATAAAAAGTCGAATGAAATAACAGCGTTACCAGAGCTTCTTGAATTACTGGAGATAAAAGGCTGCTTAGTCACGATTGACGCTATGGGGTGTCAAAAATCAATTGCAGAGACAATAGTGGATAAACAAGCCGATTACCTACTGGCAGTAAAAGCGAACCATAAAGGACTGCTGTCACAAGTAGAGAATGCTTTATTACCTGAGGTCACACGACAAGCGTCCGAAGGAGTTTTGTTTAATGAAGCCGATTATCATAAAAACAGAGAAGAATTCAGGTGTTGTGCTGTTAGTCATAACGTAAGTGATTTATCAGAAACGAGCAATTGGAAAGATGCCAAAACAGTGGGAGTTATTGTTTCTTATAGGAAAGAAAAAAACAAAGTAAGCAATGAGTTATGCTATAGATACTACATCAGTTCAGCATATCTATCGGCGGAAGAACTCGCAAGATCCGCACGGCAACATTGGCAAATAGAGAATGGATTACATTGGCGTTTAGATGTCGGATTTAAAGAAGATGATTGCCGAATTAGGCGTGAAGGTGCAGCACCTGTATTTGCGGGGCTGAGACACATCGCATTTAATCAGCTAAAAGCAGAAACAAGCTTTAATAAAGGCATGCCCGCAAAACAGAAAAAAGCTATGCGCAGTACAGATTACCTTGAAAAGGTATTGAAATCATAGACTTTTTTCATGCTCTTGCCCTGGTTCTTGCGATACGTACCTTTGACAACAACCTAGTAGTTATAAAACTAACGAATCATTAACACTTCGTTAGCAATAAATTTTAGACGCTATCATTTAAAAACTATATTGCGCACCTAAGTACATATAACGACCAGTACCACCGCCATATCCACTGTAATAATTACCGTTGCCACTTGGGTAGAATGCGCCTTTATTATCAAATATATTATTAATTCCACCAAACACGCGTAAGTCGCTGTTTGAAGTTAAGGCCATAGTGTAAGAAGCTGATAAACTATGCTTTATATATGAGCCGTAGTCTTGATAAGCAAGAGGCTCTGGGTTGGAAATACAGTCTGCACTTGCAGCGGCACAGTTTTCATTGTTTTCTAACACGGCCGTTAGGTAATCTTTTTCATCTTGTTGATCGGCTTTAAAAGAGCCCAAGAAGTTGGTACGCCAACGAATACGCAAGTCATCCAAACTCCATGCAATTGACATCGCGGCTTTGTCTTTACTGCGACCATATCCAGCATAATGAGTAACTACGTTATTGCCATCTAAACCTTCATAGGTTTGTGAGTTTTCAATAACGTGATTGTAGTCAAGCTTTAAAGATACTTCGCCATAACTACCAATATCAAAATCATAAGTCGCGACTACATCATAACCACGGGCTGTCAGCTCATCTAAATTATATTCACGCTGTAGAATTTTGATAATGTTACCTTCGTTATTTCGGGTGATATCATTACAGAACTCATTATTGCTACCCCAAGCTGCTTCAGAATCGTAACATTCATTCATAATATTTTCGTTACTGATCTCATCAATCGCATCAATAATGGCAATATCGTAGTAATCGATGGCGAGATTAAAACCACGGAAAAACTCCGGTGATAGTGTTACACCAAAGGTATAGGTATCGGCCGTTTCTTCTTTAAGGTTAGGGTTACCTGTACCTGGAGAATAATTGTTATCTTCGCTGTCGAATTTAAAGTTAGGATCCTCAGCTAGCTGTTTAGCAAGAGTTGGCTCTAAACGACAATTATCATGACCTGGCTTAGTTGAGGTCGCCGTTAAGCCATCACAAATATCATCATATGAGTCGAAATCGCCACGCGGTGGAGACATCAATTCGGTAATCGTTGGAGCGCGCTGTGCGCGAGCATAATTTGCGCGTACCATGTAGCCATCAACTGGCTGCCATAGTAAACCTAGTTTATAGCTGGCTACAGTATTGACGTTTTCCATGCTGTAATTAGCTAAGCGTAACGAGGTTTCAGCGGATAAGCTTTTTGCAAGAGGGGCATCTTTTAGTAGTGGAATCGCCAATTCTGCAAAGGCTTCATAGACTTCAACTTCACCATAAAACGAAGGAACAACGTTAAACGTAATACCGCCAACTTTCATGTCCTCACTGGTATCTAAGCTTTGGCTATCTTTACGATATTCGCCACCAAATACCGCAGAAACACTCCCTGCTGGTAATTCAAATAAATCACCTGTGATGTAACCCATCACTGTATATTGCTGAATCTTTGTATCAATAATCGGGTTGCTACGGATCCAGTCGGCCATATCTGGAGTAATTGAACCTTCACCAAATAGATTGATTGGTACACAGCCTGCTGCACGGGCTGCTTCATCTATACATTGAATAGAGCCATCAGCAAGTTTCTCCGCTTGTAATGCTTGATTTAAATTTATTACATTCAGTTCATTATTACGGATTTGATGCTGTTTAAATTGCCCATATCCGGCTGATACATCCCAATCCCATTGGTGATTAAACATAGTACCTTGTAGGCCTGCCCATGTCCGGATAGTGGTACGGTCATTATCAGTACTGATATTACCGACTTCGCCAAAGCGACGATCCCAATAAATGCGGTCTTTGTATGGATTTGCGTCTAAGATTTGTTGTGGCACATACGGGTTATTAATTGGAATGTAGCCCGGTGCGATATCTGCGATTGGATCGCCTGTTACAGCATCATAACGCGGTACGAATGCACCCTCATATTCATCTTCAGGTGACTTACTGTTGAACGAGCCACTTTTACTATATTGCAGTTGGAAGTAACTCATGATGTCGTCGCTGATATCAAAATCGATTTTTACAGCTGTTGACAGGTTATCACTTGGTACATCCAGCATTACGTACTGATTTGAGTTAATACCGTATATTTCTTCATTGCCTTTCCAGTCATCACGCAGTGTTTGACCGTCATACCAAAATTGCGTTTCGTTGTTATTGTTTTCTAGAAAAACGCCGCCTAAGGTGCCATCACTTTTACTTACCCAATCAGCTTGAGTAATGTCACGCATACATTTAGAGCCACTTTCGGTCATCATTTGATTGCACATAAGAGTGTTATTATAGCTATGTGCGGCTTCTATTTTTGCACGATCGCGATCATAGTAACTAATGCCAAAATCGCGGTCCCAGTTAGCACTAAAAAACACATACCCTTTATTATTAGCAAATGAATCGCCGTAGTTTAAATCAAGAGTAAACTCTTTGCCGCCACCTTCAGTGGTTTGGCCACCACGAGCCTGAAAATCAAAGCCTTCTTTTTTGATTGGGTAATTATATTGACGACCCCAGCGACTGCATCGGCTCCATAAGTTGCAGATGCGCCACCACTGATTATTTCAACACGTTCAACCATGCCACTTGGAATGGTATTTAAGCTTACATAGTTACCGCCGTAGCTATTTGACACTACACGGCGACCATCAATAAGAGTAAGGGTACGATTAGCGCCTAAGTCACGTAATTGAACGGTTGAAAGGCCAGTGCCAGAAATACTCGATTGACTTGTATTGTTGCCTATACTTTGGCTAAGTGCAGGCATGTTATCAACAAGAACATCAGATAAGTTACCTAAACCAGTGTCTTGAATCGCCGCGCGATCCATAGTCACTAGTGGTGTGGCAACAGAAAAACTATCACGCTTTAAGCGAGAGCCAGTCACCACTATTTTTTCAGGGGCTTCTTGTTTCTCTTCTTTTATCGTTGTTTTATTTGGCGTTAATTGATGTTCAATTTGTTTATCATTTGCAATTAATTGGCCTGAAAAGCTTGCTGTGATCGCCAGTGCTAATGCGCATTTTTTTGTTAATATACTGCTCACAGATTTCCCTTACATATTGAATCTTGATAAAACTAATGTATTAGTAATCTTTGAAGGGCAGTTCAAAGTACAGCAACTAATGCATTAGCGAATGGGTTTATACCCAAACCAGCTCAGATGTGAGTTTCAGTTAGAATTAAAAGCGATTTAGGCAAGGCATTGATTGGCTCTATTGTTAAAATCAATAACGAAGTATAAATCCGCTTTTAAACCAACCCTTTGGGCGTTTCACAGACACTTACTCTCTTGTTAAAAGGGACTGTCATTGTTGCAAAGTAACGCCTTGATATTAAGCTCCTGTAAAACACTGAATTCTGCATCTTGAGGTGATTTGGGTATATTCGTGAGTTGTTTTAAATAATCGTGAACAAAAACACAATGAAAGGTATCTCGTTTATATCCCTATTTTACATCTATTTTATATCTATTCCTTTATTATCATATGGTTGAGTTTATTCAATCGAATGGTTGGTAAATTGTAATTATGCTGTCTATCGCGTTATTTTGCTTTTTGTGCCAATAAAAGGTTAACCTTCTAGACTTCTAAATATAAGGTGTAAATACGTTATTTATGAAAACTAACCAGTCATTTTCCTTAGGGCAGTGCGAAGTTAATACAATTGAAAATAAGCTGTTATGTGGTGAGAGTGAATGTGTATTGCAACCTAAATTTGTCGAGTTGCTGTGTTTTCTTGTTATGCGTTATCCAGAACTTGTTACTCGTGAAGATCTAATCGATGGTGTCTGGGATGGTAATCAATTTGTCGGTGAAAAAGCGCTGACCAATGCAATCTGGCATTTGCGTAAAACCTTTAAAGAACTAGACCCTGCTCATGCTTATATTGCTACAGTTCGCAAAACAGGCTATCGCTTGGCACAGCAACCAGTATTTTTAGATACTCAAAAGCTAAAATCAGAAGTAAAGCCGCAGTTAACGCAAATAAAAAAGAGTAAACAAGTACTTTTTAGTAGTGTTAAAATTGCAGTCATGGTGGCTACCGTTATGGTATGTCTTGCGTTTTTTTATTTTAAGCGGCAAATTCCGAGTCTTGAGCCGTTAAAGTTCACATCTTTATCTGAACATGTTGAAACCATTACCACGAGCCCAGGTCGGGAGTTATTTCCGGCAATTTCAAACGACAGCCATTTTATTGTTTATTCTTGGCGTCGCCCTGGACAGCAAGCAAACCTTTATCTTCGAGATTTATTTTCACCTGAACAAGCGGCTATAGCCTTAACTGAGAGCTCATTTCTTGAGGGACGTGCTGTATTTAGTCATGATTTAAATAATATATTTTATTATCGGCGAGATGAGCAAAGGCAGTGTGAAATAGTTAAACAAAATTTAACGACAGCAGTAACAAGGGTGTTGGCAACATGCGGTCAAGGCCGAAGCACCGATCTTGATATTAACGCCGCAGGTAATCAGCTGGTATTTATCAGTGATGATAAAAATGATCACGCACAAACACAGCTAAATATTGTTGATCTTCAATCAAGTGAGTTAGCAATAACACGAGTGCCTTGCTCTGGGAACTGTGATTTTAATGATGAATCAGTGGTATTTTCGCCGGATGGTAAACAGCTCGTGGTATCGCGAAATTTAGCCTCCGGCTACGAAGAGCTATTTTTAGTTGAAATTGCTACTGGCAATGCTAAGCAATTGACCTCGGGATTTGTTGATATTCGTGGTGTGGATTGGCACCCGAGTAAAGATTTGTTGGTTTTTTCTGGGGTTGATCAAGGTAAGCGGCATGGTTATTTTTATGAATTAGCAACTGGGCGCTTAGTTGATGCGCACATTGACGGATTAAGTTATCCAGAATACAGCCAAGACGGCAGTTTGTATTTTCACCAATGGGATATCGACTCTACGCTGATGCGAGTTGAAACAAATAATGTGGTGGCGAGCTCTCCATTTCCTGTTTTATCTACACATTTTAATACGCGTTTTCCTGATTACAGTGCTACTAAAAATAAATTGGTATTTGTGTCAAATGAATCAGGCACGACAGAGTTGTGGATTGCCAATAAGGATGGCACACAACGCAAGAAACTAACTCAGTTAAATGCCACTATTTATAGTCCTGTTTGGTCACCAGATGGACGTTATATAGCATTTGTCGTATCTAAAAATGAAGTGAATAGCCTTCGAATTTATGATTTTAATTCACAAAGTAGCAGCCAAATAAATACAGGCCTTAATTATCATGGCAAACCAAGCTGGGCGCCGGATAGTAAGAGTATATTGACCTCAAATAATAATGAGTTATACCGGTTTAATCTCAAAGGCGATAATTTAGGTAAAGCGATTGAGCAATCAACAATGTATGCGTATGAGGATAAGGATGGAGCGTTAATTTTTGCAGATATTGCAGCCAAACAATTATGGATAAAACAGCCTGATAGTGGCCATGCGCAATTACTTGTTGAATCTATTAATTTGTCTAATCATTCATCTTGGTACTATGTTGAGGGAGCAACTCAGGCGTTATCAAGAGTATATTACTTCAATGTAGAACGGGACGATTACCGTTTGAGTTATTATGATTTTTCTACGCAAAGTCAGCATGATTTGATGCGTTTACCTGAGCGTGCATTTAGCCGCAGCTCAGGTTTGACCTATATCGAAAATATAGGCTGGTTAGTGTATACCTCGTATAAATCACCACAAATTGATATTAAGCGTATTAAAGCTGAATATTTACCCTAGAGGCTGTTTAACACTTTCGGTAAATTTCGTGTTCCATATCGTGAACGTTAACGCTTAAGCTGTCTGATTCTCGGCAGTATATTTTTAAACAGTCTAACAACTGCTCGCTGAGTTGTTGCTTTTGTTTAATCGTACGTCCTTGCATAATATGTGCGCCAATATGGATAAAACCTTCCTTACCATCGCCCAATTGATAATGTGTATAGGCTATAGCGCGAGTTTTGATCGTTGCTAATTCAAACAAGCCACTGTTAAACGTTGCTTGATGAATTTTTTCAACCAATACCTGCGGTAATACCGGTAAATCTTCAGAATGTTCAATGATGATATGTGGCATGTTATCTATTTGCTCCCCTAAAAACGATATGTGAAACCTAAGCTGGTTTGAAACTGATTGAGTACATCACCATCAAAATGCCACAAGCATTGCTTGTTTTCGTCTGTTGGTAATGCACATGAAACGTTACTGGCATTATTGACGATCGTTGCAAGCCAGCGAGTTTCAAATAAGATGCGAGCTTGATCGCTAAATAAGTATTCTAAACCGCCATACAGGCCGCTGGCAAAGAAAGTATCAGAGCTGGCGAAGTTAGGACTTATGTAATTTGCACCAATTTGTGCGCCGACATAACTATTAATGTGGTTGCTTAAAGGGACTTCAACAGCACTTTGAAACATAAAATACTGCATTTCAACGTTTTTATCAGGGGAGGATTGAAAGTCACTTTCGGTGTTTGAAAAGTAAAAACCATAACGAGCTGAGTCAATTGTTCTATCAATACTAAAAGCAAGATGGTTACTATCTTTGAGCTCTATAGCTAAACCGTTTTTAGTTTCTAATGATTGATTAAAGCTTTTACCAGTATAAAGACTCAGTGAGTAACCAGCTAACGCACTCTGACTTACTAACAGTAAGCACAGTAAAACAAATACTTTTTTCATGGTGTCGTGCTCGTTGTTGTGATTAATTTAAGTTAGTATTGAAACATAGCTGAATATTAAATGTAAGCCACGAATCGTTTACCCCTACATGGAGCAAGTAATATATGAAACCTATAATGATAGGTGTATTGACAGGTTTATTGATCACCTTAGCGGGCTGCTCTGATGATGTTGCATCAGTTAGTTTGGGATTATTTACCACTAAAGATATTAAAGTTAACTCGCAACAAGACCCGTTAGTAAAAGGTGTAACCTGTCATATTAGCCATATCGAAGCAAACTTAGATTTTGCTGATCCGTCTGATATGTCTATTGCGTGTCGCCAAACAGGACCAATTACTGCCGACCAATTACAAGCGATTGACCGTAGTAAGTCGGGTGAGGTGGTATTTAAATCATCAAAAAGTATTTTATTTAAATCATTAAAAGTGCGTCGAATTTATGATGCGCAAACGCGAACTCTGTTATATCTGTCGTACTCAACTAAAGAGTCAACCGGCAGTCATCATCATGCGTTATCCACTGTGCCATTATATAACACCCAAGCATGGGCATGGGCACAAGAGCAAGAATAAGCAAAAGAGCAAACTATGTTAGCGTTATTTAAAAGCAAACCTTTATTAGATGAACAAGAGCAGCAATGGCTGATTGATACTTTTGTGTGGGCGGTGGAAAATTTTGACAGCGACTATTTCATTAATAACTCGCAATTAGTTTTGCCAAACCACCAATGCTTTCCCGATGCGGTTTCAAGCATTGAAGAAATGGCCAGTAAAGTGTTTGAGCGAGTGGTTGGCTATGCGGGGCTGCAAGCTTGGCCAATTACGCTGGTGGCTCCACAGCAATTGCAGCCGCAAGTATTTCCTCATTTTGCTTTTAGTAATCAGTTACGTGGTGATAATAGCCAATTAATTGTGCCGCCAAGCCATACGGTTAATGTGTCATTTAATCCAAATCAAATTAATCAGCCACAAGATTTAGTGGCCAGCTTTGCCGGTACTTTAGCGACAATTATGATCCACCATGTGGGCGTGTTACCACCAGGCGGTAAAGAGTTTTTACCACAGGCCGCCGATGCCGTGGCATGTTTTTTAGGTTTTGGGGTAATGATGAGCAATACGGTATATCAGTTTAAAGGGGGCTGTGGCTCGTGTTACAACCCCTATGCGAACAGGCAAGCTGCACTTAGTGAACCGCAAACCTTATTTATGCATGCCCTTATTTGCCACTTTAAAGGCTATAAAGATTCTAAAAAAGCATTTAAAGCCGCACTTACGCAGCCAATTCAAAAAGGCGCAAAAGAAATAAAAGCCTTAGTTAATAGTACTGCTAATCCGTTGTTGTTAGCGCTTGATGATAAAAAAGCGGGGTAATCGTGGCTTATTTAGATGAGTTTTTATTGATTGCACTGGCGCACTTTTTTGCTGTAGCAAGCCCTGGCCCAGATTTTGCCATTGTGCTTAAACAAAGTGTTCAGCAGGGGCGTCGTAATGCATTGTGGACCAGCTTTGGGGTAGGCCTGGCTATTTTATTACATGTTAGTTATTGCTTACTCGGGGTTGCGGTTTTATTAACGCAATCACCAAACGTATTTATGGCATTAAAATATTTAGCGGGTGCATACTTGGCCTACATTGGTGTGCAAGCGCTTAGAAGTGCTAGACCGGCGCCAGCGCAGCAAGAAACTGTTTTTCAATCTCAAGGTGTTGAATCCAGTTGGATTGCATTTCGTCGCGGCTTTTTAACCAATGCGTTAAACCCAAAAGCCACGTTATTTTTTATGTCGTTGTTTACTTTAGTGATCAGCCAATCAACGCCATTAATTGTGCAAGCAGGCTATGGGCTGTATATGGCATTGGCAACGTGGGCGTGGTTTTCGTTTCTATCCTTGGTGCTATCAAAGCCTAGTGTTCGCGGTTTTTTTCAAAAAAGTGGCTATTGGTTTGACCGTGGTATTGGCGTGATTTTGATCGCTCTAGCAATAAGAATTGTAGTGTAAGTGTTGTTTTAACAGAAATCTGTAGTAGGTGAATATGGCTGTATATAATTTTTCGTTTGGTTCAAATATGTCGTCGAGTCGTTTGTTGGCGCGTTTACCAAACGCTACTCGTATTGGTACGGCAATACTAGCCGGTTACGAGTTAACCTTTGATATGGTAAGTACTGATGGCTCAGGAAAAGGCAATGTACGCCCATCAAATGATAAGAACGCGCAAGTATATGGCGTGGTATATCAACTCAATGACGCAGAAAAAACGATTTTAGACGCCATCGAAGGGCCTCGTTATGACTGCGTAGATATTCAAGTAACATTACTTGATGGGCAACAAGTAGCGGCGCATTGTTATATTGCCAACACCACTGATGCTCAGATACTGCCTTACGATTGGTATATGCAGCACGTTCATCGCGGTGCGCTTGAAGCTGGTGTGCCAAATGCGTACAGTGATGCCATAAAGTCTCGGCCAACCTGCCAAGATAGCGACAGTGCGCGTGCAGCCATTGAGTTTGCTGTACATCAAAAATAAAAACTAAAATGATAACTCCAAGGATTGTTATGAAATTAACTAAACTAGCGATTGCGGCCACCTTATTAGCAGGCTGTGCATTTAATAGCTACGCCGATATTGATACCAAGCACATTAATCAAGTGATTGAAAATTCAATGGCGCGCTTTGATGTGCCGGGTATGGCCGTGGCGATTGTTGAAAACGATAAGGTTATTTTTGCTAAAGGCTTTGGTGTTAGTAACTTAGATACAGGTAGTAAGGTGAATAAAGACACCTTATTTGGTATTGCATCAAATACTAAAGCATTTACGGTTGCGGCATTGGCAAAATTAGTTGATGAAGAAAAGCTCAGTTGGGATGACAAGGTAATTGATCACCTTCCTGAATTTCGTTTATACGACCCTTATGTAACCCGCGAAATGACGATCCGTGATTTATTAAGTCACCGTAGTGGTTTAGGGTTAGGCCAAGGGGATTTAATGATTTGGCCTGACACCGATAAATCAATCGAAGAAATTCTCGCAGGCCTTAAATATTTAAAACCAGCTAGTAGTTTTCGCAGCACATACGCTTATAACAACTTGATGTTTGTGACCGCTGGCGAGGTAGTCGCGCGGGTCTCAGGTATGAGCTGGAATGATTATATTGAAAAGAATATTCTCCAGCCTTTGCACATGGATAACTCACGCGCCGGTTTTTCGCGTATTCCAAAAAGTAATAAGAACTGGGCAACGGGTCATATTCCTATGGATGGTCAATTACATCCATTTTTCGTTAATTACTTAGAAGATTTTCGTGGTGCCGGCGCTATTGCATCCAGTGTGAATGATATGAGCCAATGGCTACGTACACAATTAGCCCATGGTAAAATGCCAAATGGCGAGCAGTTGTTTAGTGAAAAACAACAAGAGCAAATGTGGCATCCACATATTACCTCACTGGCGTCAAAAAGCGCTTATGAGGCTTATCATCAGCAATTTAGAGGTTATGGTTTAGGTTGGAGCATTGAAGACTACCACGGTATTAAAAAATTAGGCCATGGTGGTGGTATTTTAGGAATGGTATCGCAGGTGACGTTATTGCCTGAGAAAAACCTCGGGATTGTTATTTTATCTAATCAGCAAGCATTCGGTGCGCTCTCTGCTATTACTCATGAAGTGCTTGAAGACGCCCTTGAACTTGAAGATAAAGATTGGGTAGCAGAGTTGGCTAAAAAGCATTTTGAAGGTAAGCAAAAAGCGTATGCTAATGCTAAACCGGACGCTCCTGCAGACTATCAACCACAGTTACCAAATATTAGCTACACCGGCACTTTGCACGATGATTGGTATGGTGATGTTATTATTGAAGAGCTAGACGGTAAGTTACGTATTGATTTCACGCATACTAAACGTTTAAAAGGGCAGCTTGAGCATTACACGGGCAACACATTTATCGTCAAGTGGGATGAAAAGCTACTCGAAGCTGATGCGTATATTAGCTTTGATATGAGCACTAAAAATCGTGTGAATGAAGCGACAATGCGTGCAGTATCAACAGCGGTGACTGATTTCAGTTTTGATTTTAGAAATCTTCATTTGCAAGCTAAATAGTAAACCAAAGTCGCAAAGCCACCAAAGGGTGGCTTTGTTATAGTTACAGTCGTTAACTCATTTGGAGCATTTATGCGTACTGCGATTATTTCTCATCCTTTTTGCCGTAAACACAAAATGATCGCGGATCATCCAGAGTGTCCTGAGCGCTTAGATGCTATTACCGATCGTCTTTTGGCCAGTGGCTTGGATATTGCCGTGCAGCAAAAGCAAGCGCCTAAAGCATTACGTGAGCATTACTTATTAGCCCATGATGAGGCCCTTGTATCGCTGGTGGAAAACACCCTCCCGGAACAAGGTTTAGTATCACTTGATGGCGACACTTGGTTATGCCCAGAGTCATTTTTGGCAATTGAGCGGGCGGTAGGGGCAGGGCTATTAGCCGTCGATGAAATATTAGCGGATAACCTCGATGCCGCATTTTGCTCCGTACGGCCACCGGGTCATCATGCAAACCGTACAACCTCTGCCGGCTTTTGTGTGTTTAATAACTTAGCAATTTCGGTGAAGTACGCGCAAAGTAAAGGGATTAAGCGCATTGCGATTGTCGATTTTGATGTTCACCACGGTAATGGCACGCAAGACATTTTTATCGATGATGACAATGTGTTGCTTTGCTCATTATTTCAGCATCCTTTTTACCCTAATACCGCCGTTGAAAATAACGATACATTGGTTAATTCACCGTTGCCCATAGCCAGCGATGGCAATGATTTAAAAACGTTGTATAACCAACAGTGGTTACCTAAATTAACAGAGTTTAAGCCAGAATTATTGTTTATCAGCGCAGGGTTTGATGCGCATTTTGAAGATGATATGGCAAGCCTCAAATTTGTTGAGGCTGATTATGCTTGGTTGACACAACAGCTGTGTGACATGGTAAAAAGTACTGGCTGTAGAGGGATTATCTCTTATTTAGAAGGAGGATATAATTTATCAGCGCTAGGGCGCAGCGCCATAGAACATATTAGAGTGTTTGCAGAAGCAGAAGAGTAGCTTTATTTTCATTCTACAATTAAGTAAAAATATTGGTTGTTGTATGATACCAATACCACTAATTAAACAAGGAAGATAATGTCTCTAGTAATTAATATCTTAGTCACGTTGGTACTGTGCTTTTGGGGAAGCATGATGATGATGTCGCCGATGATGTTCGGTGCCCCTGGCGCGACGAATAACAAGCAAGCGGTATTAACAGCCTTATTATTTTTAAGCTATCCGGTACCGTTATTTTTGTTGATTGGTTTATTTGGTGGTAGTTATTTTGGCATTAACAGTTACAAGATGGCGCTGATAAGTGCCGTTGTTATCGGATTTTTATTTACGATATTTGGCTATACCAGTATGGTTAAGAATCTGCTTCAAGGTATTGCCAATGGTGGCTACTGTGTGGTCGAACAGCGTGTTTACTATAATGCTAAGTTAATGGAACACGCTGATGCTGAAAGCTTTATCAGTTACAGTCAAGCTGATTTAAATACCTATGATGCTCAACTGTACGCTAAAGATAAACAGCATCTTTACTACAGCGGTCAAGCTGTGAGTGGTGTTAACCTTGAAAACTTGCACGCTAAGATAATTGGCAGTGATCTTTATTGGCTTAACGATACTCAGGTGATTAAAGGCGAGCGTATTGTTGAGGGCGCAGATCCTAGCACTTATTCAGCATATGATTATTATAGTTTTTGGAATATCTCAGGGCATGAGGGAAATCAGGTCATTTACCATCACGATGAACCCATGCATAACATAGATGCGCAGTCATTTGTCCCTATTGATGATAGTTATGGGAAAGACGGGCAACATATCTTTTATCAAGGTCTCGCTATTTTAGCGGATGTTGATATTGATACCGCCAGTTTTTCACGATTAGATGAAAATTTTGCCAGCGATAATCAGCATATTTTTTACTTAAATGGGGAAGATAGCCATATATTGATAGGCGCTGAACCTGTTAATTTTGAGGTGTTTGAGCGCAACTACTACAGAAGTGGTGAGATTGTTTATTACGTTACACAATATGAGTCAGCAAAGCCGATGCCACAGATACATGCAGCCAGCTTTACGGTCACTCAATATGATGAACAAACGAATTCGGATGCTTACGATAAAAATAATTACTATCTTCGTGGTGAGGTTGTTGTAACGCGCTAAGGCGTTGCGATGAACGAGGTAATTTGCTGTTGAAAATGATTAAACAGAAGGAAGTTTATTCATACTCTCGGGTAACTTGCCTACGTTGGTTTGCGTTGCATCAACTTGGTTTATATCGATAAAGTCAAGTTGCCCATTTGCTATGATCTGCTTACCATTACTCAGTTTTAATGGTGTACTTCCTTGATTCTGCAAAGTTGTGGTGATTATTGACTCTTTTTATCGGTTATCTATGAGCAATATTTGTAAAAACACAGCAAACATTACTTATCCTCACTCTATAAAACAAGACAAATTATGATTTACGAGATCAAGTTTTGTTTTTTAATTTTTGCGCATGTAACACGTTAAGATATTTATGTAGGTTTAAACTAAGCCAATATAGGGTTAGCGTGTTCTAAAATGTTACATGCCCTAAAAATTACCACGGTTATTCTTTTAACCACTGTGCAACTTGTTTTGTATAATAACTCACTATTAAATCAGCGCCTGCACGTTTGAAGCCGGTCAGTGTTTCAAATATCACTTTCTTTTCATCAAGGGCACCTGCTAATGCTGCAAATTTAATAGCGGCATACTCACCACCAACTTGGTAGGCAGCTAAAGGTAAGTTTGTTTTCTCTCTCAAGCTGCTAAGGACATCAAGATAGGGCGTGCCTGGTTTCACCATTAGAATATCAGCGCCTTCTTGTTCATCAAGAAGGGCTTCTTGAAGCGCTTGACGAATATTTGCGTAATCCATTTGATAGCCTTTGCGATCACCACTTAATTCACAATCAACAGCAGCTCTAAATGGACCATAGAAAGATGAAGCAAATTTAATGGCGTGAGCTAAAATGGCAACATGTTCAAACCCTGCATTGTCAAGGCCTGCTCGAATAGCTTTAACTTGACCATCCATCAT
Source organism: Pseudoalteromonas sp. B160 (assembly GCF_037162485.1). Taxonomy (NCBI): domain Bacteria; kingdom Pseudomonadati; phylum Pseudomonadota; class Gammaproteobacteria; order Alteromonadales; family Pseudoalteromonadaceae; genus Pseudoalteromonas; species Pseudoalteromonas sp. B160. The sequence continues at coordinate 1,159,815 of NZ_JARLUX010000001.1, read as the reverse complement.
CGCAGATGGGGCTAGCATATCGGCACCTGCTTTTGCTGCGCATACACTCTGCTTTACAAGGTTAGCAACAGTTTGGTCGTTACAAACTTGATTATCTTCAACAACGCCACAGTGTCCATGATCTGTATATTCACAAAAACAAATGTCGGGTATTACCATCATCTCGGGGCATGTTTGTTTGATTGTTTTAATCATACGTGCCAGTAAACCATCATCGTGCCATGTATCACTGCCAACACTGTCTTTATGATGCGATATACCAAAAGGCATAACATACTGAATTCCTAATCTATGCAGTTCAGTAATTTCTTGGGCTAATGCATGTTCAGGAATGCGCTGTATACCAGGCATAGTGGATATTTCTAGACTTTCAGTTAACGACTCTTCGATAAAAATAGGATGGATAAGATCGCCAATATTAAAATCAAATTCGCGTACTAACTGTCGCATTGCGTCACTGTGGCGAAGCCTGCGCATGCGTCTTGATAAATTAGGTGTACTCATTGCTATCTGCCTTACTGAGCTGAGTATAACGAGATGTTTATAATATCATTTTTATCACTGTAAACGATATGCGTTAAATCAATATTAAAGGCGTGTTCATGAGAGTAAGCTTTTTCTTTATTTGTAATAAATAAACTGTAATTGTTGTAATTGCTGGGTTAGAGTTGTGTTGTTTATTTAATAATTTAAAGTTGATGAAAATGAAGTGGCTATTAGTTAGTTTTTTCTTGCTCTGCATTTGCTAATACAGCTATTAACTCCCTTTCTTTTGAGGATGATGCGTTTAAAGATTGTATTAAAACAACAGCAAGTGATAATCAATGGCGTTATGTAGAAGAGTTTATTGCTATAAAATGTCATGGAATGGGTATTGATAATGCGCAAGAGCTTAACCAGTTTATAAATTTACAGTCGTTGTCTTTGTTTAATAATAATTTGCAGTCCCTAGATCTAAGGAAACTATCACAGCTAACATTATTAAATTTAGCGAATAATGATTTGCACTTACTACAAATTAACTCTTTGAATAAGTTGGAAAAACTTTATTTATTTAAAAACCAACTTGTTACGCTCGACATGTCTGGTTTAAGTTCGTTGCATACTGTAAGAATGATGCAAAATCAGCTTAAAACGCTCGATATATCAGCACTGAAAAACTTAAAGACGGGCTATTTTTTCGATAATAAACTTGTTGACCTGCAAATTAATGGCCTCGATAAACTTGAATTTTTAGATGTTCGCCAAAACCCGATGCCAGATGCCCTCTACGACTTTTACGATGAGCAAGAAGGTGTCGTAATTAGTCATGATGGCAATGCTGATGATTGGAAGTAACCACAGTGATTACTTGGATATAAGCACAATAAAATAGTGAGCTTATATCCAAAACTAAAAGTTATAAGAGGCCGACACTTCAACTGTAGATAAGTCAAAGTTTGCGATATTCGAGTATAAACCTGTGTCTTTTGCTTGGTAATAAGCGGCTAATAACTTAAATTCCCATTTACGAGAATAACGCCACGCCAGCTCTAAATCGAGCTCATTGCCTAGCTTTTTATTATTAGCAAGAGATTCAAAGCTATGAGCTACTAACTTCCAACGTATTTTAGCTTTACGACCAGCGTATGATAAATAAGTGTCGCTCAAGCCAGCTAATTCATCATAGCGGCTAAATACATCTGCCCACCCTAAAAATTTATGGTTAGTACCTAAGCTAGTTTGAAAGGCGGTGTTGTTATCATCGCCTAAATATTCATAGCCAACGTCTAATCGGTGACTGCGATATTGAACACCTAGCTCCGCTAATAAATACCATGCTTGATAATTTTTAGGATTGTTGGTTGCATCTTTTTGCCATGCTATTTCCGCACTGTAGTTATATTTCAGTTGATCAGGTTTTGCTGCGCCTTCTAAGTGCAGCCCCAGTGTGTTTGATGAAAACTCGGCTGCAGTTTTATTATCCACTAAGTAAGCGAAGCTACTAATTGTTACATTAGGATTGAACTTATAGGAAAGATTAATCAAGTGACTATTATGCTGATGATTGCCAAGTTCGCTAGTTGGTCGTATTAGAGTCTCTGGATATCGAGAATCGGAGCTGGGTAACCGAGCGATACTGTGATCTCCAAAAATACGATGAACTTTGTTTACATAGCTATAGTTAAACTGCCAGTTAAAACCATTTCTATATTGCAGTGTTGCAGCATCAAATGTTTGATCGTTTTGCCAATATGCAGCGTTGCCAACATGGCGTTCATTATCAAAGCTAATTACTTGGCGGCCTACGACAGCTCGCCAATCGACCAAAAACTGCCACTGCAGATTAAGTTGATTAAGCTCACCTCCAGGTGGATCAGGAATAGGGGCGTGATCATTAAAGTAAGTGATGGAGTTATAGCTATCTTTATCCAATGCCCAAACATAATCATATTGACCAAACAAGGTTAGTTCATAGTCTGTTATAAAGCTGCCCTCAACACGTGTCAGTAGGGTTGTTGCTTTGGCATTTTTAAGAGATTGATCGTTTACTTGCTGGTGGCGCAAACGAAAGCTCGCATCATATTCAAATGTGTTGGACATTGCTGAGCAGGAACAGCCAATCAAAGTGATAGTTAAAATTAGTTTGATCATGAATTTTCCTGCCAGCCAGCCATTCTGATACAAGGACCTTTAGAGACTTGTACGCCCATTGGCTCACCAATAGACGAGCCGCCCTTTTCTTCTAAAGTAAGTAGTAAGTTTTCAGAGTCTTTAATTAAGCGCCACTCAGGTTCGCTAAGAGGGCGATTAAATACATTACTGGTAGTAGGAATAACACCTAAGCTTCGTACTTGGTTATCTGTTTTTGAGGTTACCCAAAGCTCTAAACTCATTTCATTAGGGACTGTTGGTGTATCAATAAGCTCAATGGATAGGGTACGGCTATTTCCATAAGTCGCTGCAACCAATTGTGGTTGCTGATTTGTATCATTCATAACAGCCAAGTAGCTAAGTGGATCGGTTTTATCTTTTGGTTGCAATACGAACAGGGCTAGCGCTAAAAAAATACAGACAAAGCGCTCGTTGCTTGATAAAAGCCAAGGCCAAACCAGTTATGAAAACTACTTTTGGTTTTTTGATTAAACTGTAATTGCTGTTCAATCGCTTTTAAAGTGGTTTTTTTGGCGAAATCTCAGGTGTTTTATTATTTAGAGGGGCAAATTTTTGTTCCCAATAATCTATTCGTTGGTCTAATGCTGTGTATTGCATTCTTAAACGTGAGATCCGCTTACGAACTCGTATTGGTTGTGTACCGAGCACATATTGCTGTGCAAGGTGCTCTATTAACGCTTGGTTTTGATAACGTTTTATTGTGCTAGGCATTGTTGTAACCTCGTTAATCCTCGTTTTAACCAAGACTTCACTGTATTTAACGGCTTCTTTAATTTAATTGCGATCTCATCACGGCTAAATCCATGATAGTAAGCCATTAAAACACTGTCTCGTTGTAACTGCTCTAATTGATTTAGACAATCTTCTAGCTGTTGTCCTATATCGCACAATAACGTTGTAGCTTGGTCGTTAGTTGTTAAGTGCTCTTCGTCTTCATTTGTATCGGTTGTTAGTTTACTTTCAACACGTCTGTTTTCACTACGAATTCGATCGTAACATCGGTATCTAACGATGGCCGCCATCCATGTGAAAGGCTCTGCTTTGGCTGCTCTAAACTCATTAGCGTTATACCAAATCTGCACGAAGGCTTCTTGTAGAATTTCGTTGGCATTGTCTCGATTATTTAAAATTCGATATGCAATACTGAGCAATTTACCAGACGTTTGTTCGTAAAGATTTCTAAATGCTTGCTGATCCCGCAAAGCGACTTTAGCAATCAAGTCAGGTAGGTTTTCTTTATTCATATTAATTTTACCTTGGCTCCATTTAAAGCGGAGTATACAGCGCTTTAAATGGAGCCTGTTAGAGCTAAAAATAGAAGTGTGTTTGTAAAAATAACTTATCGTTATTTCGTTGTTTAAACTGTGGAATACTATCTGCGATCCGCACCCCTGCTCTTAACTGTATATGGGATATTGGCGTATATTCACCAATTAAAGAGAAGCGGGTTTCTTGGTCTTCATCAATATCAGTATTAGGATCAAAATACTCTGAAGTTAGCTTTATATTGACCCCTTGTTGCCATTGATAGTTGATTTCAAATAGGCCAACAAGTTGACTATTATCAACGCCATTTTGTTGTGTCTTGATCCAATCTAATTCACTTAAAAGTGTAAAATCAGCAATAGTATAGGCACCGTATACGTTTAGTATTTTTTGTTGTGATGTATCACTGTCATTTAACACCAAGGTGCTGCCAATCCGCATATTGTCAAATAGATGCTCACCGCGAATACCATATAAAAATTTATTGTCGTCATTACTGACCGAGCTGGTGCCATTTGATACGAATATATTAACCGTTGTTTTTGTGTAATCTAGCCCAACTTCAATACCGTTATCGCTGCTATCAAAGTTAAACCCAGTGGCTTGTCTAACATAAGCAGAATCATCTTCGAGACGAATACCAAAGGGGATATACATTTTGCCCACTTTTATAAAGTGGTTATTTTTAAATTTATACATGGCAAAAGCTTCGCGGTTTACAGCCGCACCTGGTGCGATTTGCTGGTCAAGATAAAAAGTCATTCCCAGCTCTTTTGCGCTTAATGCTAAATAAAGTTGCGCGGAGTCAATTCTAAACGAGGCATTATCACTTTTTACGTCGTTTTCATCTTTACTGTATTCTAGGTTACTACGGAAATTTCCGCCTAGTTGTAAATAGTCGCTAATTTTTCCTATATCTGCAGAGCTTAATTTTAGCTGGTCAACGGGCAGCATTGCATGACCATATAAATTGCCAAAGCTGGTTCGTAAACCACCACCGTTAGGGTTCACATGACAGGTGCCACACTTTAGATTATTTTTATAGGCTATATAAGGTTCCGCTAGCACTGGTAAACTAAAACCAAAAGTGGCGATGACTAAAAAGAGTTTAAAAACGTGTTTCATAATTGAATGCTCCGCCTGGTTGACCATCAGAATTACCGTCTAATTGTTGCCCAAAAGTACTCATAACAGAGCTCAATGAGTTGTCATTTATTATCAATTTTAATGCTGTCGGGGTTGTTGGTTTTTGAATTTTTATATTTACTAATCGATTGCTTTTCCATATCAGCTCATAGGGTTCAGATAACGGCTCTTTATCTTGGTATATCAAAATTTGATCAGCAGTTAGTGTTGATTTGTCTACATTAACACTAAAATTAATATTTATTTCTACAGTGTTTTGAATGTTTTTTTGATTGATACTGGTAATAAATAAAGATGCATTATTGACCTCAATATTTGCACCGTTATCAATCCATTGGCCAATAGCTGCGATGCTTTCATTTGACAAAGCTGGCTGATTAAGCGGCATTCTGTTCCCAGCTCGCGGATCACCCATCACTTTTAAATAAATGAAGCTGTTTTCTTTATTTCCAGGGGTAACTCTTAAAAATTCAGAGTTACCAATTGCTTGCACATTTATTAGATTTTTAGCCGTGTTGTCTAAAGTATCAAACTGCAATCCATAAGGAGCGTTTGCACCCGAATGGCAGACAGAGCAAATAGGTGTAAAAATAGTTTCCTGTAACAAGCTAAGTGTTGCGGCGTTGTTATCATTTTCAGGTGGGATAGGTTTGTTTACATCATCATCAGGATCAGCAGAGGGTTTATCACCGGTTGCTTCAGGTGGTAACTGACCATTGGCATTTAAGGAGCTACCATCGCCAGCACCACACCCAGTAAGTGTTTGTAACAGCAGCAAACAAACAATAAAGAATTGAACTTTCATTATTAAAAACCTTATATAAGCCGGATAGAATCCGGCTTTTTATTGTTTATTATTGACGAGCTAGAGGCCATTGCGCGTAGTCACCAAAGGTGTCGCCCTGCTTGCTATCTGCAGTAAAGAAATAAAGCGGTTTACCTTTATAAGCCCATTGACGTTTTTTACTACCGTCATCTTCATTGCGCTCTATAATGCTAAATAAGCCAGTTGCTTGATCATTGTCATTGGCATAAAGAGGCGGCCATGTAGTTGCACAGCTGCCCATACATGTAGATTGCCCTGAGTCTTTCACATCAACATCAAAGGTATATAAGGTTAAGTTGTTTTGTGCCTCTGCATTTTTACCTAGGCTATTTTCTGTCGGGGAGTTGGCAACAAAGAACGTGCCTTTACTAGCGTGGTTAAGTAAGCGAACAGGAGCTGGACGTGCAACGTACCAAACATCGCCTACGCCTTCACCAGCCGTTGTTTGCGCGTCAGTATCAGGCGTAAAGAAGTAAAGCGGTTTGCCATTTATAGCCCACTGTTTGAAGCCATCAGCTCTATCGATAATGCTGTATGGCCCGTTCGCTTGGTCTTCGCTATTTGCAAGCAGTGGTGGCCATGTATCAATACATTGGTCAGAATTGCAATTTGAGGCGTTGATGTCATCAACGTTAAATATATATAAAGCAAAGTCTGATTTATCTTGTATTGTAGGCGTGAGTTTACCGTTATCATCTCTTAACAGGACGAGCACATTGCCAGATACTGTAACGCTTTGCCCTAGGTTTGTTTGCTCTTGTTTAAATTGCGTACTCGCAACTGACGGAGCTTTATCAGCCGCAGGAGTAATAACATGCCAAACACCGCCTAAACCATCGCCATTAGTTTGCCCTTTAGCTGTGTCGTTTTTAAAAAAGTACACAGGTTTAGTTTTGTATGCCCATTGCTTGAATCCATCTGCACGGGTAAACATTGTAAAATCACCACTGGCTTTACTTTGCTCATCGGCTAAAAAGGGTGGCCAAGTAACGGCGCAATCATCATTGCAGTTTGATGTGTTATCAGCGTCGTTATCAAAAGTATATAACGTGAATTGATCGAGATTAGCTTTGCTTGCTTTATTAGCTTCGGGTATTAATACTTCTCCATTAGCACTAAGCAGGGTTCCTGCATCATTAGTTCTGAACGTTGCAGGTTCAGTGGTTGCTAAGTGCCAAACGTTGCCAAGGTTATCGCCAAGTTTGTCATCTTTAGTTTTATCATTAGCAAATAAATATAATGGCTTTCCATTATAAGCCCACTGTTTTAGCTCACCACGTTCAACTAACGACAGCTTACCGTCGATATGAGCGCCAGCATCAGCCATAACTGGGGGCCATGTATTAACACAGTTATCACTGGTGCAATTGGCTTTATTCAGTTCGTCTAAATCAAATGTGTATAAGCTAAATTGATCTTTATTGACTCGCGCGAGCTCTAATACCTCAGAGGCAGACGTTGCACTCACTACAACGCCATTAGCCATTAGCTGGGTAGAATTCATTGCAATTGGATTAGGGCGAGATAAATGCCATATATTATTTAAACCATCTCCATTTGTATCGCCTTCGCTGCTGTCATCGGCAAACTGGTATAGCGGATGACCATTCCATGCCCATTGAAAAGTACCATCGTTACGCTCAATAGTCGAAAACTGCGCATTTTCAGGGCGTTGTTGGTCTGCAAGCAAAGGAGGCCATATTGCTGCACAGCTACTCTTATCATTGCTTTTACCTGCTTCGGCACCTTGCTCTGCATTACAGGTCGATTTATTTTGTGAATCATTATCAAAAAGATAAAGAGATAAGCCAAGCTCACTGATAAAGATAGTTCCCTTTTCATCCAGTGTTACCATTTTTGGTATTACGGATTGTTCAGGAAATTCAATACTACTTGGTTTGGCCGGCGGGGTTACCGGTGTAGAAGTCGCTGGTGGGGTTTGCTGTTCTTTATTGTTATCGCTGCCACCACACGCGACTAAACTCATGGATAAAACGGCTGATGCAACTAAACGTGCTATTTTACTAATTTTCATTAATTACTCTCTTAATTATTATGTATCGAAGAGCAATTACGCGTTTTAGCTAAAAAAGTTGCATTAAAAAATTATTTTTATTTTATTCCTAATAGATCAAATGCTTGGGAAGCTGTTAGGCTGGTTATTTTAGTTAAGCAGCAGTGTCCTTCTTGTGCTAAGTGCTGCGTTACTCTGCGAGCTAACTCTATGTTAGTCAGCGGCGTTGCAAGGTTAAATGCTAAATCAAAATATTCGCCTTGTTTATTCAATATCACACAGTGTTGCTGTTGTTCAGCGGTTAAACTGTGTAGATAGTCATTTAAATCCCGTAGTTCATTAATAATTTCTAGCTCGTTGTCACTACATATCAAGTAAGGGAAGTAAGTATGCATGTATTTATTGTCCTGTATCAAATAGCGCGAGCAATATAATAATATAATTATAGTTCGTATTATACTAAGGACGAATATTATGAAACAAACTCGCCACCCTCAACAGGTATCAGATATTTTTTCTAGGAAATTAGTATGTTGTTCCACCGATACCTCTTTAGTTGATGCTGTACGGTTGATGCAGGTTCATAATATAAGTGCAATTTTTATAAAAAAACGGCAAGAAATCGTTGGTATTTGGACTGAAGCAGATTGCATTAAACTAGATTTTACTGACAGCAACCTTAAACATATTGAAATTCAAAGCGTAATGAGTAGCCCGGTATTGAAAATCTCCTGTCAGCAATTACTGTGTGATGCCGCGCTTATTTTTTATCAACACAGTGTTCGCCATTTATTAGTTATTGATAACAATGATCTACCATGCGGCGTTATTAGTATTAGTGATATTGTACGTAATCAAGGGCTTGATCACTATTTACAATTTAGACCAATCAAAGAGCAATATCATAAAGATGTGTTAGTGGTACCTAGTTATTTGACGCTCAGTGAAGGCGTTGAAATGATGCGCGAGCGAACCGCCCAAGTTATTTTAGTGTATAACCAGCAGCAAGACGAACATGGCATTATCACCCAGCGAGATTTACTGCATTTGATCGTCGAACCCGATAGTAATGCGTCATGTTGGAGCTTTGCGAGTCGGCCCTTGTATCGGGTAAGCTCAAAAAGCAGTTTATTCGATGCGTATCGATTAATGTCTACCAACAATGTGCGTCATTTAGTGGTCACTGATGATTTGGAGATTAAGGGAGTGCTCGCCATTGAGCATCTTGTTAATGAAATAGAAAGCGCCTATTACAGTGAGCTTGAAAAAGTACTTGAACAACGTGATATAGACCTTCAGCATTCACAGCGTAATTTGTATCTCGCGAATAAAATAATCGATGCCTCGCTAGATGGTATTATGATCACCCAACAAAATGGTGTGATCATGCAGGTTAATCCTGCTTTTACCGCGCTTACCGGCTATCAAGAATATGAAGTGGTCGGCAAACACCCTAGAATTCTAAGCTCCGGAAAGCACGGTAAAAATTTCTACGTAAAAATGTGGCAATCAATTACCCAAACTGGTGTGTGGCAAGGGGAAATATGCAATCGTAAAAAAAATGGTGATTTGTATGTTGAATGGCTAACTATTATTGCTATCCGCGAGCCAAATGATGATGAGCTAGTGTATGCGGCGATTTTTAGCGATATCACTGAACGTAAAACTGCAGAAGACAAAATTGTTCAGTTAGCTTATTTTGATGAGCTAACAGGCTTACCTAATAGACGCTTATTTAATGACAGATTAACCATGGCATTAGCTGCTGCACATCGAAATAACGACATGTTAGCAGTGATGTTTATTGACCTAGATCGGTTTAAAGAAATCAATGATAGCTTAGGGCATAGTGCGGGGGATGAGTTATTAAAAATGGTGGCAATACGGCTGCAAAACGTATTGTGTGAAGGTGATACTTTAGCGCGATTAGGTGGCGACGAATTTGTGGTGCTATGCGAGATTGATGATATTAGCGCAGTGATTAGTTTAGCCGATCAAATTTTAAATAACTTAAACACTCCTTTTCAGCTCGAAGGGCTTGAGGTAGGCGCGACGGCATCAATCGGTGCTGCGGTCTATCCTGATGATGGTCTCGATAGTGAAACTTTACTAAAACACGCTGATATTGCCATGTATCGCTCTAAAGAAGTGGGTAGAAACTCATTTCAGTTATTTAAGCCATCGATGAATGCACGCTCTTTAGAGCGCTTTGCGATGATGAGCCGGTTTCAATATGCGCTCGAAAATGATGAGTTTGAACTGTATTTTCAGCCTAAACAGTGTTTAAGAAGTAAAGCTATCAAAGGTGTTGAAGCACTCTTACGTTGGCAAGATCCCGCGCTTGGCATAATATCGCCTGCACAGTTTATCCCATTGGCGGAAGAACTAGGTCTAATTGTAAAGCTGGATCTCTGGGTGCTCAATAACGCTGGCATGCAATTGGCGTTATGGCAACAACAAGGAATAACGGCTGGTCGGTTGGCAATTAATATCTCAGCTTGCCATCTTAGTCAGGGGAGTTTATCAAGTAGCGTTGAGAAAATGCTCCAGCGCTATAATTTATCGGGAAATTGTCTTGAAATAGAGTTAACAGAAAGTAGTTTTATTAGCTCATTTAGTCAGGCGAAAAGAGAATTGTGGCAACTTAAAAAAATGGGCGTACAGATTGCGCTAGATGATTTTGGTACCGGCTATTCGGCACTGAGTTACCTTACAAAATTACCCATAGATACACTAAAAATAGATGCCAGCTTTATTGCTAAAGTACCCGATGAATACGGTAATAGTGAGATTGTTGCCGCGATAGTGGCAATGGCGAATAGTCTTAATTTAAAAGTTATCGCTGAAGGGGTTGAAAAGCTTGCTCAGTATAGTTACTTATTGGAGCTAGGCTGCGATGTGATCCAAGGCTATTACTATTGCCGCCCGTTAACGCAGCGGCAATGGTTAGAGTTTTATCAGCTGCAAAATCAACCTACGGTGATATCGTAAGAGGTAAATTTACGAATGTTGATAACGCCAGTATCAAAGATCAAGTACTGGCCTTTAATACCGTTTAAAATACCACTCACAACTGGCTCTTTATCAAAATTAAAAGAGCTAATTTTAGTTGGGTAGGCGGTAACAGGGAACTCTAAATCAACCACTTCTTCATCAAGTTGTTCTATCGCTGTAGCACCAAAGAGCTCTGCAAGCTCATTTAGTTTATCGGCAATTTGTGGAATAAGTTCTGCCGCAGCAGCTTTTAAATCAAGGACATCGCTTTGTCCTTTGAGCATATTACGCCAATTGGTTTTATCGGCAATAAATTGTGCTAAGGCAACTTCAACTAATCCAGATTGTAAGCGCGTTTGTACTTTGAATATTGGCAGTGCTTGCGTTGCACCTTGGTCAATCCAGCGGGTTGGAATTTGTGTATGACGGGTGATCCCCACTTTCAGCCCTGACGTGTTCGCAAGATAGACATAATGTGGGATCATACAGTTTTCTTCGCCCCACTGTGGTTCACGGCAAGTACCTTGGTCAAAGTGACATGTTTCAGGTTTCATAATACACATATCGCAGCTAGCAAGCTTACGCATACATACAAAACAATGACCTTGCGAGTAACTTTTTTGGTTTTTTTACCGCAGCTAGAACATACAATAGCGCCATTAAAAGTCAGTGTAAGCTGCTTGCCAATATAGGCATTAAGATCGACCAACTCATCACCCACAGGCAAATGATACTGAATCGGTTGTGTTAGCGATGATTTTAATTTTTTGATAGTGCCTTGCATCTTTACGCCCCTAAAGATGTGAAAAAGAGGATTCTATCAGTAATCCTTAAACATGTGGCAATTTTACTTAATTCGCTTGTTTATTTTCAGCTAACCACAACAAATAGTCATCCACAGCGATGGCTTTGGAGTAATAGTACCCTTGCCCGTAGTCTGCCTCCATGGCCTTTAAAAGTTGTTGTGTTGTTACATCTTCAACTCCCTCGGCAGTGACTTTTAAACCTAGGCTATGAGCCATTTCTATCGCAGCCTTAACAATTACTCTATTAGCACTGTGAGTAGGGAGACCTATAATAAATGATTTATCTATTTTTAAGGTTGAAAAGTTGTAGCTAACAAAACAATTTAGTGACGAATAGCCAGTACCAAAATCATCTAAAATCACTTCAATACCAAGGCGGGTTAATTGTTCAACTAAGTGAATCATTTGCTGTTGGTTTGCAATTAAAGCTGACTCAGTAAGTTCAAACTTAAGTTGTTTGGCAGGAACATTGTGTTTGAGTAAGGTGTTTTCAATTTTTTCAATTAAATTATGGATCATTAAGTTTTTAGCACTTAAATTAACGCTTACTTTATGCTTAAAAAAACCTGCGTGATTAAACTTAGCGATATCTTGGCAGGCTTGCTCTAGCACCCACAGTGTGAGTTTATTGATAAGACCAGTACGTTCGGCTAATAGGATTAAAGCCTCTATATTGATTTGCTCATAAGGTGCATTAGGCCAGCGCAATAAGGCTTCACTGCCAATCGTTTGGCCGGTGCGTAAATCTATTTGCGGCTGATGATAAATAGTTAACTGGTTCGTTTTTAAGGCATTTTGAAATGCAGCCGCTAAGCTAATGTTCATAGTGACAGGTATTAATTTTGACTGATTATTTGGATAGCTTGTTTGTGGCGCTTCGGTTAGTGAAAAATAGCCATTTTGCAACCATGTATCAAAGCCACTTTCACCGTCGAGAATACAATATCCCATTGCGTAGCTTAATTGTAAATCAAACCCTTGCACCGGATGATGTTTAGGTAAGCTTTTACGAATTTTGGTTAACTTATCATGCAGTGATTGTGCACTTTGAGTTTTAATTGAAATGAATGCCAGCACACCGTTGCTCAAATCGGCTATCCGCGGACAGGTATCTAGATTGCTCTCTAAATTGATAAATTCACGCTCTTTACTCAGTTGCAGCTCAAGAGATTTAGCAATAGCAACAACAAGTTGACTACTTTGAGTTTGATTTAAAATATGACTGAGTGAATGAAAATCAGTAATTCTAATTAAGCATAAGCTTGCTCTGCGCTGCTTGAGTTGTAAACTCATATAGGCTTGTTTTAGCATGGCACTATTTAATAGTTTGGTTTGCTCTGTATGAGTGGCGTGATACAGCGCCTTTTCTCGTTGATAGCGCACTCTATCCGCAAGTGCCATAGCCATTAATACCACCTCACATAGTATTGCAACTAAAAATGCGTGGCGTATAGCAAAGCTATAAGGTAATACGCCAGTTAATTCAAGCGGTTGAATGGCTGCACCAATAATAAGAGGTATCCATGAAACAACATAGAACTTAGCCCATCGGAAGCCACTACGTAATTTTCTGTAAATCATAATAATACAGACGATGTACAACAATACCAACACAGCAAAAAATATCGGTGCAGCAATATTTTCAGCTATGAAAAAACAACTTATACCTAGACAAAACATTAAAAGCATTAAATATATACTGAGTTTATAACGCCAGCATTGCTCTTTATGGTAACGCAAAAACATAGTGCAGAATGCTAAGGTAAATAAAGCAATTGCATAGTTGCTAACAACAATATATTTTTGAAAAAATAGCTGCCAACTTAGTGGCCAAAGATAAAAACCAAAACCAAGTACACCCCCCATTAAAATGATGGCACTAATAATGTAACCAATATAGATTAAGTACACGCGATCTTTAATACCAAAAAACAGCACTAAGTTATAAAGTGCCGCCATAATAAGTACACCCACAAATATTCCCCAAATAGCGGTTTGTGAGCGGGTTAAATCCTGAAACTCTGCTTCGCCATATAAATTGACAGGGGTTTTACTTATGCCGGTTGTATCAACTTTCAGTAGTAGCTTTTGTTTACTCTGCGCAGTAATTGTTAGCCGAATATGCGGCACGCTGTATTGAAAAAGAGAGAGTTCAGATTCCAAATCACCAAGTCGAGTGGTCGTTATAATATTATTGTGACTATCTAGGTGATAGACAGTTAAATGATCAACCATTGGATTATCAAAATGAGCGACAATTTTTTCATTTTGTTGGCTACGATTATCTAGATCTACTAGTAACCAGTAATTACGTGGCGTGAAGTTCCAATCGATATGCTCAAAAGGTTTTGCTGTAAAGCTATTTAGGTTGTCTAAAATCTGCTGAGTATGCAGATTTTTTGTATCATCAATGAGATAACTTTGGGATAAATATATGGGAGTTGTTTTGTCGATTGTATATCTAGTGGGCGTGACTAAATGACTTGCGAAATTAGCAATTACATAGAACAAGAAAAGTAGTATTAAAACGGCAATAAAGCGATAGCGAAGATGGTTATTTTTCAATTGTCAGCGTTCTTTTTTTAGTCCTTGAAATTAGTGTAGCACTAAAAAGCGCAGATAAACTGCGCTTTTATTAAATAGTAACTGGTTATACCAATGCGCTATTTTTCCCGAGCGATAGCGCGATAAGCAATATCTGTACGGTATTCCATACCTTGCCAGCTAATTTCATCAACTAGTTGGTAGGCACGTTGCTGCGCTTCGGTCACTGTGTTACCTAGTGCCGTTGCACATAATACTCGGCCACCGGCAGTCACTACGTTATCGCCGTCTTGCTTAGTACCCGCATGGAAGACTTTTTCGCCTTCTGGGTAGGTTACTTTTAGACCACTGATTGCATCACCTTTTGGGTAGTTATCAGGGTAGCCTTGAGCTGCAAGTACCACACCCACTGCTGCGCGTGAGTCAAACTCAATCGTCGTTTTATCAAGTTCAACACGATTAGCTGCTTCAATCAGTTCAACTAAGTCAGACTGTAAACGAAGCATCATAGGTTGTGTTTCAGGATCACCAAAACGACAGTTGTATTCGATTACTTTAGGGGTCCCAGAGTCATCGATCATCAAACCAGCATAGAGGAAGCCAGTGTAAGGATGGCCTTCGCTTGCCATACCTTCTACTGTTGGGTAGATCACTTCGTTCATAATACGCAGGTGGATTTCATCAGTTACCACCGGCGCTGGTGAGTATGCACCCATACCGCCAGTGTTCGGACCTTGATCGCCATTATAAGCGCGTTTGTGATCTTGGCTGGTAGCAAAAGGTAATACGTTTTTACCATCAACCATCACGATAAATGATGCTTCTTCACCTTCTAAGAACTCTTCGATTACCACGCGGCTGCCAGCGTCACCAAAAGCGTTACCGGCTAGCATATCGCGAATAGCATCTTCAGCCTCAACTTCGGTCATGGCAACAATAACGCCTTTACCTGCGGCAAGACCATCAGCTTTGATTACAATCGGCGCGCCTTTTTCTTTTAAATAAGCAAGCGCAGGGTCGATTTGTTCAAACGTTTGATAATCCGCAGTTGGGATAGCATGACGAGCTAAAAAGTCTTTAGTGAATGACTTAGAGCCTTCTAGTTGCGCAGCGCCTGCTGTTGGGCCAAAGATAGCTAAACCGTGCTCACGGAATTTATCTACCACGCCAAGTACTAATGGTACTTCAGGTCCAACAATGGTTAGCTCAACATTATTGTTTTGTGCAAAGCTAAGTAGGCCATCGAGATCTTCAACGTTAATGGCAACATTCTCAAGCTTGGGTTCAAGCGCTGTACCGGCATTACCTGGTGCAACATAAACAGTGTTTACTTTTGTATTTTGAGCGGCTTTGAACGCAAGTGCGTGTTCGCGGCCGCCGCTGCCAATGACTAATACATTCATGGCGAATATCCTATTTAAAGCGGTTTTTTAAATTTCAGCGTCATGCGGTCGCTTTCACCAATTGCTTTATATTTAGCGGCATCTTGCTCGCCAAGTCTAAGGCTTGGTGGAAGGGTCCATACCCCTTTAGGGTGATCGGCTGTATCAAGAGAGTTTGCATTTATGTCACTGCTTGCTGCCAGTTCAAAGCCTGCTTGTTTAGCAAGTTCGATTACCACGCTTTGTTTCATATAACCTGATGACTTTTGCATTTCATCAGCTTGCGCTTCAGGTAGGCGATGTTCAACCACACCTAAAGTACCACCTGGTTTAAGTGCTTTGTAAAAAGACTTAAAGGCATTAGCTGCGGCATCTTTATCTTTGCTCATATACCAATTATGTACGTTGCGGAAGGTTAACACCATGTCTGCGCTGCTCGCCAGGGCAATGTCTAAATGTGTTGAAGGAGCGAATTCAGTCAGCTTTACTTTATTGAATCGCTCATCTTCAGCAATTTTCTTTTTAAAGCCAGCTAGAGCTCGTTGGTAATAACCCACCGATGAGTCAGCAGGGAAATGCGCGGCATAATAAGTGCCTTGCTCTTTCAGTGCTGGCGCTAAAATTTCACTGTACCAGCCGCCGCCAGGCGCAATCTCAACAACAGTCATAGTTGGTTTAAAACCAAAAAACTCTAATGTTTCGACAGGGTGGCGGTATTGATCGCGATCACTGCTGCGCTCGCTTGATTTAACTGCATTATTTAATGCTGAATCATGGCCATGCTCATGGCTAATAGCCATAGTTGATGTCATCGCAAGGGTGGCAACAAGTAGAGATTTTAGTGCAAATTTCATCGTCTGTTCCTTCACATTATATTTTTAGAATAGGTTATAGAATAAGCAGAATACGTGAATTTGGTGCAAACAAAAAAGAGCTAACTGATGCAGTTAGCTCTTTGTGTGATTAATGGCGGAAGTGACGCATGCCAGTAAACACCATTGCCATACCAGCTTCGTCAGCGGCAGCGATAACTTCTTCATCGCGCATTGAACCACCTGGTTGGATCACAGCTGTAATACCAGCCTCTGCAGCTGCATCAATACCATCACGGAATGGGAAGAACGCATCAGATGCCATTACTGAACCTTTA
Organism: Pseudoalteromonas sp. B160; assembly: GCF_037162485.1. NCBI lineage: Bacteria > Pseudomonadati > Pseudomonadota > Gammaproteobacteria > Alteromonadales > Pseudoalteromonadaceae > Pseudoalteromonas > Pseudoalteromonas sp. B160. The sequence goes on along the minus strand of NZ_JARLUX010000001.1, from coordinate 1,143,032 downwards.
ACTTCAAGGTTTTCATCAGCGGCTTTAATTCCGGCAATTTTAGCTGAGTAAACGCGGCTCATTTGGCCTGCACCTACACCAATGGTCATACCGTCACGGGCATAAACAATGGCGTTTGATTTAACAAATTTAGCCACTTTCCAGCAGAATAATAAGTCTTTAAGTTCTTGCTCAGTAGGCTGGCGCTTAGACACAACCGTTAAGTCGCCTTGCGTTACCATACCCAAATCACGGTCTTGGATGAGTACACCGCCATTAACGCGTTTGATGTCATGACCTGTCGCTTTGCCTGACCATTGGCCACACTCTAGTAAGCGTACATTTTGCTTAGCCGAAATAATTTGTGCAGCAGCTTCTGATACTTTAGGTGCAATGATCACTTCAACGAATTGACGTGACACAATCGCTTCAGCGGTATCAGCATCAAGCTCTTGGTTAAAGGCGATGATGCCACCAAATGCTGACGTAGGATCGGTTTTGAATGCGCGATCATAGGCTTCAAGGATGTTGTCACCGATTGAAACGCCACAAGGATTAGCATGTTTAACAATAACACAGGCTGGTACATCAAATTCTTTCACACATTCAAGAGCTGCATCTGTATCAGCAATATTATTGAAAGAAAGTGCTTTACCTTGCAGTTGTACGGCAGTTGCAACAGACGCTTCTTGAACGTCGTTTTCAACATAAAAAGCCGCATCTTGGTGTGAATTTTCACCGTAGCGCATGTCTTGTTTTTTAGTAAAATGCATATTGATAGTGCGTGGGAATTTAGTTTCCTCAGCTGCTTCATCAGTGTAATCAGCAACCATCTTACCGAAGTAGTTAGCAATCATACCATCGTACTGCGCGGTGTGCTCGTAAGCTGCAATGGCAAGATCAAAACGTGTTTTGTATGTAGTTGAACCATTGTTGCTTTGCATTTCGCTGATCACGCGGTCGTAATCTTTGGCGTTTACTACAATAGTCACGTCTTTGTGGTTTTTAGCCGCGGCACGTACCATCGTTGGGCCGCCTATATCAATGTTCTCAATGGCATCTTCAAGGCTGCAGTTTTCTTGAGCGACTGTATTCGCAAAGGGGTATAAGTTAACTACAACGATATCGATAGCTGAGATGTTATGAGCGTCCATTACATCTTCATCTTGACCACGACGCGCTAAAATGCCGCCATGAATTTTTGGGTGAAGAGTTTTTACGCGACCATCCATGATCTCAGGGTGACCTGTGTGGTCAGATACTTCAGTGACTTTAATACCGTTATCGGCAAGTAATTTACAAGTACCGCCAGTTGATAAGATGTCTACGCCTTGTGATTCAAGAGCGCGAGCAAATTCAACAATACCGGTTTTATCTGACACACTTAGTAGTGCGCGACGAATTGGACGATGTGTATCCATTGTAGTTTGATTACCTCAGTGTTTGAGCTAGCTTAGAAAGGCGCTATTTTAACTGAATATCGCTTAAAAAACGATATTTATACACAAGTCATTTGGGTATACAGAGTGAGGATTTTGCAATTAGACGCTTTTTTGAGGATTTTTAAAGATATAAAAAAAGCACCCGAAGGTGCTTTTTCAAACGAATGTTGTGATAAATCACAACTCGTTATTAGTTCATGCCGTATTTCTTTAGTTTCTTACGTAAAGTACCGCGGTTGATACCTAGTAAGATTGCCGCACGTGTTTGGTTGCCACGTGTGTAAGTCATTACTTCTTCAAGTAATGGTGCTTCTAGCTCTGAAAGAACAAGGTCGTAAACGTCTTGCACATCTTGACCGTTAAGCTGTTTTAAATAGTGATGAACAGCTTTCTTCACTGCATCGCGTAATGGCTGCGGTTTCTCGTGTGACTGAACATGAGGGTTAGTGATAAATGGAGAAGTCACGTTTTGTTCGAACATTGTTTATATCTCTTTCTTTCTTAGTTAGCTGCTAGTGTTTTAAAGTATTGCTCTAATGTCTCGATTTGTGCCTGTGGATTATCGAGAGCATTAAATACTCGCCTAAACTGACCGTCACTGTCATGGGTTTGCAAATACCAAGATACATGTTTGCGAGCGATGCGCGCTCCCATTGGTTCGCCGTAAAACGCATGAAGGTTCACTAAGTGTTCCATCAAAATACCACGTACTTCCGTAATTGGAGGCACAGGTAAATGTTCACCGGTTCGCAAATAGTGGTCTATCTCCCTAAATATCCAAGGGCGACCTTGGGCGGCTCGACCAATCATAATGGCATCTGCACCCGTATAGTCCAAAACCTGTTTTGCTTTTTCAGGAGATGTAATATCACCATTAGCAACCACAGGTATCGACACTGAACGTTTTATATCCCTAATTGTGGCGTATTCAGCTTCACCTTTGTACATACATGCGCGTGTACGCCCATGTACGGCCAATGAAGCTATGCCATAACGTTCAGCTATTCTCGCAATCTCAACACCGTTACGGTTATCCTGATCCCATCCTGTGCGGATTTTCAGTGTTACAGGTACATCAACAGCGCTAACCACCGCATCTATAATCTCTTCCACTAAACCAGGAAACTGCAAAAGGGCGGAGCCTGCGAGTTTCTTGTTCACTTTCTTAGCTGGGCACCCCATATTAATATCTATGATCTGTGCACCATTACTTACATTGAATTGTGCAGCCTGCGCCATAAGCTCAGGATCAGCTCCTGCGATTTGCACCGCGCGTATTCCCGATTCACCACTGTGATCCATACGGTTCATCGATTTCTCGGTTTTCCATACCAAAGGATTTGACGATAGCATTTCAGATACAGCTAGCCCCGCACCTAAGCGGCGACAAAGTTGTCTAAATGGTCTATCTGTAATTCCCGCCATTGGCGCCACAATTACATTGTTTTCTAATTGATATGTTCCGATACGCACTGTATTCAATAGGCCTCTTTTCAAGGGGCGCTAAGTTTACGGTTTTTTTGTCGAAAATCAAAGGCTATAAATTGAACAAAAGTGACTTTTTTTGACTTTTGCATATTGACATTTGATAACAGTTTGACGAACGGCTCTATTTGTGTGAATTTTATACAGAACTAATTTGTGATAAGAAATCATTCAGTTTTTTGGCGTGTAAATAATAGGTAAAGCCTGTTAATTACAGGCTTTACATGAAGGTTTTGCGTTAATACTCTAAATTGCCGAACCCAGCAAGTTAAGCTTTTTTCATACCACTTACACGTGTCCATTCACCTTCAACAGCGATATCATCAAGCGCTAAAAAAGGGGCATAAACATCTGCTACCGACTGCGCTTGTTCTTCTAAAATTCCCGACATAGCAATTTTACCACCTGGTTTTAACAAGCCTAAAATCACGCTGTGTAATTCACGCAGTGGCGCAGCTAAAATATTGGCCACCACGATATCGGCGCTAAACTCAGGCTGATTTTCTGGCAAGTATACTTCGAGTTTATCTGCAACGCCGTTTCGCTGTGCATTATCTAAGCTTGCTTCAAGGGCTTGAGGGTCTATATCGATGCCGATCATGCGCTCAGCGCCAAGTTTGATAGCTGCGATACCTAGAATTCCAGAGCCACAACCAAAGTCGACCACAGTTTTACCGGTCAAATCTTGGCTTTCTAGCCATTTTAAGCACAAAGCGGTGGTGGCATGGGTGCCAGTGCCAAAAGCAAGGCCAGGGTCAAGCAGTACATTGACGGCATCAGGATCGGGAATATCACGCCAGCTTGGGCAGATCCATAGTTTTTCACCAAACTGAATTGGGTGGAAGTTATCCATCCATTCGCGTTCCCAGTCTTTGTCTTCAAGTTGCTCTATTTTGTACACTAAGGTGTCTTTTAACTCGTCGTGGCGCTGTAATAGAGCTATCACCGCATTCATATCGTGGTTAGCTTCGAATAAACCAATCACAGTCGTGTCAGCCCAAAACACCACAGTGCCGATTTTTGGTTCGTAAATAGGGGTGTCTTTAGCATCAATAAAGGTAACAGACGCACTGCCTGCTGCCATTAATAGATCACTTACTGCATCTGCGGTTGCAGCATTAGCATTAATACGGATTTGGATCCAAGCCATAATTATTTCCTGTAAATAGAAAAAAGGCCGCTACAGCGGCCTTTTAAATTTAAATCTGTATTTGCTAATTACTTAGCATCTAAGAAGCTTTTCAATAAGTCAGAGCGTGAAGGGTGGCGTAATTTACGTAGTGCCTTCGCTTCGATTTGACGAATACGCTCACGCGTTACATCAAACTGTTTACCTACTTCTTCTAAGGTATGGTCGGTATTCATATCGATACCAAAACGCATACGCAATACTTTTGCTTCTCGGGCTGTTAGACCTGCAAGCACATCGTTGGTAGCACCGCGAAGAGATTCCATTGTTGCCGAGTCGATTGGCGAATCAATAGTAGTGTCTTCGATAAAGTCGCCTAAGTGCGAATCTTCATCATCACCGATTGGCGTTTCCATAGAAATTGGCTCTTTAGCAATCTTAAGTACCTTACGGATTTTATCCTCAGGCATCATCATGCGTTCTGCTAATTCTTCTGGATTTGGCTCACGACCCATTTCTTGCAGCATTTGACGAGAAATACGATTAAGTTTATTAATCGTTTCAATCATATGCACCGGAATACGGATTGTACGCGCTTGGTCGGCGATAGAGCGTGTGATTGCTTGACGGATCCACCACGTAGCATAAGTTGAGAACTTATAACCACGGCGATATTCAAACTTATCAACAGCTTTCATCAAACCAATGTTACCTTCTTGGATTAAATCCAAGAATTGTAAACCACGGTTGGTATATTTTTTAGCAATTGAGATTACAAGACGTAAGTTCGCTTCAACCATCTCTTTCTTCGCACGGCGCGCTTTTGCTTCACCAATGCTCATACGACGGTTGATGTCTTTAATACGCTCAATGCTTAAACCTGTGCTTTCTTCGATTACACATAGTTTATTAATACAGCGGATGATTTCTGGTTTGATTTCTTCTAATTTTGCAGAATGTTTTTCATTCGCAGCAATCTCAAGATCAATCCATGCAGCATCAGTTTCATTATTAGCAAAGTGCTTAACAAAAGTTTTCTTCGGTAGCTTAGCGATTTGTACAGCTTGTTTCATGACGATACGTTCTTGAACACGAACTCTGTCCATCATTTCACGCATGTTGTTAACCATACGATCAAACTGTTTCGGCACTAGTTTAAAGGTTTTAAACAGCTCACCAATCTCAAAAATCGCAGCTTGCGATTCTGGATGTGAACGGCCTTTACTATCAAACGTGTCGCGTGCTTTATTGTAAAGATCACGAAGGTTTTCAAAGTGTACACGAGCCTCTTCAGGATCTGGGCCAGTATCTACTTCTTCTTCGTCTTCATCATCGCTATCAGTATCATCGTCATCTTCATCATCAAGTTCTTTTTCGCTTAATTCAGAACCGATATGGGTAGCAGAGATTGGCGCAGCATCTTCATTAGGATCGAAAAAACCAGAGATAATGTCGCTTAAGCGCATTTCTTCTGCTTCAAACTTATCCCATTGCTCAAGCAGGTATGTAATTGCTTCAGGGTATTCTGCAACCGAGATTTGTACTTGGTTGATCCCTTCTTCAATACGCTTAGCGATAACGATTTCGCCTTCACGGGTAAGCAGTTCAACAGTACCCATTTCACGCATGTACATACGAACCGGATCCGTTGTACGGCCGATTTCTTTATCTACAGTAGCAAGCGCAGCGGTTGCAGCTTCTGCTGCGTCTTCATCTGTTGTTGTTTCTTGCATCATCAATTCATCGGCATCAGGCGCGTTTTCGCTAACCTTGATACCCATATCATTGATCATACTAATGATATCTTCTACTTGATCTGAATCGATAATATCTTGTGGAAGGTGATCATTAACTTCTGCAAAAGTTAAATAACCTTGCTCTTTACCTTTTTGAATCAGAAGTTTTAATTGTGACTGAGGAGTTGGATCCATAGAGATTGTTTCTTCCACTCTGATAAGTTGATACAACAGGCGCCAGCTCGCTTATTTATTAAGCCAAGCTAAGTATTATTTGACGCAGTGAATAGCACAGTATAACAGCATAATTCATTTTTGACTAGCTGTTAGTGTCTTTTCGACCCTTTTAACGCTTGAGTAAGGGCTAAACATTCTAGCCTTTCTTCACTCGTAAGCCCTTGGGTCTTGTCTTTTATTAATAAGGTCTCGAGTCGATAATTTAAACACTGATCTTCAATAAATCTGAAAGTATTTTTAAATTCGTCCTCTAAACGGTCGTCATTGATCTCATGACGCCAAGTAGCGAGCTTAATGAGCGCCTCATACTCGGGTGTTTCTCGAAATGATTCAATTAATTGCGCTGTAGTAATGTCACTATTTTGTAAGGCGCAATGTTGTAGCTTAATAAGTAAGGCGATACCAGCAATATTCATTTGTGCTAAATCAGCTAAATAGGGCACTGTATTGGCTAACTTAGGATGCTGAATTAGTAACCCAATTGCGCGACGCATTGGCGTAATTTTAAATTTTCGCTCAATCGCATGCTGCTGTTTAGGTGTTTTTAAGCGATTGTTTAACTGCTCTTTAGTGCGGCCTATTAATCGACCTAAGTGCTCTAATAAGTTTTCTTGATAAAACTGACTAGGGATTTTTTCAATCAACGGAAGCACAGCACTAAGAAGCTTAGCTTTACCTGCATCGGTAGTTAAATCAATCTCTTGGCTGAGTTTATTAAACAGCACTTTGGTAAAATCATCGGCTTGAGATAAACGTAGTTCAAACGCTTCTTTGCCTTCTTTTTGTACTAATGAATCGGGATCTTCACCGTCTGGTAAAAATACAAACAGTAGCGCTTTGCCATCATTTAAATAGGGCAGGGCATTTTCGAGTGCACGCCAAGCGGCATCTCGGCCAGCGCGGTCACCATCATAACAACAAATTACTCGGTCTGTGGTTCTAAACAATGTATGCATGTGCTCAGCGGTGGTGGCGGTACCAAGCGCAGCTACTGCATATTCAATACCTTGCTCGCTCAGTGCTACTACATCCATATAGCCTTCAACTATGAGCACATGTTCAAGTTTTTTATGCGCTTGTTTTGCTTCATATAATCCATATAGTTCAAAGCCTTTATGGAAGATACGGGTTTCTGGCGAGTTTAAATATTTAGGCCCTTGATCCGCTTGCATCACACGGCCACCAAAGGCAATAACACGACCACGTTTATCGCGAATAGGGAACATTAAGCGATCACGAAAGAAGTCAAATTGGCGGCCAGGGGTTTTCTCTGAGGCCAGCTTTAGCTCAACTAATTGCTCTTTTTGTTCTTTATTGCGGCCAAGTTGTTGGCAAAGGCCTTCCCATTCACTGGGGGCATAACCAATCATAAACTTTTTAACTGTTTCGCCACTTAGGCCTCGGCCTTTTACATAGTCTATTACGGTTGCTGAATTAGCATGATGTTTTAACTGGTGTTGATAAAAACGCGCACTATGGAGCATTAAATCGTAATCTGAGCGTTTTTGTTCTGCGGTACGCTCTGGACCATTACTGGTGCCTTGCTCGCGGGGAACATCGAGATTTAGGATGCTTGCAAGTTCTTCAATGGCATCAACAAATTCAAGCTTGTCGTATTCCATAACAAATGAAATAGCGTTGCCGTTCGCACCACAACCAAAGCAATGATAAAACTGTTTGTCTTGAGATACAGTAAATGATGGGGATTTTTCGTTATGAAAAGGGCAACAGGCTTGGTAATCTTTGCCCGCTTTTTTTAAGCCAACTTTGGAGTCAATTAGCTCAACAATATCGGTTCTGGCAAGTAAATCATCTATAAAATTACGTGGGATCTTTCCAGCCATTAGTAAAGTGTAGTCCTGAGATAAATAGAAAATAAGGTGAACGAAATATCAGATAATTTAGTTCTACAATTTAGATTTGAACACAAATGCTATTTTTATTAAAGCGAAAAACGAAGAAACCGAGCACATGGCTCGGTTTGCTTAAATCATACATCTGTATGTGGGAGTATTAGGCAGTTAATCGTTGCTTAATTAAACCAGAGATCTTACCTAAATCGGCGCGACCTTCAGCTTTGCTTTTGATTATACCCATTACTTTACCCATATCTTGCATACCTGCTGCGTTAGTATCAGCAATAGCCGCATCAATAAGAGCTATGATTTCTTCTTCACTCAACTGTTGAGGTAAGAATTCTTCAAGAGCTGTAATCTCATTGGCTTCAATTTCGGCTAAATCTTCACGGCCAGCATCAGTATACTGAGTGTAAGAATCACGGCGTTGTTTAACAAGCTTCACTAATACTGCGGTAATACCGTCATCATCAAGTGTTATTTGCTCGTCAATTTCACGCTGCTTGATTGCAGCAAGCACCATACGAATTGGGTTAAGACGAGATTTGTCTTTCGCTCGCATCGCATCTTTTTGCGCATCTTTTAGCTTTATTAAAAGGCTCATTTATACAAGACCAATACTGATCAATATAATTTAACGCGACGTGCGTTATCGCGAGAAAGCTTCTTCATGTGACGCTTAACCGTTGCAGCTTTTTTACGCTTACGCTCAGCTGTTGGCTTTTCATAGTGCTCGCGACGACGAACTTCTGAAAGGATACCTGCTTTTTCACATGAACGCTTGAAGCGACGAAGTGCTACGTCAAACGGTTCGTTCTCTCTTACTTTAATTACTGGCATTAAAAATTCACCTACCTAAATAATGAGCGTTGCTCAAGTTGATCAAACAATGATCAAGTGGTTCAAAAATGGTGCAGTATTGTAATCCGAAGCCGCACCACATGTAAAGGATAAATATTGTCTGCTCCAAGTGGAAACAAAAAATATTTCTATGTTATTAATTTTACTGTAGTTCATAGAGGCGGCAAAATACTTGTCCCGCCGCTTTTTCTTTCAATAACAGCCAATTGCTGGGTGTTTGTAACGCACTCATCTCGCTTTCAACTTCAACATAAATGAGGGCGTTTTTACTTAACCAGTCATTTTCAGTGAGTAAATCACAGCATTTTTGGGCTAAACCTTGGCGAAAAGGTGGATCAATAAACACTAAGTTAAACTGTTGTTGCTGAGTATTGTTACTTAAATAAAGCAAACTGTCGGTGCAAATTACTTCAGCATTAGTGAGTTTTAACGTGTCAATATTAGTTTGTAATTGGTTGGCGGCGAGTTTATCCATCTCTAAAAAGCGTGCACTGAGAGCAAAACGAGAGAGTGCTTCAAAACCTAATCCACCGGAACCTGCAAAACAATCGAGTACTTTAGTATCGCGAGTATCTTGCATTAACCAGTTAAATACCGTTTCTTTGATACGATCTGTGGTTGGACGAAGACCTTGCACATCTTTTACTGGTAATTTACGGCCACGAAATTGCCCGCTGATGATCCTAATAACGCCATCGCTGGCTTTATTACTCACTTGTTTTTGTGGTGATTTATTTCTCATTTAGCTCACTAAAAAATGGTATCTAGAATCCAGCTCAGATAATATTGCAATCATATAGTAGCGTGTCATTTTTCAACTGCGCTAAAAGTGTTACTATGAGCATCTTAGACAATATGTTGTGGTTATTAGCGGCTGTGCTTTTAAAGCAATGCAGCGAATACACAAAGTATTACCGTTAGTTTATCAGATTTTTATAAGTGGTTATTAGCAAGTATGGCAAAAAAATAAATTCCTGTCTTGGTTTGGTTTTGGTAAGTCAGATAAAAACCAACAAGTAGAGCAGACCGCCCAAGAGGCCGATAACCAACAAGCGGAAGTTGAGCGCTTAGAACAACAGCGTATTGCCGCAGAGCAAGCTGGAAGCTGAGCGTTTAGAGCAACAACGAATTGCTGCAGAAGAGGCGGAAGCTGAGCGCGCAGAGCAACAGCGCATTGTTGCAGAGCAAGCTGAAGCAGAGCGCTTAGAACAACAGCGCATTGTTGCAGAGCAAGCTGAGGCAGAGCGCTTAGAACAACAGCGCATTGCTGCAGAGCAGGCAGGAGCAGAGCGCTTAGAACAACAGCGCATTGTTGCAGAGCAAGCTGAAGCAGAGCGCTTAGAACAACAGCGTATTGCTGTAGAGCAAGCTGAGGCACGTGATGCTGAACGCCAAGCTATCACAGATGCTGAATTAGCAGCAACAGAACAAGCAGAACAACAACGCCGCGATGAAGCCGCTCGTTTAGTACAGCAAGAAGAAGCAATGCTTTTAGAGCAAGAACGTATTGCAGTAGAACAAGCCGAAGCTGAGCGTTTAGAGCAAGAGCGTATTGTTACTGAGCAGGCTGAAGCTGAACGTTTAGAGCAAGAGCGTATTGCTGCCGAGCAAGCTGAAGCTGAACGTGTAGAACAAGTGCGTATCGCAGCAGAGCAAGCCGAAGCTGAGCGTTTAGAGCAAGAGCGTATTGCCGCGGAGCAAGCCGAAGCTGAACGTGTAGAGCAAGAGCGTATTGCTGCCGAGCAAGCCGAAGCTGAACGTGTAGAGCGAGAGCGTATTGCTGCAGAGCAAGCCGAAGCTGAACGTGTAGAGCAAGAGCGTATTGCTGCCGAGCAAGCCGAAGCTGAACGTGTAGAGCAAGAGCGTATTGCTGCCGAGCAAGCCGAAGCTGAACGTGTTGAACGCGAGCGTATTGCTGCAGAGCAAACCGAAGCTGAACGTGTAGAGCGAGAGCGTATTGCTGCCGAGCAAGCCGAAGCTGAACGTGCAGAGCAACAACGCATTGCCACAGAGCAGGCCGAAGCTGAGCGTGTAGAGCAACAACGTATTGCCGCAGAGCAAGCTGAAGCCGAACGTGTAGAGCAACAACGTATTGCAGCAGAAGAGGCGGAAGCTGAGCGTTTAGAGCAAGAGCGATTAACGGCAGAGCTTGCTATCGAGGAAGCAAAAACAGCTGAAAAACCTAAGAAAGAAGGTTTTTTTGCTCGTCTTAAAAAAGGCTTATTAAAAACCAAAGTAAACTTAGGTTCTGGCTTTGCATCGATTTTCACTGGTAAGAAAATTGATGATGAATTATTTGAAGATCTTGAAACTCAGCTATTAACAGCCGACTTAGGTGTTGATACCACCATGAAGCTGATCGATCGTTTGACTGATGCGGCTAACCGCAAACAGTTAAAAGATGGTGATGCATTATATGAGCTAATGAAGCAAGAAATGGCGGCGATGCTTAAAACGGCAGAACAGCCATTAGAAATTCCTGCTGATAAAAAACCATTTGTTATTTTAATGGTGGGTGTTAATGGAGTTGGTAAAACAACGACCATTGGTAAACTTGCTAAGCAATTTCAGGATCAAGGTAAATCAGTCATGTTAGCTGCAGGTGATACTTTCCGTGCAGCTGCGGTTGAGCAATTACAAGTATGGGGTGAGCGTAATAAAATCCCAGTAATTGCACAGCACACCGGTGCTGATAGTGCCTCAGTGATATTTGATGCATTTCAAGCTGCCAAAGCGCGTAACGTTGATGTGTTAATTGCAGATACAGCTGGTCGCTTGCAAAATAAAGACAACTTGATGCAAGAGCTTGAAAAAATAGCCCGAGTGATGAAGAAAATTGATCCCGATGCACCGCATGAAGTGATGCTAACCATCGATGCTGGCACAGGGCAAAATGCAATTAGCCAAGTGAACTTATTTAATCAGTGTGTTGGCCTTACCGGTATTACATTGTCTAAGTTAGATGGTACAGCCAAAGGTGGGGTTATTTTTGCCGTCGCCGATAAATTTAATATTCCGATCCGCTATATTGGTGTTGGTGAAGGCATTGATGATTTACGTGCATTTAATAGTAATGACTTCATTGATGCGCTATTTAGCCAAGATGAGGACGAAGTTTAAATTTCAAAGGGGAGCTTGCTCCCTTTTCAGCTGTGGATGATTGATAACTAAAATGATAAATTTTCAGCAAGTCAGCAAAACATATCCTGGTGGTCACCGAGCACTGGAAAAAGTTAATTTTCATGTTAAACTGGGTGAATTGGCTTTTTTAACTGGTCACAGTGGTGCTGGTAAAAGTACCTTACTTAAACTCATTAGTTTAATGGAACGCCCGTCGGCGGGTCATGTTTTTATTAATGGCGTTGATTTAAATGCAGTAAAATCGCGGCAAATTCCTTATGTCCGCCGTGATATTGGTATCATATTTCAAAACCACCGTTTATTAGAGCGCCACACTATTTTTGATAATGTTGCCTTGCCGCTAATTATCGAAGGTACGCATCATAAGCAAATTGAAAAGCGTGTGCATGGCGCACTTGATAAAGTTGGCTTGCTAGATAAAGTAAAATGCCACCCTTCAACACTCTCTGGTGGTGAACAACAGCGAGTTGGGATTGCCCGGGCAATTGTAAACTCTCCGCCATTATTACTTGCAGATGAACCAACAGGTAACCTAGATCCTGAGCTTTCCATGGATATCTTGCGTTTGTTTGAAGAATTTAATAATCATGGCACTACAGTCTTAATTGCCACCCATGATTTAGGGCTGATCTCGCGAATGAAATACCGTAGCTTAACCTTAAAAGATGGTCGCATGAGTCAAGATCCATTGGCAGAGGCAACACTATGAGTTTGTTATTCAAAGGCCGAAAAAGCCAAAATGAACGAGTAAAAAAATCAGTTTTTGCAGCCGGATATTTCTTTGTGCTGAATATATTTCGCCAAGGTGTATATAGCCTAGGCGAAATGTGGCGCACACCGATGGCGTCAATGATGACCATTGCGGTGTTGGGTTTAAGTTTAACCTTACCAGCGACCTTGTATTTAGTGGTTAAAAATGTGCAGCAGGTCAGCAGTGGCTTTGAAGAAGCTGCAGAGATTTCATTATTTGTAAAAGAATCTATGAGTGAACAAGAAACACAAACACTTGTTAAACGCTTAGCACTCTACCCTGAAATTGATAATGTCACTTTTATTTCTAAACAAAATGCGCTCATTGAATTTAAAGAAGTATCAGGGTTTGGCCAAGCACTTGAATATTTAGATAGCAATCCTCTGCCAGATGTTGTTATCGTCACGCCGACTTCTCGCCATCGTCAACCAAACGCCGCGCAAGCATTATTAAAAAAGCTTGAAGCAGAGCGTGAAGTCGATTTTGGTAAATTAGATATTGCCTGGCTTGAACGTTTAAATGCATTATTAAGCCTGTTAAAAGAAAGCGTGATCACCATCGCGTTGTTATTACTGACTTCGGTAACTTTGATCATAGGCAACACTATTCGCTTATCAATTATGGATAAGAAAGAAGAGATCCAAGTGATGAAGCTAGTCGGTGCAACCAATACCTTTATTCATGCGCCATTTTTATGGACCGGCATTTGGTATGGCATTGTTGGTGGTTTGTTTGCTTTTATATGTGTGGCCCTCATGATGTGGTGGCTTGGATCTGCAGTCACCCAAGTCGCTGGAGTGTATCAAACTAACTTTAATTTAATCGGCTTAAGCTTAGGCGAGTTTGGTGCGTTAGTGCTGCTTGCAACCAGCTTAGGGTTTGTTGGCTCCTACTTATCTGTTAATCGATATATAAAAGAAATCGAACCCGATAAAGTGTAACAATTATTTTTTATAATCATTGATTAAGTTGGTTGTGGTGAATTGCTTTATCATAACCAACTCACCGCAAAGCTAGAATTCATCGCTTATTCAGGCGTTTAAAGTAGAATAAAAAACACTGAAAAAACCACTTGCTTCAATCGAAAAAAAGTTTTACATTGAAGTTAGCACTCTAAGTGAAAGAGTGCTAAGATGGTTTCAAATGTTTATCACTGAGGTGAAAAATGAGTAAAGATTTATACGCAATGGCACTCACAGTTGGACAGCAAAGCGCAAGTATGGACGGTTACCTTCAAGCGGTAAGCACTATACCTATGCTAGGTGCTGAGCAAGAAAAAGAGTTAGCGACTCGCTTACAGGAAGATGGCGATCTTAACGCTGCAAAGCAACTCATCATGTCTCACCTTCGTTTTGTTGCACATATAGCTAAAGGTTACTCAGGTTACGGTCTACCGCAAGCTGATTTGATCCAAGAAGGCAATATCGGCCTGATGAAAGCAGTAAAACGTTTTGACCCATCAGTGGGCGTACGTTTGGTTTCATTTGCAGTGCATTGGATCAAAGCCGAAATACACGAATTTGTACTTAAAAACTGGCGCATTGTTAAAGTTGCGACCACTAAAGCGCAACGCAAATTGTTTTTTAATCTTCGTAAAAACAAAAAACGTTTAGGTTGGTTTAACCAAGCTGAAGTTGCTACCGTAGCGAGTGAGCTAGGTGTGAGTGAAAAAGAAGTTCGTGAAATGGAATCGCGCATGAGCGGCCAAGACATGGGCTTTGATTTAACCGGTGACGACAGCGATGACGCACCAACTAGTACCTATTCGCCTGTGCAATACTTAACTGATGGCAGTAATGATTTAGCTGAAGAAGTTGAACAGCAACAATATCAAGAGCAATCTCATACACGTTTATTTAGTGCGTTAAAAACCCTAGATGAACGTTCACAAGACATTGTTAGTGCTCGTTGGTTATCAGACGATAAAGCAACACTGCAAGAACTGGCTGAAAAATACAGCGTATCTGCAGAGCGTGTTCGTCAACTTGAAAAAACAGCAATGAAAAAGTTACAAGCTGCAATGAGTTAATCACAGTTTTACAAAATTATTAAAAGCCCTGCATGAAAATGCGGGGCTTTTTGCGTTTAGGGAAGTTACAAGTTTTAAGTCATAAGTGGCAAAAAGCAAGACAACCAATCTACTTTGATACTAGTATTACAAGCGCTGAGATTGATGGAAAAGCGTTACTACTAAAAATTAATGAAGAAGATAAACCGTTGACTAGAAAAACCCTGTTAAACCCTTTCACAGATGATGATCAGAAAAGTAGAGCTATAATATGGATTTCATACAGGGTGACTGCTCAGGGCAAGATCACGAACTTTACCTTGACTTAAAAGTATGATCTTATACTCCTTTTTAAGGAGCCCCCATGCCTGATATTCAACTATTTAAATATTTCGAATCAATTGCCGACCCTCGCCAGCAGGGTAAAGTTGTCCATAAACTTTTTGATATCATATTCTTAGCTGTCAGCGCTGTCATATCTGGGTGCCAAGGCTGGGAAGATATTGAAGATTTTGGCCATGATAGATTAGATTGGCTCAGGAAGTACGTTCCTCTTGAGCAAGGTATCCCTCGCCATGACACAATCGCTCGTGTGATGAGTCGCATTGATATGACGCAGTTTCAAGATTCTTTTTCTTCTTGGATGAAAGACTGTTCTAAATTAACTCAGGGCGATGTAGTTGCGATTGATGGTAAGCGATTGAAAGGTTCATTTAATCAGTCAGATAGGCGCGATGCACTTTATATGGTCAGTGCATTTGCGTGCGAAAATGGTGTTGTTTTGGCGCAATGCCCTGTTGATAAAAAGTCGAATGAAATAACAGCGTTACCAGAGCTTCTTGAATTACTGGAGATAAAAGGCTGCTTAGTCACGATTGACGCTATGGGGTGTCAAAAATCAATTGCAGAGACAATAGTGGATAAACAAGCCGATTACCTACTGGCAGTAAAAGCGAACCATAAAGGACTGCTGTCACAAGTAGAGAATGCTTTATTACCTGAGGTCACACGACAAGCGTCCGAAGGAGTTTTGTTTAATGAAGCCGATTATCATAAAAACAGAGAAGAATTCAGGTGTTGTGCTGTTAGTCATAACGTAAGTGATTTATCAGAAACGAGCAATTGGAAAGATGCCAAAACAGTGGGAGTTATTGTTTCTTATAGGAAAGAAAAAAACAAAGTAAGCAATGAGTTATGCTATAGATACTACATCAGTTCAGCATATCTATCGGCGGAAGAACTCGCAAGATCCGCACGGCAACATTGGCAAATAGAGAATGGATTACATTGGCGTTTAGATGTCGGATTTAAAGAAGATGATTGCCGAATTAGGCGTGAAGGTGCAGCACCTGTATTTGCGGGGCTGAGACACATCGCATTTAATCAGCTAAAAGCAGAAACAAGCTTTAATAAAGGCATGCCCGCAAAACAGAAAAAAGCTATGCGCAGTACAGATTACCTTGAAAAGGTATTGAAATCATAGACTTTTTTCATGCTCTTGCCCTGGGTGACTGCTCCGTCGTCACGGCTTATTACTTTTGCTTAATTTAATATAATGACTAGGCGTTACAATTATTTTAAATAATAATATACGTGCAGTATTTATACCGTGCTATTTATTTACACTCGTTAGGTTATTAATTTAAGTTTTACATTGAATTAATAATGCTTCTTTTTATATTCTCTTAAATCTTTGATTTTAATTTATTATTTAAATATTGTATGCGAAAATAGAACAAGATTGAGAATTGTCTCTCAATTCATACTCTAAATTAAGCTAACCCCAAGCTGTATTTATATCCGTATTTCAATTTAATTAAAGTCAGTATTAGCACTCAATATGAATTCATATTCACTAAAGAAAAAAATATTATTATCGGTTGTTCTCGCCCTCGTAATTGTTGTTGTATTATTGTCATGGTATAGCTACTCCACGCAAAAAGCGTTGTTACTGCAAAACAGTGTTGATAGTGTGAGGCAAGCAGGTAAACAGCAAGCCGCGCGTATCGAAGCATGGTTAACCGATCGTCAGCGAGTGATCGCTTCTGTCGCCACTAAAGTCGAAGGTGATACGCTTAATGCATTGCAGCAAGCACAGATATCTGGCGATTTTCAATTAACCTATTTTGGTAACCGCGACGGGCTGATGGTGGACTCTGATCCCAGTATTGACCGCTCAGGTTATGATCCTAGAACACGTCCTTGGTATCAGCAGTCACAACAAGCTCGTAGCAGCATAATTACCAAGCCTTATTTGGATGTGGCCTTTAATCTATTGGTCGTTACCATAGCTCATCCAGTGCGCAATGGTGTGGTTGGCGGTGATGTGTCAATTGCGAGTATTGTCGATAGCGTTAGCAATATGTCTCTACCGGCAAACGGTTATGCCATCATGATGCATGAAGACGGTACTGTGATCGCCTATAAAGACTCAAGTAAATTGATGGGTAAAATTACCAATATTGAGACTAAATTAAGCAGCCGACTAATCGAATCAAGTAGCCAAACAGGCCAACTTACGCCTGTTTATTTTGAAACTGAAGCTCGGGATAAGCTACTTTGGGGGAAAAAATCCAAAATACAGGTTGGCAGCTAGTTTTTGTACTCGACAAACAAACGTTAGAGGCACCATTAGTAAGCTTGATGGTCACCCAGTTAGGACTGGCAACGTTAGCACTGATCATTAGTGTATTATCTATTTCTTGGTTGTTAAGTTTGCTACTAGGGCCACTAAGTCGCGTGTCGCAAGCGTTATCTCGTATTGCTGCAGGCAATGGTGATTTAACTCAGCGTATTACAGTCGACAGCCAAGACGAAGTCGGCATGTTAGCTGATAGCTTTAATAGTTTTGTAAGTAGTCAACATCAGCTGATCAGTCATATTCGTCAACTAGCGACTGATCTCAGACTCAGATGCAGAGAAAAGTCTGTTAACCAATCAATCAAGCGTTAATGAACTACAGCGCCAACAGCAAGAAGTTACAATGGTTGCTACCGCAGTTACAGAGATGTCCAGTGCTACTCATGAAATTGCAGCTAACGCTGAAAATACCGCTGCCGCATCCCAGCAGTCGGCGCAAAGCAGTATTCAGGGGAAAAGCTTAGTTGATAAAACCAGAACCACGATTAACTCATTGGCATCAGAAATTGATGAAACCACAGTAGTGATCAGTGAGCTGAGCCTGCATGCACAAGCAATCTCAAGTATTTTAACGACGATTCAGGAGATTGCAGAGCAAACTAATTTACTAGCATTAAATGCTGCGATTGAAGCGGCGCGTGCCGGCGAGCAAGGCCGTGGTTTTGCAGTTGTCGCAGACGAAGTTCGGGTGTTATCACATCGAACTCAAAACTCTACTGCAGAGATTTATACCACGATTGAAACGTTGCAAAATACCACTAAAAAAGCGGTTAGCTTGATGGATAGCAGTAAAAGTTTAGCTAATAATAGTGTTCACGATGTCAACGCCGCAGCACAAGCTTTAGAAGAGATTACTCAAGCAGTGAATGAGATCTCCGATATGGCGGGACAAATTGCCGTTGCAGCCGAGGAGCAAACTCAAGTAACAAATGAGATAACCAGAAACACGGTCGCGATAAAAGATGTCACTGATGAAATCACTTCGTCGGCGATGACTCATTTAAGTCAAGCCAAAATGCTTAAAGATCGCGCAACTGACTTAAACGAAAAAGTTGCTACCTTTATTCTGTAATGTGACATTTTTGCTTTGAGGCTGAATACCAGCTAATCAAAATTGAGTAAGTTTGTATGAGGGGTTTTCTCCCTACAGACTTACTCAATCGTAAATTAAAATATTAACTTGAGAGGGGAGGAGGAAAGGAATTTTAATTGTTTTAAATTATATTCTGTGTCTTTTAAAATGACTTTGACTAATACCATGAGGGAATACTTCAGACTTTATGCATCGAAATTCGAGAGTATCTTTCAGCTGACCAAATAACGAAATACCAGCACCTAATAAAACAGGAATTGTGGTAATTATCATTTCGTCTATCAGATCATCTTTTAGGAAGTTTTGAATTGTCACACCGCCATCTATATATAAATTTTTATAGCCATCATCTTGAAGTTTTGTAGTTAACTCTCGTAAATCACCTTTTACTATAGAAAATTTACCTTCACAGCTTGCTGGCACACTGCTTAGGGTATTACTTAAAACAAATACAGGCTTTGAATATGGCCATTCACATTCTAGCGTTAACACTAATTCAAATGTGTTGCGGCCCATAACTAAGGCATCAATACTTTGCATATGCTTAACAAATCCCATATCTAAATTATTAGGGTTGGGGATTGAATATAACCAATCAATTTCATTATTTTTATCTGCAATGTAGCCATCCAAACTTGTTGCTATAAATGCTAAATTAGCCATAGTTGTCTCTTATGTTGACTCTATATTAATATCAAATATTCTACACTGTAGAATATTTTTGTAAGCTTCAATAAATTAGGCAGGGTTATGACGGTTAAAAAAAGAGGCCGGCCGCAAAAAGAATCAAAGGTATTAAGCGGTGAGGAAATAATAAAAACGGCTAAAAAACTGATGTTAACTAGCGGTAAGATACCGAGTATTCGATCTTTGTCGGCAGAGCTTCATGTAGATGCAATGGCAATATATTATTATTTTAAAAATAAAAACGTGCTGTTAGAAGAGCTAACAACATCTCTAATTTTTGAGATGTATATACCTAAGAATGATTTAGAGTGGGAGGTAGAGTTACGAAAGCTCTCAAAAAGCTATGTTGCACTTTTAAGTAAATATGATGGTTTGCTGCAAACATTGTTGTCTATGAATTCTACAAGCCCAGCTAACGTTTTTATTGATAGATTTAAAATAATTACAAAGGATTTAAATCTGGAAGTATCAGCAGAAAAGGCTTCACTAAATTTACTTGCTGATTATTTACATGGTTTTTCTATGTCGATGAGTTGTGATAGTACAGCTCAATTAACAGTTGATGATGTTGATGGATCGCTTGATATTATATTTGCTGGAATCAATGCTTCATTGAGCATGAGTAACCAGTAACTTATTGATAACAGTTTATTTTTGATTGGAGCCCTTTAATTGTTTAACTGCCATAATATTTAGTTAGTAAGTACTTTTACTTGGCGCTTAAAACAGAGGGGCAACGTTTTGATAGCAGATATCAATTCATTTTGATTTTAGCTACAATACGCGCCGATCAATTTATAGGTAATCGTAGTGACTAATACCTCAAGTAATTCAGTACTGGTTTTACGCGCTCAACAAATTAGTGAGTCTCGTCGTGAGTTTAATGCCCGTGGCGGTAAAATGGATCGCTGTGAACGATGCTTAATCGCGAAACATTACTGTATTTGTGACGGTGTGGAGCCGGCTGATAGTAAGGCGGCGGTATGCTTACTTATGTATCACAACGAGAGTTTTAAACCCTCTAATACAGGGCGATTAATTGCTGAAATTATTCCTGATAATCATGCTTTTCGTTGGGACAGGACTGATCCTGACGATAAACTATTAGCCTTATTAAATGACCCGCAATATCAACCTATGGTGATCTTTCCTGCTACAGATGTTGAAGATACCGCACGCGTTATTACTGATGTACAACACCAGTCTAATAAACGTCCCTTGTTTATCTTTTTAGATGGCACATGGCGTGAAGCGAAAAAAATGATCCGCAAAAGCCCGTATTTAGACGAGTTGCCAGTCCTCTCAATTACCGCAGAAAAACTGTCAGATTATCGCTTACGTGTAGCCCCTCACGCACACCAACTTGGCACCGTTGAAGTGGCCATTTTGGTTTTAGCACTAGCTGGGGAGGTTGATGCAGCAACTAAGCTTGAACAGCATTTTATGAAGTTTCGCGATGCGTATTTATTAGGTAAGCGCAATAAAGGCAGACCTGAGTAATTTGGTTTCCCCATGTTGTACCTCGAAAAATCGCGATATAAAATCGCTTATATGGACTGCTCCTATTGCACAAGCCTTTTTACATTAAAATGATGTGATTGCGTGCTTATATACGGGCTCTAATGAGGCGCTACCTCGGCCACTTTGATGTTTTCGCGCCCTTGTGCCTTATCTGCTACACGGTATCTTCGTACACTAGCGATTTTTCAGGCTCTCAAGGGTGGGTCTCACCACTTAATGCTCTATCTTGGCTTGTTCAATTCTTTTGTTTGCTGACTTTTTATTTTTACGCGGTTAATAATCTTGCTTCATAACTCGTTCCATTTTTGAGTAAGGCGTAGGCTGTTCGCATTGTTTTGTTTGCTAATGCAATAGCGGCGCACTTGACACCTTTTCTTATTAGAAGGTTTTTTATCCATCGTTCTTTTTCTGTCGTGGCTTCTCTGTTTTTTAATTTACTCACTACTGAGCGAGCGCCTAAAAATAGGTTTCGTCTTAATGCACCACCTCGTCTTTTGGGTATGCGCCCTATCTTTGCTTTGCCACCTGTCGAATGCTGTAATGGTGTCACTCCTGCACACGCCGCAGCACTTCTTCCATCGTTAAACTGTGTCGTGTTACCTAAAAAAGACAGGACCTCGATAGCCGTGATTGGGCCGACTCCTTCGAGAGCCATTAAGCGTTGACAGCCATCATTTTGTTTTGCAATACACTCTATTTGTTTTTGCAGCTCTACCTTATTGTCACACTGCTGTTTATAAAGTGAATAGCTGAGCGCGAGAGCATGCTTTAGTTCTAGCGGCAGTGTGTTTTCTGCATCTTCTAAAATATCGGGTATGGCTGCTTTAAATGCGGCCTCACTTTGGTTAATCACAATACCAAACTCAAGGAGTAGCCCGCGAATTTGGTTTGATAACTGAATTTTTTGTTTATCTGCTAACGCTCTTACTTTGCTAAGTGACTGTAAAGCCTGCTCTTCAATGGTAAGAATTTTACACGAACGAACATTCGGGACTCGACTGGCAACGGCTATTGCGATTGCATCGTTCGCATCTGTTTTTTGCCCCTGTCTAAATGCTTTCACGAACAAAGGGTCAAGGAGTATTACATCATGACCAAAGGACTGCGCAGTGCGCGCAAAATGCTGGGCGCTTGCGCATGCCTCCATAGCAACAACTGACGGTTTTGCTTTAACTAATAACTCAAGCAGCGTTTGACGGTTAACTGATTTATTGGACATCAGTTTGTTGCCTTTAAACTGCGCCGCTTGGAAAGTATTTTTTGCTAAATCAATAGCAACTAAATTACAATGTGCCATGTATGGACTCCTAATTTGGTAAAAGATTCTCTGCAGTTTCTTTATACCGTACTCTCCCGTTAATGGGGAGGAGTCCATACATCTGCTACGAATGGGCAATATCTTGTTGGCGTGGGTTTTCAGCGTAACATGTAATAAAAAAGCGCGCTGTAACTTAATACACCGCGCTTTTTTAAACTTAAAACTTACAGCTTATAACTTAAAGCTCAGCTCTCAAATCAATGTGATACCACAATTAAGCGAATGGCATCTAGTTGCAGCTGGGCTTTGCCAATATAAGTTGTTAGTTCAGTGCGTTGCTTGTCGTAGAAGGTAAGCTCTTCTTCACGAATATTTGGGTTTATCTGTTTTAAAGCAGCTAAACGCGCCTGCTCTTCACTGAGCGATTGTTGCATTTGCTCAAGCGCCGCAGTGCGAATGACTTCTAACTTAGTTTGCGCCATTTCTTGTGCTGTTTTAAGCATTGGGTGAATCGCACTTTGTAGTGCTCCAGCAAGTTTACTGGCTGTTTGACGGCCTACCGCAGAAAGCTGCTGATTAAAGCCATCAAAACCTACATTATCGCCTAGGTTATTACTGGCTTTGTCGAGCAAAATACGAATCGGCGTCGGCGGTAAAAAGCGGCCAACTTGCAGCGCTTTTGGTGCCATGGCTGCTGCTACGTAAATTAGCTCAACAAAAAAGGTGCCTGGTGGTAATTTTTTGTTTTTAAGTAATGCGACTGACGCAGTACCAAAGTCATCATCACAGATCATGTCTAAGGTGCCTTGCACCATAGGGTGATCCCAGCTGATGAAATGCACATCTTCTTGTGCCAGTGCTGTGTCACGGTCAAATGTGACTGTCATGCCGTCATCTTTTAAACTTGGGAATGACGGATTTAGCATATGCTCAGTTGGCTTTAAGATAATAGTATTTTCACCTTTGTCTTCTTGGCTAACGCCAAAGGTATCAAACACGTTGATCATATAACTTGGTAGTTCAAACTGGTTGTCTAGTTTTTCAATATCAACAACCAGCGAGTCTGCTGCACCTTGGCCTGATGAGTGTAACTCAAGCAAACGGTCACGCCCGCTTTCCATTTGTTTACGCAGGACTGCGTTTTGACCGGCTACTTGCTCTAGTAATGGCTCTAGCTCGTCTTCATCACAGTTATGGGCGGCAATAAACTCAAGTAGCTCATCTTTAAACTCTTTATACAAAAGTTGCCCGGTGCTTGAGGTGGTTTCAAAGGCATCTAAGCCTTCGTTATACCAACGCAGTAATACTTCTTGTGCGCTGTTTTCAAAGTACGGTACATGGATGTTGATGTCTTGAGTTTGGCCAATACGGTCAAGGCGACCAATACGTTGCTCAAGTAAATCTGGGTTCAGTGGTAAATCAAATAACACTAAGTGATGAGCAAATTGGAAGTTACGACCTTCTGAACCAATTTCAGAGCACAATAATATTTGTGCATTGTCGTATTCATCAGCAAAGAATGCAGCGGCGCGATCTCGCTCAATAATTGTCATGCCTTCATGGAACACTGAGGCTTTAATCGCTTCGCGTTCACGCAGGATTTGCTCAAGGCTGATAGCGGTTTCGGCTTTAGCACAAATAAGCAGGACTTTTTCGCGTTTAAGGGTTTTTAGGGTGTCGATCAACCATTCTACGCGAGGATCAAATTGTCCCCAGCTAGCGCTTTCGCCTTCAAACTCTTGGAATATTTTTTCAGGGAATAGGGCGCGTTGCGCGCTAAGCTCTGCATTTTTAATGCCGCTCATATTGCCCAATACTGAAATTGCCGTTTTATATTGTTTCGGCATCGCCATCGGGTAGGCGTGTAGTTTGCGACTAGGGTAGCCGTCAATGCCGCTACGGCTATTTCTAAACAAAATACGGCCTGTGCCATGGCGATCTAATAACATCGCCAAAATCTCTTTACGGGCCGCTGCATCGCCATTTTGCGCTTGTTCAAGCACCTTACTGATGTCGGTTTCTTTTAACAGCTCAATTAGCGTGGCTTTGGCGTTGTCATCAAGGGCTTGCTGTTGTAATAATTGATTAGCAGCCTCTGCCACATGCTTATAGTTACTTTCTTCAGCAACAAAGGCATCGTAGTCATAAAAGCGATCAGGATCGAGTAACTGTAGGCGCGCAAAGTGGCTGCGGTGACCAAGTTGATCCGGTGTTGCTGTTAATAGTATCAGCCCTGGAATATCTTGGCTAAGCTCAGCCATACGTTGATATTCAGTGCTTGGTTTACCGTTGGTAATACTTAAATGATGCGCTTCATCAACAATCAGTAAATCCCAATCAGCCATTGTTGCTTGTTCAAACCAGCGTTTTTTCTTGGTTAAAAACTCAAGGCTAGTTAGTACTAACTGTTCAGTGTCGAATACATTTGGTGAGTCGGCAAATGCTTCATCGCAACGCTCTTCATCAAAAATTGAAAAGTGTAAATTAAAGCGACGCAGCATTTCAACTAACCACTGATGCTGCAAGTTCTCCGGCACTACGATGAGCACTCGGCTTGCGCGACCACTGATAATTTGTTGATGTAAAATCATCCCTGCTTCAATGGTTTTACCAAGGCCTACTTCATCAGACAATAATACTCGAGGAGCAAACCGTTTACCGACCTCTTGTGCAATATAAAGCTGATGCGGAATTAAGCTTGCGCGCTGGCCAATCAACCCCTTAATAGGTGATTGTTGGCGTTCAAACTGGTGTTGCCATGTTTGATAGCGCAATGTATAGCGATCAAAACGGTCAACTTGACCGGCAAATAAGCGGTCTTGTGGTTTATTAAATTTGATGAAGTGATCTAAAAACGTTTCTTTTAATTGTGCTTTTTCACCGTTATCAATACGAGTGCCGTGATAACAAAGTAAATCACCGATAGGTTCAATTGACTCGACTTCAAGTTCCCATTCTTCAACGCTTTTGATCACATCACCAGGATTAAATGCCACACGGGTAACCGGTGCTTCTAGCATTGAGTAAACACGGTTTTCGCCACTGGCGGGAAATAAAATGCTGACCTGACGGCCCTCAAGGGCAACCACTGTGCCTAATCCTAAATCTGACTCTGTATCACTGATCCAACGCTGACCTAAGGAAAAATTCATGTATGTCTCGTCTATGAAGAAAAAGGCGGCTATGTTACCTGTTACCTAACACCACTGCAAGGCACGAACCAGCTGACTTTTAATTAATTTAATAACTGTGAATTATTCCTATTAAAGCTGCTGCAATAAGGATTAATTCAAAACAAAAAAAGGTTTGTCATAAAACAGACTTTTATGACATCTAAGCTAAACTTAGAATATACCTAGCAATTAAGTTTTTCAGGGTGAGCGTTCACCCGTTTTACTTGATTAGTTGTGTATAGCATAAAAATCATAAAACGTAAGGAAAGTGCTATGGAAAAAGCTTCGAACCTTGATAGTAAAATGTATGTGCTAGATACCAATGTATTGCTTCACGAACCCCTCGCGTATTTATCATTCCAAGAACACGATGTTGTAATTCCCATGACAGTTTTAGAGGAACTGGATCATATAAAAGATCGTAAGCATGATGTCAGCCGTGATGCCCGTGTGGCCATTCGTGGTTTGGATGAAGTACTCAAAGATGCCACACCAGAACAAATGCTCAAAGGTGTCGCTCTACCTAGTAATAAAAAGGCCAAAGCATCTTCGGCTGGCACACTTATTATTGTTAATGATCATTTATTTGCCGATTCTATCTCAGGTTTACCTGGCAACGAAAATGACCACCGTATTATCAATTGTGCCGTGCACCTACAAAAACAACATCCTAATAGCAAAGTGGTGTTAGTTACCAAAGATATTAATATGCGTTTAAAGGCCAAAGGCGCAGGGCTTAAATTTGTTGAAGATTATCGTACCGATCAGCTGATTGATGATATTGCTTTGCTCTCCAGTGGTTATAAAAAAATTGCTGGCGATTTTTGGCAGCATGTGGGCGAATGTGAAACACAACAACATGGTCGTGATGCGTTTCATAAAGTGGCAAAAAGTTTGATCCCCGATGTATTTTGCAATGAATATTTACTTGATGACAGCGGTCAGTTTGCCGCACGAGTCAAATCTTATGATGAGCAGCATATTATGCTCAAAGATATCGGTGTTGAGCGTTTAATGCATCAGTCGGCATGGGGAGTAAAGCCAAAAAATATTTATCAAGGCATGGCAATGGATGCGTTACTCGATACCAGTATTGAATTAGTTATTTTAACAGGTCCTGCAGGATGCGGAAAAACATTACTAGCGCTTGCCTGTGCTTTGGAAATGGTGGTTGAAAAAGGTATTTACGATAAGGTAATTGTCACCCGAAATACTCCTGAAATTGCTGAGTCGATCGGTTTTTTACCAGGTACCGAAGAGGAAAAAATGGCACCATGGTTAGCTGCGATCACCGATACCTTAGAGGTATTACACAAAGGTGACGAAAATCCTATTTCAAGCCGTAACTATATTATGGAAAAGGCCAACATACAGTTTAAATCAGTTAACTTTATGCGTGGTCGCAGCATTCAAAATGCCGTGGTCATTTTAGATGAAAGCCAAAACCTTACCGCCTCACAGCTGAAAACTATTATTACCCGTTGTGGTGAAGGTACTAAGTTAATTTGCTCTGGTAACCTTGCGCAAATAGATAGTAACTACTTAACTCCAGTTACTTCTGGTTTAACTTATATTGTGGAGCGCTTTAAAGATTTTGAAGGCAGCGCCACGGTTAACTTAAATGGTGTGGTGAGAAGCCGTTTAGCATCGTTTGCGGAAGAAAATTTATAACTTGCGCAGTCCCACTTAGCTCGCTAACCTTGTTGACAAATTTAGCGCCAAGCATCGGATTGTAGATTGAATTTTCTACCTTTAAAACATTACTATCGTTCACTGGCTGTGGCACTTATTGTGCCGCTGCTGGTGGCTTTTCTATTATGTTTACACTTATATAATATTAAATTAGATCGCGCCGTTGCTAAACGTGAAGCGGATTTTGCCAATATAGCAGCGCAAGTTGAGCATGCTATGAATGGTGCTGATGGCTTGATCAACACACTGTTCTCTTTATACGAGCAACCTTTGTCGTATCAATTTGAGCCGCAATGGCTTGAAGATATTAATCAGCAAGAGAATTATTATTACCGAAAAATCCCTGATGGAGGCGGTGAAATTGTCGGGCAAGGTAAGTTTTCGACCACTCCTAATGCGATAGCTCAATGGCAGCAAGTGATCGCCTTGGGACCTGCTTTTAATACCGCATTATCGTTAATTCAATCCTTATCGGCAGTTGCTTATGTTAATGAGCAAGGCTTTGTTTATATAAAACGTCGTCGTGATGAAGATAGCCTAATGTTAACTCAAGTATTGGATGGCCAGTTGCGCCCAGCACTGGCTGACAATTCACTGACATCAAGTGCGATAGTAGAGGTGGCTGGTAAAAATTACTTATCAATAGGGCGTGCGCGTGAGCAGGGCAGTGAAGATTATATTATTTTGATTTATGACTTATCGGCAGTATCGCAATGGCTAAAAAAATATCGCCGCGCAGTGGCGAATATATATTTTTAAATAGTGCGCAGCACGTCATTATCAGCTCACTTTACGATATTGAAGAAGACACGCCATTAGCGGAGTATTGGCCTTCAGCTAAAGCGTCATTAGCAGAATTAGATAATCAGGGTAATCTCACTCTTTTACAAGCGCAAAAGCAGCTACCAATTTATGCGGGTTATTTTGCATCACATGATGAATTAGCCTCACCGATTGTAACTGATGTATTAATTGAACTTACTTTTTTGAGTATGTTTTTAGTGATGATGTTCAGTACCTTGTTATGGTTAAGCCAGCGTATTTTTGTGAAACCCATGACATATTTAATGGCGTATCTTGAGCAAAATGAGGAGCATTATAAAGATTATTCAAATTATCATATACCAGCAAACTGGCAGCCGTGGTTTAGCCGAATCAAGTGGGTACTTAACAAAAATCAGCAGTTGGTAAACTCATTGCAGCAGGCAAATAGTGAACTTGATGATCAAGTAAAAATAAAGACCCGTGAACTCGCACGCAGTTATGAGGCTAAAGAACGCCATTTAGCATTATTGAATACTATGCTCAATAGTGTGCCAGATCTTATTTATTTTAAAAACATTGATGGCTCATTCTTAGGATGTAATCGTGCTTATGAACAATACATAGGTATTGAGCAAGGGCAGTTAGTTGGTCAGCAGTTATGTGATATTAGTGATGATAATGGCCAGATCAGTGAATTAGAGCAACAAGTTTTAACAACCAAAATGAAAGCTGAGCAACGACTTGAAACCCAGCTACAAACCTTTCAATTAACCATCGCGCCATTTTATAACGATCAAAATCAGTTACTAGGTTCAATGGGAATTGGCCGGATATAACCGCCCAACAACAAGCTCTTTTGGCATTAAAAGCGTCAGAGTCTAAGTTTCGCAGCGCCATAGAGTATGCAGCTAATGGAGTGATTTTACTTTCACTTGAACAGACCGTATTACAACTTAATCGAACTGCGCGAAAGATTTTTAAGATTGATAAAACTGAGCAGGATTTATTATTAGTGGATTTATTTCCACGACAACAGTGGCAAGAAATAGCAACGCTTTTAGCTTTATTGCTGAGTGAGAAAAAGAAAGTTTACCATCTTACTTTAGGACAAGAAGAGCTAAATTGCTGGTGGCAGCTGAGTGTCTCTTTAGTATGGGATGAGCAACAAGCACCTTACTATTATGTTATTCATATTCAAGATGTCAGTGCATTGACTCAGGCCAAACAAGATGCCGAGCGGGCAACCGAGGCCAAAAGCCGATTTATTGCTAACTTAAGCCATGAAATACGCACGCCACTGCATGCTGTGACAGGCCTTATTGATATGGTAACTCAGCAAGGCTTAACAGCGCAGCAGCAACAGCATGCAGTTCAAGCAAAAAATGCTGCGCAAAGTTTATTAACCATGCTTAATCGAATGCTTGATTTTGCGCGAATCGAAAATAACCAAGTGCAATTAGATTTAGTTGATTTTGCTGTAGTTGCACTTGTTGACAGCTGCGAGAGTGTATTAATAGGGCTCTGCCAGCAAAAAGAGTTGGCTTTTAATATCGATATTGATCCGCTAATTGCTCCGCAGTTAGTCGGCGATTACATTCGCTTACAGCAAGTGCTCGGTAATTTACTAACCAATGCCGTGAAATTTACTGAACATGGCAGTATCACTTTGAAAATAACAGCCGTTGAATTGACGCCAACACAACAAACCCTGTGTTTTAAAGTGATCGACACCGGGATCGGTATTGATAAAGCTGATCAGAGTCGATTATTTGACGCATTTACGCAAGGCGACGAATCACTCACTCGTACCCACCAAGGCGTTGGTTTAGGGCTTGCTATAGTCAAACACGAAGTGGCATTAATGGGAGCTGAAATTAAAGTTGTCAGCAATAAAGGCCAAGGCAGTGAGTTTTTCTTTACTATAACCTTTAATGTTGCCGCTCAAATCGATCCTATCGTCTGGCACAATACTTTAGTGATTCATTCTGAGCGGGGAATTAATTTACCTACCGCATTAGCGCCATTAAAACAGCTAGAATTTTTTGAGTTAGCTGAATTAACAGACCACGCTGTATTAGCAGATTATCAGCGGATCATCATTAATGACGTTGATCTACCGAGAGTAATAACGCGAGACAATATAAAAACAGCATTGATGAGTAATAACACGCAGCTTTATGTTGTTAAAAATGCTCCAAATACTCCGCTGCCTACTCTTAAAGGTATGCAAATGTGCAGCGTGAAAAGTTCTGCATTAGTACAACGAATACAGCAAGTTGAGCCGATATCTAAACGCCCTGATGTAAATCTGACAACGGCAGAGAGTAAACTCAACGTTGCGGGCTTACTAGTGTTAGTTATTGATGATAATCAGCTTAATTTAGATATTATTAGTAATATTTTAAGTCAAGCACATATTAATGTAATGACAGCAACTTCGGCGATGGCAGGGATAGATTTGGTTGCACAAGTCATGCCTGATCTGATCTTAATGGATATTCAAATGCCAGAAGTCGATGGGTTACAAGCAACCGCTTTATTGCGACAAAGTTATGAACAACAGCAATTACCTATTTTTGCGCTAACTGCGCATTGTGAAGCAGCTGACGAGCAACGCTCACTTGCCGTAGGTATGAATAAACATTTAACAAAACCAGTGGTTGCAGCAACGTTATTAGCGGCGATCAATGAACTACAAATTACCGGCGCTGTTTTTTATAATCATTCTTTTGCATTAGAACAATTCTCGGGTAATAATGATTTATTGCAGATTATGTTGGATAAACTTGCTAAGTTGTGTGTAAGTCATCTGCAGCAATTAAAAGTACCGATGCAAGCAAAAGCTTTGGAACGGTTAGTGCATAGTATTAAAGGTGTGTCAGGAAATCTTGGCTTTAATCGCCTAAGTGCTACCGCTCAGCAATTAGAAAGTAGACTACGCAAGACACCAGACGTAGGGCAAATATCCCTGAGTCAGTTAGAGTTCGAACTAGCACAAGTAAATAGATATATTCAAATACAAGGCTCAGTAAATGTTGAAGAAAGCCAAAATACTGATCGTTGATGATGACCCATTAAATCGATTGGTGTTGGAAAAAACATTAGCGAATGATCACGAAATATTTTTAGTTGAAAGTGGTGAAAAAGCCCTGACATTTGTTAAATCAACTGCGGTTGACTTAATTATACTCGATATTGTAATGCCTGGCATTAATGGCTATGAGGTATTAATTCAGTTAAAAGAAAATTCAACTACGCACGCTATTCCAGTTATCTTTATTTCAGCTAATACAAGCCATGATGATGAAGCAAAAGGGTTTGAATTAGGCGCAATGGACTATATTGCTAAGCCATTTAGTCCCGCAATAGTACGTGCACGAGTGCGAAATCAATTATTGATTAAGCAAAAAAATGATTTGTTAGAAATGCTCGCCTCCATTGATGGGCTGACAGAAATACCCAATCGGCGTTATTTAGATGAAAGCTTATCGCGAGAATGGCGTCGCAGCCGTCGAGCTGGTACACCGTTATCGGTGCTATTAATAGATATAGACCATTTTAAGCGTTATAACGATTGTTACGGTCACCGTGCTTGGGATGACTGCCTTAAAGGTGTTGCACATGCATTAGTTGCAGCGTGTGAGCGTGGCACTGACTTTGTTGCGCGCTACGGTGGAGAAGAATTTGCCGCAGTGTTACCCGATACCAACCAACACGAGGCATTAAAATTTGCTAATAAACTCAGAGATGCTGTTAATACGCTAGCTATCCCGCATAAAGCATCACTCAATGCCGCTCACATTACGATAAGTATTGGGGTTGCTACAACTGAGTTTGGTCAAGTTTATTCTGAGCATATATTACTTGAAGAAGCCGATTTAGGTTTATATCAAGCTAAAGATAGTGGCCGCGATAAAATTATCGCTCGAGTTATTGACGCAAGTTAGTAAAGTCAGTTACTACAGCAAATAAAGAGTGAATATGCTCCACTCTTTACTGCTTTAGTTTTGTGTCTAAATGGCGCTAAGTGAATTATAAATACTATCACCCACACCAATCAGTTTCTCGTTTTTAAAGACCAGTGGAGTACATTCATCTTTTGTCATTTTTCCGTCAGAGTGAATACTGTGGGTGGCATAAAATAGTACTTGGTATACATCACCGTCTTTTTTTAATAATTCTGTAAAGTCGGGAGTTTTTAATTTATTTAATACATTTTGATAGCTGGTATCTAAAGTGAGCCCTGAGATGCTTTCACGATTAAATTGATGATGTTCTTCCCAGCTTGAACTATTACCAGCCCAGTGTGTTTGTGCTTCACCATCGGATACTGCAATTACACAACCAGTAAGAAGAGGGGCTGCAAGCGCGGCAATTAAAAGTACTTTTTTCATTATTTTATCCTGGATATTAAATATTGATTTTAATTTATCTATTAGCTAGCAAAGAACTAGCCAATATTTTATGTTATTTAAAATCAATGAGTTAGATTTTTTTGTAAGGTGGTGAATTATATTTAACCACCTTTTATAGCGTGACTAACTAAAAGTTAGTTGATTAGACCAGTCTATTTAAACTTTCACCTTGGCTAAATGCGCTAATATTTAAGCTGACTTGCTTTACTAAGCGAATGATTGACTCTTCACTGGCCCATGCAATATGTGGAGTCAGTATTAAATTATCACCACGATAAGCGGCCAATGGATTATCCTTCGCAGCTGGTTCTTTACTTAATACGTCAAATCCCGCTCCTGCAATTTGGTTATTGCTCAGTGCGTTGGCTAAATCAGCTTCATTAACGATACCACCGCGCGCGGTGTTAATTAAAATGGCATTGGGTTTCATCATAGCAAGTTCAGCAGCACCAATCAGATCACGACTTTCATCGGTTAAAGGGCAGTGTACACTAATAACATCAGCTGTTTTTATTGCTTGGTAAAATTCTGTTCGGCCCTCTCTAGTTACTTGGTTTTTACGCTCACTGATAATTACATTGGCACCAAAAGCACGTGCAACATCCGCAACAGCTTTACCAAGCGAACCATAACCGATAATTGCCAGAGTTTTACCTCCTATATCATTAAAACGGTAATCAAGGCGGCAGAACATCTCGCTTTGTTGCCATAACCCTTGTTGGCAATCAGCAATGTAGCGGTGAGTATTACCCAGTAAATTGGTGATCAGTGCAAAGGTATGTTGTACAACCGAAGGTGTTGAATACCCGGCCACATTGGTAACGGCAATGCCAAACTCTTTAGCGGCGACTAAATCAACATTGTTAGTGCCAGTTGCGGCTACACATATGAGCTTTAATTCAGGGAGTTTTGCCAGTGTTTCGCGATTAAGTACCACTTTATTGGTGATCAAGACATCAGCGCCTGCACTATGCGCTAATACTTGTGCTGGACTGGTTAGTGAATAACTAGTGAAGTTGCCAAGTTTTTGAAAAGGTTCAAGGGATGTGCCTGCAAGCGTAGCAGTATCGAGAAGAGTAATATTCATGAGCTTTCCTTATAATAAAAATTTATAAATGCTTGACCTTGGTGTGTACTCTAAGGTTTATACTCAGCATCAGTTGATAATATGTTAATTGGAGACGGTGATGAAAATAGGCGAATTTGCCAGTCAATTAGGTGTCTCTACAGATACCCTAAGGTACTATGAAAAGCATGCTTTGTTAACGCCTTCAGCGCGAACGCAAGCAGGTTATCGAGATTATAGCCAAACCGATCTTAAGCAAATGATGTTTATTTTGCGCGCTAAAAATGTTGGCTTTAGCTTGGCTGAGATCAAAGAACTATTACAAATTAAATTTAAAAAACATCAGCATTCTTGCCATGAAGTTAAAAACTTAACAATACAAAAGCGTGACTTAGTCGCAGAGCGTATTGCTGAATTAACACGTTTTCATCAATCATTATCCGTGTTAGCTGATAAGTGCTGCGGAGGCAAAGAGCCCGCAGATAACTGTTCGATATTAACCACTTTGGAGGACATTGATGGACTTAATCAATAATTTTTGGCAGTTATTTTTATTATCTGCACCTTGGTTAATGCTCGGTTTATTAATAGCTGGGTTATTAAATGTGTACTTACCGGCTGATTTCTTAAATAAACACTTGGGAAAAGAAGGTTTTTGGACGACTGTTAAAGCTGCTTTAATTGGCGCACCAATGCCATTATGTTCGTGCGGTGTAATACCTGCTGCAATTGGTTTAAGACGTGCAGGCGCTTCAAAAAGTGCTACCACTGCGTTTTTAGTATCGACGCCAGAAACAGGGGTTGATTCGGTGTCGGTATCGTATGTGTTACTAGGTCCTTTTATGGCTATAATTCGTCCAATAGCGGCGATTTGCAGTGCTATTGTCGCTGGTGTCTTAGTGGGGCGTGATGCTGAAAAAACGCAAACTACAGATCACATCAGTGAAGTTAATAATGAGCAAAAGCGAGCAACGACAATAAGTTGTTGCTCAACGAAATCAGCAGTGGTCGAAGAGAAGGTTAGTTGCTGTTCAACGAAACCAGCAGCGGTCGAAGAGAAGGTTAGTTGTTGTTCAACTAAACCAGCAGCGGTTGAAGAGAAGATAAGTTGTTGTTCAACTAAATTAGCAGCAGTTGAAGAGAAGATAAGTTGTTGCTCAACGAAATCAGCTGTGGTCGAAGAGACGGTTAGTTGCTGTTCAACGAAACCAGCAGCGGTTGAAGAGAAGGCAAGTTGTTGCGATACATCAAGTGCAGCACCAGCCAGCCAATGGCAAAAGATGAAACAGGCAGTGAGTTTTAGCTGTAACAAATTGCTATCAGACACTATGAAGTGGTTAATGATTGGTTTGTTCTTTGCAGCCTTAGTGCAAACTTATGTACCAGAATCATTTTTAACCCAATGGGGCAGTGGTATTTTGGCTATGCTGGTGGTGATCGTGATTAGTATTCCCATGTATATTTGTGCGACCGCATCAACGCCGATTGCAGCTGGTTTGTTATTAAGTGGCGTAGCACCTGGCGCTGTTTTAGTCTTTATGTTGGCAGGTCCTGCCACTAATGTCGCGACGCTTGGCGTGGTTGCCAATGAGCTTGGTAAGCGTGCAGTGGTTGCTTATTTAGTTGGTGTAATAGGTGTCGCTTTGATATTTGGTTTTTTAACCGATTATTTAGTGGCTGAATTTGGCTTTGTTGTTACACCATTATTAGGTGATGAACATCAAGTGCTACCACATTGGTTAACCCTTCTCTGTGGTACTATTTTAGCACTGTTAATGGCGCGTTTAGTTCTTAAAGGAGCGTTTAGTAAATACCGCAGCACTGGTAAGAGCATTGCATAATTGAATGTTATTAAAAAGATTTTTAGCTGTTATAAAATATAAACAATGGACCAAATTAATGACTTAGTTCGCATTTTAGGTTGTCTGAGTTATAATCGCCTATAGAATATAAACGGTGCGCACGAGCGCACCGTTTTTTTAACTTTAAAGATGCAGTAATGAGTGAACCAGTGGACAAGTACGCAGATATAAGACCTTACAATGATGATGAAGTAGCCGCTTCGGTTGCACGCTTGATTGATGATAATGCGTTTATTGATGTAGTTGCAAAATATAACTTACCGCGTTTTTTATCAGCTGTACCCTTTTTATCTAGAACATTGGTAAAGTATCAGTTACGTAAAAAGTGGGGCGCTATCAACAGTGTTGAGCAAGTTCAACAAATCGTTGCTAAGTATTTAGCACAGCTGGTAAAACGCACCACAACTGAGGTGACCTTTTCTGGTTTGGATCAACTCGATCCAAAGCAAGCGTATTTGTTTATCTCAAATCATCGCGATATCGTACTTGATCCTGCTTTAATTAATTGGGGCTTATTCAGTCACAAAATGAAGACAGTCCGTATCGCCATCGGTGATAACTTACTGCAAATCCCTTATATCACCGAACTGATGCGTTTAAATAAAAGCTTTATTGTTAAGCGCTCAGTTAAAGCGCCAAAAGAAATGCTTAGAGCACTATCGCAGCTTTCAGCTTATATTTACGATTCGCTTGCTGGTGGTGATTCAATTTGGATTGCACAAAAAGAAGGCCGCGCTAAAGATGGCTTTGATCAAACAGATCCTGCGCTACTTAAAATGTTGCAGCTTAATGGTCGTAAGCAAAAGAAAGAGTTTGCTGAGTATGTACGTGAGCTAAAAATTGTACCAGTATCAATTTCATATCAATATGAACCTTGTGCAACAGCCAAAGCCAGAGAGCTTTATCATAAGCAGCATCATGGTAAATATGTAAAGTCAGCGGGTGAAGATATTGCCAGTATTGTTGAAGGTTTTAGTACCGCCAAAGGGCATGTTCATTTAGCATTTGGGCAACCAATTGAAGACGGGTGTGAATCACCAGAGCAGCTGGCAAAAACCATCGATGAGCAAATTATTGATTCGTTCTTTTTACACCCAGGAAATTATATCGCTGGTGGCTGTAAACAGGCGGTGATTAATAAAGCCGATGCTCAGGCATTTGAGATGCGTATGGCGCGTGTTCCAGATGAATTAAAACCTCTGGTGTTAGCTATGTACGCTAAGCCATTTCATCGTAAGGTTGAGTTTAATAGTAGCGAAAGCGGCCAATAACTAATGTAAAACATCTTCAAAAAAACCGTAATTAAGTTACGGTTTTTTTTCGTTTAAAAAACGGGCTATACTAAAGTTGTGTTTATTGGCCGATGTTTGTTATGCAACAAATTGAAATTTTTGAAATTCCAAGTCCTTGCAAAGGCATTTGCGAGGTAAATAACCGAGGCTATTGCAAAGGCTGCTATCGAAGTCGGGAGGAACGCTTTGGTTGGAATTCATTTTCAAACGTAGAAAAAAAGCAAGTCATTAGTTTGTGTCAACAGCGTTATAAACGTTACTTGCAAAAGCGCCAAGCACTTATCGCTAAGTCAGCACCATCGGAGCAGGGGGATTTTGGTTTTTAATCAAGATTATGTTTAGCCCTGAGTAAACGAACTGTGCCATTTTCATTGAGTTTATGCAGTTCTTTTTCAAGCTTAGGAATTAATGCGCTATGGCGTGAATGCAAAAAGTGATAGCTTTTTATTGGTGCCAGTATTTCAGTTTGAAATTGCTTAACATTAAACTGAGGGTGTTTAGTAGACAATAAAAAGTCGAGTAAAATCACACCTTGTACTTTACCTTGAGTGAGTAAATTAAGTTGAGCAGTGACGCTTTTCACCTTAATAATGTCACCAATAAAAGGGTGTTCGTTAAGGTAACTCTGCGCTGCAGGATAACCAACTTGAATGGCGATATTGTCTAGCTGCTCAAATGTACATTGTTGGCAGTTTTTTAATAGCACAAGGTTAAACTCAAATAGCGCAAAGTTAACCGGATGCAAGTTTTGATATTGTTGACTGATACTGGCCACTCGCCCTAATTGGCCATCAAGCGTGCCATTGTTCGCTGCAGATAAAGCGCTTTGGTGATTAAAGTCAATAATATGTACATCATAGCCAAGTTCCTTATATGCAAGGGTCATCAGCTCAATCACATAGCGAGCCTGTGGGGTATCGGCTGGGCGATTAAACAGCATATGTTGCGTGTTCGCCATAGTGCTCAGTGGCGTTAGTGAATAACAGAGCAATATGAGATAAAAAAAGCACTTAATCACAGCGTTTCCATATTAGGACTAAAAACGCCACCAATCTACGTTTAAAAGCTAAAAAGCGCAAGTTTAGCCGTGACTCTTTTAGGCAAATGTTTGTTATACTCTGGGCATTAATATGATTAGTAATAACTGGTAATTTATGTCGTTTAACTTATGCTTACTACCTCGTGAACAAAAATATCAAATTCAATTGGATTACGAGGCATCGTTTTGGGCTTATCAAATAAAGCGTGGTAAGAGTACTCGTGAGCAAATATACAATACAATTCATAGTCGGCCAGTGGCAGAGCAGATGTTTTTGAAGCAGCAATTTGAACAATATTTAGCGACGATGCAAAGTTAATGACGGCATTGCGTTTTGAATGCCTAGAGCCAATTAAAACCCCTTTAGTGAATAAGTTTTACGATCAATATAAAGCCCGAGGTCGGGCAACCAGACAAGATCAAGTGTGGGTTGTTTATAATGACTTAGTTATTGTCGCGGCATGCAGAATTCAAAATCGCAGTGATTATTTGTTTTTGTCTACCTTGCTGGTTGCACCTGCTTGGCGCGGTCAAGGAATTGCAAAAAAACTACTAATTCATACCTTGTCTAATCAAAATTCACTCGTTTATACATTTGCTTATAACTATTTAGCTGATTTTTATCAATCAATTGGCTTTAACTTTGTGTTAACATTGCCACCACCTTTAGATACACTCTTTACTGTCTATCAGCAACGAAATATCGTAGCTATGCAGTGCTAGTAAAAATAATTTGTTAAAACAACCACGTGGAAATTTAGATGGGTCAATGGTTTAAGGCTAGTGTGTTCTTTTTGTTAGCCGCCTTTGTTGTTGCTAGCCAAGCTACTATGGCGCAGGTAAAACGCTTATCGCCAAGTGAAGGTTTATCACAAAGCTATGTCAATACCATGTTGATAGATAAAAGCGGCTATCTTTGGTTGGCGACTGAAGGAGGCTTAAATCGTTACGATGGCTATCAGGTAGTACATATTGCAGGGCCAAACGGGGAATTAGATGAAGCAATTATTGACCTTATATATCAAGACCCGGATGGTTATATTTGGATTGCATCGTTAGTTGCAGGGCTGTTTCGCTATGATCCAAGTACCGATAGTTATCAACAATTTTTATCAAAACCCACCAGTGAAGAACAAGTCTTAAGTCAGTCTGTATTTAGTATGGTTGCCACCGATAATAAGTCATTATGGATTGGCCGTGGTTGGGACTTTGCTCGCCTTGATTTAGCGACGGGCCAAATTGAGACTATTTTTGAATTACCAGAGCGCACTCGTAATACCGTGATCCGCGATTTATTACATTACAAAGGTTATATCTTCATTGCCGCCAGTACTGGCGCATATGTCTATCATATAGCAACTGGGCAATACCGAAAATTAGAGCATTTAAGCACCGAGCCAGACCATGTGTATCAAAATTATATAAAGTCGTTTGCAATAGG
Organism: Pseudoalteromonas sp. B160; assembly: GCF_037162485.1. NCBI lineage: Bacteria > Pseudomonadati > Pseudomonadota > Gammaproteobacteria > Alteromonadales > Pseudoalteromonadaceae > Pseudoalteromonas > Pseudoalteromonas sp. B160. The sequence goes on along the minus strand of NZ_JARLUX010000001.1, from coordinate 1,104,463 downwards.
CGAAAATGAGCAACTGTTAGTGGGGGCCGTACGTGGTTTATATCAAGTTGATATTAGTGATTTACCGAGTATGTTTGAGCGCCCAGATGTGCCTTTTAAAAATAAAACCATATTGAACGATCTTAATATTTGGAAAATAATAAATGACCATGGGGTGCTTGATTTAGGCACCGATAAAGGTTTATTTAGTCTCGATTTGAATAGCGGTGAGCTGACTAAAAATAATAGAGTAAAAGAAAGTAAATACTCACTGGCAGATCCAAGTGTTATCGATATTGTCAAAGATAGTAACGGCGCTATGTGGACAGCTACTAAAAGTGATGGGGCATTTTATTTACCTTATGATAATTATCATTTTGAAAATGTTAATGCCAGCATGCTCTCCGGTGATGGTTTATCGCACCCTTCTATTTGGGGCATAACCGAGTATGAAGATAAACTCTGGCTAGCAACTCATAATGGTTTAACTGCGGTTGATTTAAAAACTAATCAAGGGCAAGTGTTTTTAAAAGATTATCAAGCTGATTTGTTTACCACTGAATTTAATATCTACGCTATTTCTCCTTATAAAGATAAATTGTGGCTGCGTACTAATCGCGGGATTTTTAGTTTTGATCCGCATAGCTATGAAATTTTTCCTGCAACAACAGCCGACCCAAGCCAGCAACACCTGATCACAGGGTGGATACATGGCTCAGTATTGATGCCAAATGGTGAATTATTTTATGTTCATTCTGATCATGGCATGTTTGTTTATAATATCGACAGCCAAAAGATCACTCCTTTAGGTGGTGAATTTGAAAAGTTTGAACCGTTTTTAGCTTATGGTTTCTTACCGCCTTTATCTACCAAACCTGACTCCCCGTTATTTTATAATGCAGGGGTGCTTTATCAGGTTGATCCAAACTCATTTGCTTTAACAAAAATCTATACCGTGCCACAGCAACACGAAAATGTAGCCGTTAATGTAATGTCTTATATTGTTGATAATAATAATGTGCTGTGGATCACGTTATCGAATTTTGGCTTAATTGGTCTTGATGCATCGAATTACAAGCTGTTGTATACCATAGATTTAGATAAAAATAAGCTCGGCACCTTATTGTACGATATGGTGTTAGATGATGCTGGAATGATCTGGATGAGTAGTCATAAAGGGATCTGGCGATTAAATCCAGAAAACAAACATTTTCAGCAATTTACGACATCAGAAGGACTGGTCTCTACCGAGTTTAATAGTGGTGCATTTACGCGTTTAAAAACCGGCCAAATAGTCTATGGTACGTTAAAGGGATTTAGCTATTTTTACCCAAATGATAATCAACCTAGGCATGGTTTAATTGATCATGTAAATATAACCAGCATTGATTTGATGTCTCGTGAATTATCTACGGATCTTAAGCAACCAATAAAAACAATCACCTTAGAGCACGACGATATAGGTCTTGAAGTGGCTTTTTCGGCAATGGCATTTAACTACCAAGAACGTATTATTTATGAGTATCAACTCTCTGATGGGCAAAAGTCTTATACCCGTAATAATAACCGAGTGCTATTTCCAAAACTTAACCCTGGCAAATACCAACTAAAAATTTGGGCTAAAGATCCGCTTACTGGCGACTACACACAACCGGCAGTATTGGACATTGTGGTAAAATACCCGCTATGGCGCGCGCCTCAGTTTATAGTGCTTTACGCACTGGTGTTTTTTGGATTAGTTGCGGCTTGGATTATGCGTCGTAATCGAATTCAGCAATTATTATTAGCAGCCCATAGAGAAAGCCAAGAAAGTGAAGCGCGCTTAAAGTTAGCATTAGAGGGCAGTCGTTCAGGGGTTTGGGATTGGCAATCTTCAAGTCCAATCATTTATCAACCACGACTTAAAAATGAGCTGGGTTATGATGTTGAATCGGTTAATTTGGATGATTATTTAGCAAAAATACATCCTAAAGATAAACAACATTTTCGTATCGAATGGTTAGAATTTTTATCCACCGAGAAAGGCTATTTTAACTGCACCTATCGTTTACGCCATAAATTAGGCTATTGGCGCTGGTATAAAGACTTTGGCAAAGTGGTTGCTTGGCAAGGAAGTACACCCGAGAAAGTGGCCGGCACTTACACTAATATGACTCGTGAATTAGTGTTTGAAGAACATGCCCGTTTATTTGGCGCAGCATTTGAGCAAACCCGCGATTGGGTCTTTATTCTGGATAAAAGTTTACGTATTTTAGCTACCAACAAAGCACTGCAGAGCGCATTTAACTTTCCTGTTGATTATCGTTCTAGCTGCTCATTACACTTAGGGTTAAGTCGTGTTGTAAGGGTTAACTATTTACGTGTAATGAAGGAATTGCAAGCTGGTGAACATTTTTCTGCAGAAGATACCGTTTACTTAGCTAATGGTGAATCTCGCCATGTATTAATTAAAGTCAGTGCTGTGGCAGATACTGAACAACGCTTAGAAAGCTATGTGGTCATCCTCACTGATATTAATGCGCAAAAGTTAGCTGAAAATGAATTGTTTTTATTAGCAAATTACGACAGTTTAACGGGGTTACCAAATCGTACTTTATTTAATGACCGAGTTGAACACGCACTTGAACAGGCAAAAGGCCAAAATTCAAAAGTAGCGTTACTCAATATTAATATCAAACGTTTTAAGTATTTTAATGACTCGCTAGGGCATGAAGCTGCCGATGAGATAATAAAGGCGGTGGCACTGCGGATCAAATCGCGTGTACAGGCCAAAGATAGTGTAGCCCGTTTTAGCGGTGATGAATTTATGTTGTTAGTCGAGGGCATTCAACAAATCGAAGAGGTTGTTTTACTGTGCGTTAAGTTGATGGCCAGCTTGAATGACAACATCATTATTAACAACCAAGCGATTAGTGTCAGTTTAAGTATTGGCGTGGCGATTTCGCCTGATGATGCACTCAGTGCTAAAAGTTTAATTAAAGCGGCTGATATTGCACTGTATCATTCGAAAAAGAGCTTGGAAGGTTGTTATCAATTTTATAAACAAGAAATGAATCAGCATGTACAACGCTCTCTGCATTTAGAATCACAATTAACTCAAGCCTACCAAAATCATGCGTTTTGTAATCATTACCAAGTGATTGTTAATGCTAAAACTCATCAGGCCGAAGGGCTGGAAGTATTGCTGCGTTGGCCAGAAAATAACAGCTATGAAACGCAAGAGTTTGCGCTTGCTGCTGAGAGTATCGGTTTGATCACAAAAATTATGTTGCAAACCTTAGCTAGAGCGTTGATTGAACTTAAACAGTGGCAGTTACAAAAGCCTGACTTGTATGTGTCTATTAACCTGTCTGCACTGGATTTTGAGTATAAAAATTTAGTTGATGAAATTCGCAGTGCGCTAATTAATGCTGATGTATCAGCCAGCTCTGTGGTGTTTGAAATTACAGAATCAGTGCTGATGCATGATTCACCGCAAGCGTTAAATAGCATGTCAAAGTTGAAGCAACTAGGTTGTCGCTTATATATGGATGACTTTGGTACAGGTTATGCTTCACTCACTTATTTAAAGCGCTTTCCGATCGATGTACTGAAAATTGATCGCAGTTTTGTAACTGATATTGGTATAGATAGTGACGATGAAGCGATTATTCAGTCAACGCTTGCATTGGCGAAAAGCTTAGGTAAAGAATGCGTCGCAGAAGGCGTTGAAACTAAGCAGCAGCTTACCTTTTTGCGCAACTTAGGCTGTAATTTATTTCAGGGCTATTTATTCAGTAAACCAATCCCAGGTGATGATGTAAGCGCATTATTAAATAAAGACTGGCAGTCGTTGTTGAATGAAGACTAATGCTAGCTAGAGTTTTATTAAATGGTGAAAATATCAGTGCCGAGTTTATAAATGGTTACTTTTTTGAATTTTTAAGCTTAAGTTGTTTTAGCAAAAAAATAACTATTATGAATCAAGGAAGTTATGAAGCCTGAGAAGCCTACTATTATGGATATGTCCGAATTTAAGCCATCAGCGAGATGTCCTAATTGTAATTTGATTATGTACTTAGGAAACAGGTGCCCGCATTGTGATTATTTGCTCAGTCATACGGAGCAAAAAACTCAAAGAGAATTTTGGCTTAAAGTTCGAAATACTGGCTATATAAAAGGTATGGTCTTCTTTGCTTTCTTCTTTTTTATAGCTTGGGTTTTATTTGCTGAGTCATAACGTTTTTGAGACTCAACACTACAATTAAACCAATTGCGGTGTTGATGCCCTAAACAGTTGAAATTTTAACTAGAAGCTATATCTAGTCTTGGCGTTCACCGCAGTGACGACAATAAAGGTTTTTAGTGCGTGCACTAAGTTGAGACTTAATTGCTTTGTTTGCTTCTTGCTTACTTAAACCAAGCTTACAGCGCAAATTCTCTAGATGCTCCAGTTGCGCATCATCTAGTTTGCCATCTAGCTCGCCATCATGCAGACATTCATGCACCGCATCACTAAACATGATCCTACGCTTACGTAGCTGTTCAGAGAAACTCGAAGCTAATAAGCCGGTGGGTATTGCTACCATTCCCATACTCAGTAACGTGATCACGCCGCCAAAAAAACGCCCTAGCGGTGTTACTGGCACAACGTCACCATAACCTACAGTGGTCAGCGTTGCCATTGCCCACCACATTGCCGCAGGAATGGAGCCAAATTTATCCGGTTGTATATCGTGTTCAATTAAATAAATTCCGCAGGAAGCTAAAATTAGCACCACTGCCATTATAAAGAATGCGGCCAAAAGCGAACTGCTTTCATCACGAAATGATTGTAAAAGTAGCTGCATTGCTCGTGAGTAACGAGTGAGCTTAAAAACACGTAGGAGTCTGAGCACTCTTAAAAAACGTAAATCAAAGGTGATAAACATCATTAAGAGCGTGGGCAGGATTGCCATGAGATCAATTAAGGCTAAAGGAGAGAGTAAATATTTTAAACGGCGTTGAAAATTACCACAGTCTAGACTTTTGTACTCGGCACGTTCTACGCATGACCAAAGGCGAAGTAAATACTCGATGGCAAAAATACTAACCGAGACAAGCTCAAGTATTAAAAATTCATACTTATATTGCTGAGCCAAACTGACCACGGATTCAAGCACAATTGCAATCACATTAATCATTATCAGCGATATTAGAAATATATCGATGTAATGACCAGTCTTACGGTACTCCCCATTACCTTCAAAAAATAGCGCTGTGCGTTTACGTAAATTATTCAAATTAAATCCGTGTTCTTTTAAAAATAATACTGGTTTAGAGTTTAGCTTATAGCGACTATTCAAAGGCTATAAATATGGTTATGTCAGATTGTACATTGTCGTATTGAGTGTGCATATAAGCGGTAAAAACTTGTAATGTAGAATTAAAACGTGCATTACAAACTATCGGAATAAGATGTGATTATTTTTTTCTTAATACCCGAGCTCGAAATATTAGGTGTTTGTGGTGCAAACATGACATCAATATCGTACGCTTGTAATGCATCAGCGGCTTCATTCCAGCGCTCACTATTTTGCCATTGCCCGCCAACAACCACCTTATTTACTCCCATGCTTGTATCCATTTACAAGTGCTCTGAGTCTTTACTATTGGACTTGGCACTAAGGCAACGTGATCCACGATCGCCAGTGCGCTTATAATCGCCATTCTTTCATGCTGATTAATGATCGGAAACGTATTTTTATTTTCAAAGCATAAGTCATCTGACGCAACCGCAACAAACAGTTCGCTTCCTTGTGCTTTAGCAAATTTTAAATAATTTAAATGACCAATATGAAATAAGTCAAATACACCAAGAGCCAAACAGCGCGTATTATGACTGCTTTTATTATCTGAATTTAAGCTATGTATTTGTGAGTTTAGAGTCATGTAGGCATACTTTCGGCTTTATCGGTTAATTTTTTTATTAATTCGTCGTTATTATCAAAAAAGTAAGTTGGTTTAATATGTGTTTTAATTTCCCCATTCACTCATTAAGCATAACTTATAAAGCCTTGAATACACAAAGGACTGTGTTAATAACGAGAATGAGCGAATATTTTTTGCGCATAAAATAGTATCAAAAAGAGGGTCGGGTGTTTGCCAATCTCCATAAAGCGCACTTAATATCAGTTCAGGTTGTGCTAGATGCCATACGTTGCCAAAGGGAGTTGTTTTTTCTACTAAATTTAAGGTTGGATATTGTGTAATTCTATTCCACTCAAAGGGAATATCACTCATCCAAAGCCCACAAATAGTTTGTTGGTTGGCGGTATCAACACCAAAGCCACAAATGTCCAAGGTCACTCCATCTGGGTGAGCAAAGCATCGTGGGTTAATTAAGTCATAAGAGCGCATATGTTCATGCCAGCCTTGGCTTTTTAAAAGTGTAATAGCCTGCTCCATTTGCCCCCAATCAACTCCAATATCAATATCTTTATCAAAAGGGAGAATTGCACCTTCGCGTATGATGCCCAATAAGCTACCTGCTGTGGCAAAGGATTTAATGTTTTCTTGGCGTAAAAGGGCAAGGGTTTTCCATAGCAAGGCCTCATGTATTTTGGTATCGAATTCAACTTTTGGTTGTTGTTTGTAGCTATGGATGGGTGGAGTGTCTAAAAACATCTCTAATGCATGGCGATATTGTGCAACCGCTAAGGGAAGCTCTCGTGCTTGTTGGTAGCACATACCTAAGGTATAACTAAGCTCACTTGAAGCTGGGTGTGCTGCCATGCAAGCTATTAATGGCGCTATGTGATTTTTTGCTGTGCCCTCTATCAGTGCTATTTCGGTCAAATAACGATGTGCAATCAAAGATGAGTGGTCTTTGCTCAGTACATATTTAAATTTTGCCTGCGCTAACTGGTATTGGTTTTTTTGGTATAACTCAATGCCTTTTATTAACTCTGTATGTATTATGCTCAATTGATTATTTTCCGTAGATATAAATAAAAATCACAGTTCTTTCACAATAGAACATGTTCTTAATAATGTATTGTTTTTAATGCTTACAGGTAGAGTGCAGTTTGGGGCAATAATGACTCTATTAAGGTCTAAGTTGCGGCGGCAGTATAATAAAAATTGTTCAATTTCTTCCGTTTTAAGTGGGCGCGGTAATAATAATTTATCCAATAGCCCTACAAATGTAATATCAGGGAAGCTAGTGAGCAAAGCTTTTATAGATACCACATCGTGGCAGTCATCAATTGATAGTAAAGAGAACCTGTTACTATCTAGGTAATCAAAATAAATGGAAGAACTGCAATGATAGTGAAGAAGGTGGTTTTGATGTGTTAACTGCGCTATGCATTGTTCATCATAAGGCGCTACAAGTGTTTTAAATTGCTGATAACTGCAAAATGCACCACAAGCATGAAAGTTGCAGTAGTAAATTCTAACATTTTTAATTAATAGTAAAGCTTCAATATATTGTGCTGTTATATCACTTAATAAAGATAACATCTTTTTGTAAGGTGCGCGCTCTAACTCGGCTGCAGTTAATGTACCCGCAAGCATTGAATTTAAATGATAAAGCGGAGAGTAAACCGTTGCAAAACACAGTTTATTCTCATTGCTAAAGTGCTCGCTAACACGTTTATGTGCTTCAATATTTATGAGTAGTTGCGGACAATCGTTTAATTCTTTAGGGCTTTTTTTATCATCTAACAAAGCTGATAAACTATGGGGGTAGCTGTTTTTTTCAACTGTTCCTAATGGGTTATGTTTGAAGTGCCGTTTAATGCCAAATGCGCTACATACACTATTACTATTACAGCTCAGTTTTATAAAGCAATGATCATGAATATCTTGGTATCTAATAACTGACTTTGCTAGTAAGTCAGCATCTAAGTCGATATTAGGCCAGTGTTTCCAGCTCGTTACTTTCAACTATAGTCCCTTATAACTTCAGTACCATGTTTATACTGCCTTCTTCAAAGTCGCGGCTGATCTTAAAGCCTAGTTTTCGGGCTAATTCAATCATTCCGGTATTTTCCGGCAGGGTGATACCCTCAATAAATTGTACGCCTTGGCTTTGACAATACTCAATAGCGGCGCGCATTAATAAGCCACCTAAGCCAAGGCCTTGGCAGTTTGAGCGTACTACTATAGCAAATTCGGCATGCACTTTATCTGGGTCCATTAACACCCGAGAGACGCCAAGCGTGGCGTTGTCTTGAGTGATAATAAACGCCATTTCACGATCGTAGTCAATTTGCGTCATTTTAGCGAGTTGATCGTGGTTAAATTGCGGCAGCTCACCAAAAAAGCGCTTGTAGCGATCTTCTTTGCTGAGAGATTGATCAAACTCTTGGTGCGCCTGTTCATCTTCTGGCTTTATTGGTCTGAGTGTCGCAAGGGTATTATTTTTAAGCGTCACTTGTTTAACCAGCTCAATTGGGTAAGGGCGAATAGATAAGCGTTTACGATGTGATTGTACTTGGTAGTGACTCAGGGTCATGGTGGCATCAAGCACCAAAAACTGGCCATTACTGGCTAAAATAGGATTTAACTCAAGCGAAGTTATATCGGGTTGATCAATTACCAGTTGTGAAATTCGCGTAAGCAATGCACACAGGCGATACTTATCAACTTTCTCAGGCAAAATGCGATCTTTAAGCACGCCTTTATCATGCGCCGCAGCAATTAAATATTTTGCTAAGTTCATATTCAAAGGTGGTAAAGCAACCGCTGCTTGAGCAAACTCTAGACCTGTGCCGGCTTCTCCTAGAAGTATTACAGGACCAAAATTAGACTCCGTTTTTACGGCAATGCGTAGTTCATTGGCCCCCGCTCTGGGAGCCATTTTTTGTAGCGAAAAACCTTCAATAATCGCATCAGGGTAGGTGTTTCTTATTCTTAATAACATTGCAAAAGCGGTTTGCTCAACTTCTTGTGCGTCATTGAGATTAAGTACTACACCACCGACTTCTGATTTAGATGGAATGCTAGGGCTGATCAGTTTCAGTGCCACAGGAAAGCCTAGCTCTATGGCTTGCTCTTTTGCTTCTGTCGGCGTGTATGCGACCTCGGTTTGAATACATTCAACGCCATAGTGAGCGAGTATTTGGCTGGCTTGATGGGTGGATAGATAGCTTTGCTGCTCTGCTAAAAACTCATTCACGAGCGCTTTTGCTGCGTGTTTATTGATTTTAGCGTCATCTGTGTTTGACTCTGGAGTTTGGGTTAAATGTTTTTGATTACGGCGATAACTTACTAAGTGCATAAAGGCACGAACTGCGCCCTCTGGGGTGCGATAAGTAGGAATGCCGTAGTTGCTACATACACGACGGGCGGCATAGGCGGCATCTTCGCCCATAAAATTTGTAATCACATAAGGACGCGCCATTTTCGGTAGTTTATTCAACGTTTCAGCGATAATTAATGCATAGTCTTCACTTGGCGCAAGGGCCGATGGCGTATGTATGATGAGTAGATTTTTTACTTCCTTAGCATGCAATAAAATTTCCAGTGCTTGTTGGTAGCGTGCCGGAACTGAGTCACCAAAAATGTCCACCGGATTAGAGGTCATATCCGACTGTGGGATCACTTTATTGAGCGCCGCACGGGTTTCTTCACTCAATTGTGTCAGCTTACCAGAACTTTGTAATAAGCTATCAACGGCCATTACGCCGGGGCCGCCGCCATTGGTTAAAATGGTGAGTTGTTCCACCTTTAATAATTTAGGATGCATGGCCAGTGTTTGTGTAGCAGCAAACAGTTCAGTTAAATCATTTACTCGTAACATACCTGCGCGTTGGAAGAGGGCGTCATACACCGCATCTGAACTTTGCTTGCCGCCAGTGTGAATTTCGGCAGCAAGTGCTCCAGCCGCTGTTTTACCGGTTTTAATGGCGATCACCGGTTTACTAAACGCAGCGGCACGAGCAGCTGAAATAAAGCTGCGGATATTCTCAATGTTATCGATGTACAGCAAAATAGCCTTCGTTTTTGCATCGCGACCTAAAAAGTCGAGTAGTTCAGCAAAGTCGATATCTAAACAATCACCCACAGAGACAAAGTATGAAAAGCCAATTTCTTTATGTTTTGCCCAATCTAAAATAGTGGAGCACACAGCTGCGGACTGTGAAATAAACGCTAATTTACCAGGGCTTGCGATAGTGTGAGAAAAACTCGCATTGAGGCCAATATGAGGGATCAACAAACCCAAACAATTAGGGCCAAGTAACGATACTTTGGCTTGTTTAGCGGCTTCTTGCAGTGCTGTTTTTTGTTCATGATTGAGTCCGGCTGCGATCACAATCGCATTTTTACAGCCAAACTCTCCAAGCTCTGTAATGATATTAAGTAGAGTGTGTTTGTTCGTACAAATAACCGCAAGGTCCGGTATTTTCGGTAGCGCCGCAATAGACGGGTAGGCCAACACGCCATGTACGGCGCTATTAGTCGGGCTTACTGGCATGATAGGGCCGTTAAATCCGCCTTGTAATAAGTTGCGCATTACTACAAATCCTGCTCGGGAAACGTTATTCGATGCACCAATCACGGCAACCGAAGTCGGATTGAAAAACTGACTAATGCGTTTTACACTCATGGTCTTTCCTTGCGGGTTATTTGTTTTTTAGCACGACGATGCAATAGAATCTTTTTGCTAACGACGCTCGCATCTTGAGGTGGTTTGGGTATATGCTCAATGTAACCTGTTTAAGTTGATTTTTCGAGCATCAAACCAACTTAACATTGATAATTATCAAAGGAACCTAAATGAATAAGTCAAATGGATATTACCAGTTGCTTGGCGCAGCTGTATTGAGTGTCGCTATACTTGGCTGCGGATGGATTTTAAAATCAGCAGCGCTTGATGTAAAAAATATGGAACGCACGGTTGAGGTTAAAGGATTAGCAGAGCGTGAAGTAACTGCTGATACAGTGATCTGGCCGGTACAATTTAGTGATGCGGACAATAACCTCGAAAAGTTAGTTGAACGAGTTGAGCAGAAAAATGCCGTAGTGATCGCTTTTTTAAAACTGCATGGCTTTGATGAACAAGAGATCAGCCAAGGTAGGCAATCAATTGTTGATAAACAAGCGCGCGAATATGGCGCTGATAATCAACAGTTTCGCTATATTGCCCGCGCAAATATTACCGTGTATTCGCAGCAGCCTGATAAAGTGCAAAACGCCTTAACTAAGGTGGGCCAGCTAGCCAAACAAGGTATTGCGATTGTGCAAGATAACTATGAAACCCGCATTGAATATTTGTTCTCTGGGCTAAACGATATAAAACCAGCAATGGTGCAAGAAGCAACCGAAAAAGCTCGCGAAGTGGCATTAAAATTTGCCAAGGACTCACAGTCAAAACTAGGTAAAATTCGCACCGCAAGACAAGGGCAGTTTAGTATAATCGACCGAGATTCAAACACTCCGCAGATAAAAAAAGTGCGAGTTGTAACCAGCGTTGAATATTATTTATCTGATTAATTTTATTTATGTTGTACAAGGTAGCGCTCAACTTGTTCTGTTTTACAGCGTAAGTAAGCGCCACTGAGCAGTATTTTATAGTCACTGAGTGGCTTTTCTGGGCTTGTTTGAGATAACGTGAGTAAGGCTTTTAAGAATGCGGTAGTGTTTATATTGCCCTGATTTTGTTTAAACTCAACTTCCATTAATGCCAGCAAGGCCGAAAATTCATGCTTTGGTAAGCTGTGTGGAGCTGGGTTGTTTGCAATGTAACTAGCAACTGGGGTCAGCCCGATATCATTAACTTGCGCTAATGCTTGCAGCAAGTTTTCGTTACTTTCAAATAGCATCAGTGAACGTACATAATTAAACGGTAAATTAGCCTCACTACACTCGCTAAATAAGCGGTGCAATACATTTTGCTGCTGTTGGTTTTGTTGTGTAAAACCATGATTGAACTTTAGACCAGGGGTAAAAAAACTTAATTGTTCGGTATTATTTAGCTGACTGATGATGGCTGTTGGTAGAGAGTGTTGAGTTAATATGCGTGTGGCGATATTTTGCAGATAAGTATATTTTACACTCATGCGTTGCGCACTGCTATATAAGTGCTGTAACTGCATGGCTTGTTGTATTGCAGATAAACTGGCAAAGCTATCAACAATGGCTTGCAACTGATGCTGCTGCATCTGTTGATTTAGTTGACTGATACATGTATCCATTGTTAATCCTATGCGTTACGTGTATATCAATTGCTTTATCCTAGCGTAAAGCACTTGTTGGTCAAGTGTTTATCTATCTTTCAGGCAATAAAAAAGGCCGTAGATACGGCCTTTGTATATGTTATAAAGTAAGGATGCTTAAGCTGCTAGTTTGCTTGCAACCCATTCATCAACAAAGTTTTCAAGTACGTTTAGTGGCACTGCGCCATTTTTAAGTACTACATCGTGGAATTGGCGAATATCAAACTTATCGCCGAGTTTAACCTTGGCAGCTTCACGAAGTTCTAAAATCTTCAGCATACCTACTTTGTAAGCAGTTGCTTGCGAAGGCATTACAATGTGACGTTCAACCATTTTAACGCCGTCAGACGTCGCGTTTGGCGTGTTATTTACGTAGTAATCAATACCCTGTTGGCGAGTCCACTTCATTTCGTGGATACCAGTATCAACCACTAAGCGACATGCACGCCATAGTTCCATCGATAGACGGCCAAAGTCAGAATAAGGGTCTGCATACATGCCCATTTCTTTTGGTAATAACTCTGAGTACAAGCCCCAACCTTCGATATAGGCTGTGTAGCCACCGAATTTACGGAACTTAGGCACGCCTTCAAGCTCTTGCGAAATTGCAATTTGCATGTGGTGACCTGGAATACCCTCGTGATAAGCCAGCGCTTCCATTTGATACGTTGGCATTGCTTCCATGTCGTAAAGGTTAGCGTAGTAAACACCCGGGCGTGAACCATCTGGTGCAGGCTGTTGGTAGAATGCTTTACCAGCCGCTTTTTCACGGAATGCTTCAACACGCTTAACAATCATGTCGGCTTTAGGCTTAACAATGAATAGCTCATCTAAGCGTGATTTCATGGTGTTAATAAGTGCCGTGGCTTCGTCAAGGTATTGCTGCTTACCTGCTTCAGTATTAGGTAAGTAAAATTGCTTATCGGTTTTCATAAACTGCATAAAGGCTTTTAAATCGCCTTTAAAGCCAACTTTTTCTTTGATTTGGCGCATTTCTTCATGAATACGAGATACTTCAGCTAAACCGATGGTGTGGATTTCTTTAGCCGTTAAATCAGTAGTAGTAGTGCGCGCTAATGCGTTGTTGTAAAACGCTTCGCCATCAGGAAATTTCCAAGCACCATCACGATCATCAGCACGTTTTTCAAGCTGTGCTAAATAATTAATTAACTTAGAGTAAGAAGGTTTTACAGCCGCTTTAAGGGCTTTCTCAGCATCGCTGATTAACGCGTCTTTATCAGCTTGAGCAATTTCAAGCTTCGCAACTTTACGTTTAAAGTCGGCAAGTAAGGTGGAATCATCACCTTGTTCAAATGGCGCACCGTGAATGATATTTTTGCTTGAATCAATCACATGTGGGAATACAAATTTAGGAGCGATAATGCCTTTATCAGCACGTACTTCTAAATCGGTGATCAGTTGATCAATAACCGTGGTTACGCCATTTAAACGCGAGATATAGGCTTTGGCATCGGTAACATCAGAAATCTGGTGTTGGTTGATTAAAAAGGCCAGGATCATCGAGTGAGTACCAAACATTTGGTTCACTGGGTAGTTATGATAGCGCCATTTAAAATCAGCAATGCTGTTTTCAAGGTCTTGCTTTTTAAGGTCATAACTAACTTTTGTGGTGTCATCTAGGAGTTCGCGGTTAATAGCGTTTAATGCCACTAAATCATCTTTTGTTTGTTGATGATCTTTCAGTACGCGCGCTTCGCTACCGTCATCCCATTTGTCGTAGTCTTGTTTGATACCCATGTATGTTTGATAAACAGGGCTGCTCATCACATCACGGTTAAAAGTATCTTCGAAGAACGCATTCGCTTTGTCTATTTCGCTTTGTACAGGTTGTGCTTGTACAGTTGGCGTGCTTTGTTGCTCTGGTGTTTGCTGGCAACCACCTAGCAGTGCAATACTCACTGCGGCGGCGATAAAGGTTAGTTTACGCATGTTTTCCCTTTTGTTGTTAGAAACCATTGAAGGTTATTAATTATTATTAGTGTGTATTTGTTAGTAAAGTTTGGGTCGTTATTACACAAACAATTCTAGCAGGTCATTTAAAAAACGATGACCTTTTTGGCTTACCTGCCAGTGACTATCCGTTTGCTTAAGCAAACCCTTGGCAATGGCTTGTTGCAGCGCATCAGCTTGGCTTTGCAGCGGTAACTGAGTTAAGGCTGTAAAGTCACTAATTGGGCAGGCTTCAAATAACCGTAAGCGATTCATAAAGAATTCAAACGGTAAGTCGTGCTGTTCAACTGGCCACTGTTTAAATAAATAGGGCTTAGCTAAATCCATATAACCGCGAGGATGTTTTACTTTCTCAGTGCGGGTAATGATGCCTGTTTTAGCATCGGTTACCTTACCATGGGCACCACAACCAATGCCTAAATAATCGCCAAAGCGCCAATAATTTAGGTTGTGTTGACATTGGTAGCCAGGTTTTGCATAGCCGGAAATTTCATATTGCTGATAACCTGCCTCAGTAAGTAAGGCTTGGCCTTGCTCTTGAATATCCCATAAGGTGTCATCGGCCGGTAACGTTGGCGGTTTAGATGCAAATTGGGTATTGGCCTCAATCGTTAACTGATACCACGAAATATGTGGCGGATTAAGGGCGATGACTTTTTTCAAGTCGCTCAGCGCATCAGCAACAGATTGCCCTGGTAAGCCATGCATTAAATCAAGATTAAAGCTATTTAAACCTGCTTCATGAGCTTGCTCTGCGGCATATATGGCTTCATCGGCACCGTGAATACGCCCCAACGCTTTGAGCTTGTCGTCTTGCATGCTTTGCACACCAATCGAAATACGATTAATGCCAGCTGCCACATAGTCTTTAAAGCGGCCTGTTTCAACCGTACCAGGTTGGCTTCTAAGGTGATCTCGCAGTTTTCACTTAGGCCAATTAATGAATCCACCGCCGTTAATAAATTAACGTAGGCCTCACCGGTTAATAAGCTAGGCGTGCCACCACCGATAAAGATTGAATGAATTTTACGTCCTTGCACTAAGTGCAGATCGGTTTTTAAATCATCAATTAAATGCTGCACATATTCCTTTTCAGGGAGCTCACCTTTTTGACCGTGACTATTAAAATCACAATACGGGCACTTTTGCACACACCAAGGGACGTGCACATATAAACTTAATGGTGGTAAATTCACAGGCCGCCTTTGAGCTTAAGCTCAGACAATAAACGTTGTAACGCCTGACCACGATGGCTAACTGCATTTTTTTGCTGTTTAGTCAGTTGCGCACTGGTGCATTCAAGTTCTGGCACATAAAAAATAGGGTCGTAACCAAAACCACCTTGGCCGTTTTGGGCTAAGGTAATTTGACCTTCCCAGCTCGCACTGCAAATCAGTGGGGTAGGGTCATCAGCATGACGCATTAATACCAGCACACACCAAAAGCGCGCACTGCGGTTTGGGTTGTCAGCAAGTTCGCTTAATAATTTATCAATATTATCTTGATCGCTAGCGCCTTCACCGGCATAGCGAGCTGAGTAAACGCCAGGGGCGCCGTTAAGGCCATCAACCTCCAATCCTGAGTCGTCAGCAATAGCTGGTAGCCCAGTTATTTTTGCAGCATGGCGAGCTTTGATAATAGCGTTTTCAACAAAGGTGGTGCCTGTTTCTGCTACTTCTGGCACATTAAAATCGCTTTGTGGCACAACGTTTATTTCAAGCGGGTTTAGCATTTGCGCCAATTCGTTGACCTTACCCGGATTGCCAGTGGCTAACACTAAAGTTTTTTTCATGAATTAATCTACGTAAAATTTTTGCTGGAACTGCAGCTTTTGAAATTGATTACCTTGTTGTATTTCAATTTCAAAGCGCAGAATTTCTTCGTTAGTAAAATCAACTTGCGCGAGGTAATAAATTGCATCGCCTTCGATGACTTCTTTGAAATCTAAGGTTTGCTTATTACCAAGTAGGTTTTTAGCAGTGCCTTTAAGAATGGCGGTTTGCGCTGTGGCATCGGTATCTTTTTTAAGGATTGAAATATTTACAATGCCCTTATAACCACTACGTTCTAGGCCATAGGTTTTAGCTATTTGTGGTTGAATAAAGGTTGACGGAAATGCAATGTAATGTACTTGCCATGGACCGAGTTCTTTGTATTGTGCGCCTTGCATTTGTTCACTGTGAGCACTAAAGGTAATGCCTGCCAGTGCAAAAAATAAAATACTTGCGAGCTTTTTCATAAATGACTCTTAAAAAAAGAGGCCTAGTAGGCCTCTGTGTTAATGATAAGGTTAGCCGACTAAATCCATAAACAGAAACTGGGCAAATTGCAGCGCGATAATCAACACTAAAATTGATAGATCTAAGCCGCCCAGTGGCGGTAACACTTTACGAATAGGTCTTAACATTGGTTCAGTTAGCTGCTGAAATACCGCTTCTACTGGATTGTTGCCTTGGCTTACCCAGCTTAATAACGCGCGAATAACTAATACCCAAAACAACAAGTTTAAGCCTTCTTTAATCACCGTTTCTAGCGCATCTAACAGTACAAATCCAACTTCCCATGTCGCGCCTACTAAAAATATCAGCGCAGTAGTTTTTGCAGCAGCGACAATGAACGCCAGTAATAACGAAGCTAAGTCTAGACCACCTAACCCTGGAATAATTTTACGCAGTGGATTAACAGCAAATGAAGTAGCTTTGACCACAAACTGACTCAACGGATTGTAAAAATCAGCCTTGGCGGCTTGTAGCCAAAAGCGCATTAATACGACCATTAAAAATAGATCGAATAGTGTGCTTATTAAAAATTGCATGGCGTTCATAACGTACCTTAATTAAAAACCTTAAACATAAATAGGGCTAAAAGCAGCAAAGTGCTTTTAAAGTTCTTGTTCCATTTGCTCTGCGCGAGCAATACAGGCATCCATTGCATCGGCGACAGTGTTAGTCAGACCGTGTGCTTTTAAATGTTCAACGGCTGCATGCGTGGTGCCACCTTTTGATGTCACATTAGCACGCAATTGTGAAATACTAATCTCAGGCTGAGATAGTGCCATTTCAGCTGCACCTAATGCTGTTTGCTGTACTAAGCGACGTGCGTCTTCACCGCTAAAGCCAAGTGCTTTGGCTTTTTCTTCAATGGCTTCCATAAATAAGAAAAAGTAAGCCGGTGATGACCCCGTAACAGCAATAACATCGTTAATTTGTGACTCTTGCTCAACCCATACCGCAATACCTGTACATTCAAATACTTGTTGCACAAAAGTGTGTTCTTGCTCGGTTTCGCCAGCACCAAATAAACCTGATACACCGCGCCCTAATAAAGACGGGGTATTTGGCATACAACGTACCATCTTAACGTCTTGTCCGAGCATTTCACGTAACCGCTTAACCGTTAAGCCTGCGGCGACAGAAATAAATAGCTTATCGCTAAAGTCGATACCCGAATCTTGAAATGATTGACATAAATCACCCATCATTTGCGGCTTTACAGACAACACAATAACATCGGCATCGCGCAGTGCTTGGTTATTATCTGCGGTGGTTTTAACCCCGAAATCCGCTGCTACCTTAGCGAGTTTTTCTTGGTTACGATTTGTTGCAATAATACTCGATGCAGCAAATCCTTTTTTTACCATGCCGCCAATAATGGCGTAGCTCATATTACCTGTGCCTATGAATGCAATTGTTTTATCTGACATATCTTAGTTATCACCTTAGCTTCGTTGGCCAAAAATATCCGTGCCGATGCGTACCATGGTTGAGCCTGCTGCAATCGCAGCTTCGACATCACCACTCATCCCCATCGACAGGGTGTCTATTTGAGGATATTGGGCTTTAAGTCTATCAAAGCAAGCACGTAATTGCTCAAAATATTGTATTTGTTGCTGTGGATCGTCAGTTTTTGCTGGGATTGCCATGACACCACGCAATTCTAAATGCGGGCAATGGTGAATAAATTCAGCGAGGCTTGCAAGTTTATCGGGGTGGCAGCCTGATTTTGAGTCCTCTAAGCTGATATTTACTTGGATCAGTACTTTTAAAGGGGCTTTATCTGCGGGCCTTTGATCGTTTAAACGTTGCGCTATTTTTTCACGTTCAATACTTTGCACCCAATCAAAGTGGCTGGCAACAAGGGCGGTTTTATTTGATTGAATAGGGCCAATGAAATGCCAAACAATATCGCTATAATTTGCTAATTGGGTTATTTTATCAACAGCTTCTTGAACGTATGATTCACCAAATTCTCGGTGACCTTGTTGATAAGCCGCTAGAATGAAATCAGCAGGTTTGGTTTTTGATACTGCCAACAAGCAGACATCGTGCTCATTACGATGATATTTTTTTGCCGCTAAGGCAATTCTAGCATAGGCGGACTTAAGTCGTTCTGCTATTGTAACCATATAATTATCAGTTAGTTGTGGAGTCATAAATGGATATTACCGAATTGTTGGCCTTTAGTGTGCAGCACAAAGCATCAGATTTACACTTATCATCAGGGGTTGCGCCAATGATCCGTGTTGATGGTGATGTGCGACGTATTAATATACCAGCGCTGGAAAACAAAGATGTTAACAGCCTAGTTTACGATATTATGAACGATAATCAACGCAAGGACTATGAACAAAACCTTGAAGTGGATTTTTCGTTTGAAGTGCCAAACTTAGCACGTTTTCGTGTTAATGCCTTCAACTCAAATCGAGGCCCCGCAGCTGTATTTCGTACCATTCCCAGTGAAGTGCTGACGCTTGATGATTTAGGTGCGCCAGATATATTTAAAACAATCTCAGATACGCCGCGTGGTTTAGTGTTGGTAACAGGACCTACAGGCTCTGGTAAATCGACCACATTGGCTGCGATGGTGGATCATATAAATCAACACAAGCATCATCATATTTTAACCATCGAAGATCCCATCGAGTTTGTGCACGACAATAAACTGTCGTTGATTAATCAACGTGAAGTGCATCGCGATACGCATAGTTTTTCTAATGCATTGCGCAGTGCTTTACGTGAAGATCCAGACGTAATTTTGGTTGGTGAGCTACGTGATTTAGAAACTATTCGCCTTGCCATGACTGCTGCTGAAACCGGCCATTTAGTATTTGGTACATTGCATACTACGTCAGCCCCGAAAACCATTGACCGTATTATCGATGTGTTTCCTGGTGAAGAAAAAAGTATGATCCGCTCAATGCTTTCAGAGTCATTACGCGCAGTTATTTCACAAACCCTGTTGAAAAAAATTGGTGGCGGGCGAGTCGCAGCACATGAAATCATGATTGCAGTGCCTGCGATCCGTAACCTTATCCGCGAAGATAAAATTGCGCAAATGTATTCGTCCATTCAAACTGGCGCATCGCATGGTATGCAAACCATGGATCAGTGTTTAATCAATTTAGTGAATCACGGTGTTGTTACCAATGCTGAAGCGCGTGCTAAAGCACAAGATAAAAATAATTTCGGCGGCTAGGCCCGAGTAAGGAGCAGTAATGACACATTCTCTTGATTACTTTTTACATTTGATGATTGAAAAGCAAGGTTCGGATTTATTCGTATCGAGCCAATTGCCAGTCAGCGCAAAGATTAATGGCGAGCTAATTGCACTTGGCGACGAAAAAGTATCAGACGAAGAGTCGCTGCAATTAGTTGAATCAGCGATGAGTGAAAAACAAAAAGCAGAGTTTCATAATACTAAAGAGTGCAACTTTGCCATAGCTACCGATGAAGGGCGCTTTAGGATCTCGGCATTTTGGCAACGAGATTGCGCGGGTATGGTTATTCGCCGTATTGTTACGCAAATTCCTGATGTTGCTGAGCTTGGTCTACCGTCGACATTGACTGATGTGATCATGGCTAAACGTGGTTTAGTGCTGTTTGTTGGTGGTACTGGCACCGGTAAATCAACGTCGTTGGCTGCATTATTAGGTTACCGTAATCGTAATCAACGTGGGCATATCTTGACCATTGAAGACCCGATTGAGTTTGTCCATGAACATCGCAAAAGTATTATTACTCAGCGTGAAGTTGGCTTAGATACGGAAAGTTTTGAGGCGGCGTTAAAAAGCTCATTACGCCAAGCCCCCGATGTCATTTTAATTGGTGAAATACGTTCGCAAGAGACCATGGAATACGCACTTAGTTTTGCTGAAACCGGTCATTTATGTGTTGCTACATTACATGCCAATAACGCTAACCAAGCAATTGACCGTATTATGCATTTAGTGCCTAAAGAAAAGCACGATAAGCTAAAATATGATCTATCCTTAAACTTACGAGCTATCATAGCACAACAACTAGTGCCTACAGCCGATGGCAATGGTCGAGTAGCTGCTATCGAAATTTTATTGAATACCCCGATTATCGGCGAGCTTATCAAAAAAGGCGACATTGGCGGCATTAAAGAAGCCATGGCTAAAGCGAAAGATATGGGTATGCAAACCTTTGATCAAGCGTTATTTGAGCTCTATAAACAGCAACGTATCAACTATGCAGATGCTTTGCATCACGCTGACTCACCTAACGATTTACGTTTGATGATTAAGCTTCGAAATAATGAACAGCAAGGGGCTGGTTTTTTACAGGGAGTAACAATTGACGGGTTAGAACCTAAAGGTCAGTAGTATGAAAAAACGCATAAAATGGTTACTTGTAACAGTTAGTTTTTATGTTGTTAGTAACTCATTTTTTGCGATGGCGACAGATCAATCGATTGCTATTTTTATCCGAGATGACGTGCATTATGATTACACACATTTTTTAGCCGGTAGAGCACCGCAGGATATTACTGATTTTAGTGGTCGATTTATACGTCGCGATGTAGTTGATATGATCATTGCCCAACAAGCCTTGTACTTGGGGGGCTTTAATAAAACTTTCAGTTATCAAATTGGTAAAATTAATTTTCGTAATACCAAACTGTTAGAAAAAGGTGAGCTACTGATCAGCTTTGATAGTTATTGGTATGAAGATGCCAAATCACTAGCAGATAAAGTGTATATCAGCGATGAGCTGATCCGTAAAGGCGAGTATTTTGCGGGGATTTTTACTTCTCCAAACAATAAAAAAGTATTTCAGCTGCAGCACCTGTCAGATTTTAATCAACTAACTAGTGTGTCTACGCCGCGTTGGCGTACAGATTGGAAAACTTTATCGCAATTACCATTAAAAGATCTAGTTGCAGAGGATGAATGGCTCAGTCAAGTGCGTATGGTATCGATGCAATGGATTGATTTTATGTTAATGCCACTGATGCCACAGATGGGTAACCAATATGTACTTGAAGATATTGTTTTGCAAGCGGTACCTAATGTGCTGATATTATTAGATGATAGTCGTCATTTTGTAATATCAAAACGCCATCCTGATGGCGCTCAGGCTTTTAAAGCGTTGCAAAAAGGCTTAAAGATATTACGAGAACAAGGTGCGATAGAAAAAGCCTATCGCCAAGCTGGATTTATTCCTGAACTGAGTGAGCAGCTTATTATAAACCTACCGCTTACCCGTAAGCTTGTTCAAAGAAGCTTTCCAAAATAATAACAGCCGACATATTATCCACATTTCCTTTACCTAAGCTACGGTAACCGCCTTGCTCAAATAATCGTGCTTTTGCATCTGCTGTGGTTAAACGTTCGTCTTGGGTCTCTACAGGCAGTCCATAGTGATTATGTAAGCGGTTGGCAAACTTTTTAGCTTTAAAGGTGACTTCTTGATTTGTGCCATCCATATTAAGCGGTAATCCAACCACCAGTAAATCAGGTTGCCACTCATCGACATGCTTTTTAATAAAATCCCAATTTGGAATACCATCTTTGGCTTTGATAGCGCTTAGGCTCGATGCGGTTCCTGTTAGTTCTTGGCCGATAGCAACACCAATGCTGGTGGTGCCAAAATCAAAGCCCATCACGGTGCGTTCACCTTTGGGCTTTAGTTGTTTTTTAGTCATGCTATCTCTGTGCTTTAAAATTGTGGTTGACCACGCTTATGCGTGGCCAGCTTCCGAACTTAATTGGCTAATATCAAAACCGAGCGTCGCGACTGCTTTTTCCCAGCGTTGCTCTATCGGTGTGTTAAAAATAATCTCAGGATCGGCTTTTATAATTAGCCATGAATTTTCGAGTAGCTCTTGTTCGAGCTGGCCTTGCTCCCAACCCGCATAGCCCAGTGTAATAATAAACTGTTCTGGTGCTTGGGCTGTGGTTAAACTTGCCAACACATCTTTGGATGTGGTTATCATTATTTCGCTGCTAAGTTCTTGGCTTGCGCTATAACCTGCTTTTGGAGAATGCAGTACAAAACCACGATCGGTTTTTACAGGTCCTCCAGCAAATACTGCAACACTTGCTGCGTGGGTGGATTTGTCGTTATCAATCTCTATTTTGTCGAGCAAGTCGCCGACTGTAATATTGATCGGCTGGTTGATCACCAGCCCCATAGCCCCGTCTTCATTGTGCTCACAAATATACGCGACAGCACGTTTAAAAAAGGGTCTTGCATTGATGGCATTGCGATTAAAAAATGATTTTCTAATGATTGCATAACGATACCCCTTTATTGTTAGTAAATTTAAGTATGGCTCAGTTTTCTTTCTATGGCATCAAATAAGCGCCCAGTAATTGAAATATCATAGGCAGCTTCGATTTCTTTTACGCAAGTAGGTGCTGTAACATTAATTTCTGTTAGCTTATCACCAATGATATCAAGACCTACAAAAATAAGCCCTTTAGCTTTTAATGTTGGTGCAACGGCTTCGGCAATTCTACGATCTGAATCACTGATTGGGCGTGCTTCACCACGACCGCCAACAGCTAAATTACCACGTGTTTCACCATTTTGTGGAATGCGGGCTAGGCAATATGGGATCACTTCGCCATCGACCACCAATACGCGTTTATCACCTTGTTTGATCTCTGGGATATAGTTTTGTGCCATGGCAAAACGGCTACCGTGTTCGGTGAGTGTTTCGCAAATAACCCCAATGTTGGCATCATTTTCAGTCACACGGAAAATAGAGGCGCCACCCATACCATCTAAAGGTTTTAGAATGATGTCTTTATGTTCAGCCAAAAATGCGCGGATCTGGTGCTTACAACGGGTTACTAAAGTGTCAGGTGTATGCTCACTAAACCATGCGGTGAATAACTTTTCGTTCGCATCACGCAGGCTTTGTGGCTTATTAATAATAAGCGTGCCTTCAAGTTCGGCGCGTTCTAAAATATAGGTTGCGTAAATGTACTCAGTATCAAACGGTGGATCTTTACGCATTAAAATAACATCTAAATCAGCAAGTGCGATACTGGCTTTTTCTTCCAGCTCATACCAATGGTTTGTATCGTCGAACACGGTTGCTTTTGCGGCTGTGGCATACGCTTTGCCTTTACGCAATGAAAGATCATTCATTTCCATGTAGTAAATTTCATAGCCACGGCTTTGGGCTTGCATCATCATTGCAAAACCGGTGTCTTTTTTGATGTTGAATCCGCTGATCGGATCTGAAATTATACCTAACTTAATTGCCATGTTCGTTGCCTTACTGAATCTGTTGCTATTGATATGAGGGTGGTTTTACTAATTTCAATTAGCTAAATCGCCAAATTGTAGCTGTAGTGCACTTAAGACTGTCAAAGCGGCAGTTTCAGTGCGCAGCACGCGTGGACCGATACGGATATCAACAAAATTTTGTTGTTTGGTCTGGGCAATTTCATCATCAGTGAAGCCACCTTCAGGACCAACTAAAAACCGCACGCCAGCGCTAGGTACTTCGATTGTTTTAATACTGTGCTCTGCACGAGGGTGTAGGGTAAGCTTAATTTCATCACTGCTTTGTGCAAGCCATTGGCTGATGTCTATCGGTGGATGAATCGTGGTGATTCGGTTACGACCAGATTGCTCTGCTGCAGCAATCGCTATTTTTTGCCATTGCTGGTGTTTTTTTGCAAGTCGCTCGGCGCTTAATTTAACGCCACAGCGTTGACTGAAAATAGGGGTGATTTCAGTGATCCCTAATTCAACAGACTTTTGAATGGTAAAGTCCATTTTGTCACCGCGAGAAATCCCTTGGCCTAGGTGAATGCTCAGCGGTGATTCAACATCTTTTTCATTAAATTCAAGCGGCATTGCAACGACTGATTTTTTTCCTACTTCAATGAGTTCGCAAAGATATTCGCCGCCTTGGCCATTAAACAACGAGATATGCTCACCGACTTTCATCCGTAATACGCGACCTATGTGGCCTGCTGCATCATCTTCTAACTGAAGTGCAGTGGCAATTACAATAGGACTTGCTTGATAAATATGAGGAACTCTCATGATGACCTTCAACAAAAATAGCTAATATCGTTATGGTATGTAAGTCATCTCTTCGGTGCAAATACTTATTGTGAGTCAGTGATAATTAGTTAAGTTTTATTTTAACTAATTATTAAGCTTTTCACATAATGCGTCTAAATTTTGCGGTGTTTCGGCTATTTCGGTTTGACATGATAAGTGATTGTTTTGTGCTAAGTCTGTGACTGGTTCAAACAGGTATCCATCATCAATCTCTTTAATTAAAAACCGTACAGAATGTAAAGAATTGAATATAAATCGTTGTTTATCATCAGCTAATAAATAATCCGTTTGATTGTATAGTACACCGGCAATATCATGGTGTTCATGTAAATAACTCGCCAGTTCTGACACGCTAATTTCATTACTAAAGTCGCAGTAGCAATAATCTTTGATCAACTGGTCAAACATTAATTTAACCAAGTGACGGGTATTTGCACCAGCAACAACAAGGGTACTTGGACTGGTGCCGTGTGGCTGAGCAAAATAATGTTCAGTGAATTGCCGGCTGAATTCACTGTCGTTATCGATCAGTAGATAGTTATTTACTTCAAACGGCATAAGGCCCCACGTATTACGTCATTTTCAATATTAAATTGAAAACATACTTATTAGTAAATAGCCTATAGCGCTGAAAACAGCAAATTCAATGCAAGCTATTCCAATATTATCCTGATGATCAATTTCAAGCTCAGTATCAATGTTTGGCGAAGAGATGAACTTGATTATAGTCGTTAATAGATACAGTAATAACCACATAGTTCCGCAATGTAAAGCTAATGTGAATAAATTCTCAACCATTTTACCACTGTGAAAAGTGGCACTGGCAAGACCCGCATAGATAGCTAATGCAAGGCCAATGGATTTACCGGCATAACGAATGCCAATAGAGGTGTTTTCTAAATTAAAGTTACTTTGTAATGACGCCCCTTGATTGGCGCGAGCAAAGCGATATTCACGGAATTTACTGTCTAAGGCAAAAA
The DNA here is from genome assembly GCF_037162485.1 of Pseudoalteromonas sp. B160. Lineage (NCBI taxonomy): Bacteria > Pseudomonadati > Pseudomonadota > Gammaproteobacteria > Alteromonadales > Pseudoalteromonadaceae > Pseudoalteromonas > Pseudoalteromonas sp. B160. The sequence goes on along the minus strand of NZ_JARLUX010000001.1, from coordinate 1,079,020 downwards.
TAGTTTGCAGTAAAAAGAAGCTGACAAAGGCAATTAGTAAGCTGCTAAACCCTTGGGTATGAGACCAGCTGTATAGCCCTAATGTAATAATACAGTTAGCGATCAACATGCCTGAATCTACCAAAGCGGCACAGACATTTTGTTTTAGTATGGCGGCTTCTTCATTAAAGCGGTGCAAGATCCACTTGCGGTGGATCAAGTGGCCTACTTTAATAAAAGTAAACAACAGAACTATCAGTACAATCATCTTAAGCGGGTTTGATTGGGCTGCACTGATACTAATTTCATCAAATAAAAATGCTACAGTCGCGATCACTACACTAATTTCTGACGCAAAACTAATTCCTAGAGCAAAATTGTCATGTTGAGCAAGTTCTTCTTTTAATGCTTGTTTAGCCTTGAGTTGACTCACTACCCGCAAACAAATAACAGCTAAACAAATAACCATAAAACAGATAGCAATCGCGAGTAAACTAGTGTTAGATAAAGATAAATATGACATTGAGAACCTAGGGTGGTTATTATTATGTTAACTATTCTAGTACGGTTACGACTGATATAAAAGAGAGTATTTGATGACACCAGGCGAACAACTCCCAACAGCACTGCATGGTTTAGGCAGCGAACGTTTTTTTCAGCTATATCCAGAGCTTCCTGCTAATGAATTAATTATTAATTTGTTAGGTTTGAGTGACTTCGCCTGGCGTTGCCTGCAATCTCAGCCGCAGTTAATTGAGATGTTGCTCAGTGATACTCAAATGAGTTTGCGAGATAGTCCTAACCCATTTCAAGACTTAAATCTTACCGAGGTTGATGAAGCGCAGTGCCATAAAATTTTACGCCGTTACCAGGAACGCTATTGGCTAAAAGTAGCGTGTTTAGATTTATGTTACAGCAATGATATAGCCGATAGTATTGGCTATATCTCGGCTTTAGCCGATCAGCTAATTGATAGTGCCAATAACTGGGCATTTGCTCAGGTTGCTCAGATTAATGGGCAACCATTCGATGAGCAACAACAGCCTCTGGCGATGTTGGTATTAGGAATGGGTAAGTTAGGTGGCCAAGAACTTAACTATTCGTCAGATATCGATTTAATTTTTTCTTATCCACGTAGTGTAAAAACTCAAGGTGGGCGGCGCTCTTTAGAAGCGCAAGTGTTTTACACTAAAGTGGCACAAAAGCTGATTGCCGCACTTAATCAAACAACGGTTGATGGACAAGTATTTAGGGTCGATATGCGGCTGCGACCTTTTGGTGAAAGTGGCCCCTTGGTGATGAGTTTTAATGCCATGGAAGATTACTACCAAGATCAAGGCCGTGAGTGGGAACGCTATGCCATGCTCAAAGGACGTTTAATTGGCCCTCAAACGGGCTATTGTGATGAATTTTATCAGTTATTAAAGCCTTTTGTGTATCGTCGCTATATCGATTTTTCAGTGATTGAATCGCTGCGTAAAATGAAGCAAATGATAGCTCAAGAAGTACGCCGTAAGCGCTTAACCAACAATATAAAACTAGGCGCTGGTGGAATTCGTGAGGTCGAGTTTGTGGTGCAAGCATTGCAAATGGTACGAGGTGGGCGTGAAGCCAATTTACAAACACAATCATTACAAAAAGCGTTAGCTGAATTAGTAAATATTCAAGTTATTGGCGCAGATGAAGCAAAATTATTACGCCACAATTATTTGTTTTTAAGGCGAGTTGAGCAATATTTACAGATTTTTGCAGATCAACAAACGCAAACATTGCCAGATGATGCCTTGAGCCAACAACGATTAAATTACCTGTTAGAGCAGAGTGACTTCAGCGCATCTTTAGCGCAAATAAATGATATTATGGCTGGCATACACAGTGAATTTGAACAAGTTATTGGTTATGAAAGTGAGCCTGTTGATCCTTGCGAAAGTGCTTTTATAAGTGCTTGGGAACACACCGATATTAGTGTTTTAACCGACCCAAATGATGCATGGCAAATACCATTAGAAGATTTTAAAGCCCGCTTAACGAAAACTAAAATTGGTCATCGTGGCCGTGATATTCTCGATAAACTCATGCCATTAATGCTAAAGCAACTATCAGACAGTCAAGCAAGTGGTGACGTATTTAGTATGATCTGCCAAGTATTAAGCAAGGTTATTTCACGAACAGCCTATTTAGAGTTGCTGTTTGAAAACCAAGGCGCGTTAAAACAGCTTGTTTCGTTGTGTTGCCATAGTAAATGGATTGGTGAGCATATTTCGCGTTACCCGATTTTACTTGATGAGCTTATCGATCCTGCGGTGCTGTATAAGCCTACACCACTGACTGCATATAAAGACGAAATACGACAGTATTTTTTACGAATTGATAGCGCAGACTTAGAACAGCAAATGGAAGCACTGCGTCAGTTTAAACAAACCCATCAACTACGTATTGCTGCCGCTGATGCAACCGGTGTGTTAGATGTAATGAAAGTAAGCGATCATTTAACAGCATTAGCCGAAGCGATAGTTGAGCAAGCGGTGAACCTTGCTTGGCAGCAAATGGCGCAGCGTTTTGGTATTCCGCCCAATACTGATGAAGAGCACAAGGGCTTTGCCGTAATAGCTTATGGTAAAACCGGTGGTTTTGAAGTGGGTTATGATTCTGATCTCGATTTAGTCTTTGTACATAATAGTGATGGCTCAGAGCAAACTAATGGCACTAAAGCGATTGATTCACGGCAGTTTTATTTAAAATTAGCACAGCGACTAATGCATTTATTTAATACTCGTACGGCGTCGGGCATTTTATATGAACTAGATACGCGGTTACGCCCAGAAGGTGCCTCAGGGTTAATGGCAATCAATCTTGAGAGCTTTAACCACTATCAGCAAACGCAAGCTTGGACATGGGAACATCAAGCGCTAGTGCGTTCTCGGATGATTTTTGGGCAACCCGAATTACAGCAGCGCTTTGCGCAAATTCGCTTAGGCATTTTGTGCCAGCAGCGCGACCCGCAAAAGCTTAAAGAAGATGTGATCATCATGCGTGAAAAAATGCGCACACATTTAGCGAAAGGCAACGATATTGAGTTTGATTTAAAACAAGATACTGGCGGCATTGCTGATATTGAGTTTCTGACTCAATATTTAGTGCTTGATAACGCTTATAGCTTGGAGCAACTAACTACTTACTCAGACAACGTAAGGATTTTAACCGATGCAGCAAGGCTTGGTTGTATTAGTGATGAGATCAAGGAAGGGCTTATTACAGCCTATATTGATTATCGCTCGCGTTATCATGTGTTGAGCCTAGATCAGCAGGGACGTTGTGTAACAAAAGCTGAATTTGCGAAAGACATCGCATTTGTTACACAAGCATGGCAGCAGATATTTGAGTTAAGCGCTTAACTTCTTAGGCGCTTACAGTTTTCGCGCACATATTCAGAGGGCAGCTCGGTTATCACGGCTGCTCGCTGTTTAAAACAAAAGAAGGTATAAACTTCGTTTTCAAAGTCATCATTGATCGCTTCGGCCAACTTGATAAAGTGTTGAATTAAAATTGCTATCCACTCTAAAGTGTTCTTTGATCACATAGTCTTTACTTAAATACCAATACAGAACGATATCTTCATCGCGTGCGTAATCAGTTAACACTTTTTTTAAAGTCGAGCCATTTTCAAAGCGTCTCGGCATTAATTCACCAGTCCAATTTGGTGAGGATGGTTCAACAACTTTAGCGCGCTCGGTCAGCGCCGCATCTATATTTATATCCGGATTAGCTAATTTAAGTACGTATTTATCGCGTTCATTGCTTTTATTTACTTGGTTGCGTAATGATGAATAAAAACGTGATAAACCTTGCGCAGCCGCATTTTTGGTATCTTTCATGTCCATGACTGGACCATGGCCTAATAAAAAATAAATTGCTGCGGCAATTAAAATAGCAGCTAATGATAAATGCTTAACCCAAAACCACATGGCTCATACTCTTGTATTTGTATTTACTAATAAAAGCATATTACAATGCTGTTGTCACTTGTAATAAGAAGGTGCATCAATATCAGGGCGTGTTTTAAAACGTCTATGAAGCCACATATATTGCGTTGGTGCAACGTTTACAGCTTGCTCGATACGTTGGTTGACGCGTGTTACATCAGCATGATCATCACCACTTGGAAAATTATCTAGTGTTGGCAGTATTTCTAAATGATACTTGCCATGTTCATCGCGACGGCTGGTTAAACTAACTGTTTCGCAATTTTTGCTGGCTGCAAAAAGTAATGTACCAGTGGTACTTGCTGTATCTTTGACTGCAAAAAATGGTGCAAATTCACAACGTTTACGACCGTAGTCCTGATCTGGTAAATAGTAACAAACCTTTTTAGCCTTAAGTGCTTTTAGTAACCCTTTGACATCGCGCTTGCCAATTAAATACTCATTGGAACGTAAGCGGCCACGAGTCATAAAAAATTCCATTAGCGGGTTGTTATGTGGACGATAGAAGCCAATACCTTGGTGATTGAGCCCCATAATGCGGCTTGTCATTTCAAGATGAAGAATGTGTGGCACGAGTAACAGTACACCTTTACCTGATTGTTGGATCCTGTCAAAGTGCTCAAGTCCTTTCACTGAGCCATAAACGCGTTTTATCCGCCAGTTTGGCCACCACCATGCCATTCCGGTTTCAAGAGTCGCAATACCGGTGTTTTCCATATTCTGTTTGACCAGTGCGCGTTGCTGCTCAGCGGGCATTTCAGGAAAGCACAATTTAATATTTACTTCGGCAATATGGCGGCGTTTTTTCATAGTGCGATACACCAAACGGCCAAGTTGCCTTCCTAGCCAAAGTTGTAGTTTCGAAGGTAACCAAGATATTGTATATAAAATAAACACACCAAGCCAAGTAAGCCAATAGCGAGGCCCCAGAAAGGACCATTTAAATTCAGAAGAGTTGACCACGGAAATATCTCACATACGAAAAGTAGCTAGTTTAACTGGATGAATAAAAAAATACAAAAAAGCCAGCAAGTTGCTGGCTTTTAAATGAGTAATGTTAAGCTTATCTTTATTGGATTTCTTTTAAACCTTGGTTGATGGCTTGTAAATCATTACTTGTTAACGTGCCCGCTGCTTGTTTTAAGCGTAGCGTTGATACAACGTAGCGATAACGTACATCAGCGAGGTTACGTTTGGCGTTAAATAAGTTTTGTGTACTGACCAGTACGTCAACAATAGTACGAGTACCCACTTCAAAACCAGCTTCAGTGGCTTTTAATGCACTTTCAGCAGAAACTACGGCTTGTTCAAGCGCTTTAAAGGTCGCAATATCTGATACTACTTGATTATAAGAGGTGATCACCGAGCGGGTTACGCCACGCAGACTAGCTTCTAGATCTTCACTTGCAGCAACATAAAAAGCACGTGCCTGCTCAGTCGCTGCAGTAGTAGCACCGCCTGAATATATTGGCACACTAAAGTTAATGCCAATATTTGTACTATCACCACGTGGGCGGGCAGTGTTGCTATTGCTATCAGTTAGTGTATCACCGTAGCTGGCATCTAAAGTCAGCTTAGGATAATGGCCTGCTTGTGCTAAATCAATTTGATCTTTAGCGATATCAACCGTTACCTTGGAGACCTGCAGGTTTAAATTATTTTGTTCTGCAAGCTTAATGTAATCGGGTGATTTTTTTGTCGGTTGTACCGTAGAGAATGTTTCGGTATTTAATACATCAAGCTTAGCATGATATTTACCGGTAATTTCACGAAGCTGCTCACGGGCAGTTTCAACGCCGTTTCTGGCAACGATTTCGCGGGCAACCGAGTTATCAAATTGTGCTTGCGCTTCATGCACATCGGTAATTGCCGTCAAGCCTACAGCATAACGCTGTTTGGTTTGCTCAAGTTGACGTTCAATAGCGCGTTTTTCAGATTGTACAAATTCTAAGTTATCAATTGAACTTAATACGCTGAAATAGCCATCTGCAACACGAACAATTAGGTCTTGCTTGGCAAAATCATATTGAGCAGCTGCTTGCAACGCTTGTTTGTCTGCAATACCGAGTGAATTCCATGCACCTAAATCAAACAGAGTTTGGCTTAGTCTAAGACCACGGCTGAAAGTATCTGAATCGCTATCGATCTTGGTATATCCTGCCGCATCAGTTCCGTTAAATGATGTGCTATCGGTTTTCTCATACCCCATAGAAAAACCGATTTGTGGCAATAATGCGCTCATCGCACGGTCACTGTTATAAGCTTGTGCATTTGCTTGGGCTTTTGCTTTTAAAACTGTAGGATCGTTAGCAGTGGCAATTTCATAAACTTGTAATAAGTCTTCAGCATTTGACGCTGTAGCTGTTAATGCGCAAGATATACCAATCAGCGCAGCAAGAATGTTCTTTTTCATTATTCGTTCAGTCCTTAGACAATTTACGTTCTAAAAGCATGGTAACCTGTTTTACATAAGAACAAAAAAATTTGCGTAAAACAGCGTAAACAAGTGTAACAGAATATAATATCCCGGACATGATAGTAAGTATCTAGGTTGAAACTCAAGTAATAATATGTGTAATAGGAAACTTCATGGCTGATGAAATACTCACAAAATTTACCAAGCAAGACGTTATAATAGCTCCTATAAAGGTACTTTATAACGGTTTTTTTAAGATTAACTTATATCAGTTTGAACATGCATTATTTGCGGGGGGCCAATCAGCGACGATCCGCCGTGAAATACTTGAACGCGGTGACGCTGTTGCGGTTTTACCGTATGATCCCGTAACAGACTGTATTTTGCTGATCGAACAAATACGTATTGGCGCGATAAAAAGTAAACAGTCACCTTGGTTATTAGAATGTATAGCAGGCATGACCGATGGCAGCACTAATTATGAAGATGTCGTTAGGCGCGAAGCATTTGAAGAAGCGGGCTTAGTACTGAGTGAATTAGAATTTATGCTATCGTATCTGTCAAGCCCTGGTGGGACTACTGAGCGGTTACATCTTTACCTTGCAAAGACTGATTTAAGCCAGCTGCAAAGTGGCGTGTATGGACTTGCAACTGAAGGTGAAGATATTAAAACGCATATTCTCAGTTTTGATGATGCAATGGCGCGTTTAGCAACCGGTGAGATAGATAATGCTGCCTCGGTAATTTCATTGCAGTGGTTAGCGCTTAATCGCGAACGTATAATTAATAATCAGCGCAGCTAAAATAGTAATAGACTACCCTTAACCTCTAACTTTATGGCGGTAATGTGACAGCACTTGCAGTGAAACAACGATATATTCAGAGTCTTCCTAAATACTTGACGTTATGTGAGCATAACTACTTACGTGCTTTAAAATTGTTGCCCAATGAGCGCAAAGAAGGCAATACACGTCAAGTACAATTGGGTAATAACCAGTTTGTAATTAAGGTTGATGGCTGTGCTAAATACACGATGGATATTTCAATAACGCAATTAACCGGTATGTTAAAAGGATTTAATCCGCTGTTTTTAACTGTGCGTTTATATCACGATGCAAAAGTTGCTGAAATAATTCACCATGATTACCATCAAAGGATCAAACCTTCATATGGTTACCCTAATCCGCAAATGCATCAAAAAGATGAAAAATATCAACTTAATGCGTTTTTGTATGATTGGTTAGTGGCGTGTGTTGAAAGTGGTCGAGCGGTACTTAACTGGGATATAAATGATGGCCTGGTTTGATGAGTCGGCGCAGTTCAATAATACTCAGCTGCGCTTAGCACATATTACCGATTGTCACTTATTTGCAGACCCACAAGGGGAGTATTTTGCGGTCAATACCGCTGAGCACTTTTCTCGCGCGCTTGCAGATATGGCAAAACAGTCACTAGACGCCGTGATCTTTGGTGGCGATTTAACCCAAGATCACAGTTTTGCATCATATTTGTTGTTTGCTCAGTTGATTGCCGATTCAGCACTTACTTGCCCAGTCTTTTGGCTGCCAGGTAATCATGATGATATCAGTGCGATGCAGCGTATTTCTGGTGGTCAAATCAATAGCGCAAAACGGTTAATTGCCGATGGGTTTGAAGTGTTATTAATTAGCTCTAAAGGGCCAACACCAGCAGGTTGGGTAAGCGAAGCCGATTTAAATGAACTCGCTGATTTATTAGCGACTTCACAGTCGCCAAGCGTGGCTTTTTGCCACCATAATCCATTACCTATTAATGGTTACCTAGACAAGCATATGCTCGAAAATGGCCCGCAACTACTTAATGTATTGCATAATAGCGCGCTAGTAAGGCAGTTATTTCATGGTCATGTTCATAATGACTATCAATTTAAATTCAGAAGTATTGAGATTTTTGCTACGCCAGCAAGCTCAGTGCAGTTTACTAAATACACCGATGACTGGCAGCAACATAATGCGGGGCCTGGTTATCGATTGTTGACAATATCAAAGCCAACAAACAGTGCAAAACTATTAATTAACTCGGAACTGATGTGGCCCAACGAGTAATTTATATTCATGGTTTTAATAGCAGCGAACATTCATTTAAAGCTGTCCGCTTTGGTGAGTATATGGCACACTATGACGTTGATTATTGTGTGCCACGGCTAAGCCATGAACCGTTTCATGCGATAATTCAAATTGAACAATTATTAACGCCAAATACTGTATTACTTGGTAGTTCTTTAGGTGGTTTTTACGCCACTTATTTATCGCAAAAATATCAGTTACCAGCAGTGGTTATAAACCCTGCGGTTAAGCCTTATTTATTATTGAGTTCTTTGTTAGGGCCGAACTATAATCCCTATCAGGATAGCCATTACGAGCTCAACAATAGTCATATTAACGCGTTAAAATCACTGTCGATACCTAGCTTAGAGCGCCCATCATTACTGTATTTATTACAGCAAACGGGTGATGAAGTACTGGATTATCAGCAGGCCGTTAAATATTATTCACAATGCAAGCAACAGATAGAATTTGGTGGTGATCATAGCTTTGTTGGCTTTGAAGACTCCATTGCTAGTATTGTAGATTTTCTTAAAATCACGTAAAACATAGCTAAGCGCATAAAAGATAAAAACTATGAGTCAGCAAAATTATAACGCCGAAGCCATTGAAGTATTAAATGGGTTAGAACCTGTTAAACGCCGTCCTGGTATGTACACCGACACCACCCGTCCTAATCACTTAGGACAAGAGGTTATTGATAACAGTGTCGATGAAGCCATGGCCGGACATGCCACTAGAATTGATGTCATTTTGCATGAAGATAATTCGCTAGAAGTTAGCGATGATGGCCGTGGTATGCCTATCGATATTCACCCAGAAGAAGGTATTCCAGGGGTCGAATTGATTTTTACCAAGCTGCATGCAGGTGGCAAGTTCTCTAATAAAAACTACCAATTTTCAGGTGGTTTGCACGGGGTAGGGATCTCCGTGGTTAATGCATTATCAACGCGCGTTGAAGTGGTTGTGCGCCGCGATGCACAACAATACATGATGGCGTTTGAAAGCGGTGATAAAGTTGAAGATCTTCATGTTATAGGCACCGTAGGTAAACGTAATACAGGTACAACTGTACGTTTTTGGCCTGATGTAAGCTACTTTGACTCAGCTAATTTCTCGTTGACTAAATTACATCATTTATTAAAAGCTAAAGCCGTACTTTGCCCAGGCTTACGTATTAAGTTTGTTAATAAACAAACCAAAGAAACCCAAGAGTGGTATTACGAAACAGGCCTTAAAGACTACTTAAACGAAGCTGTTAAAGGTTACGAAGTACTGCCAAAAGACCCATTTACCGGTGAGTTTTCAAGTTCAACGGAAGGTGCTGATTGGGCGGTTGTTTGGTTACCTGAAGGCGGTGAATCGATAGCTGAAAGTTACGTTAACTTAATACCAACTGCGCAAGGCGGTACTCACGTAAATGGTTTGCGACAAGGTTTACTTGAGGCTATGCGTGAGTTTTGTGAATTTAGAAACTTACTGCCGCGTGGCGTTAAGCTCACCCCCGATGACATTTGGGAACGGTGTAGCTACGTTTTATCAGTGAAAATGCAAGATCCACAATTTGCTGGTCAAACCAAAGAGAAATTATCTTCTCGTTCGTGCTCGGCATTTGTATCTGGGGTGGTAAAAGATGCATTCAGTTTATGGTTAAATGAGCACACCGATACTGCTGAGTTACTGTCAGAGTTATGTATTTCTAATGCACAAAAACGTCTTCGCGCAGCCAAAAAAGTGGTGCGTAAGCGTGTTACCGCAGGCCCCGCATTACCGGGCAAATTAACCGACTGTAGCGCTGCAGATAACGACCGTACTGAGCTGTTTTTAGTAGAAGGTGACTCAGCTGGTGGCTCAGCTAAACAAGCACGTGATCGTGAGTTTCAGGCAATAATGCCACTACGTGGTAAAATTTTGAATACGTGGGAAGTTGAATCAGGGCAAATTTTAGCGTCACAAGAGGTGCACGATATTTCTGTGGCGCTGGGTATCGACCCTGACTCAACTGATATCTCTTCGTTACGCTATAATAAAATTTGTATCTTAGCGGATGCTGACTCCGATGGACTGCATATTGCGACTTTGTTGTGTGCACTATTTGTTCGTCATTTCCCAACGTTGGTGAAAACGGGTCACGTATATGTAGCTATGCCACCGTTGTTTAGAATCGACATTGGTAAAGATGTTTATTATGCCCTTGATGAAGATGAAAAATCCGGCATCCTAGCGCGTATTGAAGCAGAGAAAAAACGCGGTAAAGTAAACGTACAGCGTTTCAAAGGCTTGGGTGAAATGAACCCACTGCAACTACGCGAAACGACCATGGATCCTAATACTCGCCGCTTAGTCCAGCTAACCTTAGAGGATGAAGTGGAAACCATGGAAATGATGGATATGTTGCTGGCGAAAAAGCGCTCATCAGATCGTCGTCAATGGTTAGAAGATCATGGTAATCGTGCTCAAGTGTGATTTTTAAAGTTGTTTGTACTTGTATCGTATAAAGCTGTAACTCGATTTATACCAATTTATTAAAAACATGATTATTTAGTGAGTTATATCCCCCTAAGGTAAAATAACTCACTAATTTAATGCAATTGGTATTTGCTGACAAACGACTATGTAATCAAAGTCCTGATTACTTAATTAAAGCTCGTATAATCAGTGTTCGCGGTGAGTTCTAAGTCATGGCAAGTTTGCTGTGGTGAAAAAACGTCGCTCAAAGATTTTTAATAGAAAGCAGATTAAGCGTTATATGCAGCGAAGCAGCATGGCCAAATAGGGTAAAATCGATGAATAAATTACTAGTTTCTCTACTAACTTTAGGCTTGCTAAGCCCGTCCTTAGCAGCAAAAGAAATCCTTAAAGAACTCAGTGTTCCTAATGGTTTTACTGTAAGCATATTTGCCAGTGATGTGGAAAATGCACGGCAATTAGCAGTATCTAAAAAAGGTATTGTCTATGTTGGCTCGCGCAGAGCGGGAAACGTATATGCACTTATTGATCACAATAGTGATGGGGTTGCTGATAAACAAATACTGGTGGCCAGTGGTTTAACTATGCCATCGGGTTTAGCAATCAAAGATGGCGACCTGTATGTTGCTGAAGTACAACGTATTATCCGTTTCAAGAATATTGATACACAATTAAAAGCACCTAAATATGAAGTGGTATACGACGCATTACCGACAGAAAGTCACCACGGTTGGAAGTTCTTACGCTTTTCACCAACTGGCGAGTTAATCATTCCTGTGGGTGTACCTTGTAATATTTGCGGCGAAGATGAGCGCTATGGGCGAATATTTTCATTGGATGTAAACACCAAACAAATGACCACGTTAGCACAAGGTGTGCGTAACTCTGTTGGTTTTGACTTTCATCCTAGCACCCAGGCTATGTGGTTTAGTGATAATGGCCGAGATATGATGGGGGATGATCTTCCACCGGATGAACTAAACCGCTTAACAACCGAAGGTGAACATTTTGGTTTTCCGTATGTGCATGCAGGTGCCATCTTAGATCCTGAATTTGGTAAAGGTAAAAATATTGCCGATTACAGTGCCCCAGCTTTAGCCTTGGGTGCGCATGTAGCCCCATTAGGGATTCATTTTTATCAAGGTAAACAATTTCCTGCTAATTATAAGCAACAATTATTTGTTGCTGAACACGGCTCTTGGAACCGCAGTAAAAAATCTGGATATAAAGTGGCAGTTGCCACTATTGAGCAAGGACGTGTGATAAAATACACGCCGTTTATTACGGGCTTTATGAAAAACGAAGAAACATTGGGTCGTCCGGTTGCTTTTGCAGAACTTGCCGATGGCAGCTTATTGATCTCCGATGATTATGCCAATGTGATCTACCGTGTAAGCTATAAAAAAAATTAGGTAGGCTTTGATGAGTGATACAGATACCTTGCTATTGCAAGGAATTGAGCAACAAACAATGGGGCGTTTTACTGAAGACGCCTATTTGAATTATTCCATGTATGTGATCATGGATAGGGCATTGCCACATATTGGCGATGGTCTAAAACCAGTACAACGTCGTATTATTTACGCCATGAGTGAACTGGGTTTATCGGCAACGGCTAAGTATAAAAAGTCAGCCCGTACCGTTGGTGATGTACTCGGTAAGTATCATCCTCATGGTGATAGCGCCTGTTATGAAGCGATGGTGTTAATGGCACAACCATTTTCTTATCGTTACCCATTAGTTGATGGGCAAGGGAACTGGGGGCTGCAGATGATCCAAAGTCATTTGCGGCAATGCGTTATACCGAAGCGCGTTTATCTAAGTTCTCAGAAGTACTGTTAAAAGAACTTGGCCAAGGAACTGTTGATTGGACGCCAAACTTTGATGGCACAATGGATGAACCACAAGTATTACCATCACGCTTACCACATATTTTACTCAATGGTATTACGGGTATTGCAGTCGGTATGGCAACTGACATTCCGCCACACAACGTGCGCGAAGTAGCCAGTGCCTGTTGTTTGCTGTTGGATAACCCTAAAGCTGAGTTAGATCAATTGCTTGAGCATGTACAAGCTCCCGATTACCCAACTGAAGCTGAAATAATCACTTCAAAAGCGGATATTCGTAAAATTTATCAAACCGGCCGTGGTTCGATAAAAATGCGCGCTATTTATACAGAGGAGCACGGCGATATTGTCATTACTGCACTGCCACATCAATGTTCTGGTGGTAAAGTACTTGAGCAAATCGCAGCGCAAATGAATGCCAAAAAGCTGCCTATGGTCGCTGATTTACGTGACGAATCAGATCATGAAAATCCAACCCGGATTGTCATCATTCCGCGTTCTAATCGCATTAAAGTGGAGCCGTTAATGGCTCATTTATTTGCCACTACGGACTTGGAAAAAAATTACCGCGTTAATATCAATATGCTTGGCCTTGATGGCCGTCCGCAGGTAAAAGATTTACGAACCATTTTAACTGAGTGGCTGGTGTTCCGTCGTGAAACAGTGCGCCGTCGCCTGCAATATCGTTTAGATAAAGTATTGGCTCGTTTACATATTTTAGAAGGTTTACTTGCAGCCTTTTTAAATATTGATGAAGTTATTGAGATTATTCGTAGCGAAGACAAGCCAAAGCCTGTGTTAATGGAACGCTTTGGTATTACAGACATCCAAGCCGAAGCAATCCTTGAATTAAAACTACGTCATTTAGCGAAACTTGAAGAGTTTAAAATTCGAGGTGAGCAAGATGAGCTTGCCAAAGAACGCGATAAATTACAGCTGACTTTAGGCTCTGAACGTCGTATGTCGACGTTACTAAAAAAAGAGATTCAAGAAGCAGCAGAGCTGTATGGTGATGAGCGCCGTTCACCGATTGTCGAACGTCTTGAAGCTAAAGCATTAAGCGAAAAAGATTTAATCCCATCAGAATCAGTAACCGTTGTGTTGTCTGAAAAAGGTTGGGCGCGTGTTGGTAAAGGCCATGATTTAGATGTTGAAGGGCTCAGTTACCGGGCTGGCGATGCATATAAAGCCTCTGCGCGTGGTAAGAGTAACCAACCTGCGGTGTTCTTAGATTCTGCTGGGCGTGCATTTGCCACTGATGCGCATGGGTTACCGTCGGCACGAAGCCAAGGTGAACCAATGACAGGTCGGTTTAACCTTACTGCAGGTGCTAATTTTGAGCATGTAGTGATGGGCGAAGACAAACAAGTGTTGTTAATGGCATCAGATGCAGGTTATGGTTTTATTACTGATTTTGTAGATCTAGTAAGTAAAAACAAAAACGGTAAAGCCCTGGTCAGTGTGCCTAAAGGTGGGCAATTATTAGCGCCAATTCGGGTTAATGATGTTGCTAACGATTACTGTATGGCGATATCTAATGAGGGCCGGATGTTGTTATTCCCATTACGTGATTTACCAAAACTAGGTAAAGGTAAGGGTAACAAGATAATCTCTATCCCAAGTGCCAAAGTACAAGCGCGTGAAGAGTTTGTTAAAGTGCTGGCAGTGGTGCCTGAAGGTACCAGTGTTACCTTGCATGCAGGTAAGCGTAAACTGACTCTTAAACCTACTGATTTGGAGCACTATCATGGCGAGCGTGGCCGTCGAGGTAACAAACTACCGCGTGGTTTACAGCGTGTCGATGAAGCGGTTGTAGAGCTGACGGCGATTGATGATGATATTGAGCCGACAGAAACCGAGTAAGTATTTTTTTATATCTATGAATAAAACGGCCTGCTATTGCAGGTCGTTTGTTTTTAAAGCAGAAAATTATTTTAAGCTTACATGTGTTCGCTAAACACTCGTTTAGCGGCAAAAATAACGCTATAATGCTGGCGTTATTATTTTTGGAGCGTTTTCTTTGTTAGCTATTATTCGTATTGTTATTATGGCATTGTTTATTTTATTAAGCTGTGTATTTGGTTTACTCCTTTGTTTAGTAAAACCTTTTCATATAAATAATGTACATATTATTTCAAGTTGGTTTGGCACAGTGGCTAAAATGCTTGGTGTAAACGTGGTTATTACACGCCATCCTGACGCGCAAAATTGTGGCCCTGCAGTGTATGTTGCAAACCATCAAAATAATTACGATATTTTCACTTTACCGGCGGCGGTACCAAAAAACTGTGTCAGTTTAGGTAAAAAAGTCTTAAGTGGATCCCATTTTTTGGACAGCTATATTGGCTTTCGGGCAATATTTTAATTGATCGGGGAAATCGTTCTAAAGCGGCTAGCACGATCACTAAATCGGCCGATAAAATCAAACAAAAAGGCTTATCAGTGTGGATTTTCCCAGAAGGAACCCGCAGTTACGGACGTGGCTTATTACCATTTAAAACAGGTGCATTTCACACGGCTTTAAATGCGGATGTACCTGTAGTACCTGTATGTATGAGCACAACATATAAAACCATTAAGCTAAATCGCTGGGACAATGGTATAATCTACATAGACATGTTAGCGCCAGAGCCACTTGATAAAACGATTGGAGCACGTGAACACGCAAAGCGTATTCATAGCAAAATGGCTGCTAGAATAACTGAATTAGATGCTCAAGTGAGAGAAAAGTAATGGAAAATTGGCGTGAAATTAGTGAAGACATTGTAACTTCGTTATTAGAAGATGGTTCTGATCCTGAGATCTTATACGAAGTAGAACATCACTTTGTTTGCGAAGACTTTGTCAAGCTTGAGCAAGCTGCACTAGCTGCGTTTAAACTAGGCTATGATGTTGAAGAGCCTGCAGAACTTGAGCTTGAAGACGGCAGTAAGATTTGGGGCTTTGACATCGTTGTTGAAGCTGAGTTAGATGTTGACGTAATAATGGAAGATGTTGATAAACTAGCACAACTTGCGATCGACACCGACGTAGAATACGACGGCTGGGGCACTTACTTTCAAGAGTAATATGTTATCCACTAGGTCCTAACCACTAGGACCTAGTGTAATTCATACCTATTATTGACTCGCCAACTCGCCATTTCCTAGTGCTTATTTCGTATTCGTTACTTTTGTTATAGACATTTGTAGTGGATCGTTGATAATCAGTAATTATTATTGTTTGAAATGAATTAATCACTTTATATGCTTATTACCCTTCCAATTTCTGAACTCGTACCAGGAATGTTTGTTGACAGTGTTAGCAAGCAGTTTGAGGGGGTTGATAGTATAAAAATCAAAACTCGCGGCCTAGTACGCGATAAATCGATCATCAAGCGCTTGGTATCAGAAGGAGTGCAAGAGCTGCTGATAGATTTTACGCAAAGTGACGTGAGTGTTCCTGCCAAATATCAGCTTAAACCTGAAGTCGCGACTGTGGCAGCCGACAAGCCTAAAAAATCAAAAATAAAAAAGGTTATTACAGTTGAGCAAGAGTTTGCCAAAGCGAGTGTGAGCTATGAGCAACATAATCGTAATTTACAAAGTTTATATGGCGATGTTACTTCAGGCTTAAAGATGAATATCGCATTGCTTGATGGCATTGCCAAAGATATCGTGGCATCGGTATTTCGTAATCATAATGCAATGACTATTTTAACTCGTATTAAAGATAAGCATATGTACAATTGGCGACATATGACTAACTGCGCCATTTTTGTCACTGTATTTGCCAAGTACTTAGGTTACAAAGAAAGTGTTGTACAAGAGCTGGCCATGGGGGCCTTGCTACATGACTTAGGCCAAGCTAAATTACCACAAGGGATTTTTTCTAAACCTGAGAAAGTAAATAAGCTTGAGATGCAGGCGATTAAAAAGCATGTAGCGCAAAGTTTAGGCTTGGTAAAAGGCGAAAAAGGCATTACCCCATTAATGCTTGATATGATAGTTAATCACCATGAGCGCTTAGATGGCAGTGGTTATCCTCGAGGTCTGCAGGGCGAAAAACTTAGTCGACCAGCGCGAATTATGGCGATAGTTGACGTTTATGATGCAATGACCGCAGATAGACCCCATCAAATTGGTGATGAACCGATCAACGCATTGCGCTATTTATTAGCTAATAAACACATGTTTGATGGTGAGTTAGTACAGCGGTTTATTAAGTGTTTAGGTGTGCATCCGGTCGGTACGATTGTTAAATTAACCAATGAACGATTGGCATTAGTAACTGAAGGTAATCATCAGAACCCCATTCAACCTAAAGTTAAAGTTTTCTATAATGCTAAGCATAGTCATCATATTACGGCAAAAGATGTTGATTTAACTTCACCAGATCATGACTTAAAGATTTTAGCGAGTATCAAACCATTAGATTATCAGCTTAATTTGGCTCGTTTGTTAAAAGAGCATCTGTTGGTTTAAGCGGTTTTTTGGTTATTGCTTTGTTACAGTGTTTTTTAGTTGATTGCTTAGCCGATAATAGCGCACCACTGAAGCAACTCACCATTAATAATAGCCACAATAAAGTCCCATTCTCTGAATGTAACGCACTGCAGCAGCACACTAGTGCGACTAAAGCACAAACAATAGCACCTAACCAATAATGGTTAACAGGGTTATCGCATTCACCATCTCTAGTGCAGGCACAAAAATTAGCTTTGCAAAAGCAATATACACTTACCCCACAAAAAGCCAACGCAGCAATAATTAATCCTATCTCCACCGCTTCATCTCCTTTGCTAGTCCTGTTTGGCAGTCTAATAGTGCTTATCAAACAAGTCAATCTAAATGATAATTAATTGCAAATGAGTTTTTCGCAGCAGCTTATCCGATGAGTTTTAAAAAACTGTTACTTTGCTGTTAAAAAATGGTTTTTATGGGGTTTTTTAACGCTTTGTTACAGTTTTTTATTTAAAAGTAAGGTACTGTGCAAAGGTTTTGAAGTAACTTACTCCTAATAATTAGAGACAACACATGGGAACCCAAGCATTTTGTTTGGTTAAGGAAACACAATGAAATTTACAAAAACTTTAATTGCAGCATCACTTGCTGTTATGTCTGCAGATACGTTTGCAGCGGCTTTCCAGCTTGCAGAGCAAAATGCCTCTGGCTTAGGGCGTGCATATGCTGGTGAAGCAGCAGTGGCTGATGATGCCTCTGTAGTTGCGCGTAATCCAGCTCTTATGTCTGTATTTAAAGAGCAGCAGCTAAGTATTGCAGGTATTGCTGTCATTCCAGATGTCAGCCTTCGTGGCACTGAAGCTAGTAATCAATCAGTTAACCCTGGTCAACTAAACGACAGCAGTATTGCGCCAGCCGCTTTTGTTCCTGCAGGTTATTTTGTAATGCCTATCGATGACAAGTTTGCTGTTGGTTTTGGTGCGTTTTCAAATTTTGGTTTATCAACTGAATTTGAAGCAGATTACCCTGCAGGCCAGCTTGCTGGTGAAACAGAGATTGTTACTGTAAATATGAACGTAAGTGGTTCATACAAAATCAATGAGCAATTTAGTGTTGGCCTTGGCTTAAACTATGTTTATGCAGATGCGAAAATCATTCGTAACTTTGGTGCCAATCCATTAGGTTTACCAGCACAAACTCAAGCAGTACATTTAGAAGGCGATGATACTGGCTTTGGTTGGAACTTAGGAGCTAGCTATCAGATTGATGAAAATAGTCGCTTTGGTTTTAACTATCGTAGCGAGACAGATATCACATTTGATGGCGAGTTTTCTAACCAATTACCTGCACAAATCGGTGGCCTAGCTGGCGTAAGTGTACCTGGAAGTGTTGAAATCACTCTCCCTGCGATTGCTGAGTTCTCTGGTACACACCAGTTAGATGAGAAAACAGGCTTACACTACAGTGTATTATGGACTGGTTGGGATAGCTTCCAAAAGCTAGAAGCTTATGTTCCAGGCAAAGATACACCTGTATTCTCTAAAGATGAGCACTTCTCAAACTCAATGCGTTACTCAATCGGTGGCGATTATCAGTTTAACGATGCTGTACTATTACGTGCTGGTATTGCTTATGATGAATCACCAGCCGATCAAAAACACCTGTCGATTTCTATCCCTGATACTGACCGTTTTTGGTACTCGTTTGGCGTTAACTACACCATGAGCGAACAAGCAAACCTAGATATTGGTATGAGTATTCTCCGTGGTAAAACACAAAACTTTACTGAATCTGATGGCTTAGGTCAGCAGTGGGGCTTTGAATCAAAAGGCCATGCATACTTATTTGGTGCGCAGTATAACTACACGTTTTAATTTGTAGGCGCGGGTTTATCCCGCGCAAATAAAAAGCCGCGTTATTTATTAACGCGGTTTTTTTTGTGTCTAGCTGTGCGGGTTTCCCCGCATCTAGTTACAAGCTTTCGATCTTGGCTTTTTGCTCAAGTAGTTTTGCTTTCGCATCTGAGAACTCTGCAAGCTTCTCATTTTCTTTAGCAAGGACTGCTTCAGGTGCATTGTTAACAAACTTTTCGTTTGCTAGTTTATTTTGTACTTGAGCAAGGCCTTTTTCGGCTTTTTCAAGCTGCTTAGCAATACGTGCAAGTTCGGCGTCAACATCGATTAGACCTGCCATTGGGATCATGATCTCAAGGTTACCAACATAAGATGTTGCACATGCAGGAGCGTCATCTTTGTTATCAAGCAGCGTAAATTCTTCAATTTTAGCAAGTGATGCTAAGAAAGATTTATTTTCTTCAATACGACGTACATCATCCGCAGATGCATTTGCTAGTAATACTGATAACGGCTTGCTTGGGCTAATATCCATTTCACCACGAATGTTACGAATGGCTAAAATGAATTGCTTAACCCACTCTAAATCATCCATTGCTTTTGCATCAACGTTAGCTTCATTGTAAACAGGGAAGGCTTGTACCATGATACTAGTGTTCGCTGTTTCAAGACCTGCCAGTGGCGCAACACGTTGCCAAATCGTTTCGGTAATGTATGGCATCATTGGGTGCATTAAGCGCAGTAGGCTTTCAAGCACAGTGATCAGTGTATGACGCGTACCACGTTGTTGTGCTTCATTGCCTTTGAATAATACAGGCTTTGTCAGCTCTAAGTACCAATCGCAAAATTGGTTCCAAGTGAACTCATAAAGCGTATTTGCTGCAAGGTCAAAACGGTAGTTATCTAAGTGCTCAGTATAGGTTTTAACAGTTGCTTCAAATTGGCCTAAGATCCAACGATCAGCAAGTGAATACTCTTTAACTGCATCATTTGTAAAGCCACAATCTTGCTCTTCGGTGTTCATTAGTACATAACGGCTGGCGTTCCACAACTTATTACAGAAGTTGCGGTAACCTTCAAGGCGGTTCATATCCCAGTTGATGTCACGACCAGTCGATGCCATTGCCGCTAAAGTAAAGCGCAGTGCATCTGTACCGTGGGCTTCAATGCCGTTATCAAAGGTTTTACGAGTATCTTTTTCGATTTTCTTAGCGACTTTTTCTTGCATCAGGTTACTGGTGCGTTTTGTTACTAAGCTTTCAAGGTCGATACCGTCAATCATATCGATTGGATCAAGTACGTTACCTTTAGATTTTGACATTTTATCGCCATTTTCATCGCGAATAAGACCCGTAACGTAAACCGTTTTAAAGGGCACTTGTGGCTTGCCGTTATCATCTTTGATGAAATGCATGGTCATCATGATCATGCGCGCTACCCAGAAGAAGATAATATCAAAACCAGTTACCAATACGTCAGACGGGTGGAAAGTTTTCAAATCATCTGTGTTCGCAGGCCAGCCTTGGGTTGAAAAAGTCCAAAGTGCTGATGAGAACCAGGTATCGAGTACATCTTCGTCTTGGCTAAGTGTTACGCTATCAGCAATGTTGTTTTCACGACGTACTTCTGCTTCATCACGGCCAACAAAAACGTTGCCTTCGCTGTCGTACCAAGCTGGAATGCGGTGACCCCACCACAACTGGCGCGAAATACACCAATCTTGTACGTCGTTCATCCACGAGAAATACATGTTCTCGTATTGCTTAGGTACAAATTGAATATCGCCATTTTTTACTGCGTCTTTTGCAGGCTCAGCCAGTGGTGCAACACGTACATACCATTGGTCAGTAAGTAGCGGTTCAATAACCACACCAGAGCGGTCGCCGTAAGGTACGGTTAGAGCGTGATCTTCAATCTTTTCAAGTAAGCCTAATTGTTCAAATTCAGCCACAATTGCTTTACGTGCATCGAAGCGGTCAAGACCATGCAGGCGCTCAGGAATTGGTGCATCAAACTCAAGCTCTTTACCATCAAAGGTGTAGGTTTCGCCTTGGCTTAGAATTGCGGCATCTTTATCGAAGATATTGATCAACGGCATTTGATGACGCTTACCAACTTCGTTATCGTTAAAGTCGTGTGCTGGCGTGATTTTTACACAACCAGTGCCTTTGTCTTTATCGGCATGTTCATCAGCAACAATTTTAATTCGACGATTAACAATCGGCAGTAAAATCTCTTTACCGATCAAGTCTTGATAGCGTTCGTCATCTGGGTTTACTGCAACGCCTGAGTCACCAAGCATGGTCTCTGGGCGAGTCGTTGCCACTACAATGTAGTTTTTACCGTCTTGGGTTGTAACACCATCAGCCAATGGGTAACGTAGGTGCCACATGTGGCCTTGTTTGTCTTTGTTTTCAACTTCAAGATCAGAGATAGCCGTGTGTAGCTTTGGATCCCAGTTTACTAGGCGCTTACCACGATAAATTAAATCTTCTTTGTGTAAGCGTACAAACACTTCTTTAACTGCTTCTGATAAGCCGTCATCCATAGTGAAACGTTCACGATCCCAGTCAACCGATGCGCCAAGGCGACGAAGTTGTTTTGTGATAGTCCCGCCAGATTGTTCTTTCCACTGCCAAATTTTGTCGATGAAAGCTTCACGGCCTAAGTCGTGGCGTGTTTTACCTTCTTCAGCAGAGAGTTTACGTTCAACCAGCATTTGCGTAGCAATACCTGCGTGGTCAGTACCTACTTGCCATAATGTGTTATTACCTTGCATACGTTTAAAACGCGTTAAGGTATCCATAATGGTGTCTTGGAAAGCGTGGCCCATGTGTAAGCTACCAGTGACATTGGGTGGCGGGATCATAATTGAATATGCATCGCCTTTACCTGATGGTTTGAAGTAGCCTTTTTGTTCCCAGTCTTGGTATAACGACTGTTCAATATCTTGCGGATTGTAGGTTTTATCCATTACACAGAACCTTAAATAAGTACTTAAATGAGTTAGTTAGCTATTTATACAAAAGGTATGTTAGCTATTAATATCTTGCGTGGTGATATTAGCACCGAGTTGGCGTAGCTTTTTAAAGCGCTCACGGGCAGCTTGTTTAGCAGTGGCTTCAACGGGCACAAAATCAAAAACTTGGTTAAACCGACGAATAAAGTCCGGCAATTGTGCAGCCAAGTTAATTAAAACTTTACGATTACCGACTGGCGGGGTAGTACCTATTTCAACGGGCGCACCACCTTTTGGACCTTCACCTTGGAGATTGTGAGGCACAAAACTGTCGGGGTCGAATGACCAAATAGTTTCATCAATGGCATGGGCAATTTCAAGATCATCAACGTAAATAAAGATACGATGACCAAGACGATACTGTTCAGCAGCAATATCAGCCGCTAAGCTAAAGTGATCATCAGCCTTGGCTAATGACTCATCTTGTTGCTTTAGAACGAAAAACTGGGCGTTCATGCTCATTGTATCGGGGCTTCCCACAGTATTGAAAATAATACTTAAATCAAAGCAGGGATTTTGCCATATAACGCGTTTTGCTTCAATTAATACGCTAATTTATACGTTAATAAGTGGGGAATAAATAAGGCGCTAAAAAGCGCCTTATTTAAATTTACAATGTATTGTTAAACGCGGGGTTTAATCTTGGCTGGTTTCGCTTACACCGGCACGGTTGAGTAAATATTGCGTAAGCATTGGCACCGGTCGACCTGTTGCGCCTTTGTTTTTACCACTGCGCCAAGCAGTGCCTGCGATATCTAAATGGGCCCAGTTATACTTTTTAGTAAACTTAGATAAGAAGCATGCTGCTGTTATCGTTCCCGCAGAGCGGCCGCCTAAGTTAGTAAAATCAGCAAATGGGCTTTCTAGTTGATCTTGATAATCATCCCACAGTGGCAACTGCCACGCACGGTCGCCACTTTGCTCAGATGCTTTTAACAAGTCATGTGCCAGTGGGTTGTGGTTAGATAATAACCCCGTTGCATGAGCGCCAAGGGCAACAATACAAGCGCCAGTTAAAGTAGCGACATCAATCACGGTTTCAGGTTCAAAGCGCTCAACATAAGTGAGTGCATCACATAATACTAAGCGGCCTTCAGCGTCGGTATTTAGTACTTCAACTGTTTGCCCTGACATAGTGGTCAAAATATCACCCGGACGATAAGCATTCGAGCTTGGCATGTTTTCACAACCTGCGAGTACACCAATTACGTTAATCGGTAATTGCATTTGCACCAAAGCACGCATTGCGCCAATAACACCAGCTGCACCGCCCATGTCGTATTTCATTTCATCCATGGCTTCGCCTGGTTTGAGTGAAATACCACCTGAGTCAAAGGTTAAACCTTTACCAACTAGCACGATTGGGGCTTGATCTTTCGCGCCGCCTTGGTAGTTAATTACCGACATAATAGATTCGTTATCACTACCACGACCAACTGCTAAGTATGAATTCATACCTAACTCTGCCATTTTATCTTCGCCAATTATATCAACTGTAACGTTGTCAAAGTTAGCTGCAAGTTCTTGCGCTTGTTCACCTAAATATGCAGGATTACAGATGTTTGGCGGCATGTTCGCTACGTCTTTACATAACTTACTACCTGCAGCGATCGCTAGACCATGTTCAATGGCACTTTCACCAATGGTAAGTTCGCGGCGAGTTGGCACGTTAAACACAATTTTACGCAGCGGGCGACGCGGGTCACTTTTTTGCTTTTTAATTGGTTAAATGTGTACAAGCAGTCTTGGGTGGTTTCGACCGCTTGGCGGACTTTCCAGTAGGTGTCGCGACTTTTAACATGTTGCTCAGTTAAAAAGCATACCGCTTCCATCGACCCAGTTTCATTTAGGGTATTGATAGTTTTTGAAATAATTTGTTTGTATTGTTTGTCGTCTAGCTCGCGTTCTTTACCACAGCCGACCAATAGTATGCGTTCACTTAACACATTGGGTACATGATGCAATAACAGCACTTGTCCTGGCTTGCCTTCAAGGTCGCCGCGACGCAATAAATTAGAGATATAACCATCACTGATTTTATCGAGTTGTTCACCAATGGGGGATAAACGACGTGGCTCATAAACGCCAACTACAATACATGCGCTACGTTGCTTTTCAGGACTACCACTTTTTACGCTAAATTCCATTGTCACTCCTAATTTTGAGTCATTTAACCCTTAAATAAGGGTAATAAAATAAAAATCCAGATACTAGCTTAATATTAGCTTATAAACGCTGACTCATTATGTGTATTTGAACTTTATACTTTTGTAGCCATCAATACCACTAATGCGACAATATATCGAGTTGCTAGGTATGATATTTAATGTTGATGACATATAATAAAACCCTAAGTTTACTCAAATTTTCTTACTCTTGAAGTAAAACATCATGTTTAACAGGGGCGATCATTGCTAATTTTCCGTTATTTGACCACTGAAGTTTTAAAGTCTCAGGTCGCCGTATTTTTAACTTTGATGACAATTTTTTTGTCGCAAAAGTTTGTTGTTATTTTAAGCGACGCCTCTGAAGGCGGTATTCCTGCTAAGTTAGTACTGTCGATGATTGCACTAAAGTTACCGCAATTGGCATCATTAATACTACCGCTAAGTATCTTTTTAGGGATTATTCTCGCCTACAGTCGCATTTATGCCGACAGTGAAATGACTGTTCTCAAAGCCTGTGGCGTTAGTGAATGGTACGTAGTGCGTGTAACCTTAGTTTCTAGTGTGGTACTAGCGCTATTGGCGGGAGTACTGACTTTATATATAGCCCCATGGGCGAGTGAACAAGAATATCAATTGAAAGAACAAGCCAAAGCGGATGCCGGGTTATCAGCGCTGCGTGCTGGGCGCTTTCAACAAACAGGGAACGAAAAAGCGGTGGTGTTTATTCACAATATCGAAAACGGCGGCAAAGAATTACACAAAGTATTTGTAGCACAACTACCCGATAGTGAAAAAGACAATCTCGCACGGTTAGTATATGCGCAGCGGGGTGTGGTGGTCGAGCAAGAAAGCGGTGAGCAGCAATTGGTGCTCAGTGACGGTAAGCGTTACGAAACTGACGGCGAAACGCCAGCGCTCAATTTAACCGAATTTGATGGCTATAGTGTACAAATCCGTGAGCAAGAGATAGAACATCAACGCCGCAAACTTGAAGCTGTGCCGACCATTGATTTGTTTGCGATGAAAACGACTGATGCGATTGCTCAGTGGCAGTGGCGTCTTGCTATTCCGCTTTCTATTCCGCTACTTACTTTATTAGCAGTACCGCTGAGTGTCGTTAATCCGCGCCAAGGTAAGTTTGCCAAGTTAGTACCTGCCATAAGCTTGTATTTAGGTTATTTCATCTTATTGAATGCAGCAAAATTTGCAGTTGAGGATGGTAAAATTCCGCCTTCAATTGGCCTATGGTGGATCCACTTTACGGCGTTATTTATCGGCGGCTTTTTGATCATTAAAGGGCGGCCACTCGGTGCTTGGCTAAAAGCTGTGTTGACTAAGCGGGAGTATGGCGCATGATGAAAATGCTTGATTGGTACTTAGGCCGTAGCATCTTGCAAACCACTGGTTTTGCTTTGATGGTCTTGGTGGGGATCAGTACCCTGATTAAATTTATTGAGCAGCTTAAATCAGTCGGTCGCGGTAGCTATGATATTGCAACTGCATTGTTATATACATTATATAGCATGCCTGGCGATCTTGTGGTGTTCTTCCCAATGGCCGCTTTAATTGGTGGCTTAACAGGTCTTGGAGCACTTGCGTCAAATAGTGAGCTGGTGGTTATGCAAGCTGCTGGTATGTCGCGTTTGCAAATTATTGTCTCAGTGATGAAAACTGCAATATTTATGGCGCTTTGTATGATGGTATTAGGCGAGTGGGGCGCACCGGCCGCACAGCTCAAAGCGAAAGAAATGCGTAATCAAGCTATACACGGTGGCGATGTATTTAACGCTCAGCAAGGTGTATGGGCTAAAGATGGTAATAACTTTATTAATATAGAAGATGTTGACCAAAACGGCGTATTACACGGTGTGAACATGTATCATTTTGATAAATCACTACAACTTACACAAATTACTAAAGCTCGCGAAGCAGTAGGCCGTAAAGATGGTTGGTTACTTCGTGATGTAAGTAAACTGCAACTCAGTGAAGAGTTGATCAGTACACAGCAACAAGATGAAGAGTTTTACGAATCACAACTTACAGCTGAAAAGCTGGGGGTAGTATCGGTAAAACCAGAGGCGCTTTCTTTCACAGGACTTTGGTCGTATTTAGGTTATTTAAAACAAAATGAGCAAGATACCAGCACCTATGAGCTGGCTTTATGGCGTAAAATTATGCAGCCAGTATCGATAGCGGTGATGTTATTAGTGGCGCTGTCGTTTATATTTGGCCCACTGCGTACAGTGACGATGGGCGCGCGGATTGTAATGGGCGTAGTAACCGGTATTGCATTTCACCTAACCAATGAAATATTTGGTCCTGTGGTGATGGTGTATCAAATCCCTGCGATAATCGGGGCGACTTTACCAAGCATAATATTTATAGGTTTTGCGACTTACTTGCTTAATAAGCGAAATTGATAATGGGGAGCTAGCAGCCTAGCTCCTTATTGCTAATCTAAAGAACGATAAATTCGTTTGTTTTCTTCTTTTGTTAGCGCAACAACCTCGGTTTTAGACAGGTAATCTTGCAGCGCTCGTTTGTTTTTAAAATCAACTAATACCACTAAATTACCCAAGCCAAGTAATGCGGTTACGCTACGAATAACGGCTTGTGACCAACTAATTAGCTTACCATCGCGAGTTTGTACTTTTAAACGCCATGCGCGCATACCAATCGTTTGGCCACTCTTAGTCCAAAAATAGCCAAAAAACACTAACGCTACAACGACTAAAAGTGTACTGCGAAGACCTGATAACAATAGTGAATTTTGAATTAGCGCAGACACATCCTCAGCACCATTTAAACTAATAACCTCAAGTGAAATAAGCCCTTGTACGGCAAACAAATACAAAACAACGCTTAGCATAGCAAATGCAATAATAGCTAACGTATCGTAAACTAACGACGCAAAGCGACGCCAAAAGCTCGCACGCGGAAATTCAGCAGACATAAATAAACTCACAAAGTTAATATGTGCGCTAGTTTAGCAAATAGCGAGACAAATACTAGCTAGTCGCTTTTATGAGTGAATGTTAATGGTTGCTCAATTGTTAAGCGGTTGATCGTGGTTTTGTAAAAAACGCTTGCTGCTCCTCTTATTGTTTGTATAATGCATGGCATAGAGACAAAGACAGCTTGATAAGTCCTAGCTCTAAAGTGGTTTTTCTTTATCTTCTCATGTTAGAAGGTTAAAGAAAAATGATGCCAGCGTGATGAAATTGGTATACATGGGGGATTCAAAATCCCCTGCCGCAAGGCGTGCCGGTTCAAGTCCGGCCGCTGGTACCACTTTTGATAACCCTTGCTTTTTAGCAAGGGTTTTTTTATGCCTATAGAAAAGTGAAATGCGGACTCGAGCGCCACTCAAACCAATATTTGACGATGAACCATAGCTTTTTTAGCCAATCCGCATCGTTTTAACTTTCCCTCATGCTGATTAAAAAACTTATCAACAATAGTCTATTGGTAAATAAATACAGATTACCTATTGTGGGTATAGTAGAATGCGCGCCCTAAATATATTTTTACTTTATTACTTACCCTTACTCAAAGTTCGTACATTGAGGCATTTTAAAGGAAAAAAATGACGACTAATCGCTTATTTATCTTTAAGCATATTTTTATTTTGTGCATTCTGTTTACATTATCTGCTTGTGGCGGTGGCTCTGGTAGTGCAGAAAAATCTGACACAGGAACTAATTCAAACCTAGATATAACAGCGCCTGTTATTACTTTAAACGGTTCGCAAGCTATTACGCTCAATATAGGCAATAGCTACCAAGAGTTAGGTGCATCTGCTTCAGACGATAAAGACGGTAGCGTAAGTGTTAGCGTGTCAGGCTCTTTGAACCTTAATCAAGCTGGTGTATATACGTTTACATACACTGCTACTGACAGCGCGGGAAACTCTTCAAGTGTAATTAGAACAATTACAGTGGTTGCACCCGACGATACACAAGCGCCAACTATAACGTTGAATGGTGAAAAGTCTATTTCTCTTGAGCTGGGCGAATCATACCAAGAACTAGGGGCGCAAGCACAAGACAATGTGGATGGAACAGTCAGTGTCGCTATTTCAGGCTCAGTGGACGAAAGTACGCCCGGCGACTACACAATTACATATACTGCAGTCGATTCCGCTGGTAATACGGGTTCAATTACCCGAAAAGTGACAGTATTTGAGGCTAAAGACATCTCGCCACCGCTGCTTACTCTCATTGGTAAAGAGTATATTAAGTTATTCTTAAATGAAGAGTACTCAGAGCAAGGGGCGTCGGCACTTGATGACTTTGATGGTGCAATCAGTGCGACAGTATTTGGTGAGGTTGACGTTAATAACGTAGGTGTATACATAGTTACCTATACTGCAACAGATAAAGCAGGAAACACGGCAAGTATTGAGCGCACTGTTGAGGTGGTTATACCTCGTGAATTTATCACAACCTGGAAAACGGATAATACACAACTGTTCTCAACAGATGCTAATACAATTAAAATTGCAACGAAAGGTGAAGGTTATAACTTCCAGATAGAGTGGGGCGATGGCACTATCGACCGCAATGTTGTTAATACAATTACCCACACATACGACACCAGCGGAACCTATACTATTAAAATAAGTGGTGACTTCCCACGTTTTTACTTTGATGAAACGCAAGCTGATTGGAACAAATTATTAACCATAGAGCAGTGGGGTGATATTCGTTGGTCATCAATGGAGCGTGCATTTATAAACTGCTCTAACCTTGTTATTAATGCCTTAGATACACCTGACTTATCAAACGTCACGAATCTTTCTTACATGTTTTCGTATGCGCAATCGTTCAATCAAGACATAAACGATTGGGATGTTTCTACTATTACTGATATGACCGGTATGTTTCAAGGTGCTATTTTATTTGATCAAGCTCTTGAAAGCTGGGATGTGTCTCGTGTCGTAAGAATGGGGCATATGTTTGATGGTGCAACGAACTTTAATCAAGATATTAGCAATTGGGATACAGCGAGCTTAAAAGACATGATACGCATGTTTAATAATGCCAGTCAATTCAACCAACCAATAGGCAGATGGACAGTTGGCGGTGTTTATAGGATGACAGGACTATTTGCTAATGCAGTGTCATTTAATCAAGACTTAGGTGATTGGAAAGTTGGGTTTGTATTTTATATGGGCAATATGTTTGATGGTGCATCAGCATTTAATCAAGACATTGGCCGCTGGAATGTGTCCGACGTTGCCTATATGAACAGTATGTTTCGCAATGCGGTTTCATTTGATCAGAACTTAAGTGATTGGGATATTTCTAACCTCAGTGATATGCGTAGCATGTTTGAAGGGATTGCATTGTCGGTTGAAAACTACGATGCTCTACTCAATGGCTGGAGTAAGTTATCGACTCCACCGCTAAAAATTGGTTTTCATGCTGGTAATAGCCAGTATTCTGAAGCTGGAAAAACTGGACGCGATATTCTCACTAACATACATGAATGGAATATTGCTGATGGCGGATTAGTACAATAGCATTTAACCAGTAAGCTGTGTTGTTCTATGTTTAGAGCATCGCAGCATTTACTTGCATCACAGAAGTGCATGGTTAATAAGCTCTATATTATATAAGTGTAAATTTATCTAGTGTTTATGAGTTACGGTAATAAGCCTTTTAAAAACGCGATACATGATAAGTTGAGCCATAAAACAAGTTGGCAGAGAACTTAACTTATTGATTAAAAATCTAGGTAATGCATACAAGGACAGTCGTAAAGCAAATTCACACTGTTCTTCAGCGCACTTATCAAATAGAAGCAAGTTGCTCAGTATTAAATCAACAGATACTTTAAATATAGTTGTAGTCGTGCGGACTTGTTTACCTTCAGCTTTAGTTAAAACGTGAGCCAAGAAAACCTAAACAGGTGAGAGCTAAGCGACGTTCAAAGTTACTATACGCCGCTTAATTTAATCTAGTAGAGCAAACTATGTTCTATTTAGTCAATTAGAGTCACTTTGCATTGGTAGGTATTATCACCCACTGAAAAACTGCCTTTGCCATTCCATTGATTATCAACGCCAAAGCTTGCCGTAAAAGGTGACTGGTAACTACCAATTGCAGGTGGTGGAAAAGACACCACTGCTTGACCTGTTAGCGCGCCAACTTTAGTTACATCATTATAGCCAGTTGCATGCATATGGCCTGATGCGCTAGCGGTGAAATGAGGTGAATGCTGCGTTCCTTCTTGGATGCTGCCATTTGCTCGACCATTTAATGAACCTGTTTTTGGATCTACAGCAAACTGAATTTCCATAGAGCCACCACCAACAACACCAGATTGAAATTGTAATTTAACGAGATATAAGCTTTCATCAGACATTTTCTTGTTCCTTTTGTAGATTGCATTCGCACTGTTATATGGTTACTCAGTAACCGAGTGAAAGTGTAGAATGACCACCACAAAAGACATATTACAGCGTATTACATGAAGTTGAGTTTGAGGGCGTTTAGGTTTTTTTATCGTTGTTTTTTAGAATAGGGGCTGCTTTTACAAAGTATTCGCTGATTAAACTAAATGTTCTTTTTAGTATTTCTTTTCGAAGCTAGCTACACTGGCAATAGTATTGTTGCGACTGCACCTTGGTGTTTTTCTTTATTCGCTAAGCTCAAACTACCATGATGCTGCTCTATCACGTTGCGACAAAAGCTTAGACCAATCCCTTGACCTTGTTGTTTAGTGGTGTAAAACGGCACGAATATGTTATCGGGGTTGGCAAGGCCTTGGCCGTTATCATCAATGGTGATGCAGCTTACTTTTCCTTGCTTATACACACCTAATGTTATTTTAACGGGCGGGGTGCTTGCTTCGATGGCATTTTTTATTAGATTGATCATGACTTGATGAATAAACGTGCGGTCGGCCTTAAAAGTTGCGGCGTCTGTTACGCAGCTAAATGCAACGTCAGGGTATATTGCGCACACTTGTTTTAAAAATGTGTCGGTGTCTATTGCTACTATATTAAGTGCCAGTGGTTTATTTATATCGCCATAGCGCGTGACAAATTCATTAAGATAATTACAGCGCTCACTTATAACATTAAGTGCTTGTATTTGTCGTGGTTCGGTGAGCTTCACGGCGAGATTTTCAGCCATTGCAGTAACTGGTGTGAGTGAGTTGCGAATTTCGTGACCGAGTACGCGAATAATTTGCTGCCATGCTTGCAGTTGGCTTTCGCGAAGGGCTGAGGTGATGTCGATCATAACAATAAGTTGATGACAGCTGCCTTGCTCTATAAATTCACTGTGGCGTATTTGCCATTGCTGGGCTGTAATAACATCGCTAAATTGCCAATGTGCGTCTTGCTTTGTAAGCCCTAATTGTTCAGCGCTTGCATAGCGTAAGGTTTGCCATTGAGTCTGTTTAAATTCGCTAAACGCATTATTGGCATAACTGAGCTTATTATATTGATCGAGCACCATGATCGGCACATTAAAATGCTCAATTAATTGGTACACCAAAAAATATGCTGATCGTATCGCGACTTCTTTTTTAAATAACTCTTCACTTAACTCAATCAAGCTTTGTTGTAATTGGTGAATACTCCCCGCCTGATAGCTGGGCTTAACGAGCTGGTTATAATCTTCGTTTAAAATGGCATCTAGGTGGGCGTAATTGCGGTTAAAGCTGTTGATCACTTTTTTATAGGTACGAATAAACAGCTTAAGATAAATAGCTAAAAATAGGATTGAGATAACGGCAGAAGTAACAACAGATAAAGCAAAATATTGGCCAATAAAATAGCACCCCAACGCTGCTAAAGTGCTACTAAAAAATGCAAAGCCAATTAAACTGCGTTCCAGCGATGAGTGATAAAGACAACTAAGTGTCATACTGCTTTTCATACGGTAATCCCGTATTTTTCAAGGCGACGATACATAGAAGATTTACCTAAACCTAATAATTTAGCGGCGTTAGGAATATGGCCTTGGGTCTGCTTGAGGGCTAAATCAATTAATTGGCGCTCTGCGTGCTCTAGTGTCATTAGTGGTAATGTGTTATTGATTTGACTGCTGTGCAGGTTTAAGTCATCGGCGGTCAATGTGTCGGTTGTTGCTAACAATATTGCCCGTTCAATCACATGGCTTAGCTCGCGTACATTGCCCGGCCAAGTATAGTGGTTTAATTCATGTTTAGCGCATTCACTCAATGTAAGTATGGTGCTTGAGTATTTTTTAGCATGTAAATTTATAAAGTGCTCGCACAAAGGCACTATATCTTCAATGCGTTCGCGTAGTGGCGGTATTACAAACTCCAAAGTGTTTATCCGATAGTATAAATCTTCTCTAAACTGGCCTTGTTTTATCAGTGTGGCAATATCGCCATTGGTGGCACTGATCAAGCGTACATTGGTTTTTTTAGTGTGACTCGCGCCAACCATCTCAAACTCTTGGCTTTCGAGTACCCGTAATAATTTTGCTTGTTGTGGTAGTGGTATATTGGCTATTTCGTCTAAAAATAAACTGCCGTTATCGGCCAGTTCAAAGCGGCCAATGCGCTCATTTTTAGCATCAGTAAACGCGCCTTTTTTATGACCAAACATTTCGCTTTCAAATAACGATTCAACAATAGCCCCCATATTCACTGCAATAAACGGTTGTGTATGGCGCGTAGACTGCTGATGAAGCCATTGTGCTAATTGGCTCTTACCCGTACCATTTTCACCGGTTAGTAAAATGTTGGCATCGGTTTTAGCTACCTTAGCTAACTGACTTATCAGTTGTTGCATAGCGTGTGACTGATACACAAATGCAGGCGAGGCATGATCGTTAAGCTGTTGCAGCAACTTTTGATTTTGTTTGTTTAACTTTTTAAGTGTGAGTTGCTGAACGAGCAACTTTAATAAGCGCTGGTTTTGCCATGGCTTTTCAATAAAGTCACACGCACCGTGTTGCATAGCGCGAACCGCTAGATCTACGCTCGACCACGCAGTCATTGCGATGACAGGGATATCTAACTGTTGTTTATGTAAGTGCTGTAAAAACGCCAAACCTTCGTCACCTGATGTGGTGTCGCGGGTAAAATTCATATCGAGCAAAATAAGGTCAATCGCTTGGCTATCTTTAACTACTGCTTGCGCGCTAAAAGGTGAGTCGCATTCGAGCACTTGGTAGCCGTTATCTTCTAAAATAAAGCGCGCGCTTAGGCGGATTTCGGGGCTATCTTCAATGATCAAAATAGTGGCAGGCATAAACTTCCAAATAGGTGAATAAGCACAGGTTGATTGTAGCGTATAGCGATTTCTATGCCAGTGATTTTATTTTTGTATTTCAGCTTGTTAGCTATTTAAAGGTGATTTCAGTAGGTGTTCCAGTCCGATTACGGACTGCTTGCGTCCGATTTTGGGTTAGCGTGTCTGTCGAAGTGAAAGCCTTTAACTAGGGTCAGTCTCAAATTGATACTGAGGAGTCCGGTATCGCCGCTCAATAAGAATTTTTAAATAGTACATACTTGTAATTGTTTGTATTTATTGATTTTTAATGTTGGCACGTGTTTCGCTATAGCTTAGATATACAAAGCATAATGCGGTGCAATATGGACATAGTAAAAACAAAAGTAGTCAAGCAGTTATCGCTTTGGCATAAGCTAATTTTATTACTGGCTGTTATTTTAATTGTGGCAGTGATTTATCAGCGCAGCAGTCAAGTAGGTGTGTCAGTATCGCGCAGTAATATTATTATTAGTGATGTACGCCAAGGCGCGCTTGCGATTACGGTTACAGGTTATGGTGAACTTAAATCTGCGCAGCAGCAATTGCTTACGGCAAAAACGTTGGCCACTGTGCAGGCTATTTTATTAAAACCAGGCGCAATAGTGACCAGTGACTCAGTGATTGTGCAGTTAGCCAATCCAGCGCTTGAGCAACAGCTCGAAAATGCGCAGCAAGAACTTAATAAACTCAATGCTAACTTACGCCAGTTAAGATTAAACAATACTCGCGAGTTATTAAACGAGCGCTCTCATGTGGCACAAAGCCATGCCGCTTACG
Organism: Pseudoalteromonas sp. B160; assembly: GCF_037162485.1. NCBI lineage: Bacteria > Pseudomonadati > Pseudomonadota > Gammaproteobacteria > Alteromonadales > Pseudoalteromonadaceae > Pseudoalteromonas > Pseudoalteromonas sp. B160. The sequence goes on along the minus strand of NZ_JARLUX010000001.1, from coordinate 1,044,721 downwards.
AAAATGCCAAACTAAAATTAAAAGCTGAAACCAGTTTGGTTGAACAGGGCATAGTCTCAACGCTTAATTATCAGCGTAGCATGTTAGACGAGCAACAACTTCGCCAGCAATTAGCAATAGCTAAGCAACGTTCAGAGCAACTAAAAGCCGTACACATAGAATCTGAAAACATTCAGCTTGAGCAAATTAAACAGCAACAAGGGTTAGTAGTTATGGCACAAACACAATTGGCCAATCTATCTGTAGTAGCGGGAATGGATGGGGTATTACAGCGTTTACCGATTGAGCTTGGGCAAAGCGTAAATGCAGGGCAAGAAATTGCGCTTATCGGCTCGGTTGATTCGTTAATTGCAATTATTCAAGTACCACAAAATCAAGTAGATGATATTCGGTTAGGGCAGCTCGCAGAAGTAGATACACGCCGCGGTGTTGTTATGGCAAAGGTGTCACGCATCAGCCCTGTGGTGAGTAATAATACAGTAGAGGTAGAGTTATCGTTGCCTAAAGAGCTCCCTGAAAATGTTCGGCCGCAATTAACTGTCGATGCCAATATTAAGGTCGCACAGCTAAAAGATGTTACTTATATCGAGCGCCCAGCAAACGTAAAACCGCACAGTGTAAGAGATCTGTATCAGGTAAACTCACAGCAGCAAAGCGCGCACTTGGTTGATATCAAATTTGGTCGCGAGGCTGGGCGCTTTATCGAAATACTAAGCGGCGCACAGTTAGATCAGCAATTGATTATTTCAGATTTAACCAACCTTACTCGCAGCAATAGCGAAATTCTAATTAACTAATGAACAGGATAAAAATAATGACAGAGCAAAAAATAACGAACACCCAAGCCGATGTCGTATTAGCAATGAAAGGAATTAGTAAGGTATTTGAAACCCAAGAGTTACAAACCTATGCACTGCGTAGTATTGATTTGTGTATTTATCGCGGTGAATACTTGTCGATATCGGGGCCATCTGGCTGTGGTAAATCAACATTACTTTCATTATTGGGTTTACTTGATATGCCAACCAGCGGTGAATATTTAATTGACGGTAAAGACGTCTCTGCACTTTCGCTAAATCAGGCTGCTGAAATTCGCAATGCAAAAATAGGATTTATTTTTCAATCATTTAATTTAATTGATGAGTTAAGTGTGTTCGATAACGTGGCATTACCACTGCGTTATCACCACTGTAAACCAAACAAGCAAATGATTGCTGAAAAAGTAAAAGCGTGCCTTGAAAAAGTAGGGCTTGGGCATCGTATGAGTCATAAACCTAACCAATTATCTGGTGGACAGCAGCAACGCGTGGCGATAGCCCGAGCGCTGGTGACTGAACCGGCAATATTATTAGTTGATGAGCCAACGGGTAATTTAGACTCAAAATCGGGAGATCAAGTTATGCACGTATTAAGTGAGCTACATGCAGCCGGCACCACTATTTGCATGGTGACACATGACCCGCGTTACTGTGATATGGCTACAAGGCAACTAAAGCTATTGGATGGTGAGATGCTAGGGGCTGTGGGTATAAAAGATCAGCTAAGTGCTTAAATAACCTGTTTAGTGAGAGTAAAATGGAATATCCAAAAATAATAAAACGTCAATGGCTATTAAGGGATAACTTAACGGAGTGCCATAATGACTTATAATTTAAAAAATGCATTACTTAATATAACTAATCATAAAGTTTACAGTTTAAGTGTTGTAGCGACGTTAAGTATTGTTTTAGCTGCATTAATTACTGTATTAACACTTGCCTATATTATGCTGTTAAAACCATTGCCATACCCTGAGCAAATGCGGTTAGTAAAAGCTGAATATGCTCAAATAGACCAAACCGGGGCGCTTAATACCCGCGCTTTTAATTACCCTGCACTGATTGATTTATATAAAAATCATAGATTATTTGAGCAAGCTGCGTTGGTGTATTACGGTGAACAACGCCTTGATGATGTAGCGGGCTTACCCATAGTAAACACCTCATTTGTTACCCCTCAGTGGTTTGAAATGTTTGCAATTAAGCTACATTTAGGACGAGGTTTTACGCAAACCGAAGCTCTTGATAGTTTTAACCCCGTTGCCGTTATAAGTTATCGAACATGGCAAAATGACTTTGCCAGTAAAGAAAACATAATAGGTCAAACACTTAGTGTGGGCGCTCAGCAATTCAAAATTATAGGTGTGGCTGCAGCCAACTTTAAATCGCCTGCACTTATCAAAACAGGGCAGGTCACTGACGTATGGTTGCCGTGGGATTATAATTTAACCTCTGCAGAGGCTAAACCATTTTGGTGGAACCGTTACTCGCGCAGCCATTTTGTGGCTAAATTACCAAGCGATGTAAGCATTGAGCAGGCGAGTAAAAGGTTATCGCAGTATGTGGATGATGTATGGCAACAGCATATTACGACCGAAGCATTCTTTGCAGGTTGGCATATCGAACTTGAGCTAAACACCTTGCAAACAGTAATATTAAAAGAGACACCGCAGAATATTTATTGGCTCATTTTAGCTGTAACGGGGTTGGTTATTATTGCCTGTGTAAACATTAGTAACGTGTTTATTGTAAGAACTGCAGCGCGTAAACACACATTAGCACTGAGTGCGGCGCTGGGCGCAACACGGTTTACTTTGTTTAAACAGTTTTGGCTGGAGATTGCCTTGCTAATAGGCTTAGCAAGTATAATAGGCCTTGCGTTAGCGGCGATTTTTTTAGCAACCTTAAGCGATTTTGCCATGGCAATATTACCGCGCGCCAATGAGCTTTCTATTAAAGCAGTATCATTCCTTATCACACTGGTTAGCGGCTTAATATTAACGACGCTGTTCGCTTTTTTATGTACGCGAATAGTAAATTACCAACAACTGATAAGTAGTTTAAAGTCAGCAGGTAAAGGGACGACAGTGCAGGTGGGCAAGCGCGTATGGCAAGGCTTGGTCGCTTTTCAAGTAGCTGTAGCGTGTACATTATTGTTTATTAACTTTTTAGTTTTTAGCGTTAATAAAAGTAATATTGACGAGGCTTTCACACTGCCACTTGAGCAATTAACGAGTTTAAAGGTTAATGTAGCAAGCCATGTAGCGGCTGATAGAGACAAAGCAAATCAGCTATTAGAGCAAGTAGCTAACGAGCTTGCTTTACTGCCAGAGGTTAGGCAAGTAAGTCGTTCATCATCACCTATAAACGATAATTTAATTACTTGGTCATTGGTTGAGGTAGCAAGCAATCAAAACGTATTACCTTATGGTAAATCAGTTGATGAGCAGTATTTTTCATTACTTAAACAACCCGTATTACAAGGACGTGGTTTTACAAACGAGGATACTAAAAGTAATGCGAATGTTATTATTATTAATGATGTACTAGCAGAAAAATTATCAAATGATGGTAATGCATTGGGCATGCATTTGAGTTTTGATATAACTTCAGGGCGCGAAAATGATTTAGTAATAATAGGCATAGTTAAAACAATGCTTATACCGTGGAAAACGTCGCTTGAGCCTAAAGCTTATTTGACTCGTGCTGGTTATAATTCATTTATTATCGAGTTTAAAAATGCTCAGCACTTAACAAAAAATACGCTTAACACCTTATTACAATCTATTGATTCAGGCTTATCAGTTCATCAATTAGCGCCATTAAATGCACAGCGCGATACAGCACTGTTTCGTCAATATGTAGTATCGGCGACAACGCTGATGATCATTGCTGCCACTATTGCCTTAACCAGTATTGGTTTGATAGGTATTATGCGCTACTCAGTGTTATTAAGGCGTGCTGAAATTGGTATTCATTTGTGTGTTGGCGCAAAGCCACTGGCATTGTTTTTGTTAGTATTTAAGCAAAATGGCAGCGTAATCGTAACGGGTATAATACTCAGTATTGCGTTATTGCTGGCTTTACAACAACCACTACAACTGATTGCGGATGGAGTACCGCAAATTATGCAGCTTGGTATGTTATTCATGACTTTATTGTTTGTAATTAGCCTTGGCGCACTGGCGTGTTATTTACCTTTAAGTGCCCAGCTAAAGCGCCCTGCAATTTACGGTGTACAAGGATTACAACAGTAAAGTGTGTAGTTTAGGAGGGACTGATTGAGTAAAAGGCTTAAATCAGCTCCTTCAACTAGCTCTTTTAAAAACACTTTATAAAATTTGGCACGTTGATAAGTTAATAATAATTATAAATATGGTACGGGCTGAATGTTATTATCTGCAATCTATACAACTAAAAATGCTACAACAGGGATTTCAGTCAATGATTGCAAAGTTAGATAATGCAAATGAGGCAGTCGCAAAGCAAATTTACACCACCTTTCAACGCTCTTATAAAATAGAAGCTGAATTAATAGGTACGCAGAATTTTCCGCCTTTATCGCGCACTGTTAATGATATACACAATTCGCAAACGCTTTTTTATGGATTTTATGACGATACTCAGCTTGCAGGGGTTATTGAACTGGTAATTATCAATGAGCGATTAGAAATTAATAGCTTAACGGTTGACCCAAAGCATTTTAGAAAAGGCATCGCCGATAAGTTAATCCGCTATGCGTTAACTAACTTTATTGAAACAGCATCAACAGCGATAGTTGAAACCGCAGTAGTTAACGAGCCCGCTATTAAGTTATATAAAAAGCATGACTTTGTTGAGTTTAAAAGATGGACGCCCGATCACGGTATTGAAAAGCTGGCCATGATTCGAACTGGCATTGTTTGATTCAAAAGCCACAGTGTAAAAAACGTTGTAAATTCAATTTCTTTTCAATTATTAGTTTAACTAGCAAATACTTATCGAAAGGTAACCAACGGTTGTTATTTTGTTATGCCAATCACTTAAGTTTATTTTAAGTTTTACTGTTTACGCTTAACCAAACATATTTAAACATGATTTTTGAAATACAAATTTTATGTTTTAGATCACTAAATACTTAGTAACGATAGGTTACTGTATGTGGAGTATTTAATACGTACAAGGGTAGAGGTTACCTCTTCAAGCTCTCAAAACATAAGAGGTAGGTTGATGAGTAGCCATGTAACACCGATCGACTTAAATATTTAACCATTCTAGCGAGCTAAATAAAGCGCTAACTGCGTTATAATTTTTCAAGTAGAACAACTACATGTCAAAATTTATGCCTTGTTATTACTGTATTTATCTGTCGCTATAAATGGTCAGTAACTTAACACGATTGGTATAATTTCATTTTTCGAGAGGCATTATGAATTTAAAAAACACGACAACTCATTACAATACGCTCTCCATTGCTTTGCATTGGCTTATGTTCATATTGATTGTAGCTGTTTACGCAAGCATTGAACTGCGCGAATTATTCGACAAAGGGACTACAACCCGAGATGCCTTTAAAATGTGGCATTTTATGCTTGGTTTATCGGTTTTAGCTTTAGTAAGCGTTAGGCTAATTGCTCGCGTAGTGGGTGGCTCGGCTCCTGATATAAAACCAGAACCAGCTAAGTGGCAAAATAACCTCGCCAAACTAGTGCATGTTATTTTGTATGGTTTCATGTTTGCTATGCCTATTGCTGGATGGTTAATTTTGAGCACGGCAGGCAAACCAATTCCGTTTTTTGGTCTAGAGCTGCCGCCATTGGCCAGTAAAGATTTAGACTTGGCTAAAACCATCAAAGAGCTGCATGAAACCGCAGGGGAAGTTGGTTATTACTTGATTGGATTACATGCAGCCGCCGCCTTATTCCACCATTATGTTTTATCTGATAATACGGTTGCAAGAATGCGTTTGCCGAAAAAATAACAGCGAATAAAAATTTAAAAAAGGGAGATTCAGTCTCCCTTTTTTAATTTTGCTACTTTCTGTTTGACTTAACGCTATTGCCACTTTGACGAAGTTCGGCTAAGAGTGATAGCCAGACATTGAAATTGACTAAATATAATAGCTAATTAAGTGCTCAAACTGTTGTTTGCGCACATATTCAAGGATATGAGCGGCGCGCGTATATTGTTTCATTTAGCTTTGCTTAAAGATAATAGAAAACTTAGTGATAGTAATACCTTAGCTAATTTGTTAAAACTGTGTAATGTATTAATGTGAGTGTGGTCGGAGTAGAAAGATCCGCCCTTCGCGCACTATAAAATTGTTAGGGCTGCAAGGAGGGTTTTGTGGATTATTTGATACCAAAAGATTTGCCTTATGAATTCTTGAATTCACTTGGTATATCAACGGTTGAGCGAGTTTCTATTGAGCCGTTCAGTGGTAGTAAGAAGGTTGAGTGCTACAACAACGTTCTAAAATTCTTAGAGACAAACAGCGGTGATATCCAATTTGGTTGGTCATTTTCTCAACTTGGGAAGATAGTCCTTAAACTTACGGGTCATGTTGTCATAAAGCTTCCTGATGGCTCATTCAAGTGTGTTACTCCTTCTGAACATGAAGTTTCTGAAATTTACTTTTACCCCGACAACTCCATTATTACTTCGGTTAATGAGTCGAGGCTTCCGGCGAAAGTATTTGCGCTCGTGGAAAATGAAACAGTGAGTCGTTTCGTTAAACTTGAAAACCTTCAAAATAAAATGAGGCTAGAAGGTAATGAGCTTGCTATTAAGCTAATCATGCATGAAAAATACCTTCTTTCAAGTAAGCTCATCGAGACTTTCAATGCCTATAACGAGTAGTGAAGCCCTAACAAACGCATTAACAGGGACAAAAAATTGTTGGTTTTTTGCTCCTTCGTCGCTAATTATAGCCAACAATTTTTAGCCCACTATGCGGACGTTGGCACGATAGCCTTAGAGTTTCGATATGAATATAGAAGTCACATTGATAATTGGACTTGTAGTCGTTATTGCTTTCTTTTTCTTATTCAGAGGAAAGAAAACAAACCTGATCAGCTACAGGCTAGCAATTGTGAATCAAGTGAAACTCGTTCTCCGAAAAAATATGAGAAGGTCTCATATTCAAAGGAGCATCGTGCATTAATTAATAAGCCGTATAGCATGCAATGTAAAACAGAGGTGTTTACACTTGCCGAGCTTGAAATTATTAATAAATATGGAGCATGGTTAAGCGCTCTTGCGTCAAATCAGATTAATCCTGAAACCAAAGGTCAAAAGCTATTTGTAGAAGAGTGTCAGCGCTTCAGAGCACTTAATTTGAAGGAAATGCTTTCTTATTTTAGCAATCGTGATAAGGGTGGTTCAATTCAATCTGTATGGTTTAAGTATCTTTGTCGTTTAAAATTTGAAAGAGACAATCCAAGTATTATCAACGATAAAATAAAAGTTGATTGGGGTTGGCAAGGGCCACCAATAGAGTCAGGTGAATATGTTTTCTTTTCCAGATAGAGCATATAACACATATGAGCCTTAACTCTGTCAATAGGCACTAGTATTCTTTCTGACCGTTTTTATAAATGGACGGTCAATTTTAAATCAATAAACAAATTCGTTTACTTCGTCTGTCGATATGGCTGTTAAGCAAGTTGCTTACGGCAAACACATATAGGCGTGTTACGCAGTAATAGATTATTGCGATCTCATCGCAGCCAGGTTTTTCCCATATCCTTTTGGGGTCGCTGGGGCACTACGACCAAATGGATTTAGAAGGTAGAGCGAAGCAGTATGCCAGAGCCGAGACATTCATCGGTTAACTTCATCATGGCACTACTCAAGAGGGCTGGTTTCCTCAATCGAATATGTCAGTCTAGTTTAGTTTAATTTTAATCTACATGCTCGTTAGGCGTGTTTCCTAAATTGCTTACTCAGTGCTACTATAGTGATACATTTTTGTGGAGGTTATTATGAGAGTAGAGTTAGTAACAACATTGAAACGCCAAGCGACGAAAATATTATCTGAACTGCATTTAACTAAAGAGCCCGTATTAATCACCGAACATGGGCAACCGTCAGCGTATCTTGTTGATGTTGATGACTTCGAATTCATGCAAAAACGTATGCAAATCCTTGAGGCGTTAGCTAAAGGCGAGCAGGCAATAAGTAGAGGAGAAACTATGTCTAATATTGAAGCTAAAGAGAAAATGAATAAATGGCTGAAATAATCTGGACAAATCCTGCTCTGGAAGATCTAAACGATATCGCTGAATATATTGCATTGAGTAACTTGCTGTCAGCTAAAAAGTTGGTGGCGAAAATTTTTGCTAAAGTTGAACGCCTTGAAGAGTTCCCTGAATCAGGGAAAACACCGATTGAACTATCAAATCTGAATTACCGTGAAGTGATAGTTAATCCTTGTCGTATATTTTACAAAATAGACAATGATAAGATTTTTATTTTACACATAATGAGACAAGAGCGTGATTTACGTAAGTTCTTGTTGCAAATGTAGCTTACACTAATCGGGTAGCCTGAGCTCTTTCAACATCACCCATATGCGCTTATTATTTACAGTAAGTGCAGTGGGCGGTTCATATCCTGTAATCAAGATGTACTGATAAGGCTAGGCACTTACCGCCTAAAATAAGACACTCAAACACTTGTCAGACCTTCCAAAACGCCAATTAAAACAGCAGCAAATCGTCTTTTATATTTTACGTGAAAGCCAGTTGTCGATTGAATCAAAATAGCAACTGGGCTATGGTTAATGCATCAATAAAAATAAATTAAAAACGAGTTATTCTACAGCCTCGTTAGAGTTTTCTGTATGTCTCTTGTAAACGGAATTCCAATTTCAGAACTACCAAAGGTTCTTAATCTTATCTTTGAAGATGATGTTCTTATTTACGAAGCTTATTCAGATTTCGATAAAGAAATACAAATTTTTTCTAATCGGAAGGATTTGAATGAATATGCTAATTTCAAACTATCTGAGAATGACTTTAGGTGTAAAGATATCAACTTGACTCTCCACTACTCTGACACTGGTGGGGAGGTTTACATTGAGAAACATGATTTGGTTCCAGATAAGTGTGATGGTGCTACCTATAGATATACAGCAGATGGCTGGGGCACAATCAATTTCAATATTTTTATTGAAGGAGATTACTTCGTGTTGTTTTCGCTTCATGCAAGAGATAAAAAGGAAGCAAAAGAGTGGCAGGATACTTATCCAGAGTTTGGGTCTTTTTTAGTTTGGGAATGGAAAAATGTCAGTAAGCATTTAAAAAGACTAGAGACGTCATACAGTGCAATTCATAATAAGTTGGCAAAAAAACTCTAACAAGTCGATTATGTTCGCCCAACAATTTGGGCTGAGACTGCAAACCCGCGCGCCATATCGAAGAAAAACAGCATCAGGTCTTACATCTTGCATTTTATTATAAAAGTCAAAAAGAAAGACCTGCCGACGGAACCATGCGAAGGTTATAGTCTCTGAAAAGGCAAAAGCTATCCCAACTTGTCAGCTAGTGATTCAAATTACTCATGCTCTAAATATCAACCGTGGGAAGCTGAAGCGTTTGAACTAGAAGATAGAGTAAGAGAAGCTTTATATAACAGGATCCCAGAATTAAAATGCTAATAACAAGCAATTAGGATCGGCAACGTCCGTTCATGACACTCTGTCGCCATAATAATTCTTACAGGTCAAAAGACTGCTATTTTAATTTAAGTCGATTTAGCTACGGCTAACTTAACCAATTGTAGTTATATTAAAAAAACATGCTTGACTTAAATTAACGGCACTTTTATTTTTTCGTTGCTCGTTGCTCGTTGCTCGTTGCTCGTTGCTCGTTGCTCGTTGCTCGTTGCTCGTTGCTCGTTGCTCGTTGCTCGTTGCTCGTTGCTCGTTGCTCGTTGCTCGTTGCTCGTTGCTCGTTGCTCGTTGCTCGTTGCTCGTTGCTCGTTGCTCGTTGCTCGTTGCTCGTTGCTCGTTGCTCGTTGCTCGTTGCTCGTTGCTCGTTGCTCGTTGCTCGTTGCTCGTTGCTCGTTGCTCGTTGCTCGTTGCTCGTTGCTCGTTGCTCGTTGCTCTAGCAGCTTTTTATTTATTCGGGTATCATTTGCGCAACTTTGATTATCAGTTGCTATTTATGACCACGTTAAGTGCCAAGGAAAATATTCAAGCCATTGTTAAGGCGATTAAAGCTGAAGAAGCTAAGCTTCGTCAAAAGCACCCGTTATTAGCCCATCAGAATACTATCGGGATGGCTATTTTATTATTATCACTCAGTGCGTTAATTGGGGTTGGTGCACTTTATTACTTCGCTATTATCCCTGCGTGGCTGTGTATTATTTTAGCAGCCATTGCAGCGTCAATTTCCCACGAGCTTGAACACGACCTGATCCATAAACAGTACTTTAGTAACCAGCCTTTTCTACATAACTTTATGATGCTAACAGTGTGGCTAATGCGCCCAAATACTATTAGCCCATGGTATCGCCGTAAAATGCATTTACATCATCATAAAGTGTCGGGTACTGAGCAAGACTTAGAAGAGCGCTTAGTGGGTAATGGCATTAAAAAGCCATTGTTACGGGCGTTGGTAATTGTTGATGGCTTACTCGGCTTGTTAATTAACGCTAAACGTTTTAGTAAAGAAATCAAAGGGTTTAGCTTTTTTAAGGTATTTAACGCAGGGTTTCCGGTTACCACAGCGTACTTTGCTATTTTATACAGCGTAATTGTGTTCCATTTAGTTGATTTATTTACCCCACTTGCGGCTAATTCGCCGGCGTTGTTGCTGGACACTATGGCGGTGTTTGAGTTTTTAATGGTGGTGTTGATTGTGCCTAATATTGTACGTTCAAGCTCATTAAATTTTGTGACTTCATCAATGCATTACTATGGCGGCGTTAATAACATGCTGGAGCAAACGCATGTTATAACGAGTCGCTTGTTTGCACCGTTTAACTTGTTTTGTTTTAACTTTGGCCATACCCATACAATTCATCACTTTGTGCCGAATCAACCGTTTTATTTACGCCAAATGATCAGCAAGAAAGTGCTTGAGGTAATGAAAAAACACGGTGTTCGCTTTAACGATTTTGCTAGTATCAAACAAGCAAATCGCTATCAAGCTTCTTAATATCAAGATACCAATTACTAATTGACCTCAAGTTAAGTTAAGGTTTTAAAGTCGTTATCTAACTCAATATTTAGGTAACGACTATGAACCTTAATCAAATCACTTTACCCGTCTGTGACATCGAAAAAGCAAATCAATTTTACCTGGCCATGGGCTTTACACAAATTGTAAAAATGGATCATTATTCACGCTTTGAGTGCCCAAATAAAGCTACATTTTCTTTATTATTAACCGATGATGTGTTTAGTAATGGCGCGGTTATATATTTTGAAAGCGCAGAACTAGAAAAGTGGGTCGCCTCCTTAAAAGCTAAGGGCTTTGAGTTTGAATCAGTGATCACCGAGCAGCGTTATTTATGGCGAGAAGCTGTGTTAAAAGACCCATCAGACAATAAAATTAAACTTTATTGGGCGGGGTGTAATCGGCTGAATCCACCATGGCGAGTTGAAATTACAGATTGATCGTATTCTTGCTATGTCGGGTATAAAGATATTTTGTAAAAGAGTCTGTTATGTTTGATAGTAGCCAAGTGTCTAGAATTATCGAGATGGCATGGGAAGATCGCACGCCATTTGAAGCCATTGAAAACCTTTATGGTTTAAATCATTCCCAGTTAGTTAGTTTTATGCGCGACAATATCTCATCGGGTTCGTTTAAAGTCTGGCGCAAGCGCCATGCTGGCCGTACAACAAAACATTTAAAATTACGCAATCCCGCTATTATGCGCAGCCACTGTAAAACCCAGTATAAAAACCGTTAATGACCTAAACGTTTGTTGAAAATACAAGGGAAGTTGGCGTAAAGTGATACCACTTTAGTTAGTTAAAATTCTATGTAGGGATCTTAAATGCAAATTACCGGACGTTGTCATTGTGGTGAGGTTACTTACCATGCTGAAGTTGATGAAAATAAAGTAATAAATTGTCATTGTACTGATTGCCAAATTATCGCAAGTTCCCCATTTCGAACTGTGGTTATATCACATCCTAACGCGGTTACGTTTACTGCAGCTGCGCCGAAAGAATATATAAAAACAGCCGAAAGTGGTAATAAGCGTGCACAGGGATTTTGTGGCAATTGCGGCACCTCTTTGTATGCAACGTCAGTCGGTGATGGCGATAAAATTTATGGCCTACGTATTGGGGCTATTGAGCAGCGTGAGCAACTTATTCCTAAAGCACAAATTTGGTGTCGTTCAAGCCCATCTTGGTTAAAAGAGCTAAACACTATAACTGGCTTTGATACTGTGCCTTAAGCGTCTAATTTCGTAATGTATATTACTACTATGCGCGCTCTAACAATTTTGCAAAAGATAAATTAGCGCGCATTGCTACGTTTATATCTGCTTTAATAGCCAGTGAATTGATCACGGCATTTATGTGTGCTGCTTCAAATTGCGAATCAAGACATGTAACTAAATGGGCTTGAAGCAGAGCTTGAAAATTATCTTCCACTGCCAATGCCCCCAGCTTTATTGCCAAGTAACAGTGATGAGAAAGCCTGCTTTGGGCGCTGTTTATTTTAGTCGTGGATAGGTGTTCAATTTCTTGCTCAACCAATGCTGTACGATTTGGCTGTCTTTGCAAACATATTTGTTTTAGCACGTTTAGGCTATTTAACGCCCGAGGGGCACCAATGTAGGTAACCATATAAGAAAATGCACTATTAAGCTCATCAATGGTATGTCCTTTATCTAAGGCTTCGTTCAACAAGTTTTTTAGACGATATAACTCCCCCATTGCTGCAAGTGCGGCAATAGCTGCAACAAACGGGTATTTTGTGTGGTTATTTACTTTAAGCATAATGTCTCTTTAAAAATTAAATTGTTAAAAAGCAAAAATATCGCAGTAGGTAAGCTTTACCTTAGGCTGCTTAATTTGCTGTTTAAAATAGTGCGTAGAGAAGTGAATTATTTGGGTTTTTATAGTGATAACCTGTCAGCGCATTAATATGCCTGAGCGAATATTTATTATTACTGATAATGGCTAAATGTGTTTGTTAAAACCAATGTGTTTTTTGCCTAAAACAACAGATAGTGATTGTTTTTAATATTTATGAGTGTGCTTAGTGCTAAGCTTTGATTAAAGTATGATGAGATCAAATTAAAACGCGATGACTAGTAAACAGACCTTAACCGAATCCGTGTTAGCAATTGCTACACACGATGGTATTTTTAACACTCAGATAGATGCGCTTAAATTAGTACGTCGCAGCAATGTGTCTGAGCCTATGCCATGTGTTTATGGGCTTGGTTTAGGCATAACTGTGCAAGGTGGCAAGCGTGTTACCTTGGGCGAAGATATTTATGATTATGCAGAAGGACAAACATTAGTTGCCTCTGTTGATGTGCCAGTTGTAAGCCATATTACTTCAGCGTCTATACAACGCCCTTTTTTAGGGTTGCACTTATGTATCGACAGTAAAGTTTTAGGTCAAGCAGTTGCTAATATGGATTTTTCATCTCAAGATTGTGTAGCTCGTCAATGCGCTATGTCGGTAGTCGATGCTGATGAGGGCCTTTTAGATGCTATAAATAGGCTGATTAAATTATTAAACGAGCCTAAGCTGCTTTTGCAACTAGCCCCTTTAATCCAAGAGGAGATTGTTTTTCGGTTATTACAAAGCCCACATAGTTATCAATTAAGGCAAATAGTAACCGCAGGATCCGCTAGTCAAAAAATAGCTAAAATTTTATATTGGTTAAAACAAAATTATAAAGATGATTTTTCGATAGTTGACTTAGCTGCTGAGGCGCATATGAGTGAATCAACGTTTCGCCAGCACTTTCGAGAAGTGACTAAACTCAGCCCTTTGCAATATATCAAGAATTTACGTTTACAAGAGGCGAGGCAATTAATGCTGAATCAGCGCCTTGATGCGAATACGGCTGCTTTGCAAGTGGGCTATGAAAGCGCCTCACAATTTAGCCGAGAGTACACCCGATTTTTCGGTCGTCCTCCTCTTAAAGATATAAATGCATTGCGTTTAAGCAATGCATTTATTTAGGCATGTAGTTAGGTATTGCTGTCACTTCTCATGGTGATATTACGTCCACCTAAATAACCAAATACGGCGCACAATGCACTCGCAAAAGCACATAACCATAAGGTGGTTGTCCAATTGCCAAAGTAGCTATGTAATGAGCCTGCGATAATCGGCCCAGAGGCGGCAAGTAAATAGCCCAAGCACTGTGCCATGCCTGAAAGTGATGTAGCCTGACGGGTGTCATGAGTACGTAAGCTAATAAACGATAAACCTAAAATAAAGCAGGCGCCTGAGCAAAATCCTAAGGTGACTGCCCACAAAGAGGCAAACTCAGGTAAATAGAGCAGCCCAAGTGAGCATGTTGCGGCTATTAGTGCTAACAAGCTGGTTAAAATACGTTGATCTTTAAGCTTTGCCAGCAGTGGTATTAAGATAATGCCAGGCACTGCAGACGCTACTTGAAAGGCACCTTGTAGCGCACCCGCATGCTGAGCTGTATGGCCACCTTCAAGCAAAATGCTCGGCAACCAACTAATCATAATATAGGTAAAAAATGAATTTAATCCCAGCAGTAAGGTAATCTGCCACGCAAGCGCCTCGTGCCATACTTTGTTGGTGTTGACACTCGCCAGTAGATCTTTTGTTGGCTTAGTATGAAGTTTTAACTGTGGTAGCCAAATAACAATACTCACTAGGGTAAGTAAGCCATAACAAGCAAGGGCTAATTGCCAGCCGATACTTTTATATTCAGCCAGCGGAATAATAAGCGCGGCATAACTACCACCAAAAATTCCCATTGCTAGTACGTAAGTAGAGGTCATCACTGCCACTTTATGTGGGAAGTCGCGTTTAATTAAGCTCGGTAACAGTACGTTACCAATTGCGATACCGATGCCAATGACTGCTGTACCTAAGTAAAGCATTGGCATAGAGTCAATTAGCCGCGAAGCCAAGCCCAAACCAATCAGAATAAGCGCAATAAACAGTGATATTTCTAAGCCTTGTTTTTTAGCAAGACTTGCCGCCATCGGGCTGGCTAAAGCAAAGGCAATTAACGGCAGTGTTGTGAGCATACCGGCTTGCGAAGGGCTTAAGTTAAAGGTCAAAATTATTTGCTCAAGCACAGGAGCAAGCCCTGTAACGGGGCGCGTAAGTTAGCGGCAATAAAAATAATGCCTAAAATTAAAATCGCAGTGGAAAATAAAGTCCGTTTAATTGGAGTTGAATACAAAACTAAAGTCACCAAGTAGATGGCAGGTAGCGTAATTATACCCCAACGCAACTGACGTTGATATTAAATTGCCAGCTGATTACTCTTTAAATTTGAATAACTTATTCTTAACAATTCCTTGTTCAGCAGGGTATTTTAAAAATAATTAACCCCACTTTTTATAGTCATCCGTTAATAACCTTACTAATTACGAATTTAATAGATAACAAGGTGACTTTATGAATAACAAGATTACTAATGCCCAGCAGGTTAATTTACGTTTAACTATGTTGAGCCTTGCGGTGATAGTTAGCTTAACTGGCTGTGAGCAAAGTGCGCCACATGAGGTTGATAAACAACAAAGCCAAGTAAACAACGCGGCGCCAATTAATCAAACCGATGAGCAGCAATTGGAGCTGCAAGCTCAAAAAATACAGATGCAACATGCCGTAAGATATACGGCAATGCCACAAGGAATGATGCATGAAAGCGTTGCTATGCCGCGCTCTGAATTACAGCTACAGCCGATGCCACGGACTCCAATTGATGATGTAGTCGTAGTGTCAGAGCAAGATCGTGAAAATTATTTAAAATCCCAGCAAAACCCAGTAAAACAAGTTGGTACTGAACCGGTTTCAACCTTTTCAATTGATGTTGATACGGGCAGTTACAGCAATACTCGGCGTATGCTCAATATGGGGAAATTACCACCTAATGACGCAGTGCGTGAAGAAGCTTTTATTAATTATTTTGACTACGATTACAGTGCACCCAATAGCATAGCTACACCTTTTAATGTTCATACCGAGATGGCAACAGCTCCTTGGAATGAGCATCGGCAACTGTTAAAAATTGGCATTAAAGGTTTTGAGATTGAAAAAGCCGATTTAAAGGCAGCGAATTTAGTGTTTTTACTGGATGTATCTGGCTCTATGAATGCACCAAATAAGTTACCCTTATTAAAAACCAGTTTAACCATGTTAACTAAACAATTAGATGAAAATGATTCAGTTGCCATTGTCGTGTATGCCGGTGCCGCAGGCGTGGTTTTGCCAGCAACGAAAGGCAATGATCAACAAACTATCAGCGCCGCGTTAGATAAACTGGCAGCAGGCGGCTCAACTAATGGCGAGCAAGGTATTGAACTGGCTTATCAAATTGCGGCCGAAAATTTTAAAAAAGGAGGTATTAATCGGGTGATTCTAGCCACTGATGGCGACTTTAATGTGGGCACCCAATCAATCGATAAACTCACAGAGCTTGTGGCATCTAAGCGCAAGACGGGGATTGCCTTAACTACTTTGGGATTTGGCCAAGGTAATTATAATGATGGCCTAATGGAGCAACTGGCGAATATAGGTAACGGCCAGCATGCTTACATAGATAACATAAACGAAGCACGCAAAGTACTGGTCGATGAACTCAGCAGTACCATGCAAATTATTGCCAAAGACGTAAAAGTTCAAGTGGAATTCAATCCACAGCAGGTGGCTGAATATCGTTTAATTGGTTATCAAAATCGCGTACTCGCTAATGAAGATTTTAATAACGATAAGGTCGATGCCGCAGAGTTAGGGGTAGGGCATAGCGTGACTGCGCTGTATGAAATAACCTTAGCCAACTCAGATCGTAAACAAATTGATGAGCTGCGTTACCAATCTAAAGAAGACAAAAAACTGGCTACCAGCAATGAACTCGCCTTTGTAAAAGTGCGTTATAAACAGCCTGACGCTGAGCAAAGTAAGTTGATCACTCAAGCTGTTGCAACACCTAAAGGTGAGCTGCCTTTATCGCAAGCCAGCCAAGACTTTAAATTTGCCGCCGCAGTGGCTGGTTTTGCGCAGTTATTAAAAGGTGCAAAATATATCGGAGACTGGCAGTATGAAGATTGCGCTAAATTGGCAACCGCTAACAAAGGCATAGACACATTTGGCTATCGTAGTGAGTTTGTGCAACTCGTTAATAATGCTGCGGCACTGTGATACCAATCAACTTAAATATTTAGTCATTCTAGCGCGCTAAATAAAGCGCTAACTGTGTTATAAATTTCTCAAATAGAACAACTATATGTCAAAGTTTATGCCTTGTTATCACTCTATTTATATGTCGCTATAAATGACTAATAACTTAACACGATTGGTATGATTTAAGTAAAGGATGTTATGACAGAACTAGCTGATGAGCAATTAATGTTGAGTTATGGACAAGGTGATGTACAGGCTTTTACCCAGCTGTACCTACGCCATAAAAATAGCTTATATCGTTATTTTTTACGCCAGTGCGCAAACCCGCAAGTGGCTGAAGAGCTTTATCAAGAAGTCTGGAATAAGCTGATAAAAGCGCGCTCACAGTATCAAGTGAGCGCTAAGTTTACCACTTGGTTGTATCGTATTGCGCACAATGAATTGATTGATCATTACCGCCGCACTGGTACGCAAAACAAATGGCTAGACGGTGATAATCAAGACATTGAAATTGCCGAATTTGCTGATCATAACAGTCGACCAGATGCTGAAAAGCTCGAGCAGGCTCAGCAAGCAGCGCAGTTAAAAGTGTGCCTAGCACAATTGCCACGTGAGCAAAAAGAGGCGTTTTTACTTAAACACGAAGCTGATTTTACCCTCAAAGAAATTGCCGAACTAGCGGTAGAAACAACTGAAAATATCAAAAGCCGCATCCGTTACGCGCTAGCCAAGCTAAAGCAATGTATCAAGTATAAAATGGAGACTAACAATGAGCGATAAGTTAACCGATCATGATATTGCTTCACTTTATAAACGAGGTGCAACGGAGCAACCAAGCTTACAACTTGATGAGCAAATATTACAACATGCAGCTGAAGCCGCTAATGCTAACAAAGTAACCAATATTAATAAGCGCAAACGCTTTTACCAAACTTGGTATGGGCAATTATCTACTGCGGCATCACTGGTGTTAGTCGCGGTTTTATATATGCAAAATACTACTCAGTATCTTAAGCCGTCAGAGGCAATGAATGATCTACAAATTTTAGTCGATGAACAGACTGCGTTAGCACCTGCAGCCTCGTCTGAAATGATGCAAAGCGAAGTGCTAGAACAAAAGCAGCTAGAGCAATTAAAGCAAACTCAAAGGCTTCAACGCAGTACACAATCTTACACGGCAGGACAGCAATTTGAGTCGCAAAGCATGACCGCTAAAAGTGAAGTATTATTAGAGCTTGAAGTGATCACCGAAGACGTTGCGAATAAATTTAAGCGTATAGATACACTTATTGCTGATGGTGAAACAACCGCCGCTAAAGCTCAGCTTGCTGAGTTATTAGTAGCGCACCCAGAACTCAAGGTGCACTTAACTGAGCAGTATAAACAGCTATTACAGTAAAAGGTAATCTAGTTATGTTCGCTATATAGCTATATTTTTTGTTTTATACTACCATGTTCGCTATATGGCGAGTTTTTGGTGGCTGCGATGAATAGAATAGAAATAGGAAAAGCGCTTGCTCAGGCGCGAAAAGAAAAACAACTAACACAACGAGAAGTGCAAAAATTGACGAACATTAATAAAAGCACACTATCTGAAATTGAAAACGGTAAATTTACAGGATCATTGGATATCCTTGAGCGTTATACTCATTATTTAGATTATGAGCTAGCTGTAGTACCAAGAACTTTGTCTAAATCACGGTTACCTCGTTGGGATGAATTAAACGATCTTTTTAGTGAGGATAGCTAGTGACGGCTTTTAACCTACCTGAAAAAGTACAAAAGTTGACAGTGTGTATAGATGACAAAGAGCTGGGTGTGCTAACTCATGATGCAATACACGATTATAAGCAAACGCAAAATGAGTTTAATCTATCATTAACTATGACTGAAAAAGGCATGGATGATAGTTATCGATCTGGTGCATTGCATCCTATTTTTGCGCAAAATTTGCCTGAAGGCATAACCGTAGATACATTGCACAAAGGCTTGCTCGTTACGCCAAAGTTAACGACATGTACTTATTAGCTTTGCAAGGAAGTGATGGTATTGGCATGTTATCTTACCAAGGTGACTTTAAATTACCGCAAGTTGATAGCGTGTCACTTAACGATATTCTTACGTATTCGCATGCACAGCCTTTATTTCCGCAGTTATTAGAAAAATACTATCTCAGGAATACCTTGTCAGGAATGCAACCCAAAGTAAGTATTCCAAGTGTTGAGCGAACAGTTCATCAAAAAGATCTGATCGTAAAATCATTTGATGAAGAGTTTGAGCTGCTTACTGTTAATGAATATGTGTGCATGCAAGCAGCTAAATATTGCGGTCTAGCACCGCCAAATACGTATTTATCTGATAACCTTGAAACATTTGTGATTGAACGCTTTGATCGTGGTGAAAGTGGCACTCAGTTGCTAGGTTATGAAGACTTTACAACTTTGATGAAGCGCTCTTCAGATCCCGATGAAAAATATCGGGGAAGTTACGAAACCCTACTGAAAGCAACCTATTTGTACACGAATAATATGCTCGAAGTTGAAAAAATGTATAAGTACATCGTTTTCAGTTGTTTAATTGGTAACGGTGACGCCCATCTTAAAAATTTTGCGCTGCAGTACACGCCAGATATGAGCAATATTTTTGTTTCTCCACCTTTTGATATTACTCATACATTAATTTATCCAACCATCAATAATAAAATGGCACTTAATATTTGTAAGAGCAAAGAGTTTCCAGACTGTGATCACTTAATTAAGCTGGCTAATCAAGGTCATATCGTAATTAGGAATGCGCAAGAGATTGTTGAATCGTTAGCTCAAGGGGTTATAGAGTATGTTTCAAGGTCACAAGAAGTCTTGCTTTTAAGTGGTTTAAAAGAGTCGATTTTAGCTGGAGTTGATAAAGTGATGACTGCAACTTACAACTCAAAATCATATCGCCATGATAAAAAGAAAAAGTTTGAGTAATAGCAGAAATCACTTAATTCAATATTTACCAAGCGTAACTTGCTGAGAACATTATATTACGTGGTCGCCCAGGAAAATAACGGTCGCCAGTAAAGCTGGTGTAATCGGCACGCTCTGCATAGGCGGTATCAAATAGATTGTTAATGCGCGCGGTTAGTTTCAATTGTTCTGTCAGTTGCCATGCTGCGCGTAAATTTAGTAAGTCATGGCCTGCGTAACTGTGTTGGTTTTCAGGATCGGTAAAATAGTCACTGACATGATGCCACTCAATAGCAATTAAGGTGTTATTGGTGACTTGCCAGTTAGCTTGTAGGTTGGCGATATTACGCGGTGCTGTGTCTATGTCGTTACCGTTAATGTTTACTTCAGATAAAACTTGGTCATAGTCGTATGTGTGTATTGCATGGCTTGCTGCTAGGGCAAGTTGAATCGACTGAGTAAGTTGATAATCCAGCTCCAGTTCAATACCACGGTGCTGAGTTTGGCCATCATTAATGGTGAAAAAATTGCTGTCGCGAAAAATCACGTTTTGTTTATTCATCGTATACGCAGAGACTACATAGTGCAGTTGTTGATATTGCCCTTTGAGGCCCACTTCTAGATTGTCTGCAGTTTCAGATTCGAGATCAGCCACTTGTTGTTCGCGCTGTAGCTGATAAAGTTCAGCCGCTTGCGGCGCACGGTAACCGCGAGATAGGTTTGCATATAAATAATTATCAGCACTTAATTGATAACTCAAGCCAAGTTTAGGCGATGTATTGGTAAAGGTATTCTTACTACTTGGCGGGCGCGAGTAACGACAACCGCCAAATCCACATTCGCTGCCATTCTCGTCAGTGCGACCAGCCAGCATATTATTGGTGTAGTCGTAATCAAGCTGCTCAAAGCGTGCGCCTAAACTGATAGCGAGTTGCTGCCATTGCCAATCAAGGCTAATAAAAGGGGCGAGTAGGGTGCTGGTTACATCGTAATCGTAATGCTTACCTTGTGGTACAGTTGCTACTAAAAATGCTGAACCTTGAGTTGGCTCGTCTTGATATTGCAAAAAATCTGCACGGGTGTATTCGCTGTCTAGCCCTAAATTAACAGTTAATTCGTTTGAATACGCATGCTGCCAAAGTGATTGCACGCCAACGCCATTTTGGCTGTTTTCTTCAAGCGGTGTGCCTGGTAAAAAATGCTTAAAGAAGGTCATACTTTGATTGCGCACATACGGGGTAATGGTTAGCGTATCTTTTGCTGTTTGCCATTGTGTTTTTGACCAAAGCCGAAATGAGCGGGCTTTTCTAAATGCATCAGGATCAAAGTTTTGCTGGGCTATTTCATCGTTTTTATAGCTTTCAAAGCCTTCAATAAATCCGGCAGTTTTTTGATCTAAGTGGGTATAGCTCAATCCTGTTGTGACGGATAGATCATCACTTGTATAGCGATGGCGCAGATTGAGCTTTTCTTGGTCTACGCTTTCATCATCACGGTATCCGGTATCGCGAGTGATACTGGCATTGATACCAAATCCTTGATTGCCTAAATCTTTTCCGCTGCGCAGTTTGAATCGGTTGTAACCGTAAGAGCCTAAATCAACGCCGAGCAAATGTTCATCATAAGTGGTATCTGGGGTGATCACATTAATTACGCCATGCACAGCATTTGAGCCGTAAAGGGCAGAGCCTGGGCCTTTTAAAACTTCAATACGCTGCGCCATTTCGGTGTGCGCTTCAAACAATTCGTTAATATTGCAAAAGCCTGCCGCACGCAGGGGGATGCCATCTTCGGCTGTTAAAATACCGCCACAGGCGCCAGCGCCAGAAAGCACCGGAGAGCGCAGTGCGGGCAAATATTCTTGACCGTTACCATGTTGCACATTGGCACCTGCAACTTGCTTTAACACTTGCTCGATATGGGTCGGTGCGATTAAATCTAACTGTGCTTTAGTGATGCTGCTTATTACTAAAGGAAGAGGATCGGCGCGTACCTCAGCACGAGATGCTGTAGTGGTAATGCGTTCAATGTCGTTTTGCGCGGCGAAAGAATTAAAGGCTGTAGGTGTGATCAGCGCCAGAGATAATAATCGAGAAAGCATGAAAGCCCTTTATCTAAGATATTTCAAAAGGGCAGGATATAACCTTTTTTAGGAATTCTAAAGCTTTAGCGATAAACGCTTGTTAGTTTAATGTAGAGCTGTTTAGTTATTTGCTCGTGTTGTTTTAAAATTAACATAGCAGTTAGTAACATTAATAAGAAATATAAACTGCCACCACTGCTGCCGTCTTTATGATTAACATTGGCTATTTTGTCTTCTTTGACACGGGTTTTAAATGAACCAAGTTCAGCATCTAAGTTTGTGATCATGTCATCAACAGCTAAGCTAAAGCTGCCTTGCGACTGCTCGTTTAAGGTTTCATCAATACCGACGGCTGTACTGCGTTGCTCTACTTTGTTAATTCCGGAGCTCGAAACAGCATTTTTCTACTTTTCACATCGAAAACAGCTGTATCAACAAAAGTTTGTACGGTGTTTTCGTTGCCAGGAATAACGTATAACCCCACAATTGTTAAATATAAGAATGCAGCATTATTTTCGAGAGTTTGTGATACTTGGTCATATGATACCAGCGCAATAATATCAACGTCATATAATCTACATACTTGCTCAAGAGTGGTAAATCCTTGACCTCCTTTTAAATAACTACTAGGAATAACTTCAATACGGTCAATGTAGTCATATTGCATAAACTGTTTTTTTACTTTCTCAAGCAAGGCGATTTCGTCGTTACTGCGAATGCCAGAGTCATATTGGTTAGGAATAAATGCAATACCTACAGTGGCAGGTAAGTTGAGTGTTGGCACGCTTGGTTGATGGGCTTGGCGACTTTGTTCATCAGGGTATAGAAAATCCACCAAGCTACTTGAGCGCGTTTTTTGATTCGCATTTTGGCTGAGCATAGTGCTGCAGCCAGCTAACGAAGTAATTACAATCACCAAAACCAATTTTAGAGTTTTCATATTATTCCTTTTTATAATTAAGTGATCCGATGAGTTTGAACCTTGAACGATGAAAAAGTTCTCACTGTGCTATTTTAAGATAATGTTAGTTAGTACATTAGATTGCTTAATAAACTCCTCATCGTGGCTCACCAATATAAAGCTGCCAGTAAAATCAGCCAGATTTTGCGCAAGATATTGCTTGTTAGCCAAGTCTAAGTGGTTATCGGGTTCATCGAGTAACAATAAATAGTGCTGCGCATTTTGCGCCGCTATAAGCATGGCTAATTGCATTTTCTCGCCGCCGCTTAATTGACTAATTGGCCGATAAATATTCTCTCCCTTAAAGCCAATATTCGCAAGCAAATGGCGTACTGTTTGTTGTTTTAGCTGACAGTGTTTTTCTAATGCATTGCATAAAGTGTCTGTTGCTCCTAAAAAAGAGCTGTGTTGATCGATATAAAGCACTTTACTATTTAATTGAAGCGCTGTTGATACTGGTGAATTTGCCGAGTCATTAATCATCCGGAGTAATGTTGACTTACCGCTGCCATTGGCTCCTTTTAGGTGTAACTTATCACCACTAAAAATTTGCAGGGTGATTGCTTTATTAGCGCTTGAAAATGGCAAAGTAAGTTTTTCAATAAATAGTAGGCGTTTATTGCTAGTCGGTTGCGTAAACTTTACTGTTTTAGCTTTACTATTTGGTAACTGCTGTTGAAGTGTTTGGCGTTTTTCGGTTAGGGCTTTGCGTTTGGCTGAGGCTAGCCGCTCAGAAGCGCCTTTACTTGCTTGGGCACTGTTTTTCTTAAAGTCTAACATCACTTTTGGTTGGCTGGTGGTGTTACGTTTTTTATTACCTTGTGCTGCTCTTTGTTGGGCTTTTTCACGATTAAGCTGGGTTTGCTGAAGGTGTTTTTGTCGCTCCTTGTCAAGATTATTAATTTGCTTTGTAAGCGCAGTTTGTTGCAGCGATTTCTGTTGGCTAAAATGCTGATAGTTACCCGTTTCATAATGAACACCTTGGCTGCTGAGCTCAATAATAGCATCGCATTGATTAAGTAATTGGCGGTCATGACTTACTACAATTACTTGTCCTTTAAACGCATGTAATTGGTCAATTAGCCATTGCTTTGCTGATTGGTCTAAATGGTTACTTGGCTCATCTAAAATCAGTAAATCAGGCTTTGTTTGCAACGCGCAAAATAGCATTAAACGCCGCTGTTGACCGCCGCTTAAATGCTTAATTGGCTGGTTTAATGAGGTATCAATAGCAAGGGCTAAAAGTTGTTGTTTGTAATATTGCTCGCATAACCAATCATCATTGATTAGGTTAAAGTCAGCTTCATGGCAGCTTCCTTGTTCAATACGATTAAGGGCGGCTAACTTTTTATCAACTCCTAATAGTTGTGCAATTGTGGATGACGATGTTTGAAGGTGCTGCTCACTTAATTGTTGTTGTGAAATAAGCACGCGAGTACCACTAAATTCAACATGTCCCGTACTAGGTTGTTGTTGGTTTGCCAATATACTCAACAATATTGATTTACCGCTGCCATTAGCACCAATGATCGCGGTGAGCTTTTCATTTATTGAAAAACTAAGTTGTTTAAATTGAGTTTGGCCATCAGGGTGTTGATAGCTTAAATTGTGGATGTGTAATGTATGCATAATGCCTCTGGAGTGTTCAGGGCATGGCGCGCAAAGCAATTAAAATTAACTAGGTATCGTTAAGTCGATAGCAAGATATATGACGAATTTTGCGCCCACTAACCCTGTAAATTCAAAAAATAAAACGAATTTCAACAGGTGTTAGTTATTCATTAATGCGCAAACTCCAGTAAGGTAAGTGAGTTAATAATATACGAATATGTTGTGAGCTGTCAGCCAGTTTTTATTATTTATTCTCTTTAATATAGCTAACTAATTGTTTGTTAAAACACAAAACTGTAAGCACTCACTACCTTTACAAAGTTTACAATTCATTTCATCTTTCATTCAGGCTGACTTGTTAGGCTTTAATTATTCACACAGATTATGCTAGGAAGTAGCTATGAATAAATTAATCCCCCTGTCTTTGGCTGTACTTGGTTTGAGCCTATTACCGTTTGCAGTAAATGCTAAGCACGAGCGCGAACATGATCGTTATGAACATCGCCATGAGCATCATCATGAGCATAAAAAGCACAGTAAAAAGTACCATAAAAAATATTATAAAAAACACCATAAGTCAGCAGATTATAAAAAGTTGCCGCCAGGTTTATACAAGAAAGTAGGCTACGGGCATGGCTTACCGCCAGGTTGGTATAAAAAATATCATCGCGGCGATCGCCTTGATAGAGATATTTACCGCCGTGGTCGAGTTGTTGAGCGTCATGACCGAAAGGGGATAATTTTACTGGAAGTTGATGATCAGCTAATTCATTTAGTGCATGACACTCGAGAGATTCTCTCTATTGTTACTCGTCACTAAATTTTTACCAAGTCACAACTTGATGTAGGGTTATTTAATTTACTTCATAACGAGTTCATGAATTATTGCTATTCTTTAAATGAACTAAATAGGGAGTAAAATATGAAAGCACTTCTATCTACTGCTTTGCTTGGCTTAGTACTTTGCAGCGGCGCAGCTTTTGCAAAAAATGATAACCATGACAAAGACAAAAATAAAGGTAAAGGGAGTTTACCGCCAGGATTACAAAAAAAGTTGATAATGGTGGTCAATTGCCTCCTGGTTGGCAAAAAAAGTACCACAAAGGTGACAGATTAGATTACGATATCTATCGCCATGGTCGAGTAGTAAAACCGATAGACCGTGATGGTCGTATTACGATTGAAATAGACGATACCATCATTCATATGGTGCATGATACTCGCGAAATTTTGTCAATTTTAAGTCGTTATTAATAAAGGATTATTGAATGCTAATTGTGCTGGTAAGTATATTAAGTGTGTTATTAGTTGTGACACTTTTACCTATGTCTTTCAGCCAGCATTATTTAATTCGTAGTTGCGACTTTGTTCGTTTACAGGTTTTTTATCTTGCATTGGCTGGGTTGCTTTTAGGTGTTTATTTTGCATTAAGTGGACTATCGCCTTTGGTTGTATCGTCGCTAATCATGGCAACTGTAATTTTGCTTATTCAAGGTAAATGGATATATCCTTATACTTGGCTTGCTAAAAAAGAAGTGGCGCAAAGTCCCGCAGGCAGTGGGCATAGTATTCGTATTATGTCGGCTAATGTGTTGATGTCGAACACTCGCTACCAAGACTTAATAGATTTAGTCCATGAACACCAGCCAGATTTACTTATTACGCTTGAGTCAGATACTAAATGGCAACAGCAACTTGCAGCCATTGAAGAAGATTATCCATACAAAATATTTTGCCCGAAAGATAATCGCTACGGCATGCATTTATACAGTAAATATAAGATAAAAAAACAACAAGTATGTGAGCTTGTAGAAAACGATATTCCCTCAATTCACGTTCTATTTGAGACTGTAGAAGGTCTTGAAGTACAAGGTCATTTTATTCATCCTGCTCCTCCAAGTCCTACTGAAGAAGATACCTCTAGGCCACGAGATACCGAACTTATTTTGCTTGCTAAGGCTTTAAAGAACAACAAACGTCCAACAATTGTTGCTGGCGATTTAAATGACGTTGCTTGGTCAAGAAGTACCCGTTTATTTATGGAAATCAGTGACTTTTTAGACCCACGCAAAGGCCGAGGTTTTTTTAATACCTTTCATGCTGGGTATTTCTTTATGCGCTGGCCGCTTGACCACTTATTCCATAGCCATGGCTTTACTGTTAAACGTATAAAAAGGCTAGAAAAATATGGCTCGGATCATTTTGCTCTTTTAACTGAGTTAGTGCATAAGCCTGATAATAGTAACCAGCAACTAGATGACGACATGGATATTCAAAAGGCGGTTAATGAATTGCAAATGGAGAATACTTCTAGCCGAGAAGTGCCTACCTTTAATGATGAAGTAAGTAAAATATAGCTAATAACCGTTATTGTACACTTAACTTATTTAGTCATAAAAAAAGGGCCAATTAAGGCCCTTTAGAGTATTTTTTATTAGGAGTAGTTAGCTATTAATCATAATCGCTTTAATATTAACAAACTCTCTCATACCAAAACCGCCGTGCTCACGACCATAACCACTGTCTTTAACACCACCAAATGGTAAGTTTGGCTGGGCCAGCCCATAACCATTTATGTTAACCATACCGGTATCAAAATGCTTTTTAGCAAGCTCAATGGCTTTCTTTTCATCTTTACAAAGTATGCCGCCACCTAGACCATAGCGAGAGTCGTTGGCAATGCGCATCGCATCTTCGTTATCTTTGGCTTTGATAAGTGAAGCGACTGGGCCAAATAATTCATCGTCATAGGCCGGCATGCCGGAGAGAGATTCTCAAGTAATGTGGCTGGATAGAAATAACCCGTTTGCTTAGGTATTTCGCCACCAGTCACAATAGACGCACCAGCCTCAACTGATTGCATTACTTGTTTATGAATTTTGTCTCTTAAATCCTCGCGTGCCATTGGGCCAAGATCGGTGTTTTCATCCATAGGATCGCCAACTATTAAGGCGTTAAATTGCTCTGTTATGCCTTTTTTAAACTCATCGTATAAGGCTTCAACAACCACAAAACGTTTTGCAGATACACAAGTCTGACCATTATTGATCATCCGTCCTTGCAGGCAGGTTTTAATTGCCAGCTCTAAATCTGCATCATCAAGTACTAAGTAAGCGTCGTTACTACCAAGCTCTAGGACAGTCTTCTTCACGTGTTTACCTGCTTGCTCAGCCACTTTTTTACCAGTGCCATCACTGCCAGTAAAGGTAACACCACGGATTGCTTTATGGCTAATAAGCTCGCTGGCTGTTTTACCGTCAATCAGTAAATTTTTAAATACATGACTAGGGAAACCTGCATCGGAGAACATTTCTTCAATTTTTTCAGCCATACCAAACACGTTACTAGCATGTTTAAGTACTGCCGTATTACCAGCCATAATGTTAGTCACGGCATAACGAATTACTTGGTAGAGAGGAAAGTTCCAAGGTTGTATGCCTAGTAACACACCTGTCGGTTGATATGTAATTATAGCGCGACCGTTTTCCATAGGGCGTTCTTCATCCGCTAATATCGTTTGGCCATGTTCGGCGCTGTAACGACATATAGCTGCACAAAGCTCTACTTCTTGTAGACCTTGATTGTATAATTTGCCCATTTCTTGAGTCATCAATGTTGCTAGTGACTCTTTTTGTTGCTCGAATACATGTGCAAGTTTGTTTAAATACTTAGCACGATCGGTCAATGAAATATGGCGCCACTCTAAGAAAGCCTCATGACTTTTATCTATCTCATTTTTTGCTTGCTCTAGGTTAAGCAATGTATAGTCTGCAATAGTTTGTTCAGTGGCAGGATTAATTGTCGTTACTGTGTTAGTCATTTTCATCTCCTTACAAATAATATTGAGTAAAGGAGTGCAAAGCTAACGCCAACTCTGCGCTAAACTATTTAATTATTTTAAGTTGTTGCTATAAAACAGCTTTTAATTTTTTCATTATTATTTTTACTCAGCTATTATTTTTGTATCGGTAAAAAGTTCTGGTGGCTGAAAAAGTTACAAGGAGTATGTTGTGGCGTTATCTTTTTTTAATACGCATTTAGCGCTTATTCAAGCGCCGATGGCGGGTGTGCAAGATTTTCGTTTAGCTGCTGCGGTGAGTAACGCAGGTGGTTTAGGATCATTACCCTGTGCAATGCTCTCAAAACAACAGTTAGTGAGCGAGCTTGATAAACTGACTCAAGCGACCAGTAATCCCTATAACCTTAACTTTTTTTGTCATACGGTCGGTGATTACACCAGCCAACAAAAGCAGCAATGGCATAATTTGCTAGCGCCTTATTTTGATGAGTATGGTATTGATGCTGAAAGTTTACCTGCAGGGGCTTCTCGTCAACCTATTAGTCAATCGGTTGTTGATATTATTGCCCCTTATAAACCCGCGGTGGTAAGTTTTCACTTTGGTTTACCTGAGCAAACGATTATGGCGCAAATCAAAAGCTGGGGCACTAAAGTGATTTCAACCGCTACCACTTTAGATGAAGCTATTTGGCTGAGTGAAAATGGCGCTGATGCTATTATTGCGCAGGGTTTAGAAGCAGGAGGCCATCGAGGGCATTTTTTATCAATGGATTTAAGTCTGCAGCAATCAACTGTGCAATTAGTTCAAAACTGTGTGGCACGTCTTTCTTTACCTATTGTTGCCGCAGGCGGTATTGCAACCGCTGATGATGTAGAGCAAATGCAAGCTTTAGGTGCAGCCGCTGTGCAAGTCGGGAGTGCTTACTTATTATGTTGCGAGGCACAAACTTCAGCGCTTCATAAGCAAGCAATTTTAAATCAGAAAACGGATAATACTGCGCTTACTACGTTATTTTCTGGTCGGGCGGCACGAGGCATTCAAAATCGTGTAATGGATGAGTTAGGCGCTTTGGCTATAGGTGTGCCTGAATTCCCTCATGCCAGTACCGCGATAACGGCACTTAGAGCAAGCGCTGAAAAAGCAGGGCACGATGATTTTTCACCACTTTGGTGTGGCCAAAAGCATGTCCCTCGTGTAGGTATGTCGGCAGAAGATATCACCTATTTACTTATGAAAAAGTGATTGGTTTAAATTGAATCAAAGCCCTAACTTATTACTGGGTGATAGTTATCAATAATTAGTAATATGTTTGGCAATCTCTTTTAGTAAATAGGTTTCGCGAATGATTGATAGCCCTTGTTTTTCACTGGTTGCCAGCGTTCGCTCATTATGAGCAATGGCATCATAAATATTAACCCATTTAGCAACCATGCCATTTTGTTGCTCATAATGTTCTAGTTGCGCTTGCCCTAATTGCTCATCGATACTACAAAAATAGCAGTAAGACTTTATATGGATCACTGCATAATCATCTTTATACCAAGGGCGGTATTCTTCATAAAGGCCAAACTCACCGAGTACTTTGATGTTTTGTGCGCCAGTTTCTTCTTGTAGCTCGCGGATTAATCCTTGCTCTATGCTTTCACCTTCATCAATGCCGCCGCCAGGCAAGCTGAAATCTTCATAGCGGGCAGTGTACATTAATAAAATATCAGTGCCTTTTAAGGCAATAGCACGGCTCGTTAGGCGAGTAAATTGACGTGGTTCGCTGGCACTCAC
Organism: Pseudoalteromonas sp. B160; assembly: GCF_037162485.1. Classification (NCBI taxonomy): domain Bacteria; kingdom Pseudomonadati; phylum Pseudomonadota; class Gammaproteobacteria; order Alteromonadales; family Pseudoalteromonadaceae; genus Pseudoalteromonas; species Pseudoalteromonas sp. B160. The sequence goes on along the minus strand of NZ_JARLUX010000001.1, from coordinate 1,014,420 downwards.
ACTGGGATGAACGGTGCTTTTAAGTAAGCGCATCAGAATGTTCCTTAAAATTTAATTTAAAAATTATATCTCAAAAAAGATCTAAATCTATTTAGACAGCGTAAATTTTCAGTTAAGCATCGATTTTGTAGAATAAGGCAGTTAAGATGTTAGGCTGGGCAATGATAACAAGCATAGGGATTTATCATGTTAAACATACTGTTAGTTGATGATGATAGCGAGTTTAGTGATGTCGTTTGTCATATCGTAGAGTTTTTAGGACATAACATTAATACTGCTGCTAATTTAGCAGAGGCTGAGCAGTGGTTTGTAAATAATACCTTTGACCATGTATTGTTAGACTTTATGCTGCCTGATGGAAGTGGTTTACACTTGGTTGAGCACCTTAAAAGTATTGGTCAAAAACCAAAAATAACCCTTATTTCAGGTCATCCTTCAGTCAAAGGTAAGTTGGCTGAAATGTGTGAGCCTAACGTTGGTCATCTAGTTAAGCCCTTGCAGCGCGAAGATATTGAGCGCCTTCTCAACCCTAAAAAAACCACGGCTAAGAAAAAAGCCGAGCCAAGTATTAAAAAGCATTTTGGCACCTTAATAGGTGAATCGCCGCAAATGCAGCATTTGTATACCATGATTGAGCGCGTTGCTAACACCAACGCCAACGTAATGTTAATGGGTGAAAGTGGTGCTGGTAAAGAAGTTGTCGCACAAGCGATTCATAATGCTAGCGCATGTACAGGACCTTTGGTGGCTACTAACTGCGGTGCGTTATCGAAAGAACTTATTGGTAGCGAATTATTTGGCCATGAGAAAGGGGCTTTTACTGGCGCTATTGCCCGTAAAGATGGGGTGTTTGAACAAGCAACCGGCGGAACATTATTTCTAGACGAAGTGACTGAAATGCCAATAGATATGCAGCCTAATCTATTGCGAGTGTTAGAAACTAAAAAAGTAACCCGAGTAGGTGGCAGTAAAGAAAGTGCGGTAGATTGCCGAGTTATTTCTGCGACTAACCGCTCATTAGAAGATTTAGCGCAAAATAATGTTATTCGTGAAGATATCTACTTTCGGTTAGCTGTATTTCCTATTGATATTCCACCACTGCGTGAAAGAAAAGAAGATATTGCCTTATTAGCCAATGCTTTTTTAAATCAATTAAATGAAGAAAATAATACCGACTTTCAATGGCAGACGGCACAATTAAAGTTACTTGAAAGCTATGATTGGCCAGGTAATGTTCGAGAACTGCGCCACGGTATTCACCGTGCTTTTATTATGAGTGATCCAAAAGGTAAAGCGATTACTTTGCCAGATAACTTAGAGTCACCATTTTCACGAGTGAATAAGCAAACTCAAGCAAATCAAGTGACTGCAGGGCAAACTATTGAAGAAGTTGAAAAAGAGCTGATCCACGCTACGTTGGATAAAGTACAAGGTAATAAAACGCTTGCAGCGCAAATGCTAGGTATAAATACTAAAACTTTATACAACCGTCTAAATGCCTATGGTGGCATTGGCGAATATAGCTAAATTAAACTCAAGTAATCAACAAAGGGGTAGCATGGCTAATAACGATAAAATCAATAAGTTGATTCATGATGCACGCGGACCACTGAATCGTATATCGATGAATGCAGAATTGATCAAATTAGTGCTAGAAAATGATATGCCAAAAGAAAAAGCATTGGCAGCACTTGATAAAATAATAAGTAATTGTCAGCAATGCAGTGACAGCTTGGAACAAATATCGAATCTCGGCGTCGTTGAATAAGATAATATAAAAGGATTATAAATGAAGCTGCAAAAGCAACAAGGTAAGGTCAAGGTAACCTGGGCCAGTTTTATCGCGGTGCTGCTGTGTATTGTGGTGGGGAATGCGATTTTGGCAATGAATACCATTCAAAGCCTGACTCAAACCCAACAGCGTTTAGATGATACTAATATGTTAAACACCGCAATTGAGAAGCTTCATCTTTCAATTGTGCAGGCAGAATCAGGACAACGTGGTTACTTATTAACGGGCGATAAAGATTATTTAGCACCCTACAACGACGCTATTATGCAGCTCAATTCACAAGCTACACTGGTTAAAAATTTACGTACTGAAATTGCAGGCCAAGCAGATAAAGTAGCGCGTTTACTATTTTTGGTTGATGATAAAGTTGCGGTATTAACCAGAACCGTTGATTTAGCATTAGCAGATAAAGAACGCCGTGCTCATTATTTACTAGAGACGCATCAAGGCCGTAAGCTTTACGAGCAAATTAGAGAGCTCGCTGATGAAATTCAAGATGCGGAGTCTGCTTTTAAAGCTGTGCAGTTTCGAAAGTTAGGGCAAATTAAAAAAGAAGCCAAACTCACTTTTGCAATTACTGCCGTAACCAGTGCTTTATTGATCCTTGGTATGTTTATGCTCACGCGTATTAACTTACATACAGCGGCAAAATATCAGCAGGAACTTGAATATCAAAACGAAACACTGGCTAGTAAAGTGACCGAGCGTACACAAGAGCTGACCTTGTACTCTGATGAACTAAGTCGCAGTAACCGTGAGCTTGAAGAGTTTGCCTTTGTAGCGAGTCATGATTTGCAAGAGCCACTGCGCAAAATTCAAGCATTTAGTGATCGCTTAGAAACCATGTTTAAAGACGAATTGGGTGAAAAAGGCATTGATTATATCGCGCGTATGAAAAATGCAGCGCAAAGAATGTCTAATTTAATTAATGACTTGTTAGAGTTTTCGCGAGTGACAACACGTGGTAAAGACTTTGCCGATACGGATTTAAAGCAAGTACTTGATGATGTGCTAAGCGATTTAGAAATTGCGATTAAAGAGTCAAATGCGCAGGTCAACGTGGGCGAAATGCCAGTAATACAAGCAGATCTGAGCCAAATGCAGCAGCTATTTTTGAATTTGATTTCAAATGCGGTGAAATTTAGACGTCCAGATGTGGCACCAATTATCACTATTGAGTATCAGCATCAGACTGAATTTAATGATGATTATAATACAGAGCTGGAATGGCAAATCATTACAGTTAAAGATAACGGTATTGGTTTTGCGCCAGAATATACCGACAAAATTTTTGTTCCGTTTCAACGTCTGCATGGGCGTTCGCAATATAAAGGCACGGGGATTGGTTTATCCGTGTGCCGACGTATTGTAGAGCGTCACGGCGGTACGATAGCGGCACAAAGTGACACCGGTGAGGGAGCAACCTTCATCATAAAACTACCTGTGGAAAGCGAGCTTTTCACATTGCAAGGAGAGGCTTAAATGCCATTTTCTAAAGTAAAGCCAATCACCATTTTAATGGCTGATGATGATGAAGATGATCGTTTATTAACGCAAGACGCACTCGCTGAAAGCCGTGTATTAAACGAGTTATACTTTGTTGAAGATGGTGTGGAGCTTTTGGAGTACCTAGAGCGTAAAGGTAAGTTTGAAGACAAAAACTCATCGCCACGACCTGGGTTGATTTTATTGGATTTGAATATGCCACGCATGGATGGACGCGAAGCGTTGCAAGCGATTAAAGGCAATTCAAACTTAAAAGGTATTCCTGTAGTTATTTTAACCACGTCTAAGCAAGAGGAAGACATGGTTAAGGGTTACGATTTAGGCGCGGCTTCATACATTACTAAACCAGTTACGTTTGATGGCTTAGTTGAACTAATGAAAACGTTAGGTAAGTACTGGGTGGAGTTTGTAGAGTTACCTAGTACGTTTAATGACTAAATAAAAAACTGGAGACGCTATGTTAGATAAGGCAACCAGACTGTTACTTGTTGAAGACGATGAAGATGATTATATTTTAACCTGTGATTATCTAGAGCAGCTGAGTTCGCATACATTTGATATAGAGTGGATCAGTGATCCCAAGCAGGCAGTTAAGGTGCTGAGTAAAAATCATCATGATATTTGCCTGCTTGATTACCGCTTAGGGGCTTCAGACGGCTTAGCAGTATTAAAACAAGCTGTAGAAAATGGTTTTAATGGCCCTATCATTATGCTCACCGGGCAATCAAACGACGCCCTTGATTTAGCCGCATTGGATGCTGGGGCTGTTGATTATCTCGTAAAAAGTGAAATGAGCTCAAGTCGCTTTGCCCGCTCTATTCGCTACGCATTAGCCCGACGTGATGTTGAAGATGAACGCCTTGAACGACTCAAAGCAGAAGCCGAAAATCGTTCTAAAGACCGCTTTTTAGCACATTTAAGCCATGAGCTACGCACCCCGTTATCGTCAATCTTGGGCTATACCGAGTTGCTTATGCAAAGTGAATTTAACAATCATGCCAATAATGAGTTAGGGGTTATTTATCGTAATGGTAAGCATCTACTTAGCTTGTTAAATGATGTTCTCGATTTATCAAAAATAGCTGCCGATAAACTGGAGCTCAGCTGCAGTGATGTCAACCTTGATAGTTTAATGGCTGATGTGTTTACCTTAATGCGAGTATCTGCGCTGGATAAAGGGCTGTCGCTGCGTTTTGAGTCATTACAACCTTTGCCCCTTGTAATTAGTATTGATGCGACACGGTTTCGGCAAATTTTAATTAATATCATCAATAATGCGATTAAGTTCACCGAGCAAGGCGATATCATTGTTCGCGCATGGACAAAAGTTATTGATGGCCGTGAAATGCTGTTTTTTAGTATTAAAGATTCTGGAATGGGTATTGCCCCTGAGAAACAAGCACTTATATTCAAACCATTTGAACAAATAGCCGATGTAGAATCGCGCTCAGTTGGCGGCGCGGGGTTAGGTTTAGCTATTTGCTCTGAATTGTTGAGTCGTATGCAGGGCGGGATCACATTAGAGTCTGCTATTGGTCATGGATCTGAATTTACTATTTCAGTGTATCCGGGCAATATTCAATATGTAGAGCGCAGTGTATTAAAGCTCGATTTGACACCTAATATGCAGCAAAAAATGGCCCCCTGTAAAGTCAGTGGCCGAGTATTGGTGGTGGATGATTTACGAGATTTACGGGTGTTAGTTGGGCATATGATCTCTTCTGCTGGTGCAAAGGTTGATTATGCTGAACACGGTAAGCAAGCACTTGATAAAGTAACTAAAGCACAACAGCAAGGTGATCCGTACGACATTATATTTTTAGATATTCATATGCCGGTGATGGGGGGCAAAGAAACCACGATTGAACTTAGAAAAATGGGTTTTAAGGGGGCGGTAATAGCGCTTACTGCTGCCACGATGAAAGGTATACATAGCGAGTTATTGGCGCTGGGCTTTAACGATGTGATAGGCAAACCTGTTGATTCAAGCTTACTTTATCAGTGCTTAACTAATTACTCTATGGCGGCTAATAAGCCCGTTGATAAATTAGCGCAACCAGCGCGAGTAAAAAGTTGTGCGCGTTTTTTATTGGTTGAAGATGATGCAGATGCGGCGCAAATCACCCAGTTATTACTGGAAAGTTTAGGGGTTGAAACCGTTGTTGCAACTAGTTATGAGCATACTTTAGCAATTCTAAAAAATGACTCTCAATTTGATAAAGTGTTATTAGATATGCATTTGCCTGATGGCAGTGGCTTGGATTTAGCTCGTTATACAAAGCAGTATTATCCAGATCTAAAGCGAGTAATCGTCAGTGGTATACAGCCAGATCCGAAGCAAATTGAACTCCTTGAGATAGAGCAAGTATTACTTAAACCGATTAATTTAGCATTACTAACCCAACTTATTGAGGGTTAGTAATAATTGATTGACGCACCACTAATTCAGGTTCAAAAAGAGTTTGTAAAGCTGGGGTGGTTTTTTTATACACCTCACTTAAAATCCAGTTAGCAGCCATTTGGCCCATTTCGTTGATTGGGTAGTTGACGGTACTAAGTGGTGGATACACATGACGGGTAAAAAATACGTTATCGTAGCCCATAATAGAAAGTTGCTCAGGCAAGATTAATGATGACTCACGGGCACTGGCCATAGCGCCGGTTGCCATTTCATCATTGGCACAAATTAGCGCTGTAAATTTTGAATTACCGTTATATAAATGCTGAAAGCCTGCAGTGCCGCTGTCTTCCATAAAATCACCTTGATATAGTAATTGCTCATTAAAACTAATGTTGTGCTCTGCTAGAGCTTGTTTGTGCCCTGCGAGGCGATCTTGAGCATCTTGTTTCCACAGTGGGCCGCTGATATAAGCGATATTCGTATGGCCTTGCTCTAATACGTGTTTAGTCGCTAAATAACCGCCTTTTACGTTATTTAAAATAATGCAGCGCGATGCTAGTTCGCGAATGTATCGATTGATCAGTACAAAAGGAGTTTTCCCTTTGCTCAACTCTATTAAGTAGTCATCACTAATTGCTTCAACATGTAAAATTAAGCCATCACAATTACGACTAATTAAAAACTCGATTGCTTGTTGTTCACGTTCTTCGTCACTGTGACCTGCTGCAATGATCACATGCTTGCTTTGTTTACGAAAAGCGGTCTCAATGCCGCTCATCATTGGGCCATAGAAAGGGCCTTGTAGTTCGGAAACTAATAAACCAACACTATTTGAACAGTTAGATGCGAGAGATTGTGCTATGGAATTAGGCCGGTAACCAAGCTGTGTCATCGCAACGGTTACCTTTTTTCGCGTTGCATCACTGACATTAGTATTATTATTCATTACCCTTGAAACGGTCGCTAATGAGACCCCAGCAAGTTTTGACACCTCATAAATGGTCGCCATGATATTCCTTGTTAAGTACTACTTCTTTGGGCTAAATCAGCGTTTATTTTCTCTAAGGTATTATTATCAAGAATATACCTTTTCATGATCAACGCGACAAGTACACTACCAATTGCAGGAAACAGTGTAAACGAGGTTAAAATACCGGCTTTAGTTGCTTCATTAAGCTCAGTGTTAGCCTGATAGCCATAGTAAGCCAGTAACCAACCAGCAATAGCTCCGCCCAGTGCAAGGCCTAGTTTAATAAAGAACACCACGCTTGCATAGACCAAGCCAGTTAGCCGATGGCCATTTTGCCATTGTCCGTAGTCAATTGCATCTGCCATTTTTGCCCATAACAATGGAGTTGCCATTTGGGTGAAAAAACACCATAAAAAATAGACTGCAAACGCGAGCACTAATTGGTCGTCAGATAAGAAAAATGCAAAACAGCTTATGGCCGCAGAGATGTATTGGAGATATATATATGCTGCTTTTTTATCAACCCGTTTACTCAGTGGTTGTGCGCAGGCGCAGCCAAGGATATTACCGATCATTCCCAAGGTAACAAATTGCGTAACTAAGTCGGCTTCACCAAGAACATATTTTACGTAATAAATTGCTAAAGTCGTACGCAGCACCATACTCGTGAGCAGCATAATGGCAGCACCACAGAGTATTTTAAAAGGACCGTTTTGCCACAACGTTGCCATTTGTGCTTTGAGGCTAAGGGTTTGTTGCTGTGGTGCAACCACGCGTTCTTTAGTAAAGCGAAAGCAGGTCAAAAATAATATCACACCGAAACAGCTCATCAGTATCATAGTAAGCTGATAGCCAAGAGCATTATCGCCTTTACCAAACCAGCTTACTAATGGCAATGTGCAAGCACTGACGAGTAAGCCACCGAGCATACCAAATACAAAACGATAAGATTGAATGGATACGCGTTCACTCGGATCGCGACTTAGTACTCCACCCAAAGCTGAATAAGGAATATTAATTGCGGTATAAACCAGCATTAATAGCGTATAGGTGACAAACGCGTAGATGACTTTTCCTGTCGCGTTTAAATCTGGTGTGGTAAAAGTAATTACACTAACCAGCCCAAACGGGATCGCGAGCCACAATAGGTAAGGCCGGTAGCTACCATATTTGGTTCGGGTTGCATCGGTGAGCGCCCCCATTAACGGATCGGTGATTGCATCAATAACTCGCACCACTAGGAACAGAGTACCAACGATGGCCGGAGAAATACCAAATATATCGGTATAGAAAAAAGTTAAAAATAGCATCACGGTTTGAAAAATGATGTTACTTGCAGTATCACCTAAGCCATAGGCTATTTTTTCTTTTCTAGTTAGCATAATTGGCACTCATGTTGTTATTATTTTTTGCGCTGTGTGAGCAATGCGCGATATTGTATTGCGCTCTCTTTTAGTATGCGTTGCTGGTTTTCATAATCAACATAAACGAGACCAAAGCGTTTTTCATAGCCGTATGCCCATTCAAAGTTATCCATTAAGCTCCATGCAAAATAGCCTTGTATATCAACCCCTTGCTCAACTGCGTCATGCACTGCATTGAGGTGGGTATGATAATAACTAACGCGCTCTGTATCGAGTACTTGGCCATCTCGTAGTGTATCTGCCATGGCCGCACCATTTTCAGTTACATAAACTTTAGGTAGTTGGTATAGCTCATTTAATGATACTAACAACTCAGTTAAACCTTGTGGATAGACTTCCCAGCCCATGTCAGTCACAGCTATGTTGTTGATTTGTGCTTCGGCAAACCAGTTATCATCAGTGTTTTTGTAGTGTATGCGGGTATAGTAATTAACGCCAATAAAGTCGATTTTTTGACTGATTATCGCCATATCATTAGCAGCTATATGGGGTTGCACTTCACTACTGAGGCTATTTAAAAGCGCCGGATACTGACCTTCTAAAACTGCTTTGATATACCACTGATTGTGATATTGATCGGCTAATAATGCTGCTTGTGTATCGTTTTCTGTCATTGGATAAGCTGGGCTGAAGTTAAGAACAATACCAGCTTCTATATTAGGGCAATTGGCGCGCAGTACTTGCATGGCAAGACCATGGGCTAACAATAAATGATGAGCCGCTTGACGACCTGCTTGTTGACTTTTAATACCGGGTGCATGTACACCCACTTCATAGCCTAAATAGGCACTGCAAAAAGGTTCATTTAAAGTCGCATAAGAGTCAACTAAACCTGTCAACTGCTTGGTAACTAAATCAGTATAGTGAGCAAATGCATAGGCGGTGTCACGGTTTAACCAGCCACCGTTATCTTCCAAGTGTTGGGGTAGATCCCAGTGATATAAGGTGACATAGGTCTTGATATTGCGTGCTTTTAAAGCCGTTAATAAATCACGATAAAAGCCAATGCCTTGCTGATTAATACTGCCATCTTGATGCAATACGCGCGGCCATGAAATTGATAATCGGTACGCATCAACGGCTAAGTCAGCAATCATTGCGATATCTTGTTGCCATAGTTCAACATGGTTACAGGCTGTATCGCCATTGCTATTGTCGGTGATAGCCCCTGGTTGGTCACAAAAAGTATCCCAAATAGATGTCAGGCGTGCGTTGCGAGCTCCCTCAATTTGAAATGAGGCTGTGGCTACACCAAAGGTAAACTGAGGTTTAAGTAGCGCAGAGCTAGGCGGCAGAGAAATAGTTTTAAACACGATTAGGTGCATCCTTTAACATTCAGTTTTGGCAATTACTTTTACATTAAGCGCAGCATAGTTATTAAAATGGAAGCGCTTACAGAATATTTGTAAATAAATTGCTAATTTCGATTTATATGATATAAATGTAAGCGCTTACATTTTATGTTGCAACTATTATTTGCTTTTTTTAAGTAATGAAAAAGTACTTTAATAAACGTAACGAACTGATAATTAAAATAATTAGAGAGTTTAATATGGCAAACGTCACACACAATTTGGCAACGAATGAACATAGCCTACAACCAATGGGCAAACAAACGTTTGCTTTAACGTCGTTGACCACCTTATTTTTTATGTGGGGGTTTATTACGTGTCTAAACGATATTCTGATCCCCTATTTAAAAGGGATGTTTTCACTCAATTATACCCAAGCGATGCTAATCCAATTTTGTTTCTTTGGGGCTTATTTTGTGATGTCGATACCCGCTGGTAAGTTGGTGAGTAAAATAGGTTATCAATTTGGTATTGTGGTGGGCTTGGTGGTGGCAGCGGTTGGTTGTGCATTATTCTATCCTGCAGCCGTTGCGCATGTTTATGAGCTGTTTTTATTGGCGCTATTTGTACTGGCCTCGGGGATTACCATCTTACAAGTGTCAGCCAATCCATACGTAAGCGTACTTGGCGCTGCAAAAACAGCGTCGTCGCGTTTAACCATGACCCAAGCATTTAATTCGTTAGGTACTACGGTTGCGCCAATCTTTGGTGGCTGGCTTATTCTAACCGAAGTCAGCCAAGCAACCGCAGAGCAAGTTAAACTTCCTTATCTAATGCTTTCAGCAAGCTTGCTGGTACTTGCGGTTATTTTTGCTTTTTTAAAATTACCTAAACTTGGCAAAGCAGCAGATGCTGAGAGTGAAAATCAATATGTTGAGAACTTTATTGATTTAGGTAGTGTTTGGCAGTATCGCCATTTAATTTTAGGAGCCATTGGCATTTTTGTTTATGTCGGTGCTGAAGTCGCAATCGGCAGCTTTTTAGTAGGCTTTTTAACCTTAGATCATATTGCGGGTTTTACTGAGCAGCAAGCAGCACATTATATTAGTTATTACTTCGCTGGCGCCATGATAGGTCGCTTTATTGGTGCTGCAATCATGCAAAAACTCAATGCAGGTAAGGTATTGGCATGTCATGCACTACTTGCCATGGTACTGGTGTTAATGGCGATGACAGGACAAGGGGCATTAGCAATGTGGGCTATTTTGTTGGTCGGATTATGTAACTCAATTATGTTCCCAACCATCTTCAGTTTAGCCCTACAAGGCCTTGGCAAATATACCTCTCAGGGTTCAGGTATTTTATGCTTAGCCATTGTCGGTGGTGCAATTATTCCATTATTACAAGGTGTCCTAGCTGACAATTTTGGTGTGCAATTAGCACTATTACTGCCGATCGGCTGCTATTTATATATTACTTACTTTGCGCTATTTGGCTCAAAAGTAACAACCTCAACTCGTCATTGATAACTAGGTGGACAATATGACAATAACAAAACCACGTACTCTTTTGGTAATGATGATTGCAGCAATGGCGATGAATGGCTGTTCGCAATCAGAACAAACAGCAGCGACCAATGATATTTGGCCGATGATCAAAAGCGGTGTTAAAGACGATGCCAATATGGAGCAAAAAATTGCTGACTTGCTCGGCTCAATGAGCTTAGAACAAAAAATAGCCCAGATGATCCAACCTGAAATTCGCGATATTACAGTGGAAGATATGCGTCAATATGGTTTTGGTTCTTACCTTAATGGCGGTGGGGCTTTTCCTAATAATAATAAACATGCCACGGCTGCTGATTGGATTGAACTAGCCGAAAAAATGTACCAAGCATCAGTAGATGATTCCCTTGATGGTAGCCGTATCCCAACTATGTGGGGAACCGATGCAGTTCATGGTCATAATAATGTTATTGGTGCGACGTTATTTCCGCACAATATCGGTTTAGGTGCGGCTAACAATCCACAGTTGATTGAAAAAATTGCTGCAGCGACCGCGCAAGAAGTGATGGTAACCGGTATTGATTGGGTGTTTGCACCTACTGTTGCAGTAGTACGAGATGACCGCTGGGGCCGCACTTATGAAGGGTATTCAGAAGATCCACAAATTGTTAGAGATTATTCAGCCGCAATAGTAAAAGGCTTACAAGGCGCAGTTGATCAAGACTTTTTATCAGATAAACGGGTGATCAGTACGGTTAAGCATTTTATTGGTGATGGTGGTACACAAGGCGGTGATGACCAAGGTAATAATATTACCAGCGAAGCAGAGTTATTTACCATTCATGCGCAAGGTTATGTGGGAGGCTTAGGTGCTGGAGCACAAACAGTTATGGCGTCGTTTAATAGCTGGCATGGCGAAAAAATCCATGGCAGTAAATATCTCTTAACTGATGTGCTAAAAGGCAAAATGGGTTTTGATGGCTTTGTTGTGGGTGATTGGAATGGTCATGGACAAATTCCTGGTTGTACCAATGGAAACTGTGCACAAGCCGCTAATGCCGGCCTTGATGTATACATGGTGCCTACTGATGCATGGAAGCCACTTTATGAAAACCTTATCGCACAAGTTAACAATGGCACAATTGCGCAATCACGAATTGATGATGCGGTAACGCGTATTCTGAGAGTAAAAATGCGTGCGGGTTTATTTGATAAACCAAGTCCTGCAAATCGTCCACTTTCAGGAAAAACAGAGGTCATTGGTAGTGCTGAACATCGTAAAATCGCAAAACAAGCAGTTCGCGAATCTTTAGTACTCCTAAAAAACAAACAACAGTTACTGCCGCTTTCGCCAAAAGCAAATGTGTTAGTAGCTGGTCTAGGTGCTGATAATATCGGTATGCAATCTGGCGGTTGGAGCATTACTTGGCAAGGTACGGGGAATCAAAATAGCGATTTCCCAGGTGGCACGTCGATTTTGGATGGTATTGAACACACTGTTAAGCAAGCGGGCGGGCAAGTTCAGCATGACTTAAACGGTGAGTTCAATACTCGTCCAGATGTCGCTATTGTAGTATTTGGTGAGCAACCTTACGCAGAAGGCAATGGGGATTTAGATAATCTTGAATATCAGCGGGGTAATAAAACGGATTTAGCGCTACTGCGAAAAATTAAAGCAAGCCGGTATTCCCGTTGTATCATTATTTATTAGCGGCCGCCCAATGTGGGTAAACGCAGAACTTAATGCCAGTGATGCGTTTGTCGCGACTTGGTTGCCAGGTAGCGAAGGGGATGCAATTAGCGATGTGTTATTTGCAAATGTAGATGGCTCAGTAAATCATGATTTTAAAGGCAAGCTGTCGTTTTCTTGGCCGAATAACCCAGTTGATAACGAAAATCGTGGTGATAAAGATTATTCGCCATTATTACCGTATGGTTTTGGCTTAACTTATTCAGATAAAAACACCTTGCAAGATGATCTTGTTAAGCAAACAGGAATATCACAGCAGCTTGATGATTTAGTATTGTTTGAGCGCGCGGTTAAAGCGCCATGGAGTCTGCATTTACAAAGTGGTGAGCAGCAAAAAGTGATGGCAAGTAGTCGCGAATCAATCGGAGCTGTTAGCGTTAAAACCTTTGATAAAGACGTTCAAGAAGATGCGCGTGCAATTACCTTCAGCGGCGATGAACTAGCAGCAGTGCGTTTAAGTGCGGCATTCCCATCTGATTTACGTTCGTTTGTTGAAAAAGCAGGGCAATTACAAATGCAAATTAAGGTTGAGCAAAGTGCCGATGCCCCGCTTTGGCTTGGTATGCAATGTGGTGATGATTGCCAAGGTAAATTGGATATTGCTAAGCAGCTAAATGCAACCAACGAATGGCAGACTTTAAACATTGATTTACGGTGTTTTGCACAGCAAGGTGTTAATTTAGGTCAAGTATTTTCACCTTGGCAGTTAAGTACAGCTGCGCCATGGCAGGTATCGATTGCGAAACTCAACATCACCAGCGAGCATGTATCTACTGAGGTTATTTCATGCCAGTAATGCCTTTGTTGATCTTGATACCAGTGACATCGATCTAGATAAATAGCAATACGAAGTTAATTGCCAATAAACGTCATAAAAAGTAGTCTAGGCTGCTTTTTATTGAATAGGAAAGATCGAAATGAAACCAGTGAATCCATCAAAAGTCATTTGTATTGGTCGTAACTATGCAGCGCATATTGCTGAGCTTGGTAATCAAGAGGCAGACGAAATGGTGGTGTTTTTAAAGCCGCCAAGCGCGATAACAAATACCTTAATGTGTACTCATAAGGATGAGCAATTACATTTTGAGACTGAAATTTGTTTTCAAGTTAACAATGGCTGTTTAGCTGCTGTGGCGGTGGGACTGGATTTAACTAAGCGAGATTTACAGAGTAAATTAAAAGCCAGCGGTTTACCGTGGGAACGCGCGAAAGCCTTTGATGGCTCTGCATTGTTTAGTGAGTTTGTACAAATAGACGAACAAGCTATTGAGCATTTAAGCTTAACCTTACTGATAGATAATAAGGTGCGACAACAAGGCGGCGTTGAGTTAATGCTTTATAAACCCACGGTTATCTCAGCCCAAGTTAGTGAGTTTATGACTTTAATTGATGGCGATATTATTATGACTGGCACACCTGCAGGAGTAGGAGCTGTGAACGCAGGAAGTAAATTTATTGCTCAGTTACACTTGGGCTCAGACTTATTGGTTCAGCAAGAGTGGTTGGCTGAGTAAGTTTTAATATCTGTTGTTGATATTGTTGATCAAACTCCGCAAAGGTATTTTCAAGCAATACACGCTGTGTTTGCTGGTACTTTGCAGACGGCAGTATGCTATTTGTTAGCACTCGATTTATTTTTTTAAAGCATTATTAGCAAAATTATTAGGGGCATTGGTTGAGCAGCCAATCGCACCTAAAACCAGCTTATCGGCGTGATCGGCAATAGGTAAGGTTACTACATTATCAAATTCGCTGAAGCGGTTGTAGTAATCGGCTAAAAAAGGATAGTCGATAGTGTAATCAATATACCCATGATTGAGCCGATTGATCACCGAGCTGCTTTCGTTTTCACTGTTCCAACTTAATGATGTATGTTGGTCGCTTTTAGTATTTCGAGCGATGGTATTTAACTCTGGAGTAAATTTACGCGCAGCGGATTGACCAAAAATAAATTTATTATCTGTCAGTAGTTTAACTAAATTTATCGGTGAACTGTGTTGTTGGCTAATTACTTTCGCTGTTTTAGCTGAGGCAATGATAGCAAATGGTGGGTACACCGTAGTTGGCACCGAGTAGAACACTCGCGGGGTGTTAACTTTACGATGGATCATACAAGGGAAACATGCTTGTTGACCTTCATCGAGGTACTTACCTATACGTTTTTGCGGCAACATGAGGCGGGTATGCTTTATATCGGGTAATTCACTGATGAGCTGTTCGACTAAGTAATCACATAAGCCACCATCGGGAGTTTGTGCTGTTTTGGCCAGATGAAAAGGGGCTGTATTGCTTTGTAGCCAAGTTATATGGGTTACTTCATCGGTAGTATTAGCAAGTACATAGACGCTTGAAAAAAAGAGAATAATGCAACGATGTAATAGACAATACGCATAGCTATATTTACTTTATCCGCTAACAATTTAAATCGAGTATACAATAACTAATATTTTGCGCTACTAAAGACTGGTAAGTTATTACGGTAAGTTAATTTTTCAATACTTTAGTGGTGTTTTTTTGATTCACTATTTGTGAGAAGTCGTTTTTCAAGTATTTTAATCCGGTGGAAAGCCCAAGCATTGATAATGATTGGGCTTTATTGATTAAAATGGCATTGGGTATTGCTTAAATACATTACCGATATCAGTTAGAGCTTGTTCACTTAATTCGATGTTGAACGCGGCAATGTCATCTTTTAGTTGTACCAAGCTGGTTGCACCAATAATTGAAGAAGTAACGCCATCAACTTGGTCACACCATGCAAGCGCCAATTGTGCTGGGGTTATTTGGTATTGCTGGGCAATTTCAACATAGTGGCTGATTGCTTGTTGAGATTGCGCTGTGTCACGGAATAAACCATTACGCTGCACCAGTGTCCAGCGGCTACCATCGGGACGTGCGCTATTTAAATATTTACCACTTAACATACCGCCTGCTAAGGGTGACCAAGGTAAATAAGCAATATCTTCGTGAATACATTGCTCTATTAGATAAGGCCAATCTTTAGCGTGTAATAAACTAAATTCATTTTGAATAGAGACCATGCGCGGTAAATTATGTTGTTCACTTAACCGTAAAAATTGGCTAATACCCCATGGCGTGTCGTCAGAGAGACCACAATATTTAATTTTACCAGCTTTAACACAGTCGTTTAAACCTTCAAGAATATCGAGCATACCCGCTGTGTGTTGCTCTGTATTAGCGTCACTAAAACGGATCATACCTGGCCAATGTTTGCTAAAGTGCGGTGATTGACGATTCGGCCAATGCAGTTGGTATAAATCAATTACATCGGTTTGTAGGCGTTTTAATGACTCGTCAACGGCATGAACGACTGCTTGACGAGTAATATCGCCGCCATCGCGTATCCAAGCTAGGCCATTGCCAGCAATTTTAGTGGCGAGCACAATATCGTCTCGCTTACCTGGATTACGCGCTAACCAATTACCGATAATTTGCTCTGTCTTTCCGTACGTATCAGGAGTGGGAGGTATGGCATACATTTCTGCAGTATCAATGAAGTTTACGCCATGCTCTAAGGCATAAGCAATTTGCTCATCAGCATCTGCTTGATTATTTTGTACGCCCCACGTCATGCTGCCTAAGCATACACGAGACACATTGAGACCACTGCTACCAAGTGGGTTGTAACGCATAATGATTCCTTACTTTTATGATTCTCGGCTGTACTTATGTAATGCAGCCAATAATGGCTCACTTAATTGTGCTTTCTTACCCGTTTTAAAATTAAACATCACCACTTGCGATGACCCTAATGTAGTCAAGGCATTTTGCGCTTGGCTAAATACGCTGTAGTGCATCATAAAACGGTCTTTTTGAATATCACTGATGGTAACGCCTACCAACACTGTATCAGGAAATGTGACTGGGCGTTTATAACGCGCGTTATTTTCACTAATCACAGGACCAATACCTGTTGTTTGTAAATCTTCGAGTAAATTTATTTGATTAAAAAAATCAATTCGAGCAGTTTCGAAATAACGAAAATACACCACATTATTGACATGTTGTAAGGCATCCATTTCTCCCCAAGCAACATTAATTGCTGTATGGATAGGGTGTTGTTCTATAAATGATTGCATATTCGACAGCTTTTTAAAGTAAAAACGTAGATTAGCAATTGGTTCTGTTTAGCTCAAGAAAATTAGGAAAACAGTGAAAATGTGCTAGTTTTAGTAGTTCACGGTTACGTAAATGAATACTTTAATCTGATTTAAAGGAGCTAATTATGAATACAGTGACAGCAAAAATAATGAAACGCTTAGCGCTACTGGTGGTGATCTGTTTGGCATTCGTTTGTTATGCGATGGGCAATGCTTCTGGGATGGTGATACTAATCGTAGTTGGTTTTATTTTAGAAGGTGCTTTTTGGTTATTCGGTGCGAGGTTATTTAATCGTAAAAGTCTTCACAGCAAGAATCATCGAGCTGATGACTTGCTAATAAATCAAACTTAATGAATAATAACTGTTCATTTGTACAGTGCTTGGTTTGAGGAATGAAAAAGTTTATTCATATTGACATGGATTGCTTTTACGCAGCGGTCGAAATGCGCGATAACCCCGCGCTTGCTAATGTACCTTTGGCAATTGGTGGCAATAGTCGCCGTGGAGTGCTCTCTACAGCAAATTACATCGCCCGCGAATACGGTGTGCGCTCTGCGATGTCTAACTACCGTGCTAAACAATTATGCCCAGATTTAGTGATTGTACCAGGGCGTATGCAAGTTTATAAACAAGCCTCTTCGCAAATTCGTGCTGTATTCCAGCGCTATACCGACCTTATAGAGCCTCTTTCTTTAGATGAAGCTTACCTTGATGTGACTGAAAGTAATGCATGCCATGGTAGTGCGACCTTAATGGCAGAGCAGATCCGCGCCGATATTTTTGCAGCCACCGGTTTAACTGCTTCGGCTGGAATTGCGCCGATAAAATTTATTGCCAAAATTGCCAGTGATGAAAATAAACCGAATGGTCAATTTGTAGTATTGCCTGAGCAAGTGGATGACTTTTTAGCGCAATTACCTTTGGGTAAAATACCCGGGGTCGGTAAGGTTACCCTTGAAAAACTCAATTTAAAAGGCTTATACACCGGTGCTGATGTGCGCGCTAAAGGGGTTAATTGGATGCAGCAACACGTTGGTAACTTTGGGGTCTCGCTGTATCAAAAATGTGCCGGTTTACATATTGGTAAAGTATCCACAGAACGTACCCGTAAATCGCTCAGTGTTGAGCATACCTATGAATATAATAAAACCAGCTTACAAGCGTGTTTAGAACAATTGCCAATATTATTGGCTGAGCTTCAACGTCGATTAACAAAACAGCAATTAGAGCAACGTATAAATAAACTCAGTGTCAAAGTGAAGTTTGCTAATTTTGTGGTGACATCGGCCGATCAAACTTGCCACCGACTTGATGAAACTATCTTGGCTGAGCTGCTGAGCAAAGCATATCAACGTGGCTTGCAGCAGCCAGTGCGGTTACTCGGTGTAGGAGTCGGTGTTAAAAATGAACCGCAGCAACATGTACAGCTGAGTATA
Source organism: Pseudoalteromonas sp. B160 (assembly GCF_037162485.1). Lineage (NCBI taxonomy): Bacteria > Pseudomonadati > Pseudomonadota > Gammaproteobacteria > Alteromonadales > Pseudoalteromonadaceae > Pseudoalteromonas > Pseudoalteromonas sp. B160. The sequence goes on along the minus strand of NZ_JARLUX010000001.1, from coordinate 996,221 downwards.
TTAGATTAAGATACTGCGCGCTATTTGCTTCAATAAATGATAAGTGGGCAGTGAGTAACTGCTGTATTTTACACTGTAACTCCAAGTTGCCAGCGTTATGTTAGCTCGTCGTACATTGCTGGCAATAGCTATTTAAATCAATGATAATAAGCTCCTACGTATTTTGACAACAGGACCTTTTTTTATGGCATATCCTCACGCAGTTGCAGCCCCGCAATTAGATAACGCAAAACATGATGCGCTTATTATTATTGCCGATAATTTTTCTGAGTTAGACGATCCGAATCTAAGCCAAGCTATTAAAGCGCAAATGGCGGTTGATGCACGTATTGGTAAGCAAGTCACGCTGCTTGTTGTTGATTCTAAAAGGGTAATTTTAGCGCCGACAGGTCCATTAAATCGTGATTATGACGATGTACGTCGTTATTTTGATGCAGCTAAATTGGCTATCAATGAAGCTAAAGCATCAGGCAGTACAAAACCTGCTATTTACTTACCACAAGCAAGCCAAGGTAGCCGTTATCAGTATGCCTTAGAAGTTGCTTATCTTGGTGCTTGCCAAGCGTTGTGGCAGCCGCTTGAGGCACGCGAGTTTCATGGTGAAAGCATTGAACCGATCACTCAAATAGCCTTGTTTGGTGCTAATGAGCAAACAATTAAAGCAGTGAATGCCATTGCCGCAGGGCAGTATGCTGCTCGTGATTTATGTGGCACTGAGCCTGAGCGTATGGCGCCACCACGTTTTGCTGATTACTGTGTAGATTTATTTAAAGGCAGCAAGGTCAATGTTGCAGTGATTGCAGATATTGCCACGATTGATAAAGAGTACCCGATGATGAGTACCGTGGCTCGCGCTTCATATGCGGTTGAGCGTCATCACCCTCGTGTTGTAAAACTTGAATATGTACCAGAGGGCGAAGTAACACGTACCTTAATGTTTGTCGGTAAAGGCTTAGTATATGACACCGGTGGTGCCGATTTAAAAGTGGGCGGGCATATGGCCGGTATGAGCCGTGATAAAGGCGGCGCAGCCTCTGTTGCTGGTTTTATGAAATCAGTGGCAGACTTTCAACCACAAGGCGTTAAAGTTATTGCTTACTTAGCGGTAGTTCGTAATTCAATTGGTTCTGATTGTTTTGTACCAGATGAAATTATTACTAGCCGTGAGGGCGTACGTGTTCGCATCGGTAATACGGATGCAGAAGGGCGCTTAGCTATGGGGGATTTACTCAGCGAGATGAAAGATTTAGCAAAAGGAGAAGTTAATCCTGAAATCTTTACGGTCGCAACGTTAACCGGACATGCAGCTCGTGCAATGGGACCTTACAGTGCATACGTTGAAAATGGCCCTGCACGTGCGGCTAATATTTCTCGTAAGCTGGCTGACAGTGGTGACTTATGGGCTGATGGTGCAGAAGTTTCTCGCAGCCGTCGCGAAGACTATGATTTTATTAAACCGCGTACTTTAGCTGATGACGTATTATCAAGTAACAATGCAGCATCAGCAGTTACCGCACGTGGTCATCAGTTCCCTATGGCATTTTTAGCTATTGTTGGTGGCCTTGATAAGCATGGTTGTGAGTCAGCACAGCCTTTACCTTATGTGCATATGGATATTGCCGGTAGTGGTGTTGAAGGTGGTGATTGGCAGCACGGTAAACCAACTGCAGCAGGCTTAAGCAGTTTATTTGCTCGTTACTGCTTATAATAAGCAGTATTAAATACAACAGCCCCGTCATATAAAATGACGGGGCTTTTTTGTAATTTGTTTTTGTTAATTAATCTAATTTAAAGCGATTAACCACATCAGTTAGCTGTTGGCTACTGTGTTTAAGATTATCGCTTGCACCAGAAAGTTGTGATGTATTGGCCAGAGATTGTTCGGTTGATTGCGATAGTTCATTAATTCGCAAATTGACTTCATCCGCAGCACTTGATTGTTGCTCAGTCGCACGGGCTATTTGACCATTCATATCGGTGATAACCGACACCAGACGTTCAATTTCAGTTAATGAGGTATTGGCAGAGCCAGCTTGTTGTACTGTGCTGGTGGATAATTGTTGGCTAGCTGTTACCGCCTCTACAGCCGCCTGTGCGCCTTTTTGTAATTTGGCTATCATCGCCTGAATTTCGTCTGTGCTCTTGCCTGTGCGACTTGCAAGAGTGCGTACTTCATCAGCTACAACGGCAAACCCCTGGCCTTGTTCGCCAGCACGTGCCGCTTCGATTGCAGCATTGAGTGCCAGTAAATTGGTTTGCTCCGCAATACCGCGGATCACGTCTAGTACCGATCCTATATTATTACTTTCTTGAGCTAAATCAGCGGTAACTTGACTCACAGTCTCAATGTTTTTGGACAGTGTTTCTATGGCTTGAATTGTTTTAGCAACGACTTCTTTACCTTCAGATGCATTCACCGCGGCTTGGTTAGCGGCTTGTTCAGCCGCTTCGGCATTGCGACTTACATCATGAATTTGGTGGGTCATTTGCTCCATTGCTGCAGCGACTTGCGTTGAGCTATCGTTTTGCAGTTCAATAAAAGAATGATTGGTTTTACTCGCATCATCCACTGTTTGGGCATGCTGGTTAACATCATTGGCATTATTTGCCACTTGTTTAAGTGACTCACGCATTTTGGTAGTAAATAAATTAAAGTGGCGAGATAATCGTGATACCTCATCATTACCATTTTCATCTAAGGTTTGGGTTAAATCCCCTTCACCTTGAGAGATACTTTTCATCATATTTGCAGCAAGCCGAGTTGGCAGTAAAATACTTCTGGCGATTAAGTAACTTAAACTAATTAATAGCAAAATAATCACTGCGGCATTGAGAATAACTAAATTCCGTAAGCTGGCAAAAGCGTTATCAATAGTATCAATATAAACACCTGAACCGACTATCCATTGCCACGGGGTAAAACCTTTCACATAGGCTATTTTATCAACTGGTTGATCTTTACCTGGTTTAGGCCATTTGTAAGGGATAAAACCTTCACCACTTTGCTTAACTATTTTAACCATTTCAACAAATAACGGTACGCCATCTGGGTCTTTACTGTTGCTGAGTGATTTACCGTTTAATTCTGGTTTAAAAGGATGCATAACCATGGCTGGCTGAAAATTATTGATCCAGAAGTAATTGTCATTGTCATAGCGAATACTAGCTATTGTAGCTAGTGCACCTTGTTGGGCTTGTTGCTCGGTGAGTTCGCCGCTTTGTTGTAATGAATGATAATGGGTAATAACGCTATAAGCAGCTTCAACCAGATTTTTAGTTTTCGTATATTGGCCTGCTTTGAGTGAACCATATTGCTGAGTTAAACTAGTAATACTTAAAAAAAGTAAACCAACAACGACCAAACTTACCAAAATAGCTAAGCGCTGAAAAATAGTAAAACGGCGTAGGTACGACATAAAAAATCCTTTAGAAGTGCTCGCAGAAGGCGCGCATATATTAAGCGTAGTAAATATTACTTTAAAATCTAGTTAACTGTTCCTTGTTTTGGTCTAAAGTTTTTAAATAAATAGGATTATCATTAAGTCAAAAAAAGGCTGATTTTTCAATCAGCCTTTATGCGGTCATTACTGATTTACTCTACATCAAAATGACGATTAAAGAAGTTAGTGATTGTTTGATGCAAGTGAGTTTGCACTTGTTTACCCCGTAAGCTGTGCTTGGAACCAGGATAAGTCATCATTTCAAATTGCTTTTCGTTATCTTGCAATTGTTTAAATAACTTAGTGGCATGGGTAAACAATACGTTATCGTCGGCCATACCATGGTAGATCATTAATGGCCCTTTCAAGCCATCTGCGTATGGAAATACCGCACTGTCTGTATAGCCTTTGGCATTTGTATCAGGATGTCCTAAATAACGCTCGGTATAGTGAGTATCATACAGTGCCCAATCAGTCACTGGCGCTCCAGATACGCCTGCTTGAAAATAATCACCAGCTTTAAACATGGTCATTAATGCCATATAGCCACCGTAACTGTGACCATAAATACCAATACGTTGTGGGTCAACATAATCAAGCGTACGTAAAAATTCGACGCCTTTTATTTGATCAGCCACTTCAACCACACCTAAATGTTTGTAAATGGCATCTTCAAACTTTTTACCACGATTATACGAACCACGGTTATCTAATTGGAACACTACATAACCTTGCTGTGCCATATATTGGAAATATAAGTTCTTGCTGCGCCAACTATTGGTTACGCGTTGTGCGTGTGGGCCGCCATAGACATTGACAAGAACAGGGTGTTTTTTACCATCATTTACCGTTGCAGGTTTAAATAAACGATAGTGCATCTCTTGACCATCATCAGCAGTCAAAGTGCCATATTCAGGCTCAGCTAGATCAGTAAGATAAGGAGTTAGTGGATGGTTTTCATCAAGCTTATTTTGTTCTAACCAAGTAACAAATTCACCGTTTACTTTACGCAGTGCAGCTGAGTTTGGCTTGTTGACCGATGAACTGTTATCAATAAAAGTTTTACTGTCTTTTGCCATTACCACATTGTGATAAGCACCTTGCTCAGTGATACGTTTAATATCGCCCTTTTTAAACAGTGGAACACTGTATAGCTGGCTTTCCAAAGGCGTGTCTTTGCGTCCGGCAAAGTAGACAATGCCTTTTTTCTCATCAATACCTTTTAAGCTATCAACCACCCAGTCACCATCGGTGATCTGACGCACTAACTTACCATTGGTACGATATAGATATAAATGCTTAAAGCCATTGCGCTCAGAGGCCCAAACAAAATGTTTTTTGTCTTTCAAAAACTGTAGATCAAAATGTAAGTTGATCCAGGTATCACTAGTTTCTGTTAAGGCGACTTTTTGCTCTGTTGTTTCGCTGTTATAAAAGCGCAATTCTAAGTTGTGCTGTGAGCGGTTTTGCCACTGATATGATAGGGTTTTGTCATCTTCTAACCATTTTGCACGGGCAATGTAAATGTCTTCGTCTTTACCTAAATCAACCCAATCAGTTTTTTGATTATCGAGCTTAACCACACCAAGTTGAATTTTTACATTATTAGTGCCGGTAAATGGGTAGCGTTGGTTAAACAGTTTCACTTCATCAGCGTAAATTTCATTGCGGATAGCTTCTTTAACTGGGCTTTCGTCAATGCGAGTGAAGGCTATTTTTGATTCATCACCAGACCACCAATAACCTGTCATTCGGCCCATTTCTTCTTGCGCGACAAACTCCGCCATGGCGTTTTTGATCACACCGCCGCCATCTTTACTCAGCTGAATTTCTTTACCTGATTTAAGATTTAGCGCATAAAGATTTTGTTCACGGACAAACGAGACAAAGTTTCCTTTTGGTGAAAAGCGTGCGTCGGTTTCAAATGCCTCAGTATCGGTCAGTTTACGGCTTTTTCCTGCTCCTAGCTCGTAATAATAGAGGTCACCATTAAGTGGAAATAACAAGGCTTTACCGTCTTTAGACCATTTGTATTCTAAAATACCTTTACCAAAAATACGTTGGCGCTCACGGCGTGCTTTTTCTTCGTCTGAGAGGTTTTCGGGGCCTGAAAAAAGTTTGGCAGAGTCGACTAAAATACGATTTTTGTTATCTTTTAAATTATATTCCCACAAATCATAACGGTTGTAATCGTCGCTTTTACCTTGCAGGTAGGTAACTCGGCTACCGTCTGGTGAAAACTTAAGCTGTACAGGTGCTTTACCCGCTAAACTTGGATCATCAAAAATACGTTCTAAAGTAAGAGGCTTAGCTTGCACTGTGATGGCTGTTGCCACCAAAGGTAGCAAGTATGAGAGGTGTTTAATTTTTTTAACACGTGTTTACCTTCGCTCGAATAAAAACTGCAACGATGGTAAAGCCAAGCGTGGGCAACTGCAACTAAATGCTATAAAGTAGCGAAAATGTAATGCACTTAATTTGTAAGGAATAAAAATGACCGTTGAATTCTCTTTAGCCCCAGAACTTGCACGTGATTGTATTGAACTGGCCGATTGGCCATTATGCAAAGTGTTACTTATGAATGATAGTCAATACCCGTGGTTTATTTTAGTGCCTCGTAAAGCGAATTTAAAAGAGAGCATTGATCTAAGCGAGTCTGAACAGCTATTGCTAATGCAAGAGTCAGCGAAGTTAAGTCGGCTCCTCAAGGAGGTACTTAACCCAGATAAACTTAATGTCGCAGCGCTTGGTAACATGGTTCCACAGTTACATATTCATCATATTGCCCGCTATAAAACCGATGTCGCATGGCCTGCGCCAGTATGGGGGAAGTATCCCGCCGTGCCTTACAGTGAAGAGCAATTGGCACGTTTAAAAACACATTTTTAATCGTGGTTGAGTGTTTATATAACAGAATTTTATCATGGAATTATGACTTTTAGTTGGGTGAAAATAGACTATGCTTAGGGTCACTAAGTCGTGGCTGTTTATTACATTCAGTATATAAGGATTGCAAACTAACGGATGAAAGCTTTTGTATTGTTTACCTTGTTAATTGTATTTTCGCATCACAGTGCAGCAAATACATTTTACTTTGTTGGTACCACCTTTCCGTCGGTACTTGAAAAAAATGAACAAGGTCAAATAGAAGGCTTAGGCGCCGACATCGCAGGTGAGATTTGCCTGCGTTTAGGTTGCCAAATTAAAATTGATATTTTGCCATTTAAACGGGCGCTAAAAATGATTGAACTTGGCAAAGCTGATGCATTTATAGGCCCTTATAAGTCGGCTATTAGAGAGCAATATATGGTTTATAGTGAGGCTGCTTTCTATCAAGATCCGCTGGTTTTTTATGTCAAAAATAGTAATGAATTCCAGTGGCATAATAATTTAGAAACATTAAAAGAGTTATCGGTAGGATTAACAAGAGGTTGGAACTATGGTGACGATTTTGAGCAATATAAAAGTCAGTTGGAGGTTTCTGAAGTGGGTACTGTAGAAGCCAGTTTTTTGCAATTAATTCATGACCGTGTCGATATTATAGTGACTCATCCAAGAGCCGCACAGCCCGTTATTAAGCAGTTAAGTTTAGCTAATCAAGTTAAACAGTTACAACCGCCATTAATTGTTAATAAAGGCTATTTTGGTTTTTCAAAAAAACGTAATTTAAATGAGTTTATTACCTTATTCGATAAAGAATTAAATAATATGATTGCTAATGGTGAAGTAAAAAAAATGAGTGAAAAATATGGTTTAGCATTCCCGTAATAGCAATATTGAATTAAAAAAGGCGTTTTAGGTGAGCCCCTAAAACGCCTTTTTAGTATTAATTATATTATTCTAAACCTAACTCTTTCTTACCTTGTTTAAATGTGACATCTACAGGGATATTAGCTTGGCTTAGTTTTTCTAAATCTTTAGCAAGTTCCACTTTGATATCACCATGTGTGGCAATCAGTTGATCAACTTTCTCATAATCACCATCACCTTGTAAGGTTAAGATCAAACCAGATAGCTTGGCCATCGCTTGGCCCATTTTTTCCATATTTACGCTGTAAAGGCCTTGCTCATTTTTAGAGAATGCACCTTCTTCTGCGAAAAAGTTAAAGCGGATCATATTTGCTTTTCCATGGGCACTTGATGCGCCAAAACGCACTGAGCGGAAAATACCGGCCATAAAAGTGATGTAATAATCTTCAAGTGTTCCCTCTGTGATCTCACCTTTTTTGAGTAACTGCTCAACCATGTACAAGCCTAAGATATCGGCTTTGCCTTCTTCTAAAGCACTGGCATGTTCTTGTAAAGACTGACGAACCGTGCCTTTACCTGTGATAGTATTTTTTATCCCTAAACCATGAGCGACTTCATGGAACATGGTATTGGCAAAAAATGCATCGAAAGTAATGTGTTTACGTTGCTCAGGAACAATTAACTGCTCAGCGATTGGCACCAATATTTTATCAAACTTAGCGCGCATAGCATTTTTCAGTTGTAAACGGCGAGTGCCTTTTTCAAGTTGTACTTGTTCGTCATTTGGTAAGTTAATAGCAATAGTTTTACTGCCAGCATTAGAATGGCCTGCGTAGTAAACAACATCATATGCATTTAAGTCCGCATCAGAGCCTGGCACTTCTTGTTTGTATTTGCCATCAACAGGGAGGCCTTTTTGTAGCTCTGGTAAAAATGCTGCAAATTTAGCAAGGCGCTCTGACCATGCTAAATCTTTCACTAATACATACGATTCGAAGGCTGCGCGAGAGCCGAACAATTGATCTTCATAGGTTTCGATTGGACCAATAACGATATCGATGGGGTTGTTCTTCATGTCCATCCAAGCAAAGTCTGATGCTTGATAATCATCGTTTTGTAGTGCATCTGCACGTAAATTCAGGTAACTAGCAAACTCTTTATCATCGGCAAGCTTGCTCGCCTCACGTAATAAGTTAGCCGCTTTTTCAAGGGCTTGAGCATATTCAACCGAATAGGCAACGCTATATAGCTTGCCTTGCTCATCTCGCTTAATGACTGAATACAGGCCATTTTTATCTGCTACGTCAGCCTTGTTTAGCTCTTCTTTAGTGATATCGGCTGGATAAAATTGAGCTCCGGCTGTTTTATCTTCATAGCCTGACAAAAAGACTTGATCGCCATTTAATCTATCCCATGGTCCATAGTTAATATCGGCAAATTTTTGTACTTTAGGATCATTGATTTTGGCTAAAAATGCCGCTTTATCTTCACCAAATGCTTGGCGCCAGAATAGATCATCCATAATTTTAGACGCATCAATAAGTTTTGCTATTAACGCTTTTTGGTTGTCGCTTAAATGTGATAAATCAGTCGTTAAACTAAAATCGGTATAGATATCAAGGCGACTAGTGTCAGCGTTAACAAGTTGTGGGCCGCTATCTTGTACTTGCTTAATTGAGGCTGCTGCGTCAGTTGACGCTTTAGGTGCGCTGGCTTGATCTGAACATGCACTAAGAAAAACGGCACCGGTGAGAATAAGTGCTTGGCTAATTTTATTGAGAGTCATTATATTGCCTGTTAAAAAGTAAGTTTAATTATAGATACCCTTGAGAGGATATTTCGCTTCCTTGTTATGCCAGCATTAAAGCAAATCTTATGCGTAAATAGCAAGTTTCCTGTGTTGTGATGGTCTTAGCGAAGGGATATAAAGTGTAGTAGAAAAATAAACTAATATAATTTCTGTAATTTTCTTAACTTTAGCGGTAACTTAGACAATACTGTATTTATAAAAAATAAACATTCCATGGTTTGGGTGTATTAACAAATCAATACAAAAGGATGGCACATTTATGTCAACAGAAAACGCACTACTGACCATTTTGGTTGATCGTATAAATAATGACACGTTAGTTTTACCCACCTTGCCTGAGGTTGCGGTTCGTGTACGTCAAGCTGCCGATAATCCAGATGTAAACTTAGCGCAAATGGCTGATGTGATCTCTCATGATCCGGCATTAGCAGCACGGATGATAAAAGTCGCAAATAGTGCTTTTATGGGGCGAACAGTTAAAGTTTCTAATATAAATCAAGCGGTAACGCGTATTGGTCTGCGTCAAATCAAAAATATCGCAACAGCAATGGCGATGGAGCAACTGTTTGTTTCAAATAATGAGCTGATCAAAGGTTACATGGATAAGGCATGGCAGAAGACCTTAAAAGTAGCATGTCACTCAATTACTGTGATGGAGTTTTTCCTTAAGAAAAACAAGCAGACCTCATTGAATCGTGACACCATTACACTGGCATCACTAGTTTATAATATTGGTGTATTGCCTATTTTGACTGAAGCGGAACGTCACCCGGAAGTATTTGCCAATCCAAGCTTTTTAGCGCATGCGATTCAAAAGCTTAGCGGTAAAGTAGGGGGAGCCATCATGCGTGCTTGGGAGTTTACTGATGAATTTGTTGAAGTAGCAGAAAGCTGGGCCAATCCTAACTATCGCCCAGAGCATATTAGCTATGTTGATTTCATTCGTATTGGCGCGATTATGGAAGGTATTTTACAAGTTTCAGATAAGTCTGCAGCATTACAAACTTATATTGATAAAGGTGTGATCCCATCACTTGATATCTTCTCAAGTGATGAATATAACGATATGCTCGATGATGTGAAATCGGTATTTAGTTAAGTTAATTCGTCAGTTAAAAAAAGCGCCAATAGGGCGCTTTTTTAGTATTTAAAACTTAGTCAAAATTTAGGCTAAATCTTCCACGTCACCTAAACCAGCCGTAAGTTCTTCTAGCATTAGTTTAATTTCTTCAGAGGCGAGAATAAAGTCAGCATCAAGTTTGACCAACATATCTTCTTTAGGGATGTCGGCGTTTTCTTCTTTTAATGTTTCAGAGTAGCTTAAGCGCTTAATAGAGCCATCATTTTGCAGCATGAACTTCAGGCGCTCTTGCCAATCTAGTGCAAGTTTTGTTACTCGCTTACCGCTTTCAAGGTGCGATTTAACTTCATCACAGGCTAAATCATGGCCTTTAAGCTTAACTTGAGCACCGCTATCGTCTGCTTCTTCAAGCTCTGCGTCAGAGCCAATAGCAAAGCCCTCAGGTGTACTGAAGTTAGTTAACCAGTCCGTTAAAAACACATCTAAGTCATAGTTTGCAAATGCAGGAACTACCGGCAATGTACCTAGTGATTTGCGAAGTAGTGCTAGTAACTCTTCTGCTTTATTAAAGCTACCACTGTTGACGACTACCCAGCCATTTTCTTGGTCAATAAAGGCAAACTGTAAACTCGACTTTTTAAAGGCTTGCGGTAATAAGCTATGGAGGATATTTTCTTTGAGCTCGTCTTTTTCTTTTTTCTTAACAGGGCGATTTTCTTCTGCTTCGATAAGTTCTATTTTTTCAGCAACCATATCGTTGATAACGGATGCAGGAAGTACTTTTTCTTCACGTTTAGCACAAACCAAAATACTCTTTTGCGAGAAATGGGAAAGGGTATCACCATGTTTACCAAAGGCTTTGGTCCAGCCAAATGTACTTAAATCTTGACTACCGCAAGGGCGAAATAAATCTTGCTCTAAGGCTTTCTCAAAGTCTTCTTGGGTGTACGACACGTCTTGCTTAAAGCGGTAACAAATAAGGTTACTAAACCACATAGGGAGATTGATCCATTCGGTAAATTTACCCAATCATAACAATAAAAAGCTGATGCGCAAATGACTGATTGGCCAAACGTTTAGCAATTAAGCAAAGTGTTAGGCAAACAGTCTCGGCGCATTAGTTATTAAATATAGACAAAGGTTTTGGCATGTCTTTAGGGAAACTAATATGATAATGCAAGCCGTTCCACTGGTGAGCTTGTCGCATCGATTTCGCCGCTCAAGGTTTGCTTGACCAAATTGAAAGTAATGTGTGTGCCCAGACCACTGCCGCCTTGATCGCGTTTAGTCGTAAAAAACGGATCAAACAGTTTTTCAAGTTGCTGTTCGGTAACGCCATTGCCATTATCTTTAAAGTCGATAATCACTTGGTCATCTTCATCTTTAATAGCAATGTCTATAATGCCATTGCTGACACCATCGAATCCGTGGATCAATGAATTCATAATCAAATTGGTAAAAATTTGACTGATAGCACCAGCAGGTAGATTTAAGGTTAAATCTACCGGGCAATCTAAATTAATATGATGACTGGTATTTTTTATCTTAGGGTGTAATGAGCGAATAATTTCACCTAGATATTCTTTTAGGTTGATAGTTCGCACAGCTTCACTGGCTTGATCAACCGCAATTTGCTTAAAGCTGGCAACCAGCTCTGAAGCACGGTCTAGGTTAGTGGTTAATAGGCTAGTACTTTGTTTGGCATCATTAATAAACTCCTCAAGTGCTTTAGGCGAGAGTGTTTTCTCTTTGTAAGCGTTTTCAATTTGTATTAAACGCTCTTGCAAAAAGGATGTGGCAGTAACCCCTATACCGACCAGGGTATTGATATCGTGGGTAATACCGGCAACTAAACCACCCAAAGCGGCCATTTTTTCTGAGCTGACTAAACGCTCTTGCGCCATATTGAGTTCATCAACATAACGTTGCATTTCAGTTTGTTTAGTTAGTAGCTCTTGCTCAGTATGGCGACGCAAATCAACTTCTTCGGTGAGCGTTAGTTTTTGTTTTTCCAACTCGTATTTTTGTTGCTGTAAATCCATCATAGCTTGACTTAAATTTGATGTTTTACGTGCCACTTCTTGTTCAAGTTGTAGATTTTGCTGATCGAGCTTTTCGTTACTTATTATCAATGCTTTTTGAGTTTGTTCAAGCTCTTTGCGGTATTGCACAACTTTATCGATCAACTTATTGAATGATTGTTCCATTACTTTTAATTCGTTGTGCTCAGTTGTTTCAATTTCGATATGTTGACCTTCGAGGTCATCTAATTGAAGATCTTCAATTTGCTCTGTTAGTTGTGCTAGAGGTTCAGTGAGTAGTTTTCTAAATGCCATTAAGAATAAGATGATTAAAAATGTAGTTTTGATCATCGCATTGCCAATTAAAAAATAAATTGAGATCATAATGCGACTAAATACCACTTCTCGGCTCGAAAATAGCGTGACATCACCAACTTGGGTGGCGCGGCCAGAAAATTCAAAGATCAATGGAAAGGTATAACCGAATAAGCCAGATGGAGTATCTTCGATAATCGCTTCTTCTTGTACTAATTGTTGGCTATATAGCTCGCGAATATCGAGTGAGCGACCTAATTGTGAGATTATCTCGCCGCTATCATCACGTACAATAATACCTTCAATCATTGGAATTGCTAATAAGCCTTCTGCTGTGGTGATGGTTTGTTTAGTGTTTAGCTCCCAAATAGCACGGGTTAAACTACGACTAAATGTTTTTTGTAAGGTCGTCAGTTCGTCACGTATATAATCTTTCGTGTTTACATATTCTGCAATAACTTGCCCGCACGTGACTACAAAAGTTAATAAAAAGTAGACGGATAACACGCTGGTAAGTAGCTTTTTTGATAGGCTTTTTTGTAGCATCGGTGGCCTATAGCTCCTTTATTTTTTTACAAAGCTTAATTAATACCCTAGCAACGAGTACACTCAGTATTAAAGTTAGCTAATAAATGTTTAAAAATAAATAAAATAATCTTATTTAACAGTACAAACATTGTTAATTTTTCTTTTTTTAGCAAAAACTTAAGCTTATCGCTGTTAAATTTTTGTGTTATAAAATCACAACATTACTACAACATCGTTATTTATTGAGTGATAAGTTGTCTGCTCAGTAATCTATTATCCGTATTTTTAGTTGTCTATATTATGAATTTTTCCGTACTGGTGTGTGATGATTCAACAGTAGCACGCAAACAAGTTATACGCTGTTTAAATGAGTGTATCTCAGCAGATATTATGCAAGCAAAAAATGGCCGTGAAGCGTTAGAGTTAATGCATATACATAACTTCGATTTACTGTGTCTTGACTTAACTATGCCCGAAGTTGATGGAGTACAAGTTCTTGAAGGTATTAAAGCACAAAAAATTGAATGCTTTGTGCTGGTAATTTCGGCAGATATTCAACTTGAAATGAAACAACGCGTCGCTAAGTTGGGAGCTATAGCCTTCGTTGATAAGCCGATAGATAAAACAAGATTAAATGAAATACTGCATAAATTTGGCATTCATTAGATTTCTTTATAATCAAAAGGCATAATTTATCTTTTTATTTGGGGTTGACAGAATAGCCCTGTTTAAGGCAGTCTAAGGGCTATGAAAACAAATAATCACGCATTGACCATTATTATTACAACCACCATTCTTACTGGATAGTGGCATAGGTCGGTGCAACAAATTTAAAGGCCTGTGTTCACAACGAACACAGGCCTTTTTTCGTTTTATGGGATGAGGAAACATAAAAAATGCGAGTATTAAAATTTGGTGGGTCGTCACTTGCTGACTTTGCCTGCCTACAACAGGTAGCACAGTTAGTTAAAGCACAATTAAAAGACGAAATGTTATTGGTGCTATCGGCTCCAGGTGGCATGACCGATTCATTGGTTGCACTGGCAAGCGCTGCTGAACAAGGACTTGATTATGATACACAGTGGCACGCATTAATTGAGCGTTGCCAAAGCTTAAAAGCAGCCGTTGAAGCTGAATATGGTAGTGTTCAAAACTGGCCTGATTTAAACGAACTGCAAAATAAGCTAGCGGGTGTCAAACTCATCCAATGTTGTCCAGATCAAGTGCGTGCTTATGTTATTAGTTTTGGTGAGCGCATCAGTGTATCACTGATGCAGTGTCTATTAAGCTCACATAACGCCCACTACCTCGAAGCAACCGATTGTATTGCATCAACTAATGGTCATATTGATGCAGAAGCTGATCTAGTGGCGAGTAAAATTCGTTTTCAAACGGCTTTAAAAGCTAATCCTGCGACTATTTATATTATGCCTGGCTTTACAGCTAGCAACGAACAAGGCCAGCTAACTACACTGGGACGTAATGGCTCAGATTATTCAGCCGCAATTGCCGCAGCGTGTTTAGAAGCTGAAGTATGTCAAATTTGGACTGACGTTGATGGTGTGTACAGTGCTGATCCGCGTTATATCAAAAAAGCCACTAAAGTTGATTTTTTATCATATAAAGAAGCTATGGAGCTTTCTTACTTTGGTGCCAAAGTTCTCCATCCTAAAACAATTCTACCGTGCGCTAAAGCTGGCGTGCCGTGTGAAATTAAAAATACCCATAATCCGGATGCACAAGGATCACTGATCAGTAATGATAATGTGTCATCGGAGCCGGTAAAAGCGTTATCTAGTTTACAAAATCTTGCGATGCTAACGGTTTCAGGCCCTGGCATGAAAGGTAAAGTAGGCATGGCATCAAAAGTTTTTAATGCCCTTGCTCACGATAATGTTTCGATTGTACTGATCACTCAATCGTCATGTGAATTTAGTATCAGCTTCTGTGTCCATGAATCAGATTTGCCATTGGCTCTTGAGGCATTGCAAACTGCGTTTGAGCTTGAATCACAGGCGGGACTAATTGAACCTGTACAAGTGCAGCGTAATTTAGCAATCGTTACTTTAGTGGGTGATAATATGCGCGCTCATAAAGGCTTAGCTGCTAAATTTTTCGCATCACTTGCCCAAGCACAAGTTAACATTGTCGCTATTGCCCAGGATTCAACTGAAAGTGCAATTTCAGCAGTGATTGACGGCGAGCTGTGTAATGATGCTGTAAAAGTGTGTCACGAAAACTTCTTCACTCATATCCCATCAATTGATGTATTTTTATTAGGCTGTGGTTTAGTTGGCCAAGAACTTATTAAGCAGTTAGAGCGTCAGCAAGCATGGCTTGAAAAACGTAATATCAAACTAAACTTGTATGGTGTTGCTAATTCACGTCAATTACATCTTGATAGCGAAGGAATTGCTTTTGACGATTGGCAGCAAAAGTTGGCAGCATCAGAACAACCGTTTGACCTCAAACTGGTTGAACAATTTGTTAGGCAAAATCATTTAATCAATCCAGTGCTGGTTGATTGTACGTCTTCAGATGCTTTAGCGGCTCAGTATGTAGACTTTTTGAATGCCGGTTTCCACGTTGTGGCTGCAAATAAAAAAGCCAATACAAGTTCATATGCTTATTACCAAGATTTAATTACAGCAACGCAAAAAAATAATCGTAAGTTTTTATACGAAACAAATGTCGGTGCAGGTCTTCCAGTAATCGATAACTTACAGTCACTGTTTGGTGCTGGCGATGAGTTACTTGAATTTAGCGGAATTTTATCCGGTTCATTGTCATATATGTTTGGCGCATTGCAAGATGGTTTATCACTGTCTGAGGCAACCATTAAAGCAAAAGAGAGTGGTTTTACTGAGCCAGATCCACGTGATGATTTATCGGGCACTGATGTCGCGCGTAAGTTATTAATTATTGCCCGCGAAGCAGGTATGAAATTAGAGTTGAGCGATATCGAAGTTGAATCAGTGCTTCCTTTGGGTTTTGCCCAAGGTGATAACGTTGACGAATTTATGGCTAAATTGCCAAGTTTAGATGCTGCGTTTAATGACCGTATTCAAAGTGCTGCAAGTGAAGGCAAAGTGTTGCGTTATGTTGGTACTATCAAACAAGGCCACTGCAAAGTAGGTATTGAAGCGGTAGATGAAAAGCATGCTCTGGCTGTTATTCGTGACGGCGAAAATGCCTTAGCAATTTTGAGTGCATACTATCAACCACGTCCATTTGTTATTCGTGGTTATGGTGCCGGCTCAGCAGTGACTGCGGCTGGGGTATTTGCTGACATTTTAAAAACGTTATCGCGCTAGGAGAGTATAATGATCGAAGTATATGCTCCAGCCTCAATCGGTAATTTTGCAGTTGGTTTTGATGCCTTAGGTGCTGCGCTTGCTCCTATTGATGGCACGTTATTAGGTGATGTTGTTGCGGTAAGTTCTAGCGAGCTTGACGAATTTATATGCTCTGGCGATTACGCAGATAAACTACCAAGCGATGCCAGTGAAAATTTAGCGTATCAGTGTTTAGTGCATTTTCGTGAACATGTAGCGCCAACCATGCCAAGCGTTAAACTGGAATTAAAAAAGAACTTACCAATTGGCTCGGGTCTTGGTTCAAGTGCTTGCTCTGTAGTAGCCACATTTGCGGCGCTGGATCAGTTTGCAGGTACTGCACTGAGCCAAGTGCAGTTAATTGAATTAATGGCTGATTTTGAAGCGATTGTCAGTGGCGGTCGTCATTACGACAATATCACTCCGTGTTACTTGGGTGGTTTGCAGCTTACTGGTGATTTAATTCCAAATAAATCAATTGCTTTACCGGTTGATGAGCGTTGGTATTACGTAGCGGCTTTTCCTGGTTTTTCACTTAATACCGCTAAAGCGCGTTCAGTGTTACCAAAACAGCTAAGTATGCATGCGAGCGTTGAATTTGCGCAGCGCTTATCAGCGTTTAGTACTTTATTGTTAACTAGCCGATTTGATGAAGCACTCTCCATCATGAGTGATGAAATAGCGGAGCCGCATCGTGCGCCACTGATCAATGGTTTTAGTGAAGCTAAAGCGGCGCTGCCAGAGTTTGGTGCTGAGATTGTCAGTATCTCAGGTGCTGGTCCTACATTATTTACCGTGTGCAAAACGCTTGAAGCTGCACAGCAATGCGCACAGTGGCTTGAACAAAACTATATTAATGAGCAAGGCTTCTGCCACATTTGTAAACTCGATAACGCCGGCACGCGTCAGCTATAAGAATTTAAGGAACTAATAATGCAATTACATAATTTAAAAGATGATTCTCAAAAAGTGTCGTTTGTTGAAGCAGTTAAAACAGGTTTAGGACGTAATCAAGGAGTATTTTTCCCTGAATCGCTCGCGCCTTTAGCTGATGTTGATAGTTTACTCGATATGGACTTTGTTACTCGTAGCAGTAAGATTTTATCGCATTTGATTGGTGATGAATTACCTGCTGATACGGTTGCACAAATGGTGCAAAATGCCTTTAACTTTCCTGTTAAATTAGTTGAAGTTGAAGACAATATTTATTGTTTAGAGTTGTTCCATGGGCCAACGCTTGCATTCAAAGACTTTGGCGGTCGCTTTATGGCTGAGTGCTTGGCACAATTTAGCCAAGGTGAAAAAACCACAATACTCACAGCAACCTCAGGGGACACTGGGGCAGCTGTTGCGCATGCGTTCTATAACAAGCCAAATATTGATGTGGTTATCCTGTATCCAAAAGGTAAAATCTCATTAGCACAGCAAAAATTGTTTACTACTTTGGGTAATAATATCCATTGCTACGCTGTAGATGGTAGCTTTGATGATTGCCAAGCGATGGTTAAAAATGCCTTTTTAGATGATGAAGTTAAATCTCGCTTAGGTTTAAATTCAGCTAATTCTATCAATATAAGTCGCCTTGTTGCACAAGTATGTTATTACTTTGAAGCAATAGCGCAATTACCAAAAGAGCAGCGCGCCAAAGCACATATCTCAATACCTAGTGGTAACTTTGGTAATGTATGTGCGGCGATGATCGGTGCGGTGATTGGTTTACCGGTCGCTAAACTTAGCGCTACAACCAATCAAAATGACACTGTACCGCGCTTTATCCTTGATAAAAACTGGGCGCCTAATGCCACAATCGAGTCATTGTCTAATGCCATGGATGTGAGTAAACCTAATAATTGGCCACGTGTACAAACCATGCTTGATAACAAATGGTTTAGTTATGATGATTTTTATTCAACTAGTGTTGATGAAAATGATACCCAAGCAGTGATGAAAAAATTCATCAAACAGGCTATGTTGCTGAACCACATACAGCGATTGCTTATCAGGGCCTAAAAGCTAACTTAGCAACTGATTCTGCTGGTATTTTTCTGGCAACAGCGCATCCGGCTAAGTTTAAAGAAAGTGTTGAAGAGATTTTAAATATTGAACTTGAAATGCCAAAACCACTAGCTGATGCATTAGCTAAACCATGCTTAGCCGAAGATATCGCAGATGATTACGATATCCTGCGTGAAATATTATTAGCTAAACTAGGTTAGTTTTTACCCGCTCAGTAAAACTAAAAATAAACGGCATATGTGAAAGCAATGTCGTTTTTTATTGCTTTAAATTGTACTTAATAGCAGTAATGGAAAATTAAACTATTGAACGTGAACGGCGGTTTAGCACTCGTAAACAAAAAATTAAAATGGCTATAAGGCAGATCATAATCCCTGCAAGTATAACTAATTCATTCGCTACCCAATGGATTAGGAGTAATCCGCACATAAATAAAATAAATGGTTTAAATTCATAATAATAAAAGTGTTTGTTAACTTTAATGCGATTTACTTTATGATCTTTACGCCGTGAATTTGAGCGTAATCGCCAAATGTTGGCACCATTGAAGAATAAAAAATACCAATGGCTGTTGGTAAAACAGTGCTGAAAAGTAAAATGCAAAGTCCGCCAACAATGACATAACAATAAGGAATTGATTCGTAGATAGGTTTAGCTAGCATAGTAAATTAGTTCATCATCCATGATTACATTGGTATCATAATAGTGTAAACAATCGCGAATGCAACAGATTAAGGTATAAATAATGTAAATGTTATTTGCTTTTATTCATTAAAATTACTGATGCTTTAATAAAAAAATATCATTACAAAAACACTGTGAATTAAATTCAATCCCTGTTTAAATATGTTCATCTTTACACCATAGGCAAATTGACGTTTTCAGCGTATAATTCAGCCTTCAAAATACCATACACGTTGCCCTAGGAGCCCCCATGTTAGAACGTAGCATGAATATTTCGGATTTCGATCCAGAGTTATTTGAAGCAATCACTAAAGAGACTGCTCGCCAAGAAGAACACATCGAGCTTATCGCATCTGAGAACTACTGTAGCCCACGCGTACTAGAAGCGCAGGGTTCACAGCTAACAAACAAATATGCTGAAGGTTATCCGGGCAAGCGTTACTACGGTGGTTGTGAGCATGTTGACGTGGTTGAACAACTAGCGATTGACCGTGCCAACGAATTGTTTGGTTCAGATTATGCTAACGTTCAGCCTCACGCAGGTTCACAAGCAAATGCTGCTGTGTTCTTAGCTTTATTAGATGCTGGCGATACAGTGTTAGGTATGAGCTTAGCTCATGGTGGTCACTTAACGCATGGATCACATGTAAGCTTCTCTGGTAAGCTTTATAACGCAATCCAATACGGACTTGACGAAGCGACTGGCGAGATTGATTACGCACAAGTTGAAGCACTTGCACTTGAGCACAAACCAAAAATGATCATCGGTGGTTTCTCAGCATACTCAGGTATTGTTGATTGGGCTAAATTCCGTGAAATCGCTGACAAAGTAGGCGCTTACTTGTTTGTTGATATGGCTCACGTTGCAGGTCTTATTGCTGCTGGTGTTTACCCAAGCCCAGTACCACATGCACATGTTGTTACTACAACTACGCATAAGACATTAGCCGGCCCTCGTGGTGGTTTGATTATTTCTGCTTGTGGCGACGAAGCTATTTATAAAAAGCTTAACAGTGCAGTATTCCCTGGTGGTCAAGGTGGTCCTTTATGTCACATTATCGCTGCCAAAGCAGTGGCATTTAAAGAAGCATTACAACCAGAGTTTAAAGTATACCAAACTCAAGTTGTGAAAAATGCTAAAGCTATGGTTGCAGTAATGCAAGAGCGCGGTTATAAGATCGTATCTGATAAAACAGAAAACCACTTGTTCTTACTTGATCTAATTGATAAAGACATCACTGGTAAAGACGCAGATGCGGCTTTAGGTAATGCTAATATCACCGTAAATAAAAACTCAGTACCAAATGACCCACGTTCACCGTTTGTAACGTCTGGTTTACGTATTGGTTCACCGGCAATCACACGCCGTGGTTTTAAAGAAGCTGAGTCTAAAGAGCTTGCTGGCTGGATCTGTGACGTACTAGACAACATCAACGATGAGTCAGTACAAGCACAAGTAAAAGAGAAAGTTAAAGCAATCTGTAAAAAATTACCTGTTTACGCTTAATTGAGTTACAAACAGTAATTTAGATCACAATAGCTTAGTTTTTTGCTATTATAAAGGCCGCCTAAAAGCGGCCTTTTTTGTTTTTAACGGAAGCTGATACCTATGCATTGTCCATTTTGCACCGCAAAAGATACCAAAGTGATTGACTCGCGTTTAGTGGGAGGTGGCCACCAAGTAAGGCGACGCCGTGAATGCAATGAATGTCATGAACGCTTTACTACCTTTGAAGGCGCAGAACTTGTAATGCCTCGGGTGATCAAACAAGACGGTAGCCGTGAACCTTTCAATGAAGATAAACTCCTTAATGGTCTACACCGCGCATTAGAAAAACGCCCCGTCAGTACCGAGCAAGTTGATGAAGTGGTCAATATTATTAAATCGCAATTACGTGCCACCGGCGAGCGTGAGATTTCCAGTCACCTGATTGGCGAATGCATTATGGAAGCGTTGAAAAAACTCGATAAAGTCGCTTACGTCAGATTTGCATCGGTATACCGTTCATTCGAAGATATTCGTGAATTTGGTGAAGAAATTGCCCGTTTGGGAGAGTGATATGAACCAATATCAGTTTAGCGAACAAGATTTCTCTTATATGACCCGAGCGATTGAGCTTGCCAAACAAGGACGCTTTACTACCACCCCAAACCCAAATGTTGGCTGTGTATTAGTAAAAAATGACGTTATTGTTGGTGAAGGTTTTCATCAAGTTGCCGGCCAAGGCCATGCTGAAGTGAATGCATTAGCAATGGCGGGTAGCCAAGCCTTTGGCGCAACTGCTTATGTCACGCTTGAACCTTGTAGCCATTTTGGTCGCACACCGCCGTGTGCCGAAGGTTTAAAAGCTGCTGGCGTGGTAAAAGTAATTGCTGCTATGGTTGATCCAAACCCGCAGGTAGCCGGTAAAGGTTTAGCTATTTTAGCGGACGCGGGCATTGAGGTTGCGTCAGGTTTGTTAGAACAACAAGCAAGGCTGTTAAACCGTGGCTTTTTAAAGCGCATGGAGCAAGGTATGCCATTTATTACCTGCAAAATGGCCGCAAGCCTTGATGGTAAAACGGCACTTAAAAACGGTCAAAGTAAATGGATAACGGGCCCTAAGGCTCGCCAAGATGTGCAACTACAGCGCGCACAAAGCTGCGCTATTTTAACCGGTGCGGACACAGTATTAGTTGATAATGCAAAACTCAATGTTCGTGTTGAAGAGCTGCCAGAGCCGTTACCAACGCAATTACCTGTACGCCAACCTGTACGTATTATTATTGATTCACAAAATCGTTTAACACCTGAGCTAGCATTATTTAGCATTGCCAGTGAAGTAATTATTCTTACCACTGAACTTGATAAATCACAGCAATGGCCTCATTACGTAAGCCATATTGTAGTACCAGAAAAAAATAATAAAGTTGATTTAGTGGCTGCCATGAAACTTCTAGCGCAGCAACAGTTTAATCATATTTGGTTAGAGGCAGGGGCAACCTTAGCGGGCCAAATGACTGAATGTAATTTAATTGATGAATATATTGTTTATCTGGCGCCGAAGTTGTTAGGGAATGACGGCAAAAGCTTACTAAACTTTACAGAGCTGACAAGTATGCAGGACGTTGTTAATTTATCAATTAATGAGAGTGTGTGTATCGGTGACGATATTCGTATCACGGCGACACCACGCAAAGCCTCATCTAAACCAAATAACTAAAGAGTAACCACTATGTTTACTGGGATCATCGAAGCAACGGGCACTATTAGCGAGTTACAACAAAAGCAAGGCGATTTAGCTATCCGCATTAAAAGTAATAACCTTGATATGGCCGATGTAAATTTAGGCGATAGCATTGCAACTAATGGGGTTTGCTTAACGGTTGTGGCCAAGCACAGTGATGGATTTAGCGCTGACTTATCAAATGAGACGATTAGTTTAACGGGATTTGCTCACTATAAACAAGGGCAAACTGTAAACCTTGAGAAAGCCATGCAGCCAGTATCTCGTTTAGGTGGTCACTTAGTTTCAGGGCATGTTGATGGCATCGCGACTATTACCGCAATTACGCCTAATGCGCGTGCCGTTGAGTACTGGTTAAGCACCGATGTACAACTAATGAAATATATTCCTTATAAAGGCTCGGTATGCATTGATGGTATTAGCCTAACAGTAAATGCAGTAGCAGATAATAAATTTAAACTGACAATTGTGCCGCACACTAGTGAGCAAACAACTATTGCTGATTTTAAAGTAGGCACGCAAGTGAACTTAGAAGTAGATCAAATCGCGCGTTATTTAGAGCGTTTGATCAAAGGGGCAGAGCAGCCAGCTAGTTCAGATATTTCGATGAGTTTACTCGCCCAAGCCGGTTTTATTAAATAAACGCACTCCACAACTTACACGAGCAGATTATGAATTTACACAGCGCACAAGAAATTATTGATGACATTAAAGCCGGTAAAATGGTTATTTTAATGGATGATGAAGACAGAGAAAATGAAGGCGATTTAATTATCGCAGCCGAGCACATTAGTGCTGGAAGCGATCAATTTTATGGCCACTCATGGTCGTGGCTTAATTTGCCTAACAATGACTCAAGAGCGCTGTGAGCAACTTGATTTACCATTAATGGTAAAAAACAATGGTGCGGCATTTTCGACTAACTTTACGATGTCGATTGAAGCATCGAAAGGTGTGACTACGGGGATTTCTGCTGCAGATCGCGCTCGTACTGTGCAAGCTGCGATTGCCAAAGGTGCTGTACCAAGTGATATCGTTCAACCTGGGCATATCTTTCCTATTATGGCACAACCAGGTGGCGTATTAACGCGTGCCGGTCACACTGAAGCCGGTTGTGATTTAGCCCGCTTAGCCGGTTTAGAGCCTTCATCAGTAATTGTGGAAATTCTTAATGCTGATGGCACCATGGCGCGTCGTCCTGATTTAGAAGTATTTGCTGAGCAACATAATATCAAAATTGGCACTATTGCTGATTTAATTGAATACCGTAACATGAATGAAACCACCATTGAGCAAGTGGCAAAATGTAAGTTGCCAACCGTACATGGTGAGTTTGATTTAGTTACTTATAAAGATACCATTGACGGCCAGTTACATTATGCGCTGTTAAATGGTGAGGTTAAAACGAATGAACCAACCTTAGTACGGGTTCATTTAAAAAGTACCTTCAATGATATTTTGTTATCTGATCGCAGTGCCGATAGAAGCTGGGGCTTGTCAGATGCCATGGCTTATATTGCAAAGCATCAAGGTGTGTTAGTTATTCTAGGTAAGCAAGAATGCACCGAAGAGCTAGAAGCGACAGTTAAAGCGTTTGCTGCAGAAGATGCTGGTGAGACGGTCGCGCATCGTAAATTCCAAGGTACTTCACGCACCGTAGGCGTAGGGTCACAAATTTTAGCTGACTTGGGCATTGAAAAAATGCGTTTGATGAGCTTGCCTAAAAAGTACCATGCGTTATCGGGCTTTCACTTAGAAGTGGTTGACTACGTAGAGCCACAATAAGCACAACGCTTAAACTAGGCTATTATTTTATTTATATGGTATGATGCGCAGCAATTTTTGCGCAATCGCAACCGCTTGAACTTATTTTTTAGGGTTATCGAATGAAAATTATTGAAGGTAATAAATACGCTCCTGGCAAGAAATTCGCTATCGTTATTTCTCGTTTTAATGACTTTATTGGTAGCAGCCTATTAGCTGGTGCTGTTGATGAATTAAAACGTACTGGTGGTGTATCTGATGATGATATTACCGTAGTTTATGTACCAGGTGCGGTAGAATTACCTTTAGCGGCGAAACGCGTTGCAGCAAAAAAAGAGTATGATGCAATCATCGCTTTAGGCGTTGTGATCAGAGGTGGTACACCACATTTTGATCTTGTCGCTGGCGAATCAAATAAAGGCTTAGCGCAAGTGTCGCTTGAGTATGATATCCCGATTGCATTTGGCGTATTAACCACTGAAAGCATTGAGCAAGCGATTGAACGCGCTGGCACTAAAATGGGCAACAAAGGCGGCGAAGCTGCTTTAGGCGCACTTGAAATGGTTAATGTGTTAGATAAAATTTAAGTTTAAGGAATTTTTGTGAAACCAGCAGCAAGACGTAAAGCACGTATCTTAGCACTTCAAGCCGTTTATTCTTGGCAATTAAGTGGCAATGCCATTGCCGATATCGAACAACAAATGTTGATCGAAAACGATGTGACTAAAATTGATGTTGAATACTTTAAAGATCTTTCGCGTGGTGTTGCTATAAATCATAAGCAACTAGACGAAGCAGTATCGCCACATTTAACTCGTCCATTTAACGAGTTAGACCAAGTTGAACGCGCTATTTTACGTTTAAGCAGCTATGAGCTGAAATTCCGTGAAGATGTACCTTATAAAGTTGCTATCAACGAAGGTATTGAGCTTGCTAAGATATTTGGCGCTGAAGACAGCCATAAATTTGTTAATGGTGTACTTGATAAAGCGGTAAAGCATTTACGTAAGTAATGCGACCGTAAAAGGAGAGCCGGCATAGGCCGGCTTTTTTGTGTATGAAGGAATTTGAATTAATAAATCGCTACTTTAAAGGTCGTGGCATAACTCGTCGCGATGTTAATTTAGGGATTGGTGACGATTGTGCATTGGTTACTGTTCCTGAAAATTGTCAGTTAGCGATTACCACCGATACACTGGTAGCAGGCGTACACTTTTTTGATGACATCGATCCGCGTGCATTAGGCCATCGTGCCCTGGCCGTAAACTTAAGTGATTTAGCTGCTATGGGGGCTGAGCCTACGTGGGTTTCGGTTGCTTTAACGTTGCCAAATATTGATGTTGAGTGGCTGGAAGAATTCACCGAAGGCATGCATGAAATCGCAGAGTATTTTAATGTGCAAATCATTGGTGGCGATACCACGCAAGGGCCGTTAACAATTACTATTTGTGCTAAAGGTACAGTGCCTGCAGGTAAAGCACTGCGCCGAAGCGGTGCTAAAGTAGGTGACTGGGTTTATGTTACAGGGCCGCTAGGTGATGCCGGGCTTGCGATTGAAGCTCGTAAGCAAGAGATTAAGATTGCTCCAGAGCACTTAAGGTACGTTAATCAACGATTTGATTACCCAACTCCGCGTGTTGCTGCGGGGCAAGTATTACGCGGTTTAGCATCATCAGCGATTGATATCTCAGATGGTCTATTGGCAGATCTTGGGCATATTTTAGCTCTGTCGCAAGTTAGCGCTTGTATTGATGTGAATAAAATACCAACCTCGGATGCATTGCGTGCTACTTTAGAACGAGATCAACAACTGCCGTTTATCCTCAATTATGGCGATGACTATGAGTTGTTATTTACGGTACCTGATAGCAATAAAAGTATGCTGGAAATGAAATTGCGCCAGTATGGTGTAGATGCAGCCTGCATTGGACAAATAAAAAGTGGTGAAGGCGAAGTTGAGCTGATGCTCGATGGCGAAAAATTAGCATATGATGATGCTGGTTTTGAACACTTCACCAAGGAGTCGGTTTGAATAAACCTGCATTATTTAATTTAAAGCGCCCTCATCAATTTTTTGGTTTGGGCTTTGGTTTAGGGTTAGCACCTAAAGCGCCAGGTACGTTTGGTACCTTTGCTGCGCTACCGTTTATTTTTACTACTATGTATTTCCCGCTGTGGTTACAAATTGTATTTGCGGTGGTTATTAGTATTTTTGGTATATGGGCATGTGGCAAAACCGCTGATGATCTGGGCGTACATGATCATCCCGCGATTGTATGGGATGAAGTTGCCGGATTTTACATTACCATGATCGGAGCTGCATTAAGTTGGCAGTCTTTGTTAGTGGGTTTTTTGTTATTTCGTTTTTTTGATATCGCTAAACCAGGTCCTATTCGCTTTCTTGATAAGCGGGTTCATGGTGGTGTAGGTATTATGGCGGATGATGTTTTAGCTGGTATATTTTCTTTAATTTGTGTTCAGGCATTGTTTAAAATGGGTTATTTGCCCTTTTAACCTTAGTTTTGCAACGAGGTATTGACGTTATGATGCGATTTTTATTGGTTATTATTGTGCTGTTCTGCAGTATGCCAAGTAAGGCGTCAATTACCGACTATGTTGTAAAACAATGGAATATGCAAAATGGCTTACCATCGCAGTCACTTAAAAGTGTCGTGCAAGATAAGCAAGGCTATATGTGGCTGGGAACTCAGTTTGGCCTCAGTCGCTTTGATGGCAATACATTCACTAATTACAATACCTTAAATAGTAATTTTTTACCCAGTAACGGCATTAATAAATTACTTGTCGATAGCGAAGGCTATTTATGGATTGGTACTAAAGATGGTATTGTGGTCATCGATCCCACCACTATGGCAGCGCAAGAGTTTAGTGTAAAAGGCCCTGTACGCGATGTTATCGAAGATGCGAAAGGCAGTATTTGGATAGCAGCGAATGGCCTGTACTTTGTATCTCGCAATCAGATCAATGTCAGCGCAGTGCATGACTTACTAGTCCCTGTGATGAGTGCCAGTTCAGTAAAGCAGATTGTTGGTACTGTCAGTCAGCTGGCATTATCGCCAGAAGGGATCTGGCTGGTGAATGAACGATACTTGCTACGGTTAACTAATTCCTCCTCTGATTTTGCAAAGTTACGCTTAGAACTAACTGCTAAGGTATCGATACCTGAGCGTTTAGCACAAACGATTATTCACGATTTAGCATGGCTGGAAGGAAACTTATATTTAGCGTCAGAGCTCGGTGCTTACTTTTTAGATTTAGATGACGAGTTAAGGCCTTTTCCACTTCCCAATGCGAATAACTCAGCGGTTTATAAATTTATGAGTGACTCAAATGGAGCACTGTGGATTTCGACCTATGGGCGCTTACTGTTTCGAGACAACTCCGGCGATTGGCAATGGGTTGAGCCGAGCCAACTTGACCAAAGTATTTGGTTTGCTGATTTATATCGCGATAATGATAATAATATTTGGCTTGCGAGTTTTAGTGAAGGATTATGGCTTGCGCACGAAGGCAGAATAGAACGTCACTCAGCTATATCACAAATGACCGAAGCGGTTATGGCCATTAGCCAAGCGCCCGATGGGAGATTGTGGGTCGCTAACCGCAGTGGTGTAGGCTACTTTGATTTAGATAAAAACTTTATCAATCAAATCCCAAGTAATCAATACGGACGTGCAGCCGTGCATGATTTACAGTTTGATGGCTCACGGTTATATATCGCCACTGGACGTGGTGTGTATATTTATGAAAACAACACCTTGTTCACTGTCCCTGGACGCGCTTTAAAAGATAACCCGGTGTTTGCGATTAGTCGCTCCAGCAAAGGAGGCTTTTGGCTTGGTACTGGCGGGTATGTATCGGCTTAGTTACGGTGGTTTAACCCCATTTGCTTATAACGCATTTTTAGGCAGTAAGTTTATTACTTATGTCGTTGATGAAGCTAATTTTGGTTTAATTGGCACTAGCAAAGGCGCTTACTACTTTACTGATCGTGGTATTGAAAAAATTGGCGATCAAACGAGTCTTGAAAGTGCTTATGTTACAAGCATCTTAAACATTGATGGAGTTGGTATATTAATCGGCTCATTAAATGATGGTTTATTTTATCGAAGCACACAAGGGCATTGGCGTCAGTTAGATGCTACCAATGGCTTACCTTACGGTTCTATTTTTAGTTTACGTTATGATGAAAAGCTCAAGCGCATATGGGTTAGTACCATGAAAGGTGTCTACCGAATGCCGGTTGAGCAGTTTAGTAACGATATTGAAAGCTTAAAAGTAGAGCAGGTTATTTCGTCATACGATCGTCAACTAGACGGTAAGGCCAGCCAGTGTTGTACCGGCCTTGGCCATGATGCTGTGGCGGAGTTAGGCAATTCAATGTGGTATCCTAGCCTACAGGGGGTCGTGGAGATCCCTAAAGATATTGAGCTGTTTGGCGTTAAACCATTACAGCCAAAGGTTGAGAGTTTAAATACTGGGATACGTAAACTTGCAACAGCTGCATTAGGGCGTAATCCTGAATTAGAAATCGATGAGCGTGATATCACCCTTAAATACACTGCGATAGACTATTATGCACCGACCAGTATTGAGTTTCGCTATCGTTTAACTGGTTTAGACAGCGATTGGCGTTATGCTAATACCCGCCGTGAAGCTATTTATACCAATTTACCGCCTGGTGCATTTTTGTTTCAACTTGAGGCTAAACGACAAGGTGAAGGTTGGCAAAAAGCGCAAAGTACGGAATATTCATTTGTAGTACCAAGACGGTTTGATGAAACAATTTATTTTCGGCTGTTGATCACTGGTAGTTTTATTTTATTATTTTATTTAGTGTTTTGGGTATTTAGAAAGCAAGAACGCCGTAAGCAAACCGCGCTTGAAAGTTTAATCACAGAACGCACCAGTGAGCTGCGCCAAGCTAATGATAAGCTTAATCAAGTTAACTCTCAGCTAAAGCTTATGAGTCACTCTGATGAACTTACTGGGCTGAGAAGCCGCCGCTTCTTATTTGATCAACTACCAAAAGATATAGAGCACTTTCAGCGTAACTCACAATCATTACAAGCGCAGGGAAAATCCTTGGTGTTGCTAATCATTAATTTTGATAATTTTAGCCGCATTAATGACGCTTATGGACCGATTGGTGGTGATAGTTGTTTGCAGCAAATGGCTGCATTGCTTAACTCTCGTACCCAAGGATCTGATTATGTTGCCCGTTGGAGTGGTGATGAATTCTTGTTACTGCTACGTGACTTTAAACGCACTGCAATCGATAGTTATGTTGCGCAGCTGTGTAAAGTAATTGCTGATCACACATTTAAGTTGCCCAGTGGTGACAGTATAAACTTGACTGCATCGATTGGCTTTTCATTTTACCCATTACCATTATTAGGTGGTCAGGTTATTGGTTGGGAAACCTCTGTCAACTTAGCGGATATCGCGCTACATCAAGTTAAAAAGCGCGGTGGCGATGGTGTTGCAAACATCACCTTTGATGAACAATTAGATGCCTTTGAGTTTGAGCAAACCAACAATGTTGAGCAACAACTGAGTGTATTACAAGCTAATGGTTTAGCAGATATCAAAGTGTGGATGCGCTAATTGGCTAATTATGCGTTTGCTTATTCTAAGACTGCTGTTAGTTAAAGATAAGAAATGCCTTAACTCGAAAAGTTAAGGCATTGGGAGGCCAACTAAAGGCAGTTAATTTAACTGTCCTTGATGGTTAGCGATTTAGCCAGCTTGGTAAAATAGCAACAGACTCAGGAGCTGTGAATGAGTAGCTTACGCTGGCTGCAATATCACCGCTGGGGCTATTGAGAATATTATCAAACCGCATGACTAAGCCATTTGATTTTTCGGCTACGTATAAATGATTGCCGGTAAACATAATATCGACAGGATTACCGAGCATGGTTGCAGGTCCGGCGATATTGACACTGACATTGTTCAAA
Organism: Pseudoalteromonas sp. B160; assembly: GCF_037162485.1. NCBI lineage: Bacteria > Pseudomonadati > Pseudomonadota > Gammaproteobacteria > Alteromonadales > Pseudoalteromonadaceae > Pseudoalteromonas > Pseudoalteromonas sp. B160. The sequence goes on along the minus strand of NZ_JARLUX010000001.1, from coordinate 966,269 downwards.
CCTGATCCGGTTCCTGCATTATTTAATACAAACAATTTACCATCAGTGGCGTCAGCGGCACTGCCTACATCTGAGACAATTAATGAGTCACTTAGTGGATCGTAATCAATGCCATGTATATTGGTAGGGGCTGGGAATGCGACTCCTGCTGTTGCGGGTGTAATTAAGCGATCTTCCCCGGTTACAGTGCTCATACCCGCCATTAGCTTGCTTTTAACTTCATCAAAAACAGCAATAGTCCCATTGGTTAATGCCACAAATGCTCTATCAGTAGTGACATCATAGTCAACATCCCATGGACGTGCACCACCGCTTGCTGTGAGCGTCAAAAGGGGCGTTACATCACCCGTAGTACATGTTGAGAATATTAATATTCCCGGTGTTGTGGCATTGTTTTCAGCGACAAAAATCATCCCACTGTCTGATGCTACATCAATACCTTTTGGCGAGATTAGGCCGGTATTACTGCCGCTGATGATAGAATCTTGGCTTAGTGTAAATACCTCGCCATCACGGTGCATCGCGACTTTATTGGAAATAACAATTCCACCTACAGAGGTTGTGCTGTTATCAAAGCTCGCATAGCTGTTACCGGCTTTATCAAAGGCAACACTTTCGATTGTTTGACTTGCATTATAACTGCCAATTTCACTTGTTAACTGTGCATTTAGACGTGAAATTTGTCCTGTTGTAGGGCCTGCCGCGCTTGGATTACTACTTACAGCAATACCCATCAATGGCATATTAGTCATATAACTGTCAGATACATCAGGCATATCATTATGCATCACTGTTGCGGTTATTGACTCTGGCTTAATCGTTGCGGTGACGCTATCTGGACTAATGTCACCACTGACGCCATTAAAGATATTGCTAAATACCAGAATTGCATCATTAGATTTTTCTGCAACGCGTAAGTCGCTACCAGTCAGGCTGATATCCACAGGGTTACCAAGCATAGTAGCAGGGCCAGCGATACTGCGAGCAACCGTGGTATTGCCAGTAGCAAGGGATGCGTTGTTGATCACAAATAATGCGCCGTCGGTTGCATCACTGGCACTGCCGACGTCAGAAAGTACTAATTTATTTGTATCAGCATCATAAACGATACCATGAATATTAACGGAAACTTTGTTACCGCTTGCATCACTGGGTGTGATTGTACGAGTTGCCATAGCGGTAAAGCCACCATCTACATAATTATCGTATACTGCAACATCACCATTAGTGAGTGCCACATATAAGCGATCGTTTATATCATCGTATGTTACATCCCACGGTTTTGCGTCTGTAACTGTACTAGCTAAAGGCGCTGCATTTCCTGCGGCGGTAGCACCAAAGACAGTGATCTGCATGGCATTAAAGTCAGCGGCAAAAATGAGTCCGCGCTTATTTGATATATGAATACCTTTGGGATTGACTAACGTAGTGTTGCTGCCGGTAATGGTACGATCACGATTACTGTCAAACATACCCCCATCGGCACGGCTTAATACTTGGCAAACGGTGCTAAGAGCGCCATTACCAGAATCGCTGGCTTGAATTAAATTACCTAAGCTATCAAATGCAACACCTTCATTTGCCCCACTATTAAATGTTTTTAACTTTGCAGCATTTTGATTAATCAAATCAACGGTGCCTGCATTATCAGCACCATTATTAGCCAAAATAAAAGTTGCTGCTGCAAATCCTGGAGTACCATCTGATCCATTCGTGCCATCGCTACCATTTGTCTCATCAGCGCCATTACTACCATCGACGCCGTCCATGCCCATTTCACCTTGCGGGCCTACAGCGCCATCTTTTCCATCATCGCCACTACAGCCGGTTAAGCCAATCAAAATTGCTAGAGTAAGCGCAGACAAACAAAGTTTACTGGTTATTAATTGTGCGTGAATAGATTTGGTGCTTTCGCCTGATTTTAACGTTTTCATAACTTGTACCTTCTTAAATATTCCATCAAATGTGAACATACAAAGAGCTTGGCTTAAAACAGCTTATACCAATCGTGTTAAGTTGTTAGTCATTTATAGCGACGGATAAATAGAGTGATAACAAGGCATAAATTTTTATATGTAGTTGTTCTACATGAAAAATTCATAACGCCGTTAGCGCTTTATTTAGCACGCTAGAAAGGCTAAATATTTAAGTCGATTGATATTATATAAAAGCGTGAACACTTTGCTCACGAGCTAACCTCAGTGAATAAACGTGGCAGGGAAATAATTGGATGCAAGAAAGTTGAAAAAAGTGAGATTTTTTTAAATGTTTGAAAATAAATAACAAAGGAGCCTACGCTCCTTTGTTATTTTATTAACTTAAACGTTGGTTACTTAGTAATAAAGTTTTTTATGCTATCGAGTATACCTTGTGAGCCTAAGCCCATTTCATCATGCATTTGTTCTTGTGTTCCATGCTTGATGAACTCATCAGGAATACCTAAATTAAGGATGCTTACTGTTGCTTTGATAGCTGCTAAATATTCATTAACAGCAGAGCCTGCACCACCAACAATCGCGTTATCTTCAAGGGTTACAATGACGTCATGATCGGCTAATAAAGTGTCGATTAGTGCGCTATCAAGAGGTTTAACAAAACGCATATCAACGAGGCTGGCATTTAATTCATTGACTGCCAGTTGAGCGTTTTCAAGTAAAGTACCAAAGGATAAAACTGCGATTTTAGCACCTTGTTTAATCACACGACCTTTACCAATTTCAAGCTCAGTCATTTGCTCGCAGATTTCAGTTGTGCCAGCACTACCACGAGGATAACGAACTGCAACAGGGCTGTTACAACGATAACCAGTGTACAGCATTTGCCGACATTCATTAGTATCACTCGGTGCCATGATAATCATATTGGGGATACAACGGATAAAGCTTAAATCGTATGCGCCTTGATGAGTTTCGCCATCAGCACCAACAATACCAGCACGGTCAATTGCAAATAACACGGGTAAGTTTTGCAGAGCAACATCGTGAATAAGCTGATCGTAGGCACGTTGTAAAAAGCTTGAATAAATAGCGACAACTGGTTTTAAGCCTTCGCAGGCAAAACCTGCGGCTAAAGTAACCGCGTGTTGCTCGGCAATGGCAACATCAAAATATTGCTCAGGGTATTCTTTTGAAAAACGCACCATGCCTGAGCCTTCACGCATAGCTAGGGTGATTGCCATAAGCTTTTCATCTTGACTTGCCATGTCACACAACCAATCGCCAAATACTTTAGAAAAAGTCGCAGCGCCTGGTTTTGATTTTGGTAGGCTGGAAATCGCAGGGTCGAACTTAGGTACGCCGTGATAGCCTATTGGATCTGCTTCTGCTGGTTTATAGCCTTTACCTTTCTGGGTTTTGATATGCAGTAACTGCGGCCCTTTTAGGTTACGCATATTGCGCAGTGTATCAACCAACATGTTTACATCATGACCATCAATTGGGCCAATGTAATTTAAGCCTAACTCTTCAAAAAAGGTGCCTGGGATAACCATGCCTTTTAAGTGCTCTTCCATGCGGCTGGCTAATTCTTTTACTGGTGGCACGCCAGATAGCAGCTTTTTACTACCTTCACGAATGTTAGTGTAAAAACTGCCTGATAAGATACGAGCGAAATGATTAGTTAGTGCACCGACATTTTCAGAAATCGACATTTCGTTATCGTTTAATATGATCAACATGTCAGATTTAACATCACCTAAGTGATTCATTGCTTCAAACGCCATACCCGCGGTAATCGCACCATCACCAATAACCGCTACTGTTTTTCGTCCTTTGCCTTCTTTTTGCGCCGCAATTGACATGCCTAAAGCAGCAGAAATCGAGGTGCTTGAATGGCCAACACTAAAAGTGTCGTAGTGGCTTTCTTCACGAAATGGAAACGGATGTAAACCGTCTTTTTGGCGGATCGTGTGCATTTGATCACGGCGCCCTGTGAGAATTTTATGTGGGTATGCTTGATGGCCTACATCCCATACTAAGCGATCTTCAGGGGTGTTATATACATAATGAAGCGCTACAGTAAGCTCAACTGTGCCTAAACCTGATGCTAAGTGACCACTACTTTGCGAGACTGAGTTTAGTAAGTAATCACGTAACTCATTACTAAAAGCAGGTAATTTGTCTTGCGCTAAATCACGCAACTGGGCTGGTTCGTCAACCAAACCTAATAATGGATACTTGCTACTATCAAGTGTCATGATTTTTAATACATCCTTCGCTAACCAGAGGTCATTATAGCGTAATATTACTCTGATTCTTTAGTTATTTTGTACATCATTACTTGCTCAAGCTAGAGCCTAGAATTAATAATCGCGTTCAACAATGTATTTTGCCAAGTTTTCTAGCTCAGAAGTGTCAGCATCTATTGCTGCTAACGCATCGAGTGCGCATTTTAGTAATGATTGTGCTTTTTGTTTTGCACCTGTAAGCCCAAGTAGAGCAGGGTAGGTCGCTTTATTTGCTGCAACATCGGAGCCTTGTGGTTTACCTAAGACTTGGGTATCACCTTCGATATCAAGAATATCGTCTTGCACCTGAAAAGCCAGCCCAATTGCATCACCAAACTGTTTTAATTGTAATAATGTTTGTTGATTTGTACCAGCTGCGCATAATGCACCTAAAGTAATTGCACAATTTAACAAAGCACCTGTTTTTAATTTATGGATACGTTCGAGCTCAGCTAAATTGACTAATTTGTCAGTCGCTGCAATATCCAGTGCTTGACCACCGACCATACCTTCAATACCCGATGCTTTGGCAAGTGCTGCAATCATTTTTAACTGTTGCTGTGCAGGAACGTTAAATGAATGGTTAGCAATTAAATCAAACGCTAATGTTTGCAGCGCATCACCGGCTAAAATAGCATGAGCTTCGCCATAGACAATATGGCAAGTCGGTCTACCACGTCGCAGGTCGTCGTCATCCATCGCGGGTAAATCATCATGAACTAACGAATAACTATGAATACATTCAATAGCAGCAGCCAACACGTCTAAATCTTGTTTATTTGCGCCAAGCATTTTTCCCGTGGCATACACTAAAAATGGTCGTAATCGTTTACCGCCATTTAAAACGCTGTAGTGGGTGGCTTGTTTGATGCTTTGCTCGGTATCGAGCGGTTGCTCAAAATACCGATTGAGAGTGGCTTCAACATCTTGTTGAGCACATTTTATTTGCTCTGTTATTAACACCCGTTATTCCAAATCATTATCAAAGTTAGTAAGTGGTGACTGACTATCACTACCCATTAAAATAGCTACTTTTTGTTCAGCTTGTTGTAACTTACTTGAAGATGCGCCGGCTAAAGCAATACCGCGTTCAAACTGTTTTAATGATTGCTCAAGGGAAAGCTCTCCTTGCTCCATTTCTGTGACGATTAAGGATAATTCATCAAGCGCTTGCTCGAAGCTTAGGTTCTCTGGTTTTTTCGTCGCCATACTGATTTAACTTAGATGATAGAAATGTGAGGCCAATTTTAGGGGGAATGCTAAACTAGGTCAAAGGGTGATGCATTTTTTTTGAATAATTAATTGTTTTCTTGCCACTTTTAATTATTTATACCTTTACTTAAGCCTTGCAGGTTATCAATGGTAGCTTAAAATGCTAAACAGGGTTGAAAACTTTCATTTCATTTTTTTCATTAAATGGTTTAAGTAATTCAATAGATTGCCGATAAGCTGTTAATAATAAAAATTTGTTGCTGGTAGCAACAAAGCATCGATTCCTCTGGAGGGGTAAGTGGATTTAGCAACCATTATAGGTATTCTCGGAGCTATTGGTCTTATTGCTATGTCAATGGTACTAAGTAGTGGCGGCGAAGTGGCTATGTTTTATAACACGCCATCGGTGGTTATTGTTTTCGGTGGTTCGATTTTTATAGTGTTATCAAACTATACGATGAGTCAATTCCTCGGTATCGGTAAAGTCGCGGCTAAAGCCTTCATGTTCAAAATAGAGTCACCTGAAGAGCTTATCGAAAAAGCAGTTGAACTTGCAGACTCGGCCCGTAAAGGCGGATTTTTAGCACTAGAGGAAGCAGAAATACCCAATGCGTTTATGCGTAAAGGGGTTGATATGCTTGTTGACGGTCATGACGCTGATGTTGTTCGTGCCACCTTGCAAAAAGATATTTCTCTTACTTCTACTCGTCATGAATCGGGGGCCGGTTTGTTTAAAGCGCTTGCCGATATTGCGCCTGCGATGGGGATGATCGGTACTTTGATTGGTCTAGTTGCGATGTTGTCGAATATGGATGACCCTAAAGCGATTGGTCCTGCGATGGCGGTAGCGCTTTTAACAACATTATATGGTGCGTTTTTAGCAAACGTGGTGGCAATTCCTATCCAAGTAAAATTGGAATTGCGTAAAGACGAAGAAGCAATGAATCAGCGGCTAATTTTAGATGCGGTATTAGGTATACAAGATGGCCAAAATCCAAAAGTCATCGAAGGTATTTTGAAAAACTACCTAGCTGAATCAAAACGAAAAGTGGATACTGAGGAGTAAGCATGTCAGATCAAGAGTGCAAGTGTCCACCACCCGGTTACCAGCATGGATGGGTACCTTCGCGGATTTGATGTCACTATTGATGTGCTTCTTTGTACTTTTACTCGCGTTTTCAGAAATGGATGTACTTAAATTTAAACAAATCGCAGGCTCAATGAAGTTTGCCTTTGGTGTACAAAATAAAATAGAAGTAAAAGATATTCCCAAAGGAACATCCGTTATCGCGATGGAGTTCACCCCAGGTAAACCTGAACCTACCCCAATCGAAACCATTCAACAGCAAACTGTCGAAATGACCCAGCAAATGCTTGAGTTTCAGGCTGGTGATGAAAGCTCCGCTGGCGGTCGTCAAGAGCAACGCGGTAATAAGCGTGGCGGTGAGTCACAAAGTACAGCGCAACAACAAGCATCAGAACAATCTATTTCTGCAGCTGATCAAGAGCAGGTTAATGAGTTAGTTAAAAAGATAGCCCAGCAATTGGAACAACAAATCATGGATGGTGCTGTTGAGTTGGAATCATTAGGTCAGCAAATTATTATTCGTATTCGTGAAAATGGTTCATTTCCATCTGGGAGTGCATTTTTACAACCTAAGTTTAAACCAATCATTCGTGATATAGCTGCGTTACTAAAAGATGTGCCAGGTGAAATTACGGTGTCTGGTCATACTGATGATTTTCAAGTTTCGAATGAGCTGTATACCAATAACTGGGACTTATCATCGAAGCGTGCAGTTGCGGTTGCAACTGAAATGCAAAAAGCGCAAGGCTTTGATAAAACCAGAATGGTTGTTGTCGGTCATGCCGAAACTCGACCACTTGTTCCAAATGATTCTGATGCGGATAGACGACGTAATCGCCGCGTGGAAATTTCAATAATGCAAGGCAAGGCTAAGGAGTCAGATCCGATAGATGTGCGTTAAGATGCTTGGCAAAGTACCTAATTTAGCTTAAAGTAGTTTTTTAACAAGTGTAACGGAGTGTCTGATGAAAAACGTTGATAAATATAGCTATATGCCGGGTAATGGCAGTGGTGACGATGATAAAAAGCCAGACTAATCATGCCTGATTGGTTTTTAGGTGCTATATCATTACTTAATAAAAGCTGGGTGTTTTTTAAGCCCAGCTTTTTTGGTTTTTTATCTTCGCAAAGACTGGCTTGCTTTGCGTTTTACTTTAGTGACTGGGTTATTTTTCTTATATGGAACCTTGATACATAATAGCCTTAGAGAGTTAGATGACCCTTATATTTGGCGTTATGTAGTTTGGGCTTTTAATGATATTGCTTGGATGGCTTTGATTGCTTACTGGGCTATTAAAGATAAAGTGTATCTTTGGCAAAGTGTGATCGGTCAATTGGTTGTAATTAGTGCGCCTATCTTACAATTATTTAGATTAGTGGATCGCCACCTTTGGGATTTATCGTATAGCACTATGCTATATAAAACGTTATTACCGTTAATCAATATTGGCACTGTCGTTGTGTGCTACCTTCCTCTGTTGTATTTATTTATGCGAAAAAATCGCAGTTTAAAGAGCTAATCATTAACTATTTGTAGATTAAATTACGTGTGCTAAACTACTGTTTAAATAACCAGTTGTTGATAGTGCCCTATGAAACTTTATATAGCCGAGAAGCCATCTTTAGGTCGTGCCATTGCCGATGCGCTACCAAAGCCTCATAAAAAACATGATGGCTATATTGAAGTGGCTAATGGCGATTGTGTTTCTTGGTGTATAGGTCACTTGCTCGAGCAAGCAGAGCCTGATGATTATAATGAGCAATATAAAAAATGGCGCTTTGATGACTTACCGATTATCCCACAGCAATGGCAGTTAAAAGCAAAATCTAAAACTCGTAAGCAACTTACGGTACTTAAAAAGTTAATCAAACAAGCTGATCAACTTGTTCATGCTGGTGATCCAGACCGAGAAGGGCAATTACTTGTTGATGAGGTGATTGAGCAAGTTAAACTTAGCCAAGCCAAAAAACAGCAAATTCAACGTTTATTGATCAGTGATTTGAATGTTAGCGCGGTTAAAAAGTCGCTGCAAAACGTTCGCTCTAACCGTGAATTTATTCCACTTAGTGTATCTGCTTTGGCGCGTTCGCGAGCTGATTGGCTGTTTGGTATGAATTTAACGCGCGCCTATACGCTTGCAGGTCAAAAAGCAGGGTTTGGTAATGTATTATCAGTAGGGCGTGTACAAACACCGATATTAGGATTGGTTGTCCAGCGTGATAACGAGATTGCTAATTTTGTGCCAAAACCTTTTTATGAAGTATTAGCTCATTTAAGTACCGAAAATAAAGAGCCGTTTACAGCAAAGTGGCAACCAAGCAAAGCGTGTGAACCTTATCAAGATGAAGAGGGGCGAGTGCTCCATCGAGGCCTTGCTGAGAATGTTGCGTCGCGAATTTCTAATCAATCAGGTGAAGTTACGGCGCTTGAACAAAAGCAGAAAAAGCAACAAGCACCTTTGCCGTATAATTTGTCAGCGTTACAAATTGATGCTGCGAAAGCTTTTTCAATGCCTGCACAAAAGGTATTGGATATTTGTCAAAATTTATATGAGCGTCACAAGCTAATTACCTATCCACGTTCAGACAATCGTTACTTGCCCAAAGATCATCACCAAGAAGCAGCCAGTATAATAAAGGCAATTGCCATCAATGGCGGGCAAAATGACACTCATTGCCAAGGCGCAGATGTGAGTAAACGCAGTAAGTGTTTTAACGACGCTAAGGTAGCTGCGCATCATGCCATTATTCCTACCGCTAAGCAGCAAAAGTCAGCAAGTTTGAGCGTTGAAGAAGGTAAAGTGTATGGTCTTATTAGCCGTCATTATCTGATCCAGTTTTATCCAGACTACATTTACAATGAAACAAAGGCTGAAATAACAATTAATGGTGGTATCTTTAAAGCCAACGCAAAACAAGATGTAAGTTTAGGCTTTAAAGCGTTAATGGGAAAAACCGCATTAAAAGATGAGCAGATATTGCCGCCATTAATTAAAGGGCAACAGTTGCAGTGTGAACGCGGTGAAGTAATTGATAAAATGACCAGCCCGCCAGCTCATTTCAATGATGCAACGCTGCTTAGTGCAATGACAGGTATTAGTCGGTACGTTAAAGATCCAGAAATCAAAAAAATACTCAAAGAAACAGACGGCTTAGGAACCGAAGCAACCAGAGCGGGTATTTTAGAGTTATTATTTAGAAGACAATTTTTAAGACGTCAAGGTAAACTCATTTTAGCAACCGATACAGGTAAAGCATTGATCAGTGCGTTACCGCATGGTTTAGCCAGCCCAGACCTAACCGCAAAATGGGAAGCATCGTTGGGCGACATAGCAGAACAACAAATGAGTTATCAACAATTTTTAAATCCTTTATTAGTGGATTTAGCGGCTTTTGTGGAACTTGCCAAAAATTGTGATAGCAACGTATTTGCACAATTACCAAAAACGCCGCAAAAGCGGCGTTTTACAAGAAAAACTAAACCAAAAACAAAATCGGCTTAGTCATCCATTGCTAAGATTATTGATTAAACAAAGCCACCGCAGCGTTACTCATCGCAGTGATACCTGTGGGGATTGCAACTTTATAGTCAGGTGCAAATTTACTTGAATGTAGTGAAGGTAAAGTTGCCCCTGATGTTTGTGCCGCTTGATATTGAGCTTGCTCTACACCACCTAACCAAAATAAGGTGATAGGGATGTTTTTATCTGTGCGGCCATATAAACCAAAATCTTCCCCTGCCATAACCGCTTCGGTTTCAAGCACATTACTTTGTCCAATCGCCGAGCTAATCGCACTACGTACAATATTAGTTTGTGCAGGGTCGTTATATGTAGATGGGATTGACTCATCTTCATGTACATAAACCACAGGTATTAAGCTTTCATCCAATCCTGCACTTAATGCAATGCCTTTAGTTATACGTTTTATTGCTGCAATTTGTTGCTCGCGAATTTTAGGATTATAACTTCTAAGTGTCAGCTGTAGCTTTACTTCATTCGAAATTACATTATGTTTAGCTCCACCGTGAATTGAACCCACTGTAATTACTGAGGGTTCAAGAGGTGATAATTCGCGACTGGTAATTGTTTGCAGTGCCAACACGATCCGTGATGCGATAACAACAGGGTCAATAGTCATATGTGGGTAAGCACCATGACCACCTTTACCTTTAACCGTAATATCTACTGAATCCACACTGGCCATGGTGTACTCATTTTTCATACTGACTTGTCCTGCAGGAACACTCGCACTAACATGCAAAGCGATAACGTGATCAGGAGTCGGATATTTACTAAATAAACCTTCTTTGAGCATCGCTTTTGCACCGCCACCCACCTCTTCTGCAGGTTGTGCCACCATCATTAAGGTTCCTTGCCATGCATCTTTATGTAGCATTAATTGTTGCGCAGTACCAATAAATGAACTCATATGAATATCATGACCACATCCGTGCATCACACCAACGTTTGCTCCTTCATCATTTATAACAGTGACTGTTGAAGCATATGATTTACCAGTTTGTTCTATGATTGGTAAGCCGTCTGTATCAGTACGGATCATTATTGTCGGGCCATCACCATTTTTATATAAGCCTACTACACCAAAGCCACCCACATTGTCGGTCACCTCATAGCCAAGCGCACGTAATTTGGTGGCAAGCTTTTCTCCCGTTTCTTGCTCATGGTATGAAAGTTCTGGGGACTGGTGTAAATCTAAGTAAAACTTTTCAATGGCAGGCATCGTTTTATCTAACTTCAGCTCCAAGGTTGTTGAGCTTGCTAATGGACTAAGCAGTATAAGTGCAGCGTATAGACTATAAAATTTCATAAAAGACCTTTTTGATTTATGGCTTGTGATTCTGGGCTTGTAATTATTATGTTTGCCTCCATATAAAACCCTAAATAGTCTGATATGGCAATCAATAGCAATGAATAATATGGTAAATGTTAATCCGCAAAATCTTCAACAAGTGCTGGGTGAAACATCACAACAAAAACTAGTCCTGTTAAGTTTCTTTTCAGCACAAAGTCCAGAGTGTCAATCTCAAGCAGCTATTTTACAGACAATAGCCAAAGATTATGGTGACTATATATTAGTTGCCACATTAGATTGTGATTTAGAGCAAGCACTCGCAGCACAACTAGCACAGCAAGTTGGACTACAAACATTACCAACCTTAGTGCTATTAAAAGATTCAGCACCTGTTGATGTATTAGCCGGTGCACAAGCTGAAACTCAAATCAGAGAAGCGTTAAGTAAACATTTACCGCAGCCTCATGAAATGTTGTTAGAACAAGCCAAGCAAGCACTGATCGCTCAGGATTTAAATCAAGCGTTTAATTTTGCCAAGCAGGCTTACGAATTAGACAATACAAATGCGCGTATAAAATTAGTATTGGCAGATATATGCATTCAAATTCATAAACTGGATGACGCGCAAGCTTTGTTAGCTTCAGTAAATGAAAATGAGCAAGATGCATACTTTACAAATATTCAAGCAAAGTGCGCACAAGCACTTCAAGCACAAGAATCGCCAGAGCTAAAAGCATTACAAGCGAAAGTTGAAAAGTATCCTAACGATCTTGAATTAAAAGTTGAACTAAGTGCAGCATACGACCAAGCAGGCAAAAAAGAGCAAGCGTTAGAGTTACTATTTACAGTGTTGAAAAAAGATTTGAATTTTGCCGATGCCAAGGTAAGTTATTTAGCTATTATTGCCTCTTTACCGGATGGTGATAGTTTAGCGGCTAAATATAGAAGAAAGCTTTACAGTATCCTCTATTAACAAGTTTTTATTTTGTTTTATGGAAAGCGCCGAAGTTAATGGCGCTTTTTTTATGCCAAAAACTTGCGAAATATCGATAATAGATAATACTGAAGATCCTTTCAGGGAAAAGTCGTTGTTATTTTGTACAGTTGACTAGGGGTTTTAGTGTGTTTAGCGCGTAAATTGAACGAACAGCACTTTATTTCAAGTTTTCTTTAAAAAACGCTTGCGTAAAATTCGCCGCGCCCTATAATGCGACCCCACTGAGACGGCAGACAGCAACGCTTAGCGAGGCAAGAGTTAATCAGTTAGTCGAGTAAAACTTGAGTTTAGATTTTTAATAAAGTTTAAAATTAAGTGTTGACAAAAAAATAGGAAAGCGTAACATGCGCAGCCCTAGCGAGATAAAGTTTAACTTTAACCGCAGCGTTCTTTAACAATATAAAGCAATCATCTGTGTGGGCACTCGTACAGATTGAGTTCTAACAGCCAAGCTTGGTTCGCTAAGCAAGGCAAAAAATTTAGAGTCTCAATTGAAACTGAGTGACCAACAGAAGTAACTTATTTATAAGTTGCTTCGGCACAGTCAATTCAATATCGAAAGATATTAAATAAATTCAGAATTCATTGAGCTGTCGAAAGACAAAAAACTTTTAATTGAAGAGTTTGATCATGGCTCAGATTGAACGCTGGCGGCAGGCCTAACACATGCAAGTCGAGCGGTAACAGAGAGTAGCTTGCTACTTTGCTGACGAGCGGCGGACGGGTGAGTAATGCTTGGGAATATGCCTTTTGGTGGGGGACAACAGTTGGAAACGACTGCTAATACCGCATAATGTCTACGGACCAAAGTGGGGGACCTTCGGGCCTCACGCCAAAAGATTAGCCCAAGTGGGATTAGCTAGTTGGTAAGGTAATGGCTTACCAAGGCAACGATCCCTAGCTGGTTTGAGAGGATGATCAGCCACACTGGGACTGAGACACGGCCCAGACTCCTACGGGAGGCAGCAGTGGGGAATATTGCACAATGGGCGCAAGCCTGATGCAGCCATGCCGCGTGTGTGAAGAAGGCCTTCGGGTTGTAAAGCACTTTCAGTAAGGAGGAAAGGGTAGTCTTTAATAGAGGTTATCTGTGACGTTACTTACAGAAGAAGCACCGGCTAACTCCGTGCCAGCAGCCGCGGTAATACGGAGGGTGCGAGCGTTAATCGGAATTACTGGGCGTAAAGCGTACGCAGGCGGTTTGTTAAGCGAGATGTGAAAGCCCCGGGCTCAACCTGGGAACTGCATTTCGAACTGGCAAACTAGAGTGTGATAGAGGGTGGTAGAATTTCAGGTGTAGCGGTGAAATGCGTAGAGATCTGAAGGAATACCGATGGCGAAGGCAGCCACCTGGGTCAACACTGACGCTCATGTACGAAAGCGTGGGGAGCAAACAGGATTAGATACCCTGGTAGTCCACGCCGTAAACGATGTCTACTAGAAGCTCGGAGCCTCGGTTCTGTTTTTCAAAGCTAACGCATTAAGTAGACCGCCTGGGGAGTACGGCCGCAAGGTTAAAACTCAAATGAATTGACGGGGGCCCGCACAAGCGGTGGAGCATGTGGTTTAATTCGATGCAACGCGAAGAACCTTACCTACACTTGACATACAGAGAACTTACTAGAGATAGTTTGGTGCCTTCGGGAACTCTGATACAGGTGCTGCATGGCTGTCGTCAGCTCGTGTTGTGAGATGTTGGGTTAAGTCCCGCAACGAGCGCAACCCCTATCCTTAGTTGCTAGCAGGTAATGCTGAGAACTCTAAGGAGACTGCCGGTGATAAACCGGAGGAAGGTGGGGACGACGTCAAGTCATCATGGCCCTTACGTGTAGGGCTACACACGTGCTACAATGGCGCATACAGAGTGCTGCGAACTCGCGAGAGTAAGCGAATCACTTAAAGTGCGTCGTAGTCCGGATTGGAGTCTGCAACTCGACTCCATGAAGTCGGAATCGCTAGTAATCGCGTATCAGAATGACGCGGTGAATACGTTCCCGGGCCTTGTACACACCGCCCGTCACACCATGGGAGTGGGTTGCTCCAGAAGTAGATAGTCTAACCCTCGGGAGGACGTTTACCACGGAGTGATTCATGACTGGGGTGAAGTCGTAACAAGGTAGCCCTAGGGGAACCTGGGGCTGGATCACCTCCTTATACGATTTAGAACTTATTTGTTCGTAGTGTCCACACAGATGATTGTTAATTAGTGCGTATCCCTTTGGGATAACTAATTAATATGCTCTTTAAAAATTTGGAAAAGCTGATAATAAAATTCGTATAAATACAGTGTATTTGTACAGAGTTTTCAAAAGTAAAAAAGAATGATAGCAGTATCATTCAGTGCCATTTAATGAACGTTTACGTTTGTTGATTGGTATCTACTTTAGTATTCAATATTAACTTCTGGCGAAGTTAAACTGTCACGAAACAAAGACCCGTTTGGGTTGTATGGTTAAGTGACTAAGCGTACACGGTGGATGCCTTGGCAGTTGGAGGCGATGAAGGACGTATTAACTTGCGATAAGCCTAGTCAAGCTAGTAAAAAGCACTTGAGACTAGGATTTCCGAATGGGGAAACCCACCTGCTTGCAGGTATCGTTAACTGAATACATAGGTTAACGAGGCGAACGCGGAGAACTGAAACATCTAAGTACCCGTAGGAAAAGAAATCAACCGAGATTCCGAAAGTAGCGGCGAGCGAAATCGGAACAGCCCTTAAGCTTAATTGGTGTTAATGGAAGGCTCTGGAAAGTGCCACGATACAGGGTGATAGTCCCGTACATGAAAATCCCTTTTAAGTGAAATCGAGTAGGTCGGAGCACGTGAAACTTTGACTGAATATAGGTGGACCATCATCTAAGGCTAAATACTCCCAACTGACCGATAGTGAACCAGTACCGTGAGGGAAAGGCGAAAAGAACCCCTGTGAGGGGAGTGAAATAGAACCTGAAACCGTGTACGTACAAGCAGTAGGAGCCCACTTGTTGGGTGACTGCGTACCTTTTGTATAATGGGTCAGCGACTTATATTTTGTAGCGAGGTTAACCGAATAGGGTAGCCGTAGGGAAACCGAGTCTTAACTGGGCGACTAGTTGCAAGGTATAGACCCGAAACCCGGTGATCTAGCCATGGGCAGGTTGAAGGTTGAGTAACATCAACTGGAGGACCGAACCCACTAACGTTGAAAAGTTAGGGGATGACCTGTGGCTAGGAGTGAAAGGCTAATCAAACCGAGAGATAGCTGGTTCTCCCCGAAATCTATTTAGGTAGAGCCTCGGACGAATACTTACGGGGGTAGAGCACTGTTAAGGCTAGGGGGTCATCCCGACTTACCAACCCTTTGCAAACTCCGAATACCGTAAAGTAATATCCGGGAGACACACGGCGGGTGCTAACGTCCGTCGTGAAGAGGGAAACAACCCAGACCGCCAGCTAAGGTCCCAAAGTCATAGTTAAGTGGGAAACGATGTGGAAAGGCCCAGACAGCCAGGAGGTTGGCTTAGAAGCAGCCATCCTTTAAAGAAAGCGTAATAGCTCACTGGTCGAGTCGGTCTGCGCGGAAGATGTAACGGGGCTAAACTATGCACCGAAGCTGCGGATTCAGAATTTATTCTGAGTGGTAGGGGAGCGTTCTGTAAGCGGTTGAAGGTGTACCGGGAGGTATGCTGGACGTATCAGAAGTGCGAATGCTGACATGAGTAACGATAATGCGGGTGAAAAACCCGCACGCCGGAAGACCAAGGGTTCCTATCCCATGTTAATCAGGGTAGGGTAAGTCGACCCCTAAGGCGAGGCCGAAAGGCGTAGTCGATGGGAAACGGATTAATATTTCCGTACTTGGTATAATTGCGATGGGGGGACGGAGCAGGCTAAGCAAGCATGGCGTTGGTAGTCCATGTGAAAGTGAGTAGGCTAGTGACTTAGGTAAATCCAGGTTGCTGTTAGGCTGAGACACGAGACGAGTCACTAAGGTGATGAAGTTGCTGATGCCATACTTCCAGGAAAAGCCTCTAAGCTTCAGATTATACCGAATCGTACCCCAAACCGACACAGGTGGTCAGGTAGAGAATACTAAGGCGCTTGAGAGAACTCGGGTGAAGGAACTAGGCAAAATCGTACCGTAACTTCGGGAGAAGGTACGCTCCGATTGGTGATGAGACTTGCTCTCTAAGCTGATTGGAGCCGCAGTGACCAGGTGGCTGGGACTGTTTATTAAAAACACAGCACTGTGCAAAATCGCAAGATGACGTATACGGTGTGACACCTGCCCGGTGCCGGAAGGTTAATTGATGGGGTTATCTTCGGAGAAGCTTTTGATCGAAGCCCCGGTAAACGGCGGCCGTAACTATAACGGTCCTAAGGTAGCGAAATTCCTTGTCGGGTAAGTTCCGACCTGCACGAATGGTGTAACCATGGCCACGCTGTCTCCACCCGAGACTCAGTGAAATTGAAATCGCAGTGAAGATGCTGTGTACCCGCGGCTAGACGGAAAGACCCCGTGAACCTTTACTACAGCTTGGCACTGAACATTGAACCTACATGTGTAGGATAGGTGGGAGACTTAGAAGCAGAGACGCTAGTTTTTGTGGAGTCGTCCTTGAAATACCACCCTTGTAGTTTTGATGTTCTAACGTTGGCCCCTGAATCGGGGTTACGGACAGTGCCTGGTGGGTAGTTTGACTGGGGCGGTCTCCTCCCAAAGAGTAACGGAGGAGCACGAAGGTTGGCTAAGTACGGTCGGACATCGTACGGTTAGTGTAATGGTAGAAGCCAGCTTAACTGCGAGACAGACACGTCGAGCAGGTACGAAAGTAGGTCATAGTGATCCGGTGGTTCTGAATGGAAGGGCCATCGCTCAACGGATAAAAGGTACTCCGGGGATAACAGGCTGATACCGCCCAAGAGTTCATATCGACGGCGGTGTTTGGCACCTCGATGTCGGCTCATCACATCCTGGGGCTGAAGTCGGTCCCAAGGGTATGGCTGTTCGCCATTTAAAGTGGTACGCGAGCTGGGTTTAGAACGTCGTGAGACAGTTCGGTCCCTATCTGCCGTGGGCGTTTGAGAATTGAGAGGGGTTGCTCCTAGTACGAGAGGACCGGAGTGAACGAACCGCTGGTGTTCGGGTTGTCATGCCAATGGCATTGCCCGGTAGCTACGTTCGGAACTGATAAGCGCTGAAAGCATCTAAGCGCGAAGCAGGCCTCGAGATGAGTTCTCACTAGAGCTATAAGCTCTCTGAAGGGCCGTTGAAGACTACAACGTTGATAGGCAAGATGTGGAAGCATAGTGATATGTTAAGCTAACTTGTACTAATTACCCGTGAGGCTTAACCATACAACGCCAAACGCGTTTTATGTGATAGTTGATAGCGCAAGAAGTTAATAGACTAAAGTAGATTTACTGAAAACTTTTATTATCAGAATTCCAAATTTTAGTTAATTGCTAACGCGATTAACACCAAATTTGCTTGGTAACAATAGCGTTTTGGACCCACCTGACCCCATGCCGAACTCAGTAGTGAAACGAAACAGCGCCGATGATAGTGTAGCATTTGCTATGTGAAAGTAGGACATTGCCAGGCTCCAAATTTAGTCGAAGGACTTAAAACTTAATAATTAAAATAAGAAAATTGAAAAGAATTTTCTTGGTAACAATAGCGTTTTGGACCCACCTGACCCCATGCCGAACTCAGTAGTGAAACGAAACAGCGCCGATGATAGTGTAGCATTTGCTATGTGAAAGTAGGACATTGCCAGGATCTAATTAAAGAAAGCCCGACTAGAAATAGTCGGGCTTTTTTACGTTTGCAGGAAAGTGATTTAGCAGTGAGATTATGCTGGCGGGCAAAGACAGCGCCAATCATTAAGATCATTTTATTGTTTTGAAAAACTCGCAAACTCACTATAAAACTTAGCGTTTAGGCCTCTACCTATGCGATAAGATTATTATATTTATCATACAAATAGTGGGGCTTCATGGCACGTAAAAAAACAACTAAATCAAAAGGTTCATCAGGACTCAATCGTAAAAACAGTGAAAGCTTCATAGTTAAATTTAGTAATCATGCTGATACTCAACTGTGTGCTTCTGGTTTGATGTATAAAGTAATAGATGAGATCTCTGGTGAGCGAGTAACTGACACAGATACCGTGGTCATCAATCAGCGTATTATGCTTGCTGATGGCAGCGTAATAGCTGATAGTTATAAAGCTGGAATGCCTGAAGTATTTACCTTAGATGAGGCAATCGAAGGATTACGAGAAGGTATTTTATTGATGTCGGTTGGTTCTCGCTATGAATTTGTAATTCCTGCAGAGCTGGCGTGGGGACGCAAGGGGAATGGTGGAAAAATAGGAGCTAATGCCGTTCTACATTTTGATGTGCGCTTAATCCGTTTAGGATGACCATTATGCTATTGTTAAAAGTACTTTTCTTTAATGTAAGAGGGTTTTATGCCGCCATTTTCTAGTCGCGTTTACTTATTACGCCATGGCGAATTGATTGAGCAAGGAGTCTTGGCCGGACAGACAGATTTTTTACTCAGTGAACTTGGCCGTGCGCAATTACATCAAGCGTGCAGTGAGCTAACTAATATTGAGCTTGTACAAAGTTCGACTTTGAAACGATGTAGCGAATTTGCCAGATCTTTTAGCCATGCCCAGCAAATACCACTTTTTCTGACCGATCAGCTCCGAGAGTTTAATTTTGGTGATTGGGATGGCTGTAAATATGATGATTTGTGGCAACAGACGGACTCTCCTAGTATTGGCGATTTCTGGCAAAGCCCTTGGCAAGTAACCCCCTCATGGCGAAAGTATGAGGGATTTTTATCAGCGAATAGCAACGTGGTGGCAAACGTTACTAATTGATATTGCAAGTAATCGTACTCAAGCACAATTAGTTTTAACGCATGCCGGAGTGATCAAGCAACTATTAGGTATTATTTGTCGGTTACCAAAAGAGTCGAATCAGCAAAACATATTTTCAATCGGTTATGGGAAGCTCATTTGTATTGATATTTACATAGATGATAGCGATAAAGCATGGCCAAGAATTGTGTTTTAAAATACTATTTTTAGCCGTCTAGAAAGATATTAATTGAAATATTTACTCACCCGCCCATAATAGAGCCTTATGTATTTTGGAATGGGGTGTAACTCCTCAACTGTTCCCGCAACTGTAAGTCGCAAGCGCGATAAGTCAGATACAAAATACGTTAATTTATTACCTATTGAGCGGGCTAACTCTTCTATTATCACCATGATCATAATGGTTTGTAGTGTATTGGGTTTAGCTATTGCTAGAGAGATAACACATTGCAAATACCAGCAGTAATAGATCCCCCTTACTTGAAGTAGCTAATTTATCGTGGTCGGTGGCAAATACCGCCATTTTGCACGATATTAATTTTGCAATAAAACCAGGCCAATTTATTGGTTTGTTAGGGCCTAATGGCGCAGGTAAATCAAGTTTATTGCGTTGTTTATACCGTTACACTAAACCAGTGTGCGGTGAGGTTATATTTGCAGGGAAAAATATTTGGCAGCTAAGTGCGGATGAATATGCCAAGCAGGTTGCTGTGGTGCTGCAAGAAACACCTTCGCAATTTAACCTATCGCTTTATGATGTAGTGAGTCTTGGTCTTACGCCGCATAAAAGCTTATTTAGTTCGACAACTAAAAATGATCAACAAATTATTTTTCAGGCGATTGAGCAAGTTGGCTTGAGCCATCATTTACAGCAATCGTTTGATTCCCTTTCCGGTGGCGAGAAGCAACGCGCATTGATAGCACGTTCAATTGTACAAAGCCCTCAATTATTAATTATGGACGAGCCTACCAGCCACTTAGATATTAAATATCAAATTCAATTAATGGAGTTGGCTAAATCGCTAAATGTAACGGTATTAGCGTCGTTCCATGATCTTAATCTTGCAGCAAGTATGTGTGATGAACTACTGGTGATAAAGCAAGGTGAGTTAGTTGCAACGGGTAGCCCAGAATATGTCATCACGGAAGAAATGCTCAGCGAAGTATTTGGTGTCTGTGCAGAAGTCTCGGCGCATCCACAGAGTAAACAATTAAATAAGGTCATTCCGCGTATTACCTATTTTTACGGCTATCAAGGTGGTGGCGTTGATGCAAAAAAATAATTATTTTGCAGTCAGCGTGGCGCTATTTTTTGCCTTGTCGAGCATTTTTATAGCACTTAGCTTTGGTGCTGCGGCCAGTAAACTCATTGATGTATACCACAGTATTATAGGTCAGGGAGATGACTCCTTTATAGCGCGGATCATATGGCAACTGCGAATGCCACGAACATTGTTGGCGTTTTTAGCTGGCTCTGGTCTAGCTATTGCTGGTTTAATTTTACAAACCGTAACCCGTAACCCGTTAGCCGATCCTTACTTATTTGGTATTTCATCGGGAGCCTCATTTGGTGTGGTATGTTTTATGACACTAACAGGAGTCAGCGCGGGAATAACAATGTCGGCCGCGGCATTTGTTGGTAGTTTATTGACTATGTTATTACTGGTTTTTATTGCCGGACGAGCAGGTCGCGGACAAGTTGAAAGCATGCTCTTGGCTGGGGTCGCTTTATCCTTTTTATTCAGTGCCTTTACCAGCTTACTTTTATATTTTAGTGATCCACAGGCGATCACGGCTATTTTATTTTGGACGCTAGGCAGCTTTGCTCGCGCACAATGGTCAACGTTATGGTTACCCGCTTTAGTTATTATTAGTTGCACCGGGCTGATGATGGGTTTTCGTCGGCAACTAAATGCAATGTTACTAGGTGATGAAAGTGCTGCAACTTTAGGAATACCGGTACAGCGGTTTCGGTTATTAATGTTGGTATTGAGCTCATTGATCACTGCAGTGTTAGTGGCGATGTGTGGTGGTATTGGTTTTGTTGGTTTGATGATCCCGCATATAGTACGGTTTTTTGTGTCGCAAGGCACTATTACTGGTTTGATCATGACGGCTTTAGTTGGCGGTATATTTATGGTGTGGGTTGATGTGCTATCGCGTATTTTACTTGCAAATCAAGAATTGCCAATCGGTGTTATTACTTCTGCAATAGGCAGTATTTTCTTTTTATCGTTACTTTATTTTCGCAAGCGAGAGAGTTAGTCAGATGTTTAATATACCCACAGTAACTAATCAATTTGGTCACCTCATCATTGATAAGATTAACCAAAAAACTAAACCGCTTGGTGCACTTGGACAGTTAGAACAATGTGCAATACAACTGGTTACTTTGTTTAGCCAAAAAGTGGCAAGCGAAGATGCTTTTAAAACCTTTGCACCTGCAATCAATAAGCCTACTTTGCTGGTATTTGCAGGAGATCATGGTGTTGCTGCACAAGGGGTATCGATAGCGCCCAGTGATGTCACCTCACAAATGGTAGCTAATTTTGTCAGCGGTGGTGCCGCTATTAATGTCTTTTGCCAACAGTTAGGTTGGCAATTAGAAGTGATTGATTGTGGTATTTTGCATCCAGTCACAGCGCCAAGTGTCCATAATTGCCGTCTAGGAAGTATAACAAAGCCACTTAATACAGACATGGCAATGAATACCGCGCAGGTACAGCAAGGCTTTAATAATGCTAAACAGCTGGTGCAGCAGCTCAGTCATAGTGGTTGTAATACAATTGCCTTTGGCGAAATGGGCATAGGTAATACCACCAGTGCAGCAGCGATTATGGCAGCTATGCTGAATTTACCTGCACAGCAGTGTGTTGGCAAAGGCACGGGTGTTAGTGATGATATTGTTACGCGTAAAATAACAGTTGTAGAGCAAGCGCTGGTATTGCATCAGTTACATTTAGCAGATCCTATTTCACTACTTGCAGCGTTAGGTGGCTTTGAAATTGTGCATATTACGGGAGCTATGTTGGCTGCGGCTGAGCAAGGCATGGCTGTAGTAGTTGATGGCTTTATTTGTAGTGCTGCGGCAATGGCCGCAATTAATATTAACCCAGCAGTGAAAGATTATTTAATTTTTGCACATTGCTCAAATGAGCAAGGCCATCGACTGATGTTAAACGCACTCGATGTTAAGCCACTGCTGCAACTTGATTTACGCTTGGGTGAAGGCACTGGCGCTGCGTTAAGTTTACCATTATTGCAAGCCGCACTTGGTTTTTATAATCAGATGGCTAGTTTTGCTGATGCTGGTGTTGAGCAGGTTGTCAGTTAATGCCTAACCTAGAGGCAAATAAAGTAACGCAATGGCAGTTACTGTTATTAGCAATTAGCTTTTTAACCCGGCTACCGGTGCAGTTGCGCTTTAATGTAAGCGGTGCTCATTTAAATCAAGCAAGTCGCTATTTTGCTTTAGTGGGTTTACTGCTTGGTGGATTATTAGCACTCAGCTACGGCATTTTTCAATTACTGTTACCAGCATCAATAAGTGTATTACTAATGATGGCTGTCGGGTTGTTATTAACAGGCGCATTTCATGAAGATGGCTGGGCCGATGTATGGGATGGTTTTGGCGGTGGTTGGCAGGTGTCGCAAAAGCTTGCCATTATGAAAGACAGTCGTCTTGGTACTTATGGTGCAGCGGCATTATTTATTATGCTGCTGGTTAAATTTCAAAGCCTACTCTTTCTTAGTGAGTCATTGATTACTGTATTGAGTGCAATTGTTATCGGGCAATGTGTAAGCCGAGTAGTGGCAACCAGTTTAATTATGGGGATGGAGTATGTAAGTGAGGATGCGACTTCAAAAGTAAAGCCGCTTGCTATGCACCTATCGGTCACTAGTTTAGTTACGTTACTTGTAACCGCCGCTACTTTACTGGTTAGCTTGATTGCTGTTGGTGTATTGTTATGGCAAACCGTATTCATTCTTATCGCAGTATTACTGATCCTAAGAGTCATTTTGATCCGCTGGTTTAAACAGCAGTTAGGTGGTTACACTGGCGATTGTTTAGGTGCGGCGCAGCAGCTAAGTGAAATTGCCATTTACTTAACTTTCGTGAGTATATTATGAACGCTAACCACACATTTATTTTAGGCGGCGCACGCAGTGGAAAAAGCCGCTTTGCTGAACAGCTTGCACAGCAAAGCAATAAAAGCGTTATTTACCTCGCAACGGCGCAAGCCCACGATACTGAAATGCAAGATCGTATAGTCCATCATCAACAACAGCGCTCTATAGATTGGCCGTTAGTTGAGGAGCCAATTGCATTGGCTGAAGCGTTACAAACACACAGCAGCAAAGATAACTGTATTTTAGTTGATTGCTTAACCTTATGGTTAAGTAACTGTTTATGTCACGCCACAAGTGATTGTTGGGATGAACAGAAATCAGCACTACTAAATACCCTTGAAAATTTACCGGGGCAAGTGATTTTTGTCAGTAACGAAGTTGGCCACGGTATTGTGCCTCTGGGCGAGCTAAGCCGCCGGTTTGTAGATGAATCAGGCTGGTTACATCAAGCCATTGCCGCAAAAGCTGCGCGAGTTGAATTTATAATGGCAGGTCTTGCCTTAACACTGAAAGGGCAGTCATGATGAAAACATTAATGGTACAAGGTACGACTTCTGATGCAGGGAAAAGTACTTTAGTTGCAGCATTGTGCCGGGTATTTGTTGAACGCGGGATCAAAGTTGCTCCATTCAAACCGCAAAATATGGCCTTAAACAGCGCTGTAACAGAAGATGGCGGCGAAATAGGTCGTGCGCAAGCACTTCAGGCGATTGCAGCTAAAGTGGTGCCACGGGTTGATTTTAACCCCATTTTACTCAAGCCCAATAGTGATACTGGCGCTCAAGTGATAATTCACGGTAAAGCCATTAGTAATATGGAAGCAGGTGCTTATCATGATTATAAAAAAGTCGCGATGGATGCGGTACTGGCTTCGCAACAGCGTTTAAGCGAAGAGTTTGAGCTACTGGTAGTTGAAGGTGCGGGCAGTCCGGCTGAAATTAATCTACGTGCGGGTGATATTGCTAATATGGGTTACGCCGAAGCGGTTGATTGCCCCGTGATCATTATTGCAGATATAGATAAAGGCGGTGTGTTTGCGCATTTGGTCGGTACTCTTGCGCTATTAAGCGAGTCAGAACAAGCCCGAGTAAAAGGCTTTGTGATCAACCGTTTTCGTGGCGATATAGGCTTATTGCAAGGTGGCCTTGATTGGCTTGAAGAGTACACCGGTAAACCAGTTTTAGGGGTGTTGCCGTATTTACATGATCTCGCCCTCGATGCTGAAGACGCGGTAGCGATAGATAATCAAGTAAGCCAAGCAAAAATAAAAATCGCAGTATTGCTACTTCCTCATATTAGTAACCACACTGATTTTGATGCGCTGCGTTTAAACCCGCAAATTGACATTAATTACATTCGCCATACTCAAGCAATTCCACACGTTGATCTGATCATCATTCCTGGCAGTAAAAATGTTATTAATGATTTAGCCTTTTTAAACAATGAAGGCTGGGGCGAGCAGATTCAGCGTCACTTGCGTTATGGCGGTAAGTTATTAGGTATTTGCGGAGGTTTGCAAATGCTCGGCACAGATATTTATGACCCTGAGGGTGTGGAATCAAGTAAAACACACTGTAAAGCTTTAGGGCTTGCTGATTTTGCCACTCACTTAGGGCAGCATAAAGTACTAACTCAAGCTGCTGGTGTGATCCATCTTGGCGGTCAACAAGCAAAAGTCGCAGGCTATGAAATACACGCTGGTTGCAGCGCTGGCCCAGCATTTAAAAAGCCTTTTTTACAATTTACTCAGCATCCACAGCATGTTAGGCAAGATGGCTTTATATCAGATGATGATTGTATAGCAGGTACTTACTTACATGGCTTATTTGATAGCAGTGCAGCTACGCAACTAATACTGGATTGGGTATTGCCAAATAGTGGTATTACCCAATTAATAGATATAGACACACATCGCGAGCAGCAATTAACGCGCTTAGCCACGATGTGTAAAGAACATTTAGATTTAGACAAAATAACGCAAATTTACCAAAACTGGGAAGGAGTTAATCATGAGCGACACGCATAACGACAAGCACCAACAACGCCAACAAAAAGTAAAAGATAAAGTTGATGAGCGTATAGCCGCAGCACAAACTGAGAAAGGTGTTTTTCAGGTGATCACCGGTAACGGTAAAGGTAAATCAACCTCAGGGTTTGGCACGGTAACACGTTGTGTAGGCCATGGCATGAAAGCTGCTGTGTGCCAGTTTATTAAAGGTACTTGGCCGTGTGGTGAGCGTAATGTATTGCAAGGCGCAGGGGTTGAATTTGCCATTATGAACACAGGTTTTACCTGGGAGACGCAAAATAAAGAATCAGATACCGCAGCGGCGCAAGCGACTTGGCAAGAAGCAAAACGTATGTTGGCTGACGAATCAATTAATTTAGTATTACTTGATGAAATTACTTATATGATCACCTACGGCTACATTGATTTAGACGAAGCACTCGAAGTGATCGCTAATCGTCCGCCAATGCAATCTTTAATTATTACTGGCCGTGGTGCGCACCGCAAGTTAACTGACTTAGCTGATACTGTTAGTGAAGTGCGCAATGTTAAGCATGCATTTGATGCTGGTGTTAAAGCGCAAATAGGATTTGATTATTAATGGCTACGCTTAGGTTTGTACTCGTTTTATCGCTGGCTCTGTGCTGCTTTAAGCTCGTGGCTGATCCTAACAAGCAGCAATTAAGAATTATCGCCTTGGCCCCGCATATTGTTGAAAACCTGTATACCATCGGCGCTGGTGAGCAAATCGTGGGAACCGTGGAATATGCTGATTTCCCTGCTGCGGCCAATGATATCCCACGTATCGGTGGTCACCAAGGTATTCAAATAGAAAAGCTACTGGCCCTCAAACCTGATTTAGTTTTAGCATGGAAAACGGGTAGCAAAGCTGAGGATTTAGCACGTATTAAAAGTTTTGGTATTGATATAATTTACAGTGACGCCAGTGAAGTAGATAAAGTACCCAATGAACTGCGCCGTTTAGGTGAGCTTACTGGACGTGAGCAATCAGCCGAGCAAGCCGCACTTGAATTTGAGCAAAAAATTGCTGTAATCAAAGCCAAGCAGCAAGGTAAAAGTAAGGTCGCGGTATTTTACCAGCTATGGGCAGAACCGATGATGACGGTGGGTAAAAATACCTGGATCAATCAGTTAATCGAAATTTGCCAAGGTCGTAATGTATTTGCTAGCAGCCGAACTGATTACCCTCTGATAAGTATTGAAAATGTGATCGTGGCAAAACCAGAGATCATTATATTGCCTAATGAAAAGTCACAAGCGCAGCAAACGGTGATTGATTGGACACAATGGCCCGAAGTACCCGCGGTAAAGCACCATCAGTTTATTAGCGTCAATGCTGATTTACTACACCGTTTTACCACGCGTATGTTGGATGGTCTTGCTGATATGTGTACTAAAATAGATGATTCACGCGTTGCAATTAAGGAGGCACAATGAGTGATTGGCAAGACTTTTTAAAACCGAATGTGCAAAAACTTATATGCAGCAGACGTTGGATACAGTTGCTCAAAAGCGCAGCGAAGGTATTGCTGTATATCCGCCAGAGCAGTATGTATTTAGTGCATTTGATGCAACACCGTTAAGTAATATAAAAGTGGTTATTTTAGGACAAGATCCTTACCACGGCGAAGGACAAGCACATGGTTTGTGTTTTTCGGTATTACCAGAGGTTGTTAAACTTCCCCCTCATTAAAAAATATCTATAAAGAGCTGGCTACAGATATCGATGGTTTTCGCGTGCCTATGCACGGTTATTTACAACGCTGGGCAGAGCAAGGGGTGTTTTTACTTAATACCGTACTGACTGTTGAGCAAGGCCAAGCCCATTCCCATAAACACTTAGGTTGGGAGCAGTTTACCGATAAGGTTATTGCCCATATTAATCAACACTGTGAAGGTGTGGTATTTATTTTATGGGGTGCTCACGCACAAAAGAAAGGTAAAGGCATTGATAGTACGCGTCACCATATTTTAAATGGCCCGCACCCATCGCCGTTGTCTGCGCATCGTGGCTTCTTTGGTTGCCAGCATTTTTCCGCAACCAATCAGTTATTAACACAGCAAGGGCAAACAGCGATCGATTGGCAAGTTTAGGAATTGTAGATGCTAGGTTATCCTGCGCAGAATATACGTTAACTGATATAAACAAAGGCCCTTACTTTATCGGTAAGGGCCTTTTAGTTGGTTAGTAGCTATTGCGAAATTAAAAATCTAATTCATCAATCGCAATATTGTCTGTAAAAAAGTCTAGTTCCTGTAGTTCTTTACGTAAACGTTGCTTGTCTTTTAAAGCTTCGATTTCGCGCCATTTTCTCTTTTTATTTTTCTGAGAGGTCTTTCTTGTTGTATCAGGACCTTCTAATATCTCTAAAATATCGTCTAGGCTATCCATGAACTTCTCCTATTGAATTTTTTGAACCTCGAAAATACCTATACCACAGGCCACACTAAAATAGAATAAAAAAGTGACATTTATGTTACAGGTAAGTGATAAATTAATGAATAGAGATTATTTTCAGGCATAAAAAAACGCCGCAAATGCGACGTTTAATTTAAACGATAAAAGCGATTACATTGCTTTAAAACGCGCTTCTAGTTGCTCTTGTGCATCAGCAAAAGAACGAATACCTTCAGCTAGTTTTTCTGTCGCCATGGCATCTTGATTATGTAACCAACGGAACTGAGCTTCAGTTAGTGGTGCAGGTTTAGGCTCTTTAGTAATATCACTTTCAAGTAAATACTCCTGTGCACCTTCAAGGTTGCCTAGCTCTTCTAAAAGGTTAGGACTGATGGTTAGTTTATCGCAACCAGTTAGTGCGATGATTTCACCGGTGTTACGGAAACTTGCGCCCATAACAACCGTTTTATAATCATGACGCTTATAAAATTCAAAAATACTGCGTACTGATTGCACGCCTGGATCTTGTAATGGATCAGTTGGTTTTTCTAAGCCGTTAGCAACGTGCCAATCTAAAATACGGCCAACAAATGGTGAAATCAAAAATACGTTAGCATCTGCACAAGCACGGGCTTGAGCATCACTAAATAGCAGCGTTAAGTTACACTTAGTACCTTCTTTTTCAAGTTGCTCTGCGGCTTTAATACCTTCCCACGTTGAGGCAACTTTGATTAAGATTTTATCTTTGCTCACACCTTCTTTTTCATAAAGGCTTAGTAATGTGTGTGCTTTAGCAATTGTTGCTTGAGTATCAAATGATAAACGTGCATCAACTTCGGTTGAAATATAACCCGGCACAATGTCACTGATCTCTTTACCTAGTAATACAGCAAAGTAGTCACAGGCTAGTTCTAATTGTTTAGCAGCGTCTTGCTCGGTTTCTTTAGCATAACTCCACGCTTTATCTAAATACGGCTTATAGGCTTCAATTTCACTGGCTTTTAATAGCAATGAAGGGTTAGTTGTTGCATCTTCCGGTTGGTGTTTTTTAATCGCTTCAATATCACCAGTGTCGGCCACGATAGATGAATGTTGTTTGAGCCTTTGTAGAGCTGAAGTCATTTGCTTTCCTCATTCCAAGCAAGTTAAAAGAAAATCTACTGTAACTACCTTATACTGCAGCACTGTGACAGCGCTTAATAGGTCTTATGTCCGTATCAGTGAAGAACGAAGGTGCATAGCATAATTTGCTGTGCTAATAAGGTAGGTATCATACCAATCAATTCTAACTAATTGATATAAACAAAACGTGCTTTTCGTTTCATTTAATGTTGAAATTGACATTAAATAATTTCCAAGTCAATAGCTAACTATGATCACTGTTATTTCACCTGCAAAAAATTTAGATTTCGAGAGCCAAGCAAGCACTGATAAATTCACGCAACCTGAGTTACTTGAGCACAGCGAAGAGTTGATGACGGTGTGCCGCGAATTAACGCCGGCACAAATTGGCAGTTTAATGAAAATTAGCGATAAGCTTGCAGGCCTTAATGCTGCGCGCTTTAGTGAATGGTCGCAACCGTTTACTACCGACAACGCTAAACAAGCCGTGATGGCTTTTAATGGCGATGTATATGGTGGTTTAGATGCAAACAGCTTAACTGCCGGGCAACTTGATTACGCGCAAAGTCACCTACGTATTTTGTCAGGCCTTTACGGATTATTAAAACCACTTGATTTAATGCAAGCGTATCGCTTAGAAATGGGCACTAAGCTTGATAACAGCCGTGGTAAAAACCTCTATGAATTTTGGGGCAATATTATTGCTGATAAACTAAATAGCGTACTCGCTGAGCAAGATAGCCAATATCTAGTAAATTTAGCATCAAACGAGTATTTTAAAGCGGTTGATAAAAAAGCCTTAAACGCGCAAATCATTACTCCACACTTTAAAGACTGTAAAAACGGCCAATATAAAATTATCAGCTTTTATGCTAAAAAAGCTCGCGGCTTGATGGCTCGCTACATTATTGAGAATAAAGTTACCCAGTTAAGCGATTTAAAAAAGTTTACTGTTGATGGTTACTACTACAGTAGCGAAGCGACCCAAAAAGAGCTGGAGCCAGTATTTCTAAGAGATGAACAAAACTAGTTATTAATCTGTTTAAAAGCCATGCAATGCATGGCTTTTTAGTTTTGGCGCTTATTTTGCAATAACCTGACACTATTTATAAAATAATCAAGGTTAAGCAATGCTAAAAATACCTTCTATCAGCGATGCCGAAAAACTTATTGAAGAAAAACTCGGTGGCTGGTTTGATGTCGTAATAAGCCATATACCTAATTTTATAGTGGCGGTGATCATCGCCATTGTTTTCTCAATTCTCGCGCGTTTTTTAGGTTCGATGATGCGCAATGTTTTACGCCGCTCGTTAGACTCCCAACAAATTGCAGACTTAATGGCATCGATATTCAAGATGATAGTACTGTGTGTTGGGTTATTTGTTGCCCTCGATTTTATAGGGCTAAAAGGCACTGTAACGTCATTACTGGCTGGTGCTGGGATTGTTGGTTTAGCAATTGGTTTTGCCTTTCAAGATATGACCGAGAACCTAATCGCTGGTATTGCTATGGGTATTCGCAAACCCTTTAAAACAGGCGATGTTATAAAAACCGATGATGTGTTTGGCAATGTGCGCTCAATAAATTTGCGCAACACGCTTATCGAAAACTTTTATGGGCAATTGATTTTAGTGCCTAACAAAATACTTTTTCGTAATGTATTACGTAATTACAGTACCTTAGGTGTACGCCGCATTGAAGTGCCGGTGGGCATTTCATATGGTGATGACCCCGAGCTGGCAGCTGAGGTGATAGTTAAAAAAATCAATGAATTTGATTTTGTAATTAAACAAGACGAAACCGCTGTTTATGCTGAAGGGTTTGGCGACAGTAGTGTCAACTTACTGGTGTGGTTTTGGATAAAATACCCTGGCGAGGCAGACTTTATGACCGTACGCCATAAAGCAATTGTGGCAGTCAAACAAGCGCTAAGTGACGCTGATATTAGTATTCCATTCCCAATTCGCACCCTTGATTTTGGTATTAAAGGCGGTGAAAAACTCGATGCGATGATCACTGAAAAGCGCCAGCACTCAGAACAATAAATGGCACTATCATCAGGTAATATTTACCTGTTGATAGTGCTAATTTACACAAATTTACAGCTGGTAATACAGTTGTTGATTTGCGCATATTTACCAGTATTAAGTTTTCTACTGATAGACCGCATTTATGGCGAAGTATCAAAACAAGTAAAAGGCAGTGGTCATAGTTTAGTTATCGCTAGCCGATTATCTACTTTACTTATTAGACACGAGCTAAAACTAAGGCTAGTGTCTAATAAGTAAAGTCGAAGGTAAAATTAATGAATAACATTAAAGTGAGCAATGAAGAACCAAGTAGCCCATGTATTCGGCATTGTTGTTTAGATAAAAACGATACCTGTATCGGTTGCTTTAGAACCCTTGATGAAATTCTCGCGTGGCACAGTGCAAGCCCTGCACAAAAGCTGCAAGTTCTTAATGAATGCCAAAATCGCAAAAACGCGCAACATAAATAATCACTTTGTAGAGCAAACTGCAAAAGCTAACCACAAACTTCAAGATTAGTACCATTTAATTCGTAATAAAGATAAAAACCGTATACTAGTTTTTACCGCTCTGTACTGCCCGTTAATAAATACTCCAACACACACAAAGAATAAGTTAGCGATACACTCGTGCCACTGCATTTGTGCTAAGCATCCATAATCGGTGGTGTTTTTGAATTTTTGATTGCATACGTATTCAATTTTCATTTTGTGAGAATCTCTCTATTGTTAATTCTTTGTAAATGAAAATACCTATTACTTGACAACACAACGGAACACACAATGAAAATTAAAAAAATAGTAACCACTATTGGGCTAAGCATTGCCCTAAGTGGTGCTACGTCGATTGCAAATGCAACACCAACAACATTCGTCCATCTATTTGAATGGAACTGGCAAGATGTAGCCCTCGAATGTGAACAATACCTAGGACCTAAAGGCTATGCTGCGGTACAGGTATCGCCGCCTAATGAACATATACAAGGCAGCCAATGGTGGACGCGTTATCAACCTGTCAGTTACCTATTGCAAAGCCGAGGCGGTAACCGCGAGCAGTTTATTGATATGGTTAATCGCTGTAATGCCGCTGGCGTTGATATTTATGTAGATACTTTAATCAATCATATGGCTGCAGGCAGTGGTACAGGCACCGCTGGTAATACCTATGGTAATAAACAATACCCAATTTATAGCCCACAAGACTTTCACACCAGTTGCACCATTAATGGCTCTGACTACGGCAACGATCGTTACCGAGTACAAAACTGTGAGTTAGTTGGACTAGCAGATTTAGATACCGCTGCAACGTATGTCCAAAACACATTAGCGGCTTACATTAATGAATTACAAGCCATTGGTGTTAAGGGGTTTCGGTTTGATGCCTCTAAACATGTTGCAGCCAGTGATATTCAAAGTTTAATGGCGAAAGTGAATGGCTCGCCAGTGGTCTTTCAAGAAGTAATTGATCAAGGTGGCGAGGCTGTTGCTGCCTCTGAGTATTTAGCGTCAGGTTTAGTTACGGAGTTTAAATACAGCACTGAACTTGGCAATACCTTTAGAAATGGCTCGCTTGCATGGTTAAGTAATTTTGGTGAAGGGTGGGGGTTTATGCCAAGTGCATCGGCAGTGGTATTTGTAGATAACCACGATAACCAACGTGGTCATGGCGGAGCGGGTAATGTAATTACCTTTGCAGATGGCCGTTTGTACGACTTAGCAAACGTATTTATGTTGGCTTACCCATATGGTTATCCAAAAGTAATGTCGAGCTATGACTTTCATGGTAATACTGATGCCGGCGGTCCTAATGTGCCAGTGCATAACAACGGTAATTTAGAATGCTTTGCCAGTAATTGGCAATGCGAACATCGTTGGTCTTATATCGCTGGTGGGGTGGATTTTAGAAACAATACGGCAGATAACTGGGCCACAACAAATTGGTGGGATAATACAAATAATCAAATAGCGTTTGGTCGAGGAAGCTCTGGCCATGTCGCAATTAATAAAGAAGATTCAACACTCAATGCCACTGTACAAACGGATATGCAGCCAGGGCAATACTGCAATGTGCTAAAAGGGGCGTTGACTAATGATGCATCAGGTTGCACTGGTGAAGTTATTACTGTTAACGCAAATGGCACTATAAACTTAAATATAGCTGCGTGGGATGCAATGGCTATTCATAAAAATGCCAAGTTAACCACAAGCACAACCCCAGAACCTACTAGTGATTGGCAGCGCACAGTGATATTTATTAAAGCGCAAACACAAAGTGGCCAAGATATGTTTATTCGCGGCGGGGTTGACCATGTTTATGCAAACACAAACCTTGGGCGTAATTGCCAAACGAGTAACTTTGAATGTGCGATGCCAATTCGCCACAATAATTTAAACAATGTCACTACCGCTCCTTGGAAAGCAAACGATAACTACCTAGATTGGTATGGTATTGAAACTGGCCAAAGTATTGAAGCACAAGGCACTGCAACTGATTGGACTACAAATATTTGGCCTGCTGCTTGGGGAGCTGAAAAAACAGTGGCTAATGATGGTTTTGGTGTAACACCGCTGAACATTTGGGGCGAACATTATTGGCTACTCGATGTCGATATGGATTGCAGCAAAGCGGTTAATGGATGGTTCGAGGTAAAAGCCTTTATTAAAAATGGCCAAGGCTGGGAAGATGATATAACTCAAGCGAGGGCTCCTTATGCCAGTACTAATCACCTTGCGCAATGCGGTAAAATTAATGTGTTCGAGTTTAATAATGCAGCGGTAGAAATACGCAATTTCTAATTTTATTACAGATAAACCTCAGCTAAACCATAATTATGCGTTTAGCTGGGGTTTTACTTTGTAAGTCATGTTCTGGATATTTGCGTTTTCTGTGTTTTAAGTACACCTAAGTTGAAACATCATAAAATCAGTTGCTTTAATCTTTAACCTTTAACCTTTAACCTTTAACCTTTAGCCTTTAACCTTTAGCCTTTAATCTTTAACCTTTAATCTAGCACCTTTAAACTCTTCAATCTCTCACCTGCATTTTATTTTCAATAATTGCCACACCTTGGGTGTTTTCTAAAAACTTTTGTGCCAGTGCGCGTTCAAAGCCGGTTTCGGTTAGACCATAAATGGCTACTTTGTTGCCATCAACGTGTACTCGCAGTTGCGAGAGGTTTAGGTTTGGATTGCTACGCAGTTTATGAATTATAGTCTGCTGTAGTGTTGGTTGAGGAGAAACGCTGCTGATCATAATTGTACTAGTGGCTGCACTGACTTGCGTTGCGCAGGCGAGTAAAAATACACAGCAAAGTGATACCAATGATACAGTTAATTTGAAGCGGTCCATGATTTCCCTCATAACATCTATTGTATGTGTTTAGTGAATAGTAAGCTTACTGTTACAATATTTATTCCAACTTTAACGTATTGAAATTTAAGGGATGTTTTAAGTTTGGGTAATGTTTTTGGAATTTTTTACATTCAACTGAGTAAAAAGTACGGCGATTAGCTAACTAATTTAGATTTGTAGTTGCTGTTTAGTGCAGCTATAGCGATGCAATATATTTTTTGTTAAGTGATGGTCGTAGCTGCAAGCTTGTAATGAGCAAGCTAAATGGGGAGCACAAGATAATTAATTTGCATGACTGCTATGAGAGGGTTTAATAACTTACTGCGAGTAGGTAAAACTGAATGTAAAAAGCCGAGACTATGATAAGTCTCGGCTTTTTATGTGGCGTTAAAGCAGATGAATTATTTCTTTTTCTTGGCTTTTGCTTTGGCCTTTTTACGGGCTTTGATTTTTACCGGATCTTTATGTTTTTTGATTGGCGCTTTAGCCTCTTTATGACGCGGCTCAAATCCTTTAACAACACGGCGTTTAAGGCGCAGCTCAATGTAGCGTTCAATTTTGGCTAATACTGCAATGTCATGGGCTTCTACTAACGAAATTGCAATGCCTTTCTTACCTGCGCGAGCAGTGCGGCCAATACGGTGAACATACACGTCTGCTGTGCGTGGCATATCAAAGTTGATCACATGACTAATATCAGCCACATCAATACCGCGGGCGGCAACATCAGTCGCAACTAATATTCTTGTACGGCCACTGTGGAAATTTTCCATTGCCTTCATGCGTTTGTCTTGTGGCATCTCGCCACGTAACCAGGCTGCGCGAACCCCAGCATTGGTCAGCTCGCCGACTAATGTTTCTAGGCGATCACGGGTTTTAACAAACACAATAGCTTTGCTTAAGTCTTCACTGTTTAGTATTTCAACCAACATTGCTAATTTATGGTTGTAATCATCAGCAATGTGTACCCATTGGTGGATTTTAGCTTTTTCTTTACGTGAAGATTCAGCTTCTAATAGGGCTGGATCTTTTAAAATTTGCTCTGCAAATCGTTCAACGCTATCGCCTTCAAGAGTGGCTGAGAATAAAAAGCACTGACGACGATTTTTTGCTTCTTCACAAATACGCATCATTTCTTTACGAAAGCCCATGTCTAACATGCGGTCTGCTTCGTCTAAAATAAGCATCTCGACGTTTTCGGCATGAAAGTTTTCGGTTTCTAAATATTCCATTAATCGCCCTGGTGTGGCGATTAATATATCGTTATTTTTTTCAAAAATTTCTTTATGCGTACCGTAGTTAATACCGCCAGTAACAACACCAATTTTAAGGTTAGTGCCTTTAGCAAGTAGTTCACACTGTTCATGAATTTGATAAGCTAACTCGCGCGTTGGAGTCATGATCAAAACACGGGCAAAACCAGGCTCGCGACGCGGGAAATCAAGTAAGTATTGAATCGCCGGGATCAAAAATGCCGCTGTTTTACCAGTACCGGTTGGTGCGGAGGCTAAAATATCACGGCCTTGCAGCGCTTCAGGGATCGCTTGTTGTTGAATGCTAGTTGGGGTTTCGTAACCCATTTTAGCAACGGCTTGTAGTATCTTGTTATCAATATCAAAATCAGAAAATTGCATAGAGTGTCAAAAATAGAGGACAATTGCTGGTAATTATACGCGCTATCCGCCAGTTGGTGAATGAAAAGGTGAAAAAATGTCAGGCTTTGTGTTTAAACAATTTAAAGTAGCGCAAACGCGCAGTGCGATGAAGGTCTCGACGGATGGAATTTTACTCGGTGCATGGGCTGACTTAACTACTTCACAGCGGTTACTTGATATTGGCACAGGTACTGGGTTGTTGGCATTAATGTGCAAGCAACGCAAACCAACTATGCAGGTTAATGCTGTTGAAATTGATGCCAATGCATGTGCTGATGCGCAGCAAAATTTTACAAATAGCCCATGGCCAGATATTACACTGATGCAAAAAGCTATTCAGCAAGTAACCACCACAACTGAGTTTGATGTTGTGATCAGTAACCCTCCGTATTTTAATGCCAGTTTAAAAGGGCAGGACTTAGCCCGTAATACCGCACGTCATACAGATAGCTTAAGTTTTAGTGAGTTAATCACTGCATTCAAACACCTTAGTCACCAAAATGCTTTTTTAAATGTGATCCTACCTTGCCCTGAGGCGCAGTTGTTTATTGCACAAGCGCAATTACAAGGTTTGTATTTAGTGCGCCATTGTTTAGTACAAACTACTGCCACTAAAGCGCCGAGCAGGAGTTTAATGTGCTTTGCTTATCAGATGCAAGAATGCGAGCTGACCAGCTTAACGATTCATGGCCAAGGGGCTCAATATAGCGATGAGTATATAGCTTTATGTAAAGACTTTTACTTGAAAATGTAATCATCATTGAATAAAAGGTACATTTATCGCACACTGATGAAAAACCTGAGTGATAGATATGGATAATCAACTACCTAAACCTTTTATTTTTGTACTTTCCTTAGTGCAAGGCATTGTTCTTACTTTGTTATATCGTAGTGTTGAAAATCAGCTATGGCCTGCGACAGAGCCAGTTTGGTTGTTTTCTTTAGTTACTTTTACCATTAGTTTTGTGCTACTGACTTTACTTGCTGTAGAGCAAGCTAATATTAAAAAACTGCTTAGTTACTTGTTACCATTTAGTCTGTTGTTATCACTCCTTGGTGCTTATATTGGTGCTCAGCAATACCCTATTGCGCTGGTTAATAACGATGCTTTAACGGCCATTTTTATATTCACAGCCTTAATTGCCAGCTTTAAAGCACTTATGTATATCCAACAACTGATTGGTAATGAAGCAATTAGTTATAGCCAATTAGTCAAGCTCTCATGGCGTAACTTTATTTTGTTTGCAGAGTGTTGGTTATTCGTTTTAATTTTCTGGGGAATTTTGCAGTTAGGAGCGGCGCTATTTAATGCGTTAGAGATTACATTTTTCTCTGAGCTACTCAAAAAAGACTGGTTTTGGATCCCAACTTTAACCTTAGCGTTCGGTTTTGCCACGGTGATCTTTAGAGGGGTTATGCATATAGAAGATAACATCTCATTTTTATTGCAAACCTTGATTAAGTTTTTACTGCCAGTACTTACGGTTATTTCTTTAGGCTTTTTAGCGACGCTACCGTTTACGGGGCTAGATAAATTATGGCAAACAGGCAGTGGTAGCTCGTTAGTTTTATGGTTACAGGTACTCACTTTATTTTTTGTGAATACGGTTTATCAATACGCTGCTGATCAGCGACCTTATAAAATTGTAATACACAGGTTAGTATTTTTTGGTATTGCTTTATTACCAATTTACAGTGTGATTGCCGCTTATGGCATTTGGCTTAGAGTTGAACAATACGGGATCACGGTGGGTCGCTGCTGGGCTATTTTAGTGTGTCTTTTACTTGCGTGTTTTTCATTCGGGTATTTAGTCGGGATCGTTAAAAAGCGCGATGCATGGCAACAAG
Organism: Pseudoalteromonas sp. B160; assembly: GCF_037162485.1. Lineage (NCBI taxonomy): Bacteria > Pseudomonadati > Pseudomonadota > Gammaproteobacteria > Alteromonadales > Pseudoalteromonadaceae > Pseudoalteromonas > Pseudoalteromonas sp. B160. The sequence goes on along the minus strand of NZ_JARLUX010000001.1, from coordinate 928,497 downwards.
TGCAAAGCAAAGTTAATATTGTGATGGGGGTAGTGATTTTAATATTCATGCTACTAGTGAACTCGCCAATTTTGAATTTTCAGCGTTTATCTACCGAGAGTCAAATCGCGCGCTTAAATGAAGGTGACGTGAGTATTGAAGAATTTGATTATTATTACTTCTCAAGTAATTTAGGACGCCAAGGCTATCTTGCAATGCAAAAGTTACAAGCGCAAATTCAGAGTACTCATCCAGAGCAAGCAATGATCATTGAGCGAATGTATGTCAACCCAGATAATCCAGAGTTTGAGGCTTTAGCCGAGCAAACATCAATAACAGAGTTTGTTACGCACTCGACGTTTTGGCCTAGGCAGCAGGTGTTTTCGGATGAGTTAATTCAGGCTGTATTCGAGAGCTTACATTTCAACCGCTGGACACCGCTTAAAAGTCATTCATTTTATTTTATCGCCATAGATTTAAACCAAGATGAACAACTCGATTATGTATTTATAGATGAATCGAATCACTCTACTGAAGCTAATCTGTGGTTGCATGATGGCACTCAATGGCAATCAAAATACATGACTATCGATAATCCCGAGCAAATTAAATTACTAAAAACACTGATTGATGCAGATAACATTGAGGTTGCACAACCCAAATATAATGATTTGAAAATTGGCGATGTGCTGTTTAAAGTCAGGAGTAATATTGATTACTAAACAGGGTTTAAGGTCAGAGTGTTCAAAATATTAGTTGGTAATTCAATATAAAGTTCAACGCTATAACGTTTAGCGTAATACATTGAATCACCAAACTAATAAATATTGTTAGGCTAAGTAACAGCAGGAGCATACAGAAAATTATTCTGCTATAGCTCCTGGTATTTCTGTAATTACAGCCAGATATAGGCTTTAATTGGCATCAAATAACTCAAATATTCGGTTGTCACCAGGAGCCGTTTTTACCACTTGCAACAAGGCATTTGCCACGTTTTCACGGCTGACTTTTGCATCTTTACGTTCACTTGGCCGTTGTGTGGTGATTTGCAATGAAGCACTGTCGTTGGTAAGTGAACCTGGGCGTACAATAGTATAATTTAGGCCGCTATTGATTAGATGTTCGTCAGCCATATGTTTAGCAACTAAGTAAGGTTTTAAATCGCTTTCTGTTGCATCAGGATCATCTGCGCCAATTGAACTGACCATAATAAAGTTTTTTATATCATATTGCTTTGCATAATTTACGGCTTTAACCGCAGCCCATAAATCAATTAATAATGTTTTATCATCGCCGGTATTTCCGCCAGAACCGGCAACAAAAATTACCTGTTCGCAGCCTGTAAATGCTTGGCTAAAGTCACCCTCGAGATCTTGCTCGGTCACGCTGAGGTAGGGACTGCTTAAATCGCTTAACTTATTTTTATCACGTACGAGAGCGACAACCTGATGCTGATCATTAAGTAGTAACTGTGTCGTTATTTTACCAATCTGGCCACTTGCGCCTATGATTAATGTTTTGCTCATCATTAACTCCTTCAAAAAATAGCTAAATTGCTCACTGTGTTTATAGACCTTGGGGGAGATATTTATTTTTAAAGGGCTAGAACCACTTTATTACTTAAACCAGAGTATTTAGTTTTCATTTTTGTAAAGCTGACTTTCAGCTGATATCGACTAACCTTTATTTAATAAGGTCACATATTTGGAGCGTAAAATGACGGTTTCAGCAATACCAAAGGGGTATCATGCAATTACTCCTTACTTGATAATTAACGGCGCAGCAAAAGCAATAGAGTATTATGAGAAGGTATTTAATGCCCAGCTCATTATGCAAATGCCGCTGCCAGATGGCGGGATTGCTCACGCAGAAATTAAAATTGGTGATTCGCATATTATGCTTTCAGATATGTGCCCTGAAGCGCATTTTAAAAGCCCTGATGAGCTTGGCGGCACGCCTGTGAGCTTAATGCTTTACGTTGCAGATGTAGATGCCGTATTTGCTAATGCGGTTGCCTTAGGTGGTAAAGAAATACGCCCAGTACATGACCAATTTTACGGTGATAGGGCCGGTACATTACAAGACCCATTTGGCCATGTATGGACAATAGGCACTCATAAAGAAGACCTCAGCGATGACGAGATTAGTCAACGCATGGTTGATCTGATCAGTAAAGAAGAAGACGCATAAATTACAGTGGCTGATATCTGATCTCATAGTTTTGAAAAATAGGTTTATATTTCATCTGAAAGACAGCTATGAGTAGTTTTTAATGTGAGTGTCACTTTTATTTTATGTGCTTTATTTTCTTGCATTTATAAGTCGTGTTTGTTTTTTCAACAACTCGCGGGGTTATTTCTTGTATTTTACAACAACAAAAAAACAACAAATATAAATCTCTTGATTTACATTTAGATACAGAGTTAGACTAAAAGTATTAAAAAACTCAAAGGGTTTACTGTCTGCAACTCGCGGGTTTAGATCCTTTGAATAAGCTGTTAGCTTTATTTGTAACAGTAAGGAAAAATCTTGGATTGGTTAACTTTTATAAGTGGTTTAGTTTCTGCATTAGCTTGGCCCCTTACAGTAGTAGTTATCGTTTTAACGTTGAAGTCTAGCATTAAAAAAATGATACCAAATGTCAAAAAGTTCAAGGCAGGCCCTGTCGAAGCTGAGTTTGAGAAAGCTGAGTTCACTCGAGAGGTAAAGGCTCTACGAGGAAATGCTGACGATTTCCTTGATGATAAACCACTTAATAAGCATGAAGAGAAATTGTATCAATTGAGTGAGATAAACCCAAGATCGGCAATTCTAGAAGCATGGCAAGGGATAGAGTTGTCAGCGAGGAAAGTCGTAGTTGAAAAGGGACTCTATGAACCGGGCCAGAATCTAGGCCGCTCCTAGATGTTTATCGTTCTTTAGCTAAGTATGATCTTATCTCAGCAACTGAACTGGATCTATTTCATGAGCTAAGGAGCCTTCGTAATAAAGCTGCTCATGAAGAGAGCTTTATGCCAACTAAGGAGTCAGCGATTAATTACATAGAATTGTCGAGAAAATTAAGTAATAGCATAGATAAAGCTAACAAGTTGCTTAAGAGTGATTCGTAACGCGTGGCATTTTTACTTTACGGTGGCTTATGTGATTAAGGCGCTGTGCTGTAGCTTTTGCATTGCGTTACTCACACCTTAGCAAGGCGTTGAGGCTGTAGAATTACTCTTTTTTAAGAAAAACAGTCTGTTTTATGGGTTCCAAATGCATTGCCTAGTGTTTTAAAAACGCTTAGAGTTAATTACAGGAGCTCGTTTTTTAATTGAATTTGGCTGTTAGAGTTATTCTACAGCCTCGTTATAGGGCAGTTCATCCATCACTTTAATAAGGGTAATTAATTGGCAACTGAAGAAGATGACTATAAAAGACCGTTAAAGGATATCTATGACGGATTCCCTGAATCTTTGCGCATGTCAGTTAATAAGGATGCAGGCAAAATATGGAAATATTTCGCCTTATGGTGCTTCTTTGTAATTCTATCTACGATGTGTGTTGTTGGTTGGATTAGTTGTGATTTAATTGATGAGAGTGTCGGAAAAAGAATTCAACGAGCGGGGGCTATTATTCCGTTATTTGCTGTATTTGGCGAAGCAGTATTTTTAATAAAATTAAATAATTTGGCCAGTGTTATTCACCCTGCAGAATTACTATGTGAAATTTATAAAGAGCGGCGCTTTAAACTTCTTAAAAACACATCGCTATATATAACTGCTTTTTTCATTTTTTTAGGTGGTATATTATCTGGTTATGGTGATTTGTTGTATAAGCAAATAGCCCTATAATCGGGTAGCCGGAGTTCGCCTCCAGCCCCACACCACCCATCATGCATTTTTATTAACAAGAAAAGCAATGGGCGGTTTATCTCCCGTAATGAATATCGATCTAAATATCTCTCAATGACACAAAATAAAAGGGGTCAAATCTTGACTTCAGACATCAAAGGTCTAGATTTATAGTTTACTATTCATTGAGTGAATTACTATGTCTAGGCCGCTGCGAAAAATAAAAGGGGTCAAATCTTGACTTCAGACATCAAAGGTCTAGATTTATAGTTTACTATTCATTGAGTGAATTACTATGTCTAGGCCGCTGCGAATAGAGTATGAAAATGCGTTTTATCATGTAATGAATCGAGGGAGAGGGCGCGAAAATATCTTTTTAAGTGATAACGACTTTAAGTATTTTTTACATTGCATTGAGCAAGCAAGTATTCGCTTTAATATTGAAGTGCATTCATATTGTTTAATGACCAATCATTACCACCTGCTAATCAAAACCCCTGATGCAAATTTAGGCCGAGCCATGAAGCATATTAATGGCCTTTACACCCAATACTTTAATAGAGTACATAACACCGATGGTGCGCTGTTTAGAGGGCGCTACAAAGCGGTGCTGGTGGATGCTGATAACTATTTATTGCATGTTAGTCGGTATATTCATCGTAACCCAATTGAAACGAACATACCGTTGGTAGAAGAGCTTGCTAAGTATAAATTGTCTAGTTATCCAGCTTTCATTAGAAGGGGATCGACGCCTAAATGGCTCGTTCGAGACTTTATATTTTCGCTGCAAGGCAAAAAGCGTAAATATGCTGCTTATAAGCAATTTGTTGAATATGAAAACAATAAAGAAATAAGCGCTTTTTATAGTGCTAAAAAGTTATTGTCGGTTTTGAATAAAAGGGGTCAAATCTTGACTTCAGACATCAAGGGTCTAGATTTATAGTTTACTACTCATTGAGTGAATTACTATGTCTAGGCCGCTGCGAATAGAGTATGAAAATGCGTTTTATCATGTAATGAATCGAGGGAGAGGGCGCGAAAATATCTTTTTAAGTGATAACGACTTTAAGTATTTTTTACATTGTATTGAGCAAGCAAATTTTCGCTTTAATATTGAAGTGCATTCATATTGTTTAATGACCAATCATTACCACCTGCTAATCAAAACCCCTGATGCAAATTTAGGCCGAGCCATGAAGCATATTAATGGCCTTTACACCCAATACTTTAATAGAGTACATAACACCGATGGTGCGCTGTTTAGAGGGCGCTACAAAGCGGTGCTGGTGGATGCTGATAACTATTTATTGCATGTTAGTCGGTATATTCATCGTAACCCAATTGAAACGAACATACCGTTGGTAGAAGAGCTTGCTAAGTATAAATGGTCTAGTTATCCAGTTTTCATTAGAAGGGGATCGACGCCTAAATGGCTCGTTCGAGACTTTATATTTTCGCTGCAAGGCAAAAAGCGTAAATATGCTGCTTATAAGCAATTTGTTGAATATGAAAACAATAAAGAAATAAGCGCTTTTTATAGTGCTAAAAAGTTATTGTCGGTTTTGGGTTGTGAGGACTTTATTGAAAACATAAAAGACTATATTGCTAAATCAGATAGCGAAAGAAAGCTTGTTAGTAAAAAACGCTCAGCAGATGATGTTATAGCTTACTTAGCTAAACACTTTAATGTTGAAGTTGATGAGATTATAACGGTTAAAAAGGGGCGAAAAGAGAAAAATTTACCACGCTGGTTTGCTATAAAATTATGCCAAGATTTAACGGGATTAAATTTGCAGGCATTAGCAGATGTTTTTAATGTTAAACACTATTCGGCGATATCAAAAACTGTCGGTAGATTAAATGCCTTAATGATTGAAGATAAGAAGGTTGAATTACAATTAGAAAAACTTCGGGATTGTTTGATGTCTGAAGTCAAGATTTGACCCCTTTTGGTTTGACCCCTTTTGGTTTTTTGGCATCTTTTAGATAAGGTCGAATGTCTGTAAATTGTTTATTTATCTAAACCTTAAAAGCAGATAGTAGAACTGTGGTATTTTAACGGTCGAAAATTTCAGAAGGTGTATAAATAGTGAAGTTGTGGCTTAAGGATGATTTGGACTCAAAAAAACGCTTATTCAAAGAGCGATGCTATTTTCTGTGGTCACCTTAGTAATATTATTCTTGTTTCAACCTTTTGGCACGCACAGCGATACTATTTCCTATAAATATCTGCGTCTGTCTGGTTATGGTTTAGTGACTTTTTGTGCTTTATTGCTGGCTGGGTTCATAGAGATATTATTAAGCCGTAGACGGTTAAATAGCCACATTAGAAAAGGCCTTATTGCTACTTTGTATATTGGCTTTGTAGCGGTATTTAATCACAGTTATTTTGTGGTGGCCATATTAGGTGTTTGGCATTGGCAGAATCAATTGTTGTTTGTTTTTTATATTTTAGCCATTGGTTTGTTTCCGATTATTTTTATGTTTTTAGTTAATCGACATTCAGTTGCTATTACTCAGTCTCAGCCAATTGCCCTTGAGTCAAGCCAAGCGAAAAACGCTACGCTAACCTTAGAAAAACAAATAACCTTAAGAGGTGACAATAAAGATGACATTGTACAAGTCAGTTTGTCGCAGATTTTATTTATCAAATCTGCGGATAATTATTGTGAGCTTGGTATGCTCGAAGATGAAAATTGCAGTCGTAAGTTATTGCGCGGCTCGTTAACCAAACTGTTAAAACAGCTTCCAGCTGACGCTCAGGTGGTACGTTGTCATAGATCTTATGCAGTAAATCTTGGTTTAGTTAAGTTATGGCAAGGTAACGCCGGTGGTTTGCAATTGACTATGCAGGCTGGCGATTTGGTAGTGCCCGTCTCTAGAACCTATGTAGAAGCAACAAAAAAGGCCTTGTCATTCGCCCCTAAGGCTTGTTAATCACCGCAAATTTTTGTCACTAAACCCTAAATAATCAGCTTTAGCCCTAACTCATCGCCATGATGAATTGGGCTTGGCATGCTTAGCTCGAATTTTGAATTTCTTACTAAGCAGGTAACTATGAATCACACAATCAAATCACTAATATTATTAACCACCTTTATGTTCTGTCACTATTTTATGCGTGATTTTTGGGGCGAGAGTTGGAGCGAAGTATTACTTAACCTAGATCAACAAACTTATCTTTTACACACCTTGGCGAAATATCTATTTATCTACGGGCCACTTGTCTTAGTGGCGGTCTTATTATTTAAACAACACCCTTGGTATGACGTAATAGGTGTAAACGTGTCTGGCAGTCAGCACTACTTATTGGCAGCTGTAGCTTGTTGTTTGCCTATGACCTTAGGGTATGCATTCTTAAGTACCGAATTAGACCTCTCACTGCCTGGCATTATTACCGGCTCAGTATATGCTGGGTTGTTTGAAGAAATTATCTTTAGGGCAGCGTTATTTGGGGTGTTATTTCACTTTTGTCGTTGGGGATTTATTCCTGCCGCATTAATTAGCTCGGTTATTTTTGGTCTAGGGCATATTTACCAAGGGCATGATGTTATGTCTGTTGTTATGGCGCTAACCATCACAACTATCGCTGGAACATGGTTTGCGTGGTTATATTGTGAATGTGGATACCGCATTTGGTTTCCTATGTTTATGCATATTTTCATGAATGCAGCTTACGGTATATTTGGCATGTCAGGCGGCGCCGCTGGTGACCTAGAAGGCAACCTTTTCAAGGCCACTGCCATTATTCTAAGTATAATTTATGTGCATATACTGGTGCGTAAAGGGAAAACACGGGAAATAGCCTTTAAAACACTATGGCGCAACAATGGCGATGTTAATTCACAACCTCAACCTCAATCAGAACTAACCACTCAAAACAGCTACTAGGAGAACCACTATGTTTGAATTATTTTTAGTTATGCTAGCCCTTACCTCACCGATTTTAATTATCATCTTTGTGCGTAATTATTTTAATTACAAATCTGAGGTCAATCAGAAGATATTAGCGCTGCAAAAAGACACAGATACCGAAGCGGTGAATAACATGCAGAAAAGGGTAGAGCAGCTGGCTAAAAGAGTGATAGTGCTTGAAAAAATAGTCACCGATAGCAAGTTTGAGTTGGGGCAGGAAATCAGCCAATTGTGATTGATGTAACAGACAACAATAAACGGCTCATGTTGAGCCGTTTTTTGTTTAATAATTTAGTAACCTGGAGGAGCGCTATCTAACAAATAAACTTAGTTTCACGTTACAAAGTTTTATGGTCGGCTAATAGATAATGAGACATGCAAGATTTGCTTGCTGACAGTCGCAAAAACGGCAAGAGCGGCAAGAGCGGCAAGAGCGGCCGTACGTCATTCAGAACCATACGAGAACATTGTGCCAATGCCCGTCATTCGAAGTCACGTCAGTTAAACTGATTTTGCGATAAATTGTCAGTCTAGTTCGCATCTTAAAAGGGAAACTAACGCCCAAAACGGTCATAAACATTTATCACCTGACCGTTGAAAAAACAAACATAATGGACTTTGCCGCTAAGCTTGTAGTGTTTTTTAAAGCCAAAATCTTTAATTAAAAGCCAGAGGGGTCAAAAGCCAGAGGGGTCAAATCTTGACTTCACACATCAAGAATCATCAATGTCCGCTTCTACCACTTTGCCGATATTACGGCTGTGAGCGATAACCCTCAAGATTTCAAAAATACTGTTTATATTTCATAGTGCCCTTAACTGGGAAGCAGTGAATTATATTGAGAGTGAGTCTACGTAAAAAATTTAGTTCTTAAAATATTTTCAAGTGAACCTTTTTGGAATAAGTACAAGGCGGTTTTCACAATAGATGTGTTCAATAACGTGACCCAAAGCGCTGTGACTTTTATTACCTTGCTAGGGTGATTGATTGCAGCCAATTCATAAATACAGTTAGGCGTTTAGTTGGTTGTCTACGTGATGAATAGAGTAAAGACACCGGCATTGGCTCGGCTTCAAATTGAGGTAGGACAGAAATTAGTAGGCCTTTCTTGATGAGGTTTTCTGCACCAATCGCGGGGAGTTGGGCAATGCCAAGCCCTGCTAAGCAAGCATCTAAATAAGCATCTGTGCCATTAACCGCTAGGCTACTTGGCATGGATTGTTGTTTTACCTTGTCGCCTTCCATGTATTCAAATTGGGCATCGAGATTACCAAGCGTATGAGAATATTCGATCAGTTTATGATTGGCTAATTCTGCAAGACTCTGTGGAATACCATATTTTTCAACATAGCTTGGCGACACACAATTTACGCTTCGGTACAGCGTTAATGGGCGAGCGATAAGGCTGCTATCGTCAAGATTACCCACTCGAATGACGCAATCAATGCTTTCTTTAATTATATCAACTCGATAATCTGCGCTGCTGATCTTTAGGCGTATGTTGGGGTATTTTTCGAGGAAGTCGGATAAATGCGGAATGACAACCGTTGTGGCAAAACGACTAGGCATGTCGACTCTGAGTACCCCGCGAACATCATCAGAGTTACGTTGGAACTGGCTTGCCAAAGCGTCTAACTCGGCGAGCAGAACTTGGCACTGTGGTAAGTAAGTCTCGCCGTCTTGAGTTAAGGTGACGCTGCGCGTGCTGCGATGAAAAAGCCGCGTGCCTAATTCACTTTCAAGCCCTTGAATAGCACTTGATACGCTTGACTTTGGCAGGCCAAGTGCGTCTGCTGCCTTGGTAAAGCTGCCAAATTGAGCAACCAATACAAAGCGCTGCATGGCTTCAAACTTGTCCATATCTTCTACCTTTGTTTGTTTTATCCGAACAATGTTATCACTTTTGTCATGTATATCGAACACAATAAATTATCTACTCTGTTCTACGTGGTCAGAGCCGCTATGGTTTAAGGTTTTAAAATTGTTACAGAATAGATTGGAGAGAGTGATGAATAAATTAGCAATTATTACTGGTGCTAGCCGTGGGTTAGGAAGAAACAGTGCTTTAGCGTTAGCTGACAAAGGCATAGACGTTATTTTTACTTATCACAATAATGTTCAAGCGGCACAAGATGTGATTGAAGAGATTCAACAAAAAGGCCAAAAAGCCTTTGCCCTTCAATTGGATACGCGCGATTTTGATGCCATTCCTGAATTTGTTAGTCAGGTTGACGGATTGTTGACCAATGAATTTGCACGAAGCGATTTCGATCATTTGTTAAATAACGCTGGCGTAGGTTTACGGGTAAGTGTTGAAGAAACCACTTATGAAGAGCTAGAAAATATGCTGGCAATCCATGTAAAGGGACCTTTCTTTTTAACGCAAGCATTATTACCGCATATTAAAGACGGCGGTCATATTCTCAATATTTCTTCAGGTTTGGCACGTTTTAGTATGCCAGGTTCAAGTGCCTACGCGATGGCCAAAGGTGCAGTCGAAGTCATGACACGCTATATGGCAAAAGAGTTCGCAAACCGACAAATTCGCGTAAATACCTTGGCACCAGGTGCTATTGCGACAGACTTTGGCGGTGGTAATGTGCGTGACAACCAACAAGTGAACCAAATGGTGGCATCTGTTACCGCTTTGGGTCGGGTTGGGGAGGCTGACGATATTGGTAAAGCCGTTGCCATGTTGCTTAGTGAAGACAGCGGCTGGATTACGGGACAGCGAATTGAAGCGTCTGGCGGTATGTTTCTTTAATTTTCAGCTAATATTAGTGCTCTGCCGCATTATTTTTTATAAGGATTCAAAGCCCTCTGCGTGAGGGCTTCATCGCTACTATAAAGCTCTTAATATATTGTCAGAATTAGTTAAACTCGAGCAGTGTTTACTGGCTCAGACTTGCTTTGACAGTTCAAGTTAAGACTTATTCACATAAATTACAGTGGTTTTTTTTAATCTGAATTTTGCTTTCGCTTTTTGCATTAACCCAGCCCTATTATTACAGGCTGGGCAGAAGGTAATTAAGGAAAGGTAATTTCAACTGTTGAGGCTTTATTCAATAGTGGTAATAAGGATTTTTCGCGTCTTAAGTCCTTTAACTCACGTTCTAATTGGCGTTGCTGTGTATTTAGCTCTTTACGCTGCGTTTGCGTGATGTTATTGCTGTTTAATTGCTGATTAAGTTCAGAGAGTTGTTGTTTTAGCTCGGTTATACGGTTATCAATTTCTATACGACGTTGTTGAATTTGATAACGGTCGTTACCTTCTTCCCACGCTTTTCGAAATGCACGGCTGTTACATACACCGTTATACGAGACTCCGCGCATAGCAAGAGTAAAGCCGTTTTCAGGTTGACAATACACCGCTAAACCACTTTCGTAGCTACTTTTAAATTGTGCTATGTTTGGGGTAATATTGTAATCGTTACACGTCGCGATCTTTGTTATACCATCGGCATAATCACCACCATTTACGCCGTGTTCATAACCTAAACTTTGCCAATTAGCGACTTTACACTCATCTTGACTTAACGTTGTGCAGCCATTTAGTAGTGCTATACAACTTAATATAAATAAACGATTTGGCATAAACTTCCTGTTCTGTATCGGATTTACTGACATTTTAAATGATCTTTAGCATCGACATTTTTGTTTTGCCGATGCCTTATCTTACTTGCGATCGCTATAAAAAATACACATTTAAATATGTTATAGACTAATTTTATGTAACAAATCTAGTCGATACAAATTAAAAAGTTGTACCCACCGATAATCCAAGTTGCCATGAGTCGACCGCTTGGTAATTACCAAGGGGTTTACTTAAATCGATATGTACGACGTTGTCATTACTAGAGCGCGATGAGAACAGACGAATACCTAAACCAACACTACTAAGCGTACTATCAGTGATATTAGGTGTTTGCACTTTGCCAGAGGCACGCCCAACATCGACAAAGCCCACAAAACCTACATCGGCAATTTGATATAAATTTATGTTTGGATATATACGTATCTCTGCGCTAGCTTGTATACTTTGTGTGCCATGTTGGTAACTTTGTGGAAAGCCGCGCATACCTTCTTCACCACCTACAGCAAGTGGTTGTTCAGCGAATTCGGTATTTTGCCACTGTGCATTTATATGACCATACAAGGCAAATAAAGGGGAGAGACGCAGGTTAACTTGCCCTTTAGAAAATAAAGCGACACGATCTTCAAGTTCAGTACCAATTTCGGCATTTAAGCCGCCGCTAAATCTAAACAGGGTGGATGAATCGCTCGCCCAGGCTTTGTCGATCCCCGTTTCAACAATAAAGCCTTCACCAGGATTAATCATATCAGCACCAAATTTGGCGTTTAATTCCCAGCCAAGGTTAATATCTTCGCTGTGATTGATAAGGTCGATGTCTTGAAGTACGGTAAAATCATCTTGTATCCAGTGAACGCCAAGCCAAGGTGTTGCAATGGTAAAGTTATTTAAGTTAGCGGGAAGCGGTGTGTTGGCAACTTGATCATAGCGGGTGTCTTGATAATCAATCCCCGTAAGCCAATGCGTTGTTGCGCTGCTGTCTTGTGACCATACGCCACCTACTGCAAGCTGCCCTTGTGTATCATCAGAAAAAAACTCAGAGCGAGTTTCGCCATTTTGATATATAGAGGTTTTTGTTGTTGTGTTTTAGCATAATAACGTCTTAGAGCATCACTACTTCGTTGATAAAAAGGTTGTTGATAGTCAAACATAAAAACTTGTCCATCGTCATAGTCATCGGCTTGCAAGCTCAATGTCGCATGCGGTTGCCACGGCACAGGCATTTGCAGCATGGTATGATAACCGCTGCGTTCGTGATCTGTTTTATATTTTACTGATGCGCGTATGCCATAGCCTAAAAAGTTTTCTTCTTTAAAACCAATGCTGAACTTGTTATTGCCACTGCTGCGACCAAAATCAATGGTTGGTAATAAACTCCAGGTGTCCCATGTTTCAACAATTACGGCTTGGTCATTGTTGTCATTACAGTTTGGCGTTGTGCTGATCTTTGCGTCGCGAATATATTTTTTCTTACGCAGGATACGCTCAGCTTCTCTTAATTGCGTGTCATCGACTTGTTCGCCTATCTGAAATGGTAACTGCTCATGAATAACTGCTTTACGAGTATCAATATGTAACCAATTAATAAAGCGATGTAAGGCTGTGGTTTCAGGTGAATGCGGATCAAAAATTGGATTGTTTTTGATAATTATTTCACCAAGCGGTGCATTTGGTTCAATGGTCGCAGGCTGGGGCTCAATAGCATTACAACTCGATATGGACTCGAGTGAGTTAGCAGTCTCTGCATTGCTACAGCAGCAGTAAAATAAACAGCTAGTTAAGATGATGCGTTTCATAAGTGCCTGAGTTTAATGACTGCGTTGAACATGAGTCTGTTCAGCGCAGTGTGGTAGTAATTTAAACTCAGCATAGAAGGCAATACTTAAGGAAAGCTTAACTTAAACTGAAAGTTTGATTAGCCAATCTAAAGCGGTTTTTTACTGCGAGGAGCGCCTAGTACAATCGCTATTTGGCAGACACATATCGACAAAAATCCACTTATGCCCAAAGCTCCGCCAAAATTACTAAGGTAAGGCACTAAATTATCAAACAAAATCGAAAAAATAACACTGGCAGAAAACAGCGTGTAAATACCAAAGCGTTTTGGTGCGCTCATGCCTATAAATGTGCCACCAAAAAAAATGCTGCTATATAGCTCTGCGTTGAACTCGGTGGCAAGTAAAATAAGGTAAGCGATAATAGCTAAAATTGCTGACGCTCTAATCGCATCTAGACGGTTGTGCTTCGCTAAATAAAAGGTCAAAAACGCGCCAAGTAAAGCAAGTGTTACCGATGATAAACTCATGCCGCGAGCCCTTTAGCTAATACAAACAAAGCAACACTAATAAAGGCAATACTTCCTAATTTACCACCAAAGCCAGTAAACACTTTAGTCGTCAGTACGTATAAAATAGCCCCAATCAATGAAATAATTGCTAATTCCCAATAGGTATTAATCAACCCCTGAGAGCACATTCCAGCAAAACTACCAGCATAAACAGCTGCGTAAGGATGATTTGCATACTGTTTTGGAAAAGGAATAAAGCTGCCAATAAGTCCGGTTAGGCAAGATGCAATAACCGCAGGCACTGCAAATTGCGTATGAAGGGTAAAACAAGCGACACATCCACTAAAAAAAGCGATGTATTTTAGGAGAAAAAATTTAGTCATAGAGTCGGTGATTTTTCTTAACTGAAGTACTTAATTCTGAATGAAGTTAGTGCTAGCTTATTATGCTTGGCACTAACATTATGCAATTAATCAAGGTGCAATTAAACTAGATATAATTAAACAAGGTGTTGCTCAAAAAATGCTAAAGTTCGTTGCCATGCAAGTTCTGCATTCGGTTTATCGTAACGGCCCGTTGAGTCATTATGAAAACCGTGATTGGCATCTTTATACATATACATTTTGTAATCTACATTGAGACTTTTTAAATCGCGCTCATAGTCAGGCCATGTTGCATTTACGCGCTCATCAAGCTCGGCTAATTGGATCATTAACGGGGCTTTAATATTTTTGCGCAGAGCTTCGCTGGCGGGCGTGCCGTAAAATGGTACTCCGGCGCTTAATAATGATGAATCAACCGCAGCGAGGTAATTGACAATATAACCGCCAAAACAAAATCCAACGGCACCAAGTTTACCATTACTGAGTGGGTGTGATTTTAAATAGTGGGCTGCGGCAACAAAATCATTTTGAATTTTCTCTTTATCCATTGAGCTTTGCATGGCTCGCCCTTCGTCATCATTACCCGGATAACCACCTAGCGGAAATAGCGCATCGGGTGCAAAAGCGACAAAACCCGCTTTGGCTAAACGACGGGCCACATCTTTTACATAGGGGTTTAAGCCTCGGTTTTCATGCACCACTAAGACTACCGGGCGCTTGCCCTTTAATAGCGTTGGCACTACTAAATAACCTTGTCCTTTGTTATGACCATTGGGAGAATCAAAACTTTGGTAAGTTGCTTTAATTGATTCATCATTAAACGAAACTTGTTCGGCTAAGGCATAATTTGGTAATAACGCTGAAGTGAGCACTGTCATTGAATAACCAAGGGCGACTAAGCCACCAAGTTTTTTCATAAACGTGCGTCTATCCATTTTGCCATGAGCGTATTCATCGTACCAATCAAAGGCTTCTTGAGGGATGTGATCTGAATGTGGGTTATTCATTGCAGTGCCTATATGTTATTGATTTAAGATTTAATAACATAGCTGAGAGAACTCAAAATGTATATTGCTGTATGATTAATATACCTAGCTAACTTCTTCACCGGCATGTTTTGCGGCTAATTCATCAAGTTCTGCGCAAGTGTAATCAAACCCCGCGCCATCGAATTGATAATTTACTTTAACGTCAAAACCACCATTAAGAAGTTTTGTTTTTACCTGGGCGACAGGCCAATGCTTTAATTCGTTTAAAAAACGATTAGCGATTTGACCAGATTGAAAGCGATAGCGTATTTCTGAATTCATATAAAGTAAGTATAATTTGGGCTGTTAACTTCGCAGTTTGTGGATTTAGCCGATTTAGTCAAGTTTTTTGTTCTTTAACATGCTTGATAAGTTCAATTGTGCGCTTATTAGCATTGGTTTTCGTCTGCTTTTGCTTTAACGTAAGGGTCTGTCAGATAAAATAGTTTGCGAGAAGATTACAAGGTATGCCTAAGTACGGTATAAGAGTGTCATGAAAACGCCAAAACAGATTTTACCGTTAATAGAAGACGGTATCGTTGATGAAGTCATCAGCCAATTAATGAGTGGAAAAGAAGCCTCGGTTTATGTGGTTCGCTGTGGCGAGCATATTCGCTGTGCGAAAGTGTACAAAGATGTACAACACCGAAGTTTTAAACAAGCAGTAAAATACCAAGAAGGACGTAAAGTACGCAATAGTCGCCGCGGTCGTGCGATGGAAAAAGGCTCTAAGTTTGGTCGTAAAGAACAAGAAAACGTGTGGCAAAATGCAGAAGTAGATGCGCTTTTCACGCTTTCTCGGGTTGGCGTAAAAGTACCACAACCTCATGGTTGTTACGATGGTGTACTGATCATGGATTTAGTCACCGATAATGATGGTGATGTTGCGCCGCGTTTAAATGATGTGAGTTTAACTGCTGAGCAGGCAATTGAAGATCACGCTACTATGGTTCATTACATTCGCTTAATGCTATGTGCGGGTATTGTGCATGGTGATTTGTCTGAATTTAATGTGTTAGTAGATAGCTACGGTCCGGTGGTGATTGATTTACCGCAGGCAGTAAATGCGGCGGCGAATAACAATGCGCAAGAAATGTTTTTACGTGATGTACGCAACATGCGCTTGTATTACGGGCAGTACGCACCAGAAATACTCGATACGCGTTTTGGTGAAGAAATGTGGGCTTTGTATCAAGCGGGTGAATTAACAGCAGAAACTGTTCTTTACGGTGAGGTTGCAGATAACCATGTTGAGGCTGATGTTGATTCAGTGCTTGATGAAATCAAAGCTGCATTTGAGCAAATGCAAGAAAACCAAGAGCGAATAAAAGCAGCACAAGCACCTGAAGACGACTAAAGTTTATTAGCTTCATTATCGATTTTAAAGATGCGCGCTAACAGCATTAAATTCTGTTAGACTGCGCAGCCTTTAGCTACTCGCGGTGAGTTGCTTTAAATGACAGTTAGGAACGCAGGTGTCAAAATTTTTCTATCGTGGTAAGCCCGATATTATGGGTAAAAATAATCAAGGTACTTATCAGCCTAAACCGAAAGTAAAACCTGGTAGCGAAGAAAATCCGCTCGTTTTACAGGTGCAAAGCGCTGCACGTGAGCTTGAAATAAACGCTATTTTGATAGCTAATGATTTATTTGCAGATATTCGTGTTGATAGTACGCTTGCTGAAGATATTACTCCTTTAGATATTGTGCTTAATAAACCTGTTACTCAAGTTTTTGAAAAAACACCACAACGTAATGATCCATGTTCGTGTGGCAGTAATAAAAAATACAAAAAATGCTGTGGTTAAAATACCTTGTTTAGGTGTGTAAACTCAGGTTGGTGCTGGTGTTAGGAACTTAAAAAATCAGCTCCAGTGATATAAAACGGCAGTTGTATTTAAAAGCTATATATTCATTAGCTTGTGATAGCGTTATTTAATATAGCGCTCACTTAATCAGCGAAACGTGTATGAAATACAGTGATAATAAACTTCAACAACAAACGGCAAAAAACACCTTACAACACGTGTTTTCAGCTGTATTTGTAGTTACTCTGTTTTTAATAGTTACCTCGTATATTTATTTCTATCCTGAATTAGATAACAGTATTTTTTAATGGTGTCCTTACCGACGCAATTAACCTATTAATTGTGGTGGCTATTTTTATCATTGTCCAAAGGGCCAACTTATCAGTTTTTGCTTATGTTAATTTAAGCATCGGTTTATTATTGTGGTCGGCGGGTTTAACCTTTGATCTACTTGATGAAGTGCTGATCCAGCCTTTGTTTATTGGTATTTATGTTGAGGATGTTTTACGTACTGCAGGCATGTTGTTTACTTGTTATGGTTTAAAGCTAACTATAGGCGATTTAACAAGTGTGCAGCAGCAGTTATCAAAAGAGCTGATCACTGATTATTTAACCCAAATAGCGAACCGCCAATTCTTTTATCAATATATGCAAAAAAATCAATCAGCCCCGTATACAATTTTGCTTATTGATATCGATTTTTTTAAAGTGATTAATGATCAGTTTGGTCACGATAGGGGGATCAAGTACTGATCGAATTATCATCTTTATATGCCAAAGCTTTACCGAATAATAGTGTCTTTGCACGTTTAGGTGGTGAAGAGTTTGCAATATACCTGCCCGGTGATAACCGACCAAAAGCCTGCGATTTAAGTGAGCAATTACTATCACTTGCACATACCATTGAACTTGCTGCTAATCGAACGGTAAGTGTAAGTATTGGTGTGTCATTTAAGGCCCCAGAAGAAGCGTTTAATGAGGTAGTTAAACGTGCTGATCAAGCCTTGTACAAAGCGAAAAATAGCGGCCGTAGCCAATATTACATTGCTTAATCCCTAAGCGATTGATTACAGTAAAATTTACAATTTTAATTGGGGGTTTTTACACTATCAGTTAAATTTATTTGCCTGTTCCTGTTAAATTTTATTAAAAAATGCTTATAAAACAATGTACTTATTAATTATGCAAGGCTGGTATTGAGCTTGCAATATGCTTATAAATATAACTTATAAGCACTACCAAGGTGATACTATGGCTGTTATGCAGCGCTTAAAGCAAAAAACACGACAATTTATTGATTCAAAGCATATGTTAACCAGCATAACGGCGGCTTCATTTTTAGAGTCAACAATAGTTCCTATTCCTCTTGAAGCAGTATTGGTGCCGTTGATGCAAGCGCGGCGTGAAAAGCTTTGGCTGATAGCCTTAATGGCGACTTTAGGCTGTATTATTGGGGCCTTGTTTGGTTACGCGCTTGGCTATTACTTGTTTGATGCGGTTGGCGATTGGGTGATCAATACCTTTTCAAATCCAGAGCAGTTTGAACACGTAGAACAACAAATGCAGCAGCAAGGTTTTTGGTTTGTAATAATGTTGGGGATAGTGCCAATTCCTTTTCAAATAGCTATGCTCGCAGCGGGTGCGACCAAATATTCATTAATAATGTTTTTAATTGCAACGACTATTGCTCGCTCAATTCGGTATTTTGGTCTGGCGCTGGTGGTGTATTATGCTGGCAATCAAGCAGAGCGAATTATTACAAAACATAAAACCAAAGCAATGCTTGGTTTGACTGTGTTGGTGTTAGTTATTTGGTGGTTAACAACGGTAATATAGCCGCCAAGTGACGGCTATATTTGTTTAGTTTACTTAACATCGCCATGGATAAGTGAATGTACTTGGCGCCAATCCACCAGTTTAAAATTTTGTGGTTGCTGTGGCATACGATTGTAGCCATCTTGCACTATTAATACGCCAAGAGGGTAGCCAGGCAGCGGTTTGGCTGTAACGGTTAAGCCATCGGTTTCTGACACGCCATCAATACCGTTATTTAAGTTTGCAAGAATATTAAACTTACTGACAAACTCAAGGGTAGGGTGTTTTTCACCTTTATTTATGCGATACACGACATAACTATCGTCACCTTGGCTAGATACCACTAATAAGCGCTCGTCTTTACCATGATAAATCTCCATACCTTCTACATCATCAACTAGCATTTCATTCACGGATTGCAATAAAATAGGCGCTTGCTGTGAATCAGGCTCTGCTTGGATAAACCAAATACCAGCGTCTTCCTCACCGGCAAAAAGTTCCCCATTTTTATCGTCACTACTACAGCCTTCTGGTTGGCTAGGTAGATTAAATTCGCGCACCAGTTTGCCCGAGACTTGTTGCTGTTGGCTGGTTATTTTATATTGCTGATATAACCCTGATTTATCATTCACAAATACATAGTCACCTGATTTCGATGAATACATGCATAAGCCATAAATCTCACTCAAATTGGTAGCCACGCTACCTAAGTGGTGTACGCTGTTTTGTATGTCGACAGTGAACAAACTAATGCTATTTTCACTACGGTTACTGGCTGCAATTAGAGTGTGAGTTGGGTTGTTGATATTACTACTTTGACGAACGTCAACATTGTTAACTCTACCTACGTCAAGGCTTTGAATTTGCTCTCCAGCTAAGTTATAGATCATCAGTCCGCGACGTTTATCGGTGCCAATGATCAAGCTTTTAGCGGCGTCGGTTGGATGCACCCAGATGGCTGGATCGTCTGCGGCATCACCAAATGCTGCAACTGGTGTCGTTTGCACGTTTGCATACACATGTGCTGTTTTTGCAGTGGTGGTGTTGGTTTTTGTCGTACTGGTGATTGGGTCTAAAATTAACTGGCTGCTGCGGTACGCGCCACTTTCATCGTCATACATAATGGCTTGAGCAGTAGTGGCGTTATTATCAATTACCACAGAACCAATACTGAGATCTCCAGAGACACGCCACTTTTGTTGTATACCTTGCTCTGGATTATATCGGTATAGGGTGTTATTGCTGCTGCTAGTAAACCAGAGGCTGCCATCAGTGCTGGTGGTTAATGCGCCAATACCGCTGGCCAGTTCACCAAAGGGAGCAACCATGGTAAGAGGTTGTTTACTCGCTGAAGATTCTGCATTGGCGTTCATTTGCCAAATGCCAAGTTCTTCTTCACTGATAAATAATTGTTGGCTTACATCATTAACCGCACAACCCGCAGCTTCATTTACACCGGCAAATTCTCGGACCGCAATGTTAGTGGTTTGCTCTGTGGCAAAGTTATAAATTAAGGTTTCGCGCATTAAGCCGCGAACATCAGCAACAAAAGCAGAAATACTCCCCGTATTGTGATTGTTAAATAGGCAGACCGCTTCAGGTTTTGCTTGCGGTGCAACAATCGGTGTGTGCTCCGTTAGCTGCCAGTTGCCGTTACTTTTAGTTAGGGTGAAAATGGCAACCAGATCACGTTCGTTATCAATACTGGTCACTAAAAAGCGATTATCGCCAATAGTACGCACTGACAGAGTTTCAAAGTTACCCGCGTTAAGTACTTCGCTATGTTGTTTATTTTGCTCTACTACAATTAAGCCTTGGCTTTCACTGGCTAGTAACCATGCATCATCAAAAAGCCAAGCAGCTTGCGAACCTTGAACATTATTTTGTTGCCAAAATGGTGCGCTGTTAAGCTTTAGTGTAGTTTGGCTTGGTTGAGTGGAATTAACATCTTGGCTGCTGCAAGCGCCTAATGTTGCTGTGAGTGTTAATATGCTCAGTGCATAAGCAAGTGGTTTAAGTGTTGGCACGAGTAAAGTCCTAAGTTAGCCATGTATGCGATGCAAGCTAAATAACTTTTATGACAAAACCGTGACAAAAGAAAGACTTCTGCAGTGAGAGTAAAGCTATTTAGGTTTCCTTTCATTCAATGCTTTTTATTTTATCTATCTGTTTTTATTGGTTTTAATTTTTAATTGTTAGTTTTAAAATGACCCATTAGGGCATCGCTTTCATGCTGAGCTGATGTGACCCTAAGCATGATATAGCGGTTATTTTTCTGTGATGGTGGTGTGTATTTCTGTTTTCATTTGCGCTAATGCTTGCAGCACGGAACGTTGCCAAATAGCTTTAAATGCCTTACTAAATAAATATAAGAAGAGCAAAGGCATGATAAATAATTTGATGATTAGTAACGACACTAAGTTTAAAAATTCAATAAATAAGCCCTCTAAAGAATTAGCCATATCTGTAATGCCAGTGGTAACGGTATCAACGACTTTGCTAATTAAATTGCCAGAATTACCTGCTAGTTGGTCGTTATAATCATGCAGCTGTTGTTGCAGTTGAGCTTTCTGTTGATATAACGCGGCGAACTGATTGTTGATAGATGCTTGTTGTTGCTTTAACTCGCGTTGTTTTTGCAGTAATTGTTTAGCCTCGGGAAGCTCTGTTAAGGTGAGTTTTTCGGCTAAACTGCGGGTCGTTTGAATGGCGTCAATTTGCTTATTTAATTGCTCAAGCTGCTGTTGGTTATCTGTAATAATTGCTTTTAATTGTTGTTGCTGAACGGCAATAAGTTCGAGTTCATCGAGAGTTGTTTGCTTGTCACTGTTAATTTTTGCGCTCAGTTGTGCTGATAGTGTGGAGGTTGCATTAGCCTGTACGCTAAGTGTGTCAACGGTCTTTTCAACATATTGATTTTGATAATTAATTTCTTCATCTAGAAAGGCTTGGCTGGCAAGCCCAGTTGCAAGTACTACAAATGGAATTAAAAACCGCACTAAAATCAGGCTAGCGAGTAACTTACCTTTAAGCTGTTTTAAATACCCAAAATAATCACAGACTAAATAACTAATGACGATGGCGGTAAACAAGGTGCTAAAAAATACCCCTGATGAAATAGTAAATAAAATCCGCTGGATAAACAGTGAGCCTAATGATATGCGCATCGCATCGGCAATGTATTCGGCTAAATCGTTCACCGGATCAAGCAATTGTGCAGGCGCTATGCTGGCTATACCAATACCGACTTCAGCCGACTGCAATAAAGAAATAATGCCGTTAACACTGCGCGCAGAAGCATAAACTAATGATGACTGCACTAAGGTTTGGTCAAGAAAATCCATGACATAGCTGTTAAATTGCTCTGACCAGCAAAGTAGTAGCAGTATAAGTATGGCAATATACTTGATAACATCTCGTTGTTTACTTTGCATGTATTCCTCAATAACATTAGTTAGCTTGTTTGACGCTACACTAATTAGGTGTCACTACGCAATTATGTTTGATTGAATTATTATAGGTATTAATGGTCAATGAGTGACCTTCACGCAGTTTTTGAGAATTTATGAAAGAGTCCGCTTCACTTGTACAATGTTGTATTGATGATCTTGATCCCGTTCAAGATCTGGGTCGGTTAGTTGCTTATTTACGGTCAAATTTAGTAACTCATCTAGATGCTGGCCTTACGCCAATGGATTTAACTTCGGCGCAATATATTGTTGTGGTGCTATTAGCTCGAGGCAAAGTGCATACTTTGGCAGAGCTATGTGAGCATATGGTTTATGATCGTGGCGCGATGAGCCGTTTGTTGTCTCGTTTAGAAGAAAAAGGCTTAGTTGCAAAACAACAATCCGCAGAAGATCGCCGCTCTACGCTATTATGCCTTACGGAAAAAGGCCAACAGCTTTACCCTGAAATACTCCCTATTGTGAATAATATTTACCGCACAGCACTAATCGACTTTTCTGATGATGAAAAAAACTGTTGGCAAAGCTGTTATTTAGAGCAATCCATAATTTGAAATCGTAAATCTAGCTAAGGGTTATATTGCTGTGAGTGCAGAGATTTGATAATATAGTTGCCTAGGCATTTATATTTAACAAGTCGCAGGGTGTTATGATCGAAGCTACTTTATTACAGCAGTTACAGCAGCAATTTCCAGAACATCAGTTTGCAGCCGAAAATTTAAATGTTGTTCATACCGGACGTTTTGCAAATGCTATTGTCTATCGTTATACCGATCAGCAACTCGATTTAGTCATTAAAGATTTTCAACATAGCCCTTGGTGGGTGAGAAAAACCTTTGCGCCTTTATCGGTGAATCAAGAGTATAAAGGGCTGGCTCGTTTAGCTGGCATAACTGGAGTGAGTGGGCGATTTTTACGATTATCGCCGATTGCTGTTGCCTATGACTATATTACAGGCACACCACTTAAACAGTTAGTACAACAAAAAGAAGTGCTACCCGTTAGTTTTTTTAAAGATTTTGAACGACTGGTTGCATTAATGCATCGCCGAGGGGTTGTACATTTAGATTTGCGCAATTTGGGTAATGTGCTTTGTAGTGATGATGGTAAACCGTATATCATCGATTTTCAGTCGACGATACGATACGCGCGATTTCCTCGCTGGTTACAGCAATTTATGCGTGGTGCAGATATGTCGGGTGTTTATAAAGCATGGGCAAAGCTTGCTGATCAACCTCTGCCAGATGCCAAAGCTGATTATTTAAGTAATTTTAATCATGTTAGAAAGCGTTGGATTTTTAGAGGTTACCCGATCCAACGTGCATATATGTGGGGATGTGGAATAGCTACGCAAATCGCCTCCGCTATCATGGAGCGTTTTTTATAAAGCGCGTTATTACACGCTTTATAAATGTTGTTAAGTTGGCTGGTTTAAAATCTTGGCCAACCATTTGAGTCCCAATTTAGTGTGCTGATCAATAGTTTTGGCACACCGTTGTCACCTTTATCATAAGCATGGCGAACCATTACATCGGTATTAAGAATATCTTGGCCGCCAGGTCCGGCCCACTGGCTGTTACCAGCATCTAAAATACTGCCACCACCAGAGAGCATATTGTTGCCATTCTTGTCTAAGTAAGGACCACGAATATCCGTTGCACGCCCATATGCGATACGATAGGTGCTATCGGTTCCTGCGCAACATTTACCAACAGATACAAATAGGTAGTAATATCCTTGGCGATAGATGATCGTTGGTGCTTCAATGCCACCTGAGCGGCTAGCAAGGGAATAGAGCTCACCAAATGGTTTCATCGTTATTGGGTTGATCCGCATTAACTTGATACCTGAATTCCACGAACCGAATGTTAACCATGGCGCACCATCTTTGGCGACGACTAAATCTGGGTCAATGGCATTGTAGTTATTGCTGTTGGTGGTGTTTATCACTAAACCATCATCACGCCAATTACCGGCAGAGATACTACTTGCTGAGGTTAAACCAATTGCCGAAACACGCGAGCCAAAGGTTGATATTGCATAATAAAGCCAGCTGCGGCCATTGTAACTTTTAAGTTCAGGCGCCCAAACATCAATGCCATCGTGTTCAGACACATAGTTAGACCACCAATTTAAGCCATTGGGAAAAATCGCTGCGGCATCATTCCAAGCAACGCCATTATTTGACCACTTTCCAGCGATACCAGGCCCAGTTTGAAATATCCACCACGTGCCATTTTCGTAACTGATGGTTGGATCGTGAGTGACTAAACTACCGGTTAATGGCCAATGATCCGTTGCGCCATTGGTAGTTGAAGGATCAAAGGGAGCGGATTCTACGTTGGCCAGTTTATTGAGCTGCCAAAGCTGTGCATCACTGCCATTGTATGCCCATTGGCTGATATTAGCCCCGTCATTGCCGTCAAAGTCATACAGATCGAGCGCTTTTTGGCTATTGGCATTGATAAAGCTCACATAGCCGTTGCCTTCGCTATTAATTTGCCAATGCTGCGTTGCACCAGCGCTATAGTCATATTGGACTACGTTTGCGCCATCACTAGTTGACCACTCAAAGACCTCCATTGCTTTACCGCTGTTAAGGTTTATTACAGAGTAGTTATTATTTTCAACCTGAGTAATGAGCCAACGTTGGGTATCGTGATTAGTATTAGCCCATTGGCTAATATTCGCGCCATCCGCAGTTGATGCATTGGCGACTTCGACAAATTTGGCGCTATATTTTGATTTTATGGTATAGACACCATTATCGATAGCGAATGCATTATTAAAAAATGGGCTGGCGGCTAAACTAAGCCAGCAAAGTAATTGTGTGGAAAATTTCATTTTATCTCCAAAGTACTGTGTGTGTATGATCCGATAGCTCAAGCAAATTTAGCATTCGATGAGCAGCTCAACGATTAACCTTTAAAAGATTAATTATAATACTTTATTATATTATTACTTTTGTAAAGATAAATGGTGATTTAAGTTAAATAAAGGTTGGGTTTGGGTGGGCGTGGGAGCATGTTTTGCTCCCCATTGTTGTTAGTTAATAAACTGGCTTGGAATTTCCCAGCTTTGAACTAGCAATTCACCTTGCCACGTTTGGAGTGTGATCCATGCCTTATCTTTGCTGGTTATTAATTTTGGTGCAATAGCGTGCACATGTTGACCATGACGCGTGCCATGTAAAATACCTTCATCGGCTTTTGATAACTGACTAAGTGGTAAAGGAGTGGGGCCAATATTCATGTAACCTTGGCGTACATCTGCTATTTTTCCTTTATTAAACATTACCATAAAATCTTTAACGTATTCACCATGGTGGCTATAGGGGGCGCCATATTAAGTGGCATGGGTGCAAGGGTAAACTCTCCCATTGTTTGCTCGCCCCATGAGTCAGGAAATATGAGAATCATTGATTGATATAAAAACCAAAATGGTAAAATTAAAATACTAGCATGTAGTAGATACTTATAGCGTTGCCACCAAGTACTTTTAAGTCGCGCCATTATTGTGCCTCCTGAATATAGTCAGTCGTTAGCAGCTGCGCCTTTGTTGTCTTAGCTAACTTACTACGCCACATCATAAAGCCTGTAATAGACATACCGCTTAAGATCACGCCAAAAATAAACCAAACTAGCTTGGTCCAGATCCCGCCAATTGTGCCGTAATGCAAAGGGTCTGCAATATGAGAAATAGTTTGTAGAGCGTTCATTGATCCAGGACTTTTAGTCTGTGCTAATTCGCCTGTCCAAGGATTTATTGTCGTTGAGAACGCATAGTCATCATAGAAAATAGTGTTGTTCGAGCCGCTGATACTGTACATGCCTCGGCTATGTTCTGGGAACATGATGTAATGAGGTTCAAAGTCAGTAAACTGCTGCTTAGTGAGCTGTAGAGCCTGACTTAGACTGATGGCCGGTACCGTTTTAGAGGTGGGCAAATCAGCTATGCTTACCAGCGGCGGATGCTCTTCAATATCAATTTCGTTATGCCACATAATTGCTTGAGTTAAATACCAAAACCCCGTTAAGCTCATAATGAGTAAAAACCACATAGACCAGACGCCAGCCAAGCTATGTAAATCTTTTAGTAAGGTTTTTTTACCTTGATTAAAGCGCAATTTAGGCTGAGTAAAAGCACACCAGAAATTTTTATAAATAATCAGCCCGGTGACTAATGCGCCAAACATGACTATTGCCATTGTAGATACAAGATAATAACCGACGCTATAACCAGATTGCCATGGAAACAACAGCCAACCATGTAACGCGCGCATAAAACCAATAAAGGTGATGCCTTGATTAACTGCTTGTATTTGCCCTGTGTACTGATTTACGTAGGCAATTGCTTGGGGTTTATTGTGATCTGTAAAAATAATAGCGTTTACTAAATACGGTTCATACACCAATACTGATGTGATATCAGCAGTTGGATGTTGTTGTTCTACTGCTGCTATTAATTCATCGATTGGTTTTGCAGGCAAATTGTTAGGATTACTTGCTCGAGCAGCAGGGTTGGTTAACCAGGTAAGCTCATGACTCACTACAGAGAGAGTGCCTGTAATACAAATAAAACAGAATAAAACCCATACAGGCAATGAGAACCAGCCATGTAATTGAAACCAAAATCGCTTGCTTACTTTAGCCATAGTGAAACCTATTGTTAATGATATTTGTTATCATTCATATTGCATTTCAATAATTGTACTATTAAACTACCTTCAATTTCAATTTGTCCTAAGGAATATTAATGCAGTTAAGTGGAATAAATACACCGTTAAGTATTTTATCTTTGACTCTTCTTTCACTGTTAAATCCTTCTAATGCTGTTGCCGAACAGCATGCTGTGAGTGAAGATCACGATTTAGAAGTTATTACGGTAAAAAGCCAACGAGGTTTGATTTCATACATGAGTGCGTCTGGTGCAAAATCAGACGTGCCAATTATTGAAACTCCGTTGTCTGTTTCAGTTTTAACGCAAGAGCGAATTGAAGATTTAGGCGCACTAACTATTCAAGATGCAATTGGTTATGTGTCTGGTTTATATAACGGTCCATACGGTGTTGATACCCGTGGCGATTGGTCGGTTATTCGTGGTGTGTCGCCCGTACAATACTTAGATGGCTTAAAATCGTTGTATGGTAGTTATAATAATGTTCGCACTAACCCTTATGGATTGTCGCAAATTGAAATACTCAAAGGGCCGAGCTCAGTACTTTATGGACAGGGGTCAATTGGCGGGATTGTTAACTTAGTCAGTAAAAAACCAGAAGCTGAAACATCAGGACAGCTTTGGGGGCAAGTTGGTAATTACTCGCGCAAACAAGTTGCGGGAGATATTACCGGTGCATTAAATGATGATGCTTCATTACAAGGGCGAGTAATTGGTTTATGGCGAGAGAGTGATACCCAAACCGATTATGTGCCAGATAACAGTATTGTGTTTTCTCCATCATTAACCTGGTATGCCACTGATGATACAAAAATAACGCTATTAACTAATTGGCAAAAGAATGAATCAGGCACGAGTACCTCGTTCTTACCTCACTCAGGCACCATTTTAGAAAACGAAAACGGCAAAATTCCATCAAGCCGTTTTGTTTCTGAGCCAGGTTTTGATCGTTATGATACTGAGCAAGCGTCAATCACTGCGATTTTAGAGCAAAATATTAATGCTGATTGGCAGTTTAAACTTGCTGCGCGTTACACCGATAGTCATGCTGATTATCATACGATTTATGGTTGGCCACCTAAATTTTTAGAAGATGGGCGCAGCGTCAAGCGAGTGTCTTATCTTAGCTCCGCTGATTCGCGGGCTATTGCCAGTGATGCCCAGTTTCATGGCAATATAATAACCGGTAATATTGAGCACACAATAGTGATGGGGCTTGATTATCAAAATGCTTATACCGATAACGACTCTGTTTCTGGACTAGCTGGCACGCTAGACTTATTTAACCCGAAATATGGCCAAGTCGCTAATTTACCAACGGTAGATGATATCGTTGATTATGACTCGTCAAAGGTTTATCAAACTGGCTTATATATTCAAGACAGTATGAAAATTGCTGATAAGTGGATAGTCTCAACAGCATTACGTCGCGATAAAGCAACAGCAAACCCTGAAAACGGCAAAAGTGAGTCACAGTATGCGACCACCGGTCGTTTAGGCTTGATGTATTTATTTGACTCAGGGGTTTCACCGTATGCAAGTTATAGTGAATCATTTGAACCATTAATAGGTCAAGATGCTTACGGTAAAGCATTCGAACCAAAAACGGGTGAGCAAGTTGAAGCGGGTTTAAAATATCAACCAGCAGGTACAGAGCATTTATTAACAGCTGCGGTGTATCATATCGTTGAGCAAAATCGCACCACCAGCTTACCAGCTGAACAGGTGGGTAATACAAATCTTATTGACCCTAATGGACAAGTTCAGCAAGGTGAGGTAACTGTTAAAGGTATTGAATTAGAAGCACAGCTAGCTTGGGATACAGTCGATGTTTACGCATCTTATGCATACACTGACGGTTATGTTAGTCAAAGTAATACTCTTGGTGAAGATGGTGCAAAGTTAAGTGCCTTGCCAGATCAGCAAGCATCTATTTGGAGTACTTGGCGACCAGAGTCATTGAACGGCTTTAAAATGGGTTTTGGAGCACGATACGTTGGTGAAACATCAGATGGAAGTGCCTATGTTGAAATGAATAATATAGTTTTAAATGATCCTATTAAAACGGATAACTATACTTTATTTGACGCTATGATTGGTTATGATTTTGATGACTATAGTTTTAGTTTACAAGCGCAAAATTTAACGGATAAAACAGTGATTACATCATGTTTAGCGCGTGGAGATTGCTTCTATGGTCAACGCAGAACTGTAACTGCGAATGTGCGCTATAAGTTTTAAAGCTGTACTATACTAGCCGTAAAAAGGGAGCCGTCAGCGGCTCCCTTTTTATATACTGCATTTAACTATCAAGATCGTGCTTATTAATAGTAATCACCCGTTGTGGGAATGGAATTTCAATATCCGCACCTTGAATCGCACTATATACACCACCGTTTACGGCCAGCTTGGTTTCAATTATTTTCGTCGTCGGCACCCAGTAGCGGTAACTAATAGTTACTCCACTTTCAGCAAACCGTTCAATGCCAACTTGTGATAGCGGTTCATTTGCGACTAACTCATGGTCTTTCAATACGTTTTCTATAAGCTCTATAGCATGCTCAGCACTGGCATTATAGGCAATATCAATTTCACCTTTGACCAATGAATAATTAAATGAGTTATGCAGTATTTCGCCAACGATGTGTTTGTTAGGAATAGTAATTTCGACTTTTTCTTCATTGATCAAAATGGTGTAACCTAGCTCAATGGTTTTTACTTGGCCGCTGACATTTTTAACTTCAATCGTGTCACCAACGATAAAGGGGCGGGTGGCAATAATAGCCAAGCCTGCGCCATAATTTGATAACATCCCTTGCAATGCTAAACCAGCACCAAGAGAAGCTGCACCAATTGCAGCGACAAAAGGTGTGACACTTATGCCAATTTTACCTAGCGCAATAATAATGAACATAACGATAAACAATACTTTCACTACATTACTGACAAAATTAGTGAGAGTAATATCAATATTATTACGCGCCATTAAAGCGGCAATCATCTTAGATATTTTTTGTGCCACCCACAAACCAAAAATCAAGATCAACAATGCGCCAACTAATTGCATGCTGTACTTAACGAGGTACTCACTGATCATGGTG
Organism: Pseudoalteromonas sp. B160; assembly: GCF_037162485.1. Lineage (NCBI taxonomy): Bacteria > Pseudomonadati > Pseudomonadota > Gammaproteobacteria > Alteromonadales > Pseudoalteromonadaceae > Pseudoalteromonas > Pseudoalteromonas sp. B160. Next base: position 898,612 of record NZ_JARLUX010000001.1, on the reverse strand, counting down.
TAGTATTTTTCAACTTGTTGGATTTCTGTACTGATCATCTATTATCCATAAATAAAGTGGTTAAACTATTTCATCATAGCAGAGCTTGACTCAAAAAAGGATAAAGTAATGGTACGATTAAAGCGGTAAGTAATGCGCTCAGTGCCATTGCCACTGAAGCAAATGCACCAATACGCGGATGCTCAACAAGTGCGGCGGCGGTGCCTATTGCATGAAATGCAGTACCAATCGCAACGCCTTGTGCCTGATGGTTATAAATGCCCACCTGACGAAGAATAAGTAGCGCGAACAAAGCACCTAATAAGCCGATAAAAATCACCATCGCAGCTGCCAACGAAGCAATGCCTCCGAGTGAATCAGTCACTAATAGAGTAATGGGAGTAGTGACCGATAAAGCGGCAACAGATGCTGCTAATTGTGCAGGCACATTAAATGCAGCACTGAGTAAGGTTGCAACCACAGTGGCATTGATTATGCCCAGACTACAGCAGCCAACAATCAGCAAGAGATTTCTTCGTATATGCACAAATTGTTGATATAGCGGTAATGCAAGCGCAACAATGGCAGGCTCCAGTAAATAGCTTAATAACCGGCTATGGCTGGCAAATTGCGAGTAGGGCAGTGAAAAACTCACTAGTAATATGGCTATAAGCGTAATAGTGATAAAAACGGGATTAGTCAGCGCTTTTAATAAAGGATTGTTAATGGTTGTATTGAGCTTCCTTAATCCTAAAAACAGCGTGATAATTACAGGAATATTTAACCACCATAGATCAATCATGTTCAATCCTGCCTTTAAATACACTGATCACCGTTGCGATAAGCAGTAAGCTGGTCAATGGCACCAAAATGAAAACTGCACTGAGAAATTGCCATTGCAGGGCGATGATCTCAAGGTGTTCGATAAAACCAACTCCAGCAGGGATGAAAAAAAGCGGCATGACATTTAATAATGGCTTAGCACAGGGAGTTAAGTGATGCTCTTTAACTACGTTTGTTAAAAGTAACGTAAGTAGCATTAGCATCGCTAAGAGGGGGCTGGAAAGCTGCCTTGCAGCCAGTGCATGATTATTTTTGCTATCGCCAAACAACCCAAAATCAAACAGCTGCTGAGTAAATAAGGGAAGATTTTTTAAGCACTTGGGGTCGGGGATCCATTGATTATTTACTCACTACAGGTCGTATTATACTTCATCATATTTGCTTGTTGAAAACTATGCGACTTATTGCTTAGCGTTGATATTAAGTGAATTTGTTACCAACGTTTACTATTTTGATACTCAATGTTATCGGCGCCTTTGGCTTTTGCAATGGCCTTTTTTGTATTGCTGTTAATAAGCAGACGAATTTGGCTAATGGTTTCTTTTGCTAAAATTTGTCTTCTTGGAGTGTTAAAACTTTGTTGAGTAACGCGTTTTATTGCCGCTAAAGTATCCGGTGAGCGAGCTAATAAGGTATTGATCATTGCTAAACAGCGTTGTTTTGGATCCGCATTTACTTCGGTTATTAACCCTAATTGCAGCGCTTTATCAGCACTAATAGGATCTGCATGACTGGCAAGCCACATGGCATCGTCACGTTTTAGTAAGCTAGGTAGTACAACATTTGCACCCATATCAGGGCATAGTCCCCAGCGCGCTTCCATAATGGCTAATTTAGCATCTGGGTGCACAATCCGATAATCAGCCCCAAGAGCTATTTGCAGGCCACCACCAAAGCAATTACCTTGGACGACTGCGAATACCGGCACACTTAGTGATTGCCAACCCAGCACAACTTGCTGCGCTAAATTACAGTTACCCAAGCAACCATTTAAATAGCAACTTGGCAATATTTATGGGACTTTTCATAACGGCAGCAACATCCAGTCCAGCACAAAAATGCTCACCATCACCTTGAATAACGACAGCGCGGATAGTCGGGTCTTTTTTAATTTTTTTAATAATACTTGTCAGCTGTTTGAACATGACAAAATTCAACGCATTTTGTTTATCTTTTCGGGATAATGTAACGAAGGCGATTGCCTGTTGTGTTTCAAAGTTAATCATGTCAACTCCTCTGACCTGTTTCAGTTTAGCTTACGAGTTAATTGAATTGATGTAAAGCGTGGCTTTTTTGAAAAACAAGCTGTTTTAGAGTCAGTTATTATTAACTTGAGATACAAATGATTACAAATTGGTCTATATTTTTAATCGAGTGGCTTGTTATATAATCAGCCAATAATAGCCTCTGAACGTAACTTGACGTTTAAGGATAATTTAAATACATACATAAAGGTAGTTGCGCAGCTACCAAGGAGATAAACCATGCTAAAAAGGTTCACGCCTAGCATTTTAGGAACTTACATGTCATTAGCGATCAAAGGGGTAGTTGGTACAACATTAATCGCTTTTTTAGCTGGTTGTTCAGATGATAACGCTACCAAACAAGTCGCTCCACCTCCCGCGGTTTCAGTATTTAATGTTGTTACCCAAGAGGTGGGGAATTATCGAGAGTTTGTTGCTCGCACGGAAGCTCATCAGGAAGTAAAAATTCGCGCTCGTGTTGAGGGGGAATTAATTGAACGTCATTTTGATGAAGGCTCATTTGTTGAAAAAGGACAGTTATTACTAAGAATTGACCCAAGTGAATACCAATCCTCTGTTGCTGAAATTGAAGCAGACTTAAAAAGTAAACTTGCTGGTGAAGATGGTGCGTCTCGTGATTTAAAACGCGGTAAAGAAGTTGCTGCACAAGGGTTTATTTCACAATCTGATTTAGATAAATTAACCACTAAATATGAGCAAGCCGCTGCTGCTGTTATTTCTGCAAAGGCCAGCCTTGAAAAAGCAAAATTAAATCTAAGTTACACCGAGATAAAAGCGCCGTTTGCAGGGCGTATCGGTAAGGTTAATTATGACGTAGGCAACATTGTTAGCCCTTCCTCAAATGAATTGGCGGAATTGACTGATGTGGATCCAATTTATGTTAATTTCCAGGTCGAAGAAGGCGATTACATTAGTTATCGTCAAAAACATCAAGATAGTGCTAATAACCCTCAAAATGTACCAATAGATTTATCCCTGCGTTTGCCAAATAACTCGGACTTGGGATCAAAAGGGCAGTTAGATTTTGCCGATACGAAAATTGATCGCAGTACTGGCACTGTTGAATTAAGAGCTACATTCGCTAATCCACAGAACATTATAATGCCAGGCTTGTTTGTCACCTTAATTGTTGAAAGTAAAGATAAGCAATTACAAGCACTTATTCCTCAAGCTGCAGTACAAGAAAATCAACAAGGTAAATTTGTATTAGTAGTGGGTGAAGATAATAAAGTTGCAACGCGTATTGTGCAATTAGGACGGCGTATCAATGCGATGTGGGTCGTTAAATCGGGTCTTGAAGAAGGTGAGCAAGTGATTGTTGAAGGTTTACAAAAAGTACGTCAAGGGGTCGAAGTTAAACCAGTCGAAAAAAAGGTCGATCACACCACAGGTACAATTTCTAGCCAACCAGACGCTGCAAACTAAAGGAAACGCACATGATAAGTAAAACGTTTATCGCGCGGCCTAAATTTGCCCTAGTCATTTCGATAGTGATTACGCTAGCGGGTTTGATTTCCATGGGTTTGCTGCCAGTTAATATGTATCCCGAGATTACTCCACCGCAAATACAGATCACCGCAGTTTACCCAGGTGCCAGTGCGCAAATAGTGGAAGAGTCAGTGGTCAGGCCCATTGAAGAGCAAGTCAATGGTGTCAAAGATATGATGTATATCGAGTCCAGCTCCAGTAATAATGGCACGGCTACGATTACGGTATACTTTAAGGTGGGCACGGATACTGATATTGCTCAAGTAAATGTGCAAAACCGTGTTGCCTTAGCTGAACTAGGGTTACCCAGCGAAGTAACCCGCCAAGGTGTATCGGTTAAGAAAAAATCCAGTTCAATGTTATTGGGTATTAACTTGTATTCTAGCCAAGCAAACATTGATGCCATTTTTTTAAGTAACTATGCAACAAACTACTTAACTGAACCGCTGGGCCGAATTAAAGGCGTGGCATCGGCTGAAGTTATGGGTGAGAAAACCTACTCAATGCGATTGTGGTTACGCCCAGATAAAATGGCGGCGTTAGGGCTGACAGTAGGCGAAGTTAGGGCGGCATTACAAGAGCAGAACACTATAGTTGCAGCTGGTAAGTTAGGTGCGGCACCGAGCTCACCAAGTCAGCAGTTTGAATATTCAATTCAGGCTAAAGGGCGTTTAAAAACTCCAGATGAATTTGGCCAAACAATTATTCGTGCTAATCAAGATGGTAACTTTGTACGTTTAACTGATATTGCCCGCATCGAACTTGGCTCAGCAGATTACAGCACTACAGCTAAGTTAAACCAGCAAGATACTGCTTTTATAGTTATTTACCAATTAACAGATGCCAATGCAACGCAAGTGGCAAGTGATGTTAAAGCCACCATGGCAGAGCTTGCTAAGCAATTACCAGATGGTGTTGAATACTCAATACCATACGATACGACAGAGTTTATTAATCGCTCAATCGAAGAAGTGATTGTTACATTATTTCAAGCTGTTGGCCTGGTTGTTTTAGTGGTGTTTTTGTTTTTACAAAATTGGCGCGCGACACTTATTCCAACTATTGCCATTCCAGTATCGTTGGTGGGCACGTTTGCTTTTATGATGGCTATGGGTTACTCAATTAACTTAATCACCTTATTTGGTTTAGTGCTAGCGATCGGTATTGTGGTAGATGATGCAATTATTGTAATTGAGAATGTTGAGCGGATCCTCAAAGAAGAAAAGCTGCCGATTAAAGAGGCTGTCACTAAAGCGATGGAGCAAGTAACCGGGCCTATAATTGCGACCACCCTAGTTTTATTAGCTGTATTTGTGCCAGTAGGCTTCATGCCAGGTATTACTGGGGAGCTTTATAAGCAGTTTTCTGTAACGATTTCGTTTGCGGTATTAATTTCGTCCGTTAACGCATTAACCCTAAGCCCAGCTTTATGTGCCTTATTGTTAACTGAAAAGTCAATGAAACCGATAAAATGGCTGGCGCCAGTTGAAAAAGGCATTGTTAAATCAACCTCCATCTATTCTAAAATTATCCACTTTATTCTAAAACGCTCAGCGAGAATGGCTATTTTTGCCTTAGTTATTTTTGTAGCGGCAGGTTGGCTTGCTAAAAGCGTTCCAACAGGCTTTGTCCCAGCCGAAGACCAAGGCTTTGTATTTGTAGATGTGCAATTACCAGATGCGGCGGCTTCGGGACGCACTGTTGATGTGATGCATAAAATAGGTGATATTATTAAACAAGAACCAGCTGCAACCGATTTTATTGCTGTATCCGGTTTTTCTTTGATTGGCGGGGCGGGTTCAAATAATGCTTTAGGTATTGTTATTTTAAAAGACTGGGAAGAACGCACTAGTACTGAACTTGGCTTAAAGTCAGTGATTGGTCGTTTGATGGGAAAAATGTGGGCTATGCCTGATGCGCAGATAATGGTATTTAACCCGCCGCCAATTCCTGGTTTGGGTAATAGCGCTGGTTTTGAGTTTCGTCTGCAAGACAGTGAAGGCCGAGATCCTATTGAGTTGGCACAAGTACTTAATGGGCTGGTATATGAAGCGAACCAACATCCAAGCTTGAGTAATGTGTACAGTACTTTTAGAGCAAATGTACCGCAGTACTTTTTAGAGATAGATCGCAATAAAGCTAAAGCTCAAGGGGTTGCATTAAGTGACATATTCTTAACGCTGCAAGCCCAGCTCGGTTCATTATATATTAACGATTTCAATCAGTTTAGCCGTACTTACAAAGTAATCATGCAAGCTGAGAGTGAGTTCCGTAAAAATCCCTCAGACTTGCAGCATTATTTTGTGCGTAACAATGAAGGCGACATGGTGCCATTAACGACACTTGCTAAACTTGAACCAATTCTTGGGCCAACAACCCTCAAGCACTTCAATTTATATCGTAGTGCGAGTATTAGTGGTCAAGCAGCTGCGGGGTTCTCAAGTGGTGATGCAATAGCTGCCATGGAAGAGCTAGCTAAGCAGTTACCTAATGGCTATGTATTTGAATGGGCAGGGCAATCTAAACAAGAAATTGAAGCTGGCAATATGGCACCGTTGCTATTTGCTTTGGCCGTTCTATTTGTTTACTTGTTCTTGGTTGCACAATATGAAAGTTGGACGATCCCTTTTTCAGTTATAGCAGCGATTCCACTGGCAATGTTTGGTGCAATGTTAGCGTTATACGTTTTGGGTATAGAAAATAATATTTATGCGCAAGTGGGGTTAGTACTGCTTATCGGTATGTCGACCAAAACTGCAATTTTGATTGTAGAATTTGCGATGGAAGAACGCCTTGCAGGTAAGAGTATTTTTGATGCGGCTCTTAGTGCAGCTAAAATGAGGTTTCGTGCGGTATTAATGACGGCTCTTTCATTTGTATTAGGTGTATTACCGTTAGTATTTGCAACTGGCGCTGGAGCGGGAAGCCGTGTATCGCTGGGTGTCACTGTGCTAGCCGGCATGTTAGCAGCGACTATATTGGGTACTTTGTTGGTGCCGTTATTTTATAGTTTGGTGCAGTCAATGCGCGAAAAAATAAAGGGTACAGCGACTTCATAAGCGTAAAATAAGCTTTGTATAAAAAAAGTCAGGGAAACCTGGCTTTTTTTGTCAAAAATTTGCTGAGGTTTGATACTATATCTGGCATTAGCATCATGAAAGGTTTATGGCAATGACAGGACCCCGTTTATACAGTGAAGAAGAAGTAACGCATCAAGCTTACGATATCTTTTTAGAGTTAGCCCCAGATAACCTTAGTGAGCAAGATGTTGATGATTTTAACCAGCATCGAGAAGAGCTTGGCTTTATTGAAGAAGGCGAGCCTGATGATCAATGGCAAGATTTTGTTGCATTAGAAATAGAGCCAGAATTATTTATTCAGGTGTTAGTGGGACTTGAATTCGATAATCAAGATATTCTATTTGCTAAAATTTTGATTAGCCGTGATAAAGATGCGCCGTTTTGTCATATATTATGGAAAGATAGCGAATAATCTAGATGCAGTATCTTAGTGAAAACAGCCTTGTTTTAAATATCAACACAGTGAGCGAACAGTGATTAGGTTACTGCTGTTGTTGGGCTGCCTGCTTAGCTTTAAAGTCTGGGCAGTTGATCCTTTTGAAGACTTTCATGAGTATGGTCAACTCTCAGATGAAGAGATCCATAAAATCCATCAAGGCGAACTATTATACGGCGATACTGAATTTGGACTTATTGTTAGTCGCGGTAATACTAACTCGACCAGTTTTAAGTTCAAAGGTAACTTATATCAAGACCTTGATAAATGGCGTAATCAATTCAAAATAGATAGTTTATATAAACGTGATCGTAACGATGCTACTGGTAATGATGAAGTCTCGGCAAACCGTATATTTTTCTCTGCGCAGGGCAACTATAAAGTTGGGGAAAAAAACGCCTCATTCTTTATGTATGGTGATTATGAAGAAGATGAATTCAGTGGTCTTGAGTTTAAAAGTACGCTTGCGGCAGGTTATGGTAACCGTTTGTATCAAGGGGTAAAAAACCAAGTTGATTTTGATATAGGGCCTGGTTTATACCGCTCGGTGGCGCAAGATGATGCTGAGCTTGAAGATGAGCAAGACAAAACCAAAACCGGCTATTTATTACGTTTAGCACTGCAGTGGGAGCGAACTGTCTCGACTCGAACACGTTTCAATCAAGATTTAAGTATTGAGCAATCATTGTCAGGATTAAACTCACGATTAAAGTCAGAAACATCATTGATCAGCCAAGTGATGGGTGCTATATCATTAAAGTTTACTTATTTATATCGTTATAATTCTAAGCCGGAAGACGACAAGTTAAAGTTTGATTCAGAACTAAGTGCGACATTAGTTTATAGTTTTTAATATTTTAGAGAGTGTTATGTATCAGCATAAGCAATTTGCACTGTTCATTTTTGTTATTCTAAGCTGGATTGCCAGCTTTGTTGGTTTAGCTTGGTATTTAATTGGTGCCGATATGCCGTTAATGGTATTTGCAGCGATTTTAGTGCTGGTGGGTTTTTTGTTCCATGGTTTAACCATTAAAGTTGATGACAGCCAAATTAGCTGGGGTTTTGGTCCTGGTGTGTTTGGTGATAAGTTGCAGCTAGTGGATATTATTGAAGCTAAAGCAGTAGAAAATTCTTTTCGTCATGGTATTGGCTTACGTATTACCCATGATGGTTGGGTATACACAGTGTCAGGATTTAGCGCAGTACAGCTAACTTTAAAAGATGGTAGCCAATATCGCTTGGGAACTAACGACCAAGATGGTTTACTGGCAGCGTTGGCGGGTAAGATAAGCGAGCCAATAGCAGAGCCTACACTCGTTTGATTAAATTATAGATATAAAAAAAGCGCAGTAGCGCTTTTTTTATTGTCGGTTTAAGTCGATATTAGTGATCGTGACCACAGCCGCCATCACCATGAACATGGCCATGCTCTAGTTCGTCTGCTGTTGCATCACGCACTTCAAGTATTTCTACATCAAAGTTTAAAGTGATGCCAGCGAGTGGGTTATTACCATCAACAATTACATCTTCTTCTTGAATATCAATGATCATTACAGATTGATCGCCGTCATCTGTTGAGGCACGAAATTGCATACCAACTTCAATTTCCATACCTTCAAACATCGACTTTGGTACTGCTTGCATCAGATCATCATGGCGTTCGCCATAACCTTGCTCTGGTGGCACAGTAACACTGAGTGTGTCGCCCGCTTTTTTACCTTGTAGGGCATCTTCGAGGCCTTGAATTAAGTAACCGGTACCAACGATAAAGATTAGTGGCTCACCATCAAATGAGTTATCGATAGAGTTTTTGTCATTATCCATGACTGAATAATGCATTTTTACCACTTTATTTGTTGCAACGATCATAGTCACTCCTATTTATTCGTCTTCGAGAGAGTAGGGTAGAGGAAGGATTGATAGCTCTACCGTTGGGGCATGTTTTGCACGCAGTAACTGACTAGGTTCACTGTCGTTTGGCAACACAACAAGGCCAAATAAGGTTTTACTTTGTTGATTGTAGGCTTGGCTTATTAATTTGCCAGCACGACGCCAGTTTTCACCCATTTGGGTTTCAAGCTCTGGCTCTGCTAATTCTCCATCGCTGTGCCCTGATACGATATACATAGCGCGTTTATTTTTACCAAGGTATTTCATGCGGGCAACGGTTTCTTGGCCTGTGTAACAGCCTTTACGAAAGCTTACTCCACCGATTGCTTGCAGGTTAACCATTTGTGGTACGTATTCACCGAGTGCCGCTTCATTGAGCTCAGGCTCACCCGCTAAAATACTATGTTGGTGCCACAGCGCGTCGTTTTCAAGGGCGATAACCTCATCAGGCAGTGAAAATTCATCATTAACCATCAGTAAAATGCGGTTTTTTGCTAATTTTAGTGCTTTACCATGACTAAAATCGCAAGCGCTATCTTGCTCATTAAAATGAATGTTCAACGCATTTAAGGTTGTAGCTAGATCATCACCGATTAAACCAATTAACTTGCTGGTAGCAGCTTGTATTTCAACTTTTGAAAACACCGCATACTTTTTTAATTCCGTTAAAGATTGAGTGGTTTCAACCGCTGATGCTGCTAAATAGTAACTATCCTGATAAGCAAATAACTTTGCTACACTCCATAATTTACCTTTGGCATTACAGTGCCCAGCCCATAAGAAGTTGGTTTGGTTGAGCTTATTAATATCTTGGGTAATTTGGCCATGAAGGTAGGCGAGTTTATCAACACCGCTAATGCGGATCAGCTGATGTGATAAAGGGCATGCGTGTACTGTTGACATAAAAACCTGCTTTACAATAAATGTAGGCGCGTATAATACCGTAGTTAGCGCTGCTGGTATAGATGCATAAATAGCTGTTTATTCAGGTGCAATTTGTTAAACTGCTAAGTAACTTAGTACGAGGTAAAAAATGACTGAAATTCACAATAAAGCGCGTATCCGCTGGGCTTGTCGCCGCGGCATGTTAGAACTAGATGTGTTATTTATGCCATTTGTAGATGAGGCATTTGATTCGTTATCTGTACAGCAGCAAGCTGTTCTTCAACGTTTGCTAGAAGCGGATGATCCCGATCTATTTGCGTGGTTTATGGGCCATCAAGAATGTAAAGATCCTGAGCTTAAACAGATGGTACAACTGATTTTAGACCGAGTTCGTGTATAGGTTTAGGGTTACTAATAATGTTCCAGACCACAGGCCTTTTGTGGTCTACTTTAGCTTGTTCGCAGTGTGTTATAGCTTATTTTTAACTAGCATATTAGCGCAATTTATTTGTGTCGCCAGTAGTACTGTTTTTGGCTATGTGAGTTGGCACTGGTATAAAAAATCCCATCCTCAGCAAGGCGTTTTTATATTAGATTCTACGCAATGTCGTTTTGAAAATAATACGCTAAAAATAAATGGCCATATCAGTAACAAAAGCCGTGTTTATCAAAGCAGTGTTTGGTTATATATTAATGGCTTTGCAAGCTCCCACTGGCTGATTATTAATGCCAGCGGGGTTGATGAACTGAGTTTTGTGCGCTTGAAACGTCTTACTTTGGCTGCTCGTCATGAGCAAGCGGAGTTAAAATAGTGGGCGTTGGATTATCATTTAACTGTGGGTAGTCAATCGTATAATGCAAGCCTCTGCTTTCTTTTCGCTCCATTGCACTGCGAATTATAAGCTCTGCTACTTGCACTAAATTACGCAGTTCAAGCAAGTTATTCGAAACGCGGAAGTTTGCATAATAATCACGAATTTCTTGCTGTAGTAATTCAACTCGGTGTAACGCACGTTCTAGGCGTTTAGTTGAACGCACAATGCCAACATAGTCCCACATAAATAGTCTTAGTTCATGCCAATTATGGGTGATCACCACTTCTTCATCTGAGTTAGTTACGCGGCTTTCATCCCACATCGGCAGCACTTTTAATGCTGGACTATGTTGTATTTTTGCTAAAATATCTTTTGCTGCGGCGTGCGCGAACACAATGCACTCTAGTAATGAATTACTGGCCATGCGATTAGCGCCATGTAGCCCCGTATAAGCGACTTCGCCTACCGCATATAAGTTATCTAGATCGGTCTTGCCGTTAAAGTCAGTCATTACTCCACCACAGGTATAATGTGCCGCAGGAACCACTGGAATTGGATCTTTAGTGATATCGAGCCCGACACTTAAGCATTTTGCATAAATGGTCGGGAAATGCTCAATAATAAAGTCTTTATCTTTATGACTGATATCTAAATACACACAGTTAGCACCTAGGCGCTTCATCTCAAAATCGATAGCGCGGGCAACAATATCGCGTGGTGCGAGCTCTTCACGCTCGTCAAAGTCTTTCATGAATCGTGTGCCGTCAGGGCGCTTTAAATAAGCACCTTCACCGCGCATCGCTTCGGTGATCAGAAAGTTTTGTAGCTCTGGGTGATATAAACTGGTCGGGTGGAATTGGTTAAATTCCATATTAGCTACTCTACAACCTGCCCGCCAAGCCATGGCGATACCATCACCACTGGATACATCAGGGTTGGATGTGTAAAGGTATACTTTACTGGCACCACCGGTTGCTAAGGCTACAAACTTAGCTGAAATTGTTTCGACTTTCTTTGCCGCTCGGTTCCACATATATACGCCATGGATATGTTTACCGTTTTGGCCTAATTTTTTATCACCAATTAAATCTATTGCGTTGTATTGTTCTAATAAGGTGATTTCTGGGTGCGCTTGTACTTGGCTTATTAGCGTTGTTTGCACTGCTCGGCCGGTAGCATCTGCAGCGTGCAAAATTCGACGATGGCTATGGCCGCCTTCACGGGTTAAATGAAAGCGCTCTTTGCCTTTGCTATCAAACTCCATATCAAAAGGCACGCCTTGCTCGATTAGCCATTGCAAGCAATCATGGGCATTACTAGCGGTGTATTGCACGGCGGCTTTGTCACATAAACCACCACCGGCATCTAAGGTGTCTTGTACGTGAGATTCAATGCTGTCATTCTTTTTATCAAACACGGCAGCAATGCCGCCTTGTGCATAAAGTGTGGAACCTTCCGTCAATTCACCTTTACTGATCACGGTAACTTTACAGTGATTAGCTAAAGATAATGCTAATGAGAGGCCAGCTGCGCCGCTGCCAATAATAGCGACATCCGTGATATGGTGTTTATTTTGGTTCATGTCCGTGGTCTTTGCGGTTACAATGCCCAGATACTAATGTATAAACAGTAATGAGCAAATAATAATATTATGATAGGCGTATATGTATCATATTTGGCGCGACACTATTAGTGATTTTCAACTTTCGCCAACATATTTATATGCTATTTTATAAAAAAATAATATTAAACAGAACTTTTCATTCATGCAGCAGTCAGAGTATTTGTAAACAATGGCAGGATATGAATGACAAGCAATAATCAGACAGAGGAGTACCGGCTCGAATGAGCGAGCAGGATTTGGATTTAGCGCTAGTAAAAGGGTCCAGCAGGGCGATAAAAATGCCTTCAATCTTTTAGTAAAGAAGTATCAGAACAAAATAGCCGGTTTGATTTCACGTTATGTATCAAATCAAGGCGATATTGCTGATGTTGCTCAAGAAGCTTTTATTAAAGCATACCGCGCACTTCCAAACTTTAGAGGGGACAGTGCCTTTTATACTTGGTTATACCGTATCGCCGTTAATTGTGCTAAAAATTACTTAGTGGCTCAGGGCCGCAAACCGCCAGCAAATGATATAGATGCTGACGATGCAGAGTTTTATGAAGGGTCTGATGCAATGCGTTCAAATGCATCCCCTGAAAACTTGCTACTAAGCGAAGAAGTTCGCGCAGTGATTTTTAACACCATTGATAGTTTGCCTGAAGATCTTAAAACCGCGATCACTCTACGAGAAATCGAAGGGATGAGCTATGAAGAAATAGCCGTGGTGATGGATTGCCCAGTCGGGACGGTGCGTTCGCGTATTTTCCGTGCCCGTGAAGCAATAGATAACAAATTAAACCCATTAATAGGCGAGTCTTAATATGACAAAAGCACACGTTAACAAGTTGGATAATCAGCATCTATCCGCATTACTTGACGGCGAACAATCATTAACTGATGAGGTTATTGCCCAGCAAGATGCGGCAACCTTAGGACGTTATGCGCTAATAGGTGACGTAATGCGTGCTGAGTCAGAAGATGCTTTCGTCTTTGATATAAGCGATAGTGTTGCGCAAGCGCTGGAAAGTGAACCAGTTTATGCTGATTTCACACAATCTGCGTCACAACCTGCACTATTGGCTGCCACGGGCACCGATAACGTAGTGGCGTTTAACTGGCGCAAACCAGTTGCACAACTTGCAATTGCAGCAAGTGTTGCCATGTTTGCAATTGTTGGTGTACAAACATTGCCACAAGGTGAAAACTCACCTAGCAATGAAATTCCGATGTTACAAACAACACCAGTAACAGGAATGGCATCACCAGTTAGCTATTCGTCAGAACCCGCTTTACAAAATGCAGAGCAAGGTTTGCGTGAGTTACAGCAACAGCGTATTGGCGCGTTAGTATTAGAACATCAACGCCAAGCACGAGTTGCATATTCATTAGAAAAAGCTCACACTGAGGCGCAAGCCGAAGAGGAAAAAACTAATTAAATGAAAGTAATTACTTTTATTTTGTCGTTGGTATTAATGGCTCCAGCCTTTGCTGACGACGAAAACCCCGCAAAAGAGCTTCTGCTCAAAATGGCTGACGCCGTTCATAATCGTAACTTTGACGCATCATTTGTGGTCGTCAAAGGGAAGACAATGGAACCATATCGTTGGTTGCATGCAAAACAAGGTAATACAGAACTCGAGCATTTGAGCTTACTCAATGGCGCAGGCCTTGAAATGGTTCGTATTGATGATCAAGTTACTTATTTTGAGCCACAGTCTGAACCTTATTCAATAGATACTGATTCTATAGCAGGCCCAATCCCAGAAGTGTTATTCAAAGATGTTGAGCGTTTAAGCCAACATTACGATTTTGTGCTCGGTGGTAAAGGCCGTATTGCAGGACGTGCTGCCCAGCTTGTGCGTATCGAATCAAAAGACGAATATAAGTTTAATTATTGGCTGTGGCTTGATGCAGAGTCATCGCTATTACTAAAATCTGCTTATGTTAATCATGCCGGTGAGATGTTAGAACAACTACAGTTAACTCATATTAGTGTAACCGAAGAGCCCGCTGCGTTATTACTTGAAATGCTAAATCGTAAGTTTCCAACGCCATTACCAGCAGCGGCAATTACTCAACAAGAAGCAAGTACAGAAAGTAATAATTGGCAAATAGGCTGGTTACCGGAGGGGTTTAGTTTGTTAAAATCAGACCGTCATAAGCTTGATTTGAACAATGAACTGACGGATTATTATTTATACTCAGATGGTTTTGTCGAAATTTCAGTGTTTGTACAAAGACCATTACCTGGTCGCAGGCCAAGCGGTGCATTGTCATCCGGTGCCACGACAGTATATGTGCATAATAGCGGTAGTTTTGATGTGTCAGTGGTGGGGAATATTCCAGCAATGACTGCAAAAGCAATTGCTGAATCGGTTGCAAGACCCTTGTAATATAAGCTGATAATGATAGAACAAACCCTTACAGTGGTGTCGATTCAAGGCGCCACTGCGCATTTAGAAGCCCAACAAAAGCAAGCCTGTGAAGGGTGCAACGGCCGTTGTGGTTCTCAAATATTTAGTAAGTTATTTGGCACTGCTAAAAAAACCTTCCCCTATCGCTTTGAAATCCCTGTTGTGGTTGGGCAAAAAGTAACCCTAGCACTGGATGATAGCCACATGGTAAAGCATGCTTTTGCAGTGTATATGTTGCCTTTGGTATTAAGTCTGGTATTTGCGTTAGTGGCTGCTGAGGTTTTTTCTGTGCCTGAATGGTTGCAAATCATTGCCGCTATAGGTGGTGGTTTTACTGGCTTTGGCATTGCTAAAAGCCGAGTGAAAAGCCTAAAGCATGATGTTAAAGTAATAAAAATTCACCCAATTAGCCTCCCTTTAACTCAAATAGATGGTGATTGAAGCCAATTAAATGTAAAATTGCGGCTTTATACACTCAGTCCATTAAAATAGAAGTTTAGAATCCAGTTTATGAAGCATATCCGTAATTTTTCGATCATCGCCCATATTGACCACGGTAAATCGACCCTTTCAGATCGTTTGATCCAAGTTTGTGGTGGTTTAACAGACCGCGAAATGCAAAAGCAAGTATTGGATTCAATGGATATTGAGCGCGAGCGTGGTATCACCATTAAAGCGCAAAGTGTAACTCTAAATTATAAAGCCAACGACGGTGAAACTTACCAACTTAACTTTATCGACACCCCGGGACACGTTGACTTTACTTATGAAGTATCGCGCTCGCTGGCAGCGTGTGAAGGTGCATTATTAGTTGTTGATGCCGGTCAAGGTGTTGAAGCGCAAACTCTAGCGAATTGTTACACTGCCATCGAAATGAATTTAGAAGTAATTCCGGTATTAAACAAAATCGATTTACCACAAGCTGATCCACTTCGTGTAGCCGAAGAAATTGAAGATATTATTGGTATCGATGCCCTAGATGCCGTGCAATGTAGCGCTAAAACAGGTGTGGGTATTGCCGAAGTTCTTGAAATGATTGTTAAGGACGTACCGCCACCAGTGGGTGATAAAGACAAACCGCTACAGGCGCTTATCATTGACTCATGGTTTGACCCGTATCAAGGTGTTGTATCGCTGGTGCGTATTAAGCACGGTGAATTAAGAACGGGCGACAAGATAAAAATTATGTCGAACGAGCATATACACACTGCAGATCAGGTTGGTGTTTTTACACCAAAGCAAACCAACACCGGTATTTTAAGAACTGGTGAGGTAGGTTTTGTTATTGCGGGTATTAAAGAAATACATGGTGCGCCAGTAGGTGACACTATTACCCATCAAAAAAATGCAGCACCTGAGCGCTTACCGAGCTTTCAAAAAATTAAACCACAAGTTTATGCCGGTATGTTTCCAATTGCCTCGGATGAGTATGAATCTTTCCGTGATGCGCTTAATAAACTTAGCTTAAATGATGCGTCGTTATTCTTCGAACCAGAAAATTCAACAGCACTTGGCTTTGGCTTTCGCTGTGGTTTCTTGGGCATGTTGCACATGGAAATCATTCAAGAGCGTTTAGAGCGTGAATATGATATTGACTTAATTACCACCGCACCAACGGTAATTTATGAAGTTGTAACCAAAGAGGGTACGATTCAGATTGATAACCCATCTGATTTACCTGCTGTAAACGATATTTTAGAAATTCGTGAGCCCGTTGTTGAAGCTAATATTCTTGTACCACAAGAGTACTTAGGTAGCGTTATTACGCTTTGTATTGAAAAGCGTGGTATGCAAACTAAGATGAACTATCACGGTAAGCAAGTCGCTGTTACTTATGAACTGCCAATGGCTGAAGTGGTGATGGACTTTTTCGATAAGTTAAAGTCAACCAGTCGTGGTTTTGCCTCGCTGGATTATAACTTTAAGCACTTTCAAACATCAGACATGGTGCGCGTTGATATATTAATCAATGGTGAGCGCGTTGATGCGCTTGCGATTATTGTTCACAGAGACAGCGCGCAATCGCGTGGTCGTCAATTAGCTGATGCGTTGAAAGAACTTATCCCTCGTCAAATGTTTGATATAGCAATTCAAGCGGCAATTGGCGCGCATGTTATTGCTCGTACCACTGTTAAGCAATTACGTAAAAACGTAATTGCGAAGTGTTATGGTGGCGACGTGAGTCGTAAGAAAAAGCTACTTCAAAAGCAAAAAGATGGTAAAAAACGTATGAAGCAACTAGGCAATGTTGAAGTGCCTCAAGAAGCATTTTTAGCGATTCTTAAAGTTGGTAAGTAAGTTTCTTAACCAAATTACGTAAGATAAAGGATTTAATGCATGGCAGGTTATTTTTCAATATTTTTAGTTTTGTTAACTCTAGGCTCAGGCTTAATTTGGTTAATTGACCATTTTATGTTTGCACCAAAAAGGCAGCAACGCTTAGATCTTGCGCAAAGCTCTGCTGGCGGCGAGCTTGATGAAGAAACTGCAGCATTAATTGCGCCAGAACCGACGATTACTGAAACGGCAAAATCAATTTTTCCGATGATTGCGGCTATTACGATTTTTAGATCGTTTATATTCGAGCCGTTTCAAATACCATCAGGTTCAATGATGCCGACACTATTAGTTGGCGATTTTATCTTAGTACAGAAATATTCGTATGGCGTGAAAGACCCTGTTTGGCGCACTCAATTAGTTGATGTTGCAGAGCCTGAACGTGGTGATATTGTGGTATTTAAATACCCATTAGACGAACGTATTGATTATATTAAACGTGCGATTGGTTTACCGGGTGATAAAATCGTTTACCGCGATAAGCGTTTATACATTCAGCCAAATTGCGAGCAAGGACAAACACAGCAAGGTGACTTATTGTGTAATGAATTTAATAAAATTGATATGGAGATCATTAATCGCGATGAATTTAAGCAAGGCTCTATGGATTTAGTCCGGTTAGATGAAAATTTGACTACGCTAAAACATAATATTTTAATTAACCCTGAAGCGCTGGAAATGAAAGGGCGTTACTATCAACAACCAGGTACACGTTCTGATGAATGGGTAGTGCCGGCTGATCATTATTTTATGATGGGTGATAACCGCGATAACAGCCAAGATAGTCGCGTATGGGGCTTTGTGCCAAAAGAAAACTTGGTGGGTAAAGCTGTCTTTATATGGATGAGTTTTGAATTTGAGAATGGCCCAGATGACATTTTACCAGGCTGGGTTCCAACTGGTGTTCGTTTTGAACGCCTAGGTAATATTCAGTAACAATGAAAAAAATGTAACAGAGTTATATAGCAAAATAGGGTATACCTTTATTGATCAAGTATTGCTTGAGCAGGCGATGACCCATCGCAGCCATAAAGGACAACACAATGAACGCTTAGAGTTTTTGGGCGATTCCATTTTAAGCTTTGTCATTGCCAATGCTTTATATAGTAAGTTCCCCAAAGCGCGTGAAGGCGATCTTAGCCGCATGCGTTCAACGCTTGTGCGTGGACAAACCTTAGCTGAATTTGGTTTAGAGTTTGGCCTAGGTGATTACTTACGCTTAGGGCGGGTGAACTTAAAAGTGGTGGTTTTAGACGTGAATCAACTTTAGCTGATGCGGTTGAAGCAATTATTGGTGCGGTATTTTTAGATGCTGGCATTGATGTTTGTGGAGACTTGATTTTGGCGTGGTACGAATCTCGCCTTGATGCCATTTCGCCAGGTTTAAACCAAAAAGATCCTAAAACATTACTACAAGAATACTTACAAGCCCGCAAATTACCTTTGCCAGGCTATACTGTAGTAGATACTAAAGGTCAGGCACACAATCAAACGTTCACGGTTGAATGTATTGTTGAAGGTATGGATAGCATCATCTCAGTTGGCAGTTCTCGTCGTAAAGCTGAACAAAAAGCCGCTGAAAAAGCGTTGAAGATACTTAAAAATGAATCTTGATACATTGATCCAACCGCACACGCGTGATTTAGATACTTTTTGTGGCATGGTCGCTATTGTTGGCCGCCCAAACGTTGGTAAATCTACCTTGCTTAATGAAATTATTGAGCAGAAAGTAAGTATTACCTCGCGTAAACCGCAAACCACACGCCACCGTATTATGGGTATTCATACTGTAGGTAAGCACCAAGCCGTGTATGTTGATACACCAGGCCTGCATGTTGAAGAAAAGCGTGCCATTAACCGTTTAATGAACCGTGCTGCTTCAAGTTCATTAGGTGATGTTGAGCTAGTTATTTTTGTTGTTGAAGGTACTCATTGGAATGCTGACGATGAAATGGTGCTTAACAAAGTAAAGCAAAATGGCAAACCAGTATTACTTGTGATGAACAAAATTGATCAAGTAAAAGACCGTGACCTTGTGCTACCGCATATGAAGTGGTTAGGCGAAAAGTTTGATTTTGTTGGCATTATGCCAGTATCTGCGACTCAAGGTAAAAATATCAACCTGATCAAAGATGAAGTAACTAAGCGTTTACCACCGTGTGAATTTTACTTCCCTGAAGATTACGTAACAGATCGTTCAATGCGCTTTATGGCAGCCGAAGTGATCCGTGAAAAGTTGATGCGCTTTATGGGTGAGGAGCTTCCTTACTCAGTTACCGTTGAAATTGAGCAGTTTAAATGGCAAGAAAATGGCATTTGGCATATCAATGGCTTGATTTTAGTTGAGCGTGAAACGCAAAAACGTATGGTTATTGGTAATAAAGGCGAAAAGCTTAAAGTGATTGGCCGCGAAGCCCGTAAAGATCTCGAAGAAATGCTTGATAATAAAGTGTTTTTAGAACTTTGGGTGAAGGTTAAATCAGGTTGGGCTGACGACGAGAGAGCACTTCGCAGTTTAGGCTATGGTGAAGATTAATAGCCTAAGCGATATTTATGGATAGCGACTTCTACACGGCATATTTATTACACCGACGTCCTTTTAGTGACTCACAAGTAATGCTTGATATGTTAGTAGAAGGCGTTGGCCAGTTGCGCATGCTGGCGCGAATTAGCGGTCGCCAAGCAACAAAATACAAAGCTCAGTTACAACCCTTCCAAGCTTTACTGGTAAATTATACCGGTAAACACGACCTGAAATATATCCAACGATTTGAACTACATGGCACGCAATCCACACTAGTTGGGGATCAGCTTTATTGTGGGTTTTATCTAAATGAACTAACCAACCGCATTGTACCAATTAATGAACCAATTGATCATGCCTATCAATTGTATAAAACTCACCTACAACAGCTTAACCAGCACCCTAACTTACAAGCTGTATTACGTTCTTATGAATTTCAATTATTAGAATTATTAGGCTATGGCGTTGACTTTAGTTTTGATGCCGCAGGCGATCCAATTTCGGCAGAGCAAACGTATAGTTACTTTGCTGAATACGGCTTTGTTGCCCAAGAAAATCAAGGCAGTGGCTTTTCTGGCGCGCAGTTAAATGCAATTGCAGCTCATGACTTTAGTGCGCCGGATGTGTTATATATGGCAAAACAATTAAGTCGTCATTTAATGAAGCCTTTATTAGGCAAAAAACCATTAAAAAGTCGCGAGCTGTTTATATCCAAATAGTTTGGGTATTCACCAACAATCTTAATACGGTATTTTTAACCGTTATTTTTACAGGTAAAAAAATGAAAGATATTCTTTTGGGTATAAACGTTGATCATATTGCTACCTTACGCCAAGCTCGGGGTACAAGTTACCCAGATCCAGCACATGCTGCGAGTGTTGCTGAGCATGCTGGCGCTGATGGGATCACTATTCATTTACGTGAAGACCGTCGTCACATTCAAGATCGTGACGTGTATGTGATGGCTAAAACAATCCAAACACGAATGAACCTTGAAATAGCGGTTACAGATGAAATGATTGATATTGCTTTAGATGTTAAGCCAGCTTATGTTTGCTTAGTACCAGAAAAACGCGAAGAGTTGACCACCGAAGGCGGTTTAGACGTTGTTGGTAATCTAGATAAGATTAAAGCCGCGACAGCAAAATTAACTGACGCCGGTATTAAAGTATCGTTATTTATCGATGCAGACAAAGCACAACTAGATGCAGCTAAAGCCTGTAATGCCCCTTATGTTGAAATTCATACTGGCGCTTATGCGGATGCGCAAACTGATACCGAGATACAAAAACAACTTGAGCATATTCATCAAGGTGTAAAGTATGCAGCAAGTTTGGGTTTGATAGTAAACGCCGGCCACGGTCTTCATTATCATAACGTGAAACCGATTGCTGCTATGAAAGAGATTTACGAACTAAACATTGGTCACGCAATTATAGCGCGTGCAGCCATAGATGGATTAGATAAAGCAGTACGTGACATGAAGCGACTAATGCTAGAAGCGAGAGCTTAATTTTAACTTCTCTTAAAATGCAAAAAACGACTCAAAAGAGTCGTTTTTTATTATTTGTATCTAACTGGATTAACAGTTAGTTTCTTTAGCGTTAACGCCTTCTTTTACTTCTTCACAGGCGTCTTCTACTTTGTTTTGTACGTCGGTTACAGCTTCATCGATGCGTTCACCGGCCTCTTCTGCATGATTGTCTTCACAACCCATGATAAAAAAACTAGCGAATAAAGCGATCACAGCAGTTTTAATAGTTGTCGATTTCATAATGTAATTCCTTGTAAAATTAATAAATGTGTTGTTATTTAAAATAAATTGTTATCACTTAGGGACATTGCCGCGCAACGCACCTGAAACGAGTGAAATAACTAACAATACAATAAAGATAAAAAAGATAATCTTAGCAATTCCTGCTGCGGCACCTGCGATACCACCAAAACCTAACACTGCAGCAATAAGCGCAATAACTAAAAATGTAATTGTCCAGCGTAACATTGTCGTCTCCTTGGTTTGTTAATTTGTTCAGAGTAAATAATGCCAGTTACATGCCATGTGTTTAAATCCTTTATTATCAATAGGATAGTGTTTATTTTATTTATTTTCATGAATTAGGTGGGAATTATTTACAGCTTTATCTGTAACTTATACTCGGCGTCCTGAAAAATAAATATTTCAGTATGATTTTTTGGTAAGACCAATTTCATGTTGAGTGCTTTTTCATTAATTTAACAGTTGTTGAGTAGTTCGGTTGGTAAGTTATTAAGGTGCAGATTAGATTTCACTTATAAGTTATAGCTATATTCAGTATTTTTATCATCTATATCCTATTAAATTATAGTAAAAAGCAGTGTGTTAACTTTGCTGAAGATATGTTAGCTTTATATTAATTGGTTTTACCAATTTACAAAGTGTTGGACTTGGTCTGTTTCTTTGATATGATTATTGCATAAATATTTAAATAAAGTGATTTTTTACCTATCTTTCGGGTGGGTAAGAATACTCAGGGGGGCAGAATGGATATAGGTCAATTACTTGCTACTGCAGCAAACTTAATGCTCACTGGGATGGTGGGAGTTTTCGTTTTTCTTTCGTTGTTGATTGCAGCAATTACCGCTATGTCTAAATTAGCGAGCCGCTTTGAACAGCCGGTTGTAATGCCAACGCGCACACCATCGATCAAAGCACCCGGTGTACCAAGTGAACACATCGCTGCGATAAGTGCTGCCATAGCTCAGTACAAAAATAAACAAAAACTATAAGGGATGACTTGTGGCTAAATTAAAATTAACAGAATTAGTACTTAGAGACGCGCATCAATCATTATTAGCAACGCGTATGCGTTTGGATGACATGCTACCGATTGCACAAAAATTAGATGATGCAGGTTACTGGTCGATCGAATCATGGGGTGGGGCTACTTTTGATTCATGCATTCGTTATTTGGGTGAAGATCCTTGGGAGCGTATTCGTGCTCTTAAAAAAGCTATGCCAAATACTAAACAGCAAATGTTATTACGTGGTCAAAACCTTTTAGGCTATCGTCATTATGCAGATGATGTTGTTGAAAAATTTGTAGAGCGAGCGCACAAAAATGGTGTTGATGTGTTTCGTATTTTTGATGCGATGAACGATGTTCGTAATCTTGAAACGGCTATTAAAGCTGCGATTAAAGTTGGCGCACATGCACAAGGTACAATTTCGTACACAGTAAGCCCGGTTCATACACTTGATATGTGGTTAACGCTTGCCAAGCAGCTTGAAGAGTTAGGCTGTCATTCAATTTGTATTAAAGATATGGCTGGTTTGCTTAAACCATACGATGCAGAAGAGTTAATCAAAGCGTTAAAAGAAACAGTCTCTATCCCAATTGCAATGCAGTGTCATGCCACAACAGGTTTAAGTACTGCTACTTACCAAAAAGCGATTGATGCAGGTATTGATATGCTTGATACCGCAATTTCATCAATGAGTATGACTTACGGACACAGCGCAACTGAAACGATTGTATCGATTGTTGAAGGTACTGAACGTGATACTGAGCTGGATTTAAATCAACTCGAAGAGATTGCTGCTTATTTCCGCGATGTTCGTAAAAAATATGCCGCGTTTGAAGGCAGCTTAAAAGGTGTTGATGGCCGTATTTTATTAGCGCAAGTGCCTGGTGGCATGTTAACTAATATGGAAAACCAGCTTAAAGAGCAAGGTGCTGCGGATAAATTGAATGAAGTATTACTTGAGATCCCACGTGTACGTGAAGACTTAGGTTATTTACCGTTAGTTACACCAACATCACAAATTGTTGGTACACAAGCAGTATTAAATGTATTGACGGGCGAGCGTTATAAAACTATCACCAAAGAAACTGCCGGAGTGCTAAAAGGTGAGTATGGCGTAACTCCTGCGCCGATGAATAAAGAATTACAAGAGCGCGTACTTAATGGCGCAGAAGTCATTACTTGCCGCCCAGCTGATTTATTGCAACCAGAACTAGAAATACTCCAAGCTGAGTTATTAAAAGAAGCAAAAGAGCAAGGCTTAAGCTTAGCGGATGAGCAGATTGATGACGTTTTAACGTATGCATTATTCCCACAAATTGGGTTGAAATTCATTAAAAATCGTAATAACCCAGATGCTTTCGAAGCTGTACCAAGTGCTGAATCTGCTAATAAAGAACAACCAGTTAGCAATAAAAAAAGTAACAGCAACACAGTAAAAGCAGAGCAGTACAGCGTAAAAGTAGATGGTAAAGTTTATGATGTAGTGGTTGCACAAGGCGGTGAGCTTAAAGAAGTAACACTTAAAGATAGTGAGCATATTCCACAATCGGCGTCAGTTGCTTCCGGCGAAACACTTAACGCTCCACTTGCTGGTAACATCTTTAAAATCAAGGTGAAAGCGGGTCAAACGGTAAATGAAGGCGATGTAGTGATCATCATGGAAGCGATGAAAATGGAAACTGAAATTCGTGCAACCCACACCGGTACTATTGCTGAAATTCTTGTTGCTGAAGGTGATTCAGTGGCAACGGGTGACGCTATGATAGCACTAGCTTAGGAGCTCAGAGGATGGAAGCATTATTAAACCTCTGGCAAGCAACAGGTATTGCTAATTTTACATTTCCTGCGCTTATTATGATCGCAGTAGGGTGTTTATTGTTGTATCTGGCAATTGCGCGCAACTTTGAGCCGTTATTATTATTACCAATTGGCTTTGGGGCAATATTAACAAATATCCCCGTAGCGGGCTTATCAGACCCTGGTGGTTTGCTGTATTACGTTTATCATATTGGGATTGATACCGGTGTATTCCCATTATTAATATTTATGGGTGTTGGTGCACTCACTGATTTTAGTGCCTTGATAGCTAATCCTCGTATGTTATTGCTAGGTGTTGCAGCTCAGTTTGGTATTTTTGCAACCTTGTTTGGCGCAATTTTACTAAACTATGTACCAGGTTTTGAGTTTTCTTTACAAGATGCGTCAGCAATTGCGATTATAGGTGGTGCAGATGGCCCGACGGCAATCTTCTTAGCCTCAAAACTTGCTCCTGATTTATTGGGTGCTATCGCCGTAGCTGCATACTCATATATGGCGTTGGTGCCAATTATTCAGCCGCCAATTATGCGGGCTTTAACCACACCAGAAGAACGTAAAATTCAAATGCCACAGTTACGCACCGTATCAAAAAAGGAAAAAATTATTTTTCCGTTAATGGTATTGAGTTTAACGATTTTGTTTTTACCTGCAGCAACGCCACTGGTAGGCATGTTCTGTTTAGGAAACTTGATGCGAGAGTCTGGTGTGGTTGACCGTTTAAGTAATAGTGCACAAAACGAGATCATAAATATCACCACTATTTTCCTTGGTTTAGCTGTAGGCTCTAAGCTTGCTGCAGATAAGTTTTTAACCGTAGAAACAATTGGTATTTTGGTACTCGGCGCCTTGGCTTTTGCAATTGGTACAGCTTCAGGTGTATTTATGGCAAAAGGTATGAACAAGTTCTCTAAATCACCAATCAATCCACTCATCGGCGCGGCTGGTGTATCAGCTGTGCCAATGGCTGCACGCGTAGTTAATAAAGTGGGTCTGGAGAATAATCCGCATAATTTCTTATTAATGCATGCAATGGGACCAAATGTTGCGGGAGTACTGGGTAGTGCTGTGGTTGCAGGTATCTTGTTAGCGCTGGTAGGTTAAATAAATCATTAAACTATACCCAGCGAGCTGAGTATGGTGAGGTAACTTTTACTTCCAACCGACTGCGCAGTATTTACTGCGCTTTTTTTGCGCTTAGGGTCTGTTGACCTTTCAGGGTTAAAATTTGCTCAAACTAGGGGCGATTTAATCACGGCGCGAGATTTGTAACCTAGTGGGCTAAGTAAAAATCGAGCAACAAAGAGTTAATCGCCCCTAGGCAGAACCCTTCGGGCAGCGCGTGTTTGGCATTTATGCCGCGTTATCTCCTATTTATGGGGAATAACCACACTACATAGGCTCTGCCTTGCCTAAAAACCAAACGCGCAGCTGCAAATTTAACCTCGAAAGATAAACAGACCCTAGGTATACTCGATAGATATTTTATTAAATAGGAATGGTATGAATATCTTCGTGATTTTAATTTCACTGTTTGTTGCATTAATCATTCTTGTGCCACTACTTGAAAAGTATCAGTCTAAAATGGGCCTAGATGGTGCGACTAAATATGCCAAATACATCTGGCCATTAGTGATGATTTCATTGGTTGTGCAATTGATTTATGTGTTGGTGAGATAGAGCGTAGCCGTCAGTTTTAAGATTCAGGGCAGCTAGAAGCAGTAAGTTGCCCAGCGTTAAAATTGCCTGCGTAGGTTGTGGTTGAACACCCCGAAACCCAACGAAAAATATCCTGCCAGTCTGCATCAATGCACAGCATTATCGGATGTCTTAAATGCAATAACTGACGATTCATGAACCATTATGTGTGAAGTCAAACTTTTAGCTTGTACTATTTAGCCTCAACAGGTTTAAAATCATCGATAGATATTTGGATACATATTCAGCATGAGAAATAAATCGCTTCTCCGTCCTTGTTGTCCTACTTATTCAATAAATTTCATTGCTGTTGCAAGTGAGTTTGCAGATGAAGTACTTAACATGTTTTTTGACTAATAAGTCATGTAATTCTTGGTTGTCTAGTTTCATACAGAATCATTGATGGGGGCACAATGACAAAGCCAGTCAAAACTAAACGTAGCAAAAGGGTTCCGTATGACAAACTTGTTAGGCATCTGCAAGGTTATTGACACGAATAGCTCCCATGTGAAGCCCGTATACAATTGAGAGTTTACTTTTGGTGTTATGAAAAAATATCATATAGGCAGTGTTATTTGGCTCACCATACTCTTCCTTGCTGCCGTAATATTCCAAAAACCAATTAAGCTTCTCCGCCTTTTCATTCTCACTGCTATTAAACTGATCTGTGAGATAGTTTATGTATGAAACCCTATCATTCGCAAAGCCTACGTGAATACGAGTTACGTCATTTTCAACAACAAATTCAAAATCTATGTCTTTTTTACTTGAATCTTCAATCCTTTCTACTGATGAGAAAGTCGATAGCTTTCTGAATACTTTATCAGGAGTTAAATCCAACTCTATGATTGGGAATTCGGGCTCAAACTTTACCTTTTTGAAGATGTTAAACATAGGGTTGCCTAATAATTTTATCTACGACATTTGTCGTTTTATAAACCGACAAATCTCCATATTACGATGTATTTATCTTAGTCATCAAATAAACAGCTGTATATAATTAGTAACTTCGTTTCACTTTTCTAAATGCAGCAATACACCCAAATGGTAGAGAGCAGTAACATTGGACAAAATTCAAGCTGCTATTGATGTATACAGTTAGTTGCTGATTAGTTTTGTTTTATTGTAAATTAACGCGTGACTATTTTATCGGGGTCAGAACACACAATCTTATGGCTTATGGCTTATGGCTTATGGCTACAGCTCCACAAAAAAACCGTTGCTATTGGCATAGCAACGGTTTTATATTTTCTGGCCGCTTTACTTAAGCGCTAACTGTAGCTCTCGGTTGCGCTCTAGCTGCGCTAAGAAGTTATCTGCTATTGGTTTAAACTTAGCAAGCTCGTCGCGAGGCAGAGGCTCTGACTTCGGTAACTTAACCGTTTTAGGGTTACGGTGAACGCCGTTAACTAAAAACTCGTAGTGTAAGTGCGCGCCTGTTACACGACCGGTGGAGCCGACAGTACCAATTTTTTGACCTTGCTTAACTTTTTGACCCGTTTTAACTAGTTTCTTGTTAAGGTGTAGGTATTTAGTGACGTACTGTGTGCCGTGACTAATAAATATATAGTTACCATTATACTTACTGTAACCAGCTTTAATTACTTTACCATTACCAGAGGCAACTACTGGCGTTCCAGTACGAGCTGCGTAGTCAATCCCACGGTGTGCTCTTACTTGTCCTGTTACAGGGTGTAAACGACGCGGATTAAAGCTTGAGCTAATATATTTAAAGTTAACTGGTGCACGTAAAAATGCTTTTTTCATACTACGCCCTTCAGGCGTGTAAAAAGTACCATCGCTGTGACGGATAGCCGCGTAACGTTGACCTTGGTTAATAAACTCAGCGGCAATAATTTTACCTGTGCCAATAAACTCGCCATCAACATAATGCGATTCATAGATTAAACCAAATTGATCGCCTTTACGGATATCATTGGCAAAATCCACATCCCAACCGAATATATCAGCAAAGTTCATTATTTGCCGTTCACTTAAACCAGCAGCAATACCTGAGGTCCAAAAGCTGTTAGTAATTTCTCCGCCTGTTGATTTAGTTAATGTTTCAATTTCTTTACTATCAATAGACGTATCGTAGTTACCTTCTTCATTTAATGTAACGAACAGGGTATCTGTTTTTGAAATCACATAACGTAACTGTGCCAAAGAACCATCTTCGGCGGTAGCAAAGCTTAATGTTTCACCAGGGTGAATTTTACTAAGTTTACGTGTTTCTGCATTGGTATTAAGCAGTTTATGAACGGTTTGCGCCGAGAATCCGGCGCGTTTGAAAATAAGTGCTAAATTGTCACCGTTTTTAACTTCGAAATCGATGAGATCGTATTCTGGGAGTTTTGCTGCATCTTCTTGCGAATTTAATTCAGTTAATTGCTCAACGTCATCAACTTTAATTTGTAATTCGTAGCGCTTGCCAATTTCTAACGCATCAGCGCTATTGTCTTTAGAGGCGGTGGCTTTTTCTGAAGGAATGAGTGTTAAAGCAGCAATAGCAGAAACCAAGCCTAAAATAAGCAATTTGTGTTTTTTGGGAGAGTGTGCACAACGCGAACCATAACGTGCCTTTTCCTGCTGTCAAGATAATTAATCACTAATATTGCAGGATATACTTAATAAAGCGTTAATACCAGTGTTTTGTAGATTTAAACTGGCGCGGATTTACGCTAGAATCACCAGACTGACTGAATTTTTTGGAGTAATACATAGTGGACTTACAAACCGCTCTAGCAGAGATAAAACGCGGTGCTGAAGAAATATTAATTGAAGACGAGTTAGTCGAAAAGCTAAAGTCTGGTAAAAAGCTAAAGATCAAAGCTGGTTTTGATCCAACTGCACCTGACTTACACTTAGGTCACACTGTGCTAATTAATAAAATGAAAACCTTCCAAGACTTAGGTCATGAAGTGATTTTCTTAATTGGTGATTTCACCGGTATGATTGGTGACCCAACGGGTAAAAATGTAACTCGTAAGCCACTAACCCGTGAAGATGTATTGGCAAATGCTGAAACATATAAAGAACAAGTATTTAAAATTCTTGATCCGGCTAAAACCACGGTTGCTTTTAATTCAACTTGGATGGAGAATTTAGGCGCTGCAGGTATGATCAAGCTAGCAGCACGTCAAACGGTTGCTCGTATGCTAGAACGTGATGATTTTAAAAAGCGTTACGCTGGCGGACAATCAATTGCGATTCATGAGTTTTTGTATCCATTAGTGCAAGGTTGGGATTCAGTTGCGCTTGAAGCTGATGTTGAGCTCGGTGGTACTGATCAACGCTTTAATCTATTAATGGGTCGAGAGCTACAAAAAGACGAAGGCCAAAAGCCACAAACCGTATTAATGATGCCTTTACTTGAGGGCACTGACGGTGTGCAAAAAATGTCTAAGTCATTAGGTAACTACATTGGTATTACTGATGCCCCTAACGATATGTTTGGTAAGATCATGTCTATTAGTGATGAGCTGATGTGGCGTTATTATGATTTGCTAAGTAGCTTATCAATTGACGAAATTGCTGCGCTTAAAGAAAAGGTTGCACAAGGTACTAATCCGCGTGATATTAAAATCGATTTAGCAAAAGAAATGATTGCTCGTTTTCACAGCGATGCGGCAGCTGTTGGTGCGCATGAAGATTTTATTAAACGTTTTCAAAAAAATGCCTTACCGGATGATATCCCAGATATGACTGTAACGATTGATGAAGATACCGTATTTATTACTAACTTGCTTAAAGAAGCAGGCTTAGTTGCGAGTACATCAGAAGCTATGCGAATGATCAAACAAGGCGCAGTTAAAATCAATGGCGAAGAAAAGGTCACTGATACTAAGCTTGAAATTGCAAAAGGCAGCACAGCTATTTATCAAGTTGGTAAGCGTAAGTTTGCAAATATTACCTGTGCTTAATAGGTAAAGAATGAAAATTCAGTTTTAAAAACCAGCTTCGGCTGGTTTTTTACTCTTTGTGATCTACAACATTGTTTTAATGATTTCGATGCCAAATATAACCAGTAACCAAAAGCCACGCGCTTGATTTAGCCGATTGATCAATACAGTAATATCATCAGCCTGCGGTAAACGTTCAGTACCAATACGCATTTTATCAAATCGAGTATCTTGGTATATGGCAGGGCCACCGAGTTGCACACCAACAGAGGCCGAACAACAACTTAATAACCAGCCACTATTTATTTGATAAAAATGTCGTCCATAATGCTTGATATAATGAATGCTCAATTTACTGGCTTTACTTGCTGCAATAGTCAGCGCCAATATCCGCGTAGGTAACCACTCAAGAATATATAATAGCCAACTAAGTGATTTTAAAAATGGGCTATTAGGCATAATATCTTTTGCGCCAAGCTTGGTGGATCAAAGTCAGTAAGCGATAAGCCAGTGCAGCCATAGGGCCAAATAGTAGATAAAAGAAAATAACGCTAAAGTAATGACGAGCAACTCTTAAGATCAGCGTTTCCATGATAGCTTTGCAAAGACCTGGGCCTGATAATTTATCTACCTGACGAGCAAGTAGCGGTTTTAATAACTCTCGGGCTGTAGACTTTTGATTTTGTTTAACGAGTCGTGCAATGCGCAGCGCTTTACTTTCTACACTTCGCCACTCTAGGCTGAGGTATAAAATTAACCCAGCTAATAGTTCAGGGTAATAGGCGAATTCAAGCAGTAAGACTACCAAGGTCATGATCACTAAAATGACTAAGGTGAAACACAACGAGGATGACAAATATTGGTAACTTGCAGGTTCACTCTTTCGAAAAACGCGTTTCCCAAGAGCTCTAAATACCGCAGTTAAAAATGTATTTGGGTGATACCAGCTTACCAAAGGTAAAAAGCGCTCAGCAAGGAGCGCTAATATAAATACAATAAAGTCCAAATGTTGCTGAACTAAATTGAGTAACACGTTAGAGCGTTACCGTAGTCAGCTTTTCTAGTAATGCGACCACCATTTTTGATGAGTTTATTGAAGCGGTTTCTAGGTATTCTTCAAATGACTGTGGTGACTCTTTACCTGCAATATCAGACATTGAACGGATCACTACAAACGGTGTAGCTAAAGAAAAGCATACTTGTGCAATGGCAGCGCCTTCCATTTCTACAGCTAACATAGTAGGGAAGTCCGCGCGGGCTTTATCAATACGCACCGGATCACACATAAATGAATCGCCAGTACAAATTAAGCCGATCAGGGTCTTCACGTCACTGATGCTTTCAACACTTAGTTGTGCAGCCTCTATTAATTTAGGGTGAGCGGCAAAACCAGCAGGCATCTGTGGTACTTGGCCAATTTCATAACCAAAAGCGGTTACATCAACATCATGATGACGTACCTCAGATGAAATTACCACGTCGCCAACACTCAGAGATGGATCAAAACCACCGGCAGAGCCTGTGTTGATCACACAGTCTGGTTGAAAATTATCAATTAATAACGTTGTTGCAATACTAGAGGCGACTTTACCAATACCTGATTGCACTAAAGTCACAGTGTTACCAGCTAATTCACCTGTATAAAAAGTGAAACCTGCTTTAGTTAGAATTTGTGGATTTTGCATTGCTTCACGCAAAATTTTAACTTCTGGCTCCATCGCGCCAATAATACCGACATTCATAATTTTAAATTCCTCTAATTAGATGTTTAGATTATACGTGAAGTTAGCGATAAAAAACAAAAATGCGAGCTTAAAAGCTCGCATTTTATCGTTTAAGAAAACTTATATTTCAGCTAAAGCTGTGGAATGGGCTTTAGCTTGCGAAGGAGATAGTACCGCCGGCTTAGTAACACGGTTGCGTGTCGGGCGACTACTTTGTGCTGTCGGCTTGCCAAGCTTAAACATAATTGCTTCGCGTACTTCTGATGGCCGATAGCCAGATTTAACTTTCATACGGATATGTGGAATGCCAGCAGCTTCAAGTGCACCATTAACAAACCAGTCTCGTTGTGCTTTATGACCATCTTTATTGGCGTTGTTTACTAAGTCAACCGCTGCCACAATCGTCATCTTTTCTTTATCAATCAGCACATAATCCAGTTGTTTGTTTTTTGCTTTAGCGATTGCAGCACGTTTAGCTTTAGCAGATAAACCTTTTTTACAATCGATGATATCGATTAATTTTACACGGCTAACAATTTTATATTGATCGCCTACAGCACGTTCTAAAAGGTTTAAGAATGAGCTTTCAACTTGCGTAAATACACTGGTTTTACGCGTGAATGGGTAAGGGTTTCCGCCATCATCGGTAAACTTTGACGCAACAACAGATGCCCCTACGACTAATACTAAAATTGATAATAAAGCGAATTCCATACGGTAACTCCACAACAACAAATTGACACTATAAATTACTTAGCAATTTACGTGCCCAGTTGTAATGAAGTTACACTTTATAACAGCTAAGTTATGGCTGGTATCCGCCAGCAATTCCTTTTACTGCAATCGCTACAGCATCATGGGCATGCAGAGATTCATAATGGTTTATTTGTAACCAGTAATCGGCGTATTGTGCATCTTCTAACACGGCTTTGATTTTACGCGCAGCATCTTCACAAAACATCAGATTTTGACCATTTAAACGGGCGAATTCTTGCTCATCTTCACGCTTAACTGCCGCTTGTACAGGGGTTTTAAGCTCATCTTCAAGAGTATTGATCAAGCTTAAAATATCAAACTCACGGATGCTACTATCTAGTTTGACTTTTACATTGGCAATAGAGCGTTGAGAATGCGGTGTGGCGATTATGCCATCGGTACTGCCAAGCCAGTTGACCACTTCTTCATGGCTAAGAGTATGCTGCTGAAACTTTTCAACAAAGGCTTGTTGAATAAGTTGGCGAGCTAATGCCGCTGAGCATGGGCAAGTTGATGAGTAAGTTACATCAAGGCTTAATTCAAAACTAAGTACACCGCGGTCAATTTTTGCCACTATGGTCAACGGGTAGCTTTTCCAACCCGCTTTGCCGCTAAGGAGTGATTTTCTGCGCAGCGGTAGTTCAAACTTAAATTCAATTTTAGCTTGGTCGCTTAATCCAGTGTGACTAGAGATAAAGCTATCGAGCGCTTGTGCAATAGTTTGCGGGTTAACGTGTTGCTCAGTTGACAGGGTATCGAGCGCTAAAAATAACCGCGACATATGAATACCTTTTGCGTCTTCTTTGTGAAGATTAACAAAAGCACGAGCTTTAGCGTTGACATTAATAGGCGCAAGATCACGAGATTCAAATAAAAAAGGCAGTTCAATATCAGCCATACCAACCCAGTCTAATTTACCTGTTTGTAAGGCGGGAGCCGTATCTGCTATATCGGGCATGTTGCTTTGCATGGAAAATCTCGTTATTGGCAATTGTAAAGCGCAATATTTTACACGAAATAAATAAAAAATACGTGGTAGATGAAAATTTTCTGTTTTCGTCGCGGAACATGAAAATAGTTAATGCAAAAGTGCTAAAATCCTAACACTAGTCGTTTTTTTATAGCTGTGTAGTCAGCTGATTTTTTATATACTTATATGTATAGCTAAGAGACAGATTTATATATGATCGATTCCTCTTTGAGTCCATGGGCTCGAATACTTTCTAGTTTAATTACTCGATTTGGTGAATTCAAAACCGCAACTATTTGTTATGTCTTACTATTAGTACTGGCATTAATATTATCGTGTATGTTTTATTATGTTGCAGTAGGCGAGGTGATGCTTGTCGATGTGCTTGCCGTGATATTTTTTACTGCAGTAGTGTCGCCCATTATTATCAGTGTGTTGATCAATTCAATCCGCCAGTTAGATGCTTCCTATGCGTATTTAGATAGTGCCACTAAGCAAGAAAAATTATTAAATCAAACTTTAAAAGATAATATCAATCGCTTAAATGTAGAGATAGATGAACGTAAAATGGCATTTCATGCCAAGCACCGTGCAATCGAAGAACTCAGGCGAGAAATAGTTGAACGTAAAAAAACCCAGCAAGAGCTTGCTCAACAAGGCATGTTACTGCGCTCTATTGTTGATTCATCCCCTGATTTATTTTATTACCGTGATAACAATGGTGTTTTTGCCGGCTGTAATAAAATGTTTGAAGAGGTTATGGGGAAATCAAGTGACGAGTTAATAGGTAAAACTGCAGAGGAGATTTACCCAACGCAATTCTTACCGGAAGTATTACTAACTGATAACAAAGTCGAAAAAACTCACGCCGCTTTAACGCTTGATGTTGAATACCCTGTAGGCAATGAAAACCGTTGGTTTGAAATGCGCAAGCTCCCATTTATTAATGATGACGGTGATTACATTGGCTTATTAGCATTTGGGCGTGATATCACCAGCCGCAAAGAAGCAGCTCAAGCACTTGAAACCGCTTATAAAGACAAAGGGAAATTTATTGCCACCCTAAGTCATGAATTACGAACTCCACTCAATGGTATTGTGGGTTTAACCCGTATGTTACTAGACACCGACTTGGATAAGCAGCAACGTAGTTGGTGTAACACCGTATTTTCTAGTGCTGAAACATTAGGAAATATTTTTAATGATATTATAGATTTAGATAAGATAGATCGCGAACAACTCGATATTGTTACCGACTCAATAAACGTCTCTGATTTTATTAATGATGTGGTTAACTTTGCAGGATTGATCGCTGAGCAAAAAGACTTAGAGTTTGAAATTAAGCGCAAAGGTATGCTGGATATTTATGCGCAGCTAGATCCGACCCGATTACGCCAAGTGGTATGGAACTTAATAAATAATGCGGTTAAATTTACCCAAAAAGGTAAAGTTCAATTAGCGTGTGCTCGGGAAAATCGTGCGGATGGCGCGTGGTTAGTCATGAAAGTAACAGATACCGGGCAAGGTATTCCACAAGAGCAATTACATCGTATTTTTGATATGTATTATAAAGCGCCGGATTTAAATGGTACTAATGCGATAGGATCAGGTATTGGTTTAGCGGTCACCAAGGCTTTGGTTACAGCAATGAAAGGACAATTACATGTAAGCAGTACCGAAGGAGAGGGCAGCTGTTTTGTGGTTGAAATACCGCTGGCGCTTTGTATCGCTCCGGCTGAACAAAGTTATGTTGGCCGTAGTTTGAATATCTTGCTAGTTGAAGATGTGCCGCTTAATGCTGAAATCGCCACTAACTTACTTGAGCAACGTGGTCATGAAGTTATCTGGGCTGAAACCGGTGAAGATGCATTGTCGTTTGTTGAAACTGAGGATGATCTGGATTTAGTACTGCTAGATATGCAACTGCCAGATATTAATGGCGATGAAGTAGCAAGACAGATCCGTGCCGATAGCCATTTTGATAAGTTACCTATTGTCGCGCTTACGGCTAATGTGCGTAGCGCCGAAGAAGAGTTACAAGGGATCTCAATTCAAGGCGCATTAGCTAAACCTATCAATACCACGAAGCTTGATAAAATGCTGGCTGAACTATTTGATATTAAACATCTACAACAGTCTGATGAAACACGCCTGACGGTTAGCAAAGAAGCCAGTGAAAATATCAATGTAGAGTTACTTGATGTTGAAACCATTGAAGATTTTGTTAATTCGATGGGCATAGTAACATTTAAGCGCAGCAGCAGTTTATTTGAAAAGCTAAATCCACAGTATCAGCAAGAGTTAGCAACGTCATTAGCAGCTGGTGACCGTGAAGAGTATAAGTCTGTAGCACATAAGCTTAAAGGTGCTGCAGGTTCAGTTGGTTTAAATGATGTACAGTTACACGCTAAGACCATGGAACATGGTTCTATTGAAGAAAGTGATGAAGTATTAAAGACTTGGTTAGTAATATTGGCAGATAAAATAAATGAAGGGCAACATGCCCTTCATTTATTCTTACAGCAATTAGAACGTTAATGCTGTCATTACTTGGTAAAACAGATATTAACTATCAATTTTACCAATGAAACGATAACCTTCACCATGGATGGTGCTG
Organism: Pseudoalteromonas sp. B160; assembly: GCF_037162485.1. Classification (NCBI taxonomy): domain Bacteria; kingdom Pseudomonadati; phylum Pseudomonadota; class Gammaproteobacteria; order Alteromonadales; family Pseudoalteromonadaceae; genus Pseudoalteromonas; species Pseudoalteromonas sp. B160. Next base: position 862,784 of record NZ_JARLUX010000001.1, on the reverse strand, counting down.
ATAAGCTCAGATGTGCTGTTATCACTTTCAAAATGCTTTCTGATACGACGGATCGTTACATCAACGGTACGGTCATTCGCACGTAACTCACGACCAGTCATATGCTTGATTAGTTGCTCACGACTGAAAATACGGCCCGGAGAGTCAAGCATTAGACGCAGTGCTCTGTATTCACCTTTAGGTAAACGTTTGGCATCACCATTTGGCGATGTTAAACAGCGACTATTTTCGTCAAGTTCCCAGCCATTGAATGTGATCACACCATTTGTTTCAAGGCTTGATTCTTCACCACCAAGGGCAGTACGAGAAAGCAAGTTACGAGCACGAATAGTTAATTCACGAGGATTGAACGGCTTAGTAATATAGTCGTCCGCGCCAATTTCTAGGCCTAAAATACGGTCTACATCATTATCACGACCGGTCAGGAAAATAAGTCCAACGTTACGCTTTTGACGTAATTCACGCGCTAGTATTAGCCCGTTTTTGCCTGGCAGGTTGATGTCCATAACTACAAGGTTCACATCATCATTATTTGTAAGCTTGTCATGCATGTCATCGCCATCAATGGCTTCAATAACTTTGTAACCTTCAGCTTCAAATAAACTAACGAGGTTTAGTCGAGTTACGTCTTCATCCTCTACAATCAGAATGACTGGCGTTTGCATTATTAATTAACCTTTTTCGGAATATTTTATTTACAATTAATTCGGTATTGTATTATAAAACCGAATACTAGTGATTATAGGAGTATATCCAATTGTTAACAAGTAAAATCAATTCGGATGAAATTTAGAAACAGCTAATAACCGAGATTGCACTTTAAAACTGCTGCGCAACAACTGCTGCTTATTGATATACAGTCGGATTTTATTCCCTTCTTGGACCAAAGAGACAACGCCTCCTTTTTCTAAAAAACTGATACTCTCACCAACTGTTAAGGTACTTAATGAAATGGTATCGATCCAAAGTGGAATTATATCATCTTCCATTGTTTCATCAATGTATGTGATATCACAAAAGCGAGAAAGTTCAGAAATTTGCTGTTTTTTATTAATTAATACGGTTTCAATCGGTATATCGTTAATTTTAAGATTCGAATTATCCTTTAATAGCTCACCAATCCCATGTTCAACGTCATAAAAACAAAAAGTCACAGCCTGTTTATTGTTAACTTTAGGGAACTCGACGAATTTTGCAATCTGAAATAGGAACGCCGATTTGACTTGTTCAGGGGATTTGGCCTGTAAAAAGGTAGGAAACAGCAGCATCAGAGCCAGTAATAAACCTGTTAATCTCATACTTTACTTGCCTCTGTTAATGGCAAGGTAATTATAAAGCGCGTACCTTCTATATTTTGATCATCAAAGTAAACACTGCCTCCTAAGGCTTGTGTGACTAAATTGTAAACTAAATGCATACCTAAACCACTGCCACCTTCGCCGCGCTTAGTGGTAACAAAGGGATCAAAAATGCGTTTTTTAACGCTTTTATCAACTCCGATACCATTATCGTAATAGTTGATGATCAAGCTACTTTCGTTACGTTCCACTGTGACTTCTATTTCGTTATTTTTATTATCTTTAAAGCCGTGGATTATCGAGTTACTTAATAATTGCTGTAATACCTGTTGTAGGGGACCCGCTTTACTTTCGATCATCAATTGTTCAGAACAATGAATAACGATTTTAGGAGCCTTGATCTCTAGTTCAGTACGCATAGAAAGCATTACGTTAGTTATAAGATCATGCATATTGATCAGCGAATTAAGCTCACCATCTTGGTTTACTGCTACTTTTTTAAAGCTGGATACCAGTTCCGCAGCACGATTTAAATTTCGATAGATAAGGTCTAAGTTTTCTATGCCATTGTCGATAAAGCGCTTCAATTGGTTTGAGGTTAAGGTTTTTTGCTCAAACCCTAGACTTATTTCTGCCAGTTTATCGCGAAGCAGGGTAGAACCAGTGATCCCTAAACCAATCGGTGTATTTACTTCATGTGCAACACCTGCAACCATCTGCCCTAAAGAGGCCATTTTTTCACTTTCAACAATTTGGTTTTGGTATTGATGCATTCGCTCAAGGGTTGTTAGCAACTCTTGATTTGCCTCTCGGAGTGCGATTGTACGTTGATTTACTTTTTCTTCTAGGCTTTGGTTTAACTGTTTAATTTCTTGCTTATCATTCTTATGACGCTCTATTTGATTTTGTGTGCGAGTTAGCATGATATTTAAACTATTCGAAAGCATATTGACTTCGGTAATATTAGTTTTCGGAGCTCGGGCGCTATAATTATGATTTTTCGAAACATCTTGCAGCAACGTACTTAATTGGTCAATGGGGTCGGCAATACGCTTTTGAATTCGTTTTGCGACAAAATAAACCAGTATTAAAACGAATAGCGTTAAAAGGATATCAATAAGAATTTTTTGGTTAATATAGGCGTTAAGGCGCTCTAAGCCACCACGAATATACACATAACCCTTAATATCACCTTCGTAAGTAATTGGTTTGATTAGCTCTATGTAGTCTTCAGTGATTCTAGGTTCTTGAAGTTGCTCAATACTATCAACTCGAAGTGGCACTGGTGGGGTTTTTCGTGCATTGAAACTGGTAAAAAATACTGCTTTATTTGATATTTCGTCGATTGCATAAATATGTATGTTTTTAATGAGTGGAATTTTTTCGAAAGATTTAAGGCGTTGCTCTTCGGTTTTCCTATCATCAAACAGTACACTTACTTGTGCATTAAAAGCGATTATTTCAGCGAGAATATTGAGCTTGTTGACGATTAATTGCTTTTGCTCTTTGACATCTAGGTAGGTTGAAATAGAAATAGATAACGATAAACACAAGGCAGTAACAAGCATGACTGCGCTTATCAGTGCTTTGCGAATACTTGTTGGCGATGTTGATTTAGACATTATTGTAATGAAGGCCAAGTTATTTAATTTTTATCTAGTTGCTGTAAGTCTAGCAAAGACCTATCAAAGTGACTAAAAAATATAATAACTTTGTTGAAAAGCTGCCATTTATATTATTTGGCAGCGTTTGTGAGGTTATAGCAGCAATTAACTGCTATACACTGAAAACTTATTGGTTTTGTGTACTACTTGATAACTACCGAACTGAGCTTCTAGAATTGGCGGGTATTTCAAGAAGCAGTTTGCAACAATGGTTAACTTGCCTTGCTTAGTCAAGTGCTGTTTAGCACCACTTAAAAACTGTTCAGCAACAGTATAATCAGTGGCAATACCGGTATGAAATGGTGGATTTGAAATAATAAGCTCAAATTTTCCAGTTACATTTGCTAACCCATCACTCAGTAAAGCGCTACCGTTAACACCGTTAAGTGCCAATGTTTGCGTGGTTGCATAAGCTGCAAGAGCACTAACATCCGTACAGGTAAAATTCAAAGCTGGATTTTTTAAACCTAAGAAGGTCGCAATAAGACCCGCGCCACAGCCAAAATCCAGTACATTGCCAGATTTAATTACAGGTGCATTCTCTAACAGTATTTTAGTACCGCCATCAAGTTCACCGTGATTAAATACACCAGGTACGCTGATGGCATTAAAACTAACGCCAGCAACATCAACATTAAATTGCTTATGGTAACGAGTAATAACAAACTCAGCTAAGGTTTTTATCTCGGTGAATAAATACAAAGCACAATGGCGGGCACTATCGATTTTATTGCTGTATTCACAGTGGCTACTAAATTGCTTTTCAATCGATTTCACACCACTTTTATTTTCACCAACCACCAGTAACTCAGCGTCTGGGTTGATAACCGCGCGAATATTGTCCAACGTCATCAATGCTTCAGGTTTTGCTTTTGGGTAATAATAAATAACGAGGTCAAAGTGTTGACCGGCTATCTCATGGCTAACACAAACATCAATACTGTTGATATTTTTAGCAAACTCACCATTAGCATGGTTGTAACTAAAAGCGCTGATCTTGCTGTTTGGATTTAACTGGCGCAGTTGTGACAAAAAGCCATCTTGCACAAAATTAACTACTAAAATAGAGTCCGCCATTAGGTTTGCACTATTGCGTAGTAAAAGTGAACTTGGATTAGTTAATGCGCTCATAAATGGCTTTGCCTTAAAGTTGTTTTGATTAATTTAGCTAATACGCTCGAACATTAAATCCCAAACGCCATGACCTAAACGATGGCCGCGTTGCTCAAATTTCGTCAAGGGACGTAAATCAGGACGTGGTACATAATCGTTAGTCTCAGATTGGTTTTTAAAATGCTCCGCTACTTGCATTACTTCAAGCATATGTTCAGCGTAGTTTTCCCAATCTGTTGCCATATGGAATACACCGCCAATTTTTAATTTGCTACGCAAGCTCTCTACAAATGCAGGTTGCACAATACGACGCTTATGGTGGCGTTTTTTATGCCATGGGTCAGGGAAGAATAGTTGCACCGTAGTAATGCTGCCCTCTGCAATACAATCAGCAAATACTTCAACAGCGTCATGCTCAAAAATACGTAAGTTTGTAATGCCTGCTTCATCAGCATCCATTAAACATGCGCCAACACCTGGGCGGTGTACTTCAATACCAATAAAGTTAAGGTGTGGTGCGCTCTTGGCCATTTCGACCAATGATTTACCCATGCCAAAACCAATTTCTAAAACAACGTCGTTGTCATTACCAAATACTTGGGCTAGATCAAGCATGCCTTGTTGATGTTCAAGCCCCATGGTTGGCCAGCATTTTTCAATTGCCGCAGCTTGTCCTTTGGTTAAACGACCTTCGCGCTTAACAAAACTGCGAATGGTACGAATATATTTACCTTCTTGCATCGCTTGCTCAAGGTTATCGTTACTTGAATCACTCATATATTTTGGCCTGATGAAAACAACATGTCTTAAAATGGTGGCGTATTATCCCTGACCACGGCGTTGATCACAAGGCCTTATCTTTTGTGTATGTTTATAACTTGATATTTTAACTCACTGCAATAGACTGAGCGCCATTAAGAGTCGGGTTTAAAAAGTAATTATTTTGAAGTTAAACAACAGTGAAGCAAGCTGGTTTTCTCAGCAAGTAGTCGATTGGTATGAATTACATGGGCGTAAAACCTTACCTTGGCAATTAAATAAAACACCTTACAAGGTGTGGGTGTCTGAGGTGATGTTGCAACAAACTCAGGTAGTCACAGTTATTCCTTACTTTGAAAAGTTTATGCAAAGTTTTCCAGATATTATCGCTTTAGCAAATGCAGATGAAGATCACGTGCTGCATCACTGGACCGGATTGGGCTATTATGCTCGAGCTCGCAATTTACATAAAACCGCAAAGATAATTCGAGATCAATACAAAGGTGAGTTTCCAACAACGTTAGACGAGGTTGTCGCTTTGCCAGGTATTGGGCGCTCGACTGCAAGAGCTGTTTTATCGCTTTCTCTTGGCCAACATCATCCTATATTAGATGGTAATGTAAAACGTGTGCTTGCCAGATTTTTTATGATTGAAGGTTGGTACGGAGTCAAAAAAGTTGAAAACCAATTATGGCAACTATCAGAGCAGTTAACTCCAGCAAAACAAGTGACTGAGTTTAACCAAGCAATGATGGATTTAGGAGCAAGCCTTTGCTCACGTAGCAAGTTTGACTGCCAACCTTGCCCGTTGCGTTCGCGTTGTGGAGCGTATAAGACTGAGCAGGTAAAACAGTTCCCTCATTCAAAACCTAAAAAAGCAGTGCCAAAGAAAGTGTGCCATCAATTAATTATTCAATGTAATGATCAAGTATTGATGGAAAAAAGGCCTAACTCAGGAATATGGGGCGGTTTATTTAGTTTTTTTGAATTTGAGCAAAAATCTCAGTTAGATACTTTTTTAGCGCAGCAAGGGCTTGCTGTTACAACTGTGCCAATTGAGCCTTTTACGCATATATTTTCGCACTTTGAATTAACTATTAATCCGCATGTACTCACTTTGCATAAAGTGCCTGATGTGGTGAATGAGCGACAACTAGTTTGGTACCCGTTGGACCAGTCAATAGAGGTTGGTTTAGCCGCCCCAACTAAAAAGCTAGTTAAACAAATTGCTACAATAGTTTACACTAACTGATATCGTTTCTAAGAGCACAAGAGAGCAATCATGGCACGCACTGTATTTTGTCAAAAGTTACAAAAAGAAGCCGAAGGGCTTGGTTTCCAACTTTACCCTGGTGAGTTGGGTGAAAGGATTTTTAATAATATTTCTAAAGAAGCATTTGCACAGTGGCAGCACAAGCAAACAATGCTGATCAATGAAAAACATTTAAATATGATGGACCCAGAGCATCGTACTTTTCTAGAAGAGCAAATGGTTGGCTTTTTGTTCGAAGATAAAGATGTAGAAATCGAAGGCTACCGTCCGCCAGAAAAATAATTTTCACATGCGAATAAAAAGGGCAATAAGCCCTTTTTTACTGCTTGAATTAAATCAGATCATCTTGCTCTTGGGCATTACTAACTTGTTCTTTTAAAAACTGCGCAACACGGGAGTACTCAATCTCTAAATTGTCACGCAGTTCAATTAGTTGATCACTGGTTAAGTCTTGTTCTTTACAGTTATCTTCAAAGTCAGCAGCTAGCTCAGCTACTTTTTCTGCGCCAATTGTTTTTGATATAGATTTAAGTTGGTGGCAAGCTGCAATTATTATTTCTTTATCACTGGTCATTACCCCTGTGTTAATGTCTTTAGCTAACGTATGGCTTTGCTCTAAGTACATTTTAAAGAATCGTAACTGCTTTGCTTCATCATTGTTTATGTATTTAGCGAGCATTTCAAAGTTAATTGGTGCTGACGGCTTATTAGGAGAAGCCGTAATCGGTCCTTGCTTGCTTTCACTCCAACTATTAAGAGTTGCCTCTAGCGTATTTAATTCAACTGGTTTAGTAATGAAATCGTTAATGCCAGCATTTAAACAGCGTTCTTTTTCACCCTTTAAGGCATTTGCTGTTATTGCAATAACATAAGGCTGAGCGTTGATGTCTTCAAGTTGTGCAGCTTCGTCGCGAATTTTTTCAACCATGTCGTAACCTGACATTTTAGGCATATGTAAATCAGTTAAAATTAACGGGTAACGGCCGCTTTGCCACATTTTTAAACCTTGCTCGCCGTTATCAGCAACTTCAACGCCAAACCCAAGTAAATGTAGTTGATCGGTAAGTACTTGTTGATTCAAAACATTGTCTTCAACAAGTAGCACGAGTTTGTTTTCTTCACGTGCTTGTTCAATATTTAAATAATTATTAAGGGTTTTAACAGGTTTAACTTGTTTTGGTGTATGCAGCCCCGCAGCAACCAATAACGACATCATAAAGTTTGACTTACACAATGGTGACGCATTGAGATAGAAGATGTTTTTATGATTTATTGCGGCTTCATCTAATTTACTAAGTACGATCACCTGTTGGTTATTATCTTCAAGGGTGTACAGTAAACGGCGTAATAAGTAATTAATGCTATCCATTGAATCGATCCCATCAAGCAACCAGATAACGCCAGGGTTATCTTGAGATTGTTCAATTTCTTGCACCGTTTGCGCCGTAATTGTGTTTGCCCCCATAAATGATAAATAACGAGAAAGCGTTTGTTTTCTGCTTTGATGCTCAGTGATGAGTATTACAGAATGATCTTTCAACGCACCTTTATGGGCATACTTTATGGTGTTTTCAGTACTAAATGGCAATTCCACCACAAAGTCACTACCAATACCTATATCGCTGGTAACACTAATGGACCCTAACATTAACTCGGTTAAACTTTTACAAATAGATAAACCTAGGCCTGTGCCACCGTACTCACGGGTAATTGATCCTTCAGCTTGAATAAATGGATTGAATATTTCACGCAGTTGAGCTTGGCTCATACCTTTACCATTGTCGCTGACGCTAAAACGCAGAGTAAAATGGTCAGCAGTATTTTGTGCCACTTCTACAGCAATGCGTACCTGACCTAGACGATTTTCATCGGTGCTAGTAAATTTAATTGCATTACTACATAAGTTATAAAGTACTTGGCGAACGCGAACAGTATCACCAATTAAATTAACTGGTATATCAGGTGCTATAGCTAGCTCTAAATCAAGCTGACGTTTTTTTGCAACCGATGATAATACTCTGGCAACTTCCTCAATAGTATCCGAGACCGAAAAAGGAGTTGGGTCGATATTTAGTTTACCCGCTTCAATTTTCGAAAAATCTAAAATATCATCCAGAATCCCCAATAGTGAAAAGGCTGATTCACGAATAATTGTACTTAGGCGATGCTGAGCGCCATTGAGATCTGTTTGTCTTAGTAAATCAATGGTGCCAATAACGCCATTCATTGGGGTGCGTATTTCATGGCTCATAGTTGCTAAAAACGTGGTTTTGGCTTCGCTAGCTTGCTCAGCTCTATGGCTCGCTTTTTCAAGCGCTAAAGTGCGGTTTTGCACTTCAGTTTCCAGACTGCTTTGCAGTTTTTGCAAATCTTTTTGGGCTACGTCATTACTATTGATAGCATCTTGTACTTGCTGTAATAGTTGATTGATATTTTTAGCTACAACGCCAAGGCCGATATCTAATTGTTCGTCGATATGTGTATTGTAACTGCCAGATTTAGTGATGCTCTCTAATTCATGTGCAAGAGTGTCACTACTTTTGCGGATCCGCGTATTAAGATAAACGTTAAAAAACAGCGCTAGTAAAAATAAACTTACTCCAGCAACTCCTGCAATAGCCAATGCAAGCACGATGGAATAATTTGGCAGTAGAGGGGGGCAGTGATTTTTTGTTTAATGATTAATTCACCAACGGGTTGATCATTTAAATTTAATTGATGATGGATAATACCTTGCTCAGCTAAATGTTGATCAAGTTTTAGCGGTGCAATTGCTGGTTTATTACTGGCAAAAACCAATTGTGTTTGAGCAGTAGGTGTATATCTATATAAGTAGTAATCAAATTGATTATTTAGCGAAGCGCTTAAATTTAGTAGTTGAGTGGCATTATCTTGTCCTGTTCGAGTCAATGCATTAACCAAAGGTGTGTCTAATTGCTCAGCTAACGTTATTAAGCTTAGTGAACTTGGTGGTGCTTTTGAGTCTTCAGTGTTACTAGGGTAAAAAGAATAAGCAACCACAGCGAGTGCTGTTACGGCTAAGTTTATTAGTATAAAAAGAGGTAACAGCCCTTTTACAGGAGAAGAAAATTTACTCTGCATTTATTATCCAACTTAATCTATTATCAACCGCAATCTAAACAGTCGCTTGTGTACTGGAAATCAATCCTACCATTTACCAGAAATAATTCACTACGTTTTTAGTGCTGTTGTTTACAAGGAGCCTAAATTAATAGACAGTTACGTTAAACTACAAACAGCTGTTGTAATAAACAGCGTTTTTTACGTTTATTAAACAGTTTGTTGAAAAACCGTGCAAACAGTTATAAAGAATAAAAAAAAGTTGACTTGAAAGGGCAAAACCAGTTTAATACGCCGCACACGCAGATAGCTCAGTCAGTAGAGCTAAGCGGAAAGTGTATAAAAACACTTTATAATTTTTTATTAAAACTGAAATTGCCCAGATAGCTCAGTCAGTAGAGTTAAGTGGGGATTGTATTGAAAATCCTTTGTGATTTTTTATTAAAACTGAAATCGCCCAGATAGCTAAGTCAGTAGAGCTAAGTGGGAATTGCATTGAAAATCCTTTGTGATTTTTTATTAATACTGAAATTGCCCAGATAGCTCAGTCGGTAGAGCAGAGGATTGAAAATCCTCGTGTCGGTGGTTCGATTCCGCCTCTGGGCACCATTATTTAAGTAGTGGTGTTTAAATCAAATGATTAAAACATTATTACGCGTGCCTTAGCACACAGTTTAGTGTGCCGACTTAGCTCAGCTGGTAGAGCAACTGACTTGTAATCAGTAGGTCAACCGTTCGACTCGGTTAGTCGGCACCATTTATTTAGATTAAGTGTTTAATTTAACAACTAATCTGCACAGTTAATGTGCCTCGATAGCTCAGTTGGTAGAGCAGAGGATTGAAAATCCTCGTGTCCCTGGTTCGATTCCGGGTCGAGGCACCATTTATTAAAAGTTATCAATCTTTAAAATTGAAACGTGCCTTAGCACACAGTTTAGTGTGCCGACTTAGCTCAGCTGGTAGAGCAACTGACTTGTAATCAGTAGGTCAACCGTTCGACTCGGTTAGTCGGCACCATTTATTTAGATAATTTGAAAGAGCAACTGACTTGTAATCAGTAATTCGTTCAGGTTATCAGTTCGACTCGGTTAGTCGGACCATTTATTTAGATTAAGTGTTTAATTTAACAATTAATTTGCACAGTTTATGTGCCTCGATAGCTCAGTTGGTAGAGCAGAGGATTGAAAATCCTCGTGTCCCTGGTTCGATTCCGGGTCGAGGCACCATTTATATCAAAGCCCTGCATTTGCAGGGCTTTTTTGTATCTGAAATAAACTAAGCTAGCAGTTTACGAAGAAAAACAGCGTCAATTCTGACTCTTGTACAATATCATTCTTTAATTTGTAATCTCAAAAACTCGCGCCTTTTATAAATAACGTGCAAACTAGCGCTCTTATAATTTATACCAATCGACTTAAATATTTAACTATTCTAGCGAGCTAAACAAAGCGCTAACTGTGTTATAAATTTTTCATGCAGAACAACTAGATGTCAAAATTTATGCCTTGTTATCAAATGGTCAGTAACTTAAAACGATTGGTATTAAGGCAAGCTTGACTTTCTAAACGTAAACACCGGCTTGCATTTCCCACTAGTAAATATAAATTGGCAAACTCAACCCTCAAAAACGACTCTTTATTGTGATATTTGTAATGTTATGTAAAATCAGTTGAGCTATCTGTGAACTGGTGCTTGAATTACACTCATAAATATAAGTAATTCAGGTTTTTATATGATTTGGCAACTTAAGCCGAGTTTAGTGGTAGTCAGTGCCTTGCTGCTCAGTGCATGCAGCAATCAGCTAAATCCAACTGAACGAGTGCAACATACAGCAAATGCTCCTGAGCAATGGCAACAAGCAAAGGCGTCAGCATTTAAGGTTGAAGATAATTGGCTTCAACAATTAGAAAACCCACAGGTATTTGCATTGGTTGAACAAGCATTAGCAAGTAACCAAGAGATTTTACAATCTGGGTATGATGTTGCAATTAAACAGCAGCAATTAATTGCGTCGGGCGCGGCTCTTTGGCCGAGTTTAGATTTATCTGCGCGAACTAATCGCAGTAAAAACAATCGTCCAGTTAGTTATAGCAATGTCAGTTCAGCAAATTTAACACTTAATTATGAAGTTGATTTATGGGGCAAGCTTTCTGATGCGCAGCGCCAGGCAAACCTTGATTTTCTAGCGCAGCAGGCAAATTTTCAACAAGCAAAACAACGCTTAGTAGGTGATGTGGTCAGTGGTTGGTTTAATGTAATAACGGCGCAAAAATTATTGGCGCTGTACCAGCAACGAGAAAAAAACGCAGAGCAGAACCTAGCAATTATTGAGTCGGGTTATCGTCAAGGTATAAATGATGCCTTAGATGTTTATTTAACGCGTAATGAGTTAAGCAATGAGCGTTCACGTATTGCTGGTCAAAAAGCCACTCTCAGTCAAGCAATTCGGGCTTTAGAGCGTTTAACTGGCGACTACCCGCGCGGTGCTTTAAGTGTTGAGGCTGACTTACCTCTATTAAATAAATCTATCCCTTTAGGTTTACCGTCAGAGCTTATCACACGTAAACCAAGTTTAATGGCGAGCTGGTATCAGTTATTAAGTACTGATGCTAATTTAGCTTATGCTCACAAGCAGCGTTTTCCAAGTTTAAATCTGAGCGCTACGTTAGGTGACAGTGCTGATCGTGTCAGTGATTTATTTTCACCATCAAACTTAGCATGGTCATTAGTGGGTAGTATTTCTTCGCCACTTTTTGATGCTGGTAGGCTAAGTGCTGATGAAGAAGCAGCCCGTTTAGCTGTGTTACGTCAGGAGCAAGTATATTTAGCCAGTCTATATGATGCATTTAATGAGGTGGAAACAGCTATTTCGCAAGAGCAATCTTTGCAAATTCGCTACTTAGCTACACTTAAGGCACAAGAAAATGCCATTGCAGCAGAGCAACTTTCTTTTGAGCAATATCAAAGTGGCTTAGTAACTTACACTACGGTACTCGATGCGCAAGATAGGTCCTTTGACGCACAAAGCTCTGTTATTGAAATTAAGAACCAATTAATTATTAACCGAATTAATCTCCATATTGCCCTTGGTGGCGATTTTTCACAGCCAACCAACGAGTCAACTGAGCAATAATTATGAATATTAAACAAACCAAAATTATTATCCCTGCGGCTATAATCGCAGCTACTGCCTTGTTAGTAATGTTTATTAGCTCAAACCCACCAGAAGCAAAGCGTTTTGGCTCACCACCTAAAGCGCAAATAAGTGTGGCGGTGCAAACTTTACAGCTACAGCCGTATCAAGTGATGGTTGACAGTTTTGGTACTGTAAAGCCGCGCACTCAAAGTATCTTGGTCGCTCAAGCTTCAGGACAGATCATCGCCAGCAGTGAGCAATTTAGAGAGGGGGCTTTTTTGAAAAAGGCGATGTACTCTTACAGCTTGATGACAGAGATCACCGCGCTGAAGTGAAAGAAGCGCAAGCTAATTTACTCACTGCGCAGCAAGGCTTTCAAGAAGAACAAGCACGTAGTCGTCAGGCTATTATCGATTGGCAGCGTTTAGGTAATGGTGAGCAGGCAAGTAATTTAGTACTGCGAGAACCGCAACTAGCCGCAGCTCAAGCGCAAGTACTTTCAGCACAAGCAAAACTTGAAAAAGCGAATTTAAACTTAGAGCGCACAAAGATAACAGCCCCTTATGCAGGGCGAGTATTAAGTCGCAGTGTGGATCTTGGTCAAGTGGTGAGTAACAATACACAATTGGCAACTATTTACGCCATAGATAGTGTTGAAATACGGTTGCCAATTAAAAACAAAGACTTACCTTTTATTGATTTGCCAGAGCAATTTCGAGATGGTATGAAAAATGCCAATGGCTCAACTGTCGAATTTAGCTCTGACCTAGTTGGTATGCAAAAGTGGCAAGGACAAGTTGCCAGAACTGAAGGGGCCATCGATGAAAATGCTCAGCAGCTTTATGTTGTTGCCCAAATCAATGATCCTTACAAAGCAACTGCTCAAAACCAATACCCGATTAAGATTGGTCAATATATTAAAGCGCAGATCAGTGGCAAATTAGTCGCTGATGTCTTGGTTATTCCAAACAGTGCTATTTACCAAGGTACTTATGTATATATTGTTGATCAAGGTGTATTACAGCGTAAAAATATCCGCTTAGCGTGGCAAAATGCCACGCAAGCAATTATTGCCGATGGTTTGAACATGGGTGATAAGTTAGTGCTTACACCACTTGGTCAAGTTAGTTCAGGTACTGCTGTTAAAGTTATTGGTGAAGCTGATAAAGAGGGCAGTCAGCCTACTGGCAAAAGACCGTCACGTGAACAGTTAGCAGCGATGGCTAAAAAACAAGGGATCACTGTTGAAGAGCTGATGCAAAAGCGTAAAGCTGCTCGCTCGCAAGGAGATAAGCCATGATAGCTTGGTTTACTAAAAACCATGTTGCAGCTAATTTATTGCTGATCAGCATTGTTTTTGCGGGTTTATTTAGCCTTACCACGCAAATTCCTTTAGAAGTTTTCCCGTCTTTTGAAACCGATCGTATTAGCGTCAGTGTTTCCTTGCGAGGCTCAACTCCTGAAGATGTAGAGCAAGGGGTGACCATTCGCATTGAAGAGGCAGTACAAGATTTAGAAGGCATCAAACAAATATCGAGTCGCTCATCTGAGGGGTCAGCGTCAGTGAGTATTGAGGTCGACAGCGGTTACGATCCTCGAGAGTTATTGGCCGATATAAAAAGCCGAGTCGATGCAATTAATACCTTCCCAGCAGATGCTGAAAAGCCAGTTGTTGCCTTAGCTGAGCGTAAACGTGAGGTTATTGCGGTTACCGTTGCCAGTGACTACGGTGAAAAAGAAACCCGTGAATATGCAGAGCAAGTGCGCGACCAATTACTGCGCTTACCCAGTGTTACTCAAGTTGAACTCAGTGGTGTGCGTGATTACGAATTAGCAATTGAAGTAAGCCAAGATACATTGCGTCAATACAGTTTGAGCTTAAGTGATATTTCACGGGCGATATCAAACTCAAGTACTGATATTTCAGCGGGGAATTTAAAAACCCAAGGGGGAGATGTACTTATTCGCTCTAAAGGGCAAGCATATCGCAAAGACGAGTTTGCTCGCATTGCAGTTAAAAATCAAAGAGATGGTATTATTATTCGTCTAGGTGATATTGCTACTATCCGCGATGACTTTGAAGAAACCCCAGTGCGGACTCGGTTTAATGGTAAGCAAGCGGCCTTTATCGATGTATATCGTATTGGTCCACAAAGTGCCATAACAGTAGCCGATGAAGTAAAAGAATATATTGAAGGCCAGCAAAGTAAATTACCACAAGGGTTTGATTTAAGTTACTGGGATGATGATTCAGAGCTGGTTAAAAGTCGTATTGCCACACTCACCACCAATGCTTTACAAGGTGGTATTTTGGTACTGGCGTTATTGACGCTATTTTTACGTCCCGCCATCGCTTTTTGGGTATTCATTGGTATTCCAGTATCATTTATGGGCGCATTTTTAGCCATGCCATTGTTTGGGGTAACGCTAAATATTATGAGCTTGTTTGGCTTCATCTTAGTGCTAGGGATTGTGGTTGATGATGCAATCGTTACCGGTGAGAACGTTTATACCCATTTAAAAACCGCTGAATCTGGCGAGCAGGCAGCTATTCGTGGCACCCAAGAAGTTGCTACCCCTGTGACTTTTGGTGTTTTAACCACGGTTGCGGCATTTTTACCGTTAGCATTTATAGAAGGTAGTCGTGGTGCTCTGTTTGCACAGATCCCTGTAGTTGTGATCCCGGTATTATTATTCTCACTGATTGAATCTAAATTTGTATTACCTGCGCACCTAAAATATATAAAGTTACGCCATCAAAAAGGCGAACCATCTAAGTTTGATAAATTTCAACAGCGTTTTGCTGATGGTTTTGAGCATGCAATTTTAAAGTATTATCAACCGTTATTAAACTTGGCCTTACGCCATAAGCTAGCTACGGTAAGCTTGTTTGTGGGGATCTTTTTAATTATTTTAACTATGGTTACCAGTGGGTGGACTAAGTTTATTTTCTTCCCTCGTATTCCGAGCGAAACGGTGCGTGTTAGCTTAACATTACCGACAGGTACTCCATTTGAAGTGACTAATAAATACGTGATTGATATGTCGGATAAAGCACGTCAATTACAAGATAAGTACCGTGATGAAAATACAGGCGAAAGTGTTATTTTAAACATTTTAGCCACCACGGGTGGTCGTGGTGGTGCATCAAACTCAGGGAGTGTACGCTTTGAAATCACCCCTGCTGAAAAACGTGACTCTAATATAGGCTCGCGGGAGCTTGCCAGTGAATGGCGCGATTTAATAGGTGTGATCCCTGGCGCTGAAAGCTTAACTTTTAGGGCTGAAATAGGTCGCAGTTCAGATCCAATTGATGTCCAGCTTACAGCAACCTCGCTATCAACCTTGCAAGAAGTGGCTGAGCAGGTCAAAGCGCGTTTGGCGACTTACCCAACAGTATTTGATATTGCTGATAGCATGTCTGATGGTAAAGAAGAGCTGCAAATTGAGCTAACAGAGCAAGGCTTAGCACTGGGTTTAAATCGGGTTGATGTATCACAGCAAGTACGTAACTCGTTTTTTGGTGCTCAAGCACAGCGTATTCAACGTGGTCGTGATGACGTCAGAGTTATGGTGCGTTTACCTCTTGATGAACGTCGCTCGGTGGCTGACTTAAAAGATATCCTTATTAACACCCCAACCGGTGGCACAGTACCGTTATCACATGTAGCTAAACTAGTGCCTGGGCAAAGTCCTTCAACGATTAATCGTATCGACCGCTATCGGACTCTGAATGTTACGGCAGATATCGAAAAAGAAAACACCAATATGACAGTGCTGCAAGCCGATTTAAAAATTTACCTTGATGAGTTGGTGCAGCAATATCCTGGCGTTAGTCACTCTCTTGAAGGTGAGGCGAAAGAACAACGTGAATCGTTCGGCTCGCTTGCTTGGGCGTTGGTATTTGTATTTTTCATTATCTATGCGTTATTAGCTATTCCGTTTAAATCTTACTTACAGCCGCTGATCGTCATGAGTGTGATCCCGTTTGGTATGATAGGCGCCGTGGTAGGACACTGGATTATGGGAATGGAATTAACCATTATGAGCCTACTTGGGATGTTGGCCCTGATCGGTGTAGTGGTTAATGACTCGCTAGTATTAGTTGATTTTATAAATAAAAAACGCAGTGAAGGCGGCGAATTACTGGAAGCGGTAAAACTGGCTGGCGCGTCACGTTTTCGCCCTGTAATGTTAACCAGTTTAACCACCTTTATAGGCTTAATGCCGTTGTTGTTTGAAAAAGCCACTCAAGCGCAATTTTTAATCCCAATGGCTGTAAGTTTAGGCTTTGGGATTATTTTTGCGACCTTTATTACCTTGTTGCTAGTACCAGTTAATTACTTGCTGATGGAGCGAGCACAAAGCTGGTTTAAGTAAATAATAAATACCCGCAGCTTTTTGAGCTGTGGGTATTGTTACGAAAATTTCTCAAACTATTTTTTCAAGCTGAGGTAAACTAAACACAAAGTAGTTAAATTCAAAGGCTTCAACATGATTGAATACCCGATTGATCAACTCCCACAGCTTATTGATGAGCTTTTACAATGTGATACCACAGAGCGTAAAAATAAGCTGTTAGCTGACGCCAAAGAAATACTTTCGACAGAACATTTATCGTTATTATTTGAAGCCTTACCAAAAGATCAGCGTATAGATATTTGGCAGTTATTAGATGAAGACACCCAGCATGAAATATTCATTAATTTAGGCGCCGATAGCTGTCGTTGGTTATTACAAACACTCGATGAAGATGACGGTTTTAAATTACTTGATGAAGTAAGCGTTGCTGAGTTACTTGAACTTGAAGAAGTGATCCCTGAGCGCTTTGTTGAATACGCTCGCCGTCAACTTGATGAAGTACAAACCAAGCAATATGAATTAGCGCAGCAGTATCTGCCAGAGCAACTTGGTCACTGGCTTGATTTTGATTCACTTAAGGTTTCAGACAAACTAACGGTCGGTGGCGCACGAAAAATCCTGCAAAAAGGCTTACCGCAATATACCGAGGTTATTTATTTAGTGAGCCGCAAAGGCACGCTAATTGGTGAGGTATCAGTTAACACGTTATTTAAAGCTAAGGACTCAGACACCTTATTAAGTTTTGCTGATCACGATATAACTTCACTGCATGCCGACGATGATTTATACGAAGCAGCTGAAGTGGTGATCCACAGTGAAAAAATGGCAATGCCCGTTGTCAATGTCGATAATAAGTTACTGGGGCGATTAAAAGTTACCTCAGCTTACGAATTACGCCAAGAGGTCACCGATGAAGCAGCGGCAAAAGCGGGTGGTTTACGTGAAGACGAAGATCTATTTGCCAGCGTACGAAAAAGTGCGAAGAACCGTGGTATTTGGTTAGGCATTAATTTAGCAACCGCATTTTTAGCATCCTGGTTTATTGGCTTATTTGGCGCAACCATTGAGCAAGTGGTTGCATTGGCAGTATTAATGCCGGTAGTTGCGTCAATGGGCGGTATAGCAGGGAGCCAAACGTTAACCGTAATCGTGCGCGGTTTAGCGCTTGGTCAGGTGACTGACTCAAACCGTAAGGCGCTACTTAAAAAAGAGCTTAGGGTAGGTGCCGTAAATGGCTGTGTGTGGGCTATGGTAATTGGTGTGCTTACCTATTTTTGGTTTAGTGATGTAATGCTCAGTATTACCATTACAGTGGCTATTTTGTTTAATTTAATTGCAGCCTCTTTGTCTGGCGTGGTGATCCCTTCTATTTTAGATAAAATGAAAATCGATCCCGCACTGTCAGGTTCAGTAATCTTGACAACAGTGACCGATATCGTTGGCTTTGTCACTTTCTTAGGGTTAGGTAGTTTATTACTACTTTAGTATTTTAGTGTAGGAAGTATGATAGCTTTTACAGGCATTTGATTAATTTCAGTTTTATTTCTGTTGTATGAATTTTTAGTGAAGAACTGGTTGGCGCGTATCATCTGGTTCTTTTTTATCATAAAGTACAGCTCTCGCAATAGCGAGTTACATAATTAAAAAGGAAATACTCAATGTCAAAGAAACCAGCTAAAGCAATCAGTAAAGAAGTAAAATCGATTAAAAAAGAAATCAGCGCTCGTAAAGATAAAGTCGCAAAACAAAAATCCAAAATAGGTAAGCTTAAAAAAGCGCTGAAAAAAGCAGCTTAATTTAGCATACGAAAATATTGCTGTGTGATCAGTTATTCTGCACTATCAGTAAAGGTTATAATTATACTTTTCAAATGCTTAGGCAATTATAAAATACTTTTGTAATTGCCAAGCCAGTTTTTTACCTCCACTCCTAGCACGCCATGATCTGCTAGCGCACAATATTTGTTAATAATTTTATGCAAATATGTTTTAATCTATGTATATACTTTACAGCATTAAGCGTTTGCTTAAACTTTATGATAAAAAATCACTTAACAATCGCTATTTTTATCTGTATTTTTTCTACGCTAACTAATGCGTCTGAACACTTTAGTGATCACGAACAATTCTGCTTACAACAGCCAGAGAAAGACTGCTTAGTTTATATTAATGAACGTATAGAGCAATCAGAGCTACATTCAACTCGGTGGTATAAAGCCAAGTCTTACTTATTTGATTATTACTACGATAAAAATGATTATGAAACCTTAAAAATCATTGTTGAACCATTCGCAGAACGAGATGATTTACCTGAAGTATTTAAAGTCCAAGCTTATTTTTACTATGCCAAAGCTTTGCATTTTTATCACGATGATGAGCGTGCAAAAATCTATGCAAATAAGGCATTTACAGATATAAAGTTGATGTATGATGCGTTTGCAGATCCAATGCGAATGCTCGAGTTAGCTAATTTGCAGTATGTTTTTGGTAATAAGGAATCCGCTTTTCAGATGCTGCTCAAAACCGAACGAAAGTTTGGCAAGAGTAAAGATCCAATTTTTAATTTTGAGTTGCAGTCTAATAAAGCAAATATTTATCACGCTTATGGCGATTTAGAAAATGCCAGAGAGAGCAGAAAAAAGCGCTTGATTGGATACTACCAACCCAGCATCAAGGCAAAATTATTGTGGCACAGGGGAATTTAGCGCGCACATATCAATTGCTCGGACAGTATGACCTTGCTATTAAGTACTATGTAGATTCGTTGAGTTATATGGTAGAAGGTAGTGATGATATTGCAAAAGCTGCGCATACATTAAGGTTGGCAGAAATATGCTGGCAAGCAAAAGATAATCAGCAGGCTACTAAGTGGTTTAAAACAGTTAAAGAGAGTGATTTAAATCGTAACCATAAAATAGTCTATAAGCAATTAGCTACAGCCTTAACTTTGTAGCGATTGTAACTATACATCCCCGATAAGACGGCCCATATTTATATGGGCCGTAGTTACTTGTTTAATTAAAAGTTAAACGTTACATTCGCATAAACAAAGCGGCCATCTAAACTATATGGCGTGAACCCGCTGTAAGTGAAAATTTGGTTGAAATCACTATAACCAATATTACTTACCGTATCTTGCGGGTACTGATCAAATAGATTGTTAGCACCTAAAGCAAGTTTCCATTGCTCGGTTGGGCGATACGCCACTTCAATATCAGTGAGCCATTTCGCCTTAAGAAGCTCATCGCCCTCAGCACTACTTGAGGTATCAACTACTTCACCATAGCGAGTTGCACGAAGCGTGGCCTGTATATTTTCATAATCCCATGTTGCAGACAGGTTCCATTTATCTGCTGGTGTGCCTTTTTCGAATCGAGAAATTTCACGTCGTGCAAAGTATTGATATCCATCACCTAACGCTTCGAGTTCTGGTGGATTGTCTTTCACATGAGTAACTTCTGTATCGTTAAAGTTTACAGCGGCACTTAAGCGTAAGTCACCATAATCAGCTAAACCGAGTAAATAGGTGGCAACAATATCAACCCCTTGAGTACGCGAATCGATAGCGTTGGTAAAGTAGCGCACACTTTGGGTATTAAGCTCAGCGGCTTGTTGTAAAATAGCTTCAACAGCAGGGCCTTCTAAGTTTTCAGAAAGCACAATGCGATCATCAATATCGATACGATAAGCATCAAGCGTGAAGCTAAAATTACCTTCTGTGAAGATAAAACCAGCGGTCATATTGACAGACTCTTCAGCGTCTAAATCTTTTGCGCCAAGCGCTTTGGCAGCAGCCTCACTACTTGGAAATAATCCGACTTCTCTAGGTACGCCATTTTCAAATACAGTGCTGACTGATTTATAAGATGTTTGTGCAAGAGACGGTGCTCTAAAACCACTACTGATAGCACCACGTAACGATAATGAAGGAGTAATGCTATAGCGGCTGGCAAGTTTCGCTGTAAAAGTACTGCCAAAATCACTATAGTCTTCAAATCGACCTGCTAGCACAGCATTCCAATTTTCAGTGAGGTAGGTATCAAATTCAGCAAATAGGGCAATGTTATGGCGGCTTTTATCAGTTGCGCTATCGGGTGAAAAACCTGATAAAACTTGTGCACCACCGGCGGCAACAGGTACGCCTTGTGCATCAAGTACCGTTAAATACGAAGCTTGTTCACCGGCTTTGATTTGGTAGTTTTCATGGCGATATTCAGTACCAATGGTAACAAACACGTCATCAGGCAAGCCTAAGTCAAAGCTATTGCTGGCATCCATGTTAACAAGGAATTGTTCATACACTAATGCGCCATTATCAAACTCTGTCGGACTGTTAGCACCCATAGAGGTATTGATACTATTGCTAACACCTAATGCAAAATCATTGCGACCATAATTAGTGCTGATATCCCATGTCCAATCATTACTAACCCCATTTAAACCGATAGCAAACGAATAGTCGTCAACATCAGTGTCAATGTTTGGTAAAAACCCATCAGGATAAACGCTTGGCACATTACGGTTGTCTTTGGCACGGCGATAGAAACCGCCTGAGTTACCTTTACGATTTGAATAGCTGGCAAAAGAGTAAAGTGATAAGTCATCACTAAAGTCGTAGCCAAGATTATAAAATAGCGCGATATCTTCAACATCGGCTTTACCAAAACGGTGATTATAACGGTCAAACGTTAGCTCTTTTGGATCAAGCGCGCCGTTTTCATTACGATTATATTGTTCTCGCTCATCAATACCTGAGCGGTTAGTTGGCTCGTTGTTGCGGGTTTCAATTGAGATATTGATAAAGCCATTCTCGCTAAGCGAAAAACCTGCATTGGCACTTGCAGTACGGGTAATACCATCGTTAACGCCGCGGTCATCACCTTTAACAAAACCAAGCTTACCTTGCGAGTCGATGATTGTTTCTTTTAACTGTGCAGAGCCTGCCATTTGCGAATCATATTGACCATAAGTGTAGCTTACACTGCCGCCTTCATCGGCATCTTTGAGTACAATATTGATCACACCGGCGATGGCATCTGAGCCATATTGCGCAGCTGCACCATCACGCAGTACTTCAACGCGTTTAATCGCAGAGGTTGGAATATTATTTAAATCAACAGCCGTAGAGCCACGGCCAACTGTGCCACCTAAATTTAATAAAGCACCAGAGTGACGGCGTTTACCATTGACAAGTACTAAGGTGTGATCAGGAGCTAGGCCTCGTAATACTGCTGGTTTTGCATGGTCGGTACCATCAGCGAGGGTTGCACTTGGGTAGTTAAAGCTGGGTAGTTGCGCAGCAAGCACTTGGCTTATTTCAAGCTGGCCTGTGGTTGCCAGATCACGACTGGTTAGCAAGTCTACAGGAACTGTACTTTCCGACAGGCTGCGTAAACTACGACGTGTGCCGGTAACCGAAATAACTTCAATATCTTGTGCTGTTGTGTCAGCTGTTTGCTCAACAGCGATTGCAGTCGCTGAGGTTGCCAATGTACTTGCAATAGCAAGTTGTAAAGGTAACTTGTTAAATAGTTTCATTGTTGATCCCGAGTTGTTGTCATACGCCATCTAGTTTATATAGCGTATTGGGAACAAACAAATAACATTAAAATATAGTATATGTGTAACTAATGCATTTCGTTAAAATAAATCAAATCTTGTTAATGTTGTGTTTATGAGCTGATGCTGATTTTATTTCTGCCGTCAGATTTTGCTCTATATAAAGCAGTATCAGCAGCACATATTAGTGCTTCGCAGGTACGGTATTGATTATCAAGTTCACAGGCTATACCTTGGCTCACACTTACTTTAACTTCTGGCGGCAGGCCTATATCAGTAAACGTCATCGCATTTATTTGTTGTTGAATATGTCTGGCAACAACAGCGGCGCTATCGCGGTTGCAGCGTGGCAGAATAACAGCAAATTCTTCACCGCCATAGCGAGCGGCTAAACAATCTCTTGATGGTATACATTGCAAAATAATCTTGGCTATTTTTTGTAAGCACTTATCGCCTTTAATATGGCCATAGGTATCGTTGAATCTTTTAAAATGATCGACATCAATTAATATACTAGTTAATGGCTGGTGGCTTTGAATACTTTCTTGCCAGTATTGTTTTAATGATTCATCGAGCGTGAAGCGATTAGCAAGCCCAGTTAAATGATCTATTGAAGCTTGTACTTTTAATTTGTTATATATTGCTTTGTGAATACTTAAATCATGTAATATGCACACATAAAGTTTTTGCGCTGACGCAATGCTCGAAGGCATATTAGAAATAGATAAGTCGGCCTCAATTATATTGCCATCCGTTTTGTTTATTTTTACTTCATTAGGACCAAAGTTAAGGCGAGTATCTTTTATATCTAACCAGTTTAGTAACGTATACATGTATTTATCGCGGTCAGTTTCATGTAAAAACTGTAGTAGGCTTTGACCAATCAATGATTGCTGGGAGTCGCCTAAAAACTGTGCCGCCATTGGGTTTGCAAACTCAAACGTACCTTGCTCATCGATGATAAAAATACCTTCACTGATGCCGTTGAATAATTCAATTAAAGAACCAAACTGTAAGTGAGAAAGACAGGCTGAAAGGGTTTTGCCAATAGTAGCTGATTGCTTATTTGCGTTAAGTGTTTGGTTATTATTTGTTTGGTTAGACACGTTTAATCCTTTACGTTTTGCTATACGTTTTTGGTGTCTATAAATTTACTTAAAAAAGTGCAAATAAACCTTCTGGTAACCTTCTGGTTTTAAGTTTTTGATTTTTAATAATAAAATTAAAATACGCAGGTGAGGTAACGCCTGCGAAGCAAGAGAAAGAAAGGGATAGGTTGCAGTAATTAAATTTCTTCTTTGTTTATAACCTGAGGGTCGCTACTGCTGTAAGAGGTGCCATTACATTCCACATTAAAAATGATTGATGCTGTACCGCTGGTTTCATCGGTATCTGTAATGGTAATAGACTTACCGTTATTATTAACTACGTAAAGGAAGTCATCAGCACAGTTGCCAGTGATTGTTGCGCTGCTAAATAAGAAGCCTTTATTAAATGTGTCTTGTTTTAAAGTGTAAATAGCAGTAGTTTTGGTTCTTACCTCACCTCCACCTGAGACTTGGTCATCTCCTATATAGTATGTAAAATTTGCTTTGTTATCTACAAGCTCGATTTCTACTGAAAAGTTAACAACTTGTTGGTTGTTATTCATGTTATTTCCTCTATCATTTTTGTTATAGGCTAAAGTCATCAATACCTAACTGTATTAGGTTTTCTTTTAATTTTTTCGCTTCATTTTTTCTATTTGAGCAGCTATATGCTTGAACCAAAGGGTACGTTGTTTTTATACTTTTATTTTCTCGGAATGAAATTATTTTAATTGCTTTTTCACAAAATAAGCTTCGGTCATCATTATTTGTTGCAAGTTTAGCTTTAATTAAATATATCCTTGCTAAAACTAAGGAGTTTGCTGTTTGCCATAGTTTTCCTATTTGTACTTTGTAATCATTGTTGTTTTCAAGTTTAATTAGTAGTTCATTTGCTTTGGAATTTATACCTATGTTGATGTAGTAATGAATAATACTGATAAATATATTAATAGTTTCAGTATCATTTAAATCCTGCTCTGTTAAAAAGTTTAATATTTCTTTTATGTTATCGTTAAGATCTTGCTCGTTCGATAACATCAATTTATAAGATAAAGAACGGTAATATATTTTCTGGAATTTATTATTATTTGGATCTTGAAGAAGAGCATTACTTATACTGTCATTTGCTAGCTTAGCTTTTTCATAAGAGCGCTGCTTATCCGAGAAATAACTTAGTAGGAAACTTTGTTGCATATAAATATAAGTAAGATTGCTTAATACGCTGGCATCATTGGGATATTGTGCCAAAATATTATTCAACTCATTAGATGCATTTTCTAACATTGTTAATGCCGTATTAAAATTACCCAAATTTTCTTCTGTACTGGCAAGCCAGCTAATTGTATCTGTTTTATCACGTAATAAGTTTTTATTGCTGGGTTTAAGCTCGAGTGCTTTGTTTTTAAGATTTAGCGACTCTGTGAAGCTTTGTTTTGCAGCAGCATAGTTAAATTGTTTTAAATATAACGAGCCGAGAGAGTTATGTGAATAAGACAACTCCATAATGGAGTTAAAATCATTGGGTGCTAGGGAGTACATTGTTTCACTATAGGCTTGGTATTTTTTAAACATTGGCTCTGTGGCAGCGTAATCACTTTTATCATAATGAAGTTGCCCTAACCAAAAGGCATTGGCACCCGCAAGCGTAAGTAACTCTAAGTTGCTAGGTTGGGTTTTTAATAATCCCTCAAGTCGGGTGCGGGCGCTCTCAAACGCGGTAAATGCTTCGTCGGTTTTACCGCGGGAATAGGCCACTTCCCCCATTGCCTCAAGGGTTTGTGCATATTGAAAGCGGTTGTTAAATTCGGTTTTTTGGTCTGTAAAGCGAAAGAGAGAGTTGTCCTCATCAGCTTGATTAGTAAAATACTCCAGCGCTTTATTGCTAATGCCATCGAGCAAATCCATACGTTTAACGCTACGCAGTTTATCGGCAAATTCACCCACCATAAAACCAAGTAGGCTTTCGGCTTCTAAGCGTTTTTGCTGCGCGACTTGCTCGGCGTGGTAGCTGCGTACGCTCATAAAGGTGGCTATAAAACTGAGTAAAATAAGTGCAACCGCGGTGGCTTGTAACACTCTTTTTTTACGTTTTGCCCTGCGGTTTGATGCTTTAATTAAACTCAGTTCAGCAACACTGAGGCTAAACATCGGGTTATTTATAAGGCTTTGTGCTTCTTGTAACGGCTTGCCCTGCGCTAATAAAAAGTCGGCATGTTTTTGCTCGTTTAACCAACGCTCGGTGGCGATTTGTAAGCGACTTTTAATGGCTAAGCTTTGTTGGTGTTGGTTTATCCAGTCTATGGCGCGTTGCCACTGACGTAGTAGTGCTTCGTGTGCCAAACTAAAACAGGCTTGCTCGTTTTTAAGGTGCGACACAAATAAGCGGCTATCGACCATCGCTTGTGCAAGTTGTGTTTGTGCAGGGGTGGTGAGTTCATCCCAACGGGCTGCGCGGCTGGTGAGGGTTTCGCCATCAGCGTGCAGGGTAATTAGTTTTGATAATACCAAGCTCAGCTGGGCTTGTTGTTGCTTGGGCAGTTGTGTAAAAACGTGCTCAGCTTTTTGGCCAATCGCGCCTTCAATACCGCCCAATGCTTGGTATTCAGAGACTAATAGCTCATCGTTTTCGCTGCGCTGTAAGTACAGTTGTTGCAAAGTGTATTGCAGCATTGGCAGGGCGTCGGGGTTATTGGCGGTGTCGTTACAGAGCATTTCATCCAGTGGTGTTTGGTGCTCAGGGTCAAGCTGCCAACTAAGCCCTGCGGCTAAAGCTGGCAGGCGGATCATCTGTTTTAATTCAGAACGCGTTGGCGGTAGCAAGTCAAAATGCGCGCCATTGGCTTTACCAGCCATTAAACTGGGTTGATTAACCACTTGGGGGTAAAAGTCATTTCGACAGGCGCTAAATATAATAATGCAGTTACTGGTGGCCAGTAACTCTATAATTGTTAAAAACTGGCTGCGCTCTTGCTCGCTAAATACTGGCGACGACAGCAATACTTCAAGGCGGTCGATAAATAAAAATAAATACGGTTTTATATGGGTTGTTTGCCCTTGCTTTAAAGCCATTTGGCAACGCTCAATAACTTGCTCAGGCGTTGAGAGTAATAACTCACTGAGGGAGTCGGCACTGATATTTGTTAAAACTGGCGCATCGTTGATTTCTAAATCAAGTAAAGTAGAGGCTAGATCGAGAAATAGCCGACCTTTACTTACGTCTGCAAAGTCGAGCAAGCAGTATGACTCAATTCGAAAGCCATCAAAGCCTGCTTCACTCATTAGTGCTGGTAATACACCTGCATTGACCAGTGATGACTTACCTGAGCCACTTGAGCCGAGCAATAAGCAAAATGCGCGGCCATAATTAATTTGCGCAGATACCCGCTGTAATAGTGTGTTTATTTGCTTGCTGCGGCCAAAAAACACCGCGGCTTCATTGGGGGTGAACGCGCTTAACCCAACAAATGGCGAATCACCTTGCCACTTACTATGGCTGGCTTTTTGCTCATCATCAAGAGGGAGCTCTATTTTGGCGATAACGCGATAGCCGCGCTTGCGGATTGTCTCTATGTATTGCGGATCACTGGCTTTATCGTCAAATGCTTTACGCAATTGCGTGATGACTTTATGCAGGGGATTATCGCCCACTGCAACTGTGCGCCAACAGTGGTTAAGGATCTCTTCACTGCTAACTAACTCTCCTTGTTTTTCGCATAATAACAATAAAACATCCATCGCTTTGGGCTCAAGTTGTTTGATTTGCGCGCCTCGTATTAAACTATTGGTGGTAGCTGTTACTTGCCATTCGCCGACAAAGAAAACGGATTTACTCATGCAGGGCTCATCATTGTTATTGTTAAAATTGAGGTTACTTCAACAGGTTTTTTTATCCTACTGCAAGCAATAAGTTAATACAATATTCTGAGTCAAACGTTAAGAATCTTAATTAAACAGTTATAGTATAGATTATGTCTAATCTACATTACTTTATGTAAAGCTTGCTTGACTTAAATGTATTCTTCAATAATACTTAGTCAAGTTTACTTGACTAAAAAGGTGAGAACATGAAACAACAAACAGGATTAACATTCAAACAACGTAACAAACTAAACACAGTTTATTTAGCAAAGTGGACTCTGGCGTGGGTTTTAACTTTGGCGCTTGCGTCATTCGGGCCATTGTTGCTGTGGGGCGAGCAGAACACGCTACTTAGTATAGTGGCAATTATGGTTAATGTTTTCGCAGGTATTATGATGATTATGGCAAATAAACGCCATTTAGCTGGCTTAGATGAATTGCAGCAACGGTTACATTTAAATGCGATGGCGATTACCTTAGGAGGGAGTTTAGTATTTGGTTTAGCATACTCGGTATTACAAACGAGCGGGGTAATTTCGTTTCGACAAGGGATTTCCCATTTAGTGATGTTTATGGGGATAACTTATTTAGTGTCTGTCGTAGTGATGAATAAACAACTTGGCGCTGAGGACGAAGAATGAAAAACCGCCTTAAAGTATTGCGCGCGGAGCATGACCTTACTCAGGCAAAATTAGCAGAGCTACTTGATGTATCAAGGCAAACGGTGAATGCTATCGAAAAAGGCAAGTTCGATCCTAGTTTACCATTAGCGTTTAAAGCAGCTCGTTTATTTAAATTAAAAATTGAAGATATCTTTCAAGATGAAGAGGTATAAATTCTACACTCTGCGTGCTTAAAGTACGCAGAGTGTAGTGCTGTTTTATGGGGCAACTAGTTGCGGTTTTTGTTTACCCATTTGCAATGCACTCAGTAACCACATAATAAATCCACCAGCAAATAACACTGCGGCGACATAGCCGGTTTGATTAGGTTGCGCGCCTTGTGCAATTGCTAAGCCGCCAACCCAAGGACCAATTGCATTTGCAGTATTGAATGCGCATTGTACAAGTGCGCCAATCATTGCGTGCCCATGCGGAGATACATCCATCAACATAGTTTGGATAACTGTGCCAAGTCCGACACTAAAACCAATAAAAAATATAACCGCATAAAGTAACCAAATGTTATGGCTTGCCATTACATAAGTTGTAGCAAAAACGATTGCGCCAACAAGTGCTATACCAGTGGTTTTAAGGGGCGAATGATCAGCTGCCTTACCTAAAATATAGTTGCCCAGCGTACAACCAATACCGAACATAACCATTGCAATTGATATAGTGTAGGCTGGTGTGTGGGTGACCACTAAAATTGTATCGGCAATATAAGTATAAATGCAAAACACCCCGCCAAAACCAACAATAATGATCCCTAAAATTGACCAAACCAGCTTATTTTTCAGTACGCTCAACTCGCTTAATAACGACGACGGGGCTGAATTTTTTGTGTTTGGTATGAACTTTACAATTAGAATTAACGCAACAAGTGCCAGCACTGCGGTGCCCGCTAAACAATAACGCCAACTAAAATTTTGACCGACTAAAGTAACCATAGGTACGCCAACAATCGTTGCTATGGTAAGGCCCATAAATACTTTAGACATAAAGCTGGCGCGTTTATTGGCAGGTGCTATATCTGCGGCTAATAAAATGGCAACAGCAAAATAAGCTCCGTGGGGTAAACCACTTAAAAAGCGAAATAATATAAGCTGCTCTAACGAATTAGCAAATGCGCTTAAGCCGTTAAATATAAACATCATCGACACAAATAATAGCAAAGCATTACGCTTGCGCATATTTGCTGTGGTGATCATAAAAAACGGTGCACCGATCACCACGCCAATCGCATAGGCGCTAATGGTATAACCGCTTTGTGCTGGTGTTGAGGCAAATGTTTCGCTGAACAATGGCAGCATCGGCATCATCGAAAATTCCGATAATCCTAAAATAAAAGTACCCAGTGCAAGTACTAACAAAATAGCGGTAGTGCTTAGCGTATTGTTCACGACGCTAGGTTCAGGTGACATAGATAACCCTTGTAAAAAGACTGACGACAAAATATGAATGATTTATTTAATAAAAAGCAGGAAACTGCAATTTTGAAGAACCAATTAAACCGCGATTGTATGATAAAAATAAGTCAGCGTCTGCACTAAAAACAGTGTATTTAGAGCAGAAAATACGATTTTAGATTGCAGTGTTTTTGGCTGAATAGGAACGTTCTAATTTTCAATGACTTGATATATTCACCTTGGTTATTAAGCGGCATGCTGATGAAAAATAAATTTTCAGTGGTTGTGGCTATTTTATGTTTTTAGTGTTCTAACAGCCTTTTAAAAGTTATTAGCGTGTTTAAAATAAGAACAATAAACATCGAGTCAGAGCTTGGGGTGCGACAATTTGTCGCGTGTTCAGTGTTGTCGTCAAGTTATATACTTTGCTTATCTTAAACCTGCTGTAATTAAAGAATAAAATGAGCAACCACAATCCACCTATCAATTCACGTTATGCACTTTCTCCGTTAGCACTTTGCATTGCGAGTTTAGTCTCTCCTTATGTACTGGCTGATGATTCAATTGAAGTGATTGAAGTACAGGGCCAAAACGTTAACAGCCATGCAAATTTAGGTTCTGCTGAACAGCTTTTAACTGAGTTGGGGGTGGATTTCTCTGCGGCAGGTGGCGTTTCTAGTTTACCTATATTAAATGGCATGATGGGCGATAGAGTTAAAGTACTGGTTGATGGCGCAGATATTACTGCGGCCTGTGGCAATCAGATGAACCCACCATTATCTTATATTTCGGCTAATCAGCTATCGTCTTATCAAGTGATTGCAGGTATTTCGCCAGTAAGCGCTGGTGGCGATAACATTGCCGGCGTTATTGTAGTAAACACCATTGCTGCGCAATATGGTGAGAGTGATACGTTAGCGTGGCATTCAGGTTATGTGTCGGCGCAGTATCGCAGTGTAAATAATGCGCAAGCGGTAGGTGTTGGCGCACGACTTGCCAGTGGCAGCTTGAGTTTAAATTATCAAGGTGCCTTTGAAGACGCTGATAGTTATGACGATGGTAATGGTGATTTAGTATTAGATACTCTATATCGCGTGCAAAATCATGCATTAACTGCAGCGCTGCGAGATGAAAAACAACAGCTAGTGGTTAAATTAACGCATCAAAAAATACCCTTTCAGGGCTTTGCTAATCAATATATGGATATGACGGATAACACCAGTTATGGCATAGTCACTCAGTATAAACGCCAGCTTGAAAGTGGTGAGTTTCGAGCGCAAATAAACTTTAATGATGTAAAGCACGAAATGGGTTTTTTCAGCGCTGAAAAAACCGGCATGATGCCGATGAATACCGACGCGCAAGATATCAGTTATCAACTTAATTGGCGTTTAGACTTTGATGCTGACACTGTATTACTGCTCGGCCAAGAATACTATGGTTACCGCATTGATGATTGGTGGCCTGCGATTGAAGGCTCAATGATGATGGGGCCTAACGACTATGTAAATATTAATGACGGTGAACGTGACCGCTACACCGGTTTTGCTGAGCTGCAAAAGCAGCTAAATAACAAGTGGTGGGTCTCTGCTGGTACGCGTATTGAATATGTGCAAACGGATACCGGTGAAGTGCAGCCATATTCAGACATGGGTGATGGCATGAATGGAATGTCAGGTATGGGAAGTATGCCAGCAATGAATATGGCAGATCCAAATAAAGATGCTGCAAAAGAGTTTAATGCCATGGATCGCGCGCGCAGTGACACGCTTGTGGATGCCAGCCTATTATTACGCTACCAAATTACTAATGAAGATGAACTACAATTTGGCTTAGCACGTAAAAATCGTGCGCCTAATTTATATGAACGTTATAGCTGGGGTGTCAGCACAATGTCGACCAGTATGATTGGTTGGTTTGGTGATGGTAATGGTTATATTGGTAACCCAGACTTAGTAGCCGAAACCGCGCATACCATCAGCACCAGTTACACTAAATCGGCAAAAGATGGACAGTGGCAAATAACAGCTAACGCTTGGTATACCCAAGTAAATGATTATATTGATGTTACTGTTGTTGGCAGTACTAACCGCACAGATAAGGTATTAACTGAGCGTAATACCCTGCAATTTACCAATTTAGACGCCACACTTTATGGCACTAAGCTTGAAAGTATTATCCGTGTTGTTGATAGTAAAAATGCAGGCACATGGGATTTAACCGCCGCGCTTACTAGCACCCATGGCGAGCGTGATGACAGTGATGAGCCGTTATATCAAATAATGCCACTGCATAGCAAAATAGCCCTTGAGCAACAACTCGGTAAATGGCAAAACTCATTAAGCTGGCAGTGGGTAGATAGTAAAACGCGTGTAGATCCGCGTCGTATTGAAAATCTAACAGCCAACTATAGCTTAGTGAATTTAGCAACCAAGGCGAGATGGGATAAGCTAACAGTTAAGTTAGCAATTACTAATTTACTTGATCAGTATTATCAACAGCCGTTAGGCGGAGTCAATATTGCTGATTTTAAAACAGATATGAGCGAAGGCTTCAGCCAATTAGCAGGACAAGGTCGCTCGGTTAATGCCGGTATCAGCTACGCATTTTAATAAATAGAAAATTAGTTAAGTTTTTTAAAGGCCAAATAATTTGGCCTTTTTCGTACCTAAAAAACATTGTTAATGTTATTTTTAAAACATACTATTAGCTTATTTAAAATAATGAATAGTTAAAGGATCTAAGCTATGAAGTTTTACCCTCTTTTATTTGTGTTAATAAGTATATTTAGCATCCCGGGTTTGCCGCTAGCACTTCGGAGCAAGAATTTACACGTCAGTATACTGAACGTGCGAAATTGGCACTCAAGCAAGCAACCTTCAATCATGTAGATAATCTTGTCATTGAAATTGAGTTTAAAAATGGTTTAAAAGTAACGAGTTATTTAGCAAATAGCTATGCACGTTATATTTCAGGGCAAGCAAGTATGGATGAAGCGTTAACAGACTTTATCGCCAGTCAAGTTGAATATCAAAATTTAGATGAATCAGATGTACTTAATATTAGCCAGTTACGCCCAGTGATAAAATCACAAAGTTATTTAGATGGAGTGAAAAGTCAGCTAGCAGCTGCGGGAGTGAACGAAATACAGCTGCCTTATTATGAAAAGTTAACAGGTGAGCTATTGGTGTTTTATGCAATAGATTCACCTGATAGTTTACGCTTTCTTACTCAACAAGACTTTCAAAGCTTAGCGATATCAAGTCGTAACTTAAGAAGTAAAGCAATCGCTAACTTAGATAAATATTTAAATACCATTAATGCCAAAATAGAAAAATTAGACATCGGAGAGCATGGTGATGTTTATATGTTAGTTGCTGATGAAAATTATGAAGCAACAGCTATTCTTACGCCATCATTCAAAAAGTTACTTAAACAAAAAATTCCTGGTGAGGTTGTTATTGGTATACCTAGTCGCAATATTTTACTTATCGCCAGTAAAAGTGATAATAAGGCAGTAATGTCTGTAGCAGGAATCACTTACAGTCAATTCCTGAGCTTGCTTATGCAATATCACCCAATATCTATACACTCAAAGACGATAGCTGGCAGCAAATTGACCTTTAGAGGCTTACGAGAGAAGCGTGTTCACTTTCACGCTTCATCAGTTGTCCCTCAACAAGTAAAGCCAATCTTTCACGTTCAGCTTTAGAAGCGTAAGCAGGCTTATTACTTTTGTGTAATTTAGTATTAGCGCGCTTATCTTTTTGATTAAATTTAGTAACGAGCTTTTTTCTGCGGTTAATGGTTTATCTTCACGCGCTTACTAGCACCCATGGCGAGCGTGATGACAGTGATGAGCCGTTATATCAAATAATGCCACTGCATAGCAAAATAGCCCTTGAGCAACAACTCGGTAAATGGCAAAACTCATTAAGCTGGCAGTGGGTAGATAGTAAAACGCGTGTAGATCCGCGTCGTATTGAAAATCTAACAGCCAACTATAGCTTAGTGAATTTAGCAACCAAGGCGAGATGGGATAAGCTAACAGTTAAGTTAGCAATTACTAATTTACTTGATCAGTATTATCAACAGCCGTTAGGCGGAGTCAGTATTGCTGATTTTAAAACAGATATGAGCCAAGGCTTCAGCCAATTAGCAGGACAAGGTCGCTCGGTTAATGCCGGTATCAGCTACGCATTTTAAGTAAATTACCTAAATGTAGCCATGATGTTTAGCATGGCTAAATTACAGCTGATCACAAAAATCTATAAACTGCGTTAACAACGGATTTTTGTATTTGTTTTTATGCATCACCAACCAAAACTGCCTTTTCATGGGGTGGTTTAAGTTAAGCTGCGTAACGCGGCCATCTTGTAAAGCGTACTGTGCCGCGAGTGACGATAAACACCCCAGCCCTAACCCTTCAGCAACGCTGTTGATCAGTGCCTCTGTCGTGTTGAGTTCAAAACTTTGGCTCCAATTATCGATATGCGTAGCGAGGTTTTGTAAAAAGAATGAGCGTGAACCAGAGCCAGCTTCCCTTAATACCCATTCGCTGTTTGTTAAATCATTAAAACTAAGCTGTAATTTTGCAGCTAAAGGGTGGGATAGCGGTGCAATAATACACATAGAGTCTTGGCTAAACACGGTTGAGACTAAGTCGCTTTGCTGGGCTTGGCCTTCTATTAGTGCAATGTCGAGCTCAAAATCGCGCAGTTTTTGGCAAATAAGCTCAGAATTTGAAATAAAAACTTGCTGTGAATAATGCTGCTGTTGTTGGCGAAATCCACTGAGTATAAAGGGCAACACATGATTACCAATGGTATCGCTGGCACCTATTCTTAAGGTGCCGCTGGCTTTTGCTTGGGGCGAAAAAAGCGTATTAATATCATTTGCTCTGTGCAGTAATTCATCGGCCAAGGGCAGTAATTTTTGCCCTTCTTGATTTAAAATTAAGCGATGATTTACTCGGTCAAACAGTGGGTGACCTAACTGCTTTTCAAGCTCGCTAAGCGCCATACTGACTGCCGCTTTAGATAGATAAAGCCGCTCTGAGGCTGCGGTAAGTGTTGCATGCTGAGTAATACCTACAAACACTTTAAGTTGTTTAAGAGAAATATTCATGAGGTTTATGTTTAGTTTTTATGAACATGTGTTCTATATAATTAGATTTAACTAAACAAAATGCAAGGTTAAACTTCTATATAAGATAAACAATGAGTGTGGAGTATAAACATGTTTAATTATATAAAAGCCAAAGTAATAACCGCACCTACCCCAATGGGTGGATTAGCATTAGGCATAGCCAGCCTTGGTTGGGCTTGGGAAAACATGTTTAATGCAAATGGCGCAGCGCAATACACTGGGGCGGCAATTGCGAGCGTATTATTATTAATACTTGGCTTAAAATTTTTACTGCACCCGCAATTACTAAAAGCCGATTTAGCGCACCCTGTTGTAGGTAGCGTTGTGCCTACTTTTGCTATGGCAACGTTGGTGGTATCTAATTCGTTAGGGCACGTTAATCCATTAGCAGGGGATGTGCTTTGGGTAGGCGCATTTTTATTGCACTTAGGATTTTTATTGAGCTTTGTTATTCATCGTGTTCGTGAATTTAAAATTGAACACATGGTGCCAAGTTGGTTTGTACCACCTGTGGGTATTATTGTTGCCGATGTAGCGTTCTCGGGTAACCCAGCACTGTTGTTTTTAGCACAAGCAGCACTTTATTTTGGCATGTTAATGTACGCAGTTATGTTGCCGTTAATGATTTACCGGATAATATTTGCTGAGCAAATTCCTGATGCTGCACAGCCCACATTAGCTATATTAGCGGCGCCGGCAAGCTTATCGTTGGCGGGGTATTTCACTGTAGTGAACCAGCCGTCGCCAGTGATAATTGGGGGGTTATTTGGTATTGCCATACTAATGACATTAATTATTTATACGGCATTTTTTAAATTACTACGCCGCAGGTTTTGCCCTGGGTTTGCTGCATTTACCTTTCCCATGGTCATTGGTGCTACGGCGTTATTTAAACTCGCGGATTGGATGTTAACTATGAATGTTGATGTACAGTTTATAAACCAAATACATCATTTAGCGGTAGTTGAATTGCTAGTAGCAAGCGCTGTGGTTGGCTATGTAGCGATCCGTTATACGCATTATTTTAGTTCCTTGGCTTTAAACGGCTTGAGGGTGTGAAATTGTAATAGTTTGAATACAGAACGAAGAGGCAATAATGAGGTTTTGCCTCTGCGGTTAATTATTATTTTAGCGGCAAGTAAATATCAGTTATTAAATCACACTCATCTACTTCATGAATGAGATTTAAGTAATGAAAGAAGCACGGAAAATCTCTAACTTCTTCAGTACTGTTTGGTAACCATTGACGATATAGATAATAAACAGTGTCGCTGATAGTGTCATGACTGCCAAAGTGCCTGACTAAAGCGCAGCGACCTGCCAGGATCTCACCATTTTTTACGCCGTATTGATTATCGCTAATTGGTTGCTTGACGCTGCCGGCGAAGTCAAAGCGAAAATCGTTGTCGTCAGTCACCGCAGGATCGCTATAAGGGATGCCATAAGTATCACTGGTTTTTACCGGTGATAAGCCTGACTCTTTTCGCCATTTAATAAACTGTGCGGCTGTTTCCATAAGCTTAGTGGCCGAACCGTTGTGGGTAAGCAACGCAACAGCTTGCGGTGCAAAGTGAACAATTTCTACTTTCATATTACTAACCTTTAATTCAGGTATTTTAAAGTCAAACTGCGCATGCCAATGTGGCCAGTTTGGTGTGCTTCTGAACTGAGTTGGGGATTGAGCAAAAACACGTTTGAAAGCACGACTAAAAGCTTCAGGACTTTCAAAACTTGCCTCTAATGCAATATCAATAATGCGTTTGTGATGCTCAAAAGCAAGCCGATAAGAGGCGCGCTTTAAGCGAGCAAATTGCGTGTACTTAGTAACGCTTACCCCATTATTGAGATAAATAAACGATGAAAATGAAATTTAGAACAACAGGCAACGGCACTTAAACTATCTAATGTAAGTGGCTCATCAATATGGTTTATACCCAAGCCACCTCAAGATGCAGAATTCAGCGTTTCACAGGTGCTTAATATCAAGGCGTTACTTTGCAAGACAGTCCCTTTTAAGAAGTAACAACGATGAGAGTATGTGCCTGTGAAACGCCCAACAGGTTGGTTTAAAAGCGATTTATACTGCGTTATTAATTTTAATAATAGAACCACTATTACTTGCAATCAATGCCTTGCCTAAATCGCTTTTAATTCCAACTGAAACTTGCATCTTGAGGTGGTTTGGGTATACGTAACCACAGACATGATGGATGCGCTGTAGGTGTGTGTTTTTCATAGTTACTCGTTATACTTTTATTCAGAAGTGGCGTCAGTGTGACAAAGTAAGAGAATGCCTGCCTGATTGAAATTGCTCAAGTTGCTTTTTAAATAAAAAAGAGCCCAAAGGGCTCTTAACTGGGGAATTAATAAGGATTGATAGGGGAGTAGAAGTTATTGTTATTACCATTAATGCCCACGTCTAGTTGCATACCATTATGAGCGTGGCTAACCACATTGTAATTATCACCAGGTAGTAGCTTTACTCTATTAATATTTTGATAGTTTACTGGGCTCCCACATTGCAATGTCACTCTTTGCGTATTAGCCGTTTCTTTAAAGATGTAAACTTCATTGCTGCCGTCAACAACACCTGTACCAGAGGCATCGATGAACAGTGAGGTTGCCTCACTGGCTGCAATAGAAAAATACTGATTGCTGTGATGGCCTAAAGACACGATGGCACGCCCCATTCTGTCACGTTCTTGGAAGTGTGTATCGGTTAAGCTGTTGTTTAATACAGGCACATCAATAAATCGACTGCTGAAGTTAAGTGTTTCGTGGCAAAAGTCAGTGACTACTTCATCTGATACTGCGCCAGCAACGCCATCTGGATCGTACACGCTGTTTGCCATTAATGCCATGCCTGCAGACGTTCCGCCAACGACACCGCCCTTATCAAAAACGTGTTGCACAGCGGTTTGTACTTTTGTACCTTGCCATTGATTAAGATAATCAGATTGGTCACCGCCTGCAATCCATACAAATTCGGCACTGCGGATAGCCCAGTCAACATAGTCATCATTCGCTTTGTTGCGAGTATCAATGATCAGTGTTTCTACTGAGTCGGCATTCATTAAGTTCAGTAAATAATCGTTATAAGCGTCAGTACCAGAGGTTCTAAGCACAACAACATCGGCACCGCTGCCAACATGGTTAGCAACGCGATTACTAAATGCTTGATCAACATCGCTGCCACCGCCCATAAGTAATACAGCACCTTGATCAGCTGTTAATGTGTTGCATGAATCAGCACTGCCACCTTGTAAATATGCTTGTAATGAACCTGGCTTTGCAGGGCGAGAGCTATAGCCACAATCACCGCTGCCACTTCCGCCACCGGTGTTACTACCTTCACCAAAATTGACCGTTAAATCGTACCAACCTGTACCGGAGTAACGCGTTACTTTTACATAATAAGTACCCGTTGATTGTGCACTATAACTGCCTGTTTCTGGTACATTGCTAGTTGCCCCTTCGGCAACAGCAGATCCTGTTTCTTGGTATAATGCCCAGTCAAAATCATCGTTAGTGTTGTGCTCAAGGCTGACCTCAATAGGCCCGACTTGAGTTACTTCAAAGCTAAACCAATCAGTATCATTGCGGCTCAACGAGCCTGCAACGGTGGTATTACTACAAAGTTGGGTATTTGCATTGCTTTCAGTGTCGTTTGATTCAACTTCGTTTGTTAAGCAAGCATTGCTTGCAAACGAAAAAAACATGCACGCGGCTAGTGATCCATTAAGAATTGAGAGTTTTCTTTTCATTATTGTTACCTGAATTTTAATTACATAGAAGCCTTCCTACTGCGAGGCATTATTGCTTTTAAATTATTCAGGTTTTTTTATTCGTCGAACCATTCACTTAAATGATAGTTGACAGAACATTCTTGAGGAGCACTAGGAGCGATAATAAATAATTTGTTCATTTATGCCTCCTAAGTGATTATTGGTGTGTTTCAGCATTGTTGCTGAATATTCAATATTACAGTTGGGTGTGCAATTTGCAACTATTTATTAACTTTTATTTTACTTAAATCTCAAGTTTATGTTTTTATTGGTTTATCAATTCGCTTCATCATTTACTAAAGCAACTGGTTGTTCCTCAACAAGTAAAGCCAATCTTTCACGTTCAGCTTTAGAAACGTAAGCAGGCTTATTACTTTTGTGTAATTTAGCGTTAGCGCGCTTATCTCTTTGATTAAATTTAGTAACGATCTTTTTCTGCGGTTCATGGTTTATCTTCACGCGCTTAAAATTGGTGGCATAGTATACAGCCTTATTGCAGCCATTAGCTATTTAAATATTTTGCTCTGAATCTTGCTGTGATAGGTACAGTGCTGGCTTAATAAAGGTTAACAACGTTACAATTGCAGAGTCGTTTGGTTTATCCAATTCTCGGTCTTTTAAAAATAGGAATTTGTTTTGAAACAGTTTATTTTAGCCAGTTTGGCACTTTTGGCCGCCAATGCACATGCTAACCTTGATACGCGCAGCGATGCTGCGGCGCAATATGCGGTCAATATATATCAAAGTGCACAAATTCATACCTTAGCTAATTTAGTATCATTCCCGACGGTTAATAAAGACGGCATCAATACTCCTGATAATCCCGACTTTATTGGCTTTAAAGCTTTGTTAAAAATGAAAGCTGCTGAACTTGGTTTTGATTACCAAGATTTAGGTTACATAGTCTTAATTGGTATGGGTCAACAAACAGATAAAGTAACCATAGTAACCCATGGCGATGTGCAACCTGCCAACGCAAGTAAGTGGAAAAAAAGCCCGTTTGAAATAGATAGTACCTCAGAGCCAGGTAAATTAATTGCGCGTGGAACAGAAGATGATAAAGGTGCTATCGCAACCGCTTTATATGCAATGAAAGCTATAAAAGATCAACAGATCACACTTAATAATCGTATTGAGTTGATGATTTACTTAGCTGAAGAATCTGATTGGGGTCCGCTTGAAGAGTTTATGAAAAGCTATCAGCAGCCTAAATATGCGGTTACTATTGATGCGTCATACCCGGTGGTTGTCGCGGAAAAAGGTTGGAGCTTAATTGCACCAACGTTTAATGCTACCTCAGCACAAACAGGAGTGTATGTAAGTGAACTTACTGGCGGCGCTTTTAAAAGCCAAATACCAGAAGATGCGAGTGTGGTGTTACATAACGCCGATACTGCGTTAGTCAGCAAACTTAAACATGCAGCGAGTGCGCTTAACGCTGTGGAATTTAACTTTAGCGAGCAAGCTGATAGTGTTGTTATCAGCGTAAAAGGGTTGTCTGCTCATTCATCAGAGCCAGAATCTGGGGTTAACGCCATTGCTTACTTAGCAGAAGTTTTTAAAGGTGTTGAGCTTGAGAATAACAGTGATGGCCAAGTAATTGCGTTTATTAATCAGCTAATTGGTCTTGATATACATGGCAAACAGTTTGGTGATATTGCTTATAAACATGACTTTATGGGACCTATGACAGTAGCACCAACGCTTATTGAACGTAATGGTAATGAACTCACACTCGCTGTGAATTTACGTCGCCCAATGGGTAAAGATGAAGCGGTATTGCGTACGCAAATTGATACCGCACTGAGTAATTGGCAAGTGAGAAATAACGTAAAGTTATCTGGTGTTGATGTGGTGATTGGCACGCCAATGTTGCTCGACAGCGCACCTCATGCACAAGCATTGTTAGATATTTTTAAACATTTTACCGGTGATCAAGAGGCTGGGTTTGTATCTATTGGTGGTGGCACCAATGCCAAGTTATTTGATAATGCGGTATCGTTTGGGCCATCAATGCCAGGCAAGCGCTATACCGGTCACTCAGAGCATGAGTTTATTACAGTTGAACAACTTAAGCTCAATCTTAAAATGTATACAGCAATGATGATAAAGCTGGGTAATATGTAACTTAGGTCGTCATACACACAAAGTAAAACGCCGCTAAATTGCGGCGTTTTTTTACTTCTAAGTCGTTAATTAAGCTAAGTTAACGTTTCAAAGTAGTCGTTCATTTACAATTTTTTATATTAACAACGTTGATTTTCCATAAAACACTTAACATTTACGCGACTAAATGATAAAAAGTTTTATCGCCTACTGCGTTTAAAATAAATGGATAGTTGTAATGATGGAATTTTTAAACTTAGCGCTTACTTTCCCCACCGTTATTTTTTCAGCCCTGTTGTTAGTTGTGATGTTGTTTTGGCTAATAACCCTTATTGGCTTTGCTGATATTGACATGTTTGAATCAGATCTAGAAATTGAAGCCGATGCGTCGCAAAGCTCAGG
Source organism: Pseudoalteromonas sp. B160 (assembly GCF_037162485.1). Lineage (NCBI taxonomy): Bacteria > Pseudomonadati > Pseudomonadota > Gammaproteobacteria > Alteromonadales > Pseudoalteromonadaceae > Pseudoalteromonas > Pseudoalteromonas sp. B160. The sequence goes on along the minus strand of NZ_JARLUX010000001.1, from coordinate 822,085 downwards.
CTTGAGTTCATGGTTTAGCATGGGGTTTGGTGGCATCCCAATTACTGTATCTATTAGTCTCGTAGTGATGAGTAGCTGGTTGATCAGCATCTATGCCCATAAGTTTTTTGCCTACCTGTTAGGCGATGGTATGTGGTTTTATATTTTTGGCGTGCTAATGCTGGGCGTTTGTTTGCTGATTGCTATGCCAATTGCGGCCATTATTTCTCGGCCATTACAGCGCTTTTTTAGCAGCGCACAAACCTCGCAAAGTTCAGATTTACTGGGTTTAGAATGTGTTGTTGTTACTGGCAAAGTAACTAATACATTTGGCCAAGCACGGGTTAAATTTCAAGGTACTGAGCAGTTACTTGAAGTTAGAGCTGAAAATGACGAGCAATTTACATCAGGTGACACAGCGGTGTTGCTTGAACACCTCAAAGAGCAACACTGTTACATTATTACCGCCAAACCTTGGTAATACCCTAGTTTATTTAGGGGTAAGTAACACATAATAAATCGATAATCACGTTAGGACATAACATGGAATTTTTAGATAATCTCATACCTATATTGACATTTGTAGGTATAGCAATCGCTGTTATTTTTGCTATTTTGCTAATTATCGGCAAGTTTTATCGCAAGGTAGAGCAAGGCCAAGCACTGATCATTAATAAAATGAAGAACGAGCCCGATGTCACCACTACGGGCGGAATTGTTTATCCTGTGATCCATAAAATGGAAGTGATGGACATTTCAACCAAGCGCATGGTGCTTGAGCGTAAAGATAAAGGCGGTTTGATCTGTAAAGATAATATTCGCGCCGATATCGCCATTACTTTTTATATTCGTGTTAACGAAAACAAAGAAGATATTTTACGCGTTGCTAAGCAAGTCGGTTGCGCCCGTGCATCAGAGCACGCCACATTGCAAGAATTGTTTGAAGCGAAATTCTCAGAAGCACTTAAAACTGTTGGTAAGCGAATGGATTTTGTTGAGTTATTTACTCACCGAAATGAATTTCGCGATAATATTAAAGAAGTGATTGGCCAAGATTTATCGGGTTATTCACTTGAAGATGTTGCTATTGATTACCTTGAACAAACGTCAATTGATAAGCTCGATCCGCAAAATATTCTCGATGCCGAAGGTATTCGCCGCATCACTGAAATGACAGCAGTACAAAATGTATCTACCAATCAATTGAAGTGTGATGAACGCGCTAAAATTGAGATCCAAAATCAAGAAGCCACCGAAAAGTCACTGGAAATTGAGCGTCAAAAGCAAGATGCAATGTCACGTCAAGTGCGCGAAATTGAAACCGTGAAAGCCCGCGAATATGCCGAAGCTGAAAAAGTACGCCAAGAAGAGCGCTTAAAATCAGAGCAAGCCCGCATTCAAACAGAAGAAGCGATTGGCATTAGCGAGCAAAATAAGCAACGTGAGCTTGATATTGCCGAACAAAACCGATTACGCGTTTTGGGTATTGAAGAAGAGAAAGTTGCTCGTTCACGTGAAATTGAAGTGATCGAACGTGAAGAGAAACCGAAATCCTGCGCATCAATAAAGAAAAAGCACTGGAAGTAGAACGTAAAGAAATTGCCGATGTAGTGCGTGATCGCGTGATTGTTGAAAAATCAGTGGCTGAAGAAGAAGAGCGCATTAAAGATGTGAAGGTACTCGCAGGTGCAGAGCGCGAGAAGAGTGCGATGATCATTCGTGCCAAAGCCGAAGCCGAACAGTCATTAGTAAAAGATATCGAAGCTGCAAAAGCGCAAGAGCAAGCCGCAGAATATAAAGCTCGTGAGCTTGAAACAATGGCCAATGCAGAGCTTAGAATTGCTAATCAACAAGCTGAGTCGAAAAAGATTTTGGCGCATGCGCAACAAGTTGAAACAGCTGCTAAAAGGGCTTGCTGAAGCGGATGTTATTAAAGCGAAGGCCGAAGCAAATGCAATTCAAGGTGAAACTGATGCTAAAGTAATGCGTCAAAAACTTGAAGCTGAAGCACAAGGTAATCGTGAAATTGGTTTATCTCAGGCGCAAGTACAAACAGCCATGGCTGATGCGAATGAGAAACAAGGTGAAGTGGAAGCGATTAACCTAGAGCGTAAGATGCGCGCCGAAGCAAAAGGCCTTGAAGAGAAGCTACAAGCCTTGAACGCAATGGATCAAGATGCTCGCGATTACGAAAGCTTTACGCTGCAGCTTAACCAACAAAAAGAGCTAGTATTGGCAAAAATTTCAGCCAGCAAAGATATTGCCGAGCATCAAGCACACATTATGGCGAAAGCCTTAGGTAATGCTGATATTAATATTATGGGCGGCGATGGTCAGTTCTTTAATCAATTTATGAGTGCAATCAGTTTAGGCAAATCAATTGATGGCTTAGTTGATGAAAGTAAAACCGTACAAACCGTATTTAAAGATCACTTAAATGGTGATCGTAATTTAATTGAAGACCTAAAAGGGGTGTTAGCTGGGGCGAATGGCTCAGCCGAAACACTTAAAAACTTCAACATGAGTAAGTTATTAAAGCAGTTAAGTAATACCTCTGCGGCTGAAAAAAGCCAATTACTAAGCATGTTAGGCGGTAACTTAGGTGGTGGGTTAGATGAGAAAATTAAACTAGATCCAAAAGACTAGCTTAATTTCTAAGTTCTCTCGTTGTAGCCGCAATAGTTTAACTATTGCGGCTAACTTCTATTAAATTTCAGGATAGGTTTCATGACGGACGCAACTCAACAAGCGCTAGAACAAGGCTCGTACGATTTAATTAAACGCCGCTTAAATAATTTTGGTGCTAGTTTAAAAACGCAAATAGATGATGTAAATACACAGCGTATTAACGAGTTTGGTAGCACTGATCTACAAGTAAAAGGGCGTGTTCGCGTTCGTACGGAGCAAAATTGTACCCCGCGCGATATCGTGATTATTGGCGATAAAGTTATTTTTGCTTACAACGTATTTCTGGGATTAAAAAAAGAAACCGCAATCAGTGATGTATTTAGTGTACAAAAGCTGGTGGAGCAAGACGACCATTACGAAATTGAGCCTTACCCAGAGACAACGCGTTTTTTAACCGATAGTCGTTTTATTCGTGATTTTGAAGAACTGTATACCTACTACAAACAAACCAGCCTACAGCATTTATATCAACAAAATGGCAAGCTATTTGCGCTATTCCAAATCGGTGACAAGTTATCGGATGTGCGGGTTTTTCGCTGGGAAATTCACCCAGACAACACCATTAATTATATCGATAACCGCGGTGAGCGTGATATTCAACACGCACATGACTATGATTTTGAATGGCTCAAAACTGACCGAAGTAACCACATAGAAGGGCGCCACGCTCATATCAACATCGCCGACCAAGTGTTTGTTGAAACCATAGGCGGTTCACTGACCATTAAAATAGAAAACAGCACTGACACCGGTGAAGGGATTTATCAAGAAGCTGTTGATGATAAAAACCAATCCCTTGCTGACAGCGAAGTTGAGTACGCGCTGGTAGGCGACTTAGTGCTGCTAAAAATTCTCCCATACCGTGAAAAAACATGGCGTTACTTTATTTATAACACCCGCACTCAGCAGGTCATGCGCCAAGATGCAATCGGCAGTGCATGTGTAACTTTACCTGAAGATCACGGCATTATTTTTCCTGGTGGTTACTACTTACAATCAGGGCAAGCACGCTCGTTTGAAGAGCAAATCGAAGATTTAGAATTTCACCGACATATAAAGTCACCGAACGGCGAAGATGTTTTATATGTGTTTTACGAGCCAAGTGAAGGCCGTTACGCGCTATTTGCCTATAATATTATTGATAAAAACCTGCAAAATCCAATTTATTGTCACGGTTATGCTATTTACAACGATGGTATAACGCTGACTTTTAAAGCCGATAAAGACCAAGCGGAGCGAGTACACCCGATTCAAATTTGGCAAAGCCCGTTTGTATCGGCTGAATTTGCAGCCAATGCGCCGCCACTTACTAGCTTTTTTGGTAAAATAGGTAACCCCGATTTAGTTCGCGGTATTTCTGATTTATACAGTGTCTGTAAAGCCATTAGCGAGCAAAGCCCGACTTTATTTCATTACGAAGATTTAATTGCCCTTAGCCGGAATATCTTTGACCGTTACCATTGGCTTAACGAAAGCGAATTTGCTGAAATCGCACAAAACCTACACAGCATCAATGAAACCGCTGAGCAAGTGCTTGATGAGTTTGAAAAAGTCACCGAGATTCAAAACAAAGCCAAGCAAGCCTTGGTGGATATTAATAAGCAATACACTGATGTAACCCGAGAAGTACGTCCTGATAGCTTTAAAGTCGCACCGCAATTTGTGCAAGGTATTGATGCATTAAAAATGCTCAAAGGGCAAGTAATAAGCCTTGAAGATATTAAATATATAGATATTGCTGCACTGAATAACTTACAAAGTGAGATTGATGCACGGCTGGTAGAAGTAAGCCAAGCAACTGCTGCGTTTTTACAACAAGACAGCGCGCTGGCGCCGTACCACGAAAAACTTAAAGAGCTTGAAGAGCTAAGCAGTAAAAGCGAGAGCGTTAGCGAGCTGAAGACCTATATCGCACAGTTAGATGCGCAAAGTGTAGAGCTGGATTTACTTAACCACACTATGCTTGATTTAGACATCGACGACAGCCGTGTGCGCACGCAAATCCTCGAAGATATCAGTGCTGTTTATGCGTTGGTTAATCGTGCTAAAGCGAGCATTGAAATCCGTCAAAAGAGCCTTGGCAGTGTTGAAGCTAAAGCTGAATTTGCCGCACGCTTTAAGCTTTTTTCGCAAAGTATTACCAACGCACTAAATAATGCTAAAACCCCAGAGGCGTGTGACGAGCAACTTTCACGTTTGCTTATTCAGCTTGAAGAGCTGGAATCGCAATTTAGTGATTTTGACGAATACCTGACAGAGATCATTGCCAAACGTGATGACGTATACGAAAGCTTTGAAGCGCATAAACAAAGCTTAATTGATATCCGTCAGCGCCGCGCATTGAATTTAGCCAATGCCGCCGAGCGTATATTGCAAGGCGTTAACCGCCGTGCGCAAAGCTTTACTGAGCTTGATGCATTAAATACTTATTTTGCCGCCGATCCTATGATCAGCAAGCTTCGTGCATTGACTAGTGAGCTTAAAGAGTTAGGCGATGAAATTCGTGCCGATGATATCCAATCAAAGCTAAAAGCCAGTAAAGATCAGGGCATACGTTCGTTACGTGATAAACAAGATATTTTCACTGACGGCGGCAATACAGTCAGTATTGGTAAGCACGCTTTTAGTGTTAATAAGCAATTACTCGATTTAACCTTATTGCCGCGTGACGAGCAGCTGATGCTGCACTTAACGGGTACTGATTATTTTGAGCCAATAACAGATGAGAAAAGCTTACAAACGTTACAGCAAAGTCGTCATTTGTGGCAACAAACATTAGTTTCGGAAAGTGAGGTGGTTTATCGTGGTGAGTATTTAGCTGCGCAAATATTACTCGCTTGTGAAAACAGTGAGCATTCGCTGACTTTTGCACAATTAGAGCAGGCACAACGAGATAAACAGTTATTGCAGCTGGTGCAAAAATTTGCTGAACCGCGCTATCAAGAAGGCTATGAAAAAGGCATTCATGACCACGATGCATGGGCAATTATTGACACCTTACTGACGCAAAAAAATAGTCTGGACTTACTTATTTATCCGGCTAGTTGTCGTATTATTGCGCAGTTATTTAGTGCGCAATTGTCATCTGCACAACTGAACGAATATTTCCATCAAGCGAGCAATGCTATTTTGATGGATAAACACTTTGCTGCAACCAGTTTTATCAGCACGTTAACCGCGCAGTTAAGTGAACAGATCAATGTCTTTTTAACTCAAGTTAGCAAATTATCTGCACGTTTTGCTGATTTATCCAGTGACTTGGCCGCAGCTTATTTAGTGCAACAATTAGCGCAACAAAAAACGGCAGAGCAACAGCTATTTATCGTTTCTCAGCAAGCTAAAAATTTAGCTGAACAGTTTCGTAGTGACGCTAAAGCCAAAGGTTATAGCAACGAGCTTGCTCAGGCCTGTGAAAACGTAAAGCAAACTGATGAGCGGGCATTATTATTTTTAAGTTGGCTTAATGCGTACTGCATGCAAAATCCTAAAGTGTCGGCGATGGTGCAGGCGGAAGCGGCTAACTACTTGCATCTCAGTGCCACCACAACATTAAAATACACTGTGTTGGACGTCACCCCAAACACCCAAGTTGAGCGTTTAATGGGGCAACATAAACGCGTGCAAGAGCAAACTTTACATGTTGATTATGCAGAGTTTTATGCCAGAACTCGTAAATACATCACTGAGCAAGTACCGGCTTTTGAGCAGTATCATGCACTGCGCAGTGATATTTTAGCGGCGCAAAAAGAGCGCCTGCAACTTGAGGAATTTAAAGCCAGGCCACTTAGCTCGTTTGTACGTAATCAGCTGATCAATAAAGTGTACTTTCCAATTATTGGTGATAACTTAGCAAAACAAATTGGCTCAGCAGGTAAAAACAAACGCACTGATTTAATGGGCATGCTATTACTGATCTCGCCGCCAGGTTACGGTAAAACAACCTTAGTTGAATACGTTGCTAACCGTTTAGGGCTGACTTTTGTAAAAGTAAATTGCCCGTCGATAGGGCACGATCAGGTGTCACTCGATCCTGCTCAAGCCATTAATGCTACTGCTGAAAAAGAGATTGCAAAAATCAATCAGAGCTTTGAAATGGGCAATAACGTGATGCTGTATTTAGATGATATTCAGCATACTAACCCTGAGTTTTTACAAAAGTTTATTTCTTTGTGTGATGGCTCAAGACGTATTGACGGGGTGTGGAACGGTAAAAGTAAAACCTATGATTTACGCGGTAAAAAGTTTGCCGTAGTGATGGCAGGTAACCCGTATACGGAATCTGGTGAGAGCTTTAAAATTCCTGATATGTTGGCAAACCGCGCCGATATTTATAATCTTGGTGATACCTTAGCCGGGTGTGAGCAAGAGTTTGCCATGAGCTTTATAGAAAATGCGCTAACATCTAATGCAGTATTAGCGCCATTGGCTAACCGTAACATGGAAGATTTATATAAGTTAGTGCGGATGTGTCAAGGCGAAGATATTTCATTAAATGAGCTTGAACACGGCTATTCACAAGCGGAAGTTAACGAAATTAAAGCGGTACTCAGCCGATTAATCACTATTCGTAATACCGTATTAAAAGTGAACGCCCAGTATATTGCCTCAGCCGCGCAAGATAATAATTACCGCACAGAGCCGCCATTTAAATTGCAAGGCAGCTACCGTAATATGAATAAAATGGCAGAAAAAGTCGTTGCTGCCATGAATGACGAAGAGCTAGAAAACTTGATTTGTGACCATTATCGTGGTGAAGCGCAAACACTCAGTAAAGGCTCTGAAGAGAACTTACTTAAACTCGGTGAACTGCGTGGCACCTTAAGCGCAGAACAGCAGCAGCGCTTTAGTCAAATTAAAGGTGACTTTGTACGTTTAAATAAACTTGATGGCGCCGGCAGTCCGGTGATGATGGCGGTGGAGCAAATGGGTTATTTGCATCAATCACTGGAAGAGATTGCCGGTAAACTTAGTAAAAACAACCTAAGCCACGATTACAGCCAGTTATTGCAAAGTGTTGGTGTGAATATTCAAGGTTTAGATAATAAACAAGCAATTAGTAGCATAGCGCAATCGCTTGATAATGGTTTTGTGCAAACGCCTTATATGGCAAGTTTAGAGCAATTAAGCCGTGCTATAGCTGGTAATAACTGTCAGCCACACTTGCAGGCGTTAATTGAGCAACTTGCAGCCCTTGATAATAAAGAGGCTGTGAATGCGCTAACTGCAGCGGTTACCAGTAACAATAACCAAACGTCATTTACTGAGCTTGTTAATGCAATTAACCAACAAACTCAAGGTATCAATAATAACAATGTGCAGGCTCAGTTTGAAAAATTGATTGCTGCATGGGGCGCGAAATAGCATTTAAATTAACCACAAAGGAAGCAATATGGATATCAAAGTACCTGAACTACAAGGAATGATGGGTAAGGCTACGATTTCGGCAATTTACGTTAATGAGGGGGATGCCGTAGTACGAGACCAAACTTTATTTGATGTTGATTTTGATAAAGTGGTGTTGGAAGTGGTTGCTGCCTCTGCCTGGGTTGTTCATAGCTTTAGTGCCAAGCAAGGAGATTTAGCTATATCAGAGCAAGTGGTGATGCAACTGAGAGAAAAAGTTGCTGGTGAGCAAACAATATCAGAACAATGACTCTTACAGATGAACTCGTCGAGCAGGATTAGCTGCTCGGCGTGTTTATTGATGTTTGAAAAACTAATTATGTTTAATAACTAAAGTGCATTATAAGGCGGGTTTAATTGGCGCTTTTGAAACGCTAGAATCGCAGTATTTTTGATTATACCGTCTTCAATATTAATCGCACGACGGATGGTTTCATCTTTTTGCCATTGTGCCTTGCCTGCTAATACTGTAGGTAAGTATACAATCATGGCGGCTGAGATTGAACGTGTTGCGCTTTCCCATAAATAACTAGGTGTATGATCAACCGCGTAATAATCAACGGTTTCATAGCGAAACATCGGATTTGCAAATGTGGTGGGTTTAGCAAAAAAGAACCCCATACCTTCGTCACAGCTTACATCTATAATTAAACTGTTTGCTTTTAGGCAGTCCGCTTCAGATTCAATAACAAAATTAACTGGGTTTGCAGTTTCTTGAAAAGTGCCATTTACGATAATATCGGCTTCGCTAATGAGCTCCGTTAGTGGACGTTGCGTCCCATCGTGTTCAACCACCATCATCCGTGCTTCATCGTGTTGGCCTTGGCGAACTTTAACGTAATGGCAGTCGAGGATCTCTTCGCGTACTTCGTGATCGGGGCGCTGGATGCAAATCGTAATATCTCTAAAACCATGGGCTTTGAGTGCATAAATTGCCCCGCGACTAACAGCACCAAAACTAAAGATGATGGTTTTACGCTGATCACCATAATGTCCATCAATACCTTTGAGCTGCAGTGCATGTAACACCGCACAGTAGCCGGCCATTTCGTTATTTTTATAAAAAGTATGACGGCCAACATTGCCTTGTGGCGACCATACAAACATATCTTCAAACGCAATGAGAGTGAGTTTTCTATCAAGTGCAGCTTGGGTTATTTCGCGTTGTTGTACGCAATGTACGTAGCCCCAAAGGGTTCCACCTTCACGTAGCTCCTGTAAATCAGCAAGCACCGGTTTGGCGATGATCACGGTGCCTATTTTGGTTAAAATATCACTGCGACTTGCAACACCACCGGTTAATGCGGCTATTTGCGCATCGCTCACATTAAAAGCTTCGCCGTAGCCTTGTTCAAAGATCAGTTGTTTTCTAAGTTGTTCTGGAATGCGCTTAAGGTGGTCTGGGTGGATAGGGTAACGTCGTTCATCTGTCTTGCGTGACGTACCAATTACGCCAATAGTTAATTCACTCATGCTATCGCCTTGTTTAAAGTATGCTGAGTTCATAAACGAATGATGCTACTTCGCCAACAAACTGTGGGCTGTTTTACAGGCAAGCGAAACACTTGACTGTAAACAATGGTCTCAGTAAAGGGTTTTGTTATTTACTAAATTAGTATTTTTAATGTAAAGCGGTTTTAAATCAGGTGGTTAACTTGCATAGAATGACAAGTTGAAAGTAAATATGACATAGCCGCGATTGGCTTCTGCGTATTAGCGTTTGAGTATAACAGTAAAACAGTGGCGCATGCGGTTAACACAGCAATAAGAAAATTAAACAAGTACAATGACTGTGGTATTTTTTGTGATAAAAGGACTCGATACAGCGAGTCCCACTTTTTTAGCAGCTTACTTTTCTGCAGAATATGGGTCTTCAGCCATTAGATAGGCTCTCAAATCTGCTTTTTGTGGTTGTGCATTAAGCCATGTTCTGAGTTCTTTAACTTTTGCATAAGTGTCAGTGCCAAACTTATCAGCGTAAATATCGCTAAAGTTTTGTTTGGTACTTTGCTCTCTAATTTGGTTTTGCCATTGCTGTGTTACTACTGCATTCAATGTACCAGCTAAGCCTTCTTCTTTTAGTAATTCCCACTCACCTGCATCTAACCAGATCCCACCTACTGGTGCGCTGTAATCAATACGGTGGTCAGTTGATGATGAAATACGAAACTTACGCATAATGACCCCCGATACTGGGCAAATTAACGCTTTTTTAGTGTCTTTAGCGTCGGCTTCGAATGAGATATTGTCAGCAAATGCAAAGTTTGGGTTACGCTCTTTCCAAGCTGCAAAGTCTTCGATTAGTATCCAGTGGCCATTACAGTGCGTGCATGTGTGCGAACGAAATTGACCTTCAATAAAACTCGGTTTAAGTAACCCTTTACCACAACTTGTACAATTCATAGTATCCCTTAATTATTGCTATTTATTATTAATAATAACAATGATGTTACCGTATTTTTAGAATCAATAACAAAGCTTTGTTCTGTTTAACTGCAAATTTTAGCTAGCGCGTTGACTCTTCGTTTTTATTGCGTTTGCAACGCTGCGAGCAGTAAATAACGTTATCCCAGTCGCGCTGCCATTTTTTACGCCAAGCAAAATCACGTTTGCAAGTGGGGCAGGTTTTTTGCGGTAAAGTTAGTTTTTTATGAGCCATTGTGATGGTTTGTCTTGGTACTTTTTGTTCTAGGGGCGATGCTTACATGCTTTTTTAAAATCGCAGGAATAGCGCGCTTAACCTCAATACGTTCGCGATATTGCCAAAGCCGTTCTCTCGCTTCTTTAGACGCTTTGGTTAAATCAATCATCGGTGCAGGGTAATCGTCACCTAGTTTAAAGTCGTTAAATAATGCTTCCATGGGTGTTTGCTCCCAAGGTTCATGCAAGTATTCTACAGGCAGCTTTTCAAGTTCTGGGCACCATTTTTTTATAAATTCACCGCTCGGGTCTTGATCCTCAGATTGTTTAATCGGGTTGTAATGTCTAATAGTATTAATGCCCGTAACCGATGCTTGCATTTGTATTTGCGGGTAGTGGATCCCTGGTTCAAAGTCTAAAAAATAGTTAGCCAACGGCAGGCTTGCATGTTGCCAGCTAATATTTAAATGATGCGTAACAAAACTAACTAACATAGCGCGCATTCTAAAATTAATATAACCGGTGGCTTTTAAACAGCGCATGCAGGCATCAATAATAGGAATACCGGTTTGCCCCTGTGCCCAGCGTTCAATATCGCTAGTAACTTGTGCGTCATCGCGATATGGAAATGCATGGTACCCTGGATTTAATGCTTTAAATTCCATGCTGCATTCGCTTTCAAACTTTTGCATAAAATGGCAATGCCAGTGCAGGCGAGATACAAATGCAGCAAGCGGGCGCTGCCAACCTTTTTTATCAGCACAAGTGCTATGGTATGCGTCAATCGCCATTTGATACACTTGCCTCAGGCTGATATTTCCCCACGCTAAATAGGGCGATAGTCTAGAGCAATGAGTACGGCTTAAACTAGGGCTAGATATTCCTTTTTGATAACCCTTACCGCGTTCAGCAAAAAAACTTTGCATTACTTCACGGGCAAGTCGTGGTCCCCCATGCTGAAAATGTTCATTATCTTGCGTATAGGAACTAGGCAGCTTGGGTGTTTTATAGTCAGTAAGGGTGAGTGGCTTTATTTGCTTCCAATTAGGTATAGCAATAGGTGCTTGCATGGTTTGTTGCCAGCGTTCGTTCCAATTGTGGCGATTTTTTTGCCACGTATCACAGCCCCGGTTGGCGACTCTAACCAGTTAATATGATGGTGTTGGCACCATGTTTTAATGGTTTTATCACGTTCAAAAGTGTTGTTTAGCCCTATTTCTTGATGGCTAAACATGTTTGTGATTGCAAACTGCGAGTGAAGCGATTCAAGCAGGGTTTGCATGTCTTCATTAAATATATACACGCGGCTATTAAAGCGAGCTAGTTGGGTATTTAAATCAACAATTGATTGATAGACAAAGCGCCAATGCCGCTCGTTGTAATGCCCATCGTCAAGCAGTAAAGGTTCAAAGTTATAAATTAATAGTGTGGGCAGGCCATTACTAAACGCATTTTTTAAAGGCTGATGATCGCTTAGGCGTAAGTCACGTTTAAACCAGACTATGTTTATTTTTTCTTTCATACTGGTGATATCAAAACCGTATCGTTTATAAATAATTAGGCATAAATGGTTTTATACGTATTAAATGTAAAAGTAGTTTAAAAGCGATTTTGTTAGACGACTAAAACTAAAAATATGAGTTTTAGTCGTTAGTATAGAGGTTACAAATAGGCTGGTTGATTGTAAGTGCTCAGGCAGACAGGTCTTGCTGCGTTGGTAAAGCGTCGAATGCACCAAACTTTGCGACAGTTGAGGCGCCACACTTAGTTGCAAAGTTGATTGCTTTTAATACGTTTTCAAAATTATTGGCCCAATCGGTAAATTCGTTTTTATCACTTACTAGCGAAGCTACTTGGTATAAAAAACCGCCTACAAAAGCATCACCGGCAGCTGTGGTATCTACGACATTCGCTGGTGGACAAGGATATGTACCACTAAATGAGCATGAGGAAAATGTAATTGGCTCGCCACCATCAGTCATTAAAACCAATGACACGCCATTGTCTACCCAGCTTTTTATTGTGGTTTCAATATGCTCAATGCCATACAGGGCTATCAGCTCATCTTTACTTGCTTTAATAACATCAACCGTTTTAGCTATATCATTAATAATGGATGGGGCTGTAAGTGGTTCATCCCAAAAGGCAGGTCGAAAATTAATATCAAAGCATGTAACCGAGTCTGCTTCTTTAAAGTGTTTTAGTGCATTTAACGTAGTATTTAATATGTGAGCCTTAGCTAAAGAGCCTGAGCAAAAGCTCACTATTTTAGGGGCTGCAAATAAAGAGGGGGTTAAATCGGAAATCTGCAAATCATAATGCGCGGCGTCTTTATCGTAAAAATCAAATGTACGTTCACCGCTTTCATCTAATGAGACAAAGGCTAGTGCAGTTTTACCCTTTTTAGAAAAGCTAACATGTGATGTTTTAACATTATGTGTATCGAGTGCCTTTATTAAAAAACGACCAAACGGATCATCGCCTACCTTACCAAGCAGTGAGCTCAAACCGCCTAACTTTGCTACGGCGACAGCTACATTTGCGGGGGCACCTCCTGCAAATTGAGTGAATCCTAGCTCGCTGCTTAATACTGTTTTATCTATACAATCATTTGAGAGTAAATCAATTAAGGCTTCACCAATTGCAACTACTTCCATTACGTTATTCCTATAAGAATTGTCAGGGTATCGTCTCGTTTTAAACGATACCTTTGGTTAAATCTAAGCCTTGACCACCAAGACAGTTATTGATTTTGGTGTCAAAAAATACGTCGCTTTATGTATCTTCTCGAATCAAGCCAGCTAACTTAGCTGGGTTAATGGCATTGATAGATTCACTCTTTTTTGACCAGATGTGCCCGTTACGATTATGTGCCCAAATCCTAAACAATTTTTTGCTTTTTGTTGCGTGTGATTACAAACTTGCTGTTTTATCAGCCCGCCTCACCAGTTTGGGCAAATTTGTAAATAGAATGTAGAGAACTAAAAGGAATAAATCAACTATTATTACTTATTTTTTTGTACAAGTTTATGGAGTTATTTAATTGAATTTATTTGCGGGTAATCCAGAATATCAAAGCGCCGGCGAATAGCGCCGGCTGCTTGATAAATTTATTGGAAGCTAGTTGTGGGAAAGGCTGATGTTATCTTGAGAAAAATTTATAATTAACGGTAGGTTAGCGCAACCTATTGATTGAGCTTTAGCACCAATAGAGCCGCTTTGTACGGCACAGCGATATATGCCACGATGATCGGCTTGGCTTAATTTTAACTTTGTTGCTAATACTATTTTTTCTCTTACATTGATAGGGATTGCACCATCAATCACAATGGCTTCAAAATCAAAAATAGCCAGTGAGCACAGTGCTGCATAGGCAAGGCCATCTGCAACTTGATCTATCCATTTATCTAAAACAGGGCCTAAATCTCCCCAATATTCTTTTGAACTCCACACTATGTCGGTATTGTAACCATCATCTTTAAGCATTTTTTCAAGTATATACAGCGAAGACTGCATGATCAGCTGTTGCGATGTTAGTTGGCCTTCACTATTGAGTACAGGCCTTGGTAATGAGCCAATAGCTCCCGCATTGCCTTTTTTACCGGTAAATAAGGTTTCGTTTATAACGACTCCACCACCAATAAAAGTGCCAATAAAAATGTATAAAAAATCAGTAAAGCGAGCTGGGTTGCCAAAGCTCAGCTCTGCTGAGCATGCTGCGGTATCATCATTACATACATAGACAGGAAGAGAGATGATCTGATTGATTCTTTGTTTAAAATCGAAAGACTTCCATTCATTCATTACTTTCTTTGGTGCGCCAGCTTCTTCCAGTCCAATTCCAAATTTCAAAAGGAGTTGCAACACCAATACCTAGAATACGCTCGGCTAACTCGTCACTTAAGCTCATTTTAAGTACGCTGATACCTTTTTCTAGAAAAGTGAGCAGACTATTTACAGTAGGGTAGGCACAGTATTCATTTAAGGTTGCGCGAATATTTCCGACCAAGTCAATTAAGGTTAAATCATAACTTCGGCGACCAACTTTTAAGCCGATGCCAAAAGCACCATCAGGATTTAAGGCAAACGGAATCGTAGGTTGGCCAACACGGCCACGCTGTGGCTCTTTTCTTATTAATAACGACTCGGCTTCTAAGCTATTGATAATAACTGTAACGGCTTGTGCAGAAAGACCCGTTTTTTGTGCTATCTCGGCTTTTGGCGCACTCCCTTGTTGACGAATTAAAGACATAATTCGACGTTCATTGTGAGCACGCAAGCCAGATTGGCTTCGGCCTTCTTGTGAGACGAGTCGAGGGTTTTTAGCTTTGATAATGATTCCTGTCTAATCTGTTATTGTCTTGAATAACTTAACTAATTGTACACTGAGCGGACATACTTGGCGACAGCATTGGTTTTATTACTGTGCTGATCATTTAATATTAAATTAACGACAGAGTACAATTAAGTATTGTTAAATGTAATAAATAACTATAGTTGATTTATTGACGAGGTGATATTTACCTGTTTAAATGCTTTACTCAAAGTTAACAACTGAGACATGGCAATGACCACACACACACATACAAAAACACCTCTTGTCTCTAAGGAGATGGTGGTTCCCTTTATTTTGCTTGTACTTTGCTTTGCAGCATGGGGTGCTGCAGCAAATATGACTGATCCGTTAGTTAAAGTATTTAGTAAAATATTTACTATGTCTTCAGTGCAATCGGCACTTGTACAGTTTAGCTACTATGGCGCCTACTTTTGCTTAGCCATTCCTGCCGCTTATATAAATAAACGCTTTTCTTACAAAACGGGAGTATTGACAGGCTTAGGCATGGCTGCGATGGGGGCATTTATGTTTTATCCCGCAAGCCAAGCAATGACTTACGGCTTTTTTTAGCCGCTTTATTTGTGTTAGCTGGTGGTCTATCTATTTTAGAAACTTCAGCAAACCCCTATGTGATGGGAATGGGAAATCAGCAAAGTGCAACCCGTAGATTAAATTTAGCGCAATCTTTCAATCCTGTTGGTACTAATATCGGTGTGTTTTTAGCCGCAACCCTTATTTTACCTAGCCTAAATATAGCTTCCTCAGATGAGCGTGCAGCTATGAGCGCTGAGCAACTAACTCAGGTAATAAAAGCAGAACTAGATGCGGTTATGGTGCCTTATGTGGGTATGGCTTGCGTACTTGTGCTTATTTGGCTGGCAATTGCATTTACTAAAACACCTAACTTTTGCAAGCAAAAAAGGTATCTAAGCATGTCGATTTTCGTGCAACCTTTAAACGATTATTTAAAAATACACATTATCGCTTTGGCGTTATTGCGCAGTTTTTTAATGTTGCAGCGCAAACCTGTGTATGGACCTTTACCATTCAATACGTTATGGAAGCACTTGATACAAACGAAGTGACCGGTGGAACGTTTTTGCAATACAGTATGATCACTTTTCTGTTCTCTCGGTTTGTGATGACATGGCTTATGGGATTTATTAGACCAGCAAAACTATTAATGGCAACCTCTGTAATTGCGACGCTACTATGTTTATATATGGTGCAAATGCCAACTATAAGTGGGGTTTGGGCTTTAGTTTGTATATCGGCTTGTTTATCGTTAATGTTTCCCACTATTTACGCAATTTCATTACATGGTTTAGGCGATGATGCAAAGCTAGGTGCTGCCGGATTAGTAATGGCTATTTTAGGTGGAGCGATAGTACCCGTGGTACAGGCTGTATTTATTGATACCTTCAGTGTCGCTTTTTCTTATATTGTGCCAGCAGGCTGTTTTATTATTGTGGCTGGTTATGCAGCATTTGATTTAAAAACAAAAATTAGAACATTTAATAATGTGGCACCTTGCTAAAATGTACAAAACCGAGTCTAAAAGGCTCGGTTTTGTATGCTACAACTTTTATTCTCACCACCGCTATTCTTTAAGCATTATTAACTGCTTAACGGCCAATCTGCGGCATCTAACGAGTCTATGGCGTGTACCTCATCACCTTGCCAGTGATTAATAAATTGATTATTAGCATCGTAGGTTTGGGTTTGCTTTACTAAATTGAAATGCCTACCCGAGCGAGGATCCGCGCCAACACCTGCAAGGTATTGCCAATTTCCCCAATTAGATGCCACGTCGTAATCAATCAGTTGTTGTTCAAAATAAGCAGCGCCAAAGCGCCAATCTAGCTTGAGCTCGTTTACCAAGCAGCTTGCAACTAATTGCCGGCCACGATTTGACATATAGCCGGTTTTATTCAGCTGTTTCATACATGCATTGACAATGGGATACGGTGTTGTGCCTGTGCACCATTGCTTAAATCGCTGTGGGTAAAAACTGGTTAGTGGCTTACGCTTTGTAATTCCGGCAAAAGAAAATAACTTATTGCCATAACGCAGGCTGTATAGTTGAAAGTATTCACGCCACAGTAATTCAAAATAAATCCAGTAAGTTGAGTCGTTTGCGCCATGAATGTGCTCATAATTACGCAAAGCGTTGACTATTTGCCGAGCACTAATGCAGCCATTAGCAAGCCAAGGAGAAAACTTGGTTGAGTTTTCAATACCAGCTAAAGCGTTGCGAGTTTCTTTGTAGGTAGATGGATTAGCACTTGAAAAGTAATCAGCTAGATGATCAGTCGCACTTTTTCACCACCTGCGAATAACGCTCGTTCTTTACTGACATTAGGCAATGTAGTTGGCCAAGGCATTGGAGCAATTAAAGGTCTGGCTATGTACTCTGGAGGATCTAAAAGTGTATTTATAGTGGGCGTTGTTTGCTCAATTAGCTTTCTGAATTGACTAAATGTTGCTGGCAGTTCATTAACACTAAAAGGAAGTTGCTGGTTGTCATATAAGGTAAATGTATTAGCTTGTTTAATAACAAGATCAGCATGATTTTTCGCTACATTGAGTAGCGTTTGCTGCTCATTGTAACCAATTTGTTCACTGCAATATAGAGTACGTACGTTGTGATGGTGATAATAATGTTCAATCATCTCATGAGCAGCTTGATGGTAGATCACTAAATGTTGCCCATAGTCTTTCAGAGTATTGTTTAACTGTTGTAAAGATTGCGCTAAAAACTGCCAGCGATGTTGTCCCATTGATTGGCAATCATGGTGATTGCTTTTAAACAATTGAGGGTCAATACAATATACAAAGCTAAGTGCTGTATCTTGCTTTGCAGCAAGAGAGATTAATGCGTTATCGCTTAGTCGTAAATCGTTAGTAAACCAGTACAAAGAGTGTGTCATAGTAATAAAGCGTTTTTTCATTTACTTTGTCTTTAATACGTAACAAAGTGAAAAGGCGTTTAGTTTAATGAGTTTAAATTTAATGAGGTGATGATGTATTTTGATTTAACTGATCCTGACGAGCAAAAAGGGGCATACAGTAAATTGGTTGGTGGGATCACGCCAAGGCCTATCGCGTGGATAAGTACGTTAAGTAGTGATGGCGTGGCGAATATTGCGCCGTATTCATTTTTTACCGTGGCAAGTGTTAATCCACCGGTATTGAGTGTGACTCAGGTAAATCCAGCTGAGAATCAAAACAAGGATACCTTAAACAATTTACTGGCCACAAAAGAGTGCGTTATCAATGTGGTCAGTCATAATCTGGTGGAGCAAATGAATCAAAGCTGCGGTAATTTTTCTTCGCAAACTAGTGAATTTACGGCTGTGGGGATCGCATCATGTGCAAGTCAATCAGTAACTCCATTGGGGGTGGCAGCAGCTAAGGTTCGTTATGAATGTAGCTTACGTGACGTGGTCACTATTTCTGAACAAGCAGGTGGCGGGCAAATGATGTTATTAAATGTAGTTGGTATTTATATTGATGAAAGTGTGCTTGTTAACGGCTATATTGACCCAAGAGCTTTAAATACCGTTGGTAAAATGGGCGGAGATTACTTTACGACAACGCATGATTTATTTAGCTTGGCTAGGCCAGAGATTTAGCTGAAATTTTACGTTATTTTATGTTTATACCTTTTACGTATAGTAAAAACCGTGCAGTAAAAAGCCAAGTAATAACTACTTGGCTTATATACTGCTAATTTTTTAGTTTAGTTGAGTGCCATTGTGAGTGATATCTCAGCATTCATTAATTTTGAGATAGGGCAGCCTTGTTTGGTTTGCTCGCACAGTTTTTTAAATTCTGATTCAGCAATACCGGCAATTTTTGCCTCTACACTTAAGGCTATATGACTAACCTCAAAGCCGTCATCCACTTCATCTAAACTAACCACTGCACTGGTGGTGATATCATCAGCAACGTAATTTGCTTCAGTTAACGCAAGTGATAGCGCCATACTAAAGCAAGCACTGTGCGCCGCAGCTATTAGTTCTTCTGGGTTAGTGCCCGCTTTATCTTCAAAGCGCGTATTAAAACCATAGGGCTGATTATCTAAAGCGCCGCTTTCGGTGCTAATTTGACCTTTACCAGATTTAATATCGCCAGACCAATGTGATTGTGCAGATTTCTTAATCGTCATACTCATCTCCTTTGTAATAATTTCGCTAACTGTGAAAAAATTTCACCTTTACATAGCGAAATGGGCGGTTTATAGAGAGTGTTGCAACATAAGCACCAAGTTTACAAAAGTATTGAATGTTGAGTTACACGGATCCACTGACGATAAGAATGTGTAATAAATGAAATCAGCATGGCTAACTAAAAAGCGGTCCTTACTGACCGCTTGTTTATCAAAAAATTAAAGTGCCGATACGTAATCTGAAATTTCTTTACTAGCGGCGTTTTTGCTGTCATCACCACCTGGCATATTTAGGCCTTCAGCATAAATAAAGTCCACATCGTTGATACCTAAAAATGCAAAAAAGTCTTTTAGATACTTAGTTTGCGTATCCATATCAGTACCTAAGTACATACCGCCACGAGCAGCAAGAATAACTACTTTAGTATTTTCAACTAACCCAACTGGGCCTGTTTCAGTGTATTTAAACGTAATGCCAGCGCGAGCAACACGATCGATCCACGCTTTTAATGTAGATGGAATACCAAAGTTATACATAGGGACGCCCATCACGATGAGTTTATTATTTTGCAGCTCAGTGACCAACTCATCAGAAATAGCAGCCAGTTTGTTTTGCTCATCGCTACGCTCTGAAGGCTCTGTCATCCATGCGCCCATTTCAGCTTGAGTTAGGTGTGGTAATGGGTTTTCGGCAACATCACGACGAGTCACTGTAATGTCAGTTTTTTGTGTAAGCTCAGCAATGAACTGCTCACTAAGCTGATGTGAATTACCGTTTTCACCGTTGAGCGATGAGTTGATTAATAATACGTTCTTCATAGCCGTTCCTTTAATTGTAAATTACTAATAAGAGCATATCCTTTTATATTACAAATTAACAATGCAATTTAATGGCTTAACCATTCGATTTAAGAGAATGTTTTAGTTTGCTGCTGAGTGGTTTTTGGTTATCAAATTGCGCTGTTGTTTTGCTACGACTGAAATGATGGCGATTACACTCTGCGATATTTGTTTGTCGTCGCCTTTTACTATTCTCTAAGTTAGCATCGAGATGGCCCATTAAGCTTACTACGTATATAAAGGTTAAAAAAATGTAATTGTAACTTTATTAATTATTTAAATAAGATTAAGCTCAAGGCACTAATACAATAAGCAATAACAACAATAAAAAGGAAGTTTAGTGATTGATATAATTAAACATACACCGTTGTGGGTGTTCGCGTTATTTGCCGGCCTGATTGTGCTTGGTGTCAAACAAACCCGAGCAAGAGAGGTCACGTTACGCAGTGTTTGTGTGTTACCTGTCGCAATGGCTGGCCTGTCAGTTTTTGGGGTGTACTCCGCATTTTCTGGTGTAATTGCATTAGCAGTTTGGTTTGTGTGTTTAGTACTTGGTTGGGGAGTCGCTCGTCAATTCGGTTTGCCAAAGGGAGTGCGCTACATAAGTGAGCAGCATGTGTTTCATATACCTGGTAGCAAAGTACCATTTATACTAATAATGGCCATTTTCTTTACTAAATATTGTGTTGGAGTGATGTTGGCAATACAACTAGCAGTTACGCAAAGTACAGAATTTATGGTTATTGTCAGCGCGATTTACGGTATTTTAAGTGGCATATTCTTAGCTCGCGGCTTACAGATCTTGCAGGCGCGAAATAACCAAATAGATTTACAGCCAGCATAAGTAACAGCGCGGTTAGTCATACTAATCGCGCTGTTAGGTTTTCGTTAAAAGTCGCTTTTACTGTGGCGCTCGGCTAGTTGCTCATCTTCTGGGCCCCAAGTCCGGTTAACTCTGCGACCACGCTTTACTGCAGGGCGGCGTTCAATCTGTTTTGCCCAGCGCATCACGTGGGTATATGATTCAACATCTAAAAACTCGGCGGCGTCGTATAAATATCCCAATACCAGCGAGCCATACCATGGCCAAATAGCAATATCTGCGATTGAATAGTCACTACCAGCCATGTAATCATGATCACTTAAATGGCGGTTTAATACATCTAGCTGGCGTTTAACTTCCATCGTAAATCGGTCAATAGGATATTGCATTTTGTGTGGTGCATAGGCATAGAAATGACCAAAACCACCGCCTAAATAAGGTGCTGATCCCATTTGCCAAAATAACCAGTTACGGCATTCGGTTTTACTGGTGTGGTCGCTTGGCACTAGCGCATCAAACTTCTCTGCTAAGTATTGTAAAATAGCACCTGACTCAAACACTCGCGTTATAGGGGTCGTACTGTGATCCATCAGCGCTGGAATTTTTGAATTAGGGTTAACACCCACAAAGCCTGAGCCAAATTGATCGCCATCGCCGATTTTAATTAAAAACGCATCATATTCGGCTTCAGTGATACCAAGCTCTAACAGTTCTTCAAGCATGATGGTGACTTTTTGGCCATTAGGGGTTGCCAGTGAGTAAAGCTGAAGAGGGTGCTCACCAACGGGTAAATCTTGCTGGCGAGTCGCGCCTGCAATTGGTCGATTTATTTTTGCCCAGTCACCGCCACTTTCCGCGTCCCACTGCCATACTTTAGGCGGGGTATAGTTTTCGCTGTTACTCATCAAAACTCCTTAAACGTTGGTTACTTTAATTAAGGTTACGAACAACCCATCCTAGTTGATCATTTAGAGCAAGGGAAGCAAAGATAACTTTCATTGGTAATATGAAGATCATTTAGATGAGGTCATGGATGGCCTTATCCACGAGGGTATAAAGCGCTAACCGAAATAGAGAAAGCGCAAATTTATTTAATCCGAGATAATGACGGTTAATATTTTATCTTTAACCTTGCTAACTTTAAAGCTTATAACTTGCGCTTTTCTTATCTTGTTTTGCTAAATAATAGCCAATAAGAATACCAGCGAGTGCGCCAAACAGGTGGCTTTCAAATGACACATGGGGACGCTGTGGCAAAACACCCCAAATTAAACCACTATATAAAAATACCACCGCGACACTAATAGCAATGGCCTTAAATGACCGATGCATAATGCCGTAGCAAATTAAAAAGCCCCACAAGCCATAAAGTACACCGCTCAGGCCAACGTGAATATTAGCGCGACCAAATAGCCAAACCAGTAATCCTCCAACCACAGCAGTAAAGATAAATACAGCCCAAAACCGTTTGACGCTATATTGGCAGACTAGCCAGCCAAGCACTGCAAATGGGATTAAGTTACTAAGCAAATGTGCCCAGCCGCCATGTAAAAAAGGCGCGAAAAAAATACCCGTTAAGCCACTTAGACTGCGAGGGTAAATACCTAATCCATTTAAGTTAACGCCTGGTAAGCTATTAATAATTTGCAGTAAAACACACAATAAAATAATACCAATAAGCGTAAAGCGTTTACTGACTAGAGGAGGAATGCTCAAAGAGCTTTTTGGGTTTGCCATACATCACTTAATTTTAAATATGTTTGACTGAGTATACCTATCCTGATGCTTAATTGAAAAGCCTTGCTGGGTTAAGCAAGGCTTTAGTTACAATATTAAAGAATTAGCCTAATTGGGTCAGCAGTTTTTGCGCTGCAAGCTCAGAGCTGGCAGGATTTTGACCGGTGATCAATAAGCCATCGACTAATGCGAGCACACCCCAATCATCCGTTTTTTGGTAATCACCGCCTTTTTTGATCAGCTCATCTTCTACCAACAATGGAACAATGTCAGTAAGTTGCACTGCGGCTTCTTCACTGTTGCTAAAGCCAGTTACTTTCTTACCTGCAACCAATGCACTGCCATCTGAATTTTTAGCATTTAAAAACACGGCACTTGCGTGGCAAACAGCTGCAACAGGTTTTTCTGTTTTGATAAAGTCTTCAATCAATGAAATTGAGTCTGTATTGTCAACTAAGTCCCATAATGGGCCATGACCGCCTGGGTAAAATACGGCGTCAAAGTCGCTGGCATTTACATCACCAAGCGCTTTTGTATTGGCCATCAATGTTTGTGCTGCACTGTCGTTATCAAAACGTTTTGTAGCATCTGTTGCGGCATCAGGTGCGGCGCTATTTGGATCAATCGGTGGTTGCCCGCCTTTTACTGATGCGAGTGTAACCTCAGCACCGGCATCAATAAATGCATAATAAGGAGCCGCAAATTCTTCGACCCAAAAGCCCGTTTTATGACCGGTATTGCCAAGCTCTGCATGAGAGGTAAGAACCATAAGTATTTTTTTAGCCATAACCATATTCCTTCTGATGATTTAAATTTTTAATTTATCTTACTAACTACTATATGCACTAAGGTTACTTTAAACAACGATGATAAATTCAACTTTATTGATTTAATAATTGATACAATAAAGTAAGTCAGTATAGGAGATCTTATGAAGGTATCGTTTGAGCAACTCAAAAGTATGGTGGTATTTGCACAAATTGTAGAGCAGGGCAGTTTAATGGCGGCCGCCAAACAATTGGGGTTTACTCGTGCAGTGGCAAGTTATCACTTAAAAAAATTAGAAACCCAACTGGAAGTGACGCTGCTTAATCGTTCAACGCGAACTATGGCTCTGACCGAAGCGGGGATTGCTTATTATGAGCGCTGCAGAATTATTACTGAGCAAGCTAATGCGGCTAAACAGCAAATAGAAAATATAAAAAGCGAACCACAAGGCTTACTTAAAATTAGCTGCCCGGTGAATGTCGGTATGCAGTTGGTTGTGCCTGCAATCAATGATTTTAAACGTCAGTATCCCAAAATCGATATTGATTTACAGTTAAGTGACGAAGTGATTGATATTATTAAAAATGGCTTTGATTTTGCGATTCGCGGTGTGGCGCTTAGTGACTCCAATTTACAAGCGACTAAACTCACTACGATGAGTACTTGTATTTGTGGCTCGCCAGATTATTTTGCCCATTACGGTAAACCTAAAACTCCAGCGCAATTAAGCGAACATAAATGGGTGGTGTATCAGCTCGGCAGTAAAACATTAACGCTACAAAAAGATGGTAAAAAGCATAACTTAACTATGCAAGGTGGTTTAAGGACTAATAACGCTGCGGCGCGAACTGCTTTTGTTGAAGCAGGCCATGGCATCGGGCGTATTCCACTTTACGATGCATGGCCAAAAGTTCAAGCTGGGCTATTGGAAATTGTACTCGATGACTATAAAAGTAAAGATATAGAACTTTACGGCGTATTTCCACTGGCGGCGCCGATTCTAAGAAGCTGCGCTTATTTATCGATTATTTAAAAGATTATTTTATAAAAAGGCATACCGCATTGGGTATGCTTAAAAATGTCTAATTTATGGCTTACAAAGTACGGTTAAATAATGCAACGGCTTGCAGGTACATTGTGATTGCGAGTGCGCCGTCGTATCGCTCACCCTCATCACGCATAAAGGCATGTTGGGCGTTAACTTCTTGCCATTGGTAATTAATACCCGTACTAACAGCTTGTTGATAAATTTTGTCGCGACCTTGTTGTGGCACATGGGGGTCTTGCTTTCCCCAAATAAAGTGAATCTCACCTTGTATATCAGCCATGCGTTCAAACGAGTTATTACCGGCTTGTGCGGGGAGTGTATCGCTATGAATGTCGGTGGCATATAAGCAAAATGCGGCTTTTATGTGTGGGTTTAATGCGGCTCTATAAGCTAAGTGACCGCCAATACAGACACCTATAGTACCTACAGAGCCGGTGCAATAATCTCGTGTTTGTACAAAGTCGATTAACGCTTGGGTATCGCTGTCGTGGGATTCAAGCGGTTTTGCCCATTTATCGTTATTGCCTTTATCTTTACCCGCATCATCATAGGCAAGCACTGTCCCGATAGGGTTTAGCTCATGAAACACTTCTGGCACAAGTACTACAAAACCATGGCTTGCTAAAAGTGCAGCGCTGCGAGCAATAGGCGCGGTTTGCTGAAATATTTCAGAATAAAAAATAATCGCGGGAAATTGCCCTGATATTTCGGGGCGGTAAACCGTGGTGCGCATTAAACCTGTTGGGGTAGGCAAGTCAGCATGGTGGTGTTGGATGATCATAAAAGCGCTCAGTTAAATAATATAAAATATATGGTAACTGAGCGCGATAAAATAAACACGCCTTAAAGTTTAAATACTTGCAGGCATTTTATTACAGCTAGCATAGTAACTTACGGTTGCTGGCCAATCGGAAAATATCCCCATGACCCCCACTTCTTGTGCTAAAACATCAACCACAGTGAACATGTCGCCATCGTTATCTATAACATCACTAATAGATTGATAATAATAACCGCCGCCTTCATTTAGAGGGCCAGAGCGTTCAAGGCTCCATGCAATAATATTAAGCCCTGCGGCTTTAGCATCTATAGCGTACTGTGAGGGTACAATATTACTGTCGTTATCTATGGTTAGCAGCATCCAAATAGGGGGCGCTATAATTTTAACGCCATCAGTAGCTAGCTCTGCCATGCTTGGCTGCCATGTTGCTGCGTTATTAGGATCAAACCCTGCATTGCTGTCGCGACCATCTAAATACACACTTTGCGCTGCAAATTCAGGATTAGTGTTAATCCAATATTCTACGTCGGCTAGGTTAAATGATTGCGGATAAACATGGTTTGCGGGTACGTCCATTTGCGTGTATTCATCCAGCATTTTTTGTGCATATTGCGCTTGAGTCATACCATTAAAAGGCATGCTCACTTGAGGCGATTTCAGCTCTGGGGTCATTTTTACACCCAGCTCTTTAAATAGCGCAATACTTTGTTTATGGGTCATGAGTGTACCTGAGGTGGCGTATAAATCAGTGCGCCAACTCGGTGTTCCATTCATATAATCGTTAACATTGGTGGCATTGGTGTTCGCGCCATCCATTTTACCCTCAAGGGTTAAAAATTCCGCCAGGCTAATATCGCTGGTGCAACATTTAGCCGCAGCGGGTGTGCCACTGTTAGCATCCGCTGGCGTAAATGGCACACTGCATTTAGCGGCAAGTTCTGGGATCGCTAAAATATTAGTGGTGGTATGTAAATCGCATTGTGAATGGCGGCATACCAGCTCTTTATCATTTGTAAACGTCACATCGCACTCGACAATGCCAGCGCCCATACGAGCTGCTGCAATGTAAGATTCTTTAGTGTGCTCTGGGTATTGCATAGGTGCACCGCGGTGACCAATTGAAAAATCAGTACGATAAAAAGGGCCGTCTTTGCACGATTCTAATTTTGTTTTTAGTGCGCTGGTGGCCATATCGTCAATTAAGTAGTCGGGGCGAGCACCGAGTTGAATATTCGTACCTTGCGCTACTTCAACAATAACCAGGGTAGGAACTTTAACAATTTCAACCTCAGTGTTGGTAACAACCACTTCTTTTTCGACTATTTCTACATCGTCATCGCAGCCAGCTAGTGTAATTAATAATAAACAACTAGTCAGTAAAGGTATGCGCTTCATTATTTGTCCTTAAAAATCAAAGTGGACGCTACCTTACTAATTATTAGTGACAGTTTAACTACAGAGTAATTAATTTACTCTTTTAGCCATTATTTGGTTTACCACTAAGGCAAATAGCATAACCCCCGCGCCAATACTTAATCTGAGTATGTCCGCGTCTCTATTCCAAATAAGTACATTAACAACAATGCCTGCAGGAATAAGCAAGTTGTTCATCACCGCCAGTGCGCCCACATTGACAAGCGTGGCGCCTTTATTCCACATAAAATAGCCAACACCAGATGCCACAACTCCTAAATAAATCAATATGCCCCATTGTGTTGAGGTGCTTGGTAATTTGTTTGAGTTACCAAATAAGACATAACAGCTACTTGCAACAATCAGTGCACCAATAAAAAACCAGCCAAATACAGTTTTATCATCAAGCTGCTTACCCAGCATTAAGCGTTTGTAGGTTACTTGTCCTACAGCAAAACTAATATTAGCCCCTTGTACCAGTAATAATCCGACTAAGAAGTTACTGTCTAAGTTTTCATAGCGAATAGTAATTGCACCCAGCACGGCAATAAAAGCGACTATAAAAAACTGTGGGTTAAAATACTTGTTGCACGCATCGTTTAATAACGTGATGTAAAGCGGGGTCATTACGGTAAATAGCAGTACTTCAGGCACACTTAAGAACAAAAATGAGTGGTAATAAAAGCTATACATAATACCGAGTTGTACTGCGCCTATCAGCATGAGTTTGCAAGCAAGTGGGGAGGTGTTCGTTTTAAAAACGGTAAAAATAGCAGTGTGGCTAGGGCTACGCGAATTAATACACTAAACCAAGCATCAACTTGACCTGCTAAATATACGCCAATTAAACTAAATGAAAACGCCCATAATAGAGTGACG
This sequence comes from Pseudoalteromonas sp. B160, assembly GCF_037162485.1. Taxonomy (NCBI): domain Bacteria; kingdom Pseudomonadati; phylum Pseudomonadota; class Gammaproteobacteria; order Alteromonadales; family Pseudoalteromonadaceae; genus Pseudoalteromonas; species Pseudoalteromonas sp. B160. Next base: position 794,579 of record NZ_JARLUX010000001.1, on the reverse strand, counting down.
GCAAATAAGTAGCCCATAGTGCTTACTCCAAACTAAAAGCGCGAGTGTATACTACAACGAGTATTAAAGGGAGTGGCTCAGTCAAGTAACCTGAGCCAGTGATTAATTTACTGTTGTGAACTAACGAATTGCTTGGCATCTACTTTTAGCTGTTCAAGTGCTGCTTGATTGTAATAACGACTATGAGAAATAACCCCAGTGAGCTTTTGCGTGTTACGTACATCAATTAATGGGTTATCAGTTAAGAAAATGATATCGGCGGTTTTGCCTTCTGTAAGTTCTCCAAACTGCGCCGTTTTACCTAAAAACTGTGGTCCAGCAAGTGTTGCTGATTGCAATGTTTGTAATGGCGTTAAGCCATAATCACTAAAAATAGCCAGCTCTTGATGAAGAGATAAACCTGGGTAAATATACGAATTTAAAAATCCAGCGTCGGTCCCAGCAATAATTGATACGCCAGCCTGTTGTGCTAAAGGTAGTAATTGAGCTGTTTTCACAAAGCGTTCTTTACGTTGTTTGATTTGATCTTGGGTATCTTTATTGGCTCTGTCTACACGCCATTGGTAAGTGGCTTTAAGACCTTTACCTAAATAATTTAAAAACTCATCATCTTGATGGTTATCTTCATCAATATAAGCGGTGATTTGACCACCAATTAAAGTAGGTACTACGGCCGTGTTATTTTGAGCTAACACGGCGTATTTATTTAAAGCTGTTTGGTTATCAATATTTGCTGTAATAATTGGCAAAGCACTGCGGTAACTCAGTTCACCTGAAGCCACTTTTGCTGATATTTCAGGTTCATTAATTGCTGCGGCTTTTAACAAGTAGGTCATATGCTCAATGGCATCTAACCCTGCATTTGATACATCTGTAACTGATAGCGAAAACGGAATATGACCAGATATTTGGTAGCCACGTTTTTTCACTTCTTTAACTGCTTTTAAATAAAGTTCAGGTGTTAATGCACTATCGGTTATTTTCACAAAATCCACATTCATAGCATCAAGCGTATCAATAGCAGCATTCATTTCCTCGACAGTTTCAACTTCTAAGTCGCCAGGCCAAATAGAGTCTTTACCTTCGAGTTTGGGCCCTGATGTATAAATGGTCGGGCCAACTAATTGGTTATTATTAATTTGCTCTCGCCAGCTTAAAACTGACTCACTTAAATCAGCAGCAGCATCACGTACTGTAGTAATGCCATACGCGAGGTAAAGTGGTAACAGGGCTTTGTTTTCGGCTATAAGCGCTTCACCGCCGCCAAAATGGACATGCATATCCCAAAGGCCTGGCATTAAAAATTGATCATTAGCATCAATGTAATTATCAGTAATGTAGTTATTTTTTAGTGAGTTGTTAGCGCGCTTTATGATCACACCATCGCGAATAGCAAGGGATTGTTCAACGCTGAGTTGTCCGGTTGTTACGTCGATGATCGTCGCATTAGCGATCACTATATCGGCGTGCTCAGTTGGCTCTGTAGCACATGCAGTCAGTAGTAAGCAAGTTGAAAATAAAAGTATATTTTGCATTGTGTAACCTAAATTTTTTTATTTAGATTAGCATATATATCTTCTGTAAGGTGTTGATTTGATTTAGAAGGTAACAAGGTTAGGATGAATAATGGCGATAAAAAATGAGAGCCCATTACGGACTCCCATTATAATTAGTTTGGCTTACTTAACTAAACCACGGCGCTTAAGTAGAGCGTCGGTAGTTGGCTTTTGACCACGGAACTCAATATAGCTTTGCATTAAGTCGCGGCTGTTACCTTTTGATAAAATCTCTTTGCGGAAGCTATCACCGTTGTCACGAGTTAAGCCGCCTTGCTTTGTCATATGCGCAAAGGCATCAGCTGCAAATACTTCAGTCCAAAGGTATGCATAGTAACCTGCTGAATAGCCACCAGCAAAGGTGTGGCTAAAGTAGCAAGACTTATAACGCGGTGGTACTGGGTAGTAAGCAATGCCGTGTTTCTCTAACGCGTCATGCTCAAATTTTTGTACATCAGTTATTTTCTTATCAACACCAAATGAATGCCATTCCATATCAAGTAATGCTGCAACTAAATACTCAGTGGTACCAAAACCTTGGTTGAAGTTTTGTGACTCAAGTACTTTGTCGAGTAATTCTTTAGGAATTGGTTCACCCGTCTTGTAATGCTTCGCGTAGTTAGCAAGTACAGTTGGCTCGATGTTCCAATCTTCGTTCGCTTGTGACGGGAATTCAACAAAGTCACGAGCTGTTGCAGTGCCTGCAAGGCTTGGGTATTTTACGTCTGAGAACAAACCGTGTGCCGCATGACCAAATTCATGGAACATAGTCGTAACTTCGTCAAAAGTCATCAGTGTTGGCTGACCATCTGCAGGTTTAGGAATGTTTTGTGCGTTATAAATTACAGGTTTTGTGCCCTTTAAGCCACTTTGGCTAACATATGCACTCATCCAAGCACCACCACGTTTACCCTCACGAGCATAAGGGTCCATGTAGAATAAACCAATAGAACTACCATCGGCGTTGAACACTTCAAACGCCATTACATCTTCGTGATAAAGTGGTAAATCTTTACGCTCTTTGAAAGTAATGCCGTACAGTTTTTCCATCGCAAAGAATAAACCGTTATGGATCACTGATTGCATTTCAAAGTATGGCTTAACTAAAGCAGGATCTAGGTCGTACTTAGCTTGGCGCACTTTTTCAGAATAGAATGCCCAGTCCCATGGTTGTACAGCAAACGTTTCGCCTGATGCATCAATTACTTTTTGAATTTCAGCAGCTTCAGCTTTTGCTTTATTTACGGCTTTTGGTGCCAAGTCATCTAATATGCCATAAACGTTTTCAGTGGTTTTAGCCATACGTGTGGTCATTACATATGAAGCCCAATCTTTATAGCCAAGTAGTGCTGCTTTTTGAGCGCGCAAATTGGTTTCTTTGATAATGATAGGGCCATTGGTATTTTGCGCACGAGTCGTTGATGCTTTAAAAATACGTTCACGTAACTTACGGTTTTCTAGGCTGCTGAGAATCGGCTGTTGCGTGGTGTTCACTAACGTGATCATGTAGCCTTCTTTACCTGCTTTTTTAGCTGCAACGGCAAGGCTTGCTATTTCAGCGTTAGAAAGGCCAGCAAGTTCGCTTTTTATCGGTTACTAATACTACGTCCTCTTTAAACGATTTTAATACGTTTTGCGAGAAGGCTGTTGATAACTTAGCAAGCTCAGCGTTGATTTCACGCATTTTGGCTTTTTGTGCTTCATCTAATTTTGCACCAGCGTTAACAAACTTAGTGTAGTAAAACTCAACTAAACGCTGATCTTCGGCATTTAACTTCGCTTTATTGCCATTAATGGTTTCAACACGTGAAAATAATGCTTTGTTAAGATAAATATCATCAGAATGCGCAGATAACACTGGGGCCATTTTTGCTGCAATACGTTGATACTCATCATTAGAGATCAAACCAGATAAGTTATAGAAAGCGGTTGAAACGCGATCAAGCAATTCGCCCGATAGTTCTAATTCAACTAAGGTGTTTTTAAATGTAGCTGGAGCTGGGTTGTTTGCGATAGCCGTGATTTGCGCTTTTTGCTGGGCAATACCTGCATCAAATGCCGGTTCATAATCACTGGTACCAAATTTATCAAATTCTGGTGCCATATATTGTAATGGGCTTGGTTTCATCAATACGTTGTCTACATTGACTGTTTGTACTTGAGTCGTTTGCTCTTTTGTACCAGCATCGTTTTGCGAACTACAAGCAGATAATAATAATGCACTAGCAATTGTAGTTGCTATAAGGGTCTTACGCATGAGAACTCCATAAAATAGGTGAGCCTTGAAAAACAGGCGAGACATAAAACACCCATAACTTAGCAAATTTTCATGTATATACAACTAAGTTTATCGGTTTAAGGTGGGGATTAAGCGCAAAAAACGTGTTTTTAGGTAAAAATAGTGCAAATCGAGAAATAGTAGCCTTAAACAGTAGGACGTATTAAAGCTACTACAGGTTGGTACTTAATTGGGAATTTTGGTTTATGTTGCATGCGCGAAGTAGCAAAATTAGTTGTAACCTAAAACAAACTTTTTTTCGCTACCAAAACTAGCCGGTTGTTGGTGACCAAACTCTTTATTAATGCAATTAAGAGTATGTTCTTGCTCTGCAAGCACAGACAAAATTTTATTGCGGTATTCAATACTTGATTCAAACAGTTGCAAATCAACTAAAGGTTGTAACGTGGCTAATTTTTGATTTAAGGTCAGTTGTGACATCATTCGTTCCTCGTGCTTTATTTAAGCTTACAGTACTTATATAGCATTACCTGTAAGAAAATGTTAATGATTTGTTCATAAAAAACATATTGAACTTTAACTTCTCCGTAAATGCCATTATGGCGTGCTAAACTTACTTAACCCTGAATAGCTATTTGTTTTATTAATTTTGGAAAAAGTATGACGTTAGAGTCAATCTCTCATTATTTATCGTATGTAATTTTTAGTTATAACAATATCGAAATTACTGTAGCTAAAGTTATTCAAGTGCCTTTGATACTCTTTGCCATGTGGTTTGTGGTTACATGGATTGGTCGATTAATACGAAAAACTCTGCTCGCACGTAAAATGAACCCTGATGCGGTGCATTTATTTACCCGTATTTATTTAGTGTTAAGTATCGCAATTTTAATATTTACCTCCCTTGAAGTGTTAAATATTCCGTTAACAGCATTTGCCTTTGTTTCTGGCGCTATAGCTATTGGTGTAGGATTCGGGGCACAAAATATCATTAATAACTTTATTAGTGGCTGGATTTTAATGTGGGAGCGGCCAATTCGTATTGGAGATTTCTTAGAAGTGGGCAACGCTAAAGGGGTGGTTGAAACGATTAATACCCGTTCCACGCGCATTCGTCGCAACGATGGTGTGCACATGCTTATACCAAACAGTCAACTACTCGAAAACACAGTGACGAATTGGACCTTGATTGACCGCAATGCTCGTTCGTCTGTCAGTGTTGGTGTGGCATATGGATCAGATGTATTGTTAGTTGAAAAACTGATCAAACAAGTGTTGAGCGAACATCCTGCAATACTCCCGACGCCGGCATCTTCAGTGTTATTTGATGATTTTGCTGAAAGCTCTTTAGTGTTCAATGCTATTTTTTGGGTTTGTGCTGAATCAGAAACCATGTTGCGCCAAGTCCGCAGTGATATTCGTTTTAGCGTATATAAAATATTTGCTGAGCATAATGTCGTTATTTCTTTCCCACAACGCGATATACATATTGATGGTGAAATTGCATTAAGGCGGGGACGAGCAACGAAATAAATCCAGCGGTACCGGTATAGTCTTGCAGAAGTAATTTGCTGCAACGAGTAGCAAATTACTTCGTTTTTATTGATGAGTTATTGCTGTTGCACCATCTTTTTTAGCTTTAATGAAAATAATACAATTAAAGCACCAAATAGTACGGCGTAAGTGGCGACTAACCAAAGTAAAGTATGGATCCCTGCGCTAGGATTAAAGATTAAATATAAACCAAATAATACTGATATTGCCCCAGTAATAATTAATATCCACTCATTAGATATTTCCGCTCTTAATTTAAGCGCAATTAAAATTTCAACAGCGCCAATCGCTATGGCCCACGCAGCGACATAATAAAGTAATAGTATCGCGGTAACGTTTGGTGCAAATAGGGTAACTAGTCCTGCGATGATTGATAACACCCCACCGGCCAATAACCAGCGCCAATAGGGATTGTGTTGCTTAGAGTTCCAAGCAACCCATGTTCTTAGCATGCCATCAAATAAAAAATAGCCCGCAAAAAATAACAACATAATACTCAGAGATGCATTGGGTGCTAACCAAGTAATAACGCCAAAAATAATTGCAATGAGGCCGCGTACTAACAGTACTGACCAGTTTTTTGAAAGTGTGGTGGTTAGATCCATTCTATTCCTTAATGACAGCGCTAAAATTATATTTAACAGCATAAATACTGCATATACGTTAGCTTGTGTAGGTACTTAGGTCAAACTCCACGTTATGTGTATAGCGTTGGGGCATTTTGACCTTTGGGAGCTAAAATTCATTCCATTTTAGGGGCGAGTAGATCATGACGCTAGATTTGTAACCTACGTGGGCTAAGTGAAAATAGAGCAAAGTTTGTGCATCTTCCCATGTTTCTAATCTACATCTATGCGGGCAACAAAAAATTAAACGTCCTAGGCAAAAACCGTTCGAGCTGATAGACCCTGATTTTACCTAATGAGCGCTTTTATTCATTCAAAATAAAGTTTTTGAGACTTTTCCACGTCGTTTTGTAATACGTTTCTTAAATAGCTTAATGATGTGTTTGGCTAAGGTTAAAAATGAGAGAAACCGACGTCTCTTGATGCTATTAGCTTTAAATTTGATATGCCACTTTCTTTTTGTTTTACGTCCTAATCACATGCAGCGTTATTGCTTACTTATGGGAAATAACCACACTATATAGCTTTGTCTTACCCAGGGCAAGATCACGAACTTTACCTTGACTTAAAAGTATGATCTTATACTCCTTTTTAAGGAGCCCCCATGCCTGATATTCAACTATTTAAATATTTCGAATCAATTGCCGACCCTCGCCAGCAGGGTAAAGTTGTCCATAAACTTTTTGATATCATATTCTTAGCTGTCAGCGCTGTCATATCTGGGTGCCAAGGCTGGGAAGATATTGAAGATTTTGGCCATGATAGATTAGATTGGCTCAGGAAGTACGTTCCTCTTGAGCAAGGTATCCCTCGCCATGACACAATCGCTCGTGTGATGAGTCGCATTGATATGACGCAGTTTCAAGATTCTTTTTCTTCTTGGATGAAAGACTGTTCTAAATTAACTCAGGGCGATGTAGTTGCGATTGATGGTAAGCGATTGAAAGGTTCATTTAATCAGTCAGATAGGCGCGATGCACTTTATATGGTCAGTGCATTTGCGTGCGAAAATGGTGTTGTTTTGGCGCAATGCCCTGTTGATAAAAAGTCGAATGAAATAACAGCGTTACCAGAGCTTCTTGAATTACTGGAGATAAAAGGCTGCTTAGTCACGATTGACGCGATGGGGTGTCAAAAATCAATTGCAGATACAATAGTGGATAAACAAGCCGATTACCTACTGGCAGTAAAAGCGAACCATAAAGGACTGCTGTCACAAGTAGAGAATGCTTTATTACCTGAGGTCACACGACAAGCGTCCGAAGGAGTTTTGTTTAATGAAGCCGATTATCATAAAAACAGAGAAGAATTCAGGTGTTGTGCTGTTAGTCATAACGTAAGTGATTTATCAGAAACGAGCAATTGGAAAGATGCCAAAACAGTGGGAGTTATTGTTTCTTATAGGAAAGAAAAAAACAAAGTAAGCAATGAGTTATGCTATAGATACTACATCAGTTCAGCATATTTATCGGCGGAAGAACTCGCAAGGTCCGCACGGCAACATTGGCAAATAGAGAATGGATTACATTGGCGTTTAGATGTCGGATTTAAAGAAGATGATTGCCGAATTAGGCGTGAAGGTGCAGCACCTGTATTTGCGGGGCTGAGACACATCGCATTTAATCAGCTAAAAGCAGAAACAAGCTTTAATAAAGGCATGCCCGCAAAACAGAAAAAAGCTATGCGCAGTACGGATTACCTTGAAAAGGTATTGAAATCATAGACTTTTTTCATGCTCTTGCCCTGTTGTCTTACCTAAAAACCAAATATATTGCTGTAATAGTAACCTAGAAAGATAAATACGCCCTAGAGCGAAGTTTCTAGTGAAGTATACTGTTTTTAACTTTTAAATAAGTGTTAACGCTTTTATAGTTAATAACAGGTAAGGTGCTAAATTAAAACAGCTCAAGGAATTGATTTATGGATAAGTACTTCATAACATTATTAAAACTAATTGGCTTGTCCATATTATTTTCTTTGAGTTTCAGTTTATTCGCACAGCCAGAGATAACGGTAAAATCTCTGTTTGATAATGAGAACAAAGAAGATAGTCAAAGTAACCCTAATTCAGAGGTCGAACAGTCATTACAAGCAACGGTAATTACTTCCGCGGAAACCGGCAAAGAAATTGATATTGATTCTTTGCCCTATGATGAATTCCACCGTATTACTCCTAGTACTACAATGCGGGCTTATTTACGTGCTGTAAACCAACGCGATTATGCCCTAGCAACAAATTATTTAGATTATCGAAATTTACCACCTGAAGTTAAAGCAATTGCACCAGAGTGACTGGCTGAGCAACTGTCACTGGTTTTTGATCGCACGCTATGGATTGATATCGATACATTAAGTAACAAACCTGAAGGAAAGAAAAATGAACCAGTACCTAGTTATCGAGATTTAGTTGCTGAGATAACGACGTCGCGAGGGCCTGTACAAATATTATTACAACGTGTTCCTGATGAAAAAGGAAATAATAAAGTTTGGAAAATATCGAATGCAACAGTTAGTAATATCCCATTTTTAATTGATGAATTTGGTTATAACGTGCTTGGCGAGTGGCTTTATAATAATTTACCCAAAACACAGTTGTTGGGAGTAATGGTATGGCAGTGGGTTTATTTTATCGGGTCGTTTTTTGCGTTCTTTTTGCTTGCGATATTAATTACACGAATTTTTGCAGCGATCTTACATCGTTTTATAGTGCAAACACCTGACGATGTACTCGCGCTTATTAAAGGGCCTATCTGCTTATTGTTGGCTGTACTTTTATCGCGTTCACTTTATGATATTTCCAATGTTACTATTACAGTCGTTGCGCTTGCTCAAGGCGCAACAGTATTATTAGTTGCATGGACTTGGGTGTTTTTACGTTGCGTTGATATTATTAAACATCGCCTATCAGATCGCTTTATTGAGCAAAAAAACCACAAGCTGTATTTTTGTTGCGTCCAGCAAGTAATGTGCTAAAAACTCTGGTCGTGATTGTGGCCGTATTATTGTGGTTTGAAAATTTAGGTTTTAATGCCACCACCTTACTTGCAGGCTTAGGTATTGGTGGATTAGCCATTGCATTGGCAGCGCAAAAAACGGTAGAAAATATAATAGGGGCAATTACTTTATATATCTCTTCGCCAGTGAAAATAGGTAACTTATGTAAATTTGGTTCAAGTATGGGAACCATCGAAGAAATAGGCTTACGTGCTACCCGAATACGTACTTTAGATCGATCTGTTATATACGTGGCAAATGCAAAATTTGTTGATATGCAGTTAGAGAACATTTCAGAGCGAGAAAGAATTTCCTATCGCCCTAACTTAATGCTCAGTGCCAAAACTAAACAACATGATCTATTAGCTTTTATGGCCGCATGTAAAAACTTACTTGATAAGCACGAAAAGATTGATGACACGCCATGTCGAGTTCGTTTTAAAGGCTTTACGCCATGGGCATTACAAATTGATTTATTGAGTTATGTAGTAACAACTGATTTTTCCGAGTATATGGAAATAATCGAAGAGTTAAATTTAGCTATTCTAGGCTTACTCAATGAGCATAATTGTCAATTAGCGAATCCTGAATTTGCTCGAGTTAGCGGGTGAAATTGTTAGTTTGTGTAGTTGGTTTATAAAGACATATCTATAGATGATTACATACAGCCAATACAGTTTCACCATTGAAATTAACAGGACAAATGTCCGTATGAAATAAATATATTTGCATAATTTTTCTAAAATTATTCTATCATGTCGCCATATGTTGTAAAAAGTTTATATTTTTGTACATATTAATGCAGTAAAAGTGTCACACAGTGCTATAATCTTCAGCGTTCGTTCAGCCTCTTTACTTCGTTTTGCACTCTCGACAAAGAGGTCCGCGCAGCTTAACTTAAGGCGCGAAAAATTGGCCGAACCCGCCGAGTGAATTTGGCGCAACACATCAACCGTTGAATAAGAGTGCACTAAAAAGGTTAAACCCCGACATGAAAGCAATGAAAAGATCTACGTTAGCAACCCTAATCAATGCAACGTTGTTCTCTGCCGTAGCAGGTACTTCATTTACAACTCTTGCTGCTGATGAACAAGCTCCAACTGCGCAAAGCAAGCAATTAGAAGTTATTCAAATCACTGCGCGCAAGCGTGTAGAAAATGCACAGGAAGTACCTGTCGCAGTATCTGCATTGCAAGGCGATAATTTAGATGCTTACAGCTCTGCTGGCATGGATATTCGCTTTATGAATGCGAAAATCCCAAGCTTATCGATTGAGTCTTCATTTGGCCGTTCTTTCCCACGCTTTTATGTTCGTGGCTTAGGTAATACTGATTTTGATTTAAATGCCTCGCAACCAGTATCATTGGTAGTTGATGAAGTAGTACAAGAAAATGCTATTTTAAAGGGCTTCCCTGTATTTGATGTGGCACGTGTTGAAGTATTACGTGGCCCACAAGGCACCTTGTTTGGTCGTAATACGCCGGCAGGTTTAGTTAAATTTGATACAGTTAAACCAAGCCAAGATTTTGATGGCTATGGCTCTGTATCTTACGGCAGCCGAGGTGCAGTAGACTTTGAAGGTGCAGTTGGTGGTGCATTAACAGACCGTTTATCAACACGTGTATCAGTACTTTGGCAGGATAAAGACGATTATATTGATAATCGTGCGCCAGGCTTTGAACAAAAAGATGCTCTGGGTGGCTACACTGACCAAGCCGCACGTATCCAATTCTTGTATGAAGGCAATGATTTTACCGGTTTATTTAACTACCATGTGCGTGATATGGACGGTTCACCAATTGCTTTTCGTGCCAATGTTATTAAAAAAGGCAGTAATGATTTAGTTGATGGCTATGATCATGATGTAGTTTTTCATGATGCAGCTTCTCGTGCGACACAGCAGGTTGAATCTCAAGGTGCCAATCTAAAACTTGAGTGGGATTTGGCTAACCATACTATTACCTCTATCTCAGCATGGGAAAGCGCAGAAATTTATTCTCGCGCAGACATCGATGGTGGTTACGGTGGTTATTCAATTAATGACGTAGCTGTTGCAATGGGACCTGGGTTTATTCCATTTTCTTCAGAAAGTGCTGATGGTATTCCTGAGCACGACCAGTATACGCAAGAACTTCGTTTATCAAGTAACTTCACTGGTGACTTAAATTATCAAGTAGGTGTATTTTACTTTGATGAAGCGTTAACCATTGAGAACTACAGCTATGATACTGCTGCTAATGGAGCACTAAATGGTTATGTTATTCAACAGCAAGACACTAAAGCGTGGGCAGTCTTTGGTTCGGTTGACTACACACTAACAGATGACTTTAAAGTGACTGCTGGCCTTCGTTATTCTGATGATGATAAAGAATTCTCTGCAAATCGTACATTAAGTCCTGCTGGCGGTGGTGCACTGTTTTTAACTGAAAACCCTAGTGATGATCACATCAGCTGGGATATTTCATCAAGCTATAAAATTAACGACGATGTTAACTGGTATGCACGTATTGCGAATAGCTTCCGAGCGCCAAGCATTCAGGGCCGTATTTTATTTGGCGATGAAGTAACGATTGCTAAGTCAGAGACTGTTACATCATACGAAACAGGTATCAAATCAGATGTGTTAGATGGCCGCGGCCGTGTAAATGCGACTGTTTTTTACTATCAAATGGATGACCAGCAGTTAACGGCTGTAGGTGGTGGCGCTAATTTTAACCGTTTAGTAAATGCTGATAAAACGACCGGTTATGGTTTTGAGCTAGACACTGAGTGGGTATTAACTGATGAGTTGAATGCCACATTTAACTTAAGCTACAACAAAACTGAGCTTAAAGATAATGACCTTGCTGTTGCTGTATGTGCGCAGTGCACCGTGAAAGATCCTACATTCCAAGTTCCTGGCGCATTTGGCCCTGAAGATCGCGCTATTTTGGATGGCAATAGCCTTCCGCATGCGCCGGAATGGATCTCTAATTTAACGCTTCGTTATACTAAAGAAGTAGCTGGTGGTGACTTCTTCGCCTATACCGATATTTCATACCGCAGCGAAATTGACTTCTTCTTGTATGAGTCAGTTGAATTCGAAGGTAAATCACTATTAGAAACTGGCCTACGTGCTGGTTATAACTGGGCTGAAGGTGATTATGAGTATGAAGTATCTGCGTTTGTACGTAACTTATTTGACGAGCAACAAGTAATCGGTGCAATCGACTTCAATAATAACACTGGTATGGTAAATGAAGAACGCTATATCGGTGCAGAATTTAAAGTGAAGTTTTACTAAACTCCATTTTAGTTAAGTAGATTTAAGCCCGCATTATTTGCGGGCTTTTTTTTTACGCTAGTGAAAAGCCTTATTAGAGCTGCTAAAGTAGCGACAATTAAATTTAACAAGAGAAGAACAATGGCTGGATTTTGGAACTACCGAGTGATTTTTTGTGAAGCAACTAAAGATGAAGCGGCGCAATATCAAATACATGAGGTTGAATATAACCTAAATGGTAAAGTAACGAATTGGTCAGAAACGGGCGCAGCGCCTTTTGGCAACACCTTAGATGCGTTACGAGATGACGCAGAGCGTTTAAAAACAGCATTTGAAAAACCTGTACTAAAAGTTGTTAGAAAAGAACGTGGCTACGAGTTGGTAGATGTTGAAACGGGTGAAGAAGCATTTGCAGAGCCGCCAGCAGGTTTAACAGCATAAGTATTAAACCAAAAAGGTGCTATGAGCGCCTTTTTTGTTGCTGAAAAATAAAGGAATGAGGATGACATTAAAAGCAGTATTATTTGATATGGATGGCACTTTAGTTGATTCAGAAAGTGTCCATTTTAACTGTTGGAATGATGTTTTAGCACCGTTTGGCGTGCGCTATGAAGAAGATGATTTTTGCCAACGTTTTTCAGGTCGACCGACCTTAGATGCGGCAATTGAAGTGGTTGAGCAATATAACTTATCGGTTTCACCGCAGTGGTTAGCGCAGGCTAAATATGATGCATTCGAGCAATTTGTTACCACTAATTTACCTCCTTTAATGCCTTTTGCCGAAGAGGTATTAGAGGCAGTGAAGCAAAGCGATCTTAAAATGGCATTAGTGACGGGTAGTTCACGCCATGAGGCCTTACCTATCTTAAAAGGCTATGGCTTTTATGAATGGTTTGACTGCGTAGTGACTAAAGACGACGTGCAAAATCCAAAACCTGCGGGAGACCCTTATTTACTTGCACTGACAACATTAGGGATTTCAGCAGAGCAAGCAATTGCTGTTGAAGATACACACACCGGCGTTACAGCAGCAACTAATGCAAACGTAGCTGTGGTTGCAATACCGAATAAACACACCCTAGGCCACGATTTAAGTTTAGCTGTTTCTCGCATGGATAATTTACAGCAGCTATGGCAATGGGTACAAACTAAGCTATAGTTTAGTCTGCTTGGTGATAAACAAGGAGACCGATATGCTTAAAGGACTAACAGTATTATGGTTGCTGATCAGTACTTTTACTTGCTTAGCAACTGATACACAGATCACCGCTGATGCCCAACTTGCCAAGGTTTACCCACAAGATCAAGCGCTTGCTATTGAAAACTATCTCGTTAGTGAGAAGTTTGATGGGGTCCGTGCGATTTGGACGGGAACACAGTTGATAACCCGTAATGGCAATGCCATTAATGCGCCAGGCTGGTTTATTGCTGATTTACCTAATTTGAGGTTAGACGGTGAGTTGTGGACCAAGCGCGGTGATTTTGCAGACCTCAGTGGTATTGTGCGCACTTTACAGCCGTTGGATAGTGACTGGCAAAAAGTCACCTATCAGATATTTGACATGCCAGATCAACATAATCCCTTTGCAGTACGCTATGAAAATTATCTACGTTTAGTAAAAACATTAAATAAGCCTCACATCCAAGCAGTACAGCAGTATCAATTTACTACAGAGCAGGCATTATCTGCGTACTTTGATAAAGTAACTCAGCAAGGTGGTGAAGGTGTAATGCTGCATTTAGCCTCGGCAATGCATAAAAGTGGCCGTTCTGATGCGCTGTTAAAGTTAAAACCTTATTTTGATAGTGAAGCGGTCGTCATTGCTCATCTTCCAGGAAAAGGCAAATTTACTGGCATGCTAGGGGCGTTAAAAGTAGTTACACCACAAGGAAAAGAGTTTTCAATTGGTACTGGCTTTAGTAACGCACAGCGCCAAAATCCACCCGCAATAGGAGCGACGGTGACATACCGATACCATGGTTTTACTAAAAACGGTTTACCACGGTTTGCCAGTTTTTTACGTCAACGCGATCCTGATTAACATTTAAAAAAAGCCGTAAGTATGCTAAATTGCGCGGCCTTTTGATGTTAGTTGTGGTGAAGTAATGGTAGTTGGTTTTGATTATGGTAGTTCTAATTGCGCAATGGGTGTAATGAATGCTCAAAATACTGTTGAGCTGGTGCCCCTAGAGCAAGGTAAGTTTTACCTCCCTTCAACCTTATACACACATCACAGTGCTTTAGTTGTCGATTTTGTTGCTCAGCATCTAACAGGTACAAGTTATGAAACTGATTTTAAAACCCAGCGCCAAGCCCTGCTCAATAGTATGGTGCGGATCAAGTCTGACTTAGATCTAGCCCCTGGTGATGAAAGTCTTTTTATTGGCCGTGAAGCAATTAACGAATATGTGCAATTTCCTGAAGAAGGCTATTTTGTTAAATCCCCTAAATCGTTTTTTGGGGCAATAGGCTTAAAGCAAGGGCAAATCAACTTCTTTGAAGATATTGCCACCGCAATGATTTTAAAAATCAAACAGCGTGCTGAAACATCACTACAAAAAGAGTTAACACAAACGGTTATTGGCCGCCCGGTAAATTTCCAAGCCGTGGGTGGAGAGCAATCAAACCAACAAGCAATTGGTATTTTAGAGCGTGCAGCAAAACGAGCTGGCTTTAAAGATGTGGCTTTTTTATATGAACCACTCGCAGCAGGAATTGATTATGAAAGTGACTTAAATCACGATCAAAAAGTATTGGTTATTGATATTGGTGGTGGTACCAGTGACTGCTCATTTGTGCAAATGGGACCTAGCTTTCGTGATAGTAGTGACCGTGATCATGACTTTTTAGCGCATACAGGTAAACGTGTTGGCGGTAATGATTTAGACATTGCTTTAAGCTATCACGCATTAATGCCATTGCTTGGTTTAGGCAGTCAGTTTAAATCAGGTTTACCACTGCCTAATCAAGCATTTTGGCAAGCATGTAAAATTAACGATGTGAACTTACAAAGCCAGTTTTATAGTCAAAGCCATCACCGAGAATTACTTACGCAGTTACGTGAAGTACAAGCACCTGAGTTATTTCAACGACTGATCGATTTGCAGCAAAATAAGCAAGGTCATCAGCTGGTACAGCAAGGGGAGGCGGCAAAAATTGCGCTTTCGTCAGTGACTGAGTATGACTGTGAATTAGGGTTTTTAGCGCCGCAATTACATAAAGTGCTATCACGAGCTGATTTAGCTGTAGCGGTTGATGATTCGATTATGCAAATAGTAAGTTTGGCAAAACAAGCGATTAAAGATGCAGGGACCGTTCCTGATGTGATTTACCTTACCGGTGGCAGCGCGCAATCGCCACTAATAAAAGCCGCATTAGTTGAGCACTTAGGTGATATTAAAATGGTAAACGGCGATCACTTTGGTAGTGTAACCGCCGGACTCACTAAATGGGCAAGTATGCTTTATAGTTAAAGGGTGCTTATAGTATGACTTGTCGGGTTGCGAGGTATTTCTCGTAATCTGGCAATGACCGTTCAAGCTCGTTATGCATCAAAGGCGAGCTTAAAATCATATCTGCGCTGACTTCATTACACGCCACTGGAATATTCCATACCGCAGCTAAGCGTAATAATGCTTTAACATCCGGATCATGAGGTTGAGATGCAAGGGGGTCCCAAAAGAAAATCAACACATGAATTTCATGCTCCGCAATTTTAGCGCCTAACTGCTGATCGCCCCCCATAGGGCCACTAAGTAGTTTGATAACTTCAAGTCCAGTATTTCGCTCAATTAAATGACCTGTGGTGCCTGTGCCATATAAAGTGTGCTTACTGAGGTTATCGCGATGTTTATTACACCAGGCTAGCAAGGCTGCTTTTTTACCATCGTGTGCAACTAAAGCAATATTTTTTTGCGCTGGAAGGGTTTGCTGTTTTTGTTCCATGTTGACTCTTTTTTTTAGATGAGTAGATTAACCGCAAGAACTACAAATACTACACCTGTTATACGATCAATCCAAATTTGGCTTTGCGGGTGCTCTCGAAAGTAGCCTGCAATTTTATCGCCAAAGTAAATATACGTGCAGTCAATCGGAAACGCAAAAAGTGGATACAGTAAGCCAAAGAAAGCTAATTGAAATGTAGTTGATGATGACAGGGTTGGATCAACAAACTGCGGAATAAACGCAATAAAAAATAACGCTACTTTAGGGTTGAGCACTTCAGTCATCATAGCCTGAAACATAACATTAGTTTTTTTCTTGGTGCTTACATGGGGTTTATCTTCGCTACTGCACTCTGACTGGATAAATGTGCTTTTAAACATCATTACACCTAAATAACATAAGTAGGCAGCACCAGCGAATTGTACGCTGGTATAAGCCACTTCTGAGGCTTTTAGGATAGCCGTAAGACCGACAACGGCAAATAAAGTATGCGCCACTCCGCCTAAAGCAAAACCAAATGCGCTTTGTAAGCCTGCTGCGCGGCCATTGGCAAAAGTTTGCGCCATTAAAAAAGCATTGGAAGGACCTGGTGCAACAGCGATTAAAAAACTCGCGGCTAAAAATGACAGTAAAAATTCAAAATTGATCATTGTTTTTATGTGTTTTTAGGGTGATAAGCATGTGCTTTATTACTGAGCAGTATAACCCACAGTGGCAGCAATAATAATAAGTGAAAAGCAATAAACTCGGGCGCATTGAAAGGGAGCACTTGGGTGAGCATAACCAATGCTCCAGCGCCGCTCATTTGCATTAAACCGATTAACGCAGATGCAGTACCTGCTTGTTTAGCAAAATGTGACAATGCCATTCCAGCCGCTGAGCCTAAGCTAAGTGCAAAGCCTAGCGCAGCAATCAACACTGGTAGCATAAAAGCAAAGGCACTTTTAAACTGGCCGAGAATTAAAATCAGTACACCAGAGAAAATTAATAAACTCATACCTATGCGTAACGCTTTTTGACTATGGCGTTTGATATACAATGGTGCAATAAAGCTAGCTACAATGCTAACAATGGCATTGAGAGTAAACCAAAAAGTAAAATCGCTGACCGATCCACCTAACTCGGTCATGATCCATCCCGGTGCTAATGTTACAAAAGCTAAAATAGCCGACATTGCCACCATACAAATTAGGCTATTAAAAAGAAAAATAGGCGTGCTAATGATTGGTATAAAACGACGTAAATCGAGTATGTGGCCCTCATAGTGGCTATCCGCAGGGCGTGTTTCTTTAAAATATATGGCAGTGATCATTAGTCCAACACAAGCAAACCCCGCCAAAAATAAAAAGTTTATCCGCCAGCCAAATTGCACAGTCAGCCAAGCGCCTAAAATAGGCGCTAACGCGGGAATAAAACACACAATACCATTTAGGTAAGTGATCATTTGGCCGCTTTTAGCACTGCCGTAGGTATCACGAACAATCGCAAATGCAACCACAAAAGTGGCACAAGCCCCAAAACCTTGTAGTGCACGCGCAAGCATCAGAATGCTAAAATTAGGCGCTAAAAAAGCCAACATCCCAGCAAATCCATACAGTGTGATGCCAAATAGTGCGACTGGACGGCGGCCAAACTTGTCGGCTAAAGGACCTGCTATAAGCTGACCTAAGCCAACCGTCAGCATAAAAATAGCGACGGTAAGTTGCACTTGCTGCTCATCAATAGCCAATGCTTGCGCTATATCAGGAAATGCGGGTAAGTAAATATCAATCGCTAATGGGCAGAATATAACCAGAAGAGCGAGAATTAAAATAACACTAAGATGATTGCGGCGATCGGTTGTTGGCATGAGTGCTCCTTTTGCCGCGTATTTTAGGTCTGCAAAGATAAAAAAGAAAGGGCATATGACCCATCTATAAGAACATAGCTAGTAAGATTATAAGTATAAATGCACTTTTGCTAACTGGTCTGATGTGCTAATTTTGCAATAGTGACATTCAATGGAAAATAATAATGAGTAATAAATCTGCAGTTTTAACAGCATGGCATAGTTTTAAGCGTCTACCATTTGGCAATTGGTTATTTACTAAAGTCGTGTGTTTTAAAGCCCCTTATTTTGGCTCAATGAAACCCACTGTTTTAGATTTACGTGACGGACATTGCAGCGCAATGGTTAAAAACCGACGGAGTGTGCACAATCATATTGGGACTATCCATGCTATTGCGCAATGTAATTTAGCTGAGTTATGTGCCGGTGTGATGGTTGATGCTACCGTGCCGTATAAAACTCATCGCTGGATCCCTAAAGGAATGACGGTGCAGTACTTAGCGAAGGTTGATACTGATGTCACAGCTGTGGCAGAAATTGCAATGCCAAGACAATGGCTAGATAAAGAGGATTTAGTGGTGCCAGTGAAGCTTTACAATACTCGCAGTGAATTGGTCTTCACTGCTGATATTACGATGTACGTTACTAAGAAAAAGTAAAAGAAAAATAAAGCGATTATTTTTTCTCTGCGGCTTGTTTGTTGAAAAACGACAAGTCATTATCACCTTCACTGAGCGCAGATGTAAGCTCCGGCTTTGATTCTGCGCTATTGGTAATTAATTCAACCGTTTCAGCTTCATGGCGTTGTTTTAAGTTACCTTCAATAATTGCACCAGCATCAATACTTAAAGTATCTTGATAAACATCCCCGTGCACTTGTGCTGAACGTTCAATAACTACTTTGCTGGCGTTGAGTGAGCCGATTACTTTACCTTTTACAATCACGCTTTCAGCAACCACTGAGCCTTCAACACAACCGGTATTACCAATAACTAAATGGTTAACACGAACATCACCATCTATGCGACCATCAAGCTGTACTTCACCTTGACTCACTAGGCTGCCCGTTAAGCGAACATCTTCAGAAATGATCGAAGGAGTGTGGCTAGTTCTTTTTAGTTGAGAATTTGCAGAACTACTTACTGTTGATTTTTTTACCGAACACGAGAAAGCGCCTTTGTTATTTTGACTGGATTGACATGTTTGTCGTTAAGTAATACTTCATAGTGTAGGTGAGTGCCAGTACTTCTGCCAGTGCTGCCCATTAATCCGATAACATCATTTTTAGTTACCGTTTGGCCTTTTTTAACGTTGATTTTATTTAAGTGGCCAAACCGAGTTACAAAGCCGTTTTTATGTTGCAGTTCGATAAAATTACCATAACCACCGTTGCGTCCTGCGCGTAATACTGTGCCATCAGCGGGGGCGAATATTTCGGTTTTATGCCAACCTGCTAAATCAACACCTTTATGATAAGCATGACGGTTATTCACTGGATCTTTACGCAGGCCAAAACTACTCGAAATATAGTAATTTGCTGCAGGCAGAGTTTGCGGTAACTCACTGAGTAAATTTTCAAGCTTATTCAACGCCAATAGTTTATCTGCGATGACTAAAAATTCAGCTGGGATCTTTGATTCATCAAATAAATCCAGCGGACCACCTTGCGCGGTTTCTGTCATATCACCATCTAGACGACGCGCCAAGGCGGTATCAAGTCCTGCACCTTTGAGCATCGCTAAAATATCGTGCTGGCGGCGTTCTATTTGTTGCTCTATTTGTAAAAAGCTGTGTTGGTATTGGCTATCGAGTAGTGCAAAACGTTGCTCGATATTAACAGAGTCAGAGAGTGAAAGAGTGTGTGCGTTGTTAGGGTTTTCATCAACTAATGGTTCATGGAACTCTTCTTGTTGCTCGCCGAGTTCACCTTCTGGCGGCGCTGCTGGCAGTGTGGGATTGCTCATCGACTCAGGTAAAGAATCGATCATGCTCTGCAGTAAAGCATGCTTTTGCTCAAGCACCGCAAGCTGGGCTAACTGTTTATCGTATTGTGCTTGTTGTTCTTTGCTTTGTTGTTGCCACTGTTGTTGTTTTGATAATTGGCTTTGTTCGATGTCGGAAATCTTGTTGGTTTGAGAGTATATTCGCAGGGTCGAAACAGCCAACCATACTAAAGCAATTAAAATAATCGCTACAGCTGATATTTGTAACCAAGGTGCTAATATCACATGTTTAACCTCACCATTTTGGCGGATCAACAGCTGTCTAGCTGGGAATAATTTGTGATAAAAAGACTTAATAAATGCTGACATGGCTTATAAACACTGGCTATTAACCGAATTAAGATAGCAATCTGAGCTGAAAAAGCCAGTAAAAAATTGTAATTAATCTTAAAAAAGGAGGCGTTGGTCGCCTCCTTATAATAAATACATTTAATAAATGTTTACAACTTAGTTACTTAGCAGGAAGAACCGTTCCTTCTACGCAGCCAAAACCGATACGAGCAAAACCGGCTTTTTCACACCAACCACGCATAATAACGTTGTCGCCATCTTCTAAAAAGCTGCGTTGTTCACCGTTATTAAGGGTGATTTTTTCTTTACCACCACGAGACAGTTCAAGTAATGAACCGGCTTCTTCATGAGTCGGACCTGATTGCGTACCTGAGCCCAGCATATCACCTGGCATAAAGTTACAACCATTTACTGTGTGATGAGTCACCATTTGTGCCACTGTCCAGTATGAATGTTTGAAACTTGATTTAGATACTAATGAAGGTGCAGCACCTTGTTCACGCATTTTAGCGGTCTCAATTTGCACGTCCATTTTTATATCAAAGGCGCCAAGCTCACGGTTTTGGCTTGATTCTAAATAATCTAATGGTTGTGGGTCATTTTCATCACGAGTCCATGATGTTCTATAAGGTGCTAATGCTTCGGTGGTTACAATCCACGGTGATACAGTTGAAGCAAAGTTTTTCGCAAGGAATGGACCTAATGGTTGGTATTCCCATGCCTGTAAGTCACGTGCTGACCAGTCATTGAATACACAAAAACCAAATACATGGTTTTCAGCGTTTTCGATAGCAATGGCATCACCTAATTCATTACCTTTACCTAAATAAATGCCTAGCTCTAACTCATAATCTAAACGTTTACACGGACCAAGCGATGGTACTTCAGCGTCTGGCGCCTTAGTTTGACCATTTGGGCGATGAAAGGTTTGACCTGACACATCAATTGATGAAGAACGGCCATGGTAACCAATGGGTACCCATTTATAGTTAGGCAGTAACGGGTTGTCAGGACGGAATAAGCTACCGACTGCTGTTGCATGATAGATAGATGTGTAAAAGTCAGTGTAATCGCCAATACGACATGGCAATGCAAACTCAATGTCTGCTTGGGCAATTAATGCATCGCTTAACTTAGCTTGTTCAGCGGCGCCTTCGCGTAATGCTTTAGATAATGCTAAACGTAGCGCTGACCAATATTGCTGACCAAGACCCATAAATTCATTTAATGTTGCTTGGCTTGCTGCTGCTATAGCTGTTTGTGCATCGCCTGAGAAAATAGCTAACTCGTTTACTTTGGCAAGGTCGATAACTTGGTCGCCAATGGCAACGGCACCACGAAAAGCTTCGTCAGAGTTCTTACGACGTACTTCTGCAAATGGTAGGTTTTGAATTGGGAAGTCACAATTTGCAACGTTCGCTGAGGCAACCCAGCTAGTTAAATTTATATCATGGGTTTCGTTAATTAAACTCATTACATTTCCTTTGGTTTAGTCAGTCGCGCTTTACAGTGGATATGGTGATGAATAGCGCGATTTAAACAGTGAAATTCAGATTGTCATTTATAATATTGATGAAACGACAAAAAGCAGCGAAGTACGCTGCTTTTTAAATTTACAATACGGTGCTTATAAAACGCCGCGGCGCTCTTGGTCGCGCTCGATTGATTCAAACAGTGCTTGGAAGTTACCTTCACCAAAACCGCCGTCATCAACACGTTGGATCATCTCGATAAAGATTGGGCCAAATAAGTTTTTCGAGAAAATTTGCAACAAGTAGCAATTTTCACTTTGGCTATCGACTAAGATCTGATGTTCACGGATCTTTTCTTTATCTTCTGCAACCCAAGGTACACGATCGAAAATTGTATCGTAGTACTCAGGAATAATATCAAGCGTGGCAATGGTTGATTTATCAAGCTTATCTAGTGAGCTTACTAGGTCATCTGTTAAGAATGCTAAATGCTGCACGCCTGGGCCATTGTATTCACCAAGGTATTCATCGATTTGGTTGTTATCGTTGCCTTTACCTTCATTGATTGGAATCGAGAAGGTGCCGCACGGTGATTTAAGTGCATAAGAGATCAAGGCTGTTTTTTGGCCTTTGATATCAAAGTAACGAACTTCAGTAAAACCAAATACGTCTTTATAAAAGTTAGCCCATGTTTCCATAGTGCCTTTATAAACGTTATTAGTTAAATGGTCGATGCGGATAAAGCCTTTATCATCAACAATGTTTTGTTCGCTTAAGTCTTCAAAGTCTTGCTCATAGATTGAATCTTTATCACCAAATTGCTCAATAAAATAAATTAAGCTGTCACCAATACCGTAAATTGCCGGGTATGGTAGGTCTTTATGAGTTGAATCAGTCGCTGGTTTTGCACCACGTGCTACTGCGGTGTCAAATGCCTGTTGAGCATTCTCTACACGCCAACCCATAGAACAAATTGCAGGACCATGACTTTTTGCAAATTCTGCAGAGAAACCATCACGTTCATTATTTAGTAAAAAGTGAATATCGTTTTGGTTGTAATAAACAATGTCTTTACCTTTAAATGTTTTTAGCTTTGAAAAACCAAAATCGGTAAATACTTTATCCATATAATCTGCATCAGGTGTAGCGTATTCAGTAAACTCGATACCTACCAAACCTAAAGGGTTAGTTACTTCACTCATTATAATTCTCCCGCAATAAACACTGCGTCTTGTTGTGTCTGATGCGCAGATAATTAACCATAATTGGCAGCAAGGGAAGAGCCGATAGCTATTTAGGCAAACGGCTCTTTGTAAATTAAATGGGACGATCATTTTAAAATGCATAAGCATTAATGCTTGGTTTTGAGATTTGTATTGAAAGGTCTTGTATTAAGTAACTTAAACTTTTATTAACTTATTGATAAATATAATTAATTTATTCTTATTTAAGGGGTAAATAATCAAATAAAGGAACTATTCACCCCTTATTAAATATACGTGGTGTAATAAATTGTTTACGCTAGAGCCGTATTTGTTAAAAAACTAACTCTTCTGCGCTAAGCTAAGGTTACTAGTAATGGCTGGGGCATTTTGCTAGCAGTGCTACAGCGTTTCGTTGAACGTGCGTGGTGGCCTATCAGATGTGTTTAATGAAGCTGTTGAAAAGTAATTTATAATCTTTTGTTACGCGCTTTGAAGTCAGCCTTATTAATATCGTAACTTAAATCGACGTTTGGTTGGCAGGAATTAATCATGGCGATATAAATAGAGCAACTAAAATCCCCACAAGCGGCATAGCTTGTGGGGAGATAATAAACACAACGTTACGGTTTTTCAGCAACTACTTCAAGCTCTTCAGCTAAAATGTGCTCTTGTGTTTGTGGCTCGTGTTGACCTTCAGCACCGTGCATCCATTTAACAAGCTTGTCGCTTAGTAAGTACATGATCACAGCAGAGAGAACAGCAGTAGCGCCTAAACCAATAAAAATGCCTAATGCGTTATCAAGCGCTTCTTCGCCTTCACCTAAGAATGAACCTACGAAACCAGCAATCTTATTCGCAACAGCAGTACATAGGAACCAAATTCCCATTAGCATTGATGCTAAACGCAGTGGTGCTAGTTTACTCACCATTGATAAGCCGATCGGCGATAAACATAATTCACCCAAGGTATGGAATAAGTAAAATAATACTAACCACATCATGCTGATCTGTAGTGGCTCACCTTGACCTTGGGTCATAAGTGCTAAAATCATAGTGATAAAGCCAAGCGCTAAGAATATCAACGCAATGGCAAATTTAACTGGAGAATTAGGCTCTCGTTTATCAAGTTTCAACCATACTATGGCAACCATAGGCGCAAAAATAATGATGAAGATTGAGTTTAATGATTGGAACCAAGACGCTGGTATTTCAAAGTTGAACAACATACGATCAGTGTAATCATTAGCGAATAAATTCATCAAGCCACCGGCTTGCTCAAAACCCATCCAAAATATGATACTAAATACACTCATAGTGAAAATAACTTTTATACGGTCAGTTTCCACTTTTGTGAGCGGCTCTTTGGTATTTGAAGTTGATTGTGATTGCGCTAATTTAGCGGCAGGAACAACACCAATATCACCTAAGTACTTATTACTAAGTACTACTTGCATCGCTACCGAAATTAACATACCAATACCAGCAACAACGAAGCCATATTGCCAACCCATAGATGCAGCTGCGAAACCCGCAACAAGTGGACCAAGCGCACCACCTAAGTTGATACCCATATAGAAGATTGTGAAGGCGCCATCACGACGTTGATCACCCTCTTTATACAAGTCGCCAACCATAGTTGAGATGTTAGGTTTAAATAAACCGTTACCCATACATAATAAAGCAAGACCGATATAAAATACGTTTTCCTGTTGGCCGGCTAACATATCGTGGGGGATACCCATAGTAAAATGGCCAGCAGCCATTAGTAGACCGCCGATGATAATAGCTTTTCGTTGACCAAGTACGTTATCAGCTAACCAACCACCAAATAATGGAGTGATATAAACCGCCATTGTGAACGTACCATAAAGGCTTAGTGCGTCTGCATTACTCCAACCAAAACCACCGTCTTGGACAATAGCAACAAGATAAAGTACTAAAATGGCACGCATGCCGTAATAACCAAATCGTTCCCACATTTCTGTGCCGAACAACAGAAATAATCCTTTAGGATGCCCTAAAAAATCACCTGCTTTAGGTAATGAACTCATATTTACTTCCTAACTCAACGTTAATTATTGCGGCCTTATATTTTTTGCTTTGGTCGTTCATGTGCTTTCAACACAAACAGAACGGGTGGCCATGAATATTATTTTTAATGCAGCTAAGGTAATGGTTTGCTCACTAAGATTGCTTAGTGGGTAAGAGTCACACCCTTATCCTAGCTACAATTGCGCCTAAGTATACATACACGGGCAGTGCAGGGGAAGTGCTTGCGATAGTTAGATTACTGATGGCTTTAAAGCGTCAGCGTAAGGCACGAAGGGGCTTTGCGGTAATAAGCGTAATGAAATGACACTTGCTCATTTTTTGTATAGCGGGTAAATAAGGTGGCATTGAGGAGCTGTTACACAATGCGTAACAAATACTAAAGGCCGAGTAATAAATTACTCGGCCTTTTAAATAAAGACTTATTAACAGTGTAAATTAGTTACAGTAGTTACTATCAACAAACGTTAAATCATTAACATGTGAAGGGCCATCCATAATGAATGTTGCCGCCGCAGTATTTTGATCTAATCGGTAAATTTTAGCGTTCTCGCCTTTTACACGTCCTGACACATAAATTGTGCCATCTGCAGCAATTGCGATACCAGATGCTTGATCAACACCATGCTCACCAATTAAAGACAACTCCATTGAACCTTGGTCAATAGTATAAAGTGCTTTACCGGTAAGAACGTAAAGAACATTATTATCAGCTGAATAAGCAATATCACCATCAGCGAACGAATCACCAGGGAAAGTTAATTTACCAAGTACTGTTTTATCACCTGTAGCTAGGTCAAAATCGTACATGTATGTTTTGCTTGTGGTACGTAATGTTGTGCCATCAGCGTTCATTGCAGAGCGGTAAATCGGGTACGAAGTTGCAGATGTAACCAATGCCTGCTCATTCGTAGCAAGGTCAAGTGATAAAATTTGCGAGACTTTAGTCGAGCTATCTAATTGCTCCATGAAATATAAAACACCATTATGTGATGCAATATTTGATGCCGTGTTACTTAAACCCGTTACTTTAGAGTATGTGTTTGTGTCAGTATTGAAAAAGTAAACAAATCCTTCTTCATTCGTACCGAAGTTATTAATACCGTATAAGCCAGATGCACATTGGCTAGTTACTTTAACATCATCAATAAACGCACCTAATGAATCAGATTTACCTGCGCCGATAAATTTAAGTTCGGTTGCTGCTGAACTTGCTTTTACAGTATACGTAAACTTTTGCCAGCCTTTGGTGGTTGAATTTAACGTATCGAGTAACTCACCATCCCAATATACTTCTGCTTTATTAGTATTTGCATCGCCACTTACACGTGCTGAATAATAAAAGCTTACTTCATAGTTATGATCAACATCAGTATTCAATGTTTGCGAAACGCTATAATTAGCTGTCGAATCTAACTCTAAATACTGGCTGCCATCTTGAGCTTTGATAAGGCCAAGCTTATTGGTTTGGATTTCAAACTTAGCATTGTTTGAACGTTGCCAACCTGAGACTTGATTTAATAATCCCCATGTTCCAGAAATTGTTGCAGTGTTTTCAAAAGAACCATTTGCTACTAGGTTCGTTGATGCTGCTGCAAAGCCTGAAGCGATCAATAAAGGTAATGTTGCAAGCTTAAACAATGAGTTTTTCATAGTACTTTTCCTACCAAGTAATTCATTTTGTTTTTGTTAACATTTTTATTAACAATTTATGGTACTATTTTGCTATAAATATTGGGTTCGGTCAAATGTTGAACATGAGCGTTTTCGCAATAATTCACTGCTTTATTTGTCTTTTTTAAAAAATTCATTTGCAAACAGTGACTTGCTAAATGTAATTACTTTGAAAATATTTTACTTATTTTATAACTAAAATTTTAGTTGAAAATTAAGTTAATACATTTGTTTAGGTCGGTATGCCTTAATTAGTAATTAAGGCTTTGTAGGTTTTTACGGTATGATTAACTTAGCTATTATCTTTATTTGAAAATGTTAACCAGCCGGGCTTTTGATTGCGATTTAGCTTTCCTAAGACCGTAATAGCTTTTTCAAGAGTAATACGCTGGGTTGCGATATCTTTATAAACTTGGTTGGCAATTTTTTTGCGTTTAACAGCAGCCCCAGCATCTAAAAATGATTCAGCCACTTGTATGGCAAATCTTTTTAATGGGCCTTGTTGCTGGCTGTCGGTTTTATTGTCTAGCTGTTGCTGATGTTTATTCAAACGTTCATTAATATGCACAAGCTCTGCTTGGCTGTATTCATTTTGCGCATGATGCATTTTTTTTATCTCTAATAACGCACTGCTTAAATAAGCATGCTCAAGCTGACTAAATGTACTGATCAGTGATAAGCGCGTTAAGGTTTTTTTAAACTGTTCAGCTGAGCAATTGTTATCTAAAAGCATACTTATGCTATCGTAAATCTTTTGCCATTGTTGCCAGCCATAAACATAGCCTAAGCCAGCTCCTTTAATGTTTTGCATACCAATGATGACTTGGTGACAGTGAGGCCTCGCAAGTGCAGTTAGCATGATCGTTAATTGATCGGGGGTGACCTTGGAGTTAGTAATTAATATGCATTTACTTTTGACTAATTCCAATAATATTGTTTGTAAATTATGTTGATTCTTTTTTAAATCACTCAACAAAGGCCGCATCTGTTGATAGCTTAAATAGTGATTAAAAACATCTTGCAAACTTATCCGCTGCTGTTCACTTAATGTTTGTGCCTGTCCATTGAGCCAATCAGTAAATTGCTCTGCATTATTCAAGGCGGTAAATTCTTTTGCCTGGTAGCTACCTTCAAGTGCTTTATTCATTATTTCGGCAACTGTATCTGCTTCTTTAATGCAGTGTAGCTGAGAGCACAACAATTCTAATTCCTGTAAATCATTATTACTAATTATTCGTTCAAAGCGCTCAGCAAAAGCGTGCAAGTAATAGCTATAAAAGCCATCAACATTGGTACCAATGACAACCATTTTATCAAACGGTAAATCTTCGACGAGCATCTGGGCAAACACTTTTGAACGTGCTACACGGTCATTTCGGTTGTTAATCAAGGCGATGGTTTGTTTACTTGGATCCTTGCTTAGGCCAAATAAATCTAAGCGTCGCCAGTTCTCTATGGTCGCTAAGCGTTCATTGGCTGACATACTATTAACGAATGACATGCTAAAATGTGTAAAAGGTACAGGGCTAAAGTGTTGTAAAACACCAATGTCAGGTACTATACGCTGTGCTGTTTCTTTAAATACAAAGTCTTTTTCCAGGCCAATGTAGGCTGCCATCTTACATACTAAAGCAATATTATCCGGTGTGCTCTTCATATGGGTAAAGTGCTCTAATGTCGGGTGTGATTTGATAACCATCGCCCCAATGTGCCTGAATTAAGGTACTGCTTTTTTGTGTAGCGTCTTTATCTAAAATAGGGAACATGGTTTGTTCGCTAGTAAAAACCTGACTTTTGGGGGCGATAAAGTTTGCCATTTCTTTAGCCACATCAATACCTGTTGGTCCTAATATATCTTCATGATCAGGATAGGCATTGGTAATAGTTGAAAAGTTATCTTGCATCCACTGCCTGAGTATTTTGACGTAGCGAGGTGTTAAGCCCATGCACTCCCATAAAAAGACATCTGCTTTGACATTTTTAGCAAAATGTAAAACATCACTTTGCTCCCAAATACTGGCTTTATCAAATGGGCGGAATAAAGGCACTTCAAATTGTTCACCATTGGAGCGAGCATAAATAAGGGTTGCTTCGCAGCCCGTTGTTTTCGTTATTACTTTTAACGCAAGACTGCTGAACAGCGCGGCTTTTAAGCGTTCAGTGCCAGATTTACCTCGGGTGCCCCAACCACCAATACTGACTGGAATTGCTTGACGGTCGGTTTTTATACGTCGGCTTATGCGAATATGACGTCCCCAAAAATAAACCATAAAACCAACTACAAAAAAGATAAGCTGACCAATACTGTTTTGATAGATTGAGTAAAGATACTCTTTAAAATTCAGCCAAATATTTACCAGTAGTGGAGAAAAACTTAGCTTGTTATAAAGCTTACTAATATTTGGCTCTACATCAAACGTACAACCGAGTTGTTCACCATAGGCTTTAAATTCAAAACTAAAACCGTGCTTATTGAGTGCTGTCAGGTAATTGTTTTGCTCTATTTCGTTACCTTTACGTTGCGTATCTAAACTATCAATATTAATACTTAGCCAAATATAACTGCTAATTCGCTGAAATAATGACTTTGGCGGGGTAACTAATAAAATACCATCTGGCGTATAGGTTTTTGCTGGCTGTTTTAAATTGTCTTGGCTCAGTACCGAGAGTAAGAAGTCAGGTAACGGTAAATGTGGCCGCGCTGAGTATTCATCAGTATCAAATAACGGTTCGCCAGGAACATTGGTAGTGCTTATCTCCGCTACAGAGCAACTAGGAACATGCATAAAGGCAGATGGTTTTCGGGCTTTGCTATGATTAAAGCTTTGGCGTTTGTCTGTGCTTGGGTTGCGCCATTCATGTATAAAACGCCACAACCTAAACGCATAACGATAACCACTGCGGATCTGCCATGTTAATTTATTTTTTACTAACATTGTAGCCTTCGCTTTGCTGAGCTTTACGACTGAGTAAGCGACCAAGTAACTCTTCATCTAATTCTTTATCGAGCTGAGATAGGGTTGCAGAGTTTGGTAATACTTGCTCTAACTCAGCCATTAAATTTTGATGCTCAAATGCAACTAATTGCTCTCTGGTACGGCTGATAAAACGGCGAATAGCCAGCACCGGCTCGCTCTGCAATCGTTCATTTAAACAATTGATATAAGTTGTGAAAACGCTATTTGGTTGGTTTGTCTCTAATTGTTGATTGAGCATCATACGAGCTGTGAGCTCTAACGTTAAACGTTTAATGGCAAAGCTTTCATTACCACTTAATAGTTGCCACCAGAGTTTGAATGTAAAGTTGTCAGTATCTATACGCGGGCTACTTAGTTGTTTAACTAACGTAAAGCGCACGGCATCAACGGTTTCTATTTTTAATCGTTCGGTTAATAAATTTTGTAAAAAACTGATAGAAAAATTACCAGCTTGCTCTATAACACTTTGCCTTACTCGTGGATAACTGTGTTCGGCTAACTGCATTAACAGGTTTTCACATAAGTGGCTCAATGTGTTCTGGCTGGTTAAAATTTTTGGTAACGCAGCTAAAATAAATAACCGTTCTTCAGCATTAAGTTGGCACTGATCAGTTTGTTGGATCAGCTGCTGCATAAATGCACGAATGTAGGTTGGCCGTTGATGGATCAAAATTTCTAATATATCCAAACGGGCTAAATGCGGTGTATTCACCTCTTCTAATGCTAATACTAAGGTTTCAATTAAATTTGCACTTAGCTCTGGATCGCCATCATGGTTATGCATCAGTTGTACTTGATTCGCCAAGGCACGGTATAGCGCATTTCTTACATGTTCATTATCGGTCTTGGTTAATAATTGTAAAAAGAAGCTCTCTAAGTCCAGAGTTTGCCACGCTTTTGCTATATCGTTTGAAGATTTTTTTAAATAGCGATTACTTAAGTCGCCAAGCTTTCCAATTAAAAATTTAAGAGTTTGTTCAATATCAGCGACTATATCTTGGTAACGGTTGATCACAGCACCTTCGTCAAACCAACGATTAAAGGCAAGTTTATCTTGGCGTAATTGTTCAGACGTGGCGCCTAGTTGCTGAGCGTAATCTAAAATATGGAATTCACGTTCGGCGCTGATTTCTGCATGACTGAGTCTTTCAATAAAAAGCAGATAACCGGCATCCAACTTTTGTAAACTTTGCTGTTTATGTTCTACGCGATGACGTAAAAAAGCAATTGCTTGGCGCAATAGCCAAATATCCTGATCTTCGCCATCGGGCATATTTTGCAGCAATTCCCACTGCGCTAGTTCATCAACAAGTTGACGGTATTTTTGGCGATAAAGGTCCAGCCAAAAATTAGCAATATCAGCAAACAATAGATGTTCTAAGCGATCTTTTAATTCGCTAGAGGGAGTAACTTTCTTGGTGTTTGCCATATTAATTCTGCTCTAAAAAGTGATTGAGTTGCAGTGACTCAAAAATAATTTCGTCGTGAGAGAAAACACCAAAACCGGTGTCAGCTATATTGCCAGTCGAAAACTCGAGACTGATGTTATGGTCATTTCTAAACCAATCTTGGTCCCAACGTACTTTGATCCACCCTTGTGAAAAGTTACCTAATGGCAGCTGTTTTCGCCAACCTACACTGGTGATGTATTGCCATGTGCTATTAGGGCGATGTTTATCAGCAAACTTATAGTAACTGGTTAATCCGGCTTGGAAGATTTGCCCTTGATAATATTGATGCCAAGATGCGCCAAAACGCAAAATATCTAGGCTTGTCCAATCGGCATTGGACGTGCTGCCGGCGAGAAAATTAAAGTAACTATCAACCCACGGTTGATAGCGATATTGATATTCGCCTCGCCAACCATGCGGGTGATCTTCGCGATAAAAATTATAAATGTCTGAATTGAGTTTAGGATCAAATAAAAAGTCTTCAATATTAGCACTGCTGTAGCTGTAGAATGGACTTATTTGCCATTGATGACGATGACTTTCATCAATGCGCCAGATCTGACCAATCTGCACATAGGTATTAAATGCATATTGGCTGTCAGTGCCTGCTTGACTTGGTTGCCATGTGGTTTGCAAGGCGCTGTCGACGTACCAAGGACTGTCATGATCTTGCCAAGAATGATAGCCATCAATCGAAAATAGTTCGCTATCTTGTTCGCTCAAAGAGTAAGTAAGATCAAGACGATACCAATTCTCATCGTCACTTAATCGAAACCTAGCGCCAACATCCATACTATGACGAATAGGGACGTTTTCGCTAGATTCAAAAATACCTCGGCGGTCATAATTAATAAATGCTTGCCAGCTTAAGTCGTCTGGATGAAACTGTGCGACCTCAGTTTGCAGGGCACGCTGAGCAACGGGCAGTTGGTAAATTACGGTGTTTGCGAAGCTGTTTTGCTCGGCTTCAAAATTAGATATTTTATGATTGCTTTCACTCAATTGCCAAGTATATAAGCGAACGTGCTTGATGCTGTCGGTGCTGACTTCTATTTTACCTGCTGGGTGGAAAAAGCTGCGTTCAAGGCGTTGTTCAAATTCACCAACAATACTGCTTGGGAGCATTTGCTCGAGCTTAACTAAGCGATCGGCTGGTAATTGTGCGATTAAATGCCGCTCTGGCAGAACAGTGTAAAATAACAAGTTATTGCTAAGCGGTAAGTCATACCAGCGACCATTACGGTACTCTTGTGCGCTGATTGTCATCATTTGTGATAAATAAGGATTAAGCCATTGCAACGAGAGCACATTATCGGTTAGCTCAGTTTTATTAAAACCAAATGCAGTTGGTTTATCAGGTTGTATTGACCAAACTTTTTCCGATGTGGCTAATTTTATTGCAACGTTCGCGACATTCCCTTGGGATAAGTCAGCCGCTGCAGATAACTCTGCGACCGAAAAATGAAAGTTTAAACGAATTTGTTCTGAGCGGGTTTGGCTCAAGTCAATATGTAAATCATGATGTGGGCGTAAGACTAATCCTTGCGTAAAACCGCCTTGGCTACTGGTACGCAGTAATTGGTCGCTATAGCTACTCTCATCTTGAGAATCCACAGCAATGAGTTGCGTGCCAGCAAAGTCAGTATAGTCTTGTAGAGGAACCCACTGGCCATAACTTTGTATACGTGAAAATAACTGCGCGAGTTGTGGAGGTAAGCTCAGGGCATTTACTTTCGCTAAAACTTGCGTGTACTCATTGGTGGTTAGCGTTTTATCCGCTAACTTAAATAAGGTATTATTCAATAACGTCTGCATGTTGATATCGGTGTCATATAGCAACGCCATAAATGGTGTTTGCCAAAAATAGCGGGTTGCCATATTTTGATAATTATACGTCGTCGTCAATGGTTGCGAGAGTATTTTATAGGAAATAAATGTTTGTTGATCACTATATAAGCGAACTGACTCACCAGCTTGTAATGTGATCAACGCGTCACTGGAGATCGACAGCGGTTGAGCATCATTGCGTAATAGGGTTTGCGAGTTAATA
The DNA here is from genome assembly GCF_037162485.1 of Pseudoalteromonas sp. B160. NCBI lineage: Bacteria > Pseudomonadati > Pseudomonadota > Gammaproteobacteria > Alteromonadales > Pseudoalteromonadaceae > Pseudoalteromonas > Pseudoalteromonas sp. B160. The sequence continues at coordinate 761,401 of NZ_JARLUX010000001.1, read as the reverse complement.
TCAGAAAAAATTGGCAGTACAGTGTGTTGCGCTGATTTTGATGATTGCGATGTCTGTTGTGCAAACAACCAGCTCATTTTATATTGACCATTTTGAACACTGGTACTGCGCGCTCTTAGGGCAATTGTGAGTGGTTGGCTTTGCGCTTTGAATGTTACCGCTTGGCTTTTATTAACCACCAGTGCTTGTATTAACCCCGTTGGGCTGGCAAGCGTTTGCGTGCCTGGGTAATCAAGTTCGTAGCTGGGCTGTTGAATATCTGCTTCGCTGTAATCGCGCCAATTTAATTTTGCAAAGCTTGTTTGCAATGCCGCTTGATTAGGTAAGTCATGACTTAACCACAATGCGAGTAAGTTTTTTTGTTGTTTGATTGCAAGCGCAATCAAAATGTTCCTACATGGCGCTAATAAATCTAAAGCATTGGCACATAAACCTTGCAGTTTATAGTCTTGCTCTAATGCTTGATATTGTTGTATCAACTGATTGCCAGCATAGGATTTGATAGCCACTTCTTGGCTGCTTTTGTAGAGCCCTTCAAGGTAGCTTTTGGCTAAAGCGTCGCGCCCTTGCGCCATCAAAATAGTGAGACGCAATTGCCACGCTTTAATTGCAATATCTGTATTGGGCACGTTGACTAATTTTTTAATTAATTGCAGTGCCTGAAGTGGATGCTCTGCCATTAAATACTCAGCTTCACCGAGTTGATGTTGCCAATGCATAGTATCAGTGGAAGTTATTGCCGCAGTTTTTGTTTTCAGTGGTTTATAAGGGAGCAGTGCGGCAGTAAACTCATCACCGATTTGGCTAATTTGCTGGGCCAATAAGTTATGAATAAGATTACTTTTTTCTTTTAGCGTACCTGCTTGTGCATAGAGCAATTCATTATTTGGTAAATCTAGTAATTGATCACTTTGCATTACGTATTCAATTGGTTGGCGCTGTTGCTGAAGATTCTGAATGCTTAATTGAGTTGTTGTTAAAGGCACGTTTAACTCAAAAGCGGCAAAATTTTCGCTTTTTAGCAAGGTTAAATGCCATTTTAAGTTACCACTGCGAACTAACAATTGGCTATCGACACTGCTGCGCGCATGCAGTGTTATCGTCGTTCTCACGCGCTGTTTATTGTTTAGAGAAAATTGATGCTGTTGCTGGCCTAATTGATGTATTTGCGCATAGTGCTCTGATAGTACAGGGTAGCCAGTATCATCAACCATCCGCAGTCCGCTAAAGCTATCAAACTGCTTAAATTGACTATTAAAGTACGCTTTATCCTGCGACTTCGGAACAAGAAAATCGCGAGATGAAATTGTGCTAAGTAAATCTTGATAACGACGTTGCGAAAGTAATTCACCACTTTGATAAGGTGAATTGTTTAGCTGTGATAAGTCGTGTTGCGAGTAGATAGCACGCAGCGTGTTGTCTAAATTATTAACCCAATATGGTTGAAACAAACGTTCTTGTTGCTTATCTATTGCTTGATCATCAAAAATTGCTCTGTGATTTTGCTCAAGTTTAATATAAGCGTCTGTTTCACTACGTATAGTTAGGTATTCACCTTTATCTATTGCTAAGTAATCGGTATTGGCCAAACCAATGTGTTGGTCACTATACTCGCTGGCGCGACTGGCAATAACACCGAGCACACTGATCGGTTGCTCATTTACATAGGTATAGACTTTGCCGTTAATATCTTTATTTAGTAAATCTTTGCGCACAGTTAGTTTTAATTTTTTAGCGTGTTGAAAGTACAGTTTTACTTTTTCGCCCGCTTTAAAGTGATAATAATGCTCAATATTTTGACCATATTGTAAACGAGTTACCGCTCGTGGTAGCTTTACGGCTCGACGGAAGCTATCACGGTGACGGTTTGTTTCACCGACCATTGCCGTTAAGGTTACACCTTCATCAAGGTGATTGGTGATTTTTAAAATGCGGTTATATGATGCAATCGGTAACTGACACTTGGCTTGTTCACAGATAAAATCGCGACTCACATTGAGTCTCTGCTGGGCAAGGTGACTGGTCCCCGAGCTGTAAATAAACGAATTAAATGTTGTACTATCCAGCTCCAGCCATTGACCTTTTGCCAGCCAAAGATAACGACTTTGTTTAGCTTCAAAATACATCGCTTGCTGAGATTTATCTAAATGCACGTTAGGTGTCACATTTAGCCACATAGGCGAACTCAAAATATTGTCATTACTGGCTAAGCCGTGTGGGCTCAAAGTAAGCAATAGGCTGAAAATAATAGCAGTTATAGCGTAATGCATATTTTAAATTGACTCATCAAAGTAGGCTGTTGAACAAGTTGCTCGCGTAATATATCACTTAATTCAATATGGAAAAATTCGCCATTGCTTGGCAGAATTTTATTTAAAATATTTTTTGTGCCGCCAAGCTCTGTAACTTCTAACGGATATACATAACTGGCAAGTTGTAATTTGTCAGTTAAACACTGGCTTATTTGCTGTAATTTAGCTGTAGCTGGCTTGGCACCATGACTGATTATTACATCACTATTGCGTGCTTTTTTAGTGTGTCGTTTTTTTGGATCAAAGCCGTGTATCTGATAAATAACGAACTGATCGACTGTGTTGGCGTAGCTTTGAATAAACGCATTGGTAACACTGTAGTGGTATTTACCTAGATCACTTTTTTGTCCATCAGCTGCAAGTGTATTGCGATGTATGGTATTGGCTAAGAAAACCTGACATTCAGTAAATAGAGCCATCGCAATAGGGTAGCTGTGTTTGTCAAAATAGCGGTGCGGAGCATAGGCAATACACTGACTGCCACTCGACTGGTATTTTATTTCTCCTGCTATAACGTGTTCATCTTTCGTTACTAAAGTTAACGCTGATGTTAGTTCGTTGCCTTGCGCCAAGTTTGTTTGCGTGCTCAGCCATTGCGCTAGTTGGGCTTTTGTAACCGCATAGGCACCATTTTGTGATGACGAACTAGCGTAACTTGCGCTAGTTAATAACAGTAATATTATCGCAAGTAACCGTTTAGCTTGCATCATCATTCCACCACCTTATTTTTACTTCTTCGTTAGCGTACTCTTCTAATACTGCGATCCAGACGGTTTTATTGCTTGTAATGGTTAAACTGTTGAGCGCACGAACATCAGCATTGAGCTGTTGAGTAATTGCCAGGTAAGCAAATAGTTGACTGTCTTTTGGATGGATCAAAAAGGCATCACTTAAGCGGCTCGGCTGAAGTCCATAGCGCTTGTTTGCAATACTATAATCATGGGTTAAGCCACTTTGGTATTTAGCACGTTGAGCAATATCGAGGATAATGCTCTGCTCAGCATAATGGCTGTACGCTTTTAATACCACACTGTACGGGCGTTGCGTTGGATATGCTAATTTTAGTGGCGTATTTGCCGTAAGTTTATACAACCGTTGTTTGAGCCACGGGCGTTGCCCTTGCCAGTTTTGATAAATGTGTTGGGCATTTTTTTCAATACTTGCCAGTTGTTCAAAGTCAGTGTCTACTAAATTTACTTCTCTGGCTGTTTTGTTGTTTTTTTGATAAACCACACTGCCTGGATCTGTACTTGGCGCATTAGTCGCCGCTTGCAGCAGATGCTTATTTTGCAATGGTGCAAAGTTATAAGGGCTCGGCTCAGTAACTGGGGTAAAATATTTTGTTGGGCTATTGACCAATGCGACATTAGAGATCGGTAATTGTTTAAACAGCTCTCTTGATTGATAGAAACTGTCTTTAATTAGGATCTCTGGTGGCTCTTGGAAAACTCGGATATTGACGTAACTATCTTGTTCAGTAAAGTCGTAATGGTTATCAGCTTGTTGCTCATACCAAGCGGCAATATCATGAAAGTTTGGATCTTCAATACATTGCGTATGGCATACCGTACGTTGATAGTTAAACTGGCTATTACGTGATTTGACACGTACAAGAGTCGGTTGCTCAGTTGTAATTACCAATGCCGCTGCACGTTCGTTAAGACGTAAATAAAAGCTATTTGCTTTAGGGATTTTTTCTCGTTGTGTGGAATCTAGAATAACTCGATCAAATTCAGATAATTCATCGTCATAAGAAATAGTAAAGGTATCAATTGGCTGATTATTTTGATCATAAACAATCACAGTAGCATGACCTCGACTAGATGATCTGAGATCGATGTTAATATCGCTACTTCCTTCAAGTGTGAAGCGAGCATTTAATAAGTTACTTATTTGATAGTAACCATCTTGTGCGGTCGTTAACGGTTGTAGTGAGCTAAAAGACCAATTACTTAACAGTGGCTCGGTGCTGCATATAGTTACTAAACCAATATCTAATGGCTCGGTAATAAAGCTCAGTGGCTGCGCTGTATTTGCGCGATAAAGCACAGTATGTGGTGCAATAAACTGACTTAAATCATACCAAGTTAAATTGATTTCAGCTGATTTGTCCAGACTGAAAATAAGCGAATCTGACTGTTTTAGTTCAATGCTCGCACACAGTGTCGCATCGGTGTAATAGTCATTTAAATTAAGTTGTTGCTGCGCAAAGTCATAAGTAACAACATTGTAGGGCAGCGTTTCATATAAAATGTCGGCTTTAAAGTCGATCCCAGGAATACCTTGTGGAGCAAGTTTTAGCCATGAATAGGTAACTGCATTGTTTATTTCTGTGGTTGATAACGCATTAACCCCAATACTGTGATATGCGCTGCTTCGCTCTCTTCGCTCTAATGGTAACTTGAGCCACGCGCTGTATTTATCATCATTATCGTTATGTGTTTTAGCATGGACTCGCACTACAACTCCCATAACTTGGCTATCTTCGCTAATTAACTTTAATGATACGCTGGTAACGTTCTTTAATTGTTCTGGGCTGATATAAAAAGATTGCCCAGATGAGACCTGTAAAGCTTGCCGATTTTCAATAATTTGCTTTATTTGTTGCTCATTGTCGGGAGGTGTTAGTTTTGACGCATGGTGATAGACATGACTACTAATTACTTGTTTTTTTTCATTTAAGAATGCGTATTCAATGGCATAGTTTATCGGTTTATCTAAATCCTGTGGTTCAGAAAATATCGCATTTGATAATACTCGGATCGAGTGTGTTCTAGTGCTAGAAAACGAAAAAATCAATGGTTTTTCAGTGCTTAGCCATTGAACGTTAGAGCGTGTCTCTTCATCCGAACGGCTAGTTATAGGTTCAGCTGACTGTATCCACAGATAAAAACTAAACAGCGCAAAACTAAGCCCAGTAAGTATTAGGAGCAATATGAGTATTTTTAAGAGTCGTTTAATAAATTGCATACGATCCCTCAATCATCATAGTGTTAAAACGGTTTTGGTCAGTGAGACGGTTTGTTATCGGATTAAAAATTGCCAACAGCTTACCTTTTTGTCTGATCGCGAGGGCATACTCTTGGCGGCCTTCAAATTCAATTGTTTGTAATTCACAGTTAGCGAATGGTTTACATAGTTGTGCCAGTGCCGTCAAGCGTTGCGTGCTGGCATAACGCTCAATCGTTTTTAAAAAATGACTTTGCTGCTGTGAACTTACAGCTTGCCAATTGGCAGGCGATAATGTGGTTATATTCATTACTTTAATTGTTGGTTGCGCTGAAATCGCGAGCAAGCGTTGTAAAAGACTTTGCTGGTTAACAGAAAATTGCTGTTTAAAATCAGATGCAAGCCACAGGGTTGCTAGTTCGCTGTGGGGAGCAAATATTTGATAGCCAGATTGCGGCGACGTACCAAGCTCTAAACCTCTTGTCGCGGTTTGGCCTTGCACAACTTGGTAATCAACAGCCAAATCTTGCAAACTGTGATTAAGTGTTTGTAAAAGATGCTGGTGGGCGTTATTTGATTGCGTATATTCAAAAGCTAGGGCGGTGGGTCTGATCCATGATGGTGCACTGTGACTACGAATTTGTAAGTTTAAAATGGCATTATTTTGTGCAAACCGTAAATAGCTTTGATGAACCACATTAAATAATGAATCAACGTTATTGGGTAATAATACATTCGCTTGTGGATGCGCATAAGGATGGGCACCGGCGATCAGTAAATGCTCTGCCCGGCTATTTACAAATAGTTCAGTGGCAAACTTTAAGGTATTACTTTCAAATAATGGTCGCGGTACTTCAATATTAAGTTGGGTACTTGATGTCAGATTGATGACATAGAAACCTTGACCATAGGCTATTGCAGCCCCATCAACGAAAGGGGCGATAAGTAAAAAGCGACCTTGCGCGTTATTGAGTAATGTTAGCTGATAGCCCATTAGTCTGGCTGTGGCATTAATTTGATTTAGTTGATTGATTATATTCTCATCTACATCTTGATCCGTCAGCTTAGTTTTTAAACGGTATAGAGGGTGTAATATTTCAAATTCCCACAAGGCAGCTTGATTTGCCGTTAATGGTTTATAAGCGCCACTGCCTTTAGCGGTAATGTTGTCAGCAAATAGCTCAATCACTTCATTCAGGCTCTGCGTTGCATAGCTAATTGCGTTGTCCTCGTTATTACTTTCATCACGAGATATGTTAGCTAATAACGTAGTGTAGTTATCACTATTTAAAAACACTTCAAACAGCTGGCCATTAAAATTTGCTGCAGGTAAAGAGCTATTGGTTGCTTGACCAAAAAAAGTCTCTTGATGTCCTAATAGCTGTTGGATCAAACGTTGGCTGAGTGAGCTTGGTAACTGATTGTAAATCCAATACTGACTTGTTGCGCCGACAGGGGTTTTGATTAACAAACGATTTGTGCGATTGTTAACTTCCCGTACTTGAAATAGTTGCTCAAGCCCCAGCGCTTCAATAAATGCTAAATAATAAGGACTTTGTTTATTATTATGAGTTAATTCCGTCGTTGGTGTAGCACTGGTACCAAATACTAAGGCACGACTGTCAAAGTGTGAAAATATAAGCCCCGCAGAGTCGCTAGCTAAACTTTCTGAAGTGGGAAATGGTACCGTGACTATGAAATCTGCGCTTGGTTTTCGAGAAATAACAAATAACCCGCGTTGCGAGGTTTTTCTAGCATCGCGAATGTAAATATAACTATCATCAAATTGCAATTGAAAATCAAGTTTAGCTAAGCGCTGTTTATTCAGCAGTAAGTTTTCTATTGAATTAGGGGCTTTATTAATTTCATAAATCGCTTGTTTAAAGTTATTTTTGTCCTGACTAGCTTGATAACTGCTGATGTCTAGTTGTCCTTTATTGCTCGTATAAAGGTAGCTTTTATATTCACTGATCTGTTGACCAAGAGCGCTGACTTTGTTTGTGCTTTGCAATTCTTTAATGTCAGTTGTAACAAATAAAGAAGGGATAAACATGATAATAAAGCCGATCACAATGGCTAACGCACCGCCTAGGATTGAAGTTTGAAAGGTGGCTCGGATCACTAAGCCTAGTGCGCTTTTTTGATATATTTTTAATGCTAAAAGCGTAGACAGCATATAACCAAAAGCAAAGGTATCGGTAACTTTTATTTCAGGGTAGTAGTGCACCACAAAATAATTTAAAAATAACTTATAGATAAAACCGATATTGAAGAAAAATAGCAATAATCTTGCACCTTCAATATTGGCATTACGTAACCGCGTAAAGTTTAATAGCGAAGCACCAATGATCAGTATAATGGCTGTTTCTGCAAAGGATGTGAGCAATTTAGTTGGCTGCATAAGCTGCAGCGCCAATAATGCGGGTAGCATAATGCCATTAAATTCCCAGCCATATTTAATATTGGCACGCGACGCAATAAACGCAGTGATCACCAAAATAATATAGGCTTTTGGTGCCGCTATAATTGATGCGGCAACCGCTTCATACATAATTGCTAAATTGGCGATGCTAAAGTTAGTCATTGGCATGAGTGCAAAACGAACTAATAAGAAAGTAATTAGTAGCTGAACAATGGTAACTTTCATGCCGTACTTAAAGCCACCATTCCACATCACGTTGGCAGTGAGGGCGATAATAACTAACCCCAGGGAATAAAGCTGTGATGAATAATCAAAGGTTATATCCCAACCGCTGAGCACGTTAGCAATCAATGGCCAAAACAAAGTATCCATGACTACACGCACTAAAATACTGATCAAGATAATGGCAAAAAAGCGGTCACGACCAAACATCTCGGCGTAGCCAAATTTTTGCATTACGTACTTAGCGCTAAAGAGCATTAGGCCATACACTACTACCGCTTCAATTAAGATAACGGCGGCTGAGGTTGGGCTAACAATAAGTAGTGGCACTAAATAACCAGGCACAACAAGCCCAGTAAGCGGAAAACCAAATCGTAAATTTAACAAACAAACAACAGTAATGCCTATCCATACAGTGGTGATCACCGATTGACCTAAGCCACCACCTGCTGGAAACAATTGTAAAATAAAATCACCCACTAGTTGATGGCTCCATCAAGTTTTGAGCGTAAAATTGCTGTTGTTTGCATAATGAATCACACAGTTGTTTGCTGTTGGGCATTTGCTCAATAAAAAACGCAATATCAATAAACTCAAATAAAATACCTGAAACCTGAAATGGCTCGCCAGATGCATTTTGTAGATGACTTGCATCCATTGCTCGAACATTGAGTATATAGGTATTTTCATCAAGCTTAGCTTGAAGATAAATATCGCCTTTTTGTAAGGTGATAAAGCGTAATTTACCTTTCGCGGTTTCAGTATCTAAATCAGTAACTAAGCAGAGCAAATCCAATGCTGTCATATCAAAAATAGAGAATTGATGCTGCGCAGCTAGTTTTTCTAACGATTTGTTTATTTGCACCACTTGACCAAATAAATTAAATAATACAGTCGCAGAGCGAACATTATTAAACACATGCTCTAAGGTCGTTAGCTTTTGTTCCATTTCCGCTATCGACGTTTTCACTTGCTGGCTGAGCGGTTCTTGTAATTTCAAAGTGAGTAGTTGAGATAGGGCGCTATCATTAGCATTATTTTGTGATTCAATAATTCGATAATGGAACAGTAATTCACCCACTTGTCCGGCAAAGGCATTTACATTGCGCTCAAATGCTTGTTTGTTAAATTGTGCATCAGGCATTACTGTCATTGCCCAAAAACCACGCACATCACCGGCATAGATCAATGGCACTATATATTGCAGCTCACCGTCACTTAGCTCATTAAAAAATGGGCGCAAAATTGGCACAACACCAAATTCTTTTAAAGCATCTGAATATGGCGCGCGCTTATAATCGCGGCGCATTTCTTTAATATCACTAAGGTGGCAATTGACGGCTCTTATTTCGGTTAGTCGGTGATCGCCTTCTTTACGCGCTAAAAATATCGATTTATTCAAAGCAAGTTGTTGAGTTACCAGGCGAATAATCGCATCCCAAGGCGAGCTTTGAGAAATAAATGACTTTGGTAAATAGCGCCCAGCCATTTTCTGTTGAATATTCCCAATTAGGCTAGTGAGCTCCCTGTCTTCGTTGAGTTTTCTAACCAATATTACCCACACTAGTGTAATAAAGGTAAAAATGGTCATCTGGCCAACGGGTAAAAATAAATGCTGAAACACTAAAATAAAATACCCTAAGCCAAACCAACATATACTTGTTAGCACTGCAATTACGATACTGTAACTAATTGATAATTTTTGAAAAGCGAACAGCAGTAGTAAAGAAATACTAAGCAGCAGTAGGGTGCTTTGCCATAGTGTCAGTAGCGATATGCTGCTTTGCTTATCAAGTGTATCGGCAATATAAGCAGTAAGTAATAAATAGTTTGATGTCTGGGTTAATTTAGGCGCATTAAGTTTTACCCCTAAACCAGCATTATGTTGACCGAGAATAATGATTTTGTTTTGTAACTGGCTGGCCATAATGTCCATTGTCATCAGCCGTTCAGCTGAAAACTTTGGCAGTGCAGAAGGGGCTAAAGCGAAGTTAAGCAATACACTTTTGCTACTATCAAGGTCGTTAAACAGTGCCGGCCAAATTGCCAGACATGAGCTGTCAGCCATAGCGGCTAATTCAACATTGTAGCCAGACCAATCGTTTATATGTGGTAGACAGTAGTCATTTTTAGGGTGTGGGTAAAAAACAGTGTTTTGTGCCATGTCCGTCAAGGTTTTATTTACTGTTAGTTGTTCATTAGCAAAAACCAATACTGCTTTTGGTTGATAGCTTAATAGTTGTTGTACTAGTTCATTATGTTCGCGACTTAAATGCTCACTTTCAATGATCACAACATTGCTTTGCTGGCTTTGTGTAAGATTTGCTAAACGGCTATAGAAAAAGGCATTTGATGAATTAAACAGTGATAATGAATTTGAGATCACCACAATGATAAACAGGCAAATAGTAAGCCAAAAAGAACGCTGGCGTTTAAGTAAAAAAACTGTTGTTTAAAAGCCACGATTAGCTCCAAAATAGAATAGAGATTAATTAAAGGTGCTATACGTTAGTTTAAACGTAACAGAAGACGTTGCATTTAAACGTAAAAAGTCAAATCCATGGATTTTATCCGTGCGCCACATCGTATCAGTGAAGTTTACTTTTTGTTGCCATGAAATCATTGCCATATCATCCAACGCCAAGCTTGCTTCGCCACTATTTGGCGCAAAGTGACGCAAGGTAACTTTAATACCGCGCGGTGGTAACTGTTCTGGGCCAAGTGTTAAGTCGTCAGAAGGCAGTGAAAAGTCATAGTTTAAGGCTTGCCAGTCATGGTTACCAGCCGGTTCAATATCGACCAATTGAGTAGAAAATTCAAGGCCATCCTCAGCGGTGGTATAAACTATTTTTGCGTCTAGTTTTCCGGCGTTTTCAGCTTTACTGTAACCAAACAAACTAAACTCCTTGAAGACATCAATTGAGCCATCATCATTAGGTAATTCCATTGCACGAATGGTTTGTCTAAATGGGAGCAGCGATGGCGTGTTATCAAACTGGGTGCGAGCAGAGCATAAGCCTTGCGCGCCTGAACGAGCACCACTTAAGCAAGGCGTTACGCTGTCGCCGGTGTGATCCCAACGAGCAACTTCTAGTTGTTCATCATCGTTATCCCAATCTTCAAAGTCACCGAAAATCATTAAATCGCGCCCTAAAGTGACATCACTTGGCGATCCGTCAATGATTTCAAGTTTAGATAAAAATGCTTTTGTTGATGGAGCAAAGTTGCGTAAATCTAGAATGCTTTGATTTGGGGTAACTGTAACTGTTTCCGTGTGCTGAGAAACAGTCGCTTGATCTGCGGTGAAAAATACATCGGCATAACCATCTCGTGGGATCAAGGTAATGTTATTATCAGAAAACTCAGCCAGACGTCGTAATAAATAATCACTCAAAAAACCATTGGTAAATTTAGGCTGATACCCTTCAACATAAACAGGGTAAGCAAAAGCGCGCTTCGTCATAGGAGATGCATCTTTGTCTACATTTACTAACACCGCAACGCCAAGCAGCGTTTCTAAGCGGTCTTGGTCAAACACAAAATTGCCTAAGCCTAAAATGGCAGGTACGCCATTAAAAACTGCAAAGCCTTGGGCAATATGCGGATGATGAGCAACTAATAAATTGGTTTGTTGTTTGGATAAAGAATTAAACCTGCCTTTAATGTAACCGCTGGGTTGATAAGTGTATTCATCACCACCATGCATTTGGGCAATTACATAATCACTATTTTGCACTGCATCATTAAGATAGTTGGAGACTAATTCTGTTTCTGTTAAATCTGCGGCACCGCCTTTTGTGGCATCGGTAACATAGGTAATTGCATGTTCTTTACCTGTAATGGAGGTCGCTGAAAAAAGTCCTAACGTGAGTGTTCCCACATCCATGAACTTTGCTTGGTAAGCACTGGCTATGTTTTTCCCTGCGCCACTGTGAGCAAGGCCAGCGCTATCTACTTCAAGCAAAGTATCATTGAGGCCATCTTCTAAAAAGTCATACACATGATTATTTCCTAGTGCGACGTAATCAATACCAATGGCTTTGATCCCATCTAGCGTCTCAGGTAATGAAAAAAAGCTAAACTCTTTTGTTGGATGTGCTGCTTCAGGACTACTTGTTATCGGTGTCTCTAAGTTTACTGATGAAAAATCAGCAGCTTGAAAAAATGGTGCGACAAAATGTGTTAATGCTTGAGCATTTTCACTGGCTGTTGCTGGACGAATAAGTGCCCCTGCGACATCAGGGATCGCAGCCGTCATAGTTGCCAAAGAGGGATCTAAAAAGCGTCGTGCAAACATAGTATCGCCAGCAAATAGCAGGCTAACCGAGTTACTACTCTTAGCTGTTAGGGTCAGCTGTTGCTGAGCGTTATCAGCAGTAATTTTGACTGTAGCGACAGCAGGGAAGTAACTTTCATCAGCGATCATTAACCGATGGTTACCTGTTGTAATACCTGAGTAATTAATTTGCCCACTGGCATTTGTTTGATACTGCTGTCCTGCAAACTCAACCATGATGCCAGCCACACTATTAGCTTGCTGATCGGTTATTGTGATTACACCATTAAACGTTTTTTTTAAATAATCATCGCGCAGTTGTGCATCGCTCTTTTGGGCTTGTGTTTCGCCTGTATCATAGGGGTCTTCAACCTTACAGCCAGCGATAATTAGGGCTAAGCAGAGAATAGAAAAGAGTTTATATTTTTTAATTTTCAAACAAGCCTCGTTATCACTGTAGTTACATTTTTTAATACGTTTTCATTATACGGATTTTTTGTGGAAATGATATTAGCCAAGTATTTGAATTTTTCTAATATCATTCATACTAAATTATAGTCAGTTGCCATAAAAAGTCTTTGCAATAATGGTTAGTATCATTTGTCCAAAAATCTTTACAATAGACTACCCAGCGATGGGTAGTTAGCGTATTATTTGCGACATAGTAGGTTTTCTCTTTTTGAGGGTGAAATGCGTTTAGATATCCATTGTGCAGACCGCATCGGTATTGCTCAAGAAATACTCAATATTTTAGTCAACTATCGCGTTGATTTAAAAGGTATTGAAGTTGATTCAATTAACTGTCGTATGTATGTGAGTTTTCCACCGATTGAATTTGAGCAGTTTCAAAAAATCATGCCCTCAATTCGATTAATTGATGGTGTACAGGATGTACGTACCACCGCTTTTTTACCTTCTGAGCGTGAGCATAATGAGCTCAACACATTGTTGCGTGCGCTACCAGATGGTGTGATCTCAATTGATGCCAAAGGTTGGGTAAGGCTTTGCAACGATGCTGCATGTAAAGACTTACAGTTAACTGAAAAAGAAGTTATTGGTTCAAATATTAATAATCTATTGAAAGGTTTTAACTTTACCCGTTGGTTAGAAGGCAAAGAAGTACTGGGACAAACAACCCGGGTTGAGGTGGCTGGTGAAGATTTTATCGCGGATATCTTGCCAATCGCAGTACCACAAGGCAATGAAGGTGATGTATTGGCCGGTGCGGTGATCAACATTAAATCACAAAGCCGTTTAGGTCAGCAGGTAAGTGCGTTTCGTCGTTATGGTCAAGAAAGCTTTGCAACTATTCACAACTTTAGCACTGCGATGCGTCGTGTGGTTCGTGAAGCGCGTAAAATGGCGCAACTTGAAGCTCCGATACTTATCACTGGTGAAACCGGTACCGGCAAAGAGTTACTGGCACGCGCTTGTCACTATGCATCTAATCGTTCTGTGAAACCTTTTATCGCTTTATCGTGCGCTTCACTGCCTGATGATGTTGCTGAGTCTGAATTATTTGGTTATGCCGGTTATGAAGAAAATGCAGCGCCAAAACGCGGCGTGTTAGAGCAAGCGGATGGTGGCACGGTATTTTTAGATGAAGTGGGTGAAATGTCTACCCAACTTCAAACTAAGTTACTGCGCTTTTTACAAGATGGCACATTTCGCAAAGTTGGCGATGAGAACGAAGTAAAAGTAAATGTACGCATTATCGCCGCCACGCAAAAAGATTTACCCGCGATGGTACAAGAGGGTACGTTTAGAGAAGATTTATACTATCGGATCAATGTACTGACTTTAGAAATTGCTCCACTACGTGATCGTAAAGCTGATGTAGGGCCACTTGCAGAACATTTTATTCAAAAATATGCGCAGCAAAATGGTCATGCAATTCCGGAACTATCTGCAGAGTGTTTGTCGTTTTTACAAGATTATCCTTGGCTGGGCAATGTCCGCCAATTAGAAAATGCGATATACCGTGCGGTCTCGTTATTAGATGATAACGAGCTGCGTGTTGAGCATTTACAATTACCTGCATTTACCCATGATTTAGGGTACTTGGAGTCTGATTTTGAGGGCTCGCTCGATCAAGCTGTAAAGCGTTTTGAGGCTACATTATTACGTAAGTTGTACCCTGCTTACCCAAGTTCGAGACAATTGGCTAAGCGTTTAGGGTTAAGTCATACCGCAGTTGCAAATAAGCTACGTGATTACGGCATTAATCGTAAAACGGTAAAAGTGTAAACTGACTCAAATCAACAGTATTGGGTACTATTGCTTAGTACCCATATCTTTGGTTACACCGTCAATAGCGACAGTATCGATACCCTCAGCGGTGAACTTAATTAAGATACTGATGTTATTACGGGCAAAAAAGTAATCTTTGTTATCTAAACTGATAACATAATCCCCTTTTACCGCGCCTTTATATTGACGTTTTTCAAGTTTGATTGTGTGTTCGCCAATTTCCCAGCTGAATCCTTCAATAAAGCCATTATTAAATTCTTGCACCCACACTTGTTGGTCGTCTTTTGCTAAAGTAATAGCAATGGAATAGGATTCAGGTAATTGCATATCATAGCTTTTTTTACCTATAGTAAACTTGCTATTTTGTTGCTGCCAAGCAAACCCAAATTGAAACGGCTTTTCAACCCCAGTTGGATAACGTACGTCTCCTTCGCCTGGATAGTTAAAGTCGGCCATCGCGCTGGTACTCATCAATGCAAATACCATACTCAAATAAGAAACTGATTTTTTCATCATTTTTCTACTATTATTTATAATCAGAGAATTCAGAGTAGAGCAGAATATTCTCCAATGCAATACGCTATGCTACACTCACAAAACTGTTAACTGGTAAGACCTTTATTGTGAACTTATATTTTCGTCTTTTATTATTATTTTTTAAAATCAAACGTAACCGTGATTATCAATCATTGTTAGACACTGTGGATATAGATTACAAAGCGCTGCCAAGTGATTGTGATATTAATTTACATCTTACTAACTCTCGTTATTTAGCAATGATGGATTTAGCTCGCACTTGGATGACTGAGCGAGTTGGCTTGCTTGAAACGATTATGAAAAAACGTTGGTTTCCTATCGTTAACGCCACGGCCATCACTTATATTCGTGATATTAAGCCAATGCAACGATATACCATTAGCACGCGCTTAGTTGGTTGGGATCATAAGTATTTTTATATTGAGCAAAAATTTCATTCCGAGCGTGGCTTGCATGCGATCGCCTATGTAAGAGGTGTGTTTAAGCGCAAGCGAGGTGTCGTCAGCGTAGAAGAAATGCTAGAGGCGGTAAACTTTGATGGTATTGTGCCTATATTACCTACGGAAATTATGCACTGGAAAGAAATGTTAGAGCAGAAAAAAATAACAAATCTTCCCAGTTGAATTTACATACACTGATAAAAGGTCGTTAGGCCTTTTTAGAGTATGTTTAAAAAGCGTATTTAACCCCTAACATGGCAACTACAGGATCAATTTTTACTGTTGAAGTAAGAGCTTGTTTACCATCGGCATAAACAGTTGCATCGGTTTCAATATCCATGATTGATACCATCGCATGTACGCCCCAGTTTTGATCTAGCATATAGTTAAAGCCTGCTTGAGCTACAAAACCAAATGAGTTATCAAGCTTTACTTCAACGTCGTTGGTGCCCAGTACTGTTTTTAGCGCTGTAGAAGGTTGCTCATCAAAAAACACTGTGTAGTTAATACCTACACCAACGAATGGGCGAAATGCTGAAGTACTTTCTAAAAAGTGGTACTGAGCGATTAGTGACGGCGGTAATTGCTTAATATCAGCTATTTTATTGCCAGCTAAACCACCGGTGCCATTAACTTCATGAGAAAAGGGTGTTGCAGCAACCAATTCTAGAACCCACTGATCGTTAAATGCATAGTCAACTGTAATACCCAGTTGTGTATCCGAGCTACCTTTTAAGCCTAAACTTGGATCTTCATTGATCGCTGAGCTGCTATTGTCAGGGTTAACATTAATAGCACCGACATTAACGCTTAAGTTTGCACTGGCGAAAGGAGATGCGATTAAAAGTGAGGTGAGTAACGCTGCGCTAAGTTGTTTTTTCATGCTGTTCTCCGAGAACTACTTTTTGAATTGGCGTTATTATCAGCCAAAAAAATAAAAAACTGTTCTAGATCAAGCTTTATAACAGGGTATAAAACGGCGCAGCGTTTGTTTGATTTAGATTAAGGTTTACTTAATTGACGTTTAAAATCGATTGACAGTGCACTCTTTTTTATTGCTATTCATCAATAGGTCAGGAAAATAAGTTATAATTGCTGCTTAAAGCAAGGGTATACAATGAACGAAACCAACCATCTTTTTCTGTCTGGCTCTATTAGCAAAGCACTGTTAAAACTTGCAGTTCCTATTATTCTTATCAATATTTTACAATCTGCCTATCAATTAACCGATGCGTTCTGGGTTGGTCGTCTAGGGGCGGCACAAGTTGCAGCGGTGTCAGTAAGTATGCCAGTGACTTTTTTAGTGATTGCGATTGGCTCTGGACTTGCGATGGCGGGGGCTATTTTGTCAGCGCAATATATGGGGGCTGGCCAGCAAGATAAAGTAAACCATGTGGCCGCACAAACAGTGTTAATGGTGACTGTGACGGCCATTTGTTTAGGAATTATCGGTTATTTGCTATCTCCTTACTTTTTACATTTACTGGGTGTTGAAGATGCCGTTTATAACGATGCTTTAAAATTTATGCATGTGTCATTTGTGGGTGTGGTATTTGTATTTATTTATGCCATGTTTCAAGCCTTAATGCGGGGTATTGGCCAAACCAAGGTGCCACTGATCATTGTTTCCGTAACCGTGTTGCTAAACTTTGTACTCGATCCATTATTTATTTTTGGTTATGGCAGCTTTACAGGTCTTGGGGTGATGGGGGCAGCGCTGGCTACATTGGTGACACAAAGTTTGGCAGCCATTGCTGGCATTGTTATTTTTATGCGTGGTCGCCATGGTATTAAGCTAAAATTATCAAGTTTCATTCCTGATTACAGTTATATCAAACAAGCGTTTTATTTAGGTGCACCAGGCTCTGTGGAGTTGTCAGCGCGTGCATTTGGTTTGATTATCATGTCTTTTTTAGTGGCTAGTTTTGGCACTCAAACCATTGCTTCTTATGGTGTTGGTTCAAATATATTACAGATGGTGATGATCCCGGCTATGGGACTCTCGATGGCTGTGTCGACCTTAGTTGGACAGAATATGGGCGCAGGTAACCCGCAACGAGCAGAGCAAATTACTAAGTTGGCGGTACTTTGGGGATTATGTGGTTTGTCTTTTATTGGGGCGATTGCATTTATATTTGCACCTTACTTAGTGGCATTTTTTATCCCCGATGATCAAGGTGTGATAGCCAAAGGCGCACAGTTTATTCGTGTTATGTGCTTAACTTGGGGCGGAATAGGCGTGCAATTATGTGTGGTGGCTGCATTTAGATCATCAGGGAACATGCTTAATGCGATGTTGTTGGCGCTGTTTTCTCAATGCGTAGTACAGTTTCCGGTGGCGTATATTTTGTCAAAACACACACATCTGGGCGATCACGGCATTTGGTACTCGTTTGCTGTCACCAATGTGATCGTCGCATCGCTATCGTATTTGTGGTTTTGTCGTGGTCGTTGGCAACAAACAAAATTGACCAAAGATGATAAAGATATCGCTAAAGTCAGCCAAGAAGCATTCATCGAAGAAGGTGCACACTAATACCAATCGACTTAAATATTTAACCATTCTAGCGCGCTAAATAAAGCGCTAACTGCGTTAGTAATTTTTCATGTACGACTGCATGGATGCAAGAGGTAGAGCAATGCAGGAGCAATTGCCGAGAACAACTACATGTCAAAATCTCTGCCTTGTTATCACTGTATTTTTCTGTCGCTATAAATGGTCAGTAACTTAAAACGATTAGTATAATCCGTGTTTCATAAAGCGGTCATAAATTCAGGTTGTAATGAATACACTCTCTCTTAATAAGGGTGTTAATTATGACTTTAGCTATCCAATCTCACACCACGAATGATGCAATCCACACTGATACTGTGGTCAGTTACCTTCAAAAGCTGATCCAATTTAAATCTGTTACGCCACAGCAAGCCAGGGCAATAGACTGGTTAGCAAAGCAGTTAACAGACCTTGGCTTTAACTGTGAACAGTTTACCTTTAATAATGTTACTAACTTAATAGCTAAAGTAAGCTTTGGTGATGGGCCACGCTATGCTTTTTCGGGGCATATTGATGTGGTCCCCGCATCTGGAGGAGCGTGGCGAGCAGAACCATTTTCAGGTGATATTATTGATGGCGCGATTTATGGCCGAGGCGCTGCTGATATGAAAGGGGGCGTTGCCGCCATGTTATGTGCCAGTCGTGCATTACTGGCTAACGTAGCCGCAAAAAAAGGTACTTTTTACTGGTTGATCACCTCTGATGAAGAAGGGGAAGCGGAATATGGTTCACTACTGATTGCCGAGCGTTTAGCGCAACAGGGCATCCAACTTGACGGCTGCATTGTCGGCGAGCCAACCAGTCATTTGCATGTTGGTGATACAATCAAAAATGGCCGTCGAGGTGCACTGTCTGCGCGGTTAGTGATCAACGGCAAAGCAGGGCATGTTGCTTATCCAGAAAACACCATCAATGCAGCTCATCTTAGTGCAGAAGTAATCAAGCGCTTGACTAGCATAACTTGGCAGCGTGACGAGCCAAGTTCACATACGAGCTTGCAAATAACCGGGATTAATATTGCTAATGTTGTCGATAACATGGTGCCAGCACGATGTGAAATGACATTTAATATTCGTTATAGCCATGGTTATAAAAGCAGTGATATAAAAAATGAGATTCAATTCGCGTTAGACGATTTACAAGCTTTGCTGAGTGTGGAATGGGAGCGTCCGTGTGAGCCTTTTTATACGAGTCATCAAACGCGTCGCTGTTTATTGACTCAAGTTGAACAAGCTATTTTTAATGTGACAGGCAGTTATCCTTTATTAAGTACCAGTGGCGGAACTTCTGATGGGCGGTTTTTTGCCAATGATTACACCCAAGTGATTGAATGCGGGGTACGAAATAATACCATCCACCAAGTTAACGAGCATGTGCCTATTAATGACTTACTAAAAATTGAGAAAATATATACACAGCTTTTAGAGCAGGTATTTAGCCGTATCAGCTGACTATAACGCAAGGCTATCATTAAACTGTTCATTATAAACAGACAATTTCTGACAATGTCCGACAAGCGCTGAGAGATGTATCGTAAAGGATATGCTAACATTTTTTCAGTAAATTTCGCTATTCGAAATAAAATACTTAGTAATTGATTTATAAAAAATTATTAAAGTAATAACAGCGTTTAGTGCGGTTTTTAGCGTTGATAAAATTAAACATTATGGAGATTGTTATGAGCACCAGTAATAAAGGATTTAGTATTGCACTGTTGTTTGGTGTGGCAGCTGCTTTAAGTGGATGTGGTGAAAGCACGGATGAATTAGATGATAAATTAACCCATCAAGCAAATATGTCTTTCATAAATTCATTGGATTATATGGCTGACTTTCATGTCAAAAAAGGAGTATTAGCACCGGCTACAGTGGTTTATTCGATAGTGATAATATCGCTGCGGGCGATGTAGAGGCCAATGCTGTGGGTAGTCGCTATAACTACAGTTATAAAGTAATCAATAACATGATTAACTTGGGAGTTAAAGATAGTATCAATGCGAATAAAGAGGAACGCATAAATACAACCTTGAGTAATAACGACGATTTATGGGTAATTGCTTGGCAATCTTCAGGTAAGCGGGCTTTGTCTGTCATTGATAAAAAACAAAACAATACTGCAGATGTATTTAATGTGCGTTTATTTGCCAACGGCGAGTATGATGTGTCAATTGATGATAAAAAAGTATTAACTACAAAAAAGGGCAGTGTCACAGCGTTCTTAGCGGTGAGTAATTGTGCTAATGGCCTAAAAGTTGCCAATCAGGCTATCGATTTATGTGCGGGTAATTTTGGCGCTTCATATTTATTAGTTGTCGATAGTAATGGTAAACGAGTAATGGCTGAAGAATAACTTTAGATTAAAACTCCTCTGGTTAGTGTGAAATAGTTGCTGAGATAGATGTATTATCCACAGTTCAAGTCTCTCAAAGGCGCTACTCCCATGTTGGAGATATAGCGCCATATCCACCTAGAACTACCACGCACTAACTACAAATAAGTAGCCTTTGGAACGGATAGTCTTAATTTTTATTGGGTTACGCGCATTATCACCGAGCTTCTTGCGTAACTGGCTAATATGATTATCAACACCACGTTCAATTCCATCATAGTGATAACCTTTTATTTTTTCAACAATGTCACTACGTGACAGAATAACTCCTGCATTTTTAGCAAGCAGTAGCAGTAGGTCATATTCGCCGTCTGTGAGCTGGATATGTTGCGTTGCTAAAGAGACAGTTCGGTTGTGCGTATTAATGATTAATTGCCCAAACGTTATAGACTCTTTCGTTTGTGGCTTTATGGCGAGTGGATCTGTGGGATGTCCACGTCTTAAAAAAGCTTTAATTTTTGCCAGTAGTAAGCGAGGTTTCACCGGCTTTAATAAATAATCGTCGGCACCAATTTCAAGCCCTACAACCTGATCAATTTCTTCTTCTCGTGCAGTAAACATCAAAATATAGCCGCTGTATGACTGCCTTACTTCGCGGCATACCGTTAAGCCATCCTTGTTCGGTAACATAACGTCAAGCAGCACCAGAGCTGGCTGCCACTGAAGAATACGGGAGACCGCATGCTCGCCATTTGATTCTATTTCAACCTGATAGCCTTCAATCGTTAAATACTCTTGAATTGACTCAGCAAGCGGTAAATCATCTTCTACCACTAAAATCTTTGTTTTCATTTCTTGTTCTCTATGTGGATTATCGATGTGTGCGTTTGGCTGGCCAATTTAGTATGAAACATGCACCACCTAAGCTGGATGGCTCAACACTCGCGGTTCCTTCATGCCAGCCTAAAATTTGTTTAACGATTGCAAGGCCTAGTCCGGTTCCACCGACTTGCAAATTACGACTTTGATCTTCTCGATAGAATGGTTCAAATACCTTCTCAGCACAGGGTAAAGGAATACCATCACCGTTATCAGCAACACAAATCAGCCAGCCTTTTGCGGTTTGTTCATAGCTTACTTGAATATGGTTTCTTCCATACGCTATGGCATTGCGCATTAAATTACTTAATGCACGGCTCATATAAAACTTATCAATCATTGCATGGCAAGCGCCTTGTTCAAGTAAAACAATCTCAGTATCAGGGTTGGCTTCTTGCCAACAGATTAACTCTTGTTTTATCCAATGATTAAGTTCAACGGTTGCAAATGTAAGAGTGGGTATTTCGCGCTCAAATCGAGCATGTGTAAGCATTTCTGACACTAATGAATTTAGTTCATTCAAAGATAATTCAATCCGCTCTAGTTGCCCTAGTTGATAGTCATTGGTTGTACTATTTCTAAGTAATTCAACATTGAATTCAATGCGTGCGATGGGAGTTCGCAATTCATGTGATACAGCATTGATCAGAGTTTTATGAGAAGAGATAAGGCGTTGTATTTTTTCGGCCATGGTATTAAACGTTTTGGACAAGTGGTTTAGATGGCTAAAACGAATTAGCTTAGCGCGAGCATCAAATTTACCTTGTCCAAGTAATATCGCCACTTTATTGAGCGATAACATAGAGCGCCAGCCAGGAATTAACCATATTATAATTGGTATAAGCAGAAAAAAGCCGAATATAAAATAAAAGATACTTAACATGTACACCACTTTGCCCTTTAGTTGAGGGCTAAAAGGGCCAAGTACAATTACTTTATCGCTATTTTTGATGCGCTGTACGGCAATGTCGGCGGGATAGCCAATAAAATCAGAATCCGCAGTTGATATGGTCACAATAGCTCCTGTTTTTAATTGGGCTATTTGTTGCTCTGTGTAAGTTAACTCACTCAATGTCATCAGTGCAACGGGATATGTAAAATCATCACTGAGCGAATCAATTATCGACGGCCAGCTCTGCTGTGGGTGTTGCATCAGCATATTATTCAGTAGGTAAAAAGAGCCCATCATCCAACGTTGCGCTTCGTTGATCAGATGCTTAGGAACCGTATTGGGTTTTACAATTACTAATAGCTGTTCGTCATCTATTTTTCGATATGCTAAATCTGTTTGCGGATCACCCCAAATTTTATCCTCTGCGAGCCAAGATTGTTGCTCACTTGAAAAATCACTTTGTTGATAGTCTTGTAAAGTAAGTTCAAAGCCAAAATTAGCTTGTATGTTTTGTAAGTAGGCCATTCTCTGGTGTTTAGGTATGGATTGTAATTGTTGTGCAAGAAGATCCGTAGAGCCTGATGTTAAAAACTCTAAAGCCCATTTTTCAGTAGGGTACCTGACGTTACTTTCAAAATGAGGTATCACCAATAATTGAATGCTAACTACCGAAAAAATAATGATAAAAGATAAAAATAGCAGGGACCTTTTCATAGCTGTTCTGTCAACAATTTGTGTACAACCACTTTATCATATCTGCACATAAAAACTACTTTTGATAGCATACAGCGAACGCAAATTCACGTTACGGATCAAAAGTAGGTTTAGTAAATAAGCTAGATGGCTGGTCGTCCTTATTTTATACACCTTTGCGTTCTTAGTTCTTTCCTAAATATCTTTTTGCTTTGCCTTCTTTTACTTTTTCAAGATCAACAAGCACTAAGCCATCAATACAATTATTGAAATCAGGATCAACACTAAAACTTAAAAACTGTACGCCGCCAGGCTCACATAGTTCGGTGTATTGTTTAAATAAAGTGGGTACTTGGGCACCCATGTTTGCGAGCACATGTTTGAGCTCAACAAAGTCTTCTTTGACATCATCACCGCTAAATAGATTTGCGCACTGTATGAGTTGCTGCTCTGTGAGTTTGAACTCATTATTAGGTGTAGCTATAACCTGCTTAGCGCCGTAATAATGCTGATAATAATGAACTAACATGGCTTTGGCTGGTTCTGGCAACGCGTTAGAGACACTGACTGCGCCATAGAGGTAGCGATACTGAGGATAATTTTTCACAAACGCGCCAATCCCATACCATAAATAATCAAGACTTTTACGACCCCAGTATTTAGGTTGTACAAAGCTGCGACCCAGTTCAATACCTGCAGCAAAGTAAGGAGTCATTGCATCACTGTAAGAAAATAAGCTATCAGTATATAAACCTTTGCGGCCGTGTTTATCAATAATAGCTTGAGCACAAGCAAGTCGGTATGCGCCAACCAATTCAAGTTGTGAGCCGTCCCATAAAACCAAGTGCTGATAATCCATATCGTACTTATCAATATCACGACGCTTACCACTGCCTTCACCAACAGTGCGAAACGAAATCTCTCGTAACCGGCCAAGCTCTCTGAAAATCGCTGAGCTGCCTTGATATTGATAAAGGTATATCTGCATGCCGTCTTGAGTTGTGCCTAATAGCTCACACTGTTCGATGGCTTTTTTTAGTTCCTTGCGGCATTCTGAGGAGGCGATGGGTGCTTGTGTTTTAAGCGGTAAGGTTTTCTTTGAGGTAAGTGCATAAAGCTGCTTACGGATCAGATTGACTACTTCTTTGTCTTTAAGGTTTTCAATTAAATAAGACTCTGGAGGTATCGATGCGCCAATTTCAAACTCTAATGATTTTTGTCGTTGTTTAAACATTTCTTTAACCAGTAATAAACTCGCTAAAGGCTTGTAAATCATCGATGTGCCATAAAAAAGTGGGCTATTTTTGGCTTTAATAAAAATCGGTAAAATTGGCGCATTGGCTTTTTTTGCGATCCGTAAAAAACCACTATTCCACTTGCAATCTTTAATTCCGGTAGGGCTTAAACGCGACACTTCACCTGCTGGGAAAATGAGAATGGCCCCAGCTTCTTTAAGGTGCTGGTGGATATTATTGAGTTCTTGCTTTTTACTGTCACCCGATAAATTATCGACCGGCAGTAATAATGAGTGCATTGGCGTAACTGACATTAACATGCGATTGGCAACGACCTTTAAATCCTTACGAACACTTGATAATACTTTAATTAATGCCAGTGCATCTAAAGAGCCAATAGGGTGGTTAGCAACAATAACTAACTTACCCTCACTAGGAATATTCTCAATCTGCTTTGGCTTGTAGCGAGTATCAAAATCTAGTTCATCCAACACTTGCTCAACAAACTCAATGCCTTGTAAGTGCGGGTAGGCATCACCAAATGCAACAAATTCTTGTTCGTGAAGCAAATAACCTAACCCTTTTTTAACTAAACTTTTTACTTTAGGTGAGTTTTCTAATTGTGGTAGATTTGCTGCGATTACTTTATCAACACTGATCATAATTACCTCGTTTGCATATGGTGATCAATATATCGCCAGAGTAAAAGCTTGCCATGACAATTAGGTTGCAGTTGTGTGACTTTTTAAAGAGCCGAGCAGTAATTCGATTAGATTAAATGTTTTAACAAAGGTTATACTCTTTGCAAATCAACAACTCTATAGGCATAACATGAGCGTACTCGTTGCGATTAGTGGACGTGATTGCAGTAAAATTATTACTGCGTTAGCGACTAAATTACCAGGTGTAAAAATTTCACAGTGGCCAGACTGTGATAACTTAGAGGATGTTGAATTTGTGCTTGCTTGGCTGGCACCTGCAGATATGTGGGCACAACTACCGAATTTAAAAGTAGTTTCTTCATTTGGCGCAGGGGTCGATAGCATTGATTTAAACTTACTCCCTGACAATGTCATTGTGACACGCATCGTTGATGAAAATTTAGCTCATGATATGGCAGAGTATGTGCTTACCCATATTTTAGCGCATAAGTTAAGGCTTAAAGACTATGTGATTAAGCAACAACAACGACAATGGCTGCCAAAACGCGCTTATAGTCATAATCATGTTGTGATTTTAGGTTTTGGTGAGTTAGGACAAAGCTGCGCTAAACGTTTACTGGCTAATAATTTTACCGTAAGTGCATTTTCACAAAGCCCTAAAAATATACCCGAAGTAAATTGTATTCATCAAGTAAGTGAATTACCAAGTTTGTTAGCACAGGCTGATTATCTCGTGTGTTTATTACCACTAACCACGCAAACGAAGGGCTTTATTAATCGCAACTTATTAATGCAGCTACCAAGTCATGCCGTGCTCATCAATGTAGCGCGAGGCCAGCACGTCGTTGCAGACGATTTACTTTGGGCATTAGATAATCAAATTATAAGAGGAGCAACATTGGATGTTTTTGCACAAGAGCCATTAGTTGCAGAGCATCCTTTTTGGCATCATTCAGCGGTTACAATGACTCCCCATTGCGCGGCATTGTCTGATCTGGAAACTGTAACGCAGCAGATTGCTAATAATGTACAACGTATGAAAACAGGCCTTAAATTAAATAATCAGGTTGATAGAACAAAAGGTTATTAAAAGTTCAGCGACAATAGCGTAGTACATCTTGTTAACATCTGTAATTTTAGTTAGTCTAGTTAACTCAAAAAACACTAACAATAATAATAAGGTGTACAATGAAACAGCATCAAACAGGCGTTAAATTTAGTATTATCGTTATTTCAGTGGTCTTAATGGGTGTGTCTGCATGGTTTAATCAAGCTAATGCAAGTGAACAAGCTCCTGTTTTACAAAGCCAAACAGAATAAATAGAACCAACAATTGATAACGAAGCCGAGTTAGCGTTTACTATGACGCTCCCGGTTCTCACTCTTCTTCTCATCACTTTTTTTAATTAACACATAGCTTGCACCACTGCCACCATGATGCCTAAGTGCACTATGAAAGGCTAATACGCAGTCAATTTCTTGTAGCCATTTATTGGTATAACTTTTTAACACCCCAGGGGTCTTTTTGTTTTTGATACCAGTGCCGTGGCGGATCACTACCACACGAATATTACGTTTTTGGCAATCAGTTATAAATTCAAATAAGGCTTGGCGTGCGTTTTTTAGTGTTTGGCCATGTAAGTCAAGTGTCGCATCAAGCTGATACTTAGCTAATCGAAGATTTTTAAATACAGCATCTTGCACTCCCGCATTTTTATAACTCAATAGTGCATTAGGCTCTAATAGCTCGACTAATTCACTACGTAGATAATTTTCATCGATGTTTAAATTTAATTCTGCGGCTTTGCGTTTTTGTTGCTGGGCTAAAGAGGGGCCAGTTAAGTGTTGTGATGGTTCGATCGTATCGTGATCTAGGCGAGCAACGTCTTCCATAGACGTTAAAAATAAATCAGAGTCAGTTAAAGGCATAGTGATACCCAAAGTAGCATAATACGCCGATGATTTTAACTTAGTTCATTTTGCTGCCCAAGTTCTATTCGCGCAAAAAATACCCTACCGAGCAAAGCCCGGTAGGGTACATAAAATTATCTAGGGAGAGATATTAATTTTGCGGCACATTTAATTGCCCAAAGGTATAAACCTTGAACAAGTAAAACGTGTTTATCAACACTAAACTCATGTTTGAAATAACACTCGACGACATTAAATCCAAGCTAAATGACAAAAACAGTAAAGCACAGGCGCTGATCGCCGCTACACGCAGTATTGTTAATTGATTGATAAAAAACGCCCCTAATCCTAGGGCTAACAGGATAATATTTAAAAGCCAATCTAGCTCGTTTAGCATGGTTGTATCGTTGTTCAAGTGTTGAAAAAAGGAGCGCCATTATGTTGATATTTTGCGCACCTTTCAACCAAGTAATTTTATATTTTCAGATTAGTTTTTTTAATCCAAAATTAATTTTTGTAATGCAGAAAAAAAGCCGGCTTGTTCGGTTACTCGATATTTTTGACAAGTATCTGGTTGCTTATTGTTTTGACATAAATAAAGGCTATTACGCGCTAAATCGGCATTTGGCTGCAAATTTGAGTCAAATAACATGGCGCCATAACCAAACAGTCCCGCCAATATACACTTTGCGTTACTAATCCTAATTTTTCATAGGTTAATAACTGTGGTTTGGGGATAACTAAAATAGCAAACACAATAACACCCGCTACAATAATGCCTGTGCGGCTTTTTTTGTTTCAGTTAATTCACTACTAGCAGTTTGTGTTTGTGCTTGCGTGACGTTTGCCTGAGCAGGCGCTTTTCGCTTGTTAGTTGGTGCCGTTGGTTTTTTTCGTTGAGGCGTTTTTCCTAGCAAGGATTGTTTTTTTATATTATTTGACATAAAGCAAATCTGGCCTTTTAAGCAGAGCTCTCTATAATGAGATTATTAAATTAGAAAAGTTATTAAGCATAATAACTTAAACCTAGTTCATAACCTACGGGGATCAACAATGAATACGCAGCTTTCAATTTTAATAGTGGATGATGTGGGAACAGTGCGCAGCTTTCTCCATCAAACATTAATGCACTTAGGTATTGAAAATGTTAGAGAAGCGTCGACAGCTGCGCAATGTATAAGTGCTTGCCAAGCGGCCGATTATAATATTATTTTTTTAGATATTGAGTTGCCAGACGGTGATGGTAAAGAGATTATTGCGCAGATCAATGAAATAAACCCACAAACTAATGTCGTTATGGTATCGGCTCACTCAACGGTTGAGAATGTTAAAGATGCAATCGATAAAGGGGCTAAAGGATTTGTGGTAAAACCATTTACACCGAAGAAAATAGCGGCAATGTTGAAAAAGTTTTATCCAGAATTAGACGTTGTTTAACACAACAACAGTGTTTAAATAATTTTAAGCGTTAAATGATAGATATAAAAAAACCGGTCAAGACCGGTTTTTTATATTCTAGCAAAAACAAATTATAGCGCTTTGATCTTAGCTGCTATGCGGCTCTTATGACGAGCTGCTTTGTTTTTGTGAATTAGACCTTTAGTTGCATAACGGTCTAAAATAGGTGTAGCAACTGCGAAAGCTTGCTGTGCAGCTTCCTTGTCGCCCGCTTCAATAGCAACAACTACTTTTTTGAAGTATGTACGCATCATTGAACGACGGCTTGCGTTATGCTGACGGTTTTTTTCGCTAGTGATAGCGCGTTTTTTTGCAGACTTGATGTTAGCCAAGGTTTGCTCCTAACAATCTTAAAATAAGCTTAATTTAAAGGCCGTGGAATATGCCTTTTTTAATCGTGAATGTCAATAAAAATTTGACATACCAAGAAAAACTGCTCCTATATAACGAACATCAATTTGCCGCTCTAGCACAGTTAATACCGCTATTGTAACAAAGGCGGTGAGTTCAGCCTAGTGCTTTAGAGCGATTTATAAAAAAGACTGTGGCATAATTGGTTTTATCGTTGGTTTTAAAGCAGGTTTAGTGTGGCAAAAGGATTATTTCGTTCCGGTATGATTGTAAGTGCAATGACAATGATATCGCGTGTTTTAGGATTAGTGCGAGATGCTGTTGTCGCAAATTTACTTGGCGCAGGTGCTGCCGCCGACGTTTTTTTATTCGCTAATCGTATTCCCAACTTTTTGCGCCGCTTATTTGCTGAAGGGGCATTTGCGCAAGCATTTGTGCCAGTTTTGTCGGAAATCAAACAGCAACAAGGAGACGACAAAGTCAGGCTGTTTGTTGCTCAAGCCGCTGGCACACTTGGTACTATTTTACTGGTTGTAACTATTATCGGTGTAATTGCATCGCCAATTATTGCAGCACTATTTGGTACTGGGTGGTTTATTGAGTGGTGGCAAGGTGGCCCAGACGGTGAAAAATTTGTATTAGCCAGTAGCTTACTTAAGCTAACGTTCCCCTATTTATTTTTTGTAAGTCTTGTTGCACTAAGTGGCGCGGTGATGAATGTTTATAATCGTTTTGCTGTTGCGGCCTTTACGCCAGTGCTGTTGAATATTTCGATTATTGCCTGTGCAATCTTATTACACGATAAATTCTCGGTTGGTGCTTATTCGCTAGCTATTGGTGTGTTTGTCGGTGGAGTGGTGCAGTTATTGTTTCAATTGCCGTTTCTGTACCGAGCGAAAATGCTCAGTAAACCACGTTGGGCCTGGCAGGACGAAAATGTAAAAAAAGTCCGTAAGTTAATGTTACCGGCGTTGTTTGGGGTATCTATTAGTCAAATTAATCTACTGCTTGATACCATGATAGCGTCATTGTTAATGACAGGGTCAATTGCTTGGTTATATTATTCTGACCGCCTAATCGAATTTCCACTGGGGTTATTTGGCATTGGTATCGCGACGGTTATTTTACCTGCGCTATCTAAATTACATAGCAGCGAAAAAAGCAGCGATTTTCAGCACACCTTAGACTGGGGAGTGCGGTTTGTGATCTTTTTAGGCTTACCTGCGATGATTGGTTTGATGATCATTAGCCCGTTAATCATCTCTGTATTATTTGATCATGGCGCGTTTAGTCAAGGTGATGTCGATCATGTTCAGGCCGTGAGTTTAGGGGTGATGGCTTACTCTGTTGGGCTTGTCAGTTTTATGTTGATCAAAGTTTTAGCGCCAGGATTTTATGCACGTCAAGACACTAAAACTCCGGTGCGTATTGGCATTATTACGCTGGTGTTGAACATGGTCTTTAATATTATGCTAGCACCATTTATAGGTTACTTAGGATTGGCGCTTGCGACTTCAATGTCGGCCAGTTGTAATGCGTACCTGCTTTATCGTCAATTAAGCAAAGAGCAGGTTTATCAGTTTTCGCGTTTTAGTTTATTGTTTACCTGCAAATGTTTGCTCGCCGCCTTATTGATGGGGGCTGTAGTTTGGTACGCTGCGACACAGTTTTTATGGCGTCAGTGGCATTTTAGTGAGCAAGTTGTTTTATTGATAGGTTTACTCGCTCTGGCAGGGGGTGTACTTTTTAGTGTTGTTTTTACTCGGGGTAAGACTAAATACCATAAAAAACGTTGTTAGTGCTCAATCAGACTAAAAAAATCAACTGAAACTCGCATCTTGAAGTGGTTTGGGTATAATCGATGATTCTGTAACCCAAGTGAAATTTTACTCGGTACATAACGCTTACAAAGGCATTAGGTGGCATGGAGTTAATTAGAGGTATCCACAATATTCGCACACAGCATTATGGTTGTGTGTTGACCATTGGTAATTTTGATGGTGTGCACTTAGGTCATGGTGAAGTACTCAATGGATTACTCAATGACGCTAAAAAATATAACTTACCGAGTACGGTAATGTTATTTGAGCCTCAGCCACAAGAGTTTTTTGCCAGAGATAATGCGCCAGCTCGATTAACGCGGTTACGCGACAAGCTAGGTTTGTTAGCAAAGTTAGGCGTTGAACGGGTAATTTGTATTAGTTTTAATCAGCAATTTGCCAATATGGAAGCAGAGCAATTTGTAACAGAGATACTGATCAACAAGTTGGGTGTCAAAGCGCTAACCGTAGGTGATGATTTTCGCTTTGGTAAAAGACGTCAAGGTGACTTTAATTTACTAAAAAAAATGGGCCTCGCGGCTCATATGGATGTAAAAAGCACCGCGAGTTTTCGGCAATTAAATGCTAGAGTAAGCAGCACCTTGATCCGCCAAGCATTAGCTGAAGGTCAGTTAGCGCAAGCCAAAGCGATGCTAGGTCATGATTACGCAATATCAGGGCGAGTGATCCATGGCTGGAAACGCGGTCGTGAATTAGGGTTTAGGACTGCAAATATTGCGTTAAAGCGGCAAGTATGCCCTGTAAATGGGGTGTTTGCGGTACAAGTAACGTTAAACGATAAAACAGTGTATGGGGTTGCAAATATTGGCAACAAACCCACATTTAATGGAACACGCGCATTATTAGAAGTTCATCTGTTCGACTTTGCGCAAGATATTTATGGACAGTTTATGCACGTGGAGTTAATTAAAAAGCTTCGCGATGAGAAAAAATTCGAGACATTAACACAATTGACGGCACAAATAGCAACTGATGTTGCTGCCGCTAAACAGTGTTTTGGTTTAAATTAGGTAGCCGATACGGAAACTAGGATTAATGAGCGACTACAAGCATACTTTGAATTTACCGGAAACGACGTTTCCAATGCGCGGCAATTTGGCACAACGTGAGCCAAAAATGCTTAAGACATGGTATGAAGACGACCTGTACGGTCAAATTCGCAACGCTAAGAAAGGTAAAAAAACCTTTATTTTGCATGACGGCCCTCCGTATGCGAACGGCGATATCCATTTAGGTCATTCAGTAAATAAAATTCTAAAAGATATTATTGTTAAATCAAAAACCTTATCTGATTTTGATGCGCCTTACGTACCTGGTTGGGATTGCCATGGTCTACCGATTGAATTAATGGTAGAGAAAAAAGTGGGTAAGCCAGGCGTGAAAGTCACGGCTGCAGAATTCCGTGAGAAATGTCGTGAATACGCTAAAAAACAAGTTGAAGGCCAAAAAGTTGATTTTAAACGTTTAGGCGTATTTGCTGATTGGGATAAGCCTTACTTAACCATGAATTTTGACTTCGAAGCAAACGCAATTCGTGTGCTTGGACGTATCATCGAAAAAGGCCATTTACACAAAGGCGCAAAGCCTGTGCATTGGTGTACTGATTGTGGTTCTGCTTTGGCCGAGGCTGAGGTTGAATATCAAGATAAGCAATCACCAGCGATTGATGTGCGTTTTGAGTTTGTTGATCAAGCGGCCGTTGTTAGTGCCTTTGATTTAAAAGCCGATCATGAAGGTAAAGGTACAGTCAGTACAGTGATCTGGACAACTACACCATGGACACTGCCAGCTAACCGTGCGGTTGCCGTACATGCTGAACTAGAATATGCCTTAGTGCAAGTTGATGATGAAGGCGCGCAGCAGCGTTTGATTATAGGGTCAGAGCTAGTTAAAGATGCAATGGATCGCTACGGCTTTAAGCACTTTCACGTATTAGGTTATGTAACGGGTTCAGCACTTGAAAATTTACAAGTGGCGCATCCATTTTATGATTTTAATGTACCAGTGATTGTGGCCGATCATGTTACTACTGATTCTGGTACGGGTATCGTGCATACAGCACCTGGCCACGGTCAAGAAGATTTCGTGGCAGGTCTACAATACGGCTTAGAGGTGGCTAACCCGGTTGGTGCAAATGGTGTTTATTTACCTGACACTGAGCTTTTTGCAGGTCAACATGTATTCAAAGCCAATGCGAGTGTAGTTGATGTGCTGACTGAGCGTAATGCGCTTATGCATCACCATGCCTTAACGCACAGTTACCCGCATTGCTGGCGTCATAAAACGCCAATTATTTTCCGTGCAACGCCGCAGTGGTTCATTAGTATGGATCAAGCTAATTTGCGCCAAGATTCATTAAAAGAGATTAAAAACACTCAGTGGTTGCCAGAATGGGGCGAAAGCCGCATAGCAAACATGGTTGAAGGTCGCCCGGATTGGTGTATTTCGCGTCAACGTACCTGGGGTGTTCCAATTGCACTGTTTGTTGATAAAGACACCGGTGCTCTTCATCCTGATACTCAAGCTTTGATTGAAAAAGCAGCCCTGCTGGTTGAAAAATCCGGTATTCAAGCATGGTATGACTTAGAGCCTGCAACTTTACTTGGTGAAGCTGATGCTCAGCAATACATGAAAGTGCAAGATACATTAGATGTATGGTTTGATTCTGGTGTAACGCACGCCTGTGTGGTTGATGCTCGCGAAGATTTAGTTGGTCCAGCTGATTTATACTTAGAAGGCTCAGATCAACACCGCGGTTGGTTTATGTCATCAATGATGACGTCAGTGGCAATTAATGGTCATGCACCATATCGTCAAGTGCTAACTCACGGTTTCACTGTTGATGAAAACGGCCGTAAGATGTCAAAATCGCTAGGTAACGTTATTTCACCACAGAATGTGATGAATAAACTCGGTGCAGATATTTTACGCTTGTGGGTTGCTTCAACTGATTACACTGCAGAAATGACCGTATCAGATGAAATCTTCAACCGTTCTGCGGATCGCTACCGTCGTATTCGTAACACTAGCCGTTACTTACTCGCTAACTTAAGTGGTTTTGATCCTAAAACTGACCAAGTAGCTATTGATGACATGGTTGAACTTGATCGTTGGATTGTTGGCCGTGCGGCGCAATTACAAGATGAAATTTTGGCGGCTTACGAAAGTTACCAAATGCTCCAAGTAACGCAAAAGCTAATGAATTTCTGTACTGGTGAGCTTGGTTCATTCTATTTAGATGTGATCAAAGACCGTCAATACACAGCGAAAAGTGATAGTCATGCCCGTCGTTCATGTCA
The DNA here is from genome assembly GCF_037162485.1 of Pseudoalteromonas sp. B160. Classification (NCBI taxonomy): domain Bacteria; kingdom Pseudomonadati; phylum Pseudomonadota; class Gammaproteobacteria; order Alteromonadales; family Pseudoalteromonadaceae; genus Pseudoalteromonas; species Pseudoalteromonas sp. B160. The sequence goes on along the minus strand of NZ_JARLUX010000001.1, from coordinate 727,890 downwards.
AACAGCTCTATATCATATTGCCGAAGCTATGACTCGCTGGATGGCGCCAATCATGAGCTTTACCGCACAAGAGATTTGGCAAGCACTGCCAGGTGAACGTGACCAATATGTGTTTACTTCAGTTTGGTATGATGGCTTAAAAGCGGTTGGCGAAGGCCAGTTTAGTAATGACGATTGGTTAACGATTCTTACTGTGCGTGATGAAGTAAACCGTGTGTTAGAAGGTGCACGTAAAGAAGACGTGATCGGTGCGACACTCCAAGCTAATGTGAATATTTTTGCCAATGCAGAGCTTGCAGCTAAATTAGCAGCTTTGGGTGATGAGCTTCGCTTTGTATTCTTAACATCTAACGTTACTGTTACAGCTGTTGATACACAACCAGATGCAACTCAAACAACTGAAATTGAAGGCTTATACATCAGCGTATCAGCTACCGATGCACAAAAGTGCGAACGTTGTTGGCATTACTGTGATGATGTAGGTGCAAATCCTGCGCATCCAGAAATTTGTGGTCGTTGTGTTAGCAACGTAGATGGCGAAGGCGAAACACGCCAATTCGCATAGGAGTAGGAAGTGAGCAAACTAGCCCAAAAAAGTGGTTTAGTGTGGCTTTGGTTAAGTTTGCTACTTTTAGTAGCAGACTTTGCCAGTAAAACACTGGTTGTTAAAACCATGAATTTACGCGAATCAATTGATATATTGCCATTTTTCAATTTAACCTATGTGCATAACTATGGCGCAGCTTTTAGTTTTTTAAGTGAAGCGGGTGGTTGGCAACGTTGGTTTTTAAGCGTTATTGCTATTTCAATCAGCGTATTATTGATCTGGTGGCTAAAACGTTTACCTGCCACTAATAAAATTTTATGCAGTGCTTACTCGTTAGTATTAGCGGGCGCAATTGGCAATTTATATGACCGTATCAGCCATGGTTATGTGATTGACTTTTTACACTTTTATTATGAAAGCTGGAATTTTCCTGCGTTCAATATTGCCGACAGTGCGATTTGTATTGGTGCCGCATTATTATTATTTGATGCCTTTACTGGCGAAAGTCCTAAGGAGCAAAAAGCATGAGCCAAGCAGTTATAGGTGAAAAATCAGAGGTTATTTTTCATTTCTCAATTAAGCTATCGGATGGCTCTGCGGCAGATTCAACCAAAGTGCATAATAAGCCTGCAAAATTAACGATGGGTGATGGTAGTCTAACGGCTAACTTTGAAAAATGCTTATTTGGTTTAGCGTCTGGTGACAGCAAGTCATTTGAACTTGAGCCAGAAGATGCTTTTGGTCAACCAAACCCAGATAATATTTACTATGTAGACCGTAGTAAGTTTGGCCCAGAAACGCCGGCAAAAATTGGCTCTATTATTGCGTTTACTCAACCTGATGGTACCGAATTACCAGGAGTTGTTCGTGAAGTGCAGGGTGAGTCTGTGACCATCGATTTTAATCATCCGCTTGCAGGTCAACGTTTAACTTTTGAAGTTGATATTTTAGAGGTGAACGGGTAATGGAAATTTTATTGGCAAATCCGCGCGGTTTTTGTGCGGGAGTCGACCGTGCGATTAGTATCGTTGAACGTGCGTTAGATATCTTTGAAAAACCGATCTATGTGCGCCATGAAGTTGTCCATAACCGCTACGTGGTAGATGGTTTGAAAAGACGTGGTGCGGTGTTTGTTGAAGAATTGGATCAAGTGCCAGACGACAGCATTGTTATTTTTAGTGCCCATGGCGTGTCACAAGCTGTACGCAGTGAAGCTAAGCGTCGAGATTTAAAAGTATTTGATGCAACATGTCCATTGGTCACTAAAGTGCATATGGAAGTGACCCGCGCTAGTCGTAAAGGTATCGAGTGTATTTTAATTGGTCATCATGGTCACCCTGAAGTTGAAGGCACCATGGGGCAATACGATAACGCTAAAGGTGGTATTTATTTAGTTGAAACGCCTGAAGATGTTGCCAAACTAAACGTGAAAAATCCAAATAACTTATTTTATTGTAGCCAAACTACATTATCGGTAGATGATACCGCAGATGTTATAGATGGCTTAAGAAGTAAGTTTCCAGCGATTGATGGCCCACGTAAAGACGATATTTGTTACGCCACACAAAATCGCCAAGATGCGGTACGTGACTTAGCTGATAAAGTAGATGTGTTATTAGTTGTTGGTGCTAAAAATAGCTCAAATTCAAATCGGTTACGTGAACTTGCTGATAAAATGGGTACTGTTGCTTACTTAATTGATGACGCCAGTAATGTTGAAGATCAATGGTTTGCTAATGTCAATGCGGTTGGTGTTACCGCGGGTGCATCAGCCCCTGAAGTGCTTGTACAACAAGTGATTAACCGCCTTAAAGAATTAGGCGGTAAACAGGTTATTGAAAACCCTGGCGAAGTAGAGAATATCGTATTTGCTGTACCCGTTGAGCTACGCTAACCTTAGCGTACTGACAGGACATTATTAAGGAGCGCGCAATGAGCAAGTCGGTGCAAACCAATACTTTGCTTTTTGCGGCGCTGTTTAAAGAACGCGGCGTACTTGCTACTTTAGTCGTTGCGCAAGTTATCGCCACTATACTAGCTTTCGCTCCTGCAACTGCGGATGACATTTGGATCCGCCTCGGCGGGATCAGCCTGTTTTTACATCTCACATTTTTGTCTAGTCTAACTTGGCTTTACTTACTGCGTAAACCACTTGCAAACTTGGGTCAGCCTTGGCAATTAAGTGCTTTAATGGCTTCATTACTACTTACAACGGCGGTTTTCAGCGGATTGTTAGTGACCTATGGAGGCGACTTTATTGCACAACAACATACTTATCAGTTTATTTTAAGAAACTTATTAGTCGCTTTTTTAGTCACCGCATTATTTATTCAATTTTTAACTATTCATTTTGAAAAAGACCAGCAAACTAATGCGTTGGCTCGCGCAGAGCTAGATGCCTTACAGGCACGTATTCGTCCGCATTTTTTATACAACAGCCTCAATACCGCAGCGGAGCTTACTCATTATGATCCTCAAGTTGCAGAGCAAGCGATTTTAGCGCTCGCGGCATTATCTCAAGCGGCAATGCGAGTGGGGAAAGAGACTGCACTAAGTGATGAAATCGCACTGACTCAGCAATATATTGCGCTTGAAAGTTGGCGGTTTGCTGATCGTTTACAAGTCAACTGGCAATTACCGGAGCAATTGCCAGAGATAACTATTCCGTGCTTAACATTACAACCACTGCTAGAGAATGCTGTTTGTCACGGTGTTGAGCCTTCATTGACTGGTGCTATAATTTACGTCGAGTTACATATTAGTAAACGCTCGTTAGTCATTTTAGTTGAAAATCCAATCTCGTCGCAGCAGCAGAAACGCTCAGGTAATGGCATGGCGCTGAATAATATTCGCCAGCGGTTAGATCTTTATTATCAAGGTCATGCAAAGCTGACAATGACAACACGAGGTGATATTTTTCGGGTAAAGTTAGTACTGCCCCTGGCTATTAATAATGCCAAGGAGCAAGCATGAAGGTACTCATAGTTGATGATGAGCCACTAGCACGTGCTCGCTTACAGCGATTACTTGCTCATTACCCAGACTATAACCATGCAGCACAAGCAAGTAATGGCAACGAGGCTTTGCAACAAGTGAAGCTGCAGGCTCCTGATATTGTATTTCTGGATGTTGATATGCCTGCTATGAGCGGTTTAGAAGTTGCAACACAATTGAACAAGTTGTCTGTCCCTCCGGCTATTATTTTCGTCACCGCTCATCCTGAGCATGCCTTAGAAGCTTTGCAACTCAGTGCCGCGGGTTATTTAGTAAAACCTGTGACGGAGCAAAATCTAGCAAAAACAATAGATCAACTAGGTCGTTTAACACGCGCCCATCTACAAAAGCAACGTCCAGCGGCAATCAGTTATCAGCTTGCGGGGGTGACACGCAGTGTGGCATTAGAGGATGTTTGTTATATTATAGTTGAAGAGAAATACACGCGTTTAGTTTTTACTAACGGTGAGGCATTGCTTGATCAAAGCTTAAAACAACTCGAGCAGGATTATCCTACACAGTTATTACGAATTCACCGCAAGATAGTGATTAATCTGTCCTGGCTAATCGCTCTAAAAAAGTTGAAGATGGCAGTCATGTGGTTTTATTAGAAGGTTGCAGTTGTTTATTACCAGTAAGTAGACGCGCTTATAAAACAGTAAAAGAGCATCTTTAAGCACATTAAATTTTGCAGCAAAAATGCATAGTTAACCATTCATCAACAAATATAACCGTTCATCCTAACCCATCTTGTATCTACATATTATTAGCATATCCTTATAATCAGGTAGTTTTATATTGGGTGTAATATGAGGTCCATCAAGCATACATCGCAACATGGTTTTACGTTAATAGAGGTTTTAATTGCGTTTGTGATTTTAAGCTTTGGCCTACTCGGTGCGGTCGCATTACAAGCAAAAGCAAAACAAGCCAGCTTCGACTCTATGCAACGAGCAGCAGCAGTTGCTTTAGGTAATGACATTATTCAACGGATACGAGCAAATGACCGAGTTGCGTCAATCACTCAGTATAATGGCACATTCACCAGTAACACAGCACTAGAACAGTCTCGAACATGTTACACCGATACATGTAGCTCAGCTCAAATAGCTGCTCTAGATCGTCAACAATGGATCCGTGCAATACAAGCCCGTGAAAATACTGGCGCGCTCGATGACGCCACTGTGTGTATAGAAAATACTGTAGCGGCAGGTAATGGTGGCAGAGGGTTTAATATTCAAGTCGTGGTAAGTTGGCGGGGACGTCAAGAGATCACTGCTAATGCTGAGACAAAAAAATAACATGTGGCGAAGAAAGTAATACCCGCCGCGTTATGGTACTAAAAAGCTATGTTTATTCAAGGAGCTAGCATGAAGCAGCGAGGTTTCACTTTAGTCGAAATGATGATCGCACTTTTTATTGGTGGTTTAGTGCTCGGCGGAGTTATGTTTACTTACATAAGTATGAAAGTAACGACCAGAGATACTATGGTAATTGGTGAATTACAAGAAACGGGTCGTTTAGCATTAAATATTATGCAGCGCGATATAGAGCAAATCGGTTTTTGGGGGACATTCTACGAAGATTCATTTTCGAAAGAAAATACCACAACTCTAACCAACCCTACTGGTGATTGTTTTTCTGGACTTAATAACGGTAGTTTCCCCGTTAATAATGCAAATAGTAATTTTCGTTCGGTATTTGCACTTGAATCAACTGGAGGCGCGCAGTTGAACTGTATTACAGATTCAAACGATACAACAGATATCTTACAGGTGAAATTTCTAGAGGGTCTGCAAATTGATCCTGCTGATACCAGTTCAAGTAATTATTACTTTATAGCTGAGCAAGAGCGAGCTGAATTTCGCAAAGGCCCAATAGCTGCTGGGACTATAAACGGCAATGCAACGATTTGGCGTTATCGTCACCACGTTTATTACATTGATGAACAAACTTATCAAGTCAATGGACAAAATATCAATGTGCCGGTACTAATGCGACGCCGACTTAGCGCCAGAAAAGACCAAATGATTACTGAGACTATTATGGAAGGTGTTGAAAACATGCGTTTTTTATTTGGGCTAGATACAAATAATGACGGCCGTGTGGATGCTTATCGAAGCGTAGGAATGATGACAGCAACAGATTGGGAAAACCGCCGAGGAATATTAACCGTACAAGTTTTTATACTGGTGCGGTCATTACAAGAATATGCAGACTTAAATCAGCTCAATCAAACGTATACTTTAGGTGAGGATGCAGGTCAACGAGTGCTTAGGTTTAATGACAGGTTTCGTCGAGCTTTATTTACAACAACTATTCGCTTAAATAATGTGGGGGCTAACTTATGGCGTATTTAAAACCAGCTGCCAAACAGCAAGGAATTGTGTTGGTCGTTGCTTTGATTATGGTGGTCGCTGTCACTGGCATTGCGGTGACACTTATGAGCAGTAGTAGTGTAGATATAAAAATTACTAATGCTGCATTTGAGCGAGAAGAAGCTGAAAATTTATTAATGGGTAACGTACAACAATTGATTGCAGGTGAGGCTAACAAGGGCGGCACAAGTCATTTTCTATATACTCGAGCTCAAATACCAAATGGCACGCTTGAACTGCCTCAGATAGATGATACAACAAGTACGATGAGTAATTTAAATAATGGTGCACTAGACTTACCATGTCCTCGAAAGTTTAATTTTACAGCGGGAATTTCGTGCAATATGGTGCAGGTAAACAGTACCATTACGTTTGGCTCAAAAAGCAGACATACTATAACAGTAACATCAGGCATTGCTCAGGAAATGGCAAGCTTAAATACTGGCGGTTAAGTGAGTAAATATGATCAAGTTTAAAAAGTTAGTTATGAATATTTCACTTAGTATCGCGGTACTTTTAAGTATGCAATGCTATGCGGAAGATATTGAATTATATGTAAACCATAATGTAGAAATAGACGAAAGAGCGCGAGTTTTATTGATTTTTGATACCTCTGGCAGTATGGCGTTTTCATCCAAAACAGGAAAAGATTGTGGTCAATATAATAATGGTGGCTGGAAGGTATGTAATGACAGTCGACTTGGAGTGGCTAAAGATGCTATGACTGAGTTGATCACCGGTAACCCTGACATCGATTTTGGGCTTATGCGCTATAACAGTACTGATGGCGGTTATATATTGAATGGTATTGGTAGCTCACACAATGCTATAAAAGCATCAATAGATAACCTACCCGCCGATGGTGGTACTCCATTAGCTGAAACTCTTTGGGAAGCATATTTGTATATTACAGGGAAAGGTTTGCACTATGCGCTAAATCTCAGTGAGAGCAGTAGGGATACAAATGTTGAGAGTAAAGTCTATGCGGGAAGAGAGCAAGTTCGTAAATGTAACAACTGGGGGTGGAATTGTAGGTATGAATGGCAAGATAAATATAGTTATTCGTATATTTCACCTTTTGCAGATAGTGTAGAGGAAGCTAAGCGCTGTGATAACTCAGTAAATATAATTTATATGACGGACGGTGATCCATCTGCTGGAAGTGATAATAATAGTGACGGTGCGATAAGTGAAGCATATAAGTCATATTTCGGTCGTTATTTAAATAATAATGATTACATCTACAGTAACTACTTACATCAGTTAGCTAAAGTAATTCATGGTGTAGACGCGAATAAAAAGGCTAACATCGAAGAGGTCGTTGTTGATTTGTATCCTCAAACTCCCGATATTCACGAAACCGGCCGTGTATATACCGTGGGCTTTGGATCGGGGATGAGTAGCTCTGGTAAAAAACTACTAGAGGAAACCGCTACACTCGGTGGTGGTCAATACGAATATGCAGATACTGCAGAGCAATTAGCTGATGCATTTAAAAAATTCATCACCAATATCCGTGAAGTAAACGATACTTTTACTTCACCTTCCATAGCTAGTAATAATGTTGATCAAACTCGTAGTCGAGAATCTATATATTACGCTATGTTTTACCCTGAAACCGGCGCTCGCTGGCGTGGTAATTTGAAAAAATTAAAAGTGTCAGGAACTGAAATAGTTGATGCCAATTCGACCCCTGCACTGAACGACGATGGGTTGATTAAGTCAACCGCATCGACATTTTGGTTACCCGAGAACACTCCACCTGATGGTAATTCGGTAGAAAGTGGTGGTGTCAATTTACACCTTACCAATTTAGCAGAGCGAACTGTTTATACAGATTCCCCTAAAGGAGGATTGATTGAGTTTCAAAGCTCAACGTTGCAAACCGCATTCGGTAGTCTTGCTAAGGTTGCTACTAGCTTTGGCACAGATATCAATAGTGTTGGTTCAACTATTGAATGGGCTAGAGGGGTAGATGTTGATGATGAAGATAAAGATAGCTCTCGGCGTGATCAACGAAAAGATATATTTGGTGATCCATTACACTCAAAGCCAGTTACGATTGATTATGGTAGTGGTGACATTCGCATATTGATTGGTACTAATGCTGGTTTTCTGCATATGTTCCAAGATAAAGGTAAGGATGTTAGCGAAACATGGTCATTTATTCCAAGTAGTTTATATAAAATTTTAACTCCATTACGTAATAATCTAGCAGACACCAAAGTGTACGGTGTTGACGGCCCAATTACTGTATTTTTTGATGATGCTGATCGTGATGGTGTTGTTGAAGCTGGTGATCGCGTGTGGGCATTCTTCGGTATGCGACGTGGTGGTAACCAATATTATGCATTAGATATTACTAATCCAGATGTACCAAAATTAATGTGGACAATTCAAGGTGGCAGTGGAGTTTATAAAGAGTTAGCACAAACTTGGTCTGCTCCAACTGTGTCATATATTAAGGGAAAGAAAGAGCCAGTGTTAATTTTTGGTGCTGGTTTTGATACTAATAAAGACAATGTATCACTCAGTAATGATACGAAAGGGCGCGGTATATATATCGTCAATGCATCAGACGGTAGCTTGGTTTGGGAATTAACGCCTAAAACAGGCTTTAAAGGAAAACATAGTATTGCAGCAACAGTTTCGATACTTGATTCAGATTATGACGGTTTTATAGATCGCTTATATGCAACAGATACTGCGGGTAGTATTTGGCGTGTAGATATGCCAAGTGCAAACCCGACCGACAGTAAAAACCCTTGGACCCATTTCGAACTTGCTAAATTGGGGGAGCAATTTCTAGTCAAGATAGGCGCTTTTTTATAAGGCGACCGTAGCACGTACAATGTTTAGCAAGGTAACCAGTACCACAAGCAATAATCAAACAAGTATAATCCGCGAGGATACCCCATTTGACGCAATATTAATTGGTAGTGGTAATAGACCAAAGCCAACACTAACAACGGTACAAGATCAATTGTATATGATCCGTGATATTAATACTGTGACCATGTCATTTATAGGAGATGACATTCCTGAGACTATTACGCCTAGTGATTTAATGAATGTAAATAGTGATCCTTTTGCAAATGCGCTAGATGATATTGAGCAGTTTACAGAAGAGGAAGTGAAGCTTAGTAAAAAAAGCGGTTGGTATTATGATCTTCCTCGCAGTGGTGAAAAGTCGCTCGCAGCTGCAACTGTAGTTGGAGGAGTTGCTTATTTTACAAGTTTCACACCAGCTTCAGCAGATGCCACGATTAACCAATGTTCTTTAAGTGGAGGAAGTGGCGGTTTATATGCATTTCACTTGCACTACGGAAGCAAGGTATATAACCAATTGCGTTATGTCACGAGCAATGATGTACCAGATACACCGCAACTTTATTTTGGCACCTCAGAAGTTTGCGACAGTGATGGTAAAGCATGTAATGAACAAAGCCAGTTTTTATTACTAGGACCAGGAGTAAAGCAAACTAAAGCGACTGAAGATGAATTTAGTGCGAAAAACCCATTTATACCAAAAGAGATCCTAGGGCCAGGCATTACGTTTGATGAAGATGGCAAAATTAAGCTTGTGAGTGATGCGGTGCCCATTGGCTTTGGTTTTAAAACTCAACAAACCTTTATCTATAAGCGAGAGAATAATGACAACCAAAAATAACATGCAGCGAGGGTTTACATTAATTGAGCTCATGATCACTGTAGCAATATTAGGCATTATTGCCTCAATTGCTCTACCAAGCTATTTTGAACATGTTAAACGGACTGCTCGCACAGAAGCAATCACGTCATTACTTGATGCGGCTAATCGGCAAGAGCAGTTCTTTGTTGATAATCGAGAATATACAAATGATTTAGCAAATATTGGTGTAACGACACCAACTGAGCATGGTTTTTATACTATTGAGGTTGAAGTCGATAACGATGCAGGGACATTTAGCTTTACAGCAACTCCAGTTGCTGGTCCTCCATTAAAAGATGATGACTGTAAGACCTTTGTTATTGATGATGCAGGACTAAAAACCGCAACACCGAAAGCGAATTCTGCAATGTGCTGGGGTAAATAGTTTGTAATGGCTTTATTTTTGGTTACTCTTGGCATTTTGAGGTATTTTTAATCTTCGTTCTGCCAGTATAGCTTATAGATATAGCAAGCCCTTTGTGGCTTGCTTGTTTATACTTAGGACAATATATAAATGTACCGTTATGAAAGCCCATGGGTGTGCCGTTATATCGAAAAGTAATAAATGGCCTAGGGTAGGTGAGCATATCTTCAGAGTGTGTTGGTTCAATGTAAAATAGAACCTTATCTTTACCATCAAATTTACCTACCTTGTTAGTATCAGTAAACACAGTAAGTTCTTTGTGCCAATTATCGCTATGGCATTGATTATTTTTAAGGGCGCAAAATGTTACGTTTGCGCCATAAGATACTGCGCTTAAACGGGATAAGCCAATAGCTCGATTTACTTTTGCGATATGGTTGTCAAGGCGGATATTTATGAGTAATGGCTGATAATTAAATAAAACTAAGTGGCACATTATTGACATAATGCTTAACACTACCATAGTTTCAATCAACGTGGTTCCTAGTCGCTTTGCTCCGTTGTTTATATCCTTCATCCTTGAAGTTCTCAATTATGACAAGTAGATTAAGCTTAGTTGACCCTAAATCAGATGCAAATATAGAGCGAAATTTAATCACAGGTGCCGCTCGTATCTCCGTTATAAAATGCCGTACCAGATTGGCTGATTGTCAGTGCTTTATTGTTTTTGTTATCTTTATTTGGACAGTAGATGAATGTGCCTGGGTTAGAGGTAATACGACCACTTGCATCAAATATCAATGAATTATCACCTGAAAATGTTAATTGATTATTGTCAGGGACTTCTTCCATAACTCTGAGAATTCGGTCTCCTCTGCGTGGGTTATGATCGCCATTACTATTACTATCATAAAAGACGATTATAGAGCCGTCATTCCAACTATCTAAGCAGGTCACTTTTTTGTCATTTTCTATGCTGGTTGTATTACCACTGCACACAACGATCAATGAATCGGTACTAGTGGCTTTTGCGCGAGCAAAGTTGATGTTACGTTTTAACTCCAGCAAATAATTTTCAGCTCGGTTATTTTCAAGCATGTCGCTACTATTCCAAAAAGCGATTGAGGCTAAAATTCCGACTATCGCAAGGGTGACCATCACCTCAAGTAATGTAAAGCCATGTTGTTGTTTGTTCATGTTCACCTCTGGTACTGGAGTGCGCTGAGTAAATCAGCGCACTTTGAAGAACTTATTTTAAACATAATTGTTCCAATTGATATAATCATACCATTGCTGACGATTAAATCACCGTAATTCAATTGCTTTGTTTGCTATGAAGTGCAGGATTGTCTAAAATCGATTCAATTGGCAATATAAGAGTAGCGACTAATAATGAAGAAAATTGAAGCAATAATTAAACCATTTAAACTTGATGATGTTCGTGAAGCGTTGTCTGATGTCGGTATTACTGGCATGACCGTCAGTGAAGTGAAAGGTTTTGGCCGTCAAAAAGGACATACTGAGCTTTATCGTGGCGCTGAATACATGGTTGATTTTTTACCAAAAGTAAAGCTTGATATTGTCCTTGGTGATGACGATGTTGACCGTGCTATTGAAGTGATCGTTAAAACAGCACAAACAGGTAAAATTGGCGATGGTAAGATTTTCGTCACTGACGTTGAGCGTGTAGTACGTATTCGTACTGCTGAAGAAGATGAAGACGCGATCTAATTTATTATCTGAGATTAAAAGTCAGACATAAAAAAGGCGCTACTTATAAACAATCAGTAGCGCCTTTTTTGTATATGTTAATTTATTTCTTTTTATTTAACTCTCGGGTCATTTTGGCGTGTTTACTTAATTCTGGTAAACCAAGCTTGTTGTAGCTTTTTTCCATCATTTCCAGTGCTTCATTTAAATAACTACTTTGAGAATAATGCTCTACGACGTATTTACCGCGATTTGCTGCTGCTAAGTAAGCTTCACGTTCATAGTAGTAATCAGCAACTTTCAACTCGTAACGTGCCATTTTGTTGAGTAACCAAACTAAACGTCTTTTTGCTTCAGGGGCATAGCTACTATCAGGGAAGCGATTGACTAAGGTTGATAAATCAGTAAAGGCAACACGGGTACGATTAGCATCACGGTCGGCTCTATCAACACCAAAATACTCTTGGAATGCGTTTTTATCGGCTTTAATATTTACTAAGCCACGCATGTAGTACATATAGTCTAAATCTTTGTGGTTTGGATTTAGGCGAATAAAACGGTCAATTGTTGCAAGTGCTTGTTCAGTATTACCCGCTTGGTAATGGGCGTAGACTAAATCCATTTGTACTTGTTTTGACATAGGCCCAAACGGATAGCGTGAATCAATCGCACTCAAAAGCTCAATTGCACGCGCGTACAAGCCTGAATCAAGTGTTTGTTTGGCATCATCATACAACGCTTGCGCTGATTTATTAGGAACGCGTTGGATATCTTCTGCATCAGGTGCTGACGAACAGGCACCTAAACCAAGTAATGAAACTGTAAAAACAATGGCGAATGCACGTTTCCCTATTCTATTTATCATTTTATTTGTTACCTTCGATGTCTTCGGCTAGGCCAAGTGGGTAAAACCGAGTAAACTATGCTTATTATATAATGCTTTTATTAAAAGCGATTCTAACCCAGTCGAGCACAGCTTGCACTGGTAAATTGGGTAAAGTTACTAATGTCAGAGCAAATTTCTCTTCAAGCCGAGGTGCCAACTGAGTTAGGCGGTAAACGTCTAGACCAAGTATTGGCACAATTGTTCCCTGATTATTCACGTTCACGTATAAAAACGTGGATTTTGGATGATAAAATCACCGTGGATGGTGAAATTTTAAACACCCCGAGAGAGAAACTCTTTGGTGGTGAAACAGTCAATGTTGAAACTAGCATTGAAGCCCCACGTGAATACTTAGCGCAAGATATCAAATTAAACATCGTTTATGAAGATGATGATATTTTGGTTATCAACAAACCTATGGGTTTAGTTGTGCACCCTGGTGCCGGTAATCCTGATGGCACAGTGCTCAATGCATTGTTGCATCATTATCCAGATATCATTAATGTTCCGCGCGCAGGTATTGTGCATCGTCTAGATAAAGATACTACCGGTTTGATGGTGGTAGCTAAAACAATTCAGGCGCAAACACATTTAGTTAAAGCATTACAGAAGCGTGAAAACTTCACGCGTGAGTATGAAGCAATTTGTAATGGCACCATGACCGCAGGTGGTATGGTTGAAAAACCAATTGGTCGCCATCCTACGCAGCGTACACACATGGCTGTGCATGAGCAGGGTAAACCAGCAATTACGCATTTTCGTGTTGCTGAAAAATTCCGTGCGCATACGCGATTACGTCTTCGTTTAGAAACTGGCCGAACTCACCAAATTCGTGTGCATATGGCATTTATTAATCATCCATTGATTGGTGATAAAGCCTATGGCGGTCGTCCACGTCCACCAAAAGGCGCAACACCTGAATTGTTCCAAATGTTACGTGAATTTAATCGTCAAGCATTGCACGCGGTAAAGCTAAGTATCGCACACCCAATTACGGGTGAAATGATGACTTGGCAGGCGCCAATTCCTGATGACATGGTTGCCATGACGCACGTACTTCGTGAAGACACCAAAGCTAATCCAAATATCGATTTTTAAGCTGCTTTAATGCTTTATCCTAATTGGACAGCGCCAACCAATGTAGGTGCTCTCAGTACAACTCGTCAGGGCGGTGTATCGCATGCGCCTTTTATGAGTTTAAACTTAGGCCTACATGTGGGCGATGATCAGCAAGCGGTATTAACGAATCGCGCACTTTTAGCTGCTCAGCTTCCTAAAGCACCGGTGTGGCTTAATCAGATCCATAGCAGTGAAGTCGTTGTTGTGGATGAGTATTTTGACTCACAGGCTAATTATGATGCGGATGCGCTGTATACCCGATTAAAAAATCAACCACTGGCAATTATGACAGCAGATTGCTTGCCGGTTTTACTTACCAGTGAAAGTGGTGATGAGGTGGCTGCTATTCATGGTGGCTGGCGCGGTTTGCATGCGGGTATTATCGCTAATACTTTGCGTCACTTTAGCAGCCCTGCAGAACAAATTATAGCGTGGTTAGGTCCTGCCATAGGTGCTGCAAAGTTTGAGGTTGGCAGTGAAGTAAAAGCGCTTTTCTGTGAACAATCAGCATCTCATCACACTGCATTTGTGGCGCAGGCGGATGGTAAATATTTAGCGGATATTTATCTGCTCGCAACCACACAGCTTATTAATCTAGGCATAAGAAATATTAGTGGTGGTGAGTACTGTACAGTTAGCAATAGCGAACAATTCTTCTCATACCGTCGAGATGGTCAAACAGGCCGTATGGCTTCTTTGATCTGGCGCAAGTAATAGTCTATTCAGTGAGTATATTTTCTCCTAAGCCTTGATCAAAGTGCCGAGCATACCCATTAATTAAGTAATTAGTTTTTTTAATAGGTAACCCCTTATGCGTTTAGATCGATTTACCAGTAAATTTCAATCTGCGCTCTCTGACGCTCAGTCATTAGCGCTTGGTCGTGATCATCAATTTATTGAACCAGTACATTTAATGTATTCACTCTTGCAGCAAAGTGGCTCAAGTGTGCGTGCGTTATTAGCCCAAGCCAGTGTGAGTGCCGATGAACTTAATACCAAGTTATCACAAGAGATAGAAAAGCTATTTAAAGTGGAAGGTGTTGGCGGCGACGTGCAGTTGTCAAATAACATGGTTTCACTGATCAACTTATGCGATAAGTACGCGCAAAAGCGTAAAGATAAATACATCTCCAGTGAGTTATTTGTATTAGCAGCGTGTGATGATAAAGGGCCATTGGGTGATATCTTCCGCGCTTTAAATATGACCAGCACTAAAATAGAAGCAGCAATACAAGCTATTCGCGGTGGTCAAAAAGTTGATGATCCGAATGCCGAAGATACCCGTCAAGCGCTGAAAAAGTTTACTATCGATTTAACTGAGCGTGCAGAGCAGGGTAAACTTGATCCTGTTATTGGCCGCGATGATGAAATTCGCCGCACGATCCAAGTATTACAACGGCGTACTAAAAATAACCCCGTGTTGATTGGCGAACCTGGTGTCGGTAAAACCGCTATAGCTGAAGGGCTCGCGCAGCGTATTATTAATGGCGAAGTGCCTGAAGGCTTGAAAAACAAACGTGTGTTATCGCTTGATTTAGGAGCCTTGGTGGCCGGTGCAAAATACCGTGGTGAGTTTGAAGAACGTTTAAAGTCAGTGCTTAATGAATTGGCTAAAGAAGAAGGCCAAGTGATTTTGTTTATTGACGAAATTCATACTATGGTGGGCGCCGGTAAATCTGATGGTGCAATGGATGCGGGTAATATGCTCAAACCTGCATTGGCTCGAGGTGAACTGCATTGTGTCGGTGCTACAACCCTTGATGAGTATCGTAAATATATTGAAAAAGATGCCGCTTTAGAACGTCGTTTTCAAAAGGTGCTTGTTGAAGAACCATCAGTAGAAGATACCATAGCGATTCTTCGAGGCTTGAAAGAGCGTTACGAGTTACATCACTGTGTTGAAATTACCGATCCAGCCATTGTTGCCGCAGCGCATTTATCGCACCGCTACATTAGCGATCGCCAGCTACCGGATAAAGCCATTGATTTAATTGATGAAGCGGGTTCGTCTATTCGCCTACAAATCGATTCAAAACCAGAATCATTAGATAAATTAGAGCGCCGTATCATCCAGCTAAAACTCGAAGATAATGCACTTGCTAAAGAGAAAGATGACGCCAGCCAAAAGCGTCGTTCTGAGATGCAGGAGCTGATCACCGATCTTGAAGCCCAGTACCGTGAACTTGATGAAGTATGGACAGCTGAGAAAGCCTCTTTGCAAGGTACTCAAGTAATTAAGGCTGAACTTGAACAAGCGCGATTAGACTTAGATGTTGCCCGCCGTGCCACTGATCTACAACGTATGTCAGAGCTGCAATACGGCCGCATTCCAGAATTGGAACGTAAACTCGACTTAGCTTCACAAGCTGAAATGCAAGAAATGAGCTTACTTAAAAACCAAGTGGGTGAAGATGAAATTGCTGAGATACTTTCACGTTGGACTGGTATTCCTGTATCGCGCATGCTTCAAGGTGAGCGTGAAAAACTGCTGCAAATGGAAGAACATTTACACCATAAAGTGATCGGTCAAGACGAAGCGGTAGTGGCAGTGGCGAATGCGATTCGTCGTTCACGGGCAGGGCTTGCAGATCCAAATAGGCCAATCGGTTCGTTTTTATTTTTAGGCCCAACCAGGGTCGGTAAAACTGAGCTGACTAAAGCGTTAGCTGGATATATGTTTGATACTGAAAGCGCGATGGTGCGAATTGATATGTCTGAGTTTATGGAAAAGCACTCAGTTGCTCGCTTAGTTGGCGCGCCTCCGGGCTATGTTGGTTATGAAGAAGGTGGCTACTTAACAGAAGCTGTTCGTCGTCGTCCATATTCTGTAATTTTGCTTGATGAAATCGAAAAGGCACATCCTGATGTATTTAATATTCTGCTGCAAGTGTTAGATGATGGTCGTTTAACGGATGGCCAAGGTCGTACTGTTGATTTTAAAAATACGGTGATCATCATGACCTCAAATTTAGGCTCAGATATTATTCAAGAGCAAACCGGTAACAACGATTATGCAGCGTTAAAAGAAAAAGTGATGGGGGTTTTGGTTAATGAGTTTAGACCTGAATTTATTAACCGTATTGATGAAACCGTAGTATTCCACCCACTTGCTAATGAACATATCAAAGAGATTGCAGATATTCAGTTAAGCAAGTTACGTGAGCGCCTAACAGGAATGGGTTACTTGTTACAAATAAGTGATGCAGCTCTTGATCGAATTGCAGCCAGTGGTTTTGACCCGGTTTATGGTGCACGACCACTCAAACGGGCTATTCAACATACCATTGAAAACCCATTATCGCAGAAGTTACTCGCAGGTGAATATCAAAGTGGTGACATGATAGTAATTGATGCTGACGAAAATGGTTTAGTGTTCTCATCACGCTAACTGATTAACTGAGTTTTAAGGCCAGTGAATATGCTGGCCTTAAACTCGCTGCGAATAAAAAGTTATAAAGTAAATATTAAAGATAAACCCCTATCATTTAGCCGCGCTTAATTAAACCTTAAAAGTCAGTAAAATATCGTTAACTTTACGTGAGCCTTCGACAAGCTGTGCAGCACCTTTAGCGACATTAAAGCTCAACGTTAAGTTCTCGTCACTGTAACCTTTTATTTGTGTAATGTTGTCGCTAATATCGAGGCTGACAGTTTGTTGTTGCTCGGCGGCAGCAGATATTTGTGTCGCTAGTTGCGATATTTCACTTATTTGCGCGAAGATGCTATCCAGTTCAACTTGGGTATGTCCGGTGGTATTTACACATTCATCGGCTTGCGCCTTGGTGTTTTTCATGACCGTGGACCAGCTAAACAGGGTATCTTGAATTTCTTTAATAGAGCTATGAATTTGTGCAGTAGCACGTTGAGTACGAGAAGATAATGCACGCACTTCATCGGCAACTACCGCAAAGCCTCGGCCATGTTCACCAGCACGCGCGGCTTCAATTGCAGCATTTAATGCCAGTAAATTGGTTTGCTCTGCAATGCCTTCGATTTCAGTCATTACTTGACCTATTTTATCCGCCTCGGTTGCAAGGGAATTTGCGGTACTTGCCGCTTGTTCAACTTGTAAAGCAAGATCAGACACCATGGCACTATTGTCTGCAATGTGTAGTTTTATATCAGTGCAGCTTTGGTAAGTAATATTTACTTTTTCAGCGGTATGATGAGTGTTGCCCGATATTTCACCTATGGTTGCGCTCATTTGTGACATTGCGGTGGCCATTTGGCCAAGGCGTTGTCCTTGTGCGGCAATGCCTTTTTCAGTTAATGCTGATTGTTGGTCTAGATTAGCCGCAATACCGGTAAACGTGACAGTCGTATCTTTTACTCGTCCTAATACGGTACGTAATTTAGCATTAAGCATTTGCTGGTTATATTCACTAATACTAAATGGATAATGGCCGACATAGACATAGCGGGATACAGAATCATTATCTACCTTGAGCTGTTTCAGTGCTGCTGGTGTGAAAACTAATTCATCATAATTTAATAGCATAATTAGTAAACTAAATAGCGCGGTTATCAGTGCAACAGAAATAGATACAAAAGCTGCTAATAGTACTAAACCAATTAAGCCAATAAGTAGGGCTGCACTTTGGCGAACACCGACCCATTCACGCCAAGAAGACAACGATTTACCGGCATTTATTTTAGCGTATAGGCTTTGTGCTCGTCGTTTTAGTTGTTCGCTCGGTTTTGTTCGTACTGATTGATAGCCAACGAGTTGACCATGTTCAAAAATAGGAGTAACAAATGCATCAACCCAATAATAGCGGCCATCCTTGCAGCGATTCTTTACCATCCCGCGCCATGAATGGCCTTGCTTAAGTTTTTCCCACATTTCTTTAAATGCCGCTTTGGGCATATCTGGGTGGCGAACAATATTATGATTTTTGCCAATGAGTTCTTCAAGGTTGAAGCCAGCGATATTGCAAAATTCTTTATTCGCATAGGTTATCACTCCACGTACATCTGTAGTAGAGACGAGCTGCTGGTGATCTGAAAAGGTGACTTCTTCGTTTATTAACTGCTGACCCCGACGCATAGGTAGTCCTTAAACATGCTTTATTATTAGTGATGATTATAAAGTTCATACAAACGTAATGATAGCAGGTTCAGTGTTCACAGGTGCAAAATTGATCTTAAATAACTTTTTAGTGATCTAGAACAAAGAAACTTGTAAAAGCTGTATTCGTAATCGTGTAATTGCTGAATATATACATAGATATTATGGTTCTAGTTTGATAAGTCGGTAAGTCTCAGAGATGGATTGCAGATAGTAAACAATTAATTAGTCAGCATCTCGCATAACAGTGGTGTCATTAAAGCAATTGTATATTAGCTCTTACAATGGCAAGATTAGTAAAAATTTGGGTGTTAGCTTAACGGCCCGCAGCAAGTTTGCTTTACAAACATACGGTGACCTTCTTGGTAAATAGTGGAAATTAGAGTTATGCCATTATTAAACCTTGAGTATTATCAATTTGCCCCCATTGACTTAGGATTAGGCCACGTGGCTCGAGGAAGCATTTTTGACTACACATGATTTAACTAAAGCGTTAGCAGCGCTAGCCCCAGAACAGCATAAATACGCAATTAAAGGCATTCAACGCGGTATTGAAAGAGAAGCGTTGCGGATCAAGCCAAATGGTGTAATTTCACAGCAAGGTCATCCAAAAGGGGTTGGTTGTGCGTTAACTAACGGGCATATCACCACTGATTTTTCTGAGTCTTTATTGGAGTTTATAACACCCGTTAGTGAATCTGCTGAAGAAACGTTAAATCAGCTACAAGACTTACAAAAGTTTACCCTATCGCAGATGGGCGATGAATTATTATGGCCTATCAGTATGCCGTGTTTTATAGAACACCAAGATGACATTGTATTAGCTCAATTTGGTGATTCTAATATTGGACGCATGAAAACCTTGTACCGCGAAGGTCTTAAAAATCGTTATGGCAGCATGATGCAAGCGATTGCCGGTGTGCACTTTAATATATCGTTTCCAGAGTCATTTTGGCTGAGCTTACAAACGATTAAAGGCGATACTGGCTCATTACAAGAGTTTATTTCGGCCGGTTATTTAGGACTGATCCGTAACTTCAAGCGAGAACTATGGCTGATCAGTTATTTATTTGGAGCATCGCCAGCGCTGTGTAATTCATTTTTACAAGGGCGCAGTACGGATCTTCCTTTTAAAAAATTAGGTAAAGGTACGCTTTATCTTGAAGTGGGTACAGCTTTGCGCTTAGGTAATTTGGGTTATACCAACAGTGCTCAGTCATCACTAAAAGTACTGTATAACTCACTAGATGAATATGTAGCAGGATTAAAAAGTGCGATTCATTCACCGTCAGATATTTATGGTCAGCTTGCTGATTATAAAGATGCCCAGCCTAAACAATTGAATAAAAATGTATTGCAGATTGAAAACGAATTTTATTCGCCAATTCGTCCTAAGCGCAATGCTAAAAGTGGCGAAACACCGACCGACGCACTGTTACGTGGCGGTATTGAGTATATTGAAATCCGAGCTCTAGATGTAAATCCATTTGCAGCAACGGGAATTGATATTGAGCAAATTCATTTCCTAGATGTTTTTCTGACTTATTGCTTATTGAAAGATTCTCCAACAATGGATTGGGATTCGCAACAGCGTAGCACCGAAAATTTAGATACGGTTGTAAGCCAAGGTCGCGCTTTAGAAGTGATGTTAAACCGCTCTGGTAATTCATGCAGTCTAGCAACGTGGGGAGCAGAGATCTTCGCACAGTTACAACAAGTTGCAGCCTACATGGATAATGCTTACGGCGTTAGCTATTACAGCGAAACGATTACTCGATTAAGCCAATGGATAGCAGATCCTGAATTAACATACTCAGGGCGCTACGTTAGTCAACTGAAAGGGTCTGGTATTGATAATGGTTATTTTGCCTTATCGTTGGCAAAAAGTTACCAGCAACAACATCAAGATACGCCATATAAAGTGTATTCAGACAGCTATTTAAAACAACAAGCAGATCAGTCAGTTATTGCTGAACGCGAGTTGAAAGCCGCTGATAATCAAACATTTAATGCATTTTTAGATGATTATTTTGCCACTAAGTAAGTTTGTAGCTAAGTAAGCAGGCAAAAAAACGCAGCCCAAGTTGGCTGCGTAAAGATTCTTCAGGGATAAACAATGCTAAACTGCGCATTCATAAAATATGACTTATATTTTTATAAAAAGTTCAGCGAGCAACAAAAAAAATGAAAAATAGTTTAATTATTTTATCGCTGGGGGCTCTGTTAACTGGTTGCGCAACAGCCCCTCCAAAGCAACCTAATGATATATGTAAAATTTTTGAAGAAAAAAGCGATTGGTACTATGACGCAAAAGATGCCCAAGAAAAATGGGGCTCACCTAAACATGTACTAATGAGCATGATGTATCAAGAAAGCTCCTTTAAACACGATGCTGCACCGCCAATGGAATACTTTTTGTGGGTCATTCCCACAGGGCGAGCAAGTTCAGCTTACGGCTACTCACAAGCAAAAACTCCCACCTGGTCTGATTATATTCGTGAAACGGGTAATAGCGGCGCCGATCGCGATGATTTTGATGACGCTATCGACTTTATGGGCTGGTTTGTTTATAAAACTCATAAAGTTAATGGCATTTCGAAATGGGATGCCTACGCGCAATACCTAAATTACCACGAAGGCTGGGGCGGTTATAAACGCGGCACCTATAAAAATAAAAAGTGGTTAATGGCAGTGGCTAATAAAGTAAAAAATCGTGCAAGTCGCTATGCGGCTCAGCTTAAACGTTGTGAAGACGATTTAGATAAAGGGTGGTTAGAAAGGTTATTTAGCTGATCTGACAAGATTCAAGATTTTAAAAAGCCCGCACAGCGGGCTTTTTAGTATTAGTTTATTTCCCTGGGAATTGATGAATATGTACATCGCGCTGTGGGAATGGAATGGTAATATTTTCTTTATCGAAGGCAATTTTAACGCGTTCGTATAAACCAAAATACACTGGCCAGTAATTTTCAGAATCAACCCATGCCCAGACCAACATGCCGATATGGCTATCGCCATGCTGACTTACATGCACAACCGGTTGTTTTGCTTCATCTTTGAGTACTAACTCGTAGCTATTTAACACGCCCATTAGTACTTCTCGCGCTTTAAGCACATCATCACTGTAGCTAATACCAAACTCAATATCGACGCGGCGAGTTGGTTCTGCAAACTTGTTTTTTACACAGCCATTAGAAAGTGCACCATTTGGGATAATAATTTTTTCATTATCATAAGTGAGTAGTACGGTAACAAATATTTGAATTTCAACCACTTTACCCATATAGCCTTGGGCTTCAATGACATCACCAATTTTAAATGGTTTAAAAAATAAGATCAGCACACCACCGGCGAAATTCGCTAGGCTGCCTTGTAATGCCATACCGACCGCTAAGCCTGCAGCACCGAGCATAGCAATGAACGAGGTTGTTTCTATACCAATCATTGATGCGACTGAGATCAGTAATAGCAACTTTAAAATAACCGATAAGAAGGAGACCAAAAAATGACTTAATCCGGCTTCAAATTTTACCTTTGCCATTGATTTTTCAGCCATACTGGCAATACGGCCAACAAACCACCAACCAACAATTAAAACAAAGATTGCCAATAAAAATCGAGGGCCATAGGTCATTAGCATTTCAATCGCTTTGGTGTACAGGGTCTCGATAGAGATATCTTCCATTGCATTTTCCACATCTATAAAGTTACAAATATAATAGCCTAATAATTAACACTTTATAGAGAATAATGAACAAAAAATTTGTTGCGGGGATGAGCTGAGGGAGTAGAGTAACCATAGGTTACTCTACAGATATTGCTTATATTTTGCGCTTGTTCGCTTGAATGCGCACCAGTTTGATCATGTTCTCTTTTACTTCAACAACTTCAATCGGATAGCCTGCAATACGCAAACTCAAGTTGGCATCAGGAATGTCTTCTAAGTATTCGACAATTAAGCCACTTAATGTTTTCGGGCCATCAAGAGGGAACTCCCAATCCATTTCTTTGTTTAGATCGCGTACGTTAGCACCGCCATCAACTAGAAATGAGCCATCATCTTGTGACACAACTTCTTCACTTGGAGTACGTGTTTGCGTAGTGGTAAAGTCACCGACCACTTCTTCAAGAATATCTTCGAGGGTAACTAATCCTTGAATATCACCATATTCATCAACTACTAAACCGATACGCTCTTTTGATTGCTGAAATTTAAATAGCTGAGTATTGAGCGACGTACCTTCAGGAATAAAATAAATCTCACGAACTGCGCGAAGCAATGATGGTTTATCAAATTGCTCTTTCGTTAATAACCGCAGTGCATCCCGTGAGTGAATAAAGCCTACCGCATCATCAATTTGGTCACGATATAAAAGTACTCGCGTGTGTTGTGCATGGGTAAGCTGTTTACTAATTAGTTTCCAGTCATCATTGATATCAATGGCAACAATTTCGTTGCGCGGGATCATAATATCTTCGACAGTGACTTGCTCTAAATCTAAAATGGAGGTCAACATACTTTGGTGACGCGCGGGGATCAGCGCACCCGATTCATTCAGCACCGTTTTTAATTCTTCTTTACTCATGCTGTGCTCATCTATTTGTGCAGCACTAATACCAAATAGGCGTAATATGCCATTGGTCATCCAGTTAACGACGACGACAAATGGAAAGAGAATTTTTAGTAACCCTTTGAGTATCACCGAACTAGGAAAGGCAACTTTTTCAGGGTAAAGCGCAGCTAGCGTTTTAGGCGTTACTTCTGCAAATATAAGCACTACTAAAGTTAGTGCGCCAGTGGCAATAGCGATACCTAAATCACCATATAAACGAATACCGATAATGGTTGCAACCTGCGCGGCAGCAATATTCACCAAGTTATTACCGATGAGGATAAGGCCAATAAGTCTATCAGGACGGCTCAAAAGTTTGTTGACACGCTTTGCTGCGCGGTGATTTTCTTTAGCAAGGTGGCGTAAGCGGATTCTGTTAATTGACATAATGCCCGTTTCAGAACCAGAAAAATATGCAGAACAAAGTATGAGTATTCCAAGTATTATAAACAAAACACTTGTAGAGATGTCGTCCAAAGAAGGATCCTTTTTTATTTAACCAATGCGTATTAAGCGGGAGTGAGCTGCCTGAGTCAAGTTAAAACTTATTCAGGATCACCTCTTGCACAAAACGACTGCCAAAATAAGCCAGCGTTAAAACAAAAGCAGCAGCCATGATAGCTAGTACGACCGGTTTCCCACGCCAGCCTTGCTTTAAGTGACCAATTGTCACCGTTGCAAACATAGCCCAAGCAATTAATGATAAAACAGTTTTATGAATAAATTCACTAGCAAACATGCCATCAAGAAAAATAAAACCAGATAATAACGCTAAGGTTAACAAAACCGTGCCTAGTGTTAATAAGTGATATAGCTGGCGTTCAACCACCATTAATGGCGGTAAATGGCTATGCACAATCGCTAAGTCTTTTCGTTTTAAACGTTTATCAATAAAGTAAAACTGTACGCCATATAAAGTGGCAATAATTAACACACAGTATGCAAGCAGGGAAAGCGAAATATGAGTGACTAAACCTATTTCAACATCAATACTTTGCAATAAAATATGATGCGGGATAAATAAGCTGGCAATTGTTAGCAAAGCAGCAAAGCCATAGACAACAGGCAGTAATAATGTGGCAGGGAATTTTAATGACACCGTAGTGACAGAGACCACAATCACCCAGCAGGTTAATAGTGATACATTAACAATACTTAAATCTTGGCCATCGGCGCGAAACACTGAATTCACCAGTAATAACATGTGCGCTAAAATTGCCACCGTGCTGAGGATAACCGTCAGCTTTTGGCTCGGACCTTGTTGGTGAAATAACCGAGACAGCACGTGAGACGTCGCGAAGATATAAAATAAACTGGCAATAATAGTTAAACTAATAATCAGCATAGTGCTTGGGCCACTCAATTTGAGTCAAATATTCCTTGTTAGAGTAAGGGCATTGTATTTTATAGTGAGGCAAATGCATAGAGTTTGTAAAAAGAAACTCAAACAGCTCACTTGAACACTGTATTGTGCGCCACCATTTACGGTATACTGTTTTTAATTAAAATTTTATTAATACTGATTATATGAAATCAGCGCTATTAATAGTAAGTGCTAAACTTGCGGCAATAACGTTGTTTGGGAAATTGGTATATCACGTTTGATCGGAACCTTTACATGTTTGAGAACCTCCAAGAACGATTAGGTAAAACCTTAAAGAATATCAGCGGCCGTGGACGCCTTACTGAAGACAATATAAAAGATACACTACGCGAAGTGCGTATGGCTTTTTTAGAAGCCGACGTCGCTTTACCCGTTGTTCGTGAGTTTGTTAAACAAGTTAAAGAGCGCGCGGTAGGTATTGAAGTAACTAAGAGCCTAAGTCCTGGGCAAGTGTTCATTAAAATCGTTCGCGAAGAGCTTGAAAAAGCCATGGGTGAAGCAAACGAAGAGTTGAGCCTAAACGCACAACCGCCAGCCGTTGTAATGATGGCGGGTCTGCAAGGTGCGGGTAAAACGACCAGTGTTGCTAAGCTTGCCAAATTTTTAAAAGAACGTAAAAAGAAATCAGTATTAGTAGTCAGTGCCGACGTTTATCGTCCTGCGGCTATTAAACAGTTGGAAACACTGGCCGATGAAGTAGGTGTTGAGTTTTTCCCAAGTGATATTTCACAACAGCCGGTTGATATTGCAAAGGCTGCTATTTCTCATGCGAAAAAGAAATTTATCGATGTTGTATTAGTTGATACCGCAGGTCGTTTGCATGTTGATAATGACATGATGGACGAGATTAAAAATCTTCATCATGCTATTAACCCAATCGAAACCTTGTTTGTGGTTGATGCCATGACAGGTCAAGATGCTGCCAATACTGCCAAAGCGTTTGATGAAGCATTACCTCTGACCGGTGTGATACTAACCAAGACTGATGGTGATGCGCGCGGTGGTGCTGCACTATCAATCCGTCATATTACCGGCAAACCTATTAAGTTTATGGGTGTTGGTGAGCGCACTGATGCGCTTGAGCCTTTCCATCCAGATCGTATCGCATCGCGTATACTTGGTATGGGGGATGTACTTTCATTGATCGAAGAAGTCGAAATGAAAGTCGATAAAGAGCAAGCTGCAAAAGTTGCTGAAAAAGTATTTAAAGGTGATGGCTTTACTCTTGATGATTTTGCTGATCAATTAAAGCAAATGAAAAGCATGGGCGGCATGATGTCAATGCTTGATAAATTACCTGGTATGCAAAACCTGCCTGATGCAGTGAAAGGTCAGATGGGTGATAAAACCTTTATTCAGATGGAAGCGATCATCAGCTCAATGACGAAAAAAGAGCGTGCACGTCCAGAGATCATTAAAGGCTCTCGTAAAAAGCGTATTGCAGCGGGCTCTGGTACGCAAGTACAAGAGATCAATAAGCTGTTAAAACAGTTTACGCAGATGCAAAAAATGATGAAAAAAATGAAAGGTAAAGGCGGCATGATGAAAATGATGCGCGGCATGAAAGGCATGTTACCACCAGGAATGATGGGTGGCGGTGGCCCTAAATTTTAATGTTTTAACTGACGCCATGCAGATGTAGCTAATCAGTTAACTAAAAAGAGAGGCAAATAGCCTCTTTTTTTGTAGATAAATTATGCGTTGAAAGTTCTATATAGCCTGATTTAACGCGTAGATCATAGTTTAATCAACTTAACAGTCATTTCGAGTCACTTCTTACTTGCATTGTTGCTAAAAACTCGTACAATTCCCCAGCTCCCCATACTGGGGAGTAAATCTTATTAATGAAAACAGTCAATCTATTTAGAGGACGGTATGGTAACTATTCGTTTGCAACGTGGTGGCGCTAAAAAACGCCCTTTCTATCAAATTGTGGTTGCGGATAGCCGTTTCTCGCGTGACGGTCGCTTCATCGAGAAAGTAGGCTTTTTTAACCCAATTGCTAGTGGTCAAGAAGAAAAAGTACGTTTAGATTTATCTCGTGTAGAACACTGGGTAGGTCAGGGCGCATCTCTTTCAGATCGCGTAAATAAGTTAGTTAAAGACGCTCGTAAAGCGGCTTAATAGGCGTAAGTGTAACCATGAGTCAAGAGAACACCTCATCAATAATTGTCGTAGGAAAGCTCGGTGCCCCATATGGTATAAAGGGCTGGCTTAAGGTACATTCATTTACTGATGATCCCATAGGGATCTTCGATTTCAGCCCGTGGTTGATAGGGCAGCAAGGTAAATGGCAGACCTTAGAAGTGGTCGACTGGCGTCGCCACAACAAAGGCTTTATCGCTAAATTTGCGCAAGTAAACGATCGAGACGAAGCAATGGCTTATACCCATGCAGAAATCTCAATGGATGCAGCGCAATTACCAGAACTCCCGCAAGGTGAGTTCTATTGGCGAGATCTCATTGGCATGTCTGTTGTAACCGATAAAGGTTATGACTTAGGCATAGTTGATGACCTGATGGAGACAGGCTCAAATGACGTATTGGTTGTGAAAGCAAACAATAAAGATGCATTTGGCCAAGCAGAGCGTTTAATTCCGTTTTTAACTGATTCAGTTATCAAAGAGATTAAGCACGATGTAAAAGAAATTACAGTAGACTGGGATCCTGGCTTTTAATGAGTCAAACGAGTTCGTTGTGGGTAGGGGTTATCAGCCTTTTTCCGGACATGTTTGATGCCATTACAACGCAAGGTGTAACTGGTCGAGCAGTAAAAAATGGTCTGATCGACTTTAACTGCTGGAACCCACGAGATTATGCTATTGATAAGCATAAGACCGTGGATGATCGTCCTTACGGGGGCGGTCCAGGTATGTTAATGATGGTTGAACCACTAAAGCAAGCCATTCTTGACGCCAAACAGGCGGCAGGCGATGGTGCAAAAGTAATTTATATGTCCCCGCAAGGGCGCAAATTAGATCAGCAAGGGGCAAGCGAACTCGCAAGCTCTAAAAAACTGATTTTAATTGCCGGTCGCTATGAAGGTATAGACGAGAGAATAATAGAATCATACGTTGACGAAGAATGGTCAATTGGTGATTTTATTTTGAGTGGTGGTGAACTACCAGCCATGACATTAATTGACGCAGTAGCGCGATTAGTGCCGGGCGTATTAGGACACAACCAGTCAGCAGAGCAAGACTCATTTTCGGATGGCTTGCTGGATTGTCCTCACTATACACGGCCAGAAACATTGGACGACAAACAGGTGCCTGCTGTATTACTCAGCGGAAACCACCAAGAGATAGCAAAATGGCGGCTGATGCAGTCATTAGGCAGAACTTGGTTACGCCGTCCTGACTTGTTGCATAACCTAGCTCTGACTGAGGAGCAAGCGGTATTACTCGCGAAATTTCAGCAAGAGTACCAAAAAGCTTGTGGCTAGAAGACAGTTACACCTAGGAAAGTGAGAAACATAATGGCAAAAGTAAACCAAAATATTATTAAAGCGCTTGAAGATGAGCAGCTTAAAACAGACGTACCTGCATTTGGCCCTGGTGATACAGTGGTTGTACAGGTAAAAGTAAAAGAAGGTGCTAAAGAGCGTCTACAGGCCTTTGAAGGTGTTGTAATCGCTAAGCGTAACCGTGGTCTTCACTCAGCATTCACAGTTCGTAAAATTTCGAACGGTGAAGGTGTTGAGCGTGTATTCCAAACGCACAGCCCTCTTATCGATAGCGTAGCAGTTAAGCGTCGCGGTGCAGTTCGCCGTGCGAAACTTTACTATCTACGTGAGCGTTCTGGTAAATCTGCACGTATTAGAGAAAAACTTAACTAATACGCGCTGTTTATCAACGCAAAAAAACGGGTTGCAACCTTCGGGCTGCAACCCGTTTTGGTTTTTAGAGATAGTAAGTTAGTTAGGGTAAAGTTATCGAATTAGAAGGCTAGTGAGGGTAAAGTTAAAAGATTAAGATTGCTCAACGTTGAAGTGATCACCATAGCTTGATTATACCAATCGACTTAAATATTTAACCATTCTAGCGAGCTAAATAAAGCGCTAACTGCGTTATAATTTTTTCAAGTAGAACAACTACATGTCAAAATTTACGCCTTGTTATCACTGTATTTATCTGTCGCTATAAATGCTCAGTAACTTAACACGATTGGTATTAGAGCACAGAGAAGTCCAGTAAAAAAATACCCATCCAAAGAATTACTCATAAATCAAATACAATTAGGCCAACTTATAACTTATGGCTTAGTACTTAAAACTCAAATCTCAAATCCCAAATCCCATTCTTTTGCTTATTTAGCCTTTTAACAACTAAGCGATCCTGTTAGTATTTATCGTATTGATTAGTTTACTTTTATGTAAATTTAAATGTACGAAATTGCAGTTTCTAAGGTGGTAGTCGCGTGGCGGATATAAAAGAGTTAAATAAGTTAAGAGAGGGGATCGATGAATGTGATGCCCAGTTGGTTGCACTGCTGGCTAGACGTAATAGTATTACCGAGCAGATCGGCGCAATCAAACAACAAACGGGTGCGCCACTGCATGCGCCTGACCGTGAAGCTACTTTATTAGCTGCCCGTCGCCAAGAAGCGATTAACCAAGGTGTTAATCCTGAATTGGTGGAAGATATCCTACGCCGTATGATGCGCGAAGCTTACCAAAATCAACAGGCTAAATTAGCATGTAGCGCGCCACAGTTATCACCTATTGTGATTGTTGGTGGTCAAGGCGCTATGGGGCAATTGTTTGCTCAGCAATTTATCCGCTCAGGGTATGAAGTTAGAATACTCGACAAAGAACAGCAAAGTAACGCGCAAGAAATATTAGCAGGTGCAAAACTGGTGATGATCAGTGTGCCAATTAATGCCTTAGAAACAGTGGTCACTGCCTTACCTAAGCTCGATGATGATTGTTTATTAGTTGATATTACTTCAGTTAAGCAAGCACCGTTAAAAGTATTAAAAGCAGTGCATAGCGGTCCTGTAGTCGGTTTACATCCAATGTTTGGTCCTGATATTTCTCATTGGGTAAAGCAAACAGTGGTGGTTTGCGAAGGCCGTAACCATGAGATTGCCCAAGGTTTATTATCGCAACTGCAAGTGTGGGGCTGTCAACTTGTTGAACTCGATGCGCAAAAGCACGATGAAGCTATGCAAATTATTCAGGTTATGCGCCATTTAACCACTTTTGTATACGGCCAGTTTTTAGCAAAACAAGGTCATACCCTCGAAGAGCTCCGCAGTTGTTCGTCACCGATTTACCAATTAGAGTTGATGATGGTAGGGCGCTTATTCGCACAATCACCAGAGCTTTATTCTGACATCATGCTAGCGCAATTTGATAACGTAGAGCCATTACTTGCACAATACCAAGACACGTTTGCAAGTACCTTGGCCAAATTAAAAGCGGGTGATAAGGCCGCTTTAATTGATTCATTTGCGGATGCAAAAGCATATTTTTCAGATGCTACTGCGCATTTCTTAACGCAAAGTCGCAGCCTGTTAAACAAAGCCAATGATGCGAAAGTACTTGATTGATAACCGCTGTGTGAAAAGTAGATAATGAAAAAGGGCTAATTTTAGCCCTTTTTTATATTTTACTTAGCGCTTAACTTTCTATATTCACAGCTTGCAGCGATTCACTTTGGTAACAGCCCAGTACGCGTACATATTGGGTGTGCTCTTTTAGCTCTTCTAAGGCTTGTTTAACATGGTTATCAACCAGGTTTGCTTCTAAATCCACATAAAATACTTCTTCCCACGGGTTGCCTGGGACTGGGCGTGATTCTAGTTTTACTAAGTTGATATTGTGTTCTTTGAAAATCATCAATGCATCAGCCAAAGAACCTGCTTGTTGCTTGGTTGCCATAATTAAACTGGTTTTAGTCGGGATCTGTTTTGATACATAAAGAGGCTTACGGGCAACCACAATAAAACGGCTATGATTTTCACGTTGATTCGCAAGGCCTGATTTAATTACTTCTAAACCCACATTTTTACCCGCTTGAGCTGAACCAATTGCTGCGCTATTAGGGGTATCTAATGCTAATTGCAGAGCGCTTGAGGTTGAATCGCAGGTTTCATGTTGAATATCACCTAAGCCTTGTAAAAAGCGACTACATTGAGCGAATGGTTGCGGGTGAGCAAAAATCTTACTGATCTGACTAAGCTCAGTACCCGGTGTGACCAGTAAACAATGTTCAACACTGTGGGTTACTTCACCAACGATGGAGACTTGTGCGTGTTGCAGTAAATCAAACACTTCGTTAATACTGCCTGAGCTGGTGTTTTCAATGGGTAATAAGCCAAAATCTGCTTGACCATTTTCAACTTTACCAGTGATCTGCTCAAAGCTAGAGCAGCCCATTTCAACAAGTTTACCTGGGCGACGGCTAAAATATTTATGACAAGCAAGTTGGCTGTATGAACCCTGACCACCTAAATAAGCAACACGGTGTGTTTCACTCATAGCATCTGGGTTTAAGTTCTTCTGTAACATGGCTTGTTGATTAAGTACTGAATCTTCTAAAATTGTTTGGAAAACGTTATTCACATAATAAGCGTCCAAACCAAGAGACTTACCATAACCGATGAGTTTCTCTAACAAGGCAAGCTCACGGGCCTCATCACGTATCGGTTTATTATTAGCAATCTTATATTCTACAACGCCGTGGCTAATACGGCGACGTTTTGCTAATAGCACTAATAGGTCAGAATCAATTTCATTGATATCGTGTCTAAGTGAATTAAGTACATCATTAGTCATTTTTGGGTTCCTCATTCCAAAAAATTACCTTTTGGGTAATAAAAACAAAAAAGCCTCCCAATTGGGAGGCTTTGCTATTCGGTTGATTTAATCTCGCAAACAGGTAAGCCTCTTCTATCTAAAGAAGCTAAAAAACGAAAAATGTAATTGCGAAAATATTATATTCATACTCTTAATGTATGGAGAGTGGGCTATAAAGTCAACACTCTAGCGGGTTTTATCGCCGCCAAAGGATAGTTTATTTTTGATATGGGATTTTTTCAGTAATTTCAACGAAAAATTTATAAATCTAAATAGGGATCTGGTATATTTATTTAGGTGAATTTAAATAAAAATAATTATTAAAAATAAGGTTGTCCTGTGGTGTATAGACGCCCACCATCACGCTTTGGTGTAAATTCGTTGAGTATGAAGCTTTCGCTGTTAATTTCGGCAATTTGTTTAATTGCTGGGATCTGTGCGGCGGTGTTGATGCTAAAATCAGAAGAAAAACAATTGGTATTTGAAGAACATGAAGTTCTCAAGCATTCCAGCGAACGTCTGATCCGTCAGTTTAATACTCTGGTGAAAACCAAAATTAATATTGCGGAGCAAGCGAATAACGTCGTCTCTAGCCAATTATTCTATAATTCCTCGCAATTGCTCAGTAGCCAAAGTGCGCAGCTCAGCTTTGACCCCGATGGCAGTATTCGCAGCGCCTCTGATGATGGTTTATCTGCGGCTTTTATGCCACAAGATAAGTACTCACCTTTTTATAAAAAACTCATTAATGATTCTGAATCGTTATGGAAAATCGTAGCGCCTACCTTGATCCAAGATTTCTTTAACTTTTATTTAATCACCAAAGATAATTTTATCCGTATTGCGCCACCTAATTGGGCTCTGAATGTTCCAGGCTCTCATCAGTTTATTGATAATCAAAGTTTTAATTACGCTAAAGAAGCGCTTAATCCAACCCGTTCGGCTGTGTGGTCTAAAGTTTACTACGATAAAATTTGGCATAAATGGGTGGTGAGTTTACTGGTGCCAGTTTATCTTGAAAATGAATTTTTAGGTGTTACTGGCAGCGATTTAGCACTCGATACGCTTATTTCGCAATTACCGATCGGTGATAAGGAGCAGCACTTATTTGTTTTTGATAGCCAAGGGCAATTACTTGCTCATCCTGATCTGAATAAAAATCTTTACGAAACCTACGGTAAAGCAGGCAAACCATTACGTACTCATGATTTTGTTAATGGCGATCTACAAGAGCTGATCAATCAGACTATCAAAATGCATTTACCAGAATACGCAGACTCTTTTGTACAAGATGGTGAAACGCACATCATTAATATTCGTAAAGTTGATAATTTAGACTGGTATATTGGTATTTACAAAAAACGTTCATCAGCACTTTCAGCGCTTGAAGAGCTAAAGGTGAAGTTTTTTGGATTGTTTATTTTATATGCCATTTTAGTCGCACTGTTATTACATCAAGCACTTTACCAACTCGTTTTACGCCGTATTCATTCTTTAGTTTATGCGGTAACCAGTTTTGGCAAAGGGCACTTACAAATTGAATTTCCAAAAGAAAACAAAGATGAAATTGGTACTTTAAATGGTTCTTTTCGCGATATGGCGATTGAAATTCGTAAGCTTATTGATGGTCTGAATCAGCGTATTACAGAAAAAGAAATTGCCGAAAAAGCCGCTAACCGATTATCTAAAGCAGTTGCTTTCTCAGGTACGGGCGTAGTGATCACCGATCAAAACTTCGTGATTGAATACGTCAATCCAAAAATGTTAGAAATGACTGGGTTTGAAGAAAACCATTTTATGCAGTCACCGCTATTAAGCATTATCGCCAAAGAAATGGCTATTTTGGTTGATGACATTGATATCGATTTACGCAGCCGAAATTATTGGCGTGGCGATACTTTGATCCAAGGTTTAGATAAAAAGCCAATCTGGGTATCGCTCAGTATCTCACCAATTCGCGAAGACGGTGGCAGCATCACCAGTTATGTTGCCTCAGCACAGGATATTTCGTTTGTTAAAGAAAGCCAGCGAAAAATGGAGCAATTGGCTTATTTCGACACCTTAACAGGGCTGGCTAACCGTACTTTCTTTAGAATGCAATTACGTAAGTCAATGGCGCTTGCAGAGCGTGGCCATTATGCGTTTGCTTTATTCTATTTTGATTTAGATGAGTTTAAGCGTATTAACGACACACTTGGTCATGATGCCGGTGATCAGCTATTAGTTGAAGTTGCTAACCGTTTGAAAAAACGACTGCGTGCGGAAGATACAATTGCCCGTT
This sequence comes from Pseudoalteromonas sp. B160, assembly GCF_037162485.1. Taxonomy (NCBI): domain Bacteria; kingdom Pseudomonadati; phylum Pseudomonadota; class Gammaproteobacteria; order Alteromonadales; family Pseudoalteromonadaceae; genus Pseudoalteromonas; species Pseudoalteromonas sp. B160. Next base: position 694,053 of record NZ_JARLUX010000001.1, on the reverse strand, counting down.
TAGGTGGCGATGAGTTTGCAGTTTTACTTAGTGGTATTGAGCGTCAAGAGCATGCAATGGATGTCGCTAACACTATTCAAAAAACATTGAATGTGCCAATTATGCTTGGCAATAACGAGGTCATTATTAGTGCTAGTATTGGCATCACAATGGCACCATATGATAGCCAAGAAGAAGACCAGTTATTAAAACACGCTGATTTAGCTATGTATGAGGCCAAAGCTAAAGGGCGCAATACTTATCACTTTTATAGTCAAGAACTTGATGCCGCTGCGAATGAGCGGCTGTTTATTGAAAATGAACTGCGCTTAGCAATCAAAGCTCGGCAATTTGTGATTTTTTATCAACCACAAGTTGATAGTCGCACGCAGCATGTGGTCGGTTATGAAGCCTTGATCCGCTGGTTCCACCCAACTGAAGGGATGATCCCGCCTACCAAGTTTATCCCAATAGCTGAGGCAACAGGTTTAATAGTTGAGTTAGGTGCTTGGGTGCTACAAGAAGCGTGTGAATTTGCAGCAAGATTAGCAGCGCAAGGGCGAGAAAATAATATTTCGATTAACCTCTCTGCTCGTCAGTTTAAAGATGCTAAGTTAGTGCCGTTGTTGGCATCGATTATTAAGAAAACCAAGGTGCCGGCTAAGCAGTTACACCTGGAATTAACCGAAAGCATGCTAATGGGGAATGTGGAAGCGGCAATTTCGCAATTACATCAGTTAAAAGCGCTTGGGGTGTCAATATCGATAGATGACTTTGGCACGGGTTATTCGTCATTGAGCTACTTAAAACGTTTTCCGGTTGATATTTTAAAAGTTGATCGCTCGTTTGTTAAAGATATACCGGATGATCCAAATGACATGGAGATCACTGCGGCAATTATAGCGATGGCACAAAAGCTAAAATTGAATGTGGTAGCCGAAGGCGTTGAGACTATAGAGCAAGTGGAGTTTTTACAAAACAATAACTGCTTTATAGTGCAAGGTTATTACTACAGCCCGCCTATAGCAGAGCAAGATTTGCCAAAGCTATTTGCAAAGCTTGATGATTGAGTTAAACACATGTTTAATCTAACTCAAGTTAGTTAAAATACCAAAAGGCACCATTTAGGTGCCTTTTTGCATTAACCTATCGCGGGGATTAAACCTGCCATCTGCAGCCCTTGGGCGCTGATAATAAGCACGCCGCAAAGCGCCGCTACTGCCAGACCCAAATTACCACCACGCACTGTATAGCCGCCTTTATCGCTGCTACGCTGCTTATAAACCATTGCTACGGGTAAAAACACTGCTAGTACGACTAAAGCGATAGCTGCATAGCCAAGCGCCATAATAAAACCTTGTGGGTAAAACAATGCAAATCCTAATGGCGGGATAAAAGTAATGAGGGCTGTTTTTATCCGATCTTTATTACCATCTCCTTTTTTAAAGGCATCAGCAAAGAAATCAAATAATCCTAGGCTCACCCCTAAAAATGAGGTTGCCAGTGCTAAGTCTGCAAATAGGTTAACTGCAGTGGCAACAGCTGCGTTATTAGCGATACTGGCAATACTTGCCACAAAGCCTGGTAAGCCAGAGCTTTTTAGTAATTCAGCTTGACTCATCATACCTTGGCTGATCAACTGCCAAAAAATGTAAATAACCAGCGGTAAAGCTGCTCCGGCAATCATGACACGGCGTAAGGTTTTAATATCTAAACCAACATATTTAACGATCGATGGGATCGAACCATGAAAACCAAAAGAGGTAAATACCACAGGAATAGCTGATAAAATAAGGCCTTGTTCAATGGGCATTTCGAGTAAATGTTGGCCATGAACATACGGGGTTAACATATAAAATAAGCTCGCCAGTACCACAATTTTGATGCTAAATAACACTCGGTTTAGCTTATCGACCTTACTGGTGCCTAAGGTAACAACTGTGCCTATTACAATCGCTAGAATGATTGAACCTACTTGCGGAGCAATATCGAGGCTAAAGCCGTTATTTATTTTTTCTTGTAGTTGCGCACCACCACCTGCAATGTAAGCTGAGCAAAGCGCATAGAATAAAAACATCACCGAAAAATTAGCCAGATATTGGCCGCGTTTACCTAACCATGATTTTGCTAACGTATTTAGCGTGGCATCGCGATCAGCATGTTGATGTAATTCGAGCATTAATAATGCGGTATAAGTCATTAACGCCCATATTGAAATAATTAATGCTAATGCGGTTGTAAAGCCAAGTCCCGCAGAAGCGATTGGTAGCGCCAACATCCCTGCGCCGATAGTGGTACCTGCAACAATTAACATGCTGCCTATTGTTTTATTTTTAAGCACTTTTTGCCCCTAAAACATCGTGAGAGGCAGGCAAGATATAACTAGTTGGCACAAACTTAAATAGTTTTGTTACAAATCAAAGAAATTAAATGTAACTTATGATTTACAAGCCATCATTGTGAAGTCAGTTTTTGGTATAAAAACCACTCTAGCAGTTGACTTATTAACCAGTTCTGCTATTTCTATAAATTCAATTTATTATTAAGAATACTATTTACATGCAACAAGTTAACCGAGCCCTAACCATGCGCCCATGGCTGAATCTATCAGTTGTGCGCCCATTGCTGCGCTGCGGTTAAGTTGTTTTTTACTAACCGCGATTTCAAAGCGGTTAGTGCTGTATCTCCTTCCTCTTTGTTATCGCCACTTTGCTAAAAGGATCCGCTTGTGAGCGTTAAAGCATCATATTTTTTAATGGTCTTAATTTGGTCAACAACGCCTTTGGGAATTGTTTGGAGCAGTGAGTCTGTTACACCAACGCTCGCGGTATTGTTACGGATGTCGATAGGATTAGTGCTGGCTGCATTAGTTGTGGCGATTGCTAATATTCGTGTCCCTTGGCACCGTCGTGCGTGTTTTTTGTATGGTTATTCGAGTATCGGCATATATGGTGGCATGCTGTTGAGTTATATGGCAGCTAAAACAGTTCCATCAGGGCTGATATCATTAATGTTTGGTCTGGCACCAATTTTATCTGGTTTATTAGCACAGCGATTACTCAACGAGCCAAAATTCAGCGTTGTTAAACTAATTGCGTTAGCATTTGCGCTATTGGGGTTATTTTTGGTAAGTGAAAAACACATGCAAGGCTCATTGATGCAAATGCAGGGTTTAGCTTACGTATTTATGGCTGTGTGCTTTTTTAGTTTAAGTGGGGTGATGATCAAGCGAATAAAAATTGCTATTCATCCAATGGCGACCACATTTGGTGCATTAGTATTTGTTACGCCCTTATTTTTTATTACTTGGTGGTTGTTCGATGGTGAGCTCAATACGAGTACGTGGACAGTAAAATCACTGTGGTCAATTGTGTATTTGGGCGTGTTTGGCTCATTGGTTGGTTCGCTTGCTTATTTTCATGTGTTACAAAAATTACCAGCTAGTACCGTGGCGCTAACCACCTTGATCACACCAAGCTTTGCGATTGGCTTAGGGGGCTGGTTAAATAATGAAGCAATTGATCAACAATTACTTATTGGCGCTGTCATTATATTACTGAGCTTAGCGGTGTTTCAGTTTGGTGATGGTTGGTTGAAAAAAGAGCCACGTTTAAAAAGCTTAACCCTTAACAACAGTCGTCATGTAGCTAAAAGGCATTACTTCTTTTAGCTACATTTTCTCAATTTGTATCACTAAGCGGCGGTTTTTATCGCGGCCCAAAATATTATCGTTAGTCGCTACGTGACGTTTTTCACCAAAGCCTTGCGTTTCAACTTTAGTTTCATCAATTCCTAGGCTCACCATATATTCTTTGATCGCTTGAGCTCGTTTTTTAGACAGCTCTAAGTTGTTCCAACGACCACCGTAGCTATCTGTGTATGAGTCAATCGAAATAGCCGCAATCGTCGTATCGTACTTTAAATACTCAGCAATTTTATCTAAACGTTGTTTTGATGATTTAGTAAGTTTACTGGTATTTGGTTGATAATTCATAATCGTGAAGGAAATATCTTCAAAGCTGTATGGCAGTAATTCATCGCGGCATTGTAAAAATGCCCAATAGGCTTGTTTAAAATTAATGTTCGATAAGCCAACGGCAATTTTATCGGCACTATTTTGCCAGTCTTGGTAATAAAAAGTAGGTTGGTAGCCTTTTTCAAGCTCGGTCAACATTTCCCATGCCGTTTTGTTACCCAGTTCGCCGTCAAATTTTCGTAGTAATTTCATGTCAGCAATATCACGTGCTGGTAAACCTGCTCGCCAGATTGGCGGGACTGCTTTTAAACCAGCAATACTGTAATTGTCAGGACGGACAACCATATCCAAGTTAAATAGCAGGTCTTTATTTTTGCTCGCGGTAGCGCTGAAAATAGCTTCGCCATAATATGGAACTTCATGATTTAATTGGCATTGTAAGCGAGTTGTTTTAACAACTTCCCATTGTGAGTTATCTGCCGTGGCTGTGTACTGGCGCATTGCAGCGCTGGCCGTATCTGAAAGGCATGCAGTTGCAATGCTTAGACTGATAAACAGCATTGAAAGCTTCATTACGGGATCTCCAACAATTTATTACGCCAATATCTTGGCAAAAGCTGCATTTACAGAGGCTAACAGTCATCAAGGTGTCGTTAGCTAGCTCTAGTTCTAGTTAAGTAAAGCAAGTTATATGCCTAAATGTAAGTGTTAATTTAATCTGTAAAGCGCTAGCCTAGCCACTATGATTTTTGACATAATAGCCAGCTTACTCTGGCAAACCAAGAATACTATGGCAAATACTGAACAAACTCTTTTCGCAAAACGCTTTCGTGGCTTTTTCCTGGTGGTTATTGATGTTGAAACTGCAGGCTTTAATAAAGTAACCGATGCACTGTTAGAAATTGCGGTGTCAGTATTAAAAATGGATGATGAAGGCCTACTCAGTATTGATCATACTGTGCATTTTCATGTTGAGCCATTTGAAGGCGCAAACATTGAACAAGCCGCTATTGATTTTAATGGTATTGATCCTTTCTCGCCATTACGTGGCGCAGTATCTGAAGAGGAAGCGATCAAAGAAATTTGTAAAGTGGTACGTAAAGCTCAAAAAGCTGCGGGTTGTCAACGTTCAGTCATAGTGGCTCATAATGCGGCGTTCGACCATGGTTTTTTAAATGCAGCAATAGAACGTAATAATATTAAGCGTACGCCATTTCATCCGTTTGTTAGTTTTGACACAACCTCATTAGCGGGTTTGGCACTTGGTCAAACGGTACTTGCTAAAGCATGTCGTGCAGCTGGCATTGAATTTGACAACAAACAGGCTCATTCAGCATTATATGACACCGAACGTACGGCAGAGCTATATTGTTTGATAGTTAATCGTTGGCAACAGCTGGGTGGCTGGCCTTTAGTTGCAGAAGTGCCGGAAGATGCAGAGCAAGCTGGTGACAACGAAGACTCAGCCGTTAAAACGACTGAGTAATTTTACCTTCGCTCATTTTAACTAAGTGGGGCGGATAAATACGCGAAAAGTGTTTTGAATCTTTTGCGATTTTTAGCTCCACACCGGATGCATTAACTCATTAATTTTTAAACGGCTAGTAGCTAAAAGCTGTGCTATTTTTTGTTTTACTAGGTGTTTTTTACGTTTGGTGTTGGCAATACGAATATTAATTTGTTGCTCGCTAGCACTAATTTTGTCTAAAAATAATTGTCGTTTTGCTGGTGCTGGAATTTTAACTGCTTTTTTACGTGCTTGCTTTAATGCTGCGGATTTAGTGGCTAACAGTTTTTCAAAATCGGCAATTTGCAATTGTTTTTGTCTCAAGTCATGCCAATACTGCGCGATGAAAACTCGGGTTTTTGTGCCCGATGGGGCACCTAGCTCTCCGGTTTCAATTCGCATGGCATCTAAAATATTGCCGCCAATAATTTTACCGCGCGGATTATTTGCTTTACCAACGCGGATCAACCGCCGAGCACTCAAGTCACAATGTAATGCTTGTCGTTCAATAAAGAGATCTTGTTCGCTATGAATGTGGCAATACTGGGCATAGCCAATTGAAATAGTCCGAGCGGCTTTAATTTTGCAAGTAAACGCTTCGTCATTTTCACGCTTACGACCAATTGCACCGAGCATAATTGTGACCGCACTGGCACTTTCGATCTGGCCTGATTCAACAAATCCCAATACCGTGATATCACCACTGGCACGCACGTGCATACCATCTTTTATATCGCCACTGATAATTACGCTGCCGTCAAAATCAACATGACCAGTGCCAATATCAACATTATCAAAACACAACACGTCATCAACGCGCATGCCACGAGGGAGGGCGACAGGCACACCTTTACAATCTGCAATCAGTACATTGGGATTAGTTGGATCGAGTTTAGTGCCTTCAAATGGTTGTAATGGTAGATCTTTACCTGGTATGGCGGGCAGCACATCACCAAATACCGTATAACCATCTTCCCCAGGAGTTGCAGCAACACGCTGCATTAGAGGAGTGCCCGGTTTTACAGTGATGATCGCGCCTAAATTGCGCATATCGACCTTACCACCTTCTTTTGCTTGTGGACTCAATACACGATCTTGTGCTGTAGCGCACAAACGTACAAATTTAGCGTCGCTGCCTTCTTTTGGTCTACGACCATGAGCAACAATCGCTCTATAGGAAACACCTGCAGGCTTGTCAAATTGCTGACCTAAAAAATTGTCCAGTGCACGAGTGCTAATGCCATGTAATACGCCAGCATCAACGAGTGCTTCGCGTGCCTTGTCAATCGACATTAAGGCCCCACCTTTAGCAGTGGTTAATGTGGTTTCAGCGACCATATTTTTTTCATCAACCTGAATGAATATCGACGCATCGAGTGCACGAGCAACAATTAAAGAATCATCCTGATAGTTTTTGCTCGGTGAGAATAACTTACCAATATTTGCACTGACTATATCGAAATCAGCGAACGGGGACTGTTCGATTAACTCAATAAGTTGCGCGCTAGTCACTGGGAAACCACTATTTTTAGGGTGCTCAAGCAGTGACACAAAACCCGTTACAGGGTTATGTATAAACAACGACATTTATCGATTTCCTATGTAATATGCCTGTTTTTATTATTTTTATTTAGATGCTTTAATTTACATGCTGCTCGACTAAACCGTTTTTGGGTATTTTCAAACTAACACGCTGCTGAGCATAACCCCTAAGCAATGTTAAGTAAATGTTATTTTATTGTTTGGTGCAATGAAGAGGATTAACATATATTTGCATATTTAATCAGCAACGCCATAGCAATATAAAATAAAGCATAAAAGGGCCTTGAGTATCAGCGCGTTACTCGGTTATACTGGCTGCACGCTCTGAATGAGTTTACTAATTCAGGGGCTGATTAGGATTCGACGGAATTCAAGAAGCCCAAGGTGCATGTCGAGGTGCGGTTTGCCTCGTTAAAAAGCCGCAATTTAAAGTAATCGCAAACGACGATAACTACTCTCTAGCAGCTTAGGCTGGCTAGCGCTCCTTCCATGTATTCTTGTGGACTGGATTTTGGAGTGTCACCCTAACACCTGATCGCGACGGAAACCCTGGCCGGGTTGAAGCGCTAAAACTAAGCGGCCTCGCCTTTACTTACCGTGTTTGTCCGGGACTTAAAGGTTAATTAAATGACAATACTAAACATGTAGTACCGACGGTCGAGGCTTTTCGGACGGGGGTTCAAATCCCCCCAGCTCCACCAATATCGGTTTTTAAATTCGTTGATTTAAAAACCCTAAAAAACCCACCAATTTGAGCAATCAGGTTGGTGGGTTTTTTTATGTTTAAGGCGAAGTGTTTTATTGTTTTAATAGCTCATCGCTTATTTTATTGAAATAAGCGCTTCATTTTACTGGTGCTTTAGGTACTCGCATCTTATTTTTACTCATGCTAACGTCGTTATTCTGTTTTACCTGCCAAGTGGTCTTAGATGGAATTTTTAGCTGGCGATTTATTAACGCCGCTCAGCGTAGCTGGGCTTATTATTTTGTCGGCTGTTACGTCGATGATTTCTGCGGCTTTTGGCGCGGGTGGTGGCTTGATGCTGTTGGTGGTAATGGCGTCGTTATTGCCTATGAGTATTGTAATTCCGGTGCATGGATTGGTGCAGCTGGGTTCAAATGCCAACAGGTTTATGCTGACCTTTAAACACCTTGATAAAAGTATGTTTGTGTTTTTTTCGCTTGGTGGGATTATTGGTGCGTTTGCTGCGTCGGCTATTGTGACACGTATTCCACTTGAGTTGATGAAAATTGTTGTGGCAGGATTTGTACTTTATTTATTGTGGGGCGTGACGCCGAAGTTACGTGAAACTTCTGCTTTATGGCGCAGTGCTGCTGGTGCTGTGACAACCTTTTTATCGATGTTTGTTGGGGCGAGTGGCCCGTTAGTGGGCAGTTGTTTGTATGTTAATAATTACGAGAAGTTAAAATATACTGCTACTTTCTCCGCTTGTATGAGTGTGCAGCATACCTTTAAAGCTATTTTGTATGGCTTTGTGGGCTTTTCGTTTTGGCAGTGGTTGCCTTTAGTTGCGGCAATGATCATCAGTGGTGGGCTTGGCACTTGGCTTGGTTTGCAGTTATTACAGCGTATTTCTGCCGATAAGTTTAAACGTATTTTTCGGGCTATTTTAACCTTACTTGCGCTGCAATTGGCATGGCAGGGCTTGCAAGCGTTCTAGCTAATAATTTGTTAAAGCGCTATAAACCTAGGTGTCATAGCGCTTTATAAATTCTAAGGAGTACAGGGACAAGGGCAGGCTTTTCTATTACACATCATTACAATGAGTGTTGCACTGATATTCTAAATCACACTGACTTTGGTAACGATGAATAGGCAATCACAGCGGCATCCCTGTGTGCTAGATCGGGGTGCTGTAACTTTTTACTGTATTCATCACAAAAGATGATTGCATCTCCTTTTGTTATCAATAAAGGGTCGTGAGTGAAGTTTAATAACAGCGATTGCCAGCGCTGTATTATTTCTTTTGGTGGGCTTGGCAGAACTTTTAATATTGCTTTTGATTGGGTAAATTGGCTGTTTATTGCGATGTTTAGCATGTCGTCGTTTGCAGCTCCTAGCCAGCTAGTACCGTTATCGCCAACACATAAAAGTGGCATATAAGGCGCAAGAGCTGGGCATACATCATTTCTATACACCTCAACTTTCCAATAGTTACGGGCTATTTTTACAAACTGAGTAAAATCTTTAATTGGGGTAAAGTTTGATGTCGCTAAAGGCAAAATCTCTACTCTGGGTTTATTGGCATTCACGGTGTCGTTAGAAACATCAATATACCAAGGGCCAATAATAAATGCGTTTTGAAAATACTCATCCCGCAGTGAACCCCATGCTTTTTGTAAAGGATTGCCCTGTGCAATAAGACCTTTTAATAAGCTAAGCCCTGGTTTGTTTGTGTGCGGCAGTTGTGCTTGTAGTAATGTAAATACCTCGTCTCTTATTTCTCTACAGCGGCCAATTGGATAAGGTTTTTCAGCAAAGTACGGCATAGTAGGTGCAAGTGTTAAATCGGCTATTAATCTTAGTTGAGCTAAGTCAGCACATAGTAAAGTAAGCTGCTCTGAGGAAAAGTTATTATCAAGCACGTATATTCCTTATCGTATTTATTGTAATTTTTTTAGTTGAGCTTGTGTGTAGGCGTCATCTCTAAGCCACCTTAACATGTTTGGATAACCGTTGGGGTGATCAGGTTGTTCGCACATAAACCATGAATACAACAGCGGATAGCCAAAGCCAGTATTATTGCTAAAAGCGGTTATTAAGCTAGCTGAACTGCCTTTATAACCGTGTTGATGAAATAAAACATCGGGTGCAATATTTAAGTAACAGGCTGCGGCCCATGACCATGCAATCGCGGTCATTTCTTCTGCGGCTTGGTGATCATGGTTTTTCATATCGCCGGTTAAACAGGTTCTGTTTGTCTCTGAGGTTACTGCAATATGCCCTGCTTCATGAAGGATGTCACCAGGGTAGAGGCATTTTTCTAAATCAAGTAGTAAAGTTCCCTGGGCTACTTTAATTCCCAGCAAAAAAGTCTTTTCGTTTAACGTTTGATACCTGTGCTTTATTCCAATATGAGTAACAAAGGCGAGAATTTTTTCAATCTCAGTGTTCATACCACTCCCTGTATTTAGCAATTACAATTGTTGCTTACAGTAATATAGCACTCTATTCTAACTAAGTTTAGTTAGCGTTAATAAATCATTTAAGGTGTTTTGCTTGTCTAAAATCAGGCAAGAAAAAGGAGTTATTATGCAAAATGAATTGATAGCAAAAGTGCCATCTCTGCACACAACAGCGCAGAGCATACTACCTTGTTATAAAGAAACTGGGCGCTTAGGTCTATTTCAATTAAAACGAATGTGGCACAAAGCGCAATTACAAAAACAAGGCTGTGCGGATAAAAAAATAATAGAAGGCGAATGGTCGCTTGATGTCATGATCATGGATACTTTAGGCTTAGGGCTCACACCGACGATAGAATTCATTTTTTCATCGGATAGTTTTTTAACGTTCGAAAACTGGGTAGAACAGCGTTATGGCATAGCTATTTCAAATACAGTTAAAAGTAAGTTAAATGAAAAGGTAGCAGCATTTTTTCAGCAAAAAGACCCAAAACAACAAAAAATATTACTAAATCAGCCTCGTCATTATGTTTTAACGTCACAGCAGTGGCAAAGCTGGGATGATAATGGTTACGTTATTATTCCTGAGTTGGTGGAAAAAACGCTATGTGAAAACGTTTGTAATATGATTTATGAACGTTTGAATATGGATAAACACAATCCTGCTTCATGGTACCGAAATCATGATCTTAAACAAGGAGTTATGGTACAAATTTTTAATGATATAACAATGCAAGCTATTCGGAAGCAGCCTCAGGTGCGGGATGTTTTTGAGCAACTGTGGGGTAAAAGTAATTTAACTGTAAGTACTGATAGGGTTGGTTTTAACCCGCCAGAGACATTGAGTTGGCAGTTTCCGGGCCAAATCTGCACTGGGATATTAATTTTAATAAACCGCTCACCTTTGCAACGCAAGGGTTACTGTACCTTACTGACGTTACCGCTGATCAAGGTGCGTTTAGTTGTGTTCCTGGTTTTCATAAAAAAATAGACGGCTGGCTTGCTAGCTTACCTAAAAACACCAATCCACATCATTTTAATTGCCAACAATGGCACAGTACGCCTTTGCCTGCAAAAGCGGGCAGTTTAATTGTTTGGCAACATACACTGCCGCATGGTAGTTGTCCAAATAGGACGAATAGTCCTCGAATTGTGCAATATATAAATATGAGCTCATTATAAAGCTAAGCAAATCAAGCCTGCAGTTATTTATAAGAATAAAAATGATGCCATGTAATAACGTGTAATGTTTTTTATAACACTCCTGTGCCATGCTCAAGATAATTTAAATTAAGCTGCATTTACTAAGCCTTTTATTTTTTTATGGTTTTTTATGATGTTTGATATAAGTCAAATAAATTAAAGCTATATAAAATAAATGAAAATTAAAGTTGTACCCTATAGCTTTTAAACTAAGCTCTTAACTGAATGTAGCATTAATTCCCTAATAGAATTTAGCACGATAATTGGATATCAAAGGAATATTTCAGTATGGAAGCACAAAGTTCACAGCTTACAAAGCGTTTACGGCGCGCAAAACCAATAATTTGTTATTTAAAGTCTTTACTTAAAATGCAATTAGAGTCATGTGCTAAAGCCGTTATAGTGAGTGAAAGTAGCTCAACATACCGCAACAATATACATACAGAAATCGATTTCACCCCCATCCTGTATACACTTTGTTTTAAGATTAAATACTTGCTCATTCATTCTCTTCGTTTGAGAACAAATAATGAATGATGACATACTTATTCCTGAAGTTGTTAATGCTGGTGAGAATATAGTCTCTCCAGTCATTTCGTTTGCCAAGCTTGAAATTTTTTATAATGTAAAAAGATGTCTGCCGATTTGCTTGTAGCAAAAAAATTAGAATGGGTTAGACATGTTAATACCCAGTGTTATCAGGGCGATTGGGATGTATTGCCTTTAAGAGTGCCTGTTGAACATGCTGATAAGCATGTGATTCTGCAATCTTTCGCAATTGAGTCTAGCTCAAGTTTTATTGATGGCGATCACCTTCAATATTTACCTTCTATTAGTGAGTTATTGTCACAATTTAAATGTAATATTTTATCTGCACGGCTTATGCGCCTTTCCCCCAACTCTTTGATTAAACCCCACCGAGACCTTGGATTGAGTATTGAGCTATCAGCCCAGGCACGTATTCATATTTCTTTAGAGACATCTGAACATGTTGAATTTTTAGTGGATGATTTAAAAGTTCCAATAAGTCAGAGCAGCTGTTGGTATATAAATGCCGATGCGGAACATTCTGTAATAAATACTGGTGATACACCAAGAATCAACCTTGTCATAGACTGTAATGTTAATGAGTGGTTGTTGGATTTAATTATGAACTCTAAAGAAAAAACATATTGTAGTAAAAAAAGTAAGCTAAGGAGCTAAAGAGGTAATGAAACTTAATATTCCTAAGGGCTTAAATATAAGACCGTCAAATGCAAACGATAAGCCTTTTTTAGAAAAGCTGCATAGTTTAATGCGACAAGACTTACAGTTAATTGATGGCGAAAAAGATTTTGTAGAGTCAATTGTGGAAATGCAGTTTAAAGCTCAAACCCAAGAGTATGGAGATAAGTTCCCCAATGCAATGTACTTTATTATTGAAAAACATCATGAAGCAATCGGTAAGGCAACCATTGATTTTGGCCCAAATGAAATTCGTATCGTCGATATTGGCTTTTTACCAAGTGCGAGAGGGCATGGTTTTGGCTCAGCGATAATCCAATCGTTTCAAAGTGCTGCATTACAATCTGGTGCACCTTTAACACTGACCGTTGAGCAATATAATTTTGCTGCTAAGCAGTTGTATGCGCGTTTAGGGTTTCAAGTTGAATCAATTAGCCCGCCATATGAATTTATGGCGTGGTACCCACACCCAGTGAAATTAATGAGTGGTGTGTGACTAAGCGAAGTTAAACACAGGAGTTGAATATGGAAAAGTTTACGTTTGAAAATGTTGAAAGAGCACAAGGGTCAATTGTTAAGGTTGCTGGTCAAGATGGTGAAGTAGAGTTAAAGGTATCATCAGTTGATAGAACAAAACTGAATGGGGAACAATGGGATGCATTTCGTGTTTTGCTTAAAGGCTCTGCAAATGAACCTTTAGAACAAGGCACATATAGACTCACACACGATGCATTTAATGATGCAGAGCTGTTTCTATCACCAAATAGCGAAACTGAGTATGAGATATACATCACGACACAAAAATAGTACTTCGTGTTTAATAGACTAAATTATTCGTTTAATAAAAGTGAGTAGGGAGATTTATATGGCTGATCCGTTTATATCTGAAATACGACCATTTGCGTTTGATTTTGCCCCAAAAAATTGGGCATTCTGTAATGGTGGAGTGATCGCAATTACACAGAATGGGGCACTGTATGCTCTATTAGGGACTCAGTTTGGTGGTAACGGAACAAGTGATTTTAAGTTACCGGACTTACGGGGGCGCACGCCTATCGGTAGTGGGTTTTTGAGCACTGAAAACCGTCCCTTTTATGCTGGAGATAGTTCAGGGGAGGAAACGGTTAGGTTAACGTTAGATGAAATGCCAGCGCATACGCATGCAGTAAAAGCTACGGCTAGCATAGCCGCTAATAGCCCCGCGTTTACAGATCGTATATTTTCTGAATCAAAGGATAATAAGGGTACCTCAGCTGAACCTTTCGTATACGGTTCATCGTTAGATTTGACAGAACTTGCTCAGGATGTTGTTAGTAGTAGCGGGAGTGGGTCGCCACATACTAATCTTCAACCTTTACTCGTACTTAATTTTTGTATTGCACTGGAAGGTACCTTTCCAGCTAGAAATTAAAAAAGGAAACTAGCATGTCTGAGTCATTTGTCGGTGAAATAAAAATGATTGCTACTACATTCTCACCTAGGCAGTGGGCATTTTGTAGCGGGTCTACTTTTTCAATAAGTCAAAACCAAGTGTTATTTGCATTGATTGGCGCACAATATGGCGGTGATGGGCGCTCGTCATTTATGCTGCCTGATTTAAGAGGGCGTGTACCCGTACATTTTGGGCAAGGCCCAGGATTACAACCTTACCCTATAGCGCGTCAGGCTGGCGTAGAAAAAGTGACGCTTCTACCACAGCAGATGCCAGCACACACCCATAGCTTGCAGGCAAATAATAATCGTGCAACTACATCTACAGCCATTGGTAATGTTTTGGCGAGAAGCCCTGCAACTGAGTCAACTTATATATCAGGCGCTGTCACGGGAGAAAGTCAGCAACTAAATGACGCTGCAGTTGAAACTGTGGGTGCTAATGAGCCGCATACTAATATGATGCCTTATTTGGCTATACATTTTATTATTTGCCTCAACGGCCTCTTCCCATCAAGAAATTAAAGGAGAAATATTATGGCTGAACCATTTATGGCTGAAATTAGAATATTTGGTCTTACGTATAGTCCTAGAGCTTGGGCTAAATGCGCAGGGCAAATACTCAGTATTTCACAATCTACAGCGCTATTTAGTTTGCTGGGAACTAATTTCGGTGGTGATGGACGAACAACATTTGGAGTCCCTGATTTACAAGGCAGAGCACCAATGCATGCGGGATCAGGGATAGGACTAACGACTCGGCCATTTTCTACCTTTGGTGGTGTTAGCCAAGTAGCGTTGGCCCCCATACAGCTACCTAAGCATGACCATGTTATTTCAGGTGTATTTCAAGCTGGTAATACTGACCAACCAAGTGATAATCAACTTGCAATAGACGTTGCCTCCTCAGGTGGTGCACTGCGATATACTGCGCCACTGGATAGTAATACAAGTGCTATGAGTAGCAGCAGTTTAGCATCGTCAGGTAAGAGTCAGCGGCATGAAAATATGCAACCTAGCTTAGCGTTAAACTTTTGCATTGCACTAGATGGAATTTATCCACCAAGAAATTAATGTGTGAGAATACAGATTTTAGTTTGAAATCTGTATTCTACATATGATGAAAAACCATTATGTTTGTGCAGGAAGTAAGTTATATGTTGTTTGAAAGAGCTCTGTTGGTTGTTATTTACTTATGTTGAAATACCTTAATTGGCATATTGTTTTCAGCTGTTTAATTATAGTTGTGTGCTTATTTGCAAGAGATGTATCTGCTCAGGCGAGTTTAGACAAGCTGCAATTTAAAAGCTCTAAAGGTAGTGTTGTATTTGCCAAGCATGACAGTAATTTTTTGATTGATGATGCAGGGAATATGTACGCTTTTAACAAAAAAATAATAATACTCTCTTTGCTATCAGTCGATGAGATCTCACAGCTACATGATGAAATAAAACAAGTTCAAGTAATCGCTAATATAGGAAGTGAATTGGTTTACTGGGTAACACCTAGACCCGAATATTTTTTTGATGTTTATTTAGCGTTAAGCAAACATCAAGATGTGCTAGAGATCGAACCAGATATTGCACCTGTCACAAAGTTAGTTACGTCAGGAACAAGCAGGCAGACTAGCAGCGTGCTTGTGTCACAAAATGCTCCTTTATGCGATAAACCAGAGAATACTGTGCGGGTTGCAATTATTGATGACGGCTTTGATTTTACTCACCCAGAGTTTGATGATTTAACAGTATTGTTTGAATATGATCCTGATGAAAAAACACTGGCAACCAGTGCTAAAAACCCAACTGATTACCATGGTACACGTGTTGTTGGAGTTATTGCTGCAAAGCAAGATAATATAGGGGTTGAGGGTTTCGCACCGACTAGTGAAATAATAGCTATCAGGCAAGTTTCAACATGGTCATCTTCTATAATATTGGCATTTCAGGTCGCTAAGTTGATGAAAGCGGATGTTATCAACTGTAGTTGGGTTTTACCGTTATTATCGGGTATTACGTCACTGGTAATTGAGAATGTTGCATCTGCATCAAATGCACCTATTATCGTTGTTTCAGCAGGAAATTCGGGTAAGAAAGCTTGTGAAGTCAATCATCTATCGGCATTAAGTTCAGTGGTTGTTATAGGGGCAATAAATAAAAATGGGAATGTTGCTGAGTTTTCTAATTATGGGCAATGTGTTGATTATTACGCCCCTTCTTCAATTGCATCAACGTCACTTAATGGGTATGTAAATTTTGGTGGCACCTCATCATCAGCCGCTATTGTTTCAGGCGTTGTGGCACAGCTAAAAGCATGCGGAGTTGAATACCCGTTAACAAAATTAACGATGGTTGAAAATATTTTGCCTGCACATGTAGTTAATAAAAATAATATAAAGAGTGTAACTTTGATTAGATCAAAAGGTAGTGAAATTAATGAGCACTGAAATGGAACCGTTAGATTTTAGTAGCACCTACAGTGACAACTTCCCAAAAATATTGGCTCAGTTGGGCGTATCGTTGATTGCGACAAGTTATCAATCACAACGTGTTATTTTAGTGCGTTCCAATAATGGCAAGCTAGAAACAAAATTAAAGGCATTTCCAAGACCAATGGGACTTTATGCCGACGAAAATAGGGTCACGCTTGGAACACTAAATCAAGTAATCGACTTTCAAAAAACACCAAGTGGTTATGCTGATGTTATTAATGGGAACCTTGATCGTTATGAAGAGTTGCCAAAAAAATTACAAGATAATGAACTCAGAGATAGCCCCAAATTTCGTGAAGAGTGGGATGAACAAGTCAAAAGTGTAAAGGCAGCCGACAGTTTGTTTATAGAAAGAGCGACTTTATCAACAGGTATGATCAACATCCATGATATTTGTTGGGGTAATGATGGTTTGTGGGTAGTTAACTCGATGTTCTCTTGTTTAAGTAAGTTAAGTCCTGACCATAGTTTTGTCGCTGCTTGGGTGCCGTCGTTTATTTCAGAACTGAAGCCGGAAAATAGATGCCATTTAAATGGCATGGCGTTGTTAGATGGAATACCTCGTTATGTTACAGCTTTTAGTGAATCAGATACAGCACAAGGTTGGCGTGAAGAGCTAGGGAATAAAGGGGTGCTTATTGATGTCGTTGAGAATAAGGTCATCAAATCAGGTATTTCAATGCCACATTCTCCAAGATGCCATGCAGGCAAGGTTTATTATTGTGCATCTGGAGATGGCGATATTCATGTATACGATCCAAAGTCAGGTACTAATAGAATTTTATGTGAGTTGCAAGGTTTTACAAGGGGAATGACGTTCTTTGGTGACTTGATGCTTGTCGGTACGAGTACATTACGTAAATCAGAAGAGCATATTCGCTTTAAAGCAAACCCAAGATTATTGAATGGGCAAAGTGAATGCGCAATATGGTTAGTGAATGTAAGTACCGGTGAGGTGATTGGTAATTTAACTTTTTCGGGTGATGTAAAACAGATTTACGATATTGCTGTTGTACCGAACAGCAGGAAACCAGAGCTATTTCAAAGCTCAGACGCGTTGTCTAGCCATATTTTTGAATTTTGTCGAGGATGAGTATCATGGAACGTTTAAGCTTAAATAAAACTTTTTTAGGCGTTGCGATTTCTGCAGTAATAGCTAGCGGGGCTTACGCAGAAACAGTAAATGAAGCTGTAGATTTAAAACAATTTTCAAAAAAGTTAGCGTTAGAAACTGAAGATGAAATAGTTGATACAGAGTCAAAAAGCCCCTTTTCGACATTTAGTCGAGGGCAAAAAGCCCAATCACACTTAGTAAACCCAGATATAAATAATACATTAAGCTTTTTAAAAGAGCAGGGATTACTTGAAACGAATGAACAAAAAGTGAGTATTGTTACGGGCGACAATACACAGGTAAAAAGTGATCTATTAATAAGAAAGGTATTTGCAAGTGGAAATTGCTTATTGGCAGATGGGAGATGTATCGATACATCTGTCTGTAGCATTATCCCTGGTGCTATATCTGGCGCTTGTGGCACGTCTCCAGAAATAGATGTTGAAGAAAGTGGATCGACAACTGTAAGCGAAGACTTTGGCAGTGTTGCAGCGGATGGTGTAGCAACTATAACAAAAACCTTTACGGTAAAAAATGAGGGCACAGGTAACTTAACAACTTCAGCTGTTTCTATAACAAGTGGTAGTAGCGACTTTTCAATTACAGGCGGCACATGTGCTACGAATGGGCAAACATTAACCTCAGGTATGCAATGTACGATACTTGTTACTGTACAAACGTCAACAGTTGGGGCGTTAGTAGGAAACCTAAGGATCAGTAGCAATGATGCGAATGAGAGTATGTATAATGTGTCTTTGAGTGCCACAGGTACTTCTACAAACTCCGCCCTGGTTGTTGATTTAAATGGCGTGCTGGCAGGAACAGATAGTTCAGTTTCGTTTTCTGAAGGCAGCGGTGCTGTGAATATCGCGCCCAGCGCTAGTGCAACTGATAGTGATGCGGATACAATAACAACAATAACCGTTGCATTAACCAACGATCAAAATGGCGCCTCAGAAGGCCTGAACGTAACAGCTGCGGCGCAAAACGCACTCACGGGTGGGTCTGCGGCGGATATTATACTTCAAGACACAATTTCTATCACAGGGGCAACCGTAACGGCCGCTGAAGTGGCTACCTTTTTGCAGAATATCACTTACGATAATACTTCAAATACGCCCGATGAAACCGCTAGAACGGTGACAGTGGTAATTAATGATGGCACTGTAAATAGTGTAAGTCGTACAGCGACAATTTCGGTTGCTAATATTACTTCAGCGAGTTCTGCCGCTGCTGGATTTAGTACCTTAAACGGTATAAATTTAAGCCCAGCAATTATATTTAGTGACGATAATGAAACATTAAATATTAACAATGCAGCGCATATTACAGGGTCAACGGCTGATGGCGGCGGCGGTACCGATACAATCAGTGTTGTTACCGGGAGCGACTTAACTGGGTTCACAAGCTTAACGGGTTTTGAAACCTTAACGCCCTATAACAATGGTTCATTGACATTAAGTGAAACGCAGCATGACAGTTTCACTACTATAAATGGTACAGGTACAAATCAATTTACTATCGCTAGTGCCGATGGCGATCAAACGCTAACGGGTGATGCGGATATTGAAACTTATGTGCTTGGCGCTGCAATGATCTTTACGCTTGGTAGCGCAGCGCAAAATGTAACTGGCAGCAGCGCAGATGATACCGTTAATATTAATGCCTTCACGGTAACAGGTACATTGAACGGCGCTGCGGGTACCGATATATTGCAGGCTGGCACTGGTGCTGATCTTAGTGGTGCAACAATATCTGCCTTTGAATCATTAACACTTGCCAGTGGTGCGAGTGTATTGATGACTGAGGCACAGCACGATAGTTTTACAACGTTTACAGCACCAGGCACAGAAACGATAACTATTAGCTCAGCAACGGATGGACTAACAGGCAACAGTGCGATTGAAACGTATGTTTTATCTGCACCAAATGCATTCACCCTTGGCGCTGCAGGGCAAAATTTTACTGGTAGCACCGGCGACGATACTCTCAATATTGGCTCAGTTAGCGCAACCGGTATTTTAGCGGGCAACACCGGCACTGATACGTTATCTATTGGTAGTGGTGGCAGTATTTCTGGCGCCACAATTAGCGGCTTTGAAAACTTGACGGTAGCAAGTGGCGGTTCAGCAAGTATTGCTGCATCACAGCTAGCATTGTTCTCAGGCACTGTATCAGGCAGTGGTAATGAGACGCTAGATATTTTAGGTGATGGTAATTTCGCTACAGTATCAGCAATTGAAAGCTACACATTAAATGACGATAGCACGAACGCGCGTACAGTATCTATTAGTGCCGCGGGGCACTCAGTAACAGCTAGCTCCGTAACTGATGCCATTACGTTTGATATTGGCACACTAGCTTATACGGGAACAATTACCGGCGAAAATAGTGTTGCTGATACATTGTCTATGAGTAGCGGCGCAAACATTAGTAATGCCACGATTAGTAATGTGACTAATTTAACACTCGCTTCGGGCGCGTCAGTGTCGATGACGGCCAGCCAGCATGGCAGTTTTACGGGCACCATAACAGCGCCAGGTTCAGAAACGATTACTATCACCGGTGATGGTGATTTCACAACTTTAACTGGCATTGAAAGCTACGATGTAGCTGATGACAGTACAAATACCAGAACGATCACCGTATCAACAGGGACCACTAATATTACGGCTGGTTCGTCAACCGACGCCATAATTTTTGCAATTGGTAATAGTGCATACACGGGCACGTTAATTGGCGAAAATAGTGTTGCCGACCAAGTACAAGTAACTGATGGTGCAGACATTAGCGGCGGTGGATTTTTAAATATAGGCACTCTTTCGTTAGCTAGTGGCGCAACAGTGGCTATTGATGCCGCTAATATTGGTAATTTTAGCACTGCTATAACGGGTAGTGCGGGTACTGAAACACTGAAACTTATGGATGGTGGGGCGTTTGATTTTACCAGTACCTCAGTGTCTGCTGTTGAAGGCGTGGCAATAGGAACTGACAATAATGCCACAGTAACCTTAACTGACAACTTTAATGCCAATGGTCAAGCAGTATCAGTGTCAAATGCGAGTGGCGGTGAAATTACAGCAGCCCTATCAATAAATGCTTCAGCCTTTGCCAGTGACATATTGACAATTACAGCCAGCGATTTTAATGGTGATGATACTATTGTTGGCGGTAGCGGCGCAGATACCATCCGCCCTGGCGGTGGTACTGATTCGATGACGGGCAATGCAGGTAACGATAATTTTGTCGGCAGTGCATCACAATTATCAGGGGATACCATCACCGATCTAGCCGTAGGTGATACCTTAACGATTACTGGCGTGACAGGGCTTTCAAGTGCAAATGTGCGATTTAATGGCACGAGTACATTAGAAGTTGATACAGATGCCACCGATTTTAATATTTCTGAGCTTACGCTCTCATTAAGTAATTCACCAGGCTCAAGTTTAGCTTTTAGCGTTGCTGAAAGTGGTAGCGATACCATAATAACTTTTGTTGAGCCAAATAGCGCCCCCGTATTTAGTAGTTTGAATGGCGGTGCAACCTTCATTGAAAATGGCTCTGCAATTGTTATCGACTCTGATGTGACTATCGCTGATACTGAGCTCGATGCCCTTAATGGCGCAATTGGTAATTATAATAATGCCAGTTTAACTATTAGTCGAAACGGTGGGGCAAGTACTGAAGATGTTTTTGCGAACAATAACTTATTGGGCGCGCTAATTGAGGGCAATACGTTTACTTATAATTCGACCACAGTCGGAACGGTAACGACTAACTCCTCAGGTACCTTGGTACTGACCTTTAATGCTAATGCTACATCTGCAATTGTTGACTCAGTTTTACAAAGCATTACCTATCAAAATAGTTCCGAATCTCCATCATCATCAGTGACTTTGGATTATGTCTTTAATGATGGGATAGCAAACAGCGCGGGTACAAATCAAGCGATAGTGAATATTACTGGGCAAAATGATGCCCCAACGGATATTTCACTTTCATCGGCAAGTATAAATCAATCATCAACTGGACCTGGTGCTAATATAGGGGCGCTCACTACCTCAGATGTAGATACCACCGACAGTCATAGTTATACGTTTGTAAGCTCAGGCGCAAGTGTAAACGGTACATGTAGCGCTGACACAAACAATAGCAGTTTTCAGATCAGTGGCACCTTAATTCAGACGCAAGCTGCACTTAGTGCAGGAAGTTACATTGTGTGCGTACAAAGTAACGATGCAACAACAACTTTTCAAAAAACGTTTACTATAACGGTAAATGATAATGTTGCGCCAAGTGCGCCATCTACCCCTGATTTAAATGCGGCTGCTGATTCAGGGTTATCTACTACGGATAATATTACCAACGATACCACGCCAACATTTAGTGGCACTGCTGAGAGTGGTTCAACAGTTAGTCTTTACAGCGACCAAGTTGGTGCTGGAGCAACTGTAATCGGGTCTGGCATAGCGACCGATGGCAATTGGCAAATTACCACTAGCACTTTAACTGCCGGTTTAGACCATGCTATTTCAGCAAAAGCAACAGACTCAGCAAGTAATGTAAGTAGTAGCTCAAGCGCACTTACAGTGACAATTGACACAACCGCGCCGAGCGCACCGAGCGCAGCCGATCTAACTGCAGCCAGTGATAGTGGCTCTTCGAGTACAGATAATATAACCAATAATACAACACCTACTTTTACAGGTACAGGCACCACAGGCGACACTATTACTCTTATTTCAAGTGTTGATGGCTCAATAGGCAGTACTGTTGTTAGTGGTGGGGTGTGGAGTATCACCGTAGGCTCAGCAATGACGAGTGGCTCGCATACTATTGTGGCACGCGCGACGGACTCTGCTGGTAATATTACCAATGGAACGAGTACTACAATAACCATTGATACTAACGTGAGTGCACCGAGTATTACCACCCCGATTGAAGTAGATGGTCGGATCAATGCTGTGGAAGATGCGCATGTGCTTATACAAGGTAGCGGCGCTGACTCTGGCGCTACGGTTAATGTGACCATTAGCGATGGTTCGAATAACTTATCACGGACTGTGACGGCCGATGGCTCTGGGGCATGGACTATCAGTGGTAGTGAGTTTGATGTCAGCAGCTTTAATGATGGCACGCTCACCGTCAGCGCCACACAAAGTGATTCGGCGGGTAATACTTCAAGCGCAGCCAGCACCGCGGTGATTTTAGATAACGCAGCACCAAGCGCCTTGACGATCGCCACCCCGATTGAGGTTGATGGCCGGATCAATGCCGTAGAAGATGACAGTGTATTGATCACCGGCTCTGGGGCGGAAGCCAATGCCAGCGTCAGTGTGACTATCAGCGATGGTTCGAATAACCAATCGCGTACTGTGACGGCTGATGGCTCTGGGGCATGGACTATCAGTGGTAGTGAGTTTGATGTCAGCAGCTTTAACGATGGCACGCTCACCGTCAGCGCCACACAATCGGATACAGCGGGCAATACTTCAAGTGCAGCCAGCACCTCAGTGATTTTAGATAACGCAGCACCGAATGCCTTAACGATTGCCACCCCGATTGAGGTTGATGGCCGGATCAATGCTGTAGAAGATGGCAGTGTATTGATCACCGGCTCTGGCGCAGAAGCCAATGCCAGTGTCAGTGTAACTATCAGCGATGGCGCGAATAACTTATCACGTACCGTGACGGCCGATGGCTCTGGGGCATGGACTATCAGTGGTAGTGAGTTTGATGTCAGCAGCTTTAACGATGGCACGCTCACCGTCAGCGCCACACAAAGTGATGCGGCGGGTAATACTTCAAGCGCAGCCAGCACCGCGGTGATTTTAGATAACGCAGCACCAAGTGCCTTGACGATCGCCACCCCGATTGAGGTTGATGGTCGGATCAATGCCGTAGAAGATGACAGTGTATTGATCACCGGCTCTGGGGCAGAAGCCAATGCCAGCGTCAGTGTGACTATCAGCGATGGTTCGAATAACCAATCGCGTACTGTGACGGCTGATGGCGCAGGTACATGGACTATCAGTGGTAGTGAGTTTGATGTCAGCAGCTTTAACGATGGCACGCTCACCGTCAGCGCCACACAATCGGATACAGCGGGCAATACTTCAAGTGCAGCCAGCACCTCAGTGATTTTAGATAACGCAGCACCGAATGCCTTGACCATAACGACCCCGATTGAGGTTGATGGCCGGATCAATGCCGTAGAAGATGACAGTGTATTGATCACCGGCTCTGGGGCGGAAGCCAATGCCAGTGTCAGTGTGACTATCAGCGATGGTTCGAATAACCAATCGCGTACTGTGACGGCTGATGGCTCTGGGGCATGGACTATCAGTGGTAGTGAGTTTGATGTCAGCAGCTTTAATAACGGCACACTCACCGTCAGCGCCACACAAAGTGATGCGGCGGGTAACACCTCCAGTGCAGCCAGCACCTCAGTGATTTTAGATAACGCAGCACCGAATGCCTTGACGATAAGCACCCCGATTGAGGTTGATGGCCGGATCAATGCCGTAGAGGATGGCAGTGTATTGATCACCGGCTCTGGCGCAGAAGCTAATGCCAGCGTCAGTGTGACCATCAGCGATGGCGCGAATAACTTATCACGGACTGTGACGGCCGATGGCTCTGGGGCATGGACTATCAGTGGTAGTGAGTTTGATGTCAGCAGCTTTAATAATGGCACGCTCACCGTCAGCGCCACACAATCTGATGCGGCGGGTAACACCTCCAGTGCAACCAGCACCTCAGTGATTTTAGATAACGCAGCACCGAATGCCTTGACGATTGCCACCCCGATTGAGGTTGATGGCCGGATCAATGCTGTAGAAGATGGCAGTGTATTGATCACCGGCTCTGGCGCAGAAGCCAATGCCAGTGTCAGTGTGACTATCAGCGATGGTTCGAATAACCAATCGCGGACCGTGACGGCTGATGGCGCAGGTACATGGACTATCAGTGGTAGTGAGTTTGATGTCAGCAGCTTTAATAATGGCACGCTCACCGTCAGCGCCACACAATCTGATGCGGCGGGTAACACCTCCAGTGCAACCAGCACCTCAGTGATTTTAGATAACGCAGCACCGAATGCCTTGACCATAACGACCCCGATTGAGGTTGATGGCCGGATCAATGCTGTAGAAGATGGCAGTATATTGATCACCGGCTCCGGGGCAGAAGCCAATGCCAGTGTCAGTGTGACCATCAGCGATGGCGCGAATAACTTATCACGGACTGTGACGGCCGATGGCTCTGGGGCATGGACTATCAGTGGTAGCGAGTTTGATGTCAGCAGCTTTAATAATGGCACGCTCACCGTCAGCGCCACACAAAGTGATGCGGCGGGTAACACCTCCAGTGCAGCCAGCACCTCAGTGATTTTAGATAACGCAGCACCGAATGCCTTGACGATAAGCACCCCGATTGAGGTTGATGGCCGGATCAATGCTGTAGAAGATGGCAGTGTATTGATCACCGGCTCTGGCGCAGAAGCCAATGCCAGTGTCAGTGTGACTATCAGCGATGGCGCGAATAACCAATCGCGCACCGTGACGGCCGATGGCGCAGGTACATGGACTATCAGTGGTAGTGAGTTTGATGTCAGCAGCTTTAATAATGGCACACTCACCGTCAGCGCCACACAAAGTGATGCGGCGGGTAACACCTCCAGTGCAACCAGCACCTCAGTGATTTTAGATAACGCAGCACCGAATGCCTTGACGATTGCCACCCCGATTGAGGTTGATGGCCGGATCAATGCTGTAGAAGATGGCAGTGTATTGATCACCGGCTCCGGGGCAGAAGCCAATGCCAGTGTCAGTGTAACTATCAGCGATGGTTCGAATAACCAATCGCGGACTGTGACGGCCGATGGCTCTGGGGCATGGACTATCAGTGGTAGCGAGTTTGATGTCAGCAGCTTTAATAATGGCACGCTCACCGTCAGCGCCACACAAAGTGATGCGGCGGGTAACACCTCCAGTGCAGCCAGCACCTCAGTGATTTTAGATAACGCAGCACCGAATGCCTTGACCATAACGACCCCGATTGAGGTTGATGGCCGGATCAATGCTGTAGAAGATGGCAGTGTATTGATCACCGGCTCTGGCGCAGAAGCCAATGCCAGTGTCAGTGTGACTATCAGCGATGGCGCGAATAACTTATCACGGACTGTGACGGCTGATGGCGCAGGTACATGGACTATCAGTGGTAGTGAGTTTGATGTCAGCAGCTTTAATAATGGCACGCTCACCGTCAGCGCGACACAATCTGATGCGGCGGGTAACACCTCCAGCGCAGCCAGCACCTCAGTGATTTTAGATAACGCAGCACCGAATTCACCGACAATAGCCACTCCGATAGAGGGCGATGGTAAAGTTAACGCAGCGGAAGACAGTGACGTAGTGATCACCGGCTCCAGGGCGGAAGCTAATGCCAGCGTCAGTGTGACCATCAGCGATGGCGCGAATAACTTATCACGTACCGTAACGGCTGATGGCTCTGGGGCATGGACTATCAGTGGTAGTGAGTTTGATGTCAGCAGCTTTAATAATGGCACGCTCACCGTCAGCGCCACACAAAGTGATGCGGCGGGTAACACCTCGACTACGGCAACCGCATTAATTACGTTGGATAATCAAGCGCCAAATGCATTGACGATTACTACGCCAATTGAAGGCGACGGCAAAGTTAATGCTGTTGAAGATAACGATGTACTAGTGCAAGGATCTGGCGCAGAGTCAGGTGCAACAGTTACAGTAAATGTTGATGGTATATCTAAAACCACCACTGCAGATTCAAGTGGTAATTGGACATTATCGGGCAACGAGCTGGATATCAGTGCGCTGAATAATGGTACGCTGACGGTCTCGGCAACTCAGGCCGATAGCGCAGGTAATGTCTCAATAGCTGCAACTACAACAATAACGTTGGATAACCAAGCACCAAACGCACCAACCTTTATTACGCCTATTGAGGAGGATGGTAAAGTTAACGCTGCGGAGGATAATGATGTATTAGTCCAAGGCGGGGGAGCAGAGTCAGGCGCAACAGTCACTGTGAGTATCGGTGGGGTGACTAAAACGACTACCGCAGACTCAAGTGGTAATTGGACATTATCAGGTAATGAGCTGGATATCAGCGCTCTAAATAATGGCATATTGACAGTTTCGGCAACACAAACCGACGATGCGGGCAATATCTCAACGGCTGCATCAACTTCAATTACATTAGATAACATCGCACCAAATGCGGTGGCTATTACAACGCCGATTGCAGTAGATGGTATTGTAAATGCGGCTGAAGACAATGCTGTGTTGATCACAGGGTCAGGAGCAGAAGCTGGCGCAACAGTGACAGTGGGTATTAGCGGCATAAATGCAACTGTGATAGCTGATAGCAGCGGTAACTGGACACTTAATGGCAGTGAATTAGACATTAGCGCGTTAAATAATGGCACATTAACAGTATCTGCAACGCAAACCGATAGCGCAGGAAATATTTCATCTGCAGCTACAACCACTATAACCTTAGATAATGTTGCGCCAAATGCATTGGCTATCACAACGCCGATCGCTGTTGATGGCATTGTGAATGCTGCTGAAGATAATGCGTTATTAATTGTAGGATCTGGGGCAGAATCAGGCGCTGCAGTTAAGGTTGATGTTGGCGGTGTAAATGCCACCGTGACTGCTGATAGCAGCGGTAATTGGACTCTCAGTGGTAATGAGTTAGATATCAGTGCATTAAATAATGGCACATTAACGGTATCAGCAACGCAAACTGACAGCGCGGGTAATATTTCTCCAGCGGCAACGACGACGATAACCTTGGATAACAGTGCACCGCCAGTTGTTACTATTAATACGCCAATCGAAGTCGATGGCATAGTTAACGCTAGTGAAGATGATAGTGTATTGATAACCGGCTCTGGGGCAGAATCAGGCGCTGCAGTTAATGTTGATATTGGTGGTGTAAATGCCACGGTTACAGCTGGTAGTGGTGGAAATTGGACGCTTAGCGGCAATGAGTTAGATATAAGTGCACTTAATAACGGCACTTTAACAGTATCGGTAACGCAAACTGACAGTGCAGGGAATACTTCACCTGCGGCGACCAGCTCAATTACTTTAGATAATACCACCCCAACTGGGCATGCAGTTAGCGTTGATCAAAGCTTAATTAATGCGGATAACGAATCTGCAATGAGTGTTAGTTTTACTGGGCTTGAAGGAAGTGGTTCGCTTAGTTACCAGGTAAGTGATGGCAGTAATGCTGTTACTGGTAACGCAACGATTAGTGCTGTTACGCAGCAAATTACAGGTATCGATGTTACAACATTGGCTGAGGGAGTGTTAACGTTCTCAGCAATAGTTACAGACACCGCAGGCAATGCCAGCGCAGCAGTAACTGCCACAGTAACTAAAAAATATAATGTCGTACCGGTGTTAAGTGGTTCACCAAGTACAACTACAGCTGAAGATGCAGCGTATAGTTTTATACCCATCCTTACAGACAGCGATACGCAAGATACCCATACTTTTAGCATCATTAATAAGCCAAGTTGGGCAAGCTTTGACACCAGCACGGGCGAATTAGCGGGCACGCCACAGAACCAGGATGTAGGCAGCTACGCGGCTATTACTATCAGTGTTAACGATGGCACAGATAGCGCCAGTTTAACGCCATTTACATTAGAGGTAACCAACACCAATGATGCGCCGGTAGGGCAAAACTTCGCGTTTAACCTCGATGAAGCCGCGACTTTAACCGTGGCACTTGCAAACGGGTTATTAAGTAACGCCAGCGATGATGATGCAGGCGACACACTCAGCGCAGAGCTTGTCAGTCAACCACAATTTGGTAGTGTCAGCTTAAACAGCGATGGTAGCTTTAGTTATCAACATGACGGCAGTGAAAACCACGGCGACAGCTTCACCTTCCAAGTTCGTGATAGCGCAGGTGCGTTATCGGCGGTACAGACAGTAACACTTACGGTAACGCCGGTTGCTGATGCACCGGTTGCCATGGATGACAGTGCCACCACTGCAGAAGACACGCCAGTGAACTTTAGCTTGGTAGCGAATGACAGTGATGCAGAAAATGACCTAGTGGTCGCTTCAGCGGCCATCGTATTACCCGCGAGTAAAGGCACAGTAAGTATCACCAACGGCATTGCCACGTATACACCGAACAGCAATGTAACGGGGACAGATACCTTTACTTATACGGTAAAAGATGCGGCATTGAATACCTCAACAGCGGCGACAGTGACAGTCACCATTACCCCAGTGAACGACTTCCCTGAGGTACAAGCTATCAGCTTAAGTGTGGATGAAGACACCGCATCAGCAGTGACCAATGTGCGTTCACTGGCCAGTGATGTGGAAGACACCATCCCAACGGGCACGATTAACTTAGTCAGAGCGCCAAGCTCAGGGCTGGTGGTGTTTGACCAAGCCGCGGGCACCTTTGTGTATACCCCAGATGCGAACGTTACAGGGCAAGACAGTTTCACCTACACCATTACCGACAGCGAAGGCGGTGTGTCACTGCCAGGAACCGTTACGGTAAATATAGGTGCGGTGAATGACCGCCCCGTTGTTGCTAATGATGCAGTGACGACTGATGAAGATACCGCAACAACGTTAGCTATTTTAGCAAACGACTCAGACGTAGAAGACAGTGGCTTTAATGCTGCCAACGTAAGCCTTGAAAACCAAGGCACGGGGGCGGGCATGTACGACTTTGCGACAGTCAGCGTTAACCTAGATGGTAGTTTAGCTATCGTGCCAAGCCAAGATGTGAATGGGGTATTTAGTTTCACCTACACATTAACAGACAGCGAAGGCTTAAGCTCAACCCCAGCGACCGTCACACTGACCATTAATGCCGTGAACGACGCACCAGTGGCGCTAGATAACACCGCCCAACTGCAAGAAGAAGGTTCATTTGAAGTCAACGTATTGGGTAACGACAGTGATGTTGATATCGGCGACAGCTTAGATGTGAGCAGTGTGACGGTTGTCAGTGCACCAAGCAACGGGCAAACTCAAGTAACCGCAACGGGGGCAATCATTTACACCGCCAATGCAGATTACTATGGTGACGACAGCTTTACTTACACAGTTAAAGATAGCAATGGCGCGATATCTAACCTTGCTACTGTCACCATGACCGTGAACCCAGTCAATGATGCGCCGGTGGCACAAACGCAAACCCTTAGCCTTGATGAAGATGCAAGCTTATTGATCACATTGCTTGCGACAGACATCGAAAATGACAGCTTAACTTATCGCATTGATACTGATGTCGCACACGGAACGCTAGTTCAACAAAGCAGTGATAGTTGGTTGTATTCAGCTGCGGCAGATTATAACGGCAGTGATAGTTTCACGTTTGTAGCCAATGATGGTGCGTTAGATTCAGCTCCTGTTAGTGTTAACTTAACCGTTAATGCTGTAAATGATGCCCCTGTTGCCAGCGCTGCAGCGGTGTCAGTAAATGAAGATACGCCACTGACTATCAACCTTACCGCCAGCGATATCGAAGGCGATACCTTAACGTATCAAATAAGCAGTCAGCCACAAAATGGCCGTGTTACATTGACTGGCTCGCAAGCAATATACCAAGGTGAGAGTGACTTCTTTGGCACCGATAGCTTCAGCTTTGTTGCTAACGATGGTAGCGTGGATTCAGCACCAGCGGTGATCACAGTGACCGTGAGCAGTGTTAATGATGTGCCAGTGATCAGCGGTTCACCGACTGTGTCAGTGAGTGAGAAAATCGCTTATAGTTTTGCGCCAACGGCAACTGACACCGAGGGCGATAACTTAACCTTTAGCATCAGTAATAAACCAAGTTGGTTGAGTTTTGATAGCAGTACCGGGTTGCTCAGTGGTACCGCTGGTAACGGCGATGTGGGTGTGTACAGTAATATTGTGATCAGTGTCAGCGATGGCATGGGTACGGCGAGCTTACCGGCATTTAACTTAACGGTGATCAACGTCAATGACGCACCAACAATTGGTGGTGTTCCTGCATTAAATGTTGATCAAGATACGTCTTATAGCTTTACCCCAACAGCCAGCGATATTGATGGCGACAGCTTAACCTTTAGTATTAGCAACAAGCCGAGCTGGGCAAACTTTGATAGCAGCACTGGGCAGTTGTCAGGTACGCCAAGTAATGATGATGTCGGCGTAAATAACAACATTATTATTTCAGTATCAGACGGCGCGATTACTACAGCACTGAGTAGCTTTAATCTCACCGTTAAGAACGTTAACGATGCACCGACAATCAGTGGTACACCGAACACCACGGTAAGCGAAGACAGTCAGTATCAGTTTACGCCATCAGTGCGTGATATTGATGGTGATAGCCTCAGTTTCAGCATCATTAATAAGCCAAGTTGGGCAAGCTTTGACACCAGCACGGGCGAATTAGCGGGCACGCCACAGAACGAGGATGTGGGCAGCTACGCGGCTATTACTATCAGTGTTAACGATGGCACAGATAGCGCCAGTTTAACGCCATTTACATTAGAGGTAACCAACACCAATGATGCGCCGGTAGGGCAAAACTTCGCGTTTAACCTCGATGAAGCCGCGACTTTAACCGTGGCACTTGCAAACGGGTTATTAAGTAACGCCAGCGATGATGATGCAGGCGACACACTCAGCGCAGAGCTTGTCAGTCAACCACAATTTGGTAGTGTCAGCTTAAACAGCGATGGTAGCTTTAGTTATCAACATGACGGCAGTGAAAACCACGGCGACAGCTTCACCTTCCAAGTTCGTGATAGCGCAGGTGCGTTATCGGCGGTACAGACAGTAACACTTACGGTAACGCCGGTTGCTGATGCACCGGTTGCCATGGATGACAGTGCCACCACTGCAGAAGACACGCCAGTGAACTTTAGCTTGGTAGCGAATGACAGTGATGCAGAAAATGACCTAGTGGTCGCTTCAGCGGCCATCGTATTACCCGCGAGTAAAGGCACAGTAAGTATCACCAACGGCATTGCCACGTATACACCGAACAGCAATGTAACGGGGACAGATACCTTTACTTATACGGTAAAAGATGCGGCATTGAATACCTCAACAGCGGCGACAGTGACAGTCACCATTACCCCAGTGAACGACCTCCCTGAGGTACAAGCTATCAGCTTAAGTGTGGATGAAGACACCGCATCAGCAGTGACCAATGTGCGTTCACTGGCCAGTGATGTGGAAGACACCATCCCAACGGGCACGATTAACTTAGTCAGAGCGCCAAGCTCAGGGCTGGTGGTGTTTGACCAAGCCGCGGGCACCTTTGTGTATACCCCAGATGCGAACGTTACAGGGCAAGACAGTTTCACCTACACCATTACCGACAGCGAAGGCGGTGTGTCACTGCCAGGAACCGTTACGGTAAATATAGGTGCGGTGAATGACCGCCCCGTTGTTGCTAATGATGCAGTGACGACTGATGAAGATACCGCAACAACGTTAGCTATTTTAGCAAACGACTCAGACGTAGAAGACAGTGGCTTTAATGCTGCCAACGTAAGCCTTGAAAACCAAGGCACGGGGGCGGGCATGTACGACTTTGCGACAGTCAGCGTTAACCTAGATGGTAGTTTAGCTATCGTGCCAAGCCAAGATGTGAATGGGGTATTTAGTTTCACCTACACATTAACAGACAGCGAAGGCTTAAGCTCAACCCCAGCGACCGTCACACTGACCATTAATGCCGTGAACGACGCACCAGTGGCGCTAGATAACACCGCCCAACTGCAAGAAGAAGGTTCATTTGAAGTCAACGTATTGGGTAACGACAGTGATGTTGATATCGGCGACAGCTTAGATGTGAGCAGTGTGACGGTTGTCAGTGCACCAAGCAACGGGCAAACTCAAGTAACCGCAACGGGGGCAATCATTTATACCGCCAATGCAGATTACTTTGGCGATGACAGCTTTACTTACACAGTTAAAGACAGCAATGGCGCGATATCTAACCTTGCTACTGTCACCATGACCGTGAACCCAGTCAATGATGCACCTTTAGGTATTCCGCAAAGTTTAATACTTGCTGAAGATAATAGCGTCTTGATCACCTTAGTTGGCTTAGATATTGAGAACGATGATCTAAGCTATCGTCTTGATGAAGGCGCATTACATGGCTCGCTTGTGCAGCAAAGTAATGATAGTTGGTTATATACGCCAAACGCTAATTATAACGGCAGTGATGGCTTTAGTTTTGTTGTTAATGATGGACAGTTAGATTCAACAACAACCCTGGTATCGTTAGTTATCACCGCAGTTAATGACGCGCCAATTGTGGGTCTACAAACTGGCGTTACTGATGAAGACATGCCAGTCGTTATGAACTTACTCGGTAGTGATGTTGATGGTGATAGATTAACTTATACAATCGTTAGTCAACCAACTAATGGCACTGCGACTATCTCAGGTGAGCAAGTTACTTATCAAGGCAGTGCAAATTACTTTGGTGACGATCAGTTTAGCTATATAGCGAATGATGGATTACTTGATTCAGCACCAAGCACAGTGTCAGTAACGATTAATAGTATTAACGATTTGCCAGTGATTACTGGAGTACCAAGCTTAGCTGTTAATGAAAATGACTTATATAGCTTTGTACCACTAGCGACAGATAATGATGGCGATAACCTCAGCTTCAGTATTGAAAATAAACCAAGTTGGTTGAACTTTGATACCACCACAGGGGAGCTATCAGGCAGACCAAGCAATGCTGATGTAGGAAGTTATGCAGGCATCACGGTGAGTGTAACGGATGGGGTTGCAAGCCAAAGTTTAACCCCATTTACACTGACAGTAGTGAATGTTAACGATGCACCAACAATCAGCGGTTCACCTGCAACATCAATCGCGCAAGATACAGGTTACTCATTTACGCCAATTGTGTCAGATATTGATAATACCAGTTTATCATTGACGATTGCGAACAAGCCGAGTTGGGCAACGTTTGATAGCACAAGTGGTACATTAAGTGGTATACCGACGCGAGATAATGTTGGTCTATATAGCAATATTTTGATCACCGTAAGCGATGGGCAGTTAAGCAGTACGCTTAACCCATTTAGTATTGATGTAACGTATGTAAATGCGCCGCCTGTTGCTAATGATATGGTAATGCGCGTTAAAGAAGATAATAATCTCAGTGTTAGTGCTCAAGTTAGTGACAGTGATAACGACAATTTAGTTATAGAAGTGGTCACTCAGCCACAGTTTGGTAGCTTAACGGTGCAAGGAACGGTATTTAGTTATCAGCCACAGGCTGATTATCATGGTAGCGACACCTTTAGCTATTTAGTGACTGATGGTAAAGCAAGTTCAGCTATAGCTACGGCGTTAATTACTGTTGAGTCAGTAAACGATCAACCGGTCGCTGTGGAAGATACCTTTGACTTAGCGCGAACTGAAAGCGGCCGTTATATACTTGATGTATTGGCGAATGACACTGATGTTGATGGTGATGTAATAACAATTATTGGTGCTAGGGCGTCAGTGGGTACAGTGAGTATTGTTGACCAGCAGCTTGTCTATCAATTTAGCGCAAGTACCCAAGGCACTATTAAAGTTGAGTATATTATTGCCGACCCAGCGCAAGCACAAAGCACAGGGTTTGCTTATATTAACTTTACTGATAGCCAAGCGGATGCACCAACCATTACACCTCCAGCTGCTGTGAATGTTGATGCAACAGGATTGTTTACTCGAGTTAAGTTGGGTACAGCTCTTGCGTTTGATAGCGAGCAAAACCCTCTACCTGTTACTACTATCAATCAAAGTATGTTGTTTACGCCAGGCGTACATCAAGTGTATTGGCAAGCGATAGACAGTAATGGTAAAACCACAACTGCTAGCCAGCAAGTAATGGTTCACCCGCAAATATCACTAGGTAAAAATAAAGTTGTTGCTGAGGATCAAAGTTATACCACTCGGGTTTACTTGAATGGACCAGCGGCAAGTTATCCTGTCACTGTACCTTACAGCGTATCTGGAACCGCAACATCAGATGATCATGATTTAATCAGCGGTGAAGTGGTTATTGAACAAGGCCTCGTTGGTGAGATCAACTTTAGAGTCTTTGCAGATAGTGAGATTGAAGCGGATGAAACAATTGTTATAACGCTTGACGATAGCCTTAATACTGGCGCGCAAGCCTCTAATATTATGACTATTTCAGAGAGTAATATAGCACCAAGCTTAGTTACGATAACGGAGCAAAATAATCAGCCTCGGCCATTTGTTTTAGCCAGTGACGATCTCGTAACAATTACAGCGTTGGCAACAGATAATAACCCTGGAGATAATATTTCATTTAGTTGGCAAGCAGCAGATGAACGGATTGTTGATCTAGGTAATGCGGCTGATACATTTGTGTTCTCTACAGCTGAACTCGATATTGGTATTTATGAAATAGCAGTAACCGCAACAGATGACGCTGTGGATAGCTTATCAACTACAGTGACCAGTTATGTTGAAGTGGTAGCTCAGTTACCTGAGTTAACAACTGCCGATACTGATAATGACTTAATACCAGACAATATCGAAGGTCTACAAGATAATGACCGTGATGGTATTCCTGATTATTTGGATAATATTAATGAATGTAATGTATTACCTGAGCAAGTAAATGAGTCAGCGCAGTTTCTTGTCGAGGGGGATGCGGGAGCATGTTTAAGAAAAGCATTCTCAAGCATACAAAATAGCAGTGGCGCAGCACAATTGTTTGAAAATGAATTGCCTGCAGATGTTGGGATGGATAACTCTGGTGGTTACTTTAGCTTTATAGTAACCGCCATGGAGCAAAAAGGTGAAAACTACCACATAGTGCTTCCGCAAAGAATGCCAATACCAGCGGGGGCGATTTATAGAAAGCTTATCAATAATGAGTGGATTGACTTTAATACCAGCAACGGCGATAAGGTCTATTCTACTCAAGGTGAGCAAGGGTATTGCCCTTCACCAAATAGTCAGCTGTGGCAAGAAGGGCTTAAAGAAGGTGACTGGTGTGTACAATTACGCATAACTGATGGTGGTATCAATGATGCTGATGGCATAGCGAATGGTCAAATTGTTGATCCAGGCGGCGTTAGCGTTATGAGTAGTAATAACAGCGCGCCTGTTACACAATCAGATCAAGTAACTATTGCACTAGGTAATAGTATTGTTATTGATGTGCTTAGTAATGATAGCGATGCAGATAATGATGTACTGACGCTCACCAGTGCAAGTGTTGATTTTGGTGAGGTAGCAATCGTTAATAATCAACTTAGTTATCAACCATTACTTGATTTTATTGGTACTGCAACGATCAACTACAGTGTGTCTGATGGTAAAGGTGGAACAGCCTTTGGTACAGCGACTGTTAGTGTGGTAGTAAACAGTGCCCCAACAACTATTGGTGATACTGCAAGCACCAATGACCGCACGCAAATAGTTATTGATGTGCTCTCCAATGATAGCGATGCGGATGGCGACGCACTTAGTTTAATAAGCGCGCAAGCTACGCAAGGCACAGTCACTATAAATAACGATGGCACATTGAATTACCAGCCCAAAGCAGGTTTTGAAGGTGTTGATTTTATTGAGTATACAGTTTCTGACAGTAAAGGTGCTGAAGCAAAAGGAGAAGTAAAAGTGACCGTAAAAGCTTATACAACCACCACGGTTAAAAATAGCTCATCAGGTAGTTTAGGCAGCACCATGGTGTTGTTAATGATTGGGTTAGTCTTTATACGTCGCCAATCAAAACTGACGCCATGGGCTTTACTCGCTACGGCTGTGGTAGTCAGTCAGCCTGTACTAGCTGGTGAGTGGTCTATGGATGGCACGATTGGTTATGCGGCCGTTGCAGGCTCCACCACAACTGATCAATCAGTCGAATTAGCGAATACTGAATACGATGATACCGATATTAGTTGGTCAATAGGTGGGATTTATTCGTTAGCGACTAATTGGCAATTTGGCGTACGCTATATCAACTTAGGTGAAGGTAGTATGACCTTTGTTGGAGATACGCTTGATCCAAGTAATGCGCAATTGAATGTATCACAAACCGTGCCGGTATTGTCACAAGGACCTGCGATACAAACAGCTTATGTATTCCCGCTGTTGGGCCAAGTTAAGAGTAAGGTTTTTGTAGGGGCTTTCCATTATCATTATTCAATCGATAGCCGCTCATCTACGGGGCAAAAAATTACATATAGTGACACCAATACACGCCCTTATTTTGGCGGGCAATTAGCTTATCCAGTGCTTGAAAATACAGATGTTTCAATTAACTATAGCCATTATAAGCTAAGAGAAAATGATGTAAATGAATGGGCGCTAGGGTTCCAATATCAATTTTAGGAGTCATTAAAGCGTAAATAAAACGGCTAGCCTTCTAGCCGTTTTTGCATTTAATACTTAAACAACCCAAGTTTAGCCACAATGCCTTTTTCAAGATCATTGAGCTGCTTAACTGTCTTATCAAGATGATCCGCTTCTTGGGCAAGCGACTTTGCGCCATGATTGATTTTTTCCATAGTGGCTAATACTCCTTGCGTAACCGAGGTTTGTTCTTCTGAACTGGCTGCAATGCGTTCATTCATTAAGTTCATCTCATCAACTTGTTGAGCGATATTATGAAAAACGCGTTGGCTTTGCTCGTTCGCGCTAGTAACGTCGGTACTCACTTGTTTGCTTTTTTGTGTGGCGGCTACACATTCACTGGCGTTGGTTTGTAGTGCAGTAATGATATTTTCGATTTCTGATGTGGAATGGTAGGTTTTACTCGCAAGTGCGCGAACTTCATCAGCAACTACGGCAAAGCCTCGGCCAGACTCTCCAGCACGTGCAGCTTCAATTGCTGCATTAAGCGCCAATAAGTTGGTTTGTTCGGCGATACTTTTAATCACATCAAGAACTTGGCTTATCTCACTACTGCGACTATCAAGTTGCTCTACCACCGTTGATGTGTGATCTAATTGATTTTCAAGGTCGTTTATCAAACTACTGTTATGACTCATCGATAGCTCGCCGTCTTGGCAAAGTCCTTGTACTTGCATTGTTTTATCCGCTGTTTGCGTCGCTCCAAGGGCAATTTCTTTAGTCGCTTGGGTTAATTGACTCAGAGAGGAGGTTGCCGCATCGGTTAATTGATATTCTTGCTCGGCTTCATATTTTGAACGCACTGTTGCTTCGTTTACTGTTGCGGCAATCACTTCAAGCTCGGTAGCTGTTTGCCCCAGGCTTGAGATTATTTGCTGCACTTCATTAATAAAGCGGTTAAAGCCCGCAACTAAATGGCCAATTTCATCCGTAGATTGATAGTTTATTCGCTGAGTTAAATCGCCAGAGCCACGGGCAAGTTCATCCACCAATTGATTGACACTGACAATCGGTTTGATGATCAGTATGCGGCATACGCTAAGAATAATAATGCCTAACAAGGCAAATGAAATGGCAAGGGTGATAACCATGGTACTTAATGCTTTGTTGATGCCATGGTTTAATTCATCTTGGCTAAAGCTGATATGGATAGTACCAATTGGTTGTTCTGAGAATGTTAGATCAATTTGCTGCTTGAGCAATTGCTTTGTTGTATTGCTGGGTTTATCAAGTCGACCAAGTTCGATACCACGATGATCAATAACATGCAGTTGTTGAATATCTGGATTTTTAGCAAATGCCTGCAATATTTGCGCGATCAGGGGTTTATCATATGAGAATACTGGCTCGGCTAAAATAACCGTTAATTGTTGCTTTATCGCATCAACATTTTTATGCCATTGTTTGGTTTCATCATTTTTTAGTAATACGTAGTTTACCCCAATTACAAAGCTAAAAGTGACTAGTAAACAAATACTAAGCGCTGTGATTATTTTTCTTTGTAATGATTTCATTGCGTGTTGCTCTCGTTAAGTGGATCAAACCACAGTGCGTGTTGTAATAGTGGAGTGCGTGATGACAGGCTAGGGTTCTGTAATGGGATCACCTTTCGTGTTGCTAAGTTAGCTTTAGCTAGTACCATTTTTACTTGGCTGTCGTTAAAGAACATGGTGGTAAAAGTGCCATCGGCAATCATATCTTGTAGCGCAGAATTAAGCTGGCTGGCGAGAGTGTGGTTATCCTTAGCGACAAAGAAATATAACGGCGCGGTATATTTTAGTAAAATGTAAGGATCAACGGTCAGGTTTAACTCACTGTTATTAGCTATTTCATCCCATGGTTCGTTTACGCCACGGGGAAAGTAATCAAAGCGATTACCTTCTAACATCGGAAATAAATTAGGGTATTTTAAGGTAGTGATCACCTTTAAGCCATTCGCTTTGAGTATAGCGGTATCGGGCCACGTTTTGCCTTGTCCGGCGCTAAATTGATAGAGGTCTTTAATAGAGTTTACATGTTTAAATATATGCTGATTTTGTTGAGTGACCATCGCCAAGCGCATACCCAACAAACCACGAAATAAAGGGATATAAATTGCTTGATAGTCTTGCTCAAGCTGCTCAGAAGTCATGCTCCACATCACATCTAACTGACCATTTTTTACATCATTTAAAATACGTGCATTTGAAATGTCTTTATCACTTTCGTAAGGATGTATATATGCAAGGTTTTGCCTCGCTAATGCGGTTAGTAATAGTTTGTGTGGTAAGGAGGTATCACCTGAGTAGCTTTGTAATTTGATTGCTGCGGCGTTGCAATAGTTACTGCCGCAGAGAATCAATATATAAAGTAAATAGCGCATTAAAGACCGTGTTGTTATTATTGTGTTAATAATAAACTACGGTGCTTTTGCTATAAGCTCAACAGTTTGTTTTATGCATACGTATTCAGATCAGTTCGCCGTCAAGCGATTATGGTTGCGTGATCATAATCGCTATTTCGGTTCGGTAGTCACGAGCATATAAGCTGATCCGCACGGTTTTCTTGTCGATGGTATAAAACAACGTTCGGCGTTTATTATCACCGATAATAAGCTCAGACTTACCTAAAGCTTGTTGATAAAAAGCACTCACTTTTGTAATCGACTGAGCAACATAGCCAGTTTGTATCAGTGGGTAGTCATCGGCAATTTGTAATGAGTACTTAAAATCAGCTGGTAGCGGAACGCTGTCTAAATTTGCAGCGCAAGTCACTGAGGTTAGGCTTATTGCTAACATCAGTGGTGTTATTATTTTTATCACATAAGGGTCTGTTGACCTTTGCGGATTAATATTTGTTTAAACTAGGGGCAATTTAATCGCGGCGCGAGGTTTGTAACCTAGTGGGCTAAGTAAAAGCCGAGCAACAAAGAGTTAATTGCCCCTAGGCAGAACCCTTCGGGCAGCGCCTGTTTGGCATTAATGCTGCGTTATCGCCTATTTATGGGGAATAACCACACCACATAGGCTCTGCCTTGCCTAAATACCAAACAGACTGCTGCAAATTTAACCTTGAAAGATCAACAGACCCTGGTTCCTACACGCTATTTTTGCTAAGTTAAATTTTATTTCGAATTAAATCTCTTACAATAAAGCGGGCTGGGTGAATCGCTTGGCTTACTCGTTCACTCAAAGGCTGTGGTTCATTGTTAAGTGCAGCAACTAATTGTTCTGCACACAGGGGCGCACTGCATAAGCCACGAGCCCCAAAGCCTGTGAGTATGTGTAGTCCTTGTTGTGGTTTTTGTAAGGATTGATATTGATAGCGTTTCCCTGCGCGTAAATTGGCAAACGCGTGAATATAATCACTTTGCTGCGGCCATTCTCCGGCCATAGGGAGGTGATCAATAAAACTACAACGTACAGCGGCTTTAGCTGCCGTGATCTCACCTAGACTACTGGCAAAGTCGGTTTGTCCATAAAAGTGAAGCAGTTGCTCGCGATTTGTTTGATTGTCTTGGTCTTTGACTGCGCGGCTTTTTGAGTTCTTCTCGAATGTTGCGCCCATACAGTGATGGTCTAAATAAGCAGGAGTAAAGTAGCCTTTATGACATAGCACGGTTTTTAGTTTACGTGATGCAGGACTTGCTTGTACATGGGATACTTGACCACGCACGCCAACAATTGGCAGAGCCTGAGTTTGTACAAAACGGTCGCTGTGCTCACCAGCACATACAATAACGTCACTAAATGGGCCAAACTGTTGCCCTTGGCTCAATAACAGCCAGCCTTGCGGGGTTTTCTCAAGCTGTTCGATATCACAATTAAAATGGCTTTTAATTGGTTTGAGTTTATGGGCTTGTTGGAACAGAGCGCTCACTAATTGTGGTGGGTTAACCCATCCACCTAACGGGAAATATACGCCAGAGTAGCCTGTACTTACACCGGCAATTTCATCACCTTGCTCAGGCGTTACGCCGTGCATGAGTTCATCTGGCCACAGCTGTTTATGTTCAATATTTTGATGGCGCTCAACTAAGGGTTGTTTGATCGCGTGTTGTAATACGCCGCACCATTGATGATCATAGTGAAAGCCATTCTCAGTGAGTTGCTGATAAAGTCGTTTCGCATATAAAAAACTGTGCGCAAAAAGCTCACTGTGCGGGGAGTTTTTTGCTTGTAAGTGCGGATAAATCGCACCTTGTACATTATGAGATGCGCCCATCGCGAGTTGGGGATCTTGGCAAAAAAGTTGGCTGTTAACCCCACGTTTCGCCAAGCTATATAAAATAGCGCTGCTGGCTATCCCTCCGCCAATGACAGCAACGTTTTTAAGTGAACTTTGCTGATGAGCCAGATAAGGTGGCGCCGATTGTGCTTGGTTAGCATGGGCTAAAGAACCAATCAGCATTTCATTTTTTTTGCCATGACCTTTGATTTTTTGTACCGCAAACCCTGCATCAGCAAGACCTCTACGTACAACACCTGCAACTGTAAAGGTTGCAAACGTGGCATTACTACGAGAAATATCCACCATTGAATTAAATAAGGCTGGCTGCCACATTTCTGGGTTTTTACTCGGTGCAAAGCCATCTAGATACCACGCATCGATAATACCTGTTTGCGGGTAGCTTATAGCTGCGAGTGATTCTTGCACATCGCCAAAATATAAATCGAGTATAATTTGACCATTGTCAAATTCAAGACGATGGCAACCAGCCAAATTAATCGGGTACTTAGCAAGTAACTGTTTACTCAATGGTGTTAAACTAGGCCATACTTGCAATGCCTTTTGCAGATCGTCTGTTTTAATCGGATACTTTTCAAAAGACATAAAATGTAAGCGCTGCACATTTTGTTGTGCTGGGTTGTGAACTTCTTGACTATGATGTTGCCTACTGGTTAGATTATTTTTAAATTGTTGCCATGTATTTAAAAAATTAAGCCCAGTACCAAAACCAGTTTCAGCGATAACGAAATGTGCACGGTCATGATTTTGTAATCGATGAGGCATATTATTTTGCTGGTAGAACACATAATCAGACTCAGCTTGGCCATCATCGTTCGAAAAGTAGACATCGTTAAAGTTGTCTGCAACGGGTGTACCTAAGTTATTAAAGTGAATTTCAGCGTTTTTAATCATGGCATGCAATTAATGAGTACTTTTTTTCATTATTTTACGTGTTTTCTTTGAAATAGTCTGGCGTTATTTATAAGCTAGAGGTTCAGAGTACAAGTGTACGCTAGAAAGCTGACCACTTCGTTGTAAGTTTCAGCGTAAAATAGAACACAATTTAGTATCAAGCTAAGGTAATTACCCATGAGAAGAGCCGTTATTACGGGCATCGGTGTTGTATCAAGCATCGGTAACAACAAAGAAGAAGTATTAGAATCGTTAAAAACAGGTAAGAGCGGAATCGCTTTTAACCCAGAATTTGCTGAATATAAGTTACGTAGTAACGTATCCGGCAAAATTGATATTGACGTTAAAGAGTTTGTTGATCGTAAAGCAATGCGCTTTATGGGCGATGCCGCTGCGTATTCGTATATTTCAATGGCACAAGCAATTGCAGATTCTGGTTTGTCTGATGATCAAGTATCAAATGAGCGCACGGGTATCATTGTGGGTTCCGGTGGTGGTTCATCTAAATGGCAGGTTGAAGCGGCTGACATTTTACGTGAAAAAGGCGTAAAACGTGTAGGTCCTTATATGGTTCCGCGCACCATGGCCAGTACAACATCGGCATGCTTAGCAACACCATTTAAAATTAAAGGTGTTAACTACTCAATCAGTTCAGCATGTGCAACCTCTGCACACTGTATTGGTAACGCAGTTGAGCAAATCCAATTAGGCAAACAAGACGTTGTTTTTGCCGGTGGCGGTGAAGAGCTTCACTGGACATTGGCAATGGAATTTGACGCAATGGGCGCACTTTCTACTAAATATAACGAAACGCCTGAAAAAGCCTCTCGTACTTATGATGCTAACCGCGATGGATTTGTGATCTCTGGTGGTGGCGGTATTGTTGTTGTTGAAGAACTTGAACATGCGCTTGCACGTGGTGCACACATTTATGCTGAAGTTGTTGGCTATGGCGCAACATCTGATGGCTATGACATGGTTGCACCATCAGGTGAAGGTGCTGCACGTTGTATGCGTCAAGCAATGCAAGGCGTTGACAGCATTGATTATCTAAACACTCACGGTACATCTACACCAGTAGGTGATGTAAAAGAGTTAGGAGCAATTCAAGAAGTATTTGGTGGTAATTCACCGATGATCAGCGCGACTAAAGCAATGACAGGCCATGCACTGGGCGCCGCTGGTGTGCATGAAGCTATTTTCTCACTATTGATGTTAGAGCATAGCTTTGTTGCGCCTTCAATCAATATTGATGAGCTAGATGAACAAGCTGCAGGCTTAAACATTATCACTGAGCGTAAAGACGTTGAACTAAATACTGTTATGTCTAACAGTTTTGGTTTTGGTGGTACTAACGCCACGTTAGTGATGAGTAAATATAAAGGCTAATTAAAAAGCCACATTACAATTAAAGCCGAGCAACTTGCTCGGCTTTTTCGTTTTCAAAGTCGGCTATGTTCGATACAATAGCGGCTCTTAGTGCTTACTGGACTTGTTAATGAAAATTCTTGCAGACCAAAACATGCCACTTGTTGAGCAATATTTTGCTGATTTTGGTGAAGTAACGCGTTTTGATGGTCGTACATTACAAAGCGAACAGCTAATTGATGTTGATGTATTATTAACTCGCTCGGTAACCTCAGTAAATGAAGCACTGTTAATACATGCTAATAAATTACGCTACGTAGGTACGGCGACAATCGGCGTTGATCATATTGATACTGATTTACTCAAACAACGTGATATTGCATTTACGAGCGCACCTGGTTGTAATGCCGTTGCTGTGGCTGAATATGTGATCAGTAGCTTGTTTGCACTGTGCCAAGAAAATGCCTGCACCTTGGAACACAAAACCATTGGGATTGTCGGAGTGGGCAGTATTGGTAGCTGTTTGCGAGATAAATTAGCCGCGCTTAATGTCACTGTATTAGTATGCGATCCACCTAAGCATGAAGCGGGACAATTAGCCGAGCATACAGATATTGATGAGTTGTTGAGTAAAGCGGATATCGTCACTTTCCATGTGCCGTTAGTAACGACCGGTAAACATAGTACCTTGCATTTAATGAACAAAGCGCGTTTAGCAGCGCTTAAACCTGGCACTATTTTGATTAATGCCAGTCGCGGCGATGTGGTCGATAATCATGCTCTACTGGAAATTATGCGCGGTGGTGCCAAGCTCGATGTGGTATTAGATGTATGGGAAAACGAACCTTCTATATTAACTGAATTGCTTGAGTTTGTGCGTTATGCCAGTGTCCATATCGCAGGCCATACCTTAGAGGGTAAAGCACGTGGCACGCAAATGCTCTATGAAAAGTTGTGCGAGCTTAAAGGTTTGCAAACAGGCAAAGCATTAGCTGATTTTTTACCAGTGCCCGCGTTTACCCAAGTTACATTACAAGAAACCTTTAGCGAAGCTGATTTAGGTCAGTTGATCCATCTGGTTTACGATGTGCGTCGTGATGATGGTATTTTGCGATGCAACTTAGCAAGTGAAGGGTTTGATAGCTTACGTAAAAACTACCCCATTCGACGTGAATTTAGCACAGTCAAAGTGCTAGGTGCAGGCGCATATTCGCCTT
The DNA here is from genome assembly GCF_037162485.1 of Pseudoalteromonas sp. B160. NCBI lineage: Bacteria > Pseudomonadati > Pseudomonadota > Gammaproteobacteria > Alteromonadales > Pseudoalteromonadaceae > Pseudoalteromonas > Pseudoalteromonas sp. B160. The sequence goes on along the minus strand of NZ_JARLUX010000001.1, from coordinate 649,312 downwards.
TGCTGCAAGGGCTTGGTTTCGTAGTCGAATAACTTAAAATTTAAACAGCGGCCACAATGGCGGCTGTTAAACGAGGAATACACATGTCACAAAAATATAATGTTGCCGTACTTGGCGCTACAGGTCTTGTTGGTCGCCAAATTATTGAAACGTTAGAAGATCGTAAGTTTCCTGTTGATCAATTATTTTTATTGGCAAGTAGTCGCAGCGCTGGTGAAGATATTAAGTTTCGTGGTGAAACTATTGAAGTGCAGGACGTTGAAGGGTTTGACTTTAGCCAAGCGCATATTGGTTTATTTTCTGCCGGTGGCAGTGTGTCAGAAAAATACGCACCTATTGCCGCTGATGCAGGATGTGTAGTAATTGATAACACTTCGCACTTTAGAAATGATTTTGAAATACCACTGGTTGTGCCAGAAGTAAATGCAGCAAGCCTTGCTGATTTTAGAAATCGCAATATCATTGCTAATCCTAATTGCTCAACTATTCAAATGATGGTGGCATTAAAACCTATTTATGATGCATACGGCATCGATCGTATTAATGTATCTACTTATCAAGCAGTATCGGGTGCAGGCAAAAAAGCGGTTGATGAACTTGCAAAACAAACTGCTAATTTAATGAATGCACGCCCTGTAGATAGCGAAATATTTCCAAAGCAGATGGCGTTTAATGTTATCCCACAAATTGATGTTTTTGAAGATAACGGTTACACCCGTGAAGAAATGAAGATGGTTAACGAAACCCATAAAATTCTGGGTGATACCACAATTGCTGTTAATCCGACGTGTGTACGAGTTCCGGTATTTTTGGTCACTCAGAAGCGATTAACATTGAAACACGTATGCCGTACGACTTTGAACATGTAAAACAATTACTTAATGACGCGCCAGGGCTTGAACTTATAGAAGACGAAGGGGATTACCCAACCCAGGTTACAGATGCAAGTGGTAATGACATTGTGTATGTAGGGCGCTTACGTCAAGATATCTCACATCCGCATGGTTTAAATATGTGGGTTGTAAGTGATAATACCCGTAAAGGGGCCGCAACGAACAGCGTGCAAATAGCTGAAGAGTTGATAGCGAACTATCTTTAATTAAGAGCAAGAAAAGCGGCAGTTTGTCGCTTTTTTATTTTTTAACTGCCAAATAATTGCCGCATAGCTGCTAAAAGCGTATAAACTTAATCTTAACGATAAAAAACTCTTCCGGCTAATAAAGTTTAAGCTATTACGTTTCAAAGTGTTGCGATGGATATTAAGCCGCAACTGGTTTATAGTTTGCAACTGGAATAGAGCTTGCAGGAAAGACTTAATTAACTATTTATTTATGTACGTTATTTCTGCAAGAAATAATCAATGTTTAAGCGTCTAATTTAATGGCGCTGCGTTAACATTTAAACATTAAAGGATCAGCATGCGCGGTTTAGCTACACTCCTCTTATTAGCGTCTGCATTGGTGGTAACACCGATATACTCCCAAGACGGCAGCCAACTTAAAGGGCCTAAAGGCGTTGATTATGGCGTTCAAGGGCGTTCTATTGGGCCAATAAAGCCAACCGATACACTATGGCGTATTGCTGCAAAAGTGCGACCTGATAACTCGGTCAGTATTTATCAAGTTATGCAGGCTCTGTATGAAAAAAATCCGCAATCATTTTTAGATCAAAATCTCAATCATATGCGCGATGGTGCGTATTTAAAAATCCCAACCTTAGCTGATATCCGCGCAGTAAGCCCGGAGCTTGCCAAACAGCGTTCAGAGCAAGATGATGAGCTATGGGAAAAAAGAAAAATGGCACGCTTACGAACAGCGAAATTACTGCTTCACAAACCAAAGTAACTCAAGCACGCAAAGTGGATGTTGATGAAGCTAAGCAAGAATTAAAACAAGAAATCAACAGCATTAAAACCCAACAGGGCAGTCAGCTTGTTGAATTACAAAAGCAGTTCAAGTCGTCAGTTGATAATGTCGAAGAAATTTTAGTTGAAAACAATAAATTAAAGCAACAGTTAACTGGTGTGTCTAAAGAGCTTGAAAATATTCGTGAGCAACTTGGTAAAGACAGTGAAATTCAACGCCAACTTTCTGAATTGATTGCAAAACAGAACGAAATTATAGAGCAACAACAAGCAAAAAAGCTCGAAGAGACTAGTGAGTTTGACTTTGCTGGGCTATTAGCCAATCCACTAGTTCTCATTCTATTAATGACAATTCCAGCGTTATTGATCATCTTTGCAATCGTGATGTTTTTACGTAAACGTAACAACAAAGAAGATGAAAGCACTGATGATGACGAATTTTTACCACAAAGCCCCAGTTATACTGCCGAGGATGAGCTTGATTTAGGCTCATCCCTTGATCCCATTGTTCCAGATCCAGTTCAAGAAGACGATGATGTAAGTATTCAGCTTGATGATCTTGAGAACGATATTTTACCTGATGACGACGATATTATTTTTGATGACAATATTGATGATGCGTTTGAAGATGGTGACAGTTTATTAAATCAAGACGAGCTAGATGGTTTACTGAGCGACGACATTGTATTTGATGATGAAAGCGACGAGGCTAAAGAAGAAGATGATGAACTTGATATCTTCATGCAGCAAGATTTTGATCAGGCAGATGATGATAGCTTAGGCGACGACATTGATTTAGATATTAAAGCCGACAACAATGATGGCGATATTCTAAGTGCAGCAGATCTAGATGATTTATTTGCTAATGACAACGATGAACCGACTGCTGAATCAGATGACTCGCTTGACTCAGATGATGACTTAGCAGCACTCAGTGAAGAGTTAGCAGATGAAGATGATGACTTTGATATTGATGCATTGATTGATGAACAAAGCAGTAATCAACCGACAGATAAGAATGACGGCGATAACGACGAATTTGATTTAGACGATATTGACAGCCTTATTGATGAAGCTGGCGATAAAGCGACTGCAGAGCCGGATCTGGCTGAAGAAGACGAATTTGATCTAGACGATATTGACAGCCTTATTGATGAAGCTGGCGATAAAGCGACTGTAGAGCCGGAGTTGGCTGAAGAAGACGAATTTGATTTAGACGATATTGACAGTCTAATTGATGAAACTGGCGATAAAGCGACTGCAGAGCCGGAGTTGGCTGAAGAAGACGAATTTGATTTAGACGATATTGACAGCCTAATTGATGAGACTGGCGATAAAGCGACTGCAGAGCCGGAGTTGGCTGAAGAAGACGAATTTGATTTAGACGATATTGACAGTCTAATTGATGAAACTGGCGATAAAGCGACTGCAGAGCCGGAGTTGGCTGAAGAAGACGAATTTGATTTAGACGATATTGACAGCCTAATTGATGAGACTGGCGATAAAGCAACAGCAGAGCCGGAGCTGGCTGAAGAAGATGAATTTGATTTAGACGATATTGACAGCCTAATTGATGAGACTGGCGATAAAGCAACAGCAGAGCCGGAGCTGGCTGAAGAAGATGAATTTGATTTAGACGATATTGACAGCCTAATTGATGAGACTGGCGATAAAGCAACAGCAGAGCCGGAGCTGGCTGAAGAAGATGAATTTGATTTAGACGATATTGACAGCCTGCTTGATGAAGCTGGCGATAAAGCGACTGCAGAGCATGATCTGGCTGAAGAAGACGATGAATTTGATTTAGACGATGTTGACAGCCTAATCGATGAAGCTAGCGACCAAGTAGCTGCTGAACCGGAGCTGGCTGAAGAAGATGAATTTGATTTAGATGACATTGATAGTTTAATTGATGAAACTAGCGATCAAGAAGCGGCAGAGTCTGTAATTGCTGAAGAAGATGATGGATTTGATTTAGGTGATATTGATAGTTTATTAGAGGATGCTACTGAGGAAAAATCGGAACCAGAAGCGGGATCTGCACTTCTTGAAGAAGACGATGAATTTGACTTCGGTGATATTGAAAGTTTAACTGATCAAGCGCATACCACGCAGCTAGATGAAGCTCTTTCTGATTCGATGGAAGAGTTATCGAATGTAGAAGATGAACTAGACGTCGAAGACGTTGAATCTATTGTATCAAGTTTAGTTGACGAACCAGAAGTAACTATTGAACAAGAGCCAGAGCTTGAAGAAGAACCTGAGCTTGTAGAAGAGCCAGAACTTGAAGAAGAACCTGAGCTTGCAGCAGAGCCAGAGCTTGTTGCAGAGCCAGAGCTTGAAGAAGAACCTGAACTTGTAGAAGAACCAGAGCTTGAAGCAGAACCAGAGCTTGCAGCAGAGCCAGAGCTTGAAGAAGAACCTGAACTTGTAGAAGAACCAGAGCTTGAAGCAGAGCCAGAGCTTGCAGCAGAGCCAGAGCTTGCAGAAGAACCAGAGCTTGTTGAAGAGCTAGAGCTTGTTGAAGAGCCAGAGCTTGCAGCAGAGCCAGAGCTTGCAGCAGAGCCTGAGCTTTTAGATGAACTTGGATCAGAGCTTGAAGGTTTAGATGATGATTTATTTGCACAAACGAGTGAAGAATCAAGCGACGATTTACTTGATGAAGATGATTTACTTGAAGAATATAATGATCCTTCACTAAAAAGTGTTGATGATTTACTCAATGAACTGCAACAAGAAGACGATTACGTAGAGCCTCCACAATGGTCTGATGTTGATGAGCTCAACGATGATATCGAAGAAGTTGAAATAGATCTGGGAGATGATCCGCTTGCAGATGAAGAACTCGGTGATGAATTTGATTTAGCACTGGAAGACGAACCTCTTAGCAATGATACAGTAACACCAAGTTTAGAGCTTGATGATTATCCAGAGCTTGAACTCGATGATGAAGAGATTGATAGTGACGCAGAATTAGCCGATGAGACTGAGCTGGAAACGTCAGGATCAGATACTCCAGAGCTGAAGCTTAGTCAAGCTGAGCAAGATCTTGCTAATGCAATGGCGGGAGGCCACGATTTAGATAGTTTAGAGCAAGATTTTGATGATGAATTATTAATCGAAGATGAGCTGATTACTGAAGACGAGCCGGTTGCTGAAGACGAACCAGTTGTTGAAGACGAACTGGTTATTGAAGATGAGCTAGGTAGTGAAGACGAACTAGTTGCTGAAAACGAGCCAGTTGCTGAAGACGAGCTGGTTGTTGAAGACGAACTGGTTATTGAAGATGAGCCAGTTGTTGAAGACGAACTAGTTGCTGAAGAAGAGCTGGTTGCAGAAGACGAGCTGGTTGCAGAAGACGAACCAGTTGTTGAAGACGAGCTAGTTGCTGAAGATGAGCTGGTTGCAGAAGAAGAGCTAATTGCTGAAGACGAGCTAGTTGCTGAAAACGAGCCAGTTGTTGAAGATGAGCTGGTTATTGAAGATGAGCCAGTTGCTGAAGACGAGCTGGTTATAGACGAGCCAGTTGTTGAAGATGAGCTGGTTATAGACGAGCCAGTTGTTGAAGATGAGCTGGTTATTGAAGATGAGCCAGTTGCTGAAGACGAACTAGTTACTGAAGATGAAGCAGTTGTTGAAGATGAGCCAGTTGTTGAAGACGAGCCAGTTGCTGAAGAAGAGCTGGTTGCAGAAGACGAGCCGGTTGTTGAAGACGAGCCAGTTGTTGAAGACGGGCTCGTTGCTGAAGATGAACTTACAGATGCGTTAGAAGATGAATATCGTGGTGATTTCGCGACTGAACTTGAAGAACCACTGGAACAATCGTTGTCAGATGATCAGCTTGATGATGATTTTATGGCTGATCTCACCCAAACAGATTTTGATGCATTGCTTAGTGAGTTGGCTGAACCTGAGTCTTTAGAAATAGATGATAGCAGCGAGTTTGAAGTTGATTTCAATGCGTTACTCAGTGAAGATCTTGCTGCACTTGAAGAGCTTTCAGTACCTGATGATGTGCCGTCGGCTGAGCAATTAAGTGAAGACGTGAATGCATCAACAAATGAGGACATCGTTGCGGATGAATTTGTCGATATTGATGCTTTGATTGAACAAAGTGATGATACAAGCTTAGATTATGAACCTTATGATGATGTAAATATGGATGTCGGATTAAGTGAGTTTGATGCCTTACTTGCTGGAGATAACCCAACTGATGTGGATGCTGAAAGTGGCGGTTATTCTGCAAAACTTGATTTAGCACGTGCTTATATTGAAATAGGGGATATGGATGCAGCCCTTGACGCTATTGACGAAGTAATAGCAAATGGTCCCGAAGAAGTACAAGAAGAAGCACAAAGCTTAAAAGCAAAATTACTGTAAGTTGTTTCTGCATTTATAGTTAAAGCGGGGAGTAAATTTAGTTTACTCGCCGTTTTTTTAGCAATAGAAAAAAGGTCGCTTGGCTGCTGTGCGCTTAATTTGTATAGAGTCACTTTTATTGCAGCGTCAGATAGCATAAAATGCCCCGTTCATTAGCACAGTAGGTAAAGCAGTAATTATGCGAGTAGCACTTGGAGTTGAGTACAACGGCGCCCGTTATAGTGGTTGGCAACGTCAATCGCATGTAAATAGCGTACAACAAGAAGTAGAAACCGCGCTTTCGCGTATTTGTAATCATCCAGTTGAAATAGTCTGTGCTGGGCGCACTGATGCCGGCGTGCATGGCACTGGGCAAGTGGTGCATTTTGATACCGATGCTGAACGCGATATGGTTGCATTTACTATGGGTATGAATACCTTGCTACCGAAAGATATTGCTATTCGCTATGCAAAACCGGTGAGTGATGATTTTCATGCACGTTTTAGTGCTACTGCTCGTCGTTATCGTTATGTTATTTACAATAACGCCTTTCGAGGAGCAATATTAAATGAAGGCGTTACGCATTTTCATCACCCACTTGATGAAACTAAAATGCAAGAAGCATGTCAATATCTATTAGGTGAGCATGATTTTACGTCATTCAGAGCTTTGCATTGTCAAGCGAATACTGCTACACGTACGATTCATCACTTGTCGGTTGAGCGTCAAGGCAGTTATGTGATTATTGATATTAAGGCTAATGCATTTTTACACCACATGGTGCGTAACATTACCGGTTGCTTAACCGATATTGGTATTCATAAGCAGCAACCTGTGTGGCTAAAAGAGTTACTTGATTTAAAAGAGCGAGCCAAAGCCAGTGCGACGGCAAAGGCGGCAGGTTTATACTTAGTTGATGTTGACTATCCGGCGCGGTTTGAAATTCCGTCGACACCACTTGGCCCTTTATTCTTAACGGATGTGAAGGGTTGATTGGTGATAAATTAAACATAACCTTGCAGGCATTTCACTACTAAGACCAGTTTTTTATACCGCCTGTGTGGAATTCATGTTTTAATTGAAAAAATTTGTCTGTCAATAATGATTTGGCAGGAACGCAGCAAAGCACAGAATAGTATTAAGAGAGTTGCAAATGAGTTGGTTAGAAAAAATCCTACCTAAAACAACAAAGTCTTCGGCTCGTAAAGAGATCCCTGAAGGTGTTTGGGCAAAGTGTACAGATTGTGATTCGATTTTATATAAAGCTGAATTAGAAAAATCACTCAATGTATGTCCTAAATGCAATCACCACATGCGTGTGAGTGGCCGTAAACGCCTTGAGCACTTTTTGGATGATGGCGACCGCCAAGAACTTGGCACACAGCACGAACCAAAAGATATTTTAAAGTTTAAAGACTCGAAAAAATATTCAGATCGTATCGCCGCCGCACAAAAATCAAGTGGCGAAAAAGACGCATTAGTCGCGATGAAGGGACGCTTAAAAGGCATTCCAGTGGCCGCCGTCGCATTTGAATTCTCATTTATGGGTGGGTCAATGGCATCGGTTGTTGGCGCACGTTTTGTGGATGCTGTTGATCAGTGTTTAGAGCATAACATGCCGCTAATTTGCTTCTCCGCTTCAGGTGGCGCACGTATGCAAGAGGCACTAATGTCGCTTATGCAAATGGCTAAAACCAGTGCTGCACTTGCTAAGATGAGCGAACAAGGCTTACCGTTTATCTCAGTAATGACTGACCCAACTATGGGCGGTGTATCAGCATCATTAGCTATGCTAGGTGATATCAACGTGGCGGAGCCAAAAGCATTAATCGGCTTTGCGGGTCCTCGTGTAATTGAACAAACTGTGCGCGAAACCTTACCTGAAGGCTTCCAACGAAGTGAATTTCTACTCGAGCATGGTGCCATCGATATGATTATTGATCGCCGTGAAATGCGTGACACACTTGCCCGCATACTAGCTAAATTTATGAACTTGCCTTCTACGGAACAAGAGCATAGAGTAGCGTAAATTTCAGCTTTACTGATCACACGCTATGACAAAAAATCTTCCTAGCCAATCATCAAGCCTTGATGATTGGCTTTGTTATTTAGAAAGTGTTCACCCAGCAAATATTGCCATGGGTTTAGAACGCGTTGCCAAAGTTGCCAATACCATTGGTTTACTAGATAGCCCAAGTAAAATTATTCTAATAGCCGGCACCAATGGCAAAGGCACCACTGCCCGATGTTTAGAATCACTGCTGCTGGCCCAAGGTTATTCGGTTGGTACCTATGCATCTCCTCATTTAATTCATTATAACGAACGAGTGCGTATTAATGGCGCTGAGCTTGATGATCAATTTCATGTTGATGCGTTTGACTTGCTCGAGCAAGGCCGCGGTGACACGCCACTGACTTATTTTGAGTATGGCACCTTAGGCGCACTGGCTATTTTTAAACGCCATAGCGTTGATTATGTGCTGTTAGAAGTGGGTTTAGGTGGGCGTTTCGATGCTACCAATATTGTTACTCCATTTGCCAGTGTGATCACCACCATAGATCTAGATCATAAAGAGTACCTTGGTGATACGCGAGAGCTTGTGGGTTATGATAAAGCAGGGATCTTCCGTACTGGCACACCTGCCATTGTCGGCGATTTAAATATACCGCACACAGTCACCGACTACGGTCATGAAATTAACGCGGTGATGCATTTATCAGGGCGTGACTTTATATTTAAAGAGCATGCGCAAAGTTTTAGTTGGCAATATCAAGCCCATCACTTTGAGTTTGCTAAACCATCAATCCCATGCCAAAACGCGGCAACGGCACTAACCACATTAGCCGTGTTAGATTTATTACCTAGTGAGGCATTGATCCGTGATTGTTTAGCTAATTTAGTTGTTGAAGGGCGTTTTCAGCAACTAAGCAGCAAACCTATGGTCTATACTGATGTGGCACATAATGCTGAATCTGCACGCTATTTAGCTAAAAAGTTAGCTAACCTGCAAGATCAAGGCTTTAAAGTTCATGCGTTAGTCGCTATGCTGGCTGATAAAGACAAAGTCGCTGTATTAAATGAAGTTAGCCCGGTAGTTGATGCGTGGTGTTTAGCCGGACTTAATTGCTTTCGTGGCGATAAAGTAGAGAATTTAGCTAAATCCATGGATAATGTGCATACAAGCGCGCCAATTGAAAAATATCAAACAGTTGCAGACGCACTGGATGGTGTGTTGCCACAGCTTGATGAGAAGACGGTGTTAATCATATTTGGCTCCTTCTTAACTGTTGCAGCTGCTATCAATTATTGGAAAAAATAGAGAGGAATCAGGTGAACTCAGGCTTTATAAATCGTTTAGTCGGCACAACTATTGTGGTGATTGCAGCTATCGTGTTTATTCCTAATATTCTTGATGGCGAAAAAGTACATTACAAAGAAGGCTTTAAAGCCATTCCGGAACGTCCTGAGTTCACAACTATTGACTTGCAAGATTCAATAGATGATCAAGTGGCTAACGCACAACAGCCAAACGAAGAGCCTGAGGAAGATATATTGCCAGATGATGACCTACTCTCAAGTTCCTCTGATGCGGTTGAAGAGACGACGCCAGTAGCGAAAAAAATGGTTGAAGCATCGACTGAGCAAACTACTGTAGCAACGACTACAGCACAACCTGTTGAAAAAAGTCTGAGCCATCACGTAAGCCTGAAGAAAATTTATCGAAAATGGCATATGTAATTCAGTTGGGGAGCTTTTCGCATAGTGCGAATGTAAAATCGCTACAAGCTAAACTAAGTGACAAAGGGTTTAAAACCTTTACCCGTCCAGTTAAAACACCAAATGGTACTTTAACCAAAGTTTTTGTGGGTCCGTCGCTTGATAAAGCCCAGCTTGAGAGCAAACTCCCTGAATTAAAAGCACTTACTAAACTTAACGGAAAAGTTACCCAATTTGAAGTAGCAAAATGATCTGGCATTTAGTGCTGACCTCTTATAGAATGCGCCCCAAATTAACGACTAGTTGGTTCATATGATCTGGGTTGATTACGCCATCTTTGGCATTATTGCACTGTCTACTATTATCGGTTTAATTCGTGGCTTTATAAAAGAAGCAATGTCTTTGGCTGTGTGGGCTGGCGCATTTATCATATCTAGCTTGTTTTACCAATATTTAGCATCATTCCTAACAAGTATTTCTGAACCCCTTTTAAGAAATGCAGCGGCCATTGCCATATTATTCTTTGCGACGCTATTGTTAGGCGGATTGTTAAACTACCTTCTAGGTGAACTTGTACAACGTACTGGTTTGTCTGGCACAGACCGTGTCTTCGGCATTGTCTTTGGTGCACTTCGTGGCGTGTTGGTCGTGAGCGCGTTACTCTTCTTTCTTGATGCTTTTACTGGTGCACCCAATACGCACTGGTGGGGTAACTCTATTTTGATCCCAGAATTTGGCTTTGTTGTTGAGTGGTTTTTTTCATACCTCGAAAATAACTCTAGCTTTTTAAATTCGGTCAACCGTTAATCGGCGAGGAAAAATTTCATGTGTGGTATCGTTGGAATAGTCGGAACATCTCCTGTAAATCAGGCGATTTATGATGGCTTAACTGTTTTGCAACACCGTGGCCAAGATGCCGCGGGCATCATTACCATTGAAAACAACACCTTTAGTTTACGCAAAGCAAATGGCTTAGTGAAAGATGTATTTCACACCCGTCATATGAAGCGTTTACAAGGCACTATTGGTATCGGCCATGTACGCTATCCGACAGCAGGTTCTTCTAGCTCGTCTGAAGCGCAGCCGTTCTATGTTAACTCACCGTTCGGTATTGCTTTAGCACACAACGGTAACTTAACCAATGCAGAGCAGCTTAAAGAGCAATTGTTCTGTGAAGCACGTCGCCACGTTAACACAACCTCAGATTCTGAAATTTTACTTAACATCATGGCTCATGAATTAAGTAAACCAAATAAACTACATCTTGACCCTGAAGATATTTTTAACGGTATCACCGAAGTTATAAATAAAGTTCAAGGCGGTTATGCCACCATCGCTATGGTAATTGGCCATGGTATTATCGCGTTTCGTGACCCAAATGGTATTCGTCCATTAGTGTTTGGTAAACGTGAAACTGCAAATGGCACTGAGTATATGTTTGCCTCTGAAAGCGTTGCGTTAAAAACTGATGGTTTTGAATTTGTGCGTGATGTCGCTCCTGGTGAAGCGATATATGTTACTGAAGGCGGTGAGTTTTACTCACAAACATGCGCAGATAAAGTATCTTATTCGCCATGTATCTTTGAATTTGTTTACTTTGCACGTCCAGACTCAAATATCGATCGCATGTCTGTTTACGCTACACGTGTAAATATGGGCACTAAGCTTGGCGAAAAAATTGCTCGCGAATGGGCTGATAAAGATATTGATGTTGTTATTCCAATCCCAGAAACATCATGTGATGTGGCATTGGAAATCGCCCGCGTACTTAATCTGCCATATCGCCAAGGGTTTGTTAAAAACCGTTACATTGGCCGTACGTTTATCATGCCTGGTCAGGAAATGCGTAAAAAGTCAGTACGTCAAAAGCTCAATGCAATTGACCGTGAGTTTAAAGGTAAAAACGTATTACTAGTTGATGACTCGATTGTACGTGGCACTACTTCAGCACAAATTGTTGAAATGGCGCGTGAGTCTGGTGCTAAAAACGTTTACTTTGCTTCTGCTGCACCTGAAATTCGCTTTCCGAACGTGTATGGTATTGATATGCCATCTGCGGCTGAGTTGATTGCCCATGGACGTGAAGTTGAAGATATCAATGCAAGCATTGGCTCTGATGGTTTGATTTTCCAATCGTTACCTGATTTGATTGCTGCCGTAGCGCAGGAAAACCCAGAAATTACACGATTTGAAACATCAGTATTTGATGGCCAATATATTACCGGTGGTATCGATCAGAATTATTTGAATCGTATTGAACAGCTGCGTAATGATTCGGCAAAAAGTAGTCGTGAAAGTGCCATGTCTTCTGGTTTAGAGTTACATAATCAAGAAGAAAACGGCTCAGATTAATCTCTGCCTAGCGAAATAAAAAAGGAGCTAAATTTAGCTCCTTTTTTGCGAAGGAAAGAAAATAATAACACTACTTTATACTACATTTTACAGCTTCTAACGTTGAACTAGGTATCATGTAAAGGTTGGACTTACGATACCGTTGGTCCACAATATGGCGGTGACAGCTAAAATAATCACCAGTAAAATTAGTCCGCAAGTTACCACAGAGCTTGCGTAAATAAAGCCACGCTCTTGCGGTATATGCATCAAAATGGGCACACCGGTATACAGTAAGTAGACCGAATAGCCTAAAGCGACCAAACCCACACATACAACAAACCATAGCTCTGGCCAAAATGCCGCTAGTGCAGACATAAATACTGGTGTTGAAGTATACGCTGCAAGTTCTAAGGTTTGGGTAAAGGTTGGTTCTGCACCAAAAGTAACAGCCATCCAATGTGCTAAATAAGCCAGCGCAAACACACCCACAATTAAAGCGCCATACATAGCTGCAGCAATCAGTATTGCACTATCGTGGGTTAGAAATACCGGATTACCAGCCCCGATACTCCAGCCTAAATAAACCGATGAGTAATAACCCATTGCAGATGGAAACAACGCTATCAGTAATATATGTGATAGGCTATATGTTAAGCTCTCGTGGCGGTTATCTATTGTTTGCCACTCTTCGAGTGGATGGGCATATATGCCCCAAAGATGGTTTAGTATCATAATTGTGTGCCCCATGAAAAGGAATTAGTTCGCTGTTTTATTTTTATACAGCTTGTATTAAGTTATGGTTCAGTAATGGGGTCTTGTCAAGAAACACCAATGAGAGACGAAAGCAAAAAAATCAGCGGGGATATATTTAACTAGAGTTCGGGTTATTTAATTAATCAAACCCCCAGCTTTGTTTTATTATCAGTCATTTTTCATGATAAAATCATTTTCTTAATGATAGATACTAATGAGCAACTCCCTTCGTGCCACATAGCAAACTTTTAGAACCGATTAAGCAATTTTTACGTTGTGAAACCCCTTTAGGGTGGATTGATGAAGCCACTAAAAAAGAAAACCTAGCGGTTATTTTAATTGATCATCTCATCTGTGAGCTTAAAGCCGCGCAATCTGCGATGTTTTTAATTCGTAAATATGCTGTGGATAAACAAAGCAGCGATGCCTTGCTTGAGTGGCTAAAGCCGTTTGAAACGCTGATATACAAACGTGAAGGGAATTGGCGCGATCTTGCGGCTAAAAACAAACTGACTAAAGCAGTGATCCCAAAATCTGATTCAGCTTATGGGCAAGATTTGGTTGATAAAATGGTGATGTTGATCAAAGAAGAGCTGCACCACTTTTATCAAGTATTAGAGATCATGGATGAGTACGGTATTGAGTATCAAAGTATTACGCCGTGTCGTTATGCTAAGGGTATGCTAAGACATGTAAAAACTTTTGAGCCAGATGCACTGGTCGATAAGCTCATAGTCGGTGCTTACATCGAAGCTCGTTCGTGCGAGCGTTTTGCCGCGCTTGCACCCCATGTAGATAAGCGTTTAGGTGATTTTTATATTTCGTTATTGCGCTCTGAGGCACGCCATTACCAAGACTATTTAACTCTTGCCCAAGAAATTGCTGGTTTTGATATTACCGAGCGGGTTAAAGAGTTTGGTGAAATTGAAGCGCAGTTAATTACATCTTGTGATGACGATTTTAAGTTTCACAGTGGTACGCCGGTAAATAAAAGCGCTTAACGAACACCAACATGTGCAACAGCTTTTCAAATCATGCTGTAGCACATACTTTATTATCAAAAGTGTTTTTAAATTAGACACATCAAAAACTCTCACCTAATATTTAGAGCAAGTTAAATTTTTATTTATCAGTTATTTTATTGCTTTGCAATGCATTGTAAATGAAAGGCCATTGCTATTATTATTTTGGTGGGTATATATGGATGAGAATGAGGGATTATTTGTATTTTCTGCTGAGGAAGAGTTAGTAAATACCGACCTTAAAGTATGGAAAATTTTAACTGTTGAGGATGATCTCGATTATCAACACGCATTAATTAATAGCTTAAAAGAATTAAAGGCCAAAGAAGGCTACAAATATGAGTTATTAGCGGCCAACTCAGTACCAGAAGCTGCGCTTGCTTTAAGTATGCACCCAGATATAGCACTTGTTTTTATCGATGTGGTTATGGAAGAAGATGATTCCGGACTGCGTTTGGTTAATACCATCAGAGAAGTGATTGGCAACGCTGAAATGCGTATCGTGTTACTAACAGGGCAGCCCGGTTTCGCCCCTGAAACCGATGTGATGAAAATGCTCGATATTGATGAGTACTGGAATAAGTCTGACATTTCTGCACAAAAGCTTGAATCAATCGTTAATAGTAATATGCGAACTTGGCAATATATTTCGCAAATAAAAGCCGCTAAACAAGGTTTGCAACTTGTGCTAGATGCATCAAGGAGCATTAATAGCAAACATGATATGGGCTCATACTCTGCTGCAGTGCTGCAAGAGCTAAGTAATATTTTAAAAATATCAGAGGAGGCGGCATCCTTTGCTCAAGTAATCTAGACAAAGATGCTGGTGCTGTAATTCTGACTACTAACGGCTGCTTTAATGGTATGAAAGGGCAAAAAGTAGATGGCAATTTACCGGCCGATATGTACGATGACTTCCAGCTAGCTATTCAAGAAAAACGTCATGTTTTTTCAAATCAGCATAGTATCTTCTTCTTCCCAGCAACCATTGCTGAAGGCACTCACTATATTACCCTGGTAAAATCAGATAACCCAATTAGTGAAGAAAATGAATATTTATTAAAAGTATTTAGTGAAAACGTAAGTAGCGGGTTTGCTAATATTTCATTATTAAATAGATTAACCGAGCTTGCCTATACTGATGTTTCATTAAATTTACAGAATAGAAACTGGTTAACTCGCGAAATTAAAAATATGAACGTATATGAGCAATCAAAAATGCGTTTGATTATTTTTGATATTTACCAGTTTGATGAAAAAGCTTTTACCTTTGGTTACGATTTTTGTAAAAAAATCATAAAACTCGTTCATAAAAGTATTGTAGATGTTTTTTCAATCTATGACCCCAGAATTGCGATTATTAGTAATCGTAGCTTTGGCATGCTCATCAATGTTGATTTTGATATTGCCGATGATATTACGCATTTTCATAATAAACAAAAGTACGAAATTGAAAATGTTAAGCAATTTATTGACGTAAGAGTATTGGAGTTAAAGTTAAGTTGCGCATCAAATATTACTCCCGAAAAAGTAATTAGCCTAGCAGAGTCGAGTTTAAATTACATGCAAGTAACTCAAACGAAGTTTATTTTGCATACTGATGAAAAGACAGTGGCAATAACAAGGCGTTATGAGTTGATGGCGCACCTTAGGACGGCTATTAGTACCAAAGAATTGCGTATCGCTTTACAGCCAAAAATGTGCTTGAAAACATTAAAACCAATTGGTTTTGAAGCGCTAGCTAGATGGCAGTTGGCTGATGGCAGCTTTGTAAATCCTGAAGAGTTTATAGAGCTTGCTGAAACCGCTGGTTTAATTAATGAGCTTGATAATGTTATTTTTGAAAAAATACTACAAACTATTAATCAACTAAAAAGCTGTGGCATAAACTTACCCATTGCATTTAACGCATCATCTTATGACTTGATCGAGCCTTCTTACTTTGAGTCTATCAAGAGTCGGATTGAGGAATATAAAGTATCCCCCTCGATGCTGGAACTTGAAGTGACAGAAACGCAAGCGATCAGTAATTACAACTTTATTAAAGAGGCTTTATCACGATTTATGGCATTGGGTATTAAAGTGAGTATTGATGACTTTGGTACGGGTTATTCATCATTAGCACACATTAATGAAATACCGTCGAATGCGATAAAAATTGATCGCTACTTTGTCAGCAACCTTGAGCATAATATAAATAATCAATACATGATAAAAATGATCATCAGTCTCGCAAAGCAATTTGATTTTAAAGTTATTGCTGAGGGTGTTGAAAACGAATTTGAGGTGCAATGGTTAAAACAAGCTGGTTGTGAAATGGCCCAAGGTTACTTTTTTCAAAACCGCTGTTTTATGATGATTTACTGATCTGGTTAGCACAGTTTGATAATGTAAATGACTAAAAAAAGTAACTCATTTTATAGCGACAAAAAAGGCGTACTCATAAAGTCGCTGTTCATTTTATTTGTTGCGATATTAATTGGCTGGCTGGTATACGAGCAAGTTTATCAGTCAAAAGTAACCATAATAAAAGAGCGCCAAGATGAAAAACTAGTGCTTGTGAGTACTGATTTATCTAAAGAGCTAAGCAGTATTAAAAAACTCACTCAGCTGTTAGCAAATGGCCAAGTATTAAAAAGTAATACAGGTTTAAATACATTGAGCGCTCAACAAAGCGACAAGCTCATAAATGATTATTTTTTAAATTTTGCTTCTGTATCAACCAATATCTCACAAATACGTTGGCTTGAACGCAGTGGTAAAGAACGTTATAGAATTAATTTCAGCAATAAAAAAAGCGAAATTGTTGAGGTATCACAATTACAAAATAAGCAAAATCGTTATTACTTTAAAGAAGGGATGTTAGTTGCACCACCGAATACATTTATTTCAGAAATTGATTTAAATATTGAGCGTGGAAAAGTTGTTGTCCCGCATGAGCCAACAATTAGGGTGACTTACAGAACGCAAGGTGGTGATTATTTAATAGATGGCTTGTTAGTAGTGAATTTTAATCTGGATTATTTATTTAGTAATATTCGACAATATGATGAAAAAAACACCCAAGTAAATATTCTAAATCATGATGGTTATTGGTTGTATAATAAGGATCCCGCATTACAGTTTGGGTTTATGTATAATCAAGTTAATAACTCGCTAGCAAATAACTCTCCAGCGCTTTGGCAGCATATCATTGAACATGACGTACAAAGCACCTCACGTATTTTTCATGACAGTTTATATACTTTCAGGCGATTCTCTATTGTTTCACTACGTGAATCAACACAAAGAACCGCAGATTCAGATAAAGAGATTATTATACTTATCGGTAGCCCTAAAGAGCTGCTGTATAATGCAAAAATGACTGCTTTTCAATATGCTGCTCTGTGTAGTGTTATTTTATGTATTTGCGGTTTTGGTTTTAGTTACCGTGAATATTTATTCCAACAGCAACTAATTACTTTATCTTATAAACTACAGCGTGAAAAAGTAGAGTTAGATAGCGTCAACAAACAGCTCGATTTAACTATAAGGCAGCAGCAGCAATTACAAACAAGCTTACTCGAAGCTCGAAAACTATCGTCTTTAGGGTTGTTGGTGGCGGGGGTTGCTCATGAGATGAATACACCCATTGGCGGTGCTATTATCTCAGTATCTAACGCGAATGTGGTTATTAATAAGTTGAGTGACGCGATAAAAACCGGATTAACTAAATCGCAATTAGATAAAAGCACACAGAGCATTGAGGAAAATTTAGGGTTAGCTAAAATTAATTTAAATAAGGCAGCGGTATTAGTTAAAAGTTTTAAAAAAATGGCGATAGACCGTCATAATGATGATGTCATCACATGTAATATAAGAAAAATAACTGAAGATTTACTGATCTCCCTTAATTCAAGATTAAAAAACTCAAACGTAAAAGTGAAAACCTTAGTTGATACTGACCAAGATATAAAAAGCCGACCAGGAATTATTTCCCAAGTGCTAGAAAACCTGATAATGAACGCACTAACCCACGGGTTTGCCAAAAATCAAGTCGGTGAAATTGAGATAAAAATAGCACAAGCTGCTAGTCAATCCATTAAATTAACCATTTCAGATAGCGGTGTTGGGATTAAAGCAGAGTCTCAACAGTACATCTTTGAGCCTTTTTACACCTCAGCTCGTGGTATTGGCAATACTGGGCTTGGCTTATATATGGTGCACCAATGGGTTACACACATTTTGCAGGGGGAAATTAAATTACAGTCCAATCCACACTCTACAGAGCGCTTTAAAACTGAGTTTACTATTACTATACCCAAACTATCTTAAGATGCAGAATTCGTTGCTTGGAGTGATAGTCATATAAGCATTTGTGTTTTAACGTTTTAAAAATTGTAGGTATTGCTCAGTCTTAGCTTCTGAAAAGCCATGGCGTAGGAGAACTTGTGCGGCCTCACCATTATTTACAATGGTGTTGAAACCGTTTTCTAATTGTATTAATTGTTGCTTACTTTGCACAGCAGATTTGGAAAAAATAATATATAGGTAGTGGGACGCTAAATGAGGAGGGATATATACGATTGACTGTCCTGTTTGTAATTGTGGATGATTGTTTAACCAGTACTCACCGACTTCTTTGGTACCAGCTACTAAATCAACGCGGCCAAGCTGTAACACGCGTAAGCTGCTGATCAAGTCATTAGTCGCTGTAATAGCTAAATTATGTTCACTACTAAAACCCTCGCTAACTATATAATTACTACCTTTACTTATGCTGTATGGCTGTAATGACGTTAAACTGCCATCGTAATTTATTTTGCTACTTTTTCGTTTAAATAATCCAGTAAATGACTTTGCTAATGGTCGTGAATAGTGGAATGTTTTTTCTCGCTCGGCGCTATAATAAGCCCCTAAAAGAGCTGTTCGCTTATTTTTTTCAAGTAATCTTAGTGCACGAGCCCAAGTTGTAAACTCAATGCTAGCTTCAATATCTTGGCTTGCTAATGCAGTAATAATAATATCAGCTAACCAACCTTGTTGCGGCAGTTGCTCTGAAAAATACGGGGAAAAGGCTCGGTAACAAAAAGCCATTTATCTTGGCTGTATGTATGGCCTGCGTAAAATAAACAAATAAGTATGAAAAATAATTTAAGCATTACGACCAGTACTAAAAACTATCAATATCGTAAGCGTAGACAATATTTTATATTTGTGCGAATGGTTCACTCACTAGTTCTTGTGTCTGTGCGGTAACAACTAAATAAGAGCCTTGAGTATACCAATCACCCAGCACTGTGCGAGTGAGTGTTTGCTTATCTACTTCATAATGATGCACATTAGGGCGATGGGTATGGCCATGGATCATATGTTTTACTTGGTGTTTTGCAAATGTTGCTAGTACCGCTTGTTCAGTAACATCTAATATTTCAAGCGCTTTACCGGTTTGATTTTGCTTTGATTTTTCTCTGGCATTTTGCGCAACTTTACGACGATACCAAAGTGGCATAGCAAGCATTAATCTTGGCCACCACCAACTGCGGCCTTTTTTACGAAACTTTTGATATTCAATATCTTGTGTGCACATTTCATCGCCATGCAAAATGACAGTGGGAGTGCCATATAAGTCAATTACCAGCTGTTCGGGTAATAAAGTCATTCCTGCTTGTTTGGCGTATTTATCGCGCATAATGAAATCACGATTGCCATGCACAAAATATACTGGGGTGCCGTTATCACTCACTACTTTTAAATGCTTTGCAACTTCAGTTGAGAGTGCAGTTACATAGTCATCACCAACCCATACTTCAAAAAAGTCACCAAGTATATATAGCGCGTCTACATCCTTATTAATAATATGCGTATTTAAAAACTGATAAAAAGCTGCACTGATATCTGGGCGATTTTCACTTAAATGGAGGTCGGCAATAAAGTAGGTTTGGCGAGTCATAGGTAAGTCTTTTAAAAATAAATAAAGCGGGCATATACGTATAGCATAGATACCCGCTAAAACGCCACGTTACGTGGGTAAGCGTACTATTAGTTTACAGTTACGCTTGTGATGATAACGTCATCAAGAGGTACGTCTTGATGAAAGCCTGTGCTACCTGTAGCAACGGCTTTAATTTTTTCTACTACGTCCATGCCTTCAACAACTTCAGCAAATACACAGTAACCCCAGCCTTGAGATGTTTCGCTGTTGAAGTTTAAGAAGTCATTGTTATTCACGTTAATGAAAAACTGTGCTGTTGCTGAATGTGGATCAGGAGTACGTGCCATAGCAAGTGTACCAATCTTATTAGAAAGGCCATTGTTTGCTTCATTTTGAATAGGATCATGCACTTCTTTTTGTGTCATACCTGGTTCAAAACCACCGCCTTGTACCATGAAACCATCAATTACACGGTGAAAAATAGTGCCGTCGTAAAAGCCTGCGTTAGCATACTGTAAAAAGTTTTTAACTGTGTTTGGCGCATCTTCTTTGAGCATGTTAATGGTGATATCACCAAAATTTGTGTGTAGAACAACCATGTGGTTTCCTATTAGCTGATTTATTTGCCGCTATTTTATCTTAGTTAGCTAAGATTAACAAAGTGCTTATTCAATTGATAAAGCGCTAGAGCAGGGGCTTTTCAAGTGTTAACATAGCGATTCAAGTAAATAGTCAAGGACTTAAAATAAATGGTAAATATATACAACACACTCACGCGTCAAAAAGAGCAATTTAAACCTATGGTCGACGGCAAGATCGACATGTATGTGTGTGGTATCACCATTTATGATTATTGTCACATTGGTCATGCCCGCACATTTGTTAGCTTTGACGTGATCGTACGTTATCTTCGTCACATTGGTTATGATTTAAAGTATGTACGCAATATCACCGATGTTGATGACAAAATCATTAAGCGTGCGAATGAAAATGGCGAAGCGATTAATGACTTAACTGTGCGTATGACAAAAGCAATGCATGAAGATTTTGATAGTCTAAACATGTTGCGTCCAGACATTGAACCTACAGTCACAGGTCATATGGACGAAATTATCGAAATGGTTGAACGACTAGTTACTAAAGGCCACGCCTATGTTGCAGCCGACGGCGATGTTTTATTTGACGTCTCAACGTTTGAGCAATACGGTGCATTGTCACAGCAAGATTTAACTATGCTACAAGCCGGTTCGCGTGTTGAAGTAGCACAAGATAAAGATGATCCACTTGATTTTGTGTTATGGAAAAAAGCCAAAACGGGTGAACCATCATGGATATCACCGTGGGGCGAAGGTCGTCCAGGTTGGCATATTGAATGTTCGGCAATGAGCTCAAAGCATTTAGGTGAGCATTTTGATATTCATGGCGGTGGTTCAGACTTACAGTTTCCACACCATGAAAATGAGATTGCGCAATCATGCTGTGCAAATAACGGCAAGTACGTCAATACCTGGATCCATACGGGTATGGTACAAGTAAATAAAGAGAAGATGTCAAAATCATTAGACAACTTCTTTACTGTTCGTGATGTACTTAAAGAATATGATGCTGAATCGGTTCGTTATTTTTTAATTTCTGGTCATTACCGCAGCCAGTTAAATTACTCGCAAGAGAACTTAGATCAAGCACGTTCGTCGCTTGAGCGTATTTATACGGCACTTCGTGGTGTTGAGCCTATCAGTTGTGATTTAGCAACAAATGAACATGTGGCTAAATTTAGAAAAGCAATGGATGACGACTTTAATACACCAGAAGCATTACCGGTGTTATTTGAATTAGCCAAAGAGCTAAACCGTGTAAAAGACGTTGATGCTGAGCAAGCGGGTAAGTTAGCATTTGTTCTGCGCAGTCTTGGGGAAGTTTTAGGGGTTGCTCAACAAGCACCAGAGGCATTTTTACAAGGTGGCCAAGCAGATGACGAAGTTGCCCAAATAGAAGCGTTAATAGTTAAGCGTAATGAAGCGCGCGCGAGTAAAGATTGGGCTGCGGCTGATGAAGCGCGTGATGCTTTAAATGCACTTGGGGTGATACTGGAAGACTCTGCAGGTAAAACTACATGGCGTAAAGCGTAATTAATTACCTTACTAGTGCCAGTCAAATAGGCATTGCTAAATAAGACATATTTTAGTAAGTATTATTTTAGTAAGTATTTTATTAGTAAGTATTACAAAGGGTTGCCAATTTGGCAGCCTTTTTATTTTTTCTAGCTTGACCTCAACTTAACCTTAGGTTTTACCTTTGCGTTTCTTAGTTATTTTGAAAGGAATGAAATGAATATTTTTCTTGCCATGATCCCTGCTTTTTTATGGGGCACCACCTATGCGGTCACTAAATATGCCACCCCAGATTGGCCGCCAATATTACTTGGCGCGTTACGAGCATTACCTGCGGGTTTACTGTTATTTGTGCTTAAACCATCATGGCCTAAAGCAAAACAGTGGCGCGGTTTAGTATTATTAGCTGTGGTTAATATTGCCCTGTTTTTTAGTTTTATTTTTATTATGGCGGTTAATTTACCAGCGGCAATTGCCGGTGTTGGTATGGTCTCTGTGCCTGTGGTTGCGTTGATTTATGCGTGGGTTTTTAAAAGGCAGCGTCCAGCGTTTTTGCAATCGGTGTGCGCACTTATATTAGTGATTTTGGCTTGGCGATTATTTGATCCCCAGCATGTCACGATTAATGCCTTAGGAGTATTCGCTTTAATTGGTGCGTTGTTAACAATTGTTGTTGGTAGTACTTTAGTGCAAAAAATGTCTACCCACACTCATTGGTGGACGGTATTAACATGGCAGCTGATCATTGGCGGATCATTGTTATCATTAGTAGCAATGACTCAAGCTATTTACTTTGATCCACAACAATATCAAGTACTTGCTAATGGTGTCAGTTCAATACAGTGGCTTGCATTATTTTGGTTAATTGTGCCAAATACAGCGCTTGCGTATATCTTGTATGTTTGGTTACTTGGCCGCATGACGGTGGTTGAGTTTACTTTCGGTACGATTGCTAATCCGATCGCAGGTATTATTTGCGCCGTTGTATTACTAAGTGAGCACTATCAAGTTTGGCAATATACGATAATGGTTTTAATGATTTTCTTCTCTGTGCTGCCGCAATTGTTAAAGCTAACACGGCGCCAGCGCTCAGCTAAAATAGTCTAACAAATAACAACAAAGGGTTGCTAAACAGCAACCCTTGTTAATTCTTGATGCGACGTTAGAGGCTAATTAGCTATGGTATTTTTCACAGGCCTCAAGAGTATTTTCAATCAAGCTTGCTACTGTCATTGGGCCAACGCCGCCAGGTACTGGCGTGATGAAATGTGCTTTTTGCTCAGCGATATCATACTGTACGTCACCGACTAATTTGCCGCTATCTAAACGATTAATGCCTACATCGATCACAATTGCACCTTCTTTAACCCAATCCCCAGGAATAAACTCAGGTTTACCAACTGCCACAACTAACAGATCAGCACGGCGTACATGAGTTTCTAAATCTTGCGTAAATTTATGACACACAGTGGTTGTACAACCAGCAAGTAATAGTTCCAATGCCATAGGACGACCAACAATATTTGAAGCGCCAACAACAACTGCATGCATGCCTTTGTATTTTACACCGGTCGAATCAAGCAGTGTAATAATACCTTTTGGCGTACAAGGGCGAAGAGCAGGCATACGCTGTGCTAAACGGCCAATGTTATAAGGATGAAAGCCGTCAACATCTTTGAGTGGAGTGATATGTTCAAGGATTCTTTCAACATCAAGACCTGCGGGAAGAGGAAGTTGTACTAAAATACCATCAACTTGTGCATCGTTATTGAGCTCATCAATTAAATCTAATAATGCTTGCTCGTTTGTATCTGCTGGTAAATCAAATGATTTAGAAATAAAGCCAACTTCTTCACAGGCTTTACGTTTTGAACCTACATAAACTTGGCTTGCAGGATCTTGCCCTACAAGTACAACTGCAAGTCCAGGTGCTCGCAAACCGTTTGCAACACGTTCACTTACTCTTTGTGCGACTGCACTGCGTACTTGTTTAGCTATTGCCTTACCATCGATGATGTTTGCCGTCATGGGTGACCTTTAATTGGGGTTAGTTAACTTAATACCGATACTTTAAAAACGAATGCATACAGAAATAGGGGTAATATAATGCTAATAAAGAACACGTTCTTTATTATTCGTTTTTAATATGCTTACTATTTTCGCAGAAAAGCGCTAATGCGCCAAGTTGCTTTTCTGATATACCCGCTAATTATATAAAACAGTTGAAATTTTAGTTGATCCTCACAATATTTAACCATTATGAACTAAAAATGACCGATTGATTTATTTTCTTAAAAAAAGGTTTGACCTGACACGGTCAAATCACTATTATGCACCCCGTTGTCAACGAGGTCACTCGCTAACAATAGTAAGCATCGGCGATTAGCGCAGTTTGGTAGCGCACTTGGTTTGGGTCCAAGGGGTCGCAGGTTCAAATCCTGCATCGCCGACCACTTTCTCAATTATAAAGAATGGTAGTGATTGGTTTGGGTATGTCCCATGCAGTCACAGGTTAAATGCTGAAAAGCAGACCACTTTCTATTATAATAGATTGGCTTATTGGTAAACTATGAAGTTTTCGATGCGCCCATAGCTCAGCTGGATAGAGCAACGCCCTTCTAAGGCGTCGGTCGAAGGTTCGAATCCTTCTGGGTGCACCATTTGAAAACATGTAAATATAGCGGTGGTTGTAGCTCAGTTGGTAGAGCCCTGGATTGTGATTCCGGTTGTCGTGGGTTCGAGCCCCATCAGTCACCCCATTTACAAAAGAATATCGGCGATTAGCGCAGTTTGGTAGCGCACTTGGTTTGGGTCCAAGGGGTCGCAGGTTCAAATCCTGCATCGCCGACCACTTTCTCAAAAAGTGGTCTCAAATACAAAGTTTGAGTGTTCAATGAAAACGAAGTTTAATACTTCAATATCGGCGATTAGCGCAGTTTGGTAGCGCACTTGGTTTGGGTCCAAGGGGTCGCAGGTTCAAATCCTGCATCGCCGACCACTTTCTTAAAATCTATAAAAATTCTAAAAATTATTTATTAACTTAAAATTTCATTTATTCTCTTCTTGATAGCTGATAGCTGATAGCTGATAGCTGATAGCTGATAGCTGATAGCTGATAGCTGATAGCTGATAGCTGATAGCTGATAGCTGATAGCTGATAGCTGATAGCTGATAGCTGATAGCTGATAGCTGATAGCTGATAGCTGATAGCTGATAGCTAAAACGCCTACTTTTCATTCGCTATGCTTGCTTAATCCGCTATCTGACCAAATAATTGCCCCCTAGACTCGACTATCATAAATATTAGGTTATAATGCCGCGTCTATTGTTTAACATAGTGCCCGAAGGGCAGAGCAGCATTGGTATCTTATAGTGAAGATGGGGTTGATAAGTCGCTTAAATGACTTTAAACGTGCCAAAACGCATAGTGATTACCGTGTTTGTAAGGAAGGCGAACAGTCGCCAAAATTGAAGATTGAGGTATATCATGCAAGTTTCTGTTGAGACGACTCAAGGCCTTGAGCGCCGTCTGACCATCACCGTTCCTGCAGAGAACGTTGAGACCGAAGTAAAAAAACGCTTACAACAACTGTCTAAAACCCAGCGTATTGATGGTTTCCGTCCTGGTAAAGTACCAACGTCTGTAATCAACAAACGTTACGGTGGCGCAGTTCGTCAGGAAGTTGCTGGTGAATTAATGCAACGTAATTACATCGAAGCAATCGTTTCTGAAAAAATTAACCCAGCTGGCGCACCAACATTTGCTCCTAAAGCACTTGAAGCGGGTAAAGATTTAGAGTTCTCAGCAACATTTGAAGTTTACCCTGAAGTTGAAGTTCAAGGTTTAGATAAAATTACTGTAGAAAAACCAGCTGTATCAGTTACTGATGAAGATTTAGCAAACATGCTAGAAACACTTCGTAAGCAACATGCATCATGGGCTGAAGTTGATGTGGCTGCTGGCGAAAAAGACCGTGTAACGGTTGATTTCGTAGGTACTATCGACGGTGAAGTATTTGAAGGCGGAAAAGCTGAAGACTTCCCATTAGAACTTGGTCAAGGTCGTATGATCCCAGGTTTTGAAGATAACATCGTAGGTAAAAAAGCAGGCGAGGAAGTTGTTTCTGACGTAACTTTCCCTGAAGATTACCATGCTGAAAATCTTAAAGGCAAAGCAGCTCAATTCACTATCACAGTGAAGAAAGTTGAAGCGCAAGAGCTACCTGAACTTAGCGAAGAATTCGCAACTAAGTTTGGTGTAACTGAAGGCGGTGTTGACGCTCTTAAAGAAGAAGTTAAAAAGAACATGACACGTGAACTTGACCAAGCGGTTAAAGCTAACGTGAAAGACCAAGCAATTAAAGGTCTTTTAGCTAACAACGAAATCGAAGTGCCTAAAGCCCTAGTAGATCAAGAAATTGATGCACTACGTCAACAAGCTGCACAACGTTTTGGTGGCGACGCTAAAAACATGCCTGAGCTTCCAGCAGAATTGTTCCATGAACAAGCAGTAACACGCGTTAAGACTGGCCTATTATTAGGTGAAGTAATTAAAGCGAACGAGATCAAAGTTGATGATTCAAAAGTTGAAGCATTAATTGCAACAGTGGCTTCTGCATACGAAGATCCAACTGAAGTTGTAGAATACTACAAAGCAAATGATCAACTTATGCAACAAATGCGTAATGTAGCAATGGAAGAGCAAGCTGTTGAAGCTATTTTAGCTAAAGCAAATGTGACTGACGTTGAAAAAGCATTTGATGACATCATGAATCCACAGCAAGGTGCTTAATAAGTCATTGACTTAAGCCCTCGCTAACGATTAAATGGCTCGTGTTACTCTGTATTATGCAGTGTGCCCGAGCCATTTTAGTTTGTGGCCTTCAATTTCGCCAAAAAATAACTATGCTTCCTTATAATAAGGATAAGTATAAGCGCATAAGGAATTAGATAAATATGAACACTGGTATTACAGATCCACTCAATGCATTAGTACCTATGGTTGTTGAACAAACAGCGAAAGGCGAGCGCTCGTATGATATTTATTCGAGACTATTAAAAGAGCGAATCATTTTTTTAACAGGTCAAGTTGAAGACAACATGGCTAATCTGATCTTAGCGCAAATGCTATTTTTAGAATCAGAAAACCCAGAAAAAGATATCTTTTTATATATTAATTCGCCAGGCGGTTCAGTGACTGCGGGTATGGCGATTTATGACACTATGAATTTCATTAAACCAGATGTAAGCACTATTTGTGTTGGCCAAGCGGCGAGCATGGGGGCATTTTTATTGACTGCTGGTGCAAAAGGTAAACGTTATTGTTTACCTAATTCACGCGTGATGATCCACCAACCATTAGGCGGTTTCCAAGGTCAAGCATCTGATTTTGAAATACACGCCAAAGAAATTTTGTCTATTAAAGATAAACTAAACCGTTTAATGGCAGAGCATACCGGCCAACCATTAGATGTGATTTCAAAAGATACAGACCGTGATAACTTCATGAGCGCCAGCCAAGCTGTTGATTATGGTTTAGTTGATGCGGTATTTACTAGTCGCGACAGCAAGTAACAAATACAAGCTGGTAACTAACGGTGCTAGCTTGAGCTGTTTACACTGTGAAAACCAATATTTTTTGGTATAGTTAAGCGTATTAAAATAGCTGCTAAGTAGTTTGGCAGCCAACGAATAAGATGAGGTAGCTGAATGTCTGACACTCCTACAGACGGCGACAAAAGTAATAAATTGTTATACTGCTCTTTTTGTGGCAAAAGCCAGCATGAAGTTCGTAAGTTAATTGCTGGCCCTTCAGTATACATTTGTGATGAATGTGTTGAGCTATGCAACGACATTATCAGGGAAGAGATCAAAGACATTGCGCCAAAGCACAATACCTCTGATAAACTGCCTGCACCAAAAGAAATTCGTAATCATTTAGATGATTATGTTATTGGTCAAGATCACGCCAAAAAAGTACTGTCAGTAGCGGTTTACAATCACTACAAACGTTTGCGTAATCAAACCGGTAAAACGGATATTGAGTTAGGCAAAAGTAATATCTTACTTATTGGC
Source organism: Pseudoalteromonas sp. B160 (assembly GCF_037162485.1). Classification (NCBI taxonomy): domain Bacteria; kingdom Pseudomonadati; phylum Pseudomonadota; class Gammaproteobacteria; order Alteromonadales; family Pseudoalteromonadaceae; genus Pseudoalteromonas; species Pseudoalteromonas sp. B160. The sequence goes on along the minus strand of NZ_JARLUX010000001.1, from coordinate 621,161 downwards.
CCAACCGGCAGTGGTAAAACATTATTAGCTGAAACGTTAGCGCGTTTATTAGATGTGCCGTTTACAATGGCCGATGCAACCACACTAACTGAAGCTGGTTATGTGGGCGAAGATGTTGAAAACATCATTCAAAAGTTGCTACAAAAATGTGATTACGATGTAGAAAAAGCGCAACGTGGTATTGTTTATATTGATGAGATTGACAAAATTTCACGTAAATCTGATAACCCGTCGATCACTCGTGATGTATCTGGTGAGGGCGTGCAACAAGCACTGCTTAAACTAATTGAAGGTACTGTGGCATCTGTGCCACCACAAGGCGGACGTAAACACCCACAGCAAGAGTTTTTACAGGTAGACACCTCTAAAATCTTATTCATCTGTGGTGGCGCATTCTCTGGTCTTGATAAAGTGATCGAGCAGCGTAGCCATAAAAATACCGGTATCGGTTTTGGGGTTAACGTAAAAGAATCTGCGGCGAGCCGTTCTTTAAGTGAAACATTTAAAGATGTTGAGCCAGAAGATTTAGTAAAATATGGTTTGATCCCAGAATTCATCGGTCGTTTACCTGTTGTGGCAACGTTAACTGAACTCGATGAGTCGGCTTTAGTGCAAATATTAAATGAGCCTAAAAACGCCTTAACGAAACAGTACGGCGCATTATTTGGTATGGAAGACGTTGAACTTGAATTCCGTGATGATGCACTGCGTGCTATCGCTCATAAAGCGATGGAGCGTAAAACAGGTGCCCGTGGTCTTCGTTCAATCGTTGAAGCGGTGTTACTCGATACTATGTACGAACTTCCTTCAATGGAAAACGTCAGTAAAGTCGTGATTGACGAAACCGTGATCAAAGGTGAATCAGATCCTATTTTGATTTATCAAAGCGCTAGCCAAGATAAAGCAGCGTCTGAGTAAAATTTACTCATTTTGATAATAAAAAGGAGCCTAGTGCTCCTTTTTTTATAATTTATTTAATCCAGTTGCGTTAAATTGTTGAACTTTACTTAGGTTATCCCCATATACTTGAGTAATCTTTAAAATAAATGAAGAGCGAAGAGAAAAATAATGACGCTTGAGAGAACAGATCGAGTCGAAATCCCGGTGCTAGCACTGCGCGATGTCGTGGTATATCCGCACATGGTGATCCCGCTTTTTGTAGGCCGTGAAAAATCAATAAAATGCCTTGAAGCGGCAATGGATAAAGACAAACAAATTTTCCTTGTTGCGCAAAAAGACGCGACCGTGGATGAGCCTGAGCAAGATGATATTTACCGTGTTGGTACCATAGCCACGGTATTACAATTGCTTAAACTACCTGATGGCACAGTCAAAGTACTGGTTGAAGGCACACAGCGAGCAAAACTAGAAAGCTTTATTGATAATGAAGACTTTTTTGTTGCTAATGCGCAGTTTATTGGTTCAGAAGAAATCGATGAGCAAGAGCAAGATGTATTTATTCGCAGTGCCATCAGTCAGTTTGAAGGCTATGTAAAGCTAAATAAAAAAATACCACCAGAGGTGTTAACCTCGGTCAGTGGCATTGATGAAGCGCCGCGCCTTGCCGATACTATGGCAGCGCACATGCCGCTGAAAGTGCCTGAAAAGCAAAAAGTACTCGAAATCACCAATGTTACAGAACGTCTTGAATATTTAATGGCGTTGATGGAAGGTGAAATTGATTTACTGCAAGTTGAGAAAAAAATTCGTACCCGCGTTAAAAAGCAGATGGAAAAGTCGCAACGTGAGTATTACCTCAATGAGCAAATGAAAGCCATTCAAAAAGAATTAGGCGAGCTTGACGACGTACCAGATGAATTCGAAGCACTGAAAAAGCGCATTGAAGAATCAGGTATGAGCAATGACGCGCAAGAAAAAGCGAACTCTGAACTTGCTAAGCTTAAAATGATGTCGCCGATGTCGGCAGAAGCCACGGTTGTGCGTTCATACATAGACACATTAATTAATGTGCCATGGAAAAAACGTTCGAAAGTGAAAAAAGACTTAGCGGGCGCACAAAAGATTTTAGACAGCGACCATCACGGTCTTGATAAAGTCAAAGAACGCATCATTGAATATCTCGCCGTGCAACAGCGTACCAATAAACTCAAAGGACCAATTTTGTGCCTTGTGGGTCCACCAGGTGTTGGTAAAACGTCATTAGGTCAATCGATTGCTCGCTCGACAGGGCGTAAGTATATTCGTATGGCACTAGGTGGTGTTCGTGATGAAGCAGAAATTCGTGGTCACCGTCGTACTTACATAGGTTCAATGCCAGGTAAGTTGATTCAAAACATGAGTAAAGTGGGCGTTAAAAATCCATTATTCTTGTTAGATGAAATCGATAAAATGTCATCTGATATGCGTGGCGATCCTGCATCGGCACTACTAGAAGTACTTGATCCTGAGCAAAATAGCCATTTTGCGGATCATTACTTAGAAGTCGATTATGACTTATCTGACGTAATGTTTGTTGCTACATCAAACAGCTTTAACATTCCTGGTCCGTTATTGGATCGGATGGAAGTGATCCGGTTATCGGGTTATACCGAAGATGAAAAGCTGAATATTGCCAAAGAGCATTTAATTGTTAAACAAGTTAAGCGCAATGGCTTAAAAGATGGCGAATTAATCATCGAAGACAGTGCAATCATCGGCATTATTCGTTATTACACCCGTGAAGCGGGCGTACGTAACTTAGAACGCGAAATATCTAAGTTATGCCGTAAAGCGGTGAAGAATATCTTGCTTGAAAAAGGCACTAAAACAGTCACTATTAATGCTGACAACCTTGAAGATTTCTTAGGTGTGCAGCGCTATGATTATGGTAAAGCTGAAGACGGCGATCGCATTGGCCAAGTTACAGGTTTAGCGTGGACTGAAGTGGGCGGTGATTTGCTGACCATCGAATGTGCCGCAGTACCAGGCAAAGGTAAACTAAGCTACACCGGGTCACTAGGCGATGTAATGCAAGAGTCGATTCAAGCAGCTATGACAGTTGTACGTAATCGCGCTGATGCATTTCGTATTAACAGTGATTTTTACGAAAAACGTGATATTCACGTTCACGTACCTGAGGGGGCAACTCCAAAAGATGGACCAAGTGCTGGCGCCGCGATGGTAACAGGTTTGGTATCAAGTCTTACAGGTAACTACGGTACGTGCTGATGTGGCGATGACGGGTGAAATCACCTTACGTGGTGAAGTATTACCAATTGGTGGCTTAAAAGAGAAACTATTAGCCGCTCATCGCGGTGGAATTAAAACGGTCATTATTCCAAAAATTAACGAACGCGACTTAAAAGAGATCCCTGACAATGTATTGGCAGGACTTGATATTCACCCAGTTACGTGGATTGATGAGGTTTTAAAACTGGCTTTAGTACACCCAGTTGAGAGTTTTTCAGTCGAAACATCAAAAAACCAGTAAAAAAGCGAAAAAAAGTGCTTTAAAGGGCTTTTCAAATCTAGATGGTATGATAAGTTAAGCACTGGTTTTCAAGCCGAGGCCTTATGTGGCCTAGGCTGAAGAAAAATTACAATCGTATGAGCATGAAAAAGTTTGCTCTAAAATTTTCAAAATAGTGATGTTAGTTTAAAAAACAATCGCTCTTGATAATAACAATGAAAGAGGATGATATTGTGAATAAATCTCAATTAATCGATCAAATCGCAGCTGATGCTGACATTTCTAAAGCGGCTGCGGGTCGTGCACTTGATTCATTCATCGAGGCTGTTTCTGGCGCTCTTAAAGATGGCGATTCAGTAGCATTGGTTGGTTTCGGTACTTTCTCAGTACGTGAACGTGCTGCACGTTCAGGCCGTAACCCACAAACTGGCGAAACAATTCAAATCGCTGCAACGACTATCCCAGCTTTTAAAGCAGGTAAAGCGCTTAAAGATGCATGTAACAGCTAATCACTGCTCTTTAGTGAGTTAGTTTGGTAGTGTAAGAAGTTAATCGCTTTTACAGCTTAATTAACGTTCTTTCTCGCCAACTGCTTCAAGTAAAAAAGCGTATCTGGTAAGATACGCTTTTTTTACATAAGCAAGGCGATTTCTGCCTCGAATAGAATAGAGATAAATAAATGCTTGAGAAAATCAGAGAAGGTTCACAAGGACCGGTAGCTAAAATTATTTTAGGCGCGGTGATTTTATCTTTTGCCTTAGCAGGGATCGGTGGTTACTTAGGTCAAACCACAGAGCAGCCCGTAGCTGAAGTAAATGGAGTTAAAATTAGCCAAACCGAGTTTAGCCGTGCGTTCCAAAATGAACGTGCACGTTTAGAGCAACAATTTGGCGAATACTTTGCACAAATTGCTGCTGATCCAAATTACATGGCACAAATTCGTCAAGGCGTCGTTGACCGTCTAGTACAACAAGAATTGCAAACTCAACTAGCGGCCGAACTTGGTTTACGTGTTAGTGACGACAGTGTTCGTAAAGCGATTTTAGAATTGCCATACTTCCAAATTGGTGGGCAATTTAACAACGATCGTTACTTACAAGTTATCCGTCAAATGAACTTCCAACCTGACGCATTTCGTGAATATTTACGTGAAGAAATGACCCGAAGCCAGCTAATTTCAGCGGTTGCAGGCACCGATTTCGCTCTAAATAGCGAATTGGCTAATGCCGTTGCGCTACAACAGCAAACGCGTAGTATTGACTATGTCGTGATCAGCAAAGAGTCTTTACAGCAAAACGTGACGGTAACAGAGCAAGAAATTGCCGATTACTATGACCTAAATATGTCGCAGTTTTTAGCGCCTGAGCAAGTATCAGTAAACTACATTGATTTAAATGCAGCTAACCTAACACTTGAAACTCATGTTAGCGAAGCTGACGTTAAAGCATATTATGATCAAAACAAAGCACAATACGCCGAACCTGAAAAACGCCGTGTGTCGCATATCTTAATTGATAACAGTGAAGACGATGATGCAGCAAAAGCCAAAGCAGAAGACTTGTTAGCACAATTACAACAAGGCGGTGACTTTGCAGCGTTAGCAGAATCATCATCTGATGATATCGTTAGTGCTGAAATGGGCGGTGATTTAGATTGGATCGAACGTGACATGATGGATCCTGCTTTTGAAGATGCGGCATTCGCATTGGCAAACAAAGGGGATTTTTCAGACGTTGTACAATCTGAGTTTGGTTACCATATTATTCAGTTAACTGATATTCAGAGCCAACAAGTAAAAGCGTATGACACTGTTAAAGCTGATTTACGTGCTGAGCTTGAGCGTACTGAAAAAGTAAATGCATTCTATGAAAAGCAAACAGAAATGGGCGCTATTGCATTTGAAATTTCAGATACCTTAGTTGATGCTGCAGAAGTTGCCGGTGTTGAAGTACAAACAACAGCATTAGTTGACCGTAATTCTCTACCTGCGCCGCTTAATACACCAGCGGTATTAGCTGCAATCTTCTCACCAGATGTGCTTGAAGATAAAATGAACTCTGAGGTTATCGAAGTGGGCGATGAGCATGTTGTGTTAGTGCGTGTTAAAGAGCATGTACCAGCTGCAACAAAAGCACTTGCTGATGTATCAGAGCAAATTAAAGCACGTTTAGTTAGTGAAAAAGCATCAGAGCTTGCGAAAGAAAAAGCAACAACGCTGTATGCTGAGATTGAAGCTGGCAAGAGCTTAAATGACCTAGTAACTGAGCAAAGCTTAGAACTTCGTCAAGAAGCGGCACTAACCCGTCAAGCTTACACTGTTTCGCCTGCAATCGTTCAACATGCCTTTAAAATGGCACACCCAACTGACACACCAGTAGTTGAAAAAGTTGACCTAAACAACGGTGATGCGGCAATCGTAGCACTTAAAACAGTGACTAACGCTACTGTTGAAGGCGAAATTGACGCACAGCTTAAGCAAAATATTACTATGGCCCAAGTTAACAAAAACTACATGGTATTCATTGAAGCTTTAAAAGCAAATGCAGAATTAAACTTACCTAAAGCGCAAGCCGCCACAGAGTAATGCTTAATTAAATAATGAAAAGGCGCCATTGGCGCCTTTTTTTATTTTTTAACAGGCAGATATCTGAGTTCAAGTATAAATAAATTCCCCCCCAATCTACCGAACCTATTTTGATTACTTTTTAGCAGACTTAGTATAAGCTCAATAGCATTACCTCTATATTATTAAGGGAACATCATGAAATTCGAGCAGTTATTAAATAACTTTGATATGGGTATCTGTGTTGAACAGTTACAAAAAGAATCACTGTTAGACCTTGCGTTATTATTTGTCGCTGTTGATGGCTCTATTGCACAAGAAGAGTTGAGAGTCGTCGAAACCTGGGCACATAAAATTGAGTGGAATTCTGTCATTGCTCTTGATAACTATATAATTGATATGACAAGCAAATGTGTTTTGGCAGTGCAAAGTGGTGACATCGAGTCATTTATTCAGCATCGAATGACACATATTGTCGATCAATCCATGAGGGAGTTTGTATTAGAGCTGCTTAAACAAGTCATTGAAGCTGATGGTATTACCGATGAAAATGAAATTAAAGCGTTAAAAATTGTTGAATCATTAATTCAACCGGCTTAACGGGGATATTTCTGTTTCTGCGCGGGACATCTCGCGCTTATACCATTGAGTAACGGCATAAAAATATTTTATTGCTATATATCAAAACTTTGCATTGTCGGTTGTTTTAATTATTCACAAAGAGGTTAAGAAACGTTACGCTTAGAAGAAGATATTAAATACTCACAAAAGAGTTAGAGATTAGACATTTTTGTGCCATGAACGGGCATTAAAGTGACTTGTTATATGTTCGCTTTTAGCAGTTTGGGTTTCGTTGCTATCAAGCCAACCAACGCGATAAATTTAATGCCGAGCTACTCTGGCTTTTCCTAGAATCTAGCACCTATACAATTCTTTTCGCTAAAACTTACCGCTTAAAGTTCTACCTTCAGCAACTTAGCAACTTCTGAGTGACTTTTGATTGTGGCTTTTGGAATACATCCTCTGTTCTACCGTATTCAACAATTTCACCGTGATCGAGTACTACAAGTTGATCGCTGATGTGGCGTACTAAACTTAAGTGGTGAGTGATCAAGATATAACTGAGACCCGTGTCCTGTTGAAGCTTGAGTAGCAGGTTGACGGTTTGTGCGCGTACAGAAGGGTCCAGAGATGATAATGCTTCATCAAGTACTACAACCTTAGGGTCGAGTATTAATGCACGTGCTAGAGCGACACGTTGCAGCTGGCCGCCACTAAACATATGTGGGTAGTAATACTGATGGTCGTTTAATAAACCTACTTTAGACAGTGTTGCGGTGATTTTTTCAGCGCGAGTTACTTTATCCAAAGAAGTATTATATTGCAGGCAATCGTCGAGCATATCGCCGATCGTTAAACCTGGGTTTAGCGAGGCTTCGGAGTCTTGAAAAATCATTCTAATATGGCGGCATTGCTGATCGCGAACGCCTTTGTTTTCGATGATGTTGCCATCGAGTAGGATTTGCCCAGCATCTGCGCTGTCTGCTCCAGCGAGTAATTTTGCTAGGGTACTTTTACCTGAGCCAGTTTCGCCAATAATAGCCAGTGTTTCACCTTGCTCTAAACAAAACGAGATGTTTTTTAATACCTCAAAACGCTTACGTGAAAATAACCCTGCACGCAGGTTAAAGCTCTTTGACAAGGCTTGCACTTTTAACAGAGGTTGCATTATTTCATCACCTTAATGAGAGGGAAATGACACGCATAACTATGACCATGTTGTTTAGTTAAAGGCGGTGTTACCACACAAGCTTTTTGTGCCTGCGGACAGCGAGGACCAAGGCGACAGCCTATAGGTAAATGCTGTAAGGTTGGGATTGTCCCTTTTAGTGCATAAAAAGGTTCTTTATGGGCAAGCCCTTGCTCATAATCCGGTAAGCTTTTTAATAATGCTTGTGTATAAGGGTGGCGAGGCTGGGCAAAAATACGCTGGGTTGGACCTGCTTCAACCATTTGCCCGCAGTAAAGTACATGCATGCAATGAGACCAATTAATGATTTCTTCAAGTTCATGGGAGATCATTAAAATTGACATGTTTTTAAGTTGATTTAAACTTTTTAATAACCGGAATACCTGTGCTCGTGTGGTACTTTCAAGAGCTGTAGTTGGCTCATCGGCAATCAGTAACTTAGGTGTACGAGCAATGGCCATAGCAATCATGACCTTTTGACAAACGCCTTCTGAGAGCTCGTGAGGATAGCTCGATAGTACTTTTTCGTGATCTTTAATGCCCACTTTGTGGATCAGCGCTTTTACTCGGTCCTTACGTTCACGGTTTCGCTTTAAGAAAAACCCGGAGCCTGTTATTTCTGGGAGCGTTTCGGCTATTTGCTCAAATATTTTTGCGGTAGGATCAAGACAACGACTAGGATCTTGATAAATCATTGCGATGTCACTGCCTACAATTTTACGCCGTTGTTCGCTTGATAAGCGCATTAGATCCACACCGCGCCAATGCATACGGTCGGCGGTGATGTGCCAGCGTTTATTTAATACACCCACAATGGCTTTAGCAATTAAGCTTTTACCTGAGCCAGATTCGCCCACTAATGCATGTACTTCACCTTCTTTGAGGCTCAAGTTCACTCTATCTACGGCGCGAATAACGGTATCAGAGGTGCGCAGCTCTATGGTCAGATTTCGTATATCAAGTAATTGCATTTAGTCAGCCTTACGTGCTTTGAGCACTTGGCGTAGTCCGTCGCCCACTAAGTTGGTCGACAGCACCGCTAAAAAGAGTAATACCCCAGGCAAGCCAACGGTCCAAGGTGCTAAATAAATTAAACCCAGATTTTCAGCTAAAATTGCACCCCACTCTGTGGTTGGTGGTTGTGCCCCTAGTTTTAAAAAGCCCAAAGCGGAAATATCTAAAATAGCGGTTGATAATGCCATAGTAAAAATAACCACAATATGCTCATAAATATTTGGAAAAATCCCTCTGGAGAGAATATGCCAGTTCGATGCGCCATCAAGTTTAAATGCAGTAATGTAATCTTTATTAAGCTCAGTGACGATGAGGTTGCGCACCGAGTGAATAAATTGCGGTAATAGCGCTAAAATAATTGCCCACACGGTATTCATCAGGCCTGGGCCTAATATCGCAATAATAATAATCGCTAATAATAAAGACGGTATTGATAAGGTTATATCAAGTAGATGATTTAAAAAGCTTGAGCGAATACCTCGGCTAATGCCGGCAAATGTGCCTACTAACACACCTATGATGGTGGTGATCAGCGCAGCAATGACTGATAAGCCAAAGGTATAAGTTGCGCCATTCATAAGCCGTGAGAGTACATCGCGACCTAAGTCGTCAGTACCGAGTATAAAACGTACATCGCCCATTTCATGCCACGATGGAGGAATAAGTAACGCATCACTGTGTTGCTGGTTTACCCCATATGGTGCAATCAGTGGTGCAGCCGCAGCTAAAATAGCAAAGGCGATAAAAATCCATAACCCCACTAAGGCAGGATGATTGGATTTAAATTTGCGCCAAAATCGCGCTAATGGCGATTTGTTTGACTCTTCTGAAAATAAATTAAACTTTGCCATGCGCTTGATTCCGTGACAGCGGGTCGAACAAGGTATAGGTTAATTCTGCAATAATAGTCGCCAGAATTACAAACATCGATACCGCTAATAAGCCACCTTGAATAGCAGGGTAGTCTCGTTGATAAATACTATCAATTAACCAACGGCCAACACCGGGCCATGAAAAAATCACCTCGGTGATCATCGCCAGAGTGATCAAGGTACTAAACTGCAAACCAATTTGTTTTATAACCGGTAATAAGGCATTACGTAAGGCATGATGCATAATTAATTGGGCACGGTTTAAGCCTTTGGCTCGGGCAGTTTTAATAAAACTTTGCTCAAGCACATGCAACATTGACTCTCGTGTAAAGCGCACTAATACAGTGGTTGGGTACATTGCCAGAACAATGGTCGGCAGGGTTAAATGATGCAGAGCATCAAGCATAGCCAGACCAGAATAAGGAAAGTCTGCTAATACAATATCAATCAAAATAAAGCCAGTTTGGGAGGGGATCTCGTACAGTAAGCCCATTCGCCCTGACATCGGGAACCAACCTAGTTGTAATGAGAACACCATGATCAGCAGCAAAGCTAACCAAAATACCGGCATTGAGTAGCCCACTAACGTTGTGGAGTTAATCAGTTTATCTGGCCAGCGCCGATGATAGGCCGCCGCCAAGATACCTGCCGGAACGCCAACCACAACAGAAATAATTAACGCATAAATACTCAGCTCTAACGTGGCTGGGAATAGCTCGATAATATGAGTAAATACGCTGTCGCCCGAAGCGAACGACACGCCCCAGTCGCCTTGCACAATACGCGCAATAAAAGCAAAATATTGCATTAAATAATTATCGTTAAAGTGATATTTTTCTTGTAGTTCACTGGTTTGTGAAAAACTGGTATTACTGATACCACTTAAATTACTAAGCGGATCGCCAGGAAATAAATAACTGAGTGAAAATGTAAATACACTCAAGGTAAACATCATAAATAACAGTAAGCCTAAACGGCGTAAAATATAATTTAACACCATTATTTTTTCCTCGCGTTGGCTAAGGAAATTGCGCCAAATGGGCCAAGTGGAATACCTTCTACATCGGCACTACTTGCTTGAAAACGCATACCGTGGGCAAGTGGTAATAAAGGTAGTTCACGCACTATCATCGCTTGTGCTTGTTGATAATAGGCTTTTCGTTTGGCTAAATCGGTGGTATCAAGCGCTTGTGTCAAGAGTAAGTCAAACTCAGGATCACACCAATTCGCAGGGTTTTTACCACTAAATGCCGCGGTGCAACTGAGTAGCGGGCTAAAAAAGTTATCTGGATCCGGTGTATCTGCAGCCCAACCTAATAACACGCTGTCATGGCGGTGTTCACCTATTCGTTGAATAAAGGTGTTCCACTCATACTCAACGATACTGACGTTTACACCAATTTTTCGTAAATCGCTTTGCATTAGCTCGGCCATTTTACGTGCGTTAGGATTATAAATTCGGCTCACTGGCATAGCCCAAATGGTCATATCAAAGCCATTAGGAAGGCCAGCCTCAATCAGCAGTTTTTTAGCTAGATCAGGGTTAAATCCGGGTAGTTTAGCTTGTGGTTGATATGCCCATGATGTTGGCGGTAATAACGATTGCGCACGAATACCGTTGCCGTAATAAACTGCTTGCATGATTTTTTCAACGTCAATGGCATGGGCCAGTGCTTGACGTACTCTTAAATCGTCAAATGGTGGGCGCTCGGTATTAAACGCCCAATAACCTACATTAAGATTGGTTTCTTTTTGTACGTTAATGTCGTCGCGTTGGGCTAAAATACTTAACTGTGCGCTACTTGGGTGTGCGGTTACATCGCACTCTTTAGTGAGCATTTTTGCAATTCGGGTGGTGCCATTTGGGGTGATGTCGTAAACCAACTGCTCCAGCACTACATGGTGTTTCCAATAGTCAGGATTACGATAATAACGTACTAAGTGATCGCGACGATACTCTTTATAAACATAGGGGCCAGTACCAACAGGGTATTGATCAAAAAGATTAACTTGGTCGCGCTGTTTTAATTGCATGGCATATTCGCGAGACAAAACCACTGCAAAATCAGTTGCCATATTGGCTAAAAAGCTGCTTTCGGCATTAAATAATTCAAAGCGCACTTGGTAGTCGGACACGCGAACAATTTGCCGAATTAGCTGGTCAATGCCGACACTTTGAAAATAAGGGTAATTGGCATCCCCAACAAAGTGATAAGGATTATACACATCGAATAAACGGCTAAAGGTAAAGATTACATCATCAGCGTTAAACTCTCTGCTTGGGGTAAAGTATGCAGTAGTATGAAACTTCACTCCTTTGCGCAAGGTAAAGGTAACTGACTTGCCGTCTTTACTTATTTTCCAGTCAGTGGCCAGTTCACTTTTAAATTCAGCGGTCACGGGATCGATACTGATCAAACGGTCATACAATTGATTTGCAATAATATCGATCGTCGAACCTGTGGTCGTCACTTGGGGATTGAACGACACAGGGTTAGCCTCAGCGCAATAAACTAAGCCCTGATTCTTTTCTTCTAGTGTTTTTTCTTTGGTATCTAAGCAACCCGTTAGGCATACCGTTAAGATACCAAGTAATAATTTATACACTCGTTTAGCCTCTGACTATTATTGTTGATCTAACAAGTTGTATTTTTTCAAATAGCCTCGTAGTTGATGATACGTTAAACCAAGTACTTCTGCAGTTTTCTTTTGATTAAATTGACTATATTCAAGCGCTTTTTTTATTAAATCAATTTCAAATTCATTTGAGAGGTCTTTTAAGCTACATGGAAACTGAAATTGCGGGGTACTTGTTGCAACTATCGGTTCATTGGCGACAACTGCAACAGGAGCTGCTTCTACGGCTTTAGTGGGGAGTTTTTTAATTCGTTGCTTGGGTCTAAAGCGGCTTTCAAATGGGTCTAAAATAATCTGGTGAACGGGAATATGTTCACTGCCATGGCGATATAAACTTCGTTCCACGACATTTTTAAGTTCACGTATATTACCTGGCCAATCATGCCCTTGCAGTATTTCCACAGCACTGCGGGTGAAACCACTGAATAGTTGCCAGTCCAAATCACGGGCCATATTCATCGCAAATTGCTCAGCGAGTAACATGATGTCTTCCTGACGTTCGCGCAGTGGCGGTAAAGTGATTACATCAAATGCGAGCCTGTCGAGTAAATCGCTTCTAAATTCACCTTGCTCGGCTAAATAAGGAAGGTCTTCATTGGTTGCGCAGACTAAGCGAGTATCGACCTTGACGGTTTGTTTGCCACCGACTCGCTCAAATTCACCGTATTCAATTACCCGTAATAGTTTTTCTTGCACCATGGCAGAGGTATTTGCTAGTTCGTCTAAAAATAGCGTACCGGCATTGGCACGTTCAAAGCGTCCTTCGTGGCGTTTACTTGCGCCGGTAAAGGCACCACTTTCATGGCCAAACAATTCGCTTTCAAGCAAGTTTTCGTTAAGTGCCGCGCAGTTGAGCTTAATGTAGCTTTGCTCCCAGCGCTTTGATAAAAAGTGTAAACGGGCGGCGATCAGTTCTTTACCTGTGCCACGTTCACCAATAATCAGTACTGGTTTATCTAAACTTGCCAGCTGTGAAACTTGATCAAGTACCGCTAAAAAGCTGTCTGATTGGCCGAGTAAATTATCTTGTTGGCGAAATTGGCTCATATTCCCTAACTCTTAGTCATTTTTACTAACAGTTAGTGTATTTCATAATTAGGGAGAACTAAAGGAATTTGTATTTTTAGTTTAACATTATGAAAATATTACTGTATTTTATGTTTTATAAAGTTGGCAAGCATATTGTAACAGTAACAGCAGACCAATTAAGTTAAACACTACAGAGGTAAATGTTATGGGAATTTTTTCGCGTTTTGCAGATATTGTTAATTCTAATATCAATGCCATTTTAGATAAAGCAGAAGATCCTGAAAAAATGGTACGTCTGATCATCCAAGAGATGGAAGACACATTAGTTGAAGTACGTTCAACCTCTGCGAAAACATTAGCAGAGAAAAAAGAATTAGTACGTCGTGTCGATACATTAAAAGAGCAAGTCGCTCAATGGCAAGATAAAGCCGAGCTGGCATTGAGCAAAGACCGTGATGATCTAGCCCGTGCTGCATTGCTTGAAAAGCAAAAGTCAGCACAAGCGGTTGCTGCTGTTGAAGATGAACTCAGTCACATAGAATCTCACATTGATAAGCTGCAACAGGAAGTAAGTACGCTACAAGACAAGTTAGCGGATGCAAAAGCACGTCAAAAAGCGATTATTTTACGTCAACGCTCAGCTGAGTCACGCCTAGAGGTGAAAAAAGCATTAGACAGCTCTAAAGTTGAAGATGCATTAAATCGCTTTGAGCGCTACGAAACTAAGATTGATGGACTAGAATCACAAGTAGAATCGTACGACTTAGGCAAAAAGTCATTGGCTGATGAAATTGCTGAGTTACAGCAAAACGAAAAAATCGATGATGAATTAGCAGCACTTAAAAAGAAGCTTGCTGATAAATAAAGATAATAAATAAAGGGGGAGTCATCCCCCTATGCTTGATAAATTAATGGATGTGTAGGAGAGGGTTATGTTTGATGCAGAAGTGTTTGTTGCTCCAATTATCATTTTTATGGTTGTGGTAGCACCCCTTTGGTTAATTTTACATTACCGAAGTAAAAAGCAAGTAAGCCAAGGCTTGAGCGAACACGAACACCGCCAGTTACTTGAGCTTGCTCAAAAAGCAGATAAAATGGCTGACCGAGTAGAAACTTTAGAAGCACTACTTGATCAAGAGGCCCCACAGTGGAGGCGTAAGGTATGAGTGCTAAACGTGAACTGCTAAGAGATCCTGCACGTGGTAAAATAGCCGGTGTATGTGCAGGGCTCAGTGATTATTTCAATATGGAATTGTGGTTAGTACGTATTATCGTAGTAACGGCAGTGTTACTAGCTGGTGGCCCGTTGTTTGTTGTGGCTTACATCGCAGCGTGGTTTATTTTAGATAAAAAACCTGCCAATGCACAAAGCAAAACTGATGCGGCAAAACACGAAGATCCTCTTGAAGTAAAATTTAAAGTATGGCAAAAAGGTGAGCCACCACGTCGTGCTTTACAAGATTTAAAAGACCGTTTGGGACGTGTTGATATACGTTTACAAGATATGGAACGTTATGTTACTTCAACCGAGTTTACGGTTAGCCGTGAAATCAATAAGCTGTAAAGGACTTAATAGCACTTTAGCCACCTAATTTATAATGGCGCTGAAGTGCTAGCTCATTATGATAAACACTTCATCTGCAAAAAACGCCTTTAATAAACTCAAAGGTAAGGCTGAAAAAGCTGTTCACCGTAGTTTAGATCAACACGTAAAATTAGCGGTAACTGGCCTCAGTGGCAGTGGTAAAACCGCTTTTATTACCGCTTTAGTAAAGCATTTAACCAGCCAAGCAACAGACAAAAACTTACCGTTTTTTGATGTTATGCAGCAACAGCGCCATATCGCCACAAAAATAGTGCCACAACAAGCGCTGACCATTCCTACATTTGATTACCCTAAAGCCCTGAGTGCTTTATTGCCGCTTGAAGGGCAACCACACTGGCCTGCATCAACCGAGCGCATAAATACTTTACGTCTAGCAATTAAATACCGGAGTGACGCAGGCTTACGTGGTCACTTTGCACCGCAATCAACCTTGTATTTAGACATTATTGATTACCCTGGTGAGTGGCTGCTTGATTTACCCATGCTAGAGCAAAGCTATCAACAGTGGAGTGAGCAGCAATATGCATTACTACAACGCTCGCCTCGGGTTGAAAAGTCGCAGGCATTTTTAACTGCACTGAGCGAGCTTGATTTAACAGCACCAGTAGATGAAAGTGCGCTAAGCGCTATTGCTACGCACTATCAAACACTGTTAGTGAGTCTTAAAAAAGACACTAAATTGGCGATGCTACAACCTGGACGCATGCTGATGCCAGGTGAATTACAAGGTGCACCGTTATTACTGTTTTTCCCAGTTGCGCAGGCTAATGATGAGATGGTTGCAGGGTCTAACTTGGCGCACTTGCAAAAGCGCTTTAATGCTTATGTGAAAGAAGTGGTTAAGCCATTTTATACACAACACTTTCGCAACTTTGATCGGCAAATAGTGCTTGTTGATGTGCTCAGTGCGCTCAATGAAGGGCCTGAGACGTTGCAAGAGCAAGGAGATGTGATCAAACAATTACTTGCGCATTTTAACTATGGCGAAACTGGCTTTTTAAAACGCTTGTTTAAACCCAATATAGATAAACTATTGTTTGCTGCGAATAAGTCAGATCATATTAGTAGTGCACACCATAAAGATTTAGCGCTGTTGTTGGACTCATTAGTGCACGAGCAAAGTAATCACTTAAAATTTGATGGCGTTAAAATAGAAACTATGGCGATGTCATCTATTACGGCAACCATGCCAAAACAAGTGGTTGAGCAAGGTAAAACCCTCAATTGTATTTATGGTAAGCCGTTATCAGAGTCGCAATGGTTGACCTACTTACCACCGCAGCCACCAATGCGCATGCTCAATAAAGATGAGTGGCCAAGCCATGGTTTTGAGTTTTTATCGTTTGCACCAATGCCAAGTCCAGACAAGCAACTAAAACACATTCGTTTAGATCATGTCATGCAGTACCTTTTAGGAGACAAACTAACATGAGCAAGACCGCTTCAGGCTTTCAAGCCGGCAGACGTATTGATACTAGTGAACAGCCAATAGACAATGAACTTACCTTGACCCCAGCTAAAGTGATCGATCAAGGGGAGTATGAATATGAGCACGTTATCGATGAGCCCCAAGATGAAGAGATTGATTTAACCCCTGTTTATAAAAAGTCAAAATGGCAAACTCTGAAAGGGGTGTTTGCGATTAGCTTTATAACTTTAGTGTTAGCTGAATTTATATTTTCTATGGTTGTGACATTTCAGCAATCCATCATCTTAGGCAGCGTATATTTAATTGCAGTGCTCAGTGGCGTGTTGTTATTGGGGCGCTTGTTATGGCGCGAATATAGAATGTTGCGCAGCTTAAAGCGCAATCAATTACATCGTCATGAAGCGGATCGCTTGCTCAATAGCGAACAGGTTGGTGGGGCACTACCTTGGCTTGAAAAACTCAATAAACATCAGCAGTTAACCGGCTTTGATGAGTTTAAAGCAAGCATTGATAGCCATCATAGCGATAAAGAGATCATGACCTTGTACGCCGATAGTTTGTTAGTGAAACAAGATACTCAAGCTAAAAAGCTGATCAACCGTTTTGCCACTGAATCAGGCTTGTTAGTGGCATTAAGTCCATTAGCGCTGGTGGATATGATGGCAGTGCTTTGGCGGGGCACAAAACTGATTGAGCAAATAGGTAAGATTTACGGTATCGGATTTGGTTATGCTAGCCGGATCAAGCTCTATCGTATGTTGATCAAGCAAGTGATGTTTGTTGGCAGTGCTGAGTTAGTATCGGATTTAGCTGCTACAGCGCTCAGTGCTGAATTACTAGGTAAATTATCAGGACGTGCAGCACAAGGCTTAAGCGCGGGTATATTTACCGCACGCATTGGTTATAAAGCGATGGAACTAAGCCGTCCTTTACCACGACTTGAGCATAAGCGCAGCTTGCTTAAAGGTACTGCGCAATTGATTGCCAGCAAAATTATGAGCCGCAAAGCTTCGCCGTCAGGAGCTGGCACGAAAGAAACGAGCTGACAATAAATCTGTACAGTGGTGAACGGCCACTGTACTAACTACATCCAAATTTATAGCCATCTGAGCATCTGGCATGCTTGTGCTTTATCCTGCGATACGTTTTGATTATGGGATCAATAATAATCAAAAAAGATCAGACAATGAACAAACTCCACATCGACAGCCAATGTATCCATGGACCAGAAAAAGCCAATGATCCGCATGGTGCACTTACTGCTCCTTTATACCAAACTTCAACGTTTCATTTTAGCAGTGCCGCGCAAGGTGCAGCACGTTTTGCTGGTGAAGAACCGGGCTATATTTATACCCGTTTAGGTAACCCGACGACGACAGAGCTTGAACAAAAAGTCGCACAACTTGAAAGTTGCGAAGCCGCTGCAGCAACAGCCACAGGAATGGGCGCGGTTTCTGCATCGGTATTAAGTTTTTTATCGCAAGGCGATCATTTAGTCGCATCAAGCGCTTTGTATGGCTGTACGTTTGCTTTCTTCGCACATATGTTGCCGCGTTGGGGGATTGAAGTGACGTTTGTAGATATGACCGATGAGCAGCAATTACGCGATGCAATTAAACCAAATTCAAAAATGATTTTTGCCGAAACCCCAGTTAATCCAACTATGGCGGTAATTGATTTAGCGTTAATAGGACAAGTGGCAAAACAACACAATTTGATCAGTGTAATAGATAACACCTTTCTCACGCCGTTACTGCAAAAGCCAATTGATTATGGCATTGATTTAATTGTTCACAGTGCTACTAAATATTTAAATGGTCACGGTGATGTTGTGGCTGGTTTGGTGTGTGGCAGTCAAGAGCACATTACATTAATTAAAATGACCGTACTTAAAGATATTGGTGCAACAATCAGTCCACACGATGCATGGCTTATTAATCGTGGTTTAAAAACCTTAGCGATACGAATGCAGCGTCATTGTGAAAGTGCGCAAATTATTGCTGAATTTTTAGAGCAGCATCCCCAAGTTAATACCGTTTATTACCGGACTTGCATCTCACCCAGGGTTTAAGTTTATCGGTAAGCAAATGAAAGCCTCTGGTGGCGTTATTGCCTTTGAATTAAAAGGCAGCCTAAAAGATGGCGAGCAGTTTATTAATAATACCCAATTGTGCACACTCGCCGTGAGTTTAGGAGACGCCGAAACACTCATTCAACATCCGGCATCGATGACTCATTCACCGTATTCACCCGAAGAAAGAGCAGCTGCGGGTATTAGCGATGGTCTGATCAGACTATCTGTTGGCCTTGAAGATGTTAACGATATAATTAACGACCTTAACCGCGCTTTTACTTTTATTGTATAGGCTGTAAATTTAATCTTACAATTTACATTGCTTCTAGCCCTTTAAAAATAGCACTGTAAACTTTTTGATCTTAAGGTGTAATGTTTGGTGTACAAAAGGCGGTTTGGTGCTAATAGCTGATATTGTCTCAGCTATTAAACTTTGCCTTACATTTGCTTAGTATCTCCTTAACAGGTTGACACCGATATCGGTTTAACACTAAGAAGGTTATTATGGCTAAAGCAAGTAAATACACCTCCAAGACACCAGATGAAAATGGCGTTATCCATTGGAGCGAAGCAGAAAATAAAATATGGTCAGAACTAGTCGCACGCCAACTAAAATGTATTGCAGGCAAAGCTTGCAATGAATACATGGAAGGGCTTGAAAAAATAAACCTGCCTCATGACCGTATTCCGCAGTTAAGTGAGCTTAATGAAGTATTACTAGCGACTACCGGCTGGCAAGTTACGCCTGTGCCAGCTTTAATCGACTTTGATGAATTCTTTCGTTTATTAGCAAATAAGCAATTTCCAGTCGCAACCTTTATTCGTAGCCGTGAAGAGTTTGATTACCTGCAAGAACCTGATATTTTTCATGAAATATTTGGTCATTGTGCAATGCTTACTAATCCTGATTTTGCCAAGTTTACGCATAAATATGGCCAGTTAGGTTACGCTGCCGAGAAAAAAGATCGGGTTTACCTTGCCCGTATGTATTGGTTTACGGTTGAGTTTGGCCTAATGCAAACAGATGATGGCCTGCGTATTTATGGTGGCGGTATTTTATCAAGTCCAGGTGAAACACAATACGTGTATTCAGATAAGCCCGAGATCAACCCGATGAATGTATTGGATGTATTACGCACGCCGTACCGAATTGATATTATGCAGCCTTTGTACTACACCATTAATTCTATCCATGATTTATTTGATATTTCACAGCTGGATATTATGGCGTTAGTTGCGCAAGCAAAAGAATTAGGGTTACATGACCCAAAATTTCCTCCTAAAGAAAAATTAGCAAGTTAAGGATTTAAGATGTCATCATTAAGCGCACAAAAATGTGAAGCCTGTCACGTAGACGCTCCACAAGTATCAGATATCGAGTTAGCTGAATTAATTAAAATGATCCCAGATTGGGTGCCTGAAGTACGCGACGGTATTATGCAATTAGAGCGTGTTTATAAATTTAAAAACTTTAAACAAGCCATCGCTTTTACTAATAAAGTAGGTGATATGGCTGAAGATGAAGGCCATCACCAGGGCTTGCTAACAGAGTGGGGCAAAGTAACGGTAACGTGGTGGAGCCATTCAATTAAAGGCTTACACAAAAATGATTTTATTTGCGCTGCCAAAACAGATGAAGTTTTCGCTGCTCTATAAATAAAACACAGCAATTGTTCTGCCCAAAGAACATGAAAGGCGCTTAATTAGCGCCTTTTTTATTGTTTTAAGCTTTGGTTATTACATTTTATATCGCAGCAAAGTTAACCCCTGCGGCGAAGTTTGCTACAATCGCTCGTCTTTACTCAAATTTTATAAGGTAGTCGCGGGTGGTTAACCTAGGTCAATTGTTTGGTGAACTAAAAACGTGTTTAAGAAAAGATCAATTCATCTTTAAAAAACGCCTTCACGGCATAAAAAAATAACCGATGAAACAAAACAAGCAGCCGTGATTGAAAAAATCACTGCAGATATAGCACGTAGCCAACAATTGCGAGAGGTGCGCTTAGCTCAGTTACCTAAAGTAACTTACCCTGAGCAGCTCCCCGTCAGTCAGAAAAAAGACGACATTAAAGAGGCTATCGCCAATAACCAAGTGGTTATTATCGCGGGTGAAACCGGCTCAGGTAAAACCACGCAAATTCCTAAAATGTGTTTAGAACTTGGCCGTGGCGTTGATGGTTATATCGGTCACACCCAACCAAGACGTTTGGCTGCGCGCAGTGTCGCGGATCGGATTGCTCATGAAATGCAATGTGAACTTGGCCAGCAAGTGGGTTTTAAAATTCGTTTTAGCGATCAAGTATCAAATAACAGCTATATAAAGTTGATGACTGACGGTATTTTACTGGCGGAAATTCAACAAGACCGATTTTTAAACCAGTATGACACCATTATTATTGATGAAGCTCATGAACGTAGTTTAAACATTGATTTTATTTTAGGTTATTTGAAAAACCTATTACCAAAGCGTCCTGATTTAAAAATAATTATTACCTCTGCGACCATTGATCCAGAGCGATTCTCAAAGCATTTTAATGATGCACCGATTATTGAAGTGTCAGGACGAACATTTCCGGTGGATGTGCGTTATCGTCCTTTGGTTGAAATTGATAAAAATGATATGGAGGCTGAAGGCGACCAGCTGCAAGGTATTTTTGATGCCGTTGATGAGCTGTGCCAAGAAGGCCCAGGCGATATTTTAATCTTCTTAAATGGTGAACGGGAAATACGCGATACTGCTGATGCCCTTAGTAAACGTAATTTAAAAGGAGCGGATGTTTTACCTTTGTATTCGCGCCTTTCTAACGCAGAACAAAACCGTATTTTTGCTCCCCATAGTCGTCGTCATATTATTTTATCGACCAACGTTGCTGAAACCTCACTTACTGTGCCGGGTATTCGATACGTTATTGATCCTGGTACCGCGCGCATTAGCCGTTATAGTTATCGTACTAAAGTGCAGCGTTTACCGATTGAGCCAATATCACAAGCCAGTGCCAATCAGCGAAAAGGCCGCTGTGGCCGTGTGGAAGCGGGTATTTGTATTCGTTTATATGCTGAAGATGATTTTAATTCGCGCCCAGAGTTTACTGATCCAGAAATACTACGTACTAACTTAGCCTCCGTTATTTTAAAAATGCTTGGCTTAGGGTTGGGCGATATGGCCGAGTTCCCATTTGTACAAGCACCAGATAGCCGTAATATCAACGATGGCTTAACGTTACTAGAGGAACTTGAAGCGGTTAAACCCACTCGTCATAATAGCAATACACAGCTTACTAAATCGGGTATTGAACTGAGCCGCTTACCGGTTGACCCGCGTTTAGCTAAAATGGTACTAACAGCACAAAAGCTGGGTGCGCTGCGTGAAGTGATTATTATTGTGGCGGCGTTATCGATTCAAGATCCACGCGAGCGCCCGCAAGAAAAACGCGCTGCTGCAAACGAAAAGCATGGCCGTTTTGACGATCCTGATTCAGATTTCATCGCCTTTTTAAATTTATGGAATTACTTAGAAGAGCAGCAAAGTGAGCTAAGTAACAGCCAATTCAGAAAGCTGTGCCAAAAGGATATGCTCGCTTATATGCGTATTCGTGAGTGGCAAGATATCGTTTATCAGCTCAGTACTGTGTGCAATGAAATGGGCATGAAAGCGACCAGCAATGTTGCCGATGGCGATAAAATCCATCAAGCGCTATTGAGTGGCATGCTCAGTCACATTGGTTTTAAAGATGAAAAGCAAGTATATAAAGGCGCTCGCAACAGTCAGTTTCATGTATTCCCAGGCTCTGGATTATTTAAGAAAAGCCCAAAATGGTTGATGTCGGCAGAGCTGGTTGAAACCAGTAAATTATATGCACGTATTAATGCCAAAATTAACATCGATTGGGTTGAACCATTAGCACAACACTTAGTAAAACGCAGTTACAGTGAGCCGCATTGGGAGAAAAAGCCTGGCGCAGTGATCGCTTTCGAACAGCAGGTATTATACGGGCTGATCATAGTGTCAAAGCGTCGCTGTGTGTACAGTAACATTGACCCGAAAGTTAGCCGCCAGTTGTTTATTCGCAGTGCCTTAGTAGAGCAAGATTTAGGTCAAAATGAAGGGTTTTTGCAGTTTAATCGCGAACTGATTGAAGATATTCAAACTCTAGAAAATAAAAGCCGCCGTCGTGATATTTTAGTTGATGAGCAAACCTTATATGAGTTTTACGATAAGAAAATTCCTGCTCAAATAAACAGTCGTGCAGCATTTAATAAATGGTATAAAACGCAAAAGCAGCAGGATAAACATTACTTGCAAATGACACGTGATGATTTAATGCAACACGGTGCTGATAGTGTTACTGAGTTTGATTACCCCGATGTATGGCAACAAGGTAATTTAATGTTGCCGTTGAGCTATCATTTTGATCCAGGCCAAGCGGTCGATGGGGTTGCAGTGCAAATTCCGGTGGCCTTACTAAACCAAGTAGAAGAAGCTGGCTTTGACTGGCATATTCCTGCATTTCGTCATGAGTTGATCACCGGTTTAATTAAATCTTTACCTAAATCACTACGTCGTAATTTTGTGCCTGCGCCAAATTACGCAGATGCGGTTCTTGCAGCAATCGAGCCTATGCAAGGTAACTTCATTGAGGCACTCAGTACGCGTTTATTACGTATGACAGGTGTAAAAGTTGATCCAGAGGCCTGGGATTTAACCACCCTTGCGACTCACTTAAGACTGCAGTTTGAAGTTCGTGATGAAAAAGATAATGTACTTGCCCGAGGTATGGATTTAGCGAAACTCAAAGCGCAATTGCAGGGTAAAGTGACGCAAACGCTGTCTAAAGTGGCAGATAAAGGCATTGAAAAAGCTGACCTATTGCAATGGGATTTTGGCAAGTTACCGGTATCCTATGTGAAAAAACAAGGCCAGTATGAAATCAAAGCGTATCCTGCGCTGGTAGATAAAAAATCATCGGCGGCAGTGGAGCTATTTGATAACGAAGTTAAAGCGCAAACTGCCCATCAGCAGGGGTTACGCCGTTTGGTATTACTGAATGTACCTTCGCCGATAAAATATTTGCAACAAAACTTACCCAATAAGGCTAAATTAGGTCTATATTTTAATCCGTTTGGTAAGGTTGCTGATTTAATTGATGACTGTATTGCCGCAGGTGTTGACAGTTTATTGGTAAAATTAGGCGATGTACGCACCGAACAAGCGTTTGAGCAAGTAAAAGAGCACGTGCGCGGTGAGCTCGGCGATGCGGTTGTTGCTATTGCAACCCAAGTTGAGCAAGTGTTGAGTATTGCGCATGCGTTACATAAAAAAATGAAAGGGCGAGTTGATTTAACCATGATCACTGCACATGGAGATATAAAAAGCCAACTGGGATCTTTGGTATTCAAAGGCTTTGTTTCAAATCATGGCGCAGACAAACTTAGTGATTTAATTCGTTACTTAAAAGCAATAGAAAAACGCTTAGAAAAGTTGCCAGTTGATCCAAATCGTGACAGATTATGTGTACTTGAGTTAGAAAAGGTTGCTCAAGAGTATCAAAAACAGCTGAAAAAAGTGCCGCCTGGAATGCCTGCTCCGCAACAATTGCAGGATATTTTTTGGATGCAACAAGAGCTTAGAGTATCCTTGTTTGCGCAAACGTTAGGGACACCGTATCCGATTTCAGCTAAGCGTGTATTGAATGCTCTGAAAGAAATTGATTGAGTTTGGTATTTAGTAAACATCGAATACCTTGGAAGGAAATATTTGTTAGATGAGAAGGAACTGATATTAACCATGCGCTCATCCGCTAATACACACCCGCGTTTACTAGTTGTAGATGACGAGTACTTTAATTTTGAAATGCTCAAAGTCGCTTTATCAGCGGATTTTGAGCTCAGTTATGCTGAATCAGGTAAGAGCTGTTTATCGTCGGCTATTGCAAATCCACCGGATGCGATTTTACTCGATGTATGTATGCCTGGCCTAGATGGTTACGACACGTGTCGAATGTTGAAGAACACCCCTGAAACTCGTAATATTCCTGTTGTTATGGTGTCAGGCTTAGAATCCGTACAGGAACAACAAGCTGGTTTTGATGCCGGTTGCGATGCCTATGTGGTGAAGCCTTTTTCGGTCGTGGGGTTATTAGAAAAAATCAATACGGTTGTTTAGGAGTTATTATGCTAAATGAAGATAAACGTAATTTTAGACGTATGCAATTAAATGCACAGGCAAAATTAACCACACTTGAGCCAGTCGCTGATCAACATTTTGATGCTGTATGTGTCGATTTAAGTGCAACTGGGTTGTCACTGCAGTTGGATGAATTACTTGAACTGGGCACCATTGTGAAGGTGAATATTGATTCGACCAGCCCTGCCATTGCACCACTTGATGCAACAGCAAAAGTCGTTCGTGCCAGCAAAGAAAGTGATGGCACGGTAACCGCTGGGCTAGAAATAATGCAGTTTAATTAACCTGATGAACTCAGGTTAATTAGTTGCAGTCAGTTTAGTAAACTTTACAGATCAGGCCTTTTAGGTAAAAACCTTCAGGGTAACTGCCTGCGATTGGATGATCAGCAGCTTGGTTTAAACGCTCCATGATCAACAAATCCTTACCAGCATCAAGGGCTGCATCAGCAACCACTTTTTGAAATAAATTTTGCTCCATTAAACCTGAACATGAGAACGTAAGCAACGTACCACCTGGTTTAAGAATTTGCATGGCAATCATATTGATATCTTTATAGCCACGACACGCACCCGTTAGTTGTGCTTTGTTATCAGCAAATTTAGGTGGGTCCATAACGATAGTATCGAATAACACCCCATCTTCACGGTATTGGCGTAGTAATTTAAATACATCTTGTTTTATGAAGTCAACTTTATCTAAATCAAGATTATTGTGCTCGACATTACGTTTTGCGGTATCAAGCGCGGGTTGCGATACGTCAACGTTAGTAACATGCTCGCAGCCGCCACGCAGTGCATACAATGAAAAGGTACCTGTGTAGCTAAAACAGTTAAGTACTCTTTTATCTTTTGAAAAACGCTCTAATGCAGCACGGCTATCACGTTGATCAAGGTAGAAACCGGTTTTATGACCTTCGAGAATGTCTACTTCAATTTTAAAACCATTTTCTTCAATTAATACTGGCTGCTCAGGCTTATTACCCCATAACACGCCCATAGTCGGCTCTAAGCCTTCTTTGGTGCGCACATCGACATCAGAGCGCTCATACACGTTACAGCCTGGGAAAATAGCGATTAAAGCGCCAACTATTTCACCTTTATGGCGCTCAGCACCGGCACTTAATAACTGACACACTAAAAAGTTGTCAAATTTATCAATGGTTACACCTGGTAAAAAATCAGACTCGGCGGCACATAACCGAAATCCCGTTAAGCCACCTTCAGTAATTACTTGCTCGCGTGCCGCAAAGGCACGACGTAAGCGACGTTCAAAAAAAGCTTGGTCGATGATTTCTGTTTCATCAAAGCTCCAAACACGCGCGCGGATCTGTGAGTGCGGACTGTAAGCCGCTGTAGCTAAAAATTTACCATTACTATCGTGAATGGTCACTGTGTCACCTAAACCTGGCTTACCTTTTATTTTTTTGATGGCTTTTGAAAACAACCATGGGTGTTTTCTTTTTAGTGATTTTTCACGACCAGCTTCTAGGTATACGACAGATGACATTAGGCTTCTCATTACGGATAAATTAAGAGCGTATTTTAGTGAAGCAGGCTCGAACATACAATGAATGTTTTGCACAACAGCCTATAACCGCGGTAAAGTAACAGTAATTCAATGCATTAATTTGAAATTACAGGATTTATGGAACAACGTTTGCCCGTTTTAGTATTATCTGAGCCGTTGCAACAGCTAGAAAATCATTGCCGTGCTTTTATTTTGTCGTTAGTGAGTGCTGATGTCGCCCACGATATTACCCATATTGAACGAGTCGTGCGTGTTGCAAAACAGCTCTGCTTTGCTGAAGATGCTTCGATGGACGTGGTGTTACCCGCAGCATGGTTGCATGACTGTGTTGCAGTGGCTAAAAACCACCTGGATCGCGCTAAAGCTTCAACAATGGCCGCAGATAAAGCAATTTCATTTTTAGCGTCAATAGGGTATGACTCGCAATATTTTGATGCCATTCATCATGCTATTGTAGCCCATAGTTTTAGCGCTAACATTGCAATTGAAAGTGTGGAAGCACAAATCGTTCAAGATGCTGATCGTATGGATGCCTTAGGAGCAATTGGTGTCAGCCGCTGTATGAAAGTAGGGGGCTCAATCGGACGCAATTTATATCACCCTGACGATCCATTTTGCGCCCACCGCAGTCCGGATGACAGCTTGTATACATTAGATCACTTCTTCATCAAGCTATTACATATTGCACAGAGTATGAATACACCTTCAGCAAAAGCAGAAGCGGTGCGTCGTACTGAATATATGCAGGTATTTATTGAACAACTTAAGTCGGAGATTGGCTAATGGCAATGCCTACTTTATCTGGTGTCGATCATTGCCATTTAAATGTGACTAACCTTGCGCAAGCCGTCACGTGGTACAAAACAGTCCTTGGATTTAATATTGTGCCAGAGCTTGCTTTTTGGGATGAGGGTACTGGGCCTTTAACACTAGAAGATCCTGCGGCAACTATTCGCTTAGCGTTATTTGAGCGAGAGGGCAGTAGTAAAGGGATTGCATTTGGCGCATCTGGAGAGCAGTTTATCGCTTGGCTTAAGCATTTGGCTGACTTAAATATTAAAACCGTGGTTGCTGATCACAAAGTTACATACTCTGTTTATTTTCAGGATTTAAGTGGTAATAGTCATGAAATCACCTCTCATGACTATGCATATATCTCGGCCAACATCTAGCATATGGTTAGCCTTGGTAGGCAGAGTACACTGCTAAAACAGCATCTAGCTGGCCTTCAAATAGTGCGATAAGCTGAGGATCAAAGTGTTTACCAGCTTGCTCGCGCATATGACTTATGGCTTCATCAACGCTCCAAGCTTGCTTATAGGGACGTTTAGAGGTAAGTGCATCGAATACATCGGCGATTGCCACAATACGTCCTTCAATCGAAATTTCCTCACCTTTAAGACCGTTTGGATAACCTGATCCATCCCATTTTTCATGATGCTCCATCGCAAGTATATAGGCGAGCTGCAATAACGGCGATGACGAGTTTGCCTAAAATTTTAGCGCCGATTTTGGCATGCTGTTTCATGTGTTCAAATTCTTCGGCTGTTAATTTCCCTGGTTTAAGCAAGATTGCATCGGGAATGCCGATTTTACCAATGTCATGCATCGGTGCTGCTTGTTTGAGAAGCTCAGCATGTTGTTCAGTCATTCCATAGGCTAGTGCTAAAATTTTACTGTATTTACTCATGCGCACAATATGCTCGCCAGTATCGGTGTCTTTATACTCGGCAGCGCACCCTAAACGATGGACTAAATCAACGTGAGCCAACTTTAGCTGCTCAGCCTGAACTAGGGATAAATGAGTTTTAACACGCGCTCTTACGATTGCAGGACTAATAGGCTTGGTTATGTAATCTACCGCGCCAATTTCAAAACCTTTAAACTCATCACTTTCATCCGCAAGTGCAGTCACAAAAATGACTGGAATATGCTCAGTAGCAGGGTTTTGTTTAAGCAGCTGACATACTTCAAAACCACTCATATTTGGCATCATAATATCGAGTAGAATGAGTTTGGGTGGCTCTTTTTCAACTAACGCGAGCGCGGCATCACCCGATTTAGCAAAAGAGAGGCGATATTGATTCCCTAATACTTCGCGCATGACTTTAAGGTTGGCGGGTTCATCATCAACAATAAGAATTCGTGGGCGTTCGGTTATTAAGTCCATCAGTGTGTTTCCAAATTTGCTGCCTGACTGAGCAGCTCTATTAATGCAATAAGAGTACTCTGGGCATTGTCAAAGTCAAACTGGTCGAAATATTCGATTAATGCATCCACATCACTTTGATAAGTAGCGGGGGCATTGTCTGCTAATGTTGCTAACAACTCATCATTGAGCTCTGCATTTTCTGCGTCTTTACGCAGTTGTTCACACAGTATTTTAAATTCGCTGAGCGATAGTACTTGGGTATTTTTTTCGCTGCTTTGCACTGCTATACAGCTGCTGGTTTTTCTAGCTAACAACTCATTGACCGCATTAAACTCTATCTGCAATTGCTGAATTATTTGCGCCTGCTGCTCAGGGGCTTGGCTGTTTTCTAAGGTTGAAAGTAGGGCCATCATAGTCGGTAAACCTAAATTACCAGATAAGCCTTTAAGGGTATGTAATGTGCCATTAATATCTTTTAAGGCATTTAGTCCATCATTAAAGATAATGTCACATGTTGCCTGCTGCTCTTTAAAAAAACGGTGTATTTCGCTCAGCTGTTTACACTTACTGCCCCAAAGTTGCTGTCCTTTTTTAAAATCAATATGCTGTGCTGCGGGATCAATGTGAGCAATTTGCGTTTCTATATTTAAACCAAAGCCAAGCACTTGCGCAATCTCTTGATTCAATTGATTGATATCAACAGGCTTATTGGCGAAGCCATTCATACCCGCTTTTCTAGCCGTTAATTTATCTTGCTGTAAGACACTGGCGGTGAGCGCAATGATCGGAGTCTTTTTTAGCTGTCGTTGTTGCTCAATTTCACGAATTTTTTCGGTCGCGGCAATACCGTCACATTCAGGCATATGGATATCCATTAAAATGACATCAAAATCTTGTTTTTCAAAAATAGCGATCGCTTCTAAGCCGTTGCTTGCAGAGCTAATCGTATGCTGATCTCGCGACAATAATAACTGTAGTAGCTCAACATTTTGTGCTATATCATCAACGACTAAAATGCGCAGCTTAGGTAATTGCGTATGCAACTTATCAAAGTAATTGACTTGGGTTTCATCACCGACCTCTAAAGGCAATGAAAAATAAAAGCAGCTGCCTTTATCTTCTTCACTGACTACGTTGATTATGCCACCCATCAGCTCAACGAGTTGCTTACTGATAGTAGTACCAAGTCCAGTGCCACCAAAACGACGTGTAGTAGTCCCGTCAGCTTGTTCAAAAGGCTGAAATACCGCTTTAAGACGATCTTTAGCAATACCAATACCGGTATCTTGTACTTCAAAAAATAAGTAATTATTTTGTGTCGTACTGACAGTGACATTCACTGAACCCTGAGCTGTAAACTTAACTGCATTACCAATTAAATTTGTTAAAACTTGGCGAATTCGGTCTGGATCACCGTAATAAGTAGGGTGAACAGACTCTTTGATGGTAAGTGTTAGTTCTAGATCTTTCTTTTTTGCTTCTAACCAAAATGTAGAAATAATACTATCAAGCACCGCTTGAAGATTAAAATGCACTAATTCAATGGTCAGCTTACCTTTTTCAAGTTTTGCAGAATCCAATATTTCATTTAATAGCCGTAACAGCGAGCGAGCCGCATTATTTACGATAATTAAGTGCTTTTGTTGGTCTTGATCAAGTGGGGTATCCATCAATAAATCACTAAAGCCAATAATCGAATTCATCGGTGTGCGAATTTCGTGACTCATATTCGCCATAAATGACTGTTTGGCTTGAGCTGCATCTTCGGCGGCTATTTTCGCCAACTTTAATTTATCTTCGTATTCACGACGTTCACTAATATCGATAATAACGCCGTCGATCCAAATCGCTTCACCTTGCTTGTTGAACTCAAAGCTACCTTTCTCAAGCACCCAAATTAGCTTGCCACTTCGATGACGTAGTCGGTATTCAATTGAGTATTGCGATTTAGCAGCGATCGCTTGCTCGACCGATTTATTGATGCGTTTGTTATCATCTTTAAAAATCAAATCACTAAACTGAATATGCTGATTGATAAATTCCGATGGGACATAGCCAGTTACTTCATTAATGCTAGGGCTAATAAAAATCATGCTCCAGCTTTTATCCAACTGGCAGCGAAATACCACGCCAGGCATATTATTCATCAGCGAGCGGTATTGTTGTTCTTTCGCTATGAGGTTTTGTTGTAGTTTGCGTTGCTCAGTCAAGTCAGTAATAAAGCCAACAAATATTGACTCTTGTCCTGGCTGGTTTGCTTCACCAATACCTAAGCGAATAGGAAATAGGTGACCTTGTTTATGTTTAGCAAGAACATCACGATTGACGCCAATGACTTTACCTAAATCGATGTGATGTGCCTTTAATAGATATTCATCATGCTCGGCTGCGATATCATCTGCCATCAGCATTTTTATGTTTTTACCCTTTACATCAGTGCTATGCCAGCCGAAAATATTCTCTGCAACGTTATTAAAGCTTAAGATAATACCGCGATTGTTAATTGTTACTATGCCATCTATAGCGGTCGATAAAATAGCCTCTAAGCGAGATTCATTCCCTGTTTTTTCTTCAAGTAACATGCGATAGCGTACCATACCGTTAATGATAGCAACTATCGCGGTTAGAATAATGGTGGCGAACACTACGCTAATAGCAACAAATGTAAGTTCTGAGCTGGCGCTGTCATTACCAATTAATGGCGAGGTTGCAACAAACCGTGTTGCCGCCATTCCCATGTAATGCATACCTGCAACAGCAAAACCCAAAATGATTGCGCTGATCAACCGCGTCTGCAAAGAATTTAGTGTTGGGAGGTGCTTTTTAATATTAAAGCGAGCATATAAAGATATAAACGCCAGTACAACGGCAACGATAATTGACAACCCAAACATCAATGGATCGTAGCGTAGCAGCGGGCTCAATTCCATTGCTGCCATACCACTGTAATGCATAGTGCCGATACCTGCGCCGAGTAGTACCGAGGGCAGTATTAAACTGAAAATAGTGGCGTTATTTTTTACTAATAATGACACGCCAGTTAGGCAGGCTAAAAATGCTGGAATGAAAGATAAAAAGGTGAGTGTTGGGTCGTAGCTGATATTTGTACACAGTGAAAATGCCAACATACCAATAAAATGCATACTCCAAATACCGCCAGAAAGTACCAAGGAAGCCGTTGAGTTGGCTAATTTTTGATAACTTTTGAAGCGTGTTTCTTTGGCCAGATCGATCATGTAAGTTGCAAAAAATGCAGAGAAAATAGCCGTTAAAACAGACAGAGCGACTAAAAATGGGTCATAAACACCATTAATAAGAAGGCTCGGATCGTGATCGGTAATAAAAAAAGCGGTAAGCATAACGGCTCAATACACTGTTATTTCAGTAATAACTAATATCACCTGAAATATATGTTAAGACAATTAATTAATTTTGCGCAAATGCCTGTTATTTGTTTACATATTTAGCTGCAAAATTTAACAAAATCAAAAACTTTTTAAAATCAATTCGCTAAGTTTCATTGTGCGTAATGATAGCATCATTTATAACCAGTTTTATAGCAGGTATTTAGCTGAACTATTTATTTTCGCAGATAAAGTAATCGGTAATTATCGGGTCATACGTTTGACAAATACGACTACGAATAGTGCCAGAGAGAAACTCCCGCAAAACGCTTCAACTGCAGCAACGAATCGGGAGAAACCAACCGGAGTAATATCGCCATATCCTAAGGTTGTAAAAGTAACCACGCTAAAATAAAAGCTATTAAGTAGGGCTAATAAATTATCACTTAATGTTGCCGCCGGATTGAACTGCATAATACGACCAGCATCCATCACCCCAAAAATAAAATAACACAGGGCGCAGCAGATGATCAGTGACAAACTAAAACGGATCACATTTTCAGGCTTTTCACCATACCCGCACAACATATCAATACAGCTCGAGGCTAATCGTTTTTTTGAACCCCGTGGATATTGTGCGTGACGCATCCGCAGTTCTTTGTACGTGAAATTACCCGCCAGTTCAAATAAGCCTTGTTGTTCTGATGCTTTACGTAAATTGCGAAATATTTCTTCTGATTGTTCAAATAAGTCAAGGGCTGCGCTTTTATCTGTATGTTTAAGCGCTGCTTTAGCTTGTTTTTCCTGTAATAGTTCAGCGCCTAGCTCAATGTTATCAATACGGGTGTTGTTTAGTTTTATACCCAATAAATTTGTATCTTGTAGGTTGCAGTAATGCAGGCTTGCTTCGTGCAAGTTGGCTTTCATCAGTGAACTGTGGGCTATTTTATTATTAAACAGGTGAGCGTTGGTGAGCGTTGCACGATAAAAATTACTGTAAGATAAATCAAAACCATCCTCATCATCTTGTTTTATCAAATTAAGCCCATTGAGGTTAGCGCGTTTTAATTGCAATCCCTGTAATAATCCTCCCTTTTTTGCATAGCGCTCTAATTTTTGGGTCAGATCTAAGCCTGACTTATCAAATTTGGCATCATGCCAAAAACAAAAACCTGAGCCCATGTCTGTTTCTTGACAATGATGGCCATCGGGAGAGGTATAACGACAACAAGGCTTATCAGGCATGTTTGATATCGCTTTATTTAATTCTACTTAGTTATAGATTAGCAGTTATTTTGCAAGGTATTATAGTGACCTGTTAATTAGTTCAATGACTGTCGGTCAATTACAAGAGTTAGGTTTGTTTGAATATACATTAAAACGTAGTCGCCGCCGCAAAACTGTCGCTATCAAAGTCCAGCAACAAAGTGTCACAGTTTATGCGCCTGTTGGGGTTGCTAAAAAGGAACTTGAAAGCTGGCTGCTAAGTAAAACTGACTGGATCAATGCGCAAATTAATAAGCAAAGTCAAATGCTTGATACTCGCCAATACCCATTACAAGATAATCGCGTACTGGTTTTTTCACAACCTATGATACTGACTTATGGTGTCAGCTCGCGCAGCGCATGGCAGCTAGTAAAAAATCAGCAGGGGAATGTGTTACAGCTAAATCTTTCTGGACGGGTTAAGCATCAGCAGCCAATGTACCAAACCTTGCTCGAAAGTTTTTTACATGAGCAATTAGAAAATTATATTGAAATGCGTGTACATGCTTATTGCCTAAAAATGGCAGAGGCTTTACCTAGCAGTATTCGCATTCATACTTATAAGCGTCGTTGGGGCAGTTGTAATCGACGACGAGAATTGACCTTTAATTTGTTATTAGCCAGTGCGCCGCAGAGTATTATTGATTATGTAATTGTGCATGAACTAGCTCACTTGAAATATTTAAATCACAGTGCCGCATTTTGGCAGCGCGTCAGTGAGTTTTATCCTGATTATAAGCAAGCAACAAAATGGTTAAGGCAACACGGTGCGAGTTTACAATGGGTAGTCGAATGAGTTAGCGAGGATAAAGTTACCGAGGGTAAAGTTAGCGAGGATAAAGTTACCGAGGATAAAGTTACCGAGGATAAAGTTACCGAGGATAAAGCCCCCTGTGTCAGGATAGTTGTCGCCTCTAACTTTTTAATAGAGGCAGATAAAATGAGACGTCGATTTACTCAAGAATTTAAAGTTCAAGCTGTTGAAAAAGCATTATCTCAATGTGATGATGTTCGTCTAGAAGATATTGCTGATGATTTAGGCGTCGGCTATTCAACACTACAACGGTGGATTGCACTTGCTAAAAACCATGAACTTGAAACTAAAAATAACGGTAGTCACATGACAACAGAAAAACGCCCTCATGACTGGAGCTTAGAAGACAGGCTCAACGCCATTATTGAATGTGCGAGTTTAGATGAAACAGCTCTTAATGAATATTGTCGTGCTAAAGGACTTTACCCGCATCATATTCAACAATGGAAGCAAGATTTTGCTAAAGGGCCAGCAACGAAGCCTGTAAAATCAGACAGCAAGCAGCTCAAACAAGAAATTAAGCAGCTTCAAAAAGAGCTTAATCGTAAAGATAAAGCATTAGCAGAAACAGCCGCTTTACTTGTACTCAAAAAAGCAGATGCGCTTTGGGGTTTCAACGAGGACGATTAACCAGCTCAACTGAACGCCATGAATTGATAAAGCTCATTAAAGACGCTCAGAAATCAGGGGCAAGGCAAGCAAAAGCATGTGAGTTACTTGGTTTAACGACAAGAACAATCCAACGCTGGATTGAAGCTGAAGATATGATAGATAAGCGGACAAGTACGATAAAACGACCACCTAATAAGCTAACTGAATTAGAGCAACAGCGTATAATTAAGACGGTTAATTCAATAGAGTACGGGCATTTACCACCCTGCAAGATAGTCCCTAAACTATTGGATAAAGGTGTGTGGATAGCATCAGAAAGTTCGTTTTATCGCGTTATGAAATCACATAACTTACTAACACACAGAGAAAAAGTAAAACCAAATAAAAAGATAAAAAAGCCAAAAGCGCTCAAGGCAACACGTGCAAACGAAATTTATACATGGGATATCACGTATTTGCCGACAGCAGTTAAAGGTCAGTTTTTATACTTATATTTAGTGATGGATATTTATAGTCGAAAAATAGTTGGTTGGCAGGTTCATGACACACAACTAAGCACACTGGCGGCTGATTTAATGGTAGATATTTGCAGGCGAGAGCAGGTAAAACCTGAGCAAGTCACGTTGCACTCAGATAATGGCAGTCCAATGAAAGGAGCAACGTTATTAGCGACATTGCAGGAGTTAGGGATTGTGCCTTCATTTAGCCGACCATCTGTGAGTAACGATAATCCGTATTCTGAGTCATTATTTAAAACATTAAAGTATCGCCCAGAATACCCTGAAAAAGCCTTCGAAGATATCGCGAGCGCAAGGAAATGGGTTAACGGATTTGTAGATTGGTACAACGATGAACATTTACATAGCGGTATTAAGTTTGTCACGCCAAATCAGCGTCATTTAGGTTTAGATAAAGCGATCCTAGCGGAACGTCATCGGGTTAATGAAATAG
Source organism: Pseudoalteromonas sp. B160 (assembly GCF_037162485.1). Classification (NCBI taxonomy): domain Bacteria; kingdom Pseudomonadati; phylum Pseudomonadota; class Gammaproteobacteria; order Alteromonadales; family Pseudoalteromonadaceae; genus Pseudoalteromonas; species Pseudoalteromonas sp. B160. Next base: position 585,925 of record NZ_JARLUX010000001.1, on the reverse strand, counting down.
CGAAATTACAGAATCCAAGTCGTTGGTCAGGAAAGTCTCGAAATTGGACAATGATCAATGAAGTAAATTTGAATCCAGAGAAAAAAGAAGAAGTGCGGGCGGCATAAAATTTAACTTGATGCGACAACTAACTTGAAAAACTCCGAAAGTTACCGAGGATAAAGTTACCGAGGGTAAAGTTAGCGAGGGTAAAGTTAGCGAGGATAAAGTTAGCGAGGATAAAGTTACCGAGGATAAAGTTACCGAGGATAAAGTTAGCGAGGGTAAAGTTAGCGAGGATAAAGTTACCGAGGATAAAGTTACCGAGGATAAAGTTACCGAGGATAAAGTTACCGAGGATAAAGTTAGCGAGAATAAAGTTAGCGAGAATAAAGTTAGCGAGAATAAAGTTAGCGAGAATAAAGTTAGCTAGAATAAAGTTCGAAGAATGAAGTTTTGCTGATAGATAAGAAAAGTGGTGGAGGGAGCTGGATTCGAACCAGCGAAGGCTGAGCCGTCAGATTTACAGTCTGATCCCTTTGGCCGCTCGGGAACCCCTCCACACTAATTTTGTCGCATTTGGCCCACTTAACTTAGCGGTAAGAAAAGTGGTGGAGGGAGCTGGATTCGAACCAGCGAAGGCTGAGCCGTCAGATTTACAGTCTGATCCCTTTGGCCGCTCGGGAACCCCTCCAATGCAACGGCGCTGATAATAGCAAAGTGAGCATTTAAGTAAAGAAAAAGCTAAAGAAATATTAAATAAAGCCGATAAATATCTATTACTAACTGCAATCGGCTAAAGTCTATGCAAATCGATGATTTGTTAATCACAGAGAGTCAACTTAACAATCGTCTTGCCAAAAGTGTCTCAGAACACCGTCGTGGCGAGTTTGCATTATTATTGGCAATGCTTTCTCATGACGTGTTAGATTTTAGTCAATTTCATCTCCCTAAAACCCCATTTGATGCACATGCTTCAACACCAAATGAAGCGCAATTACGTGAACAATTAGGGGCAGGGCCTGAGCAAGCATTGGCTCCAGATGAATTTGATATGCTCATTGGCCAACATAATGCACAGCTATTACAACAAGGCAGCATGGCAGATATTCGTTTACGTTCGTGCCTTGCGCCGGAACCATTAGTGATCAGAGATGATAAAAACCATATTCCACTAATGGTGATTGATAATTGCGAACTAGTCGTGCGAAAGCGTCATTTAGATAAAGAAACACAGCTGGATCATCCGCAAATGGATGCGGCTGCATTTTACGATAGCCTTAATAATGCAGATCTTCATCAACCCTTACACCTTGCCCAAGCGTGATATTAAGCTGTAATAATTATCGGTAAAAATATTTTATTTATTTTAGTGTAAAAAAAGCATCCACAAACTAAATGCAATTGCTATAATGACCCCAAATGGCATTTCCAATTTACTTGGTATTATTGCCATCATCATTAAATCAAGGTAATTAGGAACGTAATGAAGAAAACATTCACGCTGAATCACGAGAAAATCAAATACCCTCGCATGGTAGATGCTGCAAAGCATGAAGTAAAAAAGTATTTGAAAAGAGAGCGTAACAAAACGTTGCCAATTGATGCTGATTACTGGGCATTTGATTGTAAATTTGGTAACACAGCTGAAGATGCCCAAGTGGTGCACGTTGCTGAAATTAGCAACTCAATCAGCGAAATTGAAAAACAAGGCTTAGAGTCGTTTTATGTTGAAATCATTGCTAGAGCTGCACAACGTCAAGTGCAAGACTCTGATGATGAAATTTAAAAGTAATTGATTTAATGAAAGAATGGGCTAAGTAGCCCATTTTTTATGCTTGCAAAAAAGTAAGTCCAGCAGTTTATTTTGCACCTGGTTGGTGCGAAATAGATTTTTTATTTTATTTAAATAATGCAACTAATTGATTTATAAGTTTTTGTAAAGTTGGTTCTGTAATTGCTATTACTTTTAATTATGCAGTTAGGAGCAAACACATGGCAAGAATGAGTTATATCAGTAGCGTCGAACGTTACCAAGAATATCAAACCGTGATCCACGACTTACTTGACTCAGTGCTAGCAAGCTTAGAAGACGGTGTTAAAAAACAACAAGATAATCGTTATTTAATCGCTCAATACCCATTTTTAGAATTACAATACTGTTTAGATAAAAATGGCGTGCAGCTAGGTAACAATGTCTGCTTTAAACGTCAGTATATGAAAACCTTAAATAATCGTGGCGATTCACAGGATTTGAGTGAACGGCCGTATTTTCAAGGTATCCAACAACAGCAACATACTCGTTTTACGCCGCCCTATATTTCGATCGCGACCAATCACTTATGTATTTCAGCAATAAAATCGTTACATGCTTCATATGGCGAAAATCGCTATTTAGTGATTGATGTATGTCTAACGCAATTAATCGAATTTATTATGGGGGATCGTACTCGCGCCACGATGACGCCATTTTTTAAAGCGGGTTATGGCATTATTGTCAGTTGCTTATTTATCTTAGTGTTATTTTTACTTGGTAGGGTGTTTGGTGATATTTATAGCTTACTGTTTGTCCGCTCTATAGAAAATGATCCGCTCGAACCGTTTACGATCATCATTTTTATCACCCTCGCGTTAGCAATATTTGATTTAGGTAAAACGATTCTCGAAGAAGAAATTTTAATGCATAAAGATATCTTTAGGCACAGTTCAACGCGGCGCACTATCACACGGTTTATTTCAACTATTTTAATTGCAGTGTCTATTGAAGCGTTATTAACGATGTTTAAGGCAGCGCTGGGGCAGTCGCAGTATTTATTACCGGCAATTTATATGATGTTGGCGGTTGTAGGGCTATTGATTGCGTTGGCTATTTATGTGTATTTAGGGGCAAAAGCCGAAACCTTATTATTGAGCGCACAACGCAATAAGAAAGGGCATTAATAAAAATGGGGTAGGCGATGAATGCCTACCCCAACTCAACTTAATTTATTCTGCGCGGTCTTGGGCGCGACGAGTTTTAAAATCTGAATCGGCTTGCCATTTTGGCCAATCACCGTTGTTTGCCAATTGTGATGCGATATCAACAATTAACTCGATGTCTTGTTTTACACCACCTAATGACCACTGAGCAGAGTAATCATCAGCTTCTTTATGGTATTTATGAGCAATATAATCTGGATCTGTATCACCTAAACTCATAAACAGTAAACCAGGTACGCCTTGTTTAGCTAGTGAGAAGTGATCTGATCGGAAGAATAGGCCGTTTTGTGGCACGGGATCCATTTTTACATGACGGCCTTGTTTGCTTGCGGCTTTGCTAAGGTAGTCTTCCATTTGTGATAAGCCTTTGCCGTATTGCAGTATGTAATCGGTGCCATCTAGCACATTCATACCATCAATATTTAACAGAGCGACCATCTGCTTGGTAGGGATAAGTTCGCCACTGGCAAATTGCTCTGAGCCAATTAACCCTGTTTCTTCGGCGGTAAAGTTTGCAAAAATAATCGAGCGCTTAAACGGTTTTTGTTTATGCATGTTACTTAATATACGAGCGATTTCAATTGTGGCAGCACTGCCTGAGGCATTATCAACTGCACCATTATAAATTTTTGGCCCGCTATCAGTTTGCTTAGTGCCAAAATGGTCCCAATGTGCGCTGACCACAATATATTCATCAGGCGCTTCACTGCCCGTTAATTGCGCAACAACATTGTGTGATTTAGCGTGTGACACTTCGTTTTTAAATGCAAGGTTTGCTGTTAAATTAAGCGCAGTAGCTTTAAAGTCGTCGTTAAGTGCTTGTTGCTTTAATTGTTGATAGCTCAAGTTTGCTGATTTAAATAGCTGCTCGGTTGCATCGAGTGTTAGCCAACCCATTACCGGTAGTTCTGATGCGTTTAGGTTGTTATCCATCAAGGTATATTTTGTGCCTGTATTTGAGCTTTCAACTACGCCCCAAGGATATGCAGCTGGCGCTGTTTCGTGCACAATAAATACTGCGGCTGCGCCTTGGCGAGCGGCTTCTTCGTATTTGTAAGTCCAGCGACCGTAGTAGGTCATGGCGTTGCCGGTAAATAGCGCATCGTTTTGCGTAGCAAACCCAGGATCATTTACTAACACAACAACCGTTTTACCCGTTACATCAATATTTTTATAATCATTCCAATTATACTCGGGCGCATTAATGCCATAACCAACAAATACTACCTCTGAATTACGAACATCAATAAGTGGCTGTAATTGTTTCGTTCGCGCCGTAAAATCTTTTCCAGCGGTAAAGCTCAAGTCGCCAATTTTTAATTGCATGTTTTGATCAGCGGTTACCATCGCCATTTTTACCGGCTGTAAAAACTTATTATTATATGCGCCAGTTAATCCAAGCGCTTGGTATTGGTCACTTAAGTAACCCACAGTTTTTACTTCACCGCGCGTTAATGGACCGCGTCCTTCAAATTCGTCTGAGGCAAGGGTTTTAATATGTTGTTTAATATTGCTTAAATTTACACTGGTTGTATTGTCAAGCGTTGCCTGTTCTTGAGTAGGCTCTGAACAGCCAGTTAAGCCCAATAATAGAGTTATACTGAGTGATTTAAAAAGAGGAGACATAATTGCAGGTTTTTAAGGATACATACTGTGACTATATGGGGTGTCGGTTTTGCTGTCTAGTTTTTTGCCATGAAGCGCAGATATTTTTATAAAATACAATTAGTTGATTTTGGGTACTATGATTTAGTGATTGAATTAAATTTCGTTGGGTGAAAGGGACTGGCGCAGAAGTTGTGTGGGGAAAAGCTAAAAGCCAGCGAAGAGTGCTGGCCTTTTGCAACAAAATAACACGTTTAAGCGTCAGCTTTCTTTACGCGGATCTTGCTTTTATCAACAGTACTTTGATTCAATGCTTTTATTGCTACAGCAGCTTCTGCATCGTTTGGCATTTCTACAAAGGCAAAGCCTTTCGATTGGCCGGTTTCTTTATCTAGTACTAAATTACAATCGGCTACTTTACCGTGTTCAGTAAAAAGTACGCGGATCTCATGTTCAGTGATAGTACGTGATAAGTTTCTAACTAATAGTTTCATAAAGAACCATGTTTTAAAAATAACAGTGTGGATTGTCTCAAGGAAAAGCCGTTTGACCTAATGATTAATTGCAAACCGCAAAAATAGTTTTAAGCTGATAGCCAAAGAATAAAAAACAATTGAGAATCGCGTAATGAGAGCAGCGACGAATAGCGAAATTAAAACGGCACTGATTGTTTTAGGTGGGCCAAATAACAACGATGGTAGTTTATCAGTAATAGCAAAAAGCCGTTGTCAGCGAGCTTATCAAATATACCAAGCAAACCCCTCTGTTAAGGTATTGTGCACTGGCGGGTTTGGCGCACATTTTAATACCACTAACCACGCCCATGGTGAATATACTAAAAGTTACTTAATTGAACTTGGCATACCCGAATCTGCTTTTTTACCGGTGGCACTAAGCCGCTTTACCTTTGAGGATGCGTTACTCACTAAGCCAATACTTATAGCGGAACATATAACCGCGGCCATTTTAGTCAGTTCAGAATTTCATATTGCGCGAGTTCATTATGTATTTAGTCATGTGCAGCCTAATTTAGAGCTAACTCTGGTAAGTGCTAAAACGCCATTGTCAGAGATTAAATTAGCGCAGTTGTATGCCCATGAACGTCAGGCAATGCAGCGTGAGGAAGCGAATGTGCTTAAGCTGCTCAGCGCTTAAATAAGTCCGTTAGTTACTTGTAATCGATTGAAGAGCCTCTTTATTTGATGTTTATTCATAATCAACTATGAATTTGTCATGCAAGTTTCATTGAAAGTTCAAGTTAGTAATTATTAGGCATTAATTGCTGTCATTTTTACTGCTTACTATGACCACTCTAATTATAAAAAGTATAAATGGAGTTGTTGTGAAAAAATTTAAACTAAACCTATCGTTCGTTTTAGTAACAGTATTACTAGGCGCATGTAGTGATGGTAAAGACGGTGCTAATGGGACAGATGGCACGAATGGTAATGGCGGTATAGACGGTGCTGTTGGATTAAACAGCTTAGTTATGCAAACAGAGTTGAATATGGGCGATAGCAACTGTTGGATGGGCGGCATAAAAATTGATTCGGGTTTGGATGCCGACCGCAATGGTGCTTTAGCCACAACAGAGGTTACAAGTACGTCCTTTCTTTGTAACCCTGATAATTTTGGGAGTACCGGTGAGCGTCTATCTTATACCGTAATGCGCAACGAACTAGAAAATTATTATTACCCAGGATCTACTTTTGAGGTACGCAATGGTGGTTACGGCTCTGATATGGATGGTCACCCGATGAATACGACACAATTTTATGCTTTAACTGATCGTGGTCCTAATTCTAATTATCGAACCTCTCAAGAGGGCGCACCTCACGGTAATGGTAAGAAGTTCCCAACACCTGACTACACGCCGCGTATTGGTTTATTTGCAGTTCAGTCAACGGGTGATATCGCTAAGATTAAAGATATTTTGCTCAAAGATCGTGATGGTAACAATATTAGTGGCCTACCAAATTCAGCTGCATTAGGTGGAACAGGTGAAGTACCGTATACGACTGATGGCGAAGTTATTCGCGCAGATATGACGCAGCCGTATGACGAAGTTACTAACCCTGCAGTTTATGATGATTATGGTTTGGATGCCGAAGGTTTAGCTGCTTTAAAAGATGGTACTTTCTGGGTTAGCGATGAGTATGGTCCACACATGGTGCATTATGATGCTAACGGTAAAGAAATTGGCCGTATTAATGCATTTACCGCAGACATACGTACAGATGCTATTAATACTGATTACGGTTTGAAGATTAACTTACCAGCAGAGTTTGCTAATCGATGGGCTAACCGTGGTATGGAGGGGTTAGCGATCACACCTGATCAGAAAACATTAGTCGGCATTATGCAATCAAGCTTGGATAATCCGAGTAAAAACCGTACAGATTTAACTCGTATTGTCACTGTTGATTTAGAAACTGGCAATATTTCGCAATATTTGTATCGACAGGTTAAAGGGTCGAATTCTAACTCAGCAATTAAAGCGCTTAGCAACACGAGCTTCTTAGTACTTGAACGTGACGGTGCTTTTTATAACAAAGGTGATGAGACAGCACAAAAGCATGTTTATAAGATTGATATCAGCGGTGCGACCGATTTAGAAGCAGTTGCAGCAATGGGGGATATTGAACAAAATAGCAATTTAGGTTTAATCATTGCAGGTAAAACAATAGAGCAAGTTATAAATGATGCAGTTGATTATGATGCAGGTTGGGCTGAACTAGCTGCAAAGAATATCTTACCAGTGACAAAAAGCACATCGCCAGTTGTTGATATGGTTAACGAAGTTTCTTACCCACATGACAAGATGGAAGGTTTATGGCTTATCGATAATACGCGTTTGGGGGTGATTAATGATGATGACTTTGCTACTTGGTCTGAAGCCACTATTGGAGGGCCGTTAGGGCAAAAGTATTTAGATACTAATAATACTGTCGTTGATGGTAATACCTTGTATATAGTTGATGGTCTGGATTTATCACCTATTCAATAATCATAATGAATTCAAGCCGATTCACGTCGGCTTTTTTTATTACAATTTATAAAGGTTAGTGATGAAACATAAAAGCGAATTTGTCAGTGGTTTGTCATTATTATTAATTTGTAGCGCTGTTAGTGCCGATAATCCTGATGTGATTTCTCGATAGTATAAGGGTTTACTCGAGCCTAGCAAACTCACTTATAGTAATGAGTCGGCTAACGTAGACAGTTATTTTAGTGCATTTAAAGCCATAGTAGAGACGGCAATCTTACGATGTAAATGGCTCATTATCACTTGATAAGAACCGTACAGTTAAGTTTTTCGATACTCTAGGTAGCTGTCAGCTGCAAAATTTAGGTTATTCGTTTCGTGAACGAATCGAAAATGGTAATTCAGAAGTGACATTGAAATTTCGCAGTCGGGATCGCTATACCGCTAATTTCGAAGATTTATCATCAGCGACTAACGGCACCAAGACTAAGCTAGAGGCTGACTGAGGAATAACCAATTCTGATTACCAAGTAGTTTATAGTCATTCAACTAAAGCACCAAATACTCGTAAAATCAATGGCTTTAAAGATATAAATACGCATGACTCTGGCTTTGAATTAGAGTTTAGTTTTAATGATAATTTGATGCTGGCACAAGTCGGCAACTTAACTATTTACGAGCGTGTTTATAAAGGAGCACAAATTGACTTAGGCTCAATTGATGCACAAGTCAGTGTAACACTATGGTACAGCGGTATTCCCTCGGCTGGTCAACAGCTAATCATCGCGCAGCCATCGTTTAAATATGAAGACTTCATGGCTAATTATACGCAAAAAGTAGTGCAACGAGCTTTGATTGCGTTCGATGGTATGAATAGTTTAAGTAGTTTGAACCTCACAGGGGGGCTGACTAAATCACAAGCCGTTTATCAATATAATCCTAGCTTTAGTAATTAAAGACATGCGAGATGAGTGTCGGTATCGATATAAATTGCACGTGATTAAGAAAACAAAAAGCCGTTAGTGATTTAATCCATTACTAACGGCTCTTTCAATTCTGTAAAAATGATTACTTCACTTCTTTACCCGCAGCTTGTTGATCAGCATGGTAGCTTGAACGAACAAATGGACCTGATGCGGCATGAGTAAAGCCAATTTCATCAGCGTACTCTTTAAGCGCGTCAAACTCTGCTGGTGGCACGTAGCGTTTTACAGGTAAGTGATGCTTTGATGGCTGTAGGTATTGGCCAACCGTTAGCATATCGACATTATGCGCGCGTAAATCACGCAGTACTTCTTCGATTTCGCTAATTTCTTCGCCAAGACCAACCATTAGGCCTGATTTAGTTTTCACTTCAGGGTGTGCTTCTTTAAAGCGACGCAGTAATTCTAATGACCATTTGTAGTCAGCACCTGGGCGCGCAAGTTTATATAAACGCGGTGCAGTTTCAAGGTTATGATTGAATACATCTGGTGGCGTTTCTATTAAGATTTCAAGCGCTCGGTCCATGCGACCACGAAAATCAGGCACTAAAATTTCGATGGTGATTTTTGGGTTATACTTGCGAATTTCACGAATACAATCAGCAAAATGTTGTGCGCCGCCATCACGTAAATCATCACGATCCACAGAGGTGATCACCACATAGCTTAACTTCATATCGCGAATAGTAAGAGCCAACTTTTCAGGCTCTGCGGCGTCTGGTGTTAACGGACGGCCATGGGCAACATCACAAAATGGGCAACGACGAGTACAAATTGCGCCTAAAATCATAAAAGTTGCTGTACCGTGATTAAAGCATTCTGATAAGTTAGGGCAAGAGGCTTCTTCACACACTGAATGCAGTCCGTGCTTACGCATGGCTTGTTTAATGCCGTCGATCCGCTCGGTTGATTTAGGTAAGCGAATTTTTAGCCACTCTGGCTTGCGTAACATTTCGTTTTTTTCAGTGGGTAATACTTTTACTGGGATCAACGCCATTTTTTCAGCGTCGCGTAGTTTTACCCCTGGTTCCATCTTGACTGGTTTATTCATTCGTTTTCAAACCCTTCAGTATACTTAACCTGTGTCGCATTAAGTTTTTTAATCATATGTTTTACGAGACCAGCACCTGCTTGCGCAAGGTTTTCTGGGCCGTTCAAGTCGGTTGTTTGCACCATGTTCATACCGGCGTAACCACATGGGTTGATACGTAAAAACGGACTCATGTCCATGTTTACATTCAATGCTAGACCATGAAAAGAGCAGCCACGGCGAACACGAAGTCCTAATGATGCTATTTTGCTATCGTTAACATAAACCCCTGGGGCATCAGCTTTTGCGTAGGCTTTAATACCGTAATCATTGAGTGTATCGATAATACACTCTTCAAGCCATGTGACCAATTCTCGTACGCCAATTTTCAAGCGACGTAAGTTAAATAATACGTACATCATTTGCTGGCTCGGTCCGTGATAGGTTACTTGACCACCTCGGTCAACCTTGATCACTTCTATGTCGCCAGGGGCAAGTAGGTGTTCATCTTTACCTGCTTGGCCTTGCGTGAATACTGGCTCATGTTCAACGAGCCATATTTCATCCGCATCATGCTCAGTTCGAACATCAGTATAGTTTTGCATTTGTTGCCAAATTGGCATGTAACGCTGTTTACCAAGTTGACGGACGATTAAGGTATTTTCGCTCACAGCTTACTCCGCTTAGCGTTTAAAGCATGTGTCGTACGTCATCAATCGCACTTATCACGTTATAAATTTCTTCAATATGAGTGCCGCTGGTCACGGTAACGACTAAGCTAACTGACTCATAATTACCTTTGCTGCTAGGTTTAACTTTTGGCGCGTAATCGCCAGGGGCAATAGGTTGTAACTTAGTTAGAATTTGGTCAGTTAAGTTGACGTTTGCCAACCCCATTACTCTAAATGTAAAAGGGCAAGGGTATTCTAAATATTCATCAAATTTAGTATTTTTTACCGGTGTAGCCACGACGTTGACTCCTCATACTTATGTGCGTTTAGTACTATTTTACTAAACAATAAACCGATTAGATAACCTGTTCTCGACCTTTATAGCAATTGAATTAATCGCTTACGTAAGACAATTGGTATTCTGGTTATTTGCGGGTTAGATATGGGGCGCATTCTACCATCTTTAAAGCAAAAAAAACGCCTTGCTTTGCAAGGCGCTTATATTATTTGGTAGCGTTTTACATTATTTGTAAACGTAGGTAATCATAAATTTTACTAAAGAAGCTACCTTCTTCAACTTCTTCAAGCGTTACCAGAGGATACTGAGCAATTACTTCGCCTTCAAGTTGTAAAGATAAAGTACCTACGGTAGAGCCTTTCGCTAATGGCGCCTCTAAAACTTTATCAAGTTTAAAGTCGGCTTTTAAATTTTTACGTTGGCCACGCGGAATAGTGATCGGCGTATCAACTAAAATGCCTAACGATACATTTTCTTTGTTACCCATCCAAATACGTTGCTCGGCAAAACTGTCGCCGGCTTTGTAAGGTGTGATTGTTTCAAAAAAACGAAAACCATAGTTAAGTAATTTTTTACTTTCTACTTTACGTGCACGTTCACTCGAAGTACCCATAACCACGGCGATTAAACGCATATCATCTTTAGTCGCTGAACTTACTAAGCTGTAACCGGCTTCCGATGTATGACCGGTTTTTATACCATCAACGTTTAAGCTTTCATCCCATAACAGTGAGTTACGGTTGTATTGCTTAATGCCGTTAAAAGTAAATGATTTTTGTGCGTAAACTGCATACTCGTCAGGCACATCACGAATAAGTGCTGCACCTAAGGTGGCCATATCTCGAGGGGTTGTGAAGTGTTCGTTGGTATCTAAGCCATGGCTGTTAATGAAGTGGCTGTTACTCATACCTAATTTCTCAGCATGGGCATTCATTAAGTCTGCAAATGCGCTTTCGCTACCGGCAATATGTTCTGCCATAGCCACACAGGCATCATTACCTGATTGAATAATTATACCGTGGTTTAAATCATCGACAGTGACCTGCTTACCGACTTCGATAAACATTTTTGATGATTCAGGAAAGTTTTTAGCCCACGCTTTTTCGCTCACTGTGACCATATCGGTTGGGGCAATGTTACCCGCTTTGATTTCGGTACCAATGACATAGCTGGTCATCATTTTAGTTAAACTGGCAGGTGCTAGGCGAGTATCAGGTTCACCTTCAGCTATAATTTTACCTGTAGTAAAATCAACAAGAAAATAACCTTTTGCATTAACTTGAGGTGGGGCTGGGATGATTTGGGCGGTCGCAGAAAAAACGGCAGCAGAGCAAACAACGCTACACACACCGCTAATAATTTTGGATTTAATAGATTTCATCATACTCATTAATGGTTAAAGTTAAAGATTCGCGTTTACCTCATTCTAAAGGTGTTATTCACTATAAAGCAAGAACGCGTTTTGAAATTGATCCTGTTTTAATTTTTCAAGTACTTGCTGAGCTTGCTCAGCATTTTTAATTGGCCCTAAACGCAGCCTATAAATAGCATCTTTTTCCACAATATTAGTGGGTAATTGATATTGCTGGCGTAGGGTGTACGCTAATGCTTCAATATTTTCTAAGGTACTGCCTGCAGCGACTTGAATATAACTCAAACGCGCAGTCGAATCGGGCATTGTGATAGCCTCAAGCTTAACCTTGGCTGTACCATGATGATAGTAACCAAGTTTATACGCTGCTGCATAGGATAAATCGATTAAGCGGTCATCATGAAATGGGCCACGATCATTTACACGGACAATCACAGACTTGCCATTACTGGTGTTGGTTACTTTTACAAAGCTTGGTAAGGGTAACGTTTTATGAGCGGCAGTCATCGCGAACATATCATATATTTCGCCATTTGAGGTGTGGTAACCATGAAATTTGCGCCCATACCATGAGGCGATACCTTCTTCGCTATAGCCAGTTTCATCCAGCATCGGAGTATAGTTTTTGCCATTAACGGTGTAAGCGCGGCCAGCACTGGCACTTTTGGTAACTTTAGTGACTATGGCATCTTGCATTTCTAATTCAGTTGGCGCGCGAAGTGGTGCAGAATCATGGCGCATACTATACCGGTCACTGTGATTTATGCCTGAGGAACTACAAGCGCTTAAAACAATCATTAACCATGAACAACTGAACAACTTTAGACAGTAACGCATTACTTTAATAGCATCCTTTTATCAGTTGCGATAGACATAATAATGCCAAATCCAGCCATTAAGGTAACCATCGATGTACCGCCATAACTTATTAATGGCAATGGTACACCCACTACAGGCAGTAACCCTGATACCATGCCAATATTTACAAATACATAAACAAAAAAAGTCAGGGTCAGTGCACCTGCCAGTAATTTACCAAATGCATCTTGGGCATTAACCGCGATATATAAACCGCGACCAATGATGAATAGATACATGCATAATAAAACACATACACCAAAAAGACCAAACTCCTCACTAAGTACAGAGAAGATAAAATCAGTATGGCGTTCGGGTAAAAATTCTAATTGTGATTGGGTGCCTTGCAACCAACCTTTACCTTCAATACCACCGGAGCCGATAGCTATTTTTGATTGAATAATATGGTAACCAGAGCCAAGAGGATCGCTTTCTGGATTGAACAAAGTTAGTACCCGCTGTTTTTGATAGTCATGCATACCGTAATGCCAAAAAGGCCACGCAGCTAAAGCAACCAAAGCGCTCAAAAAGCCGATTAATCGCCAGCTTAGACCAGACAAAAATAATACAAATATCCCTGAACTGGCGATTAAGATAGATGTGCCTAAGTCGGGCTGCTCTTTGATCAGGAGTGTGGGAACCATAACAATGGTAAAACCAACAACTAAGTGTAGTGCTCTAGGCGGTAAATGATTACGGCCAATATACCAAGCCACCATCATAGGCACGGCTATTTTCATTAATTCAGCAGGTTGAAAACGGGTAATACCTAAATCTAACCAGCGCTGAGCGCCTTTGGAGCTGACGCCAAATAACAGCACCGCAACTAGCATCAGTAATCCAGCACAATATAAAGGAATAACTAAACGCTTTAAGGTCGCTGGTGAAAGTTGCGCCAAAATAAGCATGCCTAAAATTGCGCCGCCCATCCTGGTAATATGGCGGATCATCATTGCCAGGTCTTGACCACTGGCGCTATAAACAACGGTTACACTGCCTGCCATCATTAATAGCAATGCCAGTAGTAGCGGCAAGTCAAGATGCATACGCACCCAGATTGAACGACCATCATGTAGAGTAGTCATGGTGTGTTATTCCTGGCAAGATTAACGGGATTTGCAGCAAAGTAGTAATCCATTAGTTGGCGAGCAATTTGCACACCGCCATGATTGTTTTCTAGAACAACAGAAACAACGATTCTGGGATCCTCATAAGGTGCAAAGCCTACATAGATAGTGTTATCACGTTGACGCTCTTTGAGGGATTTTGCATCGTAGCGTTCACCTTGAGCAATACTGACTATTTGTGCGGTGCCTGTTTTACCTGCTGAATCGTAATTTGTTCCTTTAAATGCTTTGTGAGCGGTACCAGAGGCTTTTTGTACTGTGTTATGCATAGCATCTAAAGCGATTTGCCAATGGTGAGGTTCTTTTAAAAAAATCGGGGGTTTTTCTTCATTATTGATTTGTGTAACTTCATCGTCTTTTTTCACAACTTGTACTAAGTGTGGTGGGTGGTTAATTCCACGGTTCACTAATATATTCATCGCGTTTGCGATTTGTAGGGGGTTGCGGTCCAATAACCTTGGCCAATGCCAACTGAGATTGTATCGCCACGCCACCATGATTCTTTAAAACGGCCTTCTTTCCATTCTTTTGAGGGCAAAATAGCCGTGGTTTCTTCATGAATATCAATGCCGGTTAAATCACCGTAGCCAAACTGTGCCATAAAATCACTGATTTTGGTGATCCCTAATCGATAAGAGACATCATAAAAGTAGGTATCGCACGACTCTTCAATGGCTTTGTAAACATCAACATGACCATGGCCCCAACGTTTCCAATCTCGCCATTTATGATCAACATTCGGAATTTGAAAGAAGCCAGGATCCCACATTGACGTTTGCTCGGTAACGAGACCTTCTTCAAGAGCAAGAACTGCCATGTGAGGTTTTACCGTCGATGCTGGTGCATAACGTCCTTGTGTGGTTCTATTTATAAGAGGTCGGTCAGGGTTTAATAGGGCTTTATAGTTTTTACTGCTAATACCGTGAACAAATAAGTTCGGATCATAACTGGGATTAGAATACAGCGCTAACACGCCACCGTCTTTAGCGTCCATGACGACTACAGCGCCACGCATATCTTTAAGTGCATGTTGGGCAATCTGCTGCAAGCCAACATCAAGGGTGAGCACTAAATCATTACCTGGTTGCGGAGGAGTCATGCTTAAGGTACGAATGACACGACCACGATTATTGACTTCAACCCGCTGCGAGCCTACTTGGCCATGCAGCAGTTGTTCATAATATTTCTCAATACCGAGTTTACCAATATCATGGGTTGCACGGTAATTAGTACCTTGCTCTTGTGATTCGAGCTGAGCCAGTTCTTTTTTATTGAGTTTAGCGACGTAACCTAACGCATGAGTTAGGGTGTCTGCAAACGGGTAGTAGCGTGCCAAACGTGCTTCGATACTAAACCCAGGGAATTTATACTGATTAACTGAAAAGCGCGCTACTTCTTGTTCGTTTAAACGTGCTTTTAATACTTGGCTCTTAAAGCGACGGTTATGCTTTATATCATCAAGAAAATCGTTTTTTTGTTGCTCTGAGATATCAATAAATTGTGTCAGTGCTGACAGTGATGCATCAAGATCGTCAACTTCTTCAGGAATGACTTCTAAATTATAAACCGGTTTATTTTCAGCAAGCAACACACCATTGCGGTCATAAATAAGGCCTCGGTTAGGAGCAATAGGAATAACTTTAATGCGATTGTCGTTAGAACGTGTTTGATAATCTTGGTGATCATCAACTTGAATGGTATATAAATTGGAAAGTAAAACCGCGACTAAAATAGTAACAAATACAAACCCCACAAAGGCGCGACGAGCAAATAGGTTAGCTTCTGCTGAGTGGTCTCTAATTGTGGGTCTGTGTTTGCGCATGAGTAAATGTTACTCGCGATGATACGGGTGGTTATTGTTTAAGCTCCAGCCTCTATATAGACTTTCAGCAACAATAATACGCACCAATGGATGTGGTAGGGTCAAATTTGATAATGACCATTTTTGCTCTGAGGCAGCAATACATTCTGGTGCTAAGCCTTCAGGGCCGCCAATTAGCAAACTTACATCGCGGCCATCCAGTTGCCACTTCTCCATGTCTTTTGCTAATTGGTGAGTATCAAGCGCTTTGCCTGTTACCTCAAGCGTAACAATACGATTGCCTTTAGGGATAGCGGCTAAGGTTTTTTCGCCTTCAATATGCAAAATACGTTTAATATCTGCATTTTTACCACGTTTACCTGCGGGAATTTCAATTAACTCCAGCGCCATATCTTTTGGAAAGCGGCGCTGATATTGTGCAAAACCCGTTTCTACCCACGCTGGCATTTTGGTGCCAACGGCAATCATCTGTATTTTCACGTGTTACATCCAAGCTCTAGTAAAATTAGTGAGCAATTAGCTCCATAGTTTTTCGAGGTCGTAATAGCTACGTGCTTGATCTTGCATTACGTGTACGATTACATCGCCTAAATCAACCAGTGCCCATTCACCATCGCTTTGGCCTTCATAACCTAGAGGCTCTTGACCTGCGTGACGAGCTTCTTTTGCTAAATGATCAGCAATTGACAATACATGACGTTTCGAAGTACCAGAGCACACGACCATAAAATCGGTGATGTCTGAGCTTGCGCTTACATCAATATTAACCACATCACGTGCTTTCATATCGTCAATTTTGTCTATTGCAAAGGCGAGTAGTTGTTTCGTATCCAAGGTGTTATCTCATTTAAAAGTGAATAGCTGTTATTTTATCACGCAACTGGTATTTATTCATCACTTAGATAAAGTTGCTGTGATTGAATATACTGACTCACGCCAGTAGGAAGAAGTTCATTGTAATCTATGGCATTTTTAATCGCCTTGCGAATATCGCTTGAGGCAATAGCCATTTCTTCGCCAGCTAAAAAATATAATTTTCCACCAGCTTGCGTTGTAAGCTCTGCGCTATTACTACATTCTGCGGCTTGTTGGTATGCGAGTAACTCGCCATGGGCAGTGCATTTTAGGCCCGGGCGTTGAAATACCACAATATGACAAAGCTGAGTAATTGTTTGCCACTCAAACCATTTATCTAAGTTATTAAACGAATCCATGCCAATTAAAAATAATAATGGTTGATCTGGAAATTGTGTGCGGATCTCTTGCAGGCTTAATAATGAATATGACGGGCCACTGCGATTGAGTTCGCGTAAATCGAGTTGAAAATATGGGTAAGGTGCAATCGCTGCATTGAGCATTGCGATGCGATGCTGCGTACTTATCCCAGGTGCAGTCTTATGAGCTGGAATAGCACAAGGCATAAAGTATAAAGTCGCTAAATTAAAGTGTTTTACACAGTGCTTCGCCATATTTATATGGCCTAAGTGAACGGGGTCGAAGGTGCCACCAAACAGTGCAATCATTATAAACGCCTAATAATTAGTTAAGTGGGTGCGCAGGCAGTGGGATCACCAATGGCTGACAAAACACCAAACAAATATGTGCCAAAGCTTGATAAGGCTTGATTAAGTTACCTTGTTTATAGCTGGCATCAAATTGTGCGAGCAACTGGGTGATTTGCTCTAAAGTATGTATCGACAAACGATTAAGTGCTTGTTGAATCGGCCCTTGCTGATTTTTCCAGATGGCTTTTTGTTTAAATAGCGTTGCCAGTTGTTCACCTTGTTGTAAGCCTAATTGTAGGCTTAGTAAGGTATTTGCTTCTTTAGTAATGGTCCATAAGATACTCACAGCTTCAGTGTTATCGCCAGCGAGTTTATTTAATACTTTAATTGCTTGGCGACTATTACCTTGTAGCAGTGCATCACTTAAATCAAAAATATCAAACTTGGCTTGATTAAGTAGGCCTTGTAAAACCTGCTGTTGATCGATCATAGCAGTGCCATGCAATAACGACAGTTTTTCGAGCTCTTGAAAACACGCTAACAAATTACCTTCAGTAGCATCAATTAGGGTGCGTTTGGCATCTGCTTGCATATTGATTTTTAAGCGCTGGCACTGCTCATCAAGCCAACGGCTTAAATGATTGCCGGTCAGGGGTAGCAGGGTACAAATACGCCCAGTTTATCTAACGACTTAAACCAAGCACTGCGCTGAATATCTTGACTGGCCTTGGCCCCTTTTACAATAAGTACGGTGTCGGGGTTATTTAGTGCTACGAGCTGTTTAAACGTTTGGCTACCAACAATACCTGGCTTTTGAAAATTAAGATCTAGCTCGATTAAAGTGCGAGCACTAAATAACGACATACTTTGATATTGCGCTATTAGCTCTTGCCAATCAAAACCAGGCATTAAGGTAAATTTAACAACCTCATCAAAACCTTGCTGTTTCGCAATCTGACGAATTTGTTGAGCGCATTGTGCTACTTGAAAGGGTTCTTCACCAAATACTAAATAAAAAGGCTGTAAGCCTTTTTTTAATTCATTGGGTAATTGATTCGCATAACAGCGCATTATAGTTGCGACAGCTCTCTAACAATACGACGACTAGCTTGCATGCGAATTTCATTCAGTAGCAACTCTAACTCTTTTGCTTTTGCTAAAGCGTTATCTGGGTCGTCTTGATAATTACGATAAAGCTCAAAACGTTGTTCAATTGCTTCTTTGCCTGGGCGCTTGAGTAAGTAGCGAACACTATAAGCTAACTCGTACTCGGCAACCTGACCATTTTTAAATAATGATAAGGTTTGGCGTTCAAGACGATCTTTATATAAATACAGCTGAGCGACGTTTTTCTTAGGCGTGTCGAGTAACTCAACTTTGCTCAATGTGAGTTCTTTGCCAAGCATCGCAAATAACGCTGATTTTTCATCATCACCGTTTAAAGTTAAGGTGGCCAAGTCATCAGGCAGACTTGAGGCTTTTTTAAGGTGAAAGCCGCAGCTAGATAACAAAAAACAGACTAGCGCTAAGGCTAGTCCGTTTTTAATGGCATGAATAGCAGCCATAATTAGTTAGCAACCACGTTAAGTAGTTTACCAGGTACGTAAATAACCTTACGGATTGTTACGCCATCAGTGAACTTAGATACGTTAGGTTCAGCAAATGCTAGTGCTTCTACTTGCTCTTTAGTAGCATCAGCTGGCACCGTTAATTTTGCGCGTAGTTTACCGTTAACTTGCACGATGATCAGTTTTTCATCTTCAACAAGGGCAGACTCATCAACCACGGGCCAAGACGCATCTAAAATATCGCCTTCTTTACCCAGTTCTAGCCACAATTGATGTGACAAATGCGGCGTAATTGGTGCAAGCATAATTAACAGCGCTTCAAGCGCTTCGTTGGCAATCGCTACATCTTGTTTGTCAGCTAAAGGTGCTTTTAACAATTTGTTTGAGATTTCCATGATTGCCGCAATGGCAGTGTTGAATGTTTGACGACGTTCAACATCATCAGTCACTTTTGCAATTGCTTTGTGCAGCTCACGACGAAGCACTTTTTGCTCGTTGTTTAATGCTGATTTGTCTAATGCTTGGAAACCAACAGTGTTCACATCAACCGCATATTTCCATACACGTTTAATGAAACGATGTGCCCCTTCAACACCTGAATCAGACCATTCAAGCGTTTGCTCTGGCGGTGCGGTAAACATCATAAATAAACGTACCGTATCAGCGCCGTATTGAGCGATAACTTGTTGCGGGTCGATACCGTTATTTTTTGATTTAGACATTTTGCTCATGCCTGATGAGAATACTGGCTCGCCGTCAACTTTATGCCATGCTTTAGTCACGCGGCCTTTGTCGTCGGTTTCAGTATTTACATCACTAGGGGAAATCCAAATGTCGCCACCTTTTTCATCTTTACGATAAAATGTTTCGGCAAGTACCATGCCTTGGCATAATAAGCGGTCAAATGGCTCATCTGAATTAACTAAGCCAAAATCACGTAATAATTTATGGAAAAAGCGCGAATACAATAAATGTAAAATAGCGTGCTCAATACCACCAATGTATTGGTTTACTGGTAACCAGTAGTTTGCCGCAGCTGGATCTAGCATACCTTTGTCATGGCGTGGACTACAGTAACGTGCGTAGTACCAAGATGATTCCATAAACGTATCAAAGGTGTCAGTTTCATGAAACGCAGGTGCGCCATTAACTGTGGTTTTAGCCCATTGTGGATCTGCTTTGATTGGCGATGTTACACCGTTCATTACCACGTCTTCTGGTAAGCGCACCGGCAGCATATCTTCAGTCGCAGCAAGTTCGTTACCGTTTTCATCGCTTAACATTGGGATTGGTGAACCCCAATAACGCTGACGGCTAACACCCCAATCACGTAAACGGAAGTTTACTTTACGCTCACCAACACCCAGTGCTTCAAGTTTGTCAGCAATAGCCTTAAATGCGCCATCAAAATCAAGGCCATCAAATTCAGCTGAATTTACCAGCACACCTTTTTCAGTGAATGCCGCTTCATTTAGGTTTACTTCAAGATCTGAACCTGCGACAGGTGCAATGACTTGTTTGATGTCTAAACCGTAAGCGGTAGCAAATTCAAAGTCCCGTTGGTCGTGCGCGGGTACGGCCATTACAGCACCTGAGCCATAATGCATTAATACAAAGTTGGCAACCCAAATTGGTACTTGCTCACCGGTAAGTGGGTGAGTAGCAAAAAAGCCCGTTGCGATGCCTTTTTTCTCCATCGTCGCCATATCAGCTTCAGCTACTTTGGTGTTTTTGCATTCATCAACAAAGCGTGCCACAGCGTCGCTATTTTTAGCTGCTTCTTGTGCGATAGGGTGTCCGCCTGCAACAGCAACATAAGTCACACCCATAAAGGTATCAGGGCGAGTGGTATAAACGCTGAATGTTTCGTTGTTATCGGTGCGTTTAAACTCAATATCTAACCCTTCAGAGCGACCAATCCAGTTGCGCTGCATGGTTTTAACTTGCTCTGGCCAATCTTCTAACTTGTCTAAGTCGTCAAGTAGCTCTTGCGCGTAGTCAGTGATTTTAATAAACCACTGTGGAATTTCTTTTTGTTCAACTACAGCACCTGAACGCCAACCGCGACCATCAATAACTTGCTCGTTAGCAAGTACTGTTTGGTCTACTGGATCCCAGTTTACCGTTGACATTTTTTTGTACACTAGGCCTTTTTCGTAAAGCTTAGTGAAGAACCACTGTTCCCATTTGTAATATTCTGGATGGCAAGTTGCGATCTCACGATCCCAGTCATAACCAAAACCTAATTGCTTAAGTTGGGTACGCATGTAATCGATGTTCTCGTAGGTCCATTTTGCTGGCGCAGTTTTATTTTTAATTGCCGCATTTTCAGCCGGTAGACCAAACGCGTCCCAACCCATAGGTTGCATTACGTTTTTGCCTTGCAAGCGTTGGAAACGAGAAACAACATCACCAATCGTGTAGTTACGCACATGACCCATGTGGAGTCGGCCGCTTGGGTAAGGGAACATAGAAAGGCAATAATACTTTTCTTTGCTCTCGTCTTCAGTGGCTTTAAATACTTGGTTTTCTTCCCAGTAGGCTTGGACTTTTGACTCTATGTCTTGCGGGTTATATTGCTCTTGCATCTACGGTTCCAGACTTCTTGCAAACTAATAAAAAATTGCCGTTAGGATACCCCAAAAAAAGCACTAATCACAGCGTCAAATCAGTGGATTTTATATGAAATTAGTTTTCAGGGCAGGTTAACCTATACTTGTGTAAGGTATAGGTTCGCTAAACACAGTTCTGAAGGAGTAAACAATGGCTGATTATAAGACGTGGTTAACAGATTTGAGCACATGGTTAAAAGACGTAAAAGATCATGAGCTAAAAGATGCGATGGATAAGTTTATTGAATCTGAACAAGCGCTAAAAGATTTAGGACAAGAAAAATTAACTTTATACAGTGAATATTTAAAGCGCGATATTGAGCACATCCAAGAGCACGATCAACACTATGGTTCCCTTGCATGGCAAGAGCTTAAAGAGTCTTTGTGGTTTGAACTTTCACATATCGAAGACAAAACTCAACTTGAGTGGCAAGCATTAAATCAAGATTTTAAGCACAATGGGGTATATCACCAAGGCGAATGGATAGCCATGGGCACATTAGTATGTAAGAATTGCCAATATAGTTATGATATTTACCACGCTACGCAAATTACAGCGTGTTCGCAATGTGATGGTATCTACTTTAGCCGCAAGGCACTACAACCTTAAATAGTTAGTGAACAGTGCCTTTTAGTGCACTGATGCCACCTTACAAAATCAACGAATATGTTGGTATAAAAAGAAGTTAGAATGACGAAGAAACTGCTGCCTTTATCTGTGTCGGCCCTTGCGCCGACAATTTCACTTAATCATGTACAAACGTGCATGAACAATCCATATCCTGAAACCTTGACTTTCATCGGTCAACAGCGGGCGCAAAGTGCGCTTGATTTCTCGTTAGGGATGGAATTACCTGGTTACAATGTGTATGTAATGGGGGAGGCCGCGCATGGTCGGTTTACCTTAGTCAAAGATAAACTTCAAGCACACAGCAAAGGCCGGCCAACACCAAATGAGTGGTTATACGTTAATAATTATGACGACCACCGCGAGCCTATCGCAATGTTTTTACAAGCAGGTCAAAGTAAACAGTTAGCTGATGATATTGACTCATTTATTGATGAAGTACTCGACACCTTTCTTGCAGCGTTTGATAACCCAGCGTACCAGCGTAAAAAGAAAAAATCGACCGTGAATTTAACGACGCTTACGATAGCGCAATTACTGCTGTGGAAATTGCCGCGCTTGAGCAAAGTGTTGCCTTAATTGAAGAAAAAAGTGTGGTTGGATTTGCCCCGCTGATTGATGGCAAACAACTAAGCGATGCTGAATTTGCTGAGCTTGATGATGAATTGCGTGAACAATTTTATGAAGTAATTGAAAAACTCGAAGATGCACTCATTGAGGCACTGATTGAGTTGCCTCGTTGGAAACGTGAATCATCTGAAAAACTCCGTAATTTAAAAAAATCCACCGCAGAGCTGGCTACTAAGCCATTACTAAAAGATCTTGAACATAAATATGCTGCGCACATTGGAGTATTACGCTATCTAAAAGACATCCGCGTGGAAATTATTGATGCGGTACTTGAGTGGCTCGATGATGAAGATGTTAGCGACGAAAACAAAGAAGATTTTGACCGTAAAGGGATGCTTACCGACTTTTTGCACCTAATATTTTAGTTGAATTTAAAGAAGGTGATGCTGCCCCTGTGGTGTATGAGCCAAATCCTACCTTTGGTAATATTTTTGGCAAAATTGAATATGCTACTTCACAAGGCTCATTGATCACCAGTTATCGATCGATTCAGCCAGGGGCACTGCATCGCGCTAACGGTGGTTATTTGATTATGGACGCTGAAAAAGTGATGGCTAATCCACAAGTGTGGGATGGTTTAAAGCTGTCATTAAAAACTCATCAAATCAAAAATGATTTACCGTATCAAGATAGTGCTGTTGGCAGTAGCTTTACCTTGCGTCCACAGTTGATCCCGCTTGATGTAAAAATTATTTTACTCGGCTCGCGTGAGTTGTATTACACCATCGGTGAATATGACGAAGAGTTTGCTGAGCTGTTTAGAGTGTTAGCCGATTTTGATTATTACCTGCCAAGCAGTGATAAATTACAGTATCAATTTATCACTAAAGTGATTGAGTACTGTGAGCAGACGCTAAAGTGTAGTCTAACTGAGTCAGCGATGGCACGATTACTGAAATTTAGCTACCGCCAAGCAGAACATCACAATAAGCTTTCAGCTCGTTTTGCTGATGTGTTAGAGCTAGTGGCAGAAGCCAGCTTTTATACCAAGCAAGATAACTTAACTTTAATTGATGCCCATCATATTGATGAAGCGATTGAAGGCAAGCAATATCGTACTGGGCAAATTAGCGAAAATATGCTCAGCGATATCAAAGAAGGGCATACCTTAATTGCCACCGACGGTCATGCTGTAGGTAAAGTAAACGGTTTAACAGTATTACACATTGGCGATACTTCTTTTGGTACTCCGGCACGGATCACCGCCACGGTTTACGCTGGTGCGGATGGGGTAATTGACGTTGAGCGCGAAGCTGAGCTGGGTAAAGCCATTCACTCCAAAGGTGTCATGCTACTGACTGGCTATTTAGGTAATAAATATGCGCAGCAATTTAGTTTAACGCTCAGTGCTAATATCGCCATTGAACAAAGTTATGGCTACATTGATGGCGACAGTGCGTCATTAGCTGAGTTGTGTGCGCTTATTTCTGCAATTACTAGCTTACCTATTAGCCAGTCAATTGCACTGACTGGTTCAATTAACCAGCACGGTGACGTGCAAGCCATTGGCGGTGTAAACGAAAAAATTGAAGGGTTTTTTAAGCTTTGCAAAATGCGTGGTTTAACGTCTGCGCAAGGAGTAATAATTCCTAAATCAAATCAAGTAAACTTAGTGCTTGATGACGAGATCCTCAATGCAGTAGAGCTTGGCAAGTTTCATATTTATGCAGTTGAAACGGTTGACCAAGCGCTTAATTTACTGATGGATATTGCAGCAGGCGAGTTGAGCGACGGGCAATATCCTGAAAACTCAGTTAACGGCATTGCCTTAGCCCGTTTAAGTGAAATTGCAGATATCGTTAATGGCGATAACGACGAAAAAGAACACGAGAAAGAATAATCATGATCAACATTATTTTGGCGATTATCATCGCCATTTTATGCTTTTTGATTTTTCAAAATAGCAAAAAAGTAAAGCAACAAGCGGTCGCTAATGCGCAAATCGAAGCCGACTTTTTAGTGGCAAACAGCAAGGTTGAAGGGGTTATTGAGACCGCATCTAGTCTGCAATATAAAGTTGTTAGCAGCAGTGGTAGTGAGGCAAGACCAAGCCCAACTAGCATGGTGAATGTGCATTATCACGGTACTTTGCTAGATGGCAGTGTATTTGACAGTTCTGTTGAGCGTAATAGCCCAATCAGTTTTGGTTTAAATCAGGTAATAAAAGGCTGGACTGAAGGCTTGCAACTGATGAGTGAAGGCGATAAATACACCTTTTATATCCCTCATCAATTAGCTTACGGTGAAAAACGTGTTGGCAGTATTCCTCCAGCCTCTTTACTTATATTTGAAGTTGAATTACTTAAAGTAGAGTCTTAGTTGAAAAAATGGCGAAATAAATACATTCGCCATTTTAAACAACTTTTACATGGCTTCTAGCTTGATACCACGTGTTTCTTTTATATATTTAACAATAAAAAATACGCTAATAAAGGCCGAAATAGCATAAAACCCATAGGCACCAGCTAAACCAATACTACCGAGCATAATCGGGAAGGTCATGGTAATTGTAAAGTTGGCAAGCCATTGCGCACTTGCTGCAACAGCTAAAGCAGCCCCTCGAATACGATTATTGAACATTTCGCCTAATAGTACCCATACAACAGGTCCCCAGCTTAAGCCAAAAAATACCACAAAGAGATTAGCCATGATAAGTGCAAACGTGCCCATACTGTCAGTTAATGCAAGTTTACCTGCCGCATCGAGGCCTGCGCTACCAAAGGTATAAGTTAATGCACTTAAACTAATAAACATACCAATACTACCTACTAGTAATAATGGTTTTCTGCCTACTTTATCGATAAGCGCAATTGCTATAAAAGTAGATAAAATATTGGTAGTACCCGCTAATACATTGATGAATAAAGATTGTGATTCATCAAAACCCGCTGCTTGCCAAAGCTCAGAGCCGTAATAAAAGACCACATTAATGCCTACAAATTGCTGAAAAACAGACAAAGCGATACCAACCCATACAATTGGGTGTATTTTCTTTTTACCGTCAATAAATAAGTCACGAATACTTGGTTTTTTATCGCCATGAAGTGACTGCTTAACATCGTTTATTTGTGATTGGGCATCATCATTAGATATTTTTTTAAATACAGCTTTGGCTTTTTCTAATTGGCCTTGGGCAACTAAATAACGCGGCGACTCTGGTATAAATAATACTCCCAACAGAAATAATCCTGCAGGTACAAGTTCTGCCCAAAACATCCAGCGCCAAGCCGCCAGCTCAAGAATAAAAATACCTTCAGCGCCGTTTGCCGCCGAAGCGATCAGGTAGTTACTTAAAAAAGCAGCAAATAAGCCAAGTACAATCGCTAATTGTTGCAGTGTTGCTAATCGTCCACGCAAAGCCGCAGGTGCGACTTCAGCAATGTAAGCGGGTGCCAATACAGATGCAGCGCCAATACCGAGACCACCAAATAGACGATAAAAAATAAATTCAGCGGAGCTGTCTGCAATGCCTGAACCAAACGCGCTAATGGCAAATATTACTGCAGTGATGATCATAATTGAGCGGCGGCCAAATTTATCAGCAAGCGGGCCCGCAATCAGCGCACCAAGAGCACAACCCAGTAAAACCGACGCAACATTAAACCCTGTTGCGACGCTGCTTGAGTTAAATGTTTTGCCAAGCGCCGACACAGTTCCGTTGATAACCCCGGAGTCAAAGCCAAATAAAAAGCCACCAATTGCTGCAACGCCAGATATAAATATAACGTAAAGTAGAGAATGGGTGTTTGTTGATAAAGAGTGATTCGGGCTATTAATCTTGCCCGACGATAAAGGTGTTGTCATGGTGATATACCTGGTTATTGTTGTAACGAATTATATAGTAGTGTGAGGCGACGCATATTTTAACATGATTTTATCGGGGCTGACTCTTTCATAGCTAATATTAAAGTTATTATTAAGCACTTCGAGTAGACCTTTAACGTCGCCAGTTTTGAACATGCCTGCAACGTGTACTTGCTTCAAACGTTCGTCATCAGCAAGCTCAAAGTTAATATTGGTATAGCGGCTAATTTCGGTCATTGCGTCGCTAAGTGATTCGCCTCTGAAAATGATACTCCCTTGACGCCAAGATAAGTTTGCTGCCACATCAATCGCGTCAATTTTTTCAACTTTTTTGGTAATTTCACCCTTAAAGTCTAAATTGAGTTTCTCACCCTTTGATACCGGCGTGGAATGCAGCGATACATCTTTTGCAACTCTAGAAGTGCCATTATTTGAGAGGTTAGGTACAGCGGTTGTATACTGCTGAGCAACTAATACTTTTCCATCGGTAACAATAAGTTCTATTTGTTTATTGTTTACCTCTACATTAAACGCAGTTCCAACGGCTTGGATTATTTTATTACCAGTGACGACACTCAAAGGCCGTGAGGTATCATGTGCGACATCAATATGGATCTCACCACGAAGAAGATTGATTACTCGGGCTGATGGAGTGTATTTAATATGGACAAAACTATTTGTATTGAGTGTTATTTTACTTTGGTCAGGCAAAATAATATCTTTACTTTCTCCAATCGCAGTTTGAAAGTTTAATTGTTTTGCTACTACCGCAGATTTATTCGCTTGGTTAAACAGCGAAAAATTAAATGTTTCTTGAAAAAAGCTAAGCGCAACAGCCAATAAAATGGATGCTGCTATTGCGCCTAACCACACAGGGAGTTTTTGTTGTTGTTTTGATGCTTGTGGAAATAAGTCTGATAAACGACTTAACTCACTCATTTTATCCCACAATTGTGCAACTTCTAGCAGAACCTCAACATTTTTGTAAGAATCTCCAAGCCAAGCTTTAAGTGCTTCTTTTTCATCGCTGCTAAGGTTTCGGTCAAGTTTGGCTAGCCACTCACTCGCTTGATCTAAGCGTTCATCTTCAACTTGATTACTATCTTGGGAAGATTGATGGATCTGATGAATGTTACTCATATTTGCCTCCTGCACTGAGGTTTGCTGAAGGGGCTGGCTCATTATAGGTGCTTTTATTTGATTGACGCATAAACAGCGTACATCTTTTCATGCCTGTTGCAATATGCTTTTCCACGGTACTTTCACTAAGCTCCAATTGTGCAGCTATTTCACGCTGCGAATAGCCATACACTTTTTTTAATACAAATACTTTTCGACACTGTATCGGAAGCAATCTTACTGCTTCACAAAAATTCGAAAATTCATTATCGGTAAGTGTGCTCTCATACATCTCATCTTTGTATTGTTCACACAGAAGTTGCTCAAGCGCTTCCATATTATCAATACCGTCGACCAAGCGTATATTGGCCTGTTTTTGATAATCTAATGCTAAATTACGCGCAGTTTTATAGATAAATGACTTGGGAGAGTTAATATTGTCGCTGTTTTCAATTTTGCATATGCGCACATACGTTTCTTGCACAATATCTTCAATTTCATGAGGTGGCACAATTTTAGCCACAACTCGCGAAATGCTTTTTCTTGAGACTAAATAAGCCTTGTGAAGTAGTGTGTCTTTCGTCATTAACGTTTTCTCATCGGATTTAGCTCTGCTGTTATTATTTTTATGCCAATACTTAGTAAGACGATTGAGATAAAAAAATCCACTAGGCAAAAACCATTTAATCGCATTTTTTTAATATAACGTTACCCATTGCCCTTTACCGGTCCATTTCTCGTTTTGCTTAAAGCTTGTAATTACAGTGTTAATTGTACTACAGTTTTTAGCAATCAAGAGTTCGGGTCTTGGCGCTAAGCTACTTAGCATCGTATGGTGCTTCTTTGGTTGTTAAAAAAACAGCGTAAAAATTATCTTAATTTACATCACTAAGTACTTAGATATTTACACCCAAATAGATACTTTAAATACGATTTAAACTTTTTAATTACTTGTTCTAATTGACGATATGCAGCAATTTTAGAAATGGGTTTAGCGGATAAAAACAGCAATTACTTTGCAAGCGAAACATTATTCAAAATTGAATATTTCGCCGTTGTATTTTAGTAATAATAAAAACAAAAAGGCTTAGCAATTTTCAGTATGACTAGTCAAAAATATATATTATTTGTAAATAATCGAAAATATTTATGGGGGAAAATAAAAACTCACTCGTCTTTGTTTTGTGTATGGCGAAAAACCATGCACATGAAATATCAAACATCTCAGCTTCATTTTTGTGTACTGGTTTTGGTTTTTACTTTGTTTAATACAGAGGCTCAAGCAAATACCAAAAATGGCAAGATTATGTTTGATATTCCAAGACAAAGGGCTGATCTATCGCTGATTAATTTTGCAGAGCAAGCTGATATTACCTTGTTGTTTCCGTTGGATAAAATCCAACAGTTGCAGACTAATAATATTACTGGTGAGTATTCAATAATAACTGCATTAAATAGTTTACTTGCAGGGACAGGCTTGCAATCACATGTCAGCGAAGATGGGCAAATATCTATTTCGATAGATCCACGCTTCGAGAGAAATGACAACATGACTAATTATAAAAAAACGGGGTGGCGAGTGCCGTACTCGCAGTGCTTAGTAGCGTTACACTACCTGCAGTAGCCGATACCGCAGAACAAGGACCTGAAATAATTGAAGTAAGAGGAATAAGAGGATCACTTGGACGCGCAATGGATGCTAAACGTGAAGCGGGTGGAGTCGTCGATTCTATTTCAGCAGAAGATATTGGTAAATTCCCCGATACTAACTTAGCTGAGTCATTGCAACGTATCACCGGTGTTTCGATTGACCGTTCCGGCGGGGAAGGGCAATTAATCACGGTACGGGGATTCGGCCCGCAATTTAATACCGTGTTAGTCAATGGCCGCCAAATGGCATCTGAAAACCAAAGCCGAGCATTTAGTTTTGATACTATCGCGTCGGAGCTGGTAAAGAGTTTAGATGTATTTAAAACATCAACCGCAACAAAGCAGTCAGGCGGTATAGGCTCAACAATCAATGTAAATACCGCTCGTCCATTTGCTATTAATGGCTTTAAAGTAGCCGGCAGCATAAAAGGTATTTATGACGACAATAGTGAAGAAACAACGCCAGAGGTATCAGGATTAATTAGTAATACATTTAATGACGATACCCTAGGTTTGTTATTTGCTGTGTCACGTCAAGAACGTAGAACCCGGTTAAATCAAGCACAAGTAGATGGCTGGTTAGAAAATGTTGGCGTGCCTAAGCCGCAAACACAAAGCGGACAAGCTTATACTGGCAATATTTTTTCTCCCCGTAATTATGATCATAAAGTAACCACAGAGACGCGCACTCGCACCAATGCTAATTTAGTTATTCAATATGCCCCGTCTGATGATGTAGTGATTACTGGCGATGCACTGTATTCTGATTTTGATGTTGAAGCCGATACAACGTCTTATGGACACTGGTTTACTGCACCCAATTTAGAAGGGTTTGGTAATGCTGATGGACCAACTGTTGACGAAAATGGCACGGTGATTGATCTTTATCAAGAAGTCGGGCTTGCAACGGATATGCACGCTAAAAAATTCGATCGTTTAACAAACTCCAGTGCGCTTGGGCTTAATTTACAATGGCACGTAAACGATAATTTAAAAATGAATTTTGATTTAAGTCATTCAAAGGCTGAGCGTGAAGCAAATAATGGCCGAGGTGATCAGTTATCTTTGATTGGTTATGCAAACCGTGTGCGCTTTCAAGTTGATCAAGGGATCTTACCTTATGCGAGTGAGTTTGCATCGGCTGATGACAGTATTTACAGTGGTCAACAGGAGCTAGATGGCAGCGCATATAACCCGGCAATTAGCCCTGATGGGGTCTCAAATCATTTAGATCCGGCAAATAGCCGAGCTCATGTTATGTTGCGTCGTGGCTGGGCGGTCGAAGATACCGTTGATCAATTTCGTTGGGATAGTACATGGTACAACGATGGTTATACGGGTCTTGTAGCCGTAAAATTTGGCGCAATGTATTCATCCGAAACTAAAAGTCTTGAACGTTGGGATAATGAAGGTGTAGGTATACATTGTACTTTCTGTGGTTACCCAGATATGCCTAGTATGGACGGACTCGCACAGTTTGTATTTGATGCCGGCGATGACTTTTTAGATAACGTCAGTGGCAGTGGTCGTATGCCAACATCTTGGCTTGCACATGATGGTGAAGCAAACTTTGCTTATCTTGAGCAATATGCCGCTGCAAATGGGCAGCCAATTAGCTTTGATGCAGTAAAGCGTAATAAGTCATTTGAAATAACAGAAGACACAATTGCTTTGTATAGCGAATTTGATTTTGAATCAGAGCTTGCGGGTATGCCCTTGTTTGCCTCAGCTGGGTTTAGGTATGAAACGACTGATGTTGAAGTGAACGGAAGCGATGAACCAGTTAACTCATTGTCAATTTTAGATAAAACAGAAATGTTAGCTAATTATGGCAATGTTCAATCTATTTCAGCTAATTCTGACTATGAAGCCATTTTACCTAATTTTAGTCTTAAGCTCGAAATCAATGATGACTTAATTGCCCGTGCTGCGGTATCACAAACAATCACTCGACCGACGCTCGATAGTATGTCACCGGTAACAGTGATAGAAACAACGCGGCAAGGTGGCAATTTAACATCCAGCTCTGGTAATCCAGCGTTAGCTCCTTTTACTTCTGATAACTTAGATCTATCTCTTGAATGGTACTACGGCAATGCAAGTTATGTATCGGCAGGTTATTTTAGAAAAAATGTTGCTAATTTTATTATCAATACCACTGAAGACTTAACCTTTGAACTGCCCGGTGGCGGTCTACTTACTGATCCTTCCACAGGTAATGATGTTGATAGTCCAGATCCAGCAGACACCACGGCGGTGTTTACCAATACCATACCAAATAACAGTGAATCAGCAATTGTTGATGGGTGGGAGGTTGCTCTACAGCATACTTTCGACAGTGGCTTTGGTTTTATGGTTAATGCCACTATTGTAGATAGTAACAAAGAGTTAGATGCTGCAGATATTACTCAAGTGTTTGCTCTTACAGGCTTAAGTGATTCATATAATGTGGTAGGTTTTTATGAAAATGATTCTTTTCAAGCTCGCTTAGCTTACAACTGGCGAGACAGCTTTGTGCAATCGTTAAGTCAACTTAATGGTGATGGTGTAACTATTGTAGAAGACTATGCACAGCTTGATGCGAACATTAGTTATGATTTAACAGAACACGTCACAGTCTTTATTGAAGGCATTAATCTAACTCAAGAGTATGTTCACAAACGAGGTCGTTTTGCTAATCAAATGCTACAAATTGAAGACAGCGGTCGACGTTTCATGTTCGGTATTCGCGGTAATTTCTAGGCATTAATCGGGTAAATAAAGTGACTTTTATGTATTGATTAAAAGTCACTTTTAATTGTAATCCACGCGAGTATTAAAATGAAACAACAAGAAAAAAGCATAAACACAGTGATTGTTGTGGGTGGTGGTATTGCGGGTTGGTTAACTGCGGGGCGATTGGCTGCAGAGCATAAGAGTAATACGGACGTTGGCGTCAAGGTCACGTTAGTCGAATCGCCAAACGTACCAATTATTGGCGTTGGTGAAGGTACTTGGCCAACAATGCGCAGCACTTTAATCGCTTTGGGTATTAGTGAAACCGACTTTATCCGTGAGTGTGACGCTAGTTTTAAACAAGGTGCTAAGTTTGCACAATGGGTGGATGGTGGCGAAGATGATTATTATTATCACCCATTGCTTTTACCGCAAGGATTCACTAAAACAGATATGGCAGGATATTGGTTAAACGATGGCGAGCAATCATCATCGTTTTCTAATGCGGTATGTTTTCAAGAAGCACTTTGCGAGCAAGGTCTTGCGCCAAAGACGATCAGAACGCCTGAATATGGCGCTGTCGCCAATTACGCTTATCATCTAGATTCAGCTAAATTTGCAGTGTTTTTACAAAAACACTGCATCGAAAACTTAGGTGTAACCCATATTTTAGCTGATGTTACTAAAGTTAACAGCATCGAAAATGGTGATATAGGTAGTTTAACAACAAAGCAGGCCGGAAATATAAGTGGCGATTTATTTGTTGATTGCAGTGGTTTTTCATCGTTATTGCTCGGAGGTCATTATCAAGTGCCGTTCAAATCCTATCGTGATGTTTTATTCATAGATACGGCTTTAGCCGTACAGGTACCCTATGAAAATGACAGTAGCCCAATCGCTTCACATACCATCTCGACGGCGCAAGAAGCAGGTTGGATCTGGGACATAGGTTTACAACATCGCCGTGGTGTTGGTTATGTGTATTCGAGCAAACACAGTACTGAATCGCAAGCAAGGGCAAGACTTGCCGACTATATAGGCGATAAGATTGATTCACTGACAATCAGAAAAATTCCGATAGAAAGTGGCCATCGCAGTCACTTTTGGCAAAATAATTGTGTTGCTGTTGGATTGTCTGCTGGCTTTTTAGAGCCACTTGAAGCGTCTGCTCTTGTGTTAGTTGAGATGTCAGCGCAAATGATTAGCGAGCAATTGCCAACGACTCGCGAGGTAATGGATATTACAGCGAAACGCTTTAACGATACATTTCTCTACCGCTGGGGGAAAATAATCGACTTTTTAAAGCTGCACTATATTTTGAGTAAGCGCACCGATAATGCGTTTTGGATAGATAATCGCGATCCACAAACGATCCCACAAAGCTTGCAAGATTTAATGCAACTTTGGCAATATCGCGCTCCTGCTGATTATGATTTTGCGAGTAATAATGAAGTGTTTCCTGCTGCAAGCTATCAGTATGTCTTGTATGGAATGGGCTTTAAAAGTGATTACAGCAACTCACCTCACTTATTAAATGATAAAACATTTGCACAGAGTCAATTTGCTAAAAATAAACATATGATTCAGCAAGCAGTTTCAACATTACCTAGTAACAGAGAGTTACTTGATAAAATTAAGCTGCATGGGCTTAGTGCAATTTAATTGTACTGTGAAATATAAAGAATAAAGAGAACAATATGACTAATTTAGTTGCAATTAATTACAGTGCTCACAAACATTTAAAAATTGATATCGCGAAAACTCAAGAACACAGTGCCACGCAAAATATGCTTCCCGTTGTGGTTGCTGAATTTAGCCAAGTATCTGTGCAACATCCGATCGTACTTGCTAAGAGTGGTGAAACAGGCGAATTTACCTTAACGGCATTATTAGGTTTTGAGCAACATGAAAATTTATTTTCGAAAGACGGTCAATGGCAAGGAGTTTACATACCATTACAGTTACAAAGGCAGCCATTTTTTGTCGGTGATATACAAGCTGAAGAAGCGGGAGATTATGCGGTTTGTATAAACTTAGACAGCCCATCGATAGTTCGCGACTCAGCGCAAAATAACGTCAATGACATCCAGGTATTATTTACTGACAGCGGTGAAGATAGTGATTATTTTGTTAAAATGAAACAATGCTTAGGGTATTTATTGCAAGGCGAAATAGAAAATAAAGCACTGATCGACACATTGTTAGCACTTAATTTAGTGCAGCCTCTTTCCCTTGACGTTACCTTTTGCAATAAGCAAAGTTCACGTTTAAACGGTCTATATACGGTAAGTGAAGAGAAAGTAGCGGCACTAGGTCCTGAACAAATAGGGCGTTTACATAAAGCCCAACAGCTTAAACCAATCTACACGATGATCAATTCATTGGGTCAACTGTATCCACTTATTGAACGTAAAAATCAGCAGTTAGTTAGTGTACATGACTAGTGCTACTTTTTTAAACCCGGCAATGAAAGTTACACGCTTAGTTGTTGGTAATGAGCGCATACCTGTTTTAGTGATTGATGATTTAAGTTTAAACTATAATGAACTCATCGCCTGTGCTTGTGAAAACGTTAATCATAGCTCGGCATTTACTGCATCTAATGGAGATTTATACCCAGGGGTTCGCAAACCATCACCGGCTAACTATAGTGAGCAACTTAAAGAGTTACTCCCTATCTTAAAATCGTCGTTCAATTTTATCGATAGCAATGGCATGAAAGTGGTTTTTTCTGCGTTTTCAATTGCCACAACACCGGTAACAAAATTAAGGCCCATTCAAATGTTGCCTCACTTTGATACTCCTAGTGTTAACCAGCTTGCTGCTGTGCATTTTTTATGTGCAAAAGCATATGGTGGAACGTCCTTGTATCGGCATAAAGCATCTGGCTTTGAACGTATAACACAGCAGCGACTCGCACCGTATCGTGCAATGATCAAACAGCAAGCCATTGCTCAAAGGCTCCACGAACGTCCTAGTTATATTTCCAGTGATACAACATTGTTTGAGCAAATAGCCTCACTAGAGGCGAAACCGAATAGGCTTATTGTATATCCAAGTAATGCCTTGCATTCTGGTAATATTAATCCTGATTTAGGACTATCTAGTAATCCATCAACTGGCCGTTTAACCATTAGTAGCTTCCTAGCCTTTGGGTAATAACAAAGGCTAGGAAGCTAAAGTAACCTGAGCGCAGATTTAGTATTTTGATTGAATGGCTGAGTTTGTAGATGTTATATCTAAAGTAGAAATATAAGTTATATCGTTTGTTTATTGGTAATACTGTAAAATAAACATGTACTTAAAAAGCTTGTGTAAGATAATTCATATAATTTTCGCGCTCAATGCTTTAAGTACTGCGCGGGTTCTATCGCGGGTATTGAGCTTTGCCAGTAAGCTTGATACATGATTCTTAACGGTTCCTTCAGCTAAAAAAATGGCTTGAGCTATTTCTTTATTAGATAGTCCAGCTGCGATCAGTTTTAAAATATCAGTTTCGCGTTCACTCAGCGGTTCAATTTCATTATCCCCAAAGGTCGACAGCTGTGCTGCATTTAGCTGATTTAATAACACTGGCTCTGCTAAGGTTTGTCCGTTGTACACACGATGGACTGCATGATGAAGCTTTTCGGTGTCGACATCCTTGAGTAAGAATCCATTAGCTCCTGCTTGCATTGCATCGACAAATAACTGCGGATCATCAAAAGTTGTTAAGATAATTACCTTGCAATCAAAATGCTGTTTGCGAAGTTGGGTTAGTGCTTCGATACCATTGACGCCAGGCATCCTAATATCCATTAATAGTACATCAATGGGATCAGAGGATAGCTGCTCGCATACTTTGATGCCTGAGTCGAGTTGCCAACAGACGGTAAATTCGTCCGCTAAAGAGAGTAAATTGGCGATCCCCTCGCGGATCAGTGCTTGGTCGTCGACAATGGCTAGTCTGATCATAATGTGTCCTTAAGGGGGAGGGTGACATGTAAGCAAAAACGCTCTGGCGTTTGCTTGATTTCCATACAGCCTTGATATTCACTTACCCGCTCTTTGATTGAGTTTAAACCACAGCCGAAATTCAAATCACTTTGTTGGGATTGCTGATTAATAATATCTAAGGCTAACATTTTGTTGGTCTGTGATAGTCGCACTTCAATGTGTTTAAATTGGCTATGCTTAATCGCATTGGTAATTGCTTCTTGACACACTCTTAATATACATTCGGCTTGCTTATGGGAATGGATCTGCAGCGCATTGTCGATGTTAACAGCAAAATTGTAACCAGGTAACCGATCTGCAATTTCATTGAGTGCTGTTTTTATATCAATATCACCGTCGGTACGAATACTGCGAACCATGTTGCGGATCTCACTCAGTAATGCTTTTGCTAAGTCGCGTGATTGGATCAATGTAGCATGAGAAGAGTCATCTTTTGAGTTGGCTGTTTGCTGTGCGGCAAACTCTAAATTTAAAATTAATGCGGTAAGTTGATGGCCACAAATATCATGCAGGTCACGACTAATCTCAAGGCGCTCACCATGACGAATACTATCGGTTAGTAAACTTCGTGTAGAAGCAAGGTGTGCATTCATCAGTGTTAATGCTTTATTTGTTGCAGCTTCTTTGACGGCAACTTTACTGGCGGCAAACGAAAAAATCTCAAAAGCCAAGTAGACACTACTTAGTGTTAATTCATGCCACAGAGAAATAGCATTTTCTTTACTAAAAAAGAGCACCAGCACAAGTGAGCTATGAGCAGCAACCATCGGGACTAAAGCGTATCTCGAGCTAAAAATGAAAGGCAGTTGCCCTGCTATAATCACCAATAAAATATAAATTAATGGGGTGTGTAATATCCAGCCTAATATTAAAGTTGCCAGTATTTGTAAAAATATAAAACAGCTTAAACTGCGAGGATTTTGGTTTACACCATTTGTCAGTGTAATCACTAAAAAGCTTAGTATATACAGCATATAAGCGAGAAAACTGCTTAATAGCGATGTGGCTTGACTAGTTACTAAAGTAAGCGCCATAACTGTGGCGCAGCCTAGTAAGCCCGCTAATGTTAGTTGCCAGTTAATAGGTTTTTTAGTGTCAATAAAGAGGGCGACTGCATTTCGCTTCCAGCAAAAAAACAAAGTGCTTTAGTTTACGTTAGCTTGTCTTTAAATAGCAATAAAACAGCAATGACTCATTAATTTAAATCAATAAAACAGTATGCGGGTTTTTAAACGCGATGTTAATAAATTTGCTTAATACTAAGACATAAACAAACTAATTTCAAAAAACATGACTTTTGGCACCTGTATTATATGTGGGACTTTTCTACAGTAGCTACATCAGCTTAGCAATAGGTGTTAAGCCACATTAGAAAGAGCTTGTTATGTTTAAAAAATTAGTTTTTACCAGTGCATTTGCAATCAGTAGCTTAGCTGCACAAGCTGCCGAATTAACGGTCGATATTGCGGGGATCACACAGCTTGAAGGTGATATATATGTGGTGCTTTATGACTCAGTCTCTGCTATGGAGTCAAATAAAGCCACGCTAGCATATAAAGGGGCCGTGACTAAGTTACAGACTACAGTAACATTTAGCGATTTAAGCGCCGGTGATTACGCCATTTTGGCTTACCAAGATTTAGATAATAATCAAAAGCTCAATCGTAATATGATTGGTATTCCTAATGAGCCATATGGTTTTAGTAATAATCCTCGTTTAATGGGGCCGCCAAGTTTTGACAAATTACGCTTTGCTGTCGGTGATGTTGATCACACTATTCAAATTTCGATTGATTAAGGATATTGCTATGTTACGTCGTGAATTTTTAAAAAAATCAACATACTTAGGCACATGCGCAATTATCGCTAGCCAATGCCCTGCGGTATTTGGAGCAAATGCAAAGCCACAGCCAAGTCATTCTTCTGCTATACAGTCTTCTTTTTTAGGTTGGCAAGGGGTAACGGATAATATTGATCCACATTTTGAACCTTGGCAAGGTGAGCTACCCGTTCAGTTACAAGGTATAACATTTTTCCGCAATGGCCCGGGTATGCAAGAGCGGGCAGGGCAGCGTTACAGCCATTGGTTTGATGGCGATGGGTTTGTTAATCAATTTAAATTTTCACAGCACGGTGTCACTCATCAAGGAAAATTTACACAAACACAGAAGTTTGTCGAAGAGAGTAAAGCAGGAAGGTTTTTATATAATGGTGCAGGCTCAATAATTACTAATGCAAAACCGGCAAAAAATACCCAAGTATTCAATACTGCAAATACGGCATTGTTACCAATGGCCGGTGAGCTTTGGGCTATGTGGGAAGCGGGTACGCCGTATCGCCTTGATCAAGAAACACTCGCAACCAAAGGACAGGTTGATTTTGGGTCTGAATTAAATGGGGTTCCTTTTTCAGCTCATCCTCATGCTGATACCGATGGTACGATTTGGAACTTTGGTGATATTTCTTTTACAGGTAAACCTTGCATTGTAGTGTATCAACTGACGGCGCAAGGAGGCATAAAACGCTATAAACTTTTACCACTGCCACATCATAGTTATATTCATGATTTTGCAGTGACAGAGCAGTATTTAATATTTTATCTGCCACCCATGTTACAGCAACTGGGAGAAACTTATATAGAACGATTTAAATGGCAAAAAAAATTAGGCAGTCGGGTATTAGTGGTTGATAAGCATAGTTTGCAAGTAGTTAACCAGATGGAGCTTGAAGCTGGATTTGTTTTTCATTTTGGAAATAGTTGGCAACAAAATAATGAACTAGTTGTTAACTTATGTCTGTATCCAGATGCAACTGTAATGACTGATGTAATGGCTAATATAGACAATAACCAAAATCGTATTGCGCATGAACCAGCTAAAGCAGCGCAGCTTAGGCTTAATCTTGTTACTAACAAGGTATCGATTAACTGGGCTGAACCATATATGGAATTTTTGCAATTTGATAAGCGTTTCGCTGCTAAGTCATCGGCTTTGCAGTATGGCGTAGGAATAAGCAAAAATAATCCACATAAAGAGTTTAATGCAATCACAAGATTGAACACGCAATCAGGCCAAAGTCAAAGTTATAGTTTTGGTGATACAGCCCATGTTGAAGAGCCTTTATTTATAGCCAAAACAAATAGTAATAGAGAAGGGCAAGGTTATATCATTAATACGTGGTTGGATTATGGATCGGCTAAAAGTGGTGTTGCTGTTTTTGATGCGGAGAAAATAGGTCAAGGGCCGTTGGCTTCAATGCAATTACCCTATCATTTACCGCTGGGTTTTCATGGAGCAATAGTATAGCAAAAGCTAATTTACAGTTTGCAAAGCAAGTGTGTTTAATTGTTGCTTGGAATCTAACGGTAAAACTCCTTTGCCAGTGAGTTTAATACCGGCGCTTAGGTGCTTAACCATTAGTAGCTTCCTAGCCTTTGGGTAATAACCAAGGGTAATATTTTTGCAAAAGAAAGCTAAAGTCTTATTATTTTGTGCCGATATTATTACCAGGATAATTTTAAGGATGAAATATGAAGATCTTACCTGTTATTACTATTCCTGAAGCTCATGGGTTTCAAAGTAAATACGACAAACGACTTGAAGAACAAGCAGCGCAAACAGAACAGCCTGAATATATTTTGTCTGAGTTTTTAGATGCTAAAGCGCAAGAGTATAGCGAAGATGATGTGAATTTTGCTGAACAGTATAACAATTTACAAAAAGTGTATGAAGATTTCGCTCAAAAGATCATCGTGCTACAAGAACAAATTAATAAATTAAAACAAGATCCAATTCAGCGAAATCTCAAGCTTGAAAGCCACAATAGCAACTTTATACAGCTGGAAAAAAATACCGAAGCGCAAAATTTAAAAATAGATCCTGATCATACTGGTGCGAAAAAATACCGAGATTCTCAACAGCAAGAGCAAATTGATATATTAGTTCAGCAACTTAATGAGCTAAAGTCCAACCACGCAGAAATAAAGAAACAGATGATAGAAATGGTTATCACAGAGCTTAAAAAGCGAGATAACGAAGAATATGATTTTAAAAAATAATTTTAATATTTCCAATATAGCCGCTTAATTTACGCTATTTATGCTCAAAGTTAATATGCGCTAATTCAAGTTTAAAATTACCTTGCTGCTTTTTGGCGATCATAAGGCCCAATTGTTGTACATCTTTGAACGTTAACTCTGGTTGCTGCTCTAAGGTTTTACCACGGTAAGTGAGACTAAAGTCAGTTGGTGAGAATGTAACGACTTGCCATTGATCTTTTATCGTTTCAAATGAGGTTGTATACGCTGGTCCGTCTAGGTACTGACTCGTTCTTAAGCGAAGTTGATACGTTTTACCATCTCCTTTGAACCGTAAAGATATGAGATTGGCGTTTTCTTTATTAGTGTTTATTGTTGTGCGTATTGAAGCAAAGCCTCCATTATTTTCAAGAGAAACGTTGCCTGTAAAAATTAAGCTATTGTCCTTCTCATAAGCTTGGCTGGTCGATAAACCGCCCATTACTGAGTCATTAATGATGTACCAACTTTGCGCGGCGTTAAGCAAACCTGAAGGTAACAACAAACTAACTGCTACAGCGGATGCAATATGGGTTATTTTCACGTGTATTCCTTAAAACTTTAACGATAGGCTATTTAATACGTATGGTTGAGAGAATTGTTCAATCATTTTTAAGTTCATGGCAAATATATAAATGTTTAGTCTATTATTGTGGTGATTATTTACACTCTGTTACAGTTATTCGCCGAACAAAGCTGCAATCCATTTTTATGTTGTTATGATGATATAAAATAACAACATAAGGATGGTTAAGTTGAAATTACGTACTTTTTTAACCGCAATAGCGATTGCGGTTGCGCCTACATTCTCACCCATGGCCGCGGCTTATGATACTCAAGATACGCGATTATTGCGTTTCCCTGATATTCATAAAGAGTCGGTTACTTTTGTTTATGCCGGTGATATTTATATAGCAAATATCAAAACGGGTAAAAGCACGCGCTTAACAGATCACATTGGTTTTGAAACATTCCCTAAGTTTTCTCCAGATGGGAAAAGAATCGCTTTTTCAGCACAGTACAATGGTAGCCGCCAAATATATGTAATGAATCGCGATGGCAGTGATCTAAAGCAGCTGACTTACTATAACGATGTTGGTGTGATGCCGCCTCGTGGTGGCTATGATTATCGTGTCCTTGATTGGACGCCTGATGGTAAACATATAGTGTTTCGAGCAAACCGTACACCTTATGGTAAGCGTGTGGGACGTCCTTACATGGTCCCTGCTGATGGTGGCTTAGAGCAGCCATTGGCCATACCTGAAACGGGTGGCGGCATGTTATCGTCTGATGGTAAGCAATACGTATATACACCAATTGATCGCGAGTTTCGTACCTGGAAGCGCACGCGAGGGGGCCGCGCACAAGATGTATGGATCTATGATTTAGAGCACAACAAGTCTACGCAGTTAACTACCGATAGAGCCACAGATCAGCAGCCTACTTGGGTGCATGACAATATTTATTATGTCTCAGACAGAGCATACACCTTAAATTTATATAAGCATCAAGACGGCAAAGCACCAGTGAAAGTGACCAATCACACGGATTTTGATGTGCTTTGGCCATCGGCAGGGCCAGATGCCATAGTGTATGAGAATGGTGGTTATTTATACCGTTTTGACGATGCAACGCAGCGTGAAGAAAAGCTGACTATTAACGTACAGGAAATCGTGAATATACCATGCCTTATAGCAAAAATGTGGCTGGCTTTATTGATTCGATGGATGTATCCCATGATGGTAAGCGCGTGGTTTTTAGTGCTCGCGGAGAGCTGTTCTCAGTACCCGTTAAAAATGGCCCAACACGCAATTTAAGCCATACGCCTAAAGGGCGTGAAATTGCAGCTTCGTGGTCACCAAATGGCCGATATATTGCGTATATGAGTGATGAAAGTGGTGAGTACGAAATTTATATCCAAGACCGAGCTAATAACAACAAGGTTAAACAACTGACAACTAATGGCACTATTTGGCGTTTTGACCCTGTTTGGTCACCGGACAATAAAAAGCTATTGTTTGCAGATCTAAATCACACCTTATGGTGGCTTGATATAAAAACTGGCAAGCAGCATAAAATTGATACCGCCAAGTATGAAGAAGACGGCTTAACTACGTATATTTGGTCACCTAATAGTGAAGATGTTGTATTTGTTAAAAATAACGAAAATCGTTATGCCTCATTATGGCATTACAATTTAAAAGACAAACAAGTTACACGTCTGACCGACGATATGAGCAGTGAACGAAATCCTGCGTTTTCTCATGATGGTCAGCAATTGTATTTTACTTCAGAGCGCGACTTTAACTTAACTTTTAGTAGTTATGAATTTGACTACATGTTTAATAATGCCACGCGAATTTATGCTGTTGCTGTCAATAGCAAAATCAAACCGCTGAATACGCCACTGACTGATGAAATAAGTATTGTTGACTCGAAAGCGGATAAAGACGATGACAAGTCAGCTAAACCGTTAAGCACTTATATTGAAAGTGATGGTTTTATGGACCGCGTTGTCGCTCTAAATGCTCCGGCCGGAAATTACAGTGCTTTAACTGCTGTAAAAGATGGCGTATTAACACTCTCTGCGGGTGGGCTAAAATTAATACCTATTGCCGTCGATGGCGAAATTGCCACCGTAGCGAAGGGGTTAATAGCTATAAAATATCAGCGAATGCGCAGCATATCATTGCTCGCTCAGGTGATAATTACAGTGTAATTAAGCCAGCCGCTGAGCAAGATTTAAAAGCCACCCAGTTAGACTTGCAAAATATGATACTAAAAATTGACCCGCAAATAGAGTGGGCGCAAATGTATCGTGAAGGCTGGCGGACATTACGTGATTGGTTCTACGATGAAAATCACCACGGCCAAGATTGGGATGCTATTTTAAAACGCTACCAACCAATGGCTGATGCAATCGCACATCGCGCCGACCTTGACTATGTGCTAAGCGAAATTGCCGGCGAGATTAACTCCGGGCATATTTATGTCAACTCTGGCGATATGCCAACTGCAACACGTTTACAGCATGGTTTATTAGGCGTAGAAATTAGCGCGCATAAATCCGGTTTTGTAAAAATCGAAAATATCTTTAAAGGCGAAAACTGGCACGAGAACTTCCGCTCACCACTCAACGGGGCTTGGCGTTAACGCAAGCGTTGGTGACTATATTGTTGAGGTAAATGGTCGTTCAGTAAAAGATGTGGTTAACTTTTATGAATTACTTGAAAACACCCAAGGTAAATCGGTTGAGTTATTGCTTAGTAAATCCCCGAGCCTGAAAAAAAGTTGGAAGGTAACAGTTAAACCAATCGCAAGTGAAACCGGCTTACGTTATTTACAATGGACGCATAGCCGTGCTGAATATGTAAATAAACTATCCGACGGTCGTATTGGTTATGTACATTTGCCAAACACACATTACGAAGGTAATCGTTCGTTATTTAAAAACTTTTTACCGCAAACTAGCAAAGAAGCAATGATCATAGATGATCGCTACAATGGCGGTGGTTTTATCCCAGAGCATATGATCACTTGGCTGGCACGTAAACCGCTTAACTACTGGAAGCGTCGTGGCGTTGAGCCAACTAAAACACCACAGTTTGCCCATGATGGACCAAAAGCCATGCTGATCAACGGCTACTCCAGTTCAGGTGGTGACGCACTACCGTATTACTTCCGCCAAGCAGGTTTAGGTAAACTAATTGGCACTCGCACTTGGGGTGGGTTAATAGGTATCTCTGGTAACCCAGGGCTTGTGGATGGTGGTTCAGTTATTGCTGCCACCTTTAGAATACTCGACAATGACGGTAACTGGATCATCGAAAATGAAGGCGTAAGCCCAGATATCGAAGTGATTGACCGTCCAGAGCTTATTCAAGCTGGGCAAGATCCGTCGATTGAGCGTGCCGTAAAAGAGCTGTTAAAAGAGCTTAAGGCAAACCCGAAAAAACCCTTGATTGTGCCGCCAGCTCCAACAGAGTTTGGTAAGTAGTAAGGTTAATAGGTATTAAAAACTGAGCCAGCATTTGCTGGCTTTTTTATAGCTTTTTGCGCTGAAGTTCGTACTTAAATTTGTCGGTCGCCATTTATGGTGAAAAGGAACGTATAAGATATGTACTGAATTTTAACTGTTAAATAGTTCATCTAATCTAAAATATTCAACACCATCACCTGATTGTTTACTGATATTACACATTTTTATGGCAACTTGTTTGCCCGTGAT
This sequence comes from Pseudoalteromonas sp. B160, assembly GCF_037162485.1. Classification (NCBI taxonomy): domain Bacteria; kingdom Pseudomonadati; phylum Pseudomonadota; class Gammaproteobacteria; order Alteromonadales; family Pseudoalteromonadaceae; genus Pseudoalteromonas; species Pseudoalteromonas sp. B160. Next base: position 541,685 of record NZ_JARLUX010000001.1, on the reverse strand, counting down.
AGGGCGATACTTTCTTAAACCAGGCAGCATACATAAAATTGGTAACAATACACTGCCAAGCTTTTCACCAATACGAAATTCGTTATTACGCTCGCCAAGTAATAACGATGGCTGAATAATACTAATGCGTTTAAATGGCAGTTCTTTGACAGTATTTTCAAGTTCACCTTTCATTTGTAAATATGCGTTACCACTATTGGCATTTGCACCACTGGAGGATACTAGCAAGTAATGGTGTACTTCGTGTTTTGCAGCAAGTTCAGCGACTTTTAACTGATAATAAAAATCAACCTTACGCTGAGCGGCTATAGAGCCAGCTGCTTTTTTTGTCGTGCCTAAACATGAAAATAATATATCCGCTTTAAAAAGCGCAGCGTGTTGAGCTAAATGGTTAAAGTCCACTACATGATTAACGACTTTGTCACTGTTATAACTAATAGGGCGACGCGTTAGGGTGATAACTTTACTGATATGAGTTGCCACAATTAATTCTTCAACTAAGTGACTGCCCACTAAGCCAGTTGCACCGACAACAATAGCGACTTTATTAAGCATAAGTATCCTCAAGTATTAATTTTATTTGTGAGAACTGGGGGTGATTATAATATCACTTATCAAAAGTCTAATAGTGGCTAAAGTTATAGCTTACTATTAGACTGATAACTATTAGATTTCTTTTTTTAACAAGACGATAGGGGATAAAATATGTTTTATCACTTGTTCATATTTACTGTCATCGGTTAAATCTGGGGCATGAAGATCTAGACCAATTTCAAAGTCATAATTTTTGCCATCAGGAATGTAGTACTGTACGGCAAGGCTTATTACCGGCCTAAATTCGACTGACTTTTGAGGTATTGTTACGATATGTTGCTCAACACCATTCCAATTAGCAGTGCCATCAATAACTTTTATTGAGGTTTCTTGCGGCTGAATAACTAACAGAGTATTAATATTTGGATATGCGCTTTTAACGTTATTAAACGTGTATTGCATTGCTGTTTGTATTAGTTCTAAGTTAAGTTTACCTGTTTTTGTGTTGAAAGCACCGCCTTGTTTCATAATAAAACTATCAAAAAATCTTTGTGCCTGCGGATTTAGGTTAGTTAAATTATATTTTTTTGAGAAGTTGACCACGTTATTGTCAAATGCTTCTCGGTATAATACTTTGCTACCGGTATTGGAGGTTGGCAACCATATATAGGCAAGATCGCTATGGGTAGGTGCGTTGACTAATGTGATTGCACTAATCCTCACTTCAGGATCGCTATTATATTGAATCAGTTTACACCCGACTAAATTTAGTAAAGTCATGATGATTAAAAAAGCTTCATCATTTTTTTGTTTTCCAAGTGTCAATTGTCTTTAGTGCAAATTGTAACGCGTTGTCTAATTTTGTAGGATCTTTAAATAATTTATCAGCATCTTTAACAATAATTTCTTCATCGCTGTTAAATTGTGCAACTAATTCAATACCCCCAGAACCTGTTGTTAACAGTGTATCGTGTTCATCTCTAATACGGATATATAGTCGGCTCCCAGGAACATAACCTTCTTCGTTCTGAAATAACGATACAAATATATCTCCACCATCAGCGCCGCCTTCAAGGTAAGACTCTTCCTGACCATACCATTTTGCCACATGTCCTAATAGAATACTGTTAGTAAATTCTGCTCTAACAGTATCTACGCCCGCAAATACAAACGCACTTATACCTAATTTAGCTTTTGTTTTAGCAAGCGCTTTTTTCCAGATTTCATTACGTAGGTTTTCATTTTCCTGACCTGTAAGAGGGTCGTACAAATTATCAGCATTGTCTAATAACTGATAATAAAGATCATAAACCTCGCTGGCATCGACTACTTGAAATCCGCGATCTTCAAGTGCTTTTTTTATAGGTGTTTTATAATGATCTGCCAACTGTTGTTCAAAATAACTGAGCTCTTCTTCAACATAAAAACCACCAAGCCCAAGTATCTGATGGTTTGATTTTAGTTGTGCAGTATTCATGTAATTGGGTGAAGAGTTACACCCACTTAATGTTATAAGGATAAAAATAGTATAAATATATCTCATAATAATTCCTGAAAATGAGTGTTAAGTTAAAGTAATTTGATTCCGATTTTAGCGAACGAGGTGAGGGTCAGGTATCTATATTCGCTACCTCCAACTTGCGAACGCCAGTTGATCGTAGTTTTTATTATTCAAACCGCTATCAGTATAAAAAATTAGGTATTTTGCCTCGCTTGGCAGAGTAAACTGTGTTTTGTAGTAAAGCTTACCGTCCAAACCTAAGATTGTTGGTAAACCATTTTGCCATGCTTCATAGGGTTTGAGGTGTTGAATAATCTGTTTTGACTTATCCAAAAGCAATAACTGAGGATAGACAAGCGTTGCATTTTGAATAAATACGCCATTAGCGTAGCTAAAAACTTGGGCAAAACGACTATCGCTAGGTTTTTCAATTGCAATAAATGGACTTTTCGCATCGCCAAAAAGTCTTACAGGCTGCTTTTTCAAATCAAAATGAATAAACTGCTTTGTTTGTTGCGCTACGAATGTAATATCGTTTAAGTTAATACAACATACCGTGTGATTCTTTAATATTGCGAGATCATTTTTAGCCGAATTCGCGCAGCCTGATAACAAAAGAAGTAAGAGCAATACAATTGTTAACTTTTTCATAAGTATTTTAATTATTATTAGTATATAGATAGTATCTAATATGCAATAAGACTGAAATATATAAATTGCTAATATGTGACACAATGTAAATGAAATGAAAGGTGATGAATTTAAACTGGTTTATTACAGGCTCAATGGTTTGTAATTAAACAGATAAACTAAACATCGGTCTGCGTTTAAACGAGCAATAATCTTTTTAAAAAACTATAAAATTGAAGAGGGACTTTATGAGTATCATCTCCTTAACCACTCAACATAACGTTGCGGTGTTAACCTTAACAAACGGCGAAAACCGCCAAAATCCACATTTTGCACATCAACTAAAACAAGCGTTAGCAGAGGTTGTTGAAAACCAAAACCACAAAGCGCTAGTCATCACCTCAAATGATGATAAGTGTTGGAGTTTAGGCATTGATACTGATTGGTTGTTACCTGCTATGCAAGCAAAAAAGGCCGATGAAATACGTGGTTTTATGTACGACATGGACGATGTATTTAAAACCTTACTGCTTTTTCCTATGCCAGTGATCGCTGCCATTAATGGTCATGCTTTTGGTAACGGTGCAATTTTAGCGTGCGCGTGTGACTTTAGATTTATGCGCGGCGATCGCGGCTTTTTTGCTTCCCTGAAGTGGATTTATCAATCCCATTTTTACCTGGCATGATCGCCTTTGTGAAAAAAGCGATCCCTTACTATCGCTTTAACGAAATGAAACTGACAGGGCGTCGCGTTTCTGGATCAGAGCTTGCAATTGATCACGTTATAGAAAAAGCCTCAACAGACCAAGATAGCCTATTAGCGGACGCAATGGCGTTTGCCGCTGCATTTGATAAAAAGCGCGCCATTTTTGCTGAGCACAAAAAACGTTTACACAAAGAAATAATTCGTGTGATAGATGAAGAAAATAAACCATTTATAGATAATCTAGCCTTGATGGTTTGAGCTATAAGCTGCTCTCAATAACAATCTAAATAAAGATGCTTATTTAATTTTAAGGATAAAGGCGTAAATGAAAGCGAAACAAATAGAACAATTAGCATTAACAGCTGCTGAAACTAAGGAAGTTATTACGCCCTATGCATTTAAAATAGATCAAGCGCTATTGGGACTACCACTTGCTTCACCGACTCGCCGCGCGCTCGCGATGGTAATCGATGTAGCGCTAATTTTTCTCGCGGCTAAGATCAGTGCTGCTGTAATCGCATTTGTAGCTGCAATGGCTTTTTATAAAGGCACAGCGCAAAAATACTTACCAACAATGTCGACTGTTTGGCGAAGAGTATTAAAAATAACTGCTGCCAGTATATTATTTATAAGTTCACTCTCAGTGCTTGCAATCGCAATCGATTTTTTTGAGGATGATACTGCGATTCAAGGGATAAGAATTAAACGCGAAACACCATTAAATGCAGAGGAAAAACAACAGATAAATACTTATTTAACGCAAACAGCACCAAGTCAAAATTGCAATCAGACTTGTCAAAGCAATGCACTTGCCAATTTAGTTGCTCAAGTGCCACAACTGGCTGAAATAGATGAGTTTGATAATGCTCAGGTTGCCCGGTTGTTATTGAAAGTAATGGTTGATGATGAGCAGACGGCTGAACCTGAAGACGCACCGGTTAAAGCTGCACCTGTGAATAGTATTTTACAGTGGGGCAAAGGAATCATTCAAGATTTAGGTCTTGGCTTTGGTTGGGCCGCGGTGTACTTCACATTATTTTCGCTTTTGTGGCGTGGCCAAACACCGGGTAAAAAACTATGCAATATCCGAGTTGTCGCACTTAGTGGCGAAGATTTAAGTTTATGGGATGCGTTTGGCCGATACGGCGGCTACGGCGCAGGGTTTGCAACTGGTTTACTAGGTTTTTTACAAGTTTATTGGGATCCGAACCGCCAAGCCATTCAAGATAAAATATCAGCAACTGTGGTTATTAAAGGCAGTATAAATCAGCTAATAACTGAAGAGACAGTTAAAGCGATTGTTAAATAGATAGTTAGACTCTAAGCAAGTTTTATAGAAAGGATTAATATACAGAAAATGCCCTATTTATGAAAAATAGGGCATTTAGGGAGGTTCACAGTCCTAAAAACTCTAAATAAGGCATAATAACATCGATATTTGATTTTATGAGTGCGCTAATACCGGCAAAAAACAGCGCGAATAGTGTACACGCTGAAACATAGCTAACATGTTTATAAATCAGACGATAAAACTTGTCCAAGAAGTTCCACATCAAAAATAATGCGGCTATCCAAAACATGGTATCAAGTTTATATAACAGCGCAATTGTGACTACCGCTATTTCACTAATTAAACCGATAAGCTCAGCGCTAAAACGTAGCCAAGGTTTTTCTTTCAATAAGAAAAAGCTAAGTTGGGAGATCCCTGAAAAATAAGCAAGTGGCAGTAAGGTGAGCATACCAAGTTCAAAAGATTGCAGAGGCTGTCTTAATTCGAGTAAAGGTGCGAACCAATCGGTATAAAATACTAACCAAGCTAATAGAGTTAACGTAAAACTAAGCGCCGTTAAATAAACAGATTGTGCAACGCGTTCATCTTGGCTGCCGACGGTTACTCTGCCTGGAGCAACTAATATCATAAAACCAAAAGTTGATAACAAAGCTAATACACTGCAAAACCCAAATATGCTGTTATCAAATATTAAGGTTAGCGCAGCAAATGTAATTGCTAAGGGCCATCCTACCCATTTAGCTTCTTCTTTATCGTCACTAATACGACTTAGCACTGAATAGCTAATAACGCTGCCTAAAGAGAATCCTGCAACCAGTAACCAATATTCGTAATGTAAAAAATGAGTGAAAAAATAGACGCGCCGTAAATCAAAAGTTCGTTGAGTAATGGTGGGAAATGTGACATCACTTTGCCAATTAAGGCCAATAATAACAAAGCTGAAATAGCATATAGCGCGGTGGTGAAACTATCAATACGCTGCTCGGTGTCAGATATTGGTGAAAGTTGTTTGCTAATTTGATGGGCATTACCAATCGGTATGTCGGAGGTGTATGTTCCACTGTCTAAGTCAAAATGAAAGTTCGTTTGCGCTTGTTGATGTAAAAAAGTAGATTTTTCAGTATACACATTCTCTGAAACAGCATTTTCAGCTTTTAACTCTAGTAATAACTGATATTGAGCTTGTAACTCATTCTTTGAACTGACTTCATATTGAGCGGCTAAACCCAAGGAGGGGATAATAAGCATCAATACGAACAGAATAAAATGCCTGATTCTGACCATGTGCTGTGTAATTGATTGTTTGCATTGGGTGTTAATTAACAACATACAACTTCCTTGTTATTATGTTTACGACAATTGATGTAGATGAAATATATCAATTGTGTGATTACTTTTTAGTGAATATATTTAACGGTGATTATCTTTATATTTAAATTTTACGATTAATGCTGCGATTGTAATGCTAAAAATAAATAACCACACAGGCAAGTTACCGTATTGACTATAGATGCTGTCGCCTTGGATTAGCTTGATATTAACTTTAAGTGTGTCGGCTTTAAATTGTGGCATGCGGACTTGAATTTGACTGATTGGGTCGTATACGCCGCTGATGCCATTGTTGGTCACACGAATAAGCGGGCGTTGTAATTCAAGGGCACGCATACGGGCTATTTGCATGTGCTGGTGGGGACCGTGGGAGGCACCAAACCAGGCATCATTACTTACAGTAAATAAAATATCCGAATCATTGTGGTAATTACCACGCACTAAATCAGCAAAAGCGATTTCGTAGCAAATGGCCGGTAATATATTTAAGCCATTAGCACGTAAGTTATTTTGAACTTGGTCGCCGCGAGTGAACGATGACATGGGTAGGTCAAATAATGGCGCGATTGGGCGCAATATATCTTCGAATGGCACAAACTCACCAATGGGTAGTAATTGATGTTTTTGATAACGATTTTTACCTAAGTATTGATAATGACCGTGCTCGTCGCTGTGCTCTTTATTGCCAAGTACAATAAGGGTGTTAAAAATAGTTTTGGTGTCGAGTTGGTAATCAACAATACCGGTGATAAGTGCGGTGTTGTTAAATGACGCTGCGCTATCGAGGCCGGCCAAAAAGCTGTCGGCAAGGGCTTCAATTTCAGGAATAGCTGCCTCGGGCCAGACGATCAAGTCTGCATCCCAGTGGGGGCGAGTCATGTCTTGATATTTACTCATAGTGGTCCAAAACTCACTAGGCTCAAAACGCAGGCTTTGTTTGATATTACCTTGCACTAATAAAGCACTAATGGTTGTTTCGCTGTATTGATTGCTGCGGCTAACAACACCCATACCGCTGATAACAGCGATGATAGCTGCGGTTGCTATCGTTAGTTTAAAGTCTTTTGCAATAATAAGCCTATAGAGTGCAAATGCGATGGCTATGCACACTAACGTTAAGCCAAATTCACCGATCAGCGGCGCTAAAAAGTTAAGTGGGCTATCGGTTTGAGTATAACCAAAGCTTAGCCAAGGGAAGCCGGTGAGTACCACACCGCGTAAGTATTCGGTGACAGCAAAGCCTGAGAGTAATAATAAACCGTAGCTACTAGGGCCGCTGGCAAAGCGTGTGGCAAACATAAAGGCTAAAGCCGGGTAGATAGCTAAATAAGCACATAACAGCACCATCAGTAACACTGAGGCTACCAGTGGCATACCGCCGAAGGTGGCAATGGAGACATGCACCCAACTGATACCTGCGCCAAACCAACCGAGGCCAAATATAAAACCATATTTGGCGGCGCGTTTACTGGCTAGTTTGCCATATTGCTGCCCAGAATTATGTGTGTGGGTACTGTATATCGCTAATGCTAAACAGGCGAACGTGAGGGGCCAAATCTCAAAAGGGGCATAACACAAGGTTAAAAAGAGGCCCGCAACCAGTGCGAGCCATGCTTTTTTATCTTTTGCTAAATGCAGGCAGTTAGTCAGAAGTGTCTTCACTGTCGTTATCATCAGCCTTTGGCACTGTAACCTGTAATTGCAATAATCGACGATTATCGGCATTGGTTACTTTAAATTGTAAGCCATCTATATCAATTATTTCACCACGGCCAGGCATATGCCCAAAGGCGTGTAAAACAGTACCACCGATGGTATCAGCGTCTTGCGTGCTGTAGCCAGTTTTAAAATATTCGTTAAAATCATCAACAGGAGTAAGTGCTTGAACAACAAACACATGCTTTGCAAGTTGACGAATATCTAGTTGCTCTTCTTCGTCGTGTTCATCTTCAATTTCACCGACGATGAGCTCAAGAATATCTTCTATGGTTACTAAACCAGATACACCGCCGTATTCATCAATTACTAACGCCATATGGTAACGCTGTTGGCGAAACTCATTAAGTAGCGTATCAACACGCTTACTTTCAGGCACAACAACGGCTGGGCGTAAATAATCACGTAATGATGGCAGTAGATCATCTTTATTGAGGATCAGTGGTAATAGATCTTTTGCTAGTAAAATGCCTTCAATGTGGTCTTTATCTTCACACACCACTGGAAAACGTGAATGCGTTGAATCGACCATCATTGGAATGAGTTCTTCTAGTGGCGCTTCCACTTCGAGCGTGATCATTTGTGAGCGCGGGATCATAATATCTCGCACTTTTAACTCTGACACACCGAGCACACCTTCGATCATCTCTTTGGTTTCAGGATCAATGACATCCCGAACTTGCGCATCGGCAATTACTTCAGCCAGCTCTTCTCTATTCTGGGGTTCCCCTTGCAACATTTGGGTAATTCTACCCAACCAGGTCTTGCCAGAAGAACCCTGGCTAGTCTGCGAGTTATCGTCGCTCATTGCGTCTACTTGCTCCGTAAATTTAAATATCGTCCCGATATGGGTCTGCTATGCCTAATTCGGCAAGCAATTGCTTTTCAATGCTTTCCATTTCTGTCGCATCTTCATCCTTTATATGGTCAAATCCAAGTAAATGCAAGCATCCGTGGATCACCATATGGGCAAAATGGTCATGAAATGACTTTTCTTGCTCTATTGATTCAGCTAACACTATGGCTGGGCAAATAACTAAATCACCCACCAAAGGTAGCTCTATACCTGCTGGCGCTTCAAATTCAAACGACAACACATTGGTTGGTTTATCTTTACCACGGTAGTCATTATTGAGTTGTTGGCTTTGCTCTTCATCAGCAATAACAATACTCAGCTCTGATTCATCACGGTATTGACTAAGCACTTTATTAGCCCACAGCGCAAACTGCTCAAGACTAGGCAAGTTATCAAACTCGCAGGCTATTTGTAAATCAAGTTCAGTGTTCACTGCATCACTCTTTAGTCGAAGGTTGCGCTTGCTCTTGGTTTGCGAGCAAGTCTTTAGCACGTTGTTTTTCGGCGCGTTTGAGTCGTTCTGCTTCATCGTTACGTTCGTAGGCTTCAACAATGCGTGCCACGACAGGGTGGCGTACCACGTCCTGTGATTGGAAGAAGTTAAAGCTTATTTCGTCTACATCGCTAAGTACTTCAATGGCGTGACGAAGCCCTGAGCGCGCACCACGGGGTAAATCTACTTGGGTAATGTCGCCAGTGATCACTGCTTTTGAATTAAAACCAATTCGGGTTAAGAACATTTTCATTTGTTCAACCGTGGTATTTTGGCTTTCATCTAAAATAATAAAGGCATCGTTAAGTGTGCGACCACGCATAAAGGCAAGTGGAGCGACTTCAATGACATTTTGTTCCATCAGCTTTTCGACTTTTTCAAAGCCGAGCATTTCAAATAAGGCATCGTACAATGGGCGCAGGTATGGGTCGATTTTCTGACTTAAATCACCTGGTAAAAAACCCAGTTTTTCACCGGCTTCAACAGCAGGGCGGGTCAATAAAATACGCCGTATTTCTTGACGCTCTAAAGCATCAACTGCTGCGGCGACAGCTAGGTAGGTTTTACCTGTGCCAGCAGGCCCTATACCAAAGGTGATATCGTGACGAAATATATTCGATACATAATGACCTTGATTGTCGTTACGTGGTTTTATTACGCCACGACGAGTTTTGATCATCACTTCTTTGCCATATTCGTTTAGCTCATCTTGCTCTAATGCATTTGACTCACTAATGGCTAAATGTACGGTATTTGCTTCAATTTCAGTAATAACACCGCGTACTGGCTGAGTTTCGACATATAAGTCTTTGAGGATTTCCATCGCTGCAAACGCGCTGGTGGTTTTACCGGTGATTTTAAAATAGTTATCGCGATGAGTAATTTCAACACCTAAGCGGCGTTCAATGTGTTTGATGTTTTCGTCAAACGGGCCACATAAAGATGAAAGACGTTTGTTGTCGGAGGGTTCTAAATAAATCTCTAATTTTTTTAATTGATTACTCAAAATTGCTTCCTGTTTTGATGTGCCAGCGAGGCTGGCACAGTAAGTTTCGCCTAAGGAACGAAAGTTGCAACACCTAATTCATCAGGGGTGGCTTGCGGCTCTGGTTGTGCTGCTTTACTTAAAATATCAGCAGGAGCAACCGCACGGCGTAAGTTCATTTGGGATTCTGTACGAATTAAGTCACCGCGTAAAGAGTTTGGCAGTGCCTCAGTTATACGTACATCAACAAACTGACCGATCACTGTGTGTGGACCAATAAAGTTTACTACGCGGTTGTTTTCAGTACGGCCACGTAGCTCCATCGGATTTTTCTTGGATGGACCTTCAACTAGGATGCGTTGTTCAGTATCAAACATTTGACGACTGATCTGTTGCGCCATTTGAGTAATACGGTTTTGTAGTAGGTATAAACGCTCTTTCTTTTCTTGCTCGCTGACATCATCAGGCAAATCAGCCGCTGGCGTACCCGAGCGTGCGCTGTAGATAAAGCTAAAGCTCATATCAAAACCAATATCATTGATAAGGTTCATCGTCGCTTCAAAGTCAGCGGCGCTTTCACCTGGGAAACCAATAATAAAATCTGACGACATACTTAAATTAGGGCGAATTTTACGTAATTTACGAATCGTTGATTTGTACTCAATAGCAGTGTGACCACGTTTCATTAAATTAAGAATACGATCCGAACCGCTTTGTACAGGTAAATGTAAGTGATCGACTAATTCAGGTACGTCGGCATAAGCGTCAATGATGTCTGGTGTAAACTCTACCGGGTGCGACGTGGTGTAGCGAATACGGTCAATCCCGTCGATAGCTGCAACATAACGAATTAAATCTGAGAAGTAACAAATTTCACCATCGTGAGTTTCGCCGCGATAAGCATTTACGTTTTGACCTAGTAGGTTTACTTCACGAACATTTTGCTCTGCAAGTTGAGCAATTTCTAATAATACATCATCAAGCGGGCGGCTGACTTCTTCACCGCGCGTGTAAGGTACTACGCAGAAGGTACAGTATTTAGAGCACCCTTCCATAATAGATACAAATGCAGAAGGACCGTCTGCTTTTGGCTCTGGTAAACGGTCAAACTTTTCAATCTCTGGGAATGAAATATCAACCACAGAGCTGCCTTTGTTACCTTGCACTTGTTTGATCATTTCAGGTAAACGGTGCAATGTTTGAGGGCCAAAAATAACGTCAACAAATGGTGCGCGTTGGCGAATTGAATCGCCCTCTTGTGACGCAACACAGCCACCAACACCGATGATCAGATCGGGTTTGTCATCTTTGAGTAATTTCCAACGGCCTAGTTGATGGAATACTTTTTCCTGCGCTTTTTCGCGAATTGAACAGGTATTGAGTAGGATAACATCTGCATCCCCAGCTTCATCAGTTAACTGGTAGCCGTTGGTTGCATCGAGAAGATCAGCCATTTTCTGAGAGTCGTATTCATTCATCTGACAACCCCAGGTTTTAATATGCAGCTTTTTACTCATTGAAATATAGCCTCGTTTTCAATTCGGTAGTGGCACGGTTGTGCGCTAAACAGGATAAGCGGCACTTTCGCTTACTTAAAGGACGCGTATTTTAGCTGGATACCCGTCTAGATCCAAGTATAGTTTTTATGTTTGTGAATTGAAGTCAAACAAAGTGCGTTTTATGGTTGATTAAGATGAAACTCACTCGCACTTGTAAACAGAAGTACGATACAATCAAGCGCACTGAAAATAACCAAATTAGTGACTAAAAATGATGAAAAACAAGGTTATTGTTGTTGGCGGCGGCATGGTTGGTGCAGCCACAGCAGTTAAACTCGCTAAACAAGGATGCCAAGTAACAGTGATTGAGCAGCAGATAATTGATGCTGATGCTGTATTGGCAAGTGAAAAAGTTGATATTCGTGTATCTGCTATCAATCGTTTTTCAGAAAACTTATTAGATGACTTAGGCGCTATGCCTATTTTACGAGTGCATCGACATGCCCCATATCAACAGCTCGAAGCGTTTGAACGAACGGGCGATAACCTTTTGTTTGATTGTCACGATATTAATACCACTCATTTAGGCCACTTAATTGAAAATAATTTAATTCAAGCGAGTATCTGGCAACAGTTTGCACAGCACAATATCGAAGTGATTGAAACACCTCAATCATTGTCCGCAATTGAACAAAGCGAACAGCAAGTGACATTGCATTATGGTGAGCAGCAATATACAGCTGATTTAGTTGTTGCTGCAGATGGTGGGCAATCGTTATTACGTCAACAGGCAGGTATTGGTGTTACGGGTTGGCAATATGGCCAGCATTGTATGGGAGTATTAATAAAACTAGACGCTGCGCAACAAGTAAAAACATGGCAGCAGTTTAAGCCCACAGGTCCGGTAGCTTTTTTACCTATGCAGGCGCCATACGCCAATTTAATTTGTTACCACGATGCAAAGCAGTTAAAGCAATGGCAGCAACTCTCAGCAAGCGAATTAAAACAGCAACTGCTTGCACATTTCCCGCCCTTAGCTGGGGACTTTGATATCATAGAGCATGCTGTTTTTCCGTTAGCCCGCCAACATGCCAACAGCTATTCAGATGGCCGTATCGTGTTGGTTGGTGATGCAGCGCATACGATTAATCCGCTCGCTGGGCAAGGGGTTAACTTAGGTTTTCAAGATGTCGTAGCGCTTGCTGATATATTAAAAAATGCAGACGATATAGGTGCTGCACAATATCTTAAACAATATGAGCAAACTAGACGCAAAGCAAATTTGTTAATGATGAGTATGATGGACGCTTGTTATTTTGGTTTTTCTAATCAACTAACTCCATTGCAGTGGGCACGCAGTCAGTTTTTGAAAATGGCAAATAAAACCGGACCGGTAAAGCATTGGGTATTAAAATATGCGATTAGCGGTGAAATCAGTTAAGAATTCTCATTTTATTAAAAATATTATTATCATAGCGAATTATACCAATCGTGTTAAGTTACTGACCATTTATAGCGACAGATAAATGGAGTGATAACAAGGCGTAAATTTTGACATGTAGTTGTTCTACTTGAAAAAATTAGAACGCAGTTAGCGCTTTATTTAGCTCGCTAGAATGGTTAAATATTTAAGTCGATTGGTATCAAATAGCTAACTAATTTAATGTAATTGGTATTAATAGAATGGCTAGGGTGGGCGAAAGCTCACTCATATAATTTTTTGATAAAAGATAAAAGATAAAAGATAAAAGATAAAAGATAAAAGATAAAAGATAAAAGATAAAAGATAAAAGATAAAAGATAGAGAAGGGAATTGATAAAATTGGCTGGGATACCAGGATTTGAACCTGGGAATGCCAGGATCAAAACCTGGTGCCTTACCGCTTGGCGATATCCCAACTTTAAATTTTATTAGTTTTAGTTCTAGGTAAGAACATGGTGCGGAAGGAGAGACTTGAACTCTCACATCCTAAGATACTGGAACCTAAATCCAGCGCGTCTACCAATTCCGCCACTCCCGCATAGTCTATATAATTATATACGTTTTTGCTGTTTATACTCGTAGCTAGAGTTATTCTTTAACAACATTCTTTGGTAGAAGAAGTTGGCTGGGATACCAGGATTTGAACCTGGGAATGCCAGGATCAAAACCTGGTGCCTTACCGCTTGGCGATATCCCAACAAAGAAACAGTTGATAGTTTTAATTCTTATCAAGAACATGGTGCGGAAGGAGAGACTTGAACTCTCACATCCTAAGATACTGGAACCTAAATCCAGCGCGTCTACCAATTCCGCCACTCCCGCATAGTCCGTATAATTATATACGTTTTTGCTGTTTATACTCGTAGCTAGAGTTATTCTTTAACAACATTCTTTGGTAGAAGAAGTTGGCTGGGATACCAGGATTTGAACCTGGGAATGCCAGGATCAAAACCTGGTGCCTTACCGCTTGGCGATATCCCAACAAAGAATCAATTGATAGTTTTAGTTCTTATCAAGAACATGGTGCGGAAGGAGAGACTTGAACTCTCACATCCTAAGATACTGGAACCTAAATCCAGCGCGTCTACCAATTCCGCCACTCCCGCATCGAACATACAGGTAACAATATATTAGAACCTAAATCCAGCGCCTAATTCAAGACAACTGTTAATTCCGCTACTCCTGCATACTTTGTGTAATAAAACACTAGGTAGTTATTTTAAACTCTTTATTGAGTGTAGTTTATACTCCTACAGAGCCATTTCAAAAGAAATGGTGGCTAAGACGGGATTTGAACCTGTGACCCCATCATTATGAGTGATGTGCTCTAACCAGCTGAGCTACTTAGCCATTGTTGGCTGGGATACCAGGATTTGAACCTGGGAATGCCAGGATCAAAACCTGGTGCCTTACCGCTTGGCGATATCCCAACAATAACAATTGATAATTTTAATTCTTATCAAGAATATGGTGCGGAAGGAGAGACTTGAACTCTCACATCCTAAGATACTGGAACCTAAATCCAGCGCGTCTACCAATTCCGCCACTCCCGCATACGTTGTGTAATAAAACACTAGGTAGTTATTTTAAACTCTTCATTGAGCAACAAAAAATAATGGTGGCTAAGACGGGATTTGAACCTGTGACCCCATCATTATGAGTGATGTGCTCTAACCAACTGAGCTACTTAGCCATCTTTTTTGTTAGCACTTCATCGCTGAGTGCGGGGCGTATTATGCTGATATGACCCAAATCCGTCAACACCTTTTTTGCAAAAAAACACGTATCTTGGTTTGTTTGCGGGAAAAATAGGCTAACAGGCTAAATTTTAATAAAAATGGTGTTTTTTTTAACTGCTTTATTGTGACTTATTCACAACAGCTGATATTTAATGATAGTGCAAAAATAAAAAAGGCTCGTAAAAACGAGCCTTTAAAAATCACTAAAGGTGATAGGTCACACTGGGATGGTGTTAAACATTGAACAAGAAGTTCATTACATCGCCATCTTTAACTATGTATTCTTTGCCTTCTTGGCGCATCTTACCTGCTTCTTTTGCACCACTTTCACCTTTATAGGCGATGTAGTCATCAAAAGCGATGGTCTGTGCACGGATAAAGCCACGCTCAAAGTCAGTGTGGATTTTACCTGCAGCTTGTGGCGCAGTTGCACCTACTGGGATTGTCCATGCACGTACTTCTTTTACACCTGCAGTAAAGTAGGTTTGTAAATGAAGTAACTCATAACCACCACGGATCACTAGATTCAAACCTGGCTCATCCAGACCAAGATCGGCCATAAACTCAAGTTTATCTTCTTCATCTAGTTCCGAAAGCTCAGATTCAATCGCGGCACATACAGGCACAACAACAGCATCTTCAGCAGCAGCAATTTCGCGTACACGGTCAAGATATGGGTTATTTTCAAAACCATCTTCAGCTACGTTAGCAATGTACATAGTTGGTTTGATTGTTAAGAAGTTAACAGAGCTAATAGCCGCTTTTTCTTCTTTAGTTAATGCTAAAGAACGTAAAGTTAAGCCTTCATCAAGGTGTACTTTTACTTTTTCAAGTACGGAATTTTGTTCTTTTGCGTCTTTATCGCCACCTTTGGCTTTTTTCGCGTTACGGAAAAGGGCTTTTTCAGCGCTATCCATATCAGCAAGTACTAACTCGGTGTTGATCACATCAATATCATCAGCAGGATCAATGGTACCTGCAACGTGAATGATGTTGTCATCTTCAAAGCAGCGCACTACGTGGCCAATTGCATCGGTTTCACGAATGTTAGCTAAAAACTGGTTACCAAGACCTTCCCCTTTCGATGCGCCTTTTACAAGACCCGCAATATCCACAAATTCCATACTCGTTGTAAGAATACGTTGTGGTTTTACAATCTTTGCAAGTTCGTCTAGACGAGGATCTGGCACCGGTACCACGCCCGTATTTGGCTCGATGGTACAAAAAGGAAAGTTAGCGGCTTCAATACCCGCTTTGGTTAATGCATTGAAAAGTGTTGATTTACCAACATTAGGCAAACCGACGATGCCACATTTGAAACCCATAGTTAAGATACCTTGTTTAGATCCGCTTAACCAATTATGGCTTAAACGAATGTAGTCTGTTTTGTGCTTTTAACACACCGTCTTTTGCAAGTATTTCCATACAACGAACTGCTTCATCTACTGCGGCATCCATTTTCTCTTGGTCTTCTTTGGCTGCTTTTCCAAGCACCCATCCGGTCACCATTTCACGGTGTCCTGGATGACCTATGCCAACGCGCAAACGCATGAAATCTTTTTGATTTGCCATCTTTGCAATAATGTCTTTTAAACCATTATGGCCACCGTGTCCGCCACCTTTTTTTAATTTGGCAACACCTAGGTTCTAAATCCATTTCGTCATGGGCAACTAGGATGCTCTCAACAGGAATTTTGAAAAAGTTGGCTAAACTACCGACAGCTTTACCACTTAAATTCATATAAGTAGTAGGGATCAGTAATTTGAATTCTTGACCTTGGATGATCACTTTGCCGGTAAGGCCGTGATACTTAGGATCGTGTTTTAGCGTACAGTTGTAGCGTGCAGCGAGTTGCTCGATGAACCAAGCACCTGCATTGTGGCGTGTGTTTGCGTATTCGGGGCCTGGATTAGCCAGGCCCACAAGCATTTGAATAGAATTCAAGGTGCAAACCTTAAAATTTATTCTGCAGCTTCGTCTTCAACTGGCGCAGCTTTGTTAGCTTTGATAGTTACGATAGACTGGTCGTGATCAGCACCTTTCGCTAAATCAACAGATGAAACACCTGCTGGAAGTTTAACGTCAGAGATGTGTATTGAGTCACCAGCAACTAGGCCAGCTACGTCAACTTCTACGAATTCAGGAAGTGACTTAGGAAGACACGTGATTTCGATTTCTGTTAATTGGTGAACTACAGTGTTACCCGCTTTAGTTACCGCTTCTTCACCGATGAAGTGAACTGGTACTTTAGTGTTAAGTTTGTGGGTAGCATCTACACGTTGGAAATCAAGGTGAGTGATTTTAGGCTTGAACGGGTGACGTTGGATATCTTTAAGGATAGCTTCAACTTTTTCACCAGCGATATCAAGAGTAAGGATGTGAGTGTAAAAACCTTCACTTTCTTGTGCTTTGATAATATCTTTGTGTTCAAAAGTAAGTGATGCAGCTTCTTTGTCAGCACCGTAAAGGATCGCAGGGATTTTATCTTCACGACGTAGGCGGCGGCTCGCACCTGTACCCGTAGCTGTGCGTAATTCTGCATTAAATGTATATGTTTCGTTAGACATGATGTCTCCAATAATTAAATAGTGTAGGGCCTTTGCGACCAAGGTCCCTAGCCAAAAGGCGCGCTATCATACCACCGCGACTAATTAAAAGAAACATGATACATAAAAAAAGCGCCAACGAGGCGCTTTATTACATCAGGATATTTTAACTAAACCAAGTTTAGTGTTCGAACATCGCTGAAATAGATTCTTCATTGCTGATACGGCGAATTGTTTCAGCTAGCATGTCTGCAAGTGTTAACACTTTAATTTTATCAATTGCTTTTAATTCAGCAGACAGTGGAATTGAGTCAGTTACAATCACTTCATCAATTACTGAGTTACGAATGTTTTCTAATGCTTGGCCAGAAAGTACAGGGTGAGTAGCGTAAGCGAATACTCGCTTAGCACCGTGTTCTTTAAGTGCTTCAGCTGCTTTACATAAGGTACCGCCAGTATCGATCATATCATCAACGATGATACAGTCACGGCCTTCAACGTCACCAATAATGTGCATTACTTGAGAAACATTCGCTTGTGGGCGACGCTTATCAATAATGGCAAGATCGGTATCGTTTAATAACTTAGCAATAGCACGGGCACGAACTACACCGCCGATATCAGGTGATACAACAACAACATCATCAAATTGACGCTCTTTCATATCTTCAAGTAGCACTGGGCTACCGAACACATTATCAACTGGTACATCAAAGAAGCCTTGGATTTGCTCAGCGTGTAAATCAACCGTTAGAACTCGGTCAACACCTACACTTGATAAGAAATCGGCAACAACTTTTGCTGTGATTGGTACGCGAGCAGAGCGCACGCGGCGATCTTGACGTGCATAACCAAAATAAGGAATGACGGCTGTTATACGACCTGCAGATGCACGACGTAAGGCATCAACCATTACAATAAGCTCCATCAAGTTATCGTTAGTAGGGGCACAGGTTGATTGCACAATAAAAACATCCGAGCCACGAACATTTTCATTAATTTGAACACTGATCTCACCGTCGCTAAAACGGCCAACAACAGCATCGCCAACTTCAATATATAAACGTTTTGCAACTTTTTGAGCTAACTCAGGTGTTGCGTTACCAGCGAAGAGCTTCATGTCAGGCACGGTAGGGTTCCTCAGGCACTGAATTTTTGACTAATAAGCGATAAAAAAAGTATAGCTTATTAACTTAAACTTTATTTACTTGTACGTTACTTCATTGCTTCAATGTATAGCGTCCAACTGCGTATGAGCAGGAGAGATATTAACGCTGCTGGCAATAAAACCGTCCCAGTTATGGGGGAGATTTTCAAGAACATGTTGCGCTTCTTTTTGCGTGGCAAATTCAACAAAACAGCATGAACCTGTGCCAGTCATCTTCGACGGAGCGTATTTTAGCAACCACTGGAGGGTCTTTTTCAACCTCAGGGCAGAGCTTTTTAACTAAAGGCTCGCAATCGTTGGCTAATGTTTGTTGCTGCCAGTGGCCTTTTAGCTTCGGTGTATTGCGTTTTAAATCTGGGTGAGTAAAAATTTTCGCGGTGCTGACATGTTCACTTGGATGCACTACACAATACCATTTTGACGGCAGCTCTACATTCACTAACTTCTCGCCAATGCCTTGAGCTAGGGCGCTTTTGCCGTTAATGAACACCGGCACATCTGCGCCTAACTGCACGCCAAGCGCTGCTAATTCAGACAGTGATAACTGGCATTGCCATAATTTATTAAGCGCTAAAAGTGTGCTGGCCGCATCTGAAGAACCACCACCAACGCCGCCTCCCATTGGTAATATTTTAGCTAAATTTATTTTTGCGCCAAAAAGGGAATTTGTGTGTTTTTGTAATAAAACGGCCGCTTTATAGATCAAATTATCTTTTAGGGGGATATCGGTGGTGTCACCAGTGACTTCAATTTCAGTTGTTTCAGTCAAAGTAAATGTGAGTTGATCGCCATAATTTAAAAAAGTAAATAAGGTTTCCAGTTCATGATAGCCATCTTCACGACGGCCATTAATGTGTAAAAATAAATTGAGTTTGGCAGGAGCCAATAACGAAAATGAAGTCATAGTGTGCGTAGTCATGTTAGTTAAAGTGCCACTCGTAAAGTTGAATTTTTATTTTAATATCTTGGTGTTTTAACGTGAGCTTTTTAGGTAACCAAAATCCGGCGTATTGTTGGTAATCAGCATAGCTTATTTGCCATTGATCGCCATCGGGTGCATGCCAAGTTACATTTTTTGCTCGGCCTAGTTCATCAACTTGCAAACTTGGATCGTCAACAGTGCCTTTTAACCAATTATCGGCGCTGTCCATCGGTATATTAAAACCAGTGAGCCTAGCAAGCAGGCGCGATGCATTAATGTCATGGTAAATGTGATCATCGTATTCAAGTTCAGCGCCGTTAGTATTTTGTGTTAATGCTAAAACACGGGTACCGATAAAACTCGTTAAAATAAGTTGGTTTAACTGTTCTTGTTGTTGCCAATTTAAGTTTGCTGATTGGCGTTCATCTGGACTAATAAAAGCCAGTTTTCCTTCAACTTGCCAATTGGTTTGTTGTGATAATTGCGACTTCCAATCGTCATAAAGAGCTGTTTGAGGGCTAATTTGCTGCGCACAACCACTTAAAAATAAAAAATATGAGTAAAATCAAATATAGTCGAATCAAATGTCGTTCCTTACTTTCCATATTCCGCTGATTTTTGGTAAAATTATCGTCTTTCGAGCACGGCTTAGCAATATTTGGCACATATGACCATAGTAGCACTTGGTATTAATCATAAAACCGCATCTGTAGAATTACGCGAAAAGGTTGCCTTTTCGCCTGAGCAATTGTCAGAAGCATTACAGCAACTGAGCGATCACGATCAGTTTAATGAAGCGGTTATTGTGTCCACATGTAACCGAACAGAAATCTATTGTAGCCTCGCTCAGCAAAATTCCCAAATACTGTTGCAATGGTTAGCTAGTTTCCACGGTTTGGATGAATACGAACTGAGCAGTAATGTATATTGTCATCAAGATAATGATGCTATCAATCATTTAATGCGTGTGTCATGTGGCCTAGATTCTCTGGTGCTAGGTGAACCGCAAATTCTTGGTCAAATAAAGCAAGCTTATAATAGCGCCAAAAATCACAATTCGGTGAGTGTGGTATTTGACCGGTTATTTCAAAAAACCTTTTCGGTAGCAAAACAAGTAAGAACGGAAACCGATATAGGCGCCAGTGCGGTGTCTGTTGCTTATGCTGCGGTTAATTTAGCTAAACATATATATGGCAAGTTAGATAAAACCAAAGTGCTATTAATTGGTGCCGGAAACAATTGAGCTGGTAGCGAAACATCTATATCAAAATGAACCACAACAGATCACCGTGGCGAATCGCACCATAGAGCGTGCACGCCTACTGGCAGAAGATGTTAATGCCGACGTTATTGCGTTAGCGCAGTTACCTGAACGCTTACATCAGGCGGATATAGTGATCAGTTCGACAGCAAGTACTTTGCCAATTATTGGTAAAGGGGTAGTTGAACAAGCGCTAAAACAACGCCGTAATAAGCCAATGTTATTTATTGATATTGCAGTACCGCGCGATATTGAAAGCCAAGTTGGTGAATTAGATGCGGCCTATTTGTATTCGGTTGATGACTTACAGGCAATAGTAAGCGAAAATATCGCTTCAAGAGAACAAGCCGCCGATGAAGCGCAAGTGATTATTACCCAGCGCTGTGCGGAATTTGTGATGTGGATGCGTTCACTCGACTCTGTCGATCTGATCCGTTCTTATCGCCAAGATGTACACGATATTAAGTCTGAGCTGGTTGATAAGGCAATAAGCCAATTAAATACCGGTAAAGACGCAGAAAAAATTATTTTAGAGCTGGCCAACAAGTTAACCAACCGCCTAATGCACGCGCCTACCCGTGCAATTCAAGATGCGGCTAAAAAAGGTGAAGTTGCTCAGTTAAGCCAATTAAAGAAAATGTTAGGTATTGATCAGGAATAGCAGTTACATGAAAGAGTCCGTTTATCGTAAGTTAGAAACCTTAGTAGAGCGTTATGAAGAAGTACAAGCGCTGCTAAGTGATCCGTCAGTTATTAGCGACCAAAATCGTTTTCGTGCGCTTTCAAAAGAATATTCTGAGTTGGAAGAAATTGTTAAAGCATTTTTAGGCTATCAGCAAACACAAGATGATGTTGCTACAGCAGAAGAAATGCTAAAGGATTCGGATCCTGATATGCGTGAGATGGCGCAAGAAGAATACAAAGAAGCCAAAGCGCAAATCCTTGCTATCGAAGATCAAATACAAGTGTTGATGCTACCAAAAGATCCGCGCGACAATAATAATGTGTTTTTAGAAGTACGTGCCGGCACGGGAGGCGATGAAGCGGCCATTTTTGCTGGTGATTTATTCCGTATGTATACCCGTTATGCTGAAACTAAAAAATGGAAAGTAGAGATTGTGAGCACCAATGAAGGTGAGCACGGTGGTTACAAAGAAGTCATTGCTAACATTAGTGGTGAAGGCGTGTATGGGCAATTGAAGTTTGAATCTGGTGCTCACAGGGTACAACGTGTGCCAGAAACTGAATCGCAAGGACGAGTACATACCTCTGCGTGTACTGTTGCGGTAATGGCTGAAGTGCCAGAAGCTGAAGCGATTCAAATTAATACCGCTGATATTAAAGTTGATACGTTCCGTGCCTCAGGTGCCGGTGGTCAGCACGTTAATAAAACTGACTCGGCAATTCGTATTACCCACTTACCAACAGGTGTAGTGGTTGAGTGTCAAGATGAACGTTCACAGCATAAAAATCGCGCGAAAGCGATGTCAGTGCTTGCTGCACGTTTACAACAAGCGGAAGATGAAAAACGCCACGCGGCTGAAGCATCAGAGCGTCGTAACTTAGTCGGTAGCGGTGACCGTTCGGAACGTATTCGTACTTATAACTATCCGCAAGGACGTATTACAGATCACCGTATCAATCTCACTTTATACCGTTTAAATGAGGTAGTTGCCGGCGACTTAGGTTGTGTGATTGAGCCGCTAATGCAAGAGCATCAGGCTGATTTACTAGCCGCTATGGGTGATGAGTAATCGTGACCGACACGATTGAAAGTGCTGTTTCGCGTGCTACTTTGCTGCTGCAAAGTAGCAGCGATAGTGCCAAATTAGACGCTCAAGTATTATTGCTCGACGTATTACAAAAACCACGTAGCTACTTATTTAGCTGGCCAGAACAAAAGTTAACACCGCAACAACAACAGCTATTCGAAAGTTATTGTCAACGTCGCTTAACAGGTGAGCCAGTGGCTCATATAACGGGCACGCGTGAATTTTGGAGTTTGCCACTGCAGGTTAATCCCACTACGCTGATCCCCGTCCAGATACCGAAACACTGGTTGAATATACGCTCAGTTTACCTTTACCTGTGGCCGCTAAAGTGCTTGATTTAGGCACTGGGACTGGTGCAATTGCGCTTGCACTTGCCAGCGAAATGCCACTTTGGCAAATCACAGGGGTTGATAGGGTTACTGATGCTGTAGCGCTTGCGAATACAAATAAGCAGTGGTTAGGCTTTATTAATGTAGACTTTGTGCAAAGTGATTGGTTTAGCCAAGTTACAGCACAAAAGTTTGATCTAATAGTTAGTAATCCGCCGTATATCGAATATGATGATATTCACTTAAATCAAGGTGACGTACGTTTTGAACCACTTTCTGCGTTAGTTGCCGATGATGACGGTATGGCTGATATCAAGTATATTATTACTCAAGCACGCAATTTTTTAACGTCAAATGGTTACCTTGTTATTGAGCATGGATATCAACAAAGTACTAAAGTGCATAGTTTTTTTGCACAAATGGCGTATACAAATATACTTACAGTTAAAGATTTAGCAAATAACGATCGTGTAACGCTCGCACAGTGGCCGGGATAACTATAACAATTACAGTGCGAGAGCAAAATAAACGCTTTGAGGACTCAGTATGATGGATGATTTTTGTTTTCGGATGAACCACAAGAAGTAGAAAGTGATGTAGTTAAGGGGACATGGAAAGTCATCATTGTTGATGATGAGCCTGAGGTTCATGCCGTCACGAAACTGGCATTAAGTGATTTTGAGTTTCAAGACAAGCGTTTAGAGTTTATTAGTGCATACTCAGGGGCTGAGGCTAAAGTACAAATAGATAATAATCCCGATGCTGCAATAGTACTGCTTGATGTGGTGATGGAAACCGACGATGCAGGCTTGAAAGTCGCGCAATATATTCGTGAAGTCGCTAAAAATAATCATATCCGTATTATCCTTCGTACTGGTCAACCCGGCCAAGCGCCAGAGCGCCAAGTTATTGTTAATTACGATATCAATGACTACAAATCAAAAACAGAACTTACCGCACAAAAACTATTTACTGTAGTGATGTCGAGCTTACGTTCTTATCGCGATATTTTATCGATTGAACAATCTCGTCAAGGGCTTGAAAAAATCATTAAAGCATCTCGAGATATTTTTTCAGCGCACTCACTTGATCATTTTATTGAAGGGGTGATGCAACAATTAACATCGTTGCTCGGCACCGTTGATCAAGCAATGTACGCCACCAGTTTAGTGGCAGGTAATCCACAAGATAATCAGCATAAATTAGTGGTATTTTCTGGGCGAGGCGATTTTGAACGCAGCGAAGGTAAAGCAATTGAAGAGGTCTTGAATACCGAGCAGCTATCAGCATGTAAGCAAGCATTTAGAGATAAAAACATTGTTTATAAAGACAATTATTTGTTTGCATACTGTTGCAGCGAACATAATCATAATTCAATGCTTTTTATATCTGGTATTCCACACGACTTATCGGATACACAGCGCCATTTGATTGAAATATTTTCGCAAAATGTACAGTTAGCGTATGAGAATGTACAATTACAATCCGAGGTCGAAGCTACTCAGCAAGAGTTAGTGCTTCGTTTAAGTGAAGCTCTGGAGCAGCGTTCAACCGAAACAGGTAATCATGTTAAGCGGGTTTCGCATATATGTAATACTTTAGCACTGGCGTATGGTTTATCGAAACGTGAGGCTGACTTAGTTCGTTTAGCGTCGCCACTTCATGATGTTGGTAAGGTCGGTATTCCTGACGCTATTTTAAATAAGCCGGGTAAATTGACCTCCGAAGAGTGGGAAATCATGAAAACGCACACTCAAAAAGGTTACCTTATCTTACAAGGCTCTCGTCGAGAAATCGTTAATGCGGGTGCTCAAATTGCACGTGATCACCATGAAAAATGGGATGGTTCAGGTTACCCACAAGGAAGGCAAGGACAAGACATTCATATCTTTGGCCGTATAGTGGCGCTTGCAGATGTGTACGATGCGCTGCGCCATAAACGTTATTACAAAGAAGCGTGGACGCTTGATGATGTCGTTAATGAAATCAATCAGCAAAAAGGCAAACATTTTGAGCCTAAACTGGTCGATGCATTTAACGACAACCTAGCGGAGCTTGAAGAAATTTTAACCCGTTTTCCAGATTAAAAAATAATACCCAGTGCATTGAACTGGTGAGTTATTTAACGCATTAGAATGAGTATGTTTAATAACATTGGTACAATTTCTTTTTTAACATTAATGAGTAGTTAGGGGCATATGGATTATTTAGCAGTCAAACACACACACATGGCAATTGCAGTTTTAAGCATTGTTCTATTTTATGTACGTTCATTTTCTCGCCTCGGCAGTGGTGCAATCGCTAAAAATAAATTGGTATTTATTGGTAGTCACGCAACCGATACGTTTTTACTTATTTCAGCTTTCGCGCTGATGGCAATTGCAAAAATTAATCCACTAGAACAAACCTGGCTGCTTGAAAAGATTATTCTTGTAGTGGCGTACATTGTACTGGGTATTATTGCCAGTAAACAGCAAAAAACCAGTATAAAAATTGTGTTTTTAGTTGTTACGACTGCGGTCATTGCCTTCATTGGTAAGCTGGCGGTTGCCAAAACAGCGTTTATTTTGTAACTAAACGTGTTCAAAGGCTGCACTAAACAGTCTTTGAACGTTAATCTAGCGCGCTACGTTGGTATCTGTGTAAAAAAATAGGTAAACTAGTCATTCATTTTCTATTAAAGATGTTGCCGTATTAATGACCACCCCTTGGTTTGAAGATCAAAATGAATCCTATCAAGATGAGGCTTTTGACACATTCGTTCCCCAAGCGTTGTATCGTTGTATAAGCGCTGGAAGCGAAGTGGGATCCTCAAGCTGATTTAAGTGATAGCTTTGCCACACTGAGCGACTTTGAAAATCAAGTCACCGAACTATGCCAACAATACCCTGATATTCACGAACGGTTTGATGCGTTGGTTGACATGTTTTTTACTCAGTGGTTATTTAGCGTATCCAGTTTAAAAGTCCCAGAATACACCTTAAATAGTTTTAGCTATATGCTGAGTATGCGCAGTGGTTCTGAAACAACACTGGGTATTTTATTATGCCATTTGCTGAACCATGCAGGTTTTGATGCAAATGTAACGATTAATAATAGTGAAATAAATGTCCATGTTGCTATTAGCGATGAGGAAGGTTATTTACTTGAGCCGAGTTCAGGTCAACAAAGTTGGTATATTATTCCTGAAAACGCCAGTGAAGAAAATGGTGATGAGCAAGAGCCGCTTGAGCTCATTTTTGACGAAGAAGTGTATAAGCTTTATCTAGCACAACAAAAGTGGGCCTTTATTAGCAGTAATAAATTTGGTCATGCTTTGAGCTGTGTTGAGATGCTGATGGAGCTAATAGGCGATGATCCGTACGAAAGACGCGACAGAGGCTATTTACTTAACCAGCTTGATTGTCCGAAAATGGCACGTGACGACTTACAATTTTTTATCGATGAGTGTCCAGATGATCCTGCAATTGATATTATTCAGCATCAACTTGAAGAACTCGAAGATAATCACAAAACTCACCATTAACTTTTAAGGAATTTACATGGCTGACGCCCATACTGCCCTGATCACCAATGACGCGGTTGTCTTTGGTTTATTAGCAGTAATATTAGGCTTTATTTTTAAAACATCGAACAGTCAAAATAGCGCACTGAAAAAGTTTTACAAATATGTCCCAGCATTATTACTGTGCTATTTTTACCTTCACTATTGAATACTTTTGGCATTGTTGATGGTCATTCATCTAATGTGTACTTTGTAGCATCACGTTACTTGCTTCCGGCGTGCTTAATTTTACTGACCATTAGTATTGATTTACGTGCCATTATTAATCTTGGTCCGAAAGCATTAATTATGTTTTTAACCGGTACTGCGGGTATTGTGATCGGCGGCCCGTTGGCCATTTTGATCATGAGCGCAGTGTATCCAGAAGCAGTCGGTGGTCATGGCCCTGATGCAGTATGGCGTGGCATGACCACGATTGCTGGAAGCTGGATTGGTGGTGGTGCAAACCAAGCATCGATGAAAGAAATGTTTGAAGTTGGCGGAGATATATTCTCAGCAATGGTTACGGTAGATGTGATTGTCGCTAATTTATGGATGGCAGTATTACTGTTAATGGCTGCCAACCATAAAGCCATTGATGCGAAAACAGGCGCGGATACTAGCGCGATTGAAGAGTTAAAAAATCGCGTTGAAAAATACCAAGCCGAGCACGCACGTCTGCCAACACTCAATGATTATATGCTGATCATTGCAATTGCATTTGGTATTACCGGTCTTGCGCATTTTTGTGCAGACTTTTTAGGACCTTACTTTGGCGCTAATTTTCCATGGGCACAAGAATATAGCTTAAACAGCAAGTTCTTTTGGTTAATTGTTATTTCGACGACCATAGGTATTGCATTGTCGTTTACTAAAGTACGTCATATTGAAGCCTTTGGCGCATCTAAAGTAGCCTCCAGCTTTTTGTATATTTTAGTGGCATCAATTGGCCTTCATATGAATATTACGGCTATATTTGAATCGCCTATGTATTTCGTCATTGGCTTAATTTGGATGCTTACCCACGCCAGTTTAATGTTAATTGTGGCAAAAATAATTAAAGCGCCGCTATTTTATATGGCCGTTGGCTCACAAGCGAATGTGGGCGGTGCGGCATCGGCACCTGTGGTTGCTTCGGCATTTCACCCATCGCTTGCGCCAGTTGGGGTATTATTAGCCGTTCTGGGCTATGGCGTAGGCACGTATATGGCATATATTTGTGGTTTAATGATGCAAGCAGTTGCACCTTAAGGAATAAAAATGAACAACCATTTAATTAAAATTAATGATATTGAACTGGCAAACGAAAAACCGTTTGTATTGTTCGGTGGCATGAATGTACTTGAGTCTCGTGATTTAGCAATGCGTATCGCCGAGCATTATGTAGAAGTGACCACTAAGCTTAATATTCCTTATGTGTTTAAAGCGTCATTTGATAAAGCAAACCGTTCATCAATTAATTCATACCGTGGTCCTGGCATGGAAGAAGGCTTAAGGATTTTTGAAGAAATTAAAAAAACGTTTAATGTTCCTTTGATCACTGACGTCCATGAGCCGCATCAAGCAGCGCCTGTGGCAGAAGTGGTTGATGTGATCCAATTACCAGCATTTTTGGCGCGCCAAACAGATTTAGTGGTCGCAATGGCGAAAACGGGCGCAATTATTAATGTTAAAAAGCCACAATTTTTAGCCCCGCACGAAATGCGCCACATCATTACTAAATTTAATGAAGCGGGTAATAACAATGTTGTATTGTGCGAGCGTGGCTCAAGCTTTGGTTATAATAACTTAGTCGTTGATATGCTGGGTATGGATGACATGAAACCAATGGCTCCGGTTATTTTTGATGCCACTCATGCTTTACAACGTCCAGGTGGGCGCAGTGATTCTGCCGATGGTCGTCGTGCACAAGCGGCAGAACTTGCTCGCAGCGGCATGGCATTAGGGTTAGCGGGTTTATTTATTGAAGCGCATCCTAATCCTAATGAAGCTAAATGTGATGGCCCATGTGCACTTGCATTAAGTAAGTTGGAAGGCTATTTAAGTCAAATGAAAGCCGTGGATGATTTAGTTAAAAGCTTTGGCCCATTGGATACCAGCGCCAGCGACTTGTAATCGCAAAGCGTGATAAGAAAAGCGACGAAAGTCGCTTTTTTTATGTCTTGAATATACACTTCCTTGGCATGTGTATATAATCTTATCCATAAGAAAAACTAATTCTAAGTTTGATCACTATGTCTCGACGTGTTCCGCCACTAAACGCATTAAAAGCATTTGAAGCTGCTGCTCGGCATTTGAGTTTTACTAAAGCGGCTGAAGAGTTATACGTCACACAGGCGGCGGTAAGTCATCAAATAAAAACTTTAGAAGAGCATCTTGGCTTAAAACTATTTTTGCGAAAAAACCGTTCTTTATTACTCACCGAAGAAGGCCAAGGTTACTTTTTAGATATTAAAGAAATATTTACTCAGCTAATTGATGCTACCGAAAAGCTATTAGCCCGTGGTGCAAAAGGCTCATTAACCGTGAGTTTAACGCCCAGCTTTGCTATTCAATGGTTAGTGCCACGCTTGAGCTTATTTAACGAACTGCACCCTGAGATAGATGTACGAATAAAAGCCCAAGATCAAGACGAAAACTCACTCACCGATGATGTTGATGTGGCTATTTATTATGGCCGTGGTCATTGGAGTGGCGTGCAAACGCATAAACTGCATACCGAATACTTAGTACCTTTGTGTAGCCCCATGCTATTAACAGGGCCAAAGCCGCTGGATCAGCCAAGTGATTTGGCAAACCATACTTTATTACACGATACCACTCGTAAGAACTGGAAAACGTGGATGAAAACCGCCGGTGTACGTAATGTGCAAGTAAACCAAGGACCAATATTCAGTCACTCATCAATGGTGCTGCAAGCAGCTGTGCATGGTCAAGGGGTTGCTATTGGTAACAGTGTGCTTGCTAAACCTGATATTGATGCAGGACGTTTAGTTATTCCGTTTAACCACAGTTTAGAAAGTAAAAATGCGTACTATTTAGTAAGTCGTGAAACGCAATCTGAATTAGGAAAAATAGTATCGTTTAAGCAGTGGATGCTGAGTTTAGTCGAACAAGAGCAAGAGTATTAATATGACTATCGAATGGATTAAAAGTGACCAACAACCCGCTTTGGCACAATTTATTTTTGCCCATGGTGCTGGAGCCGCTAGTGATTCAGAATTTATGCAGAAAATGGCAAGCTTGCTGGCAGAGCAAGGTATTGATGTTGGCTTATTTGACTTTGAATATATGCAAATAGCCAAGCAAACCAATAAGCGTCGCCCGCCAGATCGTGCGCCTAAATTACTGCAATACTTTGAGCATATATTAACCGTTGTACAGCCAAGCTTACCGTTATTTATTGGTGGCAAGTCAATGGGCGGGCGGATGGCATCAATGCTTGTCAGTGAAGAGCGAGTAACAATGCCAACAATTTCAGGCGTATTGGCATTTGGCTATCCATTTCATCCACCAGGCAAGGCTGATAAATTACGCATTGATCATTTTGGTAAAATACCATGCCCGTTTATGGTGCTCCAAGGCGAGCGCGATACATTTGGTACCCGTGACGAATTAACACAGCTACAACTGGATAAACGCCCAGAGTTTGTGTGGCTAGCTGATGGCGATCATTCCTTAAAACCACGCAAACGCAGTGGCTTTACAGAGTTAGGTAATGTGCAAACTGCCGCTGAGCACGCTGCTAGTTTTATTAAACAGCATATTTAAAGGCATCTTTAGCAGGAAAAAAATCATGATTAAACTATTTTTAATGACTGGCAGTTTATTTTGCATGCTATCAGTGGTGTTGGGCGCCTTTGCGGCTCATGGTTTAAAAAGCCGTGTTTCTGAATATGCTATTGGCGTATTTAAAACTGCGGCAGAGTATCAGATGGTGCATGGCCTTGCGTTAATTGCGATTGCCATTTTAATAAAATGGGGAATTAACCTCACATCGGCTGGTTGGTTTATTATTGCTGGTATTTTGTTGTTTAGTGGCAGTTTATATTTATTAGCAATCACCGGTTATAAGTGGCTTGGCCCCATCACACCCGTTGGTGGTTTATGTTTTATTATTGGTTGGACTATTTTATTAGTGCAAGTAGCACGGTTTAAATTTTAATAGAGAATATCGCTCAAAAGAGCAATTAAAGGGTTTTATGTCAAGTGTAGTGATTTACTGCCGTAGTGGTTTTGAAAATGATGCCGCTGCAGAAATAACATTTCATGCCGCAAGAGCAAGGTTTTGCTGGGTATGTAAAAGCAAAGCCAAATACCGGCTATGTTATTTACGAATGTTTTGAAGCGCAGCATAGTGATGAAATCATCAAAAAGGTTGATTTCAAAAATATGGTATTTGCCCGTCAGTGGTTTGCCGGCACTTTACTTGAAAACATGCCCGTCGAAGACCGTGTTGGCGAAATAGTAAAAGCAGCGGTCGATTTTCCACTTTGCTCAGAGCTGCGGGTAGAAACACCCGATACCAATGAAGGCAAGGAGCTGTTAACTTTCTGCAAAAAAATCTCTACCCCACTTAAAAAGGCTTTAGAGAAACAAAACACCGTGTTACGCGAACCTAAAGCCAATCGCCCCGTAATGCACATCATGTTTTTAACTAATAACACAGCGTTTGTTGGTCATTCATATAGTTATAATAATTCCCCATTTTTTATGGGAATATTACGACTAAGAATGCCAAGTGATGCACCGAGTCGCTCGACCTTAAAACTGGATGAAGCGTTTAATGTGTTTATTGCGGAAAAAGATCGTGAAGCGCGAGTTCAAGCCGGTATGCGCAGTGTTGACTTAGGTGCCTGCCCAGGTGGTTGGACGTATCAACTAGTGCGTCGCGGTATGTTTGTTAGCGCCATTGATAACGGCCCAATGAATGATGATTTAATGCAAACAGGTCAAGTTAAGCACTTTCGTGTTGATGGTTTTAAATACCGCCCTGAGAAAAGAAATATTACTTGGTTAGTATGCGATATGGTAGAAAAACCAACTAAAGTAACCAGTCTTATGATTGATTGGGCGGTCAACGCATACGCGAAAGAACTTATCTTTAACTTAAAGCTGCCAATGAAAAAGCGCTTTGACAGTGTTTATGAGTGCTTAACGATGATCAAAGAAGATCTTAATAAATACGGTATAAGCTATGAATTACAAGCTAAGCATCTTTATCACGATAGGGAAGAAGTAACTGTTCATTTGAACGTTACGAAAGTGCCACAAAGTCTATATAGTTAATAAGCTTGTAAAGTTTAGATATATAAAAGCACAGCATTAGCTGTGCTTTTTACGTTATGGCGTAAGTCTACACTAACATAGCATTGCAAGTTACTGCACATAACGCGTAATATAGGGTTTATGGAGAATTAGTTAAGTTGCGGCATGAATGCACAGCATAATAAAAGGTAAATATAAATGTACAAAAACCAAAAAGTAATCTTGCGATTACGCGCTAACATTCCATCGTTTGAATGTGTTGAAGGTTGCCATGATTGCTGCGGTCCAGTGACAACATCATCTGAAGAAATGTCGCGATTACCGGTAAAAAGCGATGCAGAGCACGAAGCGGCATTAAATGAATTTAATTGTGTACACTTAGGTCCAAAGGGATGCACTGTATATGATGAACGGCCATTAATTTGTCGTTTGTTTGGCACAACTCCAAGGATGCCATGCCCAAATGATCGCGCTCCAGAGCAGCCAGTTGATCCTAAAATTGAGCGCGAAGTGCATCATTTCATTGCTAATACACGGCAAGTTTTAGTGTAAAAAGTGCTGCAAATAGGGGACTTAATAATGGCTTATATTGTCGTCCCCTCTGAGCTTT
The DNA here is from genome assembly GCF_037162485.1 of Pseudoalteromonas sp. B160. Lineage (NCBI taxonomy): Bacteria > Pseudomonadati > Pseudomonadota > Gammaproteobacteria > Alteromonadales > Pseudoalteromonadaceae > Pseudoalteromonas > Pseudoalteromonas sp. B160. The sequence continues at coordinate 509,502 of NZ_JARLUX010000001.1, read as the reverse complement.
TTATTCGCGGTAGTTAGGGCGGTATTGATCAACCCACAAGCGAGTTGCGCCGCACACAGCGACAGGCATAACAATTAAATTCACGATAGGAATGGCTGTAAGCAACAATACTGCTAAGCCGAATCCATACGAGAGAGTTTGTTTTTGTTTTAAGTCTTCTTTCATTTCTTTAAAGCAAATTTTGTGATTATCAAACGGATAATCTTTGTATTGCACTGCATACATCCAACAGGTAAACATCACCCATAACACTTGGCCGATAACAGGTAATATCCATAGCAAGATAAAAAAGCCAATGGCACGTGGTAGGTAATAGCACAACTTAGTCCACTCACGGCCAAGCATTCGTGGCACATCTTTCACTATCTCCGCTAAGCCATCATCATTAATTTTTTGCGGTTAAATACAGCTCTACTTTTTCACTGAGTAAGCCATTAAAGGGCGCGGCAATGAAATTAGTGATCACCGAAAACAGCATACTGTAGCTAAATAAAATCACTAATACTGCAATAGGCCACATCAGCCACTCCAGCCAACTTAACCATGTTGGTAATAGAATCATTTAAATAAGCAAACCCATCGGTAAGCCAGCCATATAAAAAGAATAATGAGCTACCAAAAAGCACGATATTGATTAATAAAGGAATAAATACAAATCGCTTCAAGCCTTTTTGGGTAATTAATTTGAAGCCCGAAAAAAAATATTCCATACCTTGTGTAAACTGCACGCTAAAACCTCTGATCATATCGACATTGCCCTCAGTATAAATTGCTCAGATATTTTGAACAGTATTTTTGCGTAACAAAGTGTTTAATATCTAATGAGCAATAGAGTGTATGGTCTAAAAAGCATTATCTTTATATTGATAGAAAAATCGGAGTTACTGATTGAATCGCAACAAACACTGGGATATGGTTTATATATCAACAATAATAAATTAAACGAGAGATGTTATCGGCTCGTTTATTACGCAGAAGCTTTAAATGACTATGAAAAAGTTATATCTGTTTGCATTGTTACTAATGCCGCTGGTAAGTCAGGCTGATGTTACTGATTTGCAAAGTAAAATGATGCGTTTAGATACAGGACTTTTTGATTCTTTTAATCATTGTAATAACCCAGTACAACTTGCTAAGCACGCGAGCTACTTCGCGGAAGGTGTTGAGTTTTATCATGATAACGGTGGAGTTACCTGGGATCGCAATTCCATGATAGCTAATACTAAACAATATGCATGTGGCAAGTATACGCGGGAGTTGGTCAGCGGCACGTTTGAAGTGTTTACCATTAAAGATTTTGGTGTGATGACCAAAGGAACTCACATATTTTGTCAAAATGGCGGCAATAAATGTGACGGTAAAGCTGATTTTGTGATGCTTTGGCATGACTTAGGCGACAAATTAGAAATTACTCGAGTATTGAGTTATGGGCACCGTAGTAATATGGATAATAAATAAGGGAGCTTGCGGTTAAACTACCGCTTAACTTTGTTGTTGCTCTGTGGGTGATGCTGTCATTTAGGTATATACTAACGGCCTTTTAAAAATGAGTGACGTTAGATGTCTAAGATATTTATTATCGGTCTGCCTCGAACCGGCACCACGAGCATCAGTGTTGCGTTGTTAGAAATGGGCTTGTTGGTTGCGCATACCGCGTTTACTAAAAAAGCGTTTGAAATAGCTGATGCTATATCTGACGCACCGTGTTTTAGTGACTATATGCATTTAGACGGGTTATTTCCTGGTGCTAAGTTTATTTATTTAAACCGAGACCTAAAAGCATGGTTGCCATCCATCACGATGCTGCTTGAAAAAATGGCGCCACATCTTGATCTTAAAACAGGGCACTTTAGCCCGGTTCTAAAGCGCAGCTTTCATCAAACGTTTCCCTCTATTTACCCGTTGAGTGAGCGCGATTTGGCTGCTTGTTATACTAAACATCAACATGCAGTGTTTCATTATTTCAAAGGCCGTGATGATTTTTTATCTCTTGATGTCAGCGAACCTGGCGGCCTGTTGAAGCTAAAACAGTTTTTGGGAATGTCGCCTGAGGGCGATACTGACTTTGCGAAATTAAATGTTGGCCGTAATGTGGCAAACTGGCGTGAGTATAAACACCCTAATAAGGTGAATGCCAACTTAGCCGGAGCAGAGCATCGCAAGTTCTTTGACTACAGTTGATTGATTTAGAATTAGTCAGTTTTGGGCTCTTTACTATCAGCTGAACTGCCAATATTGCCGCTGCTGTAAAAGGTAAGTTGGCCGATCAAGTCAGGCACGAGTCGCTCGCTATTATAATCATAAATTTTATTCATTTGTTTTACGTGAAATGCACCTTCTATCCGAGCAATATTATTTATTGCCCATGCCTCAACCGAATCTGAGCGAGTAAATTGCTCTGGCAGTTTTTCTTTATGATCAAGTAGTGTTTGCCATAATTCGTTTTGGATCTGTGCTGGAGTCCCAGTGAATTGCTCTAGCGTATCGTTAATCCAGCCCATACCAATGTCGTTATAGGCATTTAAGATAGTGTTATACAGCTCACGTCTATTAGAGTCAGAGCTAATATTATCTTGCTGTGCAATAAACCTACCATTATCCATTTGGTAATACTGCTTATTGGCTTGATAATTAGTTTGCTGTGCAAGGTAATGTAATAAGTTAGCTTCACTGTCTTTATCAACTTCATTGAGCATTGCCAATACATCATCGTTTTGGTGAGTTTTCACTAGGTTCATCATGTCGATAATACTATTGCTTTGCTCGAGGGTACTGGCAGATAAGTGGTCATTTAACTGCATAAGTTGATCTTCGCTGAGGTTTTTTTCTATTAATAAATTGGTGTAGTCATTTGCCAATTCATATTTTGCACTGTTAGCCTTATAGTTTGATTTAAACCAGTTTATGGTTTCAGGCATACTGATCATTTCGACTCTTTCATTACCATGCTCATTTTCACCTAATGGTGACACCGGCTTCTTATAATCATTCCCTTGTTGTAATAATTTATCCATTGTTGCGAGGGTACTGCTCAAGGCATCATCTGACAGTTTGCTTAAAGCTGAAATTAACTGTGCACTGCTGTTGTTGTTTTCTGTGCCAAAGTGATAGCTAGATGTTGTAACAACAAATTGACTAAATACAGCAAGCTCTTCATCACTCATTTTTTGCACCAAATCAAGTAGTTCTTGTGTTGGTTTTAGGTGTTGGAACATAAATTTATGTTCACCTTCAAGCCGGTCTACTTGATCTAAAAAAGCATTTATATCATCGGGATCTGTAAAGTCACCATAGCGATAGGTCGGTTCTTTAATCGGTTCACCTATGTTAATGGTGGTGCTAGAGGTGACTTTATAACGGTTCATACCAATGTAAGAAGAGGGGTGTAATCTTGATTAAGTTTGCGGCCTTTGAATGGATCATAAAGGGGCGTACTTGCTGCGTCTTCGAGCGTTGAAAGGAGGTCTTGTGGTTCGACAAGAGAAGCGGCGGCTTTAAACTCCGTGGCGCGATTGGCCGACACCGTTTGCAAAGCTATTTGCTGCGCTTGACCAAGATTGGGGAGTTTCATTGTTATTCCTTTAACGTTAACTTAGCTATTTATCGACGCAGGGCGTTAAAGCTTTAGTCGTTAATTTATTTTTTAACCCGTATTTTTATAAAAGTCGCTAACGTTTAACACCACAGCAAACTATTATCTTGACGTGTTTGCTACTTTTTAGAAAATAGCTAAATGCTGTTATTTTGACATACGACAAAGTCGTGACTAATAAGACAGCAAATAAATGAAAAATCCATAGTTCTGGGTTGTTCATTTGCAACAATTCGGTATAGTTTGTTATCAAACAATAAATATAATTAGAGCTTTTATGCAGTTAGTCGACTTAACCCCTGATGATCCGGATGTGATTAATGTTTTTTCTGATATCGATAGGCTTATAAATTCTCTGTACCCAGTAGCCACGGCGCAATCGCTGTCGGTGAGTGAGCTTGGTCAAGCTAATGTGTACGCCATTGGCTTAAAAAGCGAGGAGGGTATTGTTGCATGTGGTGCGATTGTCAGACAGTTCGACACAGTACCTTATGGTGAAATACGCCGTCTATATGTCAAACCAAGTCATCGTGGTAAAGGCTTGTCTCGGCGTATAATGCAAATTTTATTGCATCATGCTGGCGAAGAAGAGATCCCTTTGATCCGGTTAGAAACAGGCCCGAAACAGGCTGAATCGATTAGTCTGTATGAAAATTTAGGTTTTAAACGCTGTGCAAGTTTTGGTAATTATACCGATAATCCACATAGCTTGTTTATGGAGTTAGGGCTCAGTCAATAAGGCTGATTAGTAGCTAGAAACTGTCTACGCTTTGTGTTTTAGTTTTTGAGTACTTCATCGATTTAATCTCCTACACAACTACGGCTTATACACGGATATAAGTCGACATTTATATGCTTAAATGGCCTTGGTCAGCGCCACTTTTATCATTGAGAGTCACGTTTTCGGCTAACTTTTATATATATATTCCCTTTTAAGCCTTCTATTTTTTATACTAAATACTCCAGTGCCCAACAAATAAAAGGGCCGTTGTTATCAACACTAAAACTCACTCGTTACGAGCAAAAATACTTGTTGGACTTGATAAGCTATTTTTCCTTTAATGCGCGCAACAGCCGCAAGGCATTCATCAAATAAAAGAGAAAGATAAATGAAAGAGACAACATCACTAGAACAAGCTCGCACGAGTTACAATGTTCGTCATTGGAGCCAAGGTTTTTTTGGTATTAATGATCAAGGTGATGTGTATGTTGCGCCCAAGGCTGATGCCCCAGAGCAAACCATCGCACTTATTGATATTGCAAAACAACTTGAAGATAAAGGCTTGAGTTTACCTGCGTTGGTTCGTTTTCCACAAATTTTGCATCACCGCGTGCACAGCTTATGTGCTGCATTTAATACTGCGATTGAAAGCTATGGTTATCCAAAAGATTACTTGCTTGTTTATCCAATTAAAGTAAACCAACAGCGCGAAGTGGTCGAAGAAATTGTTGCAAGCCAAGCGAACGTAGAAAAGAAACAACTCGGTTTAGAGGCGGGCAGTAAGCCTGAGCTATTAACAGTATTGGCATTAGCTGAAAAAACCAGTGCAGTGATTGTGTGTAATGGCTACAAAGACAAAGAATATGTGCGCTTAGCATTAATTGGCGAAAAGTTAGGCCATAAAGTGTACATCGTACTTGAGAAACTGTCTGAGCTGGACATGGTACTAAGCCAAGCTAAAGAGCTGAACGTAAAACCGCGTATTGGTATTCGCGTGCGCTTAGCGTCGCAGGGTAAAGGAAAATGGCAAGCTAGCGGCGGTGAAAAATCAAAATTTGGTTTATCCGCTTCACAAGTATTACATGTTGTTAATCGTTTAAAAGAGACTGATCAACTTGATTTAGTTCAGTTGGTGCATTTTCACTTAGGCTCGCAAATGGCGAATATTCGCGATGTGCGTTTAGGTGTTAGCGAAGCGGCGCGTTTTTATTGTGAACTACGCAAACTCGGTGCACAAATTGAATGTTTAGATGTCGGTGGCGGTTTAGCGGTTGATTACGACGGCACACGGAGCCAGTCTCACAACTCGATGAACTATAGCTTAGCTGAGTATGCAAATAATATTGTCTACACCATTGGTGATATTTGTAAGCAGTACGAGCAACCATTCCCGACTATTATTTCTGAGTCTGGGCGTGCATTAACAGCGCATCATGCAGTGCTTATCTCTAATGTGATTGGCACTGAAAGTTATGAGCCGGAAGAAATTCAAGCGCCAGCAGATGACGCGCCATTATTGCTTAATAACATGTGGCTGTCGTGGCAGCAACTTCATGTGCTGACAGACGACCGTGCATTAATTGAGATATATCATGATAGCCAAGGTGATTTAGCTGAAGCACATAACCAGTTTGCGATGGGATTATTAGATTTAACTCAACGCGCCTGGGCTGAGCAAATAAATTTACGTGTGTGTTATGAGCTTAATAAACACATGGATAACAAAAACCGTTTTCATCGCCCGATAATAGATGAACTTAATGCCCGTTTAGCGGATAAGTTTTTTGTTAATTTCTCATTGTTTCAGTCATTGCCTGATGCGTGGGGAATCGACCAAGTATTTCCGGTATTGCCATTGAGTGGCTTAACTGAGGCACCACAAAGACGCGCAGTATTGTTAGATATTACCTGTGACTCTGACGGTGCACTAGATCATTACGTTGATGGGCAAGGCATTGAGAGTACCTTACCAGTGCCGGCATTTAGTGCTGAAAAACCCTATTTAATGGGCTTTTTCTTAGTGGGGGCATACCAAGAAATTTTAGGTGACATGCATAACCTATTTGGCGACACCCACAGTGCAATGGTACACATGGATGAGCAAGGCGACGCAAGCATTGTAGAAATAAACCAAGGTGACACTGTAGCTGACATGATGCGCTATGTTCATCTTGATGTAGAAGGTTTTCAATCATCGTACGCACAGCTAGTGGCTGCAAAATTACCAGCAGATGAGCAGCAAAGTGTGCTTGATGAATTGCAAGCAGGTTTAGACGGTTATACTTATTTAGAAGAGCTTTAATATGACCACTTTGTTTGATCATCCAGATCACTCATTGTATTCCAATGGCATGACGTTCTTACGTCAGCCAATGGTACAAAATATTACTGACATCAATGCTGATGTTGTGGTGTTAGGTTTGCCATTTGATATGGCAACCTCAGGACGTCCAGGTGCGCGTTTAGGCCCTGATGCGATTCGTCGTGCATCAGTGCATTTAGCATGGGAAGAAACAAAATACCCATGGACGTTCAAATTGTTCGAACGCCTAAAACTGGCTGATGCTGGAGATTTTACTTACCCTGTCGGTGACGCTGAATACTTTACCGCTAAGCTTGAACAAGCTGCGACGGGTATTTTAAGCCAAGGTAAAGCAATTTTAGGTTTAGGGGGCGATCACTTTGTAACTTTACCGTTGTTACGTGCTCACGCTAAGCGCTTTGGTAAAATGGCGTTGGTGCATTTTGATGCCCATACTGATACTTATAGTAATGGCTCACGCTACGACCACGGGACCATGTTTTACCATGCGCCGATGGAAGGGCTGATTGATGTTGATCATAGTATCCAAATTGGTATTCGTACTGATTTTGATCAAAGCAAACACGAGTTTGCAGTGATTGATGCGATGGCCGCCAATGATTTATCGGCGCAAACGATTGCTGAGCAGATTAAAGCGAGAGTAGGTGATTTACCTGTGTATATCACTTTTGACATTGATTGCTTAGATCCGGCGTTTGCCCCTGGTACTGGAACACCGGTATGTGGTGGATTAACATCAGATAAAGTACTTAAGATATTACGTGCCCTTAAAGGCATTAATATGATTGGTATGGATGTTGTTGAAGTATCACCTTCGTACGACCAAAGTGAGCTTACTGCGATTGCTGCAGCCACTATTGCTAGTGAGCTACTGCATTTGTGGGCATTAAAGCATAATTATAAATAGAGTTTTACAACAAAGGGTATGCCAACGCATACCCTTTTGTTTTACAGGCTCGTATTATTTGTAATAGTTATTTCTTTTAACCAAATAATACTTAACACAATAAGTGGTAAGTTAGTTGTAACAGGGTTAAACGCTTCAATAAGTAGTTGTGGTTGCATTATTATCACAGCAAGCAAGAGTCCACTAAGCGCTAAAATGTTTAAAATAACTAAGTATTTATTTTTATAAAATAAAGCTAAACACAGGCCAAAAATAATTTCTCCAACACCTGCTGAGCGGGTAATAAAATCAGACACCTCAGTTGAAAAACCCGCACTGCCGGTCATAAGCTTTTCAAGAGGGGCTATATGATAAAGCTTTGGGAAAAAACCATGATATATCCATGTTAATGCTACTACACCGCGGGCAAGTTGCATATAAAGTAAGTTATTCTCTGGCATTATCTATTCGCTCTTGTGCACTTGGGTGGCTAGATAAATACTCGAGTAAATTATTCACTTTTTTAAGGTGCTCGTTTTCACTGGTATGGCTATATTGGAGTGTCTCTATTGCATCGGCAAAGTCGTTACTTGAGTACCCTAAATACTCCAATTGCGTTAACGCAAAACTGTCGGCCTCGCGTTCCATATCCCTTGAAAAACCTTGCTGTGCAAATGACGCGCCAGTCCCCAGAGCAACTTCTGCAATACCTTCTAAGTCACCAAATATTACCGCTAATACAATTGTACTTGCAGCTGATTGCGCAGTAATGCGCACACTATGCTGGTGTACTATATGGCCTATTTCGTGTAGTAATACTGCTTTTAGGGCATTGGGTTGATCGACAAGTAAATTAACAAGCTCATCTGTTATCACAATACGTCCATGCGGTAGTGCAAATGCATTAGCGCCAAAATGTTCAGATTTATAAAAAGATAATCGATATATCGATTTATCAAGTGATAGTTGCTCAAGCATGGTATTAAAATGTTGTTGTATCTTAGTTTGTTGTTCAACCGGCAATTCGCTATCATCGAGCGCTAACTTTTTAATCACCGTAAAGCTTTGTTCACCCATTTGATTAATCACATTATGCGGCAGTGTATCTATGCTATAAACCGCAATTGCTGGCACTGCTTTGTAAAGCGCTAGCCACATAAACAGTGGTGTAACTATAACGGCAGCTAAAATAGCCCATTTACTTTTTTCTAGGCGTTCCATTATCTGATGATTATTTGATTTAAATGGCCACCTGTAATTTACATCTAGTGGAATAAATCGACTGCCATCGGTAAAGCTTAACTCGTCGGCAAGACCAGCCATACCTGAATTTAAATTAAGTTCAGTAATGGCGTGGCGAGTTATAATGTATTCATCGTGTTTTATGTCAATATGTGTGTCGCTAATACTTGCGACACACTCTTGATAATTACTCGATACCTTAGGAAAGTAATGTCCTTTTACATGCATGATGAGCTCTTAAGTTAATGAAAGGTCTATATCAAATACATTTGCAGCTTCTTCAGCGAAAGATGATTGCTGTGCTTGTTGAGTATCGATTAAGTTTAATGCGCCAGAATAAATATTCACCGTAGTTACATCAGCGAGCATTTTTGATGTACGTACTTTTGTCCACGGGTAAGCAAGTCCTAAAGAAAATACAATAGCGAGCATGTTTGTTAAAAGTAACATAGCAAAAGGTACAGGTTTTAGTTCTGACTTAAACGTTGCTACACCTTCAAACTGGCTATTATCAATAATATGGTTACGGATAGCAGCTTTCCACACAGCAGTTACTATAGTAATCATAAACACATAAGCGGCCATTAAAGCAGCAAACATAATTATCATCGCAGATGGGTCTTGTATATTTTGTTGGTTTTCTGCGTTTAGTAAATCGAGACCAAAAAAACCTAAAATGGCCATAAATATCACCATAGTGATAGAACTAACTACAAAACAAATAAGTGCTGTGAGGTAATAGGTTTCACCTTTTAAGTTCACCGTCAGTGGTTTGTCGCCGTAGCTAATGTTACTGTGAATATAGCTGTCGATACGCTTTAAAACATAAGGCATTAATAAATATAAAGTAAATATGCTTGCAATCGGCAGTAGGATAAAGTTAACAAAGGCTTCGCCATAATTACCTTGAAACGAAAAACACACATTTCGGTGGCGAGTCATACGCATATTAAACCGTAGGCCTTGGTTAATAATCCATGGCATTAGAAATAGAAATCCAATAGCAAACAATAAACCAATAATAGGTAAGAAGCTGGTGGCAAAGGTATAAATTAAAAAACCGCCACCGCTAAAATACGGCCTTTTAAAATTTGCATCGGTGTTGCTAAGTAGTCAAAGCCGTGTCCGTCTATACGTGTGTGACCATAAAAGTAGCGGTATGTGCGTACTTTTGCCCATGCTGAGTAAATACCGAGTGTAATAACGCTGAGTAAAATATTGACAATCCAAATACCAAAATACTCAGCAGCTTTACCCTTAAATTGTACTTTCCCGCTAAAAATTGGCGATGCACTTTGGGTGTTTGTTTTGTTAGGCTCGTCTGGGGTTGGGTGTGTTGATTCCATTAAAAAAATATATCCATGCTGTTTTTTGTAAATTTACCTTTTTTTGGTAATGAAAACAATCTTTATCATTATCCTAGCTTGTTGTTTGTAGTGTGATTTTATTGGTTTTAATGTTTGTAGGGCTGCACTTTAAATCATCTCTGGTATACTGAGCAGATAATTTAATGGGGCTATTATGATTTCAAAAAACCAACTCAAACTTATTCGCCAGCTTGGCCAAAAAAAGTACCGTAAACAATATAGTCAATATCTTGTTCAAGGTGAAAAAAACGTATTAGAGTTACTAAATAGTCCATTAAAAGCCAAAGACGTTTTTGCAACGCAAAGCTTCATCGATAGCTATCAAGATAAGTATCAACACGTTAACTTAATTGCAGCCGATGAAGATGTGTTAACTAAAGCAAGTACTTTAGTGAGTAATAATGCAGCTATTGCGATAGTTGACATGCCAACAGCGAGTGCACCGCAGGCAAGCGGTTTAATCTTAGCCCTTGATGGCGTATCTGATCCAGGCAACTTAGGTACCATTATCAGAGTAGCTGATTGGTATGGGATCAAGCATATTGTCACCAGCACAGATAGTGCCGATGCTTATAACCCTAAAACTATTAGCGCCACTATGGGCTCGTTTGTTAGAGTCTCAGTGAGTCAAGTTGAGTTGCCTGCGTACTTAAGTGGTTTAAACTTACCTATTTATGGCGCTTTTTTAGATGGAAAAAGCGTGCATAAAACTCAATTTACAGGCCAAGGTGTTTTGTTAATGGGTAGTGAGTCTCATGGAATACGTCAAGCTTGCGCAGCATTGGTAACAGATAAGATAACCATCCCCGCTTTTGGTGGTGCAGAATCTCTCAATGTAGCCATGGCAACGGGTATTATTTTAGATAATTTTAAACGCCAAGCTTAATCTCTGTACTTACTTTTATCGTCAAGAACGGTTAAATTAAATACTCAAGCTATAACAATAACAATCGGTAAACCAATTAGATGCGTTTGAGCACCATAAAATTAGCGGGTTTTAAATCTTTTGTAGAGCCCACTAAAATTCCATTCCCAGATCAAATGACCTGTGTCGTTGGCCCAAACGGCTGCGGTAAGTCTAATGTCATCGATGCTGTGCGTTGGGTGCTTGGCGAAAGCTCTGCTAAAAATCTGCGTGGCGATGCCATGACCGATGTTATTTTTAATGGCTCAACCAATCGCAAACCTATTTCTCAAGCGTCGGTAGAGTTGATTTTTGATAATACCCAAGGGCACTTACCGAATACTTTTGCCGATCGAAACCAAGTGGCAATTAAACGTTTGGTAACACGCGACGGGCAATCGCTGTATTTTCTCAATGGCAGTAAATGCCGCAAACGAGATATTACCGATATATTTTTAGGCACAGGTCTTGGTCCGCGTAGTTATGCGATTATCGAGCAGGGCATGATCTCGCGTTTAATTGAGAGTAAACCGGCAGATTTACGGGTGTTTTTAGAAGAAGCTGCAGGCGTTTCAAAATACAAAGAGCGCCGTCGTGAAACGCAAACCCGGATCAAAAGTACCCGCGAAAACCTTGAACGCTTACTCGATGTTCGCCAAGAGCTGCAAGCACAAGTTGATAAACTGGCAGTACAGTCAGTTGAAGCAAAAAAATACCGCGAGTTAAAAACCCAAGAACGCACTTTAAAAGGGCAACTAGCGGTCTTAAAATGGCAAAAGCTACATCAGCAACAAGTGACTAAAGCCGACAAAATGGCCAAGCTGAATGAGCAAATTAGTTTTTTTAAAACCGCTCATTCAGGTCATGACGATGTACTAGCAAGTCTTGAAAACCAAGTGCAATTGCAACTTGAAAAACTCAATGATGCGCAGCAAGCCCAGCACCAAACGCACACTGAATTGACTCGTGCTGAGCAACAGCAAATAAACTTAAAACAACAACAACAAGCGTTTAGTCACAACCTGATCAAACAACAACAGTTGCAGTTACAAAATCAGCAGCTGCAACAACAACAAAAAGACCATACTGATGAGTTACAAAATGCGTTACAAGAGGCAATTGAACATACTTTAATATGTACAGAGCAAGTCACTGAGATGGCCGACGCGGCGGCACAGTTGCAAAGTGCCAAGCAGCGCAGTGCTTCGGATTGGCAACGAGTTAATGAGCAGTTTCAGGCTATTAATACGCAATATAGCAAGCAACAAAATATAGCCGAACAACAGCTGCAAAATTTGCACTATATTAAAAACCAGCAAACGGCATTAGAAAGCGAATTAATAGAGCTGGCAGAAAATCCAATTGCTGAACAAGTAGCGCAGCAGCAGCAGTTAATGCAGTCACTAACGCAAGAGTTAGCAGCAAAACAAACTGCCTTAAACAAAGTAAATAGTAATCATCAACAAGCTCAAACCGTGTTACGCACCTGCCAAGATGCACATCAAACACTAGCACAACAACAAAACGAGAATAAAGCCAAAATAGCAGGCTTGAATACAATACTCGCAGATACTCCAGCGCAAAGTAGTGGCGATGTTTTGGCACAGTTAGTTGTACGTACTGGATTTGAGCATGTGGTTGAACAAGCATTACAAGGGCTTGAACAATTAAATGTGACATCTACAGCAACACCTAACGGAGTATGGCCAACTACCGACACCGCACCGCAAAGCTCATTAGCGGTGTTTATAGAGCAAGGGGTTTACCCTGATTTATTACATCGCATTAAGTATAAAAATGATTTTGCTCATAACGATTTAGCGGATGAGTATTGGCTTGCAGTGATTGATCGCCAAGGTAATATTCAGGGCCGCAATTGGTATCAACAAGCCAGTAAAAGTGCGGAAAATTCGTTGCTGATCAAACATAAACAGTTGGCCGAAGCAACCCAGTTAGCATCTCAACTCAGTGACGAACTAGCTATACAAAGCAAGAAGCTTACAGAACAACAGCAAGTCTGTGAGCAATTGAAGGCACAAAGCGAAGAGTTAAAAGCAGCGGTACATCAGCTTGCTCAACAAGTGGCCTCAGGAAGCACTCGTCGCGATATGCTCAAAGAGCAATTACAGCAGTTTCAGAATCAACAACATAAATTACAAGCAAAGCTACAGCAGTTAAACGTTGAACACACGAGCATAGAGAATAAAGTGGCTGAACAACAGCAACATATAGCAAGTGTGGTAAAACAGCGTGATGAAATAAGTGTTGCGCTTAATGATGCTCAAGTGCAGCAGCAACACACTGATGAGCAATATAAACAGGCAAACGCTCAGCTTGAACAGTATAAAACGCTTGCCCATCAGGCGACGCTAAGTGAGCAAAAAGCGCGCAGTGAATGCCAACTCAGTGACACTAAATTACAGCATGCAACGACCGCCAGCGAAACCGCCAGTGAAGCTGTCAGTGAGTTAACCGCGCAAATTGAAGAGTTGGTGATCCCATTAGAAGAGGTCGCAGAGCAAATAATATTATTGTTGGAGCAACATCAACAAAGTGACATTGAACTCAAAAATTTGCAAAGTGCATTGACGGAAGCTAAAACAGCTTTTGTAGATAAACAAACAACGCTTAAAGCGTCGCAGGGGGAGCTGGTACTTTTACAAGAACAATTACAACAACTTGCCCTCGAAGAGCAGAGCTTATTAATTAAAGCACAGGCAGCTCTTGAACCTCTGGGTGAGTTACAGCAAAACTTGAAAGAAGTATTGGCACAGCTCCCTGAAAACGCCAATATAAACACTTATCAAGGACAGCTTAATAAAGTAGGACAAAGTTTAAGTGACTTGGGCGCGGTAAACTTAGCGGCGATTGATGAGTTTGAACAAGCGCAGCAGCGTAGCCAGTATTTAGATCGTCAAGTCGAGGATTTAAGCAAAGCATTAACGACACTTGAAGGTGCAATTGGAAAAATTGATCGCGAAACCAAAACGCGTTTTAAAATGACTTTTGATCAAGTGAATCTCGATTTTGGTCAGTTATTTCCTAAAGTATTTGGCGGCGGCAGTGCATATCTTGAATTAACCAGTGATGACTTACTGGAAAGTGGTGTTAGTATAATGGCACGCCCACCGGGCAAGAAAAATTCAACAATTCACCTTTTAAGTGGTGGAGAAAAAGCGCTGACCGCATTATCATTGGTATTTTCAATATTCAGGCTCAATCCAGCTCCGTTCTGTATGCTGGATGAAGTTGATGCACCATTGGATGATGCGAATGTTGGGCGATTTTGCCGATTAGTGGAAGAAATGTCACAATCGGTGCAATTTATTTATATCAGTCATAATAAAATTGCCATGGAAATGGCTGGCAGGTTGACGGGTGTAACAATGGCTGAACCGGGCGTTTCGCGTGTGGTCGCTGTAGATATTGAACAAGCGGTGCAAATGGCACATGCATAAATATTAATATTTGAGTAGATAAATAATAAAGGTGAGGGGATGGCCGAACAATTAAGATGGGTTTTAATCATTATCAGTGTAATTGTCATTGGTGGATTATTAATACATGGCCTATGGTCAGTTCGTAAAAAAGACGCACCCGTTGCGACTAATGATGAGCGGGTTGAGCCTGCAGATCAGGCGTTTACTGAGCGTCAAAGCGAAGCTGAGCCAGCATCTCTTACTGAGCGTGATGAACCGCAGTTTGGGGATTTAAGCTTTAGTGCTGATGAAAAACATCCACACACTTTTGCAGCGTCAGATGACGAACTTGCCGCTGAGGTTGATGATGTGACTACTGCAACAGATGCAAGCGTAGAGGATGAAGCTGAGCAACCGGCTGCAAGTGATTTTATCATTGTGCATATTCAAATGCCTGAAGGCTTGAATATGGAAGGCAGCAAATTATTGCCAGCAGTAAATACACTTGGCTTTAAGTACTCTGAAGAAGGCTTTTTTAATCGTCATTTAGATCCAGCTGGCCATGGTCCAGTGCTGTTTAGGTTAGTGAACATGTACAACCCTGGTACTTTCGATATAGATAATATGGAACAATTTAGTACAGGTGGGATTAGCTTGTTTATGACCTTGCCGTGCGATGGTGACGGGCTTGCTGCATTTAACATGTTGCACAGTGCGGCTAAAAAATTAGCAGATGAATTTGGCGCCGTTATTTTAGACTCACAACGAGAAGAAATGACCGTTGACAGTGTGCGCAATTATGTTGAAAAAGTGAGACGCTTTTCAGCTTAATCACCTGCAATATACAGTTAATTAATTAAGAATTTTATAAGCCACTTGGCGATAACTCGTTTAAGTGGCTTTTTTATGTTTTTTGAGGTCAGTATGTCCACTTTAGTGTTAGCGCAAATAACGCAACTTCGTCAGCAGTTAGAAGATCACAATCATAATTATTATGTACTTGATAACCCAAGTATTCCTGATGCAGAGTATGATCGTTTATTACAACAATTAAGTGCGCTTGAGGTAGCAAACCCTGAGTACTTGAGTACTGATTCACCGACCCAGAAAGTAGGTGGTGCGGCGCTTGCTAAGTTTGAGCAAGTCACTCATCAAGTGCCGATGTTGTCACTTGATAACGCTTTCAGTGAAGAAGAGTTCAGCGCTTTTAATCGCCGCATTAAAGAACGTTTGATGGATAACAATGAGCTGACCTTTTGCTGTGAACCAAAACTTGACGGTTTAGCGGTGTCGATTTTATACCGTAATGGTGTGTTAGTGCAGGCGGCAACACGTGGCGACGGGCACACCGGCGAAAATATTACCACTAACGTTAAAACGATTCGTAATATACCGCTTAAATTACGTGGCGATGACTTTCCTGAGGAAATTGAAATTCGTGGTGAAGTGTTCATGGATAGCGCCGGATTTGACAAACTTAATGCTGAAGCCGAAAAGCTTGGCGACAAAGTATTTGTTAATCCACGTAATGCAGCCGCAGGCAGCTTGCGTCAACTCGATTCAAAAATCACCGCCAAGCGACCTTTGATGTTTTATGCCTACAGTATTGGTGTTGTTACAAATGGCGAATTACCAAGTGATCATTACCAGCAATTGGCTAAGCTAACTGACTGGGGGTTACCACTTTGCCCGGAAACAAAGTTAGTCGAAGGTCAGCAAGCTGCTTTGGATTACTATCAAGATATACTTGAGCGCCGCAGCAGCTTGAAGTATGAAATTGATGGTGTGGTGATCAAAATAAATAACAAAGCACTACAAGAGCGGTTAGGTTTTGTGGCGCGAGCTCCGCGTTGGGCCATTGCGTATAAGTTTCCTGCGCAAGAAGAAATCACTCAGCTACTGGATGTTGAATTTCAGGTAGGGCGCACTGGTGCAATTACCCCTGTGGCTCGTTTAGAGCCGGTATTTGTTGGTGGTGTCACGGTTTCAAATGCAACGTTACACAATCGTGATGAAATAGAGCGTTTGGGTGTAAAAATTGGCGATACTGTGATCATTCGCCGTGCTGGTGATGTGATCCCACAAATTACTCAAGTGGTATTAGAGCGCCGTCCAACAGATGCCAAAGAGATTGAGTTTCCGGCTACTTGTCCAATTTGTGACTCCCATGTTGAACGCATTGAAGGCGAAGCCGTAGCGCGCTGTACAGGAGGTCTGGTGTGCCAAGCACAGCGTAAAGAAGCGATCAAACACTTTGCTTCACGCAAAGCACTCGATATCGATGGCCTTGGCGATAAAATTGTTGAACAGCTGGTGGACAGAGAGCTCATTAAAACGCCAGCAGACTTATTCATACTTAAACAAGGACATTTTGAATCGCTTGAGCGCATGGGGCCAAAATCGGCGAAAAACCTAGTAGCTGCACTTGATGATGCAAAACAAACGACGTTGGCTAAGTTTTTATACTCATTAGGTATTCGTGAAGTCGGTGAAGCGACGGCGCAAAATTTAGCTAATCACTTTTTAACGCTAGATAAAGTAACTGCGGCAACAACTGAAGCGTTAGTCGAAGTTAGTGATGTTGGGGAAATTGTAGCCAAGCATGTGCGTGGTTTTTTTGCTGAGCAACATAATTTAGATGTCGTAACTGCCTTGCTGGAGCAGGGTATTCATTGGCCAGAACTCACGCCGCCAAGTGAAGACTCACAACCGTTAGCAGGCTTAACCTATGTGTTAACGGGTACTTTGAACGAGCTTAATCGAAATGATGCAAAAGCACGCTTGCAGCAGTTAGGGGCGAAAGTTTCAGGTAGTGTATCAGCTAAAACAGATGCGTTAATAGCGGGTGAAAAAGCCGGTTCTAAGCTCACAAAAGCACAAGATTTAGGCATTGAAATATTGACCGAAGATGATTTAATTGCATTACTGGCGCAACATAATGGATAGCATTATTACGCTTTTTCAGGATTTAGCACTGACCTTTGGTCAGTGGCTAAAGCCTTACTTATATAATATCGCATTGTTACTGGTGGTGTGTTTGGTGTCTTTGTATGCAAATGAGATTATTAAAACCACGAAACGCTTTGTAGCAAGGCGCCACTTTATACTCAGAGTATGTGCATTTGTACTAGTAACCGGGTTTGGTTTTGGCTTATTAGTAGTATTTGTCACTCCATTACTAAGCCAGTTACTGATGTTTTTGGTGTGCGCTGGTTAGGTGTTACAGCCGTGGCTGCATTTATATTACTTGGCGTAGTAGCCGAGAGGAAAAACCAGTTATGAAGCGTTATGGACCAGAGTATTGGGACAAATATGGCACCTATCGCACTCCAATCGCGTTTCATTTGAGTTTATTGGTATTACTTCGTGCCTACTTTATTTGGATCATTGCGGCACTGAGCAGGCGTCCTGAGCTTGATTTAATGTCATTAGTGTTTAGATCTAAAGCTGACTTTTTCAGTGCGTTGGCTATTGGTGCAATAGCCATTATTCCTGCCGTAATTTTTTGTTTGCGCAGGCCACAAAAAAGCGCAGACAGTGCAGCATGGTTAGCGCGAGTGTGGCGTTTTATGCGTTGGCCATTATTAGCATGTGCAGCGATAGATTTAAGCTGGCTGATTATTCAAGCCGCCCATAGTTATTATCAGTTTTCGATGTTTTTAGCGCTGCAAATGGTGACGGTATTGTGGGTATTATTATATTTAGCAAAAAGTCGTTATTTAACGGTGTTTTTTAATGATTGGCCCGATCCTGAAACCGATGAAAAAAGTTCAAGTAAGTAATTTAGGTTAACGTTGCAATGAGTCTTTGATGCGTAAAATTAATCAATTACTGGCGCTGATAGTCGGCTGTTTCGGTATCGTGTTATTATTGTTGAGTGTATTTACCATGTTATTTCAGCAAGCGTGGTTTGTATTTCTAATTGCTCTGTGGCTATTTGTATTTAGCTCATGCTGTTATCGGCTAACACCACTATTTAAAGCACGTAATGGCCTAGATAAGTTTATTCGACGCGAACAACAGCACCTTTTGTTATTTTCCCTTTCAGGTTTTTTTGACCGCACTCACGGCCCGCAATGGCTGCCTATAAATAGTATCAAGAAAATACAGTGTCATGATGACCAATTTTTAATTATCTTCAGCGAGCAGCATCAATGCTCAATAGGCTTACCGGCAACTAAAGCGGAGCTAATACAATACTTTAATGCACTATTGACTAAAAATGAAAAGAAATTAATTACAATTGAATGAAACTAAATAGTGAGCAACACGGTATATATGTCAGCGCCTTAAAAAGCATAGTGGGTATGAAATATAGTATGCAACAGCAAATAGGCTTAGGAGTGAGCTGCCATTAGTGTACTGGAAGCGATAAGATTTAGCTTTGATTACGCAAATATTATTAGCCAGTGAGTTTAAACATTCCCCTAGCCAGTATCGAAATTATTATTTTTCAACCCCTACAAAACCATTTTGTGCAGTGCGGATAAATCCAGAGCTGACAATGTTATTAGCGCGATACCATGATAATGTGGATAGCAGTAAATTAACCTATCTTACTCAATGAGGTCAGTTATGTTGAATTGGAATGATATTCTAAACTTTGCCAATAAAGGCAATCCTGAGCCGAGCCGTAAAGTAGTAAAAACCGAGCAGCAATGGCGTGAACAATTAACCGAAGAAGCCTTTTATGTGACTCGTAATAAAGGCACAGAGCGCCCGCACAGCTCAGATAGCTGCACCTTGTTTGAACCTGGTAAGTACGCCTGTGTATGTTGTGATAACTTATTATTTGATGGTGATGAAAAATTTGATAGTGGCACTGGCTGGCCATCATTTACTCAACCCGCGCAACTAAACTCGATTGCTTATAATGGTGACAAGACCCATGGTATGCAAAGAATAGAAACTGTGTGTAATGTATGTGATGCACACTTAGGTCATGTATTCCCTGATGGGCCAATGCCAAGTGGTTTGCGTTATTGTATAAACGCGGTCTCATTGAAGAAGGTGTAATTTATTAGCTCGTAATTGACAATAACCAATGCCTTACTGAATTTACATGATACGATTCCAGTAAGGCTGGATTTTAAAAGTCATATCACCGCTTATCAGCGATATTTTTAATTTCGTATTCCTCATTCTTATAAACAACACCTTATCTAAACTATTTATTTAGCCTGCTCTTTGCTGAATAATATTTATTATTCTATTTGGTTTTGCCAGGCTCTTCTAGATTAGCAAGTGTTAGCCCCATACTCGTTGCTTGTTGTACTATTTTATTAAAGCGTTGTTGCTGCTCGTTGTCTAATGGTGTCGTATTGAGTAACGCATAGCATTTTTTTGCCATCATTAGGTTTAAGGTTTGGCCATTTTGCTTGGAATTATCAAATAGACACTGCAATAAATTTAAAGCAATACTAGGATTACGAGGCATTACTCTAAATGCTTGTGTGAATGCTTCAAGAGCGGTATTTAATTGACCACGATTAAACTGTGTAACTGCATGGTTATTCAGCTCTTTAGGGCCCATTTTTATATCACGGCGTTCACTTTGTTGTTGTTGAATATAACGTAAATAAACAGCATCACTGACTGTTGGATGACGTTCACAATGACTGATAATTTGGTTAAATAACGATTGTGCTTTGTGATGAAACCCTAGCTCATGAAATGCCTTTGCTTTATCAAGTGCGCCGTCTACAGAGCGAATGTGGCTATCGTCATCGTCGAGCTGCTCAATCAACTTTTTCGCTTTTTGATGTTCGTCTTTTAGATAGTGTAAACGGGCATTTAAAACATCTATTTGCGCCTGATTGTGACTATTTGGAAATTGGCTTTTTAAATCAGTTAAGTATTGATTAGTTTGTCTTGAAATCCTTTGAATCTGATCGCTCTGATCTGTTGTTAAAGCAAAATCGATACCAGCACGTGCAGCATTTAAATATACGTCAGGATGATCGTGAATCGAATGTTTGGCAAAGTTGGCGATATCTTTTTGTGTTAGATAATTTTTTTCATAATCATGATTTACCAGCGATACATGGCTAAGTGATTTTTGGCGTTCGATATTGCGTGGAGCAATATCAACAGCTTGGCTTAAAAAACCTTGCGCTAATTCAAATTGGTTTAATTTAATCTCCAGTTTACCAAGTAAATCGAGTGCGACTAATCGTGTTTCATGACGTTGCAGCATCGTTTTCAGCATTCTTTGCGCAAGAATATGCTCATTATTAGCAATTAATGCTTCAACTAAACCTACCTTTGCCCATGTGAATTTTTGAATATCAAGAACTGATTTAAAGAATGCTTTTGCAGTATCTACTCGTTTTAAGCGAAGTAGGGCGTCACCTTTTAAACGCAATAATATTGCACTATAAGCATTGCCTTTTTTATCAAGCGCGGCATTGATTGCTTTTAGTGCTTTAGAATCATTACCATCGTCAATGAAATTATATATTGCTTGTAAATGATTTTTACGCAGTAAAATTCGTTCTATACGCGTTTTAAGGTCATGTATTGTGAATGGCTTGACCAAAAAGTCATCGGGTTGCAGTTCAAGCACGCTGTGTACCAAAGAGCCACTGGTTTCAGCTGAAATAAAAATGAATCCTGTAGAGTTTTTTATTAAACGCTTAACGCGTAACTCTTCATATAGCTGATAGCCATCTTGGTGCTTACTCAAATTAAAAGAGCAAACAATCAGATCAAACTGTTCACTGGTGCACTGCTCTTTCGCTGAATTTGCATGTTCAGCAAAGCGCAGCTGTCGAAAGCCAAGTTTTTCGAGCGACTGTTTCATATAGCTTTGAGCAAGAGGCTGCTCTTCAACTATAAGTATTTTTGCATTAGAAAAAATCTTTGCTGGCATTAGACTTGTGACCACATGAACGTATCAGAGACTATAATAAACAGTCTAGTCGCTGACAAGGGAATTTAAAATTTAATACCGCAGACTTCGTTTATTTGATCAGTTATGGGTTTTAAAGTAGCTTGATTATCCAAATTTAGGTAGCGCTAGTTATTGCTTGAGGATTTTTATAGAGATAGGAGACCCTAGGTTTGTAAAGCGCCTAGGTTGATGCTTTTCAAACTTAATTATCCCCTGTGTCAGGATAGTTGTCGCCTCTAACTTTTAATAGAGGCAGATAAAATGAGACGTCGATTTACTCAAGAATTTAAAGTTCAAGCTGTTGAAAAAGCATTATCTCAATGTGATGATGTTCGTCTAGAAGATATTGCTGATGATTTAGGCGTCGGCTATTCAACACTACAACGGTGGATTGCACTTGCTAAAAACCATGAACTTGAAACTAAAAATAACGGTAGTCACATGACAACAGAAAAACGCCCTCATGACTGGAGCTTAGAAGACAGGCTCAACGCCATTATTGAATGTGCGAGTTTAGATGAAACAGCTCTTAATGAATATTGTCGTGCTAAAGGACTTTACCCGCATCATATTCAACAATGGAAGCAAGATTTTGCTAAAGGGCCAGCAACGAAGCCTGTAAAATCAGACAGCAAGCAGCTCAAACAAGAAATTAAGCAGCTTCAAAAAGAGCTTAATCGTAAAGATAAAGCATTAGCAGAAACAGCCGCTTTACTTGTACTCAAAAAAGCAGATGCGCTTTGGGGTTTCAACGAGGACGATTAACCAGCTCAACTGAACGCCATGAATTGATAAAGCTCATTAAAGACGCTCAGAAATCAGGGGCAAGGCAAGCAAAAGCATGTGAGTTACTTGGTTTAACGACAAGAACAATCCAACGCTGGATTGAAGCTGAAGATATGATAGATAAGCGGACAAGTACGATAAAACGACCACCTAATAAGCTAACTGAATTAGAGCAACAGCGTATAATTAAGACGGTTAATTCAATAGAGTACGGGCATTTACCACCCTGCAAGATAGTCCCTAAACTATTGGATAAAGGTGTGTGGA
This sequence comes from Pseudoalteromonas sp. B160, assembly GCF_037162485.1. Lineage (NCBI taxonomy): Bacteria > Pseudomonadati > Pseudomonadota > Gammaproteobacteria > Alteromonadales > Pseudoalteromonadaceae > Pseudoalteromonas > Pseudoalteromonas sp. B160. The sequence goes on along the minus strand of NZ_JARLUX010000001.1, from coordinate 487,103 downwards.
TAGCATCAGAAAGTTCGTTTTATCGCGTTATGAAATCACATAACTTACTAACACACAGAGAAAAAGTAAAACCAAATAAAAAGATAAAAAAGCCAAAAGCGCTCAAGGCAACACGTGCAAACGAAATTTATACATGGGATATCACGTATTTGCCGACAGCAGTTAAAGGTCAGTTTTTATACTTATATTTAGTGATGGATATTTATAGTCGAAAAATAGTTGGTTGGCAGGTTCATGACACACAACTAAGCACACTGGCGGCTGATTTAATGGTAGATATTTGCAGGCGAGAGCAGGTAAAACCTGAGCAAGTCACGTTGCACTCAGATAATGGCAGTCCAATGAAAGGAGCAACGTTATTAGCGACATTGCAGGAGTTAGGGATTGTGCCTTCATTTAGCCGACCATCTGTGAGTAACGATAATCCGTATTCTGAGTCATTATTTAAAACATTAAAGTATCGCCCAGAATACCCTGAAAAAGCCTTCGAAGATATCGCGAGCGCAAGGAAATGGGTTAACGGATTTGTAGATTGGTACAACGATGAACATTTACATAGCGGTATTAAGTTTGTCACGCCAAATCAGCGTCATTTAGGTTTAGATAAAGCGATCCTAGCGGAACGTCATCGGGTTAATGAAATAGCGAAATTACAGAATCCAAGTCGTTGGTCAGGAAAGTCTCGAAATTGGACAATGATCAATGAAGTAAATTTGAATCCAGAGAAAAAAGAAGAAGTGCGGGCGGCATAAAATTTAACTTGATGCGACAACTAACTTGAAAAACTCCGTTATCCATCAAGGAACATATTAAAAGAGTTTAAGGTTTGGAAAAGAATTAGCGTATTTAGAGGCTTTTTGAATTTTATTTTTAACAGAATTACTAAGAAGTTTTATATGTGGTCGGTGATACTGGACTCGAATTAGTGACCCTCGCCATTATTTGTGAAGGGTGGCGATGCTCTTTTTTCAGCTGAGCTAATTATCGATTAAAGAATATAACGTAAGGTTTGATTGAGGGTTTTAAAAGGTTTTATATGTGGTGGGTGATACTGTACTTGAACTAGTGACCCTCGCCATTATTTGTGAAGGGTGGCGATGCTCTTTTTTTCAGCTGAGCTAATTATCGATTAAAGAATATAACGTAAGGTTTGATTGAGGGTTTTAAAAGGTTTTATATGTGGTGGGTGATACTGTACTTGAACCAGTGATCCTCGCCATTATTTGTGAAGGGTGTCGATGCTCTTTCTTTTAAGCCGAGCTAATTATCGATTTAACGTGAGGTTTTATATGTGGTGGGTGATACTGGACTTGAACCAGTGATCCTCGCCATTATTTGTGAAGGGTGGCGATGCTCTTTCTTTTCAGCTGAGCTAATTATCGATTTAACGTGAGGTTTTATATGTGGTGGGTGATACTGGACTTGAACCAGTGACCCTCGCCTTGTAAGGGCGATGCTCTCCCAACTGAGCTAATCACCCACATATAATTTTGATTAAATGGTGGGTCGTACTGGACTTGAACCAGTGACCCTCGCCTTGTAAGGGCGATGCTCTCCCAACTGAGCTAACGACCCCAAATAATCAATTACTAACTTTACGATAACCATTTTATAAATGGTGGGTCGTACTGGACTTGAACCAGTGACCCTCGCCTTGTAAGGGCGATGCTCTCCCAACTGAGCTAACGACCCGTAAAGTTTTATATCTAAATGGTGGGTGATACTGGACTTGAACCAGTGACCCTCGCCTTGTAAGGGCGATGCTCTCCCAACTGAGCTAATCACCCATCTAGATATCATGTAATATGCACCATTCTAAGAATGGTGGGTCGTACTGGACTTGAACCAGTGACCCTCGCCTTGTAAGGGCGATGCTCTCCCAACTGAGCTAACGACCCATATTACAAATTTAAAACGCTACTATTAAAATAAATAGTACTGGATTTTAACCAGCGAACCTCGCCGTTAGTTGTAAATAGCGGTGATGCTCTCTTTTCTTTTAACTGAGCTTGTGACCCATATTACAAATTTAAAACATGCAACTACTAATATAATAACAGGTTTTATATGTGGTGGGTGATACTGGACTTGAACCAGTGACCCTCGCCTTGTAAGGGCGATGCTCTCCCAACTGAGCTAATCACCCACATATAAATTAAAACGCTACTATTAAAATAAATAGTACTGGACTTTAACCAGTGAACTTCGCCGTTACTTGTAAATAGCGGTGATGCTCTCTTTGTTCCAACTGAGCTTGTGACTCATATTACAAATTTAAAACATGCAACTACTAATATAATAACAGGTTCTATATGTGGTGGGTGATACTGGACTTGAACCAGTGACCCTCGCCTTGTAAGGGCGATGCTCTCCCAACTGAGCTAATCACCCACATATAAATTAAAACGCTACTATTAAAATAAATAGTACTGGACTTTAACCAGTGAACCTCGCCGTTACTTGTAAATAGCGGTGATGCTCTCTTTTCTTAGAACTGAGCTAATCACCCACATCTAAACAACAACTCATTGCTGCGTTGTTGTGGGGCGCTATTATAGATAGAGTTGTAAATGTGTCAACACTTGAATGAGGAAAAATGTTTTAGATGCAGGTTTTATAATCAATGAAGTAAGATTGAGATTGTTTTATAGCCAATTTACTTACATTCAATCTATATGTGCAATCAATTTACTCATTATTTAATGCAATACTTTAATAGCTAGTGGTGCCTGTTAGTCAAAAGCGGATTTGTTTTTAATCATGAGGGAGGAAGGTTATAGTCAATCGCATTGAAAAATCCAAATACCGTTAGTTAAATACGATTGATATAAAACACCGACTGTAACTAATGGAGCCTCTGTGATCATATAAATAACTGACAATAGAGTAGGGGCGTTGCAGTTAATTGCTAGTATGTTCATCTTAAATTCGTTTTACTTGGTGATGAAAACGTTGTTGTGAAAAACAAGAAAAGACTCCGACTTTATTTTGCATATAAATGTATACCTTATTTTTTTGATGTTTTAGAATATATTTCACCTCAGTTAATCTAGATTGTGCGCCTTACAGTCCTAATTTTTGTTTTGAAACAGGCTCCCTTGCATGTATTTTGAGCGCCGCGGTTTATTCATTATTCAGTTTGTTGAAAATTAAACCGTTTAAAGAAAGTTACTGAAAAAAATGTTGACATTATTTTGGTGGCTGCATAGAATGCGCCCCGCACTCAGCGATACACAGCACGGTTTAACTGCGCAAGTGTTTAGCAAAATAAATTGGGGCTATAGCTCAGCTGGGAGAGCGCTTCGCTGGCAGTGAAGAGGTCTGCGGTTCGATCCCGCATAGCTCCACCAATTTATTAAAGTGTTTGTCCTAGGGTAGCAGTTTTCTGTGTCCCCATCGTCTAGAGGCCTAGGACACCGCCCTTTCACGGCGGTAACAGGGGTTCGAATCCCCTTGGGGACGCCACTTAACTTTTATAAGTTAAAGGCGGGTTAACCGAGAAAATAGCGAACAAATTAAGCTCGAGTCTTAATTTGTATTAATCGCAATTACCTTAAAAACTCATGATGTGAGTCTAACTAATCAATTGTCCTAGTGATACATTTATGTGTCCCCATCGTCTAGAGGCCTAGGACACCGCCCTTTCACGGCGGTAACAGGGGTTCGAATCCCCTTGGGGACGCCACTTACTATTTCTATAGTAGGTGTAGTGTTATTAAGATAGCTCGCCTGAAACGAGTTAAACCATTCAGTTGTCCTAGTGACACATTTATGTGTCCCCATCGTCTAGAGGCCTAGGACACCGCCCTTTCACGGCGGTAACAGGGGTTCGAATCCCCTTGGGGACGCCACTTAATTATTTTAAGTAATGTATAAAGCAGTGTGACACCGCACTCTCTATGCACGACGTTAACAAGAGTACTAATCTCTTGGGGACGCCACTTACTTATGTTAAATAAGGAAGTGCAGTGTTATTAAGCAGCTCGCCTGAAACGAGTTAAACCATTCAGTTGTCCTAGTGACACATATTCTGTGTCCCCATCGTCTAGAGGCCTAGGACACCGCCCTTTCACGGCGGTAACAGGGGTTCGAATCCCCTTGGGGACGCCACTTACTATTTTCATAGTCAGTGCAGTGTTATGAAGCAGCTCGCCTGAAACGAGTTAAACTATTCAGTCGTCCTAGTGACACATATTCTGTGTCCCCATCGTCTAGAGGCCTAGGACACCGCCCTTTCACGGCGGTAACAGGGGTTCGAATCCCCTTGGGGACGCCACTTACTTATTTTAAATAGGGAAGTGCAGTGTTATTAAGCAGCTCGCCTGAAACGAGTTAAACCATTCAGTTGTCCTAGTGACACATATTCTGTGTCCCCATCGTCTAGAGGCCTAGGACACCGCCCTTTCACGGCGGTAACAGGGGTTCGAATCCCCTTGGGGACGCCATTTACTTTTTTAAGTAATGTGCAAGGAAGTGTGACACCGCACTCTCTATACACAACGTTAACAAGAGTACTAATCTCTTGGGACGAAACTTACTATTTATTAGTAAGATGGCTTTTATTAAAAAGCCTGTAACATCAATTTAACTGCATTTCTATAGTTACTTCAGAATTATTCATCCAAGTTAAAATCTAAAAATTAAATCTTTTATATAATAATTCCTAAATTTTATTAGTATCTTTCCCTTTCTTATATTCAGCTTAAATAAACTTCATCTATGTTAGCGTACATATAAACGTCCAAATAAATAGGAGGTTATATGGCAAGTGGATGGGCACGAGAGGGTGCAATTCAAGATCAAATTGATGCCAGCGTTAATGATGCTGTGCAATATGCTAGAAGTAATTTAGTTTCTGGAGCTAGTGCCGAGCTATGTGAAGAATGTGCTGAACCAATACTACAAGCACGAAGGCTCGCGTTACCTGGTGTGAAGTATTGTGTAAGTTGCCAAGCTGAACTAGAAGGTAAAGGCACGCTTTCTAAAGGGTTTAACCGACGTGGCAGTAAAGACAGTCAATTACGATAAAAAGGTGCATACAGCACCTTTTTTAATATCGTATCAGAGTTGAGCTTAAATAAATAAAAAGCGGATTAGCAAACCTATTACATATATTTGCTAAAATTTACTCATATTTTCTTTCTTCTGAATTAATTCAATTGAGTAGCCATCTGGATCTTTTACAAAAGCAATTTCTGTTGTGCCGCCTTTAACAGGTCCTGGCTCACGGCTAACATTGCCGCCAGCGGCCTTGATATCAGCACAGGCTTTATAGATATCATCAAACTCAATGGCGATATGACCATAGGCATTGCCTAAATCATAGCTGTCGGTATCCCAGTTATAGGTCAGCTCAAGTACTGCTGTGTCTTTTTCATCGCCATAGCCTACGAAGGCTAGGGTATAGCGATACTCTTCGTTATCAGCACGGCGTAACTCTTTCATGCCGAGTACTTGAGTATAAAACGCAATTGATTTATCTAGATCAGCAACCCGTAACATGGTGTGTAATAAACGCATTTAAACCCTCTTTAAAATTCACATAAATTTTTGATAACGCAGCTACTCTGTAGCTACTGCTGCGCTGTTAAAATATCAATAATCCGATTATAAATTATTTCTGTGAGCAACACAGTATCATTGCCATTAGTATTTATAAACTGCACAACGACTGTATCGATATCTTTATAATAACGAGCAATGCTTGAATACCCTAATACCCAACCTGTGTGCTCATATTTATAGAGTGATGCGTACAAAGCTTGCTCTTGTTCACTAAAAAATGTGCCATTATTTAATGCCACAATAAAGTCGCCCACATCTTGTGCTGTTGCCACATACCCTTGATCGAGTGCTTTAAAGTCATTCTCATAACCTACGTAGTAACCACTCATCAAATCTACTAAATTGATTTCATGTACAGATGAAAACGTATGCGTTAGGCCCAGTGGCGTTAAAATTACATCTTTAATATATTGGTTATGATCATAACCCAGCACGTTAGACATAATTTTTCGCAGCAACAAATAATTGGTATTAGAATAGCTGTAATCAGCATCAGGGCTAAAATCAGCGGGTTTATCGAGTACTAATGCAAGTGGGTCAGGGTAGGTGATTGACCAATCGAAATTATCAGTGTCTGTGTAATTGGGTATGCCACTTTTTGTGTTTTACCATCATTCGTAGTGTTATTTTATCTGCGTTTTCAATGCGTCCAATTAATGATGGAAGATAATCAGCTAGTGTTTTATCTACATCAATACGTCCAGCGGCTGAAAGTTTGGTTAAAGCTGCTGCATCATATAACTTTCGAATGCTGCCAATTTTAAAAAGTGCACTAGGGTAAGCGGGGATTTTTTGATCTCGATTATGCCAACCGTTTGCAAAAAATTCAGGTTGCTGTCCTTGTCTATGAATATACACAATAATGCCATCGACTCCTTGTTCAATAGCCTCTTGTGTTTGTTCTTTGATCGTCGCCGGTAGCGGTTGCAAGTAATATAAAGCAAATTTCCAAGGGGCAAAAAAGTATATGCTCATGATGGTGACAATAAATGCAGCAATGCGCATTAAAGTAAGCGTTTTTTTGTTCTTAACTAGCATTATTACGCATCCGCTTCATTTATTTTTGTAGTGTCAGGGTCAGTTCTTTAATCTACTATACTTCGTATTATTTACTCTGTCTTATCTTTAAATTCTGACGTGATATTACCTAATACTAACATGAGCTTAGCACACCAAGTTCTATTAAAGTGGCCTAGAATTATAACGCACTAAACAGCAATATCGTGTGACATTGCTGTTTAGTTATAAGGAGTTCGACTGTATTAAAGTATATTTTTACTTTTGAACTTTGCCCTTAAGAACATAGATTTCACCATCAAAACTCCCTTGAATCGTCAAACCTTGTCCTGCTAACTCTTTAAGGTACTCTATATGTTCCTCTGTAATATGCTGTCCCGGCACCAAAAGAGGAATGCCTGGCGGATAGGGGGTAACTAAACCGGCACAAATACGGTTGTTACTTTTACCGATAGGCACAGATTCGCGCTCGCCATAAAAAGCATCACTTGGAATACAGGCTAAGTCTATAGCAGGTAAATTCTCCGGCAAGCGTGAACGTCGCGTCGATTTTGACAACTTCACCTTACCGCTATCCAGCTTTTTCAATGCATTGTATAAACGAATGATCTTTGAACGGGTGCCGCCAAGCGTAAGTAAAACTAAAATGGTACTGTGGGTGTATTTTTCTATTTCTAGGCCAATTTCATCCAGCAGGTATTTATGAATATCCTTTAACGAATAAGGTAATTCGCTAATATCGATGAGAATTTTTAGCGGATCGTGACCCATGTTATCACCACTAAAGTGCGGAAATATTTCCATAAAGTCTTGCTTACCTAGCACTTTAATTTGCTTAAGTGAAGCCATCTGTTGTTTAAATTCTTCCACATGGTTCAACAAAGCATTGAGTAACTTATAGCCTTCCATCTCTAATTGCTTTTGGCACACATCAAGCGACGCGATAAGCTGATATTTTGGCGATGTACTGGCGTAAATACTGTAAATCTCACGAAAGAAATCAGCATCGAAATCAGGGTCGTTAACATGAATATAAGACGCTTGAGAAAACGCCGATACCACTTTATGCGCCGAATGAGTGACGTAGTCAGCGCCAGCATGAATGGCGGAATAGTATCGTAGGCTTGGATGAAACAGCGAGTAAGCAAACCATGCCTCGTCAATAAATACTTTAATACCATGTTGATGGGCAAAATCGACCACCTGTTTCAGATCGCTCAGTAGGCCATCGTAAGTACAACCGGTGAGAACCAGCAATTTTGCATCGGTATTTTGTTCTATCGCTTGTTTTATATCGGCCAACGACGGCGGCGCAAAAATGCCATATTTAGGATTTAAAATACTCGACAAATAAACAGGTAAACTCGCTGATTGTAAAATGCCATAGTGCACAGACTTATGACAATTGCGGTCGATAATCACTTTATCGCCCTTGCGCAGCAATGTCTGCAAGATGATTTTATTTGAGGTAGACGACCCATTGGTAACGAAATAGGTATGCTTAACCTCAAACGTCGCCGCTGCTGACTCTTGCGCACGGCCAATGGTATTGGTGCTATCTGACAATGAACCTAACGAATCAACAGAAACCGACAGATCGCCAACGAACACATTACGACCATAAAACTGATAAAAGTCTTTGATATAAGGGGAATTTCTAAAGCTAGAGCCACCGCTGTGTCCCGGTGTATGCCAAGAGTCGTTCGCTTCGCCAACATAACGGCGATACGCAGTCCAAAATGGGGTTTCTGAGCGGTCATCGAAATCATTGATCATATAGCCTAAAATTGCTTCAGGATCAGAAATTACCTCATCTTTAAAAAAGAAAGACTCAATCTCCTCCGACTCATTAACGATTTCTAGCCCTTTCGTATCATCGCCAATAACATAAACGGGCAACTCAAGGCGGATCCCCTTTAACTGCTCGATAAAGCGACTATAAGTGCGTTCGCCAACCTTATTTTGCAAATCCCAGCTAAGCACTACAGCCTGAATATCACCATCTTCCTCTACAATGTCCAACGCTTGTTTTAGCTCAAGACGCTCAATAATATCGATATGAATATCATCTCGCTCAAAATTGACAATGGTCTTCGATAGATTCGTTGAAAGCTCTTGTAAGGTGACTGGATCTTGCTCAATTAACAAGATACGAAGTATTGGTAGCATAGGAATTCTCGTTATAAAATTTCATAATGCTCAACAGCATAACTAAAGGATTGACGCTTGTGAAATTAATACTTTGAAAATGTTCTAAAAATTACGCCAAATCACGAATAAACAGATTTTATTTAAATTGATTTATAAGGTATGGAAAATGAAAGGTGCCAAAGTTAGGCACCTACTTTAATAAACAGAAAAAAAGACTGGAATGCGAATTAATCACTGAGCTTATTCTTATAAGCCTGATAATTGAGGTTTAAAATTAATAATCGTTTAAAATGAAGGTGTTTTATCTACAGGATCTAATCTGTTTTATCTTTAAACTCACACAAGTCTTCAATAATACAACTGCCACATTTTGGTTTACGTGCTACGCAAGTATAACGCCCGTGAAGAATGAGCCAATGGTGTATATCAAGTTTAAATTCTGCTGGTACAACTTTTAAAAGTTTTTGTTCAACCGCAACCACGTCTTTACCCATAGCAAGCTTAGTACGGTTTGATACACGGAATATATGCGTATCTACAGCAATGGTTGGCCAACTTAAATATAAGGAAGGCAGATTAACTAGCTTTCAAAATGTTGGTAGTTGAAATCCTAAAGAGCAAAGATCATGTGTTTGCATTAGGCATCATCGGAACTTTTAGTTACAAAGTTAATTTGGTAACTCATATTAACTGTGTTGTAGTTGATATAATTACAGCACGAGATAGGGAATTATGTATGAAAGAGGATATTGATGAGCTAAAAAGTGAATTTCAAGCAAAACTTCTATCTTGGAATAATATAAAAAGTAAAAAAATTAAAGTTACATTTATATTCATATTTTTCGGTTTGATTGGATTAAAGGTTTTTACTACTATCTTAACTGTTGATTGGCTTGCAGGGTTAATATGATGATGACTTTTCGCCCACTTAACAAACATGATTTTAACTATTCAAAAGTTATAGACCTTTTTTCGAAGCTTTTCCAAAAGTTCACAGACTACCAGAATGGCTTGTTAAATACAGAATGAGGAATGGAAAAAATGGCTTTGATATTATTTATGATCATAATAAATGGGTTGGTTTTCTCTACACTAAAGAATATAAACAAATTATCTGTGTAAAGTTTTTTGCTATATCTGAATTGCTCCGCTCAAGTGGTTACGGAAGCAAAGTAATGGATTCTATGAATGAAAAGCATTCAAATAAAAGAATAGTACTCACTATTGAGGAGCTTGATGAAAAGACAGAAAACTATCAACAAAGAGTTAAGCGCAAAGCGTTTTATGAAAAAAATGGGTTCAGTTCTACCGGGTTTATCATAAAAGAGCCAGCTGAGCGGCAAGAAGTCCTTATACGTGGTGGAACTATATCTAAAGAAGAAATAGAAGCTATGTACAAGCATTTTTTAGGAAATTTATTGTTTTCTTTACTTAAAATCGAAGTACTAAAAATTGAATAAGAATACCGTCATTTTAATGTAATTTGTTAGCCATTAGCAGTTAAATAATGCATGCAAAAAACCAACAGCAAAGATAAAAATTTAAAGTTTACTTATTGGCTCAAAAAAGAATAAACATTATTCAGTCTTGTCTTTAAACTCACATAAATCTTCAATAATACAACTGCCACATTTTGGTTTACGGGCAACACAGGTATAACGCCCGTGCAGTATGAGCCAATGGTGTACGTCTACTTTAAATTCTTTGGGGATCACTTTTTCGAGTTTTTGCTCAACGGCTACCACGTCTTTACCCATGGCAAGCTTAGTACGGTTTGATACACGGAATATATGCGTATCTACAGCGATGGTAGGCCAACCGAATGATAATTATCGTAGATAGGCATTAAGACTTACATACGTATTCATGTTAATAGTTTATTGAAAATAATTTCACTACATCGCATATTGTTAAAACTTAATCGTTTAAGGGGCTTTATAAATGAAAAACCTTTCAATAATATTACTATTTTTAGGGCTGTGTGCCTGCACTAATATAAGTAAAAAAACTAAGACAACAAATATTTCCTCTAATTATGTTCCACAAGAATATGTGAAGTTAACGCATCCTCAGTGGAGTAAGAACGCAAGTTTTTATCAAATTAATACGCGACAGTTCACACCTGAAGGAACATTTGCAGCCGCTGAGCATCAACTACCACGATTAAAAGAACTTGGCGTCGATATTCTTTGGTTAATGCCGATTCATCCGATTGGCGAAGAAAACAGAAAAGGGTCGCTGGGTAGCCCTTATTCAGTAAAAGATTACTACGGTGTTAATCCTGAGTTTGGTACCTTAGATGACTTAAAAAGCTTTGTTAACGCTGCTCACGAATTAGGTATGTACGTTATTCTAGATTGGGTAGCAAATCATAGTGCTTGGGATAATGAATTAAGACATAAGCATCCAAATTGGTATACAAAAAATTCGCAAGGTAATTTTCAACCTACGCCGTGGTGGGATTGGTCAGACATAATCGACTTTGATTATAACGTACCAGAAATGCGTGAATACATGACTGATGCAATGAAGTATTGGGTCAAAGAAGTAAATATTGATGGTTATCGATGTGATGTAGCTGGTTTTGTTCCTCTCGATTTTTGGGAAAACGTTAGGGCGGAGCTAGACGCGATCAAGCCCGTTTTTATGTTAGCTGAATGGGAAATGCGTGATTTACATGCTAAAGCTTTTGATGCTACTTATGCATGGTCTTGGCAGGAAGCTATTCATGATATTTTAAGTGGTCACGCTGATTTAAATAGATTGTTTGTATACTATTCATGGAATGAGGGAGCGTATCCGAAAAATAGCTATCGGATGACGTATGTTTCAAATCACGATGCTAATTCATGGGAAGGAACCGTGTTTGAGCGTTATGGTAGCGAAGAAAAAGTAGCGACAGCAATCGTATTGTCTATTGTCGGTGAAGGTATGCCATTAATTTATAATGGACTTGAAGCTGGGAATATTAAGCGGCTTGAGTTTTTGAAAAAGATCCTATCGAATGGAAAGAACATAAATTTAAGCCATTGATTCAGAAGCTCTTAGCTTTGCAGAAACAAAATAGTGCGTTGTGGCATGGTAAATATGGCGCGACAATGGAGCGTATTTATAATACTAATCCGACAGAGGTGTTTAGTTTTATCCGCGAAAATACCAAAGATAAAGTGTTTGTTGTGATTAATTTTTCTGATAAAGAGCAAGATATTCAATTTATGGGTCCACAAACAGCTGGAGTATATACAGAGCTATTTAGCAAACAAAAGGCAACGCTTACTGAAGACGCAAGCCTTAAGTTGGCGCCTTGGGAGTATAGAGTTTATGTCCGGTAATGTTTAAAGGTTAAGCGTTTATTTGAGGTTTTCAAATTAAGATAATCATACGTAGGGCACATATCGTATGATTATCTTAATATTTCAATTAAAAATTAGTTACTCAGTCTTTTCTTTAAACTCACATAAATCTTCAATTATACAGCTGCCACACTTTGGTTTACGCGCTACGCAGGTATAGCGACCATGTAAAATGAGCCAGTGATGTACGTCTACTTTAAATTCTTTGGGGATCACTTTTTCAAGCTTTTGTTCAACCGCGACCACGTCTTTACCCATAGCAAGCTTAGTACGGTTAGAAACACGGAAAATATGCGTATCAACTGCAATTGTCGGCCAGCCGAAGGCGGTATTGAGTACCACATTGGCAGTTTTACGGCCAACGCCAGGTAGGGCTTCTAGGGCTTCACGATTCTCAGGCACTTTGCTGTTGTGCTTATCAACTAAAATTTGGCACATTTTGTATACATTGGCTGCTTTAGAATTAAACAAACCGATGGTTTTAATGTAATCGCGAAGTTTATCGTGACCTAAATCTAAAATAGCTTGCGGCGTATTGGCGACGGGAAAGAGCTTACGGGTGGCTTTATTTACCCCAACGTCAGTTGCTTGTGCTGATAGCGTTACCGCAACTAACAGTTCAAACGGGCTTGAATATTCAAGCTCGGTTTCTGGATGTGGGTTTTGCTCGCGCAAGCGAGAGAGTATTTCGTATCGTTTTTCTTTATTCATGCAACTTAAACGCACAGTAAATACTGTGCGCTTCCCCTTAAGTTAAACTGGTGACCCTTGCTCGTGGGCCTTTTTCGGCCACTGGTGGTGCTACTTGTTTTGCTTTTATTTGCGCATCAATGACATTTTTAGCAGCAATCAGTAAGCCCAAACCTAAAAATGCACCGGGTGGTAAAATAGCGAGCAAAAATTGATTATCAAAACTAAATACTTCAATGCGTAAAACCGATGCCCATGGGCCCAGTAGTAAATCGGCGCCATCAAATAAGGTACCTTGGCCAATAAGCTCACGCATTGCGCCAAGCACAACCAGTACTACCATAAAGCCAGAGCCCATCATTAAACCGTCAAACGCTGATAAATGAATCGGGTTCTTAGAGGCATACGCTTCAGCGCGGCCGATAATAGCGCAGTTAGTAACTATCAGTGGAATAAATATTCCTAGCGATTGATATAAGCCAAACGTATAGGCATTCATTAATAGCTGCACTATGGTTACAAAGCCTGCGATAAACATCACAAATACAGGAATGCGGATATCTTTTGGCACGAAATTACGCACCGCAGAAATTGTGACGTTCGAGCCAACTAATACCAGCAGAGTGGCTAAACCGAGGCCCATCGCATTGGTTATCGTTGATGTGACGGCCAGTAGTGGGCACAAACCGAGTAATTGCACGAGGGCAGGGTTGTTTTTCCACATTCCTTCGTTAAACAGTTCTTTTAATTGGCTCATGGCTCACCTACTTGGCATGCGTTATCAGCACTAAATACCGCATCGAAATTGTTTTTTGAGAATAACACAGCGTGTTTTACTGAGCCAACCACGGCACGTGGTGTAATGGTAGCGCCAGTGAATTGATCAAAGTCTCCGCCATCTTTTTTTACTGCCCAGCGAGTATCGTCGTCATCAAGTACAGTTTTATCTTTAAATGAAGTGATCCAAAGAGATTTTTTCATTTCTACTTTATCACCAAGACCAGGCGTTTCTTCGTGTTTAGTAACACGTACTCCGGCAACGTCCCCGTTTGCAAATACGGCAGTTAATAAACTTATATCGCCGCTATAACCTTTTGGCGTCACGTGGCGCATTACTAAAGCAACAGGTTGGCCACCCTTGCGAGCACGATAAACGGTTTGTGGTTTATTACCAAGTAGTGGATCATCAATGATGGCACAATCTTGATAAAGAGTATTATCGTAAAAATTAGGGGCGAGTACATCTTGCAGCTGTAATGAAAGTTGTGTGCGCTCTTGCTCTGCAATACTGTCAGCCGTGAGGTTATGGATAATACCAACAGCGCCGGTAGTGAGCAGGGCAAACAGGGCTAAAATAGCGCCATTTTTTGTCATTGATGAAATAATCATTTATTCACCCCATGGCCATAAGTACGTGGTTGAGTGTAATAGTCTATCAGTGGCACGGCCATATTGAGTAGTAACACAGCAAACGCCATGGCATCTGGGTAACCGCCAAAAGTACGGATCAAATAAACTAATAAACCAATCAATGCGCCGTAAATTAACCGGCCGCGATTAGTGGTAGCTGCCGAAACCGGATCCGTGGCTATGAAAAAAGCCCCTAACATGGTTGCGCCACTAAATAAATGAAATACCATACCAGGCTCAGTACCAGGTGCTGCGATATAACCAATTGCGCTGCACACAGCAATTGATGCAATTACACCAACTGGGATATGCCAATTTATAACTTTGGCTTTAATAAGGTATAAGCCACCGATTAAAAAGCCAAGATTTACCCAGCCCCAACCTTGTCCTAACCAACTATTAAAAATAGCGGCTTGCATGCTTTCAGATACGGTTAAACCATGAGCGATATCAGTCTTGATGGTATCCAAAGGTGTGGCCATTGTTACGCCATCAACCCCAACTCTAAGTTGATCAACACTAAAACCTGCACTGGTAAAGCCATTAAAAATAACGCTAAGCTGTTGAGTAAGACTAATTGGGTTTGCCAGTAAGTCACTAACTGGCATCCAAGTGGTCATTTGCACAGGGAACGAAATAAGCAATAACACGTATGCAGCCATGGCAGGGTTAAATAAATTGAAACCAAGGCCACCATAGAGCTGTTTAACAATGACGATGGCAAAAAAGCTACCGATCACAATAACCCACCATGGGGCGAGTGGCGGAATACTTAATGCTAATAAGACCGCAGTAAGCCATGCACTGCCATCTCCAAGCGCAGGCCATACAGGGCGCTTGCGAATAAGCATAATAATGGCTTCACTGATACTAACCGTGACTAACGCTAAAATTAGCTGGATCAATACACCCGTACCAAAAAATACAGTTGTGCGATAAGTCCAGGAATACAGGCTAAGATCACTGTTTGCATCAACCTGCTAAGTGATTTATGACTGTGGCTATGCGGCGAACTGGCCATCGTTAGCTTCATTACTTATCACTTCCTTCTTGTTGTAATTTTTTAGCCTTTGCACGGGCAATCGCAGCGGCAACAGCGGCCTTTTTCTTATCTTGTGCGGTCTGTTCTGGTTTATCTTCAGCGATTTCAGCTTCGTTTATCGCTGTAGCCGAAGTTTCATTTTCAGCATCGTCGTTTTCTTCGCTAGCCGCTTGTTCAGCTTTTGCAGCCTTTTTCGCTTTTGCACGAGCAATAGCAGCAGCGACAGCGGCTTTTTTATCATCGGCAGGTGAGGCTGTAGTGATTTCACTTTCAGAGTTGTCGTTTTCTACGCTTGCTGCTTGTGCTGCCTTTTTCGCTTTTGCACGAGCAATAGCAGCAGCGACAGCGGCTTTTTTATCATCGGCAGGTGAGGCAGTAGTAATTTCACTTTCAGAGTTGTCGTTTTCTACGCTTGCTGCTTGTGCAGCCTTTTTCGCTTTCGCGCGGGCAATGGCGGCAGCGACAGCGGCTTTTTTATCATCGGCAGGTGAGGCAGTAGTAATTTCACTTTCAGAGTTGTCGTTTTCTACGCTTGCTGCTTGTGCAGCCTTTTTCGCTTTCGCGCGGGCAATGGCTTCAGCGACAGCGGCTTTTTTATCATCGGCAGGTGAGGCTGTAGTGATTTCACTTTCAGAATTGTCGTTTTCTACGCTTGCTGCTTGTGCTGCCTTTTTCGCTTTTGCACGAGCAATAGCAGCAGCGACAGCGGCTTTTTTATCATCGGCAGGTGAGGCTGTAGCGACTTCACTTTTAGAGTTGTCGTTTTCTACGCTTGCTGCTGGTTCAGCCTGTGCTGCCTTTTTCGCTTTTGCACGAGCAATAGCAGCAGCGACAGCTGCTTTTTTATCATCGGCAGGTGAGGCTGTAGCGACTTCACTTTCAGAGTTGTCTTTTTCTACGCTTGCTGCTTGTGCTGCCTTTTTCGCTTTTGCACGAGCAATAGCGACAGCGGCTTTTATCATCAGTAGGTGCAGCCGTCGTGTTATCGCTTTCATCTTCTGATGCCGCCGCTTTTTTCGCTTTAGCGCGGGCAATCGCAGCGGCCACGGCTGACTTTTTATCATCCGGATCAACAGCTGTACTGCTTGCGGCTTTTTGCTCTTTGTATTTGCGAGCTTGCTCTTTGCGCGCTGCGCGCTCTAATGCTACGTCACTGTTATCTGGTTCAAGCGTTGCTTCTTGATTTTGTTTTTTAGCTTTGGCGCGAGCAATTGCAGCGGCCACAGCTGATTTGTCGTCATCTTTTGCTGGTTTGTTTTTAACGCGTGCTAGAGCATCGGCAATTTTTTGTTTTTCGTCAGCCGATTTTTCAGCAGCTGGTTTGCGTTTATGGCGATTTTGTCGTGCTTCTTGCTCCCGCTCTAGGCGTTGTTTTCGAAGTTCAAAGCGCTCTTTCGCACGTTCAGCTTTAACTTGCTCAGCTCGCTGTTCTTTTATTTCAACTTTAGCCACACGGTAATACTGCACCAGCGGAATTTCACTTGGGCACACATACGCGCAAGCACCGCATTCAATACAATCAAACAGGTTATGCTCTTTCAGTTTGTCGTATTCTTTTGATTTAGCAAACCATTGTAATTGCTGAGGCAACAGTGAAGCAGGGCAGGCATCAGCACAAGCACTACAACGAATACAGGCTTTTTCAGGGCCGGGCTCTGCCAGCTCATCATGATCTGGGGCTAAAATACAGTTAGTGGTTTTTACCACGCCGATACGCACCGTTGGCAAAGTAAAGCCCATCATAGGGCCGCCCATTACAACGCGTTGCTGTGGCACTGGTGAAAAGCCTTGGCAATCAAGTAGATGTTTTATTTCAGTGCCTAATAAAGCCCATACATTACCCGGATTATGAATTGTATTACCTGTTACCGTAATAACACGTTCAATTAGTGGCTTACCTTCATAGACAGCTTGATGAACAGCAAATAAAGTGCCGACGTTTTGTACTAACACACCGATATCTGCTGGAATTCCCCCACTAGGGACTTCTTTATTGGTAAGTAGCTTAATTAATTGCTTTTCACCACCAGAAGGATAAACAGTAGGAACTGTTTGAATGATTATTTTGTCATTATACTCAGCCGCTGCCTGCATGGCTGCGATGGCCTCTGGTTTGTTATCTTCTATACCAACGATAGTAAGTGTTGGTGTAAGCAATTGCTGCATGATCTCTATGCCAGCAATAATGCCTGCAGCATGCTCACGCATTAGTACATCATCAGCAGTAATATAGGGCTCACATTCCACTGCATTAACAATAAAATACTCAATTGCTTTGCGACTATCTGCTTTAATATAAGTTGGGAATCCTGCACCGCCCATACCGGCAATACCACGGTCATGAATAATATCGATAAGTTGCTCGTGAGAAAGCTGGCTTGGTGTTGTCACCGGTGCTAACGCACACCAGCTATCTTGGCCATCGGGCTCAATAATTACACACAATTCAGGCAATGCCGATGGATGCGCAGACGGCATTTGGCAAATATCAGTAATAGTACCAGAAGTCGGGGCGTGTATTGGCACCGACCAATTCGCAACAGGCTTTGTAAGTGCTTGCCCTTTAAGTACCTGTTGGCCTTTTTCGACGATCAGTTGACCGTTAGCACCAATATGTTGTTTTAATGGCACAACGAGTTTGTCAGGCAAAGGTAAACGGGCGATTGCTTGACTGTTGGAAATTGTTTTTTGTCCCGGTGGATGAATGCCACCTGGAAACGGCCACACTTTACCTTGTTTTATCTGTGCGATTAGCTTTTCCATAGGGAGCCCTTAATCAATCTGTGTTACTGGGATTGCATCTAGTTGCCATTTCCACGTTTGCTTAGTGGTTTCTACAGGCAGCATATCAATACAGTCAACAGGACAAGGTTCAACACATAAGTCACAACCCGTACATTCATCAATTAAAACAGTATGCATTTGGCGCGTGGCACCAACAATGGCATCGACAGGACAAGCTTGAATACATTTGGTACAACCAATACATTCATCTTCACGTATATAGGCAACGGTTTTTATCGGTTCAGCTTGTTCGCCACCGGCAAGGGTTTAGCTTCAACACCCATTAAGTCAGCTAATTTTTTTACTGTCGCATCGCCACCTGGTGGGCATTTATTAATTTCATCGCCATTGGCGATGGCTTCTGCATAAGGGCGACAACCCGGATAGCCACACTGGCCGCACTGTGTTTGCGGTAATATAGTATCGATCTGTTCAACAATCGGATTACTTTGCACTCGATAGCGCACAGCAGCAAATCCTAAGATCAAACCAAAAATGAGTGCTAGGGTTCCCAGCGCAATCAAGGCATAAAACAAGGTCATGTTAAAACTTCACTAATCCTGTAAAGCCCATAAAGGCCATCGACATTAAGCCTGCGGTGATCATCGCAATCGATGCGCCTTTAAAGGGGTAGGTACGTCAGCAGCGGTTAAGCGTTCACGAAGAGCTGCAAATAAAACCAGTACCATAGAAAAACCAACAGCAGCGCCAAAGCCATATACTGCAGATTGTAAAAACGTATGATCCTCTTTGACATTTAGTAACGCAACACCTAAGACCGCACAGTTTGTGGTGATCAAAGGTAAAAATATACCGAGTAAGCGATACAGCGTTGGACTGGTTTTTCTGACTACCATTTCGGTAAACTGAACCACCACCGCAATCACTAAAATAAAGCTTAGAGTACGTAAATACGTGATATCAAGTGGGATCAAAATATATTGATTAACTAGATAGCTTGTTACAGAGGCAAGTGTTAACACAAAAGTGGTCGCAAGTGACATGCCTATAGCTGTATCCAGTTTGCCAGATACACCCATAAACGGGCATAGACCTAAAAATTGTACTAACACAAAGTTATTAACCAGTACTGTGCCGATCAACAGCAATACATATTCTGTCATGTTCGCCTCAAGCTATAATAAACGCCGACATTATCCTTTTTTATTGGCTGTTTAACAACACGTAGAAGGTAAATAAACGGCTCATTTAATAATGATAGTGAATTGCATTTAGAATTTTATAGCATGATAAATAAAGATTAACTGTTCATTAACCTAGTTACTGACATTTGGAATGATAAAGCAGATCAGGGGAGGGGAAATAAACTACTAGAAAACTAAAAAGGTGCTAAAAGCACCTTTTAGATTGATTAAATATCTTTTGGCTTTTCGATGTAATAACCTTGCACACCATCAAGACATAAAGTTTCAATAATGTGTTTTTCTTCTTGGCTTTCAACACCCTCAGCAAAAACACTAACACCAATTCGATGTGCGAGGTCGACCATTAAACGCATAAAGTATTGGTTATTTTTATCTTCTTCAAGGCCGCGAGTATAGCTTGCATCCATCTTGATAAAGTCAGGTTTTAAATCGCGGAAAAACTTAAACGAGGTTAAACCAACACCAAATCGTTCTACCGTGATCCGAGCACCAACACGGTGGATCATATCTATAAAGCGTTTACTGGCTTTAATATTTTGCTGTAAGCCAAATTCACTCACTTCGAATACCAGTTTTGAGGCAATATTTGTGTCTTTTAATAAACGTCGCTCTAGCCAAATTACAAACTGATCATTGTGTGCGCTTGAGGCGGTAACATTCAAACCAAAGAATTTTTCAGAGAAATTACGGCTCTTAATTTTTTCCAGTGATGAATTAATGATTAACTGATCAATTTCCATCGCCATATCAAGCTTTTCAGCCATAGCTAAAAATGAAGCGGTAGGCAATACTTGGTTTTCTGTTGTTTTAAAGCGCACTTGAATTTCAGCGTAGGCCTTCATGCTTTTACCAATTGGCATAATGTTTTGCATTACCAGATGTACACGCTCAGCTTCAATGACTTCATTAATCACTTTACGCCAGTTTTGATTGCCAAATCCTGCACTTACATTATTAACTAAATCAGTTTCGCGTTGTATATGCCAGGCGTTAGCTTGTTTTGATTGGGCCATGCTCATAGCATTGTCTACTATCGAAAGTAGCTCACCTAAGGGTTTGCCTTTTTCATAAGCGACGATCCCAGTATTTGCTACTGAGCTTAATTCTTGGTTTTGCTGATATTGAGTAAATCGAGATTGTAAGTTATCACCAAAACGTTCAGATTCCTTGAGAGGAGTGTTAGGCAGCACAATCGCGAAATCTGAGCTATTCAAACGAAAAACTTTACTGCCTGTATATGTGCCGCTGATATGTTTAATAATATCAGCCACAGCTTTGACATACTCGTCACCTTTTTGGTAACCACGAGTTTGGTTGATTGCTTGTAATTCACTACAACGAACCATCGCCAAAGAGCCAAAGGTGCTTTTTTCACTGCTTTCAATGTACTTCTCATAATATTCAACAAACATATTACGGTTGCCAAGTTCAGTAACTACATCTTTATAAGCTTCTTGCTTGATAGAATGTGCGGCATTTTGAATATCATCATGCTTACTTTGTAAAAAGTGCGACAGGCGATTAAAGCTCGGCACTAGGTCAACGCCCAGTTGTTTTATTTTGCTGCTATTAATTGCTGTTTCAAGACCGTTGTTGACTTGATTTTGATTGATATAAACATCAATTATCTCAGCCACTGTCATGCTTATATTTCTATTTAGCTTACTAAACATGGTTTTCATAAACACAATGGGAATAATTGCCATTAAACCTGACACTAAAATAACAATAAACAACGCTTGTTGGAGTATCAACCCAAGGTTATTGGCATTAATAGTAAATTCAACTTTGATATCAGACGCTTGATTAACAGCAAATTGAGGACGGATAGAGTTAAAGCTGGTGTTAACTAATTGCGCAATGGCTGGTAATGAAGTAGGGGATGTAATATTTATAAGTTCTTTACCTTGCTGATCACGCAAAATAAATGAAGAAAAAGTATTACCGTCAGCAAGCACTTGCTGAAGTTTATCTGGTGCTATATCGACAATAGAATGTTTACTAATATAGTTGTTTACCACTGATTGCGTTTTATGTTGTGCATCGCTTACTGCGTTGTCAAACGCTGACGCAACAAAATAGCCACCAATACTTGCAAACAACAGCCAAGATATTAATTGAATAAATATGAGTTTTTTGAAACCAGCCATGTCTTATTCTTTTTAGTAGATCAAAGGGAAGGAATCAGATCCTTGATTAATCAAATTATTTTACACTTATTAAATGTGTATTAAAAAGAAATATTTTGATTGTAGTAGAGTAGTGGAATTGTTTAGGAAAGTCTAATTGATTCTTTAAGTTGGCTCCCCCTCCCCGACTCGAACGGGGGACCTGCGGATTAACAGTCCGTCGCTCTAACCAACTGAGCTAAGGGGGAACTACAATACTTAAATTTTATATGATTTGGCTCCCCCTCCCCGACTCGAACGGGGGACCTGCGGATTAACAGTCCGTCGCTCTAACCAACTGAGCTAAGGGGGAACAATAATCATATTACATAAACTTGGCTCCCCCTCCCCGACTCGAACGGGGGACCTGCGGATTAACAGTCCGTCGCTCTAACCAACTGAGCTAAGGGGGAATCGTTTATGGTTGAAAAGACTGGCTCCCCCTCCCCGACTCGAACGGGGGACCTGCGGATTAACAGTCCGTCGCTCTAACCAACTGAGCTAAGGGGGAAGCGTATGTGCCTTTCAACGGGGCGAAATATTAATGACCGCGCTGCAAAGTGTCAACACATAAAACCGGATAAACAAAAAAAGCAGTCTGTTCGATGTTTTTATGTTCGATCTGGCTGTTTTGTGGCTTTTTTCTCCCTATTTGAGTCGTGTAGATCGAGATGTGGCATAAAATTATGGTTTTTAACGACTAAAAAACAAACAAGTTAACCGCCAAGCAAATTATAAAAGTGATCATTTATCTAGTTTTGTACGAATAAATTTATGAAATGTACTTTTTTAACGTTAGCTAATAAAAGCGCAAATTCGCAATAATTAAATTTACTTATGCATTTAATTAGTCGTTAACGAAAAATGCCGAGAAAAAAATGACATACAGATCTGAACCCTTAGTTTAGCGACTTAATACCCATGAGAATAGCAAGGAAATATATATATATTGTTTTATTTCAATTGGTTAAGTTTATTTTTTCATATTGAATGGGCGTTTAAATAAATGTGACAGGTCATTGGTACAGGGGTTAAGTATGTTTTATGAGCTATTTAACTCAAATTGTCTAAAGTTAGTATTTGCCAACATTGCCGTTAGCGTGTTTAAGCCGCCCCTTTGCACGCCTTTATTAACGTGGCTTTGCAAGAGTTATCCACGGTTTCTGTGGATAACTCTGTTTATGAAACTTTAAGAACGTTGGCAGAGCCATATTTTTAGGGCACTGTGAGGATATCAAGCATTTAAAACAGTTTTTTTATCTCATTTTAAAACAATGACTTGAAAAAATAAGCTGAAAAGAGCTTCGTTGATGAGTAAATTTATTCGTAACGATTCGATTAGCGCAATTTTTGTGTAAAAATGCAGCACCAGTCGCGATGTTTTTGTGATAAAGGTTATAAAAATGTATTTTTATTGTTTTTAGTAGAGGTTCGAAGTGAAATCGTCGCTAAACACGTAAAAAGAACACTTTTCTATGCTTTTTTAGGCGTTTTTGTAATCAATTTATAATCACTTGATAAATGCGTGGCTTGAAAAGCCCTGATGCTTTAAAATACCACGCTTAATAAAAGAGGTTTATTTATTCCCATGCGCGCAACTTTGCAGAGCAACTCAGCTCCCGATTTATTAAACGATCCAATAGTACCGACCTTGAAGAAAATGACTGTGCCGATGATTTTCGGCATGATCACGTTAATGATGTTCAATATTGTCGATACATTTTTTATTAGCTTATTGGGAACTGAGCCATTAGCTGCTGTCAGTTTTACTTTTCCGGTAACCTTTACCGTGATCAGCCTAGCTATTGGTTTGGGTATCGGTACGTCAGCGGTTATTGCCAAGGCATTGGGTAGTAATAATATTGAAGAAGCACGCTTTGACGCCAGCATCGCATTATTAATTGCAGTGGTGATGGTGGTATGTTTATCGCTATTTGGTTATCTGTTTATTTCCCCGATATTTAAATTGCTGGGAGCAGGGGAGCAAGTGTTGCCGCTGATCCATGAGTATATGAGTGTGTGGTTTTTAGGCAGTGTATTTTTAATTA
Source organism: Pseudoalteromonas sp. B160 (assembly GCF_037162485.1). NCBI lineage: Bacteria > Pseudomonadati > Pseudomonadota > Gammaproteobacteria > Alteromonadales > Pseudoalteromonadaceae > Pseudoalteromonas > Pseudoalteromonas sp. B160. Next base: position 463,709 of record NZ_JARLUX010000001.1, on the reverse strand, counting down.
CCCCTATGGTTGGTAACTCAGTGTTACGTGCCAGCGGTGACACCAAAACACCTAGCATAGTGATGGGTGGCGCGGGGCTTATCAATGCCGTGCTCGACCCAGTATTGATTTTTGGCTTTGGGCCAATTCCTGCATTTGGCATTAAAGGCGCTGCGATTGCCAGCGTCATCGCATGGTCGGTAGCCGTTGTCATTATTTTATATTTGCTAGCAGTAAAAAAAGGCTTGCTGAGCCTAAATGCAAATAACCAAACCCCATTAAGCTCTATTCGAAAAATTCTTAAAATTGGTTTGCCAGCGGCAGGTGCAAATATGTTAACACCAGTTGCAATGGCGGTGATGATTGCCATGGTTGCCCATCATGGACCTGAGGCTGTTGCTGCTTTTGGCGTAGGCAGTCGTATTGAATCAATTGCCAGTCTGGTGGTGTTAGCTTTATCGATGACGTTACCGCCGTTTATTAGTCAAAACTTTGGTGCTGGTAAACTTAACCGTGTTAAAGAGGCGTACACCACAACATTAAAATTTGTGATGATTTGGCAGTTTATTATTTATTTACTGCTCATTGCATTTTCAGGAGTGATCAGTGAGTTGTTTGGTAAAGAGCAGATGGTTATCGATGTGATCAAATTATTTATTTTTACCTTGCCGCTAAGTTACGGTTTGCAAGGGATAATTATTTTGTCTAATTCATCGTTCAATGCCTTACACAAACCAATGAATGCATTAATTCTAAGTGTGATCCGATTATTTATTTTTTATATTCCATTTGCTTATGTCGGTAATTTATATGCCGGTTTACCAGGCTTGCTGATCGGCGCAGCGCTGGGTAATTTATTTACTGCAATAATAGCTTATAAATGGTTTATCAAAGAGCTGAATATGATCAGTAACCAAGCTGTACAGGAGTGCCAAGCATGAGCGACCATTTTCAACTGGTATCTAAATTTAAACCTGCGGGGATCAACCCACCGCGATTGCGCAGTTATGTGAAGGGTTAGAAGCCGGACTTGCTCATCAAACATTATTAGGGGCAACAGGTACTGGTAAAACATTTACCATGGCTAATATTATCAATGATTTGAATCGCCCAACGATTATTATGGCGCATAATAAAACCTTAGCAGCGCAGTTATATGGGGAAATGAAAGAGTTTTTTCCGCACAACGCGGTTGAATATTTTGTTTCGTATTATGATTACTACCAGCCAGAAGCGTATGTTGTTGCAAGCGATACCTTTATTGAAAAAGATGCCTCGATAAACGAACACATCGAGCAGATGCGCCTAAGTGCTACCAAAGCGCTATTAGAGCGTAGGGATACAATTATAGTGGCATCAGTATCAGCCATATATGGTTTGGGCGATCCAAAATCATACATGAAGATGATGCTGTTGTTAAAAGTGGGCGAAAAAGTTGATCAACGCGATATGCTGCGCCGACTAGCTGAAATTCAATATACGCGAAATGATATTGATTTTAGCCGCGGTACGTATCGGGTTCGCGGTGAAGTTGTGGATATATTCCCTGCTGAGTCAGACACTTTTGCAGTGCGTGTAGAAATGTTTGATGACGAAATAGAACGGCTAAGTATTTTTGACCCGCTTACCGGCGCGGTTGAAAAACACATAGTCCGCGCAACTATCTACCCTAAAACGCACTATGTGACACCCAGAGATAAAATTCTTGATGCGGTTGAGCATATTAAAGCTGAGTTAAAAGACCGTCGTGCGCAGTTACTCAGTGCTAATAAACTGGTCGAAGAGCAACGCGTGGCACAACGTACACAATACGATATTGAAATGATGACCGAGCTTGGTTATTGCTCTGGCATCGAAAACTACAGCCGATATTTATCTGGTCGCACGCCGGGCGATCCACCGCCAACCTTGCTTGATTATCTTCCTGAAGATGCGTTAATGATTATTGACGAATCTCACGTTACGGTATCGCAAATCGGCGCTATGTATAAAGGCGATCGTAGCCGTAAAGAAAATCTCGTGGAATACGGTTTTCGTATGCCGTCGGCGATGGATAACCGGCCACTACGCTTTGAAGAATTTGAAGCCATAGCACCGCAAACAATTTATGTATCAGCAACCCTGGGGGATTTTGAACTTGAACGTTGTGGAGATGATATTGCCGAGCAGGTTATTCGCCCCACAGGATTACTAGATCCACAAATTGAAGTACGCCCAGTGGCAACTCAAGTTGATGACTTATTGTCAGAGATATATAAACGCGTAGCAATTGATGAACGCGTGCTAGTAACCACACTTACTAAGCGCATGGCTGAAGATTTAACGGATTACTTATCTGAACATGATGTAAAAGTGCGTTACTTGCATTCGGATATCGATACCGTTGAAAGGGTCGAAATTATTCGTGATTTTCGCGCTGGGGTGTTTGATGTGTTAGTGGGTATTAACTTACTGCGTGAAGGTTTAGATATGCCAGAAGTATCGCTAGTTGCAATACTCGATGCTGATAAAGAGGGCTTTTTACGTTCAGCTCGCGCATTAATTCAAACCATTGGTCGTGCGGCTCGTCACTTAAATGGTCGGGCAATTTTATACGGTGATCGAGTCACTAAATCAATGGCCAAAGCTATTGATGAGACTCAGCGTCGCCGCGATATTCAACACGCTTACAATATTAAGCATGGCCTTGAACCACAAGCCCTATTGAAGAAAATTACTGACATTATGGATGTTGGTGAGCGAGCCGGCCCACAAGATAATTTACAGCTGATCCGAAAACAAAGTAAGCAAGTGCTCAGTGCAAAAGAGATCGCAGTGCAAATTAAGCAACTCGAAACCAAAATGCATGCATACGCTAGTGATTTAGAATTTGAAAAAGCCGCATCCGTTCGTGATGAAATCCATGAATTACAACAACAGTTAATTAAAAATGCATAATTTTACGCCCCTTATTACAGCACTTGAAAGTGCGCCCTTAGCAGACAATGAACTTTGTCGTGTGTTTCATGGCCGCGGTCACACTACTGAGCATTTGAGTCATCTAAATATCGACTTTTACCCACCGTGTTTATTTTTAGTGTCGTACGACGAAGTTGACTCACAAACGCTAACGCAATTAAGTGAGCAGCTTTGGCAATGGGCACAACAACACGCTAAAGAATTAATCACCTCGTTGGTATTTCAACAACGCGCCGGACAACAAACTGAAAATAAACTGTTATTTGGTCAACTACCGAGCCCGCATAGTGTTAAAGAAGGTGACAGTGAGTTTTTAGTGGATTTAATGAGCCGTCAAAATACCGGTATATTCCTGGATATGCGCCGTGGTCGGGAGTTTGTGCAAGCCCATAGTAAACACGCTAAGGTATTGAATTTATTTTCATATACCTGTGGGTTTTCGGTTGCTGCAATGCGTGGCGGTGCCGATAGTGTGATCAACATGGATATGAATAAAGGGGTACTGCGCACCGGTAAGCAAAATCATCAACTTAATGGCTTTGACCGCAGTGTGAGCTTTTTACCGCACGATATATTAAAGTCGTTTGGTAAACTTAAAAAGGCTGGCCCTTTTGATTTAATTATTGTTGATCCGCCAAGCTTTCAAAAAGGCAGTTTCATTTTAACTAAAGATTATCAAAAAGTGCTGCGCCGCTTACCTGAACTGCTCAATGACCATACTCAATTGCTGTTATGTGCTAACAGTCCAGAGCTAAGTGAAGCGTCATTTAAAGCGCTGATAGACGAACACACTCAAGGTGCGATTGAATTTGTAGAGCGCCTAGCGCCGACCCATGGTTTTGTTGATGTTGATAGCGACCGTAGCTTAAAAGCATTGGTCTATAAAACGGCTCAAGTTTAGCTTTAAATGAAACTAAGTAGCCGACTCAGTGCAATCGATTCGTTGATCTGCGCGCCGTATGATGTAATTTGGGACTGTTGTTGTGACCACGGTTTGCTTGGTATGGCGCTTTTAAAGCGTGCAGCCGCCAAACAAATAAACTTTGTTGATATAGTGCCTACGTTAATGGACGAGCTTGAACACACGCTTACGCGTTTTAGTGATCAGCAAGCAGCTTGCCAATGGCAAGTATTATGTCAGGATGTAGCTACAATTGAGCTGCAGCCATCAGCCAAGCAGCTGATCATTATCGCCGGAGTCGGTGGAGAATTACTGCTGAGGCTAGTACAAAAAATGGTTGCTAATTGTCCTGAAAAGCTTCGTGAACAACTCAGTTTTATTGTTTGTCCCGTGCATCATACCTATACCTTACGACAAGGTTTACAGGCGTTAGGTTTAGGACTTATTAAAGAGCAACTGGTGCAAGAAAACAACCGTTTTTACGAAGTGATACAGCTAAGTTTTACCAGTAACACTGCGTTGAGTGTTACTGGCAGTCAGATGTGGGACAATGCTGAGCAAATGCACGAATTGTATCTGCAACAATTAGTTGCGCACTATACTCGGATGTTGAACAAAGACCGTACATATTTTCAACATGTGCTCGATGATTATCAAAAAATATCGCTAAATTAAACGCAGCACTGTGATCTATCGACTAGCGTTACAGCGTAAATAACTCATCTTCAGCGCTTTGTGTTAGCGAGTTTACTTGGTTTAGTTATGTCAGATAAAAATAACCACTTTACATCAGTCAAATATACTCATAATGAGCTGCTATATAATTGTGAGCAGCCAATTGCTTATGCACCCATCGTGCAATTGAGTAACGCGAGCTGGGTAGTGCCGCAACATTTTTTACGTTATCAACATACCCTCGAAAGCGTGAACGAAACCCTTGATAAAATTGAGTTTTCAACTCACTTTCGGGTGCTCGCCGCAAAGCAGAATGAGCAAATTTATTTACAAGTGGCCATTCTTAGTCCAGATAATTACCGCAGCACCAAGGCAAAAAAGTTATTATTTGGCCGGCGCTGGTTTGTGGAAGAAAACTTACCTACCTCGGAATTGATCCAAACCGCTTTTTTAGCGTTAAAAATAGCCCGTGAACACGAAGTAAGAGAACTATTTCAACTCGATAGTGAGCAGGGCAGCAGCACGCCGTTTAATAACCATCATGATTTACCTTTATTAGCACAAAACCCGCAATTAACCATGGCTGCTGATCATCAACCGCAAAGTGTCATAAAGTTACTTGCTAGATGTTTATTTGCTGGAGCTGCACTGACTTTAATTACACAACAAAAAATTGCCGATGAGCACATACTTTACACTCTGCGGCTCAATTGTACTGACTGTCAGTTAAGCGAATTTAACGCAAAAACAGTGATTTTTTTAGCCGCAGATACATCTGCAAATGCTTTTTTGCATGGCTTGATGACCGCGTTGGTAGCGATCAGTAATGATTATGTGAATGAACAATTTAAATATGCAGGTTTTGCGCGCTTTAGTAAAAACGTTAATGTAGAGCAAATCGGGGCATTGAGTATTGTGTTGCGTTCGCAGCATGCGTTGCAATTATGCGAACTTGGCAAACAACATGCCGATCAATTAAATTTTGAAATTGACAGCTCTCGTGCTCCACAAGGGTGCGGGCAAGTGATCTGTGGGTTTTTAGCCGCTCATGGAATTGAGCAGCCAGAAAACGCGCATTTATATCCAGATTACTTGCAAGCGCTTTAAACGCGGCGAATTTAAAGTTTATTGATTTCCTGTTTTACGCTGTAACTTGGATCAGTCACGATAGCTTCTAATGTTTGTACACGCTCTTTTAACGCAAGCATTTCAGCATTAACAGCAGCAATTTGATTATTCGACTCTTTATTATCGGTGAGTGTGCGATGTTTAAACTCTAAATGTTTTTTATACATATCGTACATTACCCCAAACCCAACAGAGATAAATACGATCATGACTACCATAGTAGTTCCTGACATGGTGTATTCCTTATTATTTTATATAGTGTGTAAAGTATAACCAGAATGCGCAAATGATGAAGCTGACAATTGTAACTTTATTTGTATCAACATGACCCTCTGCGGTATATTCATCAGTGATACAGTGTGATGAGTGTTTAATTGCATTAACTAATTTTAACAACAACAGTGAGTTACTATGCTAAATAATAAAATCCCTCCGATTATTATAGTGCTTTTTTTTGCTGTGCTGATGGCGGTAATTGCCCATTACAGTGTGATTGATTTCACCACATTTATTTTTTATGTTGCGGTTATTTTACTCACCACAGGCTGTATTTTTTGTATTGCTGGGGTGGTTAGTTTTCGCTTAGCAAAAACCACTGTAAACCCAAATAAACCAGATCAAGCGTCAGCACTGGTTACCACGGGTGTGTACAAAATTTCACGTAATCCAATGTATGTTGGTTTTGCTTTTATACTGGCAGGTTGGGGAGTGTGGTTAACATCACTGTGGGCGTTATTGTGTGTGCTGGGCTTTATTTGTTACTTAACTTGGTTTCAAATTATTCCAGAGGAGCGGGCTCTATTAAAAATATTTGGTCAAGGGTACAGCGATTACAAGTCTCGGGTAAAACGTTGGCTGTAAACTTATCTCAGTTAATAATAAAAAGGCTATCGCGATGATAGCCTTTTTTAATGTGGGTTATTCGTACTCGATTGGATCGGTAATGTTATTAAGGCTAAATGCCTCTAAGCGCTCTTGGCAGGCACCACATTTACCACAGGCTTTTTCACGGCCATTATAGCAAGTCCACGTTTGGCTGTAGTCCAAGCCCATTTTTAAACCATCAGTAAGAATGTCAATTTTGGTGTCATTTAAATACGGGCTGAAAATTTCCACCGCGTCGTAATTAGCAATACGACATAAATCATCCATCTTTTGCACAAATTCAGGACGGCAATCAGGGTAAATAGCATGATCCCCAGAGTGAGCACCGTAATACACTTGGCTTGCTTTGAGTGATACAGCGTAACCCACAGCCAGTGACAGCAAAATCATGTTGCGATTAGGCACTATGGTGCTTTTCATGTTTTCGGCTTCGTAGTGGCCTTCTGGGACATCAATATCATCAGTTAACGATGAGCCACCAATTAACTGATTGATCGCAGAAATATCAACTATCTTATGCGGTACGCCAAGCTTTTCACACACACTGGCTGCAACTTTAAGCTCTTTTACATGACGCTGACCATAGTCAAATGACAGGGCATATACCTCGCGGCCTTGCTGCAGGGCTTTATTTAATACGGTAAATGAGTCCATACCGCCGGAGTAAATCACAACTACTTTTTGCGTCATAACTGTTTTGCTCTTAGTTTTAATAGAGGTTTATATCAGGGCGCGATATACTACACGGCTGGGGCATAAATAACAATTTTCGACCGTGTTTTTTGATTTTTTAAACTATGTTTATGCTCGTAATTAATGCCAAGTAGTGAGTGAGACTCTTTTGTACAAAATTAATGAAATATTTGAAACCATTCAAGGCGAAGCGAGCTTTACCGGCACGCCTTCAATATTTTTACGTTTACAAGGCTGCCCCGTAGGTTGCGCTTGGTGTGACACTAAGCAAACGTGGGAAGTTGATAATGTGTATAAAGTATCACTGGACGACACGGTTGAGAAAAAGGCTGATTCAGATCACTGGGCGGACGCATCAGCTGAGCAAATATTTAACTTGTTTGTCGATCGTGCTTATCGTGCCAAGCATGTAGTGATCACCGGCGGTGAGCCATGCATGTACGACTTAAACCCGGTGTGCGAATTACTTCATGCTAACGGCTACAGCACACAAATAGAAACCAGCGGCACTTTTGAGATTTTAGCCCCAGCACAAACATGGGTGACGGTATCACCGAAAATTAATATGCGTGGCGGCTACGACGTACTTACTTCAACCATGCAACGCGCCGATGAAATAAAACACCCAATCGCGATGCAAAAACACGTTGTAGAGCTTGAAGAGTTATTTGCAAAAACAGGCGTTACCCCCAAGCTTGTTTACCTGCAACCAATTAGCCAAAAAGTCTCTGCAACTAAGTTGGCAATTGAAACCTGTATTGAAAAAAACTGGCGCTTATCAGTGCAAGTACATAAGTATTTAGGGATAAACTAAAACTGCCAGCGGTAAGCTTTAAGTTAATGTGTAAATTAAAAGTTGGGTTGAGTAAAACGAAACCCAACAAATCTCTTTTCGTTCAATCAGCTTCGTTAATGGTGATAATTAGTTTATTATGCGCGGCTTAACGTACCCTCCTACAAATAATTAGGCCTAATATGTCCGCGAACGCGCTATACACAGACCTTTCTGATTACTATGACTTAATGTGCGCAGATATAGATTATCAAGCCCAAAGCTATTTTATTCATAGGCTACAGCAAATCTTTGGTAATAAGGGAAATACGCATCTTGATTTAGCATGCGGAACAGGCCCACATGTTCGTTATTTTATTGATTACGGTTATCAAAGTAGTGGGCTTGATATAAATCAACCCATGCTAGATAGAGCAACTATTCGTTGCCCAGAAGCGCAATTTTCGTTGCAAAATATGAGTGAGTTTGTGATCCCTGAGCAAGTGGATTTAATTACCTGCTTTTTGTATTCAATCCATTACTGCGACGGCATTAATAAATTAGCAGACTGTATTAAAAGCGTACACCATGCACTAAAAGCCGGTGGTATATTTTGCTTTAACGTTGTTGATAAAAATCACATCGATAACGATTCATTTGTAGAGCATAGCGCTGAAAACGCGGGCAGCTTATTCACATTCCGCTCTGGTTGGAATTACAGTGGCAGTGGCGAAAAACAGTCATTAAAGCTCAGTATAAATAAAGCAACAGCAGACGAAACATTTGTATGGCACGACGAGCACCCAATGGTCGCTGTTAGTTTTGCCCAGTTAAAAGAAGCCCTAAAACCTTATTTTGAAATACATGTGTTTGAACATGACTACGAAAAAATAACCCCATGGGGTGAAAGCTCTGGCAATGCCGTTTTTGTGTGCGTAAAAATTTAAATTAGAAAGTTAAGACAATGATTCACAAAAAGATTAAGGGTTAAGAGACGCCGCGTTTTAGAAAAATTCATATAAAGCAAGGAGCTTACAAATAAGCATTGTCCTGTTGAGTGACTCGCTCGTGAGACTGATCAGGCAGCTGATATATATCCCTAGCTAAACCATCAGGGAGTGCTCTGCGGTCTATTTTTTTGCCCTTCTAACAGCAGCAAATCCACATAAGATTATTATCGGGTTTTTGTATTCCCCAAACGCGATACTCCAATAGATAATAAGAACCTAAAGTAGCTGCGACAACGGGCTTTTTACGCCACTGGCACCACTGTTAAGTACATGCGTATAAATTTGCGTGGTGCGAACATCGCTATGGCCGAGTTGTTCTTGCACGGTGCGTATATCTGCACCGGATTCAAGTAAATGGGTAGCGAACGAGTGCCGTAGTGTATGGCAGGTAACATTTTTTGAATTTTTGCCAGCTTTGCTGCCAGCTTAATTGCTTTACGAACCGTTGTTTCATCAATATGGTGGCGTCGCAGCTTTTTACTTTCTGGGTCCATGCTTAACTGGGCAGAAGGAAACAAATATTGCCAGCTCATTTCATAAGGAGCCGCTGGGTATTTTCTAGCTAGTGCATTCGCAAGCCAGACACCGGCATAGTCTGTTGCTTGTTTGTCTCGTTGCCAGTAGTCATTTACCAAGTGACTTTGGCTGCGCAACAACGGCAGTAGTTCGAGTGCTAATGTTACTCTGCGGTTTTTATTGCCTTTGCCCTGCCAAATCATTAATGAGACATAGTCATAATCGACATCTTGTACCCGTAGCCTTACAGCTTCCATTAAACGTAGACCACTACCGTAAAGTAACTGAGCGATAAGTTTATACTTTGGATCCATTGCCAATAATAAACGCTGCATTTCTTCACGGGTCAGTACTACAGGTAATTTAGGTGGCACGAGTGATTTATTAAAATTCATCTCAAGTGATAACGGCCGCTGAATAATATGACGGTATAAAAATACTAAAGCATTTAAAGCCGTTGCCTGAGTTTTCATTGCAACATTACGCTGATTACTTAAATAAGATAAGAATTGCTCAACCTCCGACTCTGCCAATTGCGCTGGATGTTTTTTAGCATGGTATAAAATATAAAATTTTATCCAATATTGGTAAGTGTCTATAGTGCGTTTGGCATAACGACGCGTTGTCATAAAGTCACGGATGGATTCTAAAAATACAGAAGCCATGATCTGCTCCAGTTCTAGCTGTATATATAAACAGTAGTTGTATTTAGTTTTTTTCAACAACTCGCGGGATTATTTCTTGTATTTTACAACAACAAAAAAACAACAAATATAAATCCCTTGATTTACATTTAGATACAGAGTTAGACTGAAAGTATTAAAAAACTCAAAGGATTTTCTGTCTGCAACTTGTGGGTTTAGATCCTTTGAATAAGCTGTTATACGTAAGGAGAATTATGCGCACTATAGTGAGAATATTATCAGTTGTTGCACTAGGTATCGCTGGAACTTGGTTGTATTTCGACCGTAGTTTTGAACCCGCATTAACTACTGTGGTTTCACTATCTGCGCTGATAACATCATTCTTTTTAGGTAGTCCAAAAAGTCACGAAAAACAGTCTCAGAAACTCGGTGACGGTTCAACGGGTATCCAGGCGGGAGGAAATGTAAATATCTCCATGGGCGAAAGAGAGAATAAGGAATTGTGATGCTAGGGGATAAACAAAAACAGGAAGTAGGAACGGATGGTACTGCTATCCAAGCTGGCGGGGATGTAACGTTAACTCAAAATAACGGTTTATCCGTTTCCGAAGTAAAAGAGCTTTGTTTGCTTTTCCTTCGGGATAATTTTCCCGCTTTGAGAGAAGAGGCCATTAATGCCGCTGAGCTTAACGTCCAAAAATTTGCTACTAAACTCGAAGCCAAAATAGTTGAAAATGCACGTGAAATTGATTTGGCGAAATTTACAGATCCAGATGTACAAGCTGCTATCAATGACGCGGTGCAATCCAGTGCGCGAAAAGGGGAGAAATCGAACCCGTCTGTACTTGTGGATTTAATCGCCGAAAGAGCATCAGCTTCAGCTAACGATTTTAAAGATATAGTGCTTTCGGAAGCAGTCACTGTCGTACCTAAAATTACAAGCGAACAGATAGCATATTTATCGTTTATCCACTACATGACCCATGTTGGTATAAATGGACTTCAACATATATCTCAACTTGAACCATATTCACAACGCGCTCTGGCCTCCGTGCGGTCTGGCCTTAATCTTTCTGACTCACAAAAACGTCATATTCAGTATGCTGGTACTTGTTCAATTGCCTCTATGATGGGTATGGATATATATGATGGTTGGATGAGCCAACTATACAAATATATGGGGTATACAGATATTAATACCTTCAAAAGCGACATTGCTCAATTTACACCTACAACAAAACTGCTGCTAGAAGCCTTTGACAAAGATATAAAAGGTGGCCAAGTAACCTTGACCAGCGTTGGGCAGGCTATAGCAATCGCAAATTTATCAACAACATTGGGTAAAATGGATTACTCAATTTGGTTAAAGTAGAAGCGCGTATAACAAGGGGCTGCAATCTGACTCCGCAACCTGTCACTTTTTTGTGCAAAAAACGCACAAAAAGCGCCAGGTCGCTACGCAGTTGAGCCTGGCGTTAGGTCTAAGGAGTAACCTATGCACGATATGTATATCCCAAACAATGAGCTTTCAGAATGGATAAACGAAAGTGATGCAATTAAGAATGCGGTCTTAAGGTGTTATAAAGAAACCATTTCGGATATGACAAATGATGTATTAAATGATCCTCGTTCTCGTCATAACCACCATATTGTTAACCCTGATTTTAACCAAAACCCTAAATACATGATGGGCTTTTTTCCTGATATGGAGAACAATCAATTCATTTTATCTTCGTTATACGTTTTTCCAGAAGAGCGCGGGAAAGGTTTTGGCACAAAATTAGTAAATGCAGCTCAATGTTACGTAACTGATAAAGGTTTTATTCAAGTTGCAGTTGAAGAGGCTGAAATCAAAAATTTAGATAATTTTTATAAGAAACTTGGTTTTATTACCACCGGCGACAAAATACCTAATGACATAGGCAAGGTATACCAAGACTATTTTTGGTCAGGAAAAAAATTGCCCTTAAAAGAGTTGGCAACCGTATTGGTGTGCAACCTCTTTAGACCTAACAAGTCATTTCAGCAGGACAAAAAACAGCTGGTTTTTGCTCGTGCCTCGCTAATTTTAACCAGCTATTTTATTGCCTCTGAATGAGGCGTTAAATGCCCCAAGGAAGTATGAGCATAATATTTAAGAAAGCAGTATTAATCATTTTGTTTATTCCTGCTAGTTTTCATTGGTTAGGGATGTGCTTGCTTGGTTTGACTATTTTTGCGCATGGTACTTTCCGTGATTTCCCTTCATTTTTTATAACCGCAGTAATTTTGGTTGGATTATTTTCACTATCAGTCGCAGTAATAGCTGTGATTCGCTACCCTCAAATAAATAAATTTACCATTTACTCTGTCGGCGCAGGTTGTGCTTCATTATCAATAGCGTTGTACATGGGACTATACGCAGAGCCTTGGTTTTTAGTGTCGGCAATTAGCTTGTGTTTGGGTAGTTTTTTGATTATGGTTGAGTATGTTAGGGGCACTTAACAAGCTAATAAATAAGGACAAAAAACAGTTTGCTGTTTTCGTTCCTCAACATTTTAGCAAACAATATTTTGCCCATTAACAGGGCGTTGAGGCTGTAGAATTACTCTTTTTAGGAACTGGTTCTACACAATTGACTTGATTGTTTTTTGACCTTGAACCCACAGGGTTACTGTGATCTAATAGATATTATTCACCCACGGTAAATTGTTATGGCCAACTACAAGCCTGACTTATCCTGCCAAAATAAATTCATTCCAATCAATTTTGCTGAGCAAATATTGCCAGGTACATTTGAGTATGCGCTTTGTTATATTGTCGAAAATAAACTCGATTTGTCGGGCTTTGACGCGTGGTATAACAATGATAAAACGGGCGCCGCTGCGTATCCTCCTTCAGTGATGCTAAAGATTATTTTACTTGGTTACGCACATGGTTTGGTTAGTAGCCGCCGTATTGCTAAGGCGTGTGAGACGAATATTTTGTTCATGAGTGTGTCGGGTGATATTCAACCTCATTACACATCTGTAGCGGGATTCGTGGCCAAAATGCACGAACAGATTGAACCGCTGTTTACGCAAGTACTGATGATATGCGACGAAGAAGGCTTGATAGGTCGTAACATGTTTGCCATTGATGGATGCAAATTGAAATCGAATGCGAGTAAAGAATGGAGCGGCACATTCGATGAGCTAGGGCGTAAAAAAGCAAAACTAGAACGCGCGAGTAAACGTATTATCGAACGTCACCAATCACAAGATAGCCTGAGCGAAGAGTTGATAACACAGGATTTAAAGCAAAAAGAAAAGCTGGATAAAAGTGCAGATAAAATCACGGAGTTCTTAGCGACCCACGAGGAAAAAACGGGCAGCAAAGGCAAGCCCATTAAAAGTAATATTACCGACCCTGATAGCGCGAAAATGACCACGTCAAAAGGTACAATCCAAGGCTACAACGGGATAGCGATAAATGACGATAAACATCAAATTATACTGCAAGCACAGGCATGGGGTACAGTGGGCGAGCAGCAAACCTTACAGCCAGCGGTTAAGCAATTAAAACAACAGCTCACTAAACTCAATACAAAAAAAGAAGCAGATAATCACACCATAAAGTTTACCGCAGACAGTGGGTTTAACAGCGAAGTGAATCTTGAGTTTATGGCGAAAAGTGGCTTTGATACTTACATTGCGGATAACCAATTTAGAAAACGAAATCCGCTGTTTAAAGAAAGTGAAACTTATGAGACAGAGCAAGAAAAGCGCCGACTAAAACGCAGTAAAGGCAAGCCACGGTTATTTACCTCAGACGACTTCCATTATGATGAGACGACACAAACCTGCCGCTGTCCCGCAGGCAATGAAATGTGGCGAAACGGTATAAATGTAAACAGCCACAACCAAAAATATACGCGATTCTGCGGTTACTTAAAAGATTGCAAGGTATGCCCACTGCAACAGCAATGTATGCGAAAGCCACCTATAAAAACAGGACGGCAAGTTCAGTTTAAAAATGATGAATCGCGTAAAAAGCTAAGCTACATCGACAAAATGAAGGTCAAAATAGACAGCCCAATCGGGCGACGACAGTACAGCAAACGACTTGGCTGTATAGAGCCAGTGTTCGGGAATATTACAGTTAACAAAGGCATGAATAAATTGACCTTACGCGGTCAAACGAAAGTGAATGCCCAATGGCAACTGTATTGCTTAGTTCATAATATAGAAAAGCTGCAAAACAGGACGCATTAATAAAGGTAAGCTGCTACCTCTCCAAATAAGCCACTTAAACACCTGTCATACCTTCCAAAACGCCCATTAAAGCAACAGCAAATCCTCTTTTTATATTTTACGTAAAATCGAAGTAACCGATTGAATCAAAATAGGAACTCGGCTATGGTTAATACATCAATAAAAATAAATTAAAAACGAGTTATTCTACAGCCTCGTTAGCATCCACTATAACTACGGCGTCAACATTAAAGATGTATGGATTAAAAAATGAGTGATACAGCTGATTGGTACCAGTTTCAGGAAGAGATTTGCAGCTACTTCACTTCAATTGGCGCGGTCGCGAGCACCAATGTGACTATGCAGGGAGTAAGAACTAAGCATGACATTGATGTTTTAGTAACCACGAAGTTCTTAGGTGAAGATTTAACCTGGATAGTAGAAGCGAAGAAATGGAAAAAGAAGGTAAACAAACTTCAAGTTCTTGGCCTTAGAACAATAGCAGAAGATATTGGTGCCGATAGAGCATTTATTATCTCCGAGGCTGGCTTTCAAAGTGGTGCATATGAAGCGGCAGAAAATACAAATGTTAAGCTTAAAACCTTTGAAGAACTAAAAATAGATACTCGTGAGTTAGTCGAAGAAGAAATCATAAAGACTTATAAAAAACGTCTTGAAATCCTAGAAATACGATATTGGTCACATAGTAAAGCAACCAGAAAAGAATATGGGCTCCGAGGTGAAATTTGGGATTACCCTATTAATTTTTCAGGCCAAGGTCTTTTGCGGACAGCTCACTGCGCAGTTATAGAGGCTATTAGAAAAAACTACCCTATCGACCTAGAGACGTATTACGAGGAAAAGAAAGGTGAGCTAGTTGCGCATAATTTCCAGCAGCTTATAAATTGGCTAAACCTTAACCTCAACCATCTAGACGAAAAGATCTTGAGGGCAGAAGCCCGCATGATTCAGGATAATAAGTTTAATCCTGATATCTGGTTTAAAGAAAACGGCGAAAAATCTACAGTAGAAATGATTGCTGGAAGCTATGACAAAAGCCTCAGATGAATAATGCTAACAAGGCGCTGCTGTCGGACAAATTTTCCGCTGCGCTCCAAATTTGCCGCAGAGCGCGGCGTTAGGGTTTTCTCAATGTTCAAGCGTATACCGAAACAATGGAGTGAATATCGGCGACGAAATTGGATAGCCTTAGCCTATTTAATATTTGGTCTTCCGCTCAACTTTGCGATTGCCGCAATTCTAAGTAATTTTATAAGTTCGGCAATCGTTGCTGTTTTAGCTTTTTTACTTTGGGTGTTTTTCTTAGGTAGATTTGCTTTCAAAATTACTCGTTTTCCATGTCCTCGCTGTTCCTTACCGTTTATCGCAAATCAAAATGTTTCATTTGTTAAAAAACGATGTTGTAATAACTGCGGGCTTGGGTTGTATGAAAAGCCCTAACAAGTCGTGAAAGCAGGACAAAAAAGAAAGTAAAAAAGGACAGGCACATTTTTTTGCAAAAATCATAGCATCAACTACTGTTATTACATGGCTATGTTGTATTTCAGTGTTGGTGAACTATATTCAATATACTGAAACCTAAAAACGGTAGGTGCAACATGGCTTCCAAGCAGTTTCAAAATATACTACATCACATTACCAACTTAAATTACGCTCAACTTAAAAAGCTTCGCCACGAAGTTGAATCAAATATTGCCACTAACCAAGTAGGTCAAGCTATTGCCGACCATGAGGAATCAATATCTCATTGCCCCCATTGTGATTCACATAATCTAAATCGTTGGGGAATGACAAAGCAAGAATTCAGCGCTTTAAGTGTAAATCATGCAACAAAACATTTAATGCACTTGCAGACTCACCACTTTACCGAATGAAAAAGGCTGAGAAGTGGATCGAATATACCAAATTAATGTGGGAAGGCGTATCCCTTAGAAAATCAGCTAAAGCTTTGGATATAACACTTAGAACGTCATTTCGTTGGCGACATATGTTTATTAAAGCCCCTGCCAGCTTTAATCCTTCAGTACTAACGGGTGTTATTGAAGCTGATGAAACATCTTTACCAGAATCTTTTAAAGGTAAGAGGGCTATTAACCGTAAGTCACGTAAACGTGGTGGTGGAAAAATCGAAAAAGTTCCTATTTTCATTGCTCTTGATCGTAGTGGTGCTATATCTCACAAGGTTTTAGAACGAAATACAAAAGAAAATATTCAAGCACAATTGAAGCCTTTATTATCATCAGGCTCAGTGCTTTGTACCCCCTGTGTCAGGATAGTTGTCGCCTCTAACTTTTAATAGAGGCAGATAAAATGAGACGTCGATTTACTCAAGAATTTAAAGTTCAAGCTGTTGAAAAAGCATTATCTCAATGTGATGATGTTCGTCTAGAAGATATTGCTGATGATTTAGGCGTCGGCTATTCAACACTACAACGGTGGATTGCACTTGCTAAAAACCATGAACTTGAAACTAAAAATAACGGTAGTCACATGACAACAGAAAAACGCCCTCATGACTGGAGCTTAGAAGACAGGCTCAACGCCATTATTGAATGTGCGAGTTTAGATGAAACAGCTCTTAATGAATATTGTCGTGCTAAAGGACTTTACCCGCATCATATTCAACAATGGAAGCAAGATTTTGCTAAAGGGCCAGCAACGAAGCCTGTAAAATCAGACAGCAAGCAGCTCAAACAAGAAATTAAGCAGCTTCAAAAAGAGCTTAATCGTAAAGATAAAGCATTAGCAGAAACAGCCGCTTTACTTGTACTCAAAAAAGCAGATGCGCTTTGGGGTTTCAACGAGGACGATTAACCAGCTCAACTGAACGCCATGAATTGATAAAGCTCATTAAAGACGCTCAGAAATCAGGGGCAAGGCAAGCAAAAGCATGTGAGTTACTTGGTTTAACGACAAGAACAATCCAACGCTGGATTGAAGCTGAAGATATGATAGATAAGCGGACAAGTACGATAAAACGACCACCTAATAAGCTAACTGAATTAGAGCAACAGCGTATAATTAAGACGGTTAATTCAATAGAGTACGGGCATTTACCACCCTGCAAGATAGTCCCTAAACTATTGGATAAAGGTGTGTGGATAGCATCAGAAAGTTCGTTTTATCGCGTTATGAAATCACATAACTTACTAACACACAGAGAAAAAGTAAAACCAAATAAAAAGATAAAAAAGCCAAAAGCGCTCAAGGCAACACGTGCAAACGAAATTTATACATGGGATATCACGTATTTGCCGACAGCAGTTAAAGGTCAGTTTTTATACTTATATTTAGTGATGGATATTTATAGTCGAAAAATAGTTGGTTGGCAGGTTCATGACACACAACTAAGCACACTGGCGGCTGATTTAATGGTAGATATTTGCAGGCGAGAGCAGGTAAAACCTGAGCAAGTCACGTTGCACTCAGATAATGGCAGTCCAATGAAAGGAGCAACGTTATTAGCGACATTGCAGGAGTTAGGGATTGTGCCTTCATTTAGCCGACCATCTGTGAGTAACGATAATCCGTATTCTGAGTCATTATTTAAAACATTAAAGTATCGCCCAGAATACCCTGAAAAAGCCTTCGAAGATATCGCGAGCGCAAGGAAATGGGTTAACGGATTTGTAGATTGGTACAACGATGAACATTTACATAGCGGTATTAAGTTTGTCACGCCAAATCAGCGTCATTTAGGTTTAGATAAAGCGATCCTAGCGGAACGTCATCGGGTTAATGAAATAGCGAAATTACAGAATCCAAGTCGTTGGTCAGGAAAGTCTCGAAATTGGACAATGATCAATGAAGTAAATTTGAATCCAGAGAAAAAAGAAGAAGTGCGGGCGGCATAAAATTTAACTTGATGCGACAACTAACTTGAAAAACTCCGGTACTGATGGAAACTTATCGTATAAAGGTATTGCTAAAGAACTCGACATTGACCATAAACGTTTGATTGGGTTGGATAACCAAAGAGTGGTAGAAGGTATTTACCATATCCAAACACTTAATAATTATATGATGCGATGGAAGGCATGGTTAAGACGTTTTAATGGCATTGGTACAGACTACATTGAGAATTATTTAAGCTGGTTTAGGTTTATGGAAGATAACACTGAGTATTCAGATCAAACATGGATAAAAGAGGC
Organism: Pseudoalteromonas sp. B160; assembly: GCF_037162485.1. NCBI lineage: Bacteria > Pseudomonadati > Pseudomonadota > Gammaproteobacteria > Alteromonadales > Pseudoalteromonadaceae > Pseudoalteromonas > Pseudoalteromonas sp. B160. The sequence continues at coordinate 445,165 of NZ_JARLUX010000001.1, read as the reverse complement.
ATTATGATATGAATTTTTAATACCCACACTCAACTACAACATAGCCTATTACATACAGTATCTGATGAAGTTGATATATTATGACTCGCGCAAGAAAAAAGCTTATTGATTTAGCATCGACATCTTATTATCACTTAATCTCACGATGCGTGAGACGTGCATTCTTGTGTGGTGATGATAAATACACAGGTAAAAACTTTGATCATCGTAGGGAGTGGTTAGTAGAGCGAATTAAGTTATTAAGTAGTGTGTTCGCCATTGAAGTTGCTGCCTACGCGATTATGAGCAATCACTACCACCTTGTTGTGAACGTCAATAGGCGTCAAGCACTTGATTGGTCCGATGATGAAGTAATTAAACGCTGGTATCAGCTTTATAACGGCCACTTTTTAGTCGACCGCCACTTAAAAGGTGAGCAGTTAGATAAGCCAAGTTTGCTCTTTTTTAATGAGATCATCGCTAAATGGCGAGAAAGATTGTATGACATCAGCTGGTATATGAAAAACCTCAATGAGTACATTGCCCGCGAGGCCAATAAAGAAGATAACTGCACGGGTAAGTACTGGGAAGGGCGCTATAAGTCGCAAGCATTATTAGATGAAACCGCAGTGCTCAGTTGCATGGCCTACGTTGATTTGAACCCTATCAGAGCAAACATAGCCGATACGCTTGAAGACAGTGATTTCACCTCAATTCAAGAACGTATAGCGCACTTTAAAGCCTTTACCACAGACACGGTTAAAGCGAATAAGCTTCTCAAACAAAAAGATAATATTCAGCATGAAAGCCAACCAGCACAGTTAAAACCATTTGGCGGCAATCACATTAAACACACGATCCCCTTTGCCTTACTGGATTATATTGAATTAGTCGACTGGAGTGGCCGCCACATAGATCCAAAGAAAAAGGGCATATCAACAAAACTATGCCAAAAGTGCTCCTGACTTTGAATATAGAAGAGGCACAATGGCTTGAATCAATTCAACGTTTTAGGCAGCAGTACTCAAATTTTGCAGGCAGCAAACAACGGTTAAAGCAGCAAGCCGCCAGTAATGATGTAAAATGGTACAAAGGCACAGGCTGAACAGTTGCATCATTATTAGGTTGTTTTAAAAATACACTATTGAACAAAGCGACGGCCTAGCTTCGCCTAAAATTCTTTCCAAGCACCTCAATTCTAAGCTCTGTAACTAACACTAATAGTGTGCAAAAAATAATGATACGGTTACCTATGACGGGAGAGGTGCTAAATTCTCTGACACAAAATATGTGTCTGTCCTTTTTATTGTTTTCACCTCTGCAAATAAGCCACTTAAACACCTGTCATACCTTCCAAAACGCCCATGAAAGCAACAGTAAATCCTCTTTTTATATTTTACGTAAAATAGAAGTAACCGATTGAATCAAAATAGGAACTCAGCTATGGTTAATGCATCAATAAAAATAAATTAAAAACGAGTTATTCTACAGGCTCGTTATGTTTACATTCGTAGCTTGATGGCTATGTTGATATCAAAGAGAGAAGTATGAAATTATTATATGTATTTATGTTATTTATCATTACTGGTAATTCACAGGCAGAAGAATTAAAAAAAATCGAAGCGCTTGGTGGAAAAGTGTCAATTCTTGCCCCACAAAACTTTGGGAAAATGCCTTCTGATATCCTAGAAATAAAATACCCGGCATCAAGAAGACCTAGTGAAGTATTAAGTGATAAAACGGGAGGTGTAACATTAGCCTTTAATCACACAAACAACGCAATGCAACCATCACAAGTTAAAGATGCTCACAAATCCATATCCAAAATGTTTCATAGCATGTACCCGTCAGCAACTTGGTTAAGAGATGAGGTAATTGTTCAAAATGGTAAAACCTTTATGGTTATGGAATTAATCACTCCCGCAATAGATACCAAAATCCATAACATTATGTACGGCACTTCTGTTGATGGGCGTTTTTTATTAGCGGCATTTAATACTACCACTGAACAGGCTGACGAGTGGTTACCTATAGGTAAGAGAATAATGACTTCACTGTCTATAAAGTAAACATAACACATATGAGCCTTAACTCTATCAATAGGCACTAGTATTTTATTTGACCGTTTTTATTCAGTGACGGTCAATTCTAAACCAATAAACAAATTCGTTTACTTCGTCTGTCGATGTGGCTGTTAAGCAAGTAGCTTATGGCAAATACATATAAGGGGCGCTGCGCAATAATCCTTACGTTATTAGCACAGCATTTACTTATACTCCTTTAAAGCGCAGCACCTCTTAACCTATTTGTGAATAATTCAATTAAAAGTTTTTTGCACAAAGAGCAGAGAAAGAGAAGTAAATGAGGGTTATTTTAAAGGCTAATATCAGCATGCGTAAAACACGATGCATTAATAAAGGTAAGCCCTGATCACCTCAATAAGCCACTCAAACACTTTTCAAAACGCCAATTAAAGCAACAGCAAATCCTGTTTTATATTTTATGTGAAAGTCAGTTGTCGATTGAATCAAAATAGGAACTCGGCTATGGTTTATGCATCAATAAAAATAAAAACGAGTAATTTTGCAGGCTCGTTAACCTTACTGAGATTATTTATCAGAATTATGCGAAATTTTTCTAAAATTCATCTACTAACAATACTTGTATTTGGGATATTGTCATTTAAAACACTTGCCCACGACCAACCAGGTGCCTACGAAATAATTAATCTTGCTGATGATTTTTACTCTGTATATCAGTCAAGCAAAAAGTTATCCCCTGAAAAGAGAGCAGAGCGGTTTTCACAATATTTTACCACTCAGTTTGAACCCTTTTATAGTAATAAGAACTTTGTTAAATCCATTGAAAGTTTCAGTGAGATAGAAAAAGTATACTTATTAAAAAGCAATCAGCTATCTAAGGATTTAAATGGCAGCATGAAGTCATTTATTGCTACTTTTGCAGATTTTAAATCTGAAACACCAATATATATACTTCATTCGCTCGGTAGGTTTAATGGTGCAACACGTGATTTGAAGGGTAAGTCTTACTTAATGTTTGGTGTAGATCTAATGGCTAAATACCATAACTGGAATAATGACACCCCATTTTTTCATCATGAGTTATTTCATGTCTATCATGAAAACTTTTTTCAATGTAATGATGAACTCTGGTGCTCGCTTTGGACTGAGGGCTTAGCAACGTACGTGTCACACCAGTTGAATTCGTCCGCGAGTAATGATGAATTGATGCTAAACATACCTGACAGTATGATTAAAAATGTCCGCTCTAGACTGCTTTATTCGCTTACTGATCTTAAGAGAAAGTTTTACTCCAAAAACCCTGAAATATATTCCTCATTCTTCAATTTCAGAAAGGATGAGACAAATTTGCCATATCGCAGAGGTTATTACTTAGGCTATATTTTAGTTAAAGAAATAGGCAAAGATTACAGTATAGAAGAGTTGGCTAAAATGGAGAAAAAGACCGTAGAGCTATTATTACTAAAAGAACTTGATTCATTCATTGAATCGGAAGGCTAACAAATAATTAAACTGGGACTTAAAACAGTTTATTTTCTTCGTTCCTCAAAATTTTAACAAACTATTTTAAGCTCGTTAATGTCGATATTGGTGCGTCAGGCTAGGCTTGATCCATCTTACATAGTGTAAGGCCCTGTCGGGTAAGGTTTAACCAACCACCTGTATTGAGTTTTGCGCATTTGGCGGAGTGCGGCATTAGCAATGGCTTTTCAGCTGTGAAGACTGCACCACACGAACAAGATTGGTGAAGCGTACACAGAGAATTATGCAGGCCATAGGGGTTATCGTGATCCTGAAGTGCTGGTATCGCTCCGATAAATATTAGATCTGACTGACGAGGTTTGCAACCCCATCGAAGTCCATGCAAAACAGCCGTATTGGTAAGGCTATGGCGAGTCAGCGGGTTTTAAAGCCGTGGCATGTATAAAGAGATGGTTTGAGATGTTATGGCTCTTTCATTAGGTAAGGAGTCAAGTCTGACTTATCCTGCCAAAATAAATTCATTCCAATCAATTATGCTGAATAATTTTAGCCTTGCTAATTTATCATCAACCTCCATATCTATAAAACCGTAAGGTGGTTTTTTTATGCCAACACGCTACAAAAAAGGAGATAATAATCGTTCGACAAAAAAACAAACCTAGTCGTATTGAGCCTGATGAATGTATCCAAGTTAGAGGTGCACGGGTTCACAACTTAAAAAACATCGATGTTGATTTGCCCCGTAATGCCTTGGTGGTTTTTACTGGTATTTCTGGCTCAGGAAAGTCGTCATTGGCCTTTGGCACTTTGTTTGCTGAATCTCAGCGTCGTTACCTAGATTCTGTTTCGCCTTATGCCCGTCGCTTGATTGATCAAGTAGAGGAGCCAGATGTTGATTCAATCGAAGGGTTACCGCCAGCAGTAGCACTGCAACAGCAGCGAGGAACTCCATCGGTGCGTTCATCTGTTGGTAGTGTTACCACGATTTCTAATGGCTTGCGCATGCTTTATTCCCGTGCAGGGCAATATCCAACAGGTCAAAATATACTTTACGCTGACGCCTTCTCGCCAAATACCCCAGAGGGCGCTTGTGAGCGATGCCATGGTATAGGTCGTGTATTTGAAGTGACAGAGAAGTCGTTGGTACCAGATGACAGCAAGACCATTAGGGAACGCGCTATCGCGGCATGGCCGCCAGCATGGCAAGGGCAAAACTTATTGCGTATTTTGATTGCATTGGGCCATGAAGTTGATATTCCCTGGAAAAAATTGCCGCAAAAAACGCGGGATTGGATCTTGTTTACCGATGAAACCCCTGAAGTGCCGGTTTATCGAGACTACAATATTAGCCAAATACGAGAGGCAATTGATAAAGGGGAAAAGCCCAATTACATGGGGACCTATACAAGCGCCAAGCGTTTTATTTTGCAGTCATTTGCTACTACGCAAAGCCCGCGCACCAAAAAGCGGGTGTCGCAGTTTATGCAGATTTCTCAATGCCCCGAATGTCAGGGGAAAAAACTCAAACAAGCGTCACTGTCGGTTAAATTTGCTGGACTTGATATTGGTGAATTGTCGCAATTGACGCTGACTGAGTTGGCGTTGCGGTTAAAGGATACTGCTAATAGCAAGCCCGACGATAACACCGTTAATCGAGAAAAAGCCATCGTCGCACAGCGCATTGCCAGCGATATTCTTACTCGTGTTGAAGCGCTTACTCGACTTGGTTTGGGTTATTTGTCGCTTGAACGTGGTACGCCCACGTTATCTCCGGGCGAACTACAGCGCCTGCGCCTTGCAACGCAGATCCGCTCTCAATTATTTGGTGTCGTTTACGTATTAGACGAACCCTCAGCCGGTCTGCATCCCGCTGATACTCAAGCATTGCTAGGTGCCTTAGATGAATTAATCGCAGCGGGTAATTCAGTATTTGTGGTAGAGCATGATGTTAGCGTTATTCGCCATGCAGATTGGATTGTTGATGTAGGTCCCAATGCTGGAACCCATGGCGGAGAAATTATTTACAGTGGTCCGCTTGAGGGCTTACGCGAGGTAACCGAGTCTCACACTGGTCGATTTGTGTTTAATAAAGATGACAGTGCAGCACATAGGCCAAGACAGCCGAATGCTTGGCTCAAATTAGTTCAGGTTAAGCGAAACAACCTGAAGAATATCGACATTGAGTTTCCGCTAGGGCTTATGACTAGCGTTACCGGTGTATCGGGTTCAGGAAAATCGAGTTTAGTCAGTCAGGCGCTGGTGGAGCTTGTGTCTGATGCCCTTGGTCAGCAAAATACCGTCGAGGCACCCAATGATGAGACTGATTTACTTGAGGAAGAATTAGAAATCGCCACCAGCGGTAAAATTGTTGATGGCATACAGCACATCCGACGTTTAGTGACCGTGGATCAGAAAGCTATTGGCCGCACACCACGCTCAAACCTTGCCACTTACACCGGTTTGTTTGATCATGTACGTAAGCTATTCGCCGCCACACCCAAAGCAAAAGCGAGGCGCTACAACGCAGGGCGTTTTTCGTTTAATGTAGCTAAGGGGCGTTGTTCGAATTGTGAAGGTGTAGGATTTGTGAGTGTCGAATTGTTGTTTTTGCCTAGTGTTTATTCGCCTTGTCAGGTATGCCAAGGGCAGCGTTACAATGACGAAACGCTCGATATTACTTATCGAGATAAAAATATCGCTGAAGTGCTTAATTTAACCGTTGAAACTGCCCGTGAATTTTTTATGGATGAGCCTTTAATAGCGCGCGCTTTGGATGCCTTGTTGCAAGTGGGGCTCGGCTACTTAAGGCTTGGTCAGCCTGCTACCGAATTATCGGGCGGTGAAGCGCAACGGATAAAATTAGCTACTGAGTTGCAACGGGCGCAACGCGGTGACACCTTGTATATTCTCGATGAACCCACTAATGGCCTTCATCCCGCAGATGTTGCTATGTTGATGTTGCAATTAAATGGTCTGGTAGACGCAGGTAACACCGTAATCATGGTTGAACACGATATGCAGGTCGCGAGCCGTAGTGACTGGGTCATTGATATTGGTCCTGGTGCGGGCGATGAAGGTGGGAATATTGTTGCTCAAGGACCACCGGCCAATGTCGCTAAGTCAAAGGCCAGCCAAACAGCACCCTTTTTGTCGCCTTAGCATTAGCCTGACTTTAGGTTATCGACGTTTTTCTTTACTTAAGTTGGTGATTAATTGCGATGTTGCGCTGCCCCGTATACCACCATAAATAGGCATGGTGTTTTCGGGGGGCGCTGGACGCGACAGCAAAGTGGGTATTATCAGTCAAAATACCATGGTTGGGGTTAAAACCTAACCAACCTGTACCAGGTAAAAAACCTCTGCCAAGCGTGCAGTTCATCGAAGGGGTTTCCATATCAAAATAGAAATAGCCGCTGACAAAACGCACGGCAATGCCAAAATGGCGCAGCAGATTAATTTGCATCTAAGACAATTCACTACAAGATCCTTTGTTAATTTTAAAGGTTTTATTAGCGGGTAATGGTGGGCTATCTTCGCGATATTCAATACTAAAATCTTGGTGTATCTAGGTGATATAGAGCTTGAACGTCTCACTAAAAATCAGTGATATCTACTCATTTAAAAACGTTGTGTGAGTGATGATATAAAAAGGGATGATTTTTAATCTAAAAGAGCAAGCTTGGTAACACAGTTTTGGTTGCTCAATAAAAGTGGCTGTCTAGTTTGATTTTTATGTTTTCTAAAAGAGTTGACTGAGACTATAACAACTAAAAGATAACCCACACTTACTATACAAAAAAGCTTCTGTACTAGTACAAAAGCTTTTCTTATTAAGATAAATTGAATCGAACTAAGCTGAAAATTCGATAAAGGTTTATCAAGCAAGCTTTAATCATTATGGGGTGAGCTGGTCACAGACTTCAAATGTGTGCTCAACAACATCATTTGAGTTAGCACGTAAATCTAATTGCCATTGTTCCTTACTATCATAATCTCCTTTTTCGGTGTTTTTTATCCAAGTAACAGGATAATCATCTGTATCAACACGATATAAAAAGGTGCGAATAGTGAAAACTCACTGGTTTTGCCAATGGTAATTGTTTGAGAGCTATAGACGCGCTGATCTAATTCTCCCCTTCTAACGTGAAATCTAATGCGTTAAATCTAAGCTCAAGCTCAGTAGGGCCACTATATCCTCCACAAGCAGTTATACCAATACGGACATTCTGCTTAATAAATGCTGTTTTTGTTCCTAAGTCAATAATAAAGTGGTTGGCAGTTACCTGCTGATCTGTCACAACGTTAGCAGACATAAATGGAGAGCTAAAACCCATAATGCTAAATTTCTTCTCTGCTCCTACGCCTATTACTGTTTGATAATAGCCATTATCATCCGTAGAGAAATATAAACTGTCTGTTATTGCTTCACTTGAAAAGAGAGCGACATTAGCGAGGCCGCGCCTTAAAGAATCAAGCAAACGACCGCTAACAGTGCCAAGCCAGCTAACATCATGCATAGAAACAGCAATTAAAATCTGCTTTACAACCGTATTACCTGCATAGTCCGTTACACTAACCGAAGCAGTATAAGTACCAAAGGTTAGTGGCGTAAATGAGGTTATCGCTTCAGTGGTATTCGCTAGAGTTGAATTACTAAGTCTTGGTTTACTCAACAATAAGCAAGACAATAAGCAAGACACTCAGCCTAAAATTTGGTCATTGTATTCCCCTGTGTGTACGCCGTACTGTTTTATGCGGTGAAGACCGTTTTACAGGTCAGTCCTACGAGCACCGCAGAGGCTGGGTAGAAGATAAACTACTCAAATTGGCTAAGTAAGGTAGTTGCATTGATGTGTGTGCGTATGCAGTGATGAGTAATCACACGCATTTAGCACTTAAGTTGATGATAAAAAGCAAATAGACTTAATGACAAAGCTATAATTCTACGCTGGCATAAGCTGTGTAAAGCTACGTTATTGACGAAAAAGTATTTGCAAGATGTAAAATTGAGTAAAACAGAGCTCACCTTTTTGAATCAAACGATTGAGCAATACCACGAGCGTTTAAGTAGCATTAGCTGATTTATGCGCTTATTAATTTTAAGTTATTTATATTTTTAAGTGTCTGTTTTTTCAAAATGCGCAATTAGGCGCTCGAGTAACTTTCTAATCGCGATAGATTGATGTTTGCGAGAACGGTATATGGCGTAAATACCTAAGGACGCTGGCTCATAGTTGGGGAGCACATGAACCAGCTTTTTATCATTGATCAACTGTTGTACGGCATGTTTAGGTTGCAAAGAGATACCGCGTCCTTTGAGTGCTGATTGAAGTAAGAGCATTGATTCATTCGCACTGAAGTTGCCGGCGACTGAAGTAACAACCGCGAGTTCTTCTTTGCTGAAATGCCACAAACTTTTTCCAAAATTAGAATAAATTAAGCAATTATGTTTGGCCAAATCATCAGGGTAAACAGGGTAACCAAAACGATTTAGGTAATCTTCGGTGGCGCATAACACTGAGCGGCAACGACCCAGCGGGCGTGCAATGATATTGGGGTCTAAGTCGTTGGTAATACGTATTGCTAGATCGATTCTATCTTCAACTAAATTAGTTACTTGGTTACTGATATGAATATCTATATGTACTTTGGGATACTCATCTAAAAACTGATCAATTACTGCTGGCAATAAATTAGCGGCGACAAATTGAGAGCAAGAAATACGGATCGACCCTTCAGGTTGTGCGACATGATCTTGCTCTAAAGGGATAGACACTTGTTTGGCTAAATCTAATAACGACAGACAATTTACAAAAGCTTTTTCACCTGCGGCGGTGAGCGTGAGTTTACGCGTAGAGCGATGTAATAACTGACTATTCGCCCAACTTTCCATTTCGCTTAAGTACCTAGTTACCATCGAGCGCGACATATCTAACGAATGCGCTGCGCTGACCATACTACCTTGCTCGACAATTCTAACAAAGACTTGAGCTGCGGTGATCCTGTCCATTTTATTTCCTATATGTTCGATATATGCAATTAACTATTGCCTGTTGTGATGTTTATTGCAACATATTTGCAATTTATACTTGTTTCATAAATTTAATACTGCTGACAGGAAAATAAAATGAAGACCTTGCATTTCATTATGGATCCGCAGTGTGGTTGGTGTTATGCCGTCGCACCGCTGATTGATGAACTCACTCAATTAACAACAATAGATATTAAGCTGTATGGCGGCGGCTTATTTTCAGGGGCTAATAAACGTCAGTTATCAGCTGATTTTCATCAGCAAATAATCGCCATGGATAACAGGATCACGAGTTTAACGGGGCAAGTATTTAGTCCAACTTATTATGAAACGCTATTAGATGATAAGCAGCGAATTTTAGATTCAGATACGCCGATCACGGCGCTATTAGCTGGTGGATCTTTAGGTCTTAATACTGTTGCCATGCTGCATAGAATGCAAGTTGATCAATTTGTACTTGGCCGTTCTCAGTCTGATATAGCTAATTTAGCTAACATAGCCACTCAACTTGGTGCTAGCTCTAGGGCTTTTTTAAATGCGTTTGACCTTTTTAGTGGCGAAAAAACGCAGCAGCAAATAATTAAAGCGCGGCAGATGTTGAATTTAGTTGGCGGTAGTGGGTTTCCAACACTTGCGTTTGAGCACAGCGATGGCGCATTTACTAAATTAGACCACTCGCGTTATTACGGTCAGCCACAGCAGTGGTTAGCTTATGTAAAACAATTAATTAATACGATTGATTAACCAATAATTTTACACGTTTAAAAACACCCAATTTACTCGCTAAATGAGCGACATTTTAGAGGCTACTATGACATTTTTATCTAAATTAATTCAGGCAAGCACGCTTGCTACAATGATGGCAGTATCTGCCAATGCGGTTAGTGCAACACTTGAAACCAGTGTGTTTAATCCACAACAAAAAAGCACGTTCCCAGTTAGTTCGGTGTTGATCAGCGGTCCAACCGAAGCGGTTTTAGTTGATGCGCAATTTCAGCGTAATGACGCACAATCAGTGGTTGAGTTGATTAAAAAATCAGGTAAAAAATTAACCACTATTTACATTAGTCATGGTGATCCTGACTATTATTTTGGCTTAGACGTGATCACCGAGGCCTATCCTGATGCTAAGGTATTATCAACTGCTAAAACCCGAGATTATATTAAAGCGTCAATGGCGCCTAAAAAGGCTTATTGGGGGCCAATTCTTAAAGAAAACGCACCGCAAAAACTAGTTTTGCCAGAAGTATTGCAAGGCGACACCTTATTGGTTGATGGTGAAAAAGTGAATATTGTTGGTCTTGACGGTCATGATCCAAAACATACTTTTGTATGGATCCCTTCGACTAAAACTATGTTGGGTGGTGTTGTGGTATTTAACAACATGCATGTTTTTTTAGCAGATACGCAAACACCTGAATCACGTCAAAGTTGGTATAAAACCCTTGATGTTATTAAGCAGCTGCATCCTAAAACTGTGATCTCTGGTCATATGTTAGGTGATAAGCCATTGACTATTGAAGCGGTGCACTTTACTCGCAAATACATTCAAGACTTTGAAGCTGCAGCCAAGTCTTCAGCTAATTCAAGTGAATTGATGAGTAAAATGAAAGCAAGCTATCCAAATATTGGCGGCGATAGCGTATTGGCGTTAAGTGCCAAAGTTATTATGGGCGAGATGCCTTGGGGCTAATTACTACAGCTTAAATTTATTTAGGGCTTTTCAAGCTGCTTGCAGTTTGAAAGGTCTGTTCAACTCTTTGTACAGGCTTCATTTCATGTGGGAAATTCAGCGAGTAATCACGATAGTAATGGCTTTGGCTATGCTTCAAGCATGCAGTACCCACTGCCAAAATATCGTCATTAGAACATTACAATAGTTTTAATCTGGAGACTAAATCGATGACCAATCTTGATATTGTAAAAAGTACTTATGAAGGTAAGACCTCAGAAGAAAATGGTAAAAACCTCAAGCGTTATATAACAAACGAAACACAATGGACGGAAGCCGCTGGTTTTCCATATGCCGGAACCTACCAAGGCTTTGATGAAATTGAAAAAAATGTATTTGTACGGTTAGGCAGTGAATGGAATGGTTATAATTTTGCGGTAGAAGACTATGTTGCTGCTGGCGACAAGGTGTTTGCTTATGGCAGCTATAGCGGAACCAATAAAGCCACAGGCAAATTTTTTAAGGCCAGAGTCGCCCATTTATGGATACTCAAAGAGGGTAAGATCATCAGTTTTGAACAATTTGTTGATAGTAAAACCGTTAGCGATGTCATGTAAAAAAGTAGTTTTTTAATAACAACTACAAGTATGTTGTAGGTGCGCTTTTATTTCGTAATCTCGTGCATAAAAAAGCGTTGCCAATAGGCAACGCTTAAGTTCAACTCTGTAGCACCTAGCACCTAGCACCTAGCACCTAGCACCTAGCACCTAGCACCGATTATTTAGTCAAATAATCCAACACCACTTGATGATGGTCTTTGGTTTTAAATTTATCGAAAAAGTGCTTTATTGTTCCGTCTTGGCCGATCAAGAAGCTTAAACGGTGCTGATTTATACCCCTAATAAAATGCACACTTAACTAAAATCTTTGCGTATAGCTAGATTTTATTGTGTGTGTAGGTTAATTTAAGCACACTTTCATTTCATAACTAAGAAACTTCCATTTAACTTGAACTTGTAAGTGTACGCATATTTTAAGAAATGTTGCTTGTAGAAGTAGGTATTTGAAAATGGGCTCAATTATTTGAGGCTCTATGGAAAAATTGGTGATAAAAATGTTTAAAGAAATAACAGTCATTTTGACCTCCTATCAATTGTTATTGTATCTATAGGGTAGGTTTATTGGTTTCACACTGTGAAACCTGACTATGTCTGTACCGTGAAATTTTGCACTGTAATATATGGATAGAAAAAATTGAAGGAAAGGCTTATGAGCGGAATAATTACTATAACTGCACCATACAACTCAGAACTGAGTTACATCAGACCACTAATCAAAAATGTACTGGAGACAATTGAAGAAACATACATAAAAAATACTAAAATTCCATGCTGTTTGTTACCAACATCTGGCAGAGAAATTTCAATTACCCCATTGTTTTACCATGCAGCTTTTGAGGCTTATTCGGCAAAAAAGATTAGTTATATTCCATCAGCAGAAATACAAGTCAATAGAGGTAATAATAAAGGCCGCCTAGATTTAGCTTTGATTGGCAAAACACATATTGAATTAATTGAGTTAAAAGCTAGTAGGGTTAAGCTATTTGGCCATATTACAACTATTACTAATAAAATTAGAAACAAGCTGAAAGAAGCAAGCGGTCAGCTGAGAGCAAATTGAGCAGCACGAAATATTACAGTCTACAAAGTTAAATCTACAAGGGCTCGCTATTGTGAATATTTTTTTATTAGTTCCTGAATCCAAGTCTAGTAATGCTGATTTAATACATGCAAGAGTAAATGAAATCATGAACGAAATAAAAGGGACTTCACATACGCTTTAAGGGCCTCTCTAATATATAGTTATCAACATCATATTAATTTGGACAGTAGTAAAGGAAAGGGTGAAAGTTCTATTGGTATGATTACTGTAGCTTCTCGTAAAGAGAATATAGATCAAATGTAATTTAAGTGGGCTGTTTATTTCAAGTTAACTTAATTCAAGATTTACTGTTTAGATACTTCAGCAACAAATTTATAGTTTCGAAATAGGTACATAGAGCCTCGAGGGTATCTAGAAGTGTTTACAAAACGTAGCATTAATAAATCACTATAAGGATATTGTTTGAAGTAATGTTTGCAATGGAAGAATATCATTCAATAAGAGCTTTCAAACTTTATGGTTTAATTAACTCACATCAAGAATAAGTTCATATGCAAGAAAAAATTACAGATTTAGTGCTTAGTCTAAAGCTTTCGAAAGAAATCCAAGAGTCTTATATCACAGCTTTAGAGTTTATAACTGCAAACCCTGACTATGCTCTTCAAAAATTTAGAGAAATAGTTGAAATGTTAGTTTCAATGCTTGAGAAAAGAAATCACCTTGAACCTGATGCCAAAAATTTACAAGACCGTATCAAAAATCTTAGTGCGTGCCAAGTCATTAGTAACCCACATCAATATCAGCTTCATGAAATAAGGAAACTTGGTAATAAAGCTGTACATTATTCCAATGGAAACTCTAATGATAGTAACTTTATTAAAGAGAGGAAACAAATCCTAACAGAAAAAGCTTTCGAAGCTAGGAAGTTTCTAATATCAGCGTTTGAAAACGTTTACTTTTGTATTAATGGTCATATTGCTGCAAAAGAAACAGAAGCAGTAGCTGCAGGACAGCAAGAGTATAAAGAGCTTATCTATAGTGCTTTAATAACCGATTGCTATAAGACAAAACTTAACGCAGGGGTAATATGCGAATCAATATATAACGAGATCCATGCTGACTCCCCTTTATTAGTATCAGAATCAATAGCTTTACAACTCGAAAGCATCGAGAATCACGCAATCCAGTTTTATGATTCTGCTTGCAGATTATCGGCAAATTTTGACTTGCAGTTTGAGCTTGACTTTAACTTAAATGATAAAGAGAAAATAATTCAAAATAAAGGCGATGTAGAAGCACTTTTTAGGTTTGCGTCATTATCTTTAGGTAGAGAGAATTGTGTTGATGAAAACTTATCGGTGGATAGGCTTAAATCAGCAGCAGAGCGAGGGTATATTCCTGCGAAAGCTTTTTTAGGTGCGTATTATTATTCTATTTGTGAATATGGACTTGCAATAAATTATCTAAACGAAGCTGGAGCTCAAGATGAGCCATTAGCTCTTAGGTATTTATTTTATTATTACTCTGAGGGAATTGCATGTGATTCGAACATAGATAACGCGTTAAGTTTTCTTTCTCGAGGTATTGAGTTAGGTAATGCCGATTGTGAAGCTATATTAGGTTCAGAATACCATAAAGGAAGTTTAATAAATAAAGATGACTTAAAAGCAAAGGAATACCTAGAAAAGTCTATATCTGGAGGAAGTGTTATTGGCAAAAACTATATGACAGTTCATTTTAATGATCTCGCTAAGAAATTAGCAATTGAGGCATCAAAGCTCGGTGAACTAATTCAAAAAACTATTGAAGAAAGAAAACAGAAACCTTACAGAGCACAGAGTAAAATTCCACCCAACTCAATGTGTCCATGTGGTTCTAATTTAAAGTACAAAAAATGTTGTAAGAATGGCCGATCAGAGAAAAGTTCTGATTTACACCTTCTTTGGGCTAAATAGAGCTGCTGGTTAGTCAATTCTTTTGCAGTTATATGTCGTGGTAATCTTTCTAAAGTCAACTAAACTACTAAATGTTCAGTTGACTTTAGGGAAAGCAAAAATAAATTATTGGTATTAATAGAACAATTGCATATCGATTTAAACGTCATTAGGTAATCGATTATTATTTTCTTTGAGTTTACGAATTAATTCGTCTTTATCTGCTTCTTTGAGATTTTCAATTAGGCAAATCAACTCAGCTGTCTTTTCTGATTCACATAAAAAATAAGGTAAAGGCACTCCTAATTCATCCGCTACTCTTTTAAGAGTTGGAATATCAGGGGTATGTCTACCTTTTTCATAGTGGTTCATACGACTACTTGCAGAACTTTGGTCAAGCCCAATTCTAATGCCGAGCTCTTTTTGAGAGATCCCTTAGAAACTCGTACCTGTTTAATTCGCCCAGGGATTGGGTTAATTGAAATTTCCAAGAACTCATCTTAATTCACAATATCAATACTTAGATTCTCTAAGTTTATGCTAATGTTGTATACTTAGGAATACTAAGCTTGGATTTTTAACTTTAATATCGGTCATCGTTGATTATGAAAAAATTAAATGAAGCCATGTACTTGCTTTTAGTGGAAAAAAGAATAGATAACTTTTCTGTTTCTGAATTAGTTGAAACCTATATGCGTTTGTATTGTTCTACAAAAAATGATTTTAAAGCAAGAGTTTTTATACATCGACAGCTTTATCGACTTGTTAATCATGGATATTTACTAAAGCTTGGAAAGAAAAACACACAAAAAATTAGATATATTCATACGGAAAAGTTTAAACAACATTTTTATAATTTAAGTAATTCGAAGAGTGGAAATTACTTAATACCTGAAGAGGAGTTTAAGGCTATTTTAAATGACAGACTTACAAAGTATAGATATAACTTACTTATCAGCATTTCTGAAATGGAAGAGTACCAAAGTTACATGGATGAATATCCTGCAATTATAGCTTTACTGAAGTCAAAGTTTGATTTGGCCAAAGAGAAAAAATATAGCTATTTAGGTCGTATAGCGGCGGTACAGAATATTTTAGGGGAGTGTCTTGATACTAGGAAAGGGGATAATGCGGTTGGGTACTAATTTTAGCTTGCCACTTATTGCCCTGATTTGTAGTAGCTCATATCTGACCTAGCAGTTTTGACTGAATAGGTTTAGGTTTTTCTTGCACACCTGTATGAGCTAGAATCGAACGATCGCACTAGCTCGTTCTGGACAGAAACCATTTAGGTCAATCGCTCTAATTGGTATCTGTCAGATTAGGAAAAGTATGCAGGCCTAATTGATTGTTTTCCATGCTAATTTACTTTTTTCATAAAATTCGTTTTAAACTTAAGCAAATATGTTGCATATAATCCTAATAAAAGCCATAAAAATCAATTCATATTAGTATGCTTGATAGTTACTTTCATTCTGGAAATATTGAATGGCTTCAAACTCCCTTTTTGCTTAGTAATCAAGTTCTTTGATGCAGCTTCAAAGCATTCACTCATCAACTCTTCTCTTTTCTGTTTCGCTTTAGCGATATCGCTAGTTTTAATAATTTTCTGAATATTTTGAAATAAATCTTGAGTACGCATAACGGGGCGAGGAAAGCTATTTGGAGAATAATACTCATCTAAAATAGCAAAAGCCCTTAATATAAAGTTAATCGTAACCTTGAAATCACTCCAACCAACACTTAAAACATATTGGTTATGCGCTATTGATTTATTTCTAAAGTTAGTGAAATTTCTCATTTCTGAAGGTAGAACATTATGATCTCGGCGAAGTACCTGGGTTATATAGTCAATTTCTTCATTGTCAGTAATATTAGACAGTTTCAGTTCTTTTAAATGCTCTTCCCATATATTTGTTAAGGAAAAATCATCTGAATGACGACTTAAGAGCTTAGCTAGTTCACAACTAATCATGGTATTAATACTAACGTTAATTAAGTTATGAAAGTAATTATCTTGAACAATAAAATTGTCATCGCTAACCTCATGTAAAGCATGCCAAAATGCATAACTTTCTATGATTTGAAGAACTATAGCTTCTAATCCTCTAGGAAGCTTTCCATCTTGAAAGTTGGGGTCGCTTTTTAACCTTTTTATATAGTTCAAATTATCTATGAATGGACTTTGAAGATCATCACCAACAAGCTCTTCCCAGTATTTTAATTGTTCATCAATATTCTCTTTACTCGGAATGTTGTATAACAAAAACTTATAGTTGCTTGGTATTTTTTCCATATTTTTAAAGTTGAGATTAGTACAACCTGACTTCAATGAGATCACTTATGTTTTTCCTTAATCAAAGTTATTCTTTCTTCCAGCTGAAAATTGAATGAGACAGCATTATTCAACTACACACATATTCTTATCATAAGATAAATTGGGTCAAACTGGAATTGTGGGAGATGTTAAAGTGGTAATACTAAAAAGGTTTGGGGCAGAAACGAGTTACGACTGATAGCACTAAACCGAACTTCGGCAAAGAGCGTGAAGCAGACACTGAAAAAGTTAAACTGATTACTGTTTTGATGAGTGGACCCTAATTTATCCTATAAACATTATTAACCACCGTTTTGGTGCAAAAGAACAAACTTTGAATTCGTGCTATTTAATTACTTGTTTACAAAAGTAATTATTGGTGAAATTATCAGAGTATGTATATATGACGTTTTGGTAATTTATAAACCACCAAAATGGTGTTCAATAAGCTGTTACATGCCCGAAGCGTGCACACCCTTGCTGTACTATTTGTGAAATTATGAAGAAGGATTTACATGACAGATTTAAAATATAATCGTGGTTCCGAATGGCGAAAATGGGACCTTCATATTCATACTCCTGCATCGTTCCATTGGAATGGACAAAAGTTTAAGTCTGATCCTGATTGCCCAGAAAACATAGCCCTTGTCGATGAAATGATTAGCGCATTAAATGCCGCAGAACCAGCGGTGTTTGCGATTATGGATTATTGGACTTTTGATGGTTGGTTTGCACTGAAGCGTCGGCTGTCACAAGCTGATTCCCCAAAGCTAGAAAAAACGGTTTTTCCTGGTATTGAATTGCGCTTAATGGCTCCAATGAAGGGGCGACTTAATGCTCACGTTTTGTTTTCTGACAAAATTGATGATCAAGATTTAGTGGACTTTAAATCAAATCTCTTGGTCGAATTTCCAGGTCAAGACGCAAGAAATCTGTCGAATACAGCATTGATAGAATACGCTCGTTTTGTCCCTGCTGACAAATTGAAACACCATGCTTTAGATAGAGCTAAAGTCATTGAAGATGATAGTTATGCTCTAAAAGCTGGTTCGATAATGGCCGAGCTTAATTGTGAGAGCTATAAGCAAGCTATAACTAAGGTCAAAAACGATAAAGCTATTGGCTTTATGCCCTTTGATACTAGTGATGGTTTAACCGAAATTGAAAGAAACGAACACTATGGCTATGTGTTAGGTTTATTTAAGTCATCGCCTATTTTTGAAACCAGAAATATTGGCTTGTGGGAGGCATTTTCTGGCACAAAGACAGACCGGAATGCCGGTTGGATTGATGAATTTCAAGCAGCTCTTAACAACACTCCGAGATTGGCCGTATCGGGTAGTGATGCTCATTGCTTTATTGGAGAAACTGGTAACAATGACAAAAGAGGCTATGGGGATTACCCGTCAGGTAAAATCTCTTGGATTAAAGCTAATCCAACTTTCGAGGGGTTACAGCAGGCAATCAAAGAGCCTGCAAAGCGTTCGTTCATTGGGGAGCAGCCGCCTAAGATAAAACTGTTCAATGAAAATAGAAGTTTGTTTATTGATACATTAGAAGTTAGCAAGGTTGCCGGATCAATACTGACTGAAGAGTGGCTTAATCAAACTAAGTTGAGTTTGAATCCTGATTTGGTTGCAATTATTGGAAATAAAGGAAGTGGTAAAAGCGCGTTGGCTGATATTACTGCCTTATTAGGTAACTCTAAGCAAAACCACCATTTTTCTTTTTGAAAGAAAATCGGTTTCGGGGAAAAACTGGTGAACCAGCCAAACACTTCGTTGCTAAGTCTACATGGGCTGACGGTAAGGAGTTGGAGAAAAACCTTAATGAAAACCCAGCAACAGAAAATGTTGAGTTTGTTAGATATATCCCTCAAGGACATTTTGAAGACCTTTGTAATGCGCATGTTTCCGGAAAATCTGACGCATTTGAGAAAGAGCTTCGCGCAGTAATATTTTCTCACGCTGACGATACAGTTCGCTTAGGAGCACTTGATTTTGATCAGTTAATTGAGCAACAGGAACGATCTTTAAGAAACCGAATCGATGGATTGAGAGGCGAATTACATAATGTAAACCAGCAAATTGACTCGATTGAAAGACAAATGCTGCCAGAGACTAGAAAAGCAATCGAAGAGTTACTTACTCAAAAACGTAGGCTTATTGATGAGCACAATAAAATTAAGCCTGAAGATGTTGAACAGCCGACAAATGAACTGTCAGAAGAGCAGCTAAAGGCTTCAGACCAGCTTGTCGAGATAGCGGAAGCACTAAAAAAAGCAAAAGATCAGAAAGAAAAAAATCATGATGAATTAACAAAGTTGGCGGCTAAGAAAAAAGCTGGTCGTAATATCCGTGAAGGTATAGATGTAGTAAATCGAACGATTCAACACTTTTATACATCATTTAACGACGATGCAAAATTATTAGAGGTAGATATAAATGAGATCATCCAACTAAAAGTCAATGAACAGCGAATTACTGATATTGAGAGCGTAACATTAGCTCGTGAAACTGAGATTAGAAATGAAAGTCAAAAGCTGGAAGAGCATGAACGGACGATAATTACGAAGCGAGAGCCTCTGAGTGCTAAGTTAAACTCTCCGCAACAAGCTTATCAAAATTATCTTGATCAGTTAAAAGAATGGGAAGAAAAAAGAGCTAGCATAATAGGAAGTAGAGATTTACCTGATACCCTGAAAGGCTTAGAGCATCGAAAGGAGCAGCTAGATAGCTTGCCTACAAAAAGGGATAGTTTACAGGCAGATAGGCTGGGGAAAACCTCTCAAATTTTTGATTTATTAAATGAGCAAAGAGCTAATAGAGAGACACTATTTAAACCTGTTCAGCAACTTATTCAGAATAATAGTCTTATTAGAGATGAATATAAGTTGCAGTTTAAAGCTGAACTAAGTAGCACTACAGAGCTGATTGCTGACAAATTATTTTCCCTTGTCAAACAAACATCAGGTGAATTTAGAGGTGAATCAGAAAGTCTGGCTACCATAAAGGAATTAACTGATAGACACGACCTAAATAATAGGCAATCTCTCCTCGATTTTTTGACTGAATTACACGATAAACTTGTGAGCTC
This sequence comes from Pseudoalteromonas sp. B160, assembly GCF_037162485.1. Taxonomy (NCBI): domain Bacteria; kingdom Pseudomonadati; phylum Pseudomonadota; class Gammaproteobacteria; order Alteromonadales; family Pseudoalteromonadaceae; genus Pseudoalteromonas; species Pseudoalteromonas sp. B160. Next base: position 424,950 of record NZ_JARLUX010000001.1, on the reverse strand, counting down.
TTCGAGTGGACAGGTAGGTATTGAATCAATGCTACGAAAAGGACGTTCTCCAAATGAAGTTTATGATTTTCTATTTGATTTAGAGTATCTGGAGCCTAGATACACTCTAATGTTCCAAGATGCTCATATAGGGCAACTTTCTCCAGGGCAAAGAGGCTCTTTGCTTTTAATCTTTTACCTTCTAGTGGATAAAGGTAATACTCCGATTATTTTAGATCAACCAGAAGAAAATCTAGATAATGAAACGATTGTAAGCTTATTGGTACCTGTACTAAATGAAGCGAAACAAAAACGACAAATTATAATGGTTACGCATAATCCAAATTTGGCGGTAGTCTGCGATGCAGAGCAGATAGTCCACTGTGAAATTGACAGAAAGAATGCACAGAAAATTTCTTATACCCTAAGTGCTATTGAATGCAAAGTAATAAATCGTAAAGTTGTCGATGTACTTGAAGGTACAATGCCTGCGTTTGATAACCGAAAAATGAAGTATCATTAATTCACATGTACAAGTCACTGCACTCGTAAATTTAACTCGCTTCGCTCCCTAAATTCTGGTGAGTGAGGCGTTGAGGATGTAAAATTACCCTTTTTTAAGAAAAAACTTGTTTTATGGGTTCCAAATACTTTACCTAATGTTTTAAAAGCGCTTAGAGTTAATTATAGGAACTCGTTTTTCAATTGAGTTTGGCTGTTGGAGTTATTCTACAGCTTCGTTATGTAGCCAATAAAATTAAGGATGATATATGCTTTTGTATCGAGGGTTTTCGGACTCTGTAGACAGTAAAATACTTGAAAATGGTTACTTGAAAACCCCAAGAAAACCAAGAGATAGTTACACTTATGTTCATAAAGTAGCTGATGATTGGTTTGAAAACAAATTTGGCGTGAAAGCAAGGAGTCAAACTATTTTTTGTACTCCAGATATAGAGCAAGCGGCAGAGTATGGTAAACCGTATGAAGTATCAATTCCTCAAACATTAGACGTTAAACTTATCTTTAGTATTGATGTAAAAGATTTCATTGAAATTGAAAAAGATATTTGTGATGTAAACTGCAAAGAAGAAATAATAAACTGGCTGGAAAGTAAGTCATACTCGATGGTGACTAGTAGCCTAAAATTACCAATAAATTTTGACGGAGAGGTAATGCTGTACTGTGAAAAATATGAGGTTTCAGAAGTTTAATGGAAAATACAAAAGAGTTACTGGATCAATTAAACTTATTAAATATTGATGGGTTTCAATTTTACAAAGAATTAGGAGGAGGAAGCGCCCTTACTAGTCTGTATATCTGTGGAGAAGAGAAAGTAGTTTTCAAATTCTTAGTCTCACCTAGAAATCGAATTGAACTCGAGCGCTTTAAATTAGAATATTCAGTTTTGGAGAAAAATCGAGCCAATTCAATTCGCACAGAAGATGGCTTTGAACTAGATTATAGAGCCTTCATTGGGCCAGAGACTAGTTATCCTCTACCCGTTATTAAGTTCCCTCTAACATGTATTTTATCTGAGCAAGTATTCTATTTCGCCTACTCCTATGAAGATGGTCAACTATTGTCTCAAATAGATACTAGTAACTACGATATTGAAAAAAATTTTCTCTTATATCGATTAGCATCTGGGTTAAGCTATTTTAATCAGACTGGTTATTCACATCGAGATTTACATCCTGAAAATATTTTATTATTTGATGGATATAATATGCCTAATAGTGAACGATACGGGGCAATAAATGACCCAAGAATTAAATTCCTTGACATGGGTAATTGTCAGCGTATCAACCTTGAGCATGATTGGATTCGCCGTATAGATAGGAATGTAGATGAAGATGCTGTTTTTCAGGATAATAATAGGCGAATATTGGCATCATTTGTATCAATGCCTCCAGACTTCTTGGAAAAAGGCGAGGAAACAAAGCATTACGACACTTGGTCATTTGGTGTATATGCATACAAATTGCTTTTCGAAGAAATGCCATTTGAAATGAAGCAAATTGGTGACATTACCACGCTTCGGAATGAACGAATCCTTTCTGATAACTACAAAGCTAATTTAAATTCAGTACCTCTTGGTTTAAAGCTGATTTTAAATCACTTGTTGTCTCCCACTGGTGATCAACGACCTTCCATTGATGCGATTGTTCGTTTGTTTAGTTGGTTAGTGGATCGAAGAGAGCAATTTCAAGATCGCACATTTATTTGTCGAGTTATTCATGAGGGTGGGTTCGACCCTGATCATGACCCTAGAGATGATTTCTAGCTATTGCTTCTAGCTACATAACAAAAGCCGCCAGAGGGACAAATTCTTTGCCCCTCTGGCAGGCGTTTTACCAATGTCTGCTCATGGCACATGTGCGACTATCAGATTTGATTGAGAGCTGTTAGTTGAATCTGGCGAACCAAGTTAAGACTATGAAGTCCAAGGTAAAGGAAATGCAGTAAGCCATTTGAGCCCACTACATTGCTTTTTTAAATTTATTGGTTCAAATAGTTTAAAACTACTTCATGGTGATCTTTAGTTTTGAATTTATTGAAGACATGTTCTATATCACCATTCTCATTTACTAAAAATGAAGTACGAACTACGCCCATATTTTCACGGCCCATGAACTTCTTCAGTTGCCAAACTCCGTAAGCTTCGCAAACTGCATGATCTTCATCGGCAAGCAAAGTGAAATTAAGATCTTGTTTGTTAGTGAAGTTAGTCAGCTTTTTTGGTGTGTCGGGGCTAATACCCAAAACAACGACATTTAACTCATCAAGTTCTGATTTAGAGTCTCTTAATGCACATGCTTGAACTGTGCAGCCAGGAGTAGATGCTCTTGGGTAAAAATACACTAACACCTTTTTGCCATTAAAAGAGGCAAGAGATACAGATTCATCGTTTTGATCTTGTAGTGTAAATTTTGGGGCTTTTTGGCCAACTTCTATCATGAAGGGCTCCTATTAAAATAATAATTTGTCATCAGACTAATTCTAACGGCTATTACTGTTCAAAATCCACTTATGTGGATGAACACATTAAACATAGCATGTACGATTTTCTATCGGAAAGAAATTGAAATAGAACTTATCATTTTTATGTTTAGGCCATACAACTCTATGATTAGTTTTTATTAGGTATTTTCTAAAGTTAAAGTTATTGTATTTTAGGGTTAGTGTTTTAACGAAAGGAGGCGGAATGAATATAGAGAGTCTTTGGGTAAAAAACTTCAGGAGCTTTGGGTCTGATGGTCAGCATCTTTCAATAGAGCCTGATTTAACGGCATTAGTTGGAGCGAATGGTGCAGGTAAAACGGCTTTAATGCAGGCTTTGCAGCGAATGTTCGGAATATCCAATGAACAGCGGATGATTCGTCGTCAGGACTTTCATATTCCTGCTTCAGAGAAGGTATCACCAAGTAAAAGAGCTCTTATACTCGAAGCTATCGTTGCCTTTCCTGAGTTAGATAATGAAGAGGGAGATCATTCTGCAATACCAGATTTCTTTCATAATATGAGCGTGACAGATGATGAAGGCAAGCTAAAGTGCCGCTTACGTTTGGACGCAGAATGGGAGGATGATGGCTCTATAGATGGGTACATTACTAGCAATTTCTGCGCAGTTACAACATTGGGGAAGCCAGAAGAAGCTGATTTTCGCAATGTGCGTCCAGTGGATCGTTCTCGAATTCAATTAATTTATATACCTGCTACAAGAAGTGCGTCATCCCAAGTCTCAGCATTCTTGAAAGGCCGACTTTGGAAAGCTATTAACTGGTCAGAGCAAGTTCGGTCATCATTTACTAAGAAAGCTACTGAATTAAATGAGGCTTTTGAAAAAGAAAAAGCAATTAGTACTGTCACAAGAAAGCTGACTGAACGCTGGCAGGAGCTTCACTCCGCAGGAACAGATAGCACACCGAAGTTTCGTCCAGTAGATCTGCGCTTTGAAGAGTTTGTTCGTAAGGTAGAGGTACTGTTGCACCCAGATGAAAGTGGCCGAGATAGGAGTATTGATGAGTTAAGTGATGGTCAAAGCTCGCTTTTTCACATCGCAATGACTTCTGCCACACTCGATGTTGAAAATGAGATTTTGGTTCAACCAAAACGAGAGGATTTTCTTGGTACAGACTTACCTTTACCTTCTTTAACTATCTTGGCGCTTGAAGAGCCGGAAAATAATCTTGCTCCATATTACTTATCGCGAATTGTAAGCCAGCTTGATAGTTTAGCGAGTGGCCTAAGGGCACAAACTGTATTATCGAGTCACTCACCTAGTATTCTTGCCAGAATCCAACCAAAGCATGTAAGGCACTTCAGGATAAAAACGGAATCAAACAGTACCGTAGTCCGTCAACTGACTTTACCCAATGATGAGAATGAAGCTGCAAAATACATCCAGCAAGCGGTGAAAGCCTTTCCCGAGTTATATTTCGCTAAAGTTGTGGTTCTCGGTGAGGGGGCTTCTGAGGAAGTAATTCTTCCTGCTATATCTGAGTCTATGGGTGTAACAATTGACAAGTCTTTTGTTGCTATGGTTCCTTTAGGTGGGCGTCATGTAAATCATATGTGGCGTTTGCTTACAGATCTCAACATCCCTTATATTACATTGCTTGATTTGGATTGGGGGCGACATGGCGGTGGCTGGGGGAGGATTAAGAACACAGTTACAAAATTGATAGAATATGGAGTACCTGCGGAGCGTATCTTTACTGCTGGAGTTCATGCCAATGGGGTTTGTGAAAATTTGGCTGAGTTTGATAGTTTCAGGTGTGATGATTATGAATTTATGAGTAAATGGGTGAGCTATCTTCGTGCTCCCTGCTTTAATGTGTACTTCTCAAGTCCACTAGATATTGATTATTCAATGTTAAAAGCATTTCCTCAGCAATATAAAGTTGCCCCAGACGAAAATTCCACGGGGCCATCTAACAGTAGTATGCCTGGTAATGCAGTCCTCGGTGATGAGGGAAACTCTGCGTTTTATGCTCACGATTTACTAGATTTACGCTGGTACAGATATTTATTCTTAGGGAGAGGTAAGCCTAGTACGCACATTCGAGTACTTGGAACTATTGCGTCAGAACAGTTAGCTCAGAATGCACCAGAAGAGCTGAGAGCTTTGGTGCAGTCTATTCATTCAGCCATTCAAAGCTAGGTGGCGCAATGAAATTTATCCAACCTGAACTATGGCAACCTAAAGGAATTTTTGACCTGGAACCAAATGCTTGGTTAGCATTAAGACAGCTTAGTTCAACAAGTGTTATTGCAGGTCCAGGAGCTGGAAAAACGGAATTTTTAGCTCAAAAAGCCGCATACCTACTAGAGACAGGGCTATGCCCACCAAATAAGAAAATTCTGGCCATTTCATTTAAAACTGATGCAGCAAAAAATCTCGCAGATAGAGTTAAAGAGCGTTGCCCTGATAAACTTAGCAATCAGTTTATTTCGATGACTTTTGATGCTTTTACTAAGAACTTAGTTGATCGGTTTCGTATGGCATTACCTGAAAAGTATCGCCCATCAAAGGGATATGAAATTTATTTTCCATCTACTCGTCAAGATAGACAACTTATTTATAGCTTCAGGAGCAACTTTTACAATGCAGTGGGTATTTATAATTTTACACAGAGGCTTCAAAGTATTGAACATTTCATTGGAAGCGTTCGGCTAGGTGATCCTAACTTGCAATGGTTGGAGGAGGAGTTTTTAGCTTTTTGGTTAGGTCAGCAAATAAATCATGCAGATGGTATATCTAGAGTATCATTTTTGTTATTAAATCGGCTTGCTGAGTACATTATTCGGACTAATTGTTATGTGCGTAGAGCTATTTTAGCTACTTACCCTTTTGTTTTTATAGATGAATTTCAAGACACGACACATTCTCAATATGATTTCTTATACTCCTCTTTTGGTGAAAGTAGAGTATCTATAACATCTGTTGGAGACTATAAACAAAGAATTATGGGATGGGCGGGAGCCAGAGGTGATGCGTTTCATCAGTTTGAGTCGGACTTTCTAGCAACTAGATACCCTTTGTTACTTAACCACCGTTCTTCACCAGAGCTAGTGAGGATACAACATGTTATAGCACATGCAATTGATCACGAAGTGAGAGATGTTCAAGCAATCAAGAATAGACAAATAACAGGTGATAGTGCGTTAATCTATATTAGTCATACATTAGATTGTGAGACTTGTTATTTAGCAAAACAGATTGCGAGTGACATGTATAGCAGATCTTTAAAGCCAAGGGATTATTGTGTTCTTGTACGTCAAAAACCAGAGGATTATGAACAACCGCTATCTTTTTATTTAGCTCATCACGGACTGAGTTTACGAAATGAAAGTGAAAAAATAGGTAAAACATCACTCCAAGATTTACTTAGTGAAGAGTTGACTTGTTTGTTTTCTGGTTTAATAAAGTTAGGTCTTGGCAAGCCAAATGCGAAAGTTTGGAGTGAACTCTCAGTATCTGTACAGCAGCTAAGAAATATAAGCCCAGAAGATGATAAAGCCATGAGGCGGGTTGAAAATAAATTAAAGAACTTTATGGCTGAACTGAGAAGTTGTATGAAGAAACCCTATATATATAAGAATATACACCTTGTTTTTGAGCTTATTATTGACTTTATAAATTTAAATGACCTTCGAAAGGCGTATCCCAAATATGCTACTGGAGACTTACTCGATATAAATTTGTTTGCATTAAAAGAATTTTTATAAAATGTACTCAGGCTCAAAATGCTTGGGAGGATTTTATAGATGAGTTTGATGGGATATATCATATTCCTTTGATGACGATTCACAAAAGTAAAGGGTTGGAATTTGATACAACTATTTTTATGGGCGTAGATGACAATGCTTGGTGGTCTCACGAGCCTGGAGGTGTAGAGGGGTTATCTACATTCTTTGTCGCACTCTCCCGAGCGAAACAAAGGGTAGTTTTTTCTTATTGCTCAGAGAGAGGGACTAGGTTTAAGGTCTCTGACTTTTATGCTCTTTTAGCATCTGCAGGAGTCTCGTGAGTATGAGATCTAACTCTAAAACTCATTTTTAGGATATTAGCTCTCTTAATAGGTTGTTCTTTTTAGTAAGCTCCTCCGTTTTTAACCTTTCTTGCTTGAGCATTGCTTCATAGTCATTACGCGCTAATGACATTCGCTCTAAGTTTATTTCTAGCTGCTTAATTTGCTTTTCGTTATCAAGATTTTTATTAAACCAATACACAAGCTCATTTTTTGCATTGTCTAATTTTTCTTCCAAAACTTTTATAGGGTTTTTATTTATAGTTGGTTTGGTTTCAGCCTGTTCTTGGGTTTTTCTTTTTTCTTTTATAAGCTTTAATTTTTGATTTGGCCAGCCTCTATTACTTATTGCATTACGGTGAAGGCCTGTTAATCTAGAAAGCTCAGCTATAGTTGCTGGCAGGGAATGCGTATTATTTATTTTATCTATTGCAGCAACTAGCTTTTCAGTATTTTCATCAAAGTCACGTTGATTTTTGATGTCAAAGGGATTACTCATTGAGCACTCCATGACCAAGTAGTGTTAAAACACCTTTAGCTTCATTGATGACTTCTTTGATTTGCTCTTTATTGTCTGCAAAACTAGGGTTATTAAGGTTAGCTAAATTGGTCGAATAAACCTCTCTCCAGTATGGTGCGTTTGCTTCACTAACTATGGCGTTTGAACACCTGATGGGGTTACATCTTAGTGAGCCTATACAGGGGAGATTTTCATTTTTACTATCTGAACCATAACAGTAACCTAATCCAACGTTTATTACACCGAGCCCTTGTTCAGCCATCGCTTCAAAAATCTCTTCTTTTGAATATCCGCTTGCCATGTAACCCTTAAATGCTGTTTTAAGACGCTCTTTATGCTCATCAGCTTTACCTCCAAGGTAATTACCCCCTGTGTCAGGATAGTTGTCGCCTCTAACTTTTAATAGAGGCAGATAAAATGAGACGTCGATTTACTCAAGAATTTAAAGTTCAAGCTGTTGAAAAAGCATTATCTCAATGTGATGATGTTCGTCTAGAAGATATTGCTGATGATTTAGGCGTCGGCTATTCAACACTACAACGGTGGATTGCACTTGCTAAAAACCATGAACTTGAAACTAAAAATAACGGTAGTCACATGACAACAGAAAAACGCCCTCATGACTGGAGCTTAGAAGACAGGCTCAACGCCATTATTGAATGTGCGAGTTTAGATGAAACAGCTCTTAATGAATATTGTCGTGCTAAAGGACTTTACCCGCATCATATTCAACAATGGAAGCAAGATTTTGCTAAAGGGCCAGCAACGAAGCCTGTAAAATCAGACAGCAAGCAGCTCAAACAAGAAATTAAGCAGCTTCAAAAAGAGCTTAATCGTAAAGATAAAGCATTAGCAGAAACAGCCGCTTTACTTGTACTCAAAAAAAGCAGATGCGCTTTGGGGTTTCAACGAGGACGATTAACCAGCTCAACTGAACGCCATGAATTGATAAAGCTCATTAAAGACGCTCAGAAATCAGGGGCAAGGCAAGCAAAAGCATGTGAGTTACTTGGTTTAACGACAAGAACAATCCAACGCTGGATTGAAGCTGAAGATATGATAGATAAGCGGACAAGTACGATAAAACGACCACCTAATAAGCTAACTGAATTAGAGCAACAGCGTATAATTAAGACGGTTAATTCAATAGAGTACGGGCATTTACCACCCTGCAAGATAGTCCCTAAACTATTGGATAAAGGTGTGTGGATAGCATCAGAAAGTTCGTTTTATCGCGTTATGAAATCACATAACTTACTAACACACAGAGAAAAAGTAAAACCAAATAAAAAGATAAAAAAGCCAAAAGCGCTCAAGGCAACACGTGCAAACGAAATTTATACATGGGATATCACGTATTTGCCGACAGCAGTTAAAGGTCAGTTTTTATACTTATATTTAGTGATGGATATTTATAGTCGAAAAATAGTTGGTTGGCAGGTTCATGACACACAACTAAGCACACTGGCGGCTGATTTAATGGTAGATATTTGCAGGCGAGAGCAGGTAAAACCTGAGCAAGTCACGTTGCACTCAGATAATGGCAGTCCAATGAAAGGAGCAACGTTATTAGCGACATTGCAGGAGTTAGGGATTGTGCCTTCATTTAGCCGACCATCTGTGAGTAACGATAATCCGTATTCTGAGTCATTATTTAAAACATTAAAGTATCGCCCAGAATACCCTGAAAAAGCCTTCGAAGATATCGCGAGCGCAAGGAAATGGGTTAACGGATTTGTAGATTGGTACAACGATGAACATTTACATAGCGGTATTAAGTTTGTCACGCCAAATCAGCGTCATTTAGGTTTAGATAAAGCGATCCTAGCGGAACGTCATCGGGTTAATGAAATAGCGAAATTACAGAATCCAAGTCGTTGGTCAGGAAAGTCTCGAAATTGGACAATGATCAATGAAGTAAATTTGAATCCAGAGAAAAAAGAAGAAGTGCGGGCGGCATAAAATTTAACTTGATGCGACAACTAACTTGAAAAACTCCGTTACCGTCTGGGTCTGCTGTTGCTTTGATTACTTCAATCTCTGATTGTTTTCTAAGCTTTTGCGCAGTTTGACTTTCAACAAGGCTATCAGCAATTCCACCATAACCCATAGTTACATCACTTGTTGAACCCCTTGATAGAAACTTATCTACAGTATTTACTAAGTGTTTAAGCTGGAATGAGATTAGTGGCAAGCCAGCTTCTAACCTATAAAGTTGATATGCAAGTGTGTGACGCATCATGGAATTACTAAAGCCAAGATCATCGTCTGGCGAAACTAGCTTTATGAATATTTTTATCTGGTGACGGATCATAACTGAGGTTTGGAGTTTCTCTTTCTCGTTGTTTTTCTTTGTGTGGAGAGAGCTAAACATCAAGCTTCTTTGTGTAATTGTGCTTAAAATTTTTATCGCTCTTATCGCATCTTCAATAATAGGGATAACAACCCATTTATCATCAAAAAGGCCTTTAGTAGAAGTATCTTTTCCTTTGAAAACATGAGAGCGAAGAAGCTTTATGCCACTTTCTTCGGTGAGGCAAGAGTGTAATTCTATCACGGCTAATTCTGAAGGTCTCATTCCTGTATATTGACCAATTAGATACTTTGCAGCACTTGATACTAACATTAAATGTTTGTTAACTTTTGATAGTGAGAAATTAAAACCATCACACCTAGCGAGATAGGAGGTCATATCTTTTAAATTATATTTTCCTCTGGAATTACGTAATTCATCTGGGATGCCATACTTTGAATCAATATAGCTATCTTCATAGCCTGCACTCAAAAGGCGGAAAGCCCGATAAAGTTGAAATGTATACTTGGTAATTCCAGCTTTGTTACAGTATTGAGTTTCGGTTTGTGATGCATATCTGCTTACGTAAGAGTCTAATACTTCCTCTTCCATAGTTTGTAAAAAATCGTGTACGATTAAAGATGAAGCTCTGATAAGTTTATCAAAAGTTGCGTTAGGTATCACTTGGTTTGATACTTTCTTCTTATATCTTTTTTCCAACTGAATTGGTCTGGATCAAAGGCAGGAATATTTTCTCCAAAAATGTGCTCTGAAGTATATGGGTTTAGTAAATAAGAAAAAAACTGTCTCAAGTCATCATTGTAGGTATTGGTATGAACTTGGGCTGTTTCTCTGTAATCGATGGCTTGAACTTGAGTAAGAGAGGAATATATTTTTTCAATATGCTCATTACCAAGTTTAACTTTTAAAACTCTAAAAAGTGTGTCTAAGAATCTAAATCCTGATTTAAAGTGCCCTAAGATAGTGTTTGTAGCAAGCTTAGTAATATTAGTCTTTTTGGCTTTTTTACGATTATTAATAAATACTTCAGGTGTTAACTGAACACTAAGTAGCATGCACTTTAGCTCGATTATCACATATGGTGGGATGTTTTTATATTTACTAAAGTTAATTTTTAATTTACTACCTGTGATGTTTGCAGATGCATTAGGATTTTCTAAGTTAAAATCCCACTCAGTGTCATCGAAGATTGATATACTGGAAACTGGTAGATTTAACAACTTGGTTAGATATAACGTACTTTTATTGTCGGTAACTCTGTCGGGATCAGCACTTAAGAAATCCAGCTTATTTTTTTTGAGCTCAGCAATAGTACTTAGTAAACTGTAATGTTTTGGTAGCCTTTCCATTTCAAACTCCTAAATAAGCTCTGTGGTTTCTATATAAAGAGATACTTTTTCAGCATCATTGAGCTCTTCGGCACTAAATTCGGACAAGTTCGAATCTAGAATCGAATTCAAAAGTGTTAGGTTACTTTTTATAACATGTCCAAATGGAGTATCTAATACTCTACTATTTTGAATTTTAATAAGGTAATCACGTTTCATCGCAAAGAGCTTTGGCAAATCAGTTTTGGTTATGATTACATTAGGGCAACTAAGGCACATGTTGTAAGTACTACAAGGCTTTCCAGGTGTGTAGTTAGATAGACTTTTCACAGACTCAGGTGGGTCAAAAATATTTTTGCACGTCGCTAATGGGGTTGATATGGGTAGCGACTCTTTGTTGCCTACCTTTTTATGAGGTTTACTACTAACTGAAGAGCTAATGTTACTGTGAAGTTCTATCAATTTATCTTTAATTTTTATTCTCGCGGTCTGCCCAAAATCATGAATATCTAGGTAGCGCATTGTTGTATTGAGATTTTTATGACCCATTAGTAGCTGTACTTCCCTAATTGAAACTCCTTCCCCTATTAGGTCGCTGATAAATGTAGGCCTAAACCTTGTTGTCTCTAAAAGTAACTCGTTACTATTTTGTTTAAAAAGCTCGTGTTCGGCAGAAAAGGTTTTTATAGCCATTGAAAGGTGATACATAACAGGAAGGCATTTGATTAAACCGTTGTATGTTTCAAATAACCATAGTTTACTTTTATGCTCTAAAGGTGCTTTTTCTCTTACTTTTGATGTTAGCAACAAAACATTATTAAATATTTCTTTCACTTGTTCACTTTGGCTAAGGGTTAGCCATTGAAGGTCAGCCTTGAATATATCTAAGTGATATAACTTCTGGCCATCAGAGCGGTTCTTCCAATACCTTAAACAAGGTTTCCCAGTTGCAGGGTGTGAGTCTACTAGGTCGTCAATTTCAAGGTTATAAATTGACTCAACATTCATACCTGTGACTTTTAACAGTTTCAGCAAAAATGGAAGTAAATGTTTCATTGTAACCTTACTTAAAACTCCCCAAGATTCATATACATTTTGATAATATGCACCATTGTCTTTAATGATTTGGTAGAAAGCTCTATAGGCTCGTTTACCTCGAAAACCATAACTATTAGTAACGGGAATACATCCCATTTTATTCTCAAAAATCCAACGAGCATCATCTAGTGTTAAGTTCTCTACACCCTCTAAGAGCATACAGTCATCATCGAGAATAGCTCTACCTCTTCCTGTTTTCTCATAAGGAATAAGGAGTTTTAAAGCTTTGTCGATTCCAACTTCAATAGCCTCATCAATTTTTCTTCTCTCATTCTTACTATATGGTTTGTAGCGTTCGGTTACTCTTGTTTGGTAGCAAAAAGAACTTGGTAAATAAAACCTTTTAAAGTTTGGAACTTTGAGCTCTATAGCTTTATTCAGAACGTTCTTATAGGTACTTTGCAAAACGTTTGCATACCGATTATGTATCTTGTCGAGCAACATGCAGCTTTTCAAATATGCATGAAAATCATCTAATGAAAATTCATTCAGTACTTTAGTCAAATAAATTGGTTGATTACCAAACTTTTCTTTCATAAGTTCAGTAACATGAGAGTGTGTAGCATGAACATCATCTTTATAGGAGCGGCTTACCTTTGTTTTATAAACTGATGCAAATAAATGTGTCAATTGTCGATAAGGTAAGGCTTGGGAGGGCAGCGCTAAATCTTCAATGCAAGTTAAAGGTGTATCAACTAGTGTATCCCATTCACTTAAGCTTGTTTTTCTTTTGTCATTTCTTGTCCTTAAGTGATATTTTTAAGTTGTGTGCTTTTGACAAGCCTTTCCATTCTATCCGCTTTAGTTAATAACTCACCGTCGCTATTAGTTATTGTTTTATATAGTTCAGAAGGTATTTTTGTGTAAACCTCAGTACTACTTAAGAATGCATGGCCAAGTGATTTTTGCACTACAGCAAGCCTGTCCACGTAGGTTTGTCCTATGTCAGGTGATTGAAGTAAATCGTATGCGTAACCATGCCTTAATTTGTGCGGTGACATAGGCTTGGATAGCATACCTTTTTTTAATGCACGCTCTGATAGTCTATCCAGTAGCTTAGACAGGCATTTGGGGGTAATCGGGCGTCCTTCGGCATTAAAGAATGCAGGGGTATCTGATAGGGATGAATACTTTCTTGAATGCTTTTTGTATAGGGGGAGGCATGGTATCTCATTATACGGTTTAAAACAGCTCGACTTACCAAGGTCATTCTTTGCTTAGTATTGTTATGTCTGCCTTTCACACCTTGTATAGAAAGTGGGGCGTAGGGTGATATTACTGGCATGTCCGTATTTTGGTGTATCAACTTTTGACTATTAAACTCTATAGCATCTTCTATATCTTGTTTGGTTATGTTTAGTAACTCTGATCTTCTAACCCCAGAATCAAAAATAAACTGAATAATGAGCCTTTCACGCTCAGAGCCGGTTTGTATTATTAATTTTGTTAACTCATCTAAAGAGCATGAAATGACAAGCTTTTGCTTTACGGGCCCACTTATTAACCCATTTGAATACGGGCTTTTCTCAATATATGCGTTTCGTAGCTCGTGATTTTGATAGAGGAATTTGTGGATGAATGCTTGAAGTGTTGCATCTCGATTTCGCACTGTTGCAGTAGATAAATCATATTTAGTTCTTAATTCCGCTAAATATTCTTCGATAACAAATTTTGATACCGTAAGGAATGCTTCATCAAGGTGAGTTTTTTGAAATTCTTTCCTATTTTTAAGATAAGCCAAAAAATAACTCAGATTCTTAGCGTACGTTTTTGCCGTGTGGCGGCTTATTTTGTTGTTTCGGAAGCTATAGGATAGAAATTCAGAAATTAATGGGAGTACTCTCATTTTTTCATCTAATGCAACTACACCACTATGAAGCTTGCTTACAGATAACCAGACTCCTTCATCTTCATTTAATAAAGACTTTGATAGATCAACGGATTCATTAGCGACAATATAAGAACTGAATTGATCCATAAAAACGTACTTTATCCATTAAGACTGTGCAGTTTTTAATCGTAGTAGTAAAATTGAGTTTTAGAAAGGAGGGATTAACTTTTTAGTATGTAGTGTGCATAATATTAATGGGGGTATAAATGAATACCGTCGTACTCTTTACCCATAAACTTTTTGTAGCCCCATACGCCGAATGCTTCTGCAATCGCGTGATCTTCGTCTGAAAGTAGGTCAAAGTTTAATTCTTTTTTGGTTTCAAAGTTCTTTAATTTTTTTACCGGATCAGGGCTGATACCAACCACGCGGGTATTTAGCTGTGCTAACACGGCTTTTTCATCACGTAAGTTTTCAGCTTGCACGGTGCAACCAGGTGTTGATGCTTTTGGATAAAAGTACACTAATACTTGCTGCTCTTTTAATAGCTCTGCAAGGACGATTGTTTCGTCATCTTGATTTTGTAGGCTAAAAGCGGGTGCTTTGTCACCGGCTTGTAATGGATTAATTGTGTTCATGCTTTGCTCCTTAGCGAATGCGTCGAAATATGTAATCTACGTTTAGAGTACGCGACAGATCTTCAAATTGGACTTTAAACGTATCAATGTCAACCTCAACAGGAATGTTAAACTCCAGTTCACAGCGCATTTTTGTATTTTTTTCTTCGTCATAGGTATCTGACTTTAAAGAACAAATACTAATGTGGTTGTCGGCAAAAAAGCGGGTAACTTTACTTAACGTGCCAGGTGTATCGATACCTGTATATTCGAGGGTGTAGCCAGCACAAAATTCACTTTGAGTATGACTGGCTGTCCGCTTCATCATAGTGAGTAAGCCCAGCTCCATGCCTTTGAGGGGCAGGGTGTGTTCAATGCGGCTGATTGCCGACATATCACCTGATAACAGCATAATAAATGTAAATTCATTGCCTAAGATGGCAATGCGACTATCAATAATATTACAGTGACAGTCACTGACTAATTGGGTTAATTCACTGACAATACCAGGGCGATCATCGCCAATAGCAGTTAAAACGATCTGATGATTTGAAAAAGCAGTCATGAATTCAAGTACCTAGGTTATATTATTAATAACAATCAGAGTAAGCTGAGCCGGCAATTACCACCACACGGCGGCGAAGTTTAACACAAAACAATCGCTAAACTACAGGCCGAGATAATTAAGCTGTTATTAAAGCACGGTGTTTCTTGTTTTTAGTGGCATGGGAAAGTACCATAGTTAAAATTTTGCATATAGACTGGCTTACATTTACGTTTAGCCGTGCCCTAAAGTAACGGGGTTTGCATAAAAACAAGATACGTAAAGTTAATATTGGCTTTACACTGAACCAAATCGGCATAACCCACTCATATATTTGTTAAAACAATTAAGGGTATGCTAAGGAGAATTATCTGTGCAGTATTGGATCCCAAAAGCGCTTGCTGTAAGCGTATTGGTTAGCTTGTCAGGATGTGGTGTGTTCACTGACGAAGCGCATCAAAAACGTAATTACCGTGCCAGTGAGCCGGTACAAGTGCCAGGACAATTGGCTCAGCCAGCTTTAGACCCCATTTATAAAATGGATGTGGCAGAATATAATAATGATCCGGATTCAACAAACTATCGTCCCCCAGCACAAGTATTAACTGTGGCAAAAGGCAGTTGGGTTGAAGAAGGTGATAAACAAGCACGCGTTTATTTTGATAAAAACGATGGTATTGCAAATTTAGATGAGTTTATTTGGGATTCAGTACACGCTGTGTTAACTGAGCATCAAACAAAGGCAATCAAACAAGATAAGTCATTAGGTTCGATTGAAACTGACTGGTATGCGATTATCAAACCCGAGGAAGGTTGGTTGTGGAATAGCGATACCGCTGTATCTGAGCAACGTTTTATTTTTACTATTGAAGAGAAGTCACATCAGCGTACTGCTTCGTTAAGCGCTAAGCTAGCGGAATACAATAGTAAAGATGTGCCATTGACGCCAATTTTGCAACAGCAACTAGAAGTGCGTGCACTAAATCAAGTTGTGGCTGAATTTGATTATCGTTATCGTCAACTTGAAGTTGAAATTCGCAAACAACAAGGCATTATTTCGTTGGAAATGGGCTTTGACAATAAAGGTAATGCGGCGCTGGTAACGGAACAGGATTACTCATTAATATTTGATCGTTTCTCAGGGTTCCTTGAGCGCTTGTCGTTTACGATTGTTGAAATTGACCAAGATCGTGGTTTGATCACAGCTGATTACAACAAACCTGAATCAAGTGTTTGGGATTCAATTTGGGGTGAAGAGCTTGCTGAATTACCGATTGAAAATGGCCAATATCAAATTTTAGTCAGTCGCACCAAAGAAGGTGGTACTAGCTTAACGTGGATGGACGATGAAGGCACAACGTTAGAGCCTGGTACGATGAATGACTTACAACAAGCGTTAGAAAGTGCTTTGCGTCAACGCGGTATTAAAATTTAATAATAAATAATAATAACACCACAAAAAGAGCTTTTGCTCTTTTTGTGGTTTTTACAGGTTGAAAACAATGTCTAATCTAACTTCCTCTCACCCGCAGTTTGACTTTAAGGTATGGTTTAATTTTTTAGTTCCTTCATTGATTGGCGTCCTCTTATTCATGACTCCAGTGCCAATGGACGGGGCAATGACTATTCCTATCGCTGTTATGGCAAAAGCGGTGCAAGCTCATATTACATCGTATGCCGATACGTTGATTACATTAATTATTTGTACTACAGGTGTTTTATCATTGATATTCAAGGTTTTTAAGCCTGAGGTATTAATGAAATCTACTATTTTAAAGCATCTTTTTGATGTGCATTGGCTTTGGCTAGTGATCCGTTTATTTGGTATGGCGTTTATTATCTTAACGGTTTTAAGCATTAATAATCCGGATTTTAAATCGACATTACCAGAGTTTTTAATTCCGCTTTTCGATGGTATTACATCAGGAAGTACCGGTGGCTTAGTGCTAAAAGATTTATTACCAGTGCTATTTTCGGTGTTTATTTTAGCGGGCTTATTACTGCCTTTATTGTTAAATTTTGGTTTGCTGGAGCTAGTAGGCACGTTATTAACTAGAGTAATGCGCCCGTTATTTGGCGTGCCAGGACGAAGTGCTGTTGATTGTGCAACCTCTTGGTTAGGCGATGGCAGTGTGGGTATTTTAATGACCGCGCGCCAATATGAAGAAAAGCATTACACTCAGCGTGAAGCGGCGATTATCGGTACTACATTCTCTGCGGTATCAATTACGTTTTGTTTGGTGGTATTAGGCCAAGTCGGACTAGAAAAATTATTTGCCCCATTTTATTTAACGGTTTGTTTAGCGGGAGTTGTTGCTGCGCTGATTGTGCCACGTATACCGCCATTGAGCTTTAAGAAAGATATATATATTGATGGTAGTCAGCCTGATCAGCACAAAGAGCGCGTGCCGCATGGCAAAAATGTGTTTAAACATGCCCTACATGTCGCGCTGCACAAAGCTAAAAACTCACCGGGCTTTGCAGGTACCATGAAAGAAGGCATTCACAACGCATTGGATATGGTGTTTGCAGTATTACCTGTAGTGATGGCTGTGGGCACATTCGCATTAATTATTGCTGAATATACGCCGATATTTGCTTATTTAGGTAAACCGTTCATCCCATTTTTAGAGTTATTACAAATACCAGAAGCAGAAGCTGCCGCGCAAACGATCATGGTTGGCTTTGCGGATATGTTTATTCCATCAATCTTAGCTGCTGGCACGATTGAAAGTGATGTTACTCGCTTTATTATTGCGGCAATGAGTGTAACCCAGTTAATTTACATGTCAGAAGTGGGCGCGCTTTTATTGGGTAGTAAAATCCCAGTAAATATATTTGAATTGTTTGTAATATTTATTCTCAGAACCTTGATCACGTTACCCGTTATTGCTCTGATGGCACATTGGTTGGTTGGCTGATTCTGCCTGTTTTTTATTTGCAAGAAGCCCTGATTAATCAGGGCTTTTTTATGGTTGTTTTAAAGTGGTTTATCAATCAATAAAATTGCTTGAGCGGCGGGCAGGGGTTTGGCTTTTAAGAAGCCTTGGCCAAAATCACATTGAGTTTTTTGCAATATGGCTAGTTGCTCTTGCGTTTCAATTCCTTCGGCTACAACATCTAACTTAAGTGATGATGCCAATGACAAAATGGCATCAACTAATGGCGTGGCGGTGTCTTTAAGACGGTCAATAAAGCTCTTATCAATTTTTAGCACATGAATTGGCAGTTGGTGTAAGTAACCCAAAGAAGAGTATCCGGTGCCAAAATCATCTAAACATAACTTTACTTTTAATGGCGCTAACCCTTCAATTATCTTGGTTGCTAATTCTAAGTTTTCGATCAAACCTGATTCGGTGATCTCTAAACATAAGGAGCCTAATGCTAGCTCATATTTATTATAAATAGCATGAATTTGCGAGATAAAGTCTACACTTGCAAAGTGTCGTGAGGAAACATTCACCGTCACACGCAAGAAACGTTTACCTTGTTGTTGCCACGCAGCTATTTGTTTTCCTGCCAGATCTAATAAATGCAGGTCGAGATTAATTATTTGCCCAGTGTTTTCTGCTATTGAAATAAAATCATTAGGTGAAACAAAGCCTTTGCGTGGGTGGTGCCAACGAACGAGCGCTTCAAAACCTACAACGTTACATTGCTGTATAGCAAAGATCGGCTGATAATATAACTCAAATTCATGATGCTCAATGCCATGTTGTAGATCATTTTCTATATCTGCGTGACTTTTAAGCTTTTTACGCATGGTGTTATTAAAAAATCTGACTTGGCCACGGCCTGTTGATTTAGCTTCGTACATTGCAGCATCTGCATGCTGTAATAACTGATAGGCTTTATCATTTTCGTTTTCGCAAAATGCAACGCCAATACTAGTAGAAGCTTGCAGTAAATGGCCATCAATATTAAGTGGTTTAGCGAGTACTTTTTTAATCCGCTTTAATGCATCATTAACTTGGTTTTTATGAGTGATGTTTTCCATAAAAATAGCAAACTCGTCACCACCGAGTCGTGCGAATGTATCGGTATTTCGAATTGTGCCTTTAATTAACTTACAAATGGCGATTAAAAAGTGATCGCCCACTTCATGCCCTAAAGAATCATTGATGCTTTTGAAGCGGTCGAAATCTAGATACAGCAACGCATGATATCGCCCTTTGGGTGTTCGAGTTAGCCGTAAGATGCCCTGCTTAATGCGGTCAATCAGTAAAGAGCGATTAGCAAGCCCAGTTAATTCATCATGCAAAGCGCGATGTTCAAGTGCTTGGCGAGATAGTTGTCTGTCGATAGCCATACTAATTTGGCGGCTGACATACGTCAGTAGAGCGCGGTCATGATCATTATAATGGTGAGTTTTATCGTAACTTTGTACTACGATCACACCACTTATATGTTCGCTTACTTTAAATGGAACACCAAGCCAAGATTCTGACTGGCGGCCTACCATTTTAAAATGGCCATCATTTATATGTTGTTGATATTCTTTTTTATTTAATAGTAATGGCTGTTCGGAATTTAAAAGGTAATAGGATGCGGTATGTTTTAGTTGCTCTTTTGATATTTTTTTATGAGCATTTGAACGTACTCCTTCCTCGACAATGTAAACAATATCGAGGATATCGATATTTTTGTTGTATAGCCCTACCAAAAAGTTATCAGCGCGTAGCAAGTTGGTCATAATGCCATGCAATGCTTCTAAAAA
The DNA here is from genome assembly GCF_037162485.1 of Pseudoalteromonas sp. B160. Classification (NCBI taxonomy): domain Bacteria; kingdom Pseudomonadati; phylum Pseudomonadota; class Gammaproteobacteria; order Alteromonadales; family Pseudoalteromonadaceae; genus Pseudoalteromonas; species Pseudoalteromonas sp. B160. The sequence continues at coordinate 404,968 of NZ_JARLUX010000001.1, read as the reverse complement.
AGTATCTAAGTCATTGGCTTGATAAGTTAAATTTGCTATTTGTAAGAGCGTTCCTTCTAGCTTTTGTGCAGCATTTAATTTACTCACCGTTTGTTGCAAGTTCTCAACAGTATTGACCTGATTTATTTTGGCACTGAGTAAATGCGCAACGGTGGTTAAAATTTCAAGATGGGCATCACTAAAATAGTTACGCACCTAGGTGCTCGCAGTCTATAACTCCTAAAACCTGCTGCTTATAAACTAATGGTACGCATAGTTCAGACATTGCAGGGCGTACATCTGCGATATAACGGCTATCAGTACTGACATCACCAATGATAACAGCGCGACTTGTAGAAGCAACATAACCAGTAATGCCTTGATTAAATGCGATAGTTTTTCGTTCTACGGCATAGTTACTATCTGCAGGTGACACTCCCATTGATGCGACTTCATGTAAGGTTGTAGCACTTTCATCGGCAATATAAATAACACAATCGACAAAGCCTAACCGCTTAACTACTTCAGTGGTCACGTACTCGAATAATTCATCGAGTTTATCTAACTGTAATAAGCTTGAAGAAAACTGATTAATAATACTCAGTTGCTCGGTTTTTGCATCAAGCGCTGAAGATAAGTCTACTTTATTCTGCATATGCCACGCGTGAATATACCGTTTTGTGTCATTGATATACTTATAGATTAACGGAATGTTAACGTTTAGACAAAGAATAAATAAAATTAACGAGGTATGTTTGTAAAGGTAAACGCACGCCAAACGATTGATGAACCAGTGTTTTCATTCTATCTGTTGATAAAAAGCATCAGGAAAAACCGCAATAAAATCTTTACTCAGATAGGGCATATGCATATGATCAACTAAATTCAGCCGAGGAAACAAGTAATGACAAAGCAAGCCTTCGACACTCAGTCAACGTTAACTATCACTCGTCCAGATGACTGGCATGTTCATTTACGTGATGGGGATCAACTAAAAGATACAGTGCGTGATATTAGCCGCTATATGGGACGCGCTATTATTATGCCAAACTTAGTTCCTCCGGCAACCTGTACTGAAACTGCTTTAGCGTATCGCGACCGTATTATGGCGGCCGGGCCACAAGGAAATTTTGAGCCATTAATGGTGCTTTATCTAACAGATAATACGAGCGCGGATGAGATTAAAAAAGCACATGCAACTGGTAAAATTGTTGCTGCTAAAGTGTATCCAGCAGGTGCGACAACAAATTCTGATTCTGGTGTAACATCAATTAAAAAGATTTACCCAGCATTAAAAGCCATGCAAGAAGTCGGTATGTTATTGCTGATCCATGGTGAAGTGACAGATTCATCGATTGATATATTTGATCGTGAAAAAGTATTCTTAGAAACTATTTTAGTGGATGTTGTACAAGACTTCCCAGATTTAAAAATTGTGCTTGAACACATCACCACTAAAGATGCCGTTGATTTTGTAAATAATGCCTCTGATAATGTGGCTGCAACCATTACTGCACATCATTTATTGTATAACCGTAATCATATGTTAGCGGGAGGGATCCGCCCACATTACTACTGTTTACCAATATTAAAGCGTAATACACACCAACAAGCACTTATTAGTGCTGCGACCAGTGGCAGTGCTAAGTTTTTCTTAGGTACAGATTCGGCGCCGCATTATAAAGATAAAAAAGAAGCCGCATGTGGATGTGCCGGTGCATACACCGCTCATGCTGCACTTGAGTTATACGCTGAAGCATTTGAGGAGGCCGGAGCGCTTGATAAGCTTGAAGGCTTTGCAAGTCATTTTGGGCCAGACTTTTATGGTTTAGCACGTAATGCAGATACTGTTACACTTATAAAGCAACCATGGACAGTGCCAGCAAGTTACCCATTAGGAAATGATCACGTGGTGCCAATTAAAGCCGAAAGTACAATTGATTGGCTGATCAAATAACCATAGAGTAAGTAAAGCACAGCTGAGAAAGGTGTGCTTTTTGTATTAAAATTAATCACTTGAACAGTTTTATTGAGTTGATGTTAAAAGCATTAAAATAATTCTGAATTAATAGAGCTAAAACAATTATATTGTGTTAACCTTAACTTGCTTTGAGTTTTTGCGTATTGAATTTTTTGGTTAATGTGCGGCGTGTAAGGTTTCCGGTTAATGGTTATTACTTCTTCCTGTACTTTATCCCAGCGATTTATTGGGCATTCACTCAGGGAGGATATAGCCAATCTGGCTGAATTTTAATTATTGACTTACAGGAAAATTTGGTATGTCAAACACGGTTACTGGTAAAGTTAAGTTCTTCAACGAAGCTAAAGGTTTCGGTTTTATTGAACAAGAAAATGGTCCTGACGTATTCGTACATTTCAGCGCTATTACAGGCTCAGGTTTTCGCACTCTAAGCGAAGGCCAACAAGTGTCTTTCGGCATCAAGCAAGGCCAAAAAGGCCCTGAAGCTGAGAACGTAGAATTAGCATAATTTTTATTATGTGAACCTAGGTTCAACTTGGTGAAACAGGACTCTGTTTCACCATAATTTCCCCCTCATCAAATTCTTTTTTAAAATAAACTTTCTACCGCTACTTTTTAAATTCAATAAATATACACTAAATTCTGAATGCTATTTCACTAGACCAAATGCTGCTCAATACAAGCGGTGTACATCTTTGCGTCCCTCAATAAACTTTTTATACCAACTGTATACAGTTAGTCAGCTTCTCAACACCAATAACGATGATGTTTTTAATTAATACCAATCGACTTAAATATTTAACCATTCTAGCGAGCTAAATAAAGCGCTAACTGCGTTATAATTTTTTCAAGTAGAACAACTACATGTCAAAAGTTACGCCTTGTTATCACTGTATTTATATGTCGCTATAAATGGTCAGTAACTTAACACGATTGGTATAAATTAGTATTTAATTAGATAATGCTATTTTACCTCTGATTGTTCATAGACAAGTTTGGCACGGTTAGTAATCGGTATAAAAGAAATTGGGTATATAGCGTTATTATTTCGAATATATTGGTAACATTTACAGTGCGCCTTTAAGTCTTGTAGATAAAAAACAAATATAACTTCTGTTTGTAAAATTGCGGCTACGTTTTCTTTTAAAGGTCGGGTGCTTGTTTTTTGTACGAAACACCTAGGTTATTGCTGCATAAAAAGGCTTTTTTACTGAATGATTACGCTTATTCGAAATTATTATGAACTTTTTTTAACCCTGCTTGATTACACATAAAATGTTACATTAATGTTTTCTCTTTCATTAAGGGAGGTAAAACTGTTGTTAGTAAGCGGCTTTCATCCTATATGAAAATCCACCTCTGTTACATTTATGTTAATCCTTTGTTTTTTGTGTTTTAGTTTGCAATGATTGAATTAATTTATTTATGGTTAATTCCAAACATCAAGTTGACAGCGTGCATTGCATTTAGCATTATTGGAGGGTTGATATCTATTAAAAGATATCAGGGTTGTCTCCTTCGGGAGGTAATTAAATTATAAAAGTAACATTACTTAATTGGTTGGGAACTATGTCTGTTAAAATCAGAAAGAGTCTTGTAGCAACTGCGTTGGTTGGCGCTTTTGCATTCGCAAGCAGCAATGTGATTGCAGATCCTTTGAATGACGTGCAAAAAGCAGGTCTACAAATTCAAACGGCTGCGGTTAAGTCTCAAACTAAAATTGACAATGTATATGGTCAAACTCAAGAGCTATTAGCTGAGTACCGTAGCGTTGTTGATGAATCTGAGCTATTAAAAGTATACAACGATCACGTTGCCCGTTTGGTCGCTGACCAAAACGCGTCAATTGAATCGTTTGACCGTCAAATCGCTACGATCGACAACACAAAACAAAACGTTGTGCCTTTGATGTATCGCATGATCGATACGCTCGAGCAATTCATCAAAGCGGACGTTCCGTTTAACAGTGACAATCGTTTGGCGCGTGTTGAAAGATTACGTGAAACAATGGTTTCTTCTTCTGTTACTACTTCAGAGAAGTTCCGTCAAGTGTTAGAAGCGTACACTATCGAAGCTGCATATAGCTCTTTAGTAGCTGCTTCACAAGGTACTTTAGAAGTTGATGGCAAGAGCATTAACGTTGATTTCGGCCAACTTGGTCGTATCACTTACGTTGCTCAATCGTTTGACTTAAAGCACGCATGGGTATGGGATAACAATACTAAACAGTGGAAAGAATTAGGTGATGAATACCTAAAACCTGTTAAAGAAGTTATTCGTATGGCGCGTAAGCAAGCGACATTAGAACTTGTTAAACTACCAATCTTTGGCGCGGAGTAATCAATAATGAAGAAACTATTTAAAGGTTTTGCTGTTGCAGCAGTACTATCTGTTTCTGCAGGTACCGCGCTTAATGCACATGCAAATACCACTGCTTTAGATAAAATTCTTGAGCAAGTAAAGCAAGAGCGTATATCTGAAGGCAAAATCAATAAGCAACGTGAGCAAGAATTCTTATCAGATCGTGCTGATAAGCAAGCGTTACTTAATAAAGCAAAAAGCCAATTAGCTGCTGAAAAAGCTCGTGGCGATCGTTTAACTAAAGAATATGCACAAAACGAAAATACTTTAGCTGAGAAAGAGGCTGCTCTTCAAAGCGCACAAGGTACGTTGGGTGAAATGTTTGGTGTTGTACGTCGTGCTGCGCAAGATGCTATTGGTTCAATCGAAGCATCACTTGTTTCTGCTGAAAAACCTGGCCGTGCTGAAATCTTACGTTCATTAGCTGCTGCTAAAGAACTACCAACAGTTCGTGAACTTGAAGAGCTTTGGATTTCACTACAAACTGAAATGACTGAGTCAGCTAAAGTTTCAACATTCGAAACTGAAGTTGCAGGTCTTGACGGTAACGCGACAGTTAAGAAAGTAACACGTATCGGTAACTTCAACTTAGTAACAGACGATGGCTACTTAATCTATTCGCCTGAAACTAAATCAATTCAGCCTTTAGGTAAACAGCCTGATGGTTACATCCTTGCTGGTATTAAAGACTTAGAAAATACGTCTTCTGATAACTATGCTGGTGTATACGTGGATCCGACTCGTGGTGCTATCTTACGTATCAATACACAAAAAGCGACACTTGATGAATACTTCCACCAAGGTGGCGTAGTTGGTTACATCATTACTGCGTTATTAGGTTTAGGTATCTTAATCACACTAGTACGCTTTATTGACCTTACACTTACTCGTAGTAAGATTAATAGCCAGCTTAAAAACGTGTCTACACCGAATACAAATAACCCACTGGGTCGTATTCTTAAAGTGTATCATGACAATAAATCGCAAGATGTTGAAAACCTTGAGCTTAAACTTGATGAAGCGATTCTTCGTGAAACGCCACGCATTGAAGCTGGTATCAATATCATTAAAATCCTTGCTGCAATCGCCCCGTTACTTGGTCTACTAGGTACGGTAATCGGTATGATCTTAACGTTCCAAACAATCACATTGTTCGGTACAGGTGATCCGAAGATCATGGCAGGTAACATCTCTCTAGCACTTGTAACTACTGCGCTAGGTCTAATTGCTGCACTACCACTTATTCTTCTTCACGCTGTTGTTGCGGGTCGTAGTAAGTCGGTATTACACATCCTTGATGAGCAAAGCGCAGGTATTATTGCTACTCACGCGGAGAAGGAGAAAGCCTAATGCTAGTCCTGATGGAGATCTGGGAATCTATCAGGGATTTTGTTGGCACAGGCGGCCAGGTTTTATACGTGGTCGCGATAGCACTCTTTCTTATGTGGGTTTTAATGATTGAGCGCTATTGGTTCTTACTTGCAGAATTTCCTCGTTTATCGTCGGAAATTGTAGCAAAGTGGGATGCCCGCCAAGACACTACGTCTTGGTACGCACACAGAATCCGTGAAGCATGGATTTCTGAAGCGTCTGAAAAATTAGATCAGCGTATGTTGTTGATTAAAACATTAGTAGCTGTTTGTCCTTTAATTGGCTTACTTGGTACAGTAACAGGCATGATCGCGGTTTTTGAAACCATGGCAAGCCAAGGTACAGGTAATGCACGTTTAATGGCATCAGGTATTTCAATGGCAACAATCCCAACAATGGCTGGAATGGTTGCGGCATTATCTGGAGTATTCTTTAGCTCACGCCTTGAGGCAAGAGCGAGAATGGTGAAAGCCAAGCTTGTTGATAGTATGCCTCATCACTAGAGAGAGAATTAAATATGGCACGTAAACAACGTTTTCGTGAAGAAGAAGATGCAACGGTAGATATGACACCGATGCTTGACATCGTATTTATCATGCTTATTTTCTTTATCGTAACTACATCGTTCGTTAAAGAGGCTGGTATCGAGGTCAATAAACCAAAAGCGGCCCAAGCTACGAAGCAAAAAATGCTAACATTTTTATTGCAATTCGTGACAACGGCGAAATCTGGATTGATAAACAGCAAGTTGATGTTGAACGTGTTTCAGCAAAAATTGAAAGTTTATTAGCAGAACAACCTACTGAAGTTGTAATTTTGCAAGCTGACAAAGATGCAAAACACGGCGTAGTGGTTAAAGTTATGGACCAGATCAAAGCGACGGGCGACAACCTGAGAATTTCAATAGCTGGAGATCAGTAATGATTCGTTTTCTGTTTTCACTGATTGCAGGTGGGGCAGTTACTTTCGGCTTGTTCTACTTCATGGCCTTCCTCATCTCTGGTGGGGCTGACCGTAATACGGAACAAAAAGAGCAGATCATAGTCGAAATTATGACGAATCCGCCTGAATCTAAGGTGCAGGAACGGAAGCGAGTACCGCCTCCGCCGCCTCCACCGCCAAAGCAGCCGCCTAAACCGCAGCCGCCACAGCCGGAAAACAACAACCCAAATCCAGGTGCTATGTCATTTAACATGCCAAGCATTAATGTGGGAAGTTCGGCAGGTGGTCTAAGTGGTCCAGGGGCATTCGGACGAGACGGTGATGCGACACCAATCGTTCGTATTGAACCAAAATATCCAACACAAGCAGCACGTGATGGCAAAGAAGGTTGGGTACAACTTTCATTCTCAATCGATGAATTGGGTGGGGTTACTGATGTTGAAGTAATCGACGCAGACCCTAAACGTATTTTCGATAGAGAAGCTAAACGCGCCTTGAGCAAGTGGAAATACCGTCCTAAAATTATTGACGGTAAGCCACAAAAGCAAGTTGGCTTACAAGTTCAGCTAGACTTTAAAATTAACCAAGGCAATTAAGGAGGCAAGTAATGAGAAATTTATCTAAAGTAACAGCACTTGCGGTACTTATGTCTTTCTCGGGTGCAGTATTTACTGCACCGGTTCTAGCAGCGCCAGATCCCGCGAAAATTGAAGCGCGGAAGAAAGCAAAAACTAGAATCATGGGTGAGCGCACTGGTAAAAAAGTTATAAAAGCGTTTGACTTATATAACGAAGAAAAGCTAGACGAAGCAATTGCCATGTTGAAAGAGATCGATGCTTCTGATGATTTCGACAAAGCAACAGTTAATCGCTATTTAGGTAGTATGTATGGCCAGAAAGAGCAGTACAAAACTGCGATTGGTTACTTAAAATTAGCTGTTGCCCCTGATGTTTTGAACTTTGCCGATCAAGAACAAAGTTTAAAAACATTAGGCGATATGTATGCTGGTACTGAGCAGTATGAAAAAGCCAAAGATGCTTATGTTGCATGGATGGACTTTACTGGTGAAGAAGATGCAACGGTTTATACTCGTATAGCCCAAGCTAATTACCAGTTACAAAAGTTCAAAGATGTTTTTGCACCTGCAGATAAAGCAATTAAACTTCAAAAAGAGCCTAATAAAGGCCCTTACCAATTAAAATTAGGTTCTTATTTTGAACTTAAAGACTATAAAAATATGGTTAAAATTGGTGAAGAAATTGTTCGTATCTGGCCAGATGATAAAAAAGCATGGGTAAGTTTAGGTAAATACTACCTTCAGACGGAAGACTACAAAACTGGTCTTGCGACGATGGAAGTAGCTTACAAAAACGGTTATTTTGAAACTGAAGTTGATTATAAAGTTTTGTCTAACTTCTATTCATTGAATGAGATCCCTTATAAAGCCGCTAAGGTTTTAGAGAAGTCTATCGATGATAAGATTGTGAAGCGTAATAAACAAAATATCAGTGCAGTGGCAAGTAACTACCATCGCTCAAAAGATATTGCAAAAGCAGCTAAGTACTATGAAGAAGCGGCAAAATTTGATGACGATGCTGAGCTTTATCGCAAAGCAGGTTCATTACTTTTACAATCGCAAAATTATAGTGCTGCCGTTGTTCGTCTGAACAAGGCGCTTGAATTTGGTTCTGATAAGAAAGGAACTATTTATTCAGATTTAGCGGAAGCTTATTACTATCAAGAAAAGTATAAGCAAGCTTATGCTGCAATTACTAAAGCAATGGATGACCCTCGCACGCGTAAGTTTGCGAAAGGTTGGTCTGTATTTATTAAAGATAAAGCCGCTCGCAACGGTGTTAAGATTTAACTTTAATTCGCTATAGCAATTTATAAAAAGCCCCTATGGGGCTTTTTTTATTGGATTAACTCATGATAAAACACCTAATATGGATATGCTTCTTAGCGCTTTTCTTGAGCGCATGTGGTGATACGAATAATCAGTATCAAAGTAAAGAGCAAGCTCAGCAAGCGTTGCAAACACTAAATCAATTTTTAAGACCAACAAGTGAAATTAAACCAGTTAACGAGCAACAGTTTCCATTCAGTGATGCGTATTTAAAAGAGCGCCACAGCATATATCAAGCAATGCAAACCCTTGAATTAACTCCTGTCGCTCAGCGCACATTGGATTACCTCATTATTGCAGAGCGTTTTCCGCAGCGTTACTTTACGTGGCCGGTGTATATTCCTGTGCTCGATAACATGCTTGCCTATAACCAGCAACACGATATTACTGCAAACATAAACAATTGGCTTAGTTTTACCCAGCAGCAGTTAATACTTGCTAAAGAGAGCAAACTTAGACTCAACTCAATCGAGCTTAATGCCTTACAAGTGCAGGTAACTAAAAATCTTGCTCGCGTTGATCTTCCAGAAAATCTTAAACACACTCTAACTGAATTTAATGATTATTTAGCTCTCTATGCACCCCGAGGTAGTGTTGGTTTACATGGCATATCAAATGGTGGGTCTTGGTATCAAAGTAAGTTAAATTACTTCTCAGGCGTCACTAAAGCACCAATAAATTGGCTAGTAGCAGTACAATCTCAGTTGAAGGAAATGCAGCAAGAAGCATATTCTATCCATGTAGCAGTTGATCATCGCTATTCCGTGCTTGCACAGCGTTTTGCATTGTCTAATAAAAAGCTTGTTGGCTTTGATTGGGCACAAGATTATCAGAGTCTGATAGGCTATGCTGGGCAAGCTGCAACAGGACTAAGTAATGAAGAGCGTACTTTTTGGTTAGCTATGATGGAAACCGATCTTGGCATACATTACCATGCTTGGACTGTCCAACAAGCGAAAGTTAATTTGCTTAAACGGCTGAAAATGACGCCACAACAAGTCGATTATTTAGTGGCTGATATCATTTTTTATCCGGCGCAAAGTTTTGCGTTTGCAACACTTTTAACAACTTCGTAAGTCCGCTTGCTGATTTTTATAGCCTTGGCTCGCAGTTGCCACAGCGCTGCGCTGTTGGATCGGCATTCAGCCGTTGCGAGTCAATTTTTTCTTCACAGTCACAGCAATAACCATATTGGCCGATATCGATTTGGCAGACCGCCGCTTCAAGTTGTTCTAAGCGTACTATGATATCTTTATATTCAGTGCCAAGTTGCTTTTGCGTAAGCTCTAACCATTGTTCAGGGTTATTTTTGTGCAAGGTTTCAGCTAGCGAGTGATGCGATTTGTTACTTGAGCTTGATAGTGTCGTAAGCAAGCACTGCCTTACTTGCTCTAACTCTGTATTAAGTCTTAGAAGGTGATGTTGAGCATTGATCATTGTCATTGTCCTCGTTGAGCAATGCTGCAGTATTCATTAATTTAAAAAAGCCGACTATGATGTGTGTCAAATTAAGGTGCGATAGCATATTTTTTCAAAACACCTGCAACATCTTCTTTTGTTTTAAGGCGCCTGATCTCATCGAATAAAGTATCGGCCTGGCTATATTGGCGCTTTAAATAGCCTAGCCACTGTTTAGTACGAGAAGCAAAATACTTTTCATCTTTCGCTGGGTCATGATGTATGGCTGAATGGATCAGATGATAGAGAATATGCTCCCACTGCAGGCCATCATAGTGCTCATCATTAAAGTGTGCTTTTATTTTACGTGCTAAATCAGGATGCGATAATGCACCGCGACCAAGCATTAAGTCTGTGCAACCACTACGTTGCTGGCAAAGTAGTGCATCTTCTACTTGCCAAATTTCACCATTTGCGACCACGGCGATGTTTTTATCTTTGATCAGTGGTGGAATCTTCTCCCAGTAAGCGGGCGGGTTATAACCGTCTCGCTTTGTACGGGCATGTATGGCAATACTATTGGCACCGGCACTGACAACGGCATCAACAATTTCTTGACTGTTACTGTCATCATCAAAACCTAAACGAATTTTAGCGCTTACTTGATGCTCGCTTGGCACGGCATCACGGACTGCTTTAATGATTTCATACATGTGTTCAGGATCTTTTAGTAGTACGGCGCCGCCTTTACTGCGATTGACTGTTTTAGCAGGGCAACCAAAATTAAGATCAACGCCGTGAGAGCCAAGCTCTATTACCTTGATTGCGTTTTCAGCCAATGCGTGTGCAACTTGGCCAAGTAATTGGATACGCACAGGAGTGCCTGAACGAGTGAAACCGTTATTATTTAGCTCTGGGCAATAGCGATGAAATACTTTATCAGGCAGGCAGGCATCAATAACACGAACAAATTCAGTGACGCATAAATCAAAACCGCCAATTTCGGTGAGTAGTTGACGCATTTTAAAATCGACAACCCCTTCCATAGGCGCTAAAACTAATTTCATGATAGGGGCACTTTGACTTTACATAAGGAGGCGTATTTTACCTGTAACATTGATAAATGCCAATTTTACTCCCATAGTTAACTCCAGTTTTGTACTCCTTTGTAGCGTTATCATCAATAATAAATAAAAATATGTGATTAAATGAAATATTATTTTTGTAGCAAGGTCTACTTAGTACAACCTTTGTATGTTTAGAGAGAGTCATAAAATGAATACACTTAAAAAAAATTCAATCGCGTTAACATTAGGCGCGGTAGTAGTAGGTAGCACAAGTTTTATTTCTGCAGATGTTCAAGCGAATCCGTTTGAATTTCAACAAATGGTAACGGGCTACCAAGTCGACGCGACAGAAGGAAAATGTGGCGAAGGTAAATGCGGTGGAGATGCTAAAACTAAAGACGACAAAGCTAAAAAAGAAGGTAAGTGCGGCGAAGGCAAATGTGGTGGCGATGCCAAACACGACAAAGCTAAAAAAGAAGGCAAGTGCGGCGAAGGCAAATGCGGTGGCGATGCTAAACATGACAAAGCTAAAAAAGAAGGCAAGTGCGGCGAAGGCAAATGCGGTGGCGATGCTAAACATGACAAAGCTAAAAAAGAAGGAAAGTGCGGCGAAGGCAAATGCGGCGGCGATGCTAAACACGATAAAGCAAAAAAAGAAGGTAAGTGCGGCGAAGGAAAATGTGGCGGCGACGCTAAACACGATAAAGCTAACAAAGAAGGTAAGTGCGGCGGCGATGCTAAAGCTAAAAAAGAAGGCAAATGCGGTAGCCATTAATTAGATAAGTTAAGTAACCTGCACTTTAGCTAAGTAGTATGTTTATAAAAGGGCCGCATTGTGGCCCTTTTAAATGAAGGAGTTGATATGACTGTATCTAGTAACAGTGAATTTGGCATGGTAGGGCTTGGGCTGCGTAGAGAAATGCTCGATGAATTGCTGATGCAGATACCAAAGCAAATTGATTTTATGGAAGTGGCGCCTGAGAACTGGTTAAAACTCGGTGGTCGCTTTGCTAAGCAGTTTAAGTCACTGACCGATACAAATAATTTTGTTTGTCATGGCTTGTCATTATCCATCGGCTCTCCTGAACCGTTAGATATTGAATTTGTTAAAGCATTAAAAGTCTTTTTCAAAGCACATAATGTTAAGCTTTTTAGTGAGCACCTTAGTTATTGTTCCGGCAGCGGCCACATGTATGATCTGATGCCGATCCCATTTACTGAAGCTGCGATTGCCCATGTTGTTGGGCGGATAAAACAGGTGCAAGATATTCTCGAGCAGCAAATAGCTATCGAAAATGTGTCTTATTATGCCGCACCTGGTCAGCAAATGAGCGAGTTAGAATTTACCACTGAAATATTACAGCAAGCTGATTGTAAGTTATTACTCGATGTAAATAATATTTATGTGAATTCGATAAATCATGGTTATGATGCAGAACATTTTCTAGCTAGCTTGCCATCGCAACGTATAGCGTATGGTCATGTCGCAGGGCATTTCAATGAGGCGGATGATTTACTTATTGATACTCACGGCGCTGACGTGATTGACCCTGTTTGGCAATTACTTGATCGTGCTTATCAACATCATGGAGTGTTTGCGACTTTATTGGAACGTGATTTTAATATTCCAGCTATCGCTGAGCTTACCAAAGAGCTGGATATAATTCATCAACTACAAGCCAAGCACGCAATAATACAGCGTAAAGAAAGTGCCTGATATGAATTTTATTGAAACCCAACAAGCGTTTATGGCGCATATTCGAGCGCCAGATACACAACCAAAGCCCGATGACATTGAAGAGCGTCGTATGGCGATCTACCGTGATTTATTTTTCAATAATATCAATGGCTTTATTTCCTCAGCATTTCCGGTTCTGAAAACACTCTACAGCGATAACAATTGGTTAAGATTAGTTCGCCAATTTTTTGCTGAACACGATTGTCAATCACCTTATTTTTTGGATATTGCTAGTGAGTTTATTGCGTATTTAAGTAGTGATTACCAATTGCAAGAAATTGATCCCCCCTTTATGCTTGAACTTGCTCATTATGAATGGATTGAGCTTGATGTCTCGGTTGCGCATGCGGATCCAACTGATTGCATCATTAATGCACCGCTGAGTAATGTGCCTCTTTATATGAGTAGTTGCGCGCGAAATTTAAGTTATCAGTTTGCTGTACAGCATATCAGTGTTGATTTTCAACCACAGCAGCCTAGTGAACAGCCTCATTATTTTGTGGTGTATCGCGATACCGATGACGAAGTACAATTTCTTGCTACCAATGCAATGACCGCATTATTACTGGCAATTATAGACACAACACCGAGTATCAAATTAGCTTCGTTGGTGGAGCAAGTTGCTTTACAAGCGCCGCAATTTACTACAGAACAGCTTGTTCAAGGTGCTACAGTAACATTACATGCAATGGCGGAACGTGGCGTTATCGTGACAAAAAATCACCCTTAAAGTCTTTATTGATTATTTTACATCGTCTATTATGTGCGGCTTAATTCGTCGCGCTTAATAAAAGGTAGTACCTATGTCAGAAGATAAAGATTTTAAAGATCCGTTTAATGCAATGTATTTTCTTGCGTTCTTAGCTGTGTTTGCAGGAATCGGCTGTTTAAATGCAATCCTAGGCTGGATCACCACAGTCTCTTAATTTAGCACTGCTAAATTATAATAAGGCTGTATATAATACAGTCTTATTACTTAATTATTTAACTTCTTACCGACAACTCATTTTTGTGATGTTATAATTGTCTGCTTTGTAATATTACAGATAAAACAGTTTAAATTATGACTCAAGTAACTCCATCTATCATTAAAGATAGCATAACTACTATTGCAGATTACCCTAAAGCAGGCATTATGTTCCGTGATGTAACTACGCTAATGGCTAATCCCGCTGCATTTCAAGCAACAATTAATGCATTTATTTCAGCTTATAAAGATCAAGGTTTTACCAAGATTATAGGTACTGAATCACGTGGTTTTATCTTCGGTGCGCCGCTTTCATATGCATTAGGTATTCCTTTTATTCCAGTGCGTAAACGCGGGCAAACTGCCACGTGCAGTGATCTCTCAAGATTACCAGCTAGAATATGGTGAAGATGTATTAGAGCTGCATATAGATGCCATTGTCCCAGGTGACAAAGTGCTTTTAGTCGATGACTTATTAGCAACCGGCGGTACCATTGAAGCGACCGCTAAATTAGTCAATAAGCTGGGTGGTCATGCGACAGATGCAGCATTTGTAGTCTCTTTACCAGAACTTGGTGGCGAGCAACGCATTGCAAAAATGGGGATTAAAATCCTAAAATTGGTTGAATTCGAAGGCGAATAATTAATGAGTTATCAAGTCCTAGCGAGAAAATGGCGTCCACAGACCTTTCATGAATTGGTCGGTCAGTCCCATGTGAAACAAGCGCTTATTAATGCTTTAACACAAAACAGACTGCATCACGCTTATTTGTTCACTGGGACTCGCGGGGTGGGTAAAACCACCATCGCACGTATTTTTGCAAAAAGCTTAAATTGTGATGAAGGCATTTCGGCGCAACCGTGTGGCAAGTGTAGCAGCTGTATAGATATCGAAACTGGTCGTTATATTGACTTACTTGAAATAGATGCAGCATCGCGCACTAAAGTTGAAGATACCCGTGAGATATTGGATAACGTGCAGTACGCGCCAACTCGCGGTCGCTACAAAGTGTACCTGATCGATGAAATACACATGCTTTCAAAGCATAGTTTCAATGCATTATTAAAAACCTTGGAAGAGCCGCCTGAGCACGTTAAGTTTTTATTAGCGACGACGGATCCACAGAAACTGCCTGTCACCATTTTATCGCGTTGTTTGCAGTTTAATCTTAATGCGTTATCGCAACCTGAAATACTCCAACAACTTGAATATGTGTTAGGCGAAGAAAAATTAAGTTTTGAAACTCAAGCCCTGCAAATTATCGCCAAAGCGGCTGATGGCAGTATGCGTGATGCGTTGAGTTTAACTGATCAAGCGATTGCTCAAACGAATGGTGATATTAAGCATCAAGCGGTGCAAGCAATGCTAGGGTTGATGGACAACCATTATAGCCAGCACTTGCTGGTTGCATTAAGTTAGCCCAAGACGGCCATGCATTGATGGCGCAAATCGAGCAAGTTGCCACCCAAAACCCAAATTATATTGCTTTGTATAGATGATCTAATTGGCCTTACACATTTAGCACAATTAACCCAATTAGTGCCCGATGCCGCCAAGTTAGATGAATATAATCGCGAGTTTATTAATGAAGTAGCAAAGAGCTGCGATTCACAACAAATCCAAATTTATTATCAATTACTGCTTAATGGCAAAAAAGACTTACAATGGGCGCCAGAGCCTCGTTTAGGTTTTGAAATGGTTATGCTGCGCTTACTGGCATTTCAACCAGTTGATAGCCAAATGCTTGCAAGTACTGCGGCGCAGGCTCCAGCGGCCGATAACAACCGGTCTCGCTCAGCAGCATTGAGAGATATTCTCAATAAAAATAAGCCTGCAACACCACAGCCTGTTGATAACCAAGTATCATTGCCTCAAGCTGCACCGCTACAAACGACCGTGAGTGCACCTGAACAAGCCGTTGCAACAACTGAACACTCTGTAACCAGTGAGCAAATTGCACCTGTCGAGTACGCAGCCAACTGTGACCACAGCACCACATACAAATTCGGGAATTATGCACGAAGCCGCGCATGGTAATGAGCATGATTCAGATGCTGAGCTTGAGCAACAATTAGTATCCCAATATGATGAGGTAATGAATAACGCATTGGAGCAGGGCTTTCATAGTGGCTTTGAGCATGCGCCAGAACAATCTTTACCTGAGCATCAATATAGCGCAGAGCAAACCGCTCCAGCACAAAATAACAGCTCATTCTCTGACTATTCAGATACCACAGATATTAGCCAAAAAGAAGCTACAAGCGCAGTCCGCAATTGCACGTATTTTACGAGATAGAAATATTTCTGGTGCAGGTACGCTCTCTGGTGGTAAAACATCTGTGGCGCCATCAACGAATAAACCAGCTGCGTGTTGAGCGCGGTACTGCGGTAAAAGTCACAGCCCCAGATAACGGGGGCAAGTAGTCAGCCTGAGACTGATGGTTACACGCCGAATATCGCCCCAAATAAGCGTGTGAAACCTGACTTTAAAGAAAAACATCAGACTATTACTGAGAATTTAGCACCGGAATTGCTAGAGCAAATTAATCCACAAAAAGTAGTTGCTGCACCTGAGCCTGAAATAAATATTCAAATACCGGATGATTTTCAAAGCCCGATCAGCGATATTCGTTTTGCACATCAACAAGATGAGTGGGCATACTTAATTAAGCGGATGGGACTTGGCGGGCGGATGCGTCAATTTGCTTTGCATTCAATTTATTCAAAGCAACAACAACAGCTGCACTTAGAAGTGGATGAATCGCAAAAACATCTCGATACCCCTATGTTAAGACAAAGCTTAGTGCGGCGCTGGCCAGTATTTACGGGTATAATGTTGAGCTGACAATCAATTTTGCCCCTGGGGTGATAGATTCGCCTTACTTAATTCAGCAAAAAGATTGATGCAGGGCGCCATCAGCAAGCCATTGATGTGATCAACGGTGATGAAAATATCGTACAGTTACAGCAGCTATTTTCTGCAATTATCGATGAAAACAGTATTCAGGCATTGTAATTCACTGCAATAGCCCTTATCTTCATGGCAATTAGAAATAGAAAGAGAGAAAGTTATGTTTAAAGGTGGAATGGGTAACATGATGAAGCAAGCGCAGCAAATGCAAGAGCGCATGCAAAAAGCCCAAGACGAAATTGCTAGCTTAGAAGTGGTTGGTGAAGCAGGTGCTGGTTTAGTTAAAGTAACCATGCTTGGAAACCATAATGTTCGACGTGTTGAACTTGATGAAAGTTTAATGGAAGACGAAAAAGATCTTATTGAAGACTTACTTGCCGCTGCGTGTAATGACGCAGTTCGCCGTGTAGCAGAAGAAACACAAGAGCGCATGGGTAAAGTAACTGGCGGTATGCAATTACCACCAGGTATGAAAATGCCATTTTAAGATAAAATATGCAGCTTTCAGAGAGTTTAAACCAGCTAATTGAAGCATTGCGCTGTCAGCTCGGGCATAGGCCCAAAGTCAGCGCAGCGCATCGCGTTCCATTTGCTTGAGCGTGACCGTAAGGGGGCACTCAGCTTGGTAATGCACTTACCAAAGCGATGACTGCTATTGGACACTGTCAATCGTGTCGTACTTTTGCAGAGCAGCCGCAGTGTGAAATCTGTTTAAGCCCCAAACGTCAAGATAGCGGAATTTTATGTGTGGTTGAATCACCTACCGATGTGTTGGCGATTGAACAAACTGGCCAGTATAAAGGTTTGTACTTTGTATTGATGGGACATTTATCACCTATCGATGGTATTGGTCCAAATGAAATTGGCCTTGATATTCTTGAAAGTAAGTTGCAACAAGGTGGGATAAACGAGGTTATATTAGCGACCAACCCTACAGTTGAAGGGGAAACTACAGCGCATTATATTGCCCAGCTTTGTCACCGTTATAAAGTTGATGCATCGCGGATAGCCCATGGTATTCCGGTCGGTGGCGAACTTGATTTGCTCGATGGCATGACATTAATGCATGCATTTAGTGGCCGACGAGTGGTTAGTCAAAATTAGCTTTGCAGTTAAGTAAATAAATTCTTTGAAAGCGAAAAGCCTGCATTTGCAGGCTTTTATAGTCGCTCTAAAATAAAGCGACTCAGCTAAGCGCTAACCATACTCCAACGCCAACCATCAAACTGCCAGCGATGCGGTTCATCCACTTGATATTGTCACCTTGGTTTAAAAACAGCCGTAAACTTTTACCGCCAGTGGCATAGAGCATCATGCAAGTGAACTCGCTGAGCATAATGATGGCGACTAACATACTCAATTGTGGCGCAATCGCGTAGTCAATATTTATAAACGGCGGTAGCAGGGAAATCATAAACGCCCAGCCTTTAGGGTTGGCAATCGCGGTGATAAACCCTTGTGAGAATAGCGCTTGGCGAGATACTTTTAATTTACTGTCTGCGCCTAATTTGATGGTTGCTTTTGCTCGCCACATTGCAACCCCAATATAGACTAAATAACCTGCACCGAGCCATTTTAATACGCTAAAAAGTGTCGGGTAGTTGAGCATGATACTTGCCACCCCTGCGACTGCTGCAACAGCCACAATAGCAACGCCAAGTAATTCGCCAATCATCATCCACATAGTTCTGCGCACGCCAATACTCATTCCTAAGGTCATGGCTAAAGTCATACACATCCCAGGTGTAATAGAGACAAAAAAGAAGGTGGGTATAAATACCCCCAGGACTGCGAAGTCGAGCATGTAAGCATCCGTTAGTTGCTGTAATAGAATGCGCAATGGTAATTGTTTTTGAAAGGGTTAGAAACCAATTTGGGATGGTTAAGCACAATTAAGAGATTGTTAGCACTGGCGATAAAGCATAAACTGATTACTAATACGCAAGCTAATTTAGATCTTTGAGGAGCATGTAGCAGGAAGCTTCTATGCACTGATCACAAGCACTTATTTGTAAGTGGGTTTTAACAAATATATTTTTGCTTTGTTGGGTGCTTTGAATTAGGATCAAAACAGTTTAAAACCAAGAACTAATGCCCTGTGTCTAGATTATTTATTGCTATTATCATCATTTTCCTAAGTTTTACTGCGACTGCGGTTGAAGTTACTGATCTATATCAGGACGTATTAAAAGTATCTGACAAATCTCGCGATGCTCGACTCAGCGCCAGCCGAGAGGCGTTGCTCAATGTACTGGTTAAGGTTAGTGGCGATCCGAATGCGGATCAAAATCCAATCGCTCAGCAACGTAGTAAAGATATATCAGATTACATGCTCAAATTTGAATACGACGAAAAAGCCAATGGTCAACTTAATCTCGTGGTTAAATTTGAAGCAAATAAAATTAATGCACTCGTCAAAGAGCTTAATTTACCATTGTGGGGTACGCGTCGCCCGCTGGTGGCTATTTGGCTTGCCATTGAAGATAACTGGCGTCGTGAACTTGTTACCCAAGAAAGTTATCCGCAGCTAGAGCAACTAATTTATAGCACCGCAGCGCGACGTGGCTTGCCAGTCGTGGTACCGTTGCTTGATTTACAAGACCGTGCATTAGTGGGAATACCTGAGGTGTGGGGTAATTTCTCCTCGCCAGTCGAACAGGCATCAAGCCGTTATAGTGCAGAACGCAGTATTACCGCGCGTTTATACAAACAACCTGACAGCGAGATTTGGTTGTTGGATTGGCGCTTTACTAATGATGAGCTGTTTGAAGCAAATAGAGTAAGCGGTGATAAACAACAAGCCATAGCCTTAATGATCGACAGCTTAGCAGCTGGCTTGGCCAATGAATATGCGGTTGATCCAAATTCTACAACGCAGCTTGCCCAAGCGGTATTTAAATTAAAAGGCACCACTAACTTTGTCGATATTGAGTTGGCTAAACGTCAGCTACAGAGCTTAAGCGTAGTTACCCAAGTGACAATTCGTTCTCGTACTGCTGATGTAGTTAGTTTTGCGATCAATCACACTGGTAGTATGCATGATTTACAAAAAGCCTTAGAGCTCGACCGTGCTTTTCAACCATTTGTTGATCCTCGTGCATTTTATCCCGTAGTAGCGCAAGACGATTTAGAATATCAATGGGTTGGTTTGTAATGCAGACAATTGAGCCGGTGCAAATGGCATTACCGGTAACGTTGCCGGATGATGAAACCTTTGCATCTTATTTTGGTGGTGAAAATTCACTGGAAGTGAGTCATTTAAAAAATGCTTTTAAAAGTTTAGCAACCACTTTTCAATATACATATTTATGTGGTTTAGGAGATTCGGGTAAATCACATTTACTGTATGCAACCTGTATTCATGCCCAAGAGCATGGCTTATCGACTATGCTGCTATCAATGCGCGAAGTGATTGATTTTGGCCCTATGGTGCTCGATGGCTTAGACGCGCTTGATGTGTTGTGTATTGATGATGTGCACTTAGTAGCTGGTAACGATGCGTGGGAAAAAGCGTTGTTTAATTTTTTTAACCGTTTTAACGAACCGGGTAAATGCTTAGTAGTGACAGCGGATCTGTTACCAGACATGCTTAACATTAACTTGCCGGATCTTGAGTCACGATTAAAATGGGGTACGACATTTCAAATCCGTTCTATGAGTGATGATGATAAAGCCGAAGCCTTAGTAAAGCGCGCCAATATGCGCGGTTTAGAGCTCAGTGATGAATGTGCGCGCTTTTTATTAACGCGTTTGAGTCGTGATATGCGAGCGTTACTTGATGTGCTTGATAAACTTGACCATGCCTCGATGGCTGCACAACGTAAATTGACAATTCCTTTCATAAAATCCACTCTAAAACTCTAGGGTCTGTTGGCCTTTGCGGATTAATATTTGTTCAAACTAGGGGCAATTTAATCGCGGCGCGAGGTTTGTAACCTAGTGGGCTAAGTAAAAGCCGAGCAACAAAGAGTTAATTGCCCCTAGGCAGAACCCTTCGGGCAGCGCCTGTTTGGCATTGATGCTGCGTTATCGCCTATTTATGGGGAATAACCACACCACATAGGCTCTGCCTTGCCTAAATACCAAACAGACTGCTGCAAATTTAACCTTGAAAGATCAACAGACCCTAGTTTTCTCTACAAAATCGTCTAACTTCCCATTTTGCTTAACCAGAATGGGAAAGAATTCAATAAGATTGGTATAAGGTCTGGAATCTAGCCATTGCTTTCAGTTATCATTAGCTATTACTTAAATCACCTTCTGTGACAGATCAGGTATCGAATGAACTTAGAAAATATATTAGCGCAAGCACTTGAGGCGGTCGCCAGTGCCAGTGAAATCGCGCAGCTTGAAGATATCAGGGTTAACTACCTTGGTAAAAAAGGCGAAATCACGAATCTATTAAAAACCCTTGGTAAAATTGCCCCTGAAGAACGCAAAGAAGCAGGCCAAGTAATTAACCAAGCTAAGCAAGATGTACAAGTTGCGATTAACGACAAGCGCGAATTACTAGCAAGCAAGGCCCTTGAAGAGAAATTAGCCGCTGAAACAATCGATGTAACATTGCCCGGTCGCGTTATGCCAACAGGTGGTTTACACCCAGTGACGCGTACCATTGAGCGGATTGAGAGCTTTTTTGGCGAATTAGGTTTTGCGGTTAAATCTGGCCCAGAAGTAGAAGATGATTTTCATAACTTCGACGCGCTAAATATTCCTGAGCATCACCCAGCGCGTGCTGATCACGATACTTTTTACTTTAATCCAAAACTGGTGTTGCGTACGCAAACCAGTGGTGTGCAAATTCGCACCATGGAAGCTGAGCAACCGCCGCTGCGTATTATTTCTCCAGGGCGTGTATACCGCAACGATTACGACCAAACACATACGCCGATGTTCCATCAGGTTGAAGGGTTGATGGTTGATACTGATGTAAGCTTTACTGAGCTTAAAGGTATTTTGCACGATTTCTTGCGTAACTTTTTTGAAGAAG
The DNA here is from genome assembly GCF_037162485.1 of Pseudoalteromonas sp. B160. Lineage (NCBI taxonomy): Bacteria > Pseudomonadati > Pseudomonadota > Gammaproteobacteria > Alteromonadales > Pseudoalteromonadaceae > Pseudoalteromonas > Pseudoalteromonas sp. B160. Next base: position 383,356 of record NZ_JARLUX010000001.1, on the reverse strand, counting down.
ATATGGAAATTCGTTTCCGTCCTTCATTTTTCCCATTTACAGAGCCTTCAGCGGAAGTTGATGTGATGGGTAAAGACGGAAAATGGTTAGAAGTATTAGGTTGCGGAATGGTGCACCCTAACGTGCTTAAATCAGTGGGAATTGATCCAGAAAAATACACTGGTTTTGCCTTTGGTATGGGTGTAGAGCGTTTAACCATGCTGCGTTATGGGGTAAATGACTTACGTGCGTTTTTCGAAAACGATTTGAAATTCCTTAATCAGTTCCGTTAAGAGTGAAGAAATAACATGAAATTTAGTGAAAAGTGGTTAAGAGAGTGGGTTAATCCTGCAATTGACACGCAGGCTCTTTCGGAACAGTTATCGATGGCCGGCCTTGAGGTAGATGGCGTAGAGCCCGCTGCGGCAGAATTCTCTGGCGTTGTTGTCGGTGAAGTAGTTGAATGTGGTCAGCATCCTGATGCAGATAAACTACGTGTAACTAAAATCAATGTCGGTGGCGATGAGCTATTAGATATTGTATGTGGTGCGCCAAATTGCCGTTTAGGTATCAAAGTTGCAGTAGCTATGGTTGGCGCTGTATTACCGGGCGATTTTAAAATTAAAAAAGCCAAACTACGTGGTCAACCGTCTCACGGCATGCTGTGTGCATTCGTGGAGTTGGGTATTAGCGAAGAAGGCGACGGTATCATGGAGTTGCCACTTGATGCACCTGTTGGCACAGACTTACGTGAATACTTAAGCCTTGATGACAACATTATTGATGTTGATTTAACCCCGAATCGTGGTGACTGTTTAGGTATTAAAGGCATCGCTCGTGAAGTGGGCGTACTTAACAGTATTGATGTTAAAGCCCTAGAAATACCAGCGGTTGCAGCAACTATTGATGATAAAGTATCAATTGAACTAGTAAACGATGAAGCCTGCCCTCGTTATTTAGGGCGTGTGATCAAAGGCATCAACCTTGACGCCACAACACCACTTTGGATGGTTGAGAAGCTTCGTCGTAGTGGCGTGCGCGCAATTGACCCTGTGGTTGATGTAACTAACTATGTGTTACTTGAACTTGGCCATCCAATGCATGCTTTTGATTTAAATGCGATTGAAGGCGGTATCAAAGTACGTAGCGCCCATGCTGGTGAAGAGCTGGTATTACTAGATGGTAATACTGCTAAGTTGAATGAATCTACCTTAGTAATAGCCGACCATAACAAAGCGCTGGCGATTGCCGGTATCTTTGGCGGTGAGCAATCAGGCGTTACCGAGCAAACAACGGATATTCTATTAGAAAGTGCGTTTTTTAATCCAGTTGCTATCGCAGGGCAAGCTCGTAGCTATGGTTTACACACAGATGCATCGCATCGTTATGAACGCGGTGTGGATTTTGCGCTGCAACATGATGCAATAGAACGTGCAACTGCGTTGTTACTTGAGATTGTAGGCGGTCAAGCAGGCCCTGTAGTTGAAGCTGTTGCAAAAGATAAGCTTCCTAAGGTCACTGAAGTGCGTCTTCGTCGTGCGCGTTTAGACCGTGTTATTGGTCATCATATTGAAGATGAGAAAGTAACCGACATTTTAACCCGTTTAGGGCTTGATGTGAAAATTGTCGATGGTGTGTGGAGTGCAGATGTACCAAGCTACCGTTTTGATATTCGTATTGAAGAAGATCTAATTGAAGAAGTAGCTCGCGTATATGGTTACAACAGTATTCCAAACGTAGCACCGACTGCTAAATTAAAAATGACCACTCATAACGAAGCCAATATTGCAGTGAGCAAATTTCGCAATACGCTAGTGACTCGTGGTTATCAAGAAGCGATCACATACAGCTTTGTTGACCCTAAAGCACAAGCTATTTTACACCCAGACAGTGACGCGCTGGTTTTGCCACATCCAATTTCGATTGAAATGTCGGCAATGCGTGTGAGCCTTATGCCAGGTTTACTGGCATCAGTAATGTATAATCAAAACCGCCAGCAGCCACGTATTCGTTTATTTGAGCATGGCCTTAAATTTCTACGTGATGAAAACGCAGAGAATGGCGTAAACCAAGTTGCAGTTATTGGTGGGGCTATTACCGGTCTGGCACATGGTGAACATTGGGTTGAAGAAAAGCGCACCGTTGATTTTTATGATTTAAAAGGTGACGTTGAAGCATTACTTTCATTAACCAATGATATAACGCGTTTTGAAATCAAAGCAGAGCAATCAGATGGCTTACATCCGGGCCAATCTGCGGTGATTTATGTTGAAGGTAAAAAGGTCGGTTTCTTTGGTGCTATTCATCCTCAAGTACAAAAATCGTTAGATATCAATAATGCGACTTATGTGTTTGAAATTGAAATGTCAGCCATTGAAAAAAGAAATTTACCAGAGGCTGTAGGGGTTTCGAAGTTCCCTTCAAACCGCCGCGACATCGCTATTTTAGTGGAAGATCAGGTGAAATCTGGCGACATTTTATCAGTGATAGAAAAAGTTGGCGGAAATCAATTGGTTGACCTAAACTTATTCGATGTGTATAAGGGCAAAGGTATTGAGCCAAATTATAAGAGTTTGGCGATTGCTCTAACACTGCAAGCGGTTGATAGAACACTCGAAGAGAAAGATATCAATCTAGTAGTTGATAACGTGGTGGCCGCACTGGCCGAACAGTTTAATGCATCGTTGAGGGACTAGATATGGCGCTTACTAAAGCCGACATAGCTGAACACCTATTTGAAAAATTGGGGATCAATAAAAAGGATGCCAAAGATTTAGTTGAAGCGTTTTTTGAAGAAATCCGCTCAGCGCTTGAAAAAGGCGAGCAGGTTAAGCTCTCTGGATTTGGTAACTTTGATCTTCGTGACAAGAAAGAAAGGCCTGGCCGTAATCCGAAAACTGGGGAAGATATCCCTATTTCGGCACGACGCGTCGTCACCTTTCGACCTGGTCAAAAGCTCAAAACTCGTGTTGAAGTTGGTACGAGCAAATAAATTAAAAAAGGCAGCGTCAGCTGCCTTTTTCTTTTCTATAAACTAAGTTTGAACACGATTAAAAATCCCGTGGTGAAACAAACTGCCCAGCTTGAATACTGTCGTAGGTTTGCTGTGCGAGGGTATCTAATCCGCTGAGACTTTTTCCTGTTGCTGTGAGTTGCTGCTCAATCGGGAATATTTCAACATTGGTTATCCCAGAAAGCTGTGCAATTTTTGCAAAAGTATAGGCATGCTTATATTTTTCCTGTTTATAAAATAAACTGATCAATGAGGTGTAAATCTCGGGGTTTGGAGTTTGTTCAGCTTTGTTTAGCTCTAACGTTTTATACAGTAAGTCTATGGTCTTATCTTCATCAAACTTAATATAATAACTGGCTAAGAAAAACTGGATTTCAGCGTCCTCAGTGACACTAGGATCGTTTTCAAGCGCAAGTAATTTAGTCAGGGCTGATTGGTCATTATTGCGAGACCAATGATAATACAACAACCCAGGGTGGTTAGTATTTTTGGTATCTTGAAATAACCGCGTCATTTCCTTGATACTGGTTAAATGTGCTTCAACGCGGGAGGTGGTTTTTTCTTTTAATTTGATATGTTCAATTTTTGCCGCCAGCGATACGCATTGATCGTATTTTTCAAAACCTTTTAATAATAAATATTTGTTATTATCAGTCGGTTGTTTGTATTCATGGTAACGCGCCATGATCACATCAGCACGTTGGGCTTTACAGTGACTATCTTTATTTAAATCATTACATAAACCTGGGGTTTCTTTACACACCTGTGCAAGTGTCAACGGTTCTTCACACCCAGTTAATGCCAACAAACTCAGTAAAACACTTGCTCTTAGTAACATCCCTTAACCTCACCTTAATAATTACCTTGTTATTCTAGCGTAATGAATTGCTCTCTAACAGTGGAGAATAAAGTTAGTTTAAATTAGAATAGCGAAGCCCACTGAGGCGTGTTGCTCTCAAAACTCAATACGTCTTATGGCTATCCGTTCAAAAATTGTTTAATTAGGTAAATAAAATGACCTCATCTCACGAGTTAGAATACACAAATAGTTGGCAAGAACGCCAAGATTACGCAGAAAGCATGCAACCTATCATTGGAAAGCTTTATCGTAATCGTGGTATTGAAATCGCGGTATATGGCCGTCCTCTCGTCAATGCCAGTACAATTGATATCATCAAATCTCACAAAACAGTGGCGCAGTTTGAAGGCACTAAACTTCGTTTACGTGAAAGCTTTCCGTTTTTAGAAGCTATTAGCAAAATGGATTTAAACTCTGCACGTATCGATATTGGTAAACTGGCTTATGGTTATTTATTTAACGATGTTGCAAATGGTCGTTCTATCGAAGAGTATTTAAACGACGAGTTAGCTGAAATTGTAAACTCACAAGCCAAAGAGCCACGCGATGTGGTGTTATATGGTTTTGGTCGTATCGGTCGTTTACTAGCGCGTTTGTTAATTGAAAAATCAGGTCCTTATGCGGATTTACGCTTACGTGCAATCGTTGTTCGTGGTGGTAAAGACGGCGACCTTGAAAAGCGTGCTAGCCTATTACGCCGTGATTCAATTCATGGTCCTTTTAATGGTTCAATCACCATTGATAAAGAACGTAATGCAATAAAAGCCAATGGTAGCTACATTCAGGTGATCTATGCTAACTCTCCAGATGAAATTGACTACACAGCATATGGTATTGAAAACGCATTGATCGTTGATAATACGGGGATCTGGAAAGATGAAGCTGGCCTTGGCTTACATTTAAAATCAAAAGGCGCTGCAAAAGTACTATTAACAGCACCGGCGAAAGGCAATATCAAAAACATCGTATATGGTGTTAATAACCACGATATCAAACCGGAAGATAAAATTGTTTGTGCAGCAAGCTGTACTACCAACGCAATCACACCAACATTAAAAGCACTTAATGATAAGTTTGGTATTAACAATGGTCACGTTGAAACAGTTCACTCGTACACTAATGACCAAAATTTGATTGATAACTACCACAAAGCAGATCGTCGTGGCCGTGCCGCAGCACTTAATATGGTGATCACTGAGACTGGCGCAGCTAAAGCCGTTTCAAAAGCATTACCAGAACTTGAAGGCAAATTAACGGGTAACGCAATCCGTGTACCTACACCGAATGTGTCTCTGGCTATTTTGAACTTAAACCTTGCGACCAGCACCACGGTTGAGGAGTTAAACTCGTTCTTACGCCATGCTGCTCTGCATTCAGAGTTACGCGACCAAATTGATTACACGGCCTCTACTGAGATTGTGTCTACCGATTTAGTCGGCAGTCGTTATGCGGGTGTGGTTGATTCAACCGCCACTATCGTTGATGACAACCGTATTGTACTTTATGTTTGGTATGATAATGAGTTTGGTTACAGCTGCCAAGTTGTGCGTTGTATGCGCGATATGGCCGAGGTTTCATTCCCAAGCTTGCCACGTTAATTGGTAATAGCTTAAAAATCTTTACAAAAAGCCAGCATTCGCTGGCTTTTTTAGTCATGAATGTTTTTTCAAAACCCAAGCCATGTGGTAGGCTGTCTCCAGTTTGCTACATTTTAATAACAATGCGCCCATTATAGTGGGCGTTATTTAATTTCTAACTAACAAGCGATAAGTTAGCGATTAATTTTTCATATATAGGTTTAATAAAATGAAAATCACCAGTAATTTTGACAGTGGCAATATCAAGGTCATTGCCGCGACCGATCCACTTAATATTCAGCTTGAGATCAATAAAGATCATTTATCTGATTTTTTTCAGTGGTTCCATTTCCGTTTAGAAACAACACCTTTTCAAAGCCATAAATTACATATCAATAACCTTGAAAATTCAGCTTACCCTGACGGCTGGGAAGGTTATCAGGCTGTTGCATCGTATGATCGCCAAACCTGGTTTCGTGTTCCTTCAAACTATGCTGATGGCACGTTATCATTTGAGATTGAGCCAGAATGTGGCTGTGTTTATTTTGCTTACTTTGCACCATATAGCTACGAGCGTCACTTAGATCTAATCACATGGGCACAAAGCCAAGAAGCCTGTCAGCTTGAAACCTTAGGTGAAACACTTGATGGCCGTGATATGAGCGTACTGCGTATTGGTGGCGAAAGTGATGAAAATAAGAAAACAATTTGGATAACAGCCCGTCAACATCCAGGCGAAACGATGGCCGAATGGTTTGTTGAAGGTGTATTACATAAGTTATTAGATGATGAAGATCCACATGCAGCAGCATTGTTATCAAAAGCGGTATTTTATATTGTACCCAATATGAATCCTGATGGTAGTGCTCGTGGGCATTTACGTACTAACGCAAAAGGAGTTAACTTAAATCGTGAATGGCAAACTCCAAGCATGGAAAATAGCCCTGAAGTATATTTAGTGCTAAATAAAATGCGTGAGACCGGTGTTGATATGCACCTTGATATTCACGGAGATGAAGCGATTCCATATAACTTTGTAGCCGGTAGTGAAGGTATCCCAAGCTATGATGCGCGCTTAAAAGACTTAGAAGACAGTTTTAAAGCGGCATTGCACATAGTGACTCCTGAGTTTCAAGATATCCACGGTTACCCGAAAGATGAGCCAGGTCAAGCCAATCTAACGGTGGGGTCATCAGCTGTTGCAGAAGAATTTAAAGCGCTTGCTTACACGGTTGAAATGCCATTTAAAGATAACGATGGTTTACCAGATCCTGATTATGGCTGGTCAGATCGCCGTTCATATCAATTTGGCCAAGACACCTTGGCTGCGATTGTTAACGTAGTAGATAAATTAAGATAACGTGTTTGTTACTAAGGGCATCATTCATATCGATGCCCTTAGTTTTTTTAATCGCGATGAATGGCATTAGCGACGTTAATAAAGCGATGATATTTGCTTAATGTGTTATTTAAATCTTTTCCAAGCTCTGTTCGAGCCGTATCTTTAAGTTACCTACATAAAACCATGTAGGGTTAATTAAATTTTAAAAGTAGTTATTTTGAAAATTAAGTGTTAACAAACTTAGAACGTTTAAGTTAATATTCAAAAAGTTGCAGGGGAGGTAGTAATGTTGTTACCTTATTTCCCATAGCCATATGTCGCGCATTCTGATTAGCTACAGCAGAGTATCGTAACTAGAAAATAATAAATATAACTATAGAGGATATCCATGGAAGCTTTTGTAAGCGCTGTTAATGATGTTGTTTGGAGTAACGCACTCATCTATTTATGCCTAGGCGCAGGCTTGTTCTATTCTGTATTAACCCGATTTGCTCAAGTTAGACATTTTAAAGAAATGTGCAAATTACTATTTAGCCCTAACACCTCAGATAAAGGGATCTCATCTTTTCAAGCATTGGCTGTGTCGTTATCTGGACGAGTAGGGGTTGGTAATATAGCCGGTGTAGCGGCAGCTATTGGTTTTGGTGGCCCAGGTGCTATTTTTTGGATGTGGGTTGTGGCTTTTTTAGGAGCAAGTACAGCGTACGCCGAATCAACATTAGGGCAAATTTATAAAACAGAAGAAGATGGCCAATATCGCGGCGGCCCAGCATATTATTTTGATCGCTGTTTAGAACAAAAATGGCTGGCGATTTTATTTGCCGTGTCGGCAATTATTGCATGTGGTGTTTTTCTGCTGGGCGTGCAAGCCAATGCTGTTGGCAACGCGTTTACCCAAGTGTTTGGTGATGGCACTATGGTCTCAACGAGTTTTGGTGAAGTCGGTAGCTTTAAATTGGTTGCTTTGGCAATTATTCTTATTGTTTTAGCGTTTATTATCTTCGGTGGTATTAAGCGTATTGCTAACTTTACTCAAATTGTGGTGCCATTTATGGCGTTAGGCTACATAGTATTAGCTTTAATCGTGGTATTTTTAAATATCGATAAAGTACCTGATATCTTCTCTTTAATCATAACAGATGCGTTTACCGCACAGGCCGGTTTTGGTGCCGCTATTGGTTGGGGTGTAAAACGTGGTATTTATTCTAACGAAGCTGGTCAAGGTACCGGACCGCGATGCAGTTGCAGCGGCCGAAGTTGATCACCCAGCCCAACAAGGTTTAGTGCAAGCTTTTTCTGTTTATGTTGATACTATTTTTGTTTGTACTGCGACAGCATTAATGATTTTAATTACCCAGCAATACAATGTAGTGGGTGAATTACCTGCAGGGCAATTTATTGTACAAAACGTTGATGCTGCAACTGAAGTTGGTTCAGCTGCTTTCACGCAAATGGCTTTATTCAGCGTGTTTGGTGGTTTTGGTGAAGCATTTGTTGGTATTGCATTGTTCTTCTTCGCTTTTACTACAATACTTGCTTATTACTATATTGCTGAAACCAATATTGCATATTTAAATCGTTATTTTAAAGGCACTATTCCGCTTGTGATGGTGAAATTTGTGATTATGTTTATGGTGTCATATGGCATGGTAAACAGCTCTGGTTATATCTGGAGTATTGGTGACATTGGTGTGGGTTTAATGGCTTGGATAAATATATTGGGCATTTTATCAATATTCTTTGTGGCTAGACCTGCGCTATTATGTTTGCGCGATTACGAAGATCAGAAGAAAAAAGGTGGGGATATCACATTTGACCCTGTTAAGTTAGGGATCAAAAACGCTACTTTTTGGGAAAAGCGTCTCGCAAAACAATCAAAAGACTCTCAGTTATAGGATTGAGTGGCGTAATCAGACATGTTTTGGTTATTGTAAAAATTAGATACTCGTTGTTTTTCGGATCTCAGCTATTGGCTGCAATTGAAAAAAGACAACGACAAATAAAACACGTACAACAAAGGGCGCCGCAAGGCGCCTTTTTTATGCGTAGATTTTTATGCGAAGTATGGAGAAAGATATGGCAATTGTTCGTTGTCCTAGTTGTAATAAGTCAATATCCGATAAACACCAACAGTGCCCTCACTGTGAGAATAATGTAGCGCAGCTTGATGATGAACAACGTCAACAGCTAGCGCGCGAAAAACGCATTCAAAAACAACAAATGTTTATGAATCATTCTTTTTTTGCTCTACTGATATTTTTAGGTGGTTTCTTTAGTTTATACTTTTTACATCCAGAACCTGAAACCCATCGTGGTACGCATGCACCGCAGCCATTGCAATCGGTTGTATTTGGTATTTAATAAACCGCGTTATTTTAGTGACTTTAAAAAAGAAAATGACATGAACATCGATAATCTCGTAAAAACAATTACCCCAGAATTATTCGAACGCCTTCAGTATGGTGCAGCAACAGGTAAGTGGCCTGATGGCACGGTACTCAGTGACGAGCAAAAAGCAGCAGACAGTGCAATTAGTTATGCTTTACCAAGCAAAAGTAGCGCAAACAAATGAGCAATTCACCATAGGTTCTAATGGTGAAATGGTGCAAAAACCAAAGCACAATTGCAAAAAGAATTTACCGCAGACAACGAAATAGCAAGGTTTAGTGAAAATGATCTTTAAACACCTTTTTACCCCGAAGTGGAAGCACCCAAAGCAACAAGTACGTTTAGAGGCAATTGAAAAGCTAGATGTAGAGCGTGATGCGACGATTTTAAATGCATTAGCTCTGGAAGATAGTTCAGCAGAGATCCGTAAAAAAGCGCTTAATAAAGTCAATGATTTAGTGTTGTGGTGGCAGGCGTATAAACAAGATCAAAGTTTAAAAGAATTAGCAGAACAGCATATATCAAATGCCGTACTGAGTGATGAAAGTAACTTATCTAGCCAAATTAAAAACGAATACATAGAGCGTTTTGCTCCAGTAAAAACACTTGAAAAACTTGCATTTGCAGAAAAAGAACTACAAGTAAGAGTGAAGCTATTAAAACGCTTGGCTAATCCTAAGTTAGTTGAAAAGGCGTTTAAAGAAGGTTCAAGCGAACTACAAGTAAACCTTGTTGAGCAAGTGATCACCCATCAATTAGTGAAAAACTTAGTTAAGCATGCACATGATGAGGCAAAAGTAGCCCTTGAGACGCATATAGAAAATGAGCGTTTAGCAATTGAAATGCCATTAAAAGTACAAAATGATACTCGTGTTATCTTGGCAAAACTTAATGCATTACGTGAAAAGCAAGACTATGCGCTTGTTACTCAACAATATGGCGAACTTACTCAGCAATGGCAGGCACTTGATTCAACCTGGTTAAATCCAGAACAACGCGAGACGGTTGCAAATAAATACATCGTACTAACCGAAAAATTAAATGAGTTAGTTAGTCAATTACAAGCTGTGCATGAGCAACAACAACAACGGTTAGCTCAGCAGCAACGACAATTATTGGCGTTGGCAAATTTAGAAGCGTTAAGTGATGAAATTGAAAATGCGCTACAAGTTGGCTTAGAAACACCAGAGCAAATACAACAAGATTGGTTGGAAGCTAAAGTTGCACAAGCACAGGAAACATTGACACAAAGCGAACTGCAAGACGGCGGGCAAAAAAACCAAGTGACTGGCAGATTAACAAGTTTGTTTAAGCAAGTAGCTAAATTACCAGAGCTTAGTGAAGCGATCAGGGTTTTTAAAACTTCATTAAAAGAATTGAGCAGTATCAACACTGACGATATTGACCAAGCAAATTATGATGAGGCTAATCGCCAATTTAAGCAGACGTATAAAGCGGCGAATGCATCTCTAGCTCAGTTACCTAAGCCTTTACAAGGGCCTTTTAAAGCACAATTAAATGAGCAACAACAACGCTGGGATAAAGCTGTTGCACCTATTAGTGATAAATTAACGAAAAATCAGCAACAAGCTACTCGCAAAGGACGCGATGTTCAGCGCCTTATTGAACAAGGCCGTTTTAATGTTGCATTTGGTGTGTTTAAAGGCTTTATTGAGCTGTATGAAACGTTAACTCCAGTTAGTCAGCAAAGTCTTGAAAAAGTCAAAGCAGATCTTGAGCAGCAGTTAGAAAATGCTCGTGATTGGCAAAAGTATGCGTCTGCCCCTAAGCGTGAAGAGCTACTAACTGAAATTACCAGTTTGCTCAATCAACCTTGCACAGATCCCAAGGCGCGTGCAAACGAAGTGAAAACATTACGTCGTCGTTGGAATGAGCTTGGGCGTTTAGATACCGAGCAAGAGCAGGCGCAAGGTAAAGAGTTTGATGACAAGATCGAGCTATTATTTGTACCATGTCGTGAACATTTTGCGCAACTAGAACAACAGCGCGAAACGACGAAACTTGAACGCGAAGCGATTATTACTCAGATGAAATCATTGGCTGATACTGATACGACGAGTGATGAGTTTGATTGGAAAGAGTTTGAAAGCCAATACAATCGTATCAATAAAGTATGGCGTAATGCTGGTAATGTAGAGCCAAAAGTATACCGTGCTTTGCAAACACAATATAAAGCGCAGCAACAGCAAGTATTCAATGCGTTGAATGCGTTTCATAAAAGCAACGCGGCAGCAAAAAATGCACTAGTTGAACAAGCACAGCAATTATCAGTAAGTGAAGACTTAGCTGATGCTTGTCAGCAGCTCAAAGAGCTGCAACAGCAGTGGCAGGGAGTAGGCTTTGCGGGTGTAAAAGCTGAAAATGCATTATGGCAAAAATTCCGTCAATGCAACGATGTGACATTTGCTAAACGCAGTGAAGAGTTTGCTCAGCATAAGCAGCAACAAGCCGCCGACAACGCAGTTATCGCAGCACAACTGAGTGAACTTGAAGACGCATTACCAGCGGTTAATCAAAAAGCACAATTACTTGATTTACGCACTAAGCTAATTGCGCTTGAAGGGAGCAAAGAACTAAATAACCGCATGCAAAAGCTATTAGCTAACATTGATGGTAAATTAGCTGTGCTGACAGAGCAAGCAGCACAGGCTGATTTTAGCGCTTTATTTAGTGCGCTTGAAAACCAGCAAGCAATCCCTGCACAATGGCAAGGGGGTGCTGATACGCATTTAACCATTACACAACTGATGCTAAGAATGGAAATTCTAGCTAATGTTGCCAGTCCTGAGGGAGCACCGCGTATGGCTGAGCAGGTTGCAATGCTTGACGATAAGCATCGCGGTGAACAAGCTGATCTCACATTATTACTTAAAACAGTTATTGGCTTTGGGTCAAGGTTCAGTTGATGCTGACACACTAGGACGTTTAAAAGCGGTATTTAGCATTTAAATAATCTAGGGCGCTGTAGATTAAATAAAAGCCGCCGTTGTGCGGCTTTTATTTTTATTTGGTTTTGACGATAATATTATAGTAAAGGAAAAACAATGAAGTATATTTTATTAATTAGTTGCTTATTACTCTCTGCTTGTAACACCACGAACGGCGTATCGGTTTATTCATTTACTAGCAGTGAAATTGAAACAGCACTTAACCAGCAATTACCAAAACTTAGTGAAAAAGTCAGCTTGATGGGATTACCTGTAGAGTTTAATGTGAATGATTTGAGCGTGAATGTTGGCCCTGATAATCGTGATGTAATCTTATTAGGTGCAGATTCGAGTGCTGTTATAAATGCTTTCGCACTTAAATACCCAGTGCGTTTAAAGCTGCAAATAGAAGGTGCGCCATTTTATGATAGTGAGAAAAAGGCGGTATTTTTACGGAATGTAAAATTGCTTGATTCAACTATCGACGCAGGCGGTTTTAAGGGAAACCTAGCGGTACTTGATGATGAAGCAATGAAAGTTATTAACGGATTTTTAGCTGTAAACCCAGTTTATAAACTAAATATGAATGACCCTAAGGTTGCGCTATTAAGTAAATTACCTTTAGATATGAAAGTAGAGCAGGGCGCAATTAAATTAGTACCTAGCATTTAAACTAATATTATTCAGATGGTTGAAGCCCTGCACGTACAGGGCTTTTTTGTATCTATAAGGTTATTATTAAATATTAGCACTATTACTGCGGCTTAATTTACAAGAGGAGGCACACGCTGTAAGGGCTGCTGTTTATAACCGGTCATCGAGATATAAATCAAAATAATATTTTTATTATATAGGTACAAGTTGTGTATTTAATCGACTATACTGATTGTTAGTTAATCACCATTAATTGCCTTCTTTATGGATAAAGAGCCTATTATGAAAAAATGTAACGTGATCTTCAATGCAACTCTAATAGCTGTATTCTCGGTTGTAGCTTTTGCTAATGAGCCCGATTTAAATTCTAATCCTTTTCTTGTAGAACCTTCAACACAACAGCAGGGCGCTCAGGTGTTTTCTTTTAAAGAAACGCCAATTGAACTGCACGAAAATGATAAAATTAATACAGCCCAAGATACAGGCTATTTACGGCTTGCTTTAGAGACTAAAAGCAATGGTTTTGCGTTAGTGGACACATCTCAGATCAAAGATATTGAAAAAGTGATTGCAGAGCACAAAAATGGCCATGAACTATTTCTGCGTAGTTTAAAACCTGAAATTATGGCGGCGCAATCAATCGCAGACCAAACTAATTTGTCGCAGCAATTTGCAGGCGATACAGTTAGCTTAGACAGTATCTTGTTACAGCAAGAGTTTATTACCTTTAGTAGAATGGTCGGTGGAAATTTTATTGCCGGTAGCGGCTGGGATCAGTTAACTCAGGTTGTCAAAAATGATACGTTTGGTACTGTGATTATAAAAATGTTTAGTTTTAGTCAAAGCAGTGGTGTATATATCGATGCGGACGCGGTGAATTATTATGTAAATAGCAATCCAGGGATCCTTTATGTACTTAAAGATAATAGCGATAATGTGTACACTAGTTTATCTTGGGCTGACGAAAATCAATCCTATTTCATTGGTATTGAAAAAAATATTAATGATATTGGTTTAAAATGGCGATTTGAAACGCTAATAACGTCGATGTGGTTGTATTATAAAGTGATCAAATGATTTTATGTAATTGCGAAAATATTAAACTGAACGTTCGTTTTTAAATAAAAGGATTGCATACTCTTTAGGTTAATTAAGCATGTTAAGTATATTTTTCAGCGCTGATAAAGTGAATAATAAACTACTTAACCTTAATAAATGACTATACTAATCTTATTGATTAATCCTCGTTTAAATAAAATCCTTAAAAACTGATTAATCAGCTTGGCCTATTTTAAAGAATAGGCTTATAATTTAGTTGAATCATATCTAATTTATAACTTTACAACTTAGTGAGTAAAAAATGAAAGAAGTTAAAGCTTTTATTAAATCAGCGAGTCTATCAGACTTAGAAAAAGCACAGGCATTACTTGGTGATGCGATTGCAAAATATACGCAGCAGCAGCAAGCTAAACAGGAAGTACTTGATCTGTTGAAAGAAAAAGGTCTTACTCTTGATGATCTTCAAGACGGTGCCAACGATAAACGCACAAAAGTAATGCCTAAATACCGTATTGAGTTTGAGGGTGAAATTGTTGAATGGACTGGCCGTGGTAAACGCCCTAAAGCATTCCAAGGTGTTGAACTTACCGACCACTTAGCTTAATACTGTAGGGGGTGTATACCCCCTCTTTATTTACAAAATAGTTTATTACTCCATTATTTTTTTGACCCCTTCGAAGTTGCTACTATGACGTATGTACTACGACCCTATCAACAAGAAGCGGTTGATCGCACAGTCGCTCATTTTCGTAAAACTTCAGATCCTGCTTTAATTGTATTACCTACGGGTGCAGGTAAAAGCTTGGTGATCGCTGAGTTAGCGCGAATTGCCAGAAAGAAAATTTTAGTACTTGCCCATGTCAAAGAGCTTGTTGAGCAAAATGCTGAAAAATATAAAAGCTTTGGTCTTCAGGCGAGTATTTTTTCTGCGGGTTTAAAACAAAAGTCATTGCTACATCAAGTAACGTTTGCCAGTATCCAATCGCTGTCACGCAATCTTGAGCAACTTAACGAACATTATTCGTTAGTGATCATAGATGAATGTCACCGTGTCAGTGGTGAGCAAGATAGCCAGTACCAAAAAGTGATCGTTGCGCTAAAAGCATATAATCCGCAGTTAAAAGTACTTGGACTTACCGCTACGCCTTATCGTATGGGAATGGGCTGGGTTTATTATCGTCATTATCATGGTTTTGTTCGAGGCGATAAAGCGAGTCCATTTCGAGAATGTATTTTTGAACTACCACTGCGTTATATGATCAAGCATCATTATTTGACTGCACCAAAGGAAGTGGATGCGGCGATCAGTCATTATGATTTTTCTTCTTTACAAAGTGATTCATTCGGACGCTATACAGCCGATGATATGAACCAGTTACTAGAAAAGCATAGCAGAGCAACCAAAGCTATTATGCAGCAAGTTATTCAGTACAGCGAGCAACGCCAAGGGATCATGATTTTTGCTGCGACCGTACTGCATGCAAAAGAAGTCTATGGTTATTTGCCTGAACAACAAACGGCTTTGATCACCGGGGATACTCCTAACGCTGAACGTGACCGTATTATTATGGAATTTAAGCAGCGCCGACTAAAGTATTTAGTCAATGTATCTGTGCTCACCACCGGGTTTGATGCGCCTCATGTTGATTTTATTGCTATTTTACGCCCGACAGAGTCGGTTAGTTTATACCAACAAATTGTTGGTCGAGGCCTGCGTTTAAGCGAAGGGAAAACCGAGTGTTTGGTAATTGATTATGCAGGTAATGGCTTTGACTTATTTTACCCCGAAGTAGGAAGTAAAAAAGGCGATAGTGATAACGAGCCTGTACAAGTACTTTGCCCTGGTTGTGGTTTTGCCAATATATTTTGGGGAAAAACCGATACACAAGGTAAAGTGATTGAGCATTTTGGCCGTCGCTGCCAAGGTTTACTCGAAGATGATGATGGCTCAAAAGAGCAATGTGATTACCGTTTTCGCTTTAAAGAATGTGAAGCGTGTGGTGCGCAAAATGATATTGCCGCACGTCAGTGCCAGTCTTGCCATGAGGTAATGGCTGATCCTGATGATAAACTACGTGCTGCATTAAATTTAAAAGATGCATTGGTATTACGTTGCAGTGGTTTAAGTGTTGTTAGCCTCGCAAATAACGAACATATTATTAAAGTTACTTATTATGATGAAGATGGTGCTAGTTGCGATGAAATTTATGATTTCTCAAAGTCCGGCGCCCGTTATGCGTTTAATAAACAATTTTCTCAGCGTACTGCTAATGGTCAAACACCCACAGAATATAAGTCAGCTGGACAAGTTATTGCTGGACAGATGCAGCTTGTTGCACCGGATTTTGTTATTGCTAGAAAGAGTAAAAAATATGGCTGGAAGGTTGCCGATAAACTATTTGATTATCAAGGTAACTTTAGAAAGGCAAATCAGCTAAGCTATTAATAAGCTTAACTGATTTTAGATTTAGGCGTCGTCGCCATCCATTAATCCCCAGCCATCACCATAACCGTTATAGCCATTTGCAATACTTTCTAAATATTGCTCTGTTTGGCCAAGTAAAGTGTGATCTGGCACCATCTCGACCTGAGTTACCACTTCCCAAATACCCGTGTCTGTGCATTGCACTAATTCGGTGGCAGGGGAGAGTTCATCTTCGGCTATCGCGGTGGCAAACTTTTCGGCATCTACTTTTTGCTCAAATAAAATATAGAAATCAATTTTGTGCATCTGCGCCAAATCTATACCCGCAGCGGCGATTTCAGCTAAAAGTTGGCCATTGTCATCATCAGGAAAGTGCATTTAAAAACTCAATAAAATTATTTCAAATTAGTATCGACTATTGTAACCAAAATAAAGCACATAAGCGTACTAATTTTCACATTTGAGTTACTGCGTGAAGTCACTTCAATATGGTACTATTTCAATCATTATCGGTAAATTTTTTAAGTAAGGAAATTACTTGCCTAGTTGGATATTAACTCGCTTTGCGGTTGGTTTATTTTTGTTGTTTTCATTTCATGTATTTGCAGCTTCGCAAGTGGTAACTAGTTATGAAATTAATGGTATAAAGGGCGATCTTGAAAAAAACGTTGCGCTGTACTTAAAACAACTAGATGGTGAAAAAGTAACCAGCACTTTGTTAAGTCATGCAAAAAAACAAGTGGCGATTAGCTTAAAAGCACTCGGTTATTATAAACCGACCATTAAGTTAAAATATAATAATGAAACACAAACCTTAGTCGCTACCATTGAGCGCGGACCTGTAACACGAATTGCAGATGTACGTATCACTGTTCAAGGTGATGGTAAAGATGACCCTCTTCTCAAGCAAAGCATCAATAGTATTAATTTAAAGCAAGGAGATATTTTAAATCACAGCAATTATGACGCGGCGCGTAAAAAAATTGAAGGACAATTGCTTGAGTTAGGATATTTTGATGTTAAATGGCAAGCACATCAACTCGCAATTTCATTAAAGAATAACAGTGCTGAAGTGATTTTAACGATCGACACCGGTATTCGCTACCAATTTGGTGAGTTAGTTTTAGGTGAAGAAACCCGAGCAGAGAAATACATTCGTTCAATTGCAAAATTTAAGCAAGGTGAAGCTTATAAAGCAACCTTGGTTTCTGAGTATAACTTAGCACTTTCAACCACACCTTATTTTGCCAGTGTGCGTGTTTACGCTGATATTGCTAATCGTGCGAATAAGCAAGTACCTATTAGGGTTGACGTACTACATCGACCTGCCAACAGTTATGAAATAGGTGGCGGTTACAGTACAGATCTTGGTCCAAAAGTGCGTTTTAAATGGTCCAAACCTTGGCTCACTGAAAATGGCCACTACCTTGAAAGCAACTTAAATGTGTCGCAGCGCCAACAAGATATTTCACTTGGTTACACAGTTCCTGTTGATGATCCAAATGATGATTTATGGCGTTTTTCTGTCGGTTACAAGTTAGAAGATGAGTTAACTAACGACGTTTACAGTAAAATCCTTACTGGACAACTACAACGCCAATGGTTGACTGATGATAATTGGGTTCGTACTGCCTTTTTACGCCGCGATCGAGAAACATACCGAATTGGTGATGCAGAGCAAAGCTCAAAAATGTTAATGCCCGGGCTCAGTTACGCAAAAAAAGTCACAGAGGGAGGCACAACGCCATTATCAGGATATCAATGGTTATTGTCGGCAGAGTTTGGCTTAAAGGACATGTTTTCAACCACAAATATCGTCAGAATGCAGATACAAAATGCTTGGTTGCAAACATACCTTGACCGACATCTGATTTTTTTAAAAGCAAATATTGGTGCAATGCTAGTCGATGATATTGATAACGTACCATTTTCACTGCGTTTTTATGCTGGTGGTGATCAAAGCGTACGTGGTTTTGCATATCAATCAATATCACCTGAAGATGAAGCCGGTCGTTTGATTGGTGGTAAATATCTAATTACAGGTACTGTTGAATATAATTATCAATTTGCAGAGAGTTGGCGAGCAGCCTTATTTGTAGACAGCGGTACAGCGACCAATGACTTTACTGATCGTGTCGAAGTGGGAGCTGGGTTGGGTATTCGTTATTTAACACCAGTAGGCCCTGTGAGAATTGATCACGCGTGGGGACTCACTAAAGAAAGTAAAAGTACACGATTAAGTATTACCATAGGGCCTGAAATTTAATGTCAAGAATGAAAAAAATCATCACTGTACTCACAGTGTTTCTCGCCTCGGTATTCGTGCTGGTATTTTGTTTATTATTTACAGCACCAGGTAATCAGCTGATTGCCTATACTGCAAATAAACTAGTCGATGGCTTACACATAGATATTAACAATGGCCGTTTTTTATATAACGATTCATTTGATGTGCAGTTTCAACAAGATGGCTTAGATTTTAATGCTAAAAACCTAAAACTCGACCTATATTGGTGGGGATGTGAAGGTATTTGCATCGAAAATATTAGTGCGCAGAGTATGGCACTGATATTGCCCGATATTTCACAAAATTTAGCTGATGATGAAGCGACTGTTCCAGAGCAGCCAGTTGCCAGTAGTACTGATGAGATCAGTTTACCGATAGCAATTTCGATTAAACGTATCGCAATTGCATCGTTTAAGCTTGCTCATCCCAGCGCTGATGTCACAGTGACAAAATTTGCGCTGTCAGCCTCGGCAGAGCAATCCCTTGTGACGTTAAACTCACTCTCAATTGCTCAAGTTGATGTGCTGCTCAAAGAGACTCAATCACCTCCTAGCGAACCACTAACTGCACTTGCGGCGTTACCTGACATCCATTTTAGCTCGCCGCTTGCAGCAACACTTGAGCAATTATTGGTATCGAAAGTAACGATTGTACAAGGTGAGCAAAGTCATGAAATTACAGATATTAAAGGTGCTTTCTCAATTGCAAAAAGCCAACTGATATTACCTTCATTCAGTGCTGATTATTTGCAATGGCATTTGAGTAGCCAATTGAAAGCAACCTTAGTTGATGATACGCCTGTTACGGCAAAAATAACTCTTAACAATCCAGAGCATCAGCTCAGTTTGGCTGTGGATGGTGATTTACACGATTTGCAACTAGATGTAATCACCCAAGGGCAATATCCGCTAAGCGCAAAAATAAACGCAGATTTAAAAACGATAAACTTTCCTTTTTCAGTCAATGCAAATATTACTCAGTGGCAGCTTGAAGTAGATAACAACGCTTTAGAGATTAGTGATGTGCAGTTAACTGGCAAAGGTAATGCTGATGATTATAAGTTACAGCTAATAGCACAAAGTCAGTTGGCGGCATACCCTAAGGTACAGTTAAAGTCCTCTCTTAAAGGTGGCCTAACCCAGATCCACGTCGATGACTTGTCATTGTTAGCGAACGAGAGTAAAGCCACTATTACAGCGTCTGCGCGTTGGGATGAAGGTATCCATAGTGAGTTTTCAGGGCAATTAACTCATTTGAAAGCCCAGTACCTAACAGATGCGCTAACAAGTGATCTTTCAGGGCAATTTAACGGTGTTTTCAGTGCTGAGCAGCAGCAATGGCAGCTGAAAATGACCAATACTCAGCTAGCTGGTACGCTGAACGATATACCATTTAGCTTAGCCTCAGACTTTGATTTAAATAACTCACTGTATGCAAGCATTGACAAGTTTGAGCTTGCCAGTGGTGAGAATAAACTCACATTATCTGGTGATATTACTAAGCAGTGGAATATTAAAGGGCTGTTACATTTAAATAAAGCGCAGCAAAATGAACTCGAATTTACCGGTGTTGGTGAAGGTAAGCTTGCTATAACTGGGCAACGGTTGGAGCCGATAGTCAATCTAGATGTTGGCATCAGTCATTTAAGCTTTGCTGATATTGCGATTGAACATCTAGCGCTCAAGACCGACTTTAATTATGCCGCTGATTGGCAAACCAATGTGAGTTTAAAGCTCACAGATGCGAGTGTATCTGGTCGTCATATCAACAGTTTTACTATTGCAGCAGCAGGCGATAAAGCTGATCATCAATTGCAATTTAATTTAGATGCCGCTGACGGAGAAGCTCAATTTGAAGTTGCTGGTAAATTTACTAATCAATTATGGCAAGGCCATGTCAGTGATGTAATGCTTACTGATAATGTTATTCGCGTTAGCGCACAACCGGCGGTTGCAATTGAATTTAACATCGACAATGGTGATTTTTCGGTGCAGCAACATTGCTGGCAAAGTGACAATAGCAAACTTTGCGTTGAGCAGCTTAGCCAAACTAACCAACAAGGCCAGTTTAAAGCGCAACTGGATAATTTTGATCTAGCTGAGATAAAACATTTATTACCTGAGAATATTATTACCGAAGGGGGCTTGAACGGCCAACTAAATGCGAATTGGCAAAACACTCAATTACAAACTTTAACAGCAGTAATTAGCTCACATGATTTAGCGACCACGCTTATAAATGAAGATAAACGCTATCGTTTACCAATAGAAACATTTTCGCTTAACGCCACCGCAGATCAACAAAATGCACAATTGCAGGCTCGTCTAAGCTCTAGTGTGATTGGTGATATCAGTGCTGATCTCAATACTGAAGATTTAACTGGTCAGCAATTGCTTCGTGGTCAACTTATGATTGATAAGATTTTATTAACCGATTTACAGCCTTTTATGGGTACTCTAGAGCAATTAAAAGGCAGTATTAGCGGGCAAATTGCGTTAGCTGGCACGCTCAGTGCGCCATTGTTAAATGGTGAACTTGAGATTTCCGACGTGAATTTACAAGGCGAGCAACTTCCAGTTGCGATTGTGGATTCAAATATTAGTATCGCATTTGATAAAACCAAAGCCACCTTGGAAGGGAAGTTAAAAGATGCTGAAGGCGGTGAATTAGCACTGATCGGTGATATTGATTGGCAAGGAACTCAGCCTGCAGTTAACTTAGCGGTACTTGGTGAGCAGTTTTACGTGCGTGCGCAGCAAGGAGTGATTTTTAAGATCTCCCCAGACCTAAAAATAAGTTTAGTTGATAATGCTTTTAAACTAGTAGGGCAAGTGGTTGTCCCGTATGGTCGAATAGAAATAGAAGAGTTACCAGAAGGCGCTGTGCGAGTCAGTGATGATGAGATTATTATTGATAAGCAGACCAAGCAAACGCAAGCTGTGCCTTTTGATTACGATATAAACTTAAAGCTAATTGTTGAAAACGATGTGCGTATAAAATCTTTTGGTCTGGAGTCAAAAATTGAAGGTGATTTAGCGATTAAAATGGATCAACAAACGCCAATGATCACCACCGGTGAATTGAACTTACGACAAGGTACATATCGTTCATTTGGTCAAGATTTGATAATTCGTACCGGGCAAATTGGTTTTAGTGGCCCAATTGATAAGCCGTACTTAAATATTAAAGCGATCCGTAATCCAGACAATACTGCTAATGATGTTATTGCCGGGATCACTTTAACAGGCAATATCGATCAGCCTGTATTCAAAGTGTTCTCTGAACCAGCAATGGATCAAGCACAATCACTCGCTTACTTGTTAAATGGTCAACCACTAGGTGAAGGTGATAGCTCAACCGATGCGATGTTAACTCAGTTGTTGCTAGCACAAGGGGTGAGCCGTAGTGAAGGAATGGTTTCTAAAGTTGGTGAAACGTTTGGTTTATCTGATGTGAGTTTGAGCTCTAAGGGGAGCGGCGAAGAGACCAAAGTTGAAATTTCGGGTTACGTTGCGCCAGGCATTCAAGTGAAATACAGTGTGGGGATTTTTGACTCCCTCAGTGAAGTGGCAGTACGCTATCAGTTACTGTCGCAGTTATACATTGAAATCACCAGTGGCCTGTATCAAAATGTTGATATTCTTTATAAATTCGATTTAGATTAGTGGTAATGATACGTTGAGAAAACTAATGTTAGTTTACTTATTGTGTTCTTTTAGTGGGTACACTAATACGCAATTAAGTGTACGTTACTCGGCAGGAAGCCATCCTTATTCTGCTGAGTTACTCGCACTGGTATTAAGTAAGTCTGCTATCACTATTGTGCCAGTTGAAGTACCTAGTATTCCATCGCAAACCAGAGCAATACGCTTGTTAGGCGATAAAAATGGTATTGATGTGTTTTGGGGGGTAACAAGCGCGAAATGGGAAAAACAAGCCAAAGCCATTTTGATCCCCATAGATAAAGGTTTACTGGGTTATCGTATTCCTTTAGTGCATGTTAGTAACAAAAATATGTTTGCAGAAGTTACGCATTCAGGACAGTTGCGTTCATTTCTATTTGGGTTAAGGCAAGATTGGCCTGACTCAGCTATTTTCGAACGCAATGAGTTATCTACGCTAAGGTATGGCATGGGGGCTAAGCCAATAGAAATGCTTCGTACTGGGCATATTGATGCACTTGCGTACGATATATTTGATGTGTCGAAAAATTACGGCAATGATGTTATTCACGATCAGCATATTGCTATTCGTTACCCATCCGCAGTGTACTTTTTTGTCGCAAATAATAATGAAACATTACATAAACTCCTTCAAGATGGACTATTGGCTGCGATCGCTGATGGATCTTTTGATGCGTTATTTTATCAGTATTTTGCCGCAGCTATTGCGCAAGCTAATTTAAAAAATCGTCGAATTATTGAGCTCATTAATCCCTTGTTGCCGCGCAGTGCGCCGATTCAGCAACAACAATTTTGGCTTGATAAAAAAACCTTAACCCAATAATGTAGCACCACTAATAATAAAAAAAGTTGTGGGATATGTTGAAAAAATCATGCTTAGCTGCAGTTGCGTTAATCTTGAGTCAAACAAGCGTGGCAAACACGGTTGAACAACCAACAGTCAGTGGCGTAATGAGTAATGTCAGCGCATCAGAATGGCGAATGGTAGACACTGATAATATCATTAAAATTACTCTACCTTCGGGCGCGGCGTATATTGAACTTAATCCATTACTTGCACCAAAACACACACAGAATATAAAAAAACTTGCTCGTGAAGGCTTTTATAGAGGTTTGAGTGTTTACCGTTTTGTGGAAGGTTTTGTAGCCCAAGGCGGTGATGCCAGTGGTAAAAAAGTAATTAACACTGCAAGTAAAGCAGTACCTTCTGAGTTTTATTTAGCGACTAAAACGGCACTTAAAATTACCGAACTGGATAGAGAAGATGGTTACGCTGCAATCACGGGGTTTTTAAATGGCTTTGCAGTGGCACAAAATGAAGCGCAAACCCAAACTTGGCAAGTACATTGTAACGGTATATTTGCGATGGCAAGGGATAATGATATTAACAGCGGTGGCACTGAGTTTTATGTCACATTAGGTCATGGACCTCGTTACTTAGATAGAAATATTACCGTATTTGGCCGGGTGCTAGAAGGCATGGCTCATTTTAATCTGCTCTCACGCATAGAAACAGCAGGAGAGAAATTTAATCCAATAACGGATCTGCAAGTTTTAGCTGATATAAGCAAAGAGGACCGCAGTCAATTTAAGGTGCTAAAAACAGATTCTAATAGTTTTAAAATGTTGATTAAAGCGCGTCAAAATCGCAGTGAAGCATGGTTTGTAGAAACGCCTAATTATGTTGATGTATGCGGTATGTCAATACCAACTAAAAGAGTTAGTGAGCTAGAAAGTTAGCGAGTTGAAAATTAACCCCGAGCGGGCTCGGGGTTCTATACAATAAAATGACTATTATTGGCGGTTTATTTTCACGTTAAATGGTATTGTATCGTGATCTGTGGATCGATATGGGTTGATATCAAGGCCACCACGTCGGGTGTAACGGGCATAAACTTCAAGCTTGGTAATCTTCAATTGCGTGATTAAGTCACAATAAATACGCTCAACACATTGCTCATGAAACTCATTATGAGTACGAAAAGAAATCAAATACCGCAATAAAGACTCTTTACATACTTGCTCACCGGTATAGCGAATAATAATACTCGCCCAGTCAGGTTGTGAGGTGATCAAGCAATTAGATTTTAATAAGTGACTGTGCAGTGTTTCAGTCACTGTATTTGTCGCGACCGCTTGTAAAGAGTTAGCATGTAAATGGTAGTTATCAATTTCAATGTCTAAGTCGTCAATGCACTCACCAGGCAACGGCGTACAGGGTAAACAGTTATAATCACTCGGGCTGTACAAAGTAACATTGACGGGCTTTGCTACTGCTGTCGATAGATCCGCAGTTAGAATAGCCTGTACGTCATCAATTGAATCAAAACGGCTTTGATTAAAGCTATTTAAATATAACTTAAAAGACTTTGATTCAATGATATGGCTACTTTGACAAGGAAATTCAAAGGTGGCCACGGCAACCACAGGTTTACCTTTTGCGTTTAACCACGATAGCTCATAGCCAGTCCAAAGATCTTGACCCTTAAAGGGTAAGGCACTTTCATCAATATTTAAATCATCGCGGTTAAGTTTACGTGCGATCGGAAACAATAAGCTCGGTGTGTAGGTATCTACATACTCGGTTGATTGGCCAAATACGCTGCCTTTTAGTTCAGGTGAATTGCTGTAATCTGTCATGTTACGTCTTTTATAGTTACAATAGCGCCATTATACCTAAAGCTTATGAGTTTCACAGTATGAGTATTGCTACAGAATTAGAACAACTTCATCAACGATTTGCCCAGCGCCAGTTAGAGCAAACAGATTCATTACCATGTATTGAGCACGACAGTGATTGGTCAAGCCCTTGTGAGGTTGGCAGTGCGGATGCAAATGGTATGATCCAATGGCAGGCGACGCGTCGCAGTCCTACAGGCTCTTTAACTGATTTAGCAGCAGCCCTTGAGGTTGAGTTTCCACAAGCACTGAATGAGTATTATGGCGCGTTTTTCGCAGGAGCAATTACTGCCAAAATAAACCAATATAGCGTGGAGTTACTGCAAGCTTGGAATGAAGATGACTTCGATTTACTGCAGCAAAATATAACCGGGCATGTATTGATGAAGCGTAAGCTTAAGCAAGAGCCAACGGTATTTATAGGCCTAACGGATCAAGACGACTTATTAGTATCAGTATTAATTTCTTCAGGTGAAGTATGTTTGGAGTATGTCGGAAAGAAACCGCATCATACCTTAGCGGCTAATCTTGGAGAGTTTATTGCAGCACTTGAAATATAACAATGCTAAAAAAGGGAACTGCAGTTCCCTTTTGTTTTTATTACTGAAAATCCCACGATATATTAGACACTAAACCACATGGTTCACACCTAAAATCAAATAAGCCAAACCATGATTCAGGTAACTTCCAATCGTTATTACAGCCTGGGCATTTACGTTCAAGCTCAGATGCTTTGTCTTTGCCACCAACCCGATACAAATAATAATAAACTGGCTTTTTAGTTAAAAAGCTAACACGTTTGGCAATATCTTTACCGCGACGAGAAAGATCGCTATCAATGTTTGATATTTCATCTAATGCAGGAAATTCACAACGTGTTGCACCATTAATTTGAATTTGGTCGCAAGCTTGCCAGTCTTCTTGCCATTTTATTAAAGTTTTATAATCACCATTGGCAATAGCGGGTATTTTAAACAACGGAACGGGTAAAAAATCATCACCGCAATACAGCGGACTACATGTATGCACATAGGTTGTATATAAAATATAGCTGGACGGCTCATGACACTCATCTGCACCATTAGAGTGAATATCTTGGCCGATCACTTTTACTTTTGGTGCCAGCAATCCAGCGCTATGTAATTTATCAATGCTGTGTTTTACAAATGGACTGTTGTTGAGCGGGTGCATTGCATCATCAGTGGGACACATAACACGCGTTACAAAGTAGCCATCTTTTAATACTGTTGGGAATTCTTCTCCCATTATTTGCCCATTAAAGCGCAGTGCATTAACTAAGCGGTTTATCGCTTGTTCGGCATTTTCAAGGGTCGTGTCTTGGTAACAATCAAACGTTAAATCAACAACAAACATGATGGATCTCTAATTTATTATTTTTCAAGTAGTGCTAGTAAGCGGTCTAGTTTTGCTTCGATGCGATCAAGTTGACTAGAGTTATCTATAGTCTCACTTTTTTGCTGAGGTTGTTTTGCTAAATTATGGATAGAATCAGGGTTATTTTTATATTGGCTAACAGCAGCAATAATAACAGGCAATGGAATAGGTTGTGTCAGTTTACTTTTAGTTAAAGCTACAGTAGGAATTTTGCCTTCATCAAGAAGGGCTTTAATTGCATCAAAAACAACAGCATTCATTCGATTTTTAAACTCTTTAAAGTAAGGCATAGCACTAACATGTGCTGCGCCAGGTATAATAACAGGTGGTTGGCCGTAGCCAAATACTTTTACTGCTGACGTAAACGTACATCCAGTTCGTCAATCACTTCACTCCAATCACCATCTTCTGCTAATGATTCAGCAATAAAATGTTGTTGTGCTTGATCCCAAAAAGGGGCGTCTTGTAATAATGTTGTGGCGGGTAATGAATGAGCAGCAATGAAAGTGTCAATCTCAGCCTCTGAACTTGGTAAGCCGAGTTGTTTGAATAATGTATTGATATCGTGTTTAGTGGTATCCATGTCATGCTCCTTGATGGTAACAGTAAAACAGTTATAGAACTTTATGATGGGTTGTTAGAGTTTAACACCCGCTGAATTTGCCTTTTAACGCAGATAGGAATATACCTATAGTTGTTGATGTACAAAAAATCAAAATAATAAAAAGGACTAGCTATGACAGTTGAGACTGAAAATGAGACTTTTCGAGTTCAATATATTGCTGCAGAAGACATTAGTATTGCTGCGAGCTTAATCTATCAAGCTTATCATGATGATCCGCTATTGCAACCAATGCTCAATTATAGTGAGGCGAATAAAGCCGTTTATGAAAAAAAATTACGTGCTCTGATCCGTGAAGAGCTCAGTACTTTTGGCAAGAAAAACAGCCGCTGATTGGTTTATATAAAAATGATCGTTTAAAAGCGGTTGCGTGTGTATTCGAATCATCAAGTCAGCTGCAAGCACAGCGCTATTGGCACTGGCGTTTAAAGTTAATGCTTAGTGCTGGCTATTTGCAAACAAATCAATTAATTGAAAAAGAGCAAACGATCCGTAATGCGCTCGCAGCACAAGGAAACTACTATTTTTTAGCCTTTATTGCAGTTGATCCTCATTTTCATGGTGAAGGCCTCGGCCGTCATCTACTTCGTGGCTTGAATGATTTAGTTAGCGGTAATCCAGCTGCATCGGGTATGGCTGTATTTGTAACCCAAGATAAACATACCGCGTTTTTTGCCAGTGAAGGTTTTGTGCACTTACAACAACTGACTTTTAACAATGTACAAGGTGAACTGCTATTTAAATCAGCTCAACAGCATTGATTTAGGATAAAGCGCCATAATGGAAATGTCACTGTGAGAGATATCTTACATTATCGTGCGCTTAAGCCTTTTATATCGCTGTGATCATGATTGATTTCATCGTAACAAACTGTTTTATAGTAAAAAAATTGTTTTTGCAAATTTGTTACATGAAAATTATTATTATTTATGACTACCGCTGAGTCCACTTTGCTTTAAACTTTACTTTGTCAAGACGACACAGACTCAATGAATGAGCTGCTGCCAAGGAAACGGATTATGGCAATTAAGCAAGATGCTTAGCAGGAAGCAAATGGACAAGTTAACACGGATGCAAGGATGAGTTAGGACACTGCGAGGATGCAGTACATTAGCGGAGCTAATGATAAGGATAGCCCAAAGGATTATATTACAGGAAGTAATAGGAGCGTTTGGAAACGCAGGACGGCCAGGTAGGCAAAGAGGATAACACTAGGATGTGTAGGATATTGCATAGATGCAATGTGAGGGTGTATTTGGATATATACCCGTTCAGGGGATAGATAAAAATGGTAGCTTCGGCGTAGGTATGGATGCCTTATTATGGACGAAGTCAGATTGGGGCGTAACTATATGTTACGCCTTAGTTTTTTATAGTTGACGTGAAATGATTAAATATCAGTGTGTGCTGATAACTTTCTAACTTTCTAACTTTCTAACTTTCTAACTTTCTAACTTTCTAACTTTCTAACTTTCTAACTTTCTAACTTTCTAACTCGCAAACTTGCTAACTTGCAAACTTGCTAACTTGCTAACTCGCTAACTCGCTAACTTTCTAACTCACTAACTCACTAACTCACTAACTCACTACTAAATCTTATGCGGCGGCACTAAAACGCTTTTCAGCATTTCATTTTCCATAAATAACACCCCTTGATAAACGCTTTCACCATCACTGGAAAATTCAAAAATAAACTCGCTTTTGATACCAGGTTTGCCGCTTTTTAGAAGGCCAAAGCGGCGTTTAGTGCAGGCGACACTCATTAATTGCACTTGTAGCTGGTCGCTTTGACGTTTTGCGTGTGCGTTGGCAGCTTCAGCAACTTTACGATTAAGCCAAAAAAGATAAATCACACCACCAATGATAATGAATGTCCATAAACTTGCCATTTACGAGAATAACCTTCCAATTGCTCGCGCGAGGGTTTCGCTGCGATTTTCTTTGCGAAGTAAACCTAATAGGTGTGGTCGAATACTCGGTATTGCAACTAAGTCAGCAAAAATACTTGGGAAAAGCTCTTCAATTTGCTGATGGTGGGCGCAATTGTCCATAAAAATATGTAACCGCTCGGGATCAGTGAGCAAGTTAAAACAACGTCCTGCAATGGTCAGTAAAACATCCGATTCTGTGGCGATTTCTGAATCTAAAAGAGTATCCACTAATTGTACCGTAAGTGTTTGCGCTTGTGCTTTTGACATTGCACGTAGGGCACAACACAGTGCTAAGGTATCTTTTTGCGCAATGGCTTGCTGGGCGTAGCTTAACAACTGTTGACTAAATACCGGCGGTATTTCAACATGTTCAAGCATTGCGCTGAGCGGTTGTAACACTTCAGCTGGCAGTTGCTCCCAGGCTTGTTGTAATGACGCTAGATTTTTATCGCTATCTAAGCGTAATGCAAAATCAGCAATCCCCTGTACTGCAACACTTTGCCAATTATCAAACCCTAGTTTGCCACTAAAATACAGTTGGGTGTACTCATAATATTGTGAGGCAGGTTGTTTTAATAACACTTTTAACTGTGCATTAAATGCAGCTAGTTTATTTGCGTTAGGTGTAAACACATATGGGTTATTATCAAGCTTCCCGTCGGCTTGCTCGCCGGTCAAATCATTGCCAAGTGCTTCTATCACCATATTGGCAAAGTGATCGCGACTGGCGCATACCAGTTTGCTTTGCTCATCAACTGGAAACTTTAAAAACCACACGTAGGGCTCGCTACTGGCTTTGCTATCCCAAAACTGAATAGCTAACCATGCATGGCCTGCGAGCGGGAAAGGATAGGGGATCTGTGCTTGCTCAATGGCTAAAAATTGCTTTTTATCTAGCTTGGTAATATGTCTGCCAATATCAAAAGCGCGCCAATTTGTACCTGCGCCATCAAGTAATTGCCCTAAGGTTGCGATCTGCTCGGTCATAATGATCCACTGATTTTTTACTGCAAAATTCGTTAAATTATACGCCATAGCAGGCCATGTGGGAACAGGGTATAATCAAGCAATGATAATCAACAAGGGTGGTTATGTACCAACAGACCCAAACTTACTTAACGCAACTCGAAGACTTATTAAAACAGCATCAACTTTGGCAAAATACTCCAATTGATCCGCAAGCGTTAAACTCAACAGTGCCATTTTGTCACGATACTATGGCGTTTGAGCAGTGGTTACAATTTGTATTTATTGAAAAAATGCAAATGTTAGTTGCTAAACAGCAGCCGTTACCGAGTAATTTTGCAATTGCACCGATGGCTGAGTTAATGCTTACTGAAAAGGCTGGAGGCGATGCCATCATCGCGTTACTCACAGAGTTTGATAATGTACTAGGAAGCAGCCATGAGTGAACGCCCTGAGCCAATTGAATTTGCTGAGCTTGAAATTTTATACCGTGATGAAAACTATATCGCAATTAATAAGCCTTCTGGTTTATTAGTACACAGATCATTTTTAGATAAACATGAAACACAATTTGCGATGCAGATGCTGCGCGATCAAATTGGCCAGCATGTGTTCCCTGTGCATCGTTTAGATAGGCCTACATCGGGCGTCTTACTGTTTGCATTGAGCTCTGAAGCTGCACGGGACATTAATCAGTTATTTATTGATAATCAAATCTCTAAACGCTATCTCGCGTTAGTGCGTGGTTTTGCGCCGGAGTCGGTGTTTTTAGATAAGCCACTAAAAGAACAGCTGGATAAAATTGCGGATAAGTTTGCTGATCAAAATAAAGCCCCACAAGAGGCACAAACTCTGTTTAACTGCTTGCAGCAAGCAACGTTACCGATACCAATTGATAAATACCCAACAGTGCGCTATTCGCTGGTGGAGTGCTTTCCTAAAACTGGTCGTAAGCATCAAATCCGCCGTCACTTAAAACATTTATCACTGCCTATAATTGGTGATGTTAATCATGGTGATAATCAGCATAACCAATTTTTTAGAGAGCATTTTGCATTACGTCGATTAATGTTATTTGCAACTGAGCTTAATTTTGTGCACCCTTATACTCAACAACAGATCAATATTAAAGCGCCGCTAGGTGAAGAAATGCTCACTATTTGTCAACAGCTTGGCTGGCCACATCAAGAGAGGGATTATTAATGGCAACGATTAGCATATTTGTAGGCAGTGTATATGGCGGTGCCGAGCGTTTAAGTGACGAAGTTATTGACGCAATAGAACAAGCAGGGCACAGCGTAAATTTAGTCGATCAACCAACCATTGCAGATATTCAACAAGCCACACATATTTTAGTTATCACTTCAACTACCGGGCAAGGTGATATTCCTGACAACCTTGCTGGTTTTTTTAACGAGTTGAATAGCACTTTTCCTATGTTAACTGCTAAGCCATACGGTATTATCGCTATGGGCGACCGAAGTTATGGTGATACGTTTTGTGGTGCAGGGCGAAGTTTTGATGAGTTATTTCGTGACTTACAAGCACAACCTATCGGCCATCGTTTAGAAATTGATGCCTGTGAAGATTTTGAACCTTGGCCAGTAACTCAGCCATGGCTCCAAGAGTGGTTAGCTAAGTTACCTCATTAGACAATAAAAAAGAGCGAAAACGCTCTTTTTTATTGTCTGTATTATTTCGCTTAGGTGCTTTTTACGTCCACTTTAAGCTTTAACTTTTGCCCTGGTTGTAAGTACTTTTGTCCTGCTAAGTTATTCCATTTGATAATATCGTTTACTGTTAAGTTAAACTTAGCTGCGATGCGAGCCAGAGAGTCACCACGGCGAACTTTATAGGTGATTGTCCGCTCGGTACTGACTAACGCCGCCTTAGGGGTCTTAGGGCTCTGATAAACCGTTAACTTTTGGCCTAAATGTAATACACTATTCTTTTTAAGTTTATTCCAGCTAGCGAGTTCATTAATGGTTACATCGTACTCTCGGCTTATATCCCATAAAGTGTCGCCACTTTTAACCGTATGAGACAGTTTCTTTTGACTATTGTTATTCACCGCCATACGCATTTGTTTTGGTAGGTGTTCGCTATTAATTGCACCGTCACTTAACGGCACTAATAATTGCTGACCAATACGAATGGTATTTGACTTTAGTTTATTGAGTGATTTGATAGCGCTGGTGCTGGTGGCAAACTTCTTCGCAATTACCGATAAGCTGTCACCGCTTGCGACAATATACTGTTGCCAACGCAGACGATCTTTCATCGCTGTTTTAGCTAATAACTGTTGAAACTGCTCAATTTTGTCTGTTGGTAATAATAAAAAGTGAGGACCATTTGGATCCGTTGCCCAGCGATTAAAGCCAGGATTTAAACGATACAATTCAGTCAGGCTAATGTCAGCCATATCCGCAGCAAGTGCTAAATCAATTTGTGAACCTATATCAACGGCTTCAACAACTTGTGCATTGATAATCGGGTTCCACTTTACCCCAAAGTCATCTTGGCGTTTTAGTAAATCTGATAATGCTAATAGCTTTGGCACATAGGCGGTGGTTTCACTTGGTAAATCAAGAGACCAAAAATCAGTAGGCAAGTGCTTTTTACGGTTCTTTTTTATGGCGCGTAATAAACGCCCTTCACCTGAGTTATAGGCCGCAATGGCGTTGAGCCAATCACCCTCTAAGGTTTTATGTAAATAAGATAGATAATCAAGCGCCGCACGGGTTGATTGTACAATGTCACGACGACCGTCGTACCACCAGTTTTGCTTTAAATCAAAACGCTCACCAGTTTGTGGCATAAATTGCCAAATACCCGATGCACTTCGGTATGAGTAGCCAAACGGGTCAAAGGCACTTTCAACAATAGGCAGTAATGCTATTTCAATTGGCATATCACGCTTTTCAACTTCTTCTACAATAAAATGCAGATAAGGTTCCGCGCGTTTTGAGATGCGATCTAGATAAGCTTGATGTTTAGCATAATAATTACGCTCAGTGACAACTGGGCGATTTTGCGGCACTTCAATTGATAATTGGTAACGAATTCGCTCCCACACATCATCAAAAACGGGTGGTGCATCATCCAAGTCGTTAACTTGTTGGTATTGTGCATTGATCATCAATGCTTCACTGATATCGTGTGGGCTGGCGCCATTAAGTTGTGGCTGCTCTGCTTGATTGACGATAGCGTCATCAGATTGTGTTGATGTCAAGGTTTGACAACCACTTAGCACTAAAGCCAAGGCTAAAACGAGGGGGGATTTATTCATAAATACCAATACATCAGGTAAAAAACTCGGCGAATACTACCCGTTATGAGTCGGTATTACCACTTTATGACCGTTTAAAATATGCAACAATGCCGCTGTTTACCAGCTAACTAAATAATCTGCTTAGATTTATTAACTACAGGGCAGGTTTATTATATTAAAAATGATCTTTCCAGGTTCTCAGACCTGCGAAGTTTTGCCAAGGTTCAGTTTTTTGTGCTGAGTTTTTTCTGAGTCCTTTAAATTGTGCAGGCAATAGCGTGGTAATGCCTGGCAGCTCGCTACGCATAAACGGGTTTATTTTTAACTCTTGCCCTAAAGTACTCGGCAAAGTGATTAAGTCGTTGTTACGTTGCTCGTCAACCCAATGTGAATAGTTGAGCAAGTCTTGATTATCCGGTTCAACGGCTAATGCAAATGCTAAGTTAGCTTGGGTGTATTCGTGAGTACAATAAATTTTACAATCATGCGGTAGCGCTTTTAGTTTGTTAAATGAGTGGTACATTTGCTCTGCTGTTCCTTCAAATAAGCGTCCGCAACCACCACTGAATAATGTATCGCCAGTAAAAGCGAGAGCAGGGTGGATATAGCAAATATGATCTAAGGTATGTCCAGGTGTTGTTATGATGGAAAATTCTGTCCCAAGTACGGTTATCTTATCCGCGTCCATTAATGGTTTTGTGATCCCTTTAAATGGACTATTGTGTGGGCCATATACATCAATGCCCACAAATTTTTCACACAAAGCGGCTACGCCATCAGTATGATCATAATGATGATGGGTAACTAAAATACCCGCTAAGGTCAAACCAGCTTGGTTTAAATAAGTTAACACTGGTTCAGCTTGACCTGGGTCAACTACCCATGCTTGCGAACTTGTAGGATCGCTAAGGCACCAAATGTAATTATCAGAAAAGGCTTTAATTGCTTTGACTTGCACCATGTGACATTGCTCTATAAAGTGACGATATCAAACAGTATAACGAGCTCAGCGTATGAAACCAGCCCTTAGTTTTCAAGAAGGACCCAAACCACTGTCGTGGCAAGAGTTTCCTCATGGTGACTATTTACGTAGTGATATAGAACGTAAAATGGCCAAGTGGTTACCGCGAATGTTTGGCTATCACATGTTAAAACTCGGTAACCTCAGTGGCGAACTTAATACCAGTAAAAGTACCATTAAACACCAAGTCTGCGTAGCAGAGTCAGGACCATTTACAGGTGTTGTTGCCGATATAGATGAACTCCCTTTTTACGAGCACAGTGTTGATGCCTGTATATTAAGTCATTGCTTAGAGTATCACACCGATCCGCATCATATATTACGTGAAGCACACCGCACCTTAATACCAGGTGGCTATATGGTGATCACCGGGTTTAACCCATTTAGTTTATGTGGACTTGCGCAGTTGTTGCCCTTTAGCGGTCAAAAGTTGCCATGGACGGGACGCTTTTTCACTCCCGCACGGGTAAAAGATTGGCTTAACCTATTAGGTTTTGAAATAGTCAGTGATGAACGTTTTATTTATTCGTCATTAGCACGAGGCAACCGTTTATCGCGGTTTGCGCCATGGCGACGTTTTACCAAGCAATATCTAAAACCCATGGGAAGTGTGTATATGTTGGTCGCTCGTAAACGAGTTGCGCCTTTGACACCCATAAAGCCTAAATGGCACGCTCGTCCACAGTTTGCTCCAGTAAAAGGAGCTGGTTTACGGCAAACCTCAAAGCAACACTGTGAGCGGAAGCGTTAAATAACGCTGACTGTTTTGCTGTGCTTTTGGTAATTGGCCTGCGCGAATATTCATTTGTATTGCTGGGTGCAATAATTTAGGTGCACTGAGTGTTGCATCACGGGCGCTACGGGTTGTTATGTAATCTTGCTCAGAGGCTTGTAGATGAATATTACTGGTGCGCTGCTCGAGTACCGATGTTTTATTGGCAAGTGGGCGATCACCCGGCTGATAGTCGTGGCACATCCATAAAATAGTTTCATCGGGCAGGGCTAAAATACGTTGCAGTGACTGATAAAGCGTTTTGGCACTGCCACCTGGGAAATCACAGCGTGCAGTGCCGCTATCGGGCATAAAAAATGTGTCACCAACAAACAAGTTGCCTTCAATTAAATAACACACACTGTCTGGAGTATGGCCTGGAGTCGCTAATACAGTAACCTTGTGTGCGCCCAGTGCAAAATGCTCGTTATCAGTAAATAGCTGTTCAAATGGGCTGCCATCACATGGCATATTAATATTATACAGGCGGCTAAAATGTTCTTGCACTTGTATTATTTTTTTACCCGTTGCTAACTTGCAAGGATGATATGTCGCAAGTTGCTGCTTTATATAACTGGCGGCAGTAATGTGATCTGCATGGGCGTGGCTTTCTAAAACCCACTCAAGAATAAGTTGGTTATCGTTTATATGGGCAATGATCTCGTCGGCGGTTTGAAAACTTAACGTACAGCTAGCAGCATCAAAGTCAGCAGGGGCATCGATCAACATGGCAGATTTAGTGGTTTGGCAAGACACTAAATAAGTAAAGGTAGCACTTTGCTGATGAAAAAAAGACTCGATCGAGATAGCCATTTAACAACTCCATTATTTAATATATCCAAATCTTATATCATATAACTAAGTTGTTAAATGGTTTATGATGAATTACCTACTAATATTATTCAGGGTTGTAACCTTCATCGACTAATAAATCTTTACTGCCAGCGGCATCTCGCGCCAAATCATCAACAATTTCATTGTATTTATTGCCGCTATGACCTTTTACCCACTTCCAAGTCACATTATGACGGGCGCAGGCTGCATCAAGACGCTGCCATAAATCGACATTTTTAACTGGTTTTTTAGCAGCTGTTTTCCAGCCTCGCTTCTTCCAGTTAGCAAGCCATGATTCAATACCTTGTTTCACGTATTGGCTGTCGGTGGTGAGATTTATCTCACACGGGCGGTTTAAACTCTCAAGAGCAACAATTGCTGCGAGCATTTCCATTCGATTATTGGTGGTGAGGGTATAGCCTTGGCTTAATTTTTTTCGTGGTCATTATAAAACATAAAAATACCATAACCGCCAGGGCCTGGATTACCTAAACATGAGCCATCGGTGTAAATCTCTACGGTTTTTTGCACTGTTTTCCCTTGATCTTATGTACAATAAAGTGATTATAGAAAGATACCAGAGTCAGGCTAAATTCGATATGGCACGTAGACAAATAGTTTTAGATACAGAAACCACCGGCATCGACCCTAAACAAGGGCATCGTATTATTGAAATTGGCTGTGTGGAATTAGTGAATCGTCGTTTAACCGGCAATAACTTTCACGTTTATATCAACCCACAGCGCAAAAGTGACGAAGAAGCCATTGATGTTCATGGTATCACTAATGAGTTTTTACGTGATAAACCGTTATTCCATCAAATAGCTCAAGAGTTTCTCGACTATATTAGAGGGGCGGAGCTGGTAATTCATAATGCGCCGTTCGATGTCGGTCATATGGATAATGAATTTGCGTTGCTCAATCAAGGTTATCAAAAAACCCATGATTACTGCCAAGTTCTCGACACCCTCAAAATGGCGCGTGACTTGCATCCAGGACAGAAGAATAACTTAGATGCGTTATGCCGGCGTTATGATGTAGATAACGCTAAGCGTACCTTACACGGCGCACTACTGGATTCTGAGATCTTAGCTGACGTTTATTTAGCGATGACGGGGGGCAGGTAAAGCTCAATCTTAATCAAAATAAAAATCAAGGCAGTGAGCAACAACAAAAAGAACTGCGTCGTTTAGATTCAAACCGTCCACCGCTGGTGGTCTTACAAGCCAATAATGATGAGCAACTCGCTCACGAAGAGCGATTAAATATAGTCAACGAAGCCGGTGGTCAATGTATATGGCGCGCCGAATAAGGCAAAACATGAGAAGCATAATGTTAGTTGTGTGTTTGGTTATGATGTTACCAAACACCAGCAGTGCAACAAATGAAGATAAAATAACCTTACTGCAGCGCGATGGGCGGCAAAATGAAATTCCTTTACTGGAAAATCGTTTTCGTATTGATTATAAAGTTGACGAAATCACCTTATTATTTTTTCGCAAGCCCGGTGCACCAGCAGTGGTATTGGTAAAACCCGATGGCAGTAAATATTATGCAACCTCGGCGAGAAAAGATGACAACCTACAATGGTTTGATGAGCTAAGTTATGATCTGATTACTATTAAGCAGCCAATGCCTGGGCCTTGGCAGGTCGTTGGTAGTATTTTGCCGAAAAGCCGGATTGTGGTGTTAGGAGAAGTAGAATTACAAGCCGAACCATTACCCCCATTACTGTTTCGTGGCGAAACAGTTAAAATTACAGGGCAAATACTAAATGATGGTGAGCCGATTCAAGTGGGCTTGTTTCGGGATGTGGTCAGTTTAAATGTTGACTTTATTAGCACCAATAACAGTGACTTTGCAAACTTTGGCGCTGGCACTCAGAATGTTGCTGAATTTAAAGACGATGGCCGTGGTTTCGATGAGCGCCCTAAAGATGGTATTTTTACCGGTGAATTTAAATTAGTTTTCCCAGCCGGACAATGGCGACCAGAGCTATATATTGAAACCCCATTATTAAAGCGCACCGTCGTGCAAGATCTTATCGAAGTTAAAGAACCCCCTTTAGTTATGAAATCGCCTTAGCCGAAGATGACCTGCAAGAACATCAATTAACCATTACCCTCGATAACCAAATAGTGCAACCAGATACGGTATTGATCCAAGGTAAAATTTATTACCCCAATAATGAAGAGCAAATGTTTACGCTTGATGCTAAAAACAGTTTGACCCGTCAGCTGACGATTAAAAATTATGATTGGGGGCGATACAGTATTGAACTGTCTGTTTTTGGTACTAATGTTAATGGGCGCGAATTTATGGCGACTTTACCGACCTATAAATTTGAAATAGAACGACCAATAGAAGTGGTGCCTGAATTACCAGAACCAATTATTACCCCAGCACAGCAACAAGAAATAGAAAGAGTTGCTAAGGAAGCCGAATCAATGGCAACAATTACATTTATTAGTTTAATTGTTGGCGGGAATTTACTGGTTTTGCTGTTGGGTTGGTTAGCAATTCGTGTATTTGTGCAGAAAAAATCAATCATGCCGAAAATCAACTTACCATTTTTGAAGAAAAAACAGCAGTTGAAAATGAGCCGCAAAGTAATGAAAAAAAGAACTCGACAAAAATGGTTCAAAAAGTGATAGATCCGGTGAAATTTTAAACCTTTCGATGTCAGATGACTAAAAAACCTGTAAAAAAACAAAAAAGCCCTTGACGAAGTAGGGGTTGGTTCGTATTATTCACGCCGCTGTCAGGGGAGACTCAGACAGCAACGAAAATGTGGAGTGGTAGTTCAGTTGGTTAGAATACCGGCCTGTCACGCCGGGGTCGCGGGTTCGAGTCCCGTCCACTCCGCCAATTTTCGACAATTTGTAAGTAGACGCTGGAGTGGTAGTTCAGTTGGTTAGAATACCGGCCTGTCACGCCAGGGTCGCGGGTTCGAGTCCCGTCCACTCCGCCAACACTTACACAACATATGGTTGTAAAACATATTCTTATTATGGAGTGGTAGTTCAGTTGGTTAGAATACCGGCCTGTCACGCCAGGGTCGCGGGTTCGAGTCCCGTCCACTCCGCCAATAAGAAAAAGTAACAGTTTAAATATGCGCTGGAGTGGTAGTTCAGTTGGTTAGAATACCGGCCTGTCACGCCGTGGGTCGCGGGTTCGAGTCCCGTCCACTCCGCCAACTATTTAAACAATGTTATATTACAAAATTTGTATGCTGGAGTGGTAGTTCAGTTGGTTAGAATACCGGCCTGTCACGCCGGGGTCGCGGGTTCGAGTCCCGTCCACTCCGCCAACAAATTAAGTAATAACAAGTATAATGATATCTCTGCGGAGTGGTAGTTCAGTTGGTTAGAATACCGGCCTGTCACGCCAGGGGTCGCGGGTTCGAGTCCCGTCCACTCCGCCACTTGATATCAGTAATAAAATTAGTAAGTGCATTACCCCATGCACATACCACTGCGGAGTGGTAGTTCAGTTGGTTAGAATACCGGCCTGTCACGCCGGGGTCGCGGGTTCGAGTCCCGTCCACTCCGCCACTTGTTATTTCCTCAATAATAAGTTTATAAAGTCATTGTATACCTATTGCAATAAAACATACTTTGGCTATCAGCTATCAGCTATCAGCTATCAGCTATCAGCTATCAGCTATCAGCTATCAGCTATCAGCTATCAGCTATCAGCTATCAGCTATCAGCTATCAGCTATCAGCTATCAGCTATCAGCTATCAGCTATCAGCTATCAGCTATCAGCTATCAGCTATCAGCTATCAGCTATCAGCTATCAGCTATCAGTTATCTTATCTGAACTTGACAAAGAACATAATAAAACCTGCAATCTTGATCAGAATTACAGGCTTATAATTAAACTTCTAGTCAGCTTTAATATTAGCCTTGTGGGCCAAAGCGTTCTTTTAAGTAGGTATCTAAAAAGTTTAGATACGCGTTGGAGGCACTGATACGGTTTTCTTTTTTGCTAAAACCATGACCTTCATCGTCAAATAATACATATTCGACCGGTACGCCATTGGCTTTCACTGCGGCAACTAACTCATCACTTTCTATCTGTAATACGCGCGGATCGTTGGCGCCTTGAATAACCATTAATGGTTTGGTGATATTCTTAGCATGGAATAGCGGTGAGATTGCACGATGACGCTCGCCGTCCGTTGCAGGGTCGCCCATTTCATCGTACAACGCTTTTTTAAAGCTTTCCCACCACGGTGGAATTGAGTTGAGCGTTCTTACCCAGTTGGTGACACCAAAAATATTAATGCCCACTTTGAATTCTTCAGGCTCAAAAGCAAGCGCTGCTGCGGTCATGAAGCCACCGTAGCTGCCACCTATGATACCGATTTTTTCTGCATCGACCCAATCTAAACTTTGTAAGTGTTTTTTACCGTAAACAATGTCTTGTAAGTCGTCGGTGCCGTGTTTTTTATCATCTAAATGAAAAAAGGTTTTACCATAGCCTGAACTGCCACGGTTATTAACCGCAAAAATAGCATAGCCATGATTGACTAAATGTTGTTGCATTGCACTGTAACCAGTGCGGCTTTGGCCACCTGGGCCACCGTGCACCCAAATTAGCGCTGGCACTTTATTATTGCGACTGGCTTGCTTGGGTTTATAAAGTACGCCGGGTATCTCTAAACCGTCAAAGCTTTTAAAGCGCACTATGGTACTTTCAACTAAATCATTTTGATCTATCTCTTTGCTTAAAGTATTACTTAATTGCTGTGCCTTATCACTACCCACTTGCCAGACAAACAGGTTACTTGGCGAGGTATCTGAATTTAAGTAAAACGCCATGCTTTTTTCATCTGCAGAAAAGTTAACACCACGTAAGTTACCTGCGGGTAACTGAGGCATCGCAATCTCTTTGTCTGACTGGGTATCAATCACCGTGACTTTAGTGCTGGCATCGGCATTGACGCCACTGACTTGATAGCGCCCCGATTTAGAAAAATAAATAAAACTAACATCCCAGTCATCTTTGAGTGCTGGGCTATGTTCCCCTGAGGCTAAGTCATAGCGCCAAACTTGTGAAAACTCACCTTTTGCGTCTGTAGAGTAATATAGCGATTTGCTATCGGCTGAGAAGGTTTCAGGGCCATATTGAGCGGGTGTGTCGTGTTTGGAAATTAATTGTGGTTTGAGGGTCTTTTTATAAGTATCAAGAATAAACGTGTCGCTGTCTTTATTAGTGTTACTTTTAGATAGTGCAATATAGCGACCATCAGGGCTGATTGCACCGACATCTAAACCTAGGGTGTTTTGATAAACAGGGGTGATTTTATAGGTTTTACTATCAACGCGATATAAGTCCATAAATTTAGCATCGCGCTGGTTACTGGTAATAAAAAACTGACTGCCGTCTTCAGTAAACCCTGCAAAGCTTGCACGGGTTTCTTCCCCTGGAGTTAAATCTTTTACAGATCCGTCAAGTTCACGCACGTAGACATGAAAACGTTCATTACCCCCTGAATCTTTGCTAAATAGTACCCGTTCATCATTTGGAAAATAACGTACAGGGTAGGTACTATCCTGAAAATTTGTTAAGCGGGTTTTATCCCCTGTTTTTGCATCTACTTCATACAAGCTGTAAATGCCACTTTCATCGGAACTTACCAGTACTTTCTCGCCACTGGGTGAAAAGCTACTGCCCATAATTGAAGTAGTATCAAAAAAGGTTTTTGCGTTATATGTTTTAACTTGCTGAGTTTGTTGTGACTGTGCGGTAGTGGTGGTAGTCGTTGAGGTTGATTGACTACAACCGCTCAAGGCAAGACTAATTGCACAGGCAAGTGCAGCAAATTTTAATTTGTTATTCATCGGACATTCCTTGGTTTATTGTTATCTAATCATATTTTTACCGATTTTAGTGTTGCCCGAACATTATTTAAACGCAAGTTTTTAGCTTATTTTATCTGCAACAAAGTGTTACAAAGCGTGTATCGCTAAAAGTACAGCCCACGTTATAATGCCCACTTATATACGAAGGGATTTTCATTTAAAGGAAAGTGATGATTGAAGTTAGTGGTTTACATAAACAATTTGCACAGAATATTCTCTATAAAGATTACCGCATCAGCTTTACAACACCGAGAGTGTGTATTGAAGCGCCGAACGGGCAAGGTAAAACCACGCTATTGATGATGCTTGCTGGACTTGAAAAACCACAAAGCGGGCAGTTTCTGTTTGCAGGTAAAGTGCTGTCTGAGCCTTATAAACAGGTGGCTATTGCTAGTGATCGCATCGCGCTGCCAGATTTCTTAACTGCGAAACAAATTATTAATTTAACGGTTAGCAGTTTAGGCTGCAATTGGCCAGCTGAGCTCATTAGCGGTTTTAACTTTACCGAATTTTTAAATACTCGTTTTGATGCATTGTCATCCGGTAATCAAAAAAAGTGCCAGTTAATTTTAGCTTTAATGCGCGGTGCGCCGTATTTATTACTCGATGAACCCAGTGCTGCGCTTGATCAAGCCAGCATTAAATATTTACTTGGTTTGCTTGATGATTACTTAGCCGATAAAGCACATGGGCAAATCATTATCACTTGCCATGAACCGGCGCCGTTTATTGAGCATGGCTTTGAGTGTATGGCGTTATGAGCAATTTAGGCATTAAGCTGGTGATGGCACAATATCGCGCATTTATGGAGTATCGTTATCAGGCCTATAAAATTGAGCTGACACAATTACTACTGCAACTAAAAAACTTTGGTTTATTATTCTTAGTGATACTTGGCTCTGCCATGCTTGGTATGATTTTGCTGTTATTTTTAGGACTGGGCAAAATTATCGACAGCAGTGATGCGCCGCAGTATGGTGCCCAAATGGCGTGGCTGTATCTATTACTGCAAAGCGTGATGCTCAGTGCAATGAAATCAGCTATTAAAAATAACCAGCAGCGGTTCTTCCAACGTACGATTGTCAGGTCAAACTGGCTTAAGTTAATGGACATAAAACTATTATTTTTAAGCAATGGCTGGTTGCTAGCAAGTGCAGTGATTGCACTGGATCTAACCTTATCACAATGGCTAAGAGCACCGCATTTTGTGCTGTTTATGTTACTGCA
Source organism: Pseudoalteromonas sp. B160 (assembly GCF_037162485.1). Classification (NCBI taxonomy): domain Bacteria; kingdom Pseudomonadati; phylum Pseudomonadota; class Gammaproteobacteria; order Alteromonadales; family Pseudoalteromonadaceae; genus Pseudoalteromonas; species Pseudoalteromonas sp. B160. Next base: position 340,553 of record NZ_JARLUX010000001.1, on the reverse strand, counting down.
GTTTGGCTTAGGCGTGCTGTGTTTGTATAAGCCAAGAGCATTAATATATGGCTTAGTATTCACTGCCATTTTAGTCTTGTTACCAATTAATATAGTGCCGTTAGCTTATCACTGTGGCTTTATTATATTATTTGCGCTGAGCATATTTCTGCCAGCATTTTCGCTGAGCGACCGATTATCGGTCAATTCATTATCTACTTTTTGGCTGAGCTTCTTTCTTCAACACAGTTGGATTTTAGTGTGGCGGGTGGCTTTATTGTTGTGTGTGTTTATGGCTGTTACTACTTTACTCAATGAGCGTAATGATTTAGCCGCAATATTTAGCGTTGTAGCGGTTGCTTTTATAGTACTATTTACCAGCTCACTGCAATTTGATTGTGGCAAGCTACATGATAAGTACCAGTTATTTTTTCAAGCAAATAACCAATCGTGGCTGTTTTTTATTAGCCAATTTATACCAAGTTGCTTGTTCCTTTTGATAACCCTGATCAGCTATCTGTGGTTTGTCGCTCAAATAGAGTGGCTATTAATGTGCCTGAGTGTTGGCTGGTGTGCATTGCAATTATATATAGCACAAAAAAAACCAGCGCATTTTGCGCTGGTTTGGATGATTACAACAGGCGGGCTGTTGGCTGTGTTAACTTAATATGTTAAGCAGCATTCGCCTTTTTTGCCGTGTTATTACGTGCGGCTTTGCCTGCTAATAAATCTGCAGGGTCAAAGTCGTCAACGTTAATAACATCTAAACGTGCTTTTTCAACGCTTGCCAGATGATCAGCCTCTGCTTGCGTTAAAATACCCGCTTCAAGTCCCATCTGAGCAACTTTATCAAGCTGGAAGAAAGGCAGTTTAACGCCTTTTTCACGACATACCTTATCAAATAAAGGTTCAACAGCTAGCACGTCTTTAAGCGTTTGCTCTTGACGACCAACTAAGTTAAGTGGTTCATTTGTTAAGTATACGTAGCTTGCTAAACGGTTACGTGTTTCGCTAGGTACTTGTAAAATTTGTGCTAATTTATGCTCAAGTTTATCAGTCGGTTTACGAACTGGACGACCGAACGGGAACAACATCAACTTAAGTGCTGCACGAAGCGGAGCTGATGGCATATTGTTAATTAAATCAGCAAGTGCACGTTGACAGTGGTAAAGGTGATCTTGACAGCTCCATTGTACAAGCGGTAAATCTTCTTTTTTACGGCCTTCATCGTTATAACGTTTCAGCGTTGCAGACACTAAATAAAGGTAACTAAGCAAATCACCTAAACGAGCGGAAATACGCTCTTTACGTTTTAGTGAGCCACCAAATACAGCCATGCTAATGTCTGACATCAATGCAAGTGACGCGCTAAAGCGTGACGCAGTACGGTAAAACTCAGCTGTTTCGTCTTTAAATGGTGTAGTTGCAAAACGGGCTCCGGTAAAGCTCATCCACTTAGTACGTACAAGGTTAGACATAGTAAAGCCGATGTGGCCCATTAACGCTTTATCAAATACCGCTAGCGCTTCTTCACGATCTTCGATTGCGCAGGCACCCAATTCAGTCAGTACAAATGGATGGCAGCGAATGGCACCTTGACCGTAAATAATCATATTACGGGTCAAGATATTTGCACCTTCAACAGTGATGGCAATTGGTGCACCTTGATAGCCACGACCTAAATAGTTATTTGGCCCAAGCATAATACCTTTACCGCCGTGAACATCCATTGCATGGTTGGTTGAATCTCGCATTTGCTCGGTTAAATGGTATTTAATGATTGCCGAAACAACCGATGGCTTTTCGCCTAAATCAACCGCACCAGTTGACATGCTAACAGCCGCATCTGAGCTGTACGCATAACCTGCTAGTTTTGCTAGTGACTCTTCAACACCTTCCATTTGGCCAATAGGTAAACGGAATTGACGACGAATACGGCTGTAGGCACCACTTGCAAGTGCAATTGTTTTAATACCACCCGTTGAGTTTGACGGCAATGTAATAGCACGACCAACCGATAAACATTCAACCAGCATGCGCCAGCCTTGGCCGGCCATTTCTGGTCCACCAATAATGTAATCAAGCGGTACGAAAATGTCTTTACCACGAGTAGGACCATTCTGAAATGGTACATTTAGCGGGAAATGACGACGACCAATTTCAACACCTGGCATGTCTGTAGGAATAAGTGCACAAGTAATACCTGGCTCTTTAACATCGCTTAGTAGACCATCTGGGTCTTGTAGTTTAAACGCCAGACCTAATACTGTCGCAACAGGCGCTAGCGTAATATAACGTTTGTTCCATGTTAGGCTAAGACCAATGACTTCTTCGCCTTCCCACATACCTTTACATACCACACCATAATCTGGAATGGCGCTGGCATCAGAGCCTGCTTCTGGTGAAGTTAAGGCAAAGCATGGGATCTCTTGACCACTAGCAAGGCGAGGTAAGTAATGATCTTTTTGTTCTTTAGTACCATAGTGCTGTAACAATTCGCCCGGACCTAATGAATTAGGAACGCCTACAATTGATGAAAGCAGGGTAGATTTACTGGTTAACTTTTGCAGTACACACGATTGTGCAAAGGCAGAAAATTGCAGGCCGCCATATTCTTTTTTAATGATCATGGCAAAGAATTTATTATCTTTTAGGTATTGCCAAACATCTTGTGGTAAATCGGTTAACTCATGAGTTGCTTCCCAGTCGTCCAACATACTACATACCACCTCAACTGGACCATCGATAAAGGCTTGCTCTTCGATTGTCAATTTAGGCATTGGGTATTGGTGTAATTTGTTCCAATCAGGACGGCCGCAAAAAGATCGGCTTCCCACCATGTTGTACCCGCATCAATGGCTGATTTTTCAGTTTCAGACATAGTTGGAGTAACTTTTTTAAACATGGCAAAAATAGGTTTAATAATATATTGCTGACGAATGCCAGTAACAGACAATGGCACTGCAATGATCAAGAAGATCAACCAGCTAATTGCGCCAAATGCACCTGCAAAGGTACCAATGACAAGTGTTGCGATGGAAACGCCAAGGGCAGTATTCCAGCTCGCTCTGTGGTAACTCGCGATGCTGAGCAGCACGATTAAACCAAGTGTAAATATAAGTGTCATGTATTCAATCCTTAATAGAGGTCAGACCACCTTTAGTTAGAGTAGCGCTAGAGTGAATAATTATCAAGTAGCTTAGTGAAAATATCAGTGACTGTTATTTGCAATCTGTGCACATCAGCATACGGATAAATGTGTGATTCGTCAGTATGATTTATTTGAGAAAAAATTAAGCTGTTTTCTTGCTTGCCTTGCCATTGCTTATGTTTAACAATGCCGCTAAGGCCTAAGTTACGGGTTTACGCTTTTTAAAAAGCAGTGTTTTAAAAGTATAAAAATTTTTGAAAGGTTAATTTATTTTATGTGTGAGTTGCTTGGCATGTCGGCGAATGTGCCTACAGATATTTGTTTTAGTTTTTCAGGGCTGTTAGAGCGCGGTGGTAACACAGGTCCGCATAAAGATGGCTGGGGCATTACTTTTTATGAAGGGAAGGGGTGTCGTACTTTTAAAGATCCTGAGCCTAGCTGTCAGTCTGAAATTGCCAAGTTAGTAAAGGCCTATCCCATTAAAAGTGTCTCGGTGATTAGCCATATTCGCCAAGGTAATCGTGGCCGTGTCTGTCTTGAAAATACGCATCCTTTTACCCGTGAGTTGTGGGGCCAGGAGCTGACCTACGCGCATAATGGTCAGCTTTCGAATTATCATGATTTAAAACCTGAATATTATCGGCCAGTAGGTAATACCGACAGTGAACTGGCGTTTTGTTGGTTACTCGATCAAATTCGTGAAAAGTACCCTAAACGTCCAGCTAATATGGCGTCAGTGTTTCGTTATGCGGCAAAGCTTGCACACACTTTACGTGAAAAAGGTGTGTTTAATATGTTGCTGACTGATGGTGTGTATGTGTTAGCGTATTGTACTAATAATTTGCATTGGATCACCCGCCGTGCGCCGTTCGGTAAGGCTACGTTAATTGATGCAGATATGGTGGTAGATTTTCAACAAGAAACTACGCCAAATGATGTCGTAACGGTGATCGCTACTCGGCCACTGACCAACGATGAGCGTTGGCAAAAAATGGAACCTGGTGAATTTGCGTTATTTAAAATGGGTGAGTTAATTTAGCCGTCAGTTTTAACGTTTGAACTTAATTAATGTGGTTATAAGCTGAAAAGCCCAAGTTATGATCGTCACACTTGAGCCTTTCGTCTTGCATCTTGAAAGCAATTTATTCTGGTGTTATTTCGTTTTTAACTTCTTCAGGTAATGCAACTGGGCTGGTTACCGTGAACGAGTTAAGTTGCACTTCAAATTGTTCTACGCCTTTTTCGCCTTTCCACATCCTGACTAGCATGTAATCCATTTCTGGGGCGAACCATGCAAGCGCTTGGCGTTTATCATTATCATATAAGCGTTTTACTTTGATCGCTTCGATATTACCGATTGGTAGGGAAATAGTCTCTTTACCAACGACCTCAAAGTTATACTCACGGCAGTTGCCTTTTTTATCAACTAACGGATACGAAAAGCTGGTTTTACCCATTTTTAATTCTTCGCGCACTTGTACTTGGTATGAAATTGAGTCTTGAAATTGCTCAGACCACTCACACTCAATAGGGTATTTACTTTCACTGCTGTTTACGAGTTTTTTAGTGTGGTCAAATTGCAGTGTATATTCTTTATCCGGGCCTGTGCCTGTGCGGATCATGCTATAACTTTCAGGCGTGATTTTTTTGTCGCTGAAAGTAAAATTTGATGTTTCTTTGCGTGAATCTGAGAATATCATCCACTCAATGTCACTGTGGTAGCTAACTTGGTAACTGTTATCTGCTAGTTTTTTTAATGTGCGGACGCCTTGACCATGGTTTTCGCCTTTGCGCAAAATATCATAGTTAGCTTCAAATTGAGTAAGTTCACCAGCAATTAAACTAGTAGGAAGTAATAAAGTGCCCGCACACAATAGCAAGGCACTTAGTTTTTTATTCTGGGTAGTGCGCGCCGTGTGCAGGAAGTTGTTTTTTGTCAAGAACTGCATAATCTGCTTCCATAGTAAGTCGTTGTTCACTGAACCACTTGACCACCAAAGGGTAAATTATATGCTCTTGTGCATGCACGCGTTTTGCTAATGTGTCAGCAGTATCATCTGCCAGCACGGGTACTTTGGCTTGAAGAATGACAGGACCACCGTCTAACTCTTCAGTAACAAAGTGCACACTTACGCCATGAATGTCATCTTTTGCATCAATTGCTCTTTGGTGGGTATTCAGCCCCTGGTACTTAGGCAACAAAGAAGGATGAATGTTCAACATTTTTCCTTTAAATTTTTGCACTAAGTTAGGAGTAAGAATACGCATAAACCCAGCTAATACAACTAGATTTGGTGCAAAAGAATCAATAACGTTCATTAATTGCGCATCGTAGGCTTCGCGCGAGTCAAAATCTTTATGGCTGAGCACTGCTGTTGCAATGCCCGCTTGCTTTGCTCGCTCAAGGCCATAAGCGTCTGCTTTATTACTAATAACAGCCGCTATGTTTGCATTTATCTCGCCGTTATTACAGGCGTCAATGATGGCTTGTAAATTAGAGCCACTACCTGAAATTAAGACTACTAGACGAGCAGGGGCCATTAATCACGGCCGCCTAGGATTTCTACTTGCTCTTCGCCAGCTTTGGCATCATGGATCTCACCAAGGTGCCAAGCATTTTCGCCAAGCTCTTTTAAGATGCTTAAGCTTTGCTCAAGTTTGTCAGCAGGCACAACCAATACCATACCTACACCACAGTTAAATGTGCGGTACATTTCGTGGGTGGTGATGTTACCGTTTTCTTGTAACCAATTGAAAATACCAGGCCACTGCCAGCTATCACCTTTAACAACTGCTTTTGCAGACTCTGGTAATACGCGTGGGATATTTTCCCAAAAGCCGCCGCCAGTAATATGCGAAAGAGCATGAACATCTACCTGCTTGAACAGCTCAAGTAATGGTTTAACGTAAATACGTGTAGGTTCAAGCAGAGTTTCGCCTAATGTTTTACCTTCAAATTCAGCACTTGTATCAGCATTTGATACTTCAAGTACTTTACGAATTAATGAGAAGCCATTTGAATGCGGGCCGCTTGATGCAAGCGCGATCAGTTGATCACCAGCAGCTACTTTTGTGCCATCGATGATATTTGCTTTTTCAACTACGCCAGTACAAAAACCAGCCATGTCGTAATCTTCGCCTTCGTACATACCTGGCATTTCAGCAGTTTCGCCACCAATTAATGCACAGCCAGAGATCTCACAGCCTTTACCAATGCCTGTTACTACGTCTGCGGCAGTATCAACATCAAGTTTGCCTGTTGCATAATAATCTAGGAAAAATAATGGCTCAGCACCTTGAACGATAAGGTCATTTACACACATAGCAACTAAATCGATACCTACAGTATCGTGTTTTTTAAGGTCGATAGCTAAGCGTAACTTAGTACCAACACCATCAGTGCCTGCAACAAGTACTGGTTGCTTATAACCAGCTGGGATTTCGCAAAGTGCGCCAAAGCCACCAATTCCGCCCATAACTTCAGGACGACGGGTTTTTTTAACTACGCCTTTAATACGCTCAACAAGTGCGTTACCGGCATCGATATCTACGCCCGCGTCTTTATAACTTAGAGACTGTTTTTGTTCGCTCACAGGATTTCCTCAAAAAAGTTGCATGGTTTTGCATGTGTATGCTTAGAAACGCGCGTATTTTACAACAATTGCAAGGGCGCGGCTAGTTCAAATATGAGTTTACTATTATTGACAAGGACACTTGTCCGTATAATGACACAATAGATTTAGGTAGCAGGTGCTAGGTAGTTCCTAGCACCTAAAACCGAGTTCCTTTAGTATTAAGCCTTTGCAGTCAAAATTGCACGCAACGGCGCTGGGTAACCTTCAATGGTTTTACTAGTATCGTTTGGATCTAAAAAGTCGATCAGGGACTCGTTTTCCATCCAATCTGATTTACGTTGTTCTTCAAGCGTTGTTATAGCGCAGTCTTTCACTTGCACATCTTTAAAACCAACACGTTCCATCCAGAGTTTAAGCGCTGCCGTGCTCGGAATAAACCACACGTTACGCATCTTCGCATAGCGGTCAGTGGGCACGAGTACTGTGTTTTCATCGCCTTCAATGACTAAGGTTTCAAGCACTAATTCACCTCCTGGGCGAAGCTGCGCTTTTAATTGTGCTAAAAAGTCGATAGGGGAACGACGATGATAAAGCACACCCATCGAAAACACCGTATCAAAGGCTTTTAACTCAGGCAGGGCTTCAACACCTAGCGGTAATAAATGCACGTTTTCATCTGGGTTAAAGTGTTTGATGGCTTGAAACTGACATAAAAATAAATCAGACGGATCAATGCCAACCACAAACTCAGCGCCTTCACCGCGCATCCGCCATAAGTGATAGCCAGAGCCACAGCCGATGTCTAAAACCGTGCGGCCTTTTAGCGGCTCAATGTGCGGTAATAAACGGTCCCACTTCCAATCGCTGCGCCATTCAGTATCAATTTCAATACCGTGTAGGCTGAAAGGGCCTTTACGCCATGGCATCATTCGTTTTAATAAGTGTGTAACTTGTTTTTGTTCGCCTTCGGTCATTTCGCCTGGGGCACCAATTTCAACTTTGTCGATAATATTGACGTGTTTGGTCGCCACTTCAGGCAAGTTTTTTAACACTTTCTGCCATTTTGGTAAATCACCGTGACTTGCCTCTAATTGCCAGTGTTTTAATTGGCTAGGTAGCGTTTCCAGCCAGTGACTTAGCGGGCTTTGTGCGATTGCGGCGTAAAATTGGTTAAACCATTGAGACATTGAATTACTCTTTATATTTGTTACTTGATTGCTACCAGTGAGCAAAAATTAAAACATTGATACCACACTTGGGTTTGGCTAAAGCCAATATCGGTAAGTCGAGAAAGGTGAGCATTTAAAGTATCTGGGCGCATTACATTCTCAATGGCGGTACGTTTTTGGCTAATTTCTAATTCAGAATAACCATTGTGGCGTTTAAAATCGTGGTGCAAGTCAATCAGCAAGTTATCGCATTGCTCGTTCTCGCCTTTGATTTTTTCGCTTAACAGCAATACACCACCAGGTTTTAAATTCGCGTATATTTTTTCAAGCACGGCTTGGCGCTGTGCGGGTGGAATAAACTGTAAAGTAAAGTTCATGGCGACCACTGACGCGTTTTCAATATTTAGCTCATTAATATCACCAAGCGTCACTGTAACAGGCACTTCTGAGCGAAAGCCGTGCAAATGTAATTTACAGCGCTCAACCATGGCTTGTGAATTATCAACGGCAATAATATGGCAATTATCAGTGCGGATATTACGGCGCATGCTTAATGTTACTGCCCCAAGGGAACAGCCCAAATCATAAAGGTTTGAATTGCTTTGCGCATATTCACCGGCCAATTTACCCATCGTACTAACAATGGTTGCATAACCCGGAACTGAGCGCTGGATCATATCTGGGAAAACTTCTACTACATGTTGGTCAAAGCTAAAGTCTTTAACCGCTTGCTCAGTGGCATAAATGCTGTCTTTTATGTTCACACAAACAGTCTCTTGAAAAATAATAGGGCTATTTTAGCATTTTATGCTGGATAGTCAGTGATAATTTCAGTAGCTTGGCTAGAATAATGAATAACAAGTAGAAAAAGAGAAGTTTATGAGCAAAAGTAAAGTGATCAGCACAGATGATATATTGGCAACCCTTTGCCATTCTGTAACGAGTGTATTGTCGTCGGCAAGTGGTAATAGCATTAGCTACTCAGCAATGGTACAAAAAATAACCCGCACCTGTATGCGTCCTGATATCGGTTGTTTTGTATTATTTGATGGCGGATTTACAGGACTGGTAATTACTAATTTCACCTCGCAAGCGGCGATGGAGATTTATCATGATTACATGCGTAATATGGGGATGCCTGAAGAAGAACTAGCTCATAGCCACTTATCGGACGACGTATCAAATGTACTCGGTGAATTGATGAACCAAATCGTTGGTGATTTTACTTCAAAGGTACGCGAGCAGTTACATACTTCAATTACCCAAAATCAACCGAAGATGATGGCCATCAATAAGCAAGTACAGATTTCGGTCGATACTACGATGGATAGACCGCAAGCACGGCGCGTGACATTTACCACCAGTAAACAAAATATCTTTTATTTAGAATTAGCAATGGATAAAACTGAGTTTATCAAATTACACGATTTTGATATTGCTGAAGCTATTGACCCAGATGACATCATTGAAAACGAAGCAAAGCATAAAGCAGAAAAACAAAAAGCTGCTGATGATGCTGCTAAAGCAAGTGATTTAGATGACGACTTTATGGCAGAACTTGGACTTTAAATAACACCTTGCAAGGACATTAAATCGCAGGTCAAAGCATTTAGTTATTAATACAGTGCATAATATTGGGTTTCGTAATGAAACCCAATATTATTGTGCTCAATTGAATGATAAAAAACGCTATGCTATAAATCTAGCGGATAATCATTTGCTCACGTTCAGGGCCCACAGACACCATACTTACAGGTACTCCCATCAGTACTTCGATGCGTTCTACGTAATGCTGCGCTGCAGCAGGCAGACTGTCGAAGGTACGACAATCGGTAATATCTTCATCCCACGCTGGCATGCTTTCATAGATTGGCGTTAAAGCCGCTGTTTGTGGCCAAATAGGGTTTTCGCTGTGATCGCCTGCATAACCAACGCAGATTTTTAAATCTTTCATGCCAGATAGGCAATCAATTTTGGTTAAAGCGATTTCAGTAGCTGCTTGTAATTCAACACCGTTACGGGTGGCAACTGCATCAAAATAACCCATATCACGTGGGCGGCCAGTCACTGCGCCATATTCGTTCGCGCTTTCACGAAAATTGTCTTGCTCTGCCATGGCGGTAACGAGTGTACCTGTACCAACAGATGAGCTAAATGATTTAGCCACAGCGATAACACGCTCAGGGCGCAAAGCTGGCAGTCCGCTGCCAATTCCTGCATAGGCAGCAGTAACGTTTGATGATGTAGTATACGGGTATTCGCCGTAAACTAAATCGCGGCCTGCGCCTAGCTGCGCTTCAAACAACAAGTTAGCATCTTGCTTTTGCAGTGCTTTTAAAGGCTCTGTTACATTACAAATAAATTCGCGCCAAGGAGCGCTGACAGCTAATAACCACTCAGTCATTTGTTCAGCTGTTTGTGAAAAATCACAGCTTGGGTAAAGGGCTTTTAGCTGTGGCATTTTCCAATCCAGCATAAATTGAATACGCTCTAATAAAACGTCTGGCTGATTTAACCAGCCAACTAAAATGCCTTTTTTCATTACTCGGTCGCCGTATGCAGGTGCAATTCCTTGACGAGTAGAGCCGTAAGCGGCATCGCCTAAGCGCACTTCTTCGAGGGTATCTTCAAGGGCGTGTAATGGTAAGCATAACGTTGCACGATCAGAAATACATAATTTTACATCAACACCGGCGGCGTTAACTTCGGCTATTTCTTCGCTTAATGCCGCAGGGCTTATCACCATGCCTGGGCCTAGTACTGCAATACAATCAGGATTAAATATACCGCTTGGTAATTGGTGTAGTTTAAACGTACCAAAGTCATTCACAACGGTATGTCCGGCGTTGTTACCACCTTGAAAGCGAATGCTCGCAGATGCGTTCTCAGCTAGAAAATCGACGATACGGCCTTTGCCTTCATCACCCCAGTTTGCACCTACAACAACAATTGACGGCATAATTTAATCTCCAAATTGATTGAACGAATATGGTATGCGCTCTATTAAAATAAGAGAAATTAATTATAATTATTATCTTGATAAGAATTTCATATCGATTTCACACCATTAAGGTCATAAAGATGCTAGATATTCACTGGTTAAAAACTTTTGTCACATTGGCTGAGTTAAAGCACTTTGGTAAAACAGCCAATGCGCTGCATATGACACAGCCAAATGTTAGCTTGCATATTAAGCAGTTAGAAAAAACGACACGGGTTAAACTGATAGAACGTAACCCCTTTAGTTTGACCCAAGCAGGTTTACGGCTATTAGAGTCTGGACAAAAAACCTTATGGGAATTACAGGTTTGCCAATCTGACTTAAATGCGATTAATGATCTCAGCCAAGGCACACTGACAATTGCCGCCAGTGATATAATTTCTCGTTTATTGTTGATTGAGCCTTTTCAGCTTTTTAAGCGCCAGTTTCCTGGCATTGACTTTACTTTGCTCAATACAACGTCTTCTCAAGCGTCAGCATTGGTTAAAAGTGCTGAAGCTGATTTAGGGTTTGTGATTGCCCAAAAAGAAAGTGAGCCGCTGCATTTTACGCAATTACAGCAGATAAAATGGTGTGCATTAGGTAATCATTTAAAGTTATGGCAGCAAGCCAAAAACGATAACAATGTTACACTGACTGAGCCGCCAACATTAATCTTACTCGGCCATGATACGCGAACCCGAGACTTGCTCGATAGTGCCTTGCCATCTTTAAACTTACCAAATTACCGGGTGATGGAAGTGGGCAGTGTCGATGCGCAAATTGATTGGGCTGAAGCGGGGTTCGGCGTTGCCATCGTGCCAGAGTTTTCCCTGCGCAGTAAAGCAAATCTAACCACCACAGTGACCGCATTACCGCAATTTCCAACTACCAGTTTAGGTTATATAGTGAGGCAAAATCAGGTACTTTCAAAAGCGATAAAGCAATTACTACATTGGGTCAATGAAGAAATCTCCCGTACTCATCTTGCATAGTATTTATATGTTAACTGTACGGCTATGTACTTTGTGATTCAGTTATTTTTATGTGTATGGGTTTTTACCTTCAGCTACTAGCACACAAAAAACCCGTAAATCTAATTCGAGTTGATGGTAGTTTGGCTCCATGTGGCAGCACAGGGCGTAAAAGCTTTTGTTGTGGTCTTTTTCCTTAAAGTGGGCGAGCTCGTGTACTACTAAAGCTTTGAGTAATTCCTCTGGTGCACGCAGTAAATCACTGTTGATGGCTAAATCGTGCTTGCGGGTTTTACCTTGCATACGATACGTATGAGTACCTAGCGCATTAGTGACCATATCGCCTTGTTTTTTAAACGCGGCGCGGCCAAACGGTGGCGCATTTTTTAAATAGCGCTTTTTAAGCTCAGTGGCGTATGCGTATAACGACTTGTCACTGGTAATATTATGGGAGCTGGGGTATTTTTTAGTTAAATACGCGCCGTGTTTATCATTTTCAATAAGCTGCATTACTTGCGTTACAATTTGCTCTGGATAGCCGCTAAAATAGCGTTTAAAATCACTCATTCAATACTTCTTTGTAGTTAATTAATTTTTCAAAGCGAGTCAAAAAAGGCTGGCTTGACTGGCTTCTTTTTCACCAGTGAAAGGGTTTAGCACGGGGTGCTGGTAACCTAAATCTTGGCAAAACTCGCGTGCTAATAATGGTGCTTGGCGGTTATCTGCAGTATGAAAAAATACATACGGGTGCTTACCCTCATCAAGCCATTGTTTTACTTTTTTAAGCCACGGTTGGTAATAGCTTTTATAGTCATGATCTAAATCGGCAATCACAAAGCGGGCCATAGGTTGATTGCCTGTTGCAATGGCATGCACGGGTAAATGGGGCTTTTTTTGTTGGGCATCGATGAGTGCTTCAGTGTTCGGCTTAACTGCAAATAATGCACGGGTGTCCATTGAGATACTGTTGACATTGTTTGCTATTAATAGCTGATTAAAGGCAATTTCGGCTGCGCCTTTCTTAAAAAATTCGGGGTGGCGAACTTCAACGCCGTAGTTTAAACCTGTCGGGAGCTTGGCAATAAACTGTGCTAATAACGGCAGTTGTTTGGGGCTAAAACTACTTGGTAGCTGCAACATGATCTGCCCAACATGAGACAATATTGGCTCGAATAAATTAAACCATGCAGTGAGTTCGTCATCGATATGAGTAAGCTGTAATTCATGACTAAAGCGTCGATGGAATTTAAAAGTAAATTTAAAGTCATTGCCGACAGCATCACGCCAGCGATTTAATGATTCAACACTAGGATCGGCATAAAAGCTGGTATTGCCTTCGACTGAATTAAACACCTGTGCGTATTCGTGCAACATATCGGCATTTTTGCAGTGACTTGATAATAAATTGCCTTTCCATGCGGTACTTGACCACTGCGGACACCCTAAATACAACATAAAACGGTTAACTGATTGTGTGTTTTGGTTAGTATATCAAATCTATAAATTGAAAGCATAGTAGCTGCTGCCGAGCTCGCATTTTCAAGTAACTTGGGTATAATGCTCCCCCTAAAATGATTTATAAATAGTGGCTATTCTCCCTCAAAAACAGCAATTCTTAGGGGAAGCGGCTATTCGTCTTTACACTGACAGGAAAACTATGCGCTCTATATACTGCGGACAGCTAAATAAAACTCACGTAGATCAAGAAGTTGAACTATGTGGTTGGATCAACAAACGACGTGACCTTGGTGGACTTATCTTTGTCGATTTACGCGATAGAGAAGGTTTAGTACAAGTTGTATTCGATCCTGAAGTTGAAGGCTTAATGGATACCGCGAATACATTACGTCAAGAATTTTGCGTACAATTAAAAGGTGTAGTTCGCGCACGTCCTGACAGCCAAATCAACAAAGATATGGCAACTGGTGAAGTTGAAATTTTAGGCACAGGCCTTACTATCATCAACCGTTCAGAGCCATTACCACTTGATTTTAATCAGGTAAACTCTGAAGAGCGTCGCTTAAAATACCGTTACTTAGACCTTCGTCGTTTAGAAATGAGTGACCGTATTAAACTACGCGCTAAAGCTAGCAGCTTTGTGCGTCGTTTCTTAGATGAAAATAATTTCTTAGATATCGAAACGCCAGTACTTACAAAAGCTACCCCAGAAGGAGCGCGCGATTATTTAGTACCGAGCCGTGTTCACAAAGGCAGTTTTTACGCATTACCGCAGTCTCCGCAGTTGTTCAAGCAATTGTTGATGATGTCGGGTTTTGACCGTTACTACCAAATTGTTAAATGTTTCCGTGATGAAGATTTACGTGCTGACCGTCAGCCTGAGTTTACTCAAATCGATATAGAGACCTCGTTCATGAGCTCTGCTCAGGTACGTGGTATCACAGAAAAAATGATCCGCGAAATGTGGCAGCAATTGCTAGACGTGGATTTAGGCGAGTTCCCAATCATGCCTTACGCTGAGGCAATGAGCTTGTATGGTTCTGATAAGCCTGATTTACGTAACCCAATGACATTAATTGACGTTGCCGATTTAGTAAAAGACGTCGAGTTTAAAGTTTTTTCTGGTCCTGCCAATGATGAAAAAGGCCGTGTTGCGGTATTAACAGTACCAGGCGGTGCATCACTTTCGCGTAAGCAACTAGATGACTACACTAAATTCATCGGCATTTACGGCGCGAAAGGGCTTGCGTGGATGAAAGTAAACGACCGCGGTGCAGGCGCTGAAGGCGTGCAATCGCCAATCGCTAAGTTCTTAAATGAAGAGGTGATCAACGAACTTCTTGCACGCACTAACGCACAAACTGGCGACATCATTTTATTCGGTGCTGATAAACGCAACACAGTAAACGAAGCTATGGGCGCGCTACGTATTAAGATTGGCCTTGATTTAGAGATCACTAATCTAAATAGCTGGGCTCCGCTTTGGGTTGTTGACTTCCCAATGTTTGAAGAAGACGACGAAGGTACATTGCATGCTGTTCATCACCCATTTACAGCACCAAAAGATGTAAATGCAAGCGAACTTGAAGCAAACCCAGCAGCGGCTATTTCAGATGCATACGATATGGTACTAAATGGCTACGAAGTAGGTGGTGGTTCGGTACGTATTCATAATACAGATATGCAAGAAGCAGCATTTAGAATCCTAGGTATTGATGCACAAGAGCAGCAAGACAAGTTTGGTTTCTTACTTGAAGCGCTAAAATACGGTACGCCACCACATGCTGGTTTAGCGTTCGGTTTAGACCGTTTAGCAATGCTACTGTGTGGTACTGATAACATTCGTGACGTGATTGCTTTCCCTAAAACAACCCAAGCGTCGTGTTTGTTAACTAACGCACCAAGTAAAGCAAATGCAGATTCGCTTACAGAGCTTGCTATTAGTGTTGTTGAAAAAGCTGAAAAATCAGCAGAATAAGCAATCCGATAAGTGATTTGTTGAAAACCCTTAGGCTCATACCTAGGGGTTTTTTCATTTAGATGTGTAGATAATTTTATTAGAGGATTTTATGGCTGTGAGTTATCAATTTTCACAAACAGACTACTACGACCAGCATTTTTCAAACTGCATGGCTAATACGCAGCGCTTTAGTGACATTGAGTTTGAACAGTGCCAGTTTATTGAATGTGATTTTAGTCATAGTCAATTTAGTAATTGTCGTTTTATTGAGTGCGAATTTATTAACTGTAATTTAAGCGATTTAAATTGGGGCTATAGTTCGTTAGAAGAAGTCTGCTTTGTTGATTGTAAGCTCAACAGTATTCAATGGGCGCAGGTAAATTGGCCACAATTGGCACTTACGTCATCGGTGAGTTTTAAAAATTGCCAACTTAGTCATAGCTCATTTTATGAGTTACAGTTAAAAGGCTTGATCATGATTGACTGTTTTGCCAAAGATGTTGATTTTAGACAGGCTAATTTAGCTACCAGTGATTTTAGTAACACTGACTTTAGAGATAGTCTATTTCTGCAAACAAACTTGAGTAAAGTAAACTTTGTCGGGGCGATGCATTTTAATATTGATATTAAAAATAATAATGTTAGCCGAGCTAAGTTTGAGCGCTTTGCAGCGTTAAACTTACTCAGCGGACTAGATATCGAGCTGGTGGATTAGCCGTTATGACACGGCTAATCTAATGCTTAATTAGCAGGCAGGACCATTTTTATTTCGTGCGCTGGCAAGTGCGCGGGCAATTTCAAGTAATGCAGGGGAAATATCACTGGCGCCATCTTTGATGAGTTTTGATACATCACCTGATGAATACAAACTATCGCGTGGTGATTTAATGCCTAATTCACGCACAAAATCTTTAGTCTTGCCAGTGCTGCCTGTTTCGATGAATTTAAAAATAATACGCTCGTTATTATTTTTTGGCTCTGTTTCTAGCGTTTCGATTTCATCTTGATACGCTTCAATTCTGCTTTGTAAAATATCGATACGTTCTTCGATGCTGTTGTATGATTTCATGGATAGGTTCTTTTCTAAATAGACGTTAGGACAATACGACTATTATCGCATAAATTTATAATAATTATTTTTTTCTTTAAAACTCTTCTGCTGTTTTAGGTACCTCGTTTTATTGCAACTAATATTCAAAAGCTTAAAGTACTTTATAATTTAAGTAAAATAAGTCGAGCAAATTAATGCCACTACCTTTTAAGTACCTTGTGAGCTTCTTCTTTCTCATAGTCAGTGCCGTCGCCAGTTCCGCAACAAACAGCGAAATGATTGTTGATAAAGCGCGTGACCGCGCGATCCCGATCAGTATTTCATTACCAGCATATAACGAGCATTGTAGCCAACAAACAAAATGCCCTGTGGTATTTATTAATGCCGGATATGGTATTGCGCATACTGACTATCAGTTTGCGGCTGATATATTTACAGCTAAGGGCTATTTAACCATTGCTGTAGCCCATGAATTAGACCGCGATCCTGCGCTCAACCGCACGCCACCTTATATGGCCACTCGTATGGAAAACTGGCATCGTGGTGTGGTCACTCTAAAATTTTTAGTGACCGAGTTGAGCTCTCGCTACCCAGAGTATGATTTTACGCAGTTAACGTTATTTGGCCATTCTAATGGCGGTGATATAGCCGCGCTTTACGCGGCGATTTATCCTAAGCAAGTGAGTCAAATTATTACGCTTGATCATCGGCGTATGTTGTTACCTCGTAATAATAACATTCGGGTTTTAACGCTTCGTGGCAGTGATTACCCTGCGGATAATCAGGTATTACTCAATGAAGATGAATTAGCACAGTATCCGGTTACGCAGATTTCGATAAAAAATTCACGCCATAATGATATGTATGACGGCGGGCCTAATTGGTTAGTAAAGTGGATGAGAAAAGAAATCAAAGCGTTTGTTGCAAACTAAAATAATTAAAACTTAGCGCGTAAACATAACAAGTTGCCACTCTTACGCGCTTGATAGTTATTTTACCAACTCACTTACAATCAGTGGGTTGTTATGCAGGGTTTTATGCACTGGGCATTTGTCGGCAATTTCTAATAGGCGCTGGCGCTGAGCGTCACTCAAATCACCCACTAAGGTGATTTTACGGGTGATGGCTTCGAGTTTGTCGGTTTGCTCGCAGTTATCGCAATCGGCGTGATAATCACGGCTGTGGTCCAGTTCTATCTTTACGTGTTCAAGTGGCAAGTTTTTACGACTTGCATACATACGTAAAGTCATCGCTGTGCATGCACCAAGTCCAGCAAGTAAATGGTGATAAGGGTCTGGGCCTAAATTATTACCGCCAACACTTAGTGGTTCATCGGCAAGCCAAGTATGATCCTTGGTACTTACATGCTGAGTAAAGACATGATCTTTCTCTTCAACTAATACATTGCCGCTGCTAAGTTTGGCACTGTACTTGTTTTTATCAAAATCCACATAACGTTTTGCCCATGATGCTATAACGTCTGCTGCGTAGTCAGCATCGTCTTTGTTAGTGAGTAAGTGGTCGGCGTTATCCAGACTAATAAAGCTTTTTGGATGTTTAGCAGCGGCGTAAATCTTTTCAGCTTCAGAGATATTTACTGTGGCATCAATAGGGGAGTGCATAACTAATAAAGCACGTTTTAATTTACTGATATGGCTGTGGTCGTAATTGGCAATGTCGTCCACAAACTGTTTTTTAATGGTAAATTCTCGCCCTGCTAAATTTACCTTGGCTTCGCCCTTGCTATTAATTTCATCAAGATGAGCGGCAAAGTTATGCGCTACATGTTGCGCATCTGATGGTGCGCCTATGGTGGTAATGGCTTGTACTTCAGCAATGTGTTCGGCAGCTGCTAGTACCGCTGCGCCCCCTAAACTATGACCGATTAATAATTGTGGCGCTTTAAAGTGTTCACGTAAGTGATCTGCCGCGGCAATTAAATCTTGGATATTTGATGAGAAATTACTGTTGGCAAAATCACCGTCGCTATTACCAAGGCCAGTAAAATCAAAGCGTAATACCGCAATACCTTGTTGAGTGAGTGCTCGGCTAATTCGACTTGCTGCGGCTATATCTTTACCACAGGTAAAACAATGGGCAAACAAGGCATAAAATTTAATATCACTGGCGGGTGTTTCAAGCTGACCGGCGAGTGTTAAATCACCACTTTTGAACGAAATTTTTTGGCGCATAGGTTACCTTTGCTTAATGAAAGAGGTTAGTGAAGAATAGACCATTAAAGTGCGTTTATAATTACAGTTGTTTTGGCGTTTTATCCACAATAGCAACATTTTGATTTGCATCAAGTAATAAACGCTTACCCAGCTAAAGAGGACATAAGTCCTTATGTTTTTTTGCCCGTTTTATTATGCTCGCGAAGCGCTACAATGGAGCAACTGCTATGATTAGCAAAGGCTTTTAACAACTTAATTCATTGGATACGAACATGCAATTACCTACCGTTGATTATAAAGCGAGCGATGCGGCCGCTCAATTTGTTGAGTCTCTTAGAAATACGGGCTTTGGTGTATTAAAAAACCACCCAATTCCACAGTCTCTTGTTGAATCAATTTATAAAAATTGGCAGGATTTTTTTAATTCTGAACAAAAACATGAATTCTTATTCTCTAAAGACACTCAAGATGGCTACTTTCCGCCTTCGGTATCAGAAGTTGCAAAAGGCTTTACAGTTAAAGATATTAAAGAATATTTTCATGTTTATCCAAAAGGCCGTGTACCAGCGCAGTTAGAAGCAGATATTCGCGAATATTATCGTTTAGCCAATGAATTTGCTGCGACATTGTTAAGCTGGGTGCAAGCTGAAGCACCAGCGGATGTGCGTGCTAAGTTTTCAATCGATTTAAAAGATATGATTGCTGATTCAGAGCAAACATTATTACGTATATTACATTACCCGCCGATGACAGGTGATGAAGAACCTGGCGCTATTCGTGCTGCTGCACATGGTGATATTAATTTATTAACGGTATTACCTGCTTCAAATGAGCCAGGCTTGCAAGTACAAAAAACAGATGGCGGTTGGTTAGATGTGCCATGCGATTTTGGCAGTTTAATTATTAACATTGGCGACATGTTGCAAGAAGCGTCAGGTGGTTATTTCCCGTCGACTATTCACCGTGTTATTAACCCTACTGGCAAAGCGTCATCTAAGTCACGTATTTCGTTACCGTTATTTTTGCACCCGCGTCCAGATGTGGTGTTATCAGCGCGTTATACTGCTGACAGTTACTTACAAGAGCGTCTGCGTGAGTTAGGTGTTAAATAGCATCACTCAAGTGATGATAGCTTTTCAACAGCGGCCACAGTGCCGCTTTTTTGTTTTTTAAGGTTGTGTTTTTTTAGTGAGTTATAGTGTGATGTGGCTAGTTAGATTTGGCTGACGCTATTTCAAACGTGAATATACCATGCATTATTGCGTACGATCGGTATAATGCGCCATTGGCCGATTGGGCCTTAAAATTATTGAGAGAAAATATGAGTTTTGATGGGTTAGGTTTATCACAGTCTTTAGTTAATGCGGTTTTAGAAAAGGGCTATGAAACGCCAACACCAATTCAGGCTCAAGCCATTCCAGCGATCATTGAAGGTCGTGATGTTATGGTTGCAGCGCAAACTGGTACAGGTAAAACAGCGGGTTTCACTTTACCGTTAATTGAGCGTTTATCAACAGGCCAAAAAGCCAAGGTTAACCAAGTTCGTGCTTTAATTTTAACCCCAACCCGTGAGCTGGCATTACAAGTAAGCGAGAACGTTGAAGAGTATGCTAAGCATTCTAATATCAGTTCTTTTGTTGTGTACGGTGGTGTTAAAATTAATCCGCAAATGATGCGTTTACGCAAAGGCGTAGATATTTTAGTTGCCACTCCGGGTCGTTTAATGGATTTGCATAACCAAAATGCCTTGAAGTTCGATAATCTCGAAGTGTTGGTGCTTGATGAAGCTGACCGTATGCTTGATATGGGCTTTATTCATGACATTAAACGTATCATCAGCAAGTTACCGGCTAAACGTCAAAACTTGATGTTCTCAGCGACGTTCTCAGACGATATTAGAGCGCTTGCGAAAGGGCTTATTAATGATCCGGTTGAAATTTCAGTCGCTGCAAAAAATACCACGGCAAAAAGTGTTACCCAATGCGTTTATGCGGTAGATAAAGCACGTAAAACCGCCTTGTTAAGTCATTTAATTCGTACTAATGATTGGCAACAAGTGTTGGTATTTAGCCGCACTAAACATGGTGCAAACCGTTTAGTAAAGCAGTTAGAGCGCGATGATATTGTTGGCGCTGCAATTCATGGTAATAAATCTCAAGGCGCGCGTGTTAAAGCGCTTGAAGGCTTTAAAAGTGGCGAAGTACGCGTACTTGTGGCAACGGATATTGTTGCCCGTGGTTTAGACATTGTTGAACTGCCACATGTAGTTAACTATGATTTGCCTAATGTGTATGAAGATTATGTGCATCGTATTGGTCGTACCGGCCGTGCGGGTGCATCTGGCGACGCAATTTCATTTGTAACACCGGAAGATGCTGATGACTTATACGGTATTGAACGTTTTATCGGTGAATTGATCCCACGTGCAAAAGAAGCTGGTTTTGAGCCAACAAAAGGAGTGCCTGAAAGAGAGCTTGATGCACGACCTATCAAACCTAAAAAGCCTAAAAAAGCGGGTCAGCCTTTTTCTAAACCTAAGTCTGATAGCAAAAAGCCAAATAATAACGGCGGTAATGGCACCGGCCCACGCCGTGGTGGCTCAGGTAAAAAACCTACTGCTAAAGCCGCTGGTGAGCAAACACAAAACCCATGGGCTAAGCGTCAATCTGTTGGTGGCAGTGGTCAACGTCGTCGCTCTGGTAATGATGGCGTGAGTAACACGTAATAATATTTTGATAAAAAACGCGCCTAAGCTGGCGCGTTTTTTTATGCTTTTTATTTCTATAATGCTTTAAGATAATTAACTGCTAAGCCAATAAATAAGGTGACGGTGACACTTAAAAGTGTACCGAGCATAACATATTCGGTGAGTTTTTTATCTTTACTGGCACGTAAGTCGCCAAAGCGAAATACCGATTTTGCTGCTAATAAAAAGCCAACGCCAGCCAACTGATCTAGCAAAATAAATGTAAGCATTAATACTCGCTCAAGCATGCCAATACTTTGCCCCGCTGCTGGTAAACTTCCTGTGGAGCTAAACCCGGTAGTGAGACGCTCTAACATCATACGAATGAACACAGCACTGGGACTCAATACCAGTAAATAGCCACATAGCACCCATAATGTAGTGGGGGTTATCAGCCATTGCCAAATACTGGTAATAAATTCACTGTTGTCGCTCAACCACACAGTCAGTAGTAGTATCACGACAAGATGAGCAAGTTGATCAATGATAAATGGCACAACTCCTTTGTTTGAATATGATTTTGCTAAATCAATTAAGTAGTGGGTCACGATAACAATAGCTGTGGCAATACCGATACGCGAGAGCTCTTGCCAGCCAAAACTAAACTCCCACCAGCTGACAATTGCTGCCGTAGTTAGACCGTGCACTAGCACATGCAAGTACAGTTTTTTAGCACGAAAGTGACGTGTATTACGGTTATTAACCCAACTCATTGGCTGCCAATAAAAATCAGCTAAAATATGACCGATAAATAATGCAACTAATAACAACATAAAACTCATTTTTTTACTCCTATCACGGCATTAGCAATGGCCTGCTCTGCATAGTCTAAAAAACGCTCGATCAACTGATAATGTGCAAGATTAAGTAACTTGGTCACATTCTCACGACTGGTTTTTAATTGTTTAGCAAGTTCACTATGTTGATTGTTTTCTGCGGTTAAATAGACATATAAGGCATTCGCTTGTTTGTGTGTCATTTTGCTCAGGAGCACGTCAATAAAAGCTAGATTAAGGGTTAAGCCATCATTTTTGAGTTCATCAATACTGCTAAGAGTAAAGCGTTGGTTATGGATTTCGTCAAGACCGCGCCCCGATAATGTAAATGCAGAGCCTGTTGCTGTTTTAATATCGGCTCTAGCATTATCTATTTCACCAATGGCAAGGCTTTGGCGAATTTCATAGCCGGTGGCTTTAAGATGTAAGTAAAGCAGCACTGCGACACGGCATACTTGGGGTGGTTGATTTATTTGCACCTGAAAAGCATCGCCTCGATAAATAATACTTTGTCCTAGATGGCGTTGAGTAATTGCTCGCAAACTTTGGTCGAGCTGGTAGAGCATCGCATCGTAGTCGTGCTTTGGAATATGTTGTGATTTGATCACATCACCGCTGATCACCGCAATCATAAATGTCCTTGATTTAAGTTACATAAAGAAAAGTAACCAATTTTGGTTACATGCTTCAATGTAACTAATTTAGGTTACTTGAAAGCTAAATGCAAGGGCTTGAAATTAATCAGGGTATGCTACAGTAGCGTGATTAATTTAAAAGGGATAACGCATGAGCCAAGAAATACATAGTACAACGGCGAAAAAGCCGAGAGTGGGGATTTTTGTCGATGTCCAAAATATTTATTACACCTGTCGAGAGAGCTACCGAAAAAACTTTGATTACAATGCCTTTTGGGCAAAAATCAGTGATGACTATGATATAGACTGCGCGATTGCATATGCAATTTATCGCGGGGACGAAAAGCAATCTCAATTTCAAAATATTCTTCGTGCGATTGGTTTTGAGGTAAAGCTAAAACCATTTATTCAGCGTAAAGATGGCAGCGCAAAAGGCGATTGGGACGTCGGCATCACCATCGACATGCTAGAACAAGGTAAAAACCTCGACAAAGTTATTTTACTCTCCGGCGACGGGGATTTTGCCTTATTACTGGGTCATTTACAGCATCATTATAATGTACCGTGTGACGTCTATGGCGCTGATAGACTGACGGCTGATGCATTAAAACAAAGTGCGGCACAGTTTTTTTGCATTGATGATTCCCTGTTACTTTGAAACTAATGTATTAAAAACATAACATCATGTTAAAAATATTTGACATGATGTGAGCCCATCTTATAGTCATTAATGTTAAGTATACTTAACATCAAATTTATTATTATAAGGGGGTGATATGAGTTATACACAAAAATCGCGGTTACTTGAGATGTGCATAACGATGGTTGTGTTGTTTAATTACTTGCAGTCAGTATTATCAATGACGCCAGAAGCTCAGATGGATCCGTTATTAGCAAGTGGCTTGTTGATATCACTTACGATACAAACCGTTGTAATGCTTATTGTGATGCACATTATCTTAGCGATATTTAATACTAAATATGCGAATCAAGCGAAAGATGAACGCGAACAGGCTATTGCCTTAAAAGCAAAAAGTGTTGCACTACTTATTTTACAATTAGGCGTTGTGAACGCGGTGTTTGCAATGCTGATTGACCCACATTTTGGGTTTGCAATTAGTCCGGTTCACCAGTTAGTAATCGCAGCGTTGGTGAGCGAGATAATCGGCGCTGGGGCCGAAGCTTGGCTATTATATAGAGGTTAGAATGGCAAAGTTAGCGATTACTAACACGATCCGTGCATTACGGTTTCAGCATAATGAAATGACGCAGCAGCAATTAGCTGAAGTCGTTGGGGTGACGCGTCAAACAATTGCCGCAATTGAAGCGGCAAGATATTCACCGTCGCTGGAGGTCGCTTTTAAGATCGCGATTGTTTTTAATCTACCACTAGAAAAAATATTCCAATATCGACAGTGAATCTTTACTAAATTATTATTTTTGGTAAACTGGATGCATATTCTGCATTTTTATTTATGTTTTTTGGCTATTTAAGTTATGAAAATAGTGTTATAAATCACCATTTTTGTTGTTTTTTTAGGTAATAATGTCATTTTTAAACCTTATTATTACGTTAAAAGATAGTCGACACTAATTTAATTGATATTAATTATTTATTTAATTCAGTTAATTAGAGATAAATGTGGGATATGTGAGATTTTTTATAAAAAACTTAATGACAACGCTGTCATTTGTTGTGTAACATTAATTCAACATGGGTTGAGGGTGAATCGCATTAAGATAATAAAAAAACATGCGATTAATACAAATATAAAACGAAGGTTAGAGGTCGTTAAATGATGGCTAAGAGTGCGAATGAGGACCAATTGTATATTGGTATCGACGGTGGCGGAACTAAGTGCCGTGCAACTATATACTCTGTGCAAAACGGGGTATTAGGAACAGGTTTAGGTGGCCCTGCGAATCCATTACATGGGTTGGAGCGCACATTAGAGTCAATAATGGTATCTACACAATTGGCGATGCGCGATGCAGGTTTGCCATTAGAGTCTATTCATCAAGTGTATGCCGGTTTAGGATTGGCGGGTGTTAATTTACCGAACTTATATGAAAAAATAACAGAGTGGGAGCACCCATTTAAACAAATGTTTTTAACTACTGACTTACATACGGCGTGTATCGGGGCTCATGAAGGCGGTGATGGTGCTGTGATAATCACGGGTACTGGTTCATGTGGTTTTTCATATGTAAAAGGGCAGTCGGTGAATTACGGCGGTCATGGTTTTGCACTTGGCGATAAAGGCAGTGGCGCATGGATGGGCTTAGAGGCAATTAAAGCGGTGTTAATGGAGCTAGATGGTTTAGGTCCTCACACGATAATGACGCCAGTGGTTAAAGAGCATTTTAATGTCACCACAGCAATGGGCATTGCAGAGCAAATGGCCGGACAACCGTCAAGTAGCTATGCAAAACTTGCTCGCTATGTATTTGATGCAGCACACCAAGGCGATCAAATCGCTTTAGCCATTGTAAAAGACGGAGCGCAATACGTGAGTCAGTTAGCGCATCGTTTATTAGAGAACAATCCTCCGCGTTTATCTATGATCGGTGGTCTTGCAGAGCCTTTAAATCAATGGCTTGACCCAGCAATTGCAAAACTCGTTGAAGTACCAAAGCAACCGCCTGAAATGGGCGCAATTTATTTTGCACAGCAATCAGTATTAGAGCAAAACCAAAAGGTAGCACTGTAATGAAAACCTTCTATCGCGCGACACGTTTATTCACGGCTGAAAAATTTCTAGATAATGCATTATTCAGCGTTGAAAATGGCGTTTTTCATCTTGAAACTTCCACCACAGGCAGTGTTATTGAGCTAGATGGTTTAGTTGCGCCAGGCTTTATCGATGTACAAGTTAATGGCGGTGGCGGGGCATTTTTTAATGCTGAGCAAAGCACACAATGCTTAGATCGTATCGCAAAAGCGCATGGTCAATTTGGTACAACGGCACTGATGCCAACACTTATCACCGATAAAGTTGAAACCATGCAAGCAGCTGCTGATGCAACAGCAAAAGCAATATGCGAAGGGGTCGCGGGTGTATTAGGTATTCACTTTGAAGGTCCGCATTTGTCTTTTCCAAAAAAAGGCACACACAGTGAGCAGTTTATTCGCCCAATTAGCGAACAAGAATTTGCCATTTATGCGCGTCAAGATTTAGGTATCAAAATGGTTACCTTAGCGCCAGAAAATGTCAGCATTGCTGATATTGAGCGCTTAGTGGCGTGTGGTGTAAAAGTATCACTAGGTCACACTAATGCTGACTATACAACGACAATGGCGGCACTCAATGCTGGCGCCGATGGGTTTACACATTTATATAACGCGATGTCGCCGTTTACATCGCGTGAACCAGGCGTGGTTGGCGCTGCGCTTTGGCATGATAACAGCTGGTGTGGCTTAATTGTTGATGGGCATCATGTACATCCATTGTCTGCACAATTAGCTATTCGCACCAAACAGCGCGGCAAAATTATGTTAGTCACTGACGCAATGCCACCAGTGGGTACCGATGATATGGAATTTGATTTTTTTGACGGGCGCAAAGTAATTCGTACTGGGGATAGATTAAACTCAAGTACGGGCGAATTAGCAGGCAGTGTATTAGACATGGCCAGTGCAGTGCGTAATACCATTAATACATTGGATGTAAGCCTCAGTGAAAGTTTACGCATGGCTGCACTGTATCCAGCAGAATATTTAAACCTCAAGAAAAAGGGACGTTTACTTGATGGCTTTGATGCAGACTTTGTGGTGCTCGATGAACATCAGTTTGTAAAAGCCACTTATATTGCAGGTAATGCAGTGTAACGTTTCCTGTAAAAACCCCGCAGTTGTATCGCGGGGCTTTTTATTTAAGAGTAAAAATAATGACAACAGCACATACAGACACAAAGCCGAGTAAAAGCGCTTAGCATCTCTTGATGCTTTACGTGGCATGGATATGTTTTGGATTTTAGGTGGGCAATCTATTTTTGCCGCTTTATTTGTTTTAACCGGTTGGACTGGTTGGCAGGTATTTGAAGCGCATACGCTACACAGTGCATGGCATGGATTTACATTTTACGATTTGATTTTTCCGTTATTTATCTTTTTATCAGGTGTGGCGATGGGCTTAGCACCAAAACGCATCGATCACCTGCCATGGCAAGAGCGAAAAGTTTTTTATGCTAAAGCATTAAAGCGGTTATTGCTATTGTGCGGGTTAGGGGTGATGTATAACCATGGTTGGGGCACAGGTATTCCGCTTGCCTTCGATGAAATACGCTATGCGAGTGTACTTGGTCGAATAGCGATTGCATGGTTTTTCTGTGCAATGCTAGTGTGGCATACCAGTATTCGCACACAGCTCTTTACAGCAATCGCTCTCCTGCTAGGGTATTGGATCTTGATGTGTTTTATTCCTGTACCAGGTGGTAACGCTGGTGATTTAAGTGCATAGGGGAGTTGGAATGCATGGTTTGATTCGCATTTTTTACCCGGTATTAGTTATCAAAATAGAGCCGTCGACCCCGAGGGCGTGTTATCGAGTCTACCAGCTATTGTGAATGCCATGTTTGGGGTATTTGCAGGACAACTAATCGCCAGAGCAAGTAAGGTTGGCGAGTGGCAAACAGCAGGCATATTATTTGTTGCAGGTGTTGTGAGTGTTTGCTTAGGTTGGCTTTGGGATTTACAGTTTCCAGTTAATAAAGAATTATGGACCAGTTCATTTGTTTTAGTCACAGTCGGGTGGAGCGCAATATTACTGGCTGTGTTTTATGCAGTGGTTGATATTCTCAATGGCCAAAAATTAGCTTATCCGTTTGTGATTATTGGTGCTAACTCAATCATTATTTATTTGGCATCAAGCTTAGTGAATTGGGAGTTTATAAGCCATAGCGTGTTTGGTGGCTTTATTGCAGCAGCAGCTACCGATTGGCAGCCACTGATTGGCGTGGTTGCGCTTTTGCTGGTCCAAATGCTTTTATTACATTGGATGTATAAGCGCAAAATATTTGTCAGTGTTTAGCTGGCTAATGTACAGCACAGTAAAAAAGGTAAATTTTTATTCACTTTTACTTTACAAACTAAAATTGAATGGTAATAATGACAGCGTTGTCATAATGGTATTGACCAAATAGTGTATCCCTGTTTGGTTTGATCTAAGGCCCAATCCGATTGCACATGGGGTTGGGACTTAGATCCCATTTTTTCATCAACTAATTTAATAACTGAGCAAATTAATATGCAAATAGTAATTTTAAATGATGCAGCAGCCGTAGCAGCATATGGCGCAAATATTTTCGCAACACAATTACAAAAAAAACCAACGTCAGTGCTCGGTTTAGCAACGGGCTCTACGCCAGTTGCGTTATATCAAGAATTAATCGCTAAAAATAAAGCGGGTGAGATTTCATTTTCACAAGCAACAACGTTTAATTTAGATGAATACTTAGGTTTAACGGGCGATCATCCACAAAGTTACCGCCACTTTATGAATGAGCAATTGTTTAGCCATATTGATATAAACAAAGATAATACCTTTGTACCGCCAGGGGATGCCCTAAACCCAATTACAGCATGCAAAGAATACGAAGACAAAATAGTTGCAGCAGGCGGTGTTGATGTACAGTTATTAGGCATCGGACGTAATGGTCACATCGGCTTTAATGAGCCTTCATCAGGTCTGCGTTCACGTACTCGCGTAAAAACACTCACAAAAGCAACGGTAGATGATAATGCCCGTTTTTTTGCTGCTGATGAATATCAGCCACAGTTATCAATTACGATGGGAATTGGTACGATTTTAGAGGCGAAAAAAGTCGTATTACTTGCAACGGGTGAAAATAAAGCGGATGCGGTACGCGCTATGATTGAAGGGCCACTGATGGCTGCATGTCCAGCGTCGGCACTACAGCTTCATCAAGATGCAGTGATTGTAATTGATCAAGCGGCGGCAAGTAAATTAGCCGATTTAGAATTTTATCAGCATATTGAAGCTGAAAATCAAAAATTACAGGCTCATTTAGCTACATTGTAATTACGACAGAATTTATTGTGTGTTTAAAAAAGTCCGTAAGGGCTTTTTTTTGCCTATTTGTCAGTGAGTAATAATTGGGTTTAAGTAAGTGTTATGGTAGTTTTAGCCATCTAAATAGTAAAAAGGATAAGCATGCTTAATTACAGCCAGATGCCTTTAAACCGTGCATCAAACCTACGTAAAGAGCAACAATGGGTGGCAGCACAAATAAATGAGCAAAGCCGTTGGTTATTGGTGAATAACAATCACACTTTATTTGATATAAATAATATTGCTGTGACTTTTTTAAGCTTTAGTGATGTGGGTCACTTAGCATTAAACGAAGCGATTTTTTTAGGTTTAGATGAGCAGCAAACCAGTCATTTCGCACTTGATGTAAGCAAGCTAGACGAAGCCGTCTTAAGTCAGCTGATAGGTGACGCTGAGTTTGTTGATATTCGCCGCTTTGGGGTGCAAGTGGAAATCGCGCAAGGCTCAATGGCTGCACTGGCACGAGGTTTGTGTTACTGGCATGCAACTCATCGTTTTTGTGGACGTTGTGGCAGCGAAAACGAGCTTGTTGAAGCTGGTCATTCACGTTTATGTAGTAATGATGGGTGTAAACACCAAACGTTTCCGCGAACTGATCCGGCCGTGATCATGGTGGTTACTCGTACATTTGCTGATGGTGTTGAACGCTGTTTACTTGGTCGCCAAGCAATATGGGCACCAGGTATGTATTCGTCTTTAGCTGGTTTTGTTGATCCGGGCGAAAGCTTAGAGCAAGCGGTGGCGCGTGAAGTGATGGAAGAAGCGGGCATTGTGGTTGAAAATGTTAAGTATATTGCCTCGCAGCCGTGGCCATTTCCATCATCGATTATGCTGGGCTTTACCGCTGAAGCTGTTACAGAAAATATCCAGGTTGATAAGGACGAACTAGACGATGCGCAGTGGTTTAGCCGTGAAGAGCTCGCTCAATTTGGCAATTGGCACGAAAAGGGGGAGCATTTAAAGCTACCAAGAGCTGATTCTATTTCGCGCTATTTAATCGACTATTGGTGTAATTTGCAAGATTAAGCATAGTGCAGAGTATGTTCTAACGAAATATTTTAAGGATTAATGATGACGAAAAAAAGCAATAAAAAATACGCTGTTAGTAAGTACCGGACGTAAAAAAGCATATACTCATGGGGTGGTTAACCCCGTAGTGCAACGTGCATCGACAGTTGTTTTTGATTCAGTGGCAGAGCTTAAAGAAGCGGCAAAAAAACGTGGCGATAAAACACTTTTTTATGGTCGTCGTGGTACTACTACACATTTTGCATTACAAGAAGCGATCACTGAGCTTGAAGGTGGTGAGGGATGTGCGCTTTATCCATGTGGTGCAGCGGCCATTAGCAGCACACTATTGGCTTTTTTGAAAGCGGGCGATCATATCTTAATGGTAGATAATGCCTATGAACCAACGCGTGATTTTTGCGATAAAATTTTAGCTGGCTTTGGCGTTGAGACGACTTATTATCCACCAACAATTGGGGCAGATATTAAAGCGCTGATCAAAGACAACACCAAAGTGCTGTTTTTAGAGTCGCCAGGTTCTATCACCATGGAAATTCAAGATGTACCAGCCATGGTTGCAGTTGCCAATGAGCATGGGGTAATGACCATGCTTGATAACACCTATGGTAATGGCTTGCATTATCGCCCACTTGAACACGGGGTGGATATTAGTATTCAAGCGGCAACTAAATACATTGTGGGTCATTCGGACGTGATGATGGGGGTGGCAGTGGCCAATAAAAAATACTGGCCGACACTTCGAGAAAATTCATATTTACTTGGTCAATGTACGTCGGCTGATGACGCTTATTTAGCGTTAAGAGGCCTGCGCACTATGGCGGTACGTTTAAATCAGCATGAAAAAGCCGCGATCGAAGTCGCTACTTGGTTAGAGCAACATCCGTTGGTTGACCATATTCGTCACCCGGCATTTGCAACGTGTCCGGGTCATGAGTTTTTTAAGCGTGATTTTGATGGTAGTAATGGCTTGTTTTCTTTTGTTATGAAACAAGGTAACCAAAGCGCGATTGATGCTTTTTTAGATAGTTTAGAGCATTTTAAAATGGGCTTCTCGTGGGGCGGCTTCGAAGTTTAGTGACTGCCAACTTAACTATGAAAGGTTTACGCTCAGCAACTGGTTGGACGCAAGGACCAGTGATCCGCTTACATATAGGCCTTGAAGATGTGGACGATTTGATTGCTGATTTAAGCCAAGCACTCGACATATACCAACAGAATTTGTAGCCTGCGGATCAATAAGACTACATTATTTGTTACAAAGCTCGTATTAATACGGGTTTTTTTGCTAGTAATTCAACACGTTTGCCCTTAGTGTAAGCTGTATATAGATTAATAAGGAATATCTGTGACGCAACTCCACCCTCAGCGATTATTAAAGATTGCCCAGTTTGAACTAGTGAGATTATTTTTGACCAAGCGCGGCTTACTTGCTGTTGCCGCATTTTCGATTTGTTGGTTATTGATTTTACGTTATCCGATAGGTCAAGCTGTCAGCTTAATTAGTTCGCCCCAAATAGCCGATTTAGCACAACAAGTGTTTGGCGCTATTGGGCTGAGTAAATTACTCGATTGGCCTGAAGCTGAATTAGCTATGTATTGGTTAATTGCATTGTATAGCTTTCCCAGCTTTTGCTTGTTTTTATGTAGCGACCAACTTGTTGGTGATAAACAACGAGGAACACTACGCTTTTTATCTCTTAGAGCTACCCGTAATGAAATGTTATTTGGCCGCTTTTTAGGACAGGTATTTATTTTAGCAGCATTACTACTTGTTACCTTGGTAGCTTCAGTTGCGGTTATGGTATTTAGAGATCCAGCATTATTAGTCAGCGGCATAAGTCGCAGCTTTATTTTGTTCTGTTATTTATTAATTGCTGTTTTGCCCTTTATAGCACTAATGACGTTGTTAAATACTTTTGCACGCTCAGCGCGTTTAACTGTAGTGCTTGCCGTATTATTTTTTGCTGGCGGAAATATTGTGGTCAGTATTTTAAGCTGGCAAATACCCGTTTTGGCAATGCTTGATTATGTTTTCCCTGGCGTACAACTTGATCAAATGGCAGGACAAAACGCAGGAATATTTAATAGCATTGGCATTCCGTTAATACAAACTACCGTGATGCTAGCGATTGCTCAGCGTATTTTTGCAAGGAGTTCTCTATGAGCACACTAATACACGCAACAGGTTTAACTAAGCAGTATGGTAATAAATTGGCCCTTGATCAGGTAAGTTTTGAGATCCAGCAAGGCGCGCCAGTAGCACTGGTTGGGCCAAATGGTGCAGGCAAAACCACCTTGTTTAGTTTGTTATGCGGTTATATTTTACCAACAAAAGGCACGCTCAATATTATTGGACATAATCCAGGCAGTAGTGAATTGTTTGGTAAACTCAGTGCGTTACCGCAAGATGCTCAACTTGATCCGCGCTTTAGTATCGCTCACCAACTGGCGTTTTATGGCCAGCTACAAGGGCTGTCAAATAAGCAAAGCCAAGCAGAAGCGATCCGCGTACTTGAGTTAGTCGGACTAGCTGACGTTGCTAAACAGCGTTCTGATGATTTATCACATGGAATGCGTAAACGTGTCACCATAGGTCAAGCGCTGATCGGGAAACCACAAATAGTCATGCTGGATGAAGCAACCGCTGGGCTTGATCCTATTCATGCTCGCGAAGTACGCGAAGTGGTTGCGAATCTTAGCAGTGAGGCTACCTTTATTTTAAGTTCGCATGATTTAACTGAACTAGAACGCTTATGTTCACATGTACTGCACCTTGATAAAGGTAAGCTCACAGAGCATCCAACGCACAGTGATAATAGCGAACTAGAGTCTGGATTTATTACATTGTTATTGAGCGAGCATTACCCGGATGTTGAAGAGAAAATACAAGCTTTAGCAGAAGTGTCTAAAGTGTATATGAGCCAAGCTAAAGAATATGTTATCGAGTACCAAAAAACGGCGACACCATTTGATATCACCATACTGCAACATTGTTATCAGCAAGGTTGGCGGTATCGCCAATTGGTAAACGGCCATACATTAGAAAATCAAATATTTAAACAGGAGCAAATATAATGGGTTTATTAAGTGGTTTAATGGGTAATGCCAGTGAAATTGATGACAATGATTTAGAAAAAGTATTGGCAAATACACTGATTGAAGGTGAACAAGTTGAAAAGGCCTATAAAGTGGTACGTGACATGTTTATTTTTACTAACAAACGTTTAATTTTGTTGGATAAGCAGGGGTCACTGGCTCAAAAATAGAGATGATCAGTATTGCTTATTCAAAAATTACTAAGTTTAGTAAAGAAAGTGCAGGTCATTTTGATTTAGATGCTGAATTAAAAATTTGGGTTGGCTCTGATCCAACACCGATCAGCAAAGACTTTAAATCGGGTGATAATATCAATGATGTGTACCGGATAATCAGCCAGTACGCGCTTTGATCATAATTGAGCTTTTAAAACGGTAGCGATTAACATTCCTATTCGCTACCTTTTTTTACATTTCCTTACATCCACTTACATTTTTATAATAAAATACAAGCACTTAGTTAAGTTTCAATTCAGTTTACTCGCGTTAGGATGTGCCCCGTCTTAACCAACCGGTTAAACGTTAAACCTTGTAGCAATAAAACAATGTAAAATAGGGAAATCTTTTTATGAAAAAATTAGCAGTTATTATTTCGAGTATTCTTCTTTCTAGTGCCGCGACTGCTGCGGATAACTATCAGTCAATCAGCCATTTAGGATATATGGATACCGATGGCAACGACACAGTTAGTGTTGATTCAAAATATTACTTCTCACCAAAAGCAACATTAGGTCCTTACGATCAATTTGAGTATATTAACAAGCAAACCAACGTATATGGTTCATACATTGATAATGACTTTAGCGATGTAACAACTATCGGTGGTGAGTACTTTGTTGAAAATTTTGTGGTAGGTGCTCAATATAGCAACCTTGATGTTGATTCTGTTTCAAGCAAAGACGTATTTAATGTATCAGCAGGTTACTTTTTTAATCCAAATTTATTATTAAAAGCGACATTCATTGACGTTGAAGATGGCGAAAATTCAGTAATATTTGATCTTGCTTATGATCATAAACTTAATAGCACAGATTACATCGGTTTCACTGTAACATCTGATGACGAGTTTGATTACCGCGCTGTGAACGCTAAATACTTCATGGATCTTAAGCAAGGTAACTACCTAACTGTTGAAGGTACTATTTCAGATACTGACGACAGTGGTAGTTCATGGGAATTAGGTTCTAATTACTACTTCACTAAAGCGACATCAGCGTTTGTTACATTTAATAAAAACGATGATTACACTTTTGGTGCTCAACATTTCTTCAACAAAAATGTTGGCTTAAAAGCTGGTTACGGCAATAACTGGGATGATTCTGGTTATGACGCTTACTTTGCAAATGTAAGCTTACAGTTCTAATCAAACTGTAATACTAGTACTGCAATACTAAAAAAGCCCGCTCAATTGAGCGGGCTTTTGCATTTTTGTTATTTAACTAAGTTTACTTACCAACCACATTGTCGGCCTTTATTTTGCTCATCAAGGTATTTTTGCAGTGGCGCAAAGTAATCAAGTAGGGCTGTTGCATCCATTTCAGGTTTACCTGTTACGGTGGCTAATGCTTCTTGCCAAGGGCGGCTTGAACCCATTTCTAGCATAGCATTGAGTTTTTCACCTGCTTCTTTAGAGTTGTATACTGAGCAGCGATGAATGGCTTCTTTGTTACCTGCTATTTCACATAAACTACGGTGGAAATCAAACTGTAAAATATGCGCTAAGAAGTAACGTGTATATGGTGTATTACCTGGCACATGATATTTTGCACCTGGATCAAAGTCAGCTTCGCTTCGTGTGATAGGTGCTTTTACACCTTGGTATTTTTCACGTAATTCCCACCATGCCTTATTGTAGTTTTCAGGGGTTACTGCACCTGAAAATACTTGCCAACGCCATTGGTCCACAAGTAAACCAAATGGAATAAACGCTACTTTATCTAGCGCCATTTTCATCAGTAAGCCAATGTCTTTCGATTCATCAGGCACTTGCTCTAATAAACCAATTTCTTTTAAGTAACCAGGTGTTACCGAGAGCGCAATAGTATCGCCAATGGCTTCGTGGAAACCGTCGTTAGCACTTTCTTGATAATAAAGCGGTTGGGTATTGTAAGCGCGTTGATAAAAGTTGTGACCTAACTCATGGTGAATAACTGAGAATTCTTCACCAGTACGCTGAATACACATTTTAATGCGTAAATCGTCTTTACTATCTATATTCCACGCTGAAGCATGGCACTGTACATCACGATCGGCAGGTTTAGTGAATAACGAACGTTGGTAAAAGGTGTCAGGTAAAGGTGCAAATCCCATTGAGGTGAAAAATTTTTCAGCGCCGCGTACCATTTTAAGTTCATCGTAGTTATGCTCGGCTAATAATGCGGTTACATCATAACCAGGATCGGCATTTTCAGGTGCGACTACATCATAAATGTTGCCCCACGATTGCGCCCACATATTACCTAATAAATGCGCTGGGATAGGTTGGTCTTGGGGTACTTTGTCTTCACCGTATTTTTCACCTAACTTGGCACGAACATGACAATGCAGCGAATCATATAATGGTTTTACTTGCCCCCAAATACGATCAAGTTCTTTGGCAAAATCATCTGCTGGCATATCATACTTACTACGCCACATTGCACCAGTGTCTGCATAACCAAGCTCTTTAGCGCCTTCATTGGTTAATACAACTTGTTGTTCATACAGTGGACGCATTGGTTTTGATACCTGGCGCCAACCTTGCCATAAATCAAGCAGTTCGTTGTAATCACGGCTGGTGGCCATTGTTGCAGTCATATCACCTAGGCTTAAACAGCTGCCATCGTCTTTACAATATTTACCTTTACCATATATACCGCCAAGTTCAGCCACAAGCTGTGATAGTTTTGCTGTTTTTTCTGCATCTTGTGGGGCAGGTAAAGTCAGTGCCAGTTTTAATTTGTCGAGTTTACGACGTGCGTCATAATCAAGTTCGAGAGAGTCAAACTGTGCAGCTTCGTTAGCAAGGCGAACCACCGCTTCGGTCATTTTACGATTTACTTCAGCTGATAGGGCTGATGTATCATGCGTTATAAAGTTAGCGTAAATCCATTCCGCGCGACTTGATTCTAGATATAAAGCACTGAGCTCTTGCTCTGTTGTATCTAAAAAGGCTTGCGCGTCTTTTGCAGTTACCGGCGCAGGGCTTGCAACTTGAGTTACTGTGTTAGTGGCTTCTTGGTTACAGCCGCTCAATGCTAATGTGCTGGCAACCATTATTGCGCTCAAACTGAGCTTAAAATGTGGAGTAGTCATGTTGGTCCTTATATTTGTTATTTATCGTGTAGGATGATAGCAGCGTCTATGTGTTAGGCAAAGTTTATCAATAACCGACTCTTAAGCTCAGGCCATGCGAGTTTATAGTGGCATTGTATTTATTAAAGGATCGGTCATAATTAAGTCAATCTGTTTTATTAATTAATAAGGATAGTTTCCATGTCAGTGTTTATTTTGTTACTGGTGTTGGTGATAGTTATTTTTGCGGTTAAAGATATCCGCTTAAATCTCGTCAGCCGCCCGACATTTAAAATGTTTAAAAAGGTATTACCGCCGCTTTCGCAAACTGAGCGTGAAGCGATGGAAGCGGGCGACGTGTGGTGGGATGGAGAACTATTTAGTGGCAATCCTGATTGGCAATTACTTCACAGCTACCCAAAGCCAGAGTTGAGCGAAAAAGAGCGAATATTTTTAGACAATGAAGTGGAAACACTGTTGGCGATGCTTGATGACTATCACATTGTGCAAAAAGATAAAGACTTGCCAAAAGAAGTATGGGATTACCTAAAGACCCAAGGTTTCTTTGCGCTGATCATTCCCGAGAAATTTGGCGGACGCCAGTTTTCAGCAATCGCAAACTCAACCATTGTAGCTAAAATCGCCACTAAAAGCTTAACAGCAGCAGTGACCGTGATGGTGCCCAATAGCTTAGGCCCTGGGGAATTACTATTACATTATGGTACAAAAGAGCAGCAAGAGCGCTGGTTACCTTCACTTGCGAAGGGGGATGATGTGCCGTGTTTTGCTCTAACAGGCCCTGAAGCCGGCTCTGATGCTGGCAGTATTCCTGACTCTGGCGTAGTTTGTAAGGGTGAGTTTGAAGGCCAAGAAGTTGTAGGCTTACGATTAAATTGGTCAAAACGCTATATTACGCTTGCACCCGTAGCAACGGTTCTTGGACTTGCTTTTAAAATGTATGATCCCGATGGATTACTTGGTAAACATAAAGAGCTAGGTATAACCTGTGCGCTGATCCCAACAGATCACCCTGGTGTGGAAACGGGGGAGCGCCATTATCCATTGAATATGGCGTTTATGAATGGCACAACCTACGGTAAAGATGTATTTATTCCTCTTGATTGGATCATTGGCGGTCAAAAAGGGGCAGGACGAGGTTGGCGGATGTTGGTTGAGTGCTTAAGTGCCGGGCGCGGTATTTCATTACCAGCATTGAGCAGTGCAACAGGGCATTTATGTGCCCGTATGACATCGGCCTATGCAATGGTACGTCAACAATTTGGTGTTTCTATCGGGCAGTTTGAAGGCGTGCAAGAGGCGCTGGCTCGCATTGGTGGACTAACCTATAGTCTTGAATCATGCCGCTTAATGACTGCCGGAGCCATTGATTTAAAATTAAGCCCATCAGTGGTGACTGCGATTGCCAAATATCATATGACAGAGATGGGCCGTACGGTAATGAATGATGCTATGGACATTCATTCAGGTAAGGGGATCCAAGTGGGGCCAAATAACTATTTAGCGCACGGTTATATGGGCATTCCAGTATCAATTACCGTTGAAGGGGCGAATATATTAACCCGTAATCTGATGATCTTCGGTCAAGGTGCAACTCGTTGCCACCCATTTGTACTCAAAGAAATGGAAGCCGCAGCAATGGAAGATGACGATCTCGCGTTAAAAGAATTTGATTCATTATTACTGCAGCATATTTTATTTGCCGCTACTAATGCGAGTATGGCTTTTATACATGGATTAACGCGAAGCTATTTTGCAAAATCGCCCGTTTGTGGTGAGACTGCTTCATATTATAAGCAATTAGGGCGTATGAGCCGAGGACTTGCCTTTAGCACTGATGTGGCAATGTTAGTACTTGGTGGTGAGCTTAAACGTAAAGAGATGATTTCAGCGCGTTTAGGGGATGTCTTAAGCCACTTATACTTAGCATCTTGTGTATTAAAACGTTTTGAAGACGAGGGGCGTCAACAAGCTGATCTTCCGTTCGTAAAATATGCGGTTGAATTGTCACTGTTTGAAATTGGCCAAGCATTTGACGGTTTTTTCAAAAACTTTTCAAACCCGGTTATTAACTTCATCCTAAAACGTATTGTATTTCCGCTTGGTAATCATTACCAGCGCCCAAGTGATGAACTTGCACAAACAATTTGTGAGCATATGACGCAACCAGGGGTATTTAGAAACCGCTTAACTCATTTATGTTATGTGGATGATAAAGCGGGTACTGGTGTGATGGAGAATGCATTTATAGCGATGCATGATACCAGCGCCGCCTTCAAACGATTGAAGAAATGGCAACGTGACGGCACACTTAACCGTAATGCTGATATAGCAACTGCAATCGACAGTGCGCTTGAAAAACAGTTAATAACTGATGAGCAAGGCGAAAAGCTACATGCTGCAAATAACCTACGCAAACAGGCTATTGCGGTA
The DNA here is from genome assembly GCF_037162485.1 of Pseudoalteromonas sp. B160. NCBI lineage: Bacteria > Pseudomonadati > Pseudomonadota > Gammaproteobacteria > Alteromonadales > Pseudoalteromonadaceae > Pseudoalteromonas > Pseudoalteromonas sp. B160. The sequence goes on along the minus strand of NZ_JARLUX010000001.1, from coordinate 302,006 downwards.
GATAATTATCAGCCAGGTGAACTGTAATAGCGAAAACTAACAAGCCTTGCTGCGAGCAAGGCTTGTTAAGTGGTCTAAATATTTAATATAAAGCGTTAGCGTGCAAATGGATCGGCATTGATTTTATCAACGTACCAATTGCCTTTTTTACGCACCATTTTTACGCTGCGCATATCATCAACTTTATTCCCATTGAAGTGGCCTGTGAAAATAAGGTTGATATTGGCTGTATCGCCATATTGTTCTCTTAAACTCATATTAGTCATATCAACTTCAATTACTACATCATCGTATTGCATGTTGACTAAATTGCGGGCAAATTGTTTTGAGGTGCCGTAAGAGTTCATGATCCGCGCCATTTTAGGTGTGGCCATAGTACTGGCTTTGCTTAGGTCGTTTTCGTTATAAAGCGTATCAAAAAATAGTGCAGCGCTATTTCCTGGAGTATTTTTTTCACCTTTTGGTGAATCTTCATTTCCACAGCCGCTCATTAGCAGTAAAAATGTAGCAGTGCAAAGAGTTATAAATGATTTCATTAGATAAATAGATTTATTAGTGATGATTTAGTGTGTGACGAAATGCGACAGATGTAAAGTTTACGGTAAGAATTAGTGATGTGAATGCAATAAATAATAAAAAAGGATGCAGTTTGCATCCTTTTTCAAAAGCTATTTAAACTTATTGAACCAGCTCTTGCTCTGAAAACTCTTCAGCAAAAAGTGGGCTTGATAAATAACGCTCAGTTGCACTAGGTAAAATTACTACGACATTTTTACCTGCATTTTCAGGTAACTCCGCAATGCGCTTTGCTGCAACAACCGCAGCGCCAGATGAAATACCAACTAATATACCTTCTTTTTTCATCAGCTCATGAGCCATTGCTATACATTCTTCATTAGACACTTGCTCTACACCATCGATCATTGATAGGTCTAAATTACCAGGAATAAAGCCTGCGCCAATACCTTGAATTTTATGTGGCCCAGGTTTAATTTCTTCACCCGCGAGTGTTTGGCTGATCACTGGCGAATTAGTTGGTTCAACAGCGATTGACTTTACATTAAGGCCTTTTTCAAGTTTCAAATAACGGCTGACACCAGTAATTGTACCTCCAGTACCCACACCAGCCACAAAGAAATCAACTTTTCCATCTAATGCATTAAAGATTTCTGGGCCTGTTGTTTCAAAGTGAATTTTAGGGTTTGCAGGGTTTTCGAATTGTTGTAATAAAATAAACTTTTCAGGGGCTGATGCTTGAATTTCCTTTGCCTTAGCTATCGCACCGTTCATACCTTTAGCACCATCTGTTAATACTAAATTAGCACCTAATGCTTTTAGTAACTTACGACGTTCAAGACTCATGGTGTTTGGCATTGTAAGCGTAAGTTTGTATCCACGCGAGGCCGCAACAAACGCCAAAGCGATACCTGTGTTACCTGAAGTTGGTTCAATCAGCTCTTTATCTTTAGTCAGCTCACCTGATTTTTCAGCTTCCCAGATCATTGATGCACCAATACGGCATTTAATGCTAAAGCTAGGATTACGAGATTCTATTTTAGCAAAAACATTACCTGTCGTTACACGGTTTAGTTTTACTAACGGTGTGTTACCAATACTGAGTGAGTTATCTTCAAAAATAGTAGACATAATGTTCCCTTAGGTGCAATTTATTCAATCGTGACCGATTTTTATGTAATCGTTCTGTAATAGTGACACTTTACTGCTGAATTAAAAAAACTAAAGTAAAGTTTGGCTATAAGATATATTTATTCGGCTTATAACTGAATGAAATAAAAACAGCGACTGCTTGTAAGTATAGTTATTAAGACAAAAATACTATCAGTTATGCTGACATAGGATTATCAGGGATACAAATACTGACCAAAATTTATATGCGCTAGATCATAATGAATTGCCTAGTTGATATTATAATGAACAAATTAGACGGGCGTTTAACGCTAAAAGTGATTGTATTTTGTGCAAACAGGCTGTTGTTGAGCGGTTTTATGATACATATAATTAAAAACATGCTAAAACCTCACCCATCAAAATTTATGAAGTGATGACAATGACGTTAATCTTAAAATTAATTGCCGGTATATTGGCCGGTATTTTAGTGGGCTTATATGTTCCACTAACAGGTGTTGAACTCCTTTACACGGTAAAAGAAATAATTGGTCAGCTGATCACTTTTACTATTCCACTAATTATTTTATTTTTTATAGCATCAGGAATTGCAGGTTTACCAAAAGGTTCAGGCCATTTGTTAGGTAAAACCGTTGGTTTCGCCTACGGTTCGACCATTATTGCAGGCACATTAGCTGTGATGGTTGTTAGTGCAATTATTCCGTTATTTGATGGCGGTTTAACCTTTGAAGCTGAAATAGCAACCGAAGTGGCAAGTTTTATTGATTTAGAGATCCCACCATTGATGGGTGTTATGACCGCGCTTGCCACAGCGTTTGTGTTTGGTATCGGTATGAGCCAATTAGAGCTAGAGACCTTGAAAAAAGTATCGGATCAGGGCCGCGATGTGATTGATGGTTTGCTAGCAAAAGTTATTATTCCAGCATTACCGTTTTATATTGCAGGTGTGTTTGCTGAGATGACAGTTGCAGGCACTGTTGTTGATACCTTACAAACGTTTGGTGTGGTGTTGATTGCTGCATTAATCATGCATTGGGTATGGTTGACTATTCTTTATATCGGTACGGGTATCTTATTAAAACGCAACCCAGTTGAATTAATTAAAAATATGCTCCCAGCTTACTTTACAGCCTTAGGCACTATGTCAAGCGCTGCGACTATTCCAGTGTCTTTACGCTCAAGCAAAGCAAATAATGTAAAAGAAGATGTTGCTAACTTTACTGTACCTTTGTGTGCGACTATTCATCTATCTGGCTCAACGATCACTATCGTAACTTGCGCGATGGCGGTGATGTTTTTATCACCAAACATGGATGTACCATCATTATTTGGGATGTTGCCGTTTATTATGATGCTAGGTGTGGTAATGATTGCCGCACCGGGTGCTCGGGCGGAGCTGTCATGTCTGCGCTGGGGTTGTTAACCAGTATGCTCGGTTTCAATGAAGGTGCTGTGGCGTTAATGATAGCGCTTTATTTGGCTCAGGATAGTTTTGGTACAGCCTGTAATGTTACCGGTGATGGTGTAATTGCTTTGTGGGTTGACCGCTTCAGTGAAAAAACGCCATCTTAAATTAGTTATCTGAAACGATAATTGAGTTATCGTTTCAGATTTTCTGTGTTAGTGTGACCAATTAAATTGTCATATTGACGTGCTATTAGGTTATATGAGGGTGTCCCATTGATTAATGTACTTTTAGTTGATGACCATGAGCTCGTACGAACGGGTATCAAACGTATTTTAGATGATGTTCGTGGGTTTAAAGTAATTGGTGAAGCTAAAACAGGTGAAGAAGCGGTACAATTTTGCCGTCAGCATTCTCCTGATATTGTGCTAATGGACATGAATATGCCAGGTATTGGCGGATTAGAAGCGACCAAGAAAATTTGTCGCTATTGCCCTGATGTGAAAATTATTGTACTAACAGTACATTGTGAAGACCCATTCCCAAGTAAAGTGATGCAAATTGGCGCTCATGGTTACTTAACCAAAGGGGCGGGCTCTGATGAAATGGTTAATGCAATTCGCGCAGTAAATGCAGGGCAACGCTATATTGCACCAGAAATAGCTCAACAAATTGCCCTTGCGCAAGTGACGGGTCGTACTGATGAAAGTCCATTTCAGAGTTTATCTGAACGTGAATTACAGATCATGTTAATGATCACTAAAGGTGAAAAAGTACAAGACATTGCCGAACGCCTTAATTTAAGTTCTAAAACAGTGAACAGCTATCGCTATAGAATGTTTGAAAAGCTGAATGTGGGTGGTGATGTTGAATTAACTCATTTGGCTATTCGTCATAAGATGATCGACATCGACAGCGCCCACTAGTGTTGCCCCATGGCAGAATTTGATCACGCCCATTTCTTAAAAACACTATCAAGCGAACCCGGCGTTTATCGGATGCTTGATAGTGATGATAAAGTTATTTATGTTGGTAAAGCTAAAAACCTTAAAAAACGTGTTAGTAGCTATTTTCGTAGCAATGTCACGGATGGCAAGACTCGCGCTTTAGTCAGTAACATTAGTGATATTGACATCACTTTAACCAATACTGAAACCGAAGCTTTACTGCTTGAAAATAACTTAATAAAAAAATATCAGCCACGTTACAATATTTTACTGCGTGATGATAAATCCTATCCGTATATTTTATTAACTGCTCATAAACATCCAAGACTTGCATTTCATCGCGGTAGCCGCAAAGTAAAAGGCGAGTATTTTGGGCCATTTCCAAGCGCTGGGGCTGTCTCTGAAAGTTTGCGGTTAATGCAGAAAATATTTCCTGTTCGTCAATGTGAAGATGCGTATTATCGCGTTCGCAGCCGACCTTGTTTGCAATTTCAGCTAAAACGTTGTTCTGCACCCTGCGTGAATGAAGTGAGTGACGATGAATACAATCAGCAAGTTGATTTTGTACGTAAATTTTTGACTGGCAAATCTCATGAAGTCATCGCAGCGTTGATCTCTAAAATGGAAGCTGCGAGCCACGCTTTGCAATTTGAACTAGCGGCTAAAGTACGCGATCAAATAATGCTACTGCGTAAAATGCAAGAGCAACAATCGATATCAGGTAATTATGCCGAAATGGATGTTGTGGGTTTTGCTCATTTAAATGGCCTCAATGGCATTCATTTGTTGATGATCCGCGATCATAAAGTACTCGGTAGCAAAACGTACTTTCCAAAAGTACCGAAAGATTCACAGCCACAAGAAATACTGGCTTCATTTCTTGGGCAATATTATTTAGCGCCAGGTGCAACAGGGCGAATTGCTAAAGAAGTTATTTTGCCATTTGCACTTGATGAAATTGATGTACTCAGTGAAGCATTAAGCCAAGTGAGTGAACGCAAAGTAACTTTAAAAACAGTTACACGGGGTGAGCGTGCGCAATACTTACAGCTCGCTAATAAGAATGCGCTTAATAGTATTACCGTGAAGCAAAGCACTCAGGATTCGATTAATAAGCGTTACGCACAACTTAAAGCGACGTTAGGGCTTGATGATATTAATCGTATGGAATGTTTTGATATCAGCCATACAATGGGAGAAAACACAGTTGCCAGTTGTGTGGTGTTTGATTCGCAAGGACCGAATAATAAAGAATATCGACGCTTTAATGTCACAGGGATCACTGGAGGTGATGATTATGCTGCAATGGAGTTTGCGTTAAACAAGCGTTACAACAAGTTGGTTGACGAAGATAAAATTCCTGATGTGATTTTTATCGACGGTGGTAAAGGACAACTTTCTCGTGCCGAGCAGTACTTTGCTAATTGGCCACATGCAAAAATGCCGCTGTTAGTCGGTGTGGCAAAAGGCACCAGTCGTAGGCCAGGCCTTGAAACACTATTAATTGATGGTGGTCGGAAAACAATTCCAATGGATTCAGACGCACCAGCGCTACATCTGATCCAACATATTCGCGATGAATCACATCGCTTTGCTATTGCAGGGCACCGTAATAAGCGGCAAAAACAACGCACTCAATCACTATTAGAAGAGATAGGTGGTATCGGCTCGGTACGACGCCAAACATTATTAAAATTTTTAGGGGGCATGCAGGGAGTAAAAGCTGCTAATATAGATCAATTAAAGCAAGTACCGGGATCAGCTCTGACATGGCTGAGAAGATATTTAACCATTTGCATGACAAGGGCTAGCCCTTCGTGCGAATATAGAAAAAAGACATCCCCAAGTAGTTATGTGGAATATTCCAAACACACTCACAACATTTAGACTTTTTCTTATCCCCATTTTTTTGGTGGTATTTTATCTGCCTTATTCATGGGCTTTCTTTGCTGCAGCTTTTATTTTCTGGCTTGCATCGATCACTGATATTCTTGATGGCTATCTAGCGCGCAAGCTTGAGCAGTCTACGCCATTTGGTGCATTCTTAGATCCTGTTGCTGATAAAGTGATGGTGTGTACAGCATTGGTTGCTTTAGCTAGTTATTATCAATCAATGTATATGACTATTCCTGCTTTAATCATAATAAGCAGAGAAATTGTTATCTCAGCACTTCGAGAATGGATGGCAGAGCAAGGCAAGCGTGGTAATGTAGCTGTATCAAATATGGGTAAGTTTAAAACTGCTGCGCAAATGTTAGCTATTATTGGACTCATTTGGCAATACGATAGTTGGATGATGTACTTAAGTTATGGCTTACTTTACATTGCGACCTTCTTAACGGTTACTTCTATGCTGCAATATTTGATAGCAGCGTGGTCTGAATTGACTAAAAATTGACTCTAAACGTATAATAACGCACCGTTTTAGATAAAAAATAATCAAACAGTTCAAAACTAGCATTTTTTGTATTGACGCGTTTAATAATCTCTGTAGAATGCGTCCGTGTTGAGAGGGCATAGCCCCCTAGATAAACAAAGTGACACTGGTTAAGTTGCTAGAATGTTTTACCGCGACAAGGTTGCGATGAAACATATTAATACTTACATGCGTTATGCGGCACTAGCTCAGTTGGTAGAGCGCGACCTTGCCAAGGTCGAGGTCACGAGTTCGAGCCTCGTGTGCCGCTCCAGTTTATCAAAGGTTACCCAGTATTGAGGCGGAATGGCAGAGTGGCCATGCACCGGATTGCAAATCCGTTTACCACAGTTCGACTCGGGTTCCGCCTCCAATCAACACTCCACACGCTTTAATTAGCAAACTCGATGCCCGAGTGGTGGAATTGGTAGACACAAGGGATTTAAAATCCCTCGACTAACAAGTCGTGCCGGTTCAAGTCCGGCCTCGGGCACCACTTTGTGGTTTAGTTGCATATACCAAATGTAACTTTTAAAAATGTAGTAATTAGAATTAATATGATGCGGCACTAGCTCAGTTGGTAGAGCGCGACCTTGCCAAGGTCGAGGTCACGAGTTCGAGCCTCGTGTGCCGCTCCATATTAGTTTTATCCACTTGCTTTAAATAGCAAACTCGATGCCCGAGTGGTGGAATTGGTAGACACAAGGGATTTAAAATCCCTCGACTAACAAGTCGTGCCGGTTCAAGTCCGGCCTCGGGCACCACTTTAAATTACTCAACCAAGGTAATTTAAGGGCGATAAAAAATATTTCTTACAAAGAATTATATCTAATTATGCGGCACTAGCTCAGTTGCCAGAACGTTTACCGCGACATAGTCGCGCACCAACGTACAAATTACTGACAAAGTTTTATGCGGCACTAGCTCAGTTGGTAGAGCGCGACCTTGCCAAGGTCGAGGTCACGAGTTCGAGCCTCGTGTGCCGCTCCAAATTATTTGTTACATTTAGGCGGAATGGCAGAGTGGCCATGCACCGGATTGCAAATCCGTTTACCCACGGTTCGACTCCGGGTTCCGCCTCCAAATAATTACTCCACACGCTTTAATTAGCAAACTCGATGCCCGAGTGGTGGAATTGGTAGACACAAGGGATTTAAAATCCCTCGACTAACAAGTCGTGCCGGTTCAAGTCCGGCCTCGGGCACCACTTTATCTTCACTATTACTTCATTTATACCTACAGCGTAAAAAACACACCCAAAATTGCTTATCTATCTATTAAATTAAACTTTCACCTTATAGCTTTTGTATGCGTTTAACTTTTATCCATAGCGCGTACGGACAATCTTAATACCAAAATATACGCAAATCACTTTGTTGATTGATGCCAGAGAAATTAGCTTAACTAACACTAATACCAATCTGCATAAAGATTAAGAAAATTTGATCCAATCTCTAGAGCATATAATTTTAACCGTATCAGGGACGGAGATGAATTTATTCCACGCTTGTGAAACCTGTTCGACTATTTCTTCATAACCACTAAATACACGATCAGATAGAGAGTGTTGTCGTATTCAACTCAATTGTTAAGGTAGTTTGAAATCCATTTTTGACACTGCCGCGTGCTGTATTTGGCCGCTTAGCAATATTCGTTCTGTTTCCACCCTCAAAGAATAATGAAACATCAAGCAGGCGTATGCGTTTTCTTGCATTAGGCTCTTTACGTGATAAAACTAAAAGTTGTTTGGATTCTTTTAAGTTCAATTCAGTAAAAGTAGATAAGTATCTGTGCGCTAATTGAGATCACATAATTTGACAGATTGGTATAAAAAGCAGCAGGCTTTACTTTTGTGGTGACGCTTGATAAATGGCCAATGCTGAGAACAGTAAAGCGTCACTATGCCAATTGCAGCCGCATGCATACCCAATAGATTCAGAGCAACACTCCTGTGTGGCGCTTCGCTGAAGCATTGTTGAAGCTGTAGCCAGATTTATAAAGCACTCAATAAGGGCCGCGCTTTAGCGATGAATATATTAGACGCTTGTGATAGCAAATCTGAATAACTACTAAGGCATTATTATTTTGATCAAAAAAGGGAGCACATAGGCTCCCTCTTTGATTGTAAATAAGCTTATTTACTTTTTATGCCAAATCCCTTTCGGGATGGTTTGATCAAGCTGAGTATTTTTGGTTGGATCAAATGTTGGTAATTTGCCAGCTTTGCGCTGTGTGGTGTAGTCGTTCGCAAGCCAGATCACCACGCCTGATAACATAAACAGTGCGATAACATTCACGATTGCCATGAGGCCCATCGAAATATCAGCTAAGGTCCAGATCAACCCCAGTTCACTCACAGAGCCAAACATCACCATACCTAATACTATAAGTCTAAAGATCAACATACCATGCTCATGATTATGCTCTAAGAATAATAGATTAGTTTCTGCGTATGAATAGTTAGCAACAATTGAGGTAAAAGCAAAGAATAATATAGCAATCGCAACAAAGATTGTGCCCCAGCTTCCAACATGTTCTTCAAGAGCAGCCTGAGTTAATGCAATACCAGTTACACCTGAGTCAGCTACTAATTGATCAGAGAGCAAAATCAGCGCGGCTGTTGCACTACATATAACAACCGTATCAATAAATACACCAAGCATTTGCACATAACCTTGTGAGGCAGGGTGGGGCGGATTTGGCGTCGCAGTCGCTGCCGCATTTGCTGCGCTACCCATACCTGCTTCATTTGAGAATAAGCCGCGCTTTATTCCTTGGATCATTGCTTGCATAACGCCATAACCAATCGCACCGGCACCCGCTTGCTCAATTCCAAAGGCACTATTAATAATACGCATAAATACAGTCGGTAATTGCTCTGCATTAATAGCGCACACATATAAAGCTACAAGTAAGTAAGCTAATGCCATAAATGGTACAACCAACTCTGCAAAGCGAGAAATAGTTTTCAGGCCACCAAATATAATAATGCCAGAGCCAACGACTAGTACTAAACCAACAACATAGTTTGGAATGTCAAAAGCGACTTTAAATGCAGCGGCTATAGAGTTAGATTGCACTGCATTGAATACTAGGCCAAATGCCAATATCAAACAGAGTGAGAAAACCACCCCCATCCAACGTTTACCCAAACCATATTCCATATAATAAGCAGGGCCTCCTCTGAAATTACCATGTTCATCACGAATCTTATAAGCTTGAGCCAAAGTACTTTCTGCAAAACTCGTTGCCATACCTATTAAGGCAATTAGCCACATCCAGAAAATAGCCCCAGCACCACCTAAATACAGTGCAACAGCAACACCAGCCATATTTCCGGTACCAACACGTGCGGCTAAGGAAGTACAAAAAGCTTGAAAAGATGAAATACCGTTTTTATCACACTGACGAGAATTGAACATGACTTTAATCATGTGGGGGAATTGAACAAATTGAATAAACTTGAGTTTAATAGTAAAAAAGAGTCCTGCCGCTATTAATAGGTAGACGAGAATATGACCCCAAAGCAGCCCACTAATACTATTTATTATATCTATCATGTTATATGCCTAATGAACGAGTTTAAAAAACAGCGGGCAACTTACCATAAGCAAAGCAGATAGTTTAGTGAAACGATGAAAAAAACGAGGTTATCCACAGGCTTCTGTGGGTAAGGTGTCAGTTTCTTTTGGGTATCTTGAGGGTATGAAATAAATGCGAATTTAATGATAAAAACGCTTGCGTAAAATTCGCCGCGCCCTATAATGCGACCCCACTGAGACGGCAGACAGCAACGCTTAGCGAGGCAAGAGTTAATCAGTTAGTCGAGTAAAACTTGAGTTTAGATTATTAAGAAAGTTTAAAATTAAGTATTGACAAAAAAATAGGGAAGCGTAATATGCGCAGCCCTAGCGAGATAAAGTTTAACTTTAACCGCAACGTTCTTTAACAATATAAAGCAATCATCTGTGTGGGCACTCGTACAGATTGAGTTCTAACATCCGAGCTTAGTTCGCTAAGCAAGGCAAAAAATTTAGAGTCTCAATTGAAACTGAGTGACCAACAGAAGTAACTTATTTATAAGTTGCTTCGGCACAGTCAATTCAATATCGAAAGATATTAAATAAATTCAGAATTCATTGAGCTGTCGAAAGACAAAAAACTTTTAATTGAAGAGTTTGATCATGGCTCAGATTGAACGCTGGCGGCAGGCCTAACACATGCAAGTCGAGCGGTAACAGAAAGTAGCTTGCTACTTTGCTGACGAGCGGCGGACGGGTGAGTAATGCTTGGGAATATGCCTTTTGGTGGGGGACAACAGTTGGAAACGACTGCTAATACCGCATAATGTCTACGGACCAAAGTGGGGGACCTTCGGGCCTCACGCCAAAAGATTAGCCCAAGTGGGATTAGCTAGTTGGTAAGGTAATGGCTTACCAAGGCAACGATCCCTAGCTGGTTTGAGAGGATGATCAGCCACACTGGGACTGAGACACGGCCCAGACTCCTACGGGAGGCAGCAGTGGGGAATATTGCACAATGGGCGCAAGCCTGATGCAGCCATGCCGCGTGTGTGAAGAAGGCCTTCGGGTTGTAAAGCACTTTCAGTAAGGAGGAAAGGGTAGTCTTTAATAGAGGCTATCTGTGACGTTACTTACAGAAGAAGCACCGGCTAACTCCGTGCCAGCAGCCGCGGTAATACGGAGGGTGCGAGCGTTAATCGGAATTACTGGGCGTAAAGCGTACGCAGGCGGTTTGTTAAGCGAGATGTGAAAGCCCCGGGCTCAACCTGGGAACTGCATTTCGAACTGGCAAACTAGAGTGTGATAGAGGGTGGTAGAATTTCAGGTGTAGCGGTGAAATGCGTAGAGATCTGAAGGAATACCGATGGCGAAGGCAGCCACCTGGGTCAACACTGACGCTCATGTACGAAAGCGTGGGGAGCAAACAGGATTAGATACCCTGGTAGTCCACGCCGTAAACGATGTCTACTAGAAGCTCGGAGCCTCGGTTCTGTTTTTCAAAGCTAACGCATTAAGTAGACCGCCTGGGGAGTACGGCCGCAAGGTTAAAACTCAAATGAATTGACGGGGGCCCGCACAAGCGGTGGAGCATGTGGTTTAATTCGATGCAACGCGAAGAACCTTACCTACACTTGACATACAGAGAACTTACTAGAGATAGTTTGGTGCCTTCGGGAACTCTGATACAGGTGCTGCATGGCTGTCGTCAGCTCGTGTTGTGAGATGTTGGGTTAAGTCCCGCAACGAGCGCAACCCCTATCCTTAGTTGCTAGCAGGTAATGCTGAGAACTCTAAGGAGACTGCCGGTGATAAACCGGAGGAAGGTGGGGACGACGTCAAGTCATCATGGCCCTTACGTGTAGGGCTACACACGTGCTACAATGGCGCATACAGAGTGCTGCGAACTCGCGAGAGTAAGCGAATCACTTAAAGTGCGTCGTAGTCCGGATTGGAGTCTGCAACTCGACTCCATGAAGTCGGAATCGCTAGTAATCGCGTATCAGAATGACGCGGTGAATACGTTCCCGGGCCTTGTACACACCGCCCGTCACACCATGGGAGTGGGTTGCTCCAGAAGTAGATAGTCTAACCCTCGGGAGGACGTTTACCACGGAGTGATTCATGACTGGGGTGAAGTCGTAACAAGGTAGCCCTAGGGGAACCTGGGGCTGGATCACCTCCTTATACGATTTAGAACTTATTTGTTCGTAGTGTCCACACAGATGATTGTTAATTAGTGCGTGTCCCTTTGGGATAACTAATTAATATGCTCTTTAAAAATTTGGAAAAGCTGATAATAAAATTCGTATGAATACAGTGTATTTGTACAGAGTTTTCAAAAGTAAAAAAGAATGATAGCAGTATCATTCAGTGCCATTTAATGAACGTTTACGTTTGTTGATTGGTATCTACTTTAGTATTCAATATTAACTTCTGGCGAAGTTAAACTGTCACAAAACAAAGACCCGTTTGGGTTGTATGGTTAAGTGACTAAGCGTACACGGTGGATGCCTTGGCAGTTGGAGGCGATGAAGGACGTATTAACTTGCGATAAGCCTAGTCAAGCTAGTAAAAAGCACTTGAGACTAGGATTTCCGAATGGGGAAACCCACCTGCTTGCAGGTATCGTTAACTGAATACATAGGTTAACGAGGCGAACGCGGAGAACTGAAACATCTAAGTACCCGTAGGAAAAGAAATCAACCGAGATTCCGAAAGTAGCGGCGAGCGAAATCGGAACAGCCCTTAAGCTTAATTGGTGTTAATGGAAGGCTCTGGAAAGTGCCACGATACAGGGTGATAGTCCCGTACATGAAAATCCCTTTTAAGTGAAATCGAGTAGGTCGGAGCACGTGAAACTTTGACTGAATATAGGTGGACCATCATCTAAGGCTAAATACTCCCAACTGACCGATAGTGAACCAGTACCGTGAGGGAAAGGCGAAAAGAACCCCTGTGAGGGGAGTGAAATAGAACCTGAAACCGTGTACGTACAAGCAGTAGGAGCCCACTTGTTGGGTGACTGCGTACCTTTTGTATAATGGGTCAGCGACTTATATTTTGTAGCGAGGTTAACCGAATAGGGTAGCCGTAGGGAAACCGAGTCTTAACTGGGCGATTAGTTGCAAGGTATAGACCCGAAACCCGGTGATCTAGCCATGGGCAGGTTGAAGGTTGAGTAACATCAACTGGAGGACCGAACCCACTAACGTTGAAAAGTTAGGGGATGACCTGTGGCTAGGAGTGAAAGGCTAATCAAACCGGGAGATAGCTGGTTCTCCCCGAAATCTATTTAGGTAGAGCCTCGGACGAATACTTACGGGGGTAGAGCACTGTTAAGGCTAGGGGGTCATCCCGACTTACCAACCCTTTGCAAACTCCGAATACCGTAAAGTAATATCCGGGAGACACACGGCGGGTGCTAACGTCCGTCGTGAAGAGGGAAACAACCCAGACCGCCAGCTAAGGTCCCAAAGTCATAGTTAAGTGGGAAACGATGTGGAAAGGCCCAGACAGCCAGGAGGTTGGCTTAGAAGCAGCCATCCTTTAAAGAAAGCGTAATAGCTCACTGGTCGAGTCGGTCTGCGCGGAAGATGTAACGGGGCTAAACTATGCACCGAAGCTGCGGATTCAGAATTTATTCTGAGTGGTAGGGGAGCGTTCTGTAAGCGGTTGAAGGTGTACCGGGAGGTATGCTGGACGTATCAGAAGTGCGAATGCTGACATGAGTAACGATAATGCGGGTGAAAAACCCGCACGCCGGAAGACCAAGGGTTCCTATCCCATGTTAATCAGGGTAGGGTAAGTCGACCCCTAAGGCGAGGCCGAAAGGCGTAGTCGATGGGAAACGGATTAATATTTCCGTACTTGGTATAATTGCGATGGGGGGACGGAGCAGGCTAAGCAAGCATGGCGTTGGTAGTCCATGTGAAAGTGAGTAGGCTAGTGACTTAGGTAAATCCGGGTTGCTGTTAGGCTGAGACACGAGACGAGTCACTAAGGTGATGAAGTTGCTGATGCCATACTTCCAGGAAAAGCCTCTAAGCTTCAGATTATACCGAATCGTACCCCAAACCGACACAGGTGGTCAGGTAGAGAATACTAAGGCGCTTGAGAGAACTCGGGTGAAGGAACTAGGCAAAATCGTACCGTAACTTCGGGAGAAGGTACGCTCCGATTGGTGATGAGACTTGCTCTCTAAGCTGATTGGAGCCGCAGTGACCAGGTGGCTGGGACTGTTTATTAAAAACACAGCACTGTGCAAAATCGCAAGATGACGTATACGGTGTGACACCTGCCCGGTGCCGGAAGGTTAATTGATGGGGTTATCTTCGGAGAAGCTCTTGATCGAAGCCCCGGTAAACGGCGGCCGTAACTATAACGGTCCTAAGGTAGCGAAATTCCTTGTCGGGTAAGTTCCGACCTGCACGAATGGTGTAACCATGGCCACGCTGTCTCCACCCGAGACTCAGTGAAATTGAAATCGCAGTGAAGATGCTGTGTACCCGCGGCTAGACGGAAAGACCCCGTGAACCTTTACTACAGCTTGGCACTGAACATTGAACCTACATGTGTAGGATAGGTGGGAGACTTAGAAGCAGAGACGCTAGTTTTTGTGGAGTCGTCCTTGAAATACCACCCTTGTAGTTTTGATGTTCTAACGTTGGCCCCTGAATCGGGGTTACGGACAGTGCCTGGTGGGTAGTTTGACTGGGGCGGTCTCCTCCCAAAGAGTAACGGAGGAGCACGAAGGTTGGCTAAGTACGGTCGGACATCGTACGGTTAGTGTAATGGTAGAAGCCAGCTTAACTGCGAGACAGACACGTCGAGCAGGTACGAAAGTAGGTCATAGTGATCCGGTGGTTCTGAATGGAAGGGCCATCGCTCAACGGATAAAAGGTACTCCGGGGATAACAGGCTGATACCGCCCAAGAGTTCATATCGACGGCGGTGTTTGGCACCTCGATGTCGGCTCATCACATCCTGGGGCTGAAGTCGGTCCCAAGGGTATGGCTGTTCGCCATTTAAAGTGGTACGCGAGCTGGGTTTAGAACGTCGTGAGACAGTTCGGTCCCTATCTGCCGTGGGCGTTTGAGAATTGAGAGGGGTTGCTCCTAGTACGAGAGGACCGGAGTGAACGAACCGCTGGTGTTCGGGTTGTCATGCCAATGGCATTGCCCGGTAGCTACGTTCGGAACTGATAAGCGCTGAAAGCATCTAAGCGCGAAGCAGGCCTCGAGATGAGTTCTCACTAGAGCTATAAGCTCTCTGAAGGGCCGTTGAAGACTACAACGTTGATAGGCAAGATGTGGAAGCATAGTGATATGTTAAGCTAACTTGTACTAATTACCCGTGAGGCTTAACCATACAACGCCAAACGCGTTTTATGTGATAGTTGATAGCGCAAGAAGTTAATAGACTAAAGTAGATTTACTGAAAACTTTATTATCAGAATTCCAAATTTATAAGGTGACTCTTAGCGCGTAGCGTTAAAGTTGAGGCACCTTGCGCAAAGGAAATGTAAGCACTACGTGCTTTGTCATTACTCCTTTGCACCGTATTTGCTTGGTAACAATAGCGTTTTGGACCCACCTGACCCCATGCCGAACTCAGTAGTGAAACGAAACAGCGCCGATGATAGTGTAGCATTTGCTATGTGAAAGTAGGACATTGCCAGGCTCCAAATTGAGAAAGCCGCTTCAGAAATGAAGCGGCTTTTTTACGTCTGTAGGAAAGTGAAATAGTAAGCGAGTTAGCGAGAGTAAAGCTAGCGAGCCGCACTGTGTCAACCTATACACCGTAGCGTGGGTTGAGTATCTGACACCCACGGATAAAAGAACGCGACGATTAAGCCAGAGCTTTTTCTTTCACATATTTAAATAAGCTTTAAAATAGTGCAATAAGAACTTTTCGTACTCATCGCTAAATTCTAGCGCTAATTATTTTGGTTTATGTACTAAATCACAGTAAGGAATTAAATGTCTGATTGTAGTTTGAAACCTAAGATTATTGTTGATGACTTTATTGCATCGATTTGCTATGAGTATGTGGAAATTTTATATCAAGACGATGATATTTTATTGATCAATAAACCCAGTGGTTTACTGAGTTTGTCTGGTAAAAACCTGGCCAATTTGGATTCCGTGCATTATCGCCTAGTGCATGGGCAGCCAGGAATTACAGCTGCATTCCCAAGCGCTAAATTGCCGCATCGGTTAGATTATGGTACTTCAGGTATTATGATTGTTGGCCTTAACCCTGAATCAACTAAGCTCCTTAATAAGCAGTTTCAATCAGGGACAATAAAAAAACACTATATAGCCATGTTGGATGGCTGGTTATTAAATGACGTAGGTCAAATAAACGCTGCAATAGTCAAAGATAAGTTACTCTTTCCATTAGTTAAAATTTGTAATGTGACGGGTAAGTCTGCCGTCAGTGACTATTTAGTATTACAGCGCTTAACATCACCGCCGCGTACTTTAGTGCAATTTACCCCTGTGACGGGGCGTACACATCAATTACGTATACACAGTCACAGCATTGGGCACCCAATTATTGGCTGTGATCTGTATAAAAACCAACATAGCCAACAACTGGCTGAGCGCTTACAATTACATGCCAGCGATCTGTTTTTTGTACACCCTCGAAGCTCCAAGCAAACGCACCTACATTGCCCACAGCCATTTTGATTGTAAGAAAAAACAACTTAACTTCCGTGTTTATCTTGCTATGGCTTACTTTTTTGCTCTTTTGACTTGAAGTTAACAAACCGCGCCCCATATTAAGTGCATAACGCAGACACTTTGCAAATTGGAGATATATAAATGACTGCAACACAAAAAGAAACATTAGGCTTTCAAACAGAAGTTAAACAACTATTAAACTTAATGATTCACTCACTTTATTCTAATAAAGAAATTTTCTTACGTGAGCTTGTGTCAAATGCCTCAGACGCAGCTGATAAATTACGCTTTTTAGCACTTTCAAATGGTGAACTATACCAAGGTGACGCAGACTTACGTGTACGTATCAGTGCCGATAAAGAAAAAAATACCGTAACTATTTCTGATAACGGTATTGGTATGACTCGTGATGAAGTGATCAGCTCGTTAGGGACTATTGCTAAATCAGGCACTGCTGAGTTTTTCAAAAACTTAACTGGCGACCAAAGCAAAGATTCGCAACTAATTGGTCAGTTCGGTGTTGGTTTTTACTCTGCATTTATAGTTGCAGACTTAGTGACTGTTCGTACTCGCAAAGCCGGTGAAGAAAAAGGCGTTGAATGGCAATCACAAGGTGAGGGCGAATACACGCTAGAAGAAATTGAAAAAGCAGGCCGTGGTACTGAAATTACTTTACATCTTCGTGAAGATGAAAAAGAGTTTGCTGATGAATGGCGCCTACGTAGTATTGTAACTAAGTACTCGGATCATATTTCAACACCAGTACAAATGTACAAAGCCGAAGTACCTGAGTCAGAAGGTGAAGATGGCGAGAAAATTCCAGCCGTACCTGGTGAGTGGGAAAGCATTAACCGCGCCACAGCAATGTGGACGCGTGATAAATCAGAGCTATCTGATGAAGAATATAAAGAATTTTATAAGCATGTAAGCCATGATTGGGAAGATCCACTGAGCTGGGCTCACAACAAAGTTGAAGGTAAAACTGAATACACAAGCTTACTGTATATTCCTAAAAAAGCACCATTTGATTTATGGAATCGTGACCGTCAAAGTGGCTTAAAGCTATATGTACAACGTGTATTTGTAATGGATGATGCTGAGCAATTTATGCCTAGCTACTTACGCTTTGTAAAAGGTTTACTTGATTCAAACGATTTACCGTTAAACGTATCACGTGAAATTTTACAAGATAACAAAGTAACGCAAGCAATCCGCAAAGGTTGTACGTCACGTACCTTAAAACTGCTTGAGCGTATGGCGAAAAATAAAGCCGACGATTACCAAGTATTTTGGAATGAATTTGGTCAAGTGATCAAAGAAGGTCCAGCAGAAGATGCAGCGAATAAAGAAGCGATTGCTAAGTTACTGCGTTTCTCATCAACACATACTGATGAAGAAGCACAAAACGTTTCATTAGAGCAATACGTTGAGCGTATGAATGAAGGCCAAGACGCGATTTACTACGTTGTTGCGGATTCATTCACTGCGGCGAAAAGCTCTCCACATCTAGAGATCTTCCGTAAGAAAGGTATCGAAGTACTGTTGATGAGTGACCGTGTTGATGAGTGGATGATGAGCCACTTAACCGAGTTTGCTGAAAAACCATTTAAGTCAATTACCCGTGGTGACCTAGACTTAGGTAGCTTAGATGATGAAGAGACCAAAAAAGCGCAAGAAGAGTCTGAAAAAGAAGTTGCAGGCTTAGTTGAGCGCATCAAAACAGCACTTGGCGATAATGTTAAAGATGTACGCTTTACGCATCGTTTAACTGACTCACCAGCCTGTGTGGTCGCTGATGACAACGACATGAGCTCACAAATGCAAAAGCTAATGGAATCAGTAGGTCAAGCTGCTCCAGAAGCAAAACCAATTTTTGAGCTTAACCCTGAGCATCAACTTGTTAAGCATTTAAATGTTGAACAAGACGAAGACAAATTTGCACAGTGGTCACATGTACTGCTTGATCAAGCCTTGCTTGCAGAGCGCGGTACATTAAAAGATCCAGCAGGTTTTGTGACTCGCTTAAATAAATTAATGTTAGATTTGAGTAAGTAATTGCTCAAAAACTAACATTTTAATAAAAAGGGAACTTCGGTTCCCTTTTTTTATGATCTCAACGTAGTCAATTGGTATAAGTTGCTTGAGTATCTGCGGCGCTTATGGAAGAATTCAAGCTTTATAATAAATCATACTGATATGCTTTTTGTAAAATCAGTATCAAACGAGGACAATGATATGCGCATTATTCTTTTGGGCGCGCCAGGTGCAGGTAAAGGCACTCAAGCTCAGTTTTTGATGGATAAGTACGGTATTCCACAAATTTCAACTGGTGATATGTTACGTGCTGCAATTAAAGAAGGCACACCACTGGGTCTTGAAGCGAAAAAAGTAATGGATGCAGGTCAGTTAATTTCTGATGACATCATCATAGGTCTTGTTAAAGAGCGTATTACTAAAGCTGATTGTGAAAAAGGTTTTTTACTAGACGGTTTCCCACGTACCATCCCACAAGCTGATGCAATGAAAGAAAATGGCGTAGTTGTTGATCACGTTATTGAGTTTGATGTGGCTGATGAAATTATTGTTGACCGAATGGGTGGACGTCGCGTTCATCCTGGTTCCGGCCGTGTTTATCACGTAGTTTACAATCCGCCAAAAGTGGAAGGTAAAGACGACGTTACAGGTGAAGATCTGATCATCCGTGCTGATGACACAGAAGAAACAGTACGTAAACGTTTAGGTATTTACCATGAGCAAACAATGCCATTGGTTGATTATTACCAAGCGGAAGCGCAAGCGGGCAATACGCAATATCATAAACTAGATGGTACCCAAGCTGTTGAAGCTGTTAATCAGCAACTTGCTGAATTATTGGGTTGATAATTCAATCAATAAAAAACCGCCGATTGGCGGTTTTTTTATCATTGTAATGTACTCTAGCGCAATAAATTACAATGCGTTTAAAGCACTTATAACTGGGTCATACTTTGGCTCTGTTGATAAATCAGCTACTAACTGCTTGTAAACAACTTTATGACTTGCATCTAATACAAATACGGCTCGTGTAAGCAGACCCATATCTTTAATGATCAGACCATAGTTTTGACCAAAGTCACGCCATACTGAATCAGATAAAGCAGTAATTTTATCTATGTTCTCGGCTTTGCAAAAACGTTTTTGTGCAAACGGTAAATCAGCACTAATGGTGAGCATGGCTATATTTGGAAATTGCGATGCAACCTTTTCGTTAAAATGCTTGGTTTGAATGCTACAAACACCAGTATCCAGACTTGGAACAACGCTTATTAAAACGGCTTTACCTTGGTAATCGGCTAAAGTAATTGGCGTGAATGAGCCATCAACCACTTTAAAGTCTGGTGCTTTATCGCCTAGTTTTACACCTTGTCCTAATAAAGTGATTGGCTTAGATTGTGCTGATACTTTTCCCGCATCAAGCGTGTTTTCGGTCATATCGGCGGCAAAAGCCATTGAACAAAAGGCACTTAAAGCAAAAGTGAGTGATCGGAGCATAAGGTATTTCCTTTAGAGTTAACGCAATTAGGCTGAGTGTATTATAATCATCCATGGACACCAAGAGTTTAATGCAATTTAAAATTGTAATGTATGGTTACATTGATTAACATAAAGCAGTAATAAATGTTTACATTTTTACTAATAAAAATAAAAGCAATCAGAGAGAGACTATGTCAACATCGGTACTAATTTGTGATGATTCTAAGCTTGCGCGCCGTCAGTTAGCTCGTTCGTTGCCCGATGATTGGGATATTAAAGTTGAGTTTGCTGAAGATGGCGTGCATTGTATTAAGCAAATTAAAGCGTTAAACCCGGAAATCTTATTTCTCGATTTAAATATGCCGCAAATGGATGGCTACGAAGTACTGCAAGCGATTCAAGAGCAAAACTTGGATATATTAACCGTTGTTGTCTCTGGCGATATTCAGCCCAATGCGCATCAACGGGTAATCGAACTTGGCGCGATAGACTTTATCCAAAAACCATGTGATGCCCAAAAGCTTGCCGATATTATCGAACACCATGGAATTAAAGATAAAGCAATGCGTGAGCGGCTCTCACACCGCTTAGGTGAGCAAGTTGACCCAGATGTCAGAGACATATACCAAGAGCTGACTAACGTGGCAATGGGGCAGGCTGGAGACTTATTAGCACGGCTATTAAATGTATTTGTTGAATTGCCTATTCCTAATGTCAATATTCTCGAAGTTAATGAACTTGATATGGCACTGCGATCAATTGATGCCAATGCAACAACGTCAGGCGTGTGCCAAGGTTTTATTGGTGGTGGTGTATCCGGTGAGGCATTGTTACTTCTAAATGATTCTAGCTTTAAAGAAATTGCGTCCTTGATGAATTATGAAGGGGAGCTCACTAACAAAATTGAGCTGGAGTTATTAATGGATATTAGTAATATCCTGATTGGTGCAATCTTAACGGGATTATCTCGCCAATTAGATATGACTTTTAGCCAAGGACATCCGGTGGTGTTAGGCCAACATTGTGATGTATCTGATTTAGTTAAAGCAAACAAATCACGCTGGCAACGTACTCTGGCAATAGAAATTAGCTATGGTATTGAGAACCACAATATTAACTGTGACTTGATGCTATTATTTACCGAAGACTCACTAAAAACTTTGAAATACAAAGTTGCTTACCTATTAGAAGACTAACATTATGCCTGCTGCTGATTTTAATATGAATGAAATCCATTGGTTAATGGATATGTTTAATACCGTAGATGTTGGTTTAGTGGTGTTAGATAGGGACTATAAAGTGTGTATTTGGAATGGTTTTATGGAAAACCATTCAGGTATGTTACCCAGCGCTGTAAAAGATAAAGACTTGTTTGATTTATTTCCATCAATTGATGAAAAGTGGTTTCGTAGTAAGTCAGAATCAGTGTTTATTTTGAAAAACCGTTCATTCACTATTTGGGAACAGCAGCCATATATTTTCCGCTTTAAAAATTACCGTCCAATCACGGGTAAAGCAGACCATATGTTTCAAAACGCTACGTTTATTCCTCTATCAAATACGATGGGAGAAGTTGGCCATATTTGTATCATTCTTTATGATGTAACTGATATGGCAGTGAATAAAAAAGAACTTGAAGAAGTAAATCGTGAACTTGAACAAGTGAGTCAAACGGACGCACTAACAAAATTGACTAATCGAGGTCATTGGGAAGATACCCTACGAAAAGAATTTCTTAGGATCAAACGCAGTGGTGGCACAAGTACTTTATTGATGTTTGATATCGATCACTTTAAAAAAGTAAATGATGAACATGGGCACCGTTGTGGCGATGAAGCACTGCGTAACATTGCTGATTTACTGCGTAAAACATTACGTGAAACAGACATCGCAGGTCGTTATGGCGGCGAAGAATTTGCAGTAACGTTATTAGACACGGATCACAAAGGTGCTGAGATATTTGCTGAGCGTTTGCGTAGTTTAATTGAAAACTCATCCATTTACTTTGACGAAAAGCAAATTAAAGTGACTGTTAGTGTTGGTTTTGCCTGTTTTCAAGATGAATTCGAACGTTATGAAAAATGGATTGAAGCGGCTGATAAGGCACTTTACTTTTCAAAAGAAAATGGCAGAAATTGTATTACTGCATATAAAGATTTGAGTTAACCTTGATTAGTATAAATACCCTCGCGACACAATAGCAAAAGTTTAAATTAAGTTGCTTTGAATAGGCATAAAAAATGACGCAAAATGCGTCATTTTTTATGCTATCGCCAGCAGGTATCTAGCATTCAGGTGGCAAAATAAGCAAGTCTGTTTTTAGTAACCGCATAACTTTTTCAGCGGTATTGCCAATTAACTTACCTTTTATACCTATGTTGCCTACTGAGCCCATGATCACGAGACCGGCACTAAGCTTAGCTGCAATACTTGGGATCACTTGCTCGGCTAGGCCCGCTTTTATATGAAGGTTATTTTTTATATCGTGCTCAATAATTAAATTACGTTGAATGACAGGTAGTTTGTCAAAAGCATTCAGTACTTGTTCGTCTGAAAATACAATGCCTAAGTCTCTTAAAATTGGGGATACATGAACGGTATAACAAGTATAAAACTGACAGTCATAATGCTTAGAATAAGCTAAACCAGTTTCAATTATATCTTTGTTTAGTTTGTATTTAGTGGCTTTTTCGCTACCTAAATCAAGCGCAGCTAACACATTGGTGTTATTGCGCCAGGTATTATCCGCAGCTAAATAAAGTGGTAGTGGGGTAAAGCGGATCAACTGCCAGTCAAGTTCACTAAATTGACAATGCTCGTCAATATGCCGCGTTTTTATCACCATCTCATAATTTTCAAAGTCACTCTCATTGGCTAACCATTGCTCAGGTGCCTCATGCCAAATAATATTTAATGAATAATCTGATTCTGACAATTCGCTTTCAAGTAGTGGTACTAATTCTTTTTTGAGAGTAGCCAACCTTGTTTCTTGAATTACTTGCAATTGTTCAGCTGGCGGCGAGAACAAAATATTACCAGCACTTTCATAGGCAAAGGCGACAATATCAATATGTTTTTGCTTACCAATTGCTTTGTGTTTCGCGTGCAAAATAGCAGTACGTGCAAATTCTACTGAATCAATTAGTACGAGAAGCTTTTTATCCATTCTATTCACTCTGTTGTATGGCGTGAATCATCTGATGGACATTGCCCGAGTATATTCAATTCGCCAGAGGTTGACTCTTGTTCCAGTTTTACCTTAAAGCCCCATAGTCTGTAAAGGTGTTTTAATACCTCATGGTGAGACTTTGCCAGTGGAATATCCTGATGTGGCACGTAGCGCAAGGTTAAAGAGCGATCACCTCTAATATCAACATCATAGATCTGAATGTTGGGTTCGTGATTACTGAGGTTATATTGTGCTGAGAGCGCAGTCCGTACCGCGTGATAGCCGCTTTCATCGTGGATCGCACCAACTTGTAGATTCGGATCTTTTTCATGATCGATAATAGTGAATAATTTAAAGTCACGAATAAGTTTGGGTGATAAAAATTGGCTAATAAAACTTTCGTCTTTAAAGTTTTCCATTGCAAAGTGCAGCGTATCTAACCAGTTGCTCCTGGCATATTCTGGAAACCACTGTTTATCTTCTTCGGTAGGGTTTTCACAAATACGGCGGATATCCACCATCATATTAAAACCCAGCGCATAAGGGTTAATACCCGAATAATAATTACTATTGTAAGGGGGCTGATACACAACATTAGTATGACTTTGTAAAAACTCTAACATGAATGAGTCAGTGAGTTTCCCTTCATCATATAAGTGATTCAAAATAGTATAATGCCAAAACGTTGCCCAGCCTTCATTCATTACTTGGGTTTGCTTTTGAGGATAAAAATATTGTGAGATTTTACGCACAATACGAATTATTTCTCGTTGCCAAGATTCCAGTAATGGCGCATTTTTTTCTATAAAATACAAAATATTTTCTTGTGGCTCTGAAGGAAAATGACGCTCGTGTTTTTTAGTTTCCTGTTGATGTGAAGGTATTGTGCGCCAAAGTTCGTTCACTTGTGATTGTAAGTAATCTTCGCGCTCTTGTTGGCGTTTTTGTTCTTCAAATAAAGATATTTGCTGTGGGCGTTTATAACGATCAACACCGTAATTCATAAGTGCATGGCATGAATCGATTAGGTTTTCGACTTCATCAATGCCATGTTTTTCTTCGCAACGAGCAATATAATTTTTTGCAAATAATAGGTAGTCAATAATAGAGCTGGCATCAGTCCATGTTTTAAATAAATAATTACCTTTAAAAAACGAGTTGTGCCCGTAGCAAGCGTGCGCCATCACTAAAGCCTGCATTGGAAGGGTATTTTCTTCCATTAAATAAGCAATACAAGGATTCGAGTTTATGACAATTTCATAAGCCAATCCCATTTGTCCGCGTTTGTAGTTTTGCTCAGTTTGAATAAATTTTTTACCATAAGACCAGTGACTATAGCCAATAGGCATACCAACACTGGAATAGGCATCCATCATTTGTTCTGCGGTGATCACTTCAATCTGATTAGGATAAGTATCGAGGCGATAATGTTCAGCAACCCGCGCAATTTCGTCTTGGTATTGTTGTAGTAATTCAAATGTCCAATCTGGCCCATCACTCATTCGTTTATTGGTCATATAAATACCTCGCTGTACAGCCTAGGCTGCCCCTTGGTGTTGACGACTCTTCTTGAATAACTCACGGAAAATAGGGTAAATATCTTCAACATTGCGTATATGTTGAATCGCAAAGTTATTATGAGTTTGACAAATATTTTGATACTCACGCCATAGGCTCTGATGGGCGCGGGTAGTGATCTCAATATAAGCGTAATAGCGAATGGTACTGAGCAACTTGTTGCGTAAGATCTCTGAGCATTGGGGAGAGTCATCTGCCCAATTGTCGCCATCAGAGGCTTGTGCTGCATACACATTCCACTCGCCAGCGTTATAACGCTCGGTAATTATCTCATTCATTAACTTCAGTGCGCTGGAGACAATTGTGCCGCCAGTTTCTTGGGAATAGAAAAACTCCTGTTCGTCGACCTCTTTGGCTTGGGTATGATGGCGAATATACACCACTTCAATGTCTTTATAACTGCGGGTCAAAAATTGATAAAGCAAAATATAAAAACGTTTTGCCATATCTTTGGTTGCTTGATCCATCGAGCCCGACACATCCATAATACAAAACATCACCGCTTTACTAGTTGGATGAGGCTGTTTTTCATAGTTACGAAAGCGCAAATCGTAATTATCAATAAAGGGCACTGCACTGATGCGTTTTTGTAATGCGGCGATTTCTTGCTCCATTAATGCAATAGCAGCTATATCAGGTTCAGGCTCAGCCATTAATAGGCAAAGCTGTGCTTCAAGCTCTGCTAATTGACGCTTTTTACCCGCGCTCATCGCAACACGCCTTGCAAGTGAGCCCTGAAGTGAACGCACAATATCAATATTACTCGGCATACCATCACTACAAAAACCAGCACGATGAGTTTTCATTTGCACGAGTTTGTCTAACTGGTTTTGCTGTAAATTTGGCAGTTCTAAGTCTTCAAACAGTAAGTCTAGATACTCATCTTTAGAAATCGAGAAGACAAAGTCATCTTCTCCTTCACCAGAGTCACTCGCTTCACCTTCGCCGGCTCCACCACCTTGGCCACCTTGCGGGCGTTTAATTTTATCACCGGTTGAGAACTGATCGTTACCAGGATGAATTTGTTCTCTATCGCCCCCTTTACCTTGATGGAAAGTAGGTTCACTTATATCCCGTTGCGGAATTGAAATACTCTCACCGCTACTGGAGTCAGTGACACTGCGTTTATTTATTGCATCTGACACCGCTTCTTTGATCTGTTTTTTATAGCGCCTGATAAAGCGTTGACGATTTAACGTGCTCTTATTCTTACCGTTCAGGCGACGGTCTATAAAATGCGCCATAAAGACCCCCTAAAAATACACAGCTGCGTGTTATTGCGATTTACGCACGCGTAAATACCACTCTGATAACAAACGAACTTGCTTTTGGGTATATCCTTTTTCCACCATACGATTGACAAAATCTTCATGTTTTTTCTGATCTTCTGCGGATGTTTTCGCATTGAAGGAAATAACGGGTAATAGTTCTTCAGTATTGGAGAACATTTTTTTCTCAATCACAGTGCGCAGTTTTTCATAGCTGGTCCACAATGGATTTTTACCATTGTTGTGCGCCCGTGCACGCAATACAAAATTAACGATTTCGTTACGGAAATCTTTTGGATTTGAAATGCCTGCTGGTTTTTCAATTTTTTCAAGTTCGGCATTTAATGCTTCGCGGTTGAATAGCTGGCCGGTATCAGGGTCGCGATACTCTTGGTCTTGGATCCAAAAATCAGCATAAGTGACATAGCGGTCAAAAATGTTTTGCCCGTACTCAGAGTAAGACTCTAAATAAGCTGTTTGCAGTTCTTTACCAATAAACTCAACATACTGCGGGATTAAATAGCCTTTCAAGTGGCTTAAGTAGCGTTCTTCAACGTCGGCAGAGAATTGCTCTCGTTCAATTTGTTGCTCTAATACATAAAATAAATGCACTGGGTTTGCCGCTACCTCAAGTGTGTCAAAGTTAAACACGCGCGATAAAATTTTAAATGCAAACCGAGTTGATAGTCCGGTCATGCCTTCATCTACACCGGCATAATCTCGATACTCTTGATACGATTTAGCTTTAGGATCGGTGTCTTTCAAGCTTTCGCCGTCATATACCCGCATTTTTGAGTAGATACTAGAGTTTTCTGGATCTTTTAACCGTGATAGCGTGGTAAATTTTGCCAATGTTTCCAGTGTGCCTGGCGCGCAAGGAGCATTATATAATTCACTATGTTCCAATAGCTTGTCGTAGATTTTTACCTCTTCAGATGCACGTAAACAATACGGCACTTTGACGATGTAAACACGGTCTAAAAAGGCTTCATTGTTCTTGTTGTTTTTAAAGGTCTGCCATTCTGATTCGTTTGAATGAGCCAAAATCATGCCATTAAAGGGCAGTGCACTAATACCTTCGGTGCCATTATAATTTCCCTCTTGCGTGGCTGTTAAAAGCGGATGCAATACTTTGATTGGCGCTTTAAACATCTCAACAAATTCCATTAAACCTTGATTTGCAAGACATAATGAACCGGAATAAGCATAAGCATCAGCATCGTTTTGAGCAAAATGTTCTAGTTTGCGAATATCAACTTTACCGACTAAAGCGGAAATATCTTGGTTGTTTTCATCCCCAGGTTCAGTTTTTGCAATAGCAATTTGATTTAAAATAGAGGGGTAGCGTTTTACCACTCTAAACTGGCTAATATCACCATTAAATTCAGATAAGCGCTTAGTGGCCCATGGTGACATAATGGTTTTTAAGTAACGGGGCTTTATTCCGTATTCTTTTGCCATCAGCTCAGCATCTTCATTAGGATCAAAAAGCGCCAACGGGTGGTCATTGACCGGTGAGCCTTTAATTGAGTAAATAGGCACTTGTTGCATTAAATATTTTAGCTTTTCGGCAATCGATGATTTACCACCGCCAACAGGTCCAAGTAGATAAAGCACTTGTTTACATTCTTCAAGGCCTTGCGCGGCATGTTTTAGGTAAGAAACGATTTGTTCAATCGCATCCTCCA
This sequence comes from Pseudoalteromonas sp. B160, assembly GCF_037162485.1. Taxonomy (NCBI): domain Bacteria; kingdom Pseudomonadati; phylum Pseudomonadota; class Gammaproteobacteria; order Alteromonadales; family Pseudoalteromonadaceae; genus Pseudoalteromonas; species Pseudoalteromonas sp. B160. The sequence goes on along the minus strand of NZ_JARLUX010000001.1, from coordinate 274,165 downwards.
TACCGTAAAAATCATTAAAGGCAGGGTAACGTGCTACTACTCTGTTTGAAAATAATCGACTTAACCGTGCATCCTTTGAAGTATCGATCATTTTTGGCTCACCAATGGCCGCTAATAATCGCTCTGGTGCGCTGGCATAAGCCGATTTATCAGTTTTACAAATCTCTAAGAACTCAGCGATACTATACTCTTCTTCTTGTGCCGCCTCGTATCGTGCTTGGTAATGCTCAAAAATACTCATGGAAACCTCCGAAAAACCTGCTTAAACTAGGTGCTTACAAATTAAAAAAGAAGCAAAGGTTATTTAAAGCTTAGTCACGAATTTGATTTTTTGTGCAATAAAATTAAAAATTTATGTTAGAAAACAAAAAAGACGCCGGAGCGTCTTTTAAATTGGGCTTGCTCAGAACGAGCAATCAATTATGCGAAGTTAGCGTTCGCGAATTCCCAGTTAACAAGCGACCAGAATGCTTTTAAGTAGTCTGGACGAACGTTACGGAAATCAATGTAGTAAGCATGTTCCCACAGGTCCACAGTCAGGATCGGTGTTACACCGTCTTGAGTTAGTGGCGTTGCTGCGTTAGAAGTATTAACGATGTCTAAAGAACCATCAGCTAATTTAACTAACCATGTCCAGCTTGAACCAAAGTTGTTTACTGCTTTATCATCAAAAGCTGCTTGGAATGCTTCAAAAGAACCCCATTTAGCATTGATAGCATCTGCAACAGCGCCTGTTGCTTCGCCACCGCCATTTGGAGATAGGCTGTTCCAGTAAAAAGTATGGTTCCAGATCTGTGCTGCATTGTTAAATACGCCACCTTCAGAAGAACATACGATTTCTTCAAGTGATTTACCTTCAAATTCAGTACCTGGGATTAAACCGTTAAGTTTAGTCACATAAGTGTTGTGGTGCTTGCCGTGGTGAAACTCTAATGTTTCTTGTGAAATATGTGGCTCAAGTGCATTAATTGCATATGGTAGTGACGGTAGTTCAAATGCCATTTTTTATCTCCATCTTCTTTTGGTTGATAGTTCAAATAGTAATAGTTAATGCCTGTTCAAACAGGGTAGTTACCTATACCAAATGAGATTATAGTGTTACTATAATTGTTGAGTATTTTACTCAAGTTTTAGCAAACAGCAATGCCAAACAGCAGTGCAAATGCAAGACTATTTCGATTGCGGCTTTATTTGCCCACTTTAAGATACATATATGAGGCTTAATGAAAATTTTTCAAGCCTTAATATGTTCAGCTATCGTCACTTTTGAGGTTGTAGATGGAAACCATTGATAAAATTAAACAGCAGATTTCTGAAAATCCAATTATCCTTTATATGAAAGGATCGCCTAAATTACCAAATTGTGGTTTTTCTTCACAAGCATCTCAAGCATTAATGTCATGCGGTGAACCGTTTGCCTATGTTGATATTTTACTAAATCCTGATATCCGAGCTGAATTACCAGCATATGCCAATTGGCCAACATTTCCACAACTGTGGGTTGATGGCGAATTAATTGGTGGTTGTGACATTATCATTGAAATGTTTCAACGTGGTGAATTACAACCACTGATCACCGAAACAGCAGCTAAATATAAAGAAGCTGACGCTGAGTAACGTTTATCAGCAAATCAACAAAAAGCCGCTTAATTGCGGCTTTTTTGTGATTGTTTGTTAGGACCGTGGGGCAGAATGACATGAACACTAAGCCCACCGTGCTTACGATTGTGTAAGCTAATTTGACCATGATGCGCTTCGACTATTTCACGGCACAATGCTAACCCCAAACCACTACCAGCGACTTTAGTTGAATAAAATGGGATTAATGCATTGGCCATCACTTGCTCACTCATACCTTTACCTTGGTCGTTTACACTGATATGTGTGCCTTTAATATTCTGTGTAACAGTGACACTTATATGTTCGCTTGCAGAGCCTGATTCGTGAGCATTTTTTATTAAGTTGATCAGTAGCTGCTCGACTTGAGTCGGATCAGCCAGTGTATGCACGTCATTACTTATATCGAGCATAAAACACCATTGATTTTGCAGTTGCGTGAGCAACACTTGCCAATTAATTGCGCTTGGCTGAGGAGTGGGCAGTTTGGCAAATTTGCCATAGCCTTGTACAAAGTCGTTTAAATGTTTGATGCGTTCAGAAATGGTAGCAAACACGCGGCTAAGTCTGGGTTCGTCTACTTTTTCACTGAGTAACTGGCCGCTGTGCAGCATTGACGACATGGGACCCAGAGAGTTATTAAGTTCGTGACTGATGATCCGAATGACCTTTTTCCACACCTCGACTTCTTGACGGCTAAGTTCGCGGGTGAGTTGTTTAAAGACATATAAGTAATGGTATTGATTGTTAAGTAATAACTTACCGGTTGATAAATGCCACGCTTGAGATTCTTGGTCTTCAGTATCTAGCGTAAATAAACCATCACTACCGCGCGTTAAAGCATTGTTTAACTGTGGATGAGCATTTTCAAGCAGGTGTGCAAACTGACTCCCTTCAAGCGCTGTTTTGGCATTAAAAAGGTCTCGGGCACTGTAGTTACTATAAACAATAAAGCCTTTATCATTTTTTAAAATAACGGCTTGGGGAGAGCTTTGTAGCACTTTATCAAGCATCAGCTCGCGCTGATAGATCCATTGTTTCTCTTGGCGTAATTGCTTTGCAGTTTGATTATACAATTGACACAAGCGGCCTAATTCATCGTTGCCGTTATAAGCTAGTAAGGTGGCTAATTCACCGTCTTTAAAATTAAGCAAACCAGTTTCAAGTGAGTGTATGCCTTGCACCAGAGTGCCGCTGAGCCGAAAAGATAAATAACTTGCCAGCAGCGATGTGAGCAGCGTTGTTATTAATAGTGAAGGCCAGCTTAAATGGGTTAACCAGCAGATGAGCCAAACAGGAATAAGTGCAGAGATGTTACATATCAGCACTATTTTACGAGTGAGAGACAGTGCAGGTTTATTTTTTTCCATTAGTAATCAATCTCAAATTTCTGCAAACGGCGGTACAGTGCTTGACGACTTAAACCAAACTGTCTGGCAACTTTTGCGATCACTCCTTGGTGCTGACGCATAGCTTGTTCTAGTTCTACTCTACTGGGTTCTTGTTTAGCAAAGTTAGTGTGCAGCGGTTGCGATTGTAGAGCAAAATCATCGAGGGTAATGTCGCCATTAGGTTTGAGTACGGCTGCGCGTTTACAGGCATTTTCTAGCTCACGAACGTTGCTGGGCCAATTGTGCGCGAGTAATCCTTGCTCTGTTGTAAGCGATAATTCGCGCTCGCCTAAGAAGTGTTTAGCAAGCGCTAAAATGTCATCTGGTCTTTGCGCTAAACTGGGTAAATTTAGCTCAATCACGTTGAGGCGATAATATAAGTCTTCTCTAAATCGACCTGCATGAATGGCCGCTTTTAAATCTTCATTGGTAGCTGAAATAACCCGAACATTTACTTTTTGTGTTTTTGTTGAACCGAGTCGTTCAAACTCACCAGTTTGTAACACGCGCAGTAGTTTCATTTGCCCTGATAATGGCAGGTTACCAATTTCATCTAAAAATAGCGTACCACCATCAGCGGCCTCAAAGCGACCAATTCGCTGTTTGGTGATGCCAGTATAAGCACCCGCTTCAGCGCCAAATAATTCGGCTTCAATTAAATCATGGGGCAGGGCTCCGGCATTGATGGTCAAAAACGGGGCATGGTTTAAGTGAGAATTGGCTTGAATAATTTGTGCAATGCGTTCTTTACCACTGCCATTTGCACCTGTTATTAGCACAGAGACATCTGACTTAGCGACTTGTATTGCCATATTGAGAATTTTTTCCATGGCGGTACTTTGATACACTAAACCAACTAGGTTGGCATCGGCTAAACTTGATGTTCGCTCTTGCTGGTGGCGCGCATACATTACATTTTGTTGTTTTGCTTGGCCAAGTTCGATTAAGTTATTAACACAGGTGAGGAGCTTGCTATCGTCCCATGGTTTAGGTAAGTAATCAGCGGCGCCGGCTTTGACTAGCTCTATGGCGCTGGCCAGTTCAGTCCACGCGGTGATCAAAATAATCGGTAAGTGCGGGTTGAGAGCTCTTAGTTGATAAAACAACGCTTTACCTTCTTCGCCAGAGGTGGTGTCATTGCTAAAATTCATATCTTGAATAACCAGCGCGATACGTTGGTATTGCACTATTTGTAAGGCTTCAAGCTGCGTTTTTGCAGTCACAACCTGATAGTCATGAATTTCTAACAGTAATGACAAGGCTTCTAATATGGCAGGGTTGTCATCGACAATAAGTATTTTTTCCATGTGAATTTAATCGCTGTTTTTGTTATCTTTATTTCAAAATGCTACACGGTATTAAACCAGTGTAGCATAGGTTGGGAGCTGCTTTATATTGTTCGCGTGGCGATACTCGGTGATATGTTGGCGGCACGTTTTGCAGGGCCAAACACGGCAAGTAAGCTCATAACAAACACCATAATGGCAGTGCCTGCGATATAGCTCGGTGGCAGTGCGGCAATTGAAAAGTGCTGCATTAATAATTGACCAAGTAACAGCGCCGCAATAATGCCAAGGAGCAACCCCACGCAGCAGATCATCGCATTTTCAACTAAAAAGTAGTTAATAATGGCTGATTTTCTGGCTCCTAATGCACGGCGAGTGCCTATTTGCTTGGTGCGTTTGCTGATATTAAATAAGGTTAAGCCAAAAATCCCCAATGCAGTTACCAGTACTAATATCGTGATGAGCACAATCAGCATACGCATCATCAATTTGTCTGCTGCAACATATTCGTCTTTAAGTTGATCTAAGCCATTGATATTGTTGATTACCCGTTTATTGTAATTATTTAGCATCGCGGTTTCGATTTGCTTCATCACAGCGGCACGTTGACCATGCTTGGTTCTGACTGCAAATTGTGCGTAAGTTTTGCCTTGAATATAAGGGATCAGCGCAACATTATTTGGGTGACTATCTTTAAGCCAAGGGCTCTTCATATGATCTGCCACACCGATAATCGTCAAAGGCAAATCGCCAAAATAAATTGTTTTGCCGAGGCCATCACCTTCAGGAAAAAGTTCATCGAGTAAAGCTTGCGTGACAACAGTAACATTGGTAGTTCTCTCAGTAGGTGAATTAGTGATTGTTACTTCATCCTCTGTAAAGTTGCGCCCTGCAATTAGTTTTACACCATAAGTGTCTAAACCATGCTCATCAATGAAAATATAAGAACTACGGATACTTTTACTTTCTTGAGGAGCCGGTTTCAAATTAAAGCTTGATGCACTGCCACTACCGGATAGGGGAATACTGCTGCTTTGTGCTGCATTTACAACCCCAGGTAGTGCTCTTAACATCGCTTCGTCTAATTCAAACTGTTGACTTAAATCGATATCTTTACCAAACGTCATCACATTAAACATAAACAAGTCTTGCTCTGGATAACCGGTTTCTTGATTTAAAAAAGCGACTCTATCTTGGATAATAAATGCCGCATTACTAACGATTGCGGTGGTTATGGCAATTTGAATTAAGAGTAATATTGCCCCGACTTTTGAGCGGCAAAGAGCATGAAATATAGGTTTGATCTCTAACATTAGTGTGCTCCTTATTGGCTTTTAAGATAAATAGCAGGGTTAGTACGGCAAACTAGCCATGCAGGATAAAGCCCGGCTACTATGCAGGTTGTAATAGCGATAACAGGTGCACTGAGTAACATAGTGATATCCATTGTGGCGATTGATGAATAGTAATCATAGCTTTGACGAACAGCCCACAAACCTAATTGCGCAAGTACGATACCGACTAGGCCGCCAAAACATCCAAGCATAGCCACTTCAACAAGGTGTTGTAAAAACACTTGTCGTTTACTGGCGCCTAGTGCTCGGCGCACACCTACCTCCGGTGCCCGACGCAAAAACTTAGCTAACAATAAACCAAGAATATTGGCTAAACACACTGCTAAAAACATAAAACTTAAGCCGACCAATATTTTATTGTCTTCACTAACGACATTGTTGTATTGCATCCATTGGTTAACATCACGTAGCTTATATTCGGGTTTTTCTCGGGCAAAGCGGCCACGCTTTTTTTGCTCTTGAATGTAAGAATTAAGATAATTTTCGTAGTTTGCTTTTTGCTCCGCGTTATCTAGTTGCGCCCAAAATTGGATCCAAACTATTTCCGATTGCATTCTATCGGCGTAGCTATTGATATTCTCATGTTTCCAACCGTTGCTGTTGCCCCAACTAGTTAGCTCTTTGGTTTTGACTAAGCTAAATGGTAAAAATAATTCTTCAGGTTCATTAAATGCACCATTATTTAAATCATAATACTTAAGGTTAAGTGACCAGTCAGCGATCACACCAACAACTTCGTAGCTGTAATCATCTAAGTAGATCAATTGGCCAATTGAGTTGTTTCCTGCAAACAGTTTATCGTTGAGTTCTTTTGAAATCACCACCACAGGGGCGGCAGATTGCTCTTGTTGTTCACTCCATTCACCGCCGTAAATAAACGATACATTAAACATATTAAAAAAATTAGGCGTAGTCATCCGTGCATTACTGGTAAACGGCTTTACTTTGTCTGAATCTAGATACACTGAGAATCCAGTACGCATCATCGCGACCTTTTTTCAGGAACCGGCGCATTCTGTAAATTGACTGCATCTTGATAAGTCAGTTGCATAGGAAGGTTATCCTCGGTCCACCACGTATGGCCTTCATCCATGGTTTGTAATTGCACAGCATAAAGTTGACTACTTTTTTCGGGAATAGGATCCGCCGACATCATATGATAAACGCTTAAGCTGGTCATGGTTACACCAATCCCAATAGCAATGGCTAGCACCATTAACATGCTTACCAGTGGTGTGCGCTTAAAACTACGCCAACTTAAATCGAGGTAATGTAATAGCATAAGTTACGCTCCAGCCACATTTTTTAGGTTTTGCGCGCCTTGATACAAGGTAAAGTCGGCAAGTTGACCATCAACCACTTGAATATTACGAGGTGCTCTGCGGGCAAGTTCTGGGTCATGAGTCACCATAATGATGGTCGCGCCGTCACGGTTAATTTGCTCCAGCAATTCCATCACTTGACGTGCCATTAAGCTGTCTAGGTTACCTGTTGGTTCATCGGCTAATAAAAAGCGCGGCTCACCGGCGAGGGCGCGGGCAATCGCTACCCGTTGCTGTTGACCACCTGATAACTGCTGCGGCAAATGTTTAGCGCGTGAAGCTAGACCTACTTGTTCTAAGCACTGTTCAATACGACGTTTACGCTCGCTTGCTTTAATACCTCGGTAGCGCAGTGGCACTTCAATGTTTTCATACAAATTTAAATCAGGGATCAGGTTGAAGCCTTGGAAAATAAAACCAATTTTTTGATTGCGACAATCCGCCCGTTGATTGTCGTTCAGTTTGCCAACATCAATACCATCGAGCAGATATTCACCACTGCTAAAAGGTTCTAACATGCCTGCGATATTTAAAAAGGTGGTTTTCCCGGAGCCACTAGGGCCAGTTACTGCAATAAACTCACCTTCATCTACGTGCAAATTAAAGTCGCGTAGTGCATGGGTTTGCACCATTTCTGTTTGATACAGTTTACTAATATTGTTCATTTTAAGCATGAGTTGATCCTTGTAATATGTTTGTTCTTATCTCAGTAATAATGTTGGCGCTTGTTTAAAGTTATCGTAACTGGAGATGATCAGCTGATCGCCTGAGCTAACACCTTGTAGCAATTCTATTGCGTTGATGCTGCTTGCCCCGGTTGTGATATTTACCAGTTGTGCGGTGTCGCCGATAACTTTGTAAACCTGCGTACCACCTTGCTGCATAAACGCACCGCGTTTGATTTGTAAAACGTCATCACGATTTTCTAATAAAATGCGCGCTGTTAATCGCTGGTTTTGGCGAATGCCTTTTAGCTCTTCGTCAAAGCGTACTCGAGTAGTTACTTCACGATTGTTAACTTCCGGCGAAATTGCCGACAACACACCAGTCACTTTTTTTGCCCCGAGTGTGAGCTCAACTTCCATTCCTAAACCGAGTTCGTTGGCGTAACTTTCAGGTACTTGCAGTTGTGCTTCAAAATTACTTAAATCAACCAGCGTCATTAACGGCTGACTTTGGGTAACGGCTTCTTTTTGTTGTACAAGCAGGTTACCAACAATGCCGGTGACGCTGGCTTTAATAGTTAAGTTTCTGACTTGACGATTTAAATCATCAACGATCAGTTGTTGGCGAGCGAGATCGCGCTCTGCAGCTTTGAGTTCAAATGCGAGTGTATCTTTAGCAAGTTCAACTTCTTGTTGAGCGTGTTTGTAAGAAAGCTTGGCTCGGGCAAGATCATCAACTGCTTTTTCTAAATCAATTTGGCTGATCAAGTTTTTTTCGATAGAAAGCTTAGCACGGCGATTTTCCCTGTCTGCTGCATTGAGCTCTACTTGGGCGAGATCAAGCGTTTTGGTTAAGCTTAACTTTTGTCGGCGTGCTTCTAAGTGCTTACGTTGTAATTCACCATCAAGGCGGGCTAACACCGATTGTTGCTGTTTTAGTTCATTATTGAGTTCTGGGCTATCGACTAAAGCAATAATGTCATCTTTATTTACTTTATCACCGGCTTTAACTTGTAAATCCACATATCCACGTTCTGGGCTATAAACCTTGGGAGCATTTGCAGCAACAATTTTACCGCTGGCGGCTACATCACGTACTAAACGACTAATATTAACGGTAGCAATCTGTAAAGAAGCCCGCTCAACAGAAATACTGCCTTGATTGTTACCCATAAATGCTTGTGCACATAAAGCAAGTACAGCAAGTGATAGCGCCAGTACTATTAATGGTTTTTTGTAACTACGTCTTTGCGTAATACTTACATCTTGTCCGCTGGTATCTTTTATCATGAGTGATCCTTAGCTATGTCTATTCTCGCAGTAAGTGATCATCAAGCTCACTACTAAGACAGTGATTGGTGAAACTAAAAATAAACTGAGAATAAACATAAGTTGTGTCCTGTAATTATCTTTTAATGTTTATTCGAATATCATGCCACTATTTAATGTCATGATTTTAATGAAATAATTATTTATTTTTAAATTATTTGGTGTCCGCGGACATAAATTGTGTCCGCTGCGGACACTTTACTATGGCGGCTAAGAAGCTGCCGCAGGCGTCAACAGGGTGAGCAAGCTAAAAACTTACTAACTAGCGTAAATTATGCAAAATGTGACTGTTGTGATGATAATTATGCATTAATTAGTGGCTTTAAATTTACCCATAAAAAGACACTGGAAAGAGTATTTACTCTAATGTGCACTGTGGTATCGACCTTGAACGACAGCAAAGAGATTCAATAAAAAAGAAAGCATTTATTTTCGCTACATAACTCAGTGAATATTTATTCATTTTTACTCTGGTTTACGTTAACGTAAACTGCAGGTTTGTAGAGCGGTTATTTTACAACTTGTTAAATATGACACCAGTGTCATAAAAAAATAACGGGTAAAATATCGCTAAATGTTAAAAATAGGCATGAAATAAAAAGATTGTGTTGTGGTGAGAAATATTCAAGAATGTGAATATGTATTCAAGGCGCTATTGACTCAATGTACAATTGGCGATAGTTTTGACTGTCTGCTAGCAAACCGTCGAGAAGGTCATTCATAGCTAGCTGTTGTAGCAAGGGAGGGGTCTATGTTATACGACTCAAAATTAGAAAAAGATAATTGTGGCTTTGGCTTAATAGCCCAAGTTAATGGTCAGGCAAGTCATCGTTTAATTCGAACAGCGATCACTGGCTTAGACCGTATGGAACACCGTGGTGGTATTTCTGCCGATGGTAAAACAGGCGATGGCTGTGGCTTATTATTACAAAAGCCAGATAGCTTTTTTCGTGCTATTGCCGCTGAAAAAATTGGCACTTGGGTAAAAATTATGCCGTTGGCATGATTTTCCTAAACTCAGATCCAGTACTTGCGCAAGCTGCAAAAGATATATTGAGTGAAGAACTCGAAAAAGAAACCCTCAATATTCAAGGTTGGCGAATTGTGCCAACAGATGAATCATGTTTAGGGCCAATTGCAATAAAGCAGTTACCTAAATTTGAACAGATTTTTGTTAATGCACCAGAAGGCTGGCGCCCAAAAGATTTAGAGCGTCGTTTATACGTTGCGCGCCGTCGTGCTGAAAAGCGTTTAAGCGAAGATGAAGGCTTTTACATTGCCAGCTTGTCAGGGTTAGTAACTATCTACAAAGGCTTAATGATGCCGGTGGATTTGCCTAACTTCTATTTAGATTTAGCTGATATCCGCATGACCAGCGCAATTTGTGTATTTCACCAACGTTTTTCAACTAATACACAACCGCGTTGGCCTTTGGCTCAGCCGTTCCGCTATTTAGCGCACAATGGTGAAATCAACACCATACAAGGTAACCGCCAGTGGGCTCGTGCTCGTTCATATAAGTTTGCATCGCCGCTTATTCCAGATTTGCAATCAGCAGCACCATTTGTCAATGAAACCGGCTCAGATTCATCAAGCCTAGATAATATGCTTGAGTTGTTTTTAGCTGGTGGTATGGATTTATTCCGTGCTATGCGAATGCTAGTGCCACCTGCATGGCAGAAAAACCGTGCGATGGATGATGACTTACGTGCATTTTACGACTTTAACTCTATGCACATGGAACCATGGGATGGCCCTGCTGGTATTGTGATGTCTGATGGGCGTTTTGCAGCGTGTAACTTGGACCGTAATGGTCTGCGTCCTGCACGTTATGTGATCACTCAAGATGGCTTTATTACCCTAGCTTCTGAAGTGGGTATTTGGGATTACACTGCGGATGAAGTGGTTGAGAAAGGCCGCGTTGGCCCTGGTGAGCTATTAGTTATTGATACTCAGTTAGGTAAAATTTGGCACTCAGACGAAATTGATCGCGATCTTAAATCTCGCCATCCATATAAAGCATGGCTTGAGGCCAATGTTAAGCGCTTAACGCCGTTTGAGCAGCTATCAGAGCAAGATGCGGGCAACCGTTCATTTGATGATGAAACATTACTGAAATATCAAAAAATGTTTGGTTACACCAATGAAGAACTTGATAGCGTTATTCGCGTAATGGGTGAAATTGGTCAAGAAGCAACGGGTTCTATGGGGGATGACACGCCATTTGCAGTGCTTTCTGAAGGTAACCGTTCATTGTTTGATTACTTCCGTCAAAAGTTTGCGCAAGTAACTAACCCGCCAATCGATCCACTGCGTGAAAACCATGTAATGTCGCTGGCGACCTGTATCGGTAGTGAGCAAAACGTGTTTAACGAGACCACCGGCCACGCTAAGCGCCTACAGTTTGATACGCCAATCCTAATGTATGCAGACATGCAACAATTATTGAGCGCTGATCAGGCTCATTACAGCTATTGCAAAATCGATATCACCTACAGCAAAGAAGAAGGCCTTGGTGATGCAGTAATCCGTATTTGTGACGAAGCGCAAGAAAAAGCAGCTGGTGGCTGTGTCATGTTGTTTTTAAGTGACCGTAATTTTGATGAGAATAAGTTACCAATTCCTGCCGCTATGGCTGTTGGAGCGGTACAAAAGCGTTTAGTTGATAACAATTTACGTTGTGAATCAAATATCATCATTGAAACAGGTAGTGTCCGTGACGCGCATCAATTTGCGGTATTAATTGGTTTTGGTGCAACGGCAATTTACCCGTACTTAGCATATGAATCACTGGTTGCGATGAGCGACTCTAAAGTGATCAACAAGAGCTATTGCCAAGTTACGCTTGCTTATCGTAATGCAATCAACAAAGGCTTGTACAAGATCATGTCAAAAATGGGCATTAGTACCGTGGCATCGTATCGTTGTTCAATGTTGTTTGAAGCAGTTGGTTTGTCGGATGCAATTGTTGATACCTGTTTTAATGGTGTGGCAAGTCGCATTAAAGGCGCGTGTTTTACTGATTTTGATGATGACCAACGCAAGTTACATACTTTGGCATTAAGTAAACGTAAATTACTCAGCCATGGCGGCTTATTAAAGTATGTGCATGACGGCGAGTATCACGCGTACAACCCAGATGTTATTCAAACGCTACAAAAAGCGGTGCGCTCAGGTGAATATTCTGATTACAGCGTATACGCAGATCTTGTTAATAAGCGCCCAATTGCCACATTACGTGACATGCTTGCACTGAAACTGCCAGCAGAAGGGATCAGTATTGATGATGTTGAGCCAGCAACTGAGCTATATAAGCGTTTTGACTCGGCGGCAATGAGTATCGGTGCATTATCGCCAGAGGCGCATGAAGCGCTTGCAATTGCGATGAACCGCTTAGGTGGCTGTTCAAATTCAGGTGAAGGCGGCGAAGACAAACTACGCTATGGTACCGAGAAAAACTCTCGTATCAAGCAAGTTGCATCAGGTCGTTTTGGGGTAACACCGCATTATTTACGCAGTGCTGACGTTATTCAAATTAAAGTAGCGCAAGGTGCAAAACCAGGTGAAGGCGGGCAATTGCCGGGCGAAAAAGTAACCCCGTATATTGCTAAGCTTCGTTACTCGGTACCAGGGGTGACCTTAATTTCGCCACCACCGCATCACGATATTTATTCGATTGAAGATTTAGCTCAGCTTATTTTCGATTTAAAACAAGTAAACCCTAAAGCGTTGATCTCAGTAAAACTAGTATCAGAGCCAGGTGTGGGCACAATCGCCACTGGTGTTGCTAAAGCATATGCTGATTTAATTACTATTTCAGGCTATGACGGCGGTACTGGCGCAAGCCCGCTAACGTCGGTTAAATATGCGGGTAGCCCGTGGGAGCTTGGTCTTGCTGAAACACAACAAGCGCTGGTTGAAAACGGTTTACGTCATCGTATTCGTTTGCAAACTGATGGTGGTTTAAAAACCGGCCTTGATATCATCAAAGCAGCTATTTTAGGTGCAGAGAGCTTTGGTTTTGGTACGGGTCCTATGGTTGCGCTTGGTTGTAAGTATCTGCGTATTTGCCACCTAAATAACTGTGCAACCGGTGTAGCAACGCAAGACGAAACATTGCGTCAAAAACATTTCCATGGCCTACCAGAAATGGCGATGAACTACTTTAAGTTTATTGCTCAAGAAGCCCGTGAAATTATGGCAAGCCTAGGGGTTGCCAAACTAACAGAACTTAATCGGTCGTCTTGATTTACTCGAAGCGATTGAAGGTAAAACGGCAAAGCAGCAAAAAATTGACTTATCGTCAGTGATTGCACAGCCGAATAACCCAACTGGTGAAACCTTATACTGCAGCGCACCTAATACGTCACATTATTTAGGTAAGTTGAATGAAACCTTACTTGCTAAAGCTCAACAAGCAATTGATGAGAGCAGCGGTATTTCACTGGTCAGCCGTATTTGTAACACTGACCGTTCAGTGGGCGCGATGTTATCGGGTTATATAGCCGATAAGCATGGCAATCAAGGCATGGCAGCTGATCCTGTCTCGATTGAGTTACACGGAACCGCTGGTCAATCATTTGGTGTATGGAATGCTGGTGGCCTAGAAATGACCCTAGTCGGCGATGCTAACGATTACGTAGGCAAAGGCATGGCGGGCGGTAAGCTGGTTATTCGCCCACCACTGGGTTCGTCATTTGAAAGTCACAAAGCGACCATCGCAGGTAATACCTGTTTATATGGTGCAACGGGTGGCAAGCTGTTTGCTGCAGGTTGTGCGGGAGAGCGTTTTGCGGTTCGTAACTCAGGCGTGCAAGCGGTTGTTGAAGGCGTAGGTGATAATGGCTGTGAGTACATGACCGGTGGCGTAGTTTGCGTGTTGGGCAATGTAGGCGTGAACTTTGGTGCAGGTATGACCGGTGGCTTTGCCTATATTTTGGATGAGCGTAATGACTTTGAAAAACGCATTAATCCAGAGCTAGTCGAAGTGGTGCTGTTAGATGAGCTAGCGTCACACCAAGAGCATTTGCGTGGTCTAATTGCTGAGCATTTAGAACTAACAGGCTCAAGCCGTGCAGAAACTATTTTAGCCAGTTTTGAAACGTATTTACCAAAATTCAAACTAGTTAAGCCAAAATCAAGTGATGTGAAAAGTTTACTCGGGCATCGCGCTCGTAGTAGTGCTGAACTTCGTGTTCAAGCACAGTAAGGGGGTAGTATGAGCGAGAATGTATATCAATTTATAGACGTGCAGCGGGTTGATCCCCGCAAAAAGCCAATTTCGTCACGTAAAAAATCATTTGTTGAAATTTACGAACCCTTTTCAGAGAAGCAAGTAAACTCACAAGCGGACCGCTGCCTAGATTGTGGTAACCCGTATTGTGAATGGAAATGCCCAGTGCATAACTATATCCCACAGTGGTTAAAGTTAATTCGTACTGGCCGTATTCTTGAAGCTGCGGAGCTATCACACCGCACAAATAGTTTACCAGAAGTGTGTGGCCGGGTGTGCCCGCAAGATCGTTTGTGTGAAGGTTCATGTACATTAGACGAAGAGTTTGGTGCAGTAACAATCGGTAATATTGAAAAATATATTACTGATACTGCATTTAAAATGGGCTGGAAGCCTGATATGTCGTACGTGGTATGGACCGATAAAAAAGTAGCTATCATCGGTGCCGGCCCTGCAGGCCTAGGTTGCGCTGATATTCTAGTGCGTAATGGTGTAAAACCAGTGGTATTTGACCGTCACCCAGAAATTGGTGGCTTGTTAACCTTTGGTATTCCATCGTTTAAGCTTGAAAAAGAAGTCATGCAAAAACGTCGTGAGATTTTCACTGAAATGGGTGTTGAGTTTAAACTTAACACCGAAGTAGGCGTTGATATCACGATGGATGAAATATTGGCAGAATACGACGCAGTATTTTTGGGAGTGGGGACTTATCAAAGTATGCGTGCAGGCCTTGAAAACGAAGATGCACCAGGCGTACATGATGCATTACCGTTCTTAATAGGCAATACCAACCGCGTTATGGGCTATGACGAGTCTAATCAAGCATATATCGATATGGCAAACCAAAAGGTAGTGGTACTAGGTGGCGGTGATACCGCGATGGACTGTGTACGTACATCAATTCGCCAAGGTGCTACGCAAGTTACCTGTGCTTATCGTCGTGATGAAGAAAACATGCCAGGTTCAAGACGTGAAGTGAAAAACGCCAAAGAAGAGGGCGTTGAATTTACTTTTAACGTGCAACCAACCGGTATCGTACTAAACGACAACGGCCATGTTGCAGGCGTACAAATGGTAAAAACCCAAATGGGTGAACCAGATGAAAAAGGCCGCAGCCGCGCAGAAGTAGTACCTGACTCAGAACATGTGATTGAAGCCGACCAAGTAATAATGGCATTTGGTTTCAAACCACACAAAATGGACTGGTTAGAAAAGTATGATGTAGAAATTAACCACTGGGGCGGCATTAACGCACCAGAGCAAGGTGAATTTACCCATCAAACAACTAACCCTAAAATCTTTGCTGGCGGCGATATAGTGCGCGGCTCAGATTTAGTAGTCACCGCAATCTTTGAAGGGCGTAACGCCGTTGAAGGGATCATGGACTATTTGAAAGTGTAAACCTTACAGACATAAAGATGTAAAGAGCAAGCCAAATGGCTTGCTTTTTTTATGGCTAAAAATAGTTTCCACTATTCTTGTTTGCTTATTATAAATAGTAGTTAGGACACAGCTATTTTGTCTTTTTTATGTCGTTAATACGTGTAAAATTGCGGCTCACAAATGATGATTATACAAAGCATATATTTGTCATCGATCAAAAGCTCAAAATTAGAATAAAAACAATGCATCAATTATTTATTATTTTTTTAATCACAGTACTTTCAGTTTCTTACCAGTCTAAAGCGAATACCCTTGAAATATCAGAATTTGACCGCTTCGTGCAAAATGTGGAACAACAAAAAAAGAAAACAGATTTAGTTATCCAAGGTGAGGCGCTTTTAGCTGAGCGATTAACCGACAATCAGCGTGCATACGTTTTACACAAAGTGGCCCTAATGAATAATAAATTAGGAAAATTTGATGAAGTAGAACGGGATTTAGATAAATTAGAAACGTTATTGAAAGATTATGATAGTAACGAGTACCGAGGCAAGTTGTATATCACTAGAGGCGATTTAGCAATTAATTTAGGGCAGTTTAACTCCGCCCAAGGTCACTTTAAAAAAGCGATAATCATGTTTGAACTGACAAACGATTATCGCATGCTCAGCCATGCACTTCGTTTTTACTCATTTGCTCTTAGATCCAGTGGTCAAATTAGCGAGGCATTAATCGCTGTGGGTAAAGCCAAAGATGCTGCAAAGCTGGCTAAAAACACGCCAGTGACTATGGCCGCTTATAATGCTGAAGCTGGAATTTATAATTATTTAAAACTGCCAGAAAAGGCATTAAAACTACAGTTGGAATTTTTAGCGTATGTGACAGCGGAAGCTGAGGACCCAAGTACGTGGTATGCCCAGTTACATTACGGTATTGGCGATAGTTATGCGCAGTTAAAAGAGCACGAAAAGAGCTTAAATGCCTATAAGAAAGCGTATCAATACGACATAGCTGCTGAAATGGTTAATTATGCTGGGCATGATTTAGTGCAAATAAGTCGTCAGCTAATGGCTTTAAAACGTTATGACGAAGTACCGAGCTATTTGCAACAAGCTTTGGATTTATTTACACAGTTGAATAACACACGAAATATTACTTGGGTTAAGGGCAACCAAGCTGAGTTGCAGTTATTGCAGCAACAGTATGCAACTGCTGCAACCTTATTTAAAGGCGTAATTGATAGCTTGGATGCCGTGGAAAATAAAACGTTACACCAAGATTTCTCCTTCTTGTACGCAAAAGCTTTACTTGGCAAAAAAGACTATCAACAAGCAGTCGAAATTCTTGAGAATATACAAGCAACTGAATCCAGCCATGAAGTACAGATGATGACACTGAATTTATTATCTCAAGCTTATAGCGAGCTTGGTAAGTTTGCGGATGCTTTTGCGCTGAAACAACGCACTTATACTATGTTAGAAGAGCAACTTATACAGGATGCTAAATCAAAAGCATTAGGCTATGCAGCTCAAACGCAATATCAAACTACAAAAATCGAACTTGCTGAAATTAAAAACCAACAAGCGATCAATAAAATTAAAAATCAACAATACTTATTAATTAGTGGAACCATAGCACTATTATTGATGATAGGAATGGTTACTACCTATATTTTATATAGGCAGAAAAAGAAGATGAGCCAGCAAGAAGCTCTAGTGCTAAATAATTCGATACAACTTAAAGAGCAATTATTAGCCGATGTGTCACATGAATTAAGGACCCCATTAACTGTTTTAAAATTGAATATAGAATCTTTAGAGCATAACTTAGTTGAAAACCCTGATGCGACCTACAAAATTTTGCACCAAAGATTAGATAGTTTGAATCAGCTGATCACAGATATTTACGAGCTTGCGCAGTCTGACTGCGGTGGCTTAGCGTTACAGATCAAAGAGCATAATATTTATGAGCTCGTTAATAGCTTTACAAATGATATAGCAGCGCTTGCAACTACAGCGGGCTTGCAATTTACTCAGCAAGTGAACATCGATGAAGAGCGGACTATAGAGCTTGATAGTTACAGATTAAATCAAGTAATTCATAATCTTGCTCGTAATACAGTAAATTATACTGATCTGCCAGGTAATGTTTTGTTTGCAGCACAAATCGACAATAACTATTTAAAATTATCTTTAAGTGATTCAAGTCCTGGTGTTGCTGAGACAGATTTAGGTAATATCTTTGATCGGCTATATCGATGCGATAAATCAAGAAGCCGAGACTTAGGAGGCTCAGGACTAGGTTTGGCCATTAGTCAGAAGATTATTTCTCTACATGGCGGAACAATTAATGCTCAAGCAAGTGAATTAGGTGGCCTTACAATCACAATTCTACTGCCACTCAAAAACAACTAATTATTATAAATGATAGTGATTATCCATATTTCCTCCATATTGTTGAGCTTTAATAGTGTTATTAAAGTTCAACACCAAATGGTATTTGGTGTAAATATAAAAAAGGATAAGGCACAAAAATATGTCTTTTTCACAAGATGTATCACCACAGCTCAGTTTTATAGAACTGACAAGCCCATGCGATCGTGATTTACTTTCAGAGATTTCAAGTTGCGATGATATACCAGAAATTTTGGCTATGTTATTACTTGATGAAACATTATCATCTACTTTGAAGGTTTCAATAAAAAAACAATTAGAAATGTTACAACAACAATAAGCAGGCTTTTTCATGCAACACATTTTGATAGTCGAAGATGATATCGATATTGCACAACAGGTAATGTTATTTTTTAAAGCGTCTGGCTTTAAAACGACTCACATAGCAGGTGGTGCAGATGTGGTTGCGTGGGTTAAGCTAAATAACCCTGACACAATTATTATGGATGTCATGTTACCAAATCAAGATGGTGTTGAATGCTTAAAACAAATTAGGCTGTTTTCAATGGTACCTATTATAATGGTGACAGCAAAAGTAGCCGAAGCTGACAGGCTCAGAGGGCTTGAATTAGGTGCAGACGATTATGTATGTAAGCCTTTCAGTGCCGCGGAGTTAGTGATGCGCGTCAAAGCCATTTTGCGCCGTTGCCTAGTGCACGAATTACCCACCAAAGTAACAGAGCAACAACTCATTGAAGTAAATACAAATAATTTAACTGTAAAAATTAAAGGGCACCAGTTACTACTGACGAAAGTTGAATTTGATGTGTTCTCACTTTTGTATCATGCCCCGAATCGAGTATTTTCGAGACAACATATTCTTGAGCATATACAGCCTAGTAATTTTGAGATCGCAGATCGTGTCATAGACAGTCATATAAAAAATATCCGCAAAAAAATAAAAAATTTAAACTTCTCTCCTAAGATAGTCGGCTCTGTTTATGGGGCTGGCTATCGCTTTGATAAACAGCAAATAGTCTAACATTACAAAAAAATATAACTTTTTATCAGCTAAGTAAGCAATATAGTGAGTAATTAAGCTCACTATATTGGTTATCTCTGTCAGTAGCTTACTCGTTCATTTGGCTATTTCAGTGCTCATGCGCAATGCACTCTACAGTGTAGCCAGTGCGTATTGAAGAACCAGTAAACATATGAATTATTAAACGACGATGCTCAATAATACGCCATAATCGCTCACTTTTTGCAGGGCATAGTGTTTGCTGTATGTAACTTGTTAGCACAGGCTCTTTAAGCGCTAATGAATTGGGTAAATTAATATAGATTTTGATTTGGTTATCTTTAAAATCAGCATGGCTAAATTGCCAATTACCCAAAGTAAGTTTTCTTGAGAAATGCTGTTGTATATTCTGTTGTTGCTGAATAGTTAGTTGAGTCAGCTGCTGTGGATTATTAAGCTCGTTATAGATTAATCCGGTTATTAATGCCGCAGCCGCGAAAATTGTGCACTTTGCTACAATTTTAGGCTGCTTTTTAGGTTTTGCAGTAATTTGTTGGTGGCGATTATCAATGATCTTCACCCAATCCCGATGTTTTAATGTTCGCTGTGTCATCTTTATCCTCCTTACTTTAATCGTTTTATTAAAGCAAAAGAATGTGGATGAAAAATGGATAACAGACTAAATTTAATCAATTTTTTGTTCGTTATGAAGTGGTAATAGCAAGCGAATACACAGCCCACCGTATTTACCTTGATGTAATGATATCGAGCCTTGCATTAGCTTAATTAAGCTCAAGCAAATAGATAGACCTAGGCCAGATCCATCAATGGATTTTGCGCGAGTACTATCAACTCGATAAAGTCTTTCAAATAAATGTGGTATTTGGGATTGAAGTACTCTCGGAGAGCTATCATCTATTTGAATAAATAGCTGAGTAGGATTTAAGCGTACCTTGAGTCTTACAACACCTGGACTGTCAGTATATAAGCATGCATTTTTAAACAAGTTATAGATGATCTGATCGAGTTTGTGTTTATCAATAGAAATACTTTGTTTATTGCTGACAGTATTGTCGATAATGCAAATTAAGTTTTTTGCAGCGGCCATTGTTTCTAAATCGTCTGCGTAGTGTGTAAATAAAGAGCTAACCAGATAGGCTTGGTTATTTAAGCTCATTGAACAATTGTCAACTTGTGATAGCTGATAAACATCACTAATTAATTTATTCAGTTGGCTAATTTTGTCGTTGATTTTTAAGTAAGCGAGCGATTTATCTTCTTGAAGATCATGTTCTAAAGCTTCTATGTTTAATTTTAGTACACTCAACGGGGTTCTTAGCTCATGGGAAATATCAGCCAGCATTTTATCTTTTAAATCCAAACTGGCTTGATAAAGTTCGGCTTTATAATGTGCTCGCTTGTGCTTTATATAATATAGAGTGATCACTAGTATACTGAGCATAAAAATAATCGAGTAGCCCAATAGCCACACTCTTTTTCTAATCGCTGGCTTTTTAATTCGGCTTTAGTAATGGCATTATTTTGCTCAGAAGTAACTAATTTTTGTCGCTGCACAAGCGCATCGACCTGTTTCATGTAATTAATGGTCGATTCGTTTAAGTAGCTTTTCTGGATAATCTCATGATATGAATCGACTTTTTTATAGTGATAAACAGCTTCAGTTAATTGGGTGGTGAGTTCGAAAAGTAGTGCATTATAACGATGATATTTCAAGGTTAAAATTTCATTATCAATCCCCTCTATTAGTAACGTTATTTGCGCTAAAGTGTGTTTGCTTTGTGGGATGTCTTGTTGTGCTAAGTATAGATCGAGTAGTTGCATGTAAGCGTAGGTTTTATAAATTGGAGAGTCTGTTTTTAATGAGAAATCGACACTCTGTTTAGCACTATTTATCGCTTGCTGAATATTCTTTGTGTGTTGGTATGCAACGGCTAATTGGCGGTAGGCAACTGAAAGCTGTTGAGTCGCGTTTAGCGGCGTAAGGTACTCGATTGTTTGATGTAATTGTTCAATAGCAAGTAAGTAGTTTTCTTGCCTAATCGTAATTTTCGCTAAACTTAAACTAGTGGAAGCAATGTTGTATGCATCACCAGATTTTTTATCACTTTCTAATGCCCTGAAAAAAAGTGGGACGCTTGAGCTAAGTTGTTTAAGCGCAGTGACATGTCACCTAAATTATAATAAACACTTGCTTGCAATTCCCAATCAGTACTGTCTTTTAGTAGCTCTAAGGCAGCCGTTTGCTCTTGCATCGCAAGAGCTAAATTACTTTGTGTATCGTATAACACACCTAAGTTCGCATGAGCACGTGCTAATAATTCATTATCATTTATTCGTTGTGCTAGTTCTTTTGCCTTTGAATAATGCACGTTTGCTTGCTGGGTATCTAATATGCGTCGAAAATTGATCCCCAACTCGGTATGCAACCTAAAACGCTCCCTATCAGTTAATGCTTTGGACTCTAGCAGGGGATCAATAATCGAAATTGCTTGTGTATGTTTAGCGTTTTTTCTCAGCACAGCAGCAAGCTCGACTAAAATATTAAATGAAGTAGGGTATTGCTCTGCTAGACGCTCTAATTTAGCTGTTGCAGCTACTAAGTCACCTTGTTGGATTTGTTGTTTTATTTCAGTTAAATCGTACGATTCAGTACTTGTTACACAACAAGACACAGTGAACAGAAAAGGAAATAAAAGTCGGTGCATAGAATTTTAAAAATTAAGAGGAATATTTTTTAATTCTATGCTGAGAATGTGGTCAAAATATGGAGAGGGCTACTGCCAATTATCGTAGTTGATTTAATTGAAACAGCCACGATGCTAAAAGGCATTTTTAGATAATTTTATGGTTAGCCGCTTAAAAGTTTGCATTCCCAATCGCTTGAATGTGGCACTTTTAGACATCTCGATTTAACGCGTTTTTGCCCCGAAACAAGCTAACGCAATTACTCTAAAGATCGGCTTTGAACGACAAGCAGACACTAGTAGATAGTAAACTCACAGGGTATGCTACCTTGCAAAGTCTTGCTGATAAATGATACCTACAGGTAAATATGCGAAATTTTCTTGTCTTATTAATTACGATTCTTGCTTGTAAGTCATTCACAGCTACAAATAAGGAACCTAGGGGTATAAAATGGCACGTAGAATGCTAATTTGATGTAGGTTATCATCACCTGAACACCTCCGCTTTAATTGTTTTTTGGCGAATTTATTGTGTGCTTAAATATTCAGTTAATGTTTGGTTATAGATAAATACTTAGGTACAACCAATTATGCTTGACGCTTTCTAGAGCAGTTACAAAAAAATGACTTTACTCGACACGAAGTAGAACAGCTAAAGCAATCTGCAAAGCTTTGTTCTTTGCCTAGTCGGCATATTTTTTTCCATCAAGGGGAAGTTGCAAAAGAGATTTTCTTTCTATTAGAAGGAATATGTCACGCTGTTTATTTTACTGACAAGGGCAAAGAGTTTAGCAAACAGTTTTATTGGGAAAATGACTGGATCATTGGTTTTGAAAGCCTAGTTAACCAAACGCCATCACCATACCAACTTGAATCACTTACCTCTTGCTCGATTATGTCTCTCCCTATCGAAACATTAAGAACATGGCGTAAGAATAAATATAGTATTTATCTCAAGCTATTGGAAATACAACTGATGTATAAAGAAAACAAAGAACGTTTTATGTTGCTTTATACTCCAGAAGAACGCTATCAACAGTTCTGTAACAGTTATCCTAACTTGTTAGAGCGCCTCACCGATTATCAAATTGCAGCTTATCTTGGCATTACACCGATCAGCCTGAGTCGTATCAAAAAACGCAATCCAACTTAACAATTGTTAATGTCTAGACTTATTCACCTTGCTACATTTCGGATATCAATATGTGTAAGGCTGAATTAAAATGATTACTTGGCAACTCCATCCGTTTCCCCAATTAACAACAATGCAACTATATCAACTGCTAAAACTCAGAGTTGACGTGTTTGTTGTCGAGCAAGAATGTCCCTATCCTGAGTTGGATGGTAAAGATCACCAAGAAGGTGTTTACCACTTACTGGGTTATCAAGGTGGCAAGTTAATGGCCTGCACGCTTAATGTCAAAAGGGGTTAGTTATCCATCCGTCAGTATTGGTCGTGTTGCTATTTCAAAAATTCTCGTGGAGGGGGCATAGGGCATCAACTGGTACAAGAGGCTCTATGTGCATGTGACAAGTTGTGGCCCAGAGAGTCAATCGAAATTGGCGCTCAAGAACACCTATCAGAATTCTACCAAAACCATGGATTTATGCCGACTTCTGTAATGTATTTGGAGGATGACATCCCACATATCGATATGAAGTTGGAAAAATAACAGTGTCTTTTCCTGTGGTAAACCTCGCGATGATCTTTCTCATATTAGGTAATCTTGCTGCTTCACTATCTGATGTCGCAGTTAAGTTACTTAATGGGGAGGTATCAGCCTTTCAATACATTTTTATACGGCAATTATTTTCTACTTTAGTTATTTATCCTTTATGGTTAAAGCAGTCCAAGCAAAAGCGAAAACTGTATAGCGCTAAACTCAATCTATTTAGGGCACATCTAATTATAATAGGCAGTGGTTGCATGGTAATTGCAATCACTCACTTAACTTTAGCTACGGCTAATGCGATTTTTCATGCTGCGCCACTAATGATGCTTCCATTATCGATTTTACTTCTCCAAGAGAAACTAACGATTAAGAGCAGTGTATTATCTCTTATAGGGTTTTCAGGAGTGATTGTGGTTTTAAGACCATCAGAATTTGAATTGGCGGTAGTCTTCGCCCTTGTTACTACATTTACAATTGCCTTGTTCAACCTTACCGCGAAAAAATTACCAACGGAGCAAACTGTTGTCAGCACGCTTTTTGGACATCATTACTTTCACTACCGATCTCTGGCTGCCTAGCTATATTCCATTGGGTGCCTCTTTCGACCACGAATCTGCTGTTCATTTTGGCAAGTGCAACTTTGGTTCTTACTTACAACGGATTAGCTGTTGCTTCGTATCAACGAGCACCTGCTAATTCTATTGCCCTAGCAGAGAACTCAGGACTGGTATTTGTCACCTTATTTGGTGTTACTTTATTCAATGAAGTGCCAGACTTTTTTACCATATTAGGGATATTGATGATCATACTACCTTTATTACCTTGGAAAATGTTGTTACAAGTAAATCGGTTGAATCAACCGTCCGAATAAACCCAAAAGGCATAGGCGAAAGTGAATTAGAAAATATATTGATGACATCTACCATGAATATAAACCCAACCAATGAAGAGCTGGTAATTGCTCGTGAATGTGTAGAGCGTATTTGACCGTAAGCCTTGCAGCCAATAAAAAGCCCGAGCGTTTAAACTCGGGCTTTTTATTGGCTGCGGTTTATTGAATTTGAAGTTATCGACTAAGCATGCTCAAACATCAGGAAAAGATAAACCACAAACAGAACCAAATGCGTTGCGCCATGCAATACATTGGTTCGGCCACTACTGAATGTTACCTTGCACACCATTAAAGTGGTGACAAGTAATACCAAATCAGAAGAGGATAGACCAAGACGAACCTCTTGATCCATCATCGCGCCGATGAATAGAACGGCTGGCACAGTAAGCGCGTGATCCGCACCACCAGTTTTGGACACCTAATTAAGTGAGTACAATCACTAATGAGGTGAACCATGACAAACAAGAAAAAACGTATTCTCCATTCTGCTGAATTTAAAGCAGAAGCACTGAAACTAGCAGAAAAGCTGGGAGTAGCTACGGCAGCGCAGCATCTCTCGTTACACGAATCCCAGATCTACGGTTGGCGTAAAGCAGCCAAGAAAGATACTAGCACCAGTCAGCGGGAAAAAGATCTAGCCGTTGAAGTCGCAAAGCTCAAAGGCAATTGGCTGAGCAAGCTGAAGAGCTAGATATCGTAAAAAAGGCCGCCACCTACTTCGCGAAAAATCTAAAGTAGATAGCTACGAATTTATGCTCGAACACCTGCTGTGCTTCCAGTGCTGTCCGCATGGCTAAGGTGTTCGGGGTTTCACGAAGTGGGTTTTATTACTGGATTAAGCATCGCCACAAGGCCACTCAGCGCGAGGTAACTCGCCAAGAGCTTGATACGAAGGTCAAAAAGGCTTTTGACAATAGCAAAGGCCGTGATGGTTCAAGGCGCATCCAGAAATAGCTGGCAGAGAACGGTGATAGCCGTAATGTTAAAACCATTGCCGCTAGTATGAAGCGTCAGGATTTAACGCCGAAAGCGGCACGTAAGTTTAGGTGCACTACGGATAGCAAACATAAAATGCCAGTTGCTCCGAACCTGCTGGCTCAGGATTTTAACGCGGAGGCTCCGAATCAAAAGTGGGCGGGAGACATCACCTATGTTGCGACAAGTGAAGGCTGGCTGTATTTGGCGGTAATTATTGACCTTTATTCAAGGCAAGTAGTCGGCTGGTCTATGGATACCAGAATGACCGCAACACTGGTCTGCGATGCATTATCAATGGCCTTGTTCCGTCGTGGGTTCCCTGAGCAGGTGATCGTTCATAGTGACCGAGGTAGTCAGTACTGCTCAAAAGATTATCGAGACATCATAACCGCTTATAATCTAAAGCAAAGTATGAGTAGGAAAGGAAACTGCTGGGATAATGCTTGTGTTGAGAGCTTCTTCCATTCAATGAAGGTTGAAGCGATCCAATATGAGCCGATCATGACGCGAGACGAGATGCGTCAAACGCTCTTTGAATACATCGAGGTTGATTATAATCGGACAAGAAGGCACAGTGCTCTCGGGTATCTAAGTCCAGTTAACTTTGAAAATAAAAATGTCGCTTAATGAAGTGTCCAGTCTGGCTGGAGCAGATCATTTTTGATGTTAAAGATATCTTTGGACTAAATATTTTCTGAATAATTTGTTTTCAATAGCCAACTTCAAGAAGATCATTAGGTGAACCTCTCGAGGTCGAAGCTATTTCCTATATTCTTTATAGTTTAAATTATGCGAATTTAGTGGAAATAGTTCGTGTCGGTAACCCCATTTCTGTCCGTACGACCTGAAGTCGTATTAAGTGTGGTTCTCCACGATAAGAGGGAATTAGTTTCGTGAGCGTTGGGTGTATGTCATTTATGATAATGGATGAAGTTTGCTAAAACAGTTTTGTCCAGAACCTTCACTGTGGGCACTTCGTAACTCACCTTTGTCCAAAAGGGTGTTAGAGCTACTGTTTATTTTGCTCTGAGCTGTTATTCAGTTTCAATCATTTATCGTCGAGTTGGTTGCATTCAACCTAATCTGCGGGTTATTTGACAGCCAAACTGTTTGGGCTTTCCTAGCAGCTAGCGCCTCCAACCTAAAACCTTTAATGACTCGCTTGCAGGCAATTAAGCCACTCATCGGGTTCAGCTAAAATAAACTCTAGATGATAATTTTCTTTGGTGGTTATTTTGATTCCAGCGGTGGTAATAGGGATTAAACCGCCAGCTTTAGCTGCGCATTTTTCGACATGGGAAATATTATTAAGTTTGATGGCATAACAACCTAAGTTAAGTTGTTTATTGAGGGCTTCAAAATGCAGCAGGTTATCAGTAAGAGTAAGGCGGCCATCAGCTTTAGCAACACCCAGTTGTAATGTTGCGTAACAACGTTTTAGCTGGGTGATTTTAGATTGTGTAGCGCTCATTATTCATTCCATCGATTTTTTTATTTTATTGAGTGTATGTTGCTAAATTAAATGTGTCAATTATGTAAAACAAATGTTTTTAATTGTTGTATTAAACAATGCTTTACAGAAAGTTTTTAGCGCGGTGGTGCATTTTTTGTTGTTTATTAACAAGTACAAAAGCAGCCACGACTAATACCATTTGAGTGGCTAGCGCGCACAGCGTTAACATCAAATCCATACGGTTATCAGCGCGTTGCACTAAGCTTAATTCGATAAACCACGCTATGGCGAGCATTAAAACAAGTGAGCCATGTAAATAACGTTGCAGAGTTATTTTAAACTGAAGGTGCTTCCATTGACTAAATATAAGCAGCGCTAAGCTAATTAATGGGATCAAAAATAGGCTAATAAATGCAATGACTAAAAGTGGTTGCCATGTGCTATTCGTCAGTTGCGTGGTATTTATAAAGTAATCGTTACAACCCATTAAAAGTGTAAAACAAAAAAGTAGGCTAATTAATTTTATTGGCAATGTTGTTATCGTCATGATTTATATGTGTTCTATTGTTAGTTATTAAGCCTTGCTTTATATAAGTAAGGCTTAATGGATGGTTGTATTTAAAAATAGTCTAAACGTAGGTGTTGTTTTAGCTTAATTAAGCATGCGCCATAATTAACTCTTTTGCGTTAGCTTTGGCTGTTTTACTGATGTTATCACCACCAAGTAAACGGGCAATTTCATCAATACGGCCATGTTTACTGAGTGGCAACATTTGTGTAAAGGTTTCGCCATTGGCAATTTCTTTGGCCACAAAAAACTGCTGATGCCCCGAGCTGGCAACTTGCGGTAAATGGGTTACGCAGATAACTTGAGTTGATTTGCCTAATTGACGTAAAAGCTTGCCTACAGCTGCTGCGGTTGGTCCAGAAATACCTACATCCACTTCATCAAAAATAAGCGTTGGCGTAGTGACTTTTTGCGCAATAATAACTTGTATCGCTAAACTTATACGCGACAGCTCACCGCCAGAGGCGACTTTAGACAGTGGTTGTAATGGCTGCCCGGGTTGGTTGATACTAAAAACGCTACATTATCAAAACCTAAGCTGTTTGGTGCTTTTTCAGGTTGTGGTGTAAGGGCTATTTCAAACACACCATTTTCCATTGATAAATGCGCCATGCTTGCACTGATCAATGTATTTAATGTCTGCGCGGCCTCATGACGGCTTTCGCTTAGGGTTTGCGCAGCTTGCTGATAAGCTGCTAATGCTTGGTTAATTTCACCTTCAAGTTGCGTTAAACGGGTAGAGTTATTACTAATCGACTCAAGCTCTTGTGTGATACTTTGGTGAAACTCAACTAAGTCCTCTGGTTTAATATGGTGTTTACGTGATAAATCCATCGCACCACTTAATCGTGTTTCAACGTCGATTAGTCGGCTCGGATCAAGTTCAGCTTGCTCTGCATAATTACGAATTTCACGACTCGCTTCCTCAACTTGCACAGCCGCTTCTTCGAGTAAAGCAGCCACACTAGTTAGGCTTTCATCAAACCCCGCAAGCTCAGCAAACTGCTGCGCGCTATGTTGTAATAGGGAACAGGCATTTTGCTCGTCATTTTCGTATAAGCTTTGTAGCTCACGTTGGCATGCTTCAATAATAGTTTGGCTGTGGCTGAGCTTATAATGCTCGGCTTCAATTTGCGAAAATTCATCTGGTTGTAAAGCAAACTCATCAAGCTCAGCTACTTGGTACTCTAATAATTGCTTTTGCGCTGCTTGTTGCAACTGGGCTTGTTCGAGCGCGGTAAATTCTTTTTGTAAGTTTTGGCAATTACGATAATGCTGGCGCACTGCTTCAACCAGAGGTTGATGACCTGCATAAGCGTCTAATAGCTGGAGTTGATGTTCGCTTTTAAGCAAATATTGGTGAGCATGTTGACCATGAATAGAGATCAAGTACTGACCGATTTCTTTTAGTTGGGCTGCAGTGACTAGGGTGCCATTAATATAACTTTTGCTGCGGCCATTTTTACACACCACACGACGAAGTAAGCACTCTTGCTCATCATTCGATAGCAAATGCTGTTCTAAAAACTGCTTAGCCAAGGGAGGTTGGTTAAATCGAAGGTGGCGCATATTTCAGCGCGCTCAGTGCCTGGGCGAACAGCTGAGGCTTCGGCACGTTCACCCAAACATAAAGATAAGGCATCAATAGCAATAGATTTACCGGCACCTGTTTCACCCGTAATGGCTGTCATACCGCTTTGCCACTCGGTGCTTAAATTGCTTACAATTGCAAAATTTTTAATCTCTAACCCAGTTAACATACTGTTCATCCATCCAGTCAATTAACTGTTAATTTATACAGTGTTTTGGGTTTTTGCAAATTAATTTTTAATGTCGCTATCTAGTTTATTACTTACTCACTGGTTGATTTCTCAAAATTAGTTTCAGGATCAACAGGTTTGACATAATCTTCAGGATTCGCAGATAAATCATCAGTGCGTAAAACTTTAATCATGGATGGTAAAAGTTCATGGTAAAACGTTTTATTGTAAGCAACACCGGCTATGGGTAATTCAGCCACAAAAAAATCTAAGCGTTCAGCTAGTGCATCTCGCTCACCTGTTACATAAGTTTTTGCCAACTCACTACTAATCGTGCTGATCAATGACTCGTTTATGCGTTCAAGATACAATAAGTTTTCGTCAGTATGAGGTTGTACGACAAAGAAATTACTGGCAATAACTTGTATTCTTGGGATGTATTTAGGACGAATTATTTTTGCGTCGCAGTACTCATTTAATTTAATTTTTAACTGTTGAGTTACTTCTTTAACGCGATTATTGAATAGCTTTTTTGCGCTTCAAGCGCTTTTCGGCGATTATTTTCAATCATTAGATAACTGCCAAGCAGTGTTATCAATAATAATAAAGCAAAGAAAACAACATACGTCATTGCGGTTTGATTTCCCTTGAAAAGGTAATAAATGAATTCAGCTCATTTTGCTCTAAAGTCTGAATGAGCGCAATAAAATTAATATAAACGACTACCCCAGTTGAGCTTAGTGCGAAGTACATGATAGTAAGAGTAGTCTTTGGGGTGGATCAGGCGCAGTTTTTTATCTGCTTTTTTAATTATCACTTCATCGCCAGGCAATACAGCAAGCACCACATGACTATCGCAGCTGACTTGTAAGCTGTCGGTATTCTCTAAGCTGAGCTTTAAGCGTACTTCGTTATCGGCATCAACTACTAATGGTCGACTTGATAATGTATGCGGAAACATCGGCACTAATGATATTGCATTTAGTTCAGGGGTCAAAATGGGCCCGCCACCCGACAGCGAATAGGCTGTTGAGCCCGTAGGGGTTGAGACAATTAAACCATCAGAGCGCTGAGAAAAAACAAAATCGTTATTAATGAAGGCTTCAAATTCAATCATGTGAGCGACTTTATCGGCATGTAAAACGGCTTCATTCACTGCTGAGTTAGCACTTTTTAATTCGCCATGGCGATAAACTGCAACTTCTAATAAAAAGCGTTTTTCTTCAAGATATTGACCACTTAATACTTGTTCTAAACTAGCTTCAAAGCCTTCTGGGTTTAAATCTGTTAGAAAGCCTAAATTGCCTCTGTTTACGCCTATAACAGCAACATCAAATCGGGCTAATACCCTTGCTGCGCCAAGCATATTACCATCACCTCCGACCACAATAGCGAGATCGGCACGTTCGCCAAGCTCAACCAGTTTGACTAACTTTTCCTTGGGGACATTGGTTAATTGATGACCTGTTCTCTGCTCTAATAACACGTCAAATCCTAACGCATTTAAAAAAGTGTATAAGCGCTGTAAAGTTGCAGCTGCACCACTGTGATTTGGTTTGCCAATTAAACCTATGGTTTTAAACGGTGATTCCATGATAAACGCATCAATAGTATTAATATCAGTAGAGTAACTCAAAAGTGACAAGTTTGAAAATAACCTTGAAATAAACTCACTACGCCCCGATATCCCCAGTATGCAGCAAGATGTAGATACTATGAATTTAAACCCTCGAGATCAGCAAATATTTTCCGCCGTGATGAGCCTGTACTGTAATGGTGAAGGTCAACCTGTCGCGTCAAGCCGTATTGCCAAGCAAAAAGGTATGGCTGTGTGTTCTGCAACAGTTAGAAATGCGATGTCGCGCCTAGAAAAAATAGGCCTGCTGTATTCACCGCATACTTCTGCTGGACGGGTACCTACTAATGCCGGATTTGATTATTGGCTAAGTGAATTTTTCCCTCTGTCGCAGATTGCGCAATATTGGCAGCCTGCACAAGCGCAATTAGTCGAGATGGCGCATGGTATAAGCCAGCGTTATCAGGTATGTTGCTGCGTTGGTCTGCCACAAGTAAGTTCTCAACATGTTTTTAGAGTTGAAGTATTAGATTTTGACAGCAATGATTGGCTTATTTTACTGTTAGATAGAGCAGGGCAAAGCCATAACATTTGTATTCATAAGCCGGATGATGCGTCTGACACCGTACGTTATCAATTCGCTACTTGGCTTAATACTGTATTCAGTCAGCAAACTTTAATGGAAGGCTTGTACCGTATGCAAGCAATGGCAAATACAGCACCACGAAATTGTCATGATTCGTTAAATCAATGGACCCGTGAGCTGAGCCATAAATTAGGCTCAGATAACAGTATCGTGGTCGGCGAAAATTATTTATATCGGCAAATTGATTGTGAACAAAGCTTAAATATTGGTGTCTCATTTTTGAACTTTGTAGAAGATAAGTTAGCTTTTAAAAATGGTGTGTCGGTTTTAAATACGTCACAATTGCCATTTACTGATTGTGACGAACTGATGGTGATCAGCGTGCCGTATTTTCAAAATCAAGAATATCAAAGTCGTTTTTGTGTAATTTGTCCTAAATCGGCGCAAATTGAAGCAATCATTCAAGAATTTAAATTAATCGAGTCATCTGGCTCTTGAATCTTTTGATTCAATCCCCATAATTACCGCAATTGAAAAGTATTGGAGCACTTAAATTATGTCTGAGCAGACAAAATCACCAGAGCAAGAAGTTGAATTAAACGAAGAACTAGAGCAAATGCAAGCAGACGTTGAAGCGGCTGTAGAAGCGGCTGACGCGCACGAAGGCGAAGAAGTTAGCCCTGAAGCTGAAATTGCTATGCTTTATGCTGAGCTTGAAGATGCGAAACAAACTATCGCAAACCAAAAAGATAGCGTAGTACGTG
Source organism: Pseudoalteromonas sp. B160 (assembly GCF_037162485.1). NCBI lineage: Bacteria > Pseudomonadati > Pseudomonadota > Gammaproteobacteria > Alteromonadales > Pseudoalteromonadaceae > Pseudoalteromonas > Pseudoalteromonas sp. B160. The sequence continues at coordinate 242,215 of NZ_JARLUX010000001.1, read as the reverse complement.
CCGCTGCAGACGTTGATAATATTCGTCGCCGTGCTGCACAAGATGTAGAAAAAGCGCATAAATTTGCACTTGAAAAGTTCGCTAACGAATTATTACCTGTTATTGATAATCTAGAACGTGCTATTGAGTTCTCAGACAAAGAAAACGAAACCTTAAAGCCATTGCTTGAAGGGATTGATATGACAGTTAAGAGCTTCAACGATGCGGTTGCAAAATTTGGTGTTGAAATTGTCAACCCACAAGGTGAGCAGTTTAATCCTGAATTCCACCAAGCAATGTCGATTCAACCAAGTAATGATGTAACACCTAACACTGTATTAGCAGTGATGCAAAAAGGGTATACATTAAATGGTCGTTTATTACGCCCTGCAATGGTGATGGTATCTAAAGCAGCTGAATAAATAAGTCGCTTAGAAAAAAATGCCCGTTAACTACGGGCATTTTTTTGTTTCTAGCTCGGTGCCAAAGCTGGGCTATTAGTGTTAATACTAATGCGCTGAACATTAAGCTTGAAAATGGTACCGCACTTTGTGCATGCATTAAGGCTAAAATTGGACCGACTAATGCACCGCTGCCAAAGCGCAATGTACCAATAACCGCCGTAGCGGTGCCAGAACGCTCTTCAAACTGCATTAAGATCAATGCATCAGCATTACTAGCGGTAACCCCTAAACTCATCATCAGAGGAGCAATAGCTGCAACAATAAAATACAGCGATAGGTGTAATATGCTAAATGTGAGTAGGGCACTGCCAGCTACAAAGCCGACCGCTAATCCATAATACAGCATTTTTCGTGAACCAATACGTGGTACTAGGCGGGTATTTAAAAAGTTACCAAACATTAGCGCCATGACATTGAAAGCAAATAAAACACCAAATAATTGTTCTGATACTTTAAAGTAATCAAGGTATACAAAGGGCACTGCGGTTAAAAAGCAAAAAAAGCCGAATGAGACAAACATTGAGCTGGCTATATCTGCTCGGGTATCTTTATTTTTAAATACGGTTTTATAGCTATCGAAAAATAGTGCAAAGCCTTTCATCGGGCTTTTGAAAATAGGGATATCGATTAAGTATATTTGTACCAAGGCTAAAATAACAAAGCTGTAACTAGCCAGTACTAAAAAGATTGTTTGCCAGTGAGATAAGCCCATGATCATTGATCCAACCGTTGGTGCGACTAAGGGCGCTACCATCATGATCATCGATACATACGACATTCCTTTAGCAGTATCTTGTTTATAAATATGACGAATTATCCCTGGCACCACAACGGTTGTTGCAGCACCTGTGAATGCTTGTACGCCCCGCAAAGCCCAAAATAGATGAATGTCATTACAAAAGGCCAATGCGACAGAGCTTAAGCCAAACAATGCTAAGCCGACCTTCGTTAACACGCGACGACCAATTTGATCTGCGATTGGGCCAAAAAATAGCATTCCCAGCGCATAGCCAGCTAAATATATGCTTAACGATATTTGTACATTAGGCATTGTGGTATTAAGGTCGTTAGCAATGACTAACATTGCCGGAAGATACATATCGATTGCCAGTGGCGTAATTGCAACAATACTGGCGAGTAAAGGTAATAGAATGCGTTTATTTAAAGAAACCGAGTCCTGCATGACTAACCCATTAAACAAAAAGAGGCTGCTATTGTAACAGCGACAATTAGTCTTGGGTACTTAGTTTGCATGCTAACTATCGCCTTTAACTGAAATATAACGCAACAGATGTTTTTACTGGCAGTCGATATATTCAATTGCAGGCTGGTTTGCTATTCTAAGAACAATTAAATTGTTAGTTAAGAGAATACAATGAAAAAATTAGTTTTGGCTGTGCTTGCCACCGCTGTATTAGCGGGTTGTAAAACATCACCAACAGGGCGTACGCAAATTGCGCTTTATTCTGATCAACAAATGAGTCAGATGGGTCAGCAAAGCTTTGCTGATATGAAAAAGAATCAAAAAATTAATAATAATCCTCAAGTAAATGCGTATGTAAAGTGCATTGCTGACGATGTGATTGCAGTATTACCGCAACAGTATGCAACTCAGGCGTGGGAAGTGGTGGTATTTGAAGACGATTCAGCTAACGCGTTTGCATTACCCGGTGGCTATATTGGTGTGCATACAGGGTTGTTAAAAGTGGCTGAAAATCAAGATCAGCTAGCAACCGTTATCGGGCACGAAGTAGGGCATGTAATTGCTGAGCACTCTAATGAACGCGTATCACAAAGTTCCTTGCTACAAACAGGTATGCAAGCGGGCAGTGCCGCACTTGAAATGGGCAATGTACAATATCGTAACGAAATTATGCAAGGTCTTGGTTTAGGTGCGCAGTACGGCGTTATTTTACCATTTAGTCGCTCTCATGAATCTGAGGCCGACCAAGTGGGTTTAGATTTAATGGCAAAAGCCGGATTTAATCCAAAAGAATCCGTAACACTTTGGCAGAATATGAGTAAAGCAGGCAGTGGTAATACACCTGAATTTATGTCTACTCACCCAGCACCTGCTAACCGCATTAAAGAGCTACAAGCAAAATTGCCACAAGCATTAAATGAGCAAAAAGCAGCAAAAGCGGCGGGTAAAAACCCACAATGTAAGCTGTAATAAACTTTTTTGGTGATATAAAAAAAGCCTGTGAACTGATGTTCACAGGCTTTTATTATTCTAAACGCTAGTTATGCGTTTTCAACAGCAGTACGTGGATCTACGTATGGCATGTTGAAGGCTTCAGCAACTTCTTTGTAAGTTACTTGGCCTTTGATCACGTTAAGACCTTTAAGGAAATTAGCGTCATCTAGTAATGCTTTCTTATAACCTTTGTTTGCAAGGTTAATGATGAAAGGCAATGTTGCATTGTTAAGTGCGAAAGTAGATGTACGTGGTACAGCACCTGGCATGTTAGCAACACAGTAGTGAACAACGTCATCAACGATGAAGGTCGGATCAGCGTGAGTTGTTGCTTTAGACGTTGCGATACAACCACCTTGGTCAATTGCAACATCAACAATTGCAGAGCCAGGCTTCATTGCTTTAATGTGTTCAGCAGTAACTAGTTTAGGTGCAGCAGCACCTGGGATAAGTACGCCACCAATTACTAGGTCAGCTTCAAGTACATGCTTTTCAAGTGCATCAGCTGTTGAGTAAATCGCTTTAACTTTATTACCAAACTGAGCGTCAAGTGCGCGTAGTACGTCAATGTTACGATCAAGTACGACAACTTCAGCACCAAGGCCAACAGCCATTTGTGCTGCGCTACGACCAACCATGCCGCCGCCAATAACAACAACTTTAGCTGGCTCAACACCCGGTACGCCGCCAAGTAGCATGCCACGACCATGGTTTGATTTTTCAAGCGCTTGTGCACCAGCTTGAATAGACATACGGCCAGCAACTTCACTCATAGGTGCAAGTAGTGGCAAACCACCGCGTGAATCAGTTACTGTTTCGTATGCGATACAAATTGCTTTGCTTTTGATTAGGTCTTCAGTTTGTGGAAGATCTGGTGCAAGGTGTAAGTAAGTGAAAAGAATTTGGTCTTCACGTAGCATTGCACGTTCAATGGCTTGTGGCTCTTTTACTTTTATAATCATCTCTGCTGTTGCGAAAACCTCAGCAGCAGTTGCTAGAATTTCTGCACCTGCCAGTGTGTAATCTTCGTTAGTGAAGCCAATGCCCATACCTGCATCAGATTCAACAAAACTTGGTGGCCGTGGTTTACTAACTCACGAACACTAGCAGGGACCATACCTACACGGTATTCATGGTTTTTTATTTCTTTAGGTACACCGATAATCATAATATTGCCTTAATAGAACGGGATAAAATTTTTCACTATTATATTCATGTACTGGCAGTGTGTCTCACCTTTTTAATCGGTATTCTAGTGATATAATCTGAAAACACCGTTTAAACAGTACAAAAAACTAGTCGTTATTATGCATGAGTTATTAGACCGTATTGACCGTAAGATTTTAATAGAGCTACAGCACGATGGCCGAGTGTCTAATGTTGAATTAGCTCGACGTGTGGGGCTCAGTGCAACGCCCTGTTTAGAGCGTGTAAAAAAGCTCGAACGCGAAGGTTACATCGTCGGTTATAAAGCCGTGGTTGACCCTGCTAAACTTGGGCAAGGTTTGTCGGTGTACGTCGAAGTGACAATCACTAAAACATCACCTGATGTGTTTGATGAATTTAGTGCTGCAGTTAAAAAGCATGATGAAATTATCGAATGCCATTTAGTCTCGGGTAACTTTGACTTTTTACTAAAAACCCGCGTAAATGATATGTCTGAATATCGTGGTGTATTAGGGGATATTCTGCTCAAGCTACCGAACGTTAGTGAAAGCCGTACCTATGTTGTTATGGAAGAAGTAAAAGGCGAGCAAGGGGTGATTATTCGCCCATATATCGGCTGAATTATGCGCCATTTTTTAGTAACTACTTAAGTTGTATTATTGATACATGCGCGATTAATAAAAACCTGTTCATAATCAGGCCATCATGGTTAAGATAAAGTGCAACAAAAAGTATTTCCTGCTAAGGTATTCCATTGCTAAGAATGAGTACAAAGAAGTACAAAGAAAAATGAGGAATAGCGAGTTATGCGCCTAAACGGTGTACAAAGACTATTAGAAACCGGTTTAATAATTAGCACCTTTGCCGCAATATTTATATTGTGTGCGCTGGTAAGCTTTGATCCTGCTGATCCGAGTTGGTCGCAAACAGGTTATGACAATGTAAGAAACATAACTGGAGCTGCAGGTGCGTGGATCGCCGATATTTTATTGCTGACATTTGGCTGGTTAGCTTATTTTGTGCCAGCTGCACTACAAATATTCGGCTACTTATTATTTAAGCAACCTCATAGAATATTTCAACTCGACTATACAACGTTATCGCTTAGAGTGATTGGTTTTGCATTATTTATCACTTCAGCAACGGCTATCAGTAGTATTAATTTTGATGATATTTATAATTTTTCATCCGGTGGGGTAGTCGGTGATGTGATAGCTTCAGCGATGATGCCTGCATTTAACTTTACCGGTACCTCGATTTTATTATTATGTTTCTTTTTTGCTGGATTAACATTATTAACAGGCGTGTCGTGGGTGCAATGTGTCGATTTTATTGGCGATTTGATCATGCGAGGTTATCGTTTTATTGCCCATCACTTAAAAGCATGGTTACAACGCGAACGCACTGCAAATACTGAAGTTGTAATTGAACAAGACCCTGTTAATGAGCAACAGACACGTAAAGAAACACCCGCCATTCGCTTTTCAGAACCAAAAGTGGATAGTGATAGTGCGGTGTCAAATCAAGACTCTCATCCTGCATTTGATGATTTGGATGACATTCTGGATCAAGAAATTAATTTTAGCGCCATTGATGATGAACCAATGGACACTGCGGCTGCCTTAAATGCGCTTGATCAAAGCCATGTTACTGAGCCTGAAAAACCAGTTACTACTGTGGTTTCGCCAGCAAGACCAATGCCAAAACCAAAGAGTACCTATCAGCCTCCACCTACCGCAAAAGAAAAGTTTGAGCAGCTACTCGAAGAAAAGCCGCCAAGTACGCCATTGCCTACGCTTGATTTGTTAGATAGACCTGATAAAGCCAAAAACCCAATTTCACCAGAAGAGCTTGAAGCTGTATCGAGGTTAGTTGAAACTAAACTCCTTGATTTTAACGTTCAAGCTACGGTTGTTGCCGTATACCCTGGACCTGTTGTAACCCGTTTTGAGCTTGATTTAGCGCCGGGTATTAAAGTTTCTAAAATTACTGGTCTTGCTAAAGATTTAGCCCGCTCGCTATCAGCGGTTAGTGTCCGAGTGGTTGAAGTTATTCCGGGTAAAACCTATGTAGGGATTGAATTACCGAATAAACACCGTGAAATAGTGCGGTTATCAGAAGTAATCGACGCGCCAAAATTTGAGCAAAATCCATCGCCACTGACTATGGTCTTAGGTAAAGATATTGCCGGTGAGCCAATCTGTGCTGATTTGGGTAAAATGCCGCATTTACTGGTGGCAGGTACCACAGGTTCAGGTAAGTCAGTGGGCGTTAATGTAATGATATTAAGCTTACTGTACAAATCAGGCCCTGATGATGTGCGTATGATCATGATTGACCCGAAAATGTTGGAACTTTCTGTTTACGAAGGTATCCCACATTTACTGTGTGAAGTGGTCACCGATATGAAAGAAGCTGCCAATGCGCTGCGTTGGTGTGTAGGTGAGATGGAACGTCGTTATAAGTTAATGTCGGCGTTAGGTGTTCGTAACTTAAAAGGTTACAACCAAAAGGTATTGGATGCGAAAGAGGCGGGTTACCCGATTCTCGATCCATTATTTAAAGATACTGATGGTATGAAAGAAGGACCAGACGAGTTAGGTAAGTTACCGAGTATCGTGGTGGTGATTGACGAATTTGCTGACATGATGATGATTGTTGGTAAAAAAGTTGAAGAGCTAATTGCCCGTATTGCGCAAAAAGCCCGAGCGGCAGGTATTCATTTAATACTAGCAACACAGCGCCCATCGGTTGATGTAATTACTGGTTTAATTAAAGCGAATATCCCAACGCGAATGGCGTTTCAGGTATCAAGTAAAATTGACTCGCGTACCATCTTAGATCAACAAGGCGCAGAAAACCTGCTAGGTATGGGTGATATGCTCTATTTACCGCCGGGCACCAGCGTACCGATACGTGTGCATGGCGCGTTTGTTGATGACCATGAAGTACATGCGGTGGTGAATGACTGGAAAGCACGTGCAAAACCAAATTATATAGACGAAATTTTAAATGGTGACGCCACTGAGGATATTTTATTGCCAGGCGAAGCCAGTGAAAATGCGGATGAAGAATCAGATCCGCTTTATGATGAAGCCGTGTCATTTGTTGTTGAAACAGGCAAAGTGTCAGTTTCAAGTGTGCAGCGAAAATTACGTGTTGGTTACAACCGTGCCGCACGTTTAGTTGAACAAATGGAAACATCGGGTATTGTAAGCGCACCAGGTCATAACGGTGCCCGAGATGTATTAGTGCCCAATGGTGGAGCAAATTAAATGAAACAAATTAAATATTTAGCCTTAGCAATTAGCTGTTTTTTATCAGCATCAGTATTTGCAAGTGACAGTGCAACGGATGACAGCCAAGCATTACAAGATAAACTGGCCGGTTTAAAGAGTTTTCAAGCGCAATTTGCGCAGCAAGTTAATGACGACCAAGGTCAATCAATTATGCAAGGTGAAGGTACTATCGCCTTACAACAGCCAATGATGATCCGTTGGCAACAAGCGAGCCCTGATGACACGTTATTTGTATCAAATGGCGATAAAACCTATTACTTCGACAGCTTTGCTGAGCAAGTAACGATTATGAATACTCACAGTTTGATTGATTCAACACCGTTTGTATTACTCACCTCCAAAGATCCGGCGCAATGGCAAAAGTACCAAGTACACGCCACGGATACTGGGTTCAGTGTTACACCTAATAAAGGCGTTGAAAGCCAAGTTGAACAGCTGGATATTGTGTTTGCAGCAGATAAAGTAGGCTTAGCGTCATTATTGGTTAAAGACAGCTCCGGGCAATCATCTACATTTACTTTTAGCGACACTAAAGTAAATCAAAGCCTTGCTACTTCAACCTTTGAGTTTAGTATTCCTGAAGGCGTTGAAATAGACGATCAAAGTCAAGGTGAGTAATTTAGGCTTTAATTTTGGCCCGGATGTGCGCCCACTTGCTGCGCGCATGCGACCAACCAGTTTAGATCAGTATATTGGCCAGCAACATCTATTAAGCCAAGATAAGCCTCTCTATCAAGCTATTTTAGCAGGGCGTTGCCACAGTCTTATTTTGTGGGGGCCGCCGGGCGTTGGTAAAACTACCTTAGCGCAAATTATTGCCAACCATGCCGATGCGGCGCTGATTCAAATGTCGGCGGTAACGGCAGGCATTAAAGATATTCGTGATGCGGTGAGTGAAGCGCGTACTAACCTTGAAGGTCGTGGCCAACGTACCTTACTGTTTGTTGACGAAGTACATCGTTTTAATAAATCTCAGCAAGATGCGTTTTTACCACATATAGAGGATGGTACCTTTATTTTTGTTGGTGCCACCACCGAGAATCCCTCGTTTGCACTAAACAATGCGATTTTATCGCGAGCACGAGTATATGTCCTTAAATCGCTGCAAGACACTGATTTGCATCTTGTTATTGAGCGAGCGCTTGCAAGCGATGATGAACTGAAAAATAAAACGGTGGTACTTGCACAAAATGCTAAACAAGCGTTGTGCCAAGCCAGTGATGGCGATGCTCGTAAAGTGCTGAATTTACTTGAGCAGGCGATTGATTTAACCGTAGAGCAAAACGGCCAATACCTAGTTGATGAGCACGTACTCAGTCAAGTATTGCCAACGCATTTAGCCAAGTATGACAAAGGGGGGGATGAATTTTACGATTTGATCTCAGCCTTTCATAAGTCAGTTCGAGGTAGCTCCCCAGATGGTGCTTTGTATTGGTATTGTCGTATTTTAGCCGGTGGCGGCGATCCGCTGTATGTTGCAAGGCGGTTACTCGCCATCGCCACTGAAGATATTGGTAATGCTGATCCGCGTGCCATGGAAGTGGCCCTCAATGCATGGGATATATTTCAGCGAGTTGGACCAAGTGAAGGCGAGCGTGCAATTGCACAAGCTACGATTTACCTAGCTAGCGCACCGAAGAGTAATGCGGTGTACGCGGCGTTTAATCAAGCCAAAGCGGATGCGCAGAACGAGCCAAGTTACCCGGTGCCAGAGCATTTACGTAATGCACCAACCAACTTAATGAAAGACTTAGGCTATGGTGCTGAATATCGCTATGCGCACAATGAAGAAGGCGCCTATGCTGCAGGAGAAAAGTACTTTCCAGAGCAGATAGCCGATAAGCAATATTACTTTCCAACGGATCGTGGCTTAGAACAAAAAATAAAGCAAAAGCTCGACTATTTAAAAGAGCGCGATCATCACAGTGACATAAAACGCTATGACAAGCCTTAAGATATATCTCATGATTGCCGCAGGAGGAGCCTCAGGCGCCTGTTTACGGTTTTTTATTAGTGAAACCATGCTAAAACTACTTGGTAGGGGATTCCCTTTTGGCACGTTGACGGTTAATATTCTTGGTTCATTGTTGATGGGCGTATTATACGGTTTGATAGAGCGCGAAATTATCACCGTTAGCCCCGCTAAAACCCTTATAGGGATTGGCTTTCTAGGTGCTTTGACCACCTTCTCGACATTTTCAATGGATTCGTTGTTGTTATTACAACAAGGTCACTTTTTAAAATGGCCCTCAATATCACCTTAAATGTGGTGGTGTGTATTTTTATGGCTTGGCTGGGCCTTCAGCTGGTAATGCAAAAAGGTTAAAAACTAACATGTTAGATTCTAAATTATTACGTCAAGATCTCGAGCAAACAGCTGCGCGTCTAGCAGCACGTGGTTACGAGCTAGATACTGCGACTGTCAGCGCACTTGAAGAAAAACGCAAAACATTACAAGTAAAAACACAAGAATTACAAAGTGAGCGTAACAGTAGCTCCAAAGCGATTGGCCAAGCTAAAGCTAAAGGCGAAGATGCACAACCATTGTTAGATGCAGTAAGCAACTTAGGCGCGCAACTTGATAGTGTTAAAGCTGAGCAAGACGCTATTTTAGAAGAGCTTAAGCAAATTTCTTTAGCTATCCCAAATTTACCTGATGAATCAGTACCAGCGGGCGCTGATGAATCTGACAACGTTGAGATTTCAACCTGGGGCGAGCCTAAAAAGTATGATTTTGCAGTAAAAGATCATGTAGACTTAGGACAAGATTTAAACGGCCTTGATTTTGAAATGGGCGTTAAAATTACCGGTTCACGCTTTACTGTAATGCGCGGCGCAATGGCCCGCATGCACCGTGCACTAGTGCAATTTATGCTAGACACGCATACAGATAAAAACGGTTATACAGAAATGTACGTACCGTATTTAGTAAACCGCGACAGTTTATACGGTACAGGTCAATTACCTAAGTTTGCAGAAGACTTATTCCACACTAAAGGTCTTGTAAATGATGACGGTGAAGAGCAAGAAGGTTTTAGCTTAATTCCTACTGCAGAAGTACCACTGACAAACAGCGCGCGTGACGAAATTTACGACGAAAAAGATTTACCAATTCGTTTAACTGCCCACACTCCGTGTTTTAGAAGTGAAGCTGGCAGTTATGGCCGTGATACTCGTGGCCTTATTCGTCAGCACCAGTTCGATAAAGTTGAGCTAGTACAGCTGGTAAAACCAGAAGATTCAATGCAAGCATTGGAAGAGCTAACAGGTCACGCAGAGCAAATATTACAAGCACTAGAGCTACCATACCGTAAAGTAATTTTATGTATGGGTGACATGGGCTTTGGCTCAGCAAAAACCTACGATTTAGAAGTATGGTTACCAGCGCAAGATACCTACCGTGAAATCTCATCATGTTCAAACATGGTTGATTTCCAAGCGCGCCGTATGCAAGCACGTTTTCGTCGCAATGGTGAGAAAAAGCCAGAGTTATTGCATACACTAAACGGTTCGGGTTTAGCGGTTGGCCGTACTCTAGTAGCAATACTTGAAAACTACCAACAAGCGGATGGTTCAGTAGTCGTGCCTGAAGTACTTCGTTCATATATGAACGGCCTTGAAGTAATTAAATAAGCCCGTTAAAGCTTTAGAGCTGTAAGTTTTAAGCTTTAAGAGAGAAGCCGCTGTTTGTAATGAACAGCGGCTTTTTTATTGAGAGTTTTAGTTAGCAAGTTAGCGAGAGTAAAGTTAGCGCGCTGTGAGATTAACTCGGTGTGAAACCATCACGTAGGAATAAGCTTTAACCATGATCGGGTCAAGCTCATCTGTAGGTCGTGCTTTAGCGCGTTAATTTATATAAGAAACTTAGCACATTCAATGCCTGTGCTCGCGTGCCTTGCCCTACATTTTGCGAGTTTATTAAATGGTTTAAGTATGATTCCATTTTAAAAGTCGTTTTGGTGTATTTTAACCATGGTAATTTTATAACATGCGTAATTGTATGTTTACATTGGAGTTGTTTAGTGGAATTATGAAGCTATGTAATATACGCCGTTTTGGGGTGTTATAACCCCCAAAAGTGGTGTTCAATAAGCCGTTATTTTTCAAAAGTTGAGCTATGTGGAATCAAACTGATAATGGAGATACCATCGGAACGATAGGTTCTGAAATAGGTGAAATAATTAAGGATGAGGAGCATTCTAAAGGTGCCCGTCTAACTTTGGAAAAAGGTGGTGATATTGCGCCATATTCTATAACTAGTGGGGTGTATGGTTGCTTCTTTCATACAACTTACTTATCAACCCTCGAAGAGGGTGTAAGCGAGTTAGATGCTATGAAAGCTGAAATATCAGAGTTCTTTGATACTGAAACGACAGGTAATGAAGAGCATGATTGGATTGTGGCATTTGTTGGTAAGCATTGAAAACTAACAAACCCTTAAACCACAAAGGGCGCAAAACAGCAGGCTTGCGCTCCTTCGTCGCTAATTTTAGCCTGTATTTTGCGCTGGTTAAGCGAGGCGTTGCTCTTAAAGGATTGAGTTTTTCGATACGATTATGCGAAAAATAGAATTTCAGAGGCAATCAAGGAACTTTGTATCGCCCTGGGGATGTTAAAATTAGATTGCTACTTGTTAACAATTTAACGGGTAGTCTTAATCCTAGCCACTTCCCTGATAAGCTATTGCCTTTATGGTTGGATATTAAAAAAAACATGTCTAAACATGGCCCAATGACAAACTATGCAGGTAAAGCTGTTGGCGGTGCTGTTGCAAATATAATGAGGAAAAGTTGTAATTCTACAGGTGTAAAAATAGCTGAAAAGCTCTACGAATTACATGAGAAATTCCAGCAAGAGTACTGAGCAGTTAAAACATATCAGCCTTTACTCTATCAATAGGCGCTACTGTTCTTTTTGACCGTTTTTATAAATTGACGATCAATCCTAAATCAATAAACAAGTTCGTTTTCTTCGTCTGTCGATGCGGCTGTTAAGCAAGCAGCTTACGGCAAACACATATAAGAAGCGCGACAGAATAGCCCTTACGTTATTAGCACAGCATTTGCTTATTTGTCCTCCTGTGAGTAAATCACTTAAAACCATTTTGCACAAAGAGAAGTGAATGAGGGTGAATGAGGGTAAATGAGAAAACAAAAAGAATATTTTAATTTTCGGGCTAAGACCTAGTCACTTCCCTAGACCCTAGCAGCTTTAACTTCAACCTCTTAAGCGCAGCGCCTCTAAAACTCTTTGTGAATAATTCACAAAATTTTTTGCACAAAGAGAATGAGAAGTAAATGAGGATGAACGTGAAGGCTTAATATTGATATGTAAAACACGATGCATTAATAAAAGTAAGCCCTTATCACCTAAAATAAGCCACTTAAAGACCTGTGATACCTGCCAAAACGCCAATTAAAGCAACAGCAAATCCTCTTTTTATATTTTACGAAAAATTGAAGTAACTAATTGAATCAAAATAGGAACTCGGCTATGGTAAAGCATCAATAAAAATAAATTAAAAACGAGTTATTCTACAGGCTCGTTATGTGCCACTAGATAAATGAAATACCTGTTAATATTTTTAGTCAATTTTATAGCCTTAAGCGCATCGGTGATGAGACTGTTGTCAACTTGTATGTGGGGTTGTCCTAGTACAGGTGTGCAGTTGACGTTTAAAATATCCAGTGGCTTACTATTCACAAGCCAGATTCTTATTGCTGTATTATGGTTTACTAGCAAAAGCAGAGTTGGAAGAAATATAGATGATGAATAACCATTGCCCGGCACATAACAAGCCAATGTTGTACAGCCAGCCAGCAAGCTGGCTTGGGGAAATTAATCGCTGGCACTTAGTGCCAAAACACTCACAATTTCCCCAAATTGTAGAGTTATAACTACTCGCAAGTTCGGCTGTATTATCGATATCACGGAGAGATAAAATTAATAAACTCATCACAAAAGAACACAAACTATTATTGGTTCTGATTATATCAATGCTTTTTGCTGTTTTTATTGTTAAATGGGTAAAGGAAGATAGCCCCATTTATAGGCCGTTAATTCAAGATATGCGGTTGGTTGACTCTGTTAAAATTGCGGACGTACTAGAGCAAGAACGTATTTATTACTATGCCGATGTAAAAAATCATATGCTTTACGTCAACCAGGAACAATCCGAGTTAGCTCGAGTTTCACTTGCTAAAATTGGTATTGTTATTGAATACCCTAAAATTACTAAGCACACAGATCTGAATAAGGCTTACGACGAATTCATCAAACAAAAAAAGATGGATGAGGAAACGGGAGAAATATGGCAAAGACCATGGTTTTTTAGACTAATTAAGTTAGTTATGGGGGCGTTGGTAATTATTATTTTAATTCTTGCAGTAGTTCGTCCAGTACTAGCTTCAATAATTTATGACGAAGATGAAAAGTAGTAACTATAAGTTGCTTAAACGGAATAAAAACAGATGGCCATTGCTTCGCGATTATACCCAACAATTTTTATCTGCTTAGCAAGGTATATATGAGTAGAGTATGAGATTAACCTTTGGCACACTTTTACTGTTTTTTAGTATGAAGCTTTTGGCAGATGAGTCTCCAAGTTCAATTTTGGATTCATTATTGGATAACTGTACCACTACACAGTTAGTAAAATAATGCTGCTATCATCATAAAATTATTTTTGTTTCCATCATTCATTCTATAAAACTTTAACTAGTGCGCAGAGTTAAATAAGGGTGTTATAGTTTACTTTTGATTAATCGAGTTTTTAACAAGGATTGTTTTATAATGTATAAGCACCTATTTATATTCACTTTTATTTTTTTAGTTTCAGCGTGCCAATCGGTTCAAAGGGGAGGTGCTGTTCCTTTAGGTTCAAATGAAAAAATTAAACTAGATGTATTAAATATCGATTGGAATGATTGGAGTTTAGCTATAGGGGATCGAAGAATTGAAGGTTCAGGTTTTGTTATTACTAATTGGGTTAATACGTCGGATGATGTAGGGCTGCGTTATGGGGTTCTTGGCGTTATAGCATCTGATTTGTCTAATGAAAAGCACATGAAAGGCAGTTTAGAGTTCGACTTAAAAGAGAACTTTGATTTAGCGAGCACTTTGTTGAATTCGCTAAATAGCATTCAAATTTTAAAAGAATCAGTAAAGTCTATTCACTTAAATGAAAATCTTCATAAACAAGTTATAACACTTGAGCCATGGTGCGTCATTTTTACCGACGAAAAAAGCACAAGGTTTTTACCTCAGCTCAAAGCCGTCCTTAAGTCTAAAACAGGTAAAGTAATTTGGGAAGGCAACTATGGGCCAATGAATCCAAGTAAGCCTTTTATTTTAGGCAACTCGATGACTCACGACGATATTAAAACATTACAGACTCAATTAGATGTTGCCTATGAGGAGATTGCAAACCAGTTACTTGCAAATATTCAAGGCAAAGGAAGTTATGTCAGTAAAGAAGAAAGTGAAAAGTTCACTAACGATTTATTAAATAGCATAACCATTGAAATAGACGAAAGCCAATTTAACTAACTCACCTTGATTGTATTTAATCAGAAATATGCATCGCAAAAACCAATAAAGTCAGGTCTTTCTTTTTGACTTTCGCTCAAACAGCAAAAAATAAGACCTGATAATCATATAAAAAGCTCGTCGAGTATTTAGATACAGTTGTGTTGAACGATCTAGTCAAGCTAATCACTTTGGCGTTATCAGCAGCAACTTTTGCATCTTTTCCATCGGTTAACACCGCGATATTACCCTCGGTTGTAACAAATACATCCCGCAAACGCCCAGTTACCTCTGGTAAAACATGAGTCTGGGTAAGTTCACCATTCGCTAAATTAACGCTGTAGAGCTTTTTATCGACCAGCGTAGTGATTAGCACATGCTGTTGTAGTGAGGGAAAAGCTAAATGCTTTGAGCCATAATAAGCCATGCCAGAAGGGGCGATTGAGGGCGTCCAATCAACCGTTGGTTTAGCCATTCCAGGGTATTCTCTAAACGGTGAAATACGTGCTTGTGAGTAATCATCTCCGTTGGTGATCACCGGCCAGCCGTAATTGGTGCTTGGGGTTAAATAGTTTAGTTCGTCGCCGCCTGCGGGGCCGTGTTCGTGGCTAACAATTTGCTGTGTATCGTAATCATAAACCAAGCCTTGCAAGTTACGGTGCCCGAGTGAGTACACAGCATGAGCTGCAGGATTTTTGTGATTAATAAATGGGTTATCGTTTGGTATCGTGCCGTTTAAGTTTATGCGTAATGTTTTGCCAAGTTGACTGGTCATAACCTGTGCTTGCTCACGGTAGTCAAAGCCATCGCCACTTGAAAATAATAAGGTATTATCGGGTAGGACAAGGGCGCGGCCTGAGTAATGTTGTGGTGTGTCTTTATCAGTGGCAACTTTATAAATAATTTTTGGCGTTGAAAATTGCGCACCATCAAACGTAGCTTTGGCAATAACGAGCCTGTTTGCATCAAGCTCACCTTGAGCGTAAGTGAATATAATTTCTTTTGATTCACTGTAATTTGGCGAAAGCACTATATCGAGTAGGCCGCCTTGGCCTGCAACGTATAAGCCCTCGAAATCTAGTTTAACTCGGGTTTGTTGGTTGTTTTTAATGATAACAATATGACCATCACGTTCCGTGACTAACCAGGTATTGTTTGGGAGTTTAACCATGCTCCACGGTGAATTGAGTCCCGTTGCTAAGGTATCAGCAGTGTATTGCTGTTTTGGTAGCTCGGCACTGGCGTTACAAGAAAACGCTAAAAGCGAGAGTAGAGTAATACAACGTAGAGATTGTTTACCCTGCAAGCCTTTGCTACTGTAAGAAAAAAGTTTCATTTTAAGTTGAGATAACCATGTCGTTTTTAACACGTATACTCCCTTCATTTTTAGTTTCTTGGTTACTTACATTTACACTCGCTAGCTTGTTTCATAGTCAATACGTTGTCAATCAATTAGTTAATGTGGGTGTTGTGGTGGGCTTTAATGACCGTGTTAACTTAACCCTTGAAGATTGGCTCGGCATGCTACCGACCTATGGTGCTATTATTGCTATTGCACTTGCCATCGCGTTTTTGGTTACCTGGCTTATTGCTAAAAAAGTTAAAAAACAATGTGCGCAATTATTTGTAATTGCGGGTATTGTGGCGTTTGCTTCGGCTTTAATTGCTATCGAGTCAATTATGAATATCACTATTATAGCGGGCGCAAGAGGCTGGGGTTTTTATATGCAGCTGCTTGCAGGGGCTGTAGGGGGTTATGTTTTTGCTAAGTTGAGCAATGGTTGTCATAGTAAAAATGAATTCATCTAGTTTTACACAGAGATAATCATTAAGGTTTTTAATTATTCCTTAAGATTTAATGCACAGCGGATGCAAAGCTATAGAAATAACCAGAGGCCTCACCTTTGTAGCTTTTCAATTAATTGAGGCTTGAACTTGTTGGTTGGTATTGTCCTTGTTGCATAAAGTCTTCTAAAAACCATGCAGCAAACTCATGTCGGCCTTCTACATCGGCTTTGCTGTAAATATCGGACGCTTGTTGACGAACGGTTTTTTCTTTTGTGCTTCTTAGTTCGCTTATTTCTTTAAAGCTTAAGCCTTTAAGTAACAACATCGCGACTTCTTGCTCACTGCGGGTCAATGTCCACTGTGAAAATTGGGTTTGAATAACGCCGCTGTATTCATGGCGAGCATCCATCATTGCTTGTGATATATTCTTAAGTTCTTTTTTTGAATGCACTAATTCTTGTTTCAGCGCATTAATATTTGCTGTACGCGCACGAATGTCTCTAATTAAGTAAATAGCACAGGCTGCAGAGATAACTACGATCAAGCCTTCGGAAAAAATATGCCACTGCGGCACCCCTAAACGTATATCTGTTAGAACATCAAAAAATTCAACACCATTATTACCAACAATGTAGCCGCTATTAGCTTATCTCTCATTAAAACCTCTACTATCAATGCATTATAATTACAATGGACAAATGTACCATGCTGTAAATTAAGCTGTTTTTAGGAACGTTACGGCGTATGCCTGATGATTTAACAGCATAAAAGAGTCATGGTTGATTCTATAAAATTAATCAAATGTGAACAAACGAAATGCTGTTAAATTTTACAAAAAAATGCGTCATTTTTTGCGTATTCAATATACGTTATTTTTCTTCTTTACGGTGACTTTATTAACATTTAATCCTGTGTTTGCTTCGCAAAATTTAGCACCTGTAAGGCTTTCGTCACTCAGTGGTTTTGATGTTGAATTTGCGCCGATTCAAAAAACAGAGTTTATTAACGGGCAAAGTTTAATTGGTGAAGTCAATTTCAAACCTGGGGTCAATTATACGGTGCTGTTTGCGTTTGATGTACAGCAAGTTCGTTACTTATACGCTAACGGCAGCATGGTAGAAAAGGGCGCCACTATCGCAAGTGTTGAGGGCAGTGATGTACACCATTTTTTAGATGCCTATCAATCAGCAAAAGACATGCTTGCTATTGCTAAAAGCCATTACGACATAAACCAACAGCACTTAAAAAATAAAATAATAAGAAGCTCTGAATGGGTTGAAATCACAAAAAGCTATTTTGAAGCCAAACTAAATTTTGAACATATGCAACATCAAATGGCATTTTTAAACATTGATGATAATGAAAACGTAACCTTAGTGAGTCCAAAAACGGGCATTTTAAAACTCACCAATGAGTCGGGAAACCGTATGATGGGTGACACCGCGTTTGATATTATCGATGCAAGTAGTATTCGCGTTAAGATTAAAGTCCCTCTTAGTTTTACCAACACGTTAGCGCATTTTAAGCTGTCACACAGTTGCAGCTTAAATATTGAGAGCTATGACAGTATTGCAGATAAATACCATCAAATTGTGTGGGCGTCGCCAAGCTCAAATGAGTGCCAGCTGACACTGGGGCAAACCATCAAAGTCACGCTGGTAAATAAATTAACGGGCTTTAAAATAGCAAAGTCAGCGGTGTTTGAATTTGAAGATGTTAATTACATTGCTTTGAAGTCTGGCGATAACCTTGAGTTACTGCCGATTGAGCTCAAAGGTACACAAGGCAAAGACTATGTATTTACTGCTAACAAAAACCTAGATGATCAGCAGGTACTAATAAGCTCGGTAAGTGCGCTACAAGGCATGTTGCTTCACTTAGGGAGAGAGTAAATGTTAAACCAGCTTATTAAGTTTTCACTTACTCAGCGCTTGTTTATTAGTATTTTTGTTATTGTTGCTATGGCCATTGGCGCTAAATCTTGGTTAAGTATTCCGGTGGATGCTTTTCCAGAAATATCACCCACTCAAGTTAAAATAGTTTACAAATTACCTGGCATGAACGCCCTTGAAATAGAATCGCAAGTAACACGGGTGATTGAAACCGAATTACTGGGTATTCCGTCACAGCAAATGCTGCGCTCTACCACTAAGTATTCTATTACCGATATTACCATTGACTTTGAAGAGGGCACCGACATTTATTGGGCCCGTCAGCAAGTTAATGAGCGTTTATTAAATATTTTACCCACCTTGCCCAGTAATATTAGTGGCGGCATGGCGCCAATGAGCACGCCTTTGAGCGAGGTGTTCATGTTTACCATAGAAAGTACTCACTTATCGCTGATTGAAAAAAGAGAGCTTTTAGATTGGCAAATTCGTCCATTACTGCGCACTGTAACCGGCGTTGCTGATGTAAATAGCCTTGGCGGCTTTTCAAAAACCTATGAAATACTTCCCAATACTTTATTGATGCAACAGCATCAAGTCAGCTTTGATGAAATGAAGTTGGCAATCACGCAAACGAATCAAAACGGTGGCATAGGGCGCTTAGAAAAAGGCAACGACACCTTAATTCTGCGCACTGAGGGCAAATACACCGATATAACCGCCATTGAAAATACCGTGATTAAGTCCACTCAAAATAAGGTTATTCGGTTAAGTGATATTGCCACGGTACATGTTGGCAGTTTAACCCGTTATGGCGCAGTCACTAAAAACAGTGAAGAGGCGGTACAAGGGCTTATAATTGCGCTTAAAAATAGTAATACAGCGCAAGTTGTTGCAGATGTAAAAGATAAACTTCGCACTATTGAAGCGTCATTACCGCAAGGCACAAAAATTAATGTGTTTTACGACCGTTCTAACTTAATAAATACCGCAATTAGCACCATTACCAGCGCATTAGGCCAAGCGATTATTTTAGTGATAGTGCTACTTGCCTTGTTTTTAGGTGATATTCGCTCTTCATTGGTGGTGTCTTTGTCTTTACCTATGTCGGCATTGCTGACATTTATAATGATGAAGCAGTTTGATTTATCGGCTAATTTAATGAGTTTAGGCGGCTTAGTGATTGCCATTGGTATGCTGGTGGACTCATCGGTAGTTATTGTTGAAAACATAGTGAATCGGTTGGCTAACAATCAGCACCTCCCTCGGCTGCATGTTATTTATCGCGCCTGTAAAGAAGTCGCGGCGCCAGTGTTCTCAGGCACAATTATTATTATTATCGTGTTTTCACCGCTATTAATGTTAACAGGGTTAGAGGGCAAGTTATTTACCCCAGTGGCGCTCACTATCGTGTTTGCCATGCTAAGTGCGCTGTTGTTGTCGTTAACGGTTATTCCAATTTTAGCCTCATTGTTATTAAAAAATGAACCCGTAACCCAGCCTAAAATGGTCACGCTATTACAAGGTTTTTATACTAAAACACTTGCCCAAGCAATTAAAAAGCCGGTGGCTATTAGTGTTATATCAGTTGCTGTTTTAGTGCTCAGTGGGGTGTTATTTCAGGGGCTTGGTAAAAGCTTTATGCCCGTTTTAGATGAAGGCGACATTATTGTGCAACTGGAAAAATCGCCGAGTATTTCCTTGCAAGCCTCGCTGGATATCGATAAACAAATTGAAGCCACACTGCTAAAAAACACCCCAGAAATCGTACAAATTGTTGCCCGTACCGGCTCCGATGAACTCGGGCTTGATCCTATGGGGTTAAACGAAACCGATGTGTTTATGGAATTAGCGCCAAAAGATACGTGGCGTTTTGACTCCAAAGCGCTGCTAATCGAGGATATTCGACAAACACTTGCGCAATTTCCAGGGGTAAATATTGGCTTTACTCAGCCAATACAAATGCGGGTATCAGAAATGCTCACCGGTGGCACCGGTGATATTTCGATTAAAGTATTCGGTAATGACATTGCGACACTTGCCTCATTAGCCGAAAAAATCACGGCACTTGCCACTAATATTGACGGCGCAAGTGATGTGCAAATGGCGCTTATTGAAGGGGGTAAATACGTAAATATTAAACTTATTCCTGAGGTTGCTAGTCAGTTTGGTTTAACCACCGAAGGATTAAGCGATTATTTAAAGTTGCAATTAGAAGGCTTACAGGTATCGGCACTGCAAGAAGGAAACCGCGTGATCCCAATTGTGTTTAATGCACAAAAAGGTGAAAGCGCAGCACACTTTGAGTTATCGTCAATGAGCGCATTAAAACAAAAGTTAATTTTAATGCCCTACAACAGCCTACTGCCACTTGAAGAGGTTGCTAATATTAGCTTTAAAACGGGGCCATTGTTAATAGAGCGAGAAAAAGCAAAGCGCTTTGCTTCTGTAAGCGTTAATGTGGATAACCGCGATGTGGTTAGTTATGTGAATGAACTGGAAGCTAAAATTAATAGCAGCATAAAATTACCCAGTGGTTTTACCTTGTCGTTTGGTGGCGAATTTGAAAGCCAGCAACGTGCAACACAAAACTTGCTGGTGCTTATTCCGGTGGCATTAATACTGATTTTCATTATTTTATTTACCACGTTTAAATCGTTATCTAAATCAACGCTGATAATTGCTAATATTCCGTTTGCGTTAATGGGGGGAGTGATTGCCCTGTTTATTAGTAATGAATACCTCTCGGTGCCTGCGTCGGTTGGTTTTGTTGCTTTACTTGGCGTAGCGGTACTCAATGGTATTGTGATGATCAGCTACTTTGAGCAAATGAAAATGTTTTCTGCCAATGTAACGCAGCGCATTTTAGATGGTGCAAGCAGACGCCTTCGCCCAGTGTTAATGACAGCCACAACCGCAATGTTTGGTTTACTGCCACTGGTATTTGCCACCGGCCCTGGCGCTGAGATTCAAAAGCCATTGGCGATTGTGGTTATTGGCGGGTTAATTACCTCAACAATTACAACACTTTATTTATTACCTATCTTTTATGGTTGGTTGGAGAAAAAACATGGCTGAACAGTTACTTTTTACCCTAAATGTACCCACAAACATAAAAGATGACGTGGTTGATATATTAATTGGCATAGACTGCATTACCGGCTTTAACTTAAAAAACATTGAAGGCTACAGTAAAGAGCACAGTGAATTTGACATTGCCGAGCAAGTAGAAGGGCATCGCAGCTTTTATCAGTTTGAGGTGCATATATTATTACCTGAACTTGCCATAGTAAAAACGGCGTTAAGCCCTGTTTGTAAGTACACGCCGTTAAAATATTGGGTTACGCCTATAGTTGAAAGCGGGCACCTTAGATAGTGTAGTTAGAATTATAGGCTGCTGCTTCGAGCAGCCTCTTTTTATAACTAAATACAAAATAGTTAAAAAGAGGTCACAATATTGCTATAAGTTAATAAAGTCGAAGCCTGCTGCGATGCCCGTACCTAATTCACGTGAGAGCGTCACTTGCTGCATTGACCCTATAGTTGCGTAATAGCGTGTAACTATATGATTTTTTAATTTGGATTAGTTAAAGAGTAAATCGAAATACAAGGTTATTGAGTTGCTCTGCTATCGCTATATACACATCAAGTACTGACTCTATATTTTTTATATTTGCGGCTAAGGTCGTAATACCAGCTACTTAGTGTTGGATCTCTGAAACCAATGAACCTATTGTTTTGATGATTTTGTTTATTTTAGTCTGCCCTAATGGTGCTTTTTATCCGCAACCTCAGTATTATCACTTGTAGAGTTTGCACTATGCGCAACTTCTTCAATGGCTGCTGTAGGTTCATTAACCGCTGTAGCTATCTACTCAAGCTGATCTCTTTATTTGGGTGCAACTTGACTTCTTTAACAGAATCACTGCTAAAGTAAGTTGCCTATCTATGATATTGTTATTGAAGAGAATGTTAGGGAAGTTCCCTCAATATAAAACGGTTGCATAGTGTGGTGTCTGATGTGCATGTTTATTAGTGAAAATTGAACCTATAAGCTTGATTTATATGTGCAAGGTTTGCGGGGAGCGCATACTTTGTTTAGTAAAGTATTTATAAGATAGTTACCCAACAATCTATAAATATTAATTTTTATGGTTTCTATATGACAATTAAAAACGAGGATGTTATAAGATGAAATTAGTTACGACTATATGTTTTACTTTGACGATGTTATCAGGCTGTATCGTTGTACCAACTAAGGACATGTCAGCAGTCAATAAATGTGAAATATCTTCTGACCGTAAGACATTGAAAATAATTAATGGCTTTGAGGATACCAATACCTACTATTCAATTAGTGGGATATTATTAGTCCCTATTACAGGCGTTGTATCTGGCGCCTATGTAGCAATAAATAATATATATCATCTTGGCGAAGAAAAAATTGTTTGTGGAGCTGCTAAAGAGAGCACATAGCAGAGGCTATAATGCCAAAAGCTTGTTTAAGTGAGCCTGTAACAGGCTCTTCTTAACCGGTAATGTAAAACTTAAACCACTTGAATAATTTGATCTTGACTCAAACGTGATTTTGGCAGCTTAGCATTATAGTCGGTTTGTGTTTCGTGATAACCAATTACAAGTGCGACTTCACAAATATAACCATCTAACTCATCCGCAAAAAGTTCACTAATTAGCGCGCTATCTACGCCTTCCATTGGTGTTGAATCAATACCTAAGCGCGCAACAGCATGCATAGTATTACCAAGTGCAAGGTAAGTTTGTGTTTTGGTCCATGCGGCATTATTGCCAGATGCGTCAGTATTTAAGTCAACAAATGCGTATGCACCAAAGGCTTGCTCGCGATTTTCTGCTGGCGTACGACCATTGGCGATATCAGTGTCAATCACTTTTGCATAATCTTCTCTGGTGTATTTCGGGTTGTAAGCAAACAAAATAATGTGTGATGCAGTTTTAATATGCGGCTGATTAAATTGAAACTTGTTAGCGAAAGTATCATGCATACGTTGTTTTGCTTGCTCAGACTCAATAACAATGAATTTCCATGGCTGCGAATTAATTGATGACGGAGATAAACGCATGGCTTGATAGATCACAGCTAAATCTTCTGCCGATACACGTTTAGTTGCATCATATTTTTTTGCTGTGTAACGCGCTTCTAAGTCGGTAATAATCGGGTGTGTCATAATTGGTTCCTGTAGCGAATAGCTTTATTTAATCAAAGCCGTTGAATGAGGCAGATGATAGCGCTTGCATTACTTTTGATAAACAGCATAATTATTGAATCATTATCAAATATATTTAGATAATATGCAGATTGACGATTTAAAACTTATTTTAAAAGTTGCTGAATTTAAAAGTATTACCCTTGCAGCTGCAAAACTTGATATGCGTACAGCAACCGCCAGTGCTGCTATCAAACGGGTAGAATCAACATTAGGTGTAGACCTGTTTGTGCGTACAACACGTCACCTAAGGCTTTCTGCCGCAGGGGATCGCTATATCCCACAGTGTGAGCAAGCAATAGCGATACTTGAGCAAGCTCGGCAGAACCTAAAAGGCGAACATGATGAGATTGAAGGTGAGTTAAGGGTTGCATTATCTTCTGATCTTGGCCGTAATTTAGTGATCCCTTGGATTGATGAAATTATGGATAGTTACCCGAAGGTGAGCCTGCGCGCACATATTAGTGATAGTAACGTGGATTTCTACCGAGATTCGGTGGATATAGCATTGCGTTATGGCTCGCCAACTGATGCCAATGTTTACGGATTTAAAATTTGTAATATTCCACGTTTGTTATGCGCCACACCTGACTATATAAAACGCTATGGTGCGCCTATGCACCCAGATGATTTAGCACAGCATCAAGGGTTATTTTATCAACTGCAAGATATTATCAATAATGTTTGGGAATTCACCAATGGGCAAAAAAAATACAAAGTAAAAATGCAAGGCAAGCGTGCCTCAAATGATGGTGATTTAGTCAGGCGCTGGTGTGTTGCTGGCAAAGGGCTTGCCGTAAAATCGGCATTAGATATTGCTGATGATCTTCTTAACGATAGGGTGGTTACAGTGATGAATAATTACCAGCATACCTGTGGTGAGCTGTGGTTAATTTGTCCAAGCCGCCAATCAATAACGCCTGCAGTGCGTTTATTGCGTGATGTATGCAGAGAAAAAGCACGTACGATGATAAGCCAACTAATTGATAAAGGTATACTTGAACCTAGTGTTCTTGATGACTAATTACTTGAAATTATAAACTACTAACTCGCTTATGTTCGTAGCATAAGCGAGTTTAATGTTGCAGATTTTAAATAATATAACGCGACTTTTTAGAATTATTGTAGTTTTATAATTGCTTGCTTTGCGCTTTCACTGTCGGGGTTTAATTCAAGGGCGCGCTGGTAACTTTTTAATGCAAGTACGGGTTTATTAGCAGTTAAATACGCTTCACCCAGACTATCGTGAGTATTAGCAGAATCGGGGTATTTAGCAGCATTTAGTTCAAATACTGCGATTGCGGCATCGAGTTTTTTCATTGCTATTAATTCATAACCAAAGTAATTTATGCTTCTTTCTCGCAGCGGAACTTTTTGCTCATCCAATTGATTATATTTGCTTTTAAGCTGTGCAATACCGCCATTTTGCAAGGCATGATAAAGTTGGCTATCCACATTTTCAGTTGCACCGTCATAGGGCTTACCATAAAAAATATTGGTTAATCCTTTAGTCATAGGTGTCATTGGTGCACCGCCAGTGTTATTTAAAATTATCACCAGTAGCTGATCTTCAATAATACGGCTAATAAATGCATTAAACCCTTCGATACCACCGCCATGTTGTACTTGTGTCAATGGTTTACCATATTTATCAGCATCTAGCTGATTAACTTCCCAGCCAAGTGCGTAATTACGCTGTTCAGATACGGTGTACATTTGTTTTTTTAGTTCTTTATTTATTAGCATATTTGTGTACAGCGCTTGGTCCCACTTAACGAGATCGCGTGCGGTTGAGTATATTGACCCCGCAGCATAAGGGATCGACATATCTAGGTAATCAGCATTAGTGTAACCGTCTAAGTTATTGCTATAACCAGATGCACGTTGGTTGATTATTTTTGCATGCGAATCGTAACCGGTGTTATGCATATTGAGTGGTTTAAAAATATTTTCTTGCAGTACATCTTGGTAACGTTGTTGAGTGACTTTTTCAATCACGGCGCCCAAAATAAAGTAGCCTGAATTGCTATAGCGAAATTGCGTGCCAGGCTCAAACAATAAATCATCACTACACAGTAATTTTATAAATTCATCTACACTGTAAGGGTTGCGACTGTATTCACTTCTGAAGGTCTTCGTTTGAGTATAATTACTAAGTCCTGATGTATGATTAAGTATCTGCCTAATGGTGATTTTATTACCTATATCTTGGCGATAGTCGGGTAGGTAAGTAGCAAGGGGAGCATCAAGCTGTATTTTATTCTGCTGCGCTAACTGTAAAATAAGCAACGCAGTGAATTGCTTGGTAATTGAGCCTATTCGAAATTTAGTCTCGGCAGTATTTTTGATGTCCCATTCAAAATTGGCGTAGCCATAACTTTTTTCAAAAATAACCTTACCTTGCTTGGCGACCAGTACGTTGCCATTGAATTGTTTGAAACCATGAAATTGTTCAATAAATGCATCCATTTCTTTCGCGTGTTCGCCTGCAATTGCAGTGTATGAGAGCAGTAGTAGAGCTGTGATAAAAATAGTGTGATAAAACATATTCGAGGTGAGTTTCATGAGCTTCCTTGGTTTTTTAGTTTGTTTTATGTACTACTTTTACCGTGGATAAAATACAAAGTAAATTATTATCGTGTTGATTTTATGTGAATAAATTATATTTCATTGTTATTATAAGCATAAAAAAGCCCGAACTGTATACAGCTCGGGCTAGTTGGTTAGGATATCAAATTTTATAAAGGTGAGCGGTTTATTATAGTATTCACTTTGCTATGAATTGATTCACCATCTACCAGCGCTTCTTTTCCACGCCATTTACGAATTAATCGTTTAGCATCTTCTAGTGCGACATATTGACATGGGATCAGGATCAGCGTGATCACCGTGGCAAATAACACACCAAAGGCCAGTGATACTGCCATTGGGATGACAATTTTAGCTTGTAAGCTGGTTTCCATAATGATTGGTAACACGCCAATAAAGGTAGTGATTGAGGTGAGCATAATCGCTCTAAAGCGACGTGCACCAGCTTGCATTACTGCGTCTTTTATTGCTACGCCATCAGCACGTGCTTTATTAACAAAGTCCACCATTACTAATGAATCGTTTACAACAACACCGGCTACAGCAATGATCCCGAAAATTGATAAGCCACTCATAGTCATGCCTAAAATCATATGGCCAAACATGGCACCAATAACCCCAAATGGGATCACTGACATAATAATCAATGGTTGTGAGTATGAGCGTAGTGGGATTGCCAATAACGCGAAGATAATCATCATTGAAAGAGCAAAATCACGCACTTGCTCAGCAACGCTATCCATTTCTTCTTGAATACGTCCAGCAACACTACTTTGTACACCTGGGTAGTTTTTCAGTAGTGCCGGTAAGTACTCATCACGTATTTCTTCAGCAATGGCAAAAGGTTCAACTTGGTCGGTATCAACTGCTGCCCATACGTTAACAGTACGCTTTGAGTTTTCGCGGCGAATACGGTTTACACCATCAACCAGTTTTACATCGGCAATTTCAGCCAAAGGTACTTCTGCGCCACTAGGTGTAATGATACGAGCACTGGCGATATCGCTGATCGAGTTACGTGCTTCTTCAGGGTAGCGGATCATTACTTTCACTTCTTCGCCGTCACGTAGAATACGCTGTGCTTCAAGGCCGTAGTAACTAAAGCTGACTTGTGAGGCAACATCGGCAAGGGTTAAACCCATGCTGTACGCCAGTGGTTTTAAGTCAAGCTGTACTTCATCTGTAGCGCTTTGCATTGAGTCATTTACATCACCCACACCTTCCATGGTGTTGAGTTTTTCTTTAAGTTTTGCTGCTACTTCTTTTAATTGTTTGGCATCCTTTCCTTCTAGGCGGAAGCTCACATCACCGTCGTCTCGACCACCATTCATAATACTGTCTTGAATGGTTAGTGTTTTCACGCCCGGTAAAGGAGGCATTTGTTCACGCCATAGTGCGCTCAATGCAAAGGTATCGATAGGGCGTAACTCAGGATCAATTAATACTGCCATGATACTGGCATTGGTACGTCCGCGTAAGCTAACTGAAAGATCGCGTACCATAGCTGTGCCATATTGCTCTTTAAGTTGTTTATCAACATTGATAATAACTTGCTCTATTTTTTGCGCAGTTTCTAGGGTTGCTTGTTCAGACGATGCTAAGTTCATTTCAACTGAAATACGTGGAAAGTCATGAGGAATTTTAGGGTTCGCTACGAACTTCACTAAACCACCGGCAAACATCCCAGCACTGACAATTAATACACAAATAAAACCAATAATTACGGTATAACGATAATGAATACAATGGCCAATAAATGGCGTGTAATAGTTATCAACAAACCGTTTTAAACCGCCATCCATCACTTTACGGAGGCGATGTAATGGGTTTTTCGGATTTGGTTCTCGGTGTTTCATTGCTGCTATGTGGGCTGGTAAAATAAGTTTTGATTCAATCAGAGAGAAAATCAAACACAGAATAATAACCCCGCCAATGGCTTTTGAAAACGCAGCACCAGGGCCACTTGCTAAAGTTTGCGGTAAAAAAGCGGCGATGGTAGTTAAGACACCGAAGGTGGCAGGCATTGCGACGCGTTTAACACCACGTACTACGTTATCAAGAGAGTGGCCATGCTTTTCAATTTCAGCACTGGCTGATTCACCTACGACGATGGCGTCATCAACCACAATACCTAGCACTAATATAAAGGCAAATAGTGATGCTAAGTTGATGGTGACATCTAAAAAGCCCATCGGCATCATTAAAAATGCGCCAAGGAATGACACAGGTAAACCCATCATCACCCAAAATGCTAAGCGTAGGGGTAAAAATAGCGCAAGTACTACCATAACCAATAGACCACCCCACACCATGTTGTCGATCATCATGTCTAATCGACCCTCTAGGTAGTAGGTTAAATCGACAATCGGCGTGAGTTTAACACCCGCTGGAAGTTGACCTGCTTTATCATTAAGGTACTGCTTAAGAACTTTTGCAACTTTGGTAATATCTTGATCTTTTGAGGCATTTACTTCAAACGACAAGGAATTTTTACCATTGTATTTAGAGTATTGTAAGCCTTCTGCAAAGCCATCGTTAATGGTTGCTACATCGCCTAAATACACTTGTGCACCATCAGGTAGTAATATCAATGGCAGTTTGGCAAATTCATCACCTCGGTAAGCTTGTTTTTCAACCCGCATCGAAATATAGCCGTTTTCAGAGCGAATCTGACCTGCAGACATATTGGCTGAAAAAGCACGCACTGCATTCGCAATGTCTCTAAAAGTTAAACCATACTCACGAAGTTTATCAGGGCTAACTTCAATACCAATTTCATAATCAAGGCCACCATTAAATTCAACTAAGTTAATTTGTGGCAGTGCTTGCAGTTCGTCTTTGATATTGTTGCCAAGTTCTTTGAGCTGATAATTGCTCATGTCACCGTATAAGGCGAGGATCATTACTTCTTGTTCAAACTTATCATGGCGCACAATAGGACGCTCCATGTCTGCAGGGAAGGTGTTGATTGCATCAACCTGCATTTTTACTTCATCGAGCACTTCTTTAGTATCATATTTTTCTTCAATTTCGATCCACGCTTGAGAATAACCGCGGTTTGAATAAGTAATTTTCCGTTTAATACCCTCTAGGCCTTCGAGAGCTTCTTCTACCTTGATGGTGATGCCTTCTTCTACTTCTTGTGGGGCAGCACCTGGGTAGACAGCTTGGACGCTGATCCAGTTATTTTCAAATTGTGGGAACATTTGTTTGCGAATAGAAAACGCGGTTAAAATACCACCCACTAAAATAAAAATCATTAATAGGTTTGCTGCAACAGGGTTGCGAGCAAACCAGGCAATTAAGCCTTTTTCGCTATGGATGGTCATGCTCTATTCCTCTTTCAGTGCAAGTTGAGTTGCAGCTGCAGGTTTATCAGAGTCATTTAGCTTTACTTGCATGCCTTCGGTTGGGAAATCTAAAGCCGAGGTGATCAATTGCTCACCATCATTTAAGCCTTGTGAAGCGATGACCATGCCATTTTGCTCTCTAATAATATTAAGAGGTTTGAACGAAAGAGTTAAATCATCATTCATTACCACTATTTTACCGTTTTTCACTAAGTGATGAGGAACGATAATCGCATTATCAAGCTCGCGGCCAGAAATGGTCGCATTGATATAAGAGCCAAAGCGCAGCGGTTGCTCACTGGCATAAGGTGTATTTACTTGCGCCACTAAATAGCTCATACGACTTTTTTGATCAATAACACCTTCGCTGCGGACAATTTTTGCCTGCCAAGTAGTTGGCTTACCAGCATAGTCTGCACTGAGTGTTACATTCGCGCCGATACCGCTATCGATTAGGTATTGTAATTCTTTATCTGCCACAGGAAGGCGAATTTCAGCCACTAAGGTTGAACTGAGAGCGCCAAATTGGCTTCCAGGATTAACTACGCTGCCTAAACTAATTGCACGTTCAGAAATAATCGCATCATAAGGCGCTTTTATGTATGTGCGCTCTAAATTACGTTTTGCGCGTTTTTCAGATGCCTGTGCTGCACGGTAACGCGCTAGTTTTTCGGCTAATTGTGGTTTGCGTAAATATAATTGAGATGGGATCATTTGATTTGAATCGTCTTTTATTCGATCCCACTCTGCCTGTGCTACATGAGCTTGCGCTCGCTCAATTTCTAGATCAGAGCTGGCTTGCGCCATGCCTGCTTGGGCTTCAATTAACGCAGCTTCATAATCATTTGGATCTATTCGTGCTAGAATATCGCCTTGTTTGACAAATCCACCTTGCACAAATTGCTCAGAGACAAATACCACTTGACCGCTTACTTGCGCAACCAGTGGGGTGTGATCTTTTGCTTTTACTACACCATACGATTTTACGTCTAGCGTAATTGCATCAAGGTGAACTGCGCTAACTGATACCAGAGGGCGTGTATCTTGTGCTGGCTTTTCTTCTGGCGGTTGTTTCATTGCTGAAAACGCAACCGCAAGACCTACACCGGCGACTAATACGGCAATAGGTAGAATTATTTGTTTTTTAGTAGCCACAGGGCTTTCCTCATAATTAGGTGACACAGCAATTATAATGAATAAAGTGTTTACAAGGCGTATTAAGATGTAACAAGTCATTACACAATTAACAAATTAGCGAAATAGATTACAAAAGGGGCAAAGATGAATACATCACCAATGACGTGTCGACTCGGGTGTGGGGCTTGTTGTATCGCACCAAGTATTAGCTCACCAATTCCGGGGATGCCTAATGGCAAAAAAGCAGGAGAGCGCTGTATTCAGTTAGATAACAACAATTTATGTAAGTTATTTGGTGATGAAAGGCGGCCAAAAGTATGCAGTGATTTTAGTGCGACGATTGATGTGTGTGGAACAACGAATGCGCAAGCGCTGCAATTAATTACCGAGCTTGAACAAATGACATAAAAAAACCGCATCTTAAAAATGCGGTTTTTATACATATTTTTTATTTACCAGCTATAAGTTGCAGTTAGTGTGTATTGCTCACCGCGGCCAGGTGTGCCTGGAATTTCCTCAAACGATTCATCCCAAAGGTTATCTGCTGCTAAAGTAATAAAGAAGTTTTGCAGTATCGGTGGCGTTACTTTTAACGTCAGCTGAGTAAACAAGGCTTCATCATCAGAGCGTCGCAGCGCATTTTTATGCTGTTTACGCCATTCATTATCAATCCGAAACTCTAATATATCCGTAGGGCTCCATACAGCACCAAGAGTTAAACGGTGATCAGGGAAGTTTAAGGCATAAAAGCTTGCATCGACATCTGGCGAGCCATAGGTTTCTGATTTATGGAGGTAGGTGTAACTGGCTATAATTTCAGTATTTTCAAATTGCTTAGTGGCTAAAAATTCAAGGCCAGCGGTATCAATATCAACTGGTTCGGCAAAACGCGCTGAGGTTGAATCAAAGCTAAATGTCCAGTCAGTTAAGTTATTATCTTGGCGGTAAAAAATAGCCGAATTAAGCTGCCAACTTTGTTGTTCTAGTAATAAACCCAGTTCTAAGTTTTTGGTGGTTTCACGCTCAAGGTTATAATTACTTCTAAACAATCCACCAGAGTCATTGCCACCAATAGCAGTATAACCTGCAACTTGACTGGCCTCAGCGTAGGATAAATAAAATGTCCGCTCAGTGGCGTTACTATTAATTGTATTGAATGTGATATCACCTATCAGCGATAATTGTGAGTCATCGCGGTTGGTATCATCGAAGGCTGCGCCTAAACGCACTGTTAGCTGCTGATTGTTCTCAAGAGCCACAGTGTATTCTGGCAATACACTGATTTTATAATAGTTACGCGAAGTAAAGTTATTCTCAAGCGTGGTTGATTCAATGGAATCTTCAATAAATTGTGCTGAGTAGTTTAGTGAGAACACATCGTTTTGAGCATGTCGCCCGGAGATGGCGAATGATTTAACTTCTGTTTCGTGAAAAGCTTCAAACGCGCTTGGGTTTTCACGAGAGTAAATATAATGGTCGTTATTTTTTCGATAATAAGCCGATACTTCAAACTCACTGTTTGTTGCATAACTTTGTTTATGGTTAAGCATTAACAGTTGCGTTTCTAAGTCTTCTGTTTCATTCACGCCAAATGGGGTATAGAGGTTCGGCCAGCCAAAAAATTTCTCTTGTGAGCCAAAAAATAAATCAGTTTGTGAATCTGCACTCGTTAATTGCACACGAGCTGTAGCGCGATTAAAATCATGATCGCCAAAATCAATTGAGCCATCGCTTTGTGAATGAGAATATTCCCCTTCAAAACCTAGGCGCCAATCGGCGATTGTATCTAAAGGGATACTTTTACCAGCATGAACACTCTGTAAATTAAAGTCGTTAGTGCCGACACCTACAGATACACTGCCACCAGTGGTAATTGGCTTCCAACCAAACGACACAGTACCTACTGAGCTATTTACACCGTAAAGTGCATTATCAGCACCGGTCAATACACTTGCGCCAGTGAGCATTTGTGGTGCAATAGGAATTTCTGCAAAATAATGGCCTGATTGCGGATCGAGTAAAGTAGCACTGCCGACTCTAAAACCGGTGTTTTCAAAGATACCGCCACGAATAGTAACATCAGCTTGTGCTTCTGCCATGTTACGCGATTGCAAATCAACACGAGGGTCATACTCTAAATTTGATATAGGAGAGTCAAAGGTACCCACAGGTAACGTATTTGCTGTAGGTGATACCTCGATTGTTATTTGCTCAATGGTTGTCGATTCTTCAGAGTCATCTGCCGCATAAGCAACATTTGATATGCTGGCAAGTACTAAGGGTATGATAAGGTGCGAGGTACGGTTCATGTTGTTTTTCTCATATTCTTTATGTGCGATTGCGCTAAAATTAAAGTCGTAACACTTTTTTATAGCGTGATAAAATAGCAAAATTAAACAGTCACGATTTTTGGCGCTATTGTACATTAATTCGAAAAAACTGCATTTGATAATCATTCTTAAAATGAAAGCATTACACTGTCTTTGCTTGTTAAATATATTAGGTCCCTCTATGAATGAAAAACAACTAGCTAACTTTTATGCTCGCCAGCAAACTATTTATTTTGCGGGAGGGTGTTTGTGGGGCGTGCAAGAGTTTATGAAGCACTTACCTGGAGTAGTTATTACAGAAGCAGGGCGGGCTAATGGTACAAGTGATAATACACAAAGTGAGTACGATGGTTATGCAGAGTGTGTCAAAGTCATTTTTGATACTGATGCTGTCACGCCTAATAAACTAATTGATTATTTCTTTGAAATTATTGACCCATACAGTATTAATAAGCAAGGTGATGATGTGGGTGAAAAATACCGCACGGCTATTTATAGTGAAGAGCAAAGTCACTTAACGTTAGCAAGCGATTATATCAGCCAACGAGATGATGCCGACAAAATAGCTGTACAGGTTAAACCGCTAACAAATTATGTCCCCAGTGATGCTGAGCACCAAGACCGACTAACTAATCATCCAGATGATTACTGCCATATACCGCTAGATTTACTGCATAAATATAAAAAAGACTAGGGCGTGTAGACCTTTCGTGGTTGATTTTGCTGCAGTATGTTTGGTATTTAGGCAAGGCAAAGGCTATGTAGTGTGGTTGTTCCAATGAATAGGCGATTACGCAGCATAAAGGCCAAATACGCTCTGCATGAAAGATTTTGACAAGGGGGAATTGACTCTTTGTCACTTATATTGATGTAAGTAAAGGGCGTGAGCAAGACGCAGGGCAAGAGCATGAAAAAAATCTATGATTTCAATATCTTTTCAAGGTAATCTGTACTGCGCATAGCTTTTTTCTGTTTTGCGGGCATGCCTTTATTAAAGCTTGTTTCTGCTTTTAGCTGATTAAATGCAATGTGTCTCAGCCCCGCAAATACAGGTGCTGCACCTTCACGCCTAATTCGGCAATCATCTTCTTTAAATCCGACATCTAAACGCCAATGTAATCCATTCTCTATTTGCCAATGTTGCCGTGCGGATCTTGCGAGTTCTTCCGCCGATAAATATGCTGAACTGATGTAGTATCTATAGCATAACTCATTGCTTACTTTGTTTTTTTCTTTCCTATAAGAAACAATAACTCCCACTGTTTTAGCATCTTTCCAATTGCTCGTTTCTGATAAATCACTTACGTTATGACTAACAGCACAACACCTGAATTCTTCTCTGTTTTTATGATAATCGGCTTCATTAAACAAAACTCCTTCGGACGCTTGTCGTGTGACCTCAGGTAATAAAGCATTCTCTATTTGTGACAGTAGTCCTTTATGGTTCGCTTTTACTGCAAGTAGGTAATCGGCTTGTTTATCCACTATTGTCTCTGCAATTGATTTTTGACACCCCATCGCGTCAATCGTGACTAAGCAGCCTTTTATCTCCAGTAATTCAAGAAGCTCTGGTAACGCTGTGATTTCATTCGACTTTTTATCAACAGGGCATTGCGCCAAAACAACACCATTTTCGCACGCAAATGCACTGACCATATAAAGTGCATCGCGCCTATCTGACTGATTAAATGAACCTTTCAATCGCTTACCATCAATCGCAACTACATCGCCATGAGTTAATTTAGAGCAGTCTTTCATCCAAGAAGAAAAAGAATCTTGAAACTGCGTCATATCAATGCGACTCATCACACGAGCGATTGTGTCATGGCGAGGGATACCTTGCTCAAGAGGAACGTACTTCCTGAGCCAATCTAATCTATCATGGCCAAAATCTTCAATATCTTCCCAGCCTTGGCACCCAGATATGACAGCGCTGACAGCTAAGAATATGATATCAAAAAGTTTATGGACAACTTTACCCTGCTGGCGAGGGTCGTCAATTGATTCGAAATATTTAAATAGTTGAATATCAGGCATGGGGGCTCCTTAAAAAGGAGTATAAGATCATACTTTTAAGTCAAGGTAAAGTTCGTGATCTTGCCCTGGAGCAAGACGCCGTAACCTTGCTCGATTTTTACTTATTCTTACATGGATGTAAGCTAGTTGAATAACCTAGGAGCAGTTATCGATCCCGCTCGATTACAAATCTCGCGCCGCGATTAAATTGCCCCTAGATTGAACAAATTTTAATTCTGAAAGTTCTATACGCCCTTAATAATTTAGCTCTATTTTAGTTTTTCTGGTGGAAAACCACTTAAAATTGTTGCAACGGCTTCTTGTACTGCTTTGTTACGCTCTTCAGGTGTTTGTTTCTTCTGAAGGCGACCTTCACGAGCACCACGCCAAACAAGCTGGTTAGAGGCACGGTCAACAACATCAATCACTAAAGTGCCCACATCATATTCATGGGTTGTTGTTTGCGTGTTATAACCCATGCCCCAGTAGTTCCAACGTGCACCGTAACCTACATTAAATGTATCAACGTCAACTTTAGTATCAACAGAGGCATGATAGTTAATTAATACATCTGCTGATGCTTCATCCGCAGGTGTCATACCGTTTGCTTGTAATTGTGCATTTACCGCTTCACGCACACGTTTTTCCATCAATGGACTGATTTGATAGTTACCAGCGTCAGCCAAGGTCGCTTGTGGAAACCAAGCAAATGTTTTGTAGTTACCAAAGTCCACAGATTTGTCGTAGTCAATATCAGGCGTTTTTGCACACGCTGCTAGTAGTAATACAGCAGCTGCAATTAGTATATTTTTCATGGAGTTTGCTCCTTGGCAAATTTAATTACTATTCGTTTGATAACATAACATAGAATTAATTCAAGGAAATGTTATTTTTTACCTGTAATTTGTGTACAAAGTAGATGTTGATCAGTCTAGTCGTCCTTGACTGAATGATGCATTAATTTACACAAACGTAGTAATTGTCTTATTCATGCTCTACTTCTATCCAATCCTTTTCATCTACCCAGTTTTGTGCGCCGTCTTTAACGGAGCGAATTGGCACAATATAATCACAGCTAATTTGTGGTTTCACCGAGGCAAATATTGGCACAAAGCCAAAGCTGAGTGCGGTTTCTATAATTGCTTTTTGATTTTGCGGATCGATATCGGCCGCTTCATCAATATAAATCGGGATGCGGTATAAGTTTTGCTCTTGGTCGCTTAATAAGTAGCGGATAAACAACATGCCGCATAATAATTTTATGGTGATACGCGTACCGTTTGAGCCAGCCGAATCAATTTTTTCAAAATGCTCGGTTTCGCCTGCACGGTTTACTACTTCAAAGCGAATATCAAATAAGTCAGTAAGGGTTAAACCGGCTTTATCAGAGGCAAGTTTAATTAAGTGATCTTTTGCTTCGTTGACAGCACTTTCACTGTAGGGTTCTTGGCTGAGTAAATCCAGCGTATCACCTTGTTCAAACTGATTTGAGGTACTGATGATGGTATCAATACTATCAACCAACATTTTGCGTGGTATCACGTTAATTTTAAATGCTTGTAAGTTTGAAATACGATGCTGACTAATGCCTTTATTGAAGCTGTTCATTTCACGGCGCAGTCTGTCTAAATCTTCACGCAGTCCCTTAATCGTCGCGGCTACTTCTGTGAGTGCAACCTCGGGCTTGGCGTTCAACCGCATCACGTTCGTTATCAATATTATGGAACGCGCCAATCAATTTCTGGTATTTACTAAACTCGTCATTTTCGTTATCAAATTTGGTAATACCGGCATTGTAAATATGCAAATAGGTATTACGAACGTTGATATCAAAATTACGCAGCTCTTGGCAATCTTTATTAAAGTGATGAACTAAGTCACTGAGATTATCAAAATCAATTTGCACATCAATCATATACGGGGTGACTTTACCGCTATATAAATCCAGCGTGTGGTCAATTCGTTCAGATTTCACTTGGCGTAGGCGCTCGGCTTGGCGTGAAATTAAATCTTTTTTCGATTTAATAATCGAGCGTCGATCACTAATTGAACCGCTGTTATTTTGAATATCTTGTAAGTAGCTATCAACTTGCTCGCGTTCAGCCAATAATTGCTCTTTTAAGAGTGTTTGTGCATCAATAGATTGCAGCATAACCTGGAATTGTTCAAAGCGTTTAAGTGCGCTTTCTGCTGCCATGAGTTCATCGTATAAGGCATCTTTTTCTTTTTGTTTGTCGGCCACATTGGCGGCCACATCACGCTGTTGCTTAAATTCATTGAGTGACTGTTCAAGGGCGCTGAGTTGCGCAGTAAGTTGCTCTTTATTTTCACCGCTTTGCATCTGCACCGGGGAGAGTTTTTTCAGCTTGATGGTCGCGCCTGGCAGGGTGAGCACGCCGCCTTTCACGTTATCTGATAATTGCTCTAAAAATGCACCAAAGGCATCTTCGTCAGTGATATCTATATCACCATTACTGGTGGTGGCAAATGACAGAATGTCAGGGTTTAAAATACGCGAGATCTCTTCAACTTCTTTAAGTGATAAATCCTCGCGCATACGGGTGAATAAATTAAACTCAAGATTTTTAAGTTGCAGCTTTAAGCTTTTGATCTGCTTTTGTGTTTCACTAATACGGTAATCAAGAGTATGCAGGCTTTGCCCTTGCGCACTGTTGATAGAATGAGATAGTGACTCGTAATCTTGCTTTAATTGACCAAGGCTTACTTTTAAGGTTGCCATGTTAACCAATTCAAATTCAGATTTTAGAGCACCAAAGTCTAAAAACCATTGCTCTATTTGTGTTTGCCTGCGTTCAATATCGCGCGATTGTTGTACATAAAGTTGTTGTTTTTGTTCAAACTCGTGCTTTTCGTGTTCAATGTCTTCAAGGGCAACATTAAGCTCGCTCAATTGCGCCTCTTGGTAGCTATCAAAATCGATTAATGCTTGGTCAATTTTGGGGGCGTATGCGGCTAATTTACCTTTGAGTACGGTTTGGTTTTCAAGCATTGATTCAAGGGCGCAGATAGGCTCTTGCATCGACTCGAGTGCTTTTAGCTCACGTTTTGCGCGGTTTACTTTATCAAAGGAGCGACGCCATACTTCATAAAAATCGACCTTTGAGTTTGACATGTGGCGTTCAAATACGCGTAACATAAAGCGCTTTACGTCGGCAGCGCCTAATTTATGCAGGTTCAAAATACGGCGGAAAATTTCTTTATAAATTGCCGAATCTTGCACGTTGTTAAGCGGGATCATCTTTAAGTTAATGTCGCCATCAAATGGCGTGGCACCACCCGTTAATAGTGCGTTGAGCTCTTGCGCTTTAAGCTCAATAGGGTTAAAGCCTTGCTCTTTTAAATGATTAAACAGTTTAGTGAACTTAATGATGGTTTTACCTTGAGTATACTGCTCAAGATCAAGCTTGCCTTGGTAACAAAAAAACTGATGTGCGTAACCGGCAATTTTACCAAGCCCAGCTACACCAATCACCACCGGACCATGGGGTAGGTCGGCTTCGAGTAAAATATAGGATTGATCTGACGAAAAATAAAATTTACGGGTTTCGTCTAAATCATGACCGTCCCATTCTGTTAGGCGTAAATCATTAATAAGCGGAAATTGCAGAGCATTGATCACCGAGCTTTTACCGGTGTTATTTGGTGCACAAATTGAGCTGCTTTTATCAAGCGGGATCACACATTTGGCATAACCGGCGGTGTTTAATAATGCCAGCTTACTGAGGCCGTATAGGTTTTTCATTATTCGTCCTCTCCAATATAGGTTTCTTCGTTTACTTCCATTAAGGCATCAATATAACGGTAGATAGGTGCTTGCAGAATAAAGCCGCCTTCTACTTCACGGGCAAGGCCAAGTCGTATCATGCGTAAGTACACGTCTTTACGTAGGTCTGATCCTGAAAAATTTCGAGTTGATCAAATAAGTGCTTGTTCATTTGCACTAAAGTTTGCATCAGTTCTAAATCATTCACTTCATCAAATAAGGCACGCATTGGGTCTTTACCTGAGTTTGCATAGTGCTCAATTAAGATATAAATGGTTAAGGCAATCGCGCGGGAAATTTTCCCCATATTGGGTGTACTTTCATCACTGGCAAAGTAATAAAAACCACGGCTGTCATGTTGTAAATCGTGGCCAAGGGCGCTGAATAATGCGCGGTAATGATCAATTTGTTGGTCAAGCTCTTGCCACATTACGGTGTCTTGTTCGCTAATGTGATAGCCGGTGACTAATTTTTTATTAATTGCTTGTAGATGACTAAGTTCATCTAAATTTATCTGTGTCATAACGGTTACTCATCCACTGTTGGTGTTTGCTGAGAGTCAACAGGCTTAGAATTAAAAGGGAAAAGAGAAAAATGTTGCCCGGCAATTTTCACGCGCATTTTTTCATCACTTTGATTGATTTCAATATCGGTGTCACTTACCAGCTTTTGATATAAAAACAGCATTTCGTCGGCTTCAAGGTCGGGGTAGCTTTGCTCTAAAAAGGTCAATAATGGTTGTGGCTTTTTACGTTTAGCATTGAAGCGTTTTTTAAAGTTTGCTTTAACATTATTGTAATCTGGAATATTTGGCGTAACAAAAGCAGGCACATCTTGTTGATCAGGAAGTTCGTATTCACTGTGTTCAAACTCAACAAGTGCAGCCATATAAGCGACCATATGGCGCTGTTGCCCCAATGAGAATCGCTGCGTGTCAGAGACAAAATTTGGTTGTACGGCGCTGAGCATATTATCAACGCCATTTTTACGTACTAAACCAAGTACTTTAGCTGCTTGACGAGTGATCATATTATTACGGCGTAACTCTTCACGCAGTGGCATTAGCATATCGGCACTTTTACGCAGGCTTTCGCGACCAACTAAATGCATTTCTAAAATTCGAGTACGTAATCGTTCAAGCATGCGTTTATCTTGATAAGCTTTACCGCTGCGTTCAATATATTCGATTTGCGTACTGATTTGTGTTTCGATGGTATTAAAACAAGCATGAAAATCGCCACGAATATCAACCATTTCAAGCATTGGTTCAATGTATTCATCAAACGCTTCAATCACCGCTTGATAACGCTTTTGTAATGATTGCACCGCATTATTAGCTTTTGCTTGTTCTACAATATTTAAAATGGCATTTTCGTTGTGGGCAAATAGTTTCATTATTTTACGCACCCGATCATCCATAATGCGGCTAAAACGGCGCATCTCGTCGTAGTCTTCAATACTACCGGCATTGTCTAAACGGTTACCCAAACGGGCTAAATCTTCAACCAGCACGCTAATTTCTTGCGCCAAGCCTAAATGCTCTTCCTGCAATAAAAAAGTGGCAAAATCTGCAATTGCACGGTTAATTTCAAGTTGTGACGATTTAGCCAAGGGAATAATAATATCTTGGTTTAAAAGGCGGTTGGTTTCTTTGTAAATGCGCTCATTTGACCACGTAGGTTGTTTTTGTTTGATCGCATTTTGCACGTCTTTTAGGCTGAAATCAGCCATTTTAAAACGTTTAAATAGCAGCTCTAACATTCCCCAGTGCTCTGTTAGGGTATTTAGCAACTTTTTAGCTGGGATCATAAAACTCCAAAAATCCTAATTTATCTTGTAAAGCCGGCTTGTTAGGCCTCAGCGATTAGTCGTAGAAAAGCAAATTGACAATAGTTTTACACATTCTTTGGTGCTAGACTGCGCGCCGTGTCGTCCTGCGGCTCATAACATACAATTTTTACATTTTTATAAAGGTTGTTCAAACACCATGGTAACTGCAATTATCCTAACCCTGATAACGCTAGCATTCGTGCTCATCGTTATAGAGGATATTATCCATGTAAACAAGGCCAAAACCACGCTTTTCTTTGGTACTTTATGCTGGATTATCTTATTTATCTCGCCGCTTCACGGGCAAAGCCCCGAAAACGTACAACATCAACTTGACCACAATATTTTAGAGATTGCCACACTGTGGTTGTTTTTAATGGCTGCAATGACCTTTGTAGCCTATTTGAACTCCAAAGGTTTTATCCAAAATATTGTGCATAAGATAATGCCCAGTGCTATTAGCGAACGCAAACTGATGTTTTTGATTGGCGGGTTCTCCTTCTTATTTTCGTCGATTTCAGACAATATCACAGCCACATTAATTTCCCTTGCGGTGGTGATGTCGTTAAAACTCGATCCGAAAAAGCTAATTAAATACGCTACGCTTATCATCTTTAGTGTGAACTCGGGCGGAGTGTCGTTAATTACCGGTGATGTTACTACCTTGATGATTTTCCTTGATGACAAAGTTACCATTGGTCACTTGCTATTGTTGGTTGTGCCTGCGTTATTTAGCGTGGCGCTATTGGCCATTATGCTGTCATTTGGACTCAACGGCCAAGTTGAGTTTACCAAACAAGAGGACCGTCGCATTGAGAAAACAGATATCACTATTGCAGTGATTTTCTTATCAACGATTGTCGGGACATTAACGTTAAGCGTGCTTTATCATGTGCCGCCTTTGTTAACTTTCTTATTTGGTTTGTCGTTGATGTTTTTAGTAGCGCAATTTTTAATGCGCAAAAAAGATGTGAATAAAAAAATCATCGATTATATTCGCGAAATAGAATACGACACCTTGCTGTTCTTCGTTGGCGTATTATTACTTGTAGGCGCCCTGAAAGAAGTCGGTATGCTCAGTAAGTTCACTCATCTTTACGAGTTAATGCCAGCACAATACGCTAATTATTTAATGGGTATATTATCCGCTGCGGTTGACAACGTACCACTAACGGCTGCGTTACTTAAAGCTGAAATTGTGATGAGTCCACAACAATGGTTGTCGTTTACGTATGCAACTGGGGTGGGGGGGTCCATGCTTATTATTGGCTCGGCTGCCGGTATTATCGCTATGAGTAAAGTAAAAGCGCTTACCTTTATGAGTTATTTACGTATGTCGGTGTATTTATTAATCGCTTATACAATTGGTTATATGGGATCGTATTTAGCAGGTAGCTTTATTTAATTGCTTTTATTATTTAAAACAACTTGACAGCTAGACGTCTAAACGATAACTTTCAAAGCCCGCTTAATAGCGGGTTTTGTTATTTAATTGCTAATAATTTACGTAATTAA
Source organism: Pseudoalteromonas sp. B160 (assembly GCF_037162485.1). Classification (NCBI taxonomy): domain Bacteria; kingdom Pseudomonadati; phylum Pseudomonadota; class Gammaproteobacteria; order Alteromonadales; family Pseudoalteromonadaceae; genus Pseudoalteromonas; species Pseudoalteromonas sp. B160. The sequence goes on along the minus strand of NZ_JARLUX010000001.1, from coordinate 200,111 downwards.
TCTAACATTCAGAAGAGGTGCGGTACTTAGGTACTTAATGTTAGGCGACGTATGCCTGTAATCATTAAGGAGGAAGTACTCGCCGAGGAAAGCAACTGGACGTCACAGTGGTTTTTCGGTTTATGGGGCTGAATCCTCAAAACTGTCACCAATTAGGTGGAGAGCTTCTGGCAGTGGACTTTTCTTATCGAGCACCCCCTTGCCAAGTTCTTCTTGTTTTATCGTGGTATGAATGCCACAAAAGGAGACGACATGAATACCCAATTAGCTGCAACTAACTTGCAACAGTCAGCACAAAATCAAAAATCAGACTACGTAGTCGCAAAGTTCGGTGGCACCAGTGTGGCTAACTTTGAAGCGATGAGCCGTTGCAGTGAAATTATTGTAGCCGATAACAACGTACGAGTAGTGGCCGTAAGTGCCAGCGCAGGAGTGACTAATCACCTTGTGACCTTATGTAAAAAAGATTTATCAGCAGATGAGCGCAATGAGAACATTGCTGGCGTTATTGCTATTCAAGAAGCTATTTTAAATGAGCTGTCATTGGATGCTGATTTAGCTCATGGCTTTGATGAAACCATTAAAGCTTTTAAGTCACTTGCCAGTGAGCCACTAAAATCAAAGCAACAACATGATGAGTTATTGAGCTTTGGTGAGCGTTTATCATCCTATTTATTTACTCAGGTACTGCGTTTAAATGGCTTAAATGCGGTGCGTTTTGATGTGCGACAGGTATTAAAAACCGACAGCCAGTTTTCTAAAGCAACCCCAGATGTAGCTGCAACAGCAATGGCCGCAAAAGAGCATTTAATTCCGTTATTAGCTGAACAGGTTATTGTAACTCAAGGCTTTATAGGCAGTGACGCGCATGGTCAAACTACCACACTTGGTCGTGGTGGTTCAGATTACAGTGCGGCATTACTGGCCGAAGCTATAAACGCTAAAAGCGTGCACATTTGGACTGATGTCGTGGGCATTTTTAGCACCGATCCGCGCTTATGTGCTAAGGCTACGCCGATTGCGCGTTTAAGTTTTGATGAAGCGGCCGAAATGGCTACCTTTGGGGCGAAAGTATTACATCCGGCAACGATCTTGCCTGCGAGCCGCAGCCATATTAGTGTGTTTGTTGGTTCTAGCCGTGAGCCTGAACGTGGTGGTACCTGGATCGAACGTGAGAAATCACAAATCCCTGGAATTCGTGCTGTCACGCAGCGTAAAAATCAAATATTGTTAACCTTAAAAAGCCCCGAAATGCTTTTGGCTAGTGGTTTTTTAGCCCACGTGTTTACAATTTTAAGTGAGTTTAATATCTCGGTTGATTTGGTAACTACCTCAGAGATAAGTGTTGCAATTACTTTAGATAATGCGCCAAATGCCTCGCGTCCTGAGCTTGATCAAGAATGCCTTGATAAGTTAGCGGAGTTTTGCCACGTGTCGGTTGAAAACAACTTAACCTTAGTGGCATTAATTGGTTCACAAATTCAATTACGTCAGCAAGAAATTAACTTAATGAATGTATTAAGCGATTTTAATATTCGCTTAATTTGTCATGGCGCAAGTAAACATAACCTGTGCTTTTTAGTGGAGCAGAGCGAGTCAGACTTTGTTGTGCAAGCGATCCACAGCCGTTTATTAGAAGTTCAAAACGCCGCGTAATTGGGCGGTAGAATTTACCACAGAGCACTGCCAGTCAGTGCTCTTGTCACTTACCACACTAATATCAAACTCATGATATTGACAACTCAGCGCTGTTAAATTTGCTCGCTCAAGTTCAGTAAATACATTAGGGCTGAGTAATTTTGCAATTGGTTGGCTGGTGGCTTTGGCAAGTGCTTCTTTTAAGGTCCATATTCTAAAAAATCGTTCTGCGCTTTGCTGATCTTGCGTTATTAAATTTACCTCATCAAGATGATAAAAATGCTTAGCGAGCTTTGCAAATGGGCGCTTCAGGTTTATTTTTTCAATATCAAAACCAAATTCAATTCGTTCTAAATTTAATGCAGCACCCACAAAACCATTAGAGTGGGATAAACAACTACGCAATACTGTGTCACTGTCAGTTATATGTAGCAGTAATTTACTGCTTTGCTGGTCAAATTCAGAGCTAATATGGTTATTTGCTAGCTCACGAAATTGTGGCATCGTTTGCTTTACCAAATACTTAAGCAGTAGCCGAGTGGCTAAATATTCTTGCTTGGCTTTGTAACTTTTTCTACGGGTGATAACCGTCAGTTCAAATGGGCTTAATAGTGCGTTTAAATCAAATTCATCAACATTTAACTGCTGGGCGTCAAATAATAAAATAGTATTCGCATTGAACGGCTGCACGCTGTGTTTGGTGATAACGAGTTGCTGTTGAAAAAATAACGCAGGCATAAAATCCACAATTAAAGTGATAAAAGAACAAACATGTTTATATTTTGTGCGGTTGTGCGCTGGTTAATTAAGCCAAGGCAAATTTATTACTCTGTGAGAGTTAAATATGGTTTAATTCACAATAATGAAAAATAATAACAGATTTGTAGATGTATGGCACAATTGCGTGATGGTTTTCAAAGCCGCCTTGGCTTTGTTTTAGCAGCTTCTGGCGCTGCAGTTGGATTAGGTAATATTTGGGGATTTCCCACGCAAGCGGCAAATCATGGCGGCGGCGCGTTTTTACTAGTCTATTTTATAGTTATCTTTTTTTTAGCCTTGCCAGCTTTATACACTGAGTTGTACTTAGGTCATAAAGCGCAAGCTAATCCGGTTAAAGCACTTAGACAAGCATGGCAAGAGCAAGCACCGCAAGTAGGCGCTGCTGCTGGTTATTTAGGTTTAGCCGGTGCAATTGTGATGCTGAGCTTTTACTCAATTGTTGCAGGTTGGATGCTTGCTTATGCCCTTGAACCCATTGCTAGCTTTTTTGGATTTACCACCGTCAGTACGTTTTTACACACGGATTCGATGGCGCGTAATTTTGTATTTACACCACTGATGCTGATCCTCACTGCGAGTATTATTCTCAAAGGTGTTAAATCTGGCATAGAAACATGGTCGCGACGGTTAATGCCGATGCTATTAGTGTTACTCGTTGTGCTAATTGCTTATATAGCCACGCTTGATGGCGCAAGTGAAGGCTTTGCTGCGTATTTAGTGCCAGACTTTAGCCAAATACTCGACCCAGGTTTAATTATTGCGGCAATGGGGCAGGCGTTCTTTTCGCTGTCACTGGGTGTCGGTTGTATGATGATTTATGGCTCGTACTTGCAGCCTGATGCTAATTTGCCGCGGTTAACCGCGTCGGTAGCGTTACTTGATACAGGGGTTGCCTTTTTAGCTGGTTTATTAATTATTCCTGCAATTTACGTGGCGCAGCACAATGGCGTGCAAGTATTTAGTGATGGAAAATTAGTGGGAGAAGGGCAACTAATTTTCGCAATTCTACCGCAGTTATTTAATACTATGGGCGAAATTGGCTTATTGGTTGGTTTACTGTTTTTTGTACTTATGTCGATTGCATCACTCACATCGACTATTTCATCAACTGAAATTCCAGTGGCTTTTTTAGTTGAAAACCATCAAGTAGAGCGTAAAAAAGCGACGTTTTTAGTGAGCTTAACGGTTTTAGCCGCGTCATCGTTGATTATTTTCAATTTTGATTGGCTATTTGGTTTAGTGATCATGGTACTGACTCAGTATCAATTACCGCTTATGGGCTTATTTTACTTTATCACTGTAGGGTGGTTGTGGCGCCGTGGTAATCAATTAAATGAGGCTGCAAGTGGCATGCGTTATTGGTTTGCTCAGTACATACGTTATGTGTGTCCGATACTGATGACCGCCGTGTTCGCTAATGTCGCGTTTGGTTGATAATTTAGCTGTCAGTTTTTTAGTTTTAATTGTTAATATATAGTGTTGTACCAATCGTTTTAAGTTACTGACCATTTATAGCGACAGATAAATGGTTAAATATTTAAGTCGATTGGTATTATATCCAGGGAGGAATTATGAACATAGATGTTAAAGTCCCCACGCTTCCAGACTCAATAAACACAGCAGATATCGCTAAACTTTATGTTAGTGAAGGCCAACTCGTTTATGCCGGTGATGTGTTATTTGATGTTGAAACTGAAAAAGTTGTTTTAGAAATAATGGCCGACTGCAGTGGCATTATTGAGAATATAACGATTGCAAATGGCGACCATGTTAATCCTGAACAGGTTGTAATGACTTTGCAGCAGCTTGCAGACAGCGAACTGCCAGCAAGACCAACAGCTCAACAGCCTCAACCGCGAGTAAACGACTCAGAAAATGACGTTATTGTTTCTCCTTGGTTGAGTAAACTAAATAAAAGTTTAATTATTGCTCTAGCAGTCGGCGCTTTAGCCATCCTTTTTGTGCTGGGTAAATAGCTAAGATGACCAATTATGTAAACCACCCAAGATATGGCAGCGAGCCAATCCTCTCTGGTAATAGTTATACAAAGCAAGAAATCGAGAATGCCTTTTGGTGGTATAAAAGTGTTCGCTACTTTCCTGAGACGGCAATCCCCGCAGTTATCGAAAAACAATGTGACAGTTTATATCCAAGGCAACTCTATGTTGATATAGAAGAGCAATGTGTCGATTGCCATAGAGCGTTTATATTTTTTGCTAAAGAGCAGCAATACTGGTTTGAAGAATTAAAGTTTTGGATTGATGCACATGCGATCAAGTGCTTTGAATGCAGAAAGAAAAGCCGTGCAATAAACCAGTTGCAAATTATCTATGCAAACTTAATCATTAAAGAGCATATAACGCTTGAGGAAACTCAATTGCTCAAGTCCAGCGCGCAGCAACTTTTTGAGTCAGGAGTTATTAAGAAGATTAATAAAGTGAATGCTATCCGTAAAATGTAAGTGCCAGTGTTTAAGATACTTATATGTATAAGCTTGTTTGTCAGATTCGATTAACAGGACTTGACTAAACCTGACAGTCAGAAGCCTGCCAATTGCAGGCGTTCAGGAGTTTTAATGTCTGAAGTCAAGATTTGACCCCTTCGGCTCAAATTACCTATGCAAACTTAATCATTAAAGAGCATATAACGTTTGAGGAAACTCAATTGCTCAAGTTCAGCACGCAGCAACTTTTTGAGTCCCGAGTTATTAAGAAGATTAATAAAATAAATGCTATCCGAAAAATGTAAGTAGACGTATTTAAGGGACCTATGTGGTTAACAGACCTAAGTGATTAAGTCTTAACTTGATTTGTCAGATCCGATAAATAGGACTCAATCAAGTCTGACTGTCACAGATGTGCCATGAGCAGACGGGTCGTAACCTTATTCACTTGTTATAACTCAATGAACTCAAGGCCAAACTCTTCATTTGATATTTGTGCTTGTTTAATCGTTATGTGAGGATAATTTTTTCTTACCACCGATAAAATGTTTTCTTTCACATTTTTTTCTATACAAGCACCTAAAATTATCTCTTTGACCGCTGAATTTGGAAATTGAAATAGGTGTACCGGTAAGGGTGTTGTACTGATAGTTTTTTCGCTATCTTCCAGTACAGCACACATTCTCCATTCTTGCTCATATTCCCAAGCCTGTGACTTTATTAAAAATAGCTCTACACCATTCAATTGACTTACAAGTTTGGACGGTCTCATTTTACTGTATGAAACTTTACGCAAATGATAAAACTCATCAACCTCGCTTCTCTTTCTGTTGAAAAAGGGTGAAGTATTATCAAACCCGATACAGAACCCTTTATGCGAATACGCATAATGTGACCACATCAGAAGATTGTCGTTTTTTTCCGTTAGAGAAAGAACACCAATTAATGTGTTTGCTTTATCAATAAAAACTCTAGTTGTTTCACTGCCCATTTCTTTCAATTTAGTTTTCAAAGAAGGCCAATGCTGTTCATATAATTTACGTGTAACTGCTTCTAGCTGTGCAGGTGAAATTTGTGTGCGTATTTCTGAGGGTAATTTTTGAAGTTCTTCTTGGACGATTGTTTTAAGATCTTCATCCATAGCCTTATCGAACTCTTCCTTTGAGGTCACTGACGAAATTACAGGCCGAAATTCAAAAGGATCATTAAAATCGGCTGGCTGAGTAAAACGTATATGACCAGAGGCTAAAACATCAATTCTATCGGGCTCTAGGTATTTGAAAAGCAAAATACTCTCTCCTGGAGTTATAAGACCGCTTATTGCCTTGTTATAACAACAAACTACACATTAATAAGCTTATTTTCAACAAACCATAAGCCGAAATTAGGGTATTCATATTTTATATCTAAAGATCCATTTTCATATGCCGTCGCAAGCTCTAATTCATATATTTCTGACACAACCCCAACACCTAAACTCTAACAAGTCTGATGATTCAAGCATATTTTCTTTTAGAATTGTCCAATTAGCAGAGAACTCAGGCCAAGCATTACATATTGATTTTAGGTAAAAATTTCCGTCTTCCATTATCTCAAATAATGAGAAAGTGTTACCTGTTGCTTCATACTCATCCAAAATAGAACAAAGATGAAAAAAGAACAAAGATGACACCCATCCTAAAGTTTGTATTTCCCCTATTTTTTGCTAGCTTTAAATTAGTATGAAAAACAAATAGGGTGTTCCATGCCAATTGCAAGAAAGCGTCAAGTAAGTTTGATTGATACAAAATACTATCATTGTATTTCTCGGTGTGTACGCCGTGCTTTTTTATGCGGTGAAGACAGTTTTACAGGTCAGTCCTATGAGCACCGCAGAGGCTGGGTAGAAGATAAACTACTCGCATTGGCTAAGGTGTTTTGCATTGATGTGTGTGCGTATGCAGTGATGAGCAATCACACACATTTAGTGTTGTATGTTGATGATAAAAAAGCCAAACGCCTTAATGACAAAGCCATTATTCTACGCTGGCATAAGCTGTGTAAAGGCACGTTATTGACGAAAAAGTATTTGCAAGGTGAAAAATTAAGTAAATCAGAGCTCATCTTTTTTAATCAAACGGTTGAGCAATATCGAGAGCGGTTATCCAGTATTAGCTGGTTTATGCGGTTGTTAAATGAAGATATTGCCCGCAGAGCCAATAAAGAAGATAACTGCACAGGCCGATTCTGGGAAGGTCGCTTTAAATCACAAGCTCTACTAGATGAAGCAGCACTTGCAGCCTGTATGGCCTATGTTGATTTAAACCCAATAAGAGCAAAAATAGCCAACACGCCAGAAGAATCAATCCATACCAGTGTGCAAAAACGAATTGAAAGTGCAACCACAGGTAAGCAACCTAAAAAGCTATTACGTTTTGCAGGGATGCCACGCCAAAGAATGCCAAAAGGACTCCCGTTTGAGCTTAAATCGTATCTTGAACTTGTTGAATTAACGGGCCGTGTAATGCGAGAAGATAAGCGAGGATACATTGAAAACACATCCCTTTCTTTATTAGAGCGAGTCAATATTAGCCCAGAGAACTGGTTAAAACTCACAACGCAATTTACCCGCGTGTTCCATGGCGCTGTTGGAAGACCTTCGTCACATGAAAGCTATTGTGATAATTTAGGAAGGAAACGAAGAGCGAATATGAGTAACTGTGAAAAGTTACTTGCATGAGAATCAAACTACTCAGTAAAAATTTAAAACTGCATCATGCAGTTATTGTCATGCATGTAATTTAGGTTTAATAGTGACAATGACCCATTTTATGGATGAGGTGAAAGTAACCAAGTAGCAAAAGATATATTTTAGCCTAAAAGAGTAAATTTAGTGGCACAGTTTTGCTTGTTCAATAAGAGTGGCTGTCTGCGTTAGTTTCTATAGCTAATGGAGTCCTCCTCAAGGAGGGCGTGTCTTATACCCCCAGAGTCGTTTGTGTACCCATACAAGTTTGACAAGGCCTTTTTAAAGGCCGGATGAAGGTTGTGACTTTTTTCAATCTGCTTTAGTGCAGAGCCTAATGTGCCTTTTGGATCATCAGACACTGCTTTACATAAAGACTCAACAGCACTAATTGATTCTTTGATAGAGTTTCTATAATCCGGTGATTTTCTGTCTGAGAGAAAACCCAGAGAAGTTTTAAGATGCTCACTTGCTCCGGTGAACTTAGTTGAGGACTTTATTGCTTCTTCAATGCTCTCAATTTCTTCTTCACTTGTTATGTCCGTTAGTTGCTTGCCAACAAACCTATATGCAGACAGCTCATTCTCTAGAACATGATTGCAAAAAGATACAAAACTATCAGAAAGCTCTTCTGGACAATTCTGTGCCGTAAACTCTATAAAGTCATAAACCTCGTACCACTCAACTTTATAATATGTTTCACGTAATCGAGTTAGTACACCGTCCATGTAATTTTGCATATTATCTAGAGGGATTTTGAATAGGTTGTGCCAGTAGCACTGGAATAGGCCATACAAATTTGAGGATTGAAAGGTTCCCGAGTAGTGTGAATATTCGTTACCATCCCAAATGCAAACATGTAATGCATTCCACAAACCATGGCGAAGAGGGTCATCCATACCATCCTTTTGGATGGAATCCTTAACCAGGCTAAACCCTTTCCTTTTAGAAAATAACACTAATCTCTCCTGAGAAGCTAACGTCTTATTGAACACCATTTTGGTGGTTTATAACACACCAAAACGGCGTATATTACATACCCTAATAATTTCACCAATAATTACCTTTGTAAACAAGTAATTAAAATGGCTATAAATTAAGCTGTTTATTTTGCAATAAAACGGTGTTTAATAATGTTATCGGACAAAATTAGGTTTCTACTCAAAACACAGGAATATATTTAATTTTTTAATGTCTGCATCGCTCATCGCTGCCTGCCAGCCAACTCTAATTATTGGTTAATAGTGTTAGAACAGATATTTGTTACTCCAGCTTATGCAACTTAACCGGTTTAAACCAAGCTAACTTGGTTGATTTTTTCTGCCTTAGTTTTTAAACTTTGACCTAGCACCTAGCACCTAGCACCTAGCACCTAGCACCTAGCACCTAGCACCTAGCACCTAAATCAACCCCTTATTTAACTTCATTACTTAGTGGTTGGTTATTGGCGAACTCAAGCGCATTATTTACGGTTATTTGCGCAATTTCACTCAATGCTTCTTTGGTAAAAAAGCCTTGGTGGCCGGTGACCAGTACGTTTGGAAAACTTACCAAACGTGAAAACACATCGTCTTGCATAATTTCATCACTGCGGTCCTTAAAGAATAGTTCTGACTCTTGTTCGTACACATCTAGCCCTAAATAACCCAATTTTTTAGTTTTAAGTGCGCCAATACAGGCTTTGCTATCAACTAATGCGCCGCGGGAAGTGTTTATAAGCATCACCCCTTGCTTCATTTTGGCAAAAGCGTGTTCGTTGATCATATGATGAGTTTGCTCGGTTAACGGGCAGTGCAAAGAGATCACATCGCTTTGACTTAATAAAGTGTCTAGATCACAAATTGTATAATTGCCTGGTACTGCATAAGGGTCGCAAACCAATACATTTGCACCAAAGCCATTGAGTATATTTACTAAAGCCAAGCCAATTTTTCCACAGCCAATGATACCAATGGTTTTCTTGAATAAGTTAAAGCCAAGCAAGCCATTTAAATCAAAATTATCTTCACGGATACGGTTATAGGCTTTGTGAGTTTTGCGATTGAGGGTAAGCATTAATGCCACACAGTGCTCTGCAACTGCCTCTGGACTGTAAGCGGGTACTCGGCATACTTTGATGTTATGGGCATGTGCCGCAGCTAGGTCAACGTTATTAAAGCCAGCACAGCGTAATAAAATACATTTCACGCCGAATTGAGCAAGCTGCTCAATAACCGTTTTATCAACGATATCGTTTACAAATACGCATACAGCATCAAAGCCTTGGCTAAGTATGGCACTTTTCGCATCAAGAGATTGTTCAAAACGGGTTAATTTGATGCGTGTTTGATTGTTTAAACAGGCATCAAAAGATGCATGTTCATATTTTTGCGAACTGAAAAGCGCTACCGTTAGTTGCATCATTAATATTACTCTCTATGACCTGTTTCAAGGTGTCGGGTTTAGTGCGCGGTGCATAACGTACCGCCAATTGTCCCTCAGAGTTTATTAGAAACTTGGTGAAATTCCATTTTATAGCACGATTTTGTGCAATTCCTCGGGTATGTGCTTTTAAATAGTTAAATAACGGGTGAGCATCAGGGCCGTTGACCATTACTTTACTAAACACAGGAAAACTAACATTAAACTGTTGTTGATAAAAGTCTTTAATATCAATGTTGTCTATTGGCTCATTGTAGTCAAATTGATTACACGGAAATGCTAACACAATAAACCCTTGTGCTTTATATTGCTGATACAGCTTTTCAAGTGCGCTTAACTGCACCGAAAAGTTACACTTACTGGCGGTATTGACGATTAAAATCGTTTTGCCTTTTAACTGACTTAAGGCAAAATTTTCGCCGTTATAAAGCGGGGCACTGAATTGATATATGCTATCCATAGGTTACCTATTTTGTCTCGTCCATGAAGAAATTTAATGAAGACTTTTTCATTCGCTTTTTTACTGTTCGGTTGAGATAATCAAATTATCTTTTTAAGTTACCACTGAAATAGGTCAATTTTATGTCAATGAAAGTCGCATTTATCGGTTTAGGTGTAATGGGTTATCCAATGGCGGGTCATTTAGCAACTGCCGGTCATCAAGTAACCGTGTATAACCGTACCACAGCAAAAGCACAGCAATGGGCAGAAAAATACGCAGGTCAGGTGGCATTAACGCCAGCAAAAGCCGCAGAACATGCAGATATCGTATTTATGTGTGTAGGTAACGATGATGATTTACGCTCAGTCGTTTATGGTGCTGACGGGGTGATTAAAGGTATGCAAGCAGGCACTATTTTAGTCGATCACACCACGACTTCAGCCGAAGTTGCGCGCGAAGTATCCGCTAATGCGGCACTAAAAGATATTGCGTTTATTGATGCGCCAGTATCGGGTGGTCAAGCTGGTGCTGAAAATGGTGTATTAACAGTCATGGCTGGTGGCGACTCAGCAGTGTTTGCAAAAGTACAACCAGTTATGGCGGCATTTAGCCGTTTTAGCCAGTTACTTGGCGAGGTTGGCTCTGGGCAGTTGTGTAAGATGGTTAATCAAATTTGTATCGCTGGCGTAGTGCAAGGCTTGGCCGAGGGCTTACATTTTGCAAAACAAGCAGGCCTTGATGGCGAAAAAGTCATTGAGACGATTGCAAAAGGTGCGGCTGGTTCATGGCAAATGGAAAACCGTTACAAAACCATGTGGGCAGGTGAGTACGAATTTGGTTTTGCTGTTGATTGGATGCGTAAAGATTTAGGTATTGCGTTAGATGAAGCAAAAAATAATGGTGCCACTTTACCAATGACCGCGACGGTCGATCAGTACTACGCTGACGTACAAGCACTTGGTGGTGGGCGTTTTGACACATCAAGCTTATTGGCGCGCATCGAAGCGTTACATAAAAAATAGATAATCAGAGCGTCGGATAATAAGTCTATCTCCAGCAAGTAAATTAAACGCTAACTGTCTTCAATTTACTTGCATAAGCCCGCAATTAGCGGGTAGATGTGGCTTATTATTCCTGAAATCTCCAGTTACGTAATCACTGACCCAAACATTGTTTGGGTTTTTTTATAAAAATTAATTTTTCTTAAGGTTTATTTAAGTTTTGCTCGTTAGATTTTACCCATAGTCTAAAAAGAGCGAACACTATGCAATCACTTCAAGTTACTAACTTGCCTGTTACCAACACACATGATTATGTGTGCGCTAATGCAAACATGCCACTTCGTGTGCAATTAGAGCAAGTCGTTAAAGCGAGTTTTGCCAGAGCTTACGGCGCCAATATTAAGCAGTTTATGCCGGTGTTATGCCAATTAAGTATTGCCGCTGATTCTTGCACGCTGGGACTTAGAGCTGCTACTCAATCACTTTTTATCGAGCAATACTTACCAGAGCCGATTGAATACTTTGTTGATGTACCGAGGGAAGATATTTACGAGCTTGGTAATTTATGCTCAACAAATCGCAAAGCTACTCTCGCTCATTTTGTACTAATGAATGAAGCACTTTATCAAATTGGCGCAAAACGTTTGGTATTTTGTGCCACTGCAAAGGTTAGAGCATTATTAAAAATGCTCTCAGTTAATTGCACTGAAATTGCATTAGCCAATAGTCAGGCACTTGATAACCCAGCAGATTGGGGTACTTATTATGAAAATAAACCAACACTGTGTGTGGTTGATTTAGCGGCTGCTCATGATTGCGTAATAAACACACCTCATTTGTTTAATATTAAACAGCACTATCATCAAGCGAGTTGCCAATTAGCATCGCAATTGGAGGCATAATGGGATTTTTATTGAAATTACCACACGCAGCGCTTGATACTGTGATTGTTGATCATCATGACCAACAAATGCAGCCGATCAGTAAACAGACGCTGATGCAAGCAGTAGCCGAGTTAATTATCGACTTTAAAGCGCTTGATATGTCAGCCGTGGCGTTTGTAATGGACAATACGCCTGCTTGGTTAATTGTTGACTTTGCATTGATTGAGTTACAACAAGTAAGCATTCCGCTGCCGACCTTTTTTAGCCCACAACAGCTTACTAATAGCGTGAATAAAAGCGGCGTTTCGCATTTTATCAGCGACACCCCCTGTGAACTTGACGGGTTAGAATGTATTGCGACCTTGAGCGTGTTAACCCGCTACCCGCTTTATATCTATAAAGTAAGCGCGTCGAGCCCTACAACATTTTTTACAGATACCCAAAAAGTGACGTTTACTTCAGGCTCTACCGGTGAGCCAAAGGGAGTGTGCTTATCTTTACAAAGTCAATTACAAGTGGCGACCTCATTGCATAAAAAAATAGCGATAAAACAGCCAAAACATCTGTGTTTATTACCTTTGCCAGTATTACTTGAAAACATTGCAGGGGTTTTTGCACCGTTATTAGCCGCAGGTGAAGTGCATGTTATGACACTGCCAGAATTAGGCTTCTCTGGGGCAAAATTAAATGATACCAGTCAACTGATCAATGCCATTGATCGTGTGCAACCGAATACGCTTATTTTGGTGCCGGAATTATTGACCTGTTTAGTCTGGTTTGCCAAGCAGGGATGGACAGTACCAAAGAGCCTGAAATTTATTGCCGTTGGTGGCGCTGTGGTCAGCAGTGAATTGATCACTGTGGCGCGTAGTTTAGGGTTACCAGTTTATCAAGGTTATGGCTTATCTGGAAGCTTCATCAGTGGTGAGCTTAAACACGCCAAATGATGATGACATAGAGTGTGCAGGGCGGGTGTTAAATCACTTGCAAAGCAAACTGGTAGACGGGCAGCTATTTATTAAAGGACCCTTATTTTTAGGCTATTTAGGTCAACAACCCCATGATCAAACGAGTTGGTATGCAACCGGTGATTTGGTTGATCAACAACAAGGTCGGTTAACTATTAAGGGGCGTTTAAAAAACCAAATTATTACTAGTTTTGGGCGCAACATCAGCGCTGAGTGGCCTGAATCTTTGCTACTCAGTAACAGTGAAGTACAACAAGCTGTTGTCTTTGGTGAAGGTCAAGCGCATTTAGTAGCACTTATTTATGCATCAGTAAATATGACTGATGAGGTATTAGCCGAGCATTGTAGAGGTATTAACTCACAATTACCTGAATATGCCCAAATTAAAACATTTCATCGCTTAGCTGAACCACTTACTGCAGAGCGGGGATTATTAACCAGTAATAACCGCCCTAAACGCCAAGCAATAGCAAACTATTATCATGCACAACTAACAGCACTGTACAGTGAGGCAATATTATGAGCAATTTTTTCGAGACATTAAAATCACAAACCCAAGCAGAACGCGAGTATTTACTGGCTGCACCGATCATTGCTCGAGTATTCAAGGGGCAAGTAAGCACAACTGAGTATGCTTCATTTTTAGCTCAAGCCTATCATCACGTTAAACATACGGTGCCATTAATGATGGCCGTGGGCGCGAAATTATCGACTGAACAAGAGTGGATCCGCGAGGCTGTTGCGGAATATATAGAAGAAGAAATAGGTCATCAAGAGTGGGTGCTCAATGATATTGCAGCCTGTGGTTTTGATAAACAACAAGTACGTCAAAGTGCTCCCAAATTTGCCACCGAGTTAATGGTTGCTTATGCCTATGATACAATTAATCGTGGTAATCCATTGGCATTTTTTGGCATGGTGCATGTACTCGAAGGTACTTCAATTGCGTTAGCCGATAATGCGGCAAGTAATATAGCCAATATGACCGGATTACCTAAAAAGGCATTTAGCTATTTAACATCTCATGGAGCTTTGGATATTGAGCATGTGAAGTTTTTTGAAGATCTGATGAATAAAATAGAGTCTCCTGCAGATCAACAAGCGATTGTGCATGCCGCTAAATGTTTTTATAAGTTATATGGCAATATTTTTCGTGAATTAGATACAGATCCACAGTTTGCAAGTAGCGACTTGGAGCAAACTGCATGAACCGTCCACTTTGCGTGTTAACAGGTGCGACAGGCGGAATTGGTCAAGCCGTGGCATTAAAGTTGATTCAGCATGGTTGGCGTTTACTGTTAGTTGGTCGCCAACAAGCACAACTAGAGGCATTACAGGTTAAGTGTGGCCAAGACTGTGAGATATTTATTGGTGATTTAACATCAGCACAGACTCGCCAAAAACTACTTGCACATGCTAAATCACTTGGCGGTGCAACAATGCTTATCAATAACGCTGGCATTAATGTGATGCAAGGTTTTAGTGAAATGACGGAGCAGCAAATAGATGACTTACTGATCGTTAATCTGTCGGTGCCAATTAAGTTATGCCAACTATTTTTACCACAAATTTTAGCTAAAAAAGGCTCAATTGTTAATGTGGGATCATCGTTTGGTAGTATTGGTTACCCTTATCAAACCTTATATTGCGCAAGTAAATTTGGTTTACGAGGAATGACCGAAGCGCTGGCCCGCGAACTCAGTCACTGTGATGTAAAAATATTATATTTAGCACCTAGAGCAACTGATACAAATATCAATTCAGTGCAAGTACGCGCGATGAATAAAGCTTTAGGCAATACAATGGATCCACCTGATAAAGTGGCAGATGCGCTTATTTCATTATTGAAATCTGGAAATTCACGCAGTTACATTGGCTTCCCAGAACGCTTATTTGTCAAACTAAATGGTGCTTTTCCATCCTTAGTAGATAACGCAATTGCAAAACAACTTCCTAAAATTAAAAGTTTTTTTGCAGATAAAATTGATAAAGGTGAATGACTATGATTAAACTACTTTATACTAGCTGCTTGTTAACTGGGATATTTTTAACCAGTGCAGCGCATGCTGATGTTGCTAGCGAATTAACTCAGGTGCAAACAAGTTGGGCAACTGTGAATTATGAATTAGTAGATAAAGCGCAGCTCAATGCATTTGAAAAGTTATCAGAGCAGGCCGCTGAGTTTGCAAAGACCTATGATGATCAGGCACAAAGCCATATTTGGTATGGTATTGTGCTATCTAGTTATGCTGGGGCAAAAGGCGGCTTAGGTGCATTAGGATTAGCAAAAGATGCTAAAGCACAGTTAGAGCAAGCCATAGAAATTGATGCCAATGCGTTATCAGGCTCTGCTTACACCAGTTTAGCGACCCTTTATAGTAAAGTACCGGGTTGGCCAATTGGATTTGGTGATGATGACAAAGCGAATAAATTATTTAACCAAGCGCTTGCTATTAATCCAAATGGTATCGATAGTAATTACTTATACGCGGCATTTTTGTATGACGAAAGAGAATACAAAAAGGCAAAAACACATTTACTTGCCGCTCAACAGGCTCCTGCACGTCCTGATAGGCCAAAAGCGGATTTATACCGCCAGCAAGAGATCACCCAATTGTTGGTAAAAGTAGATAAGAAACTAAAGAGATAATATGCATTTACTACTGGTTGAAGATGATAAGTTAGTGGCTGAAGGATTATGTCGTTCACTTCGCCAACAAGGTTACAGTGTAGAGCACTGTGCTAGTATAAAATCAGCCATGCAATGGCTCGAAAATGACGAGATCGAATTACTTGTGCTTGATTTAGGACTACCTGATGGCGATGGCATTGATGTATTAAAACACGTCAAAAAGCATCGCCCTAACTTACCTGTAGTGATCTTAACGGCACGCGGTAGTATTGACGACAAAGTACAAGGGCTAGATTTAGGTGCTGATGATTATTTAGCTAAGCCATTCGATCCTGCTGAATTATTTGCCCGTTTAAGAGTCGCTAGTCGACGCGTAACTCATGCGCAATCAAGTACTATTAATGTAGCAAATGTAGAAATGGATACCTCCGCTTTTACAGTCACACTTGATCAGGAACCGGTAAACCTGCCGCGTAAAGAGTTTATGTTACTAAAAGCACTTTTTGAAAATCAAGGGCGCGTATTGTCCAAACAACAATTAGAAAGCAAACTATATGAGTGGGGCGAAGAAGTAGGTTCAAATACTATTGAGGTGCATATTCATCATCTACGTAAAAAGCTCCCTAAAGATCTAATTAAAACCTTACGTGGCATAGGTTATGTGGTAGGTAAACGTTAGTGTCAATTAAACGCAGATTAACGCTGATTATTTTATCAACGGTGATCCTGACTTGCTTTTTGGCATTCAGCAAAGGCTACCGCGAAAGTATGAGCCAGGCCGAGCTGCTACTTGATAACGAATTGCAAACCATTGCTCATGTACTGATCGAGCAACCTATACACAGCGACAAGCCAGTGTTAAGAAGTGATCTAACTCGATTACTGTTTCAAATTTGGCAAGATAACAATTTGCTTAGCGCGTCTAAATCATTAGCTGAACTGGCGCAAAAACCAAGCCTGAATGGATTTAGTGTTGAAAACTTAGCCGGACAGCGGATGCGAGTATTCAGATTAACCATGCAGACAAAACAAGTGCTGGTGGCAGAGCCGCTGAGTAAACGCTATGCCCTTAGCGAGACTATGATTTTGTCAGCAATGACACCTTTGCTTTGGAGTGTGCCACTGCTTGCGGTGTTGATCAGTCTATTTGTCAAACAAGGATTAAGGCCCTTAACACGCCTTTCAACATTATTAAAAACGCGACAAGCCAATGACTTTACTGCCATTAATTGGCAAGTGAGCGAATACGAAATTAAACCGGTGATCTCACGGTTAAATGATCTGTTTAAACGTGTAGAAAGTGCCTACTTAAGAGAACGCTTTTTTGCCTCAGATGCTGCCCACGAATTACGCACCCCGTTGAGTAGTTTAAAAATAAATGTTCATAATCTACGCGCACAAGGTGACGGTTGCTTGGAACTTGATGCAATGGCGCAAGGTATCGATAAACTTAGTAATATTGTTGAGCAAATGTTGATTTTGGGACGCACCTATCCAGAGCAATGGCAGGCACAATTTAGCCCAATTTCAGTGCTAGAGGTCAGTCAACAAGTGGTTGCACAGCTATACGAACGACTTGATGCAAAACAACATATGATCAGTATTGAAGGCGATGATTATGTTATTAATGGTGACCAATTTACCTTGGCAACCTTATTTAGTAATTTATTAAGTAACGCCATAAAATATACGCCCAGTGGTGGCAATATAGTGATCCGCTTAAATAATCAACAAGGTGAGTATGGTTGGCAGATTGATGACTCAGGTCCTGGCATTGATGATGCCCATAAAGCACGAATTTTTAACCGTTTTTACCGTGTTGGAGGTGATAAACACCCCTCTGGAGAGCAAGGTGCCGGATTAGGTATGGCGATAGTTGAACATATAGTAACAATTTATGATGCAAGTATTTCTTTAGCCGACAGTGAATTAGGCGGCTTACAAGTACGAGTAGAATTTATGCAAGGAGCAGAGAGTGAATAACTGGTTAGGGTTTATCAGCCTGCTGCTATTTAGCGTATTACCGTTTTCGTGTTTTGCTAAAGAATATAAATTAATTTTAAAAGATCACCTTTTTTATCCAGCGGAGATCATCGTTCCGGCCAATACTAAACTAAAACTTTTAATTGAAAATCAAGATAGTACGCCAGAAGAGTTTGACAGCTTTGATTTAAATCGAGAGAAAGTGCTGTATCCAAATCGTAGTAGTGTGATTTATATCGGGCCACTGAGCCCTGGGCGTTATGAGTTTTTTGGTGAGTTTTCACCTAACACAGCCCGTGGTGCAGTATTAGTAGAAGGAAAGACTGATGCTGATAACTAGTTTATTGATGAGTATAAATCAGCTGTTACCAGTCGTGATTTTACTCGTGCTGTTACAGTCATTGCTAAAGCTAAACCAGCGTGTGCTGATAGTGACCGCTTTTGTTGGGCTGCTTTGTAGTATTATTTATGTACAAAGTGCCGCTTGGTTGAGCCAGTTATTTGATCATCGCGGCCTTGAGTTTAGTCAAATGCTATTGTGTGTCATCGTGTATGTTGCATCACTAATAAGTTGTAAACAGCAGCGTTTATTCGCATTGCTTGCAATAGTTGCGGTTATGGCGCTGTATTTGAGTCACTATTTTATTTATCTGGTTGGTTTTTGGCATAACACCGATACAGCAAAACCTTTGCTTATAGGTACATCTTTGGGAATAGGGATCTGTGGTAGTTTTGGTGTGTTGCTATTATTTTTACTGCATAGTGTTAGAGCACGATTTGGTGTGTATCCACTGATGTTGTTTTTGGCTTTTAATGCCTCGGCAAAATTACTGATAGTATTAGATCTGGCCAGCCAAATTGACTTGATCAATATTACGTCCAACTACTTTGATTGGCGTGCAGTGCTAGTCGAAAACTCAGAGTTAGGCCGTGTACTCAAAGCCTTAGTCGGCTATGAGGCAACGCCAAGCAAAACTGCATTATGGCTTTATCTAGTGGCGGTTTTAGCCTTTATTGGCACCAGTATAGTATTTACTCGGCAATTTTCTCAAAAGGAGCCATCATGAGATTTATTCTCGCGTGGTGCTTAACTTCGCTTTTGTTCATGGCATCGTTTAATGTGCGAGCCGATGGAATAGTCGTAGATAAAGTTTACCACCCTTACGTATTACCATTTGAGCGCGAATTTGAATGGCGTTTGATCTCTCATCAAACAGATAAGGGCAATATTTTAGCCCAACGAATTGGCTTAGGTGGCTCGTTTAACGATACCATGAGTTTGGAAGGTTATGCGGTTGGAGAGCGTGATGACGACGGTAACTTTGGCTTCTCAGCCTACGAACTAGAACTGCGTTGGCAGTTGGTGGAGCAAGGGCGGCTGTGGGCTGATTGGGGCGCCTTATTTGAACTTGAAAAGCAAGAAGGCAAAGATAGTTATGAAGCCACAACTGGCTTTTTATGGGAAAAAGAATTTGGTCGTACTAGTCTCACCATGAATGCATTTTTAGTCTACGAGTGGGGCGGTGATATTAAAAACGAATGGGAAACTGAGTTTCGAGCACAGTATCGTTATCGTTTTCGCTCTGAGTTTCAGCCTGCATTAGAGCTATACGCCGGAGAAGACTTCTTTGGTATTGGTCCTGGTTTTATTGGGCTACATCGATTTTCAGCGAAGCGACAACTAAAGTGGGAAGCAGGATTTGTGACCGAGCTGAGCCAACAAGGTAAAGATCATAGTTTTCGCCTTGCCCTAGAGTTTGAATTTTAAAGTAAAAAGCCGCGAATAACTCTACTCGCGGCTTTAAATCTCTGCAAACTACATACTTTGCGCGTAGTTATAAAGCGCTTTTAGAATAGTCAGATTTTTTTCATTATCGTCATGTTCATGGGCGAGATTTTCTAGTGTAACCATAAAATCTTGCGCGCTGATCGATGGTTGATCTTCACCATGCATTAATTTGTTTTGGCAATATTGACGCCACTGATCAAGTTCATCTTGATTAAGCGATTGAGGCCAGTTACGGGCACGGTATTTAAACAATAAGTTATCAAACTTTTTATCTTCAAAATCCAACTTCATACTCGCTAATTGCTCAGGGCTGGCATCGCGGATAATGGCAAATTTTGCTTTATCAGCATGACTGGTGAAACCGTCGTATAACATGTAATCAGTATTGGTGGTTTTACCGTAATCGGGCTTATCGTTAAATACTTCAGTCACTTTATCGCGAAGACTTGGGTTGGCTTTTAAAATCGCAAGATTTTTTAAACACTGCTCGCGGTCAATGCCTAAACGGGCGGCGTTTTCAGGTAATAAGGTTTTAGCCGGCGCTAAAATAGGGCATTTATTTAAATGTACCAGTTTTAAACCAACAGGCAGTTCATCATCGGCAAGCTCACTGCGCTTGGTATAAAGGCGGGTGCGCAACTCTTCAATTGACAAATCGAGTAATACCTGTGGATCTTCGGTTAAGTTAAAACACACGACTGCATTTTTATTAGTCGGATGAAAGCTCATCGGGGCAATCCAACTGGTACAGCCTTGGGTAGCAGGAATACGTGATGAAGTATGCACCAGCGGCGTCATATTAAATACATCAACTAACTCAGCTAAGGCTTTTTTACCGCGCAAACTAAAAAAGAAGTTATACAGTTTTGGCTGTTTTTCTTTTATTAGTTTAGCCAAAGCAATCGTCGCGGTTACATCAGATAACGCATCATGCGCCGCAGCGTGTTCAATGCCATTGGCAACCGTTAAATGCTCCAACTTAAAGCTTGGGCTGCCATCTTCTTTTAACGGCCATTCAATACCTTCAGGGCGCAGCGCATAACAAGCACGCACTAAATCTATAATATCCCAGCGGCTGTTATTGTTTTTGTATTCGCGCTCGTAAGGGTCGTAAAAGTTACGATAAAAGCTGTAACGACTTACTTCATCATCAAAACGAATGCTGTTATAACCGGCCACGCAGGTATTCGGCACACTAAATTCAGCATGAATTTTGGCAATAAAGTCAGCCTCAACTAAACCTTTTTGCATCGCCACTTGCGGAGTAATACCGGTGATCAAACATGCCTCAGGATGCGGTAAATAATCAGCCACAGGTTTGCAATATTCAATCAGCGGCTCACCAATAATGTTTAAATCAAGATCAGTACGAACACCCGCAAACTGGCTCGGCTTATCCTTTTGCGGACTCGCCCCCAGGTCTCATAATCGTGCCAATAAATAGTTGCTTGATTTTGCTCTTGATAAGCCATTTAAAAACCCTTTAAGTTAGCTTGAAGCGGTTGCAATACCGCCAAGTTACTAAATTCATGAATTATTTAGATTATGGCATACAGGCGAGGGAGTTTATAGGTTTGGATGATGAAATGATGGTAATCATACTTTCTCAGGTAGCTTGTCTTAAGTGTTGCGAAACCTAATTAATCATTAAAAGAAAAGCCTGCTTAAAAACTCATAACTATGAATGCATTCAATTGCATGTTGAGCTTTAGCCCGAAAAGATTTTACTGCGAGCTACAAGAGCATTATCGTAGGCGTTAAGCTTGCTGGCGCATTTTTTGGTCGAGAAAACAAGGGCGAGTATCAGCGTTAAAGTTTTTATAAATCAGTGATCTAAATTAAAAGCAATATTTAAATTGTTGTTGAGCTTTTTGGCCCTATAAGTAGGAGTGCGCTTTAGCCACGAATGTTTTTTACCTTTTCATCATGTTCTACACTTTAAAGCTTTCCTATTGCTCAGATGGAATTCATCATCAATTGCTTATTTTCAGGTTGTTACGACGAGAAAGAGCTTAAAAGCATATTTGCAGCTAATTTATATAATTAAGTTGCTGAAACTAATTATAAAGTTCACAACTAGTATTGTATTCAATACTAATAGCGATTACGTACAAATCCAGTAATATTTCATTGTCAGGCGTATATGAACAATTTAATGCCGTTAATAAATAGAATATCAGTTCGTTTATTAGACTAAAGTCTATAAGTTAATTTTCTTCACCTATCGGATTTAGTTTTATCGTTTGTCGAAATTGAGCCAACACTCTAAAGTTCAGTTGTCGGCAACAGATACGACGTAACCAAATAGGAATATAATCATGAAACTTACACTAATCAAAACCATCGCACTTGGCTCATTATTTACTTGCTCAGCGGCTGTTATGGCTGATCAAAGTGATTACAAATTAATGATTATTGATAATGCGGCAGCGTCTCAGCCAGTTGAACAATCATTTAATAACTGCGCATTAAATGTGAAATCAAAAAATTATGCACAAGCAGATGAAATTTGTACCAAAGCAATTGCATTACTAAAGCAAAGTAATGGTCCACGTATGAAAGTTCGCGAGCTAACGTCATTTGCATTAAGCAACCGTGGTGTGTCACGTATGATGGCAAACAATGATACGGCTGGTCTTTCTGATTTATACGAAGCGGCACAAATCGCTGATAGCGAAATGGTTTCTCATAACCTGACGCGCGCTAAAGAGTACCTTTCTCTATAATAGTTTTTATAAACGATTAAAGACAAAACCACGTTAGGCTAAGCCAACGTGGTTTTTTGTTTTTTTAAAGTGTTTATCTTCTGAGCCAACCGTAAAATTCACTTATTTATTTACGTATTTACTGGCCTCAGTTTAGCTGTACTAAATATATTAAATTTTAAGTTGTAGAGTGGGGCTTTATCTAAACTAGTAAAAAATAAAAACACTTCAGAGGGCGCTGAAGTGCTTTGTACAAGGGGAGTAATGTTATTTTACTGTGCAGTAGCGACTAGTTTAACCCAGTCATAACTGACTATCCCTAGTAACCCGATTTGTAACGATTGACCAGCGTTAACAGCTAAAGTACAGCTTTCGTTGCTGCCGGGATTTTTTGACTGGCAATCATACTTTGTTTGCGTGACTGCACCATCTGCATTTACATATAGGCTTATATCTCCTTGGCTGCCTGCTGTACTTATTGTTACAGATGTTTTTCCTGTAGGAACCAGATAGCTGTATCGTTGCCAAAAACCGGAAATCCATAGGCGCGAGAGGTAATAATTGTGCTATCTCCCGTCGGTGGTGTACTGTTTTTATAATCAGCCATGATAGTGACATTATTGTAGCTGCTATAGGCTTTGAGCATAATATAATAGCGACCCTCTCCTAGGTTAACTGTACAGATTTCCTCGTTACCATTTTTAAAGGGCCGACAGTCATAGTCTGAAGTGGTGGGCTTAGCGCCTTTCTTAACGTATAGGTCTGCATCGCCGTTACCACCTGATATGCTCATCATAATATTATTGGCATCAGCTGGCACATCAATAAAATAGATATTTTCTTGGTTTCTTGTTGCATTAAGACCTGGTAATGCTTGGCCTTTATTTAACTCAATGTCAGATGACGTACCATCAGAAACACTGACTAGCTGAGCTAGTGTGTTGGTGTTGTTATTGCTATCTTGAACGGTTACAGAAACGTTGTAGTTTCCAGTAGAAGTGAAGGTGTGCTGTACAGTTGCGCCACTGTCTATTTGATTATCGCCAAAATCCCAGCTGTAATTAGTTATTGTGCCCGAAGAGCTGGAACCAGTAGCATCAAAGTTACATTGCAATTGATCACAATTGTATTCAAAACGGGCCGTAGGCGCAGGAGGGGTATTACCATCATTATCGCCAATGGGCACAGTACCGTTAAAATAGCTGGCTACTTGAGGCCAAATTTTACTTATTTTAGCTCCTTTGTTGTAGCAGCCACCTAGATGATGCAATGCAATAACACGATTGCTTGATGCAGCTACAACAGGCGAACCAGATGAGCCACCAATGGTATCGCAATAATATCCTATATCTGTGTTGTTGCCACGGCCATTTGTTGAAGGAGCATTAACTTGGCATAAACCATCATTGTCTTGATCTGACTCTATTGCAAGTTCTTTGGGGTTACCGGATCCATGTTGTGGAATATATATGCGTTCACTTTGTTGCGCGTTTCGTACATCTAGCCCTAAATAACCAAATTGCTCGATAGTGCTAAAATCATTAACACTGAACAAAGTATAATCGAGCGTGTAATCGGTTTTAAAAAACTCATTCCCCGTGACTTTTACGACAGTTTCTTTAGTTGAGCCATTACAGCTTTTATTTTGATAATTAAACCATACTTCCGTTGAGGCAAGTTCTGATGCGGTCTCAATACAATGATTATTAGTAAATAATTTATTATCACTCCCAACGCGCCAGCCCGTGCATAAACTGCGCCCACCGATCACTAAGCGCGCAATAGGTCGGCTTCGGTCAAACTCTATTGGATGGGAATCAGCCCAGCATTGCACATCTTTTCGTTGATTAACGCCACAGGTTGATAATAGCGCTGGTTCATTGCCATTATTTAACTCTGTATTCGTAGTTATATCACTTTCGGTGCCATAAAAATAACTATCAATAATGCCAAACTGGGTTTGTTGTTTACTGAGTGTCGGGTCGGGGTAATATTCAATGATAACGCTATCATTAGAGACCGACATAGCTGAAAACGAATGCACCCCGTCATCACCTTTAACATCATCAATTGTTGCAGCATTCATGTTGTCACTACTATATTCGTATCGTTCAGTGTTATCTTGGTTTCTGACGACTAGTTTTGCATTACCACTGAGTTGCACCCGACTAAAATGTACTTTTATATAATCAGCACCGGGATGACTGATTGTATGGCTGATTACTTGGCTTTGAATATTTACAAATTGCTTAGAGAGTTTTAAATGAGTATCGGCTTGTGCACCGATTGTCGTTTTTTTTGCTGCTTGATTGGTATGTTGCATAATAGTCAGTTCATCGACTTCAGCAATACTGTGTTGGCCATAGATGGCAATGGCAATTAATGCTGCATATTTACATTTTTTCATCTTTATTTCCTACCATAGGTAATTTACCGACTGTTTGATGTAAAACTAATGATTAATTACATGTTTGATTCATAAAAATCTTGGCAAATAATCAGTACCCAATTGCTAAAGCAAAATCTAGAGTGAATTTTAATCAATGCCAATAAATTGCGTGAAATATTTAGAACCCCCAATAAGTGCAATAAAGTCAATAAAAAAACTTGTTTGTTATCCAGTTGAAAACAAAAATATGATGGTTAACAACAAATGAGCTGGTTACACGTGTATTTTTAATGTTTTTATTTTGTAAATTGAATGTAAATATAAGTGTGCGTTTTTATGTTTTTAAACACGTTTAGTGAGCTAAATATAACTAAACGTGTTCTTTACTGAAGGTTTTTTAACTATGAATAGTTATTAGAAGTCTATTTGGTCGTCGTAATGTTATTTTTAGTGAGTACTATTTATATAGTGTTGGTTGTGATTAATCTTAATTAACATAGGCTAATGTATTGACTTAATGTTTAAAACTTTGGGCATAAAGCGTGATCAAAGCCTTTTTCAGTTAATAAAAAAGTCGCGCTTGGGGTAGCAAAAATATAGCCTTCGTAGTTAAGAAACGCAATTGTGCCTTTAACTGATTCGATTTGCTCTGCTGATGCACTTTCTATAATAGCTTTCGGATCTAAATTGACTGGTGTTGGAAACTGCTTATAAAGCTGCTTAAAAATTAAGGTGGCGATAGTTTTAAAGGTGTCGTTATTTTTCATTTTTTTGCTCTTTGGTATTTATGTGTGCTGCTAATGCATTATTGTAACTCTTTCTATTTAAAGAGTAACTGCCACACTTACCTGTTTAT
Organism: Pseudoalteromonas sp. B160; assembly: GCF_037162485.1. NCBI lineage: Bacteria > Pseudomonadati > Pseudomonadota > Gammaproteobacteria > Alteromonadales > Pseudoalteromonadaceae > Pseudoalteromonas > Pseudoalteromonas sp. B160. The sequence continues at coordinate 174,455 of NZ_JARLUX010000001.1, read as the reverse complement.
CCTAAAATAATACGCGGTTAAATAGCGATAGAGTTGCAGGTAACTTATCGCTATATCATGAGCTGGTGCTGTATTACTTGTTATTTACAAGGTTCAGGAATGCGTTTTGGGGTAACAATTCGTGGCAGTAATAAGCCGATGATCACAACAATAATGCCAATTAATTGTAGTTCTGTAATTGGTTGGCCCATCAAAAATGCTGTTAACATGGCAAATACCGGAACGAAGTTAAAGAATAACGATGCATTCGCTGAGCCAAGTTGGCGTATGCCATTCAGCCACAGAAGATAGCCGGCAACAGTTCCAAATAAGCCAATATAAATAACATCGATAATACCTACCATAGAGCTATTACTGAGTTCGCTAAGCGGGTGTACATTGGCGGTCACTAAACACATTAAGCCAATGATTGTTGCACCACTTAGCATACTAACAAAAGTATAAGGCAATACAGGCATGTACTGATTGATACCTTGGCTAAAGTAAGTGTATGAACTCCAAGCTAACATACCTAAAAAGATCATTTTGTCGCCGGCATTGATTTGCATATTCAAAAGCACGGCTAAGTCGCCATTGGTGATAACTAATAATACACCTGATAGGCTAACGATTAAGCTAAAACATTGTGCTGCAGTAGGCATTGAGCGCTTTGCAACTGAGCTTATTAATGAGGTTGCAAGTGGGCTCAGCGCCATTATTAACGAGCCGTTTGCGGCACTGGTATGTTCCAGCCCGGTAAATAAACCGAGGTTTAAGCCACCTACGCCAACAGCACTAACAATAATCACCCAAGCCCATTGGTTGAACGTTAAACTTGGTTTTGTAGTGTTAATTATTTTTAAGTAGATAGCCAAGCAGATTGCGGCAATACTAAAGCGCCAAAATACTAAAGTCAGTGCGTGTACTTGATTTAATGCATGTTTACCAATAGGAAAACAACTTCCCCAAAAAAATGCACATAATAACAGGAGTAAAATAGCTTTTGTGTTGGCTGAGAAGTTCATCAGCAATCCAGAGATGTTGAAAAGTTGCGGCAAGTGTATTACTTTCCATAATGTGGATAAACAAGCAAAAATAAGAGAGTAGATTCCAAAAATGAAATATAGATATTCACTAGACGATTTACGCTATTTTTGTATTGTTGCTCATTTAAAAAGTTTTAAAGATGCTGCACTGGCTTTATCAGTGCCTTTATCAACATTGAGCCGTCGTATTCGACAACTTGAAGATGATTTACAGCTTAGATTGTTAAACCGTGATGCTCATCGCGTATCGCTGACCCATATGGGGGAGCTGTATTACCAACGTTCGAGTGCATTGTTTGCTGAGTTAGATGGAATTAATGATGATCTTCATATCGAGAAGAATCAACCGAAAGGTAAGATCATAATCAGTGCACCTATTAATGCCGGCTCGCAATTTTTAAGGGATATTTTTTATGATTTTTTACTGCAATATCCTGAGATCCAACTAGATATTAGGCTCTCGAATACTTTAATTGATATTGAAGCGCAAGCAATGGATGTGGTGTTTAGGGTGGGTAATACGGTGGTTGATAATTGGATTGCGAGGCCACTTAAAGATATTCACTTTATTTTGTGCAGTAATTCGCAGACGGTGGCCGACAGTGTTAAGCATCCCACTGATTTATGTGCAAAAAGCGCTGTGATTTGCCAGCCGATGTCTATTTGGCAATTAGTAAATAAACAAAATGATGACGCTTATGATTTTCAACCCAGTAAGGGCATTCGTTTAGAGCTTGATGAAATTCAAATGCTCACACACGCGGTTAAAAAAGGCTTGGGGATTGGTTATATTCCTGACTATTATGCATTACCAATGATAGCTCAAGGTGAGCTTCAGCATGTTTTGCCTGATTGGCAAAGCAAGGCACGCACTTTATTTATGTTATATCGGGATCGTGACCATTTACCATTGCGCGTCAGATTATTCATCGAATATGTGCTAGCTAGATTTGAGCAAGGTTAGTATGCTTTTTTATTATTTTTCTGAACTGTTGGGCAAGTGAAATACAGCCTGTTTAGTTATTAATAGCGCCGGACTACAAATTTTAGTGCCTGTATATTAAAAGGAGATATTAAATATGCAAACCAATCTAGTGGTTGAACGGTTTAAGCAGCAGGGTTTTGTACAAATTAAACAAGTACTTAAACCAAGTGTAATCTCAAAACTGCAGCACTTTTGTGATGAGTTGGTTGCTCAAGCACAGTCACGCTATGTAGCCGGTTTACCATTTGATAATATTGCTGTTATGCAAACTGCAGATGAGCCTTTTGTTTATCGCATTAATGAGCTTTTTCAATTTCAGCCACAATTTGCTCAACTGCTAGCGCAAACCGAACTAATGAGTTACGTTGAAGCGATTATCGGCGAAGCTGTTTTACCTAGCTATGAGTCACTTGTGATAAAAAATTCATTAGATGCATGCGGATTTGATTGGCACCGCGATATGGCGGTGAGAACTCAAGAGCCTATTTTTACCGTGGGGGTGTATTTAGATGATGCAATAGCGCAGCAAGGGGCGTTAACAGTGATCCCGCAGTCTCATTGTAGCCAAGCAAGTGTGTGTGATTTAAAGCGCCAGCTATCCATTGCACAATTACAAAGTGTGGATATTACGGCCAATGCAGGTGATGTGGTAATTCACCATGTAAACACGGTTCATGCATCAGGAAGACAGAAAGGTTCAGCTATACGTAGAACGATCTATTTTGAGTTCAGAGCAGTATCACATTTTATTGATAATCCGTGCTTTCCTAGTGAGTGGATCGAAAAGCGGCAAGCGTTAATGGCTAACCTCAACGCGCTTAATTCAGCTGATATGCCTAATAATGTGCAGCTACCCAATGATTTGTATGTAACTCAAGTACGAATAGAGCCGGCGGAATATTGTATTGAGTTTGCCAGTTAACAGTATCAACATAGATATTTACATGTGTGTAAATCCAGCCTAAATATATAAATTTGCTCTGAACTAATACAGCCAATACAAGTTAAGCGACTACGATACAATTACGACCTTGTGCTTTTGCCTCATAGAGTGCTTTATCTGCGCGATTAAAAATAACTGAACTCGAGTCATCTGCCTGATAACATGTTACCCCAAAGCTTGCGGTCACTTTAGGTAAGCTCACTTCATCTAATTCGCTAATATACACTCGTAATCGCTCTGCAAGTTGATGGGCTTGTTGCTTATCTTGTGTGGGGGAAATAATTGCAAACTCTTCGCCACCGATACGAAACAGCATATCCATGGTGCGTATTTGTGGCTGTAATTGTGTCGCAAGATGTTTTAATAACTTATCACCTATTTGATGGCCATATTGGTCGTTAACTCGTTTAAAGTGATCAATATCCAATATTATTAAAGCAAATAGATATTCGCTTCGTGCTGCCATATTGATCTGGTTTTCTATTTGTTCTTCCCACTTGTGTCGGTTAAATACACCGGTTAAACGATCTTGGGTTGCTAATATTATTAATTGTTTTTCAATTTCCTCACGGCTAGTCATTTCCTGATTCAAACGTGATATAACAATTTTTATATCGTGTTCTAATGCTGCAAGCTCATCTTTAGTTTTGATCTTTTTTTGAAGTTCCAAGGGTAACTCATGGTGTTCAACAGAAGAATTTAACGTTTCGATATTAGATTGGATGCGTTGAATACGACGTAAAATAATTTGAATAATAAAGGTCGTTAACAGCAAGCCGAGGATGATGGCGCATATACCGAGTAAGCTGCTGACAAATAGAAAGTCTTTTTCGTGCTGATCTGTGTAATACGCATCATCAGAGGTTAATTTATTTAATTGCGCTATTATTTGTTTTTCTGCACTTTCTAGCTCAGTTGCCATTGTTTCGACTTGCAACCGCGCTTGCTCAGTAAGTTGATTCTGTTGGTAAACATTTTCTAAATAGTTTTCGAACTCGTCACTTTTTTGCGTATAGTTTTCAATTGTGGTGGCCACTTTTTGATGTGCTTCAGGCTGTAATATGACTTCTTTTAATGCTAATGAGCGATTAATCATTGCTACCGCTTTATCGAGCAATTGTTTTATTTTTTGTTTTTCAAAAGCAAATTGTTGATGTGGGTTGAGCGGCCTATCATCAATTTGGTTTTTTAGTTGAAATTGCTCAAATTGCAGGTGTTGTTCAAGCTCAATGAATTCCACTTGTTGCATTAACTGACTTAACGGAATATCCAGAAAAGCCACTACGCGCATTTCACGTTCAATTTGATTTACTTTATAGGCCGAAAAAACAATAACACAAAACAAAAACGTTAATAAAAAAACAAATAATCCACCAATTTTTTGCTTTATTGACGCATTGTACCAGTTGAATACCGACATAAAGTTCCTCACTGCTTAATAGTCCCTCAAGTATAGTTTAAAAAGCGCGTAATTTAGCTTATTAAGTCTGACCACAGCAAGCATTAATTGACTAACCTTAGGACAGATTAATCAAAGTTATTAGATACTTTATTTAATAGAGATGATGTGCAGTTGATCAACCGTGTACTTACTTGACGATTGAGTTCGTAATATTGCAGGCGTGCCTTGTAAGGGAATACTAGCACTAAATGAGTAGAACGTTTGTCATTAGCTAAAGTCGGTCATCTTTGCATCACATTTAGCTTTTGTGTATTTAGTCACGTAACTTGAAGACCCCGATAAGACTCATACAGGAAATGCTGAAAATAGCTCAAGTAGGTAAAGTGAATTTACTAATAAAGCTAATTATTGCCTTAAATCAATCATCGCTTTTTGGTTAATTATTTTTTAACAAAACGTAATGTTTTGTAATATTTCTATAGGGTTTGATCAAGTAACATGAGCCTTAGCATAGAGGTTAATTAATAAATACGCCTTTAGGATGGTTTTTGGTATTAACTTGTAAATTATTAGCTTTATTAATGTTGATCTAGTTTTTTTGTACTAATCTCATGGTCGCAATATTAATTATTTTTATCACAGTAACTTTATTTATTGGTATTTATATACCAAATTTTAAATGAAAGTTATTGCAAAATTAAGGTGCAGTTGATTAGCGCAGCTGGTGGTTTTAGCGGTTAGTTTACCTTTAAGTTTCAATACGTTATTTATATTGTGCGGATTACAATATGTGCAATCGTTAAATAATGTTATGAATCTATGTAATTGATTATATTTCAATTTTAGTGGTTCATACACTGAGGCAACCAAGCTGTAGAAGTGCAGAGCTTTATTTTGGCTTTGGTGTTGCAGTGAGCCGCAAACCAAAATAGGTCATGGAATGAATATAAATTTAGCGGCTAGGTTAGTTAAATTAGCTAACACGCGTGGTAGTGATACTGCATATCAATATTTTTATGACGATCAGCAACCTTGTAAAACACTCACTTATGCACAGTTAGATGAACGTGCTAAGCAAATTGCTCGGCACTTGCAGGAGCATTTTTCGCAAGGGGATAGGGCGCTATTGCTATTTAATTCTGGTTTTGAATTTGTGGAGGCATTTTTTGCGTGTCTGTACGCTGGCATTGTTGCTGTTCCTGTCTATCCTCCCAAAAAGAATCAAAATATTGACCGTTTAAGAACTATTGTTGTTGATGCTGGTGCTAAAGGTGCACTGACCACAGAAAAAATTAATGAAATAGCACGTCCATTATTTGAAGCTGAACCTTTATTGGCTGATTTAGCTATTTTTACCACTGACGCTGAACCCACTTATCAAATTGACACTATAGATTTTCAGCACTGCGAAGTAGCAGCTGACGAATTAGCCTTTCTACAATATACATCTGGCTCAACGGGTGAGCCAAAAGGGGTAATGGTTAGCCAAGCCAATATTCTCGATAATCAAGAAATGATGAAGCAAGCCTTTGGTCATGATCACAGCACCGGTATTGTCAGCTGGTTACCGCACTTTCATGATATGGGTCTTATTTTTGGTATTTTGCATCCGATCTATATTGGTGCACCAGCGGCTTTGATGAATCCGACTTACTTTTTACAAAAGCCGTATCGCTGGCTCAAACTGTTAAGTGATACTAAAGCTGTAACCTCTAGTGCGCCTAACTTTGCTTATGATTTATGTGTCGATACGGTTAAAAATACTGATTTAAAAAACCTCGATTTATCACATTGGCGCTCTGCATTAAATGGTGCGGAGCCCGTTCGAGCGACGACGTTGGAGCGCTTTGTAGAGAAATTTAAAGGGTGTGGTTTTCGCCGTGACAGTATTTCTCCTTGCTATGGTATGGCGGAAACAACTTTATTTGCAAGCGGTGGTAAATTATCACACTCGCCAACTGTGTTACGTCTTATCACTGCAGAATTACAGACAGGTAAAGTAACAAACGTAACGCATGGCGATGATGATTCATTTTGTGATTTACACACATCATCCGATAACTCGCCTTATTATGCGGTGTCGTGTGGCATTACGTGGCACAACCATACAATGGCCATTGTTAATACTGACACTAATAAACGCTGTGCTGATGGCGAAACCGGCGAAATTTGGATCAAAGGTGCAAGTGTTGCACAAGGTTATTGGGGAAAAGCCGCATTAACAAAAGAAATATTTCAGGCCTATATTGATGATAATGATGGCCCATACTTACGCACTGGCGACTTAGGCTTTGTATATCGCGATGAGTTGTTCGTCACTGGGCGCTCTAAAGATGTATTAATTTTTCGCGGTAAAAATTATTACCCACAAGATATTGAATTGACGGTAAGTAACGCAAATGCTGCACTTGATAATAACGGTGGTGCGGCATTTTCAATAATGTGCGAACAGCAAGAGCGACTTGTCATTGTGCAACAAGTAAAACGTACTGCGGTTCGTAAACTTGATCCTGAAGCGATATGTAAAGATGTGATCCAAGCGATTACAGAGCAGCATGGTATTACGCCCTATGATGTTGTACTGATAAAACCTGGGCGAGTATTAAAAACATCTAGCGGAAAAATTCAACGTCAAGAAAACAAACGTCATTACTTAGCGCAGCAGCTAACGCCACTTTATCAATTGCGTGGTTCTTTTGAGAGCGAAACGTTTGAGCCACAATCAGCAGATATATTCAGTAGCCACTGTGCACTTGAAGATGAACAACATGCAAATTTACTTAGCTTGTTGCAAAGCGTCGTTGCACAGGAAGTTGATGTGGACCCGCAATCACTTGCTGTTGATGCTTCATTTCAATCTTTAGGGGTTGATTCAATGAAGGCGGTGCGTATTTCGGGTGAGTTAATGGAATTGCATGATATTGAGTTAGAGCCGACAGTTTTATATGACTATCCATCTATTTCAAAGCTTGCTAATTATTTATGGCAATTTGATGCGATCCGAACCGCTGCTATATCATCAAATACAGTCACTATGCCCGCGGCTATACCCACACTAAATGAAGCTGCTCAATCTCTAAGGGACTGCACGGACAAAGACATTGCCATTATAGGGATGGCATGTCGTTACCCTGAAGCTGAAAGTATAGAGGCGTTTTGGCAGCTATTATGTAACCAACAAGATGCAATTGGACTGCCAAACGAAAGTCGCGGCATGTTATGCCCACATTTGGATAATACCCGTTTAGGTGGTTACATCAGTGGCATTGAACAATTTGATGCAAATTTATTTGGTATTTCTCCAACCGAAGCTAAGCATATAGATCCTCAGCATCGATTGTTGCTAGAAACCAGTTACCATGCCATTGAAGCCGCAGGTTATGCGCCGCTGCAATTATCGGGTGCAAAAGTAGGGGTTTATATTGGTATCTCGCAAAATGATTACTTCTTACTTTCTCAGCAATATGAAAAGCAAAATGCTTATTTAGGTACTGGTACTGCGCTGAGTATTGCGGCTAATCGGTTATCGTATTATTACAACTTCAGCGGGCCAAGTGTTGCAGTTGATACAGCATGCTCATCTTCGTTAGTTGCATTGCATTTAGCCATGCAAAGTCTTCACAGTGGTGAAATAGCCCAAGCTCTGGTGGGTGGGGTGAATTTGATCCTCAGTGATGAGGTAACGAACGCCTGTGAAAACGCGCAAATGCTTGCAAAAGATGGCCGTTGTAAAACGTTTTCAGACTCTGCAGATGGCTATGTACGAAGTGAAGGGGTGGGATGTTTATTATTAAAGTCGTTAGCGCAGGCAGTACAGGATAACGACCCTATTTACGGGGTACTAAAAGGCAGTGCAGTCAATCAAGATGGCCGCAGTAATGGCATTACAGCACCTAATGGCTTGTCACAGCAAAGTGTTATTAAGTCGGCGTTAGCTAATGCACAAATTGCAGCAGATGACGTGCAATATGTTGAAGCCCATGGCACTGGTACAGAGCTGGGTGATCCAATAGAAGTATCGGCGCTGAGTAAAGTATATAGGCCACAAACAAGCTTAGCTGAGCCACTTACTGTGGGCGCTGTGAAAGCGAATATTGGCCATTTGGAATCGGGTGCAGGCATTGCTGGTGTGATCAAAACCATGTTATGCATGCAGCATAAAAAAATACCCGGCCAAGCTCATGCTAAAGAGCTTAACAAACACATTGCTTGGCATAAAATTGCGTTAAAAATTAATCGTGATTTACAGCCGTGGCCTGTTGGTTCAGACAATGGTTGTATTGCTGGTGTTAGCTCGTTTGGTTTTGGTGGCACCAATGCACATATTATCTGTGCGAGTGCACCTCAACGTGCGGTCGATACCATTGATTTAGCCTCGCAAACGGGATTTTATCTGTTACCGTTATCAGCTAAAACTCCAGATGCGTTAGCCAATTTACTGACGCGTTATGAAACGAGATTAAAGAGTTTATCTGATAATGAATTTGATGCGCTGATCTACACAGCAGCACATCTGACTAAGTTTAAAGAAGCAAAACGTGCCGTATGCGGCGAAGATCGTGCAGGTTTATTACGTGCGATGCGTGGCTTAAATACAACTTCGCATTTAAGTGCGGCTGAAAATGATAAAGCTGCGACAAATTATGAGTTAGTAATGCTATTTACTGGTCAGGGCTCGCAATATCCTGCAATGGCAAAACAATTGTATGATACGCAAATTGTATTTAAAAACGCGATTGATGAATGTGATCATTTACTTGGCGATAGACTCGGCGAGTCATTGCTAACGGTTCTGTATCAGCAAAGCCATAAACAGTTTTTAGAACAAACTAACTGGACTCAAGTCGGCTTATTTGCGGTTGAGTATGCTACGGCCAAATTAATGATCCACTTTGGCGCCACTCCTAAGCTGTTATTAGGTCACAGTGTTGGGGAGTATGCAGCCGCATGCATTGCTCAGGTGTTTTCGTTAGCTGATGCTATTTTATTGATAGCTGCGCGTGGCCAACTCATGCATGAACTTGCTGATAATGGGGGCATGTTTGCAGTGCGTTGTAGTGAGCAAGTTGCCCAGCAAGTCATTACAAAATGCCATGATAATGGCAAGACTCAAATTGCAATTTCAGCCTATCATGGTGCTTCTGGCGTGGTGTTCTCGGGCGAAAACTCAGCGCTTGAGATTGCCATTGAGTTATTAAAAGAACAAAATCTGACGATTAAACAGCTCAACACAGCACGTGCTTTTCATTCACCACTTATGGATCCGATGCTTGATTATTTTGCTGCTATAGCAGCGCAAGTAAACTATAGAAAACCTTGTTATCCCTTGTTGTCGTCGGTGACTGGCCAGCTAGAAACTGACGCCTTAGCAACACCTCAATACTGGATCGAGCAGATCACTAAACCTGTTCGCATTGATTTATGCGTGAGCGAGTTAGATAAACGTGAGCATTTGTGCGCGGTAGAAGTTGGACCAAAACCTGTTTTGATGGTGTTATTGCAAGAAAACTTGCCCCATTTAGATGCTGAGTATTTACCTATATTGCACAGTCAAGGTGCTGATAAAACACGTTTAGTAACCAGTTTAGGGCGTATTTTTGAACTAGGCATTGAGCTAAATTGGGCGCATATTTATCCACAAATAAATATTCAAAAACAGCCATTACCCGCTTATCCGTTTGCAAAAAATGCACATTGGATAGTGCCAACAGCAAAGCAACCAGCGCTAAAAAGTACTGCAATGCAGGAAAATATGCAGGCCAATAAATCGGTAACAAACATAAACCAAGTTGTTGCACGAACTGAGCTTATTCGTGACATCGTACTCTCTAATCTTGCAAATTTATTATCATTACCAGTTGATGCTATAAAAACGAATGTTCCCTTACTTGAAATGGGGGTTGATTCATTAATGATAATGCAAGCCGTACGCACCTATGAAAGAGAATTTGGCTTAGAGTTTAGCGTACGCCAGTTTTACGAAGAACTAAGCACAGTGGATAGTTTATTGGATTATATTGCGCAACATAGTGACTTTTACCCACACACTGAAGATGCCCAGTTAACCTCGGATATTGCAATTGTAGAGCAGAATACCCCTTCGTACTCTGATACAACAACTTCTTCAGCCAATATGGGGTTTGATCAACAGACTATCATGGCAATTTGCCAGCAGCAGCTGCAAGCTGCCGCGAGTGTAACTAATGATTTTGGCCGTCAAAGCATTGCCGCGGTGACAGCGCAACAATTACGTTTTCTACAGGGCAGTGCTATAACCTCCTCGGCAAGTGTAACGCCAGACAATATGCCTCAGCAGCAAGTAAAAACAGTTGCAATGCCCGTAAATAAGCGCGCCACAGAACTTCCTGCATCGCAAAGTAGACAATTACACATGCAGCATCAGTCACCCGCTATGCAGCAGCATTTTGAACAACTAAAAGCTGATTATTGCGCAAAAACCAGCGCATCGAAAAAGCTGGTTGCTCAACATCGTGGCAACTTAGCTGATTGCAGAGCCTCAGCGGGGTTTAGGTTATCAAGCAAGGAAATGCTTTATCCGATTTATGCAGACCACTGCGAGCAAGCCAGATTATGGGATATAGACGGCAATGAATACATTGATATTACAATGGATTTTGGAGTTAATTTATTTGGCCATAAAGCCGAATTTGTGACTGATGCTTTAGCGCAACAAGTAGATCAAGGTATTCAATTAGGCTTAGCCAGTCCTTTAGCGTGTGAAGTGGCTGCTTTGATCAGCGAATTAACTGGTTTGGCGCGTGTGACGTTTTGTAATTCAGGCACCGAGGCGGTCATGACCGCACTGCGCTTAGCACGCAATTATACAAAACGTGACAAAATTGTGCAGTTTAGTGGGGCATACCATGGTCATTATGATGGTACTTTGGCGCACTCTGTGGGCCAAGGAGACATCGAGCCTATGTGCGCAGGTGTTCGCCAAGGCGCAGTTAATGACAACTTAGTATTAGATTACGGTAGCGCGCAGGCGCTGGAAATTATTCGTGCAAATGCACATACAATTGCTGCGGTATTGGTTGAACCGGTTCAAAGCAGATACCCAGAAATACAACCGTGGGAATTTTTAAAAGAGCTCAGAGCAATAACCACAGAGCATGGAATAGCACTGATTTTTGATGAGATGATCACCGGGTTTCGCGCTCATCCAGGCGGCGTACAGGGATTAGTGGGGATCCAAGCTGATATGGCAACCTATGGCAAAATTGTTGGTGGAGGGTTGCCAATCGGAGTTGTTGCCGGCAGTGCCGATTACTTAGACGGTATTGATGGTGGTGTATGGCAATATGGTGATCAGTCTTATCCACAGGCAGATACGACTTTTTTTGCTGGAACATTTTGTAAACACCCAATGGCAATGGCCAGTGCAAAAGCGGTTTTAAGCGAAATTAAACGCCAAGGACCACAGTTACAACAAAGGCTAAGTGATAAAACCAATTATCTGAAAACAACCCTTAATCGCTTTTTTGCTGATGCAATGATCCCAATTCAAATTGAAGCTTTTAGCTCTTTATTTCGTTTTAGATTTAGCCAAAATCTAGATATGTTTTTTTATGAAATGCTTAATCGTGGCATCTTTATTTGGGAAGGACGTAACTGCTTTTTATCAGCAGCACATACAGATGCAGATATAGAGATCATTATTACCGCAGTTAAAGACAGTGCCTTGAGTTTAAAGGTGGCAGGTTATTTTGGTAGTGACCGTGATGATAAGATGAGCTTGGCCACCTTAGCGGCGACATTTCCATTGACCGAGGCGCAGCAGCAATTACTTGCCTTAGCGTCAAAGTCACCTGAGGGGGCTTTTGCGTATCACTTACAAGCCGTACTTAAATTAACAGGTCAGTTAGATATAAGTCGCTTAGTTACCGCAGTTGATAAAACAGTACGCGAGTGCACTATTTTACAGTATGCAATTGATAGCGATACGCTTTGCCATAGGTTAGTGGCTGAGCATCGTCCTCAATTGTTAGTTATTAATCTACAACACTCAGATAATAATATCGCTGTAGCAACTCAGTTGCAGGAGTTACGTTACCATGCTTTTGATTTTAATAATGAAGTTGCATGTCGCTTTGCGCTACTAAGAGAAAATGATAATACTGCTTACTTAAGTGTGGTTACGCATCATTTACTCTGTGATGGCGTATCGTTGCAGATTATTTTGAGTAAAGTTGCCCAACACTATAACAACACCCAGCACTATAAAAACACAACAGAGGCGTTGGCAGCACCGGTAGACTTTAGTGCATATGTTAAAGCACTTGACCACTATAAAGAGTCTGCTAATTACCAGCAAGATAAGGCATTTTGGTTGGCACAACTAGCGCCAAGTATGCCGTTGCAACTACCAACAAACACTGCGATTGCAACGACAACGAACTATGCAGTATCGGTATTGACTGTTGAGCTTAATGAGCACACCAAAGGAAATATTGCTGATCTGGCTAAACAGCAGGGCTGCGGTCAATTTGCCACTTTATTGGGGTTATATATAGCGTGGTTAAGTAAGCTTAGCCAGCAGTCAATGATCACCGTTGGGATCCCTTGCTCTGATCGACAATTACTCCCTCAAGCTGATAGCGCAGAATCTTCCGATAGCGAATTAGTCGGGTATTGCACGAATATTTTACCAATTTGCATTGATGTTACAAACATCAGCAGTGTTCGAGAGTTAATCAAAACAGTGCAATCTGAATTATTAACTGCATTTGAACATCAACATTTCCCTTATTCAGCGTTAGCAAATGAATCGCTTAATTTACCTAATACTTTATTTAATTTAGATAAAGTTACTGCCTTACCGGCATTTACTGAATTGCAATTAAATACCATGCCAAGCAACACCTGTTATAGCCAATTCCAATTAAGTTGTAACTTAACTCAGTTTGCTAACAGTTGGTCACTCACCCTTGAATATCAACAAGATAAATTTACATATGAACAGGTAAATCATTGGTTATCTGGGTTAATAGGGTTGTTTAGCAACGCTGTTGGGACAGACGAACTAAACAGTGCGAACTGTTCATTGTTAGATGATTTACAAATAGCGACACTGGTTACTGAACAATGTGAGCGTGTTGATAAACAACTTTGTGTCGATTCTTGTATCGTTTCATTTGAATATGCTGCGACTCAATACCCTGACAATATTGCTATTACCTGTGATGGCCAAAGCCTTAACTATTCACAGTTAAATCAACGAGTAAATACCTTTGCTCATTATCTTATTGAGCAAGGTATTGGGGTCGGCAGCTTAGTCGCAATTGCACTACCAAGGCGTGCGGAGCTGATTATTAGCTTATTAGCGGTATTAAAAACGGGGGCTGCATTTTTGCCACTCGATATTACTTTTCCGCAAGCACGCATTGAATATATTCTGGCTGATGCACAAGCTGATTTACTGTTGTGTGACAGTTTTAGTGATAGTAGCCCAATTATTGCGAGCAACAAATTGCCCGTATTAGATATTGATACTGTGGTACTTACAGGCTTGCAAAGCAGTAATCCAGATCGCGTTATTGCTCCTTTATCAACCGCTTATGTTATATATACATCGGGCTCAACGGGGCAACCTAAAGGTGTGGAAATTAATCACCAAGGGCTGCAAAACCTGTTGCTCGCTATGACGGTACAGCCTGGAATAGAGCCAACCGATTGCTTGTTGGCAGTTACCACTATTGCATTTGATATCGCGATGTTAGAGCTGTTTTCGCCCTTAATTGTTGGGGCTAATGTACTGCTTGCGAGTGAGCAAACATGCAGTGACCCATATGCAATTACCGATCTAATAGCACATTTCCCAGTGTCTATTATGCAAGCGACTCCGACGTTATGGCGATTAATAATAAATGCAGCACCTGATTGTTTAGCTGGTATCAAGGTCTTGTGTGGTGGCGAACCGCTTGATCCAGCACTTGCTCAGGCGGTGCTGTCGCAGCAGGGGGATTTATGGAATATGTATGGTCCAACCGAAACCACCATTTGGTCTGCAATTAGCCATATTCAGCACAGTGATGATATTACGATAGGTTCAGCAATTGCTAATACGAGCTTGTATGTTATGGCTGAGGATGCACAAAGTCCATGTTTACCTCTACCTATTGGCGTGTGGGGGAGTTATGGATCGGTGGTTTAGGATTAGCGACTGGCTACTTACAGCAACCAGCACTCACAGCTGAACGTTTTGTTAGTCATGTTTTTAATGGTCAATCGCATCAGCGTTTGTATAAAACTGGCGACCGTGCAAGGCGTTTACTCGATGGCCGTATTGAACTACAAGGGCGGTTAGATCAACAAGTTAAACTAAACGGGCATCGTATTGAATTAAGTGAAATTGAACACCACCTGCGCTTGTTATTTGCGAACCAAGATGTACGTGTTTTTATCAAACCAAACAATCACGACCAGCCGAGTTTATGTGCTTATAGCCTTGAGGACGACAGTTTGGAAAGTGTTTGGAGTGTGAGTGAATTACGTCGTGTGCTATCACAATCATTGCCAAGTTATATGGTGCCAGAATCAATCTGTTGGTTAACGCAGTGGCCAACCACACCAAATGGAAAATTAGACACGAAAGCATTACCGCTTCCGACTGCGGCTATGCAATCGGCAATAGTACGTATTGCCCCTAGCTGCGCGACTGAAACGAGCTTACTGCAACATTATTTAGCATTACTTAAGGTTGCAGTGTTAGGTACCCAAGAAAGCTTCTTTGATTGTGGTGGTAACTCTGTACTCGCTATGCAGCTTGTGTCACGAATTAATCTGCAATTTAAAGTACGGGTGACGGTAGGCGATATTTTTGACTACCCTAGCGTTGCGCAATTAGCGCTACGAATTGACGATTTATTATCAGCGCGAGCAGCAAGTACCGAGCAAAGTCAGCCTCAGGTTACTGTTGTGAGCGATATAGTGAGCGGCCGTGATATTAGTAAAGCCCTTGATGATAGCAGCATGACTGAAATGGACTTGTAACATGGATAATGTAGCAATTAAAACTTTACTGGCCGAATTGGACGCACAAGGTATCTTCGTTTATTTGCAAGATGGGCGGTTAAAGTTACGAAGTAAGTTAACGACAGTCCCAGCACCAGAACTGGCAAAGATCAAAGCATGTAAGGATGAGCTGATTGCCTATATGCAACGTCATCATCTGCAACAAGGGGATTTATCAAGTGCGCAACAACGTATTTGGTTTATTGATCAATATGAACAGCAGTCAACTGCATACAATATGTGTGGTCTGTTGCAGCTGTCAGATTCATTGACAATAAATGAACTACAGCGGGCATTTGACACATTGTTGGCTCGCCATCAAATATTAACAACGCAATTTTTTAACACTGATCAAGGTGTTGTGCAGCGAGTTAATAGCCAGTTGCGCTTAGCATTGAATGCACTTGAGATAGCACGGCATGAAACACCCACACAAATAGTTGAAAAATTACACGATGAATTAAGTTACCGCTTTGATCTGGAAAATGATTTACTGATACGTGCAACGTTAATTGGCCACTCAGGTGAGGGTAAATGGTTATACATTGCGATGCATCATATTATTGCCGATGGTTGGTCTGTACGGCTTTTGGTGCAAGAATTATTGGCGATACTGACAAATAATAATAATACCGTTAATAATGCGGCTGCATGTAAACCTTTACAGTATTTAGATTATGTACATTGGCAAGGTCAGTTTAAACAATCACCTATATATCAACAGCAGCTAAGTTATTGGCAACAAGCGCTAACAGGGATGGAGTTATTTGAGCTGCCAACGAGTTATCCTCGTGATAAACAAAAAACCTATCAAGGCAAGAGCCAGCACAGTGTTATCGATACACGGCTGGTTACCGAGTTTGACAGTTGCTGTCAGCAATTAAGTGCTACTCGGTTTGTCGGGTTGTTAAGTGTGTTTTATGTACTATTACAGCGCTATAGCCAAAAACAGGATATTACGGTGGCGGTGCCTGTATTGAATCGTGAACAGCCCGAATTTGAGAATGTTATAGGGTGTTTTATCAATACCTTACCTATGCGAAAAATGGTGTCACCGCAGAGCTCTTTTGCACAATTAATAGCGCAAACTAAAGTGTTAGTGGCGCAAGGGCTAGCAAATCAAAGTGTGGCAGTTGAAGATATTATCGAAACACTTGGCTTAGCTAAATCGTCAGCACATTCAGCATTGTTTCAAATACTGTTTAATTATAACGGTGTAGATACCGGTACTGTGGAAACCGCAACATTGTCGGCTAAATTATTGCCATTAGATAACGGTACTGCAAAATTTGATTTAACCCTGAATGTAAGTGAATCAGAGCAGGGCTTAGATATTAGTTTTGATTATTGCAGTGCGCTATTTGATGACCATGTTATTCAGCAAATGAGCAATGATTTTAATGAGTTAGTTATATCTCTTGGCAATAACGCAGCACAAACTATTGCAACCGTTGAGTTACCCTCTGCGTGTTATGCCAGCCAGTTGTTAGGGCGTAAAAAAGATCATGAAAAAGTCAGCAGTGATGTGATTGCATTACCTGTACAGGTGATAAAGCAGGCTGAGCTTAGTGCTGAAAAAACAGCTTGTATTGAAGCTGACCAACATGGAAAAACCGCACGAAGTTTGAGTTATCAACAATTAGTGCAACAAAGCGCAGCACTCGCCAGCCATATTTTAGCTTTGCAAACTCATCATCAACAAACAACTGCAGCACCCATTGCATTATTGGTATCTCGCTCAATCGATGCCTTATTAACGATGTTTGCACTATTGCAAACAGGCCGTGCTTACTTACCGATTGAGCAAGGCACTCCAGTGGCGCGTATTGCGGAAATTTTACAGCAGGCAGGCTGTGAATATTTAGTAACATTTGATGATACAGCGCTCGAAAAGCAAGCAGTTACGGTATTAAATGAGCAACACATTACATTATGGCCTTTTGCGCAGCTGTCAAAAGCGGCGGTTAATTTAACTGGCTTACCCAATTTAAACCTTAATGACAGCGCGTACGTGATATTTACCTCCGGTTCAACAGGCGCGCCAAAAGGGGTTGAAATTAGTCATGCTGCATTAGCGCACTATGTTCAAAGTATTACTAAGCGACTTGAATTGAATAATGATACCAAGTCAGCTGTGGTTACAGGGCTTGCGACCGATCTTTGTTTAACTGGGATATATCCGGTATGGGCGAGTGGCGGCACTGTGGTATTAATTTCACCACATGTAAAAAGTGATCCTGTTGCGATTGTCGATACGTTCAGTGAGCAAGCAATTAACTTTTTAAAGATCACTCCCAGCTTTGCTGCTGAACTATTAGCCACTATTGCTGCGAGTCAAGTACCTCGCGCACCTCTTCAACAGTGGGTGTTAGGGGGGAATCATTAACAGCGCAATTAGTAGCGCAAATTCGGGCGCTCTATCCAAGCGCTAAATTAATCAATCATTATGGGCCGACAGAAACCTGCATTGGGGTGGCTACCTATGAAATTGAGGATCATCAAACTGCTGAGCAGATGAGTTATCCTATTGGTAGCGCGCTTGCGCATGTTGAACTTGCCATACTAGATGCACACCACGAACCCGTTGCCATGGGCATGCCTGGACAGCTTTATATTGGTGGTGAGAGTTTAGCAACAGGCTATATTCGTGCAACGGATCAGACTGCGAAAAGTTTTGTTGTGATTAACACGACCAAGGGACAACAACGCTATTATTGCTCTGGTGATAATGTTCGTTTGCGCAAAGACGGTGCGCTGGAATATTTAGGGCGTTTAGATAAGCAACCTAAGATCAGAGGCTTTAGAGTTGACTTACTTGATATCGAGGCAAAGTTAACGGCTTTATCAGTGGTTAAAAATAGTGCTGTGATTTGTCGCGAAATTGCCTCTGCAGATACTTTAGTTGCGTACTATGTGGCATCTAATGAAGGCCAGCAATTAACTGCTGAGGCCTTACAACAACGGATCAAAACGGACTTAAAGTGTGTATTACCAGAGCCTATGATCCCCAGTTTCTTTGTACTGAAAGAGCAATTACCTTATCTTGAAAATGGCAAAGTTGATCGTAAATTCTTACAACAACAAATGGTACGCAGCAGCGATACTTTTGTAGCGCCAAAAACGCTAATGCAGCAGCAAGTAGCGGCGTTATTTGCACAGTTAACAGGCTTTGCTAGGGTTGGTCTAGAAGATGATTTTTTTGCAATCGGTGGGCATTCCTTACTAGCAATTAGATTACTTAACCAAATTCGTCAGCAGTTTGGCGTTTCATTGTCACTTAAAGACATCTTCAATCATGCAACCGTTGAGGAGTTAGCCCAGTATTTAACCTGTAGTGAACAAGCTAGCTCAAAGGTGCAATTAACACATATTGATTTAGCTGGGGAACACCCGTTGTCATTTTCTCAGCGGCGTATTTGGTTTGTTGATCAGCTGCAGGGACACAGCCGTCAATATAATTTACAGGGCGTGTTTACGCTGCGCGGTGATGTTGATGTGGCGGCATTGCAGCAGGCATTTAAAGATATCATTAAGCGCCATACGATCCTAAGTTATAACTATAAAAGTACAGCTGATGCGCAGCCATGCCAATATTTTAACGGCCATTTAGCTTTTTCATTGCAACAGATAGACCTTTGCACACAAGCAGATCAACAGCAGCTGTTACAGAAGATGATAGTGGAAGATTATAATCAGTCATTTGATTTAACCTCACAGCTGATGTTACGGGCAAGCTTGATTAAAATAGCCGATCACCATTATCAGTTACTTGTTACTGTTCATCATATTGTTGCCGATGGCTGGTCTATTGGCTTGATATGCCGTGAACTCGCTAGCAATTATAATCAGCATATTGGTATGACAAACGCCACTGATTTGCAAACTCTAGAGCATAATTATATTGATTTTGTACATTGGCAGCATCGTATGCAAGCTGATCCTCAGTGGCAAATAAGTATTGACTACTGGCGTCAACAGTTAGCGCAATTACCTACAGTGCATGAGTTACCTACACAGTACGAGCGAGGTAACGATGTGCTCAGCGGCGGCGGTTTATATAAAACCGTGTTGTCGCCTGCATTAACTGAACAATTAAGATTGTTTATTGCAAACCAAGGTGACACTTTGTTTGTAACCTTACAAACTGTATTTACTTTGTGGTTTAGTCGAGTTTCTGGGCAATCAGATTGTGTGCTAGGTACGCCAGTTGCAGGGCGAGTTGCCGCAGAGCTTGAACCTATTATTGGTAACTTTGTTAACACGCTGGTGTTACGTAATAAGGTGTCAGGGGATACATGCTTTAACCAAGCATTAGCTGATGTAAAAGCAACGTTGAGTGAAGCACTGCTTCATCAACAGATCCCATTTGATCTCTTAGTGGATGAATTAGCCACCGAACGCAGTTTAGCAATTCCGCCGTTAGTACAAGTCATCTTTAGAGTAAACAATACGATAAATGAAAATTTACAGCTAGCAGGGCTATCAATTAAAGCCTCACAGAGCAAGGTGCGTAGCGCTAAACTTGACTTAGAAGTCTCAGTTATAGATACCGGTGACGTGCTAGAAATTGAGTGGTTATACGATACCGCACTATGGCATCAAGCGAATATAGAGACATTCTTTGCTCAATTTAGTTATGTGTTGCAGCAATGCTTGGCTGATCAAAGCGTCAAGCTCGCAGAGTTAATACTGTGGAGCCCGAGCCAGCACGCAGCGGCATTATCTCATAGTGACTCAATTGATATACAAAATACCCAACCATCGCCTTTACATGTGTGTTTTTCGCATTTTGCAAAGCAGCACCCGCAACACCCCGCAGTAAGATGTAATGGCCAAACCTATAGTTACCTCGCGCTTGAACAACGTGCTAATCAGCTTGCGCATTGTTTACTCGAAATGGATTTTGCTGCGCAAAGTCGAATTGCCATTTTGCTGCCATCAGGTGCCGCTATGGTGGTGGCGATACTCGCTATTTTAAAGGCACGTCATGTATACGTGCCGATACACCAAGATACACCAGTAAAAACGTTAAGTTATATTGTTGAAGATGCTGAGTTGATGATGATTTTAGCATTGAGTGAGAATGCCGACACGCTGATCAACAGTGGAGCAGATTTTTGCTCGTTGATGATCTTCTTGATGACGATTCTAACTTCGACGGCTACCCGCTGGAGCAGCCAGATGAACAACTCAGCCTCAATGTCAAAGATGATGATTTGAGTTACATTATTTATACTTCTGGTTCGACCGGACGGCCGAAAGGGGTGATGATAAACCATGCCAATTTAGCGGCTTATTTACAGCATGCGGTTGCGCATTATATGCCCGATAATTCAGCCCTTTGTAGCAGCGTATTGAGTACGCCTTTGGCGTTTGATGCAACGATCACTGCGTTATATCCAGCCTTGATGCAAGGTGGCGTGGTGGAAATTATTGCGCAAGGGGGTGAACAGTTAACCCAGCTGACGGAACTACTCTTTACAGCAACAGACGCTAAACTGTTTAAGCTCACGCCAGCTCATTTACGTGCCATTTTGGCATTATCGCAGCACTATTGTGTAAGCAATGTTACCCATACATTGGTGATCGGTGGTGAAGCACTCACAACTGAATTGTTGTTGGCGATCCGTGCAAAGTTACCACTGTGTCGTTGGATTAACGAATATGGACCAACAGAAACTACAGTCGGTTCAAGTACTTTTGTAATTGATCACAGTACCAGTGATGAGGTTTTACTGCGTCATAATGATGTCCCAATTGGTTTAGCTAACGATAATGTAACGCTGTTAGTGGTTGACCAATTTGATCAGCCAGCAGCAGTGAATATGCGTGGTGAATTACTTATTGCAGGACCTGTTGTCAGCCCAGGTTACATTAATCAGACTGAGCTTAATAATACCAGCTTTATTACTTTGCAGCTGCCTAGCCAGCAGGGTGGAAAAGTGACCAAGCGTTTTTATAGAACAGGCGACATAGCGTTATGGCAAGCTGATGAAACAGGTACTGCTTGTTATTTAAGATACTGTGGACGTAAGGATCAACAGATCAAGCTGCGCGGCTTTCGAGTTGATTTAGCCGCGATTGAGCAGCTGATCCTGGAACTCCCTGAAGTGGCTGATTGTGCGGTGACGGTTGATAGCAAGCAGCAAACGTTAGCGGCACATATTGTATACCATCAACATGAAAAGCCATTAGCCGTTAACACCATTAAATCGCATTTATCGCATTACTTAGCGCCGTATATGATCCCCGCACACTGTTATGCTATTACTGTGATGCCACTGACGAAAAACGGCAAGATTGATAAAGCCACATTGATAGCTGACGCACTTAATTGTTTACAGCCAACTAGCACAACACACAGCAAGCACGCGCAAACACCATTACAGCAATATTTGTTACAGCTGTTTAGTGAGATTTTACTCACTACACATATTGGTTTAGACGATAACTTTTTTGATTTAGGGGGGCACTCGTTATTAGCAATCCGCTTGATTGGTAAGATTCGTGAAGGTAAGCAGCTCGACATAACATTACCGCAATTATTTAAAACTCCAACGATTGCAACGTTAGCGCAAGCATTACAAAACTGTGAAAAAATTCAGCCACACCAAGAGATTGTGAAAATATCTCGCCAGCAAGCGCTACCTCTTTCCTATGCACAGCAACGATTATGGCTTATTGATCAAGTACATAATGAAAGTGTGCAATATCATATGCCAGCTAGCTTTGTGTTTACGGGGAAGTTGGAGCTGACTGCATTGTCGGGCGCGTTATATGCACTTATTGAACGCCATGAAGTGCTGCGTACCGTTATTATTACACGCGACCAAGGCTCAGCGCCTGAGCAATGTATTAATGAACAATTTGAGATCCCACTTGAGCTGCACGATTTAAGTATGCTTAATCGTGAACAGCAAGATCACCAATGGCAATCACTGTCGTCACATGCAAGTAGTAAAGCGTTTGATTTGGCAAGCGACGTTTTACTGCGTGTGGTGGTTGCTAAAATTAGCAATGAGCAAAGTTTTGTACATTTTAATATGCATCATATTGCAAGCGATGGCTGGTCAATGGCAATTTTAGTTCGCGAGTTTATTGCTTTTTACCGAGCTGCAAGTGCTGAACCGCGATTTGTTTTACCTGCATTATTACAGCAACCATTAGCTATCCAATATGCCGATTTCGCTTATTGGCAGCGTTTAGTATGCAGTGAAAGTGCCTTGCATGAATCACTTTCTTATTGGCGTACTCAGTTAACAGGTGCCCCTTTTGTTCATCAATTACCAATAGAGCAGCCTCGAGCAATCCAACAGCAGTTGCAAGGGCAATGTTTTAACCAGCATTTGTCCGCTGCAACGACTAAAGCTATCCACCAACAATGTGCCACACACGGTGTTACTTTATATATGTGGTTACACACAACCTTTTCCTTGTTAATGATGCGATTGAGTGAAGCGACGGATATTTTAGTTGGCTCTCCAGTTGCTGGTCGTGAACAGCCACAAATAGCTAATCTAATTGGTTTTTTTGTTAATACCTTAGTGATCCGCACCCGCAGTGAAGGACAGCAAAACTTCACGCAGTTATTAATGCAGCAAAAACAGGTGATTTTAGATGCTTTTAAACATCAACAAGTGCCATTTGAACAATTAGTTGAAGTACTGCAGCCTGAGCGAAACTTAGCACATCATCCTTTATTTCAAATTTTATTTGCACTGCAAAACAATGAAACGAGTGATTTTTCACTGCCAGGTTTACATATTGAAATGCAGCCACACGCAGCACCAAAAATGAAATTTGATTTAGAGGTCAATGCAATTGAGCAAGGCGATGGCATTGAGCTGCAGTGGAATTTTAGTGAGACATTATTTAATGCCAGTAGTATTACTGAATATGCAGCAGCATTCGAGGTATTGATTGATGCGATACTAAGTGACCCTCTTATGAAGTTGCAGCTATTACCTGTAGTGTCAGCAACCAAAGAAAATGTGCTGCTTAACTTATCTTCGCCACCCTATGCAAGGCACACTCAGCCACTTAACCTTGTCACGCAAATCGCACGTCAAGCTGAACAATATCCAACACGTAATGCGGTCGTTGGCCCTGATGGTGAAGTGTTGAGTTATGTTGAATTACAGACTCAGTCACAGCTGTTAGCCAATTATTTACAAGAACAAGGGATAACCGCCGGAAGTAAAGTTGCTTTATGTGTTAGCGCAACGGCACAAATGCTGGTCGCCATGTTAGCGATTTTAAAAACCGGCAGTGCCTATGTGCCGATTGATCCAAAATTACCAGTATCCAGAGTGCAATTTATTATCGATGACAGTAAAGCACAGTGTTTGATCACACAGTCAGCGTTTGCTAAACAGTATCTAACGGATGAGCTCGGGAGTCTTATTGCGCCATTATGTGTATTGCTTGATGAGCCAAACAGTTGGCAGTATGGCTCACTCAATGGTTCGAAAAGTGCACTGCCTGCGTCATATTCGGCGGATGATCTTGCATATATTATTTATACATCAGGAACCACAGGCACCCCAAAAGGGGTGATGATCAGCCATGGTAATTTAGCTTGTTACTTAGCACATGCGCAGTGTGAGTATCTATCAGCTGCGTTAACAACCAGTGTGGTGAGTACGCCATTGGCATTTGATGCTACGGTCACTTCGTTGTGGGCACCATTACTAATGGGTATCAATATTACACTACTTGCTGATGATGAGCAGATGCTTGAGCAGCTTGCAAAGCAGATATTCAGCTCTCAAGCCTGCTTATTTAAAGTTACTCCTGCACATTTACAAGGCTTACTTGCGTTTGCTCCAGCTGCTGCAGTAGCAACTGCACATGTGGTTGTCATTGGTGGTGAAGCATTACCCACTCAGTTGCTCAAATCGTTAACTCAGTATTTGCCTAATTGCCAGTGGGTGAATGAGTACGGCCCAACTGAAGCGACGGTAGGTTGCAGTGTTTATCATTGCGAGCTTAAGCAAATTAGCGAGCTTGAACGGCGTAAAATGGCCCAAGTGCCAATTGGTCGGGCGATTGCAGATAGTCAGTTGGTGATATTAGATGAACATCAGCAATTAACCGCAATGGGTGCCATTGGCGAGCTTTATATTGCCGGTGACAATGTTGCTCAAGGGTATTTAAATCAAGCGAGTTTAACGGCGCAAAGTTTTGTGTGGTTACCTTTTGGGCATCAGCAAACTGTGCAGCGATTTTATCGTACTGGGGATAAAGTGCGTTGGTTGCTTGATAAACATGGCCAACCAGAACACCTGCTATTTTGTGCACGAGTCGATGAACAAATTAAGTTGCGCGGTTATCGCATTGAGCCAAGCGAAATTACAGCACAGTTAGTCCAGCATAAAGAGATTAGTGAGGCATGTGTAATATTAAATAAAGACACTGAAAACCTTGAGGCTTACTTAGTGCTTACGCCAAATAACTCATTGATTAAAGCGTTTGGGCAAGAGCAGCAAATAACACTCTTAGGCGCACAGCAACAGGCTATGTTTAGCAACTACCTTACGAACTATTTACCTGCTTATATGATGCCAACAAAATGGCATGCGATAAGTGCTATTCCCCTGACATCTAACGCAAAAGTTGACAGTAAACAACTGCTTCAATGGGGACAATCAGTCGCAGTAGCAACTGAAAATGTGCCGCCGCGTAATGACTTTGAGGCAGCCTTGGTCGATATCTTTGCAGAGCAGTTACAAGTTGACTCTGTTGGCATCACCGATAACTTTTTTGCGCTCGGGGGGCATTCATTATTGGCAACACAATGTATGGCGTTGCTCAAGGCGCGGTTACAGGCTGATATTCCAGTGAGAGTTCTGTTTGAAAGGCCGACAATTGCGGCTATTGCTAGCTGGTACGCCATTCATCAAGCCGCTAATAACGCCATGAGTGAAAATGATAACTCAGAAGAGATGTTTTTGTGATGGAAAATCAACTGCTAGAAATTGAAGAGTTAATCGCAGATGCTTTACGAGCAGGTGTTACTTTGTATGAAAAACAAGGTGCTTTAGCATTTAAACAAAGTAACGGTTTTCCAAGTGAACTTAAAGCTCGGATCATTGAGCATAAAGCGGCGATTATCCGCTATTTTCAGCAACAACAGTCAGTGGTTACGTTGCAAAGTAATATGGACGCAATTGCCATCGCTGAGCGAGATAGATGTTTGCCTTTGAGCTTTGCTCAACAAGGCTTATGGTTTATTGAGCAGTTACAAGGCAGCCAACAATATTATATGCCTGCTGAGTTTACTCTAAAAGGCCATATAGATGTGCCGTTGTTACGCGCGGCAATCAAACACATTGTTGGTCGCCATGAAATATTACGCAGTCAGTTTATAACTGATCCGCAAGGTATACCGTATGTGCAAGTAACAGACACCTTTGTGACGCCTTTTCAGTGGCTGGATGCGTCAACATTCCCAGTTACACAGCGACAAAGCCAAATAAAAGCGGCGCTGATACAACATCAAGCTCAGCCATTTGATTTGAGTCGAGATGTATTAATACGAGTGCTATTGGTATCCGATAATGAGCAACATTATTTAGCATTTAATATGCATCATATTGTTAGTGATGGCGCGTCAATGCAAATATTTGCTCAAGAATTACAAACCATTTATACGCAACTACTGCAAGGTAATGTCGAATTAGACTCGTTACCAATTCAATATGCTGATTACGCTGCGTGGCAACGAAATACCTTAACAGCAGAGTACTTTACAGCAGCAATTAATTATTGGCGTACAACACTTGGCGATCTTGAACCGTTGCAATCACTACCAACGGATAAAGTTAGATCGAGCGTTCAAAAGCAGTCTGGTTTAGTTTATCGGCAACGGTTAAGTCGCTCGTTTGTTGAAAAAATACAACAACATGCGGCGAGTCAATCAGTCACACCATTTATGTGGTTGTTAAGTAGTTTTATGTTATTTATTGGCCGTATTAAACAAACGGAACAGGTACTGATCGGCACGCCAACTCAGGGCCGTGAGCATCCACAGCTAAACGATTTAATCGGTTTGTTTGTTAATACCTTAGTTATGCATGGTGTATTGCCGGATGAATTAACTTTTAATGCATGGTTGCAGCAACAAAAAGAACGTATTTTACAGTCGTTTGAATATCGCAATATGCCATTTGATAAACTGGTTGAAGGGCTCAATTGTCAACGCGATTTAAGTCATCATCCTTTAGTACAAATTTTCTTCACCTTAACTGTTGATGAGCAACCAACCTTTCAGTTACCGGGTGTTGAAATAGCTGAGTCTCGCAGTGAAGCGCGAGAGCACCACAGCGCAGTAAAATGTGATTTGGAGCTTAATGCAGTTATCGACAACCAAGGTTTAACAGTTACTTGGAAGTTTGATGAAGCACTTTATGAGCTTGCGACAATTACTCACTGGGCAGATAGTTTTGCCGTATTATTAGCAAACATTGTTGCTGCACCGGATACCCAAATATCAAAATTGGCATTGCTTGATGAACAGCAGCTACAG
Organism: Pseudoalteromonas sp. B160; assembly: GCF_037162485.1. NCBI lineage: Bacteria > Pseudomonadati > Pseudomonadota > Gammaproteobacteria > Alteromonadales > Pseudoalteromonadaceae > Pseudoalteromonas > Pseudoalteromonas sp. B160. The sequence goes on along the minus strand of NZ_JARLUX010000001.1, from coordinate 147,539 downwards.
GCATTAACTGACGCTGCCACATCGCAGCAAGCGGATAGTACAAGTTGGGATCAAAGCGCCAGTATAGTGAGTGTATTTGAACAACAAGCAATCAGGTTTGCTGACCAGTTGGCGCTAGTCGATGAGCACGAAGCACTCACTTATAAACAGCTTAATGAACGGGCAAATCTACTCGCCAGAGTATTATTAAGTCAGGGTGTTGAAGCGCAAGATATGCTGCCAGTGAGCGTAACCCGCAATGTTAATTTAGTGGTGACGTTATTAGCGGTGCTAAAAGCTGGCGCTGCTTATGTGCCTATTGATCCCAATTATCCTCGCGATCGGATCAGTTATATTGTAGACGATGTCCAGAGTAACTTAGTGTTGTGTGATAACAGTAGTCTCGGGTTGTTTTCGCAGCATAACTTAACGTACATAAATATTGATGATTGCACGATCTACACAGCTATTAATCAGATTAGTGATACACAAAACCTCGAGTTAGCTATTTGTCTATCCCACTTAGCGTATATGATTTACACCTCTGGCACTACTGGACGGCCTAAAGGCGTGCAAATTGAACACCGCCAAGTGATCCGATTATTGTGTGTACGGCCGAGTTTATTTGATTTTAATGAGCATGATGTATGGACTCTGTTTCATTCATTTTGTTTTGATTTTTCGGTGTGGGAAATGTACGGCGCGTTACTTTTTGGTGGACGCTTAGTTATTGTGGATGCAGATACCGCAAAAGACAGTGATGCATTTGCAAATTTATTACTAGATCAACACGTCAGCGTGCTAAATCAAACCCCCAGTGCTTTTTATGCGCTACAAACAGCAATGTTAACCAAGCCTTCGCAGCGTATACAGCAGAGCAAAATTAGATACGTCATTTTTGGTGGCGAAGCATTACAGCCCGTTAAGTTGACCCCTTGGGCAAAACGCTTTAGCGACTGCCAACTGATCAATATGTATGGCATTACTGAAACAACGGTTCATGTGACTTTCAAGCGTTTATATGACGCAGATCTGGTATCTGGTGCAAACAATATTGGTCGGCCAATACCAACGACCAGTTGCTACGTTTTGGATAAGTTTCGTCAGTTACTACCTGTTGGCGCAGTTGGTGAGTTATATGTAGGTGGGGATGGGGTTTGCAGGGGGTATTGGCGCCGTGATGAGCTCAACGTTGAGCGCTTTGTGGCAGATACATTTTCTTCAGCTAACGCAGCTAAAAAACTATATAAAACGGGTGATTTAGTACGTCAGTTAGCAACTGGCGAATTGAGTTATATGGGCCGTATTGACGACCAAGTTAAAGTACGCGGTTACCGTATTGAACTGGGTGAAATAGAAAACCAGTTACGTGGCCACCCTAAGCTGAGTAGCGCAACAGTGTTACTGAATACTCAACAGCCGACTAATCCACGGATCACAGCATTTGTTATCGTCAAAAGTGATGCCGTATTTGCTGCACTCACAAGCGAAGTACAACAGTTTTTACGCACCACATTACCCGAATTTATGCTGCCAACGAATGTTATTGCCGTGCTGCAGATGCCATTAACGGTGAACGGTAAAATTGATAAAAAAGCACTCTTAGCGCTGGATCAATTACAGCTTAAAGCAACTGCAGATGAGCCTCCAGGATCGGATGACGAACAAGCAATCGCTGCGGCATTTGAGGCGATATTAAAGGTTTCAAATGTGGGTAGGCAAGGGCACTTTTTTGAATTGGGTGGGCATTCATTATTAGCTAGCCAATTAGTCAGTCACTTAGCGCAACACGCTCAGTTGTCGATTACTTTAGCTGATCTGTTTTACGCGCCGCAGGTCCACACACTCGCGTTAGCGGCTGCGCGCAATAAAGCTGCCAATTACACTGTAGCATCAGCAGTTATCCCGAAAGTGCAATCAGTAACGCAATTACCGGTATCTTTTGCTCAACAACGATTATGGACCATAGATCAATTGCAGCCGGAAACGTGCAATATCATATGCCAGCTAATTTTGAACTGCATGGTTTGCTTGATGTTGATACATTTCAACGCGTGTGTGACGCTATCGTGCAGCGTCATGAAGTGTTGCGTACGTTTATCACAGTCGGTAAAGCAAACTTACCTCAGCAAGTGGTCCAAGACACATTTCCATCGGTGTTAAAGATCATAGATGCCAGTGAACTTAACGATGAGCAACAGCAACGACTGTGGTTAAAAACGCTGCGCGATGACAGCCAAACAGCCTTTGATTTAAGGTGCCAGTTACCGCTGCGTATTATTTTAGTTAAGCTGCATGCAAAGCATTGGAAGTTACGGGTAAATATGCATCATATTGCCTCTGATGCACATTCTTTAGCAATATTAGCGAGTGAATTTGAAGCGTTTTATCAAAGCTTTACGAGTCAAACTCGGTTGCCTGAACAGCTTGCGCAACCTTTATCAATTCAATACGGGGATTATGCTCATTGGCAGCGTAGTCAGTTACACCAGCAGCAGTTAGATAAACACCAAGCATTTTGGTTACAACAGTTACAAGATGCCCCACCGATACATCAAATACCGCTGGATAAAATACGTCCTAAACAGCTTACGTCCGCTGGTGCGAGCTATCAAATACAGCTAGATAAAACCACGGTTTCGGCGATCCACAGGCAATGCCAGCAGTTTGATGTGAGCTTATTTATGTGGCTGCATAGTGCTTATGCCGCATTTGTAGCTAGGTATAGTCAGTGTGATGATGTTGTGATTGGTGCGCCATTTTCAGGGCGTTCACAAACGCAACTAACTCCCTTAATTGGATTCTTTATTAATACACTGCCGATCCGTTGTCAATTGCGCGAAGATATGTGTTTTGAAGGGCTACTCGCACAGCAAAAACAATTAATTGTTGCCGTTGGTCAGCATCAAGCCATGCCATTTGAAAAAATTGTTGATGCTTTGCAGTTACCGCGTGGCATGAGTCAACAGAGTGTTTTTCAGCTTACATTTTCGTTAAACCCAAGGTTAAATACACAGTTTAAATTACCTAATATACAGGTTACAGCGATTGATGAGCAGCCACCGCAAGTAAAATTTGATATTGAGCTGGCATGCAGTGAAGATGACGATGAGTTACGCTTTAGCTGGGCTTATAACACGGCGTTATTTACCCCACAAACAATTCAAACCATGGCTACGGCATTATGCACTTTAATTAGGTCATTCACAGCCGATCCGCAGGTTGCTATACAGTCAGCTACAATGTTGACAGATAAACAGCTGCATAACTGCGTGCTCAAAGGTGAGCAACGGCTAAATAAGCCAGTTGCAACCGTCATAGATGCATTCACTGCTGTAGCCGAACAGCATGCTAAAACTGACACTGGCATTATTGAGGCAGCCTCAGGGCAATTTGCGAGTTATCAGCAAATTCATCAGCGTAGTGAATTATTGGCAAAATACTTGATACAGCAAGGCTTACAAGCTGAACAGCCTGTTGTTGTAAGCATGCAAAGCGGCATTGACTTAATAGTTTCATTGCTAGCGATTATGAGAGCGGGTGGCTGTTATGTTCCTGTTGATCCGAATTATCCAGCATCTAGAATTGCTTATATTATTAATGATTGTGGTGCGCAGTGGCTTATCACTCACACTGCATTTGCAGCGCTGTTAGAAGATAATTGTGGTGCGAACAGCCAGCTTATTTACCTTGATAATGAGCAATTTAAGCACACTTTAAACCTTGCATGTAATACACTAAGTCAAGTGCAATTACCCAAAATAGAGGCGGCGCAATTAGCGTATGTCATATATACCTCAGGCACAACGGGTAACCCTAAAGGGGTAATGATCCCCCACCAAGGGCTGAGTAATTTATGCCGTTGGCATCAACGCGCATTTGCTGTTGATAAATCAAGTATTGCCAGTCAAACAGCAAATATCGCGTTTGACGCTGCAAGCTGGGAGATCTGGCCTTATTTAAGCGCCGGAGCAAAGCTGGTAATTGTGCCGCGAGAAAGTTTAGATAACCCGCAAAAATTAGCGCAACTACTTGATGAACATCATGTGAGTCATTGCTTTTTAGCCACCCCAATCGCTGAAATAATGTTGGCAGATCACGCTTTTACGCCTGTTACTTTGCGTTATTTACTGGTTGGCGGCGACAAGTTAAAAACATGCCCCTCAGCTGCAAAACCGTATTGTATTATTAATAATTATGGCCCTACAGAGACCTCAGTTGTTGCCACCTCGGCTGAGGTTGGTAAAACAACGGAAGAGCTGGGCATGGCTCCAGATATAGGCTATGCGATTGATAATGTAGAGTTATTAATTGTTGATCAGCAGGGGCAGCCGGTTGTGTCTGGCATGATTGGTGAATTATATATAGCTGGTGCAGGATTAGCGCGAGGCTATTTGAACCGTCCAGAGCTTACAGCACAGCGTTTTATTTACTTAACGACAGTTGCAGAGCAACAACTGCGAGCCTATAAAACTGGTGATTTAGTTAGGCAATTAAATAACGGTCGTATTGCCTACATTGGCCGCAATGATGCACAAGTTAAATTACGCGGTTACCGTATTGAACTGTCTGAAATTGAGTATCACTTACGTGCTATTGTTGGCGTAACGGATTGTGTTGTTAGCGTGAGTGAATTGGCTGAAGGCCATAAGCAGCTGTTGGCTTTTATTGTCACGCCACAGATAAGTGATTCGCTCCAAGCGCAATTTAAGCGCCAAAGTATAGCAAGTCTTAAAGTTAAGTTACCGGATCACATGATACCGAGTGAGCTTATTCACGTAGATGAAATTCCCCTGACGGCACATGGCAAAATAGATCATCTGCAATTACATAAACACCTACGCACACCAAGCGAACAAATTGTTACACAGCAATTAAATCAAGGACCTGCAGCACAACAAGCAAGCGGATTAAGCAGCTTACTACTCACTTTGTATCGACAAGTATTAAATCAGCCGATGCTGCAAGTTGATGATGATTTTTTTGCGGCGGGAGGGGACTCAATTCTCAGTATTCAAATTGCCAGTCGGGCAAGAGCGCAAAATATTAGTTTGTCAGTAGCTGATATTTTTAACTTTAGTACCGTTGCAGTGCTAGCTGAGCAATTGGTACACAAACAGCCACAACGGAAACAGGTTGAGCCACAGCAAAGCTTTTCAGGCGCATTGCCATTACTTCCCATTCAACATTGGTTTTTTGAACAACAATTTGTAGCAGCTGATCATTGGAACCAGTCACTCTTACTCAGTGTTGATAAAACAGTGACTGTGCAACATATTAAAGAGTTAACATGCGCTTTATTAGCGCACCATGATAGTTTGCGGTTAGTCGTTGATGATAAAGGCCTGCAAAAGCAATTTTTTATAAAACAGCATCTTAGTGCAGATCACGTTTGCCATTTTATTGATCTAGCTGAGCACAATGATGATTGGTCTCAAGCATTAGAGAAAGTGTGTGAAGTGCAACAAGGAGCTTTTCGCTTTGATGGCACTGCATTGTTGCAAATCTGCCATATAAAAACCCCAGCTCAGCAAAGTGATAACCGCTTGCTGATCATCGCCCATCACTTATTAATTGATGGTGTATCTTGGCGCATTTTGCTTGAAGATATTAACCAAGCGTTGTCAGCTGCAAAATTACAGCAGAATATTTGTTTTGCTTCTCGTACTGCTAATTTATATGACATTAGTCAATTTTTAATTGCGCAAGGTAAAGATGAATATGATTTAAAACACTGGCAAGCATTGGTTGCTGTGGCGACTAAGCCCAGCTTTTTTCGTTTTGTAAGGCAGCAAGAGCCAATCAAAAAACAACTGCAACAACATACATTAACACTCCCATGTGCAGCTACGCAGCAGCTCTTGACGACAGCAAATAGACCTTATAATACCAGTATCCAAACGCTACTGTTGGCCGCGTTACAATGGTCTGCAGTTAGGCATTATGACTTGGACGATCATCTTATTATCCTTGAAGGACATGGCCGAGAGTTACTTAATAATCAACTTGATAGTACTCGAACGCTTGGCTGGCTTACTGCTATGTATCCATTTCGATTATTTAGCAATACGCAAAATATTGCCGATTTGATCTGTGATATGAAAGAGCAATTAGCCAGTCTATCGACTAAAGCTAGTCGATATGGAGCCTTACGTTATTATCATCCTGATGAGGAGACCCGCCAATCGTTGACTATTACGACGGAGAATCATCTATTTTTTAATTATTTAGGCCAGCTAGATAGTGCGCTGCAACATAATGGTTTATTAGATGATGCGCCAGAATCCGCGGGCAGTTTGCATAGCCAACATAATCACGCCTACTATGGTCTGCAATTAACAGCAGCAATAGTCAATGAGCAATTGTCGATGCATGTGGAGTATGATGGTGCCCGTATAGCTGAAGCCGATGTCGCTTCATTTATGACGCATTATCAAGCAAGTATTATGACGGTGCTTGAACATTGCATACAAGACGACATTAAGCGCCATACGGTAAGTGATTTTCCACTCTTGCCAACGATGGCAAATCATCAGTTACAGCATTTATTAGCCCCTTTTAAGCAATCAGCCATTGTTGATATTTACCCGCTAAGTGCACTGCAAGAAGGTATGTGGTTTCACAGTCAACGAACTGGTGAAGTATCACAACATAGTGCTTATTATGAACAAACGACACTGTTACTTGAGGGGGCATTTGACATCGAAGCTTTCGAGTATGCATGGCACCAGCTACTTGATACACATAGCATATTACGTACTGCGTTCGTAGCAAGCCCAGTGGGACCAGTGCAAATCGTGGTTGATAAATACCATGTACCATTGCAGGTTGACTTGGTAACTGAAGCAATTATGCAGCAGCAACAACAATCAATACTTGATGAGCAAGCCTATATTACTGCTATTGCAGATCAGGAATATCAACAAGGTATTGATCTAGCTGCGGCGCCTTGTATGCGATTACGTTTGCTTGCTCTGAGTGATACAAAAATGGCATTTATTTGGACATACCATCATTTGATCATGGATGGCTGGTCATTACCTGTTTTGTTTTCAGAGTTATTACAGCATTATCAGGCTCGCCTTGCAGGGCATGGTTTATCTCTAAAAAAAGATAACTATAGCGACTATATTAAGTATCTACAGCAACAAGATAAAACAACCGAGCAACAATTTTGGCAAGGTTATCTAGCCAATATAGATCAGGCAACATTATTGGTTGAGCATATTGCGCAGCGCAAGCAAGGCGATGATATCAACACGGTGTCTGAGCAAACCTTAGTGCTTGAGCCTGAATTGTGTTCACAATTGGTTGAGTTTGCTCGTCAACAGGGTTTAACAGTTAATCATTTACTGCAAGGTGCCTGGGGTTACTGGCTGAGTGTTTGTTGCAATTCAGATTACGCCTTATTTGGGCAAACAGTATCTGGGCGACCTAGCCAACTTACTAACGTTGAGCAACGGGTTGGTTTATACATTAATACCCAAGCTGTGTTGTTAACCACATCGGGTGAGCAGTCGGTGTTAGCGTATTTAAAGTCAGTTAAGCAAAGCTTATTAGCTGTATCTGATTATGCACATACTCCATTAACCCAAGTACATAACTACAGTAATATTGCTAATGGCAGTCCATTGTTTGATGCTTTGTATGTATTTGAAAATTTCCCGACAGATCCATTGGCTGAAATTGCAAATATGCCATTTAAGGTGTTAGCGAATGACAGTAAAGATCTCACTCATTATCCAATGACTTTAGTTGTTGGCCAAGCTGAGCAACTCTCATTGACCTTGAGTTATCAAAGCGCACTATTTAATGATCCGCTTGCCAGTCATTGTTTGGCTATGTTGCAGCAGTTATTACAAGCGTTTGTAATGGCACCTGAGCAACCATTGTCTAGCTTAGCAATTGATTTAGTAGATCATCGATTTACAACAGGTATAGATAAGGTAGCTGAGTTTAGTTTATCAGCTAATCAAGTGGCAGATGTAAGCTGGGATATAGCAACAACATTACAACAACGATTTACACAAATTGTAGCAAGTTATGGTGAGTCAACAGCGTTGAAATATTATAATGATGACAATAACCTACCAGTTAAAACAATGAGTTATAATGAGTTGGATGCAGCCGCTAACAGACTGGCTAATTACTTACTCACACATACGCTAGGCTCTGACAGAGCTTTGACCATAGGGATCTGTTTGAGCCCAGGTTGTGATTTGATTGTCGCTATTTTAGCGAGTTTAAAGATCGGTGCGGCTTATGTACCGATTGCATCTAGTTTACCATTAAAAAGGCGGCAGTTTATGGCCGCTGATGCAGAGCTTGCAGTATTGCTAACGTGCGAACAAGACTGGCAGGGCGCATTACCGCCAACACTTAACATCGATCTTCATACTTGTGCTGCGGCACTTGCTTTACAACCTAATTACAGCCCAACAGTAACTTACACACCGCATGATTTATGCTATGTGATCTATACCTCAGGTACAACAGGGGTGCCAAAAGGAGTTATGGTTGAGCAACACAGTGTTATTAACTATGTGCAGTGCTTACAAAAAAATTATGCGATCACTTCGCAAGATAATTACTTACAGTTTGCAAGTTGCAGCTTTGATGTATTTGCAGAGGAGGTTTTTTGTACTTTGCTAAGCGGTGCAACTTTAGTGATGGCCGATCAACAAAAATTACTCGATACCCAGTATTTAGCTAAACTATCGCAATATAGTCAATTGACCTTAATGAGTTTACCTACAGCCTATTGGCATCAATTAGCTGCAGCACCAGTAACACTTGCCGATCAGTTACGCATTATCACAATTGGTGGAGAGCAAATGCAAGCCGCAATGTTGCAGCAATGGCAAGCTTATTACAGTGATAATATTATTTTGATCAATGCTTATGGACCAACAGAAGCAACTATTTCTGCAACATTAATTGAGGTAACTGATTATACAGGTTCTGAAGTACCGATTGGCCAACCAGTGGCAGGGCTACAATTACACATTCTAGATAAATATTTAAGAGCGGTTCCCTATTATGTTAGTGGGCAGCTGTACCTCAGTGGAAAAGGGTTAGCAAGGGGTTACCTTAACGATGTAAAGAAAACGGCTGCTGCATTTATTATTGAACCAAAAAGCGGCGTTAGGTTATATAAAACGGGTGATAAAGTGCGTTGTACAAATACCCAAGAAGTAATGTTCTTAGGGCGTTTAGATGAACAAGTTAAAATTCGCGGCTATCGTGTTGAGTTACCCGAAATAGAACGTCATTTACTTGCGTTGCCACAAATAAACGCCTGTGCTGTAGTGGTTCGTAAAGATAAAAGTGGCAATGAGCAGCTAGTTGCATTTGTTGATGTGGGTGAGCTAGAGCGAGCCAGTGAGCAACTAATTCGTGCTTTAGTTGGTGTGTTGCCCGAGTATATGGTGCCACAAAATGTTCAATTTGTTGACAGCTTACCCTGTACAAATAATGGCAAAATTGATCGAAAACAGCTTAGTAAAACAGCGCAACAATTGAGTAGTCATAATGACTTTTCATATAGTGCGCCGATCACGCCATTGCATAAATTATTGGTTGAACAATTTAGTCAGTTGTTAAACATAGAGCAAGTGGGGATCAACGATGATTTCTTTATGCTGGGTGGTCATTCATTACTGGCAATGCGCTTGGTATCACAATTGAGCTATCAGATGCAGTTAACGGTATCTATTGATATGTTATTTCGCCACCGTACTGTAAACGCTTTAGCTGAGGCAATAGAGCAATTACAAAAAAGCCACGCTGCTGATTTTCAGCCTACAACTTTAGTCTGTTTACAGGCCGGTGAACAAGGGGTTCAGCCGGTGATTTTAGTCGCCGGTGCGGGAGGGTTACTGATGATCTATCAAGCATTGGTTAATCAACTAGATCAACGTATTCCTGTTTATGGTTTGCAGCCAGATCTGATCGCTTTAGAGCCAGATATTATTAATTCATTGTCACTGACCGCACACCATTACTGCAACGCGTTAATTGAGCAGGGGATAGACGCTAATATTCACTTGGTTGGTCATTCATTTGGAAGCTTTGTTATTCATCAAATGGCGCAGCAATTAGTACTGCGCAATAAAGCTCCAGCCTCACTGCTAGTAATTGATACGCCTATGCCTAATTCAGCTGTGCTAGAACTGCAAGACAGGCAAATAGCAGCGTTACTAATAGCGAACCTGAGTGAATTTTTTCAATTGAACTTAACTGACGATGAGCAGCAGTTATATTGCACGCTTGCTGATGAACTACAAACAAAGTGGTTAAGTAAGCATTTAGCTGCTGCGGGCTACCAGTTCAGTGCTCGTCAATTGCTAACACTGCAATGCGTATATAAAGCGCAGTTACAAGCAAAGGTAGAAATAAAGGGAGAGTTACTTGAGGTGCCGCTTATGGTTATAAAAGCACACGATACCAAAGAGTTTGCAGGCCAATTGCTTGCTGATGATATGGGCTGGCGAGTAGTTAACCCTGAACTTTCGGCAATAGAGATCACAGGTAATCATCTGTCAATCTTACAGCATCAGTTTGTTGCTGCAATCGTTGAACAAATTGCAAGTAAATATACACTTTATTAACAAGTGGGTGAAAAATGTTCTACAGTAAACCTCTACCTATAAAAGGACGGGAATGAAATGGATCAGTTATTAGCAATAGATATGGATTTTTGCACTGACAATAGCGATTGCCGTGTGCATGATATGAGCGCTCAAAAGCAAAGTGGTTTGGCATGGGTTAAAGCCAATACTGACTTAATAAATGATTGGGTAAATCAAGATGGTTTAGCGCTACTGAGAGGGCTAAATATTGTGAGTACTCACCAATTTAGTACTATTTTAGAAACTATTTTTGGTGAGCCTCTAAAGCAGTATGTTTATCGTTCATCGCCACGCACTGCGTTGAAGAATAATATTTATACCACCACAGAATACCATGCAGATCAGGTGATTTTACAACACAACGAAAATGCATATTCGAATAATTGGCCTAAGAGAATGGGGTTTTTCTGTGTGGTGCCAGCGACGACTGGGGGCAATACGCCCTTGGCCGATAGTCGTGCGGTGTATAACCACATACCCATGCGGATCAGAGAAAAGTTTGAGCGGTTAGGCGTCATGTACGTGCGAAACTACGGCGATATTGATTTACCTTGGCAAGAAGTGTTTCAAACACAGAGTAAAAGTGATGTTGAACAGTATTGCCATGCAAACGACATACAGTTCGAATGGGTCGATGGCGATAAATTGCAAACACGCCAATGCCGCCCTGCTGTTGTCACTCACCCTTCAAGTGGTGAAAAAGTCTGGTTTAATCAAGCCCATCTTTTTCATTGTTCAAGTATGGACAGTGCCGTGGTGCAATCAATGCGAAGTAGTATCGGTGAAGCAAATTTGCCCCGTAATGCGTACTACGGTGACGGCACGGACATTGACCCACAAGACATAGCAGCAATCAATGATGTGTATCGTGGGCTTACATTCTCTTATCAATGGCAGCGTAATGATATTTTGTTGCTTGATAACATGCTGTACACCCATGGACGAGAAGCATATAGCGGTCCTCGAAAAGTACTGGTTGGCATGGCTTAACTGTTTGTTATTACAATAAGTTTACTAAGACTATTTTCACTTTGTTAGCAGTGATGATTTTGGCAAAGAGATGTGGCTATTTACAGGAGAAGAATAATGAAATGGCTTATGCATGTAAAGTTTAAAATCATGATTGTCTGCTTATTAAGTTTGATTTTAGCGTCTTGTTTGCAAAAAAAGAGTGTAGCAAAAAATGTCACTATCACAGCGGCTCAGATAGAAATGATTGCTGCAACAGTGCAAGAATATTGTGACACTTTAGTCTTTTTTGGCACTGTGTATATTACTTCTGCTGATGCGGTTGTATACGAGGCTAATTGTGGACCGCAAAATATGCAATATGATATTGCAAATACTACAGAGTCAAAATACCGAATTGGTTCTAACACTAAAGCATTTGCGGCAACCATGTTAATGAAAATGCTCAAAGGAAAAGATTTAAGAACACAGACTATAGGTGACTATCTACCTTGGTTTCCTAAAAATCAATGTGCGGATGTGTCATTGCACAATTTATTGACTATGTCTTCAGGCATTAATAATTACAGTGATAATGAAGACGTTTATGATAATTATGGTTGGCGGCCGTTTCTTTATGATCAAACGCTAAATTTAAATGGGCCTGAAGATTTCAGTAATCGTTTTTGTACTTGTACAGAACAAGATGAAAAACCGACATTTACTCCGGCTCTAAGTATCAATATAGTAATTGTAATTATTATTTGGTCGGCAATATTATTGAGCAAATAGCTGCGGGTAGCCAAGGCGATATTGACCGTAACTTTTGGTTCGAAAACCTTCTTAAAGAACAGATATTAGATCCCATTAATATGAACGATAGTGGTTCATTTAGCGCCATTGGCGTGTATCAAAATATGACCACAGGCTATATCTCAAATCAAAACCCATATTTACCACTAGCCAATGGCAGACCGCCATTAGTTGGCGGCCCTGCGCCATACGAGAATATTTTAAAGAATCCTTATAGCAATCCATTGGTACTTTATTCTGCTGGTGATATGTACTCAACAGTGACTGATATGCATAAGTGGGATCAGGCATTATACACAAGTAAAATTTTAGATGAGGCACAAAAATTAGTGGCATTTGCACCTTATTCTAATACCGGTAACAGTACGCAATGCGAATACTATGGTTATGGTTGGTTTGTTACATTTATTGACCCTTTACAGTTTGGCAAAGTTGCCGATTGTCCATCAGATCCTGCTGATGCAAACCTGCGAAAATATGAAAAATTTTTACAGTACTCAGGTAGTTATCCTTATTCATGGGTGACAAGCTTTAACCGTTTAGTGGAACGGGATCAATCAGTGATGGTCTTTAGTAATTACGTTAAAACAGGACTAGAGTCGGACTGCATTGCAAGTGAGATCAGAAATATAATTTTTTACAGTGATAAGCACCGAGAAGATAAGTGCCAAGCGATATTAATTGATGCGTAAAGTTGTGTTGATGAATTGGTGAATGTCAAAAGAATTGAATTGATTAGTTTCTTGTACTGGCTGTGGGCTAAGTACTAATAAAGTTGGAACCAAACCTGAACAAGGAGTGGTTGTAGTCCAATTACTGTTTGCATGTTTATGCAAAGTATTACTTTTCTTTTCATGAATATGAAAAGAAAAGTGAAAAAGGGCAAGTTACTGACTAAAGTTTTACTAGAGCAGTAATTTGGTGGGTTCAACAACTGTTAATTTAATTCATAGAGGAAAAAATATGACAGCGGCAAAAACAGCGAAGGACGAAAAGGCGAATACTGACACCGTTTCTGAGCAACAAGCAGATCTCGTTGAAGCAGAAAATCGAGTTGCTGTAGCGCAGATCATCGTCGATAAGTATAGCAAATGGTCATTTGGCAGCGGACTTATTCCAATTCCAGTGGTTGATTTGGTAGCTTTGACAGGTATTCAAATAAAAATGATTGATGAGATTGCTAAGGTATATGGCCAATCCTATAGTGAGAATAAGCTGCGAGGCACTATTAGTGCGGTAATTGGTGGCTCTTTTCCACAGACATTGGGAGGGGCTGGCTTGAGTAGTTTCCTTAAAGCTATACCTATCATTGGAACGCTTAGTTCCATTGCATTTATGCCAGTGATCTCGGCGGCATCTTCGCATGCAGTCGGTTCTACGTTTATTCGACACTTTGAAAATGGCGGTACATTGATAGACCTTAATTTAGCGAGTATTAAAGGTGATATCTCTGAGATCGCAGCGAAGTATCGTAAAGACAAAGGTGATGCAAGTGCTCAACAAAGCCAAGCTGCAGTGTAAGTAGAATGAGCTAAACCCTAAATAAACCAGCAGTTATTGCTGGTTTATTTATCAATTGATTACAGCTTAACTGAAAAGGAATTAATAATGATCGTCATTTTATATTTAGGATTATGTTTATTGTGTGGTTACTGGGGGCGAAACACTTTTGCAGGCCCGGTAGGCTTTTTTTGCTGTCGCTGATGCTGACACCTTTTGTCGGTTTATTAATATTAATTTTTGCGCACAAAAAAGATGCAACACATAGCCAAGATACATAACAAGTAATACAGCGACATGGATAACAACGTTTAACGCTCAATTAGTTATATAGCTTAGTTAAACCACTGGTTTTAAAGCAGTGGTAATATTATTCAGCTGTACGTTAATGTGTGTTGATAAAGACCATCAAAAAACAATAAAAGATTCTAAAATGGTATTATACGATTTAATTAGTCGAAACATCACAGTTAAAAAAAGAACGTTTGCTGCGCTAGGTTGTATTTCCGGATTAGCAAATGCCCTCGTTTTAGCGCTAATAAATAATGTTGCGGAAAATATTGCTGATATTCACCGCGAAAATCATATTCTTTATTATCTCGCTTTATTTTCGTTAACCATTGCTATTTATGGTCTCACCCAACATAGATTAATGACTAAAGCTGCAAAAATGGTTGAACAAGCCATCGATGGGTTACGTGTCGAGTTGTTTGAATGTGTTCGTCATACTGAACTGGCGACCTTAGAGAAGATTGGTAAAGAGAAAATTTTTACTACGCTAAGCAAAGAATTACAGACTATTTCTCAGTCTGCGCAATTGTTTGTGATTATAGGTCAGTCAATTAGCTTAGTTTTTTTTACATCTATGTATATTGCATATCACTCCTTTGTGGCTTTCATTGTGTTGGCCGTATTGATTATGCTTGGCGGCAGCATTCACCGGCTTCGGGCAGACGAAATACAAAAGAATATGCAGCAGTCATTTGAGAGCGAAAACAAATTAATTCAACGCTTGTCTGATTTACTCGATGGCTTTAAAGAAGTAAAGCTAAGTGTTCCAAGAGCGGATGATCTTGAATATGAGTTTGCAATGGACTCAGCGCGCGCTAAACGCTCTAAGACGAAAACACAAACTTTGTTTGCCAGCGATTTTATTTTATCGCAAATCAGTTTTTTTGCGGCAACTGGGGCTATGGTTTTTATTGTACCGGTGTTATCGCATGTCTACACCGATGTGGTTATTAAAGTTACCACAGCTTCGCTGTTTTTAATTGGCCCAATCACCAGTATTGTCGGCGGTATTCCTATTTTTACCGCTGCCAGTGAAGCTGGACAAAATGTGTTAGCGTTGGAAAAGGAGTTACAGTCTGAACAGGAAAAAACTCAACATACTAAATCGGCTCATGCTGAGCTCGCAACATTTGAACAGATACAACTAAGTGGTGCATATTATCAGCATAATCGTGCACCTGGTGAACATGCCTTTGTAGTTGGTCCCATTGATTTTCAGCTGCAGCGAGGCAAAATTACTTTTATTACTGGGGGAAATGGGAGCGGAAAAACTACCTTTATTCGTATGCTCACAGGTCTATATGAGTTACAGGCTGGAAAAATACTCCTCGATGGTCAACAGCTCAATGAAACTTCACTGCAAGGTTATCGTAGCTTGTTTACTGCGGTATTTTCTGACTTTCATTTATTTAAACAGCTGTATGGTATTCACGATACAAAACAACAAGAAATAGATGAATGGTTGGCATTTTTAGAAATGAACACCAAAGTGAGTATCGTCGATGGTCAATTTAGCACTGTTGACTTATCGTCAGGGCAGCGAAAGCGCTTAGCGTTATTGAGTACAATTTTAGAAAATCGACCTGTATATATTTTTGATGAATGGGCTGCCGATCAAGACCCTATTTTTAGGCGTAAATTCTACGAGCAAGTATTACCACGACTCAAAGCAAGAGGAAATACAGTGATTGCAATTACCCATGATGATACATACTTTCATTTAGCTGATGCCCATTTAAAAATGGTGGAAGGGCAGTTAACCGATAATAACGATATTGTAAGCAATGGGGTCTCATCATGAATATTGTCATTACTCCCGATTTAACTCTGTTGGTGCTTGCGGGTTTACTACTTGCATTAATAATCACAAATATCAGTATGCGTTTTATTAAACGTTATAAGCCTAAATTTCATAAACGTATTTTGTCATGGCGTTTTAGAGCTGGGATCACATTACTGGTTTTTATGTTTCTAGGCATGGTGCTGGTGCCAGTGATGTTTATTAAAATTGATTCAGGCCAAGTCGGAGTTTTGTGGAAACGTTTAGGCGGTGGTACCTATTTGGAAAAACCGTTTGATGAAGGAACAGTGTTAGTTCTGCCTTGGGATACGCTAACGCTTTATTCAAGTCGGTTTCAAACTGCTGATGAAACAATTCACGCTATTACTTCCCAAGGCTTACAAATTTCGTTAGATGTGACTGTGCGTTATCGGCCAGTGGTTTCACAAATACCTTATCTACATAAGTTAGTTGGTACGGATTACCTAAAAGAAACAGTATTACCAGAAGTTAATTCTGCGGTGATCATGATTGTATCGCGTTATACGGCAGAGCAAGTGTACGGTAATATGCGTTTACAAGTGCAAAATGAGCTTCTAGATGAAGTTTTAAAGGAACTGCAATTACAAGAGCAGACAATTTTACAGCAAGAAAAAGCGACGCACTCAGGGCAAGTGCTAGTTAATTTGGATGATATGCTGATCAAGCGCGTTAATATACCAGAAAAGGTACATAATGCGATTATCGCAAAAGTGAATCAAAATTATTTGAACGAAGAATACGACATGCGTTTAGTTGTTGCTAGAAAAGAAGCGCAGCGTAAGAAGACCGAAGCAGAAGGGATCAGAGATTTTCAGCAAACAGTCAGTGGTGGTATTTCTGAAACATATTTACGCTGGCGAGGGATTGAAGCTACAGTGGAGTTGGCCAAATCTAACAATAGTAAAGTTGTAGTGATAGGTGGTGGTAAAGATGGTTTACCATTAATTTTGAACACAGAAACAACGCAAGGCTCAGTCGGCCCAAGCCCTGTAATACCTAGTACCACAGCTGAAAAAACGCTAACGAACGATCCTGCTTTACCATTCGTGCAAACGCCTTCCAGCCCAGAAAAAACATTTTATCAGTAATAGCAGCATTATTAGCTCGCATATTAAAAACATAAAGTAGCTGTTTATAGATAAAAAGGTGTCGATATTGACACCTTTTAGTTGTGTTGCTCAATCTAGTTTCAGTAACAATTCATTTTTATAAAGTCCATAAGTTAATTTTCTTCACCTATGAGGTTTATTTTTATCGTTTGTTGAAATTGAGCTAACACTCTAAAGTTCAATTGTCGGCACCAGATACGACACGATTTAGGCAAATAATCAAATAGGAATATAATCATGAAACGTACACTTATCAAAACTATTGCTCTTAGCTCACTATTAACATGTTCAGCTGTTGCTCTGGCTGATCAAAGTGATTACAAATTAATGGTTATTGAGACAGCAACAGCGCCACAGCCAGTTGAACAATCATTTAATAATTGCGCACTAAACGTTAAATCAAAAAATTACGCGCAAGCAGAAACAATTTGTACTAAAGCGATTGCGTTGCTAAAACAAAGCGAAGGCCCAAAAATGAAATTACGTGAATTAACATCGTTTGCATTAAGTAATCGCGGTGTATCACGTATGATGGCTAAAAATGATACCGCTGGTCTTTCAGATTTATATGAAGCTGCACAAATGGCTGATAGCGCGATGGTATCGCATAACCTTACTCGTGCTAAAGAATACCTATCTTTATAAATTAGGCCTTATTACTTGAATTAAAGCCCCATACTGTTAACTCAGCATGGGGTTTTTGCGTTATTAGGCTATGGCTTATCCTGCCACAGGGGTATTGTCAGTGGAGATGCCTTTAAGGCTTTTGATCAGCATATAAATACAGGTGGTGAATAAACAACCGCCTAAATACAACATAATGCCGTTAGCTGAAGCAAATAGGTTGGCAGCAAGCAAAGGCCCAAAGACCGAGCCAAAGCTGTAACTCAGTAACATAATTTCCGTTGCTGAGACTATTTTTTCGATTGGCAATGCGTCACAGGCTAAGGTGATGGCAATGGGGTAGAGTGCAAAACTTGCAGCCCCTAAAATAAAGTAACTGGCCATCAATACGTTGAAGTGTACAGCTTGCATAATACCAACTACACCCATCGCGCCAAATAAACAAAATAATGCCATTAATAAGCTTTTTGCCATTCGTGTTGATAAATAACTCACCAACGGCTGTACTAACATACCGCCTAAAATAATCACCGCCATCAAGGTGCCAGTAAAAGCGGCCTGCTCACTTTGGGCAGAGATATATACTGGCATTAAACCGTATATTGGGCCAAGTACTAATCCTGATACCAAACAGCCTAAAATTGCTGGGCGACTGAGCTTTTTTAACTCAGTTAATTGTAGTTTTTGCGAGTGCTGACTTTGCGGTTGCCCTGATTTAATCAGCAGCGGTGCTAACATCGCTAAAAATAATAGAGCAATAACAAACAAATAGGGGAGTGGGCCACTGGTACCAAGCGGATCGATAGCTAGTTGGCCAACGGCGCTGCCACCGTACAGGGATGTCATATACAGGCCTAATCGTTTAGCTCGTGCTTTGGCAGTGTCAGTCATTAGTAACCAAGATTCAACCACCACAAATACCCCAGCTACGGCGATACCAGCTACAAAGCGGGCTAAAAGCCACACGTTGGCATTAGGTAAAATAAGCTGTGCTGCAACACTGAAAATTAATAACCCCAGAAATGCCAGAAAAGCATGACGGTGGCCTACTCTTGCAACAATACGCTCAATAAAAAAGCACCAATTAATAAGCCAAGATAAAAGACACTAGCTAACCAAGAGGCAAGTTCATTATCAAGCCCAAAGGCGCTCAATGATAAAGGAATTAGGCTCATTAAAAAGCCTGAGGCAATAGCAAAAAAAGACAAACCAATAACAGGCGCAAGTGGGTTATTTGGTTTATGACTGGCAGCGAGCTCAACCATTAAAGAATCCGATTTAAAGGGCATAAATAATTGCGTTGGAGTGTTTTAATAGCTGGCAATTATTTTTGGTTGGTTAATTTTGCGGCGAATTTAATCCGATTTTGAACACAAGTAAAGTTATATTTGAATATTTACTCAACATTTTATTTAGAACGCTAAGTTAGGTAAATTAACCGGTTATTTACGTCATTTTGGTATCATTTTTTTAGCGAAATTGTTTAAAATTTGTAGTTGTTTTATCAATCTAAATAATAACTTGGTATGCTGTGTTTTTATTTTTCATCAAGAGGCAATAGTAAAAATGAACCAGCTAACAATCGCTTTAGTCGGGCTTGGGGATATAGCACAAAAAGCATATTTACCTATTGCCACGCAACATGCACAGATCGATCCTATTTTTTGTACACGAAACCTGACAACATTAACGCAGTTAGCGAAGCAGTATCGGGTTCAAAAGTGCTTTACAGATTACCAAGCGGTACTGGCGTAAGCCCGATGGGGTGATGATCCACACTAATACTGAGTCTCATTTTACGTTTGCGAAGCAGGCACTTGAACAAAAAATCGCTACGTTTGTGGATAAGCCATTAGCGTATAGTTTTAGTGAGGTAAGTGAACTTATTGCGTTAGCAACTAAACATAACACGCCATTATTTTTAGGTTTTAATCGTCGCTTTTTACCAATTATGGCCGATATTGCAAAGCCACAAATACGCCATCTTAAATGGCAAAAAACCGCTTAAATTTACCAGCACAGCCACGCACTTTTATTTTTGATGACTTCATCCATGTGGTTGATAGTTTATGCCATTTTGCAAATGTAGAGCGTTTTGATCAACTTAACCAGTTACAGGTGTTTTCACAGCTAGATCCACAAGGCTTATTGGCAGCAATACATGTTAGTTTTGAGTTTGAGGGGCGGTTATTTCAAGGCGCTATGGATAGATTAAGTGGCTGTAATGAAGAAGTGGTTGAAATAACCGGTTTGAATGAAAAGTGGCGGTTTGAATCGCTAACCAATATGACCTCTATGGTCAATGGAATACAGCAGAGCGCGATGCAAAATGATTGGCAAGCAACGCTATATAAACGGGGCTTTGAGTCAATGCTAGAGGCATGGCTAACGGCGGTTAAAACGCAGCAGGTAGACCAATTACAGCTTAAAAAAGATAGTTTAACACATGAGTTGTGTGAGTGGCTGGTTGCACACGTATCAAACAATAATGAACTATTTCACTGTTAAACTATTTCAAGGAAGTTGTAATGAAAGTGATGAAGTACATGGGACTAACGTTCTTTACAGTCCTTGTTATTGGGCTGCTCATACCTGAAAAAATAGTGATCCCAGTCAAAGGTGCAACAGCAAATGATTGGCATCATAATACCTTTTGGTATAGCCCTTGGGGTAAATCAGGTGTACACAAAGGGATAGATATTTTTGGCAAAAAAACACACGGCAGTGGTTGCTTCGGTAAGTGGTGTGGTGCTGTATTCAGGTGAGCTAAAGCGCGGTGGTAAAGTGGTGGCATTACTTGGGCCTAAGTGGCGACTGCATTACTTTGCCCACTTAGAAAGTTATTCGGTAAGTGCAGGAGACTATGTTGCAGTCAGTGAGCTGATTGGTAGCTTAGGAGACACGGGGAATGCGGCAGGTAAACAACCTCACGTACATTACTCTATTTTATCGTTACTACCGTACCCATGGTTAATGACCGCGCAAAGCCAAGGCTGGAAGAAAATGTTCTTTTTAAATCCAGATGAAAAACTACGCTAAAATAATTGCCGTTATTTTCACACTTATCCAGCTGATTAACTTAAAATACCGGTAATTCACTCTTTTTATTTAGGAATTCAGCAGTAATGAATTCTATTGCAGTTAGCCTGTTTGGCAGGATGTTTTCTAATAAAGCCATGTTGGCGTTTGATCACCATATGTTGACTATTTGCCAAGGTAACTCAACTAGACAAATAAGTTGGAGTGATTTGGAGGCACCGCCGTCGTTTGCTTTCGGCTTGTTTGGTCAAACGATTTCTTTTGTTACGGCACAACAAAATCATACATTTTCGCTGCTGGCATATGGTGCTCACCGTAAATTTCAAGCTGAATTTGAACGCTATTGGGTGAACGCTAATGAAGCTAAGCTTGACACTTTTCTTAATAAAATAACAAAACTGGTCAAGCAGCGATATTTACGCCAGTCTTATGTTAGTCGTATTCAGCGGTTGGCACAGCAAGAGCATGACCGTTGGTTGCCGTGGATAAAAAACAGCCCCGCATTTGTTTTAGTGGATAAAAAAATAAACGTATTAGAGCAATATGCAAACTGGGATGCTGCACTTACTCAGTATCTACAACAAAAATACGTTACTAAGCAACTTAACCTACACCACGCTTTTTTTGACCGTGTTGAAGCAAATCCATTAACACTAAGTCAAAGACGTGCTTGTGTGATTGATGACGATAATAACTTGTTATTGGCTGGCGCAGGCACCGGTAAAACCAGTGTTATGATTGGCAGGGCTGGGTTTTTAGTGCAAAGCCAGCAGGCAATTTATAGTGATATTTTATTGCTGGCCTATGGTCGCAAAGCTGCTGATGAAATGGATCAACGGATCGAAAATAAGCTCGCCACCGATAAAATAAAAGCCGCTACTTTTCATAGTGTCGGACTGGCGATTATCTCACAAGTTGAACGTGCTAAACCGACTATGAGTGTATTTGCAGAAGACGAAAAAGCGAAAGCAAAATGGGTGCAGCAGTGCTTTGAATCATTGATTGAAAACAGTGCCGAGTATCGTCATCTGGTTTTAGATTATTTTAGTAAATACTATTATGTTGAAAAAAATGAATTTGATTTTAAAACATTGGGTGATTATTACAGCTACTTAAATGATAACGATATCCGTAGCCTAAAAGGCGACAAGGTAAAAAGCTTTGGTGAGTTATATATAGCTAATTGGCTGTTTTATCACGGCATAGATTATCAATACGAAGCGCCTTATAAAGTTGACGTAAAAACCATTGAACGCAGACAGTACAAGCCTGATTTTTATTTACCTGAGTACGATATTTACATTGAATATTACGGCATCGATGACGCTGGCAATACTGCGCCTTACATTGATAAAGCGCAATACCATAGCGAAATTGATTGGAAAAATACCACTCATGCCAGTAATAACACTCACTGTATAGCTTTGACTTATGGGCAACATAAACAAGGTAAGCTGTTAAACGAACTTGAACAAGCGCTTTTAAGTGCGAGCGTGAAAACACAGTTATTGCCCTTAGAATCACTGCTCGAAAGCTTAAAAGAAACTGGCAGGATCACCGTATTAGCTGCGTTATTTAGTCAATTGCTGAGTTTATATAAGGCGGCTTATTTAACTGATGCTGATGAAGTTGATGTCATTAAACGCTCCCTTGACGCCAAACAAACAACCCAAGCGTTGGCGCTATTAAAACCAATTTTATCTAACTACAACGCTCACTTGCAGCAGCGCGGTGAAATTGACTTTGATGATATGATTATCAAGGCAATCGAGTATGTTGAGTCGGGCAAGTTTAAATCGCCTTGGCGTTATATTATGGTTGATGAATTTCAAGATATATCACAGCCAAGAGCACGATTGGTTAAAGCACTTCGCGATAGCAACAAGGGTAGTTCAGTATTTGCAGTGGGTGACGATTGGCAAGCAATTTACCGATTCAGCGGCGCTGATATTAAGTTGACCACTGAGTTTGCAACGTATTTTGGCTTTACTACGCAAACGGCGCTGGATCTTACGTTTCGTTTCAATAATAAAATTGGTGAAGTTGCCTCAGCATTTATTAGTAAAAATCCCGCGCAGCTTGATAAAACGATTACTTCTTTAACTCAGGTTTCACATCCTAGTGTGTCGTTATTAAGGCGCAGTAGTAATGCGTCTATTGGTTATAAAAATAGTTATTACAGTGACATTCCTGAACTATTAAATGGTGCGATTGATGACATACTCTGCACAATACACAGCAAGGCATGTAAACCCACAACCGTGTATTTTTTAGCGCGCTTTTGGTTTCAGCTACCAACAAATACGGATATTAAAACCATGAGTGTTAAATACCCGTTGTTAAAAATTCAGTCGCAGTCTTTTCACGCCTCAAAAGGTAAAGAAGCCGATCATGTTATTATTATCGGATTACAAAAGGGTAAACATGGTTTTCCATCTGAAAAAGTTGCGCCCGCAATTATCGAAGCTTTATTACCAGCGCCAGAAAACTTCGCTTACGCACAAGAGCGACGGTTATTTTACGTTGCACTAACGCGCGCAAAACACCGCGCCTACATCATTGCTGATATGACCAATAGCAGTTGTTTTGTCTCGGAGTTAATTGCTGAACATGACATAGAACTGGATGAATTTACTAGTGATGTTGATCAATTACATATCGCAGATATAAACTGTATGCGCTGTGATAGCGGGGTATTAAAAAACACAGTGGTCGTTTTGGGCCATTCTACGGCTGTTCGTTATTTCCGCGTTGTGAGCATAAAGAAAAATCGTGCGAGCAGTGCCAAAGCCCAATGACTCGCAGTCGCTATACAGGGTTTAAATTATGTATAAATACAGCCTGTAACCATCTAGTGCCAACGTGTGATAAATGCGGTGCTGAAATGGTATTACGCAATAGCGCAAAAGGGCAGTTTTGGGGATGCAAAAATTATAAAGGTAATGATCCACTTAGCTGTAAAAATGGCAAAGACAGTAAGTCAATTCAATGGCCCGAGCTTGCTTAACCTATAGATAGATAAGGGCTAAATAGCCCTTATCTATTGTTTAATTTATTGCATCGCAACAGCAAGTTTATGATACAAACCGATACCGATAAGTACGTTAAATGGGAAAGTGATGCCTAGTGAACTGAGCATAGCCAGACCTATATCGGCTTTGGGGATTGCGGCTTTTATAGCGGCAGGCGCTGCAATATAAGATGCGCTGGCCACTAAACTCCCCAAGATAACGATTGAGCCTAACTCAAGCGCTAATAAAGTGCCGACACTGACTCCAATCGCGCCTAATATTAATGGACTGATTATAGCAAATAGTGTCAGTTTCCAGTGATGCCAAGGTATAGGGCGTAATGTTTGCGCTGCCGTTAAACCCATTTCGAGTAAAAATAATGCAAGCACGACTTTAAAACTATTGGTTAATAATCCAGTTACTTGGCTGCCTTGCTGTGTGCCATACATCATACCAATAACAACACCGCCTACGAGGAGAATAACGCTCTTATTGGTTAAGGTTTCATGCCAGAGTGCTTTAAGCGATAAGGTATTATCGGCACTATGTTGTTTATCAAGTCGTCGATAAAGTAACAGCCCGACGATAATCGCGGGAAGCTCTAGCATCACTAAATACAGGGTTACTTCAGCACCTACTGCTAGCTGCGCCGATTCAGCATAAGCGAGGGCGACTGCAAATGTCCCCGCGCTTACGGAGCCATAATGGGCGGCGATACTTGCGCTGTTCGCTACCGAAAGTTTGATGACATATTTTAAAATAGGGTAGAGCATTAAAGGTATAAATGCGCCAAGCAGCATCACCGAGCCCATTTCTGGCAATAATTGCCAACTAAGATTGCCGTGTAATACCATGCCGCCTTTTAAGCCTATGGTCAGCATCAGCAGCAAACTTAAGGTCTCGTAAGTTGCTTTTGGAATAACGAGATCAGAACGTAAAATCCCCGCAACTAAACCCAAAACAAAAAACATTACAACAATATCTGGCACACCTTTCTCCTATTAATTTAAAGTTGCGCTATTGTAGATAAAATCATGCATTGTAAATAATAAAATGATTGGTAGTTAGTTATAGGTTATTATCTATGGGCTGATTAATACCTGAGGGGATGTGATAGCGATGGATTTAAGACATATTTCTTTTCGGCTGCTTGAAGTGTTTATGAGTGTAGTAAAAACCGGCTCGATCAGTGAAACCGCACGGCGTTTACACTTAACTCAGCCAACGGTTTCGCTGCAAATTAAACGTTTACAAGAGGCTGTAGATGAGCCGCTGGTGATTATGCAGCAACAAAAACTGCATGTCACAGAAGCCAGGCATGAGTTATTTAGGACTTGCCAACGAGTGTTTGGCCACTTTGATGATTACAACGATTTTTTAGCTGAACTCAAAGGGGGTGAGCGCGGGCGATGTAAAATCGCTATGGTGAATACCGCACAATATATTTTGCCAAAATTACTCGGGCCCTATAGTAATTTGCATCCTCATGTTGAGTTGCCTCTTGAGATTGGCAATAGAGCAGAGGTGTTAGCGCGCTTTGAACGCGGTGAAGATGATATTTATGTATTTAGCCATCCACCGTCACTTGAACATGCAAAAGCGGCACGCTTTTTAAAAAACCCGCTTGAGTTTATTGTGCCTACTGATCATTCATTAGCTAATCAACAACACGTTGCACTTTCTGAGCTAGTGAAATACCGCTTTTTATTAAGAGAGCCTGGCTCTGCAACTCGGATGTTATTTGAGAGCGAACTGCAAAGACGCGGTTTAGTACTGAGTAACAGCGTGCAAATGGCAAGTAATGAGGCTATTCGCGTTGCAGTATCATCAGGAATGGGAATTGGTGTGCTGTCTCGCCATGTGTTGCCAATAGGAGATCATGGCTTCAAAGTATTAACTGTAAGTGATGCAAGCTTAGCAAGTCATTGGTACTTTGTTATCCGCACTGATCGGCATATTGCTCATGCTGCGCGTAGTTTTTTAACATTTGCCCAAGACCACCTTGAACAATACTTAGATGGCCGATGGGTACGTAATGAATTGCATGGGCTGAATCTAAGTTTAGCTGATCAGCAAATTCGTTAGTTGAAAATTCAACCTAGTGAACGAATGATTTTACCGCATTAATTAATATCTGGCGTGGAGTCTCTTAAAACGAGAGTCGGCTGGAATACACGATTAATTGTAATGCCAGGGCGTTTGTAAATGTCTTTAAGTACAAGGTTAGCCGCCATTCTGCCCATCTCTGGGACTGGGTTATCTATGGTTGTTAGAGTTGGGTAAAGGTAATTGGTGAAAATCACGTTATCGTAGCCCATAATGGCGAGATCTTTCGGTAAATTAAAACCGTGTTCTCTGGCGAACTTCATTGCACCTGAGGCCATCTCATCATTGGCACAGACAATTGCGCTAAATTGCGCTTTATTTTCAATAAAATGTTTTAAGCCATCATTGCCGCCGGTTTCTTTAAAGTCGCCTATGTAAAAAAGGCTTTCATCAAAGGCTATATTGTATTCAGCAAGCGCTTTTTTATGTCCTACGAGTCGGTCTGACGCATCAACTTTAAATTGTGGACCCGCAATATAAGCAATATTTTTGTGACCTTTATTGATCATCGTTTTAGTGGCAAGATAACCGCCCAGAACGTTATCAAGACTAATACAGTTGTCTTTAATTTCCTCAACATAACGGCTCATTAAATAAATGGGGATTTTTCCCTTACTAAGTTCAATTAGATATTCGTCCGATACTATTTCCACATGGGCAATTATGGCATCACAGTTACGACTGATTAAAAATTCAAAGCCATTTTTCTCTTTGTCTTCGTCACTGTGCCCTGCGGTAATAATAACATGCTTACCTGCGGCACGAAGTTGCTGCTCTATCGCCGACATCATTTGGCCAAAGAATGGGCCGTCTAGTTCAGAGACTAAAACACCAACACTACTGGTACGACTCGATGCTAAAGAACGGGCAATAGAACTGGGTTGATAGCCAAGTTGCTGCATTGCTTCGAGCACTTTTTTCTTGGTTTTTTTACTTACATAATCATTGTCGTTCAGAACCCTTGATACCGTAGAGAGAGAGACACCTGCAAGTTCTGATACTTGATAAATTGTAGCCATTAATTTCCTAGCGTGATTATTCGCACTTTATAAAAACGTATTGATAATGAAATATAATTTACACATTACTGCGTCTAAAAGCCAAGTCTTCCGTGATTTTCTGCGTCATTGCGGGTGTCAACGGATAGATAAGCATCAAGGCGGCACCTAAAAAAGCAAATGCTGCGGGGATCCAACTCATTAATAGTTGCATGCCAGGTAATGATTGCGTAATGGTTGCTTCGTTCATGCCGTTATAGCCATAGCCTGCCAATACCACTAATACTAATGCCCCAGCGAAACCGCCGCCAGTTTTTTGCACAAACGTCCCTGCTGAATAAATTAAGCCTGTGGCGCGGCGTTTGTTTTTCCACTCAGAATAATCGGCAGCATCTCCTAACATGCTAAAAAACAGGGTAGGCATCATGGCAGCAAAAAATTCAGCTGCACAACCAAAAGTAAATATGGCAACAATGTTGTCAGCAGGCACCCAATAAAATGCTGTGGTTAATAAGCCACTTAATATTAAAGAGATGATAAATAAATTACGTTTGCCTATTAGTTCGGCAAGTTTACCAGTGGCAAGAGCGCCGAGGATAGACACCACTAATAACGCAACGAAGTATTGGCCTGCCATCAGTTCGCTGCCAACCTGATATTTAAAGTAATAAGCAATTACACCATACTTTATACCGTTGAACATCATGGTCAAAAAGCCCATGCCTAATAAAATTAACCAAGGCTTGTTGGTGAGCAAATCAACCATATCACGTTGAGTTCCCGTGAGATTTTGATGATCTTTGTTGAGTAATTTTTTTATCACAACAGTCATCATAGTCATGATAAATGCAAAAAATAGCCCACTGTAGATTTCGCGATAGTAAAAGAACAAGGTAGTTGCCAATAATGGCAGAATAATAAAGGGTAAGTTTTTAGTTAAATCTTTGAGCTCTGATTTTAAATTACCACTGGTTGTTTTGTGGGGTATTACCCGCTCTTTGGTGCTAACAAAAGTGATCACCATCAAAACAATTAGTAATGCTGCAAATAAGTACATGGTTAACTGATAACCTTTGGCGTTATCGCCATCGCCAAAATAAGCAACCAGTTCAGGTAAAAAGCCCATCACTAATAAACCGCCTGCAAAGGCTCCGGCAAAGCGAAAACTCGATAGTTTCGTGCGCTCGGTATCGTCTGGACTCATTACTCCCATTAATGCAGAGTAAGGCACGTTACTCACCGTATAAGCTAACGTTAAGCCTATGTAGGTAACGTAGGCGTAAATTAACTTGTTGGTGTCATTGAAATCAGGTGTGGTGAAACACAACACCATGAACAGTCCTAAAAAAGGAGCAGACCATAAAATCCACGGTCTAAATTTACCAAACCGAGTGGTGGTTCTGTCTGCAATCATTCCCATAATAATATCGGTTACACCATCGGATAACCTAACCACCAAAAATAACATAGCTGCGGCCGCAGCCGATATGCCAAATGTGTCAGTGTAAAATACTGCTAGGTAGGCAAGTGCACCTCGCCAAACTAAGTTGGCTCCGGCATCACCCATCGCATAACCGATTTTTTCGTATAAAGGAATTTTGTTCACTGTGTGTTTCTTATTGTTGTTTTTAAAGGAGCACTAGCTAAGTTTACCGGCTAGTAATTAAACTACTATACGCAAGGCCACTGGCTTTTACAGTACGTTGTTGAGTTTGATAATCAACATAAACGATACCAAATCGCTTTGAATAGCCTTCAGCCCATTCAAAGTTATCCATTAAGCTCCATGCAAAGTAGCCATGGATCACCACACCTTGTTCAGTTGCGTTATGCAATGCGTTTAAGTGTTGCTGATAGTAAGCTATGCGATCTGAATCGTTAACTTTACCATCTATCATCTTGTCGGCCATTGCTGCGCCATTTTCAGTAATATAAATCGGTGGTAGGGTATATTTCTCATTTAACGATACTAATAATTCAGTAAGTGCTTGCGGGTAAATTTCCCAACCAATATCAGTTAATAGGCCTTGATGTGGGCGCTCGTCATAAAAATCATCAGCGCTTGCTTGGTAATGTAAACGCGTATAAAAATTAACGCCAAGGTAATCTAATGGCTGCGCAATAATTTCCATATCACCGGGGTGAATATCTGGACGCTGCTCTGCTGGAAGTTGCTCAATAATATCTGGGTATTTGCCAGTCATTACAGGGCGCATATACCAATGGTTAATATAATCATCAGCAAAGGCTGTGGCTTTAAGATCTGCGTCACTTTGTGTTACCGGGTAACAGGGAGTAAAGTTGAGTACGATACCATTAAGTGTCTGTGGGCTATTTTTAGCCAGCATTTGCATCGCTAAACCATGACCTAGTAATAAGTGATGGGCAGCTTTTCGGCCAAATTCCCGACCGACAATACCTGGGGCATGCACACCAATTTCATACCCTAAATAAGAGCTGCAAAAAGGTTCATTTAAGGTTGAATATGAATAAACACGATCACCAAACGCTTTGCTAATAAGATCTGTGTAGTGAGCAAATTCATAGGCGGTATTACGATTTAACCAGCCGCCTTGATCTTCTAAATACTGCGGTAGATCCCAGTGATATAAAGTGACAAATACCTTGATGTTGCGGCGTTTAAGTTCATCTAGAAGATCAGTATAAAATTTCACACCTAATGGGTTTAAACTACCATCTTGATGCATCACGCGCGGCCAAGAAATTGATAAACGATAGGCATCAACGCCCAAAGAATCTATTAACTCAATATCTTGAGGCCAACGAGTGTAGTGTTCACAGGCGATTAGACCATTTGAGTTATCGGCAATTTTATCGTCTTGAGCACAAAAGGTGTCCCAAATACATGGCAGACGATCTGCTGCACCACCTTCAATTTGAAATGAAGCAGTTGCTACGCCAAAAGTGAAGTCTTTGCTCAGTAGCGGCGAGTGTTTAGGTAAAGATAATTGTTTCATTAATAGAAAACCTCTGCTTTCTTTTTATAGTCCGTGATGCTGTTATTTTTAGCTTTTAAAGCTAACATACCTGAAAGCGCTTCCATATTTAATTTGATTAATGCCAATAGATGGTATTTAATGACTTTAAGGAAGCGCTTCCATATTTAGGTTAGTGACTATTTCTTAACAGGTCAACAGTTAAATTTTAATTTCAATGATGACAAAAAATAGTTCTACCGTTGCTTAGATGAATAAACCGCTTGGTCTCGCTTTTGTAATACAGCAGGTACTTAGAGTCTTTTAAGCAGCAATGAGTTGATAATAGATAGGTATATAAAAATGAAAACACACTTACACACAGCTAAGTTACCTACACTAAGTTTGTTAGCTGGATTAGTTACTCTGGCTGGTTGTTCAGCAAGCGAAAGTAAAGATACGTCTCAAAATAATAGAGCTGTTGAACAAATGCAGCAGCAACAATCGCTAGCTATTTGGCCAAAGCTGAATAATGTGGTTCGAGCTGATCCGCAAATTGAGTCTAAGATTGCTCAGTACTTGCAGACGATGACATTAGAGCAAAAAGTTGCGCAGATGATTCAACCTGAGATCCGCGATATAACGACTGATGATATGCGTAAATATGGTTTTGGCTCGTATTTAAATGGCGGAGGCTCATTTCCGAACGCGAATAAACATGCCACACCACAAGATTGGATTGCACTTGCTGAACAGATGTATCAAGCATCGGTTGATGATTCTCTTGATGGCATCGATATTCCTACCATGTGGGGCACCGATGCTGTACATGGTCATAATAACGTGATTGGTGCAACGTTATTTCCACATAACATTGGCTTAGGCGCAGCAAATAATCCCGCTTTAATAGAAAAAATAGCCGCTGCGACGGCAATCGAAGTGATGGTTACTGGTATTGATTGGGTATTTGCGCCGACTGTTGCTGTTGTACGTGATGACCGCTGGGGTCGAACTTATGAAGGGTATTCTGAAGATCCAGAGATTGTCCGCCGGTACTCAGTTGCCATTGTTAACGGCTTGCAAGGCCATGCCGATGGTGATTTTTTAAGTCATAAGCGGGTGATTAGCACAGTTAAACACTTTTTAGGTGATGGCGGTACCGTCGATGGTGACGATCAAGGTAACAATATCGATTCAGAGCAAGCCTTGTTTGATACTCATGCTCAAGGCTACATTGGTGGTTTGTCGGCTGGTAGTCAATCTGTTATGGCGTCGTTTAATAGCTGGCATGGTAAGAAAAATCATGGCAATAAATACCTGCTTACCGATGTACTGAAAACGAAAATGGGCTTTGATGGCTTTGTTGTTGGTGATTGGAATGGCCACGGACAAGTTGTAGGTTGTAGTAACGAAAGCTGCCCACAGGCTGTAAACGCGGGGCTTGATATTTTTATGGTTCCTACGGGGGCGTGGAAACCACTTTATGAAAATACGATAGCGCAAGTGAAAGCCGGTGAAATTGCCATGAGCCGAATTGACGATGCTGTTGCGCGTATTTTAAGAGTCAAACTAAGAGCGGGTTTATTTGATAAACCGAGCCCTGCAAAACGTCAGTTCTCAGGTAAAACGCAGTTAATTGGCGCGCAAGCGCACCGCGATATTGCGCGACAAGCTGTGCGTGGATCACTGGTGTTATTAAAAAACAACAACAATACTTTGCCGATAGCGGCTAATTCACGAGTATTAATTGCCGGAGATGGCGCAGATAATATTGCTAAGCAAGCGGGGGCTGGAGTATTACTTGGCAAGGCACCAATAACGAAAATACCGATTTCCCTGGTGCTACGTCAATCTTTGCGGGTTTAAAAGCGCAGATCACGGCCGCAGGTGGAGAGGCCATTTTAAGTCCTGATGGACACTTTACACAAAAACCTGATGTGGCGATTGTGGTGTTTGGAGAAGAACCTTATGCAGAAGGCCACGGTGACAGGGATAATCTTGAGTTTGAGCGTAATAATAAAAAGTCGTTAGCGTTATTAAAACAGCTTATATCTAAAGGCGTGCCGGTCGTATCGGTATTCATTTCAGGTCGACCAATGTGGGTTAACGCTGAGTTAAATGCCTCTGATGCGTTTGTCGCCGCATGGCTACCAGGTACAGAAGGACAAGGTGTGGCCGATGTCTTATTAACTGACGCAGGAGGTGATATTCAGCATGACTTTACTGGTAAATTGTCGTTTTCATGGCCAAAATCACCACTGCAAACCGCAGTAAATAAAGATGATGTAGACTATTCGCCACTATTTCCTTATGGCTTTGGTTTAACCTATACAGATAAAAATACCCTGGCAGATAATTTAAATGAAGACTCAGGTGTTGATATAGCTAGTTTGCCTAATATGGCTATTTTTAATGGCGTGCTGACTGATCCATGGCGATTGTTTTTAAAGTCAGCACAGCAGCAAGTTCAAGTAGCTAGCAATAGCGTTGAATTAGCAGGTATTAGTTATCGTACTGAAGATAAAAATATTCAAGAAGATGCAATGGCATTTGTATTTACAGGTATAGGCCTTACTACAGCCGAAATCAATAGTAACTTCACTGAAGATAAAGTGGCTTATATCGAAGCAAACTCAGCGCTGAGTTTTGATTACAAGATAAATAGCGAATTTGCTGCTCCATTATTTGTTGCTATGAGTTGCGAGCATGGTTGTGGTGGACGTGTTGATATCAGCGCAGAACTCAAAAAGGCTACATTAAATAGATGGCAAACACTCAGCATAGACTTAACCTGCTTTACTGAGCAAGGCGTTGATTTTTCAAGAGTGATTAGCCCATTTTCATTACAGAGCACGGGTAATGGTTCGGTTTCTGTGGCGAATATCAACTTTGTGCCAGAGGGAGCAAAACAGGCAACAATTATCTGCCCAGATAGTTAACTTAGTCTTTGATTTTGTTTTGTTGTGCAAAGCCCTTTAAGTGATTAAAGGGCTTTTTATGCTCACTCAGATTACTCCGCAGAACAATATTGTTGTAAGAACGCTTTATGTGTTGGCAATTGTGCCACGCGTTGAGTAATTTGCTGTTTGATACTGATCAGAAAGTGGCTTAACTCATCATCACTCATCAGGCTTGCAATTAAATGGTATTGTTTGGGTTTGATACCTTGACCCAACATTACTTGCACCCATGAGTCGACTCTAAAAATATCGCCGTCATCTAAAAATACCCGCCCAGTTTCTTTGAATAAACTAATTTTATGAACAAGGGTATCAGGCACTTCCATATTTTTACAATGACGCCAAAATTCGCTATCAGTGCGATCAGTTACTTTATAATGCAAGACAATAAAATCACGAATATTTTCAATCTCACTTTTTAGCTGTTTGTTGTATTCGTGGATTGCTTGTTCGGTAATACCATCAAATGGAAATAGCCGGATAAAGCGAATAATGCCCGACATAATTAAATGAATACTGGTAGATTCAAGTGGTTCAACAAAGGCACTGGCAAGCCCCAAAGCAAGGCAGTTTTTATTCCAGCCTTTGCGGCGGCGGCCAGTTTTAAATTTAATTACTCTGGGTTCAGTGAGAGTTTCACCTTGAATATTACTGAGTAAAAGCTGCTTTGCATCAGTATCGTTTAAATAACGGCTACAATACACTAGACCATTACCTACGCGCTGTTGCAGAGGAATTTGCCACTGCCAGCCTACATCATGTGCTATTGAGCGGGTATAAGGCACTATATCATCGCTAATGGCTCTAGTTTGTACTGCAATTGCGCTATCGCACGGCAGTAAGTGTGACCAATCTTCATAGCCGGTATGCAAAGCCTGTTCAATAAGTAGTCCATTAAAGCCGGTACAATCAATAAAAAAATCACCATTTATGATACTTTCATCTGCAAGAGTTAGGCTGTTTATGAAGCCCGAAGTGGCGCATTTATTAACGTGGATTATTTTTCCCTCTAGACGTTTAACCCCTAGTTGTTCTGAAAATTCACGTAGGAATAATGCATAACGACTCGCATCCATATGAAATGCATAATTAATTGGATTTTGCTGATTAAAAGCACACTTACCTTGTTTAGCTGCTTGCAGTTCATAACAGTAATCACCAAACTCGGATTCAAGTCCTAATGTTAAGCTGTGTAGCCAAAAATGATGAAATTCACCTGCCCAGCATTCTTTGCCCGTCATGCCAAATGAGTGAATATAATCGGTGTTTTTTTCGCCCCAGTTTTCAAAACTGATCCCTAATTTAAAGCTTGCTTGGGTAGCTTTCATAAATGCTTGCTCATTTATGCCAAGTAATTTATGAAAAGTGCGGATCGGTGGAATAGTAGCTTCACCAACACCAACCGTAGCAATGTCGTCGGATTCGATAAGGGTGACATTGATATTTTTACCAACGAGTTTACTGAATGCAGCCGCAGCCATCCAACCAGCTGTACCACCGCCAGCGATCACCACATTTTTTATAGGTTTGTTGTGTGTCATTGTCAGGTTAAGCCTTATTGTTTAAAAGTTGATTTAATAATGCGCGATTTGTTGGTAACCCTTGTAAGTATTTGGCAATTTTTTCACGGTTTTGCTGATAAAAATACTGCCCAGCTTTAGCGTTATTAAAGGTATTTTCTGCTGTTGTATTTTGCGTGTGAAAGCCCATTCCATACAATACATATTGATAGCTGGCAGAGGGGAATACCTCTTCGTTTTCAATTAAATCAAACCTGCTTGGTGGTTGATATTGCCAAATTGCCAGCAATTCATTCAAACGAGTAGGAATGCTCGATGGTTTTTTTATATCACGCCAGTATTGACTATCATCACGTTCACTTAATATGTAGTGTAACTTTAAAAAGTCGATTACTCGCTGCCAGCGATAACTAAAGCGCTCATTAAACCGTTTAGCCAGCAAGTCCATATGAGTACGGTTTTGCGGCATTTGTTCGCTTAACATGCTGATTGAAAGCTCCACCATCGCCAGTGCTGATGCTTCAAGTGGCTCTATAAAACCTTGCGACATACCAACAGCAACACAGTTTTTTACCCAAAACTGTGTGCGGTAACCAGGAATAAAACTCAGCTTGCGAGTTTGTATTTGCTCGGCGACTTGTTCACCAACAGATAGCGCAGCATAGCTTTTTAAGGTGTTCACAGCGGTTTGTTCATCACAGTATTTATCGCTATAGGTATAACCAATACCACGACGACTCGGTAGACCAATATCCCAGATCCAACCATGTGGCTGCGCCGTTGATAAAGTGGCTGAGGCGATCTCTTGTTGATTATC
Organism: Pseudoalteromonas sp. B160; assembly: GCF_037162485.1. NCBI lineage: Bacteria > Pseudomonadati > Pseudomonadota > Gammaproteobacteria > Alteromonadales > Pseudoalteromonadaceae > Pseudoalteromonas > Pseudoalteromonas sp. B160. The sequence goes on along the minus strand of NZ_JARLUX010000001.1, from coordinate 112,435 downwards.
GTTATAAGGGAGATGTGCAGCGATAGCGCTATTATTAAAAAGAATATGCTCTTGTGTGATAAGCGTTGCGCCATAGTGCTCACCAATCAAACGCGCCCGAGCACCGGTACAATCAATGAATAAGTCGCCGTCTATGTCACCGTGCTTTATGGTGGTGAGTGAATGAATATAATCGTCATGGTCATTTTTTACTTCGATGACGTCATCAATAATATGATGCACATTGAGTTTTTTTACGCAGTGGTGTTTTAAAAATGTGGCAAACTTACCGGCATCAAGATGATAGCCGTAATTAGTGACCGCCGCGTATTCTGGTGTGTGTAACTGCTTAGGTGCAAGTGCTGCTTGGCAAACAAAACTTTGCATATTAACGGCGTCGGCATATTTTTGAGTGCTTGCATGATGTTGCCAGTAAGCGTGTAAATCGGTTTCTAAATAGCCTTCGGGAGTCATAAACGGATGATAGTAGTTTTCGCCTATATTTATGTTACGCCAGTTTATGAATTTTGAACCTTGCTTAAATGAAGCATCGCAGTGACGTATAAAATCTATTTCTTCGATACCAATTCGCTTGAGCGTATTGCGCATAGACGGCCAAGTGCCTTCGCCTACACCTGAAATAGCAATGTTTGCAGACTCTATTAAGGTAATCTTTTTTTAGGGTGTTCAGCGGCTAATAGCCCTGCACTTAGCCAACCTGCTGCGCCACCACCTAATACCACAATGTGTTGTATTTTATTATTCATTGTGTGCTCTGTTGTTTTAATAAAATTGCTATTAACCTGCAACGCAAAAAGCCGCTAACAACTAGCGGCTTAATACTCATGGCGTTAATGAGTCAATAACCCTTGCTTAGAAGTTATAACGCATACCAATATTATAGCGTGCACCATTTTGTTCTAAATTCCATAACTGTGCTTCATACCGGCCATGTTGGCGCATATTTTGTTCAGTAATGTTAAGCCCTTCGACAAAGAACGACATTTGTTCACTGTAGTTGTAAGCAATATTAAAATCAATTTGGTAATACTCATCTGTAAAGCCCGGCTCGTTAACGTAACGGGCAGCACTGTTTAAGAATTTATCACGCCAGTTATAGGCGATACGCGCCTGAAACTTATCGTTTTCGTACATGGCTATAAAGTTAGCTGTGTCGCTTAAGCCAACAAGGGCAAATTGTGTGACGGTTGGATCAGCGGCTACATTATAATCAATATCACCATTTACTATGGTGTAGTTAGCTTGTAAGCCAATACCCGTGTCGCCAAAGAAGTGTTGTATAGCAAATTCATAACCATCAATTTTGGCATCTTTACTGTTGGTTGGTACTTGTGCCGTAAAGTCCATCAGTGGGTCATCACTGTTTGGTAGAACGTCGTAAGCGGCTTCAAATTCTTCATAGCTCATCGAGTCAAATGCTACACCATTTTCCATTGCAGCAACCATTTGGAATAAATTTGAATCGGTAAACGCAATACCTTGTGCCTCAAGCTCTGCTTTGGCTGCTTGTGCTCTTGGACCCGCAGATGCATCGCGTAAGCCGTAGTAGTTTTGAGTCATTGGTGATAGACCAATAAAATTATCTACTTTTTTATTAAAGTAACCAATCGACACATAACTTAGATCAGTGAAGTACCACTCAGCAGATACATCAAAATTATTCGATTCAAGTGGGACAAGGCTAGGGTTACCAGTTGCTGCTGGTGCATTAGTGGTGCCTGGAATGATCGAAGGGCCGGTAGGTACACCTACTGTTGCCGCAGAACTTAAATTGTCGTAAGTAGGGCGGGCAATAGTGGTACTGTAAGAGGCGCGAAGAGTCACATCCTCAATAACGTTAATGTTAAAATCTAAGCTAGGTAAAAAATGGTTATAGCTTGAGCTCAAGGAATAGTCATCTTTATTGGTGCCGTAACGCACATTAAAGTCGTTGTTACCTTCCCATGCAACTGCATCAGGTAAATCAATATTAGCAGTTGAGGTAATATCGGTTGTTTCGTAGCGCGCACCAATCACAAGGTTAAATACCATGCCATTGATTTCGTTACTGTAATTATATTGTACAAATGCCGCTTGAATATCTTCTTCAATAGTGCGATTTGTTGCAAACGCGCCATCAGCCGCAAAATTGAACCCGTATTGATCTGCCGCCCAGTAACCAATTTGTGAAGCACTACCGGTAAAGCCTTGATCAAATGAACCACTGGTATCGTAATCATCAAATTCTGCTAAAAAATTAGTTGGATCTAAATAGCCATCGGGTAGTTCTCCAGGGTTTTCAATGCCCCAGTTACCCATTGTATTACGTGTAAGCGATTGTAAAGAGTGACTTTCCATTGAGCGTGACTCAATACCAAAGTCGATACTGCCGTTGTCTATGAGATAACTACCGTGTAGTCGAAATTCATCAACGGTTGATTCTTGACTTGCAAAGTTTGCATCTAAAATTGAGCTACCTACATCAGCTTGATCAAGCGCTCCTGAGCAGTTTAGATTTGTGCGACTACAGTCATCGAAATCTATTACCATAGAGGGTAAGTCACGGCTAAAGTCAACTTGTTGTGCGGCCACGACATTGGCACCTAAGCCTGCATTTATCCAACTACCATAAGGCGCATCGGGTTTGCTGGTGGCTTTTGAGCTGTGGGCATCAAACGTAAAGTTCAGTTGATCACTAAAGTAGTATTGAAGGTTTAAACCGATTGAATTATTTTCGTTTACTTGATTTTGCTCTTGTAATGCTAAGCCTAAGTCGCGAGTGGATAAGTCGCGGCGTTCTTCACGGTAATAAATAGGTGTTTTAACAGCATTGTCATCAAATGTTAAATGGGTTTTATAGTTGTCCATCCAAATTGATTGCTCTGCACGGGCTTCAAATAACTCTTGCTGTGAGTAAGTATAATCAAGTGTTGCGGTAAACGAGTCAATTGGGCTGTATTGCAATGTTAATTGAGCATTAGTACGAGTTCGCTCACGATCTGCAATGGTGTAGCGCAAGTCTGATGGCATTGAATAATACTGGCCCATCGCAGGAGCATTTTCTAATACAATGTCATCTGCTGCTTGAGGGATGGTGCCATCATATTCTGTGGTGCGCCATTCGCCAACAAATGCCCCGGTTGCTGAACTATCACGCTGTTGCATACTTGCTGTGAGTGAAGCACCAAATTTAGCATCTTCATCTGTCCAGCTAAAGATCCCTGAAATTTCTGGAGTAACGTCATCGCCGACACGGTTAGTTGTATCGTGCTGTGCTTTAACACCAATATTGGCAACTAGGCCAGGGTTATCAAGTGGACGAGCGGTATTGATATTAATAGTTGCACCAATGCCACCAGATGCGATGCTTGCTTTACCTGTTTTATATACTTCCACTGATTTCACACTTTCTGAGGCAAGATTAGCAAAATCATAAGCTCGAGAGTTTGGAGCACCACCACCAGCAGGAAGAGAAGCCGCAGGCATTGTACGTCCGTTTAATGTCACCATATTATAATCTGGACCAAAACCACGCACTGTCACTTTAGAACCTTCACCATTGCTACGGTCAATTGAAACACCGGTAATGCGTTGCAGCGATTCAGCTAAATTAGTGTCTGGAAATTTACCAATGTCTTCTGCAGAAATGGCATCAACAACCCCAGATGAGTAACGCTTAAGCTGAGTTGATTCTTTGATACTGCCTTTAAAACCGGTGACTTGAATCACTTCTAATTCACTTTGTTGTTCAACCTCGGCGGCAAACGTAGACAGAGTGGTTGCGGCACCTAAAATCAAAGATAAGCTGGTGGCTAACTTTGTTTTCATTAAAATATGCTTGGACATTAGACTTCCCTCGTACTGTTATCATTATTATTTACTCGCCACAAAAATGCGGCGGTATCACTGTGTGTGGAAGCGCTTCCATAGCGGCTTGTATTGATTTCTGTGGAAGCGCTTCCAGAAAGGCTAGTGTAATTTTTATGTTGCGTCAACAACTGTGTTTAATTTATTGCAGCTAAAATGTATTAGATTTGTTTATTTGGATGTGGTGTTTATTGTTTTATATATAATTATCGGTCAATTATTTTTTATTTTCATCTTTGTAACTTTATTAGGTAAATGAGTGTTCGCATGGTTTTTATGCCCATAAATATGAAAACAACTGAACTTAAACGGGAGGCTAATTGAATGATGGAGTAGCAATTAGCATAAGCAAAAAGTACCTTATTGTTATTATCTAATTGCGGTTGGTATATTTATAACGTATTGTTTGTTATCAATTAACATGGAATATATCGTACTTCCCGCGATTAAGTAAGAGTCGTTATGTTGTTAACTCACGTCAGAAATACCCACATAAAAGAAATCATGTCATGGTTTTTAAATGAAGAAGAAGTTCATGCATGGGCTGGGCCTAATTTTAGATACCCGTACGATTTTAATTCTTTCAAAAAGGGTTTAAAACTTGATGAAATAAACTCATTTGTATTGCTTGCTGATGATAATACGCTAATGGCTTTTGGTCAGTTTTATTTACGTATTGGTCGTTGTCATCTAGGTAGGTTAGTGGTTAACCCTGAGTATCGTGGCGGTGGCATTGTAGCAACACTAATTACGCAGCTCAGTGAACTAGGTCAATTAACTTTAGCTACGCAAACATGTTCTTTATTTGTATTAGCTCATAACAAAAGTGCGATTAAAGCGTATAAAAAACTTGGCTTTGTGCTTGCTGATTACTCAGAGCCAATACCACTTGCTAATTGTTTGTATATGACAAAGACACCAGGCTAAGTTTAATCAGTGGTTATACTCAGTGGATTCAGTGTTTAAAAAATTACAATTCAGTTCGGTTACATAACACCGTTGGCAACATGGTCGGTTTGTTGATCACTAATAACCACTTGATCCGGCCTTTTGCTTTAGCAATATATAAGCGTTTATCGGCTTGGTCTAACAGTGTTTTAATTGAAGCATTGGCATCATAACTACTGCTAATTCCCACACTTACTGATAAATTTATAGTGTTACCTTTAAAACGTAAGCTATGCCCTCTAATTGCATCACAGAGTTTTTGAGCAGTTACCTGAGCTTGATTAAGTGATTGATCTGGAAGTAATAAAGCAAACTCTTCACCACCAATTCGCGCAGCAATATCGTTATCATTTAATTGTGCCATGATATGTTGCGCTATCCATTTTATAGCGGTATCACCTGTGCTGTGACCATATTTATCATTAACACTTTTGAAGTAATCAATATCGATCATAACTACCGAAAATGATTGCTGATATGCAACACCTTGTTTGAGAAGTTTTTCACCTTGCATAAAAAAACCACGTCGATTTAACAGACCTGTTAATACATCGTGATTAACTAGACGCTGAAGGTTTTCTTCAATATTTACAAATAATAAAAACGGCAATACCAATGCTGTAGCAGTGGCTAGTATTATATGGCTTACTAAAATTGCTTGTAGCCAAAGACTATAATCAGTTGCAGAATTACTAACCAAAGGAGCTGCTAACATAAATACTTGTATATACATGATGAGAGAGTGGCTAATAAAACAGCCGGACAAGATTTTTTGTTGCATTGGTGCTACGCATTTCATCTTATAGACTAAGTATGCACCGTAAATAAAGAGTGTTGCAATAACGAGACTTGTCACCAATTGGCCTGCTGTAATCGCATAGATTGGTAGTAACACAATTGCACTGGCAATCACTAAGGTTAAAAAGTGCCGATTAGTATTTCTAGTTAGATTAGTTACTTTCTGCAAACCAATAAGAGCGAGTATAGGACTGATTATGATGCACATATCTGCCAGATAGTGCGTAATAAAAGGGCTATCAAGTACTATCCGTAGACATGCTAAGATTTGCGAGACCACAAATATCATACACGACCCGCCTAAGTATAAATAGCAGGGTTGTTTTTTATACTTATAAACGGTAAAAAAAAGCCGCCGATCAGGACATTCAAAAGTAACGAGATGCTAATCACAGTGGGTAAATGTAGCATTATGAATCTGCCTTGTTTAATCGTGCTGCTTCCAGCAACTATTGGTATAGTTATTATATATTGGTATTCACGAATAAACATAATTAGTGCGCAATTTATGATTAACGGGTGATAGGCCATCAAAGCTAAACTTGTTAGGTTCGAAAGTGGCTAAACTAATAAGTATATTACCATCAGTTATAATCCAATGAGCTAGCAGTAAAGATATCAGATTGGAATTATTTACGCGAGGTGTTGTTATCGTAAAATTGCAACACAATTAAATTACTGCTCATTAAGATCGCCGTTTTTAAAATTGGTACTAGCATATAGTAAACGAGGTTATTACGTTGCTAAGTTAATAATGATAGAGCTCTAATTTTGTTCAGTAAGATCAAATTAATCGCGCTATATTGTTAAGCGCCTGTTCCAAACTCGTCACAGGTATAAAAGGCGTTAGAGCACAGCAGGATAAGGAGTGATCATTGGCTTAGTTGTTCAGGTAAGCTTTTTACAGTAAGTAAAGTACCCGCTAAAATTGTATAAGAGTTATGACGTGTAATAATTGTTAAACGGTAGCACTACCGCAGTTTTATCCACATGGCTAAACTTATATAATTCAATCGACATTACTCATTAATTATTAGGTTACTACTTTGTCCCAATATGGTGGCGTACCATAGTATCCGTTTATAAAATCAATAAAACACCTGATTTTATGTGGTAGTAATTTTCGGTGGGCATAAACAACATATAAACCAACAGATCCCGTTGCAAATTGAGGTAAAACTTCGATCAACTTGCCACTATTAATGGCTTCACTGGCGATAAATGTAGGCTGTAATGCGATCCCTGCACCGGCGATAGCACAATCAACTAATACATCCCCATTATTACTTTGAAACTCGCTACTACGTTGCGTGTTTTTTACCCGTAACCACTGATATATTTCGTCTTTAGTATCCATTTCTGTGTAGCTATAATGCAAGTATCGGTGGTTTTTTAGATCTTCAGGTTTTTCAGGAGTACCATGTTTTTCAAGGTAGTCAGGTGAGGCACATAAAATTAATCTAATGGGCGCAACCTGCTTGGCAATCAAAGACGAACTTTTGAGTCGACCAATACGCAGTGCTACATCATAACCTTCATCAACAATGTCAACTTTGCGGTCGTTCAGTTGCAAATCAACATTAACAAAAGGGTAATGTGATTGGAACTCAGTCACTAATTTACCCATGTGTTTTAACGCGAATGACACTGGAGCACTTATTCTCAGAGTTCCGGTTGGGTGCTGCTGTAAGCCCCCTAATTGTGAATCCATTTCATCAATACTTAACAATATCTGTTGCGCATGCTGAAAATAATGTGTGCCAGCTTCAGTGAGGCTTACTTTACGGGTAGTGCGATTTAGTAACCGTACAGCAAGGCGTTCTTCTAGTTTAGAAACGTACTTACTAACCAATTGTGGTGAAAGTTGTAAGGTTGTTGCCGCATTGCTAAAACTACCTTCGATCACCACAGATACAAAGGCTCGCATTGCATCAATTCTATCCATAATTTTTCTCATATTTAAATTGATTAACAACATTTTGTTGTTAATCATTCTTTATTTGTCATCTTACTCCGCCATGACATTGATAGTAAAGTGTACTTATCCCAACAGGGTCTAATTAAAACGTAAATAAATACTTTGCTAAAGAGGAACAAATAATGAAACTAATAAACACGATACTAAAATCAGATGCAGGACTTGCCGCTTTAATACTTCGCGCGCCAATTGGTTTGATTTTAGCTGCACATGGATCACAAAAATTGTTTGCTTGGTTTGGTGGTTATGGTCTGGAAGGAACAGGTCAATGGATGGCGAGTATCGGTATTACTCCAGGTTATTTAATGGCATTACTCGCAGGCAGTGCTGAATTTTTTGGCGGTTTAGCATTATTACTTGGGTTATTGACTCGTCCTGCTGCACTTATTTCAGCATTTACCATGCTAGTGGCTATTTTTTCAGTACATATAGACAATGGCTTGTTTATGGCAAATAACGGCTACGAATATGCACTGACACTGTTTGTAGTACTGATTGCGCTAACATTACAAGGTGGTGGTCGTTTTAGTATTGATAACTTTATAGCGAATAAATTAACGTCTAGGCAGTTATAGTCCAAGCATGTTTAATCACTATTATGAAATGGCGTGGATTACGGATAAATCCGCGTCTTAGCTTTGCGTTAGTTTAACTATCAAGGTTTACTTGCTCATGTTAAGTGAGCTTGTTTGGAGTAACTATGAATAATGTAGACATTGCATTTATCTCTCATGGTGGCGGCCCAATGCCACTGTTAAATGAACCAAACCATACACAATTGGTTGCTTATTTAAAATCACTTGCAAGCACGCTAAAAAAACCAAGTGCCATTTTATTGATTAGCGCTCATTGGGAGGAGTCAGTAGCTACTATTACTGCCAATGCTGCACCGGGAATGATTTACGATTATTATGGTTTTCCGCCAGCTGCCTATCAAGTGCAATACTCAAGTCAGGGAGAGCCCAAGTTAGCTGAAAAAGTACAACAAGTGTTACAACATGCTGGTATTGAAGCGAAGTTAGATCATCATCGCGGTTACGATCATGGTTTGTATGTGCCTTTAACATTAATGTACCCAGCAGCCGATATACCCGCGATTCAACTATCACTAGTGAATAACTTAGATGCTGCACAGCACTTAGCAATCGGTAAAGCGTTGCAATCTTTGGATTATGAAAACTTATTAGTTATTGGCTCTGGTTTTTCGTTTCATAACATGCAGGCATTTTTCGCGCAGGATAATCAGCAGAGCCAAATCAATAACCACGAATTTGAACAGTGGCTACGATCGACCTTAAGTGATAACACCGTGCCTGAACCAAAGCGTAATTTAATGATGCAAAACTGGCATAAAGCGCCTCATGCACGTTATTGTCATCCGCGAGAAGAGCATCTATTACCACTGCATGTATGCTATGGCTTAGCTGGCAGAGCAAGTGATGAATATGAAAATGTTACTATTTTCAATAAGCAATCAAGCGCATTTGTATGGCGAAGGAAAGAGCTGGGTATTTAATATTTGAATCATTGATCTTCTGTGTAGAGTCAAATCGTGGCGGGCATTTTTTAATTTATTTATTCAGAATTGATACGACTGAGTGGATCCGAACCACTGACCTTTGGACCGGGTGAGCAAGAGTAGGTAGTGCTTTTTCTTGATATAATTTCTATTTATGAATTGGTACGACTGAGTGGATTCGAACCACCGACCTTTGGACCAGGTGATCAAGAGTGGGTAGTGCTCTAACCAGCTGAGTTGTAGTTTACTTAAGATTTATAAAGTAGGTTAGGCTGATTTTTGTTTTTACTTGAATTGGTACGACTGAGTGGATTCGAACCACTGACCTGTGGACCGGGTGATCAAGAGTGGGTAGTGCTCTAACCAGCTGAGTTGTAGTTTACTTAAGATTTATAAAGTAGGTTAGGCTGATTTTTGTTTTTACTTGAATTGGTACGACTGAGTGGATTCGAACCGCTGACCTTTGGACCGGGTGATCAAGAGTAGGTAGTGGGCTAATCAATTGAGCTAGGGTTTACGAATTGAGGATATTAGTGATTAAGATTGGTACGACTGAGTGGATTCGAACCACTGACCTGTGGACCGGGTGATCAAGAGTGGGTAGTGCTCTAACCAGCTGAGTTGTAGTTTACTTAAGATTTATAAAGTAGGTTAGGCTGATTTTTGTTTTTACTTGAATTGGTACGACTGAGTGGATCCGAACCGCTGACCTTTGGACCGGAGTGATCAAGAGTAGGTAGTGGGCTAATCAACTGAGCTAGGGTTTACGAATTGAGGATATTAGTGATTAAGATTGGTACGACTGAGTGGATTCGAACCGCTGACCTGTGGACCGGGTGATCAAGAGTGGGTAGTGCTCTAACCAGCTGAGTTGTAGTTTACTTAAGATTTATAAAGTAGGTTAGGCTGATTTTTGTTTTTACTTGAATTGGTACGACTGAGTGGATTCGAACCACCGACCCCTACCATGTCAAGGTAGTGCTCTAACCAACTGAGCTACAGTCGTACAATATATTTTAATAGGACTTTTCCTTAAATTTGGTACGACCGAGTGGATTCGAACCACCGACCCCTACCATGTCAAGGTAGTGCTCTAACCAACTGAGCTACGGTCGTATCATAAATTTAAGTTGTGCTAATTGCTTAACAACGGTCGCTAATATATAGCGTGCGCTGAAGTGAATCAAGCGAGAAACGCTTTTTTTAGTTCGTTTGCCGTTTTTTTATTCATATTGGGCTGATTTCACACGTTTTATAAAATTTTTGCCACCAAATAACGTGTGTTTTGGTGGAGTCTTTAAATGCTGTGAGTATATTACTTGGCTGCGCTGGGCTTAGTAATGCCGTTAGTTGCGGTTGTGTTGGGCTGGAGTCTTGCCATAATGCTCGATACAACGGCATTAGGCGCTCTAAAGCACCTGATAGTTGAGCCTGATAGGGTTGTAACTGCTGCAAGTAATATTTCTTGAATACGTTGCTGAGGATCTGTGCTTTGCGTTTATTTTTTAGCGGGTTGCATAGTGTGCTTAGCTCAATATTCGCTAAAAAGTTACTAGTACTATTATTTAGCTGTGTTTGTTGGCGTACTGCGCTTATTAAAGCTTGATTGAAGTTAAACTGGCGCAATTGTGCCAGTAGCGGATAGAGCGCTTGAGAGTCTATTTGTGCATATTGCTGCTGTATTATTTGCTGTTTTAAATTCACTAGGCTTTGCAGCGCAAGTTCGGTTTCTACAAGGCCGGCTAAGTTTGTATCAAGTGTATAGCCGGTTAGCTGCCATGTGCGTTTTAGTTCTGGGTCTTTATAAAGTAGCTGCTTGAACTGCTCTAATAACTGTTGTTTTTTATTATGTAATTCGTTACTTATGGCTTGATAACTTTTTGAATCAGGTTCTAGACTATCTAAGCACTGTGGTGCAAATTGAATAAATTGAATCTGGTATATTAACTGGCTAGCAGGAGAGGCGAGTTTTCCTAGTTGACTATTATGTTCAGCAATAAGGGTATTGAGTTTACAGTGTGAAAGTTGTGCCAGTTGCAATATGCTCAACTGTTGTGCATTTTTTGGTTTATTGTTGCTAACAACTGATAGCGCAACATTGGTAAGTTTTGCTGTATCAGGAGTTGGCTTATCTAACGCATTCGCGAGCCGCTGCTGATATTCTAAATACACATCAGCGGGTTTATCTGTGCATGCACAAAGTAGCAGTAAACAGCACAGTAAACTACAAAGGTAACCAAACCGTGACGTTTGGTTACCTTGTTGGTGCGATTTTTTAAGCGCTTTTAAGTGGTTCATGTTTGAATCTATTCGCGACAGTGAGCATTAATAACACTGCGGCTACACTTAAGCCGACGATGATACCTACCCAAAAACCATGCGGGCCCATTGCTGGCACTATTAAATCGGTGCGTGCTAAAACAAAACCCAGTGAAAAACCAATCAACCAGTAAGATATAAAGGTTATATACGAAATCGGTGCTGTGTGTTTTAAACCCCTTAACATACCGTTGGCAGCTACTTGTAAGGAATCAGGTAGCTGATAAATACACGCTAGAATCATGATTGACGTTGCTAAGGCAATAACACGTGCATCATCTGTATAAAGTTGACTGATCACGTTTCGGCCAAAGAAGGTGATGGCAGCAAGTAGAATGGCAATGATCATGGCTAGAATATAGCTTGTTGAAATAGCTTTTTTAAGCTGCTCAAAATGATGTTGGCCGTATAAATTGCCAATCCGAATACTGATCGCAATAGATAAACTCAGTGGCATCATAAACAGCAAGGTTGTGACACTTGCAGCAATCTGATGGCCGGCTACCGCAACCGCACCTAAGTGCGCAATAAATAAAGGAATACAGGCAAATAAAGTGACTTCAAAAAATGTAGCAAGTGAGATTGGTATGCCCACCTTAGTAATTGCCCACATGGTTGGTAATTGCGGTGCTTGAAAGTTTGCTAATAATGTTTTGGCATCTACTTTTTTACTTAATTGGCAATAAATAACTTGTGCGATGGCCATAGCAGTAAATACTAATGCTGTGGCAATCCCACAGCCTGCACCACCGAGTGCGGGCATACCAAACATACCGTGAATAAACACATAGTTGGCTGGGATATTGATGGCTAAACCAATTAAGCTGATATAAAAAGCCGGCTTTGTCATCCCCATGCCTTCGGTAATATTACGATAAACACTGAACACTAAAAATCCAATAATGCCCCATTTTACAAAATGAATATAATCATAGGCCATATTGGCGATAGCAGAGCTGGTATCGAGTTTGAGAATAATAATATCGGCAAAATAGGCAATAGATAAACCGATAACACTCAATACACCAGCTAGGTACAAGCCTTGTTGAAAGTAATGGCTGATGCCGGTTTTATCGTTAGCGCCGGAAAATTGCGCAATTATGCCAGTCAGGGCTAATAATATGCCTTGCAGAGCCAACATGGCGGGGTTCCATACGCCGGTTGCAATTGACAATGCTGCTAAATCGGTAGGACTCACTTGTCCTGCCATGATGGTGTCGACCACTGACATTAAAACTAAGGTTACTTGTGCTAAAAAACGGGGATTGCCAGAGAAACTAACCGTTTGGCTTCCCAACTACAAAAAGTCATATCACTTACTACGTAAACTGAAGAGGCAGATAGTGTAATCGATAAAGCACAGAATCAAAAATTATAGCGATGAGTCAATGTTATTGGTTACAGTAATAATAACGTGGATCGGGTAAACTAAAGCGTGAAATAATATGAATAGTATCTACTTTAGGTAATGAAAGGTGAATTGATTTATGTTTACAGGAATTGTGCAAACACAAGCGACGGTGATTTCAACTAACCAGCAGCAAGGTGTGATGCGTTTAGTGCTCGCTGTAGCAAAGCAATATGTTACAAAACTTGAGTTAGGCGCCAGCGTTGCCATTAATGGTTGCTGTTTAACGGTTGTTAAAGTAGATAATATCTCTGATCAACCGCTTGCTCAGGTTCACTATGATGTAATTGACGAAACATTACAGTTAACTAATTTAGGAAAGCTTATTGCTGGCAGTACCGTTAACTATGAGCGCTCTATGACTTTTGGTACTGAGTTAGGTGGGCATATTGTATCTGGTCACATTCACTGCACCGCCCAGATTGAAAATATTATTCATACACAAGATAATTGTAAAATACAGTTATGCTTACCAAGTCAATGGCAAAAGTATGTGATGTATAAAGGTTTTGTATCAGTCAATGGCGCTAGTCTCACGGTAGGTGAAACCGATGAGCAGGGCTTTTGGCTGCATTTGATCCCAGAGACGTTAGCTATTACCAATATTGGTAAGACTGCAATTGGTGATGCGCTAAATATCGAGGTTGATCAACAAACTTATACCATCATCAATACGGTCGAAAATTACTTACGACCGCAGGCTTCGTAGTCAAATATAAATGCTAGGCTAAAATATTTGTTCGTCATCGCTATCAATATGTAACTCTACCTTACTATTTGCATAGTCAATATGCATATTAAAATGGATAGGGTTACAGCATGCTGCGCAATCTTCGAAGTAATCTTGATCGCCATCACTAGCATCAAGGGTAATATGAATATGATGGCCACAATGTGGGCAGCAGATCCGTTGTGAGAGTTGGTTTTTCATAAATGATTCAACCTTACAAAGCAGAGCAATAAAAGGTAATTATTTATCGCTGCTGATAAATGGTTATGCACCCCATAATTGAACGCTAGCGCCTGTCATTGCTCGGGTTGTTCAACATTAGGCGATACCTAAATATAGTCTGCTTTATTCATTTGTGACATCTATTTGACAATAAAAACGACCTTATTTCAGTAGTAGTTCTATTTGTTGTTTAGCTTCAGTAAGATAGTGGCCGGCAAAGATATTTGCATGATTTAAAATAGGGTAAAGCTGGTAAATTAACTTACGTTGCTCATAGCCATGTGTTAGTGGGTAATGCTTGTTATAGGCGATGTAAAAAGCGTCAGGTAAAGGAGCAAACAGCTCGCTCATGGCAATATCAACTTCCCGATCACCATAATAGCAACTCGGATCAAATACACTCGGTACTGATTGAATAAATCCCATGTTGCCACGCCAAAAATCGCCATGCAACAATGATGGCTTTACGGTATGACCATGTAGCATGTCTTTTATCAGTGCGACAAAGTAATCTTTGTCGACGAGATCAATGCCTTTTTCATGCAGTAATTGGAGCTGCCAGCCAATGCGCTCTTCGGCAAAAAATATATTCCATTTTTTATGCCAGCGATTGGGCTGAGTTGTTGGGCCAATAAAGTTATCCTGATCAAAACCAAACATGGCTTGGCGATGTTTCAGATGCAGGCTTGCAAGGTGGCCACCCATAATATGCCAGTTGGTATGAGGTTGTTGGTCAAGTTCAAGCCATTCTAAAACGATAAATGAAAACTCAATATTAGCACCTGTAGTGATACAATCTGGCACCATAAATAAGCTCTCTTTAGTGAGCAGTTGTAAATTGTGGGCTTCGTTTTCAAATCGCTCTAAGTCACTACGATGGGCTACTTTAACAAAATACTGGTGTATACCATCACTGAGTTGAAATAATTTATCGCTATTAGGGCTTTGCAGTTGGCGTTTTATAGTGTGTTTAAAGTCAAAATGCATTGCTTGGCTGATCTGTTCGTTAACCGTATTCCACATAGCATTGTTCGCCTTTTGTACAGATAATTAAACTATGGCAAAAAGTAGTTAAATAAACAAACTCTTGAGAGTAAAATTAATGTTTTATAAGCGCGCGCTTAGCTTTATGCAACAACCAAGTGGAGAGAATGATGAATAAAAGCCTTATTACCAATGTAATTGCCGGGATTTTAGTGGTGGCGGGTTTTCTATTTGACCAAGCAATTGTACTGTCAATCGGCTTATTTGCACTCTCAGGCGCAGTGACTAATTTACTCGCAGTGCATATGTTATTTGAAAAAGTACCTTTGTTATATGGTTCGGGCGTGATCCAGCTGAAGTTTGCAGGGTTTAAAGTGGCGATTAAAAATCTTATTTTAACCGAGTTCTTTTCAGAGCAAAAAATATCTCAATTGTTAGGCAACAAAAATATCAATGTTGATCTACAGCCAGTGATCAATGAAGTCGATTTAAATCCTGCTTTTGATAGCTTACTTGACGTTATTGAGCACTCCCAATTTGGTAGCATGTTAGCGATGTTTGGTGGTAGTACCGCGGTTGAGCCGATGCGCGAAGCATTTATTGACAAAATGCGTGGTTCATTACTTAATATGAGCGAAACCGATGAGTTTAAAAGCTTGGTGAATGAAAAATTAACGCAATCAGGACTCGCAAGTGATTCGTTGTTTAACACGGTTTCTGGCTTAGTTGATGAGCGTTTAGACGAGCTGACACCAAAAATGGTCAAAGATATTATACAAACCATGATCCGTGAGCATTTAGGCTGGTTAGTTGTATGGGGCGGGGTATTCGGTGGTTTGTTTGGCCTGATTGCTGCAATCATATAAATTAGTTTTTAAGCAGGCCAACGACTCGCCTGCTTAAATTTGATATTGCTTAGCCATACTACTTAGAACCGGCAACAACCATAATTGTTTGTTGGTCTAGTTTTGCTAAATCTTGAATTGAGGTACCCGTTGTCGTTTCAAGGTTTAGATATTTTGCCGTTTTATTAAAACCGTAAGTTCCCGCAAATTTTGCGATACTCATGTCGTTACAACGCAGTTTATCGGTTGTGGTTGTTTTGCTAATACGTAAGTCTCTCATCGTTGCATAAAGTTGCGAAGGCCTATTGGAGCTCACCGCCATGCATATTTGGGTACTTGGACTATTATCAGCTGCAACAAATTGTGCAGCCTCAGTATTTGTTGCAGTAAGTGCTGCAGAGCTTAAAAGTAATGTTGTACAAATCGTTGTTGATAAAGTATTCATCATCATTCTCCAGTGGTTTGGGTATGTCTGCTTGTTGATGAGTTAATTATCAGCTTTATTTTTAAATAAAGCTGTAAATGAAAATCGACAAGATGTAACACCGTGTGTGGATGTGTTTTATAATAATTAACCATCTGATAATAAATGATTTAATGTATGTATTTTGACATGTTTCAAACAAATTATTTTTCACTTTTTTTATTGTTTTTGGTTGTTTTTCAATCTGCTTTCATAGGTTTTACATGCTATTTACTTTAGAGTCATTGTACTTTGTTGTGCAGCATTACTGACATATTTTTCAACCCTGTTATGATCGTCTTGATTATCAAAATACCTGTCTATTAGGAGACTCTGTGAGTAAAACATTGGCGAGTTATTATCAGCAAGCATACGCCTGTGAACAGCATAATTTTAACCGTTGCTTTTATTGTGGCTGTGAAGCGACTGAGCGCGATCATTGCCCGCCATTGCATATGCTACAAAGCATTATTGATTTAGGTGAAGAAGCTGAGTTTATTAGTATTCCAGCGTGCTATGAATGCTATGCAATATTGCACAACGAGCGCTTAATGACGATTGATGAACGCTTTACTAAGTTAAAAAACAAACTCGGTGCCAAATACGCTAAACCACTGCGGGTTTATAATATGTGGCATGAGAATGAACTTAGCGATATGAGTGATGAGTTTGCACATAGCATTAAAGCGGGTATGGCGTTAGGAAAAGAAGCCGCAGAGCGCTTGGCGTTTAGTGGTTTTAGTTATGCAACCGAAGAAGCCAAGGTCACAGTGCGAGAAAAAACGGCTGAGTTTGATGTTGAAGGCGCCATTTTTACTGATTTTAAAGAAGCTTTAAATTATTGTATTAGCGAATTAAAAGTACAAAAAAGTGATTTTTATAAAATTTTAGTAGAAGACTACCAAGGTGATTTTAATAAAGCCTTGAGTCAGTATCGTCATCGTCACGATAAAGTGACTGCCGCTAAAGATGGCGATTGCCTAATTAAGGATTTTTCAAAATTGCATAAACAAAATTCAGACTTCGTAACTCGAACTGTTAAGCACTTTATTAGTAAAGATCCAAGTTTGACAACAGAAGCTGCACTTGAGCAACTGTATAACAATTATATTAAGAAATAACATTCATCTTATATAAATGCAGCTCTAGCTGATTTTTTAGCTTTATGTTGTGTGTTTATATAAAGTAACAAAAAAACAACAACAGAGACTAATATGATGCAAAAATTTGCTCCTTCATTGTTGGTTGTTGCACTTGGTGTGGCGATTGCCGGCTGCCAAGACAACGGCCCACAAGACGACAAAGTAACAATCAATAAAAATCCATATCCAAGTACCTATAAGGTACTTAAATCAACCACGACGCTTATCACCAATGCAACAGTACTAACAGGTACAGGTGAGCGTTTAGAAGAAGCCGATGTATTACTTGTTGACGGAAAAGTGCAACAAGTCGGTAAAGATCTAACTGCACAAGCTGATTTGACTATTGATGCACAAGGTAAATGGGTTACACCTGGGCTCATTGATGTACATTCACATTTAGGAGCATACCCAAGCCCTTCTGTTGAATCTCATCAGGACGGCAATGAAATGACCAGCCCAAATACTGCCGAAGTGTGGGTTGAGCATTCAATTTGGCCGCAAGACCCTGGCTTTAACCGCGCGCGTGAAGGCGGTATTACCGCATTACAAATTTTACCTGGCTCAGCTAATTTATTTGGTGGTCGTGGGGTTACTTTAAAAAATGTTCCATCGCACACGATGCAGGGTATGAAGTTCCCTGACGCACCGTATGGTTTAAAAATGGCCTGTGGTGAAAACCCTAAGCGTGTTTACGGGCGTAAAGGGGTTTTACCATCAACACGAATGGGCAATATGGCTGGCTATCGCACTGCTTGGATTGGCGCCGCTGAATATAAACGCGCGTGGGATAAATACGATGCTGATTATGCAGCAGGTAAAAATCCAGAGGTGCCGCATCGTGATATTAAATACGATACATTGCGTGGTGTATTAGAAGGCGAAGTAATGATCCACAATCATTGTTACAAAGCAGAAGAAATGGCAATGATGATTGACCTTTCAAAAGAGTTTGGTTATCACGCGGGTACTTTCCATCACGGTATTGAAGCATACAAAATTGCTGATTTACTTGCAGATAACGGCTCATGTGCTGCGCTTTGGCCTGATTGGTGGGGCTTTAAAATGGAAGCTTACGACATGGTACAAGAGAACGTAGCGATTGTTGATGCGGTTAAAAATTCTTGTGCTGTTGTTCATTCAGATTCTGACACCACAATCCAGCGCTTAAACCAAGAAGCCGGTAAAGTAATGTACCGCGCTAACGATAATGGGTTTAATATTTCAGAACAGCACGCAATTAAATGGATCACTTCGAATGCTGCAAAATCGCTAGGTATAGCTGATAAAACCGGTTCACTCGAAGCTGGCAAACAGGCTGATGTGGTAATTTGGAATCAAAGTCCGTTTAGTGTTTATGCTAAAGCTGAGCAAGTATTTGTTGATGGTGCGAAAGTGTATGATCGCTACGATGATACATTCCAAGCACAAAGCGATTTTATGTTAGGTCAAAAATAAGGAGTAACTAGGATGACAAAATTAACACATTCATTTTCACTCTCGCTAGTTGCTGCTGGTTTGTTAGCAAGTACTGCGGTGAACGCCCAATCAGTCGCGATCATCAACGCCACTGTTCATACCTCAACTGAGCAAGGTATTTTACAAGGCGCTAGCATCATCATGGATGAAGGCAAAATTATTGCTATTAATCCTGCAACAGTCGAAGCTGATACGATTATTGATGCCAAAGGGCAAATTGTTACAGCTGGCTTTATTGGCAGCATGAATCAGTTAGGTCTAGTTGAAGTGGGCGCTGTTGCTGGCTCTCGCGATGCTGGCGATGATAAAGCGGGGATCGATTTTGATCCAAGCCTAGCATTTAATGCTCACTCAAGCTTGATCCCGTATGCACGTAAAGGTGGCATCACCCGTGATGTGATCACCCCACATGGCGGAGAAAGTATTTTTGCAGGCCTTGCCAGCGTAGTTGATTTAAGCGGTGAGTTTGACAGTGTTAAGCAAACGCAAGTCGCGCTGGTAGTTAATTTAGGTGAGAAAAGCAAAGGCTCGCGCGCAATGTCGCTGAAAAACTTGATTGATAAGTTAGCAGCACATCAACAAAAAGCCAGCAAAAAAGATAAAAAAGACGATGCTGTACCAAGCACTGAAGATAAAGTGCTCGATAAAGTATTAGCGGGTGAAATGCCACTATTAGTAACGGCTTCTCGCGCCGCAGATATTATTGAGCTAATCAAAGTAAAACAACAGTTTTCACTTAATTTAGTGATTGCAGGCGCACAAGATGCCGTGGTTGTAAAAGAGCAATTAGCGCAAGCAAATGTTCCAGTCATTGTAAGTTCTATGGAGAGCTTGCCAGGCAGTTTTGATTCGCTACATGCGAGTTTAGATAATGCAGGCAAACTCGAAAAAGCAGGCGTAAAGGTGTTGTTGTCGATCGCAGGCGATGCCAGTCACAATGTTTATCAATTGCGTTTTGACGCGGGTAATGCGGTTTCTTATGGCATGACACAAGCGGGTGCATTAAAAGCGATAACAGCGAATGTTGCTGATGTATTTGGAATTAATGCCGGTAGTGTGGCGGTAGGTAAAGCTGCTGACTTAGTGATGTGGAACGATGACCCATTTGATTTTACTAGTCACGTAACTAAAATGTTTATTAACGGCGAAGAAGTTTCAACTGAAGCACGCCAAGATAAACTCCGTAAGCGTTATACTACTGACTCAGATATGCCTCGCGCATATACTAAGTAACTACGTTCAGCTTAGTAACTTGAACAATTTAAAGGCTGCATTTGCGGCCTTTTTGCTTTTTGTATCAGTGAAAAATAAAACATTATTTAAAAACCACAAAAAAGGCGCTCACTTTAACAGTGAGCGCCTTTTAAATTTAAATCGATACTTATACTAGTTTAGCTAAGATATCGTTAAATGTTGTGCTAGGGCGCATTGCTTTAAATGCTGCATCATCATTTGGTTGGAAATAACCACCGATGTTTACAGCTGGGCCTTGTGCATCGTTAAGTTCGTTAACGATTTGTTCTTTGTTGGTTTCTAAATCACTGGCGATTTGTGTGAACTGTGCTTTAAGTTCACTGTCATCGTTTTGCTTGGCAAGCTCTTGCGCCCAGAATAAAGATAGGAAGAAGTGAGAACCACGGTTATCAATTTCTTTCACTTTACGAGACGGTGATTTGTTTTCAGCAAGGAAAGTACCTGTTGCTTTATCAAGGGTATCAGCTAGCACTTGTGCTTTGTTGTTACCAGTATTGACAGCTAGGTGCTCAAGTGATGCCGCAAGTGCTAAAAACTCACCTAACGAATCCCAACGTAAGTGGTTTTCTTTTTCGAATTGTTGAACGTGCTTCGGTGCTGAACCACCCGCGCCAGTTTCAAATAAACCGCCGCCATTCATAAGTGGTACGATTGAAAGCATTTTTGCACTCGTACCAAGCTCAAGAATTGGGAATAAATCAGTTAGGTAATCACGTAATACGTTACCTGTTACTGAAATAGTATCTAGGCCATCTTTAATGCGTGCAAGAGAGAATAAGGTTGCTTCAAGTGGTGCAAGTATTTGAATATCAAGGCCAGATGTATCGTGGTCTGGCAAGTATGCGTTAACTTTTTTGATTAACTGTGCATCGTGTGCACGGTTTTCGTCAAGCCAGAAAATAGCAGGGTTACCGGTAGCGCGTGCACGGTTTACAGCTAATTTTACCCAATCTTGAATTGGTGCATCTTTAACTTGGCACATGCGCCATACATCGCCTTGCTCAACAGTGTGTTGTAGCAATACGTTGTCAGCACTATCAACAACACGGATCACACCATTTGCTGGTGCTTCAAAGGTTTTGTCGTGTGAACCATATTCTTCAGCTTTTTGTGCCATTAGGCCAACGTTAGGAACGCTACCCATAGTGGTTGGATCAAATGCACCGTGTTCTTTACAGAAATCAATTGTTGCTTGATAAACACCAGAGTAACAACGATCAGGAATGACAAAGCTAGTATCTTGTAATTTACCTTCACTGTTCCACATTTGACCGCTTGAACGAATTGCAGCAGGCATAGACGCATCGATAATCACATCACTTGGTACGTGTAAGTTAGTGATACCACGATCAGAATCAACCATCGCAATTGCAGGGCGTGTAGCGTATACAGCGTCAATATCAGCTTCGATTTCAGCGCGTTTAGCATCGTCTAATGTTTGGATTTTAGCGTAAACATCACCAAGACCATTATTAACATCAACACCTAGCTCAGCAAATAAAGCGCCGTGCTTAGCAAAAACGTCTTTATAGAATACTTTTACCGCATGACCAAAGATGATTGGATCAGATACTTTCATCATGGTTGCTTTCATATGTAATGAAAACAGAATGCCTTTTTCTTTTGCAGCATCGATTTCAGCCGCTAAGAAAGCTTGTAGTTTCGTAATACTGATTGAAGATGCGTCAATCACTTCACCAGCAAGTAATGGCGTGCTTGCTTTAAGAACAGATACGTCGCCATTTTCAGCAACGTGCTCAATACGTACATCAGTAGCAGTATCAAGCGTTACTGATTGCTCAGAGCCAAAGAAATCGCCTTCGCTCATGCTCGCAACATTTGAAGCAGAATCTTTGCTCCATGCACCCATTGAATGTGGGTTGTTACGTGCATATTCTTTTACAGAGCCAGGAGCACGACGATCAGAGTTACCTTCACGTAATACTGGGTTTACAGCACTACCTTTGATTTTGTCGTAAGTTGCTTGAATTGCTTTTTCTTCATCTGTTTTAGGTTCAGCAGGGTAGTCTGGCAGTGCGTAACCTTTTGCTTGTAATTCTTTGATAACAGCACGTAATTGTGGAACTGATGCACTGATATTTGGTAATTTAATGATGTTTGCTTCAGGTTTTTTAGCCAGCTCGCCTAATTCAGCAAGCGCATCACCAATACGTTGTTCTTCAGTTAAATACTCAGAGAAGTTAGCAATAACACGACCCGCTAAAGAGATGTCACGTGTTTCAACTTCAACGCCTGCGGCATTAGTGTATGCTTGGATGATCGGCAGCAAAGAGTATGTTGCTAGTGCCGGAGCTTCGTCTGTTTTAGTGTAGATAATTTTTGATGTCATCATCATTCCTAGATAGTAGGCGTAAGAGCCATATTCAACAATGCAAAGAAATATCATCGCCATCATGCGTGCACGACGTGACAATGATCAGTCAGTTAGGTGTTAATACTGTTGATTAAATAATCACACCTGACGAACTGTATTTAATTTTATGTTATTTATAAACTAAGTAAATTAGCCATTAGCCTAATTATTAGTGTTTAAAGGGCCTTTTGAGGCTGCTTTTAAGCACCTAAGAGTGTAACAAGCTTGGCAACAAAGGGCTAATAACAAATATAACATGGGGGTATTAAAAAAGAATTTCAAGAGGAAGGACAGTTTTTGTTCATTCTGTACGTTTAATTTCTAATAGATTAGAAATGCCAGCTTTGAATCTGAATGTAAAATTTAATTGAGATTAAATAGTTTAGAGGAATTAAGCGAGGATCTTTACAGGTCGCTCGCTTTAGTCGAACGTCTAAACAACTACACTAACTCTTCGTTAGGCGCTATATTAGTCGCATGCATGCCTTTAGGGCCTTGCTGCAATTCGAATGTTACATCTTGACCAGCTTTAAGTGTTTTATAACCGTCCATTACAATCGTTGAGTAATGGGCGAATATATCATTCTCGCAGCCGTCTTCTACGATGAAACCAAAACCTTTGGCATTATTGAACCATTTGACTTTACCACAAGCCATACTTCTACATCCTTCTATAAGTTGACTAATTTAGTTATTCTAAACCGTATAGTTTGATAGACTGACTAAGGTTTAATCAATCTACAACTGACTGTAGTTTATTTCGCCGATCAGTCAAGTGTTTTAAACTATTTTTTTAACATTTAATTTATTTTTTATTCAAGTTTGCTTGAGTTCCAAAGACAAGACTATATTTAATTATGAGTGGCATGAAAGATTCAGGTGTTTTAGATACGGTTCGCGATAGTGAGAAGCAAAAACTGCAACCACCGCGAAAATACAAAGTCATTTTAAATAATGATGATTACACGCCAATGGACTTTGTGATAGAAGTACTAACGACGTTTTTTAATATGGATAGCGATAGAGCAACAGATGTGATGCTGCAAGTTCATCAAAATGGTCGCGCAATTTGCGGTGTTTATACCGCAGATGTAGCGTATACCAAAGTTGAACAAGTTAACCGTTATGCACGAGATAACGAGCATCCACTGCTATGTAGTTGTGAGCAGGAATAATACCAAGGTAGGGTGATCAAAATACCCATCACAACGGTATAAAAATATTATCTCAGTAAGGGGTTGCTAATGCTAAACAAAGATTTAGAACTAACTTTAAACGCGGCGTTTCGCGAAGCGCGTACACGTCGCCATGAATTTATGACTGTAGAGCACCTATTACTTGCCCTACTTGATAATCCATCGGCTGGAGAAGCGCTACACGCCTGCGGGATTGATATGGCAGCATTAAAAGCTGAGCTATCAGAGTTTATTAATGAGACCACTCCAGTCATTCCTGATTTAGAAGAAGAACGTGAAACTCAACCAACACTTGGTTTTCAGCGGGTATTGCAACGCGCAGTATTTCATGTGCAATCATCGGGTAAAAACGAAGTAACAGGCGTCAATGTGCTGGTTGCCATTTTTTCAGAACAAGAAAGCCAAGCGGTTTACTTGCTGAAAAAAGCTGATATCTCGCGACTAGATATTGTGAACTTTATATCTCATGGTATCTCTAAAGCAGACGATGACATGGGCGGTGAAGATGCTGATGACATCCATGAAGAAGTACAAGCCGTTCAAGGCGAAGAGCCAAGTAAATTAGAAAACTTCACGTCTAATTTGAATGTACTCGCCCGTGAAGGGAATATCGACCCATTGGTGGGCCGTGATAGTGAAGTAGAGCGCACGGTACAAGTACTGTGTCGTCGTAAAAAGAATAATCCGTTATTAGTTGGCGAAGCTGGGGTAGGTAAAACTGCTATTGCTGAAGGTCTAGCGTATCGCATAGTGCATGAACAAGTACCCGAAGTGATTGCCGATGCTGTGGTGTACTCGTTAGATATGGGGGCATTACTTGCAGGTACTAAATACCGCGGTGATTTTGAAAAGCGCTTTAAAGCATTACTAAAAGAGCTTCAGGCGAAACCTGGCGCTATTTTGTTTATTGATGAGATCCATACCATAATTGGTGCCGGCGCAGCCTCTGGTGGCGTTATGGACGCATCTAACCTGCTTAAACCACTGCTTTCGAGCGGTAAGTTACGTTGTATGGGCTCAACTACCTATAACGAGTATAAAAATATCTTTGAAAAAGACCGTGCGTTAGTGCGCCGTTTTCAGAAAATTGATGTACTTGAACCAAGTGTCGCTGATACCACTAAGATACTTAATGGTTTAAAAGAACGTTACGAAGAGCATCATGGCATTCGCTATACGCAAAAAGCGTTAAAAGCGGCGGCAGAGCTCAGTGCTAAGTACATTAATGAGCGTCACTTACCTGATAAAGCCATTGATGTTATTGATGAAGCGGGTGCTAGCCAACGATTACAACCGATCTCTAAACGCAAAAAAACCATTGGTGTGGCAGATATCGAATTGATCGTGGCAAAAATGGCGCGTATTCCGCAGCAAAGTGTGTCATCAAGCGATAAAGAGACTCTTAAAAATCTTGATCGTAACTTGAAGATGTTGGTATTTGGCCAAGATCAATCAATCGATGCACTAACCTCGGCCATTCGCTTATCACGTTCAGGCTTATCAAATGAAGATAAACCAGTCGGTTCGTTCTTGTTTGCAGGACCAACGGGTGTAGGTAAAACGGAGGTAACTAAACAGCTTGCAAAATGTATGGGTGTTGAGTTTATCCGTTTTGATATGTCTGAGTATGTTGAGCGCCACGCGGTAAGCCGTTTAATTGGTGCGCCTCCAGGCTACGTTGGTTTTGAACAAGGTGGTTTGTTAACTGAGGCTGTGATTAAAAATCCACATTCGGTTGTCTTACTGGATGAGATTGAGAAAGCTCACTCAGATATTTACAATATCTTACTGCAAGTGATGGACCATGGCACGCTGACCGATAATAACGGCCGTAAAGCTGACTTTAGAAACGTTGTGGTGGTGATGACTACCAATGCGGGCGTACAAGAAACAGTACGTAAATCAATAGGCTTTACTGATCAAGATCATTCTCATGATGCGATGAGCGAAATCAATAAAGTATTTTCGCCAGAATTTAGAAACCGCCTAGATAACATCATTTGGTTTAACCACCTTGATCGTGATGTAACTTTACTGGTTGTTGATAAATTTATTGTTGAGTTACAAGCGCAGCTGGATAAAAAGTCAGTTAATCTTGAGCTTACTAATAAAGCGCGGGAATGGTTGGCAGATAAAGGCTACGATAAAGCTATGGGCGCACGTCCAATGGGCCGCGTGATCCAAGAGCAATTGAAAAAGCCGCTGGCAAACGAGATCTTATTTGGGCAACTTATCGACGGTGGCACAGTGAAAGTGTCTATCAAAGATAAAAAATTGCGTTTTGATTATGAAACGAATTTAACACCTGCATAATTGCAGCGTTAAATAGAAAACAAAAAGCCCAGCAATTGCTGGGCTTTTTGTTTATTAAATGTAATTGTTAGTTTAGCTATCAATTACATTTAATAAACGCTTCAAGCTAATGTAGAAAGTAACTAAGTTACTCAGACAACTTAGCTAAAAACTTGATATTTCGTTAACGCACTAACTTAGCGAGCACGGAATACGATGCGACCTTTTGATAAATCGTATGGGGTCATTTCTACGGTAACTTTATCGCCGGTTAAAATGCGGATATAGTTTTTACGCATTTTACCTGAAATGTGAGCCACAACTACGTGACCATTTTCAAGCTCAACTCGGAACATTGTATTTGGTAAAGTATCAAGGACCGTCCCTTGCATTTCGATTACGTCTTCTTTCGCCATGTTTAGCGTAACACCTCTTTAATAGTTAAACGATGCAGATTCTGCCGAAAATACACCAATAAGTAAAGCCGCAGTAGGCATTTTTGTAAATTAAATAGCCAGCCACTGGTCTGCAACCCTATTTTGGGCAGGTAAAAATTGGGTTTTGTAACGCATTTTTGCACATTCATCAATTTGATAACCTAAATAGACAAATTCTTTATCGTATTGTTTGGCGAATTTGAGCTGCTCTAAAATCATAATTGTGCCCACACTGAAGTGCTCATAATCAGGATCAAAAAAGTGTAAATAGCAGAAACAGCGTTGTGCATACAATCAGTTACCGCCACTGCAACCAGTTTCTCTTGGTCCCATAATTCAATAAAAGTAATTGGTAACCAGTGACAAAATATAAAGCTGTTAAACTGACTTTGTTCTGGTGGGTACATAGAACCGTCTTGGTGACGCTCGGTAATGTATTTACTGTATAACGGAAAGTATTCAGGGCGTTGTTGGTCTGAGTATTTCACGCAAAAGGCATTTTTTGCTTTATTAAGTTTACGTTTTTGTGATTTTGTCGGTAAAAATGCCTTAGCTAATACACGCACAGACTTACATGCGCTGCAAACAGGGCAGTGTGGTCGGTAAATTTGGTCACCACTACGGCGAAAACCGAGGGCCAGTAATTGCTCAAATTTGCCCGGGGTATAACAACTTGGATCCAAAATGACTAATAATTGCTCTTGGCGATCGGCTAGGTAGCTACAATCAAATTGTTGGCTTAAACCTAAACGAGCAGGTAAGTGTTCAGTCATAAATAGCGATAAGCTCCTGAGGTTGCCACATTGTTGTTGGAATAATAAACTCTTCTGCTTGTTTTAGTTTAGTTAAAAATTCTGAGCGCGGTAGCACTTTTTCACCTAAAGTGACTAAATAAGGATTCTCAAGCTGACAGTCAATAAAATGCGCATGGTGACGTTTCAACCAATTGACCAATGCCCACATGGCTAATTTTGAACAATTAGCTTGATGATGGAACATTGATTCGCCGCAAAATACGCCATGCTGCATAATACCGTACAAGCCACCAACAAGTTTGTCGTCTGACCAGATTTCTAAACTATGCGCTAAGCCTGCTTTATGTGCATCTTTATAAGCGTTGAGCATTTTTTTGTGATCCAGGTGCCATCGGTTTCTAATCGTTGTTGGCGACGGGCTTCAATCACCTGAGTAAATTCGGTATTAATAGTCACTTTAACCGGATTTTTTTCAGATGCTTGCGTAAGCTTCGGCTAATATGAAATTCATCGAGTTCAATGATGCCGCGCATACTTGGCGACCACCACATAATTGGCTCGTATTCACTAAACCATGGAAAAATACCGTAGCGATAGGCATTTTTTAATCGCGTTACAGATAAGCATCCACCAATGGCAAGTAAACCATCTGGATCATCTAATGCATGGGTGGGATCAGGAAAAGCAAAGTGGCTTTTAGCGAGTTGATAAAGTTGTTTAGTCATAACACCGATTGAATAACTGAATGATCAAGATAAAGTGTAACCTGTTGCTTTAAATTCACAAACCACAAATTATTGTGTTATCCATAGCCTCGTACAGGGCTTACTTCTGATAGGCAAATTGTAGGCATAAAAAAGCGCGTTAAAAAACGCGCTTAATTGAACCATTAACTAATCGAATTAGCTAACCACTTTTACGGGTACTGCTTGACCTGCGTTGAACTTAGTTGTCATCGCTTCTTCAACAGGTACAAACGATGTAAGGTCAATACCTTCAACTGCAGACTTATACTCTTCGATAGTCGGGAAACGACCAAGAACAGAAGAAAGTACTACAACTGGCGTTGAACCCAGTAGTGACTCACCTTTTTTCTCAGATGTATCAGCTACTACACGGCCTTGGAACAGACGTGTTGACGTTGCGATAACAGTGTCACCAGGTTCAGCTTTTTCTTGGTTACCCATACATAGGTTACAACCAGGGCGTTCTAGGTATAAGATATTTTCATACTTAGTACGTGCAGCCGTTTTTGGTTTTGCATCGTCAAATTCAAAACCTGCGTATTTAGCAAGGATATCCCAATCGCCTTCCGCTTTAAGCTCATCAACAATGTTATATGTTGGTGGCGCAACGACCAATGGCGCTTTGAATGAGATAGAACCGTTTTTCTTCTCAAGGTTACGTAGCATGTGAGCAATAATTTTCATATCGCCTTTGTGCACCATACACGAACCAACAAAAGCTAAATCAACAGGTTTGTCGTTGTAAAAAGAAACAGGGCGGATCACATCGTGAGTATAACGCTTAGAAACATCATCGTTATTTACATCTGGATCGGCAATCATTGGCTCAACGATTTGGTCTAAATCAACCACAACTTCTGCGTGGTATTTAGCATTATCGTCTGGAGAAAGTGCTGGCTCTTCACCAGATTGAATACCTGCAATACGCTTATCAGCTAAGTCGATTAGACCTTGTAGCGTTTGCGCCTCGTTATCCATACCTTTGTTGATCATGATCTGGATACGTGACTTAGCAAGTTCAATTGACTTAATTAACGTTTCATCATTTGAAATACAGATTGACGCTTTTGCTTTCATCTCTGCAGTCCAGTCAGTGAAAGTAAACGCTTGGTCAGCCATAAGGGTACCAATATGCACTTCAATGATACGGCCTTGGAACACGTTTTCGCCACCAAATTGCTTAAGCATTTGCGCTTGCGTTGCATGTACAACGTCGCGGAAATCCATGTGCTTAGCCATTTTGCCTTTAAACGTCACTTTAACTGAATCAGGAATTGGCATCGCTGATTCACCCGTTGCAAGTGCAACAGCAACAGTACCCGAATCGGCACCAAAGGCAACACCTTTAGACATACGTGTATGCGAGTCACCACCGATGATGATTGCGCGGTCATCAATAGTAATGTCGTTCAATACTTTGTGAATAACGTCAGTCATTGCATGATAAACGCCTTTCGGGTCACGTGCTGTGATCAAACCAAACTTATTCATGAACGCCATTAGTTTTGGAATGTTTGCTTGCGCTTTGCTATCCCATACAGATGCAGTGTGACAACCAGACTGATATGCACCATCAACAAGAGGTGAAATCGTAGAAGCAGCCATTGCTTCTAATTCTTGTGCTGTCATTGGACCGGTTGTATCTTGCGAACCAACGATGTTCACTTTAACGCGAACATTTGAGCCTGCGTGAAGTGGCGTATCTGATAGTACACCTACTGCATTACGGTTAAAGATTTTTTCAACCGCTGTTAAGCCTTGGCCTTCATGTGAAATTTCTTTTGAAGGTGCATACACAAGTGGGGTTTCAATGCCGAGTGTTTCAGCAGCAAACGTTTGTAGTTTTTTACCGAATACAACAGCGTAAGAACCACCGGCTCTCATGAATTCAACTTTTTGCGGTGTGAATGCTGACGAAATATCAACAAGTTCTTTATCACCGTTATAAAGCTTTTTCTCTTTAGTATTGATTGTTAACACAGTACCGGTAGCAACAGAGTACGCTTCTTCAAGCACTGCATCACCATTGTCATCAGTCACTGTATTGCCGTTTGCGTCTACTTTTTTAACCCAGTTTTTAAGGTCAAGACCAATACCGCCAGTTACATCAACGGTTGTTAAGAAGATTGGCGCAATACCATTAGTACCTGCAACAACAGGGGCAATGTTGATGAAAGGAACGTATGGGCTTGCTTGTTTACCCGCCCAAAGTGCTACGTTATTCACACCAGACATACGAGATGAACCAACGCCCATCGTGCCTTTTTCAGCAATAAGCATTACTTTAGCGTTAGGGTGTTTCTTTTGAAGTGCAACAATTTCTTGCTGTGCTTCTTCAGTGATCATGCATTTACCGTGTAATTCACGGTCAGCACGTGAATGTGCTTGGTTACCTGGAGATAGTAAATCAGTTGAGATGTCGCCTTCACCGGCAATATAGGTTACTACATCGATTTTTTCTTCGATGTCAGGTAATTTTGTGAAGAATTCAGCTTGTGCGAAACTCTCTAGTAACTCTTTAGCAATAGCATTGCCTGCTTCGTATGCCGCTTTTATGCGCGCCATATCTGCATCGTATAAGAATACTTGAGTCTTAAGTACTTCAGCCGCTTGTGCTGCGATTGTTGCGTCATCAGCAAATACTAAATCAATTAGCATTTCAATTGACGGGCCGCCTTTCATGTGTGAAAGCAGTTCAAATGCGAATTCTGGAGTGATCTCTGCAACTTGCTCTTCACCCAAAATAATTTCTTTTAGAAACTGTGCTTTAACGCCCGCAGCACTGGTTGTTCCTGGTAATGTATTAAAGATAAAGAAATGCAGTGAATCTTTACGGTGCTCGTTATTAGTATCTTTAATTTGATTAATGATTTCTGATACTAGTTCAGCGCTATCGATTGGTTGTGGGTTTAATCCAAGCTCCGTTTTACGGGTTTGGATTTCTTCCATATATTTTGTATACAAACTCATAGAAAACTCTCGGTATTTTACTTGATATGAAGTTAAGCATTTTAACTGATTTTACAGTCTCTAGTAATGCCTAAATGAATAAAGCTTTTCTGACTAACTATAATTATAGCTAGTTTTACTTACTATACTTTGACGATATTCATTGCTCGAACTTAGATCCTATCGCACCTAAGCCATTAATTGTATAAATATGATTGATTCCGAGTATAAGTGTTGTGAATGTTGATGCGACTGCAATGAGTACTTTTCGGTGTTGGATGAGCCTTTATAATTTTGGGCCACAAAAAAAGGGCTGAAAATTCAGCCCTTACTATATGTTGTGTAAACTTATAGGTTATCTAAGAAACGCTCAGCATCAAGTGCTGCCATACAGCCAGTACCAGCAGAAGTGATTGCTTGACGGTAGATATGATCAGACACATCACCTGCAGCAAAAACACCTGGTACACTTGTTTGTGTTGCATTGCCGTTTAGGCCTGACTCAACCACTAAGTAGCCGTCTTTCATTTCAAGTTGGCCAACAAACATATCAGTATTTGGTTTATGACCAATTGCAATAAATACGCCCGCTAAATCAATTTCTTCAGTGGCTTCTGAGTTTGCATCCTTGATACGAACACCGGTAACACCCATTTGGTCGCCCAGTACTTCATCAAGCGTACGGTTATAATGCATGACTACGTTACCGTTTGCTGCTTTTTCAGCGAGGCGATCGGCTAAGATTTTTTCACTGCGGAAGCTATCACGACGGTGAATTACATGTACTTCATCAGCAATGTTCGATAAATAAAGCGCTTCTTCAACCGCAGTATTACCACCACCAACAACCGCAACTTTTTGACCTTTATAGAAAAAACCATCACAGGTTGCACAGGCAGACACACCACGGCCTTGGAAGTTAGTTTCAGACTCTAGGCCCAAGTACTTAGCAGATGCACCCGTTGCAATGATCAGCGCATCACACGTGTAAGTACCTTGGTCGCCAGTTAGCGTGAAAGGGCGCTTAGTTACATCAACAGTGTGAATGTGATCAAAGACAATTTCAGTTTCAAAACGCTCGGCATGCTCTTTCATACGATCCATTAATGCAGGACCTGTTAAACCGTGAGCATCGCCCGGCCAGTTTTCAACTTCAGTCGTTGTTGTAAGTTGACCGCCTTGTTGCATACCGGTGATCAATACCGGGTTTAAATTTGCGCGTGCTGCGTAAACTGCTGCAGTGTAACCCGCAGGTCCAGATCCTAAAATTAGCAACTTACAATGTTTTACTTCACTCATGTTTTTATATCCTAAACGTTTAATAGCGTATTAATGCGCTCGATTTTAAGAGAAACAAGAGGGAAGTAAATAAAAGCGGCGATTATTTTTTTTCTAAATCACAAAGCTGTCAAATATTGTGTACTAGAATCATGATAAGTGTACGATTTGTATGATATCTGAGCTATTAATTCAGTATTAACTCAGCATGCGACGTTAATTCATGACCAAGCTGTGTTTTTTTGATATGTTTTAACTAATTTTGATTTGTGACCCTGATTAAGGGTGACCTAAGTGAATAGGCAATTATGTTATTTTGGCAGGAAAAACCCGCGTACGGGTTGACTTCAAAAGACGTTAACGTCTTAACCAATGCACAAGAATATCGCACGCATTTACTAGCACTGATTGCGCAGGCAAAAACACGTATTTATATTACGACACTTTATCTGCAAGATGATGAAGCAGGGCGTGAAGTGTTAGCAGCGTTACATCAGGCTTCATTAGCAAACCCCGCATTAGATGTAAAAGTGTTGGTTGACTTTCATCGTGCCCAACGCGGTTTAATTGGTGCGGCAAAGTCAGATGGTAACGCCAGTTTATATTGTGAATATCAAGAAAAATATCAATCAAATGTACAAATTTTTGGCGTACCAGTAAAAGCAAAAGAACTTTTTGGGGTGCTGCATTTAAAAGGTTTTGTAATTGATGATACGCTGCTTTACAGCGGTGCGAGTTTAAATAATGTGTATTTGCAGTATCAAGAGCGCTACCGGTTAGATCGCTATTTTTTAGTCGAGCAGGCCTCACTATGTGATTCTGTGATTGACTTTATTGAACATGAATTGTTGAGTTCTGAAGCCGTTCCACGTATTGATGTGCGGCCTTTAACAAAGTTTAATGATATTAAAATCGCACAAAAACAATTGATGCGTTCATTAAAGCAAGCTAACTACGCTCACAGTGTGGAGCAAAATGAGCAAGCACTTGGCGTGCGACTATTTTTAGGACTGGGACGACGTAATAACGAGCTTAATCGTGTGATCAAATCCTTATTTGATGCCACCGAGCAAGAGTTAGTGCTGTATACCCCATACTTTAATTTTCCTGCACCGTTAATGCGTTCCTTGCGCCGCTTACTAAAACAGGGCAAGCAAGTAACAATCGTAGTAGGCGATAAAACGGCGAATGATTTTTACCTGCCACCAAGTGAACCATTTAGTAAAATAGGTGCTTTGCCATACTTGTATGAAACGATTTTGCATAAATTTTTAAAATCGCAAAAGCGCCATATTATTAACGGTAATTTAAATGTGTATTTGTGGCAGCATGAAAGTAACTCATTTCATTTGAAAGGTATTTGTGCTGATCGTAAATATCATTTATTGAGTGGTCATAATTTAAATCCTCGTGCCTGGGGATTAGATATCGAAAATGGCATTTTATTAGAAGATCCTGAGCAAAGTCTCATGCCAGCAATCGACAATGAAAGAGCCGAGATATTACAACACTGTCGTCGTTTAAACGGTGCCGAAGATTTAGAAACCATGGACGATTACCCGCCAGCGGTTAAAAAACTGCTGGGGCAAGCTAAGCGTGTCAAAGTTGATTTTATTATTAAGCGTTTTATTTAACGCAAAGTTAGAGACTAAAATGTAAGTACTATAAAAGCAGCGGTTACGCTGCTTTTTGTTGATTTAGCCTCGGAGCTGTTGCCCAACTCCGCTACAATATTTTTGCAAAACTGATGATGGTTATTTTAATATTCAAAGGAACTAACAATGCTTATTAAATCCGCCGAGCAAAAAGATTACGCCTCTTTAATTGAGATCTGGGAAGCTTCCGTTTCTCATACCCATGACTTTTTAACCCAACAACACATAGATGAACTGAAACCATTGATTTTGACACATTATTTTGATGCTGTTAGTCTTTTTTGTTGTAAAGACAACAGTGGAAAAATAATTGGGTTTATTGGCGTTGCTGGCGGCAATATTGAAATGCTGTTTGTTGAGCCGACTTTCTTTGCGAAGGGGTTGGCACGTTCTTAATTAATTACGCGATTGATAATTTAGCGGCAACTCATGTTGATGTTAACGAGCAAAACCCTAAAGCCCATGGTTTTTATTTAAGTAGAGGGTTTGAGCAAATAGGGCGCTCTGAATTAGATGGTCAAGGAAAGCCGTTTCCGCTGCTACATATGCGTTTAGCAAAAGTAGTTGAGGCTGACTAAATGGAACTGGTGATTTCAGATTCAATAATTTTAAAGCCATTAGATATTAGTCACGCAGTTGAACTTTACCAAGTTATCGCCGATAGTCGGGAAAATCTGAGTCAATTTTTACCTTGGGTGGATTACGTAATAGATGTTAATTCAACTAAACGTTATATATATGAACGACTACACAGCGGTAAAGCAGGTTCTCAGTGGTTTGCGGTATATATAGAGGATCGCTTAAGCGGTGTATTTGGTATTAAACACATTGATCCTGACAGTAAGGGTGCTGAATGCGGTTATTGGTTAGCTGATTTTGCACGCGGGCAAAGAGCCATGAATCAAGTGCTTACTAAAATAGTGCCTTATATAAAAAATAATAGTCATGCAAAAGTGATTGAGTTTTGTTGTTTAGAGGAAAACTTAGCGAGTATAAAGGTTGTGCAACGCGCAGGCGCACAATTTAAATATTATCAAAAAGAGACATCAATCTTCCTTGCTAATCAGCAACAGCAGCGTTTAGGTGTTTATGAAATAAAGCTAACGTGATCTGTGTTCATGGTAAGTAAAAAAAGCGCAATACAATTAATATCGCGCTTTATTATTCTCGCTAACTCGCTAAAACGTCCACTCAACATGAAATTGCGGTACCGACTCAGTGGTATCGGTCCCTAGCTTGTTGTGCCAATATTGCCACTCAAGGCCAAGTAGTAAGGTGTTTTCTTTCATGCTGATGGCATTACCCAAGTCCCAAGTAATGATAGGCTGCGCTAAGATCCACGCCTTAACATCTTCACCAAATTCATTTTCGCGCTCAGCAATATATTCAACATGGCCAGTTATATTAAATTTTTGTGAACCAATCGAAAACGGGTAACCCCATGCAACATCTAGCATCCAGCTGTTAGTTTCAATAGGCGCGCCGCCACGCGCAACACCCTCGTTATCATCTATATAGGCCGTAACTAGGGTTGATAAAAAACTAAATCCTGGCGCTTGCCAATTTACTTTAACACCAGGTAAATACTTCAATACTTTAGCATCACCTGCGGCGTTAAAGCCCGCTGTTAATCCAACGTCAGCAATAGCGCCAAACGAAAAGTCATTACCGGTTATTTTAGAAAGGCTAAAAGTTGAATACCATTCGCCATAAAAGTCACGGTCTTGATAGCCATCATCAACATTATCATTAATGTAATCTATGAAGAAAAAGTTATCACCATAGTCATAGCCAGAGGCGTGTTGCAGTGAAGCGATTGATGTACCTGCTTCTTGTTCAGTAAATGGGTTTTTAAAATCGCCGTAGTTTAAATGTAGTTGCGTTGTGCTCCAATTTGCAGCAAAGCTAGATGTACTAACTGCACAAAGGGCGAATAAAGATAATGTTGATTTTATATTCATAACTATATGTTTAATGGGGAGTAAAGTGCAAAGTATAGCAGATACGCCCAAACGTGAGCGCATCTGCTTAAGTATTTATGCCTTATTTCGGCGTAGGCAAATTACAGCTATAGCAGTAAATGCCAATATAAAGCAGTAGTAAGATGAGGTTGATACTTGCCACGGGCTAATTTTAAATGTTGCGCCAAGTAGTAACGCTTGTGCACCATAAGGGAGGAGATCCTTGCGTAACACAGGCGAAAATATCCAGTAAGCTTGCTGAACGCTTACCGCTGATCTCACCATCATCGGCAAGTTTTTTGGCGATAGGACCGGCAACAATAATCGACACGGTATTATTCGCTATACATACGTTGCTGGTCATAACTAACGCGGCAATACCAAGTTGATCTGCCACTTTTCTGTGCCATTTTGCAATGACTTTAGTAATGGCTTGAATCTTTTGCGCGATATAATCAAGGCCACCGTTAATACGAATAAACTCTGATAAGCCACCAATAAACATCGACAGCAAGAATATTTCTTGCATATCAGTAAAGCCCTTATAAATATCTTTTACAAAGCTGGCACCTTCATAACTGCCAGTAAAGCCCATCAGTGCCGCAAATATAATACCGCTGAACAGCACCACAAATACATTAAAGCCCATCACCGCTAGTACTAAAATAAATGCATAAGGTAGTACTAATAGAATATCGTAATCTTTAGTTTCTACTGCTTGAGCCGCAGGAGTTAAAAAGAATAATAAACCAATAGTAAGGATAGCTGCTGGCAATGCGATTTTTAAATTCTCACGGAATTTATCTTTCATCTCACAGCCTTGGGTACGCGTTGCAGCAATGGTGGTATCAGAAATAATTGATAAGTTATCGCCAAACATCGCACCTGACACAATCGTACCGGCCATTAATGCTGGATCAATACCGGTTTTAATAGAGACCGCATACGCAATCGGGCCAATCGCCCCGATAGTACCCATTGAAGTACCCATGGCCGTAGATACTACCGCTGCAATTAAAAATAAGCCCGGTAAAAGTAATGCTGGTGGAATAAGTGATAAACCGGCGTTAACAACCGCATCCACGCCGCCTGTTGCACCTGCGACGGCAGAAAATGCCCCAGCAAGTAAATAAATTAAGCACATGGTAATGATGTTGTTGTGACCGGCACCTTTTATAAAGGTTTCTACACTGTGGTTAATGGTGTTTTTATTTAACATAAACGCCAGCATAATCGCCGGTAAAATAGCAACAGGGGCAGGGAGCTGATAAAAAGCGTAATCGACCCCTTGTGATTGCAGGTATAAACCCGCGCCTAAAAATAAGGCCACAAAGGTTAATAGGGGGAGCAAAGATAGTTTTGCTGTTGTTTTATTAAATGATGGCTGCATCATATTCCTCGTTAGATAACTTCTTGCACAACTAACACAGCCAAAACATCCCTCTTTTAGCTGAATTTAGTTGTCATACCTACCACAATGATAAGTACCTCAACAGCGCCCGCAAGCCAAAGACCAAATCGGCGCAAAGAAAGAAGTTTAAATGTATAGATGGCTAAAGTCTATGGGTATCTGTTATTATTATTTTTTAAAAGGCTTACCTGACTATTACACGAGTTTTAGATAAAATCTAGCCAACTCAAAAAATGCATAGGTTATTAATATGAATCGAATAGGCGTATTTGGCGCAAACGGAAGAATGGGGTTGGCATTAATTGAAGCCGCTCACAAAAATAATCATACCGAGCTTAGTGCAGCCTATGTACGCAGCAGTTCTCCCTTATTAAATATTGCCGTTAATCAATTAAATAGCGCAGCACCTGCGACAGTTAATTTTAGTGATGAACGCAACGTTGACAATACCGACGTACTGATTGATTTTACGCTCCCAGCGGGTATGCGTGAGCATTTAAAAACAGCTGTTGCACAAAATATCCCGATGGTGATTGGCACCACCGGTTTAAATGACGACGATATGCTGGCGTTACAAACGGCTGCCAAGCAGATTCCAATTGTGTTTGCGCGAAATTACAGCGTAGGCGTAAATTTACTGTTGAATTTAGTGCAAACCGCCGCCACTAAATTTGGTGATGATTTAGATATCGAAATTTTTGAAGCGCATCATCGCCATAAAATAGATGCGCCATCAGGCACTGCACTTGCCATTGGTGAGGCAATTGCCGATGCAAAAGGGTGAGGTGCATGATGAGGTTGCGATATTTGATCGCAGCCGAGTAGAAACAGAAAAATCGCAAAATGAAATTGGTTATTCGGTGCTCCGAGGCGGAGATATAGTTGGTGAACATACCGCATATTTCGCAACTTCTGGCGAAAGGCTTGAATTAACTCATAAAGCAAGTTCTCGAATGACCTTTGCATTAGGCGCAGTAAGAGCTGCGGGCTGGTTGAAAAATAAGCCTGCAGGACTTTATGACATGCAAGATGTCCTCGACTTGAAGTAGTTTAGTTACTTTTTGGGTGTTTGGTGGCTTTTTTGGCTTATAGGGCTTATTTTTACTGATTATTGAAATAGGGTTAGACCTAAAAGGCAAAATTACTATAAAATAGCGCTAATTTGCCAAAAATTCATAATTGCGTGTTTCCAATCGCTATAAACGGGTAGTAAAGCAAATGACTTTACTCCCGTTTTTTACTGTTAGGAGGTTAACTTGACTAAATCCGCTCTGTTAGTTCTAGAAGACGGCACAGTGTTTCGCGGTACTGCAATCGGCGCTGACGGCATGTCTGTCGGTGAAGTAGTATTCAATACATCAATGACTGGTTATCAGGAAATTCTGACTGACCCTTCATACGCGGAACAAATCGTAACTTTGACGTACCCACACATAGGTAATACGGGTACTAACAGCGAAGACGAAGAAGCGAGTCACATTTGGGCTAAAGGCCTAGTGATCCGTGATTTGCCACTGCTAGCAAGTAATTTCCGTAACGAGCAATCGTTAGATGATTACTTAAAAGAACGTAATATCTTAGGTATTGCAGACATCGACACCCGTAAGCTTACCCGTATTTTGCGCGATAAAGGCGCTCAAAACGGTTGTATTATTGCAGGTGACGAATTAGATGAAAACCAAGCGCTCGCAGCTGCGCAAGCCTTCCCAGGCTTAAAAGGTATGGATTTAGCGAAAGTAGTATCAACCAAGGAAAATTTCGAGTGGCGTGAATCAAGCTGGACATTAGGCGCAGGGTTCAAAACTCTAAACGCAGCCGATGAAAAGTTTCACGTTGTTGCTTATGATTTCGGTGTGAAGCGTAATATTCTCCGTATGCTTGTAGACCGTGGTTGTAAATTAACCGTTGTACCTGCACAAACCTCGGCAGCTGACGTGTTAGCACTTAACCCAGATGGTATCTTCTTATCGAATGGCCCGGGCGATCCAGAACCGTGTACTTACGCCATTGAAGCAATTAAAGCCTTTTTAGAAACTGAAATTCCTATTTTTGGTATCTGTTTAGGTCACCAATTGTTAGCCCTTGCCTCGGGTGCAAAAACAGTGAAAATGAAGTTTGGTCATCACGGTGGTAACCACCCAGTGAAAGATTTAGACCGTAACGTAGTAATGATCACTGCGCAAAACCATGGTTTTGCTGCCGATGAAACAACGTTACCAGATAACCTTCGTGCTACGCATAAATCGTTATTTGACGGAACGTTGCAAGGTATTCACCGCACCGACAAACCTGCTTTTAGCTTCCAAGGTCACCCTGAAGCAAGCCCAGGTCCACACGATGCAGCCCCATTATTTGACCACTTCATCGATTTGATGCAAGCGCGTAACAACTAATTAAACCGGAGTAACAATGCCAAAACGTACCGACATAAAAAGCATTCTTATCCTAGGCGCAGGCCCGATTGTAATCGGCCAAGCCTGTGAATTTGACTACTCTGGTGCTCAAGCGTGTAAAGCACTTAGAGAAGAAGGCTATCGAGTTATTTTAGTTAACTCAAACCCTGCAACAATTATGACCGATCCTGATATGGCTGATGCGACCTACATCGAGCCAATTCATTGGGAAGTGGTAGAAAAAATTATTGAAAAAGAAAAGCCAGATGCAGTGCTACCTACAATGGGTGGTCAAACCGCATTAAACTGTGCGCTAGAACTAGACAAGCACGGTGTATTGGCAAAGCATGGTGTTGAGCTAATTGGCGCAACAGCTGATGCAATCGATAAAGCAGAAAACCGCGAACGTTTCGACATCGCAATGAGAAATATCGGTTTAGAATGCCCGCGTGCTGAAATTGCTCATTCAATGGATGAAGCAAAAGACATCATCACACGCATTGGTTTACCGTGTATTATTCGACCTTCTTTCACTATGGGCGGCACCGGCGGCGGTGTGGCGTATAACTTAGAAGAGTTTGAAGAAATTTGTGAACGCGGTTTAGACCTTTCTCCAACCAGCGAGCTATTGATTGATGAATCATTGATCGGTTGGAAAGAGTACGAAATGGAAGTTGTGCGTGACAAAAACGACAACTGCATTATCGTTTGTGCAATTGAAAACTTTGACCCAATGGGTGTTCATACTGGCGATTCAATCACCGTTGCTCCTGCGCAAACATTAACTGACAAAGAATACCAATTAATGCGTAATGCCTCTATGGCAGTACTGCGTGAAATTGGTGTTGAAACAGGTGGCTCAAACGTACAGTTTGGTGTTAATCCTGATGACGGCCGTATGGTTATTATCGAGATGAACCCACGTGTATCACGTTCATCAGCACTTGCTTCAAAAGCAACCGGTTTCCCGATTGCTAAAATCGCGGCTAAGCTAGCGGTAGGCTACACACTTGATGAGCTACAAAATGACATCACCGGTGGTAAAACACCTGCGTCGTTCGAGCCATCAATCGACTATGTAGTCACAAAAATTCCTCGCTTTAACTTTGAAAAATTTGCTGGTGCAAACGACCGTTTAACCACGCAAATGAAATCTGTAGGCGAAGTAATGGCGATTGGTCGTAACCAACAAGAGTCGTTACAAAAAGCATTACGTGGTCTGGAAGTTGGCGCAACGGGTTTCAACCCAATCGTGGCACTTGACGACCCGAAAGCGAAAGAGAAAATCATCCGTGAATTACGTGAGCCAGGC
This sequence comes from Pseudoalteromonas sp. B160, assembly GCF_037162485.1. NCBI lineage: Bacteria > Pseudomonadati > Pseudomonadota > Gammaproteobacteria > Alteromonadales > Pseudoalteromonadaceae > Pseudoalteromonas > Pseudoalteromonas sp. B160. Next base: position 71,741 of record NZ_JARLUX010000001.1, on the reverse strand, counting down.
GCTGAGCGTATTTGGTATATTGCTGATGCAATGCGTCACGGCATGAGCGTTGAAGAAGTGTTTCAGTTAACGAAAGTTGACCGTTGGTACTTAGTACAGATTGAAGACATCTTAAAAGACGAAGCTAAAATTGCCGAAGTGGGCATGGCTGGCTTAAGCGCTGATTTCCTTCGTAAGTTAAAACGTAAAGGTTTTGCTGACCCTCGTATCGCTGAAATTGCCGGTGTGTCTGAAGCTGAAATTCGTAAAAAGCGTCATTTATTAAACATCGTGCCAGTATACAAGCGCGTTGATACGTGCGCTGCAGAGTTTAGCTCTGATACTGCATACATGTACTCAACGTACGATGAAGAGTGTGAAGCTAACCCATCTGATCGTGATAAAATCATGGTTATTGGTGGCGGTCCTAACCGTATTGGCCAAGGTATTGAATTTGATTACTGTTGTGTTCACGCAGCCCTTGCACTACGTGAAGACGGTTACGAAACTATCATGGTTAACTGTAACCCTGAAACGGTTTCTACCGACTACGATACGTCAGACCGTTTATACTTTGAACCAATTACCCTTGAAGACGTACTTGAAATCGTACGTGTAGAAAAGCCTGTTGGTGTAATCGTGCAATACGGTGGTCAAACACCACTTAAACTTGCCCGTGAACTTGAAGCTAACGGCGTGCCAGTAATTGGTACTTCACCAGATGCGATTGACCGTGCAGAAGACCGTGAGCGTTTCCAACAACTTGTTGAGCGTTTAAACCTGCTTCAGCCTGAAAATGCTACTGTTACTTCAACTGAAGAAGCGATTTTAAAATCAGCTGAAATTGGTTTCCCACTGGTTGTACGTCCTTCGTATGTACTAGGTGGTCGCGCAATGGAAATCGTGTATGACGAGCAAGACTTACGTCGTTACATGACCGAAGCCGTATCTGCATCAAACGAAGCACCAGTACTACTTGACCGTTTCTTAGATAACGCGATTGAAGTTGATGTTGACGCAATTTGCGACGGCGAGCAAGTGATCATCGGCGGCATCATGGAACACATTGAACAAGCGGGTGTTCACTCAGGTGACTCAGCCTGTTCATTACCAGCACATTCGTTATCACAAGAAGTGCAAGACGTAATGCGCAAGCAAGTAACTGACATGGCACTGGAGCTTGGCGTGGTTGGTTTGATGAATACACAGTTTGCTGTTAAAGATGGCAAAGTGTACTTAATCGAAGTAAACCCACGTGCAGCGCGTACGGTACCGTTCGTATCAAAAGCGACCGGTGTGGCACTTGCAAAAGTAGCGGCACGTTGTATGGCGGGTCAATCTTTAGCAAGCCAAGGCATTACTAAAGAAGTGATACCACCTTACTACAGCGTAAAAGAAGTGGTATTGCCATTTGCTAAGTTCCAAGGTGTGGATCCTATCCGTGGCCCTGAAATGCGCTCTACTGGTGAAGTAATGGGTGTCGGTGATACATTCGCCGAAGCCTTTGCAAAAGCACAATTAGGTGCAAGCAACACTTTACCACGCGGTGGCCGCGCGTTACTATCTGTGCGTAATAGCGATAAGCCACGTATTGTTGAACTAGCTAAAACCATGACAGACCTAGGTTTTGAACTAGATGCAACAGGTGGCACAGCCGCTGCACTTGAAGATGCTGGTATTGCAGTACGTCGTGTAAACAAAGTATTTGAAGGTCGCCCGCACATTCTTGATAGAATCAAAAATGGCGAGTATAGCTATATCGTTAATACTACCGAAGGTCGCCAAGCGATCGAAGATTCGAAGGTGTTACGTCGTGGTGCATTGCAACACAAAACTAACTATACAACGACCTTGAATGCGGCATTTGCTAACTGTACTGCTAACCAAGCAGACGACCGCAGCAAAGTGACGTCAGTTCAAGAACTACACCTGCGATTGAACTAAGGAAATGTGCCAAGGCCGTTTATCGGCCTTGGGATTAAGTGAGAAAAGTATGCAAACAATTCCGATGACAGTTCGTGGCGCAGATTTAATGCGCAAAGAACTTAACGAATTAAAAACAGTTACCCGTCCAAAAATTGTATCTGATATTGCAGTTGCACGTGAACATGGTGACTTAAAAGAAAACGCTGAATATCACGCAGCGCGTGAGCAACAGGGTTTTTGCGAAGGCCGTATTCAAGAAATTGAAGCTAAGCTTTCAAATGTACAAATCATTGATGTGACTAAACTACCAAATACGGGTAAAGTTATTTTTGGTACCACAGTAACAATCGTTAATGTTGAGACTGATGCTGAAGTTAAATACCAAATTGTTGGTGATGATGAAGCAAGTATTAAAGATAACCGTATTTCGGTTAATTCACCGATTGCCCGTGGTTTAATTGGTAAACAAGCAGATGATGCTGTGATCATTAAAACCCCGAAAGGCGACGTGGAATACGAAATCATTGAGGTTGAGTACATTTAATTACTTTACTCATTTTCACGTTTTTAAAAACCGATGCTTGCATCGGTTTTTTTATGCCATAAACAATCTCGACATTTCTTAATAAATTGGGTACGTTAAGCTAACATATTGATAATTTGCAGATGTTGATGACAGCTATTACTTTTCCTGACGCATTAAAAAACGGCGATAAAATTGCCATTTGCGCATTTTCATCCGGTGTTGAGAGCATCTTTCACCCACGCCTGGAACGCGTACTTTCTGGCTTAACACGCCGTGGCTACCAAGTAGTCGAAGGTAAATGCTTAAGACAACAAAGTAGCCCAGCAAAACAACGCGCTGATGAGCTAATGGCATTCTTACTTGATGACAGCATTGCCGCAATTATGCCGCCGTGGGGTGGTGAGCTTGCCATGGAAGTACTGCCATATCTGGATTTTAATGCAATTAAAAAAGCGCGGCCTAAATGGCTCGTTGGATTTTCTGACATTAGTACACTCGCTTGTACTTTAACGGCCAAATGTGGATGGACCACATTACATTGTACTAACCTAATGCAATTGCACCCAAGCGAGGAAGATACTCACTGCTTACAAGTATTTAAAACGCTTGAATTAGCCGCAGGCGGTGAGTTTACACAAACACCGGCACAATTTTATCAAAGTGATGCGATTAATTATGCCCAGACACCCGACGCACTATTTTCACTCACGCAACCGAGCCAATGGCGCTGCTTAAATGTCAAAGATAATCGCGAAGTGGAACTATCTGGGCGGTTATTTGGCGGGTGTTTAGATACGCTCGGTTTATTACTTGCGTCACCATTTTTAGCCTTGGATGAATTTAAAAAGCAATATGCATCGCATGGACTGGTTTTATATTTAGAAAATGCTGAACTTCACCCCAGTGCATTAGCACGGTTTTTAATAGCACTTAAATTGAATAATGTTTTTAGCGATATTAATGGGTTGATTATCGGAAGAAGTGGGGTGATCAGCGCCCCTGAGCAAACTATAGATTACTACCAAGCACTTACTCTAGCGCTCGGCGAATGTTTATTCCCAGTGATCATCGATGCTGATATCGGACATATCGCACCCAATTTATGTTTAGTGAATGGTGCAAGAGTAAGAATGCTCGCGAAGCTTGAAAATACAGTGGTGTGTAAAGCGCAAATAACAACGTATTTTGGATGATTTATTTAAAACCTGAGTGGAGATTGATTTTTATAGGGTTTGGCAGTTAATTGGTCGGTATGGAGAGATTCGAACTCTCGACCCCTGCCACCCCATGACAGTGCGCTACCAAGCTGCGCTACATACCGACGTTGCAAGCAATAGTACGTATATTTTTTCAAAAATCAATAAGCTTTTGTTTGTTTGAACATTTATTGCACGTACTGAGTGAAATAAATCATTTTATGAGGATGTTTAGTTATTTATCCAGTCATTGATCGATTTATACATCACATCTCGTAGTATAGGTTGAGCAGTTTTGTTAGGGTGTATGTTGTCGTTTTGCATCAGGCTATTATCAGCAGCGACATTCAAGATAAAAAATGGCATTAAATGGCTGTTTGTGGCACCAGCAACCTCAGCAAAACTAGCGGTAAATAATCCGGTATAACGTGGCCCATAGTTAGGCGGGATGTGTACTTCCATAATCGCTACTTTGGCATCAGCTTGTTTGCTCTTGCTCACTAAACTGGCTAGGTTTTCTTTTAGGCGTTTAATTGGAAAGCCACGCAGGCCGTCGTTACCACCAAGCTCTATAAGTACATGGCTCGGTTGAAACTCATTAAGTAGGGCGTCTAAACGACGCAGTGCGCCACCGGTGGTTTCGCCACTGATACTGGCATTGATAAGTTGGATTGGTGCTTGCTCGTTGTCGTACTTATCTTGTAACAGTTTAACCCAGCCTTGCTCTTGTTTTAAGCCGTAGGCGGCGCTTAAACTATCACCTAAAATTAAAATTGTGTTGTCAGCTGCCGCACTAAGTGGTTTGATTACTAATAGTAAAACGAAAATAAAACGTAGGATTGAATACATCATATGTCAGCGCTATCTCAATTAAATATCATTCAGGTTAAAGGTCTTTCTAAAATGGTTAATACCCTTGAAGGGGATTTGCCCATCCTCAGTGACATCACCTTTAATGTCAAGTCTGGAGACTCAGTTGCTGTAGTTGGTACCTCAGGTTCAGGTAAATCAACTTTATTAAGTTTGCTCGCAGGGCTTGACCAATCGACTCAGGGATCAATTTATTTAGATGGTGAGCCGCTGCATGAACTTGATGAAGAAGCGCGTGCGGCATTAAGAGCTGCAAAAGTCGGTTTCGTATTTCAATCATTTATGTTAGTACAGAGTTTAACAGCACTTGAGAATGTGATGTTACCGGCAGAGCTTGCTGGTGAAAAAAATGCCAAGCAACAAGCACTCGATCTTCTGGAAAAAGTAGGTTTAAGTCATCGTATTGAGCATTATCCGTCGCAATTGTCTGGTGGTGAGCAGCAGCGTGCAGCGATTGCTCGCGCATTTATTGGCACACCAAAGATTTTATTCGCCGATGAGCCATCAGCAAATCTTGATAGCAAAAATGGTAAGTTAATTGAGTCACTGTTATTCGAGCTTAATCAGCTTCATGGCACGACGCTGATTTTAGTCACACATGATGAGGCGTTAGCAGCAAAGTGTCAGCATGTGTTACAAATTGAAGCGGGTCAATTAGTTAAAAATACCAATGAGGCTGTGGCGAATGTGGGTTAAATTAGCATTAAAATTATTTAGCCGGGAATTTCGCCGTGGTGAACTTACGGTGATTTGTGCGGCCATAGCGTTGGCGGTATTGACGGTTTTAACGCTTTCTATGGTGACTGATCGCATAGGGCAAAGCATAGCGCAAAAAAGCAGCGCCTTTATTGCCGCTGATCGCGTGCTGGCAAGCAACCATGAATTACCGGGTGAATATTTAACAACAGCAAGCGAATACAACTTACAAACCGCACAGCTAACTTACTTTGATACTATGCTGTTTGCTAATGACGGAATGCAATTAAGCTCAGTAAAAGCGGTGTCGGAGCATTACCCACTTAAGGGCGAACTAAAAGTTAAAAGCAGCTTAACCGGAGAGGTTGAAGTGGCCACGCAAGGGCCAGCTGTTGGTAATGTGTGGTTTAGTGAATCGGTATTTTATGCACTAAATGTAAAAGTAGGTGATACGGTTGAGCTTGGCGCTGCGCAATTTAATATTGAAAAAGTATTGGTGGAAGAGCCTGATGCGCCATTTAATATTTTTTCAAGTAGTCGTCGTGTGTTGTTAAATAACCAAGATGTAGACAAAACTGAAGTGATCCAGCCGGGCAGCCGTGTTTTTTACCGCCAGTTGTATGCAGGGGATGAGAGTAACCTTACTGACTTTTATAGCTGGCTAAAACCACAAATGAAAGAAAACCAGCAATGGTATGGTGTTAAAGACAGACAGTCGCCGATTGCAAATAGCTTAAACCGCGCTGAAAGCTTTTTATTATTAGCGGGGTTATTGGGCATTATTTTAGCGGCGGTGGCTATTGCCGTGTCTGCAAAGCGTTATTGCGAACGCCAATATGACCCAGTTGCGATGATGAAAACCTTAGGTGGTAGCCGATCGACAATTCGCAAAATTTACTTACTGCATTTATCACTGGTGTGTGCTTTGTCGGTCATACTTGGCTTAGCCATTGGCTATGGTTTACAAGAGATAGCTACTAGTTATTTAGCTAAATCAATGAACAATACTCTTCCTGCTGCGGGTATAAAACCGTGGTTTGTGGCGATTAGTACTGGCGTTATCTGTGCGGTGATGTTTTCAATCAAGCCGTTATTAGATTTATTTGATATTCCACCGCTTAGGGTATTACGCCGTAACTTAGGCGATAAGCTATTAGTAAGTAAAGTGCATTTAGCTATGTCGGGCTTAACAGTCTTTTTATTAATGTGGTTGTTTAGTAATAACCTTAAAATTACCGCTATTTTGTTTGTCTCCACTTTAATTTTGATTGCAATACTGTTTGTATTATCGCGGTTAATCTTTGGCAGCGGACGTAAACTAGGATTGCGCCCGGGAATAGTTGGTCATTAGCGATTGCTTCGTTGCAAAAACGTGCCAATGCTAATGCGGTACAGTTGATCAGTTTTTCGTTGGCAATAAAGCTATTGTTATTTTTAGTGGTGCTGAAAAACGATATGATCGCAGATTGGCAATCGCAACTTCCAAGCGACGCGCCGAATGCTTTTTTAGTCAATATAACCGAAACTGAATTGCCAGACGTAACAAGCTTTTTAGAGCAAAAAAATATTCAAGTATCTGAGTTCTATCCGACTATTCGTGGTCGCGTAAACGCTGTTAATGGTGAATTAGTTGCTCGCGAAGTCTCATTACAAGATAACGAGAAGAAAGACGAAGAAGCACGCGCAGGTATTGGTCGAGAGCTAAATCTTACATGGTTAGAGCAAGTCCCTGTGCAAAATGAGATCATAGACGGGCAGTGGTTTGGCGACAATGCCACCGCTGAAGCATCGATCGAAGAATCTATGCTAGAACGCTTAGATGTGAAACTGGGTGATACGCTAACATTTTTGATTGGCGCCCAGTCATTTGATGCCAAAATCACCAGTGTTCGTAAAGTTAATTGGGCTACTTTGAAGCCTAATTTCTTTATTATATTAAGCCCTGATGTACTGGCTGATTTTCCTGCGACGTATATTTCATCAGTGCGTATCGAAGCCGAGCAAAAACGCGATTTTAGTGAGCTACTACGTGCCTACCCGACAATCAACGCCATCGACGTTGACAGCTTTGTCAAACAAATACGTTCTACTATTTCGCAAGTATCGCTGGCAATTGGATTTGTACTGGCGATCGTGGTGATGTGTGGTGGCTTGGTTTTAATTTCGCAAGTGCAAGCAAGCCTTGGTGAACGGATGCAGGAAATTGTCATATTGCGTACCTTAGGCGCCAAAGGGCGGCTAATAAAAAATGCCACTTTATATGAGTTTTTATTGCTGGGCAGCGCTGCTGGTTTTGTCGCTGCGTTGGTCAGTGATGTGGCTTTATTAATAGTGCAACGTGAGATGTTTGACTTAGCAGGTAAGCTGCACCCGCATATTTGGCTTATTGGACCATTAGTGGGTGGTGTGTTTGTGGCATCACTGGGCTACTTTATGATAGCTAGAACCATGCGTAAAAATACCCAAGGGTTACTACGCTCTTTAGCCTAAAAGGTTAGCAATTAAACAAGCCCGTTTTTACGGGCTTTTTTATGCCAATAATGCACTGGTAATTTATACAGTGCTCTGGCATTATTAGCGTACTTAACTATTTACACTGATTGGGCAAGTATTGGCTATTATTTTAGGGATTGATCCTGGCTCACGATTAACCGGTTATGGGGTGATTGCCCATCAAGGTGCTAAATTTACTTATTTAGGCAGCGGTTGTATAAAACTGGCCGATCACGAGTTTCCTATTCGATTAAAAATGATTTATCAGGGGATCAGTCAACTAATCGAACAATTCTCTCCCGATCATTTTGCCATTGAAAAAGTATTTATGGCGCATAATCCTGATTCAGCTCTTAAATTAGGCCAAGCCAGAGGAGCTGCAATTGTTGGTGCGGCAATGGCTGAGTTACCGGTGTTTGAATACTCGGCGCGGCAAATTAAACAAGCGGTGGTAGGGCACGGTGGTGCCGATAAATCGCAAGTGCAGCATATGGTTAAAAATATTTTAAAATTGCCAGGCACACCGCAAGCGGATGCAGCCGATGCATTAGCCATTGCGATATGCCATGCTCATTCCGATCAAAATTTAATAAAACTAGCGGGCAGTGCCAGTAAAACCGTTAGAGGACGATTAAGGAAATAACATGATAGGTCGCTTAAATGGCATCTTAGTAGAAAAACAACCGCCAGAAATTTTGCTTGAAGTAAGCGGTGTTGGTTACGAAGTTAACATGCCGATGACGTGTTTTTATGATTTACCAAACATTGGCGAAAATGCCATTGTGTATACTCATTTTGTAGTAAGAGAAGACGCCCAGTTATTATTTGGCTTTAATAATAAAATTGAGCGAGCATTATTTAGAGAGCTATTAAAAGCCAATGGCGTTGGGCCAAAGCTCGGATTAGCAATACTTTCAGGGATGTCGGCTAAGCAATTTGTTAGCTGTGTGAATAACGAAGATGCCACCAGTTTAGTGAAACTGCCAGGTGTAGGTAAAAAAACCGCAGAGCGCCTGGTACTTGAAATGAAAGACCGATTAAAAGATTGGGGTAATGACTTATTCACGCCATTTAGTGATAATGCAGTTATAGAGCCCGCATCTGACGCACTTATTGCTAATAATGCGGCAGATGATGCAATCTCTGCGTTAGTGTCATTAGGTTATAAATTGGCGCAAGCACAAAAAACAGTAAAATCAGTGGCCAAGCCTGGTATGTCTACAGAGGTTCTGATCAAAGAATCTCTAAAATCAATGTTGTGAGTAAACCATGATTGAAGCGGATCGTTTAATAGATGCGACTGAACAAAGAAATGAAGATGTAGTCGATCGCGCGATTAGACCAAAACTATTAGCCGATTATACTGGTCAGCCCCATGTTAAACAGCAAATGGAAATATTTATAGAAGCTGCACGTAGTCGGGGTGAAGCGCTTGATCATTTATTAATATTTGGTCCGCCGAGTTTGGGGAAAACCACACTAGCAAACATTGTTGCCAATGAGCTGAATGTCAGTATTAAAACAACCTCGGGCCCAGTGCTTGAAAAAGCCGGTGATTTAGCCGCACTACTGACCAATTTAGAAGAAGGCGATGTACTTTTTATTGATGAAATACATAGGCTAAGCCCGCAAGTTGAAGAAATACTCTATCCTGCAATGGAAGATTATCAACTCGATTTAATGATTGGTGAAGGGCCCGCAGCTCGTTCCATTAAGCTCGATTTACCCGCTTTTACCTTAATTGGCGCAACCACTCGCGCAGGCTCGTTAACCTCACCACTTAGAGACCGTTTTGGTATTGTGCAGCGTTTAGAGTTTTATTCGGTGGCAGATTTATCGACTATAGTGGGGCGTTCTGCTCATTATTTAAATTTAGCCATGTGTGATGAAGGTGCTATTGAAATTGCTAAACGCTCTCGTGGTACGCCACGTATCGCTAATCGATTATTACGCCAGGTACGAGATTACACACAAGTTAAATCAGACGGTACTGTAAATGCCGAAGTAGCAGAGCTGGCACTTAATATGATTGATGTCGATAAAAGCGGCTTTGATTATATGGACCGTAAATATTTACTCGCGATCATTGAAAAGTTTATGGGGGGTCCGGTAGGGTTAGACAACTTAGCCGCCGCTATCGGTGAAGAAAAAGAAACCATTGAAGATGTGATCGAGCCTTACCTCATCCAGCAAGGATTTATCCAACGTACGCCAAGAGGGCGTATTGTGTCTGATAACGCCTATCATCACTTTGGCTTATTACCCAAACAAGAATAAAGTACATTTATTGTAGCTGTATGCGTGCGTATGGCTGCAAACCCACCTCACACATCTTCTATACTGTTCTTTTAGCCACTATTCAAATGTCTATTTTGCTGTGTTTAAGTTAATCGCGTGATTAGCATATTACTTAAAGTTTAGATTATTTAGTTATTTGGGCTAATACAATTCACATGCTGTTAAGTTTGTAAACGATATTGTATGCGCCATAGCGAGGTAGTGCTGTGCGTGATTTGCAGGCAAAAAAAGCCCGCATAAAATGCGGGCAAACAACAAGTTGAAGGAAGTAATCTAAGTAACACTGCTTAAATTCATCAAGTTTTATCAAGAAGACTTTAAGCATAGCAATACGAAAAATCAGAATCATATTGCAAAGAACTGGGCTGAATGAAGTATTCATTGCTGCGCTAGCTCGGTATGGGAGAATAATACGCAATAGTTGGTTTTTGTTCAAACTAGAAAAATTTAATTTTCAGATAAAAAAACTAATAGCAAGATTTTTATGAACGCTTTATTTTTGTTCATAAAGTTCACGGTAATATATTAATTTGTTGAATTTGTGATGTTTTATTTGTTTGAGTGTTTTTTTTATAGATTAGTTAAACTGTTGCATTGACCATGCTTACAGTCAATTATGCTTGTTTATTCATTAAGAGTGAATAAACGGGGTGTTTTACACAGTTTTTGTTTATAAATAAGCACCGCAGCATGTATTTACCTTAACAGCCCAGTCTTAAATAGTTGCGTTAAGATTGACTAATAAGGTTATAAAAATGATGTCAGCCTGCTCTTCAACGTTTTTTGTTGCTAATTCACAGCAATAGCGTTGTCAGTACTGAGCTGAATCGATACACTAGTTGCAACTTTTGGCCATTTTTTCGGTCATATACCTAGCGTATAATGAAATGTTATTTATACAAGAAATCTTATTAGGAGTTTAATGTGGGTTCAGGGCTTAATTTTTTAGATTTAATTCTAGAAGCAAGTTTTCTTGTGCAATTAGTTATGCTGGCATTAGTAGGTATGTCAGTGATGTCATGGGCAATTATTTTTCAGCGCAAAAAAGCAATTTCAGATGCATTATCCAATACTAAGCGATTTGAGCAAAAATTTTGGTCAGGCATTGATTTAAGTAAACTCTACAATGAGATCTCATCGCGTAGCGGTAGCTCAACCGGCGTTGAAGCATTATTTATAGCAGGCTTTAAAGAGTTTGCTCGCCATAAGAAAAACTCTTTTCAAAGTGCTAGCATTGTAATGGAAGGGACGCATCGTTCAATGCGAGTTGCGTTATCTCGTGAAATCGAAAAATTAGAATCAAGTTTATCGTTTTTAGCAACAGTGGGGTCTATCAGTCCTTACATTGGTTTGTTTGGGACTGTGTGGGGCATTATGAATGCCTTTATCGCGTTAGGCGAAGTTAAGCAAGCAACCTTGCAAATGGTTGCCCCAGGTATAGCTGAAGCGCTTATTGCAACAGCTATGGGGTTATTTGCAGCTATTCCTGCGGTTATTGCATACAACCGTTTTGCTAATAGAGTTGAAAAGCTAGAATCTAACTACATTAACTTTATGGAAGAGTTTGCAAATATTTTACACCGTCAAGCAGCTACCCAAATAGAGGCAAAAGCGAATGTATCAGCGTAAGAAGCGTCGTCCTGTTGCAGAGATAAACGTAGTTCCTTACATTGATGTAATGCTGGTGCTACTGATTATTTTTATGGCTACTGCGCCTTTGATCACTCATGGTGTTAAAGTTGATTTGCCAAAAATGGAAGAATCAGATTTAGTCGATACTAAAGATACGCCACCGATCATTGCTTCAATTGATGCACAAGGTAAGTACTATGTCAGTATTGGTACTGATCCAGAAGAACCGATGGAAGCATTAGATGTTGCCGCTGTTATTAAGTTGCAACTGATGAAAAACCCAGAAACTCCAGTGATGATCAAAGGCTCAGGTAAAGTATCGTATCAAGAAGTATTATTATTGATGGATTTCTTAAAAAATGCCGGTGTACCTTCAGTTGGATTAATGACTGAGTCGTTTGAAGGGAATAAAAACTAATATGGGTGCTTCAGTATTAAAATCAGTGTTATTGCACCTCGCTATAATAGGCGTTCTGGTAGGAACCGCGAGTTTTCATACTTCACCGCCTAAAGTAATGGAAGTCACCTTGAACAAGGCTATGCCTGATGCTGAAAATGCTGTTTCAGCAGTGACTGTTGACCAGAAAATGGTTGAACAAAAAATTGCTGAGTTGAAACGCAAAGAAGATGATAAAAAACGTGCTGAAGATAAACGCATTCGTGATTTAGAGCGCCGAGCATCTGATGCACGTAAACAACGTGAAGCTGAAGATCGTCGAATTAAGAAGCTAGAGCAAGAGCGCCGAGCAAAAGAGAAAGAAACGGCACAAGCGCAAGCACAGGCTAAAAAAGCGCGTGAAATAGAGCAAAAAGAACGTGAAAAAGCGCAGCAGGCTGAAAAGCAAAAAGAAGCGTCTGAGTTAGCTGCAAAAGCGGCAGCTGAGAAACGTAAACAGGCAGAAGAGGCATTAAAAAAAGCCGAAGACGACCGTAAACGTGAAGAGTTAGCCGCTAAAAAACGCGCAGAAGCTGCTGAAGAGGCGCGTCAAAAAGCATTACAAGAGCAAATGCTGCAAGAGCAGTTAGCCACAGAGCAAGCCGCGCGAAATAAATTGCGTCAGCAACAGGTCGGCACTGAGGTTGATAAATACAAAGCATTAATTATGGCGCGTATTCAGCAAAATTTATTAATTGATGAAAAAATGAAAAACCAACAATGCCGTGTGAATATTCGCTTAGGTTTTAATGGTCTGGTCACACAAGTGAAATCTTTAGGTGGTGATAAGTTAGTATGCGAAGCGGCGCTAAGGGCGGTTCGTATGGCTGAAACACTGCCGGTATCTAAAGATCAAGACGTGTTTGAGCAATTAAAAAATATTAACTTAACGATCAAGCCACAATTTTAAAGGAATTATATGTTCAATCAGTTGAAAACAGTTTGTTTAATTTTAGTTCTTGGCTTTACCAGTGTTGCAAATGCTGCGCTTGAAATAGTCATAACAGAAGGTGTTGATAGTGCACGCCCTATAGCCATCATCCCTTTTAAATATAAAGGTGTTGGGCCAATTCCACAAAAGCTCAGTGATGTTATTGCTGCCGATTTGATGCGCAGTGGTAAATTTAAACCAATTAGTGTTGACGAAATGCCACAGCTGCCAAGCAAAAATGCAGATATAGATTATGGTGCGTGGGTAAATAAGGGTGTTGAAGCAATTTTAGTTGGTGAAGTTGAACAGCAAACAGATGGCCGTTATTTGGTACGTTATGAGCTTGTTGATGTTATCCGCGGCCAAATCACCGGCGGTGAAACGCAAATGATGAGCAATGGTAAATTAGTTAAAAATCAAGATCATGTTCAAGAAGCACGCGAAAGTGTGATAAGCGAATCTGGGTTTAGACGCTACGCTCATCGTATTAGTGATGTTATTTATGAAAAACTTACCGGTGAGCGCGGTGCCTTTTTAACAAAAATTGCTTATGTCATTGTGCGTGATGACGAACCAAAACCTTATCAGCTTGTTGTTGCTGATTACGATGGGTTTAATGAACAAGTTTTATTACGCTCTCAAGAGCCGTTAATGTCCCCAGCATGGTCACCTGATGGTACTAAATTAGCTTATGTGACGTTTGAAAATCGTCAAAGCCAAATCTATATGCAAGATTTATACACTGGTAAGCGTGAAATCATTACCAGCCATCAAGGTATCAATGGTGCGCCACAGTTTTCACCTGACGGTAAAAAACTATTATTAGTACTGTCAAAAGACAGAAACGGTGCCACAGAAGTGTATATGTTAGATTTAGCTACACGTAAAGAAACACGCCTTACTCGCCACCGTAGTATAGATACTGAACCGTCTTGGCATCCGAATGGTCAAGATATCGTGTTTACCTCGGAAAGGGGTGGTAATGCTCAGATTTATAAGTTAAATTTACAAACAGGTAGGTCACAACGAATGACCTTTGATGGTGATATGAATCTAGCAGGTTCTATTACCCCTGATGGCAAAGAATTAGTGATGGTTAACCGTACTAACGGGCAGTACCATCTTGCTAAGAAAGAGCTGGCTACTGGAGCGTTTCAAGTATTAACTCGAACGCGTCTAGATGAATCACCGAGTATAGCACCTAATGGCTCGATGATTATTTATAGCACGCTACATAATAATAAGCAGGTACTAGCGCTGGTATCAATGGACGGTCGTTTTAAAGCACGTTTACCTGTGCTAAATGGACAAGTAAAGGCACCCGCGTGGTCGCCTTATTTACAGTAATATTTGCTGGTTTACTCAATATAGGAATCTACTCAATGCAACTTAATAAAATACTTAAAGGCCTGCTAATTGCTGTGCCTGTTATGACTCTAGCAGCTTGTAGCTCATCTTCAGATATCGACGAAGGTGCAGCAAATCAATCAAATCAAGCGACAGTTGAGCAAACAGCTAATAATGACACTGTTGAAGTGGCAACATTAACACCTGATCAAAAAGCACAAGAAGAACTCACTCAAAAATACGAAGCATTACGTGAAAAGCAAGTAATTTACTTTGATTTTGATAAAGCGACGATTCAAGGTCAGTACGGTGAATTACTTCGAGCTCATGCTGAGTTTTTAGTAAAGAATCCATCAGTTAAAGTACTAATTGAAGGTCATGCAGATGAGCGTGGTACACCTGAGTACAATATCGCATTGGGTGAGCATCGTGGTCAAGCAGTTGAAAAATACCTTCAAAGTTTAGGTGTTTCTGCAAGCCAAATGTCAGTAGTGAGCTACGGTGAAGAAAAGCCGATGGTTAAATCACGCACTGAATCTGCTTTCGCTAAAAACCGCCGTGCGGTACTAGTTTACTAAATTAGAGACATTATGAAGCCGAAAATTATTTTGGCAGCCATGATATTGAGCGGGAGCACCCAAGTTTGGGCTGCTCCCGCTCCTGTTTCAGAAGCTGCGAGTTCACAATCGAGTATAGAAAAACGCCTTGCTGCCCTTGAAAGTATGATGCAGTCGAGAAATTTATTACAAGTTGAGTTACAGCAACAGCTAAATATGCTGCAAGATGAAGTGAGTCAAGTTCGCGGGATCACCGAAGAACAGACCTATAAGCTTGAGAAAGTACTGCAACGCCAACGTGAGCTGTATCAAGAAATTGAAAATCGCGTGAGCCAAGCTTACTCGCAACCCAGTACAGAGCAATATGCAGAGCCTGTTGCATCGCAAGCTATTAGTTCGGATCTGTCTGAGAATGAGGCTTACGAGCGTGCAGTGGCATTAATTATGAAGGACAAGCGCTACGATCAGGCAATTCCAGAGTTTCAAACGTTTTTAACAACGTATCCAAATTCTGTTTATGCGTCCAACGCTCATTATTGGTTAGGGCAATTGCTGACAATTAAAAATGATGCAGTAAAAGCATCGGAACATTTTAAAGTTGTTGTAAATGAATTTCCAAATTCAAATAAGCGTCCAGATGCAATGTTAAAGCTTGGAACTTTATTGCAAGAGCAAGGTTTAGCCGATCAAGCATCAAAAACCTTTCAGGATCTGCTTAACCAATACCCAAGTACAACTGCTGCAAAATTGGCCACTGATCGCCTTTCAAAAATGTAGAATCAGCTTGATTAGACTGCTTTTTGTCATAAGCGGTCTAAAATTGGTCAGCTAGACATAAAAACTTAAAAAAAGAGACATTTTCTGTTGCACTCATTTTTTAAATAAGTATTATAAGCGCCCGCAGCAAACGAATGGTTCAACCACTCAAATTGCGGCAAAAAGAGCGGGTCATTAGCTCAGTTGGTAGAGCAGTGGACTTTTAATCCATTGGTCGATGGTTCAAGTCCATCATGACCCACCATTCATTAGTAAGTTATAGAATGGTCTTTTATCGGCGGATTTACGTATTAGTGTTTGGTTGCATTTAGTTGCAACAGCAGAGCGGGTCATTAGCTCAGTTGGTAGAGCAGTGGACTTTTAATCCATTGGTCGATGGTTCAAGTCCATCATGACCCACCATTCTTTATTCGTAGAATAGTAGAGTGGTTATAATCGGCGGATTTACGCAGCGTGCTTAGGCACATCAGAGCGGGTCATTAGCTCAGTTGGTAGAGCAGTGGACTTTTAATCCATTGGTCGATGGTTCAAGTCCATCATGACCCACCATTCTTTATTCGTAGAATAGTAGAGTGGTTATAATCGGCGGATCTACGCAGCGTGCTTAGGCACATCAGAGCGGGTCATTAGCTCAGTTGGTAGAGCAGTGGACTTTTAATCCATTGGTCGATGGTTCAAGTCCATCATGACCCACCATTCTTTATTCGTAGAATAGTAGAGTGGTTATAATCGGCGGATTCACGCAACGTGCTTAGGCACATCAGAGCGGGTCATTAGCTCAGTTGGTAGAGCAGTGGACTTTTAATCCATTGGTCGATGGTTCAAGTCCATCATGACCCACCATTCTTTATTCGTAGAATAGTAGAGTGGTTATAATCGGCGGATCTACGCAACGTGCTTAGGCACATCAGAGCGGGTCATTAGCTCAGTTGGTAGAGCAGTGGACTTTTAATCCATTGGTCGATGGTTCAAGTCCATCATGACCCACCATTCTTTGTTCGTAGAATAGTAGAGTGGTTATAATCGGCGGATTTACGCAGCGTGCTTAGGCACATTAGAGCGGGTCATTAGCTCAGTTGGTAGAGCAGTGGACTTTTAATCCATTGGTCGATGGTTCAAGTCCATCATGACCCACCATTCTTTATTCGTAGAATAGTAGAGTGGTTATAATCGGCGGATTTACGCAGCGTGCTTAGGCACACCAGAGCGGGTCATTAGCTCAGTTGGTAGAGCAGTGGACTTTTAATCCATTGGTCGATGGTTCAAGTCCATCATGACCCACCATTCTTTATTGGTAGAATAGTAGAGTGGTTATAATCGGCGGATCTACGCAGCGTGCTTAGGCACATCAGAGCGGGTCATTAGCTCAGTTGGTAGAGCAGTGGACTTTTAATCCATTGGTCGATGGTTCAAGTCCATCATGACCCACCATTCTGGTTTATTCAATTTCAGTTTATCTGACCCCTATTTAGTAAATTCACATCACTTTACATCAAAAGCAAAAAACACTTACAAAAATCATCGTCAAGCTAAATACAAATGCGTTAATCAAATTGCTATTATATCAATCGTGTTAAGTTACTGACCATTTATAGCGACAGATAAATACAGTGATAACAAGGCTTAAATTTTGACATGTAGTTGTTCTCGGCAATTGCTCCTGCATTGCTCTACCTCCTGCATCCATGCAGTCGTACATAAAAAATAACTAACGCAGTTAACGCTTTATTTAGCCTGCTAGAATGATTAAATATTTAAGTAGATTGGTATTTATGACCACTACTGTTATTTAGTTTTATATTCTCGTATAATCCGCCCCATAAATGCACTGTAGATTAAGTGGTCGAGAAATGAGTTTAGCTCAAACTATTATGCCTGAAGGTTATATCTTTCCTCCTAAACCAGCTCCATTGAATAATGATGAGCAGGCGCAATACAAAGCACGTATCAAGCAATTATTGATTGATAAAAATGCCGTATTGGTTGCCCATTATTATACTGATCCTGAAATTCAAGCGCTTGCTGAAGAAACTGGCGGTTGTGTTGCTGATTCGCTAGAAATGGCTCGCTTTGGTGCCAAGCACGATGCTGACATGATTATCGTTGCCGGCGTACGTTTTATGGGTGAAACAGCAAAAATACTGACACCGAATAAAACCGTGGTTATGCCAACACTAGAAGCAACTTGTTCGCTTGATATTGGTTGCCCAATTGATGAGTTCTCAGCGTTTTGTGATCAGCACCCTGATCGTAAAGTGGTTGTATACGCAAATACATCAACTGCCGTTAAAGCTCGCGCTGATTGGATTGTTACCTCATCGTGTGCCCTTGAGATTGTTGAGCACCTAGATGAAATGGGTGAAAAAATCATTTGGGGCCCAGACAAACATTTAGGTGCCTATATTCAAAAGAATACTGGCGCTGATATGATCATGTGGAATGGCGCATGTATCGTGCATGACGAATTTAAAACCAAAGCGTTAAAAGACATGAAAGCGCTTTACCCTGACGCTGGCGTTTTGGTTCATCCAGAATCACCAGCAGAAATTGTAGCGTTAGCTGATGCAGTAGGTTCAACCAGTCAATTGATCAAAGCGGCACAAACTATGAGCAATCAAAAGTTTATTGTTGCCACTGATCGCGGCATTTTTTATAAAATGCAGCAGTTATGCCCTGATAAAGAATTTGTTGCCGCACCAACGGCTGGCGAAGGCGCAACCTGTAAGAGTTGTGCGCACTGCCCGTGGATGGCAATGAACGGCCTCAAAGCGATTGAGGAAGCGTTATTAGATGCAACTGGCAAAGAAGTGTTTGTAGATATGGACCTTCGTGAAGGCGCACTCAAGTCGCTTAATCGTATGCTCGATTTCTCAGCGTCACTCCAACGCTAAACTAGGTTATAAAGATAAGGCCGCTGGTATTGCTATCAGCGGCCTTTTTTGTTTGTTTACTAGGCAGTTAACAGGCAAAAGGGAAAAACACCTTGCGCCGCCGCGCGCTATTTCATACTATTACGCCGCGTTACCAAATGGTAACCTGCGGAGGGATGGCTGAGTGGCTGAAGGCGCACGCCTGGAAAGTGTGTTTAGGTTAATCCCTAACGAGGGTTCGAATCCCTCTTCCTCCGCCATTATTCAATATTAGGACGCCTCATGGCGTCCTTTTTTGTGCTTATCAATAAAGCTTCTAATTTTATATATCAATACGCCCCCTTTATCTAGTAACTTAATTCATTGAACTCAAACAAGTTCCATTCAGTTACAAATTTGGCTATGATGCTAAATATTCAACAAAAGGATTCTTGATGAAACATATCCTACTAATAGTTACTGGTGCAAGCCCTCAAGTATTAACTGAGACGCTTTACGCTCTTCATCAGCAGGGTAAGCCGATACCCGAAGAGATTTTTGTTATAACTACAAAAAGCACAAAGGCTATGCTTACTGATGGACTATTTAAGCAAGGTCACTTAGCTAAATTAATAGCAGACTACCAACTTCCCAATATTAAACTTCCCGATGAAAATATATGGCTAATAGAAGACAACAAAGGCCAACCTATTGATGATGCAAAATCTGAAATAGAACAAACTTATATGGCTGATTTTATTACCCGTAAAGTATTTGAGCTTACTAATAAAAATAACATTAGTATTCATGCCTCAATCGCGGGTGGGCGGAAAACCATGGCGTTTTATTTAGGTTATGCAATGTCATTATTAGGGGGCGAGCAAGATTCTCTCAGCCACGTATTTGTAAACGACGAGTTTGAATTTGTAAGAGACTTTTACTACCCAACACCATACAACCACATGATCGACGGTAAAAATGGCAAACAAGTTAACTGTAAAAATGCCCAAGTTACACTTGCCGAAATACCATTTGTACGTATGCGCCAATCAATCGACGAAACCCTCATTACGAATATGCAAAGTGCCTCGTTTAGCCAAACAGTAGCAAGTTTAAACTCAGCACATAAAAAAGATTTAGCTCTTGAAGTAAATGCTAAGGCAAAAACACTTACCTTTGCAGGGGTAGAAATTAAACTTACCGCCAAAGAATGCGCCTTTTATTTATGGTTAAACAAATATAGTCAAAGTGGAAAAACTGGCTTAATTGTTGACCGTAACTTTGAAGAAACATTGAGCTACAGCAAAGAGTATCTAACGCATTTACAGCAAAATAGCAGTGATTTACGTATATTCCGTGATACGTTTGGCGTAGAACCAGAAGACTTTAGAGATGGTTTACACAGTAATTTAAAAGTGATGGAAAAAACGTTTGTACAGCAAACACGCAGCCGGATAAACAATAAAATAAAAAATTTGTTACCCAACGAGCTTGCTAAAAAAATAGCGATTGACTCTAATAACCAAAGTTTTGAAACAAGCTACTGGTTAAGTGCAGTAACACATAACATAAAAATAAATATAACGGCTTAAACTTCACAAGCTTGCAAATGCATAAAAATAAATAAGTTTGGTAAATTAGTTTATAAGGAAGTAACGAAGAATGAAGCAATCAATGAACTTTGAACACATTAAGCAACAATGGCCAGAACTACACCAGTTAGCCGCTTTTGCAGAGGAGTATGCGATTACCGATCCGCAAAGCTCATTGGTTAAATTACGTTGCTTTGCCGAAAAAGTCGTAGGCTTCATTTATAAAGAGCTCTGTTTACCTGCCAACCCTAATTCGACTTTTCAAGATAAACTCATTGCTGACAACTTTAAATCAGCAGTACCACAACAAATACAAGATAAACTGCATGCTATACGTAAAAGCGGTAACAGAGCAGCGCACGAAGGCAAAGTAAGTCAGCAAGAAGCGGTATGGATTTTAAAAGAAACTTACTTTATTTCTTGTTATCTTTATATGGCTTTTGCCAATGGCGATCAAAAAGACTTACCAGAATTCACTGCACCCGAACTTACTCAATTAACTAACCAAACAGATGCCGCTTTTGCAAAACAAAATAAGCAACTATCAAAACAGCTAGAAGAAAATAAACTTCGCTTAAAACAAGCGTTAAATGAATTAGAAGCCGCTCAGCAAGCGCAGCAATTGGCTCAAAAAGAAGCGGCCAAACTTAAAAGTGTTATTGATCAAAATAAACTCACTGAATTGCAAACAAATAATAGTGCAATTACATCTAGCTTTAACTTTAATGAAGACGAAACCCGCAAACGAATTATCGATTTAGACTTACGCGCAGCAGGGTGGCATGTTGCACTTGATGATGTTTCTACCGATGAAGTAGGCAAAGAAGTAAAGGTAAATGAGCAACCAACGCCAACAGGCACTGGCTACATAGATTACGTTTTATGGGATGACGACGGAAAGCCACTTGCTGTAATAGAAGCCAAACGCGCCCGTGAAAACATCGAAAAAGGCCGTGAGCAAGCAACGCTTTATGCCAACGCGCTCGAAAAACAATTTGGTCAACGCCCTGTTATTTTTTATTCAAACGGCTGGGATATAAAAATCCTAGATGATGCGCAAGGCTATAATAGCCGTGGATTATACGGTTACTATTCAAAAGATTCCCTGCAGTACTTAATAAAGCAGCGCACGCTGAAAAAAGATCTAAACACCACGCCAATAGATACCGCAGTAGCAGGGCGTTTGTATCAAATGGAAACCATAACCCGTGTTTGTGAGCGCTTTAGCGACAAACACCGCAAAGCGCTTATTGTGCAAGCAACCGGCACAGGTAAAACACGCGTATCTATTGCGCTTGCTAAGCGTTTACTTGATGCGGGTTGGGCAAAGCGCGTACTGTTTTTATGTGACCGAAAAGAGCTACGTAAACAAGCGGGTAATGCCTTTACCGAACACACTAAAGAGCCAGTACACATTGTAGGAAAAAGCGCTAAAAATACCGCAGCGAGTGCGCGCGTATTTATCGCGACTTACCCAGGCATGCTGCGCATAATGAACAAGTACGACGTAGGCTACTTTGACCTGATCGTGGCTGATGAATCGCACCGCTCAATTTACAATATTTATGGCGATATTTTTAAATACTTTGACGCGCTAGAAGTGGGCTTAACCGCCACGCCGGTAGAAATGGTATCGCGCTCAACCTGTGATTTGTTTAGCTGTGATTACAAAATGCCAACAGCCAATTACCCACTTGAAGACGCCATAGAGCAAGGCAACTTAGTCCCCTATAAAATTGTAAGTTACACCACACAGTTTTTACGTGAAGGCATTAAAAAAGACAACCTAACCGATGAACAAATAGCCCAACTAGAAGAGCAAGGGATTGATCCTAACGAGCTCGACTTTGACGCAAAACAAATAGACGAAGCCATTAAAAATAAAGACACCAACAGGCTAATACTGCGTAACTTAATGGAAAAAGGCCTGCGCGATAAAGACGGCCAGCTACCTGGTAAAACTATTATATTTGCTCGTAACATAGCCCATGCCGAATTAATGGCGCAGCTGTTTAGTGAGCTTTACCCACAACATGGTGCTAATTTTTGTCGCGTTATTCACTCAAAGTACGAACGCGCCGAAGAGCTAATAGACGACTTTAAATCAAGCGACGAAAACAGCGTACGCATTGCCGTATCGGTCGATATGCTCGACACCGGCATAGACGTACCTGAATGTGTAAACCTTGTATTTGCAAAACCCATAAAATCAAAAGTAAAATTTTGGCAAATGATTGGCCGTGGCACACGCTTATGCGAAAACCTGTATGGCCCAGGCAAGCACAAAACCCACTTTTTAATATTCGACCACTGGGCTAACTTTGAATACTTTGACGAAAACCCAGAAGAAGAAGACGTAAAACAAGCTAAATCTCTACTGCAAAAACTATTTGAAGCGCGGGTAACCCTTGCCCAAACCGCCCTTAAAAAAGCCAATATGGATGTGTTTGACCAAACAATTAAATTAATTCACGGCGATATTTGTTTACTGCCAATGGAATCAATATCAGTACGCGACAACTGGCTAGTGGTCGAAACTTACAAAGATCTAAAACGCCTTAATCAATTTGTGCCCAACACAGCCAGCGACTTACTCGAAAAAGTAGCGCCGCTTATGCAGTGGCGTAACATCATGGGGCAAAGTGAAGCGTATAAATTTGATTCTGAGCTAACCACTATTCAAACGCTGTTACTTACTGATGCAAACCAAATTGATTTAGCTAAACAAAGTGTAATGAACAAGGTTGAGTCGCTACAAATGCACTTAAACGAAGTGCGTAGCAAAGCACCTGCAATAGCAGAAATACAAACAGAGCAATATTGGCAGTATTTAACCCATGCAGCACTTGAGCAAAGTCGTATTAATTTACGCAGTATTATACACCTGCGTAATAAAGATATAGCACCGCCACCCACTGCTTTTATACTTGATATAACCGAAGACACCAACCAAATACACGAAGCCGACAGGCTGACAAAAATAGTCTCTATTGATTATCAAATATATCGCCAAGAGGTTGAAAAAACACTCATCCCGTTGTTTGAAACCGACAGCGTACTTAAAAAAATCCGCAATGGCGAACAAGTAACCGAGGCCGACTTAGCGCAATTAAGTTCGTTAGTGCATACGCAAAACCCAAGTGTAGATTTAAATACATTAAAAGAGTTTTTTCCCGAATCAACCGCGACGCTCGATAAAATATTGCGTACCATAGTCGGTATGGATAAAAACGCCATAGAGCAGAGCTTTACTACCTTTGTGCAGCAAATACACACACATGTAAATGCCAAGCAACAGCGCTTTATTGGTATGTTAAAAAACCACTTAATTCGCCACGGCTCTATTGAAATAGCCCAGCTTTACGATGCGCCTTTTACCCAAATACATGACATGGGGCTCGATGGCGTATTTAGCCAGCAACAAGCCGACGTAATAGAACAATTTATTAAGCAGTTTGATGTAAAACTAGGCGACAAAGCCCAAAGCGTCGAAAAGCAAATACACCTTTAATTTTATAAGCGCGTAATTAGTACGGGTTTAAACAGCACTAACTAGGATACACATTAATGATAACCGGACCTTTAAAAAGTAAAATAGACAAACTATGGGAAGAATTTTGGACAGGCGGAATAACTAACCCGCTTACCGTAGTAGAGCAAATTACTTTTTTAATGTACGCCCGTATGCTCGACATGAACGAGCAAGCCGATGAAAAACGAAGCGCACGTACTAATAAAGCGTTTAACCGCCGCTTTACCGACACCGAGCAACATATTCGTTGGCAAAACCTGCGTCATTTAGGGGCTGAAGAGTTATACAAACTGGTTAAAGATGAGCTGTTTCCGTTTTTTTCAAAAACCTCAGACGACGTATCGCCAGAAGGCGCGGTATTTAACGAGTTTATGAAAGACGCGCAATTGATGATCCAAAAGCAAAGCTTATTGGTAAAAGCCGTTGAAATGGTAAACGACTTACCCCTTGAAAACTCAGACACCAAAGGCGATTTATACGAATATTTGCTTAGTAAACTCACCACCGCAGGCATTAACGGCCAGTTTAGAACGCCGCGCCACATTATACGCGCCATGGTCGAAATGATGGACCCAAGCACCACCAGCCAAATTTGTGACCCATCAACCGGCACCGGTGGCTTTTTATCGGTAAGTTACGAATACTTGTTACAAAAATACACATCAGCCGAGGGCATAGAGCGCGAACCTGTGCTTGACGTAAATGGCAATATACAGCTTGATGATAACGGTAAACCGCTTGAAAACTTACTTTACTCAGGCGATTTAATAACCCCAGAGCAGCGCAACCACATAGATACAAACATGTTCAACGGCTTTGATTTTGACGCTACCATGCTACGCGTAGCTGCCATGAACTTAGTAATGCACGGCATTAAACAACCAGGCATCCATTATCAAGACACCCTAAGCCAAAACTTTAAAGAGCACTACCCGCAAAAGGCAAAAGAAGGGTACGACATAATACTCGCCAACCCGCCATTTAAAGGCAGCCTAGACGAAGAAGATGTATGCCCCGAGTTATTACGTAAAGTAAAAACTAAAAAAACCGAGCTGCTGTTTGTTGCCCTTATTGAACGCATGCTAAAAGTAGGTGGGCAGTCGGCCACTATTGTGCCTGATGGTGTGTTATTTGGCTCATCAAAAGCGCACGTATAACTGCGTCAAATGCTGGTGGATAACAACCAGCTAGAAGCGGTAATTTCACTACCCAGTGGCGTGTTTAAACCCTACGCCGGTGTATCTACCGCCATACTTATATTCACCAAAGGCGGCAGCACCGACCACGTATGGTTTTACGACGTGCAAGCCGATGGTTTCTCGCTAGATGATAAACGTACGCCAATAAAAGCTAACGATTTACCAAGCCTAATCAGCGAATTTAAAGCTCGCGATAAAGCAGCCGCGACAAGTGATGCTAACGATAAAACTCAAAAGGCGTTTTGGGTAAGTAAAGAAGAGATAGCCTCAAATAAATATGACCTTTCTATTAACCGCTACAAAGAAGTGGTATATGAGGAAGAAAGCTACGATCCGCCAAAAGAGATTTTAGGTAAACTAGTGAGCTTAGAAAATGAAATACTCGCTGATCTGAAAGAGCTGGAGGGTATGTTGTGAGTTGGCCTGTTGTAAAATTAGGTGATGTAGTTAAGTTTATTGGTGGATCACAGCCCCCTAAATCAACATTTAAATATGAGCCAATGGAAGGCTACATTCGTCTATTGCAAATTAGAGATTATAAATCGAATAATAATTTAACGTTTATACCAGAATCATCAACGAAAAAGTTTTGTTCTAAAAAAGATATTATGATAGGACGTTATGGTCCTCCAGTATTTCAAATACTTCGAGGCCTAGAGGGGGCCTATAATGTTGCTTTAATGAAAGCGGAGCCAAGTAAAAGCGTCGATAGAGACTATTTGTTTTATTTTCTGAGACAAGATACTTTATTTAGACTTATAGATGGTTTATCGCAAAGAACTGCTGGCCAAAGTGGTATTGATATGGATGCATTAAAAAGCTATCCCATGTTGCTCCCACCATTGGACGAGCAAAAGCGAATAGCCGCGATTTTAGATAAAGCCGATGCCATACGCCGCAAACGCCAACAAGCCATCCGACTCGTCGACGACTTCCTACGCAGCGTATTCCTAGACATGTTCGGCGATCCCGTCACCAACCCAAAGGGCTGGCAAGTAGAATTGTTAGGCGAGCATATTCGACATGCAAACAATGGCCTTTCTAGGCGGAGAAAAGTAGAAGAAAATATCGGCGATATCGTATTAAGACTTCAAGATGTTCATTATGAGGGAATTAGGTTTGGTAAGGAACTCAATAGAGTTGATCTTGAAGACAAAGAGAAAAGCAGATATCGATTAGATATAGGAGACTTGCTATTTATCCGTGTAAACGGTAACCCAGAGTATGTGGGGCGTTCAGCAGTCTTTGAAGGTTTTAATGAAGCAGTGTTTCATAATGATCATCTTATTAGAATCAAGGTTAAAGACTCATTTAACTCTAGGTTTTTGTCTTACATGCTAAACCTACGAGTGGTAAGAAAATAATATCAAGCAAGACTAAAACATCGGCAGGACAACACACTATTAGCCAAGGTGGAATAGAGTCTTTGGAGTTCATTATTCCGCCCATTGATTTGCAAAACAAATTTGTAGAAATTCAAAGTAAAGTGAAGATGCAATTGACTAGGCAATCTGTTTCATTCAATGAATTGACTCACAGTTTTGACTCTTTAAGCCAAAAAGCTTTCGCTGGCGAATTATAACGCGGTATAAAAAATTAACAAGGATGTTGCATGACCGAACGTGAATTAAATAACAACATAATCAACGTAGAGCTTACAAAGCAAGCCGCTTATTTCACGCGTAAGGATAAATAAAAATGCAGGCACAAGTAAAAAGCATGAATGAAGTGGGCGATACGGTATTTTTAACACCCACGCCATTACTCAGCTACGAGGAACTGGTATTAAAAAGCTTAGGCTCAAATACCTATCGCGGCTTTCATCGCAAAAATAGTAATTGCTTAGGTGCCTCACATACCTTTAGAGATGTGTTAACTAAAAGAAGGATTACTTAATACACGCCCTTAATAATCTCTCCTCTGAAATAGAGTTAAATACGCTTGCAAACGAGTTATGTAGTGAGCTTATTGTTGAACTGAGTAAAAATATTAAACCTTTGCAGTTGCAGTCGTTTAATAAATTACGAAAGCCCGTTGATATTGTATTTGAGCACTTTGTAGCAATGGGGGAAGACTTTGCACCAGCAAGAAAAGCCGCCACACCATGGCTGTTTTTACCTGGTTTCGAATAAGCGCTTTGAAAGCAACGGCACAAACTTATTTTTAACCAATCTAAGCAGAAATCGCTAAGAATTAGATGTAATAGTTAAAGTAAATTAGCTATTTTATGGTTTAGATCTTCAGCTATATTAATACATTAAAAGGAATTTTTTATGGGGTTAGCAATAGCATTGTTTGTTATTTATGTCGGTTTTAAGCTGATGTCTAAGAACATGAGGACATTAAATAGTATTCTTATAATCGCATTTATAGCTTATATGCTTTACATGAAGTTTGGTGCCAATGGTGAAATTGGTTTCTATGAGCTGAAAAATTTTACGACTTTTATAAGTTTAGGTATTGGTTTATTTAGTTTAGGTTTGATTCTTGGGCTGTTACGGTTTTTTCAAGTGATGAGGCGTCCTATGAAAACCGAAAAGGTAAACTTTTTAAATTCTTAATTAAATGGGGTGCTATTTATATATGCTTCACTTTAATTTTTAGATTATTTTTGGTAGTAGTTTTGGATCTTGAATGGGATGCTACCTGGTTATTTGCTAAATTTTACGGTACAAATGCCTTTCTAGTTTCTTTATTTATTTACTATTTCTGGTTTAGAACGAAGACTAGTTCTATTAACGAACAGTAAATGAAATACTTATTTTTAAAATTGATAAATTTATGAAAATCCAGTTTTGCGCCTCAAACGCGCTTAATAAATACCTAAAGGCCGATTTACCTCGCTTACCACATGAGCCAGGTAAACAAGCTGGGGTAAATACACTCATAAGCGATAGTAATTGTTTTAACTGGCAATTACAGATAATTGATAACAGCTATAAATCTCGTGAAAAAACAATCATTGTTTGTGAAGCGAATAGCCGTTTTACGTTTTTTATACTGGTTAGTTTAAAGCTAACGCAAGAGGAATTAACTCAGCGCTTAGCGTATGAATGGCAATTAATAATGGCACAAACGCTTGAGGTATATCAGCTTATTCCACGCAGCGATATTGCCGTGTTACTAAGTGACTTATCAAACATAGAATTTCCCCGCACTGGGTTAAAAATACCGATTTAAGCATAAGCGGCCATATTAGCGACGCTGCAATATGGGTTACCCAAACACTAGAGGGAGAGGGGTTTTATGAACTACCGAATAAGCTTGCTATTGAACTTGCGATTTACTTAAATACTCAGCCTAAACGTATTACTAATAAAGCAACTGGCCGCAAAGAGAAGTTTATACCTATAGAGCGGTTATTGAGTTATTGGCAATCGCTTATTAATGAAAAGCAACGCGTGGAGGATTCACCAAATTCTAAAATTGATACTAGCAATGTTATTAATTTTAGTGATTATAAAAAAGCTAAATCAAAACGAATTAATTTTTCACAAGCTTGTGAAATGAAACGTC
Organism: Pseudoalteromonas sp. B160; assembly: GCF_037162485.1. Classification (NCBI taxonomy): domain Bacteria; kingdom Pseudomonadati; phylum Pseudomonadota; class Gammaproteobacteria; order Alteromonadales; family Pseudoalteromonadaceae; genus Pseudoalteromonas; species Pseudoalteromonas sp. B160. Next base: position 43,389 of record NZ_JARLUX010000001.1, on the reverse strand, counting down.
GAAAGAAATAAGAGTATGATTAAAGAGTTAGTTAGATGTTAGGCCTAAAATGCTACTCAACCTAATCACTTTAAACGATTTTAACAAGCTAACAAGTATAAAGGTGTGGCTTTATGAATTTTAGATGGAAAAATTCATAGGGGAGAGTTATAAGGAATAAGTTTGATTTAAATAACTTCAGGCTATCGAAAGTAACATAGATTTGAAGCCACAAAATATGAATTAAATAAAACAAAAGCAAAGTGATACTCTTTAAGTATTACTTTGTTTATGTTTATAAAATATGACTAATTGAAGGATGCAATGATGTATAACAAAAATAGTATTATAACCGCTTCAAAAGATGCTACTTTGCAAATTATTGAACAAATGGGTGCGATTTCAAAAGAAATTAATTTAGAAATTAAAGAAAAAGATTTTTTTGATCAAGCGCTTTTAGCAGTAAAAAACAGTACAGAAAAATTGAATCTAATTTTGTCTGTTGTAGGTGTTATGAAGGCGGGTAAATCTACCTTAATTAATAGTATTGTGGGTAATCAAATTCTCCCAAGCCGAAGTACCCCAATGACGGCTTTACCAACTTACATAAAGCATAACGCTAGTTGTAGTGGCGTGGTTTACCGCTTTAAACATGCAGATCTGTTTTCTAAAATGCTGGCTGACTTGCATGATAAAAAGTATGTACATACTCACGAAAGTAGTGCATTTACAAAGCGTCTAGCCAATAAGAACTTAAAACTAGATGAGTATTTAAATAGTTTAAGTGATATTCATGAGCAATTAGAAATAATAAATGATATTTGCCGAATTAATATAGCGAATAAAATTGATCCCAAAGCAATTTTAGAGACATTTAGATTAGATGAGGATTTCCCAACTATAGAAACATGCTTTCAATCTATTAAGGAGTTAAAGCTTGAAGGAGAGGTAGGGAATTTTATTCTTGTGGATACCCCTGGGGCTAATGAAGCTAAGCTCCCAGAGCTCAAAAGTATAGTAGATAAACAAATTAAACGATCATCTGCATTACTATTAGTACTCAACTACACCGACTTATCGTCAGATGCTGACTCTCAAATGCGAAGTAAAATCGTTGAAGAAGCAAAAGATTACCAAGATCGCTTAATTGTAGCAGTTAATCGCTTTGATGCACGTGACAAAAAATCAATGAATAAAAACGAGACAATTCGCTACGTAAAGGAAGAGCTACTAGAAGATATTGTTTTGAATGAAGAAAATATATTTCCAGTATCTGCACGGAATGCTTTGCTTGGCGGGCAATCTTTAAATTGGCTTGAGCGACAAGGCAAATTTGAATTGGCAACACTGCAAGATTGGCAGCGAGATTTTCTAGATAATACGACTAGTGGGGAATGGGATGAAGAAGATGAGGACGACCTCGAAACAATAGAAAATATTGAAGAAACAACAAGGCATGCAAAAAAATTATTAAAAAGTTCACGCATAGCAGACTTTATTAATACCGCACTTAATCGTGCATATCAAAATACAGGACCAGATACCATTATTGCTGCTTTGGGTAAATTAAACCGATTACTCGACGAAAAATTAAAGTTGACCCTTGAAGCTGATTTAGATTCTGCTTGCAAAACAATTAGTGAGCTAAAAATACGAGTTGTATCGCTAGAAAATGCGTTAATAAATTTAGCTTCACTCAGTAATGTGATTAATAAAAAACTAAATGAGTGGGCTGAGGGAGCAAGCGATAATGTTTTTGAATACATAGAAGAGCAAATATCTAAGCTAAATGAATCGATACTTACTGAGGAATCAAATGAACGCGTTGCAACAGGAGCAAATAAAAGAAAGGAAAAAGCAGAAAAAGAGGCCAAAGAAGCTAAAGAAAAGTTAATATTAAGTATAAAAATAAAATTGAATGAGGTGAACTTAGGTATTGATAGCAAAATAAATGACAGTATTTTTATTTTAGTTAAAGATATTAAAAGAATAACAAAAGAGTTTGCAGGCGAAGTTGAACATGACGCCTTATCTGGTTTTGAAGTAAGAGAATTAGCTTTAGGTTTTAAAGTTGATTCTAGAAAAAGATTTTAATGTTGATAATAATAATCTCATTGATATAAAAGAAAAAAGTGAAGAAACCAAGAGTGGTTTTTGGCATAAAACTTGATTGGGATTGGGTTCCCGAATTTGTTAATACTGAAGTGACTGAAACAGAATACAGTGTGAATAGAGATTTGCTTATTAAACATGCGAAAGAAGTTCTCGAAGCCACTTCAAAAAACCAATTAGATGAATTAATTAATTTGCTTAGCCGAGTTGTTGCTGAGTACGAAAAAGATGTTAGGTCTATGTGTGACATAGTTCGTAATAGCTCACAACTAGCAATTGATAAAGCAAGTGCGTCTACATATGAACAGGAAGAAAAATTGTCTTTTTTGCGAAAGCAATTAAATGAGCTTGCGGAAATAAAAAAGTCTTTTAAAGAAATAGAGCAAGGTTTACATTTAGTTAAGGATGAGCTATGACACAAGATAATTTAGTTGGAAGCGCGCTGGAAAAGGATTATCCTTTTTTGCAAGAGGCTGCATTTATAGAGCTAAGTAATAGCATTGAAGTAATGCAAGATTTTTCTAAAGTTGGCGCAGGTAATACTTTTGTAGGTAGAGTTGCGAATATATTTTTTGGCCAGCAAGTATATAGGCAAGAGCAAATTAACAATGAGCATAAAAATGCGATAGAAATATTTGCTGAGCTGGATAAGTATAGAGCTCAGCAAATAATAAAAACTAAGCAAGGGCAAAAAAAGACTCTAGAAGTGCTTAAAAAATTAAAAATATCTCATTTGGAACTAAAGGCAAAATTTGATGAATCTATCACTTTCATCGAGCATCAAATCGATAGTATACAACATGGAATATCAGTAAGAGACAGAGTCAAAACAGTATTAAATCATTGGAAAGTAAGTAATATACCTATGTCGGTTTATAGCCAATTACTCTTATTATTAGCTAACTTAAAGTGGACAGCTTATGAAAGTCTACTGAACCAAGATGAAGATTTTAAAAGTTGGATTCAAAGCGAGATATTGGTGGCTTGTTGTTATAAATTTCGGTGTCAGGCTGCTGAACTTGTTCCTATGAATTTAGCTATAGCTGATTTAAAAAATCAAAATATAGAAGTACAAGACGCGATTAAATTGTCTCTTCTTAATTTAAACAACGAGATTGCAACTCAAACATACCGTGTATTGCTAGGGGAGCTTAGCCTTGCAAATATTTCACCAGTTATGTCATTGGAACGCTTGGCTAGTCAACTTTTAGAGGAGCGGGTTGTATGAAAATAGGTTTAGTTATGTCTGGTGGAGCTGCAAAAGGAGCGTACCAGGTAGGTTTACTAAGAGCGTTCACAGAGCATAAGGTTGATATTGATATTTATGCTGGTGCAAGTATAGGCGCACTTAATGCGGTAATTTGTGCTTCTTCAGATAATGTTAAAGACGCATATGAAAAGTTAAATAAGATCTGGGGTGAACTAGGTAGAAAAACCCCTTTAGAGCTTAATGCAAAGGAAGTATCGCGGTTAATTGTTCTTTCTTTTTTAAAGCTTGGATATGTCAATCCTAAAACGAGACATTTTTGCCTTACTTTAGAAAAAATTATAAATAAATATTCACCAAGCTCTGGTCTAATTAGTGATGAGCCTATTATTAATTTGTTTAACAAATTTGTTGATTTGGATAATAAAGAGAACTGGAAAGATGTTTGGGTTTCAACATTTTCAGGGACAGAGTTAGAAGCAATACTCGAATTTGTTAAAGAAGAATTGGGTGTTGAAGGTAAGAAAGCAGATTATCATTACCTCAATATAATGGAGGAGGACGCATTACTTGAAACCTTATTAGCTTCAGCTGCATTACCATTACTTTATAAAGCACGAAGTATAGAGGGGAAAGCGCATTTCGATGGAGGGATAAGAGACAATACGCCGATAACCCCGTTACTCGATAAGTGTGATGTATGTTTTGTTTCTCATCTTTCAAATGGCTCACGTTTCGACCGTAGCGCATTTAAAAATAGTTCTACACAAGTTATAGAAATTAGGCCAAGTGATGAATTTGTTACTGAAGAGGGTAACTTTGCAACTGTAAAAGCGATGCTCAATTTTGATAGTGGTAAAATTAATGCCTTAATCGAAATGGGCTATAAAGATTCGTCACGAGTGATTCAACGTTTAAGATCACAGAATATGTTTGAGCAAGAGATTAGAACACTAGATAGTGATATTGACGCGCTCTTAGATGATATTGATAACTTATAATTTTTTGATAAGAGAAATTAGCCATAATTCGAAATTGAATAAAAAACTTTTAGTTTACGTTCAATACAACGTATTAAAAATTAGATACGTAGTATTGAACTGAAAACGATAAAGGTTACTTAAAAGTTTATACTTAGTGACACACTTATAGCTTATGCTAATAGTTATGGTGCTATTGGTGTTGCAGAAATTCCAAACACTTCCTCATCAAATTATAAGTTGTTAGAGAAGCCAATTGCGAATGATCCCGTATCTGAGTATCACTTTCACAGATTTAATGTTAAATGGAAGTACATAACTGACGACAATTTTAATGGTTCTATTACTCCATCTGAGGCTAGGACCCAATTTAATATTCACCATCCGTATACAACAAGTTGTTCGATTGAAAGCGATAAGGCAAAACGATTAATTAGAGCGCTCAAGGATAATCTCAAGCCATGAGATCAAACAAAAAAGTGTAACAGTCGAAATCACAAGCTTGTAAAAATTTATTTCTCACAAGGATTGTTATATTACTTCAATCTATTCTGAGTATTCGTGTTCATACTATCCGTGCTCAGTTATTAACAAGGTGTACTTAAAACTCCTTGAAATGAAACGCTTTAAGTGGTCTATTAGCTTAGGTAAAGGAATTTAAGTGATTAACTTTTAAAGGTTAATCATTAATTGAAAAGGATATTTATGACCAAGTTAGGTTTAGTTTTTTCTGGTGGTGGTGGTAAGGGCGCATACGAGATAGGCGTTTGGAAGGCGCTAAATGAGTTTGGTATAGCTAAAAACGTTGAAGCAGTTGCTGGTACGTCTGTTGGTGGTTTAAATGCAGCTTTATTTACAGCCGGTGATTACAGCTCTGCTGAGCAGTTATGGCTTGATATTGCACCTAGCAAAGTATTAACACTTAAAGCAGAAGATATTGCTATTGCTGTGTCTAAGTTCGCAGTAGGGGTTTATGTACCGGGTGTAGCACCAAAAGCCTTGATGACTTTGAGCTCTTTGTTAGGTGGTACAGGGGCTTTTTCACAAGATGGGTTAGCTGAACTTATTTACCAAAGTAATGTTTGCAATTCAATTGATAATAATAATTTACCACTGCATTTATGTGCATTAACAGCTAAAAATGGCGAGCTAGTTTATCCTCAATTAAATACATTAAGCGCTGAAGACAAACAAAAATGGCTATTGGCAACATCTGCGATACCCGCTGTTTTTAAAGCAGTTGAAATAGACGGCACAAATTATGTTGATGGCGGCGTACTTCCTTCATACAGCGACAACACACCTTACAAGCCACTAATTGAGCAGCATAACTGCACTCACATTATTAATATTTACTTGGACCGTACTGCCGATGTAGTGACTGCAAGCAAACAATATCCAGCGGTTAATTTTTGGAATATAGTCCCGTCGCAAGCATTCGCAGGCTTAATTGAGCCGCTTAATTTTACAAAAGAAAACGCTGCTAATCTTATTGAACTGGGCTATAGCGACACTGCTAAAATTCTTAAGCAGTTTAAACCCTTTATGGATGATGAAGCCCGCTTTATGCAGGCCGCTTTTGAATTTGCAGCCTCAAACACACAATTCAACGATCAGATATCGGTAAACCGACAGTTGCGTGATGATGGAGCTTTAGATTCTAAGCAGCTTATATCTCCTCATTCATTAGATGACGTATTAAGCGAACTTGCCTATACGTTAAATGAGCAAGAGCGAGAGATAGCTAGTCAAAATATTGATAGCTTGATAGATGAATTTGCTGATAACTCAAATGAATTACTTGAACATGCCTTTAATACAATTACAGCACTTGCATCTACCGAAGGGCGTATTAACGCTCAGTTAGACCAAAGCCATGTAGGTAGGTTGATCGGGTCTGTCACTGGGAGCAATGCTAAGTTACAAGCGGGTATTAACTATGATTTAAATCGCGCTATATATTCAAGCCAGTTACTAATTCAAAAGCTTAATCATAAACAAGCGCTAACAATGGAAGCGATGGTGTCGCTTGCTAATAAAACAAACTACCTGATGACCCATGTTAATGTGTTATATGGCAGCGTTAAAAAACTTGAACAAGATGTTTTTCAATCGGTTGTTTTAATGAAGCAAGGAATCAAGGCACTAGCGCATCAATGCGACGTTAGATTCAACCAACTTGAAAATAGAATTGATAACCTAGAACGTAGCCAATTGGTAAATAGTTGGTATAACAATACAAAATCGAAGTGCGTAAGTTTAAATAATTTACAGCCAAGTGAATTATTAATTAGTGTAACGCTAAGCTTTTACAATGATTTAGGGCGGGAGTGGTCTAATAGTGAGTTAAGTTGCTACACAAATTTATTGCATGATATTGGCTTACATCAAACATTATTATCGCCGTGTAGTTTATTTAGCTCAAGCTCAGCCAAGTTATTTTTAGATAACATAGAAGCAAGCGCTATTTTACCTGTGGCCCCTAAACACCAGCAGTTTCATCCTTTATTAAAAGGGCTGCAAATAGCAAGTGAAGCACAAAACTACGCAACAGCTGAACAAGTTAACCAAAGTATTGAACAGCAGTTAGGCTTAGCACTAAATAATGAATTGAATGGTTATGAACTCGGGTTGGAGCTATTACATAGCCTAAAATGTAACGATAAAAGGCTGCCTGCTCACTCAAATACGGTAGGTTTAAATCTACTGACAGCGAATGAGCATTCAACGATGCAAGCCCAATTGTTGGGTCAAATTTCTACTTACAATACTGTTAATAATGATATTTTAAACAATAAAAATATCAGAGATGATTTAGCCTTTTTGCAAAATAAAATTGAACAATTCAAAGTCATCGTCCCCGTAATTGGCCAGTTTTCAGCCGGTAAAAGTTCATTACTAAATAATTACTTAGGGAAAGACTACCTTAAGTGTGACATAAACCCTGAAACAGCGGTTGCCACAGAGCTAAGCTATAGCGAAGACGAACATATCATAATTAATTATATTGATAATAAACTGAGTGATCGGAAAGCTATAAGCGAGTTACAAAACTTAAAAGTTGACGAAAATATATTCTATATTCAAGTTTTTATTAATAATCAAAAGCTTAAAAATCGCCCTGATTTAGTGCTGGTGGATATGCCAGGTTTTGCATCAAATAATATCGGCCACTCCAAGGCAATTGCTTGCTACTTGGAGCGTGGTGATTACTTTATAAATTTAATACCCTCAGAAAAAGCCTTCGATGCAACGGCTATTAATCAATTGCAAGAAATCAACTTTAATTATGAAAAAGACATTGCTCATATTGTGTCTAAATCAGAGCGACTACCAAGTAGTAAGTTGTTAGCGGTTAAGAGTCAGTTGCAAGCGTATTTAGCCGAAGTTTTAGAGAGTGATATAACGATTGGCCATATAGAGAATCTAGGGAAGAACAAAGATATAATTGATTTTGAGAATGCAGTCGATAACGCATTAAATCAATTTGATACATTGCTTTGTAAGCGATACTCACAGCAAATAGCCAAGTTAGGTGCGCAGATAACAAGCGCTATTAATGATCTTAAAAAGTCTAGCCAGTCAAGTGAAGCCCAACTACAAGAACAAATAAATCAATCCCACGGTGCATTTAGCTCGGTAGAAAAAAGCTTCAAGCGTCACTTAACGATCTTGAATATAACTTATGTAGCGTAGGAAAAGAGCTGTTAATTCAGCGCTCTCAACATGTATTAGGCTCATCGGTATCAGTTTTAGTCAGTGCAGCCAAATCGAATCAAGTATCACAAAAAATAAATGAGCTATTAAGGCCAGTTTTACAGCAAGGTGTTGATAACTTAGTAAAGCAAGAGTTGCAAAATTTAGATAAAAAGCTCGACAACATAAGCGAGCAACAATTTAGCGATGTACAAATTACTCTTAATATACCAGCAGAAGAGAAAGAGGCTTTTTCAGTAACGTATGCAGCTGTAGCAGCGGGAGTTGCTATAGTTATTTTAGGCCCAATAGGTGTTATTGCCTCGGGTATTATAGGTGGCTTATTGGGCCGTAAAGACAACGCAGAAGAGCGCGAGCAGCAAATAGAGTCACAAGTGCGTGAGCAAGTTATTCCTCAAGCCGTTAATATGGCTGTAGAACATTGCACACAGCAACTAAATACAGCGGTCTCAAAAATTAAACAAGCCGTTTTAAGTTCATTTGAGCAAGAGCAACACGACTTCAACCAAGGTATTGAACAGCTTAAACTACAATTGCAGCAAAGCGAAGACGCGTTTAACGAGCAGCAGTTAAAGTTTGATAACGCTTTAATTCAAATTCAGCAAACAAATCAAGCCGCGCAAATAAAAACCAATGCTATAAAGGAAGCTAGCTAGTGAGTAATGATTTAGATTTTGACAGTTTAATGAACGGTCACCTTGATTTAAGTAGCAATGCAAATGAGCAATCAGCTTATTCACAAGCATCACTTCCAAACACAAAATCAGAGGGGGTTAATCAATATTTATACGAAAGCGAAAAAGGGTTAAGTTTATGTGCTCAATTAATTGCTAATGGCGATAGCAATACACCTATTGCCCGTTTATTAGCCGAAATTAAACACACGATTGAGCATGACTTTTTACAGCTTGCCAAACAAGACGATAACACCACGGGGGCTCATACTTATGCTCAATTGTTATTGCTAGAAAAACAATTGAATGAGATTGCGGCTTTTCCACATCTTGAAAAATACTATACCGTTGCAGTGGGTGGCTCATTTAGTGCGGGTAAATCGCGCTTTTTAAACTCTGTATTAGGGTGTCCCTCGTTGCTGCCAACAGACACAACACCCACTACATCTATACCTACTTATTTGTCGTTAGGTGAGCAAAATGCAATAAGTGCACTTAATTTTTATCGTAAAAAAACTGCAATTGATGAAGAAGCATTAAAAGCTATATGCCATGCATTTAATGAGCGTTTTGGCGTAACCTTTAGCCATTTACTACAGCTAATATCCGTTGAGCGTGAAGACTTTAAATACCCTAACCTCGTATTTTTAGACACCCCTGGTTACAGTAAAGCCGACGATATAATTAACACACAAAACAATACAGACGAAAACATTGCTCGTGAGCATTTACGCAGTGCAGACTATTTAATTTGGTTGGTTGATCAGCAAAATGGTACCGTGCCACAGCAAGATATTGAATTTTTAAAAAGCTTAGAGCTAACTCAACCTGTGTTAGTGGTAATTAGTAAAGCGGATAAAAAGCCAGAGTCACAAATACAACAAATTATTAATACAGCAAAACAGGACTTACAACGAGCTGAAATTAATTTTTTAGACGTAATAGGGTACTCAGCACAGTTAAATAAAGAGTTTTCAAGCTCCCAAACCGTACTAACTGATTTATTACAAACCGTGAGTAAAGGTAAAAATGGGTCAATCGTTTTATGGCAAGCAGAGCAAATATTTAAGAGCTATATAAATTTTTATGAGTCTACTCGTCAAATTCATAGCTTAACAAGTGGTACGATTAAAGAGCTGATTTTTGCTGAAACTATATCAGACAAGAACAAACAACATTTAGACGATATAAGCAATAAAACAAAAGCGCAGTTAAATGCATTAGCAACACAAAAGCAAGTTGCCCTTAAAATACAGCAACAATTACACGAGCAAATAACGCAGTTATGCGAGTTGCTTAATGTAAAAACAACCATGCAGCCGAGCTCTGTGACATTGAGTTCAAGTAATACGACTTGCTCACTTGGTAACGATAATATACCCCAACAATCATTAGTATTTGAAGCGCTCGTGCAAGGCAGTATTAAGCAATTGTCGGCTATTGCTGACATAACCGCTTTGCAAGGGCGAGTAATTAGGTTAAGTGCAGTAGGCGTGCACATTAAAATAGAAGAAAAGGTACCAACCGATTTCGACATCATTATTACTAAACAAAAAATAAAAGCCCAGTTGGGTGATGCCGTAATTAGTGATTATTTTAACGAAGGCCAGCGTGTGAAAGTTCACATCGTAAACGATAAAAAAGCGAGCATTACAGTCGATATAGCTTCGGCATAATTTTGAATAATATACATTAAAAACTTAATAACAAAAGCGTGTTAATCGAACTTAAATTAGCAACACACAATTACTTAATAAAAAAGGAAGTAAGATGGATTTTGATATTTTAGACGTTATAAACGATGCAACAAAAGAAGCTGATGCATTTGAAGGCCACCCAGCGGCTGATTTCACCATGGAAGAGCAGCTATTATATTTAAATGGTTTAGCACTTGTTATGAATGCAGACGGCCATATTGACGACACCGAAAAAGAATATATCCGCATACTTATAAAATCAATGAGCCTTGATGAGTCAATACTTGACGACATGGTAACGTTTGCAAAAGCGCCGGATAAAGACACAGTATAAGCGTTTTTCCGTACTTTTCGCCGTCGACCCGTTGCGCAATTGTTTTTGTTCGACGCACTAATGATGACCCGCCGCGATGGCAAAGTAGAAGACAAAGAAAAAGCCGTTGTAGACAAAATAGCCGACCAGCTCGAAATACTAAAAGGCACCCAACAAGATATATTTGATTTATTTTGCCATATTAAAAACCGAAACTGGCAAGAAAGCGCATTATATTTCAGCTCCCATTTATTAAACCCAGATCACTTTAAACATTTGCTCGCCTATCATGAAATTGAGTTCGATGCGTTAATGGTAGAAACCGCTGAGATCAGGAGTAATAGGTTATTGGAGATAATAAAACCTAAGTTAGTTGATTCTATAGAGTGGGGTACATTTGCTTGTGAGGGGACATCCCAACAAGCTTCATTTATAACTAAAGAGCCAGTAACATTATTTAAAGCAATCTCTAAATCCATATCTTATTCAATAGTATTACCTTGGATTCAATTAATGTTAGATAAAGGGGCATTAAGAGTTTCCAAAGAAACAGTCTATCTTGTTCAAGAGCCTGAAGAAAAGGTATTATTTGAGTTTTCTAATTCACTATTTAAACATGATTCGGAAGCTAATGCTTTTTATATAGATCCCCTTGAGGGTGCTCAGAAAAGCATTGGATCTGGAGATCTATTAATTGCCTTTCTAAAATATACGAACCTTAACTACTTAGTCGAACATATTGATTTAAAAAACTTATTAACATTAACTGGCTCAATAGGTGTTGCTGTTTCTAATGGGGGTCATTTACCAACATGTGATGGAGTTCAAGTATCGGCTATAACTTCAGGTCATTATTTTGCTAATCAGGGCCACCCTAATGCTATTAATGAAATTAAGGATGACCAAGTCGAAATTAGATACTGTAATCATTGCTCTGGAGGGCATGGAAGACAAGCAGGTATCTGCGACGATAAAGATAGAAGGTTCACTACAATTAATACTTCAGAGATGTTAACAGAGCATGGCTTTTATTTAGTCAAATAATTTAATTGGACATTGATAATGACTAGTTTAGACATGCTTGCCACTTTTATAGATGCAACAAAAGAGCCGAGTGCTTTTGAAAACCACCCAATAGCTCAACAAGGGATTGAAGGGCAGTTATTGTATTTGCAAGGCCTAGCCTTAGTGATGAATGCAGATAATGACATTCATGAAACTGAGGTTGAGTATTTGCAAATTCTAATAAACTCGTTTTCACTCGATAGTTCTGTTTTAGATGATGTAGTTGATTTTGCTAAAGCGCCAGATAAAGCAACTATTCAAGCTTTTGTTGCATACTATAGGCGTAAACCATTAGCACAATTATTTTTATTTGATGCGCTAATGATGACCCGTCGTGATAATCAGGTACACGAAAAAGAAATGCCTTTAGTAAATGCAATGGCAACCCAGCTGGAAGTATTAAAAGGCACTCAACAAGATATATTTGACTTATTTTGTCATATTAAAAACCGTAACTGGCAAGAAAGCGCATTATATTTTAGTTGCCACTTATTAAACCCCGATCACTTTAAACATTTACTCGCTTATCATGAAGTTGAATTTGATAAGTTAATGGTTGAAACCGCTAAAATACGATCTAAGCGATTGGCGAAGCTTATCGTCAGTAAAGTTATTCGTGCATGTCAGTTAAAGTGGGAACCTTTAAACTATTGTAATGCAGAATCTTTACCGAAAGAAAAAGAGATTACAACTGATTTTGCTCCTAACATTTTCACACATGATTTGTTAGTACCATTCTTGCAATCGAAAATGGATAGGGGTGAGCTTAGAGTTAGCTCTGATGAGGTTTTTATCACTTATAATTCATTTGAAAAATTGTACTGTTTACTTACTGATTTACATTTGGAGTTTGACCCAGAAGATAAGATTTTTACAGTATCAAAAAGTTATATTTCTGACTCTGAATTAATGGTGTCAAACGAGATGAAATTAGATTATTTCAAAACAATTTTTTCACCGTTATTGAACGGGGACCCTCAAGATATAAATATAATTTTATATGAATTATTTAAAGCTAAAATATCGGTTGTTAAGCCGCTAAACCCCAAGGGTAAGAATGGCGATGCACAGCAAGTTAACTCTGTATGCTTTCCTGCAAAAGGTAAAAAATGTTTAAGAGACGAAATAGTACTTGGTTTTAACAATAAGTTTTATAGAAATAAAGGGAGTGTTAAAGCTATTCTAATTTCAAACAATAAATATTTAGGCAATTTAACACTTTGGTCAGTATTGGTTTCCGGTCAATATCGGCTTGTTAGATAAAAGTATATTTGCATATAGAAATATAATTTAAAGTTTGGCTTTTTCAATAAAAGGATTTAAAAATGATTGAAGAACAATCATCGAGTTTATTAAAAATAAGTAAAGGTTATGAGTTGTTTAACAACTCAGTAGATGCGAATTTATTAGCTGAATTACAGGCATTGGCTAGTAACTTTAAAAGCGACGCACTACATACACAAAATGAAAATAGGTTGTTGCGTATTGGTATAATCGGCCAAATAAAGCGAGGTAAATCTTCGTTCTTAAATAGTTTGTTATTTAATGGCCAAGACGTACTCCCAAAGGCAGCAACACCGATGACGGCTGCGCTAACTAAAATTTGCTATGCACAGCAGCCAAAAGCACTGGTTGAGTTTTATAGCAAAAATGAGTGGGGTAAAGTTAAAAACTTAGCCGATACAGCATTCACTAAACATGCAAGCTATGAAAACGCCTTGCTTGAATATCAAACCAATAAAGCAATATCGCAAAAGCAGGGCGTTTTTATTCCTTCACCCGCTAAGCCTGTTTTATCTGATGAAGAAAAAGCCAGTATTGAGCTTTTAAATATGGTTAAAAGTTCAGGGCTAAACGTTGCGCAATATTTAGATACAAGCATATCGCTTGATGAAGTAAATAATAATGATGAATTAGTTGATAAACTAAACAACTATGTGGGAGCCAGCGGCGAATTTACACCAATAGTAAAAAGCACTGAGCTGCATTTAAATATTGACTCTTTACGCGATATTGAGGTGGTTGATACACCAGGAATGAACGACCCAATAATCTCCCGTGGTAGGCGTACACAAGAGTTTATAGGCCAATGTGACGTGGTATTTGTACTCAGCAATAGCGGCCAATTTTTAGACCAATCAGATATGAGCTTGCTGGCGCAAAATATTCCCAATAAAGGTATTGAAGATATTGTACTGATAGGCTCACTGTTTGATGGGGCCTTATTGGATGAGTACCATAATTACCCGTCTATTCAACAGGCGTTACCGGCCATTACTACAAAACTTAATAATCAGGCTAAGAGTAATGTAGATAAGGTATGTAATGAATTTTCAGCACATCAAAGTACTGAAGATGATAATAATCAAAGCCATTTAATGAGCACATTGCAAAATGCTCTGCCGCCTATATTTATTTCATCTCGCTGTTATGATTTAGCCATAAAGCCTGAGCAATCATTAAATGAAGAAGAGTTGCACTCGTGTCAGCAGCTTAATGACATGTTTGCTGACTTTACGTTTAATGCCAGTACATTTGCAGCAGTGGCTAACTTCACAAAAGTAACAAGTAAGCTAGATACTGTTAAGGCAAAAAAAGAGCAAATATTGGCAGATCGTTTTAATAATCTTTTAATCGGCTCAAAACGTGAGGTTAAACAAAAATTAGTTCAAATTGCAGATGACGTAACTTATAAACGTAAAAACTTACTTGAAGGCGATGTTGAAAGTTTAGCGAAAAAACAACAAGCAGTTGTTAAACGCATAGAGGCTGGCACAGTTAAAGTAAATAGTGTTTTTGAAAAATACAGTATTCAAGCTGAAAAAACATTAACGCGATTACTAACTGACATAAACCAAAATGCAATTCAGGTAAAACAAGTACAATCTCAATCAGGCTCGCGGGAAGAAAGCTATACAACATCAAGAGAGGTTAGTGATTCATCGTGGTACAACCCTTTTTCATATGGCTCAACTCGTACAGTCATCTCAACTCATTACCGTACCGTTAATTACACCTATGCAAGTGTTCATGATGCTGTGAGTAAGCTTGAGTCATTTGTGGTCGATACTAGCAAAGCGCTTTATGATGTAAGTGAAAACGCAATTCAATTAGGACTGTTTAAACAGGATATAAAAGCATCAATTAGAGATATGTTTGATTTTTCAGATGATGACTTTGACCCTGAAATGGTTTTAATGCCGTTAAACAATGCCGTTGAACGTATAACTATACCTGCAGTTAGTTTAGATCTCGATGCGCATATTAATACTATTCGGCAACAATTTAGTGCTGAGCAAGTTGAAGGCGATGACATAGCTCAGTTACGTACTGAGCAGGCACGGGTCGTCACTTTATTATTGCAAGATATAAGTGTTGAGCTAAAACAATGTATTTATCAGATAGTAGCAAAGTTAGCGAAAGAGCAAAGCAGTTTTATTCCGAGCTTAACGAAAGACCTAGTAGCAAATGTTGAACAACTCAAACAGGATCTAACCCATAAAGAAGAAGTACTAAAAGGCTATGATGACGTATTACAAAAAGTTAGCACTGACCTGGCAGGATTAGACTTTAACCAATAAATATTACTATAGTTAAGGCATTATCGTGTTTTAAAAAACATAGATAATGCCTATAAAGCAACCTTACCCATCAATAAGCAGGTAGTGGGTATAACTCCAAAGCTCAGTATCCATCATAATATCAATAATAAATATAAAATGAGCAGCGCTAAAGTTGTAGTTAAACTTAAAACGACCGTTATTTAGTTATTTTGTTTGCTAGGTTAGTTAATAAATCAACGGCTTTAAAGCTCGCCGCTTCCATTTGCGATATATGATCAATCATTTTATCCGAATGGCCATCTGCAAAGGCTTGCAATGCTTGTATGCCATGGTTGTGAATCTCGGCGTGCGGGGCTTCTAAGTTTTTAAACTCAATATGGGAGGCGTATTTAGCTGCACCATCACCTTTATAGTACCATTCACCTAAACGACACATTGTGTGATCGGCAAATTCATCTGTGGTTTTATCAGATAAACCAAGTAGTACCTTATAAACTTCCAGTTTCCAAACGATATGATCCATTTTTACCGTCTGAATAAATGCGTTTTCAGTTGAGTCGGTAATAACTGAATACATGTTTTGTGAGAACGTAACAATTTTATTAGCGGTATCTTCGATAGCCGCTGAACTTTCACTGATCTCATTACTTTGTTTCCCGACGTCGGTAATGTTGCCAACAACGTGGTCCATTTGTTGGTTTACTTGTTCAATTAAGCCTGAAATTTCATTCGATGCATCAGCTGAGCGTTGTGCTAATGTGCGAACTTCATCTGCAACTACGGCAAAGCCTCTACCTTGTTCTCCAGCTCTGGCGGCCTCAATAGCAGCATTAAGGGCTAGTAAGTTAGTTTGGTCAGAGATGCCTTTGATAATGTTTACAAAGTCATTAATCCCTGCTGTGACTGTTTGTAATTGCTTTACAGATTCAGAGGCTGTTTTAGTGTCTCTGGATATCACAGAAGTTGATTGCAAAGTGGCGGATAGCATTACAATAATGTTATCAAGCAATTGCTGTGATGATTGAAAGCCATCTCTGTGCATTACAAGTTCACTTGAATTTGCTGCTAGGCTCTCCCTGATTTGCTCTATTAAAATTGAAGACTGTAGCCACAAGCGGTTTAATTCGTCTTGTTGTTTGGCAGTTTTATCAGTTTGATTTATTTGCGCTACTAACTGACTTTTAGCATTCTTAACTTGTTCCAGTTCATCATGCAGTGCTTCATTTTGGTTACGAATATCTACAATTTCATTTTTTAGTTTTGCAATTTCTTTTTTATACTTAGAATTAAATATCACGTATTTGTCCAACTGTTTCTGTAAATGTGCCCAGAGTAAATCTCAGCGTTGTGCTAGCACACTTAATCTAATAGGTTATTAGGTTAGTTTAGCAAACTATGTCGTAATTTTTTTGAGCAAGCGCAATAAAACAGTGTGCCATTGCTATTTTTAGGTCAACAGAGCAGCCTTAATGCGAGGAAATAACATCGCTTTATTAGTAAACTATATGCTTCGTGAGCAACTACATTCAATTACATGATAATGAAGATAGTTGCGCGCAAGAACATTTGTTAGTTTAACTGAGACAGACGACTTTATTCCGCCCTGTTTCTTTAGCTTTATAAAGACCAAGATCGGCTTGTTTAACCATGTCTTTATATTCACCTTGTTGATTATATTCACAGACACCTAAAGAAACAGTGACCTGAAGTAGCTTATCTTGGTAAGTCAATTCAATGTTACTTACGGCTAAGCGTAACTTTTCTGCAAGATGCGATGCTTGCTCTTTATTGGTTTCAGGTAAAAACACCAGAAATTCTTCACCTCCCCAGCGAGCAACTTTATCCATACTTCTAATTGAATCTTGCAATGCGCTAGCCACTTTTTGCAATACAATGTCACCATAGTCATGTCCATAGGTGTCGTTGAGTACTTTAAAATGATCTATATCCAGCAAAATAATACTAAAAGTTTTTTTATTGCGATTAACTCCGCTCATTTCTAATTCAAAGATATCGTGCAATGCGCGGCGATTAAATAGTCCCGTGAGCTGATCGCGCAACGCAAGCTCTTTAACTTGCAGGTAGGCAGAGTGTTTTAGTCTATAGGCAATATAAATAAATAGGATAATTAAAAGACTGAAGGCAACGATCCCATAGAGTCGTAGAATTGCATTTTCATTGCTTGTTTGCGCTAGTTTAGCTTCGATTAATGACTTTTCTTTAGAGGCAATATCATAGGCTGCTTGTGATTGATCAAATTTTTCTTTTGCAGCTAATGAGGTACTTTCATCATCTAATTCTTTGTATTCAATCATAAGTTCTAATGCGCGTTGGTAATTTCCTAATGATTGATAATTTTCGATCATTGGCGGATAGTTTTCTAAACGTTTGATGAGTTGACTCTCGCTTGAAAATATAGCAAGGGCTTGCTCAAAATAGTCGGCAGCAAGTTTATAATTACCTAAACTTTGATTGCTTTGTGCCAGATTACTTAAAACGGTAGGCTTATGTATTAAATCATTGTTTTTATTTACAATATCTAACGCTTTTAAATAATAATCAATGGCTTTTTGGTGCTCATTTAGCTCAGCATAAATAGTGCCTTTATTAATAATTATAGGAACTCGGTCAAATATATTATGGAAGTGGGCTACTTTTTCGGCTTGATTAATGGCAATTAATGCCTCTTGGTATTGGGCTTTATCAACGTACATTGCAGCTAAGTTTGCATACAGCTCAGTGAGCAGTATGTCATTTTCAGGGTATGCTGCTATTGCCTGTTGAGTGTATTCAATCGCTTTGTCGTAGTTTTTCATATAATAATTGGTAAACCCTAAACCAATTAATATCTTCGGTGAAGCATATCCTTGAATGTTTATTTGTAAATCGTGAGCATGTAAGATTTTATCGAGTCCATCTACCATTTTTCCTTGTCTAACAGAGTTAATTCCATACAAATAGTAAGTCATACTCGTAGCAAGCTGTGTGTCATCAGCAAAAGACACTGCTTTTGATAAATAAGAATCGGCTTCGGCAAACTTACCTAAGCGATATTTCATTAATCCGAGGTTGTCATAAAGTGCGTATTTAGTTTCTATATCGACTTCGCTATCGAGTAATTGTGAGACATCGTCTTTGAGCAAGTCGAATTCATGCCAGTTCTTGTCTTCATTCATAAATGCAAGCCAAACAACCATTAACTCAGCTTGTTGTGTGGTTGATTGTGCCGAGGAATATGTTGCTCTTAATTGTTGATAAGCTTGTGCGGATTCACCATCACTTTTGAGCTGTTTTATTTCACTGAGTGTGGATTCTAGTGAGTCAATTTGCTCTGTGGCATAGCCACTATTAATAAACGTTAGCAGTAGTAATATTAAAATACCTTGTCGTACCATTATAAAGTCCAAAGAGTAAGGGGCGTGTTGAAGTCAACTAATGCCAAAGTTTTTGCAGTGGGAGCTGTGTTTATTTCACTGATCAGTGTGAATAAGCATAAATTAATTATCGCTAAAAGCGACATTATTGCCGTTATATTTTAATTTTTATAGGTATTAATTTTGTATCTTTGTCTTAAAGCGTTGCGCGTAAAAAATTTAAAGTTTGCGTGGATAAGTCGCAGAACAACACGTCTGCGACTCAATTATAGCGAAGTGTAATTAGTAACGTTTTTTAGGTGCTTTTAGTTGTGAATCAAATTCATCAGGAAATAAAATTGTGCCGTCGTCTTCTTCAGTTGGAAAAACGGCGATAAGTAAGTCATCTTGTTCAAGACCGAGTGTCCATCGGGTTGTCCAATCTTTCAATGGAATTGCTTTAGCTGTGCAATTTTCCCACTCACCGGTAGCCCATGCCTCGGCATAAATACGTTCAGGCCATACCGGTACACAATCATCATCTTCGTTGGCGAGCATAACACAGCCATCGTCGTCATTTAATATCCACACTTGTTTGAACTCTTGGACGGTCTCAAACATAAAAGCCAATCTTTTTTGGCTCCTAAATTTAAGATTGTCTCGAATTTTTCAGATGCGGTTGCAGTTGCATTACTCATTAATAGACTCTCTCTAGAATGGCTTAGGTATAGTATATTGACTAATATGACAAAATGTCGATTAGTTAAAAATTAATTACACATTGCGTGGTATAAATCGTCGGCGAGTTGGCTTAGATCTTGTTCGCAGCGGTTAGTCAGTGCATAGGTTCGCAAGCCGTAAAGGCCCATTGCTAAAAAACGAGCTAGATGCTCAGCTGTGCGTGTGTTTGGGATTTCACCTTCTTTTATCGCGCGCTCAAATTGTTCGGCGAGGGCGTTTTCGTAGGCATTTAAATTTGTCATCAGTACGTGGCTGATCTGTGAATCTTGCCCTTCAACTTCACTAATACTTTTAGTCAGTAAACATACTTTCATCGCATCACCACTGATACACTCGTTGACTATTGAGTCTAAGTATTGGCGTAGGCTTGGTAAAACGGGTTTATGTTGACAAAAAAGTGCCGTAAATTGCTGATTTCGATCAGCCTGATATTGCTCAATAGCCGCTAAAAAAATACCTTTTTTATTGCCAAACGCAGCATATAAAGATCCTGGATGAAGCGCTGTAACTTGCGTTAATTTTTGCATACTCGTTTTAGCATAACCGTGTTGCATAAAAGCCAGCATCGCTTGGCGAAGTACAAATTCACGGTCAAATTCGGCTATTCTCATAGGGCGCTCTGTTGCATTCTATTTGACTTATAAGGTGTAGATGGGGTTAGTTTACTTAATCTTGAACAAATATTCAAAAATAGACTTGAATGTTTTATTGTTCGCCCTTATCTTGAATGTACACTCAAGATAAGGATTGATAAGAATGACCACTGATCTACTGCAACCGTTTAAGCTTAATGACACGATTGAATTACAAAACCGTATACTTATGGCACCGCTAACGCGTTGTATGGCTGACGATAACTTAGTGCCAACCCAAACGATGGTTGATTACTACGCACGCCGTGCTGAAGCCGGTTTAATAATTAGTGAAGCCACGATTATTCGCCCTGATGCGCAAGGTTACCCGAATACGCCAGGTTTATTTACCAGCGCACAAATTCAAGGCTGGAAAAAAGTAACCGATGCTGTGCATGAGCAGGGCGGTAAAATGTTTGTACAACTTTGGCATGTTGGTCGGGTTGCACATCCACACTTTTTTGATGGCGACGTTTTAGCCCCATCTGCGATTGGTGTTGAAGGCTCTGTACCACGTATGCGTGAGCTTACTTATATTACCCCAAAAGCAGCAACCACTGCCGATATTAAGTCATTAATTGCAGATTATGCAAAGGCTGCAGAGAATGCGCTTGAAGCAGGGTTTGATGGCGTTGAGATCCATGGTGCGAATGGTTACTTAATCGATCAGTTTTTACATTATGCAGCCAATGAGCGTGATGATGAATACGGGCAAACTCCAGAGAATATGTCGCGTTTTGCACTTGAAGTTGTTGATGCGGTAATTAATGTCATCGGCGCAGATAAAACTGGGCTACGTTTATCTCCTGGTGCTTACTTTAATATGAGCGAAGATAGCCGCGATAAAGCGGTATTTGATTACCTCTTAAACGAGTTGAATAGCCGAGCACTCGCTTACTTACATGGCGGTATTTTTGACGATAGCATGCGCTTTGCAAGCCTTGCAGATAAAACGACGTCAGAATATTTACGTGCGGCTTATTCAGGTACTTTAGTGGGTGTTGGTAGCTATGATTTTGACACGGCTAAAGCTGCTATTAATGCCAATAAGTTTGATTTAATTGCTATTGGTCGCCCGTTTATTGCAAACCCAGATTACATCAGTAAAATAAAAAATGCTGAAGAAGTGGTTCCATATAGTGATGAAATGCTGGCTGAACTAATTTAAACGTAGTTTGTTTTAGTCACTAAACCACCTACTTCTGTAGGTGGTTGCATTAACGTCGGAAACTACTTGTCTCTGGCGTTTATAACACGTCAATAGATGTTGATTGCAAACTTGTTTTAGGTATTTATTTGCGATTAGCAATATTGCTTTTTAATCGTTACTAATGCTGTGAAAAATACTCTTTCGTATTGATTTAACTCCCTCTCTATTTCCTACAAATATTACCGCGATAGACTGTTATTTAAATTATAATATCTTTATATGTTAATTGTTTAAGCTGCATTGTTGCCATAAATAATCAATATATTTGTCACTGTTACGTCAATTTTTTCGAGCTTTTTTGTCATATATTCCCTCCATACTTTGCCCGTATACAAAACAATAATTGCAAATGGGACAACAATGCGTACTTTTACTAAAAGATCGACTTTAAGCTTAGCAATCGCTTTAGCGTTTTCAACTAATAGCTTTGCAAATACCAATGAAATAGAAGAAGTCACGGTAGTGGCAAAACCAACGAGCTATGCAAATAGTGTGATTGAGCAATCAATGATTGAACAGCAGAGTTCGGTATCAAGTGTATTATCGGTGATGGATAACCTACCAGGAATTAGTATTAACGAAGGTGATGCATTTGGTGGTGATGATTGGTCTACCACTATTACGATGCGCGGCTTTAGTATCGATGGTAACCAACAGCAGTTAGGTATGACGGTTGATGGTATTCCAAACGGCGGCTCTAATTATGGCGGTGGTGCAAAAGCTAATCGCTACCTAGACAGCGAAAACTTAGCCACGGTTGAAGTGGGACAAGGTACCTCAGATATCGCCTCAGCATCACTTGAAGCACTCGGTGGTACGTTTAATTTTGTTAGTAAAGATCCTAGCCTTGAGCGAGGAACTACATTTGCTTACACCAATGGTGACCATGATGCGACCCGTTATTATTTTAAGCATGAAACTGGCACTCTCTTTGATAACACGCAAGCTTATGTGAGTTATTCACAAACCAATACTAGCCGCTGGATAGGTGATGGCAGTAATGGCGGTAAAGATAATCAACATGCTGAGGCTAAATTTGTATCTAACTTTAATGCGCTGACTGTAACAGGGCGTTTATCGTATGATGATGTAAGTGAGACCAACTATAACAGTGTGAGCTTGCAGCAATTTGCGCAAACACCAAATTGGGATCAACTAACTTGGAATTGGACTGGCGTGCCACACTTTGACCAAATGTTTGCAGAAGGTTGGGGTACATTGCGTGAAAATGCGTTAGGTTACGTAAAGTTTGAATACGCAATCTCACCTTCGTCATTATTAACAATCAGCCCTTATTACCATAAAAACTCAGGGCGTGGTGATTGGATCCCACCTTATTTAACATCACCTGTCGACAAAGACGGTAATCCAACAACCGAAGGCGGCACAAATGCTGGCTCATATGGTTTTGCAGATAGCCAAGGTAAGCCATTAATGCCTAACGCAAATTGTACAGACACACTCAGTTGGCCATGGGATTCAGGCACAGGGTTGAATCCGGCGTGTTACCCAGATTCGGCAATACCGGTAATGTCATATCGCCATACACACTATGACAAGGACCGTTTAGGTTTAACCGCCGATTATAAATTAACCTTAGGGATGCACGATATTGAAGCAGGTATTTGGCTTGAACAAACTGATCGTGACGAATCTCGTGATTGGCATAAAGTTATTGACGCTCGCGTGTATCATCACTTTGATAGCACCCCATACTGGACGCAATATAAAAATACTTTTGAAACAGATACCTTTAAGTGGTACGTACAAGATTCTATCAGCCTAGGCGATTTTACAGTTAATCTTGGCGCTAAACAGTATTTAGTTGAATTACAAAAATACGATCATTTTGCAGATCTACGCTCTGATAAAATAAACAGTGATTCAGATGTGTTATTTAGTGCAGGTGCTTTGTACCAGCTAACTAGCAGTACAGAGTTATTCGCCAGTTTCAGTGAAAATTTCTCAGCAATTAAAGATGGAGTGCTGGAGCGTGATAGTTCTACACTCACAGAAATTGAACCAGAAACAGCTGAAAATATCGACTTTGGTGTACGTTATAAAGCAGACCGCTTGAGCCTAACTGCGACCGCTTATTCTATTGCCTTTGATAACCGTATTACTTTTATCGCACCTGGCAGTGATACCGGCGGGATTGATTATACGATAGGTACAAATGGCTCTTACATCAATGTAGGTGGTATTGACTCGCAAGGTATTGAACTATCAGCAAGTTATATGCTTACAAATGAATGGAATATTTATACTTCATATACTAATAACAGCTCTGAATACGCATCGCACGATCCAAGTGCCTACGATGCCGATGGTGTTATCCTCAAAGATGAAGACGGAAAAGCGCTACCGCCAAGCTTTAAAAAAGGCGATGACGTTATCGATTCACCAAGCGATATGTTTGTGCTTTCGACCGATTATTACAGTGGCGACTTCCGCTTTGGTATATCCGCTAAATATACCGGTGAACGCTTAGGTGCATTTTTAGATGAGCAAACTCGTACACGTAATAAAGTTGATGGTTATACCGTGCTTGATATCAATGCCGGTTATGCCGCAGACGTCAATGCCGGCCCATTTAAATCAATCGATATTGCTTTTGCTGTCACTAACGTAACAGATAAACAGTATTTAGCGGGTGGGACAGGTAATGGCAGCACTTATTTTATTGGTGCACCACGAACTGCAGCACTTACATTTACTGCTAATTTTTAAGCCCTAATTATAAAAATAATAACCAAAACCCATCCTTGTTGATGGGTTTTTATTGATAGGAATACTATGAAAGCAATAGCTAAACTGGCCGTAATAGGCTGTACATTAATGGTAAGTCATATTGTCAAAGCCAGTGATAATGTCGTACTTGTGACGCTTGATGGTGTGCGCTGGCAAGAGGTATTTAACGGCGCCGATCAAAAATTGTTAGCAAATCCCGATTTTGTTAAACAGCCAGAGCAATTGAAACAACAGTTTTGGCGCGATGACAAACACGCCCGACAAGCTCAGTTAATGCCATTTATTAGCAATACGATTGCTCAACACGGTGTGTTAATTGGCGATAGAGAGAATGGTTCAACAATGTCGGTGAGTAACCCGTGGTATTTTTCATACCCAGGCTACAGTGAGATCTTAACTGGCAGTGTTGATGAGGCAATTAACAGTAATGATAAAACGCCAAATCCAAATAAAACTATTTTAGAGCGATTAGAGCAACGCGCTGACTATAAAAATAAAACCGCATTATTTGGCAGTTGGGATGTATTTCCGTTTATTGTTAATACCAAACGCAGCTACGTATATGTAAATGCGGGTTTTATGCCAATTGAGGCAGACTTATTTGCCGATGCGCCACTATTAAATGCTTTACAACAGGAGATCCCAAGTCCTTGGCATAATGTGCGTTTAGACAGTTTTACATATCGTTTTGCCAAAGCTTATATGCTGGCAAAAAAGCCTAAGTTATTAGTGATCAGCTTAGGTGAAACCGATGATTTTGCCCATGATGGTCATTACGATCACTATTTGCAGTCGGCTAAACAAAGTGACGCTTTTATCAAAGACTTATGGCAAACCATTCTGACTACACCTGGCTATAAAAATAACACAACGCTTATTATCACCACGGATCATGGCCGTGGCAGTAACGCTAATGATTGGCAGCATCATAGTTCAAAACAAGCAATGGCAAAATCGGAGCAAGGTCGTAAAGCTTTTCCTGAGGGAATTATTGGCTCTGAGCATATTTGGTTAGCTGCAATTGGCCCAGATATTAAACCGCAAGGTTTATTAAAAACAACAACAGAGCTCAAACAAGCACAAGTTGCGGCAACGATTTTAACCGTACTTGGCGAAAACCCTAAGCAGCTTAATCCCGCTATGGCGGATGCAATTGATGAGATTTTAAAATGAAGCATTTAATTAAAGCGGCCGCATTGGTAAGCATTGTTGCGAGTTTTTCAGTATTAAGTACACCGCAAAAAATACTGTTTGGCTCATGTGGGCATCAAGATAAAGATATTCCGATTTTTGACGCAATCAATAAAGAGCAGGCAGATTTGTTTATCTTTTTGGGTGATAACATCTACGGCGACACCAACGATATGCGCGTACTTGCCGATAAATATCAGCGCTTAGGCGCTAAGCCTGGCTTTAAAACGTTAAAAGCACAGACTCCCCTTATTGCCATGTGGGATGATCATGATTTTGGCCAAAATGATGCAGGTAAAGAGTACCCACATAAAGAACAGTCTCGGAAAATTATGCTCGACTTTTGGCAAGAGCCAACGGGTTCAGTGCGTCGCACACGTGCCGATGGGATTTATACCTCGTATATGTATGGCGAAGGTGAGCACACGATACAAGTGATCATGCCTGATCTGCGTTGGAACCGCGATGCACTTAACCACGTTAGTGAAACACAATACAAGACTGAGCGTAAAGCGAATAATCAAGGGCCTTATAGCCCAAGTGAAGTAAAAGGCGCATCGATGTTAGGTGAGGCGCAGTGGCAATGGCTTGAACAAGAGCTTAAAAAGCCTGCTGCAATTAAACTGATTGCTTCGAGCTTACAGTTACTGCCTGACTTTACCGGCTGGGAGTCATGGGCTAATTTTCCGGAGGATAGAAACCGTTTATTTGCGTTAATTAAAAAACACAAAGTAAACGGCGTGGTAATTATCAGTGGTGACACACACTGGGGAGAGATATCAAGGTATGAACAGAACCTTGATTATCCACTGATTGAAATGACCAGCTCAGGCCTTACTGAAAAATGGAAAAACGTCAGTCCTAATAAACACCGCGTGGGGAAGTTCACACATGACGTTAATTACGGTGATTTAAGCATTGATTGGCAACAAACAGATCCAGCTATTTCACTCCAGCTAAAAGGCATTGATGGCGATGTGATCATGCAAAGCCAATTTAGCTTATCAAGTATTAGCCCATATAAATAATGACTCCCTCAGAAAATAAAACGCACAGTAGCTATACTGTGCGTATAAAAAGTGAGTTAATTATTGTGCTAACTCGCTGATTTATTAATGCCAATTAGCGACAATGGCTACCCCTATAATTGAAAATATCTTACACTGTTTTTATCTCAAGCAAGAACAGTGTCGCTATGCTCAATATTATTCAATCTAACCGTATGGAAGCCCTGCAAGCGCAGTTTCATCAGCTTTTAAAAGTAAACCCATTAAGCAGCCCGTTTGATAAAGAAGTGGTGTTGGTGCAATCTCCGGGTATGTCGCAGTGGCTGAAAATTGGTTTAAGTGAAAGTTTGGGGGTGGCAGCACAGGTAGATTTTCCATTGCCATCGAGTTTCATTTGGCAGTTATACCAGCAGCTATTACCGAATGTACCCAAAGAGTCCGCGTTTAATAAACCTAATCTTGCTTGGAAATTATTTGCTATTTTACCAAACTGCATTGATGAACCGTTATATTTACCCCTTAAAACCTACTTAGCAGGTGACACAGACGGTCAAAAAACCTTTGCTTTATGTGAAAAAATAGCCGATGTATATGACCAATATTTAATGTACCGTCCGCACTGGATAGCCACATGGGACAGCGGCACTGATAAATTAGATGATGTAGATATTAGTATCGCGCCGTGGCAGCCTGATCTGTGGCGAAAAATAGTAGCGCATAGTCAAGTGCTTGGGCAAAGTCAGTTTCATCGCGCCAATATGCAAGGGCAGTTATTAGCCGCGCTTGATAAAATGGACAGTAGCTTATTACCAAAGCGGATCAGTTTATTTGGTATTTCAGCCATTGCCAGTTCGCAACTTGATGTGTTTGATGCATTGAGTAAAAAAACTGAGGTGTTTTTATTCTTTTTTAATCCCAGCGAACATTATTGGGGGGATTTAATTGATGAAAAAACTGCAGCTAAAATAACGGCTAAATACGCCAAAATGCCATTGCTGGAAGCGCAGCAAAAAAAGCAAAGTGAGCCAGAGCAAGACTACTATTTTATTGGTAATCCGTTGTTATCATCGTGGGGTAAATTAGGCCGTGATTACTTTGAACAACTGGTACAGCGTGACGCAAGCTGGATTGATGGCTTTATTGATGTGTTTGACGACAGTTTACTTGGTCAAATTCAAAGCGAAATTTACCAGTTAGCGTTTAAAGGTGAATCCCTTACTGACAATAAAGAATGGTTTATAAACGATGAAGGTAAGCTTGCAATAAGCGCTACCGATACCAGCATTGCTCTAAGTGATTGCCATACTCCACTTAGAGAAGTTGAGCGTTTGCACGATTACTTACTTAATTTATTTAATCAAAACCCCGCACTCACCCCAAAAGATATTATAGTAATGATGCCGGATGTTGGCACTTATAGCCCTTACATCGAAGCGGTATTTGGTGGTGCGCAGGGTAACCGTTTTATTCCCTATGCGTTAGCCGATCTAGCCATTGAGCAAGAAAAACCGGTACTGAGTTCGTTTGCAAGCTTAGCTGATCTGCCGTTTTCGCGCTTTGGTGTGTCAGATATCCTTGATTTACTGCAAGTGACGCAAATAGCTGAAAAGTTTAGTGTTGAAGCGCGCGAATATGAGCAAATTCAATATTGGCTTGAGAGTGTTGGCGTCAAGTGGGGAATAAACGCCGAGCATAAGCATAGCTTTGATTTACCCGCGATAGAATTAAATACCTGGCAACATGGCTTAAACCGCTTATTGTTAGGTATTGCCCAACGTGATGAACAATGCCCGTTTAATGGCATATATAGCGCTGATGAAGTGGAAGGGATGGCACTTGATACACTCAATAAATTAGTGCATTTTATTGATGTATTGCAACACTTTAAACACAGGCTCACCCCAGACGACACGCTAACTAATAAAACCCTTATCCTGAGTGAACTATTAACGGCTATTTACGAGAGCGAAAGCGACGATAGCTGGGATTTACTGGTACTGCAAAAGGTGCTCGAAGAGCTGCAAAAGCACCATGATAATGGCGATTACACACAAGTAGTGTCACAGCGTATTGTGAGTTATTTAATTAAACAAGGCATTCAAGAAAAAGGTGTAGGGCAACGCTTTTTAGTCGGCCAAGTGAACTTTTGTACGCTAATGCCAATGCGTGCTGTGCCATTTAAAGTGGTGTGTATGTTAGGGCTTAACGATGCCGATTACCCACGAACTGTGCAGCCGATTGGTTTTGATTTAGTGCCTTATTCGAAAAAGCAAAAGGTGACCGATCGCGCAAATTAGATGACCGTTACTTATTTTTAGAAGCGCTGCTCAGTGCCCGTGATAACTTATACATGAGTTATATTGGCCGTTCATGTTTTGATAATCAACCGCGTATGCCATCAACCTTAGTGAGTGAATTACTAGAATACATTGGCCGCAGTTTCAAATTTGCTGAGCCAAGTGAGCAAACCTTGCCTGAGTGTTTGATCAATAAACAGCATTTACAGCCTTTTAATAGCCTAAATTATCAGGCAGATACCACTAATACGCTGCAATCCAATCACAGTTATAATCCAATTTGGTTACCCGCTCAGGCGATAATCCCAGAGCCACTGACGGCGCTTGAGGTCAGCGCACCTGAACATCTTGAGCTGGATATGTTTATCCGCAGCGTATGCAATGCACAAGAGAGTTTTTATCAGCAAAGTTTAGGGTTGCGTTTAGCACAATTTAACGAAGTAGCTAAAGATGAAGAGCCATTTAGTTTAGACGCACTGCAGCGTTATTTTTATCTCGACGAAATACTCGAAGCGGCTATTTTTGAGCAGCCCCTTAGTCGTGAGCAAATACTGCAACGAGGCGAGTTACCGCAGGCGCATGTTGGAGATTTGATCTTTGAGAAAATGCAGCACCGGGTTGATGCACTGGCAGGGCAAGTTAAAGAGCACATCAAGGGCGGCAAAAATGAACCGATTGAAGTTGCGCTAACACTTCACAGTGATAACAACAGTACTGAGCTTGAAGGCTGGTTAAATCATCTTTATCAGCACAAACAAGTGTTTTATCGTAGTGCCAGTATCAAGGCAAAAGATCTCATCAAGGGCTTTATATATCACCTTGTTGCGCAGTGCGTGGATCAACATGTAGAAACTGTATTACTCGGGCTTGATAAACAAATCACTTTTGCAGCTTTGGATAAAGCAGATGCCCAAGCACTGTTGCAAGATTGGTTTACTTTATATAACGCGCTACTTAAAGAACCCGTAGCGTTTTTTCCTGTGAGTGGCTATGAGTACGTAAAAAGTGGTGGCGATATCGGCAAAGCAATGAGCAAATTTAGCCCACAATATATTGGCCGAGGCGAGGGCGAGAACCCCTATATTCGCTTAACAACGCAATCGTTGAATGAGTGCCAAGAGGAATTTATACGCTGGAGCGATATGCTACTTGCGCCGTTATTTGCACATGCAAAGGAGAGTGACCATGCAAGCGCTTAATCCACTTACGATGCCGCTTATTGGGCAAAGTCTCATTGAAGCCAGTGCAGGCACCGGTAAAACTTATACTATTACAGGTTTATATTTACGTTATTTACTCGGCATGCAAATCGCGCAACAGCACTCATCGCCCGTAAATACTCCGTTGAGTGTTGAACAAATATTGGTCGTTACGTTTACCGATGCCGCCACCCAAGAAATTAAAGACCGTGTGCGCACTCGTATTATAGCAGCACGTGATGCACTGCTTGGCCAAGCAACAGAGGATGAGCTGATCAATGCTGTGATCGCCACAATCGATGATAAACACCGTGCATTTGATTTGCTCGATGCCGCCGCTAAATCGATGGATGAAGCAGCAATATTCACCATTCATGGTTTTTGCCAACGAATGTTAAAACAGCATGCGTTTGAGTCTGGTGTGGCGTTTAATTTGGAGTTTATTTTAGATCAGCGGGAGATCTTGCTTGAAACCATTAAAGATTTTTGGCGAGTGTTTGTATATCCACTCAATAAAGAAAAAACTGATGCAATTTTAGAGGTATTTGCTGCCCCTGAAGCGTTATTTAGTAAAGTGGCGAACATACTTAATAAAGGCAATGCGCTGGTTACTCCGCAAATAAAACTAGATGATGTGTGGCAAGCACGCGAGCTATATCTTGGTAAAGTCGCGAGCTTTAAAAAAGCCTGCCTTGATAGCGAATTTATTGCAGCTGTAAAAAGCTCTGGCTTAAGTGGTGCCAAAACACCTGCACGTAAAGGCAGCCTTGCAGCGCTTGAGGCATTTTGTAAAGGTGATGAGCTGTTTTTTGAGTTTGGTACAAACAAGTACTCTTATGAAATATGGAGTACTGAAAACCTCAGTGACGAAGCTAATTATAAAAAAAATCAGCCTTTGTTTAGTCATGTAATGCTTAGCCAGTTTGATGAAATGGCGAAGCTTGTTAACACCGTTAATCAAGGCTTGGCAATCGCTATTGTGCAACATGCGGCAAGTTGGGTTAAACAAGCCATTGTAAAACGCAAGCAAGAGCAAAGCGTTATAACTCCTGATGATTTATTAACTAATTTGCACAGTGCACTCAATACAGAGCAAGGCGCAGCACTGGCAGAAAAAATAGCGCAGTTGTTCCTGGTAGCGATGATTGATGAGTTTCAAGATACTGATCCCATTCAGTACGGTATTTTTAGTAAAATTTATAGCCAAGAAAACACCACGCTTGCCATGATAGGCGACCCTAAACAAGCTATTTACGGTTTTAGGGGCGCGGATATTTTTACGTACATTGGTGCTAAACACGAAGTGGCAAAGGAGCAGCAATTTACCCTTGGTACTAACTTTCGTTCCAGTAGCGATGTGGTTGCAAGCGTCAATGCACTGTTTAGTAAACACGATAACAGCTTTATTTATAACGATGCGATCCCGTTTAATCGTGTGGCGGCACAAGGTAAAAAAGCCGATAAATCGTTTTTAATTGATGGCCAACCTGCCACCGCCTTTGAGTTTTGTGTGTTTGCAGATAGCGCCGCAGATGAAAAAAATAAACCAACTAATAAAGGCATTGGCCAGCAACATTTAGCTAGCTATTTTGCCAATAAAATAGTGATCTTACTTGAGCAAGCACAGCAAGGGCGTGCGTGTATTGCGAATAAGCCAGTCACGGCGGCAGATATTTGTATTTTGGTGCGTGATCGGGTTGAAGCGCAAATTATGAAAAAAGCCCTCAGTGATGCCAAAATTGCGAGCGTGTACTTATCCCGTGAGAGTGTATTTAGCCAAGAGCTGAGCCATCATTTACTTAATTTTTTATCGGCTTTACATGGCCAATACAACGAATCACTGTTGCGCGGCGTGTTAGCTGGGCCATTATTTTGCTTAAGTTATAATGAAATTTATGCCTTGGCTGATGATGAAGCACAGTGGCAAGAGCATCTTAACTTTTTTGCTTACTTGAGCTCTATTTGGTACAAACAAGGTGCTATGGCTATGCTTGAGCACTTACTCAGTCACAATCAATTAAGCGCGAAATGGCAAGGTGTGGGTTACAACGTTGAGCGTTGGCTGACCGATTTTCGTCATTTAGGCGAGATCCTACAGCAAAAACAAATCGAGCTAGAGGGTACTTTACGGTTATTACGTTGGTTTGCGCAGCAAGTAAGCCAACAAGATGGCGAAACCGTGCAAGTACGCCTTGAGAGTGATGCCAATTTGGTAAAAATAGTCACTATGCATGCTTCAAAAGGGCTTGAATACCCGCTGGTATTTATGCCATTTGCCAGCGGGTATCGTGAAACGAAAGATGCGTTGTATCATCAAGATGGCCAGCTGATTTACGATCTCAGTAAAAACGATGATGCGTTACAAAAAGCGGAGCAAGAACGCCTAGCTGAAGATCTACGGTTATTGTATGTTGCACTCACTCGCGCCGTTCATTACTGCGCAATTGGTATGTATAACCTAGGCCAAGGACAAAGTAGTCGGTTGGCAATTCAAAGTAGCTCCTTAGGGCATGTATTATTTGCAGGACTTGATATCACCAGTAGTTTAGTGTGGCGCACGCATTTACAAGAGTTTTGTGCTGACAAACCAGCCATGAGCTATCAACAGTTTACTAGCGAAGAGTTATTTCAACAGGGTGCATTATCACTGCAATCAAGCCAAACACAAAGTCACAGTGTGAGTGTTAATAAGGTTAAAGTTAAAATTGAACGTGATTGGCGCACCACCAGTTTTAGTGCGCTGAGTTTTAAAAGTCATAGCGAGCATTTAGAACCTGGGCGCAGCGACGAAGATCATCAAAAAGATGAGTTTGCCACGCAACAAGACGATATTCGCTCACCTTATAGCTTTCCCAAGGGGCAAAACCAGGTAGTTGTTTACACGAGATTTTTGAGCAACTGGATTTCACCAGCCCAGAGCAGCACCCCACAAACCATGAGCAAAACCTAAGCGTGGTAGTTGAGCGTAGCTTGAACAAATACCACATTAGTGACCAATGGCAAGAAACAACTGAGCAATGGGTGCTTGCCGCGTTAAACTGCCCATTGAATGAAAACGGTTTAAGTTTAAGTAAATTAACGCCACGGGATTGTTTGGTTGAAATGGAGTTTAATCTGCCAATTACCAGTTTAACGGCAAAAGGCTTGAATGAAACATTGATTAAGCACTTTGGTTTTAATCAAAGTAGGCTCGATTTTTATGATGTAAAAGGATTATTAAAAGGGTTTGTCGATTTAATATTTTGTCATAACGAGCAGTATTTTATTTTGGATTATAAGTCTAACTTTTTAGGCAACCAGCCAACTGATTATGAGCAAGAGCATTTAGAGCAAGCTATGAGTAGCCACCAGTACCATTTACAGTATCTAATTTACACCGTGGCATTGCATCGGTTATTAAAACAACGGATCAACAATTACAGCATTGAGCAGCATTTAGGTGGCGTATATTACACCTTTTTACGTGGTATGGCAGATGGAAAAGGTGTGTACTTTAAAAAGTTGACCGCCGAGCAAGTTATTATTTTAGATGGGCTTTTTGGTCAAGGCAGTGTTGCCCAAAGCATAGATGAGGCAACCGAAAATAGCCAAGGAGCAATGCTATGAGCGTGTTAGATACCAATACAGCCATTGCAACAGCAGCGACGAACGACGTACAAATAGTGCCATTGTTTGATTACCTACTTAGCGAAAACCGGCTACGAATGGTTGATATAAAACTGGCAGAATTACTGTGTAGCAGTGAGCAAACTCAACAACCAAACGACGTTTATTCACTGCTTTTATTACTCTGTTTATCGCAGCAAAGTCAGCACAGCTGTTTAGATTTAGCGCAGGTAGATTGGCGTAATCCGTTTAATTTACGCCAAAGTGATTTTACCAAACTAGCGGGCATAATTCCTGACACACTCAGCCCGTTTAGCGACACATTTACCACCGCAGAGGCAATTAATTGCTTGCAAAACCATCCTAGTGTCGGGGAGACTAAACCGTTACAGTTACTTGAACAACGACTTTATTTTGCACGTCTAAGCGGTTATGAGCAAACACTGGCATCAAGATTGTTGTTAATGAGTGAGCGTAAGCTCGATATTGATAGCGATAAGTTAACTCAGTTACTTTGTGACTATTTCCCCGAACAAGATGCACCAGAGCAAGGGCTCGATTGGCAAAAGGTCGCCTGTGCGATGGCAGCAACCAAAGGCTTTAGCGTTATTACCGGTGGACCAGGTACAGGTAAAACCACGACCGTGACTAAGCTACTAGCAATTTTACAATCGCTTTATCAAAATGCCCCACTGAGTATTAAGTTGGTGGCACCGACAGGCAAAGCCGCTGCGCGATTAAGTGAATCAATCCTTGGGGCAAAACAACAGTTAAAAGATAAAATAAGCGCTGCTATTACGCCGCTGATCCCAGAAAGCGCGCAAACGATTCACCGGTTACTGGGGGTAAAACCGTTTACTAATAAGTTTAGGCATAACCGCAGTAATCCATTGCATTTAGATGTATTGATCATTGATGAAGCGTCGATGGTTGATTTATCGCTGATGGCTAAACTAATTGAGGCCTTACCAGAGCATGCGCGACTTATATTACTCGGTGACAAAGACCAGCTTGCCTCGGTTGATACCGGCAGTGTAATGAGCGATTTATGCCAAGGTTTAGTGCTTGGCCAAACACCAAGTTATTCAGAGGCGCGTTGCGCTGAACTAAACAGCTTATGCTTTAATAACCAGCGCAAATTAGTCGCAGGTAATAGTCAATTCAAACTGGCCGACTGTATCGCGTTTTTACAGCACAGTTACCGTTTCACTGCCGACAGCGGCATAGGGCAATTAGCATTAGCGGTTAATACCAATAACAGCGGCAAGCTCAATTATGTAGAGCAAGAGCTGAGCAGCGGCCAATTTAAAGACGTTATTTTAGACTATGACATTGTAAGTAAGCCGATTGATAAACTAGTACAAAGCGCCGCCAGTAAATACGCTCAGTACCTTAATTTAATTAAACAACACGCGAGCGTACAAGACATACATAAAGCTTTTGCCAGCTACCAGTTGTTAGCCGCAGTACGCGAAGGCGATTACGGCGTTCATAGTTTAAATAAACGCA
Organism: Pseudoalteromonas sp. B160; assembly: GCF_037162485.1. Taxonomy (NCBI): domain Bacteria; kingdom Pseudomonadati; phylum Pseudomonadota; class Gammaproteobacteria; order Alteromonadales; family Pseudoalteromonadaceae; genus Pseudoalteromonas; species Pseudoalteromonas sp. B160. The sequence goes on along the minus strand of NZ_JARLUX010000001.1, from coordinate 8,586 downwards.
TTGAAACGCAATTAAGCCAGCAAGGATTGATTAATGTAAACTCAAATCAGCGGCATTATTTGGGCATGCCGATTATGATTGCGCAAAACGATTATCAGCTAAAACTATTTAATGGAGATATTGGGATTTTAATGCACGACGACAGTGCCCAGCTCAAAGCCATATTTATTGACGAGCAGGGCAATCAACGGGCATTTTCACCAGCCAGACTACCTGCCCATGACACCGTTTATGTAATGACTATTCATAAATCACAAGGCTCAGAGTTTGCCTATACGGCTATGGTACTACCACCACAAAACCAAGCAACTGCCGGCATCAACCGCCAGTTAGTCTATACCGGCATTACCCGCGCTAAAAACACTTTCGAGCTGGTGGCTGATAAAAAAGTGTTGTTAATGGCAATGAATAAATCAGTCAGCAGGGCATCAGGATTGTATGAGAGGTTGGTGGAGTTGTAAGCTGTAAACGGTAAGTTTTAAGTTTAGCTCGTAGTTAATTTATATTTGTGAACTCGCTTTAGCTGTGATTGGTTTATGGATGTAGGACGTACTTTAGCGCGTAAAAATGCGATATTAATTCTAGATTTAATTGTAATTACTCAATTAATATACTATCTGTAATTTTAGTAACCACTTTTACTATGAGGGATGATCTTGAGTGTAAAAGACATATTAAATGATCCTCAATAATAATAACGGTGTAAAACAGATTATTGAACGCCCTCGCTGACAAACTCTCTTGATCTCATTGCTCAGTGGCTGATGACAATATTAGCAATATATGGAAATTCTTGATTATGTATATATTTGAGACAACAACAGGTGGGATTCATACTATTTTCGCTTTAGCAGCATTGTTTTCAGGTGGTTATGTTATTTTTAAAACCAAAGGTACAAAACTACATAAAAATGTAGGTTATATTTATGTGATATCAATGATACTTATGAATATAACTGCACTATTTACTCATGTTTTGTTCAAATTTGGTCCTTTTCATATGCTTGCAATATTTTCTTTGTTAACAGTTCTTTTTGGTATTTTTGCTCCTTTGTTACTTAGGAAGCATGACAACTGGTTGCAATGGCATTATTCTGGGATGTCATGGTCATATGTTGGTTTATGGGCTGCGTTTATTGCAGAAATTGTCGTTCGTCTTCCATTTGAAGGTATCGCTGAATCATTTTGGCTGCTAGTTATTGGTGGTTCATTATTAGTTACTTGTATTGGGGGGTATTATATTAAAAAGCATAATATAAAATTAGTAAAAAGTATTACCAACACATCAGAGCATTAATTATCTTTTTCGGTAGTGTGTTTTTTGACCGCCCATGCAATGTTGGCCATTTATAAATCAACTCACCAATACTTGCTCTGATGTCTGCCATGATGATAAATAATTTGTTATCTGCGTTTTTAAATGAAGTGAAGCCGTATTTTTCATAGAAATTTTCAGCACCGTCTTTTGCATCAATAATGATGATAGGAAAGCTGCAAATAGCATTTATGATGTCTGAAAATCCCACAATAAAATTGAACCAAAATAGGAACTAAGCTAATGTTGAGTCATCATCACAAAAAGCAAAAAACGAGTTAACCTACAGACTCGTCAGGTACCACGGATGAAGTTCAATAAAAATTTAACTATATTACATCTCGACGTAAGTGCTGGATTAGCTGTTGGTCTGCTATTGTTTCTGCTGCAGGATTGGGTGGTTAGTCTATATAGATTACCTAATATAATCATTATTTTTCTAGCAACAGCGAATGTTTGTTATGGTATTTATGCTCTCACAATTGCGCTTTCAAACGTTAAAAGCGCTGTGTTTATCTCTATCCTAGCAATTGTAAACACTGTTTGGGTGTTTGTATGTATCGCGGTTGTTTTATATTACACCAAGACAGCAAGTTATATTGGTTTATTGTTCATAGGCTTAGAAGGTATATTTGTAAGCTTTCTTGCATATTATGAATGGAAATATAGGTATGTTTTATCGAAGGCATGAACGGTCTATCAACCCACGAGGATAGAAAACTTATCGCTGTATGCGATTTATATCATTATTTATGTGATCGGTTTATTAAAAAGTAAAACATGGCTAAAGCAACAATAGTAAGCTGTAAATTAACATAAACTATTTAACAAAGAACTATGCACGCTAAGGAGTATTCATGTCGCATCAAGCTAAGCGGATCTATTTTTGCGGTAAAATGGGCGCAGGCAAATCCACTGAATCTAAAAAGTCTCAGTGGAGCGTAATACGGTGCTTATTTCTGAGAATGAATGGTTATCTACGCTTTATCCGAACCAAATCAATTCTTTTGATGACTATATTAAATTTGCTGCTCAATTAAGGCCCTTAATAAAAAGTCATGTTCAAAATATATTAAAAACTGGTACTAATGTGGTTATGGGTTTCCCCGCTAATACGAAGAAACAACGGGAATGGTTTAATTGTTTATGCGAAGAAGTAAACTCAGAAACAGAGCTCATTTACTTAAAAATAAGCAATGAATTGTGCCTGAAACAGCTGGCGAAGAAGAATTGAACAACCTTCAAGGGCAGCTTTTGATAATGAGGAAGTGTTTTACCATGTTACCCAGTATTTTAAAGAACCAGTTGAGAACGAAGTTACCACTCTTAATGTTGCTGTAAAAAATGTAGAGCAAGTAAAAGGTAACACAGGAAATTGAACACCCTATAAGGCAATTAATAAAACCGACTACTCTGACAGTAATTGTCTTAAGGTTCTGTTATTTGGCTCTCGCAACAGTCCTAAAAAATGATTACTCTCAATCAGGGATCAAACCACTAAACCATTGAATCAAAATAGCAACTCGGCTATGGTTGATGGACTAAAAGATAAATAAAACGAGTCACTTTTAAGGCTCGTTATAGAGGAGTAGGTACAGGTGGATATTGAAGTTGCTTTGGTAAGCGCGTTTACAGTAAATGGCAAAGGTGGCAACCCTGCTGGTGTTGTGTTTAATGCTGACAGGCTCACAGATGCTGAAAAATTAAAAATTGCTCAAGTTGTCGGGTATTCAGAAACGGCTTTTGTTGCTAGTGATAATGAAGCTGATTTTGAGGTGTCTTTTTTTACGACAACAGCAGAAGTTGATTTTTGTGGCCATGCTACGTTAGCTACTTTTTCTACTATGTTCCAAGAAGGTGTGCTTACTGCGGGCACTTATGTTCAGCGCACCAAGGCTGGCATGTTATCAGTGAGTATTGAACCAAATGGTAAGGTTGTCATGGAGCAGCAATTACCTGAAAAAATAGCTGGTTTTTCATATCAAGAAATTGCCCATGTGATAGGTATTGAAAGTAATATACTTGAAAGCACAAACTTACCTATTGAAGCTATCTCAACAGGACTAGCCGATGTCATAATTGCTGTTCCTCATGGATATTTAGATGCAATAGAGCCAAACGATGAACGTATCGCTGATTTTTGCAAACAGCATAACCTTGTTGGCTTTCATGTTTTTGAGCTTTGTGAAGTGCAAAGTAAACATACAGCCAGCTGCCGTAATTTTGCTCCTTTGTTTGGTATTTCTGAAGAGTCAGCAACAGGAAGCTCTTGTGGGGCTTTAGCATGTTACCTTACCGAGCATCTTGCTGAGTTAGGGAGTGAATATGTTTTTGAACAAGGTAGGGCTATGAATTGCCATTCAATAATTACAGCATCTGTTGAGTCTAACAATTCAATAATAAACAGCGTAAAGGTGGGTGGTTTTGCCAATAGTATAGGCTCAGTAATAGTCGCCGTATAACAGCTAATCTCTTAAGCCTAGTAATTGACAATAGCGTACAATTGACTGTTTTTATTCTATGTTGAAGAAGCTTGTTTTAGCGAAGGTTAGATTACTCTAAAGGACTCAGTGTGAAATGAATACTATATTTTTGCCCATGTTCGCACACGTGATTTTGTGTGTTGTGCTATATGGTTTGCTCACTATTGCCAGAGCCCCAAGTGTATGGGGGCTTGGTAAAAGAGCGGATGGCTCTAATCCATTTCAATCTATACAGCCAAAACTCAGCGCTAATTTGAGCAACCAATTCGAGTGGCCGGTATTTTTTCATCTGGTTTGTGTGCTTTTAATTTCTACTGATTCAACAATTAGTTCAGCTTATTATTTGCTGGCTTGGGTCTTTATCGCTGGGCGAGTGTTGCACAGTGGTGTTCAAATATTCACTTCAAACATCAGGCTGCGAGGAAGTATTTTTACAATTAACTTCATCGCAGTACTCGCAATGTGGGTGATGTATAGCATTGAAAAAATGAGCAGCTAACAAGGTGGAAAGACTCGCAAACGTATCAAAAAATCAAACTAAAGAGCTTGTAACTACTTAGGCCAAAAATAAGTACTAACACTGGTAAAGTAAGTAGGTTTACCAATACTGAGTTAGTGTATTTACCCATTACTGCTTTTTGATTAACTAACCACACAAGGTAAGTGGTGACTATAGGCAGCAATAAGCCATTGGCGGCTTGGGCAAAAATTATCACGGCAACAGGGTCTAAACCCAGAGATGCTACGGCAGCACCAAATAATAAAATAACAATGGCAACGCTTTTAAAGCGAGTGTTATCCATTTTATTTGACCAACCTAACATGCCACACACTGCGTAGGCACCGGCAAGGGGGCCGTGATTGCGCTGGTTAAGCCTGCGGCAAATAAACCAATAGCAAAAAAGTAATGGGCGGCATCACCTAGTAAGGGTTCAAGCTGCACCGCCATGTTGGCAGCGCTAATTTGCCCTGCATCGGTGCCATAAAACGCTACTGATGCGGTTGATAAAATAGCTAAGGTGATCACACCACCTAGGGTGATAGACACGCCCGTATCTATATTGGTTTCTTGAATTACTTTTTGTTTGTCACTCTTGCTGTCATGGCGAGCAGCCAGTACCCCTGAGTGTAAAAATAAGTTATATGGCACTATGGTCGTACCTACCAATGCTAATACTGTGGTAACTGAGCCCTCTGGCATGCTAGGAACAAAACCAGCTAATATGTCACTGAGCGAGGGAGCCGCCATAACAAGCGTAGAGATAAACACTAGGCTCATTAAAATCACTAGTAAAATAAGCGCATTTTCAACGACTTTGTGTTTACCGCTGTAAAGTAACACCGCACTTAAAAATGCAATGAGTGGCGTCCAAAGCTGGGCATTAACATGAGGAAATATTTCAATTAATCCCATGCTGGCACCGCTAAGGTTGCCAGCCTCGTAGGCGGCACTACCTACTCCAATGGCGCTGATCACTAAAAATATAGCGAGAGATTTAAATAGGGGCGTTTCAATGTGAGCTCTTAGCGCTTGCGCTAAATCTTGCCGGTGGCTACGCCAAGGCGCGCCGCCATAGATTGTAATAATATGGTGGCAATAACTGAAAACAGTAATGTCCATATTAGTGCAAAACCAAAGTTTGCACCTGCCACGCTGGCAGTCGTAATAGTCCCTGGTCCAATGAAGGCAGCGGTGACGAGTAGTCCTGGTCCTAATCGCATAATTGACCTTAATAGTACTTTTATATATTGCTATTTAAAGTTACATCTAACGTTTTATAACGCGATGCCTGTATTATTGCTGCCACTTATATTAAGTGCCTTGCAGCGATAGCCGCCCCTTGGCAAACCCTTTTTTGATGATAATCATATGTTAAAAAAGGTCGCGTAGCATACCAACTTATATATAAATTTAAAGGGGGCGTGGCGCGTTTGCACAAAATTAATACAATCAATAAATAACAGTAATAACCGCTTACCTCAGTTTAGGGCTTATTTAACGGCTTAGAGGATGACTGAATAACCTTAAATTGTTCACAGGTTTATGCCAATAACTATAGGCACTATAAACGCTTTGCACGCATTGTATTCGAACAGAGGGTTTGAATACCCTAAATATCACCCAATTCATGCCATCACTGCTTTAATGGCCTCTAAGCCTTTTCGCAAAGTGCTGGCATCGGTTGCATAATTAATGCGAATACACTGGTGTTTGTGTGCCCAAGCATCATCAATACCAATAAAAAAATTATGCCCAGGAATAATATAAACATCCTGCTCTTTGAGCTTTTGGTAAAGTTGTTCGCTGGTTATTTTTGCCTCTTTAAACCACAGCCACATAAAAAATGCGCCTTCTACTTTGTGTAAGTAAACGGGGAGGTGGGCAAATATTTCATCAAACAAGTTCATTGCTGTTTGTGCTTTTTCTCGATAAAAAGGCAGCACTGAATTTTTACACAGCGGAAGGAGTTCATCTTCATTAATAAGGCGCGTTACTAAACTTGGGCCAAAACTATTCGGCGACAAAACCATACTGCCATTCACACGGCCAATGGCTTTAATTATGTCATTGTTAGCCACTACAATACCGGTTCGCAAACCCGGTAGGCCAAGCTTTGAAAGTGACATGCATAAAATAATGTTTGAGTTCCAGGTTAAGTTTGCGTCGGTATAAATACACCCAGGGAATGGGTCGCCGTAGGCGTTATCAATGATCAGTGGGATATTATATTGCTTAGCCAATAAATCGAGATGCTGTACTTCTTCATCAGTAATGACATTGCCTGTTGGGTTAGTCGGGCGCGATACACACAGTGCGCTAATGCTGCTGTCGCTTGCTAATACTTGCTCAACAGCTTTAAAATTAATGATATATTTAAATTGGTTTGAGCCACTTTCAGTATTTAAAATTTCGATATCGGGCTTTATTGCTACAAACATATCGTCAGTTAAGCCTTGATCTGCATAGCCTACATATTCAGGTGCCAGCGGAAATAAAACCTTTTTATGGCTTCCATCAGGCATACTGCCAGCTAACAGATTAAATAACACAAAAAAATTGGCTTGGCTGCCATTACCAAGCGCTATATTATTTGCGGTTAAATCCCATGAGTATTCACTTTTTAGTTGCTTGGCCAGAGCTGCACGAAATGCATCATTACCCGTTGGGCCATCGTAAAGTCCAAATACGTTGGAAAGTGTATTATTAGCAACAAGCTTTTGTAACTCATTGATAAAAATATCATTAACCTCAGGCACTAGGGCTGGATTACCACCACCGAGCATAACAATATTTGGATTGTTACTGTTTTTAGCATCGCCTAAATCTTCCATTAACTGAGTAATACCATTAGGTTGAGTAAATTTAGTGCCGAAGTTTGAGTAATCCATAATGACCGTGTGCCTTAAAAAATGATAAGTTAGTGTAAATTAACACTATGAATTTGATATTGAAAAATTTTCACCGATTAGATTACTATAGCCATAACCCGCTATAATCGTTTTTCATATTTTAAGTAGGGCAGCCTTATCAGCAACCTTGAATCACACACTAAAACACCTTTAAACACCAAAGTAGACAGGGCAAGAGCATGAAAAAAGTCTATGATTTCAATACCTTTTCAAGGTAATCTGTACTGCGCATAGCTTTTTTCTGTTTTGCGGGCATGCCTTTATTAAAGCTTGTTTCTGCTTTTAGCTGATTAAATGCGATGTGTCTCAGCCCCGCAAATACAGGTGCTGCACCTTCACGCCTAATTCGGCAATCATCTTCTTTAAATCCGACATCTAAACGCCAATGTAATCCATTCTCTATTTGCCAATGTTGCCGTGCGGATCTTGCGAGTTCTTCCGCCGATAGATATGCTGAACTGATGTAGTATCTATAGCATAACTCATTGCTTACTTTGTTTTTTTCTTTCCTATAAGAAACAATAACTCCCACTGTTTTGGCATCTTTCCAATTGCTCGTTTCTGATAAATCACTTACGTTATGACTAACAGCACAACACCTGAATTCTTCTCTGTTTTTATGATAATCGGCTTCATTAAACAAAACTCCTTCGGACGCTTGTCGTGTGACCTCAAGTAATAAAGCATTCTCTACTTGTGACAGCAGTCCTTTATGGTTCGCTTTTACTGCCAGTAGGTAATCGGCTTGTTTATCCACTATTGTCTCTGCAATTGATTTTTGACACCCCATAGCGTCAATCGTGACTAAGCAGCCTTTTATCTCCAGTAATTCAAGAAGCTCTGGTAACGCTGTTATTTCATTCGACTTTTTATCAACAGGGCATTGCGCCAAAACAACACCATTTTCGCACGCAAATGCACTGACCATATAAAGTGCATCGCGCCTATCTGACTGATTAAATGAACCTTTCAATCGCTTACCATCAATCGCAACTACATCGCCCTGAGTTAATTTAGAACAGTCTTTCATCCAAGAAGAAAAAGAATCTTGAAACTGCGTCATATCAATGCGACTCATCACACGAGCGATTGTGTCATGGCGAGGGATACCTTGCTCAAGAGGAACGTACTTCCTGAGCCAATCTAATCTATCATGGCCAAAATCTTCAATATCTTCCCAGCCTTGGCACCCAGATATGACAGCGCTGACAGCTAAGAATATGATATCAAAAAGTTTATGGACAACTTTACCCTGCTGGCGAGGGTCGGCAATTGATTCGAAATATTTAAATAGTTGAATATCAGGCATGGGGGCTCCTTAAAAAGGAGTATAAGATCATACTTTTAAGTCAAGGTAAAGTTCGTGATCTTGCCCTG